>NZ_AP021861.1:1842500-4382379 GCF_009177095.1 Lacipirellula parvula
GGCTGGCGGGATTCGTTACCGCCACCCCGACTGGTCTGAGTCACAGGTTGAGGCCGAAGTCGCGCGGAGATTGCTTTGTGACGCAGACTGAGCTTCTTGAATTCGCGACGAATCTTTTGGAGCGGCTCGGCATTCCCTACGCAATCGTCGGTTCATTCGCGACTGCCGTTTGGGGTGACGCGAGGATGACTCGCGATATCGACATCGTTGTTCAACTGACGAGCGAACTGACCGATAAGCTGTGCGATGCATTTCCAGCGGACGACTTCTACGTGAGCCGCCCCGCGGCGCATGAAGCGGTTGCACAGCGCGGGCAGTTTAACGTCATTCACTTTCGTTCGAGCAACAAAATTGATTTTATGATTGCCGGTCGCAGCGAATGGGCGGTGCGTCAACTAACGCGGCGGCGTCGGGTTCAGTTTGGTGCAGGCATTGAGGGGTTTGTCGCGGCTCCGGAAGATGTCATCATTGGCAAATTGGTCTACTACCAAGACGGCGGATCGGAGAAACATCTTCGGGATATCGCCGGCATCTTGAGCCAAGATGAAGGAGATTTGGATCGGCGCTACATCGCCGAGGTCGCAACTCTTCTTGGTTTGACAGCGATCTGGGATCGTTTTGCCATTCCCGACGATCCGACTAAGTACCCGACTATCATCGATTGAAGTCGCATGCTCGCTACCTGCTTCGAGAAATTTTCTGGCCCGATCACTGTTGAACATGTTGCCGACCCGGTTGCGTGTGACGACGGCGTCGTCATCGCCGTCCGCGCCGCGGGGGTTTGCCGCAGCGATTGGCATGGCTGGCAGGGCCACGACGCCGACATCGAGTCGCTCCCCCACGTTCCCGGCCACGAATTCGCCGGCGAAGTCGTTGAAATCGGGCGCGACGTCCGCAAGTGGCGCGTCGGCGATCGGGTGACCATGCCGTTCGTCGCTGGGTGCGGGACCTGCCGCGAATGTTCCGCCGGAGCCGCCCAGGTTTGCGATCGACAATTTCAGCCAGGATTTACGGCCTGGGGCGCTTTCGCCGAGGCGGTGGCTGTTCCCTTCGCTGACTACAATCTCGTTGCACTTCATGAATCGCTCGATTTTGTCACTGCCGCCGCGCTCGGTTGCCGCCTGGCGACCGCTTACCGCGCCGTTGCCCTGCAAGGTCGCGCTGCGCCAGGCGAGTGGGTGGCCGTATTTGGATGCGGCGGCGTCGGATTGTCGGCTGTGATGGTCGCCGCGGCGCTAGGCGCGAGACCGATCGCCGTCGATGTCCGCGACGAATCGCTCGCCATGGCGAAAGCATTCGGCGCCGAGCATCTCGTCAACGCTGCATCCACCGACGCTGTTCCTGCTATTCAAGAAATTAGCGACGGCGGCGTGCAACTATCGCTCGACGCTCTCGGCAGCGCCGCCACCGCGGCAAACTCAATCAAATCGCTCCGCAAGCGCGGCCGGCACGTGCAAGTCGGCCTCCTCGCCGGCAGCGAATTCCAGCCGCGACTGCCGATGGAGCTCGTGATCGGCCGGGAACTCGAAATTTACGGCAGCCACGGACTCGCCGCCGCAGACTATTCTCCGCTGCTCGACCTCATCCTGGCAGGGAAGCTGCCCGTCAGCTCGATGGTGAGGAGGAAAATTTCTCTGGCAGAAGCCCCCGCCGCGCTCGTGGCCATGGGCAGCTTCGGCGAGCCAGGAATTACGGTCATTGACCGCTTCGAATAGCAGGCGCACGCATCGTTCTGAGCGCAGCGTAAAATCTCGCGCCTTGAGCAAGCGTCTAGATCCTTCGCTTTGCTCAGAATGACGATTCCAGGCGCCGTAAGGTACGCACGCCTCCGCTAGCAGCGACAGCACTCATTACCTTTGGCGTTGGCCAAAATCTGTTCACCCGTGAAATGTGATGCGGGGAATGGGCGGACTTTTCCGATAGTAGGGATTACTCCGGCCGCCGAGACGCTGCTGGAGCGTTCTCTTTCTTCTCCTCATCACGACGCCGGCTGGAACACCAGAGGTTCGTGGGTATCGATTCTCTTCGTCGGTTCTCAGCGGACTCAGTTCGATGGTGATCCAACTCCAGCCGCTCACCTTTTCGCAAGCTGCACGGCGATTTTTCGCCGACGCGCTGGCGATTATCGCCGTGCTCTGCGGGGGAAGTGCATTGGCGGAGGACTCGCCAGTCGCTCCCGAGCCGGCGCCGTCAACGATTCACGTCGCGCAGCTTGGCGACGGCGACGATGATGACGAGGAGGCCCCGCAACCGTTGCCCCCGGTCAGCGTCATGGAGCAAGAATTCTCGACGCAACCTTACAACATGCCAACTCCGCCGCTCGAACCGCAAATCGAGGGCATCTTGAAGCGGCTCAATGCGCTAGAAAAAGGCGGCGGTCCCAAAAAGCCCGACGTCAATGCGGAACTCAAGAAGGAATTCGACGTTAACGACGGCGTCGGCGATTGGCGCGATCTCTCCGGCGACAAGTGGGCCGTCAAACTCGGCGGCCACATGCAACTCGACAGCATCAACTGGGCCGACGTCGAGAATCCGCCCGTTCCGGCCTACAACTATGTTGAATTCCGCCGCTTGCGACTGCTGGCCGACGGCGTCGGCTACGGCGTTTACGACTTTCGCCTGCAAATCGACATCGAGCCAGAGGGCGAAGACAACGTCACCACCCCGGTCACAGTCATCAAAGACGCCTACCTCACGATGAACGAAATTCCTGTCATCGATCGGTGGCGGATCGGCAACTTCTTCGTGCCGTTCGGCTTGGAGCAAGTCACGAACGATACGAACAACATTTTTCTCGAGCGCTCGATCCCGACGCAGGGCATTTTTACCGCAGATCGCGAAGTCGGCATGGCGATCTACGGCGTCGACGACGCCAAAGATTTTACGTGGACGACGGGCGTCTTCATCGACAGCCTGAGCGAGGCGACCAAGGAACGAATCGACGGCAATCAGGGGCAGCGCGTCAGCGGCCGCCTCACTTATTTGCCGTACTACGACGAACCGTCGAACGGCCGCTACCTGATTCACACCGGCGCCGGCGTGCTTTACACGCACGACCAAGATGAACAGGCCAGATTCCGCGCCCGGCCGCAAATTCACGAAGGGCCGTTCTTCATCGATAGCGGGCTATTTCCCGCGAAGTCGTACACGACGGGCAACATCGAACTCGCCACCGTATGGGGGCCGTTCTCCGTGCAGAGCGAAATGTATCTCTCGAACGTCGATCGCATCAACGACGAGGTGGCGACGATTTCCGGCGCCTACGTCTACTGCAGCTACTTCCTCACCGGTGAGAATCGCATTTACGAACGCTACGGCCAGCATGGCGCCCAATTTGGCCGGAACGTCCCCTACTCGAATTTCTTTCTCACGCCCGGCGGTTGCGGGCCAGGCGCCTGGGAATTCAAGGCTCGTTGGTCGAACCTCACGCTCACGCAACTCGATAGCGGCCAGTACAACGATTTCACGATCGGTTTCAATTGGTACTGGTCTGATCGCGTCCGCACGATGTTCGACTGGATTCATCCAATCACCCGCTACGGCACCACGCCGTATGGCCCGCAGACTGCCGACATCATTGGCATGCGGTTCGATTTCAACTTTTAAGAGGGGTGCAGCATGACAACTAGAAAAACGCTGCTCTTCGTGTTGTTCACGCTGGCGCTTGCCGGCGGAACGAGCGCCCCGACTGCTGTTGCGGGAGAGATCTGCTGCGCGTTGTGCGGCTGCCACGATTCCTGCCAGAAAGTTTGCCGACTTATTTGCGAAGAGAAGAAAGTCGACGTCATCTGTTGGGGCGTGAAGTGCGAGGATTTTTGCGTCCCCGGACCGAGCAAACCGTGCTGCAAGCAGTGTGATATGGTTTGCGATGAGTGCAGCAAGAAAGCGAAGGAGGGCGATCCCCAGCCGACGCCGCATCGGTTTGTGTGGCGCGATTGGATTCCGAGCCCGTACGCGACGATCCACACTAAGAAAAAGTTGATGCAGCGGATCGATACGAAAAAAGTCCCCAGCTATAAGTGGGTCGTCGAAGACCTGTGCAAGAAGTGCGAATCGAAGGCCAAGTCCGCTTCTGTCGCGCCGGGTATGGCCGTGCCGCCGGTTCCGCAGACCGACGCGAAGATTTTGCTTGCCCATGCCGAGGAAGGCCCGGGCCAGGAAAAATCGTCGACGGCGGTGAAATAGGCCGCGGCGGCCAGCAATTGGCGGCATCCGCCTGGGCGAAATGCGGAGTGTATAATTGACCAGAGACGGCCCCGCGACGGTCCGCTCGTCAATTGCTGCCTCGCTTCCGCTACGCCAGTCCCCGCTTTCGCCGAGTTCCGCCGTGGGTTGCCTCGAAGACAAGCCGAAAGAGTGGGACCATCCCGGCAAGTTCAAATGCAAGTCGTGCGGCGCCACGTCGGATAGCAAAAAAAAGATCTGCAAGCCGACGAAGATCGAGAAGAAGAAAAAGGGGTAGGACGCACCGCCCTGCTGGCCGCATCTCGCTTTGCGTTGATCGCTCACTTATAGTGTGCCGATGCGAGTCGGGCTCTTCATTCCCTGCTACATCGACCAGTTCTACCCCCGCGTCGGCATCGCCACGCTGCGGCTGCTGGAACACTTTTGTCCCGGCCAGGTCGAGTTTCCGACGAGCCAAATCTGCTGCGGGCAACCGATGGCGAATTCCGGCTGCGTCTCCGATGCACGTCCCGCGGCCGAACGGTTCGTCGCCACATTCCGCCCCTACGATTACATCGTTGCTCCCAGCGGCAGCTGCGTGTCGATGGTGCGGCATCACTACCATGGACTGGTCGCCGATGAGGCCGCGCTCGCCGAAGTGCAGGCGAAGACGTTTGAGCTCTGCGAATTCCTAACCGACGTCTTGCAAATCGAGCCACCCGCTGGCCGGTTTCCCCACCGCGTCGGCATGCACCAGAGTTGCCACGGCCTGCGCGACCTACGGCTGGGAAAATCGAGCGAGCTGAATGTTGCACCGTTCAACAAAGTCGAGCGGCTACTGTCGAAACTCGACGGGATTGAATACACGCAACCCGATCGCGCCGACGAATGTTGCGGCTTCGGCGGTTCGTTCGCCGTCTACGAAGAAGCGGTCTCGTGTATGATGGGGCGGGATCGGATCTCCGATCACCAGCGCGCGGGCGCCGAGGTTCTCACCGCCGGCGATATGTCTTGTCTGATGCATCTCGACGGTCTGATTCGGCGTGAGCGCCGTCCGTTGCGAGTGCTGCATGTGGCGGAGGTGCTGGTCGAGGGGATGGGGATTGGCGGGGCGTAGGGAGTGGGCGCGGTCTTGTCTGTAGGGGCGCCTTTGATACCCCGGCTTGAAGAGCCGGGGGCTAATGAACGGAGTGGGGGAACCGTTTGGCGACGATGAAAACCTTCGATCATCCCACGGCCGCCGCGGAATTCGTCGCCGACGATGCGCATGCTCACTGGCATGATCAGGCCCTCTGGTTCATTCGGGCCAAGCGCGACAAAGCCTCGCAAACGCTGCCCGAGTGGGAAGTCCTCCGCGAGCGGGCGGCGGCGATCAAGCAGCACACAATCTCGCACCTCGGCGATTACCTCGAAGAGTTCGAACGGAACGCCACGCGGCTCGGCGCCGTCGTCCACTGGGCCCGCGATGCGGCGGAGCACAATGCGATCGTGCATGGCCTGCTGCGCGAGCGGGGCGTGCGCCGGATGGTGAAGAGCAAGTCGATGCTCACCGAAGAGTGCGGCCTTAACCCGTACCTTGAGCAGCAGGGGATCGAGGTCACCGATACCGATCTCGGCGAGTGGATCGTCCAGCTGCGGCGCGAGCACCCAAGCCACATCGTGCTGCCGGCGATTCATATCAAGAAGGAAGAGGTCGGCGAGCTCTTTCACCGTGAACTCGGCACCGACGAAGGCGCGACCGATCCGACGTACCTTACCGAAGCGGCGCGGCACCGCCTGCGGGAAAAGTTTCTGCAGGCTGAGGCGGGGCTGACTGGCGTCAACTTTGGCATTGCCGAGACGGGGGGCTTCGTCGTCTGCACGAACGAAGGAAATTCCGATCTCGGCACGTCGCTGCCGAAGCTGCACATTGCGTCGATGGGGATCGAGAAGCTCGTGCCGCGATTGGATGATCTCGGCGTGTTTTTGCGATTGCTCGCGCGCTCGGCGACGGGGCAGCCGATTACCGCCTACAGCACGCACTACCATGGCCCGCGGCCGGGCTGCGAATTGCACATCGTACTTGTCGACAACGGTCGCACGAAACTGCTCGCGAGCGACGATTTTCGCAACTCGCTACGCTGCATCCGCTGCGGGGCGTGCCTCAACACGTGCCCGGTTTATCGCCGCAGCGGCGGGCATAGTTACGCGGCGTCGGTGGCGGGGCCGATTGGGTCGATCGTCAATCCGTCGCGCGACGCGGCCAAGTACCATACGCTCCCATTTGCTTGCACGCTCTGCGGTTCGTGCGGCGACGTTTGTCCAGTGAAGATCGACCTGCCGAACCAATTGCTCACTTGGCGGCAACGAATCGCGGAGTTGGGGCTGCTTGAGCCATCGAAGCGGCGGTTGATGGGCGTCGCAGGGAAGCTACTGAGCAGTCCGCGGTTGTACGCATTCGCCGGAAGTGCGGGACGAACGGTGCTGCGTTGGGCGCCGCGATGGTTGTTGTACAACCGGTTCAATCCGTGGGGCAGGCAGCGCGAGTTGCCGACGCCGCCAGATGAGAGTTTCCGGCAGTGGCATGCTCGTCGCGGACGCGGAGGTAAGTCGTGATGAGCAGCGCCGCCCGCGAACAGATTCTGCGAGACGTCCGCCGTTCGTTGCCGGCCGAGGCGCCGCGGCCGGCGCTTGACGGCGAGTGGATTCGCTACGCAGACCCTTACGCCCAGTTTTTTGAAACGCTGCGCGGCGTCGGCGGGGCAGGGCGGATCGTCACTGGCGAGACTCAACTTCGGGAGGAAGTGGAGCGCGTCATCGAGTCGCTTGGCGCCAAGGATATCTGCTCCGTCATTCCGGCTGCGGCGGCGGGAAACGTCGATCTCGCTGCGGTCGATGATCCGCATCAACTCGCGGGCGTCGATCTTGCGATTCTCCCTGGCGAACTCGCGGTCGCGGAGAACGCCGCGGTGTGGGTGACGAACGCCCGAGTGGGGCAGCGCGTCGCGTACTTTCTGTCGCAGCATGTGGTACTCGTCGTGCCGCACGATCGCATCGTGAACAACATGCACGAAGCGTACGAGTGGCTTCACCGTACGGCCGGTTCTGCCGGTCTGTTCGCCGCGGCGACCTGGGGGACGTTCATGTCCGGGCCGTCGAAAACGGCGGATATCGAGCAGGCGCTGGTCATCGGCGCTCATGGGGCACGGTCGCTCCATGTGTTCTTGCTCAAGCCGTGACGTGAAGTTCGTCGCCGAGGCGAAGCGTCATTGCGCCGGCATGCGTTGGGTCGAGCGACGTGTTGAGCGTCAGTCGATAAAAATGGTTGAATGCATCCGCTGGAGCCCAGGCTGGGAGCTCGGCCTGACGATGAGCGGAAAACGCCTTAGCGAATCCTGAGATGATTTCTCCCGTGAGCGAATCGCGGGACGGAACGGCGCACCGCTGGCAGGGCGTGCGGCCGCGGAGCAGTACGTCGCCGAGCGTGAACGGCGTCGGGCCCGTGTCGGTGGCGACGAGGCGGTCCTCCCAAAACGGCTCAGTCGCGTCGATTTCGAGATTCGTGCGGAAGCGGCGGCGGACTTCGTCGAGTTCTAGGCCAAACCACTCGGCGACGCGCTCGAGCGAGCTAACGCTCACCAGCGTCGGCCCCGAGGCGTCGGCGTCGTCGGGAAAACCGATCGCTTGGTTCTCGATCAGCAGGCACTTGCGGCCGATCGCTTCGCTGAGCCACTCGCCGGCGCGATCGACGGCCGCGGGAAGCTCGAAGCTGGCGGGTTCCAAGTTCGGGTGATGGAACGTGACGACTGCCGCGTTCTGTTCGAATGCGGCGCGAATCGGATGAATCGCGGGAGTTCGTTTGCCATTGACGAATTGCCGCATCGGATTGACGATCGCCCACCGCCGATCGCCGACGATCGGGCCGGTCGGCATCAAGTCGGCAGCGTCGACCGCGTAGCCGTCGAGCGACTTGATCGGGTAGATCGTGATGCGCGTGAGGCGTGGCATAAAGGCGTGCACTTCACCAATCGATTGCTTCTTTTGGCTTCCTCCCCCTAGTGGGGAGGGCTGGGGAGAGGGAGTGAACGTTGGTACCAGCTACTGCCACCCCTCTCTAACCCTCCCCATCGAGGGGAGGGGACCCAAACATTTTTATATCTAACCGCTACGACCTCATCGCACGTTCGATTTCTGCGAGCAATGGCCGTGCGTCGGAGAGATCTTCGAGCAACAAGTCGGGCTTCGCCGCTGCGAGTTCTTCGCGCGTCGCGCCGCCGGTCGGCACGGCGACGGCAAACGCGCCGATCGATCGTGCGCAGGTGACGTCGTGCACTGTGTCGCCGATGACCATCGCGCCCGATAGTTCGCAAACTTCTAGGCCACGCGATTCCTGCCACTCGGCGTTTGCGACGCGCTGCGCTTCTGCGAGCGCTGCCGCGGCGATGCCGTTACGATCGGGCGAAGCATCGCCGAAACCACCGAACGAAAAATGCTCGGCAAGACCGTAGTGCTGCAATTTGTGATCGGCGCCTTCGCGGATGTTGCCGGTCAGCAGGCCGATGAGCGGATGGCCGGCGGCGGCGAGTTCCTCCAGTAGGGCGACGACGCCGGGGAGGACGCGGCCCGATTTACGCTTGAGCGCCGACGGCAAACGCTCGAGGTAGCCGGCTCGGAAGCGGCGCCAATTTTCGTCGTGCGGATCGACGCCGTGGAGTCGCATCAGGTCGCTGGCGATCGCCCGATCGCTGCGGCCGGCGAAGGGAACTTTGCCGCTCAACTCGTCGACGCCGAACTCAGCGGCGAACGTTTCGGCGAACGCCAATTGGCCGGCGCCGCCGGTGGAGACGAGGGTTCCGTCGATGTCGAACAGGATGGCGTACACGGGCGATTGGCCTGGAGTGAAGTGGCTTGTTGGTGTCGTGTCGCGTTGCGTCAGAGCGAGAATGCGATTTTAGGCGACACTAAGGATTTGTTGTAAGTTGTTTTGCGAGAGCGATTTACAGCTGATGTCGTGTTCTTGGTGTCGCATTTGAGGCGACATCAAGCGTGGGCTCTTTGTGCAAGCGGCTCACTGGTTGTGACTGCTTTTCTAGTCCCGGGCTCCGCCCGGGGGTGGCGTGAGTTGCGCGTACGGCAACGTCTCTCGAAGTGGAGACCGACCCCCGGGCGGAGCCAGGGCTAGAAATTCACGCTGTCGGACTGCAAGTCCAACCTACCTGTTGGGCGGCCGAAAGCAATCCGCCAGTTTCTGCCAGCGCTAGCGGTAGGGGTGCAGGCCGCGTTCGGTTTGAGCACGGTTGAGCAGCACCAGGGCTCGCGGTTCTTGCTGGAGGAACTTGACGAGCTGCGAGGTCGAGACGCCGAGGCGTTCGGCCGTGGCGGGGGCGGCCCAGTTGGCGGCGTCGAGGGCGTCGAGGGCTTCGGCGAGGAGGGCGGGGAAGTCGTCGTGCGATGTGCTGACGGTGATTCGTTGGCCGTTGGCGCGGCTTTGCCACAGCGGGGAGGGGGCGGCTGTCGTTTCTTCGCTTCGCACGGCGAGGGCGAGTTCGACTTGGAGCCGGTGTTTGGCCTGAGCGAGATTCTCGGCCTGGCTGCGGCGCTCCGAGGCTTCGCCGCGGACGCCGGTCGGCAGATGGGTGATCACGATCGCCGTTTCGGTTTTGTTGCGATGCTGGCCGCCGGGGCCGGAGCCGCGGGTGCGCGTGACTTGGCACTCGGTGAGGAGTTCGTCGATCGGCAGTGCGGCGGGGTGGGGCATGGAAATGCTAACCACAATGAAATGCCAACCACAAAGACACGACAGGCACGAAGGAACACGAAGAAGAGGCTGTCGAAGACGACTTATTCAGGATTTCTTCGTGCGTCTTTGTGTTCGTCGTGTCTTCGTGGTGAATGATCTGGGAATTAGCCCTTTTATACCGCTCCAGCCGGTCGTTGACCGGCGGCTACTTGAGGAGTTGCCAACTGGTGACGGCGATGCCAAGGGGGACGAGGTAGTAGACGAATAGTTCCAGCCGGCCGCGGCGGAGCATTCGTAGGAGGACCCAGAGGGCGGCGATGCCGACTAACATCGAAACGATGAAGCCAAGGGCGAGTGTGGGGATGGGGGTGCTCGTAGTTCCTTTATCGACCGCGTCTTTGATCTTCAGCAGTCCGGCGCCGCCGATAACGGGTATTGCCATCAAAAACGAGAACGTCGCCGCCGCTTCGCGCCGCAAGCCGAGGCCGACGCCGCTGGAAATCGTCAGGCCGCTCCGCGAAACGCCGGGCAAAATCGCAGCGGCTTGAAAGAAACCAATCACGACTGCTTTCCACGTGGGCGTGTCGGGGTAGTCGATCTCCCCCTCTTTCGTACGGCCGAGCCACCACAGGGCGGCGGCCGTGATGAAGAAGCCGAAGCCGGCGAACAGCGGGCTTTCGAGGAGCCACTTCGTCGTTTCGTCGGGAAGGCCTTTCTCGATGCCGACGCCGATAATGCCGGCCGGAATCGTGGCGGCGATCAGCGGGAGGATGGCGCGGCGGTTCGTCGTGAGCAGCCGGATAATCTCGCGGCGGTAGAAAATGAGCACCGAGGCGAGCGTGCCAAGGTGGAGGACGATCGTCGTTTCGAGCAGGTCGGGGACTTCGCCCTTGCCGCCGGCTTGCAGCAACGCGTTGACCACCGCGAGATGCCCGTCGCTGGAGATCGGCAGGAATTCGGTAATGCCCTGGACGATCGCCAGGAGGATCATTTCAAAAATGGACATAGTAGCCGCCGGTCAACGACCGGCCGGAGCGGTTCTGGGTGGACGTGGGGATTTACCACGAAGGCACGGAGGGCGCGAAGACGCACGAAGGAACGCTGAAGTAAGGAGGAAGATTGGGGATTCTCCCTTATTCCTGCTTCAAAACTTGGTGCTGCTTCGTGACCTTGGTGTCTTTGTGGTGAAACAAACTGGGTCGCTCCGGCGGCTCGTTGAGCCGCGGCTGGCGGTGGCTGCGGGACGTATCACTATAGCTTTTTAACGGCGGGTGGGGCTGGGGGGATTTTTCGGGCCGATCGGGCTGGCCGACGCTTGGCGGCTCGATCGCAGGTTGGCCCGCCACCAGGCGGGGGATAGACTGGAGAGACGGCTCACGTCGCGTTTTGCGGCGGGCTTCGGTAGCGAACAGGAAGCGGCATGGGCGTGCGGTTTGAGTGTCCCGCGGGGCACAAACTTCATGTGAAGGCAGAACTGGCCGGCAAGCGTGGAATTTGCCCTGAGTGCGGGGTGAAGTTCATCGTGCCGAGCTTCAGCGGCCAGCGCGTGCCCGAAGATAACGGGCCGCCCGAAGGGACGACCGCGACTGTTTCTGGACCCGGGGCGACTTCTTCGACCGCCACCCCGCCAATTGCGAAGACGGTGCCGGGCGCTCAGCCGCCGCCGGCAGCGGTGGAAACGGCCACCTGGTACATTCGCCCAGCGAGCGGCGGGCAGTATGGCCCGGCCGATGACGCGACGTTCGCTCAGTGGGTGACCGAGGGCCGCGTCGCCGCCGACAGCTGGGTGTGGCGCGACGGCTGGGCCGATTGGAAAGCTGGGGGCGAAGCGCTCCGCGACTTCAAGCGCCGGCCCGCAGCGAGCGCTTCGCCAACGCCTGCAGCTTCAGATCTTTTCGAATCGAACTTCGACGTCGAAGAGCCGATGCCGGCAATCGGCGTGACAACGGCGACGGCTGCCGCGCACATCGAACCGACAAGCGCCGATGCCCGCCGTGCGGAGACGCGGCGACGGAAGCAACAGGTGCGGATGTTTTCGATCGTGCTGTCGATTGTCGCGCTGGTGATGTTGGCGGCGCTGGTGTTCGTGTTGTCGCGCGGCGGGGAGGAAGAGACGCCTGCGGACGAGAAGAAGCCTGCAGTGGCTCCGCCGGCGGCGACGGAACCTGCCGCAGTGCAACCTGCGCCGGAAGCGGCGCCGGTCGAGCCGCCTGTGGCGGGCGCCGTCGCGGAATGAGTGGGCTGCTTGCGACGCATTGAGTCAATAGAGACCGGCATCTCTGTCGGCGTCTTGCTGCTTACTCGTGCGGATGAGTTTGCACGCTGTTGCGAGGTTCGCTCCGGCCGGTCGTTGACCGGCGGCTACTGCGCCGTGGCTAGTTCGCGCGTGGGGCGGAGTTCTGGCGGTTCGACAAACGCGGCTGTGGCGGTTAGCATCGCGGCGGCGAACGGGACCCAGCCGCTGGCCAATGCGAACGACAGCCACACGAACCCGCCGACGATCACGACGATCGGGCGGGCCAGGCGCAGCCAGACGACGAACGGCATCAGCAGCAGATAGAGCGTGATGATGTGGCTCCACGCGGCGACGATGCGGGGGTGATCGGCCAGGCCGCTGAGGTCGATGAGCGGCATGTTTGGGCGGCCGGCGGCGAGCCAGATGCCTTCTCCGCTCCACCACGCCGACTCGGGAGCGGCAAGTTGGGCCCAGCCCATCATCAGGCAGGCGAGCGCGATGTGGATCTGGATCAGCCGCAGCGAAATCGTGCTGAAGGCTGACGGCGGGGCGGGGAGAGGCGAGTTCGTGGTGTGGCGACGCCAAACGGCCTTCAGCGAAAACATGTCGTCGGCTTGGCCGATGCACAGGTAGACGAGAATGAACGACAGGATCGATTCGAATTCGCCAGTCACCAGCGGACCGCGGGCGAAGAAACTGAAGGCGGCGACCGTCGCGGCGAGGGCCGAGAACCGTCCGCCGATGCCGAGCGTGAACAGGCCGATGACGACGAGGGCCAAGTAATAGGCTGGCCACAGCAAGTTCGCAGGCACGTAAAACAACAGCGACCACTGGCCAGGGTAGAGGTTCCGCACCATGTCGAGCGGCAGCATGCCGCCCTCGCCAAACCAGACTTCGAGGTCGGGGGCGTAGGTCGCCACGGCGTAGAACGCGAGCAAGCCGGCGGCGATGCGGATGAATCCCAATGTGGCGGCCGACGACGGCGTGAACCAAAACCGGTTCCACGCGGCGCCGACGGAGGCGTTCAGATCGTTGATGTAGTTGGTAACGGCTTGCATATCGAAGTCCCCCTCCCTTGCAGGGAGGGGCTAGGGGAGGGATTTTTTTGGTAGCTGTCAGCGGTTAGCTTTCAGCGATCAGCCATGCGGGAGAAGTCGCTTCCCGCACAATCGGCGAGGGCGATCAGTCTCCGGAGATTGCTTCGCTATTAGCTGCAGGCGATGCCGCCGGCGCTTCGATTTTGGGCAGCGCGGGAATCGCTACTTCTTCCGCATCCTCTGACTTCGTCACCAGCGAACGCTGGCCGAGGGCCGCTTCGCGGATCCCTTGGTAATGCTCTTCGAGCGGATCCCACACCATGAAAATCTTGATCGGCGGCGGCAGCGGCTTTTCGACGACCTGCTGCTTGAGGCCTCCCTCGCGCATCACGTAGGCGTAGGTGATGTCGGCCTCGATCGCCCGCGGCAGCCGCTTTGAAGGAAGCTTCACGCAGCGGAGCAGGTACGATTCTTTCGGCAGCTCTTCGGCGGCGACCCAGCGACCGGCGACCTGCAGCGGCAAGCTCGTGCGGAGGTCGTTGTTCTCTTCGAACAGATCGTCGAAGAACGCCACGTGGTAGGCAAGTTGCTGATAACGCTGCCGACGGATGCGGAGCTGGGCGTCGTCGTCGGGAAGTTCGGCGAGGACGGCGTTGGGATCGTTCGGGGCGGCGTCGACCTTCACCAGCTGCAGGCGGTGAACGCCGTCGTCGTCTTCGACGCCGGCGAGATGGAAGTCGTAGGCCAAATCCATCATCAACGCGCGGAGATATTGCCGGGCGATGGGGACGTTGCGGAGCGATTGGCCGACGAGCGATTTGCCGCCGCCAATGTTGATGGCGACGCCGATCAACAGGCAGAAGAGCTGGAGGATGATCAGCACCGTGGCGATGCTCTGCCAAGCCGGCGGCGAGGGGGCGGCAGCGGGACGCTTGGAGGGCATAGTCAGCTGGCTACGGCAGGAAAGGTGACGGCAAACCACCCAGCGTAGGCCGTTAGGGACTCGGATTCAACCGGCATTCGTTGTCGCCGCGGGGCAACGACCCGCCGGAGCGGCAGAGCGGATTCTCCCCATAATTCTCACCACGAAGGCACGAAGGGCACTGAGCGGCACGAAGGCAGGGAGTTCGGCTCGCTCAGCCGGCTTAAATCTGACATTCTTTGTGCGTCTTCGTACTCTTTGCGGTTTTGTGGTGAGCATTGGCGAGAGACGCTCCGGCCGGTCGTTGACCGGCGGCTGCTAGGCGTTCAGTTTCACACTCGGATTGTCGGCGATATTGACCCAGGTGTGGACGTGGGGCGCTCCGCGGAAGTGCCAGACGAACGACGGGCCTTCGAGCCGCCAGTTGTCCCAGACTTTGTCGTTGCCGATGTCGCCCGGCTGGTAGAAGGCGAGGCTGCAGGCGTCGAGGCCTCCTTGGGCGCTGAGGCAGGCGAGGGCTTCGTCGCGGTCGCTTTGGCGGAAGGGTTCGATCAGCTTGCGGAGCACTTCCTGCACGCGGGCTTTCTGGTCGGCGGAAAATTCCGTCACCGGAATGCCGTCGAACTGGCCCTTGGCGCCCCGAAAGGCGACTTGCGATTCGCCGGGCAATCGCTTCACCAGCGCGAGTTGCTGTTGCTTGCCGTCGAGCGCCTGGTAAAGCGAGTTGGCCTCCAACGCCTGCGACCAGAAGACGCTCCCTTCGTGGCTGGCGTCGTCTTCCTGCGTGCTGGTCGGATCGTGGCCATAGAAGATCGGCCCGCCGAAGGCGATATGCTCGGCCGAATTGCCGTCGCAGCGGAGCGTCATGTGGCGACCAGTAAGGACGAGTTCGCTTGGCCCGTCGCCCGGCGTGCCGAAGATCGCGATGCTGTTGTTAGCGCCAAAGCCGCCGGCGTCGTCGTCTTGCTGTCGGTCGTAGCGCTCATGCCATTCGGGGGCGATGATGCCGCGATAAATGGCGTGGACGAGTTCCTGCTGCTCGGGCGTGTAAAACTTGCTGTCGACGACCTCGTCGGTGATGTTCCAGTTGGCCGAGACGCGGGTGCGTAGCAGGCCCCACTCGGGATGCTGGTGGTCCCACGCGAAGCAAACTCGCTCGCGCTGGCCGGGCGTGAGCGATTCGAACAGCAGCTTTACGAGCGACTCCGGTGCAGGCGGGCTGGCGAGCGGTGCGTCCGTGGCGAACGCGAGGAGGGGCACGCAAGCGGCAGCGCCGAGGGCGAGGGCCGAGTGTCCGGCCTTATGGAAGAATTCACGCCGATCGAGGGGAGAGCGGGGCATTGCGCGACTCCGGGGCATGGGAGGAGATGCTTTGATTAGAACCGATAGGACCGGTGGCATAAAGGCAAGACCGGAGGCATAAAGCCTCCGGCTCGCTGGGGGATTGGACATCGCCGGGCGTCGCTTGCTGGTCTTGGGGGGGCGGTTTACTACACTTACAGTACGACGACACCAACATTGCGAGCCTGTTGCCATGTCCAACTTTCGTCCTCAGAAGCCTGCCGATGCGTCGAAGCAGGATGCCTATCCTCACATCTACGTGAAGGATACCGACACTGACCTGCCAAGCTTCCAGACGACTGGTTTTGGACGCTACAGCGATTTCCATCCGCTCGCGGTCGGTGGTTCGGCCCAACTGCGGACGTGCCGCGACAAGACGCTAGGTCGGACGGTGGTGATGAAGACGCTCCACCCCCACCTCGCGAACAACGCCTACATGCAGTCGCGGTTTCTGCGCGAGGCCCGCGTCACCGCGCAGCTGCAACACCCGGTGACGGTGCCGGTGTACGACTTGGGCCGCGATCTGGAGGACCGCCTCTACTTCACGATGAAGAAAGTCGAGGGCGAGACGGTCCGCGGCATCATCGAACGGCAAGCCGATGGCGACGCCCAGGCGATTGAGCACTTCGGCCTGGAGCGGATGCTCGGCGTATTGATCCAAGTTTGCAACGGCTTGTCGTACGCCCACGCCCACGGCGTCGTCCATCGCGACGTAAAGCCGGAAAACATTCTCGTCGGTTCGTTCGGCGAGGCGGTGCTGCTCGACTGGGGCGTCGCCAAGGTTTGGAACGACGAGGAGAGCGAGAGCGACGCGCGGATGATGGAGCATCAGATTCTCACCGACGTTAGCCAACGGCCGGGCACGCCGCTCTACATGTCGCCGGAGCAGGTCCGCGGCGGCAGCGACGACATCGATGCGCGGACCGACGTCTACAGCGCGGGGGCTGTGCTGTACGAGATTCTGACGCTCACCGAGCCGCTGCGGGGGAAGCAGATTCAGGAGACGTTCGAAAAGATTGCGAACGAGATGCCGCCGCCGCCGCGCGAGCGAGCGCCGCAGCGGCAGATTCCTGCGGCGCTGGCCGACATCGCGATGACGGCAATGGCCAAGCGGCCGGAAGATCGCTTCGAAACAATGGAAGCGATGATCGAAGCGATCCGCAACTTCCGCGGGCGGGCGTTGGTCTCGGCCGGGTAGCCGCCGGTCAACGACCGGCCGGGGCGCGTACCGGAATTACTAACCACCAAGACACGAAGGAGACGAAGACGCACGAAGGAATTTTAAGGTTTGGAAGAGTTGAGCGACGTCGTCGGCTTCTTCGTGTCTCTTGGTGCTCGTCGTGCCTTCGTGGTTAGAAATTTAGGAGCGACTTTTTATCACCGCTCCGGCCGGTCGTTGACCGGCGGCTACTTTTGGCACTTCGGGCAGTAGAAGGTGGAGCGTTGGGCTTGGACGATCCGCTCGATCGCGACGCTCACGCAGCGGGGGCAGGGATCGCCGGCCTTCGCGTAGACGCGGTGTTCGTTCTGGTAGCCGCCTGATTGGCTGAGGGCGTTGCGGTAGGTGCCGTCGCTGAGGGTGGAGCCTTCGTAGCGGATCGCCGTTTCCAGCACTTCCAGCGCCGCCGCGGCGATTGCTTCCCACTGCTTCGATTTCAGCGAGCGGCAGGTTCGCTCGGGCCCAATGCCAGCGAGGTGCAGAATCTCCGATGCGTACAAGTTGCCGATGCCGGCGACCGCTCGCTGATCGAGCATCGCGACCTTCACCGCCCGCTGCGAGGCGCCAAGCCGCTCGCGATAGAGTTCGGCCGTCATCACCAGGGCGTCGGGGCCGAGCGTGTCGAGGCCGTAGGCGGCTTCGTATTCGTCCGGGCTGAGGAGCCGAATTAGGCCAAGGCCGCGGCGATCCCAGTAGGTGAGTTGCTTCGCCGCGCCGCGCTTGCCCCGCAGGTGGAAGCGGACGCGGTTGTAAATCGGATCGGGCGGCTCGTCGAGCAGAAGTAGGCCGGTCATTCGCGGTTCGAAGATGATCGCATCGCCGCGGTCGAGCCAGAGGACGACCCGCTTGCCGGCGCGGCCGGTCCGCTCGACGCGGGCGCCTTCGACGCGGCGGCGGAACGGAGCGAGCCCCGGCGTGACAGAGATCGGCTTGCGCGGGCACGGAAGGAGTTCGAACCGCTCGATCGTCGTCCCGACGATCGGCTCGACGCCGCGACGCATCGTTTCAACTTCAGGAAGTTCGGGCATTGGTCAGTAGCCGCGGGTCAACGACCCGCCGGAGCAGTGATAAAAGCGGCCAGTTGCTGAAATACTTACCACGAAGGCACGACGAGCACAAAGGAACGCGAAGAAGAGCAAGCCGTTGTGCTCAACTCACTATCTTTTCGAATTCAGAATTCCTTCGTGCGTCTTTGTGTTCGTCGTGTCTTTGTGGTGAGCGTTATGGAGAGACGCTCCGGCCGGTCGTTGACCGGCGGCTGAGCGCAACAACCGGGGGGCGCATAAAAAACGCCGCGGAGAGGAACGGGCCTCTCCGCGGCGATCGTCGACTAACTCTTACTACCCCATCAGCACCAAGGCTGACGGTCGAAGCTGGCCTTATTCAGGCAACACTTCGCCGCCGGCACGGGTGATCTGAGCGAGGTAGGCATTGCGATCGGAATTCGCTTGGATGGCCTTACCATGGCCATCGCAGAAGCCGTGCAACACGATGTCGCCCGAGTGAGCGCTCGAGGGACCGAACATCCGTGAGTTCGGACCATGCGTCCACGGGGTTTGGTAGTAGAACGCCGACGTGCCGGCGACCTCCGGACCCGTCTTGGCGTCCTTGCTGTTGCCATTCTCGGCGGTGCCGCCGACCTTCTTGGCGTTTTGGCCGATGTTCAGAGCCGTTTGGCCGGCCGTGTCTGCGGCCTTCCAACGGAGCATCAGCGGCTGGCCAGTCGTGGCAGTCGGCGAATCGGCGGCCGTCAGCTTCTGGACCTTCTGGCCCGGGCCGCCGGGGTCGGCGCCGACGACGTACGACGAGAACCCGCTCACCCAGCTGGTGTAGTACTCTTCGCGCGATTCACCGAACATGATCGTGTTCGACGTCCCGTCACGAATGCTGGCCATCGAGGCGCCGCCCACCTTGCTGTAGGGGGTGCGGTCGGCAGCCGTCGTCAGGCTGTAGAACGCGATGGCGCCGTTGCCGCCGAGTTGCTTCGGCTTGCCGGCGGTCGGGATCGTGTCGAACGGAATCGCCGCGCTGGTGGCGCCCACGTCGGCAGCGCCCGTGCCAGATCCGTCGTTGTTCATGTGGGTCGAGGCGATGGCGACGTAGTTACCCACGGCGGCCTTCACGGCTCCCGTCGCACCGCCCGTAACCGATCCGGTGTAATACGTATTCTTCGACTCGTCGGCCCCAGGGAAGCTCGGGCACTTGAATGCTTCGATCTGCTGTTGAATAGCATCGCGAAGTTGTGGGGCAGCGGCATTCGGGTTGACGACGCACGCGTTGGCCCCCATCGGACCAGCCAAGAACTTACCGGGCTGGGCGTTAATCTGAGCGTCGCGCATCCGGTTGTAGAGGGCTTGCTGTTCGTTGAACGGCAATATCTGCACCAACCAGCTGTAGCCGTCGCCGTTGTTGCTGAGCGTACCGCGACGATCGTTGGGAGCGGTAAACTGAGCCGCCGTTGCGGTGCCGGGCAGGAATGGCGACGTCGACACGACCGGGAACTTCTCCTTGTTCGTGTCGGCGAAGTTCAACACAGCCAGGCTGATTTGCTTGATGTTATTCAAGCAAGAATTGCGGCGAGCCGCTTCGCGCGCGGCCTGAACGGCCGGCAGCAGCAGGGCGACGAGCACGCCGATGATCGCGATGACCACCAGTAGCTCGACGAGGGTAAAGCCTCGTACCTTTCTCTTTCTTTCCATCGTGGTACCTCCTTCAAGGGAAAAATGGAAATGAAAAAAAGAAAACGACCGACGGGGGGATAAATGGATTCCCGTCGGTATGAAAAACAGTCGAGGATCGCCCGCGACGCGCCGGGGGCGAAGAGGAGTTAGATGTCTCTGAAGCCGATAAGCCGGACCGGTTTTATGCGGGCCGATGGCTGAGAAAACGTCGCATGCCTCTTCACGCGCCGAGCACTCGCGATCGCTAACGTCGGAAAAGACGGTCGCAACGCTACTGCCCTAGCTGGAGCTTCCTGTACCGTAACAGTTTAGGCGAGTTTGGCCTGTGCTGTCAAATATCTGGCGGGGCGTCCTGCCTTGAATTTTGCTGCTTCCGTGCCGGAAAAACCCGCAATTGAAGATCGTGTGAAGGTCGGCCGGGCCGGCCTGCCTTCAAACTCAGTTGTGAGGGTTCAGTGGGCAGGGTTCAGGGTTCAGGGTTCACCTAGAAGACCGGGAGGCGACCTTTACTGGCCCCTAAACCCCGACCTTCGACTCCTCCTGCCACTCTTCTCGTCTCATCGGCTGACGGTGTACGATTCACCCATGGAAATGGATGCCAGACTGGTCGTCGCAATTGGGTTGAGTGGGGAGCCGCAACGGGCGGTCCTGCTGCGCAAGTACCGGGAAATGTTGCGGTTAGGGAGACTTGGCGAGCGGCGGCGGACGCTGTGGATCGCCCCCAGCCAGGCCGTGGCTCGGGCGGTTCGCGAGGAACTAGCCCTGGGCGGTGCGGGGGCGATTCTGGACCCCGGGGTGACCACCTTCGCCGGGTTTGCCGCCGGGGTGGTCCGCGACGGGGCTCGGCCGCTGCGGCCGATCTCGACCCTCCAGCGGCGTCGGTTGGTGCGACAGGTGATCGCCCAGGCTCAGGCTGAAGGGGCTCTCAAATACTTCGCCCCGGTCGGCGGCTCGTCGGGGCTGGTCAATCTGGTCGACGAGACGATCGCCCGGCTGCGGCGACGGGATAAGCCGGCGAAGGATTTTGCCCGCCGGCAGAAACGGGGGACGCCCCGGCAGCGGGAACTCGCCGGGCTGTACGCCGCCTACGAGCAGTGGCTCGACGACCAGCGGCTGGTCGACGCCGAGGGGATGTTCCGGGCGGCCCGGGACCGGATGCTGGCGGAGCCGGCGGTGGCGACGGGCATCGAACTCGCGGTCGTCGACGGGTTCACCGAGTTCACGGCGCCGCAGTTGATGATGCTGCAGTTGCTGTCGCAACGGGCGTCGCAGGTGGTGGTGACGCTACCAGGCGAGGCGGGGGAGGGGGAGCGGCGCGATTTGTTTGCGCGGACGATCGCCACGCGGCAGGAGCTTGTTGAGGAACTGGGCGCCGCTCCGCTTTTCGACAACGAACAGTTAGCAACATACCTCGCCGCTACGGCCCCCGCTGCTCACAGCCTTCCCCCTTCCTCCTTCCGCCTTCAGCATTCTTCTGGTTGGCCCGCACTCGATCACCTCCGCCGCAATCTATTCCGCAGCTACCGTCAACTAGAGTCGCCGACGGACGACGCGCTTGCCACGCTCAACCGGTTCCACATCATCGCGGCGAGCAGCGTACGGGCCGAGATCGAAGAAATCGCCCGCCGCGTGAAGTTGCTGCTCGTCGCGGGCGCGGCGCCGAGCGAGGTGATGGTGGCGTTCCGCTCGACGTACGACGTGGCCGATCGCGTGCGGCAGGCGTTCGACGATTTTGGCATTCCGTATTACCTCGATGCGTCGCGCAAGCTCAACGCGACGCCGCTCGTGCGGAGCTTGCTGAATGTGCTGCGACTCGTGCCGGAGGATTGGGCGTATCGGCGGCTGCTGCATGTGGTGGGGGATCGCTCGATCGGCTGGTGGGATGGTGACAAAGGAGAGAGTGGAAAGGGGAAAGGGGAGGGGGCTGACGGATCGGTGCGCGGGGGCGTCGAGTGGCTGGTACGGCAGGCGCAGTTGCCGACGGGGCGCGAGGCACTGCTGGAACTGGTGGGCCAGGCGCCATCAGCAGAGCAAGCTGCGGTCGCCGAAACTGTCGTGCCGGTGAAGCAGAGCAAACGCAAGCCAGCGGCGAGTTCCAAAGCCGATGACCACTTGCCGTTGTTCGATGACGATCCGTTTGGCGACGAACCTGCGAGCAGCAGCGCTTCAGACGACGATCCCTTTGGCGACGACCTACCCGCGAAAGCGGCGCCGCCAACTTCGCGGCTGCTGCAAGAACTCGCGCTGCGTGGATTCGACAGCGCCGCGGCGGCCGAGCGGTTGCACGGGTTCGCGGCCGCTCTTAGTGATCTGCCCGGGCGAGCGACGATCGGCCGCTGGACCGAACTGCTCGAGGCGTTTATTCGCCGGCTCGGGTTGTTCGACGTCGACGATGGGGCAGAACGTAACCCGCGGCGCGAGTGGGCGATCCTCCTCGAAGGTCTGCAATCGGCGGCGCACGTCGATGCGTGGGCCGGCGACGAGCCGACGAAGCTCAGCCTCGATGAGTTGATTGACCTCATCGCGACGACCGCCATCGAGTTACCGGCGCCTGAGCCGCGCGAAGCGACCGGTTGCGTGCAGGTGCTTGGCGCCGAGAGCTTACGCTTCCTGCGGCCGCGGCATCTCTTCCTCGGCGGGCTGAGTGAGCAAGCGTTTCCGGCAGGCCGCCAAAGCAACGCGGCCGACGAGGAAGCAACCGACGGCGCCGCGGCTGCTGAGCTATCGGCGGCCGCAAGCGACGAGATGCTGCTCTTCTTCCAGACGGTCACCGCGCCGACGGAGACGCTCACGCTCAGTTTCCCGGCGCTTGACGCGAAGGCACAACCGCTGCCGCCGAGCCCATTTCTCATGGAACTGCGGCGGGCGTTCGGCGGGCACGACATTAAGACAACAACACAATCGCTTAGCTACGAGCACCAACATGGCGACGTGCCGTTGTCGCGAAGCGACGTGCGGCGGCATGCGGTTCTCGACGCGCACGATTCCGCGCGGCACGACGCGAAGTTGCTCGCGGCACTCGTCCGTTCGCCGCAGCATGGCGGCGTGGGCGGTTCGATTCTCGAAGGCATCAACGCAGTTGCAGGCCGCGGTGATCGCAAGGTCTTCGGCGAGTTCGAAGGGATCTTCCTTTCGAACGACGCCCGCGCGCGGCTCGCGGCTTACTACGGCCCCGATTACATCTGGAGCCCTAGCCGACTTGAGACATATGCAGCTTGCCCGTTTCGCTTCTTTGGCGAGCATCTGTTGAAGCTCGAGGCGTTGCCGGAACTTGCGCTCGAGAACGACCTTGCCCGTCGGGGCAGTCTGCTGCATGAGACGCTCGCGCGGCTGTACGCGGTGATCAACGAACTCGCGGACAAGGGCTCCGCGCCGTTGCCCGTAGAGGTGGCGGAGAACTTTCAGGTGATGCTCGACCGCGTTGTCGGCGAACGGCCGCGGCGGGGGCTTGATCGGGCGCTCGTCGAAATCGAACGCCGTCAGATCGCCGCGTGGGCCGAGCAGTTCGCCCGTCAGCATGGCGACTACTCGGTCGCCTGGCCACAGGTTGATAGCCCGCTGAAGGCAACGTACTTCGAAGCCCGCTTCGGGCCGAAGAACAAACGTAGCGAATCAACCGACGATGCGACGCTGTCGACCGACAAGCCGTTTGAGCTGAAGATCAAGGAGGAGCAGATTCGCTTCACCGGGCAGATCGACCGTATCGACGTCGGCCGCGTCGGCGGCGTTACCGTTTTCAATGTGATCGACTACAAAACGTCGGCGAAGCAGCGCGTCGACGAGGCGAAGATGCGAGCCGGCACGCAGTTGCAGTTGCCGCTCTACGCGATGGCGGTGGCCGAGTTGCTGCTGGCCGAGCAGGAAGCGGTGGGACTGTCGGCGGGGTACTGGAGCATTCGCGGCAAGGGATTCGGAGCTGGCTCGCGTTCAGGCGGGCCGCTGACGCTCGCCGAGGTGGAAAAGGGCGTGTTGCGTGAAGCGGCGCATTGGCCGGAACTGAAGGGGGCGCTCTTGCAACGCATCGGCGAGATTGTCGACGGCATCCGCCATGGGTGGTTCCCCGTGTACAACGAAGACAAAGACTGCGGCACGTTTTGTCCGTTCAGCACCGGCTGCCGGATCGCGCACGTGCGGAGCCTCGAGAAACGGTGGATTCCACCGGTGGAGGTCGACGCATGAGCAAGTCGACGGCCCCCGTTTCAAAACTCACCGACCAGCAGCGTGCGGCGCTCGACGCCCGCGACCGCTCCGTTTCGCTTTCCGCCGGCGCCGGCTGCGGCAAGACGTTCGTGCTGACGGAGCGTTTCCTCTCGCACGTCGATCCGACGCAAGTTGAGCGGGCGGAGCTGAATGAAATCGTTGCCATCACCTTCACCGACGCCGCAGCCCGCGAGATGCGCGAGCGGATTCGCAACCGTTGCTTCCAGCGGTTGCAGGCGGCGGGAACTGAAACCGAGTCAGCGGCGTGGCAACGCTTGATGCGGTCGATGGATAGCGCCCGCATTAGCACGATCCACTCGTTCTGCACGCAGCTGCTGCGGGCGCACGCGGTGGAAGCGGGGCTCGATCCGCAGTTCGAAGTTCTCGACGCCGCGACGGCGGAACTCGTGAAGCTCGAGACGGTCGACGATCGGCTGCGGGCTCTGCTGCTCGAACGGAACGAAAGCGTGCTCGATCTGGCGGCGAAGCGCGGCCTCGATCGCGTTCGCACCGAAGTAGCGGGACTGGCGGGGCCGCTTGCGATGCCGGCGATCGAACGCTGGCGCCACGCGACCGTCGACGACGTCGTAGCCCGTTGGCAACAGTACCTGGCCGAAGAGGCGGCGCCGTCGGCGATTCCCGACCTGCTCGCCAGCGAAGAAGCCCACCGGTTGCGGTTGATCGCGAACCCAACGCTCGCGGAGAGCGACAAGCTTTATCGGCATCTCGACGATCTCAATCGGGCGCTGCAGTTGGTTTCCTCGACGGACGACGCGGAGGGCGACGCCGCGATCGCGACGCGAACGCCATCTGTGCTCGAGGCGAATCTCATGCTCGACAACCTCCGCGACATGGCGATGGTGAAGGGGAAGTGCACCGTCAAAGATTGGCGCGACGCCGAGGATTTCGAAGAGTACAAAAAGGCGTGCGAGGTCTTCCGCAAACGAGTCGACAAAAGTCTGCTGAAAAAGAAGTTCGACGAAACGGCGGCCCGCGAGACAGCGGCGCAGGGGCTCTCGTTGCTGCGACTCGTTGGCGACGTGACCGAAACGCTCGAACGCTCGAAGTCGCGGCGCAACCAATTGGAGTTCGACGACCTGCTCGCCCGCGCCCACCGCTTGCTCACCTCGCCGACGAACGCGGCGATTCGCAAGGAACTCGCCGGCAGCACGCAGCTGCTAATGGTCGACGAGTTCCAGGACACCAACCCGCTGCAGGTTGAAATCATCCAGGCCTTCTGCGGCGACGATTGGCGCGAGCGGGGACTGTTCGCGGTCGGCGATTTCAAGCAGTCGATTTATCGCTTCAACGGCGCCGAGCCGCAGGTCTCGCTCAACCTCCGCAACGAATTGCCGCCGCCGGGGCGGCTGTCGCTCACCACGAACTTCCGCAGCCAGCCGGCCGTCACCAATTTCGTGAACGCGGTGTTCCACGGCGCGTTCGAGCAGTACGAACCGCTTGTCCCCAAGCGGGAGCAGGCGACGCCCGTGCCGGCGGTCGAGTTTCTGTGGACGCCGGGCGAGAACAGCCTCGCCGATGAGGAGGGCGCCGCGGCAGACCATGCGGCCGAGACGCTCGGCAAGAAACCGAAGAAAGGCCGCAGAGCCGGCGCCGCGCGCGACGCCCGTGCGGTCGAAGCGGATTGGATCGCTCGCCGGCTCGTACAACTCCTCAACTCCGACGAGCCGGTGGTCGTCGACATGATCAACAACGTCGCGACGCCGCGCAAACTAAAACCGGGCGACGTGGCGATCTTGCTCCGTACGCTTAGCGATGCCCAGGTGTACGAAGAGGCGCTGCGGGCCCACAACCTCAGCTACTACCTCGCCGGCGGCCATGCGTTTTACTCGCAACAAGAAATCTACGATGTGCTGAATCTGTTCCGCGCCGTGGCGAGCGAAGTCGACGAGATCGCACTCGCCGGCGCGTTGCGGAGTCCGCTTTTTTCGTTGACGGATGAAACACTCTACTGGCTCGTCGAGCGGCACAAGTCGCTCAACGGCGCCCTTGCCGCGGCCGAACGGCTGCCGGCGGAGCTTGAAGCTGGCGAGGCGGTGAAAGTCCGCCGGGCCGCGGCGACGATCAACAAACTGCGACTCGAGAAAGATCGGCTGCTCGTCGCCGACCTGTTCGCGTTGGCGATGGAGCGGACCGGCTACGACGCCGTGCTGCTCACCGAGTTTCTCGGCCCGCGCAAGGCGGCGAACATCGAGAAGCTGATCGAGCAGGCCCGCACGCTCGACCGCAGTTCGCCCGGCGACCTGCCTGGGTTCATCACGCAGCTGTCGGAGTTCGTCTCCCGCGCGCCGAAAGAAGCGCTCGCGGCGACGCAATCCGAGGGGGGCGACGTCATCCGCATCATGACGATTCACTACTCGAAGGGGCTTGAGTTTCCGCTAGTGGTGCTCCCGGATCTCGATCGCCAACGCAACGCCGGCACAACGACGCCGGTGCTCGACGCGTCGCTCGGCCCGCTCGTGCCGTTGCCGTCGGACGAGCGCGAGGGGCTCATCGGCATGGATCTCTACCGCTATGCCGAGGGAGTGGAAGACCTCGCCGAGCGACGGCGGCTGCTGTACGTCGCCTGCACGCGGGCGGCCGACTACTTGCTCATCAGCAGCAACATCGACGATCCCGAGAATCCCAAACGCGATCTGCTGCAGCTGATCGATCAGCAAGTGAGCATCGTCGACGGTTCGCTGCGGCAGCCGCTGCCGCCAGGGTACGCGGCGCCGCAGATTCGTGTGACGGACGAACTGCCCGAAGTGGCCGAGGCGAAGGGAACGCAGTCGCGCGGTTCGAATCTCGACAAGTTGGTGGCAAGCGTCCGCCAACTCGCGACGAAGAGTAGCGGCGCGTTGCCGCGAGGCAGTGAACCGATTCCTGCCGACGCGCGTGCGAGGAGAAGGTTTTCGTTCTCGCAACTAACCGGGGCGCTAGCGGTTGCCCGCGAGGCTGATCTCGCAGGAGCGGATGACGGAGAAGGGCTGGCTGCTAATTCGCTCGGCTTGGAAAAGGGAGATCGCGAAGGGAAGCTGCTCGGTACGGTCGCGCACGCGGCGCTCGAACGGATTGATTTCCGTCAGTCGGAAGAGGCCCGGGCTTTCTGCCGGTCGATTGCCGCGCTGATGCCCGATGCCGTGCCCGAAAAAACAGTGGAGCGGGCTGCCGATTTGGTCGAGCGGTTCCTGCAATCCCCGCGGGCGGCGGAGTTGGCGGCGGCGAAGATCGTCCGTCGCGAAGTCGAGTTCCTGCTGCCGTGGCCGCCAGCAGAGGAGGGGGGGAAGTCGCCCGCCGACGCAGAAACCGCCCAGCGTTACTTCCACGGCTACATCGACTGCCTCTACCAAGGCGCCGACGGCCGCTGGCGGCTGCTCGACTTCAAAACGAACCGCACGTCGGCGGGGAATTTGGATGCGGTCGCGAACCAATACGAGGCGCAACTGCTCGTCTATACCCTGGCGATCGAGCAAGCCCTCGGCGAGCCGCTGGCGGAAGTGGCGCTGGTGATGCTGGACTCGGAGGTCGAGCGGAAGTTCAATTGGGAGCAGCGGGCGCGAGCGGCGCATGTGAAGCAGATCAATCAAGCGATCGCCGGTTTACTTTCCCCGCCTGCACGCATTTAGTCTCGGAGTCTTGTGGACGCCCCAGTCAGTCAACGTGAATTTGCCCTCGACGTCGTTCGCCGCCTCCGCGATGCGGGACACGATGCGCTCTGGGCCGGCGGATGCGTTCGCGATCAGTTGCTCGGCATCCCACCGAAAGACTACGACGTGGCAACGAGTGCTCGCCCCGAGCAAGTCCGCGAGTTGTTCGGACATCGGCGGACCCTCGCGATCGGGGCGTCGTTCGGCGTCATCTCGGTGCTCGCCCGCAAGCCGCTCGATCCGATCGAGGTGGCGACCTTTCGCACCGATGGCATGTATCTCGACGGCCGGCGGCCCGAGTCAGTGGCGTTTAGCGACGCGCGGCACGACGCCCATCGCCGCGATTTTACGGTGAACGGGCTTTTCTTCGACCCCATCGCGGAAGAGGTCGTCGACTACGTTGGCGGCGTCGCTGATTTGGAGGCCCGCGTGTTGCGGGCGATCGGCGATCCGCAGCAGCGTTTTGTCGAAGACAAGCTTCGTTTGTTGCGAGCGGTTCGCTTTGCGGCAACGTACAGCCTCGCGCTCGAACCGGCGACGCTCGCCGCCGTGCAGTCGATGGCCTCGCAAGTTTCGCAAGTGAGCGGCGAGCGGATCGGCGCCGAGTTGCGGCGGATCGTGACGCACGCGTCGCGGGCACTCGGCGCCAGACTGCTCGCGCAAGCTGAACTATTGCCGCCGATCCTGCCCGAACTGGCGCCGCATGCCGCCGCCAACGATGCGCTCTGGCAGGCGGCGCTCTTACGACTCGAAACGCTGCCGAAGGCGACCGTCGCCTCGGGGTTGGCGGCGCTCTTCTACGGCATGATCGACGTGGCGCCCATGCGGGACGTTGGCCGACGACTAAAACTCTCGAACAAAGAGCTAGAGCGGGCGGCATGGTTGCTCGCGCAGTTGCCCGTCGTCATGGAGGCGGCGTCGCTCCCCTGGCCGCGGCTGCAGCGGCTGCTCGTGCACGAGGGAGCGCCTGAGCTGATGGAGCTTCTCGCGGCGAGCCTGCCGGCCGACGATGCGAGCCTGGTGCGCTGCGGTGCGGAACTCGCCCGCTCGCCGGAATCGCTCAATCCGCCGCCGCTCGTCACGGGCGACGACTTGCTGCGCAACGGCATTCGCGGCGGGCGGCACTTCTCGCCGCTGCTGGAATACTTGCGAGATCGGCAACTCGACGGCGAGCTCGCTTCGGTCGAGGAGTCGCTCGCGGCCGCCCGGAAATGGCTCGCTGAGCAGCCTACCGGCGACCAGCGGTAGACGAATCGCGGGCGGCGGCTTACGATCGAACCCCAGCGGCGCCAGCGTCGGCGCCAGTGGTTCATCAGCCCGCCGGAGCAGCGTCCATGTCTCTCTTTTCCGCAGATATCGACGCCCTGTCGCTTCTCGCCCAAGCCGCGGCGGATGCTCCGCAGATCGACGGCATGTTCGCCGTCCGGCTACTGAGCCGCATTTTCCACATCATGTTCGCAGTCATCCTCGGTGGCGGCCTGTTTTACCTCCGTGCAGTGCTCGCGCCGGCGGGCGTCGACGCCTGTTATGCTGGTCGTCGCGCTGTTTGGGCGCGGTGGGTCGGCATCGCGACGCTGTTTCTCATCGGCAGCGGACTCTTCAACTACATCACGTTCGTCCGCGAAGCGAAGGCGATGGGCGATCCATTGCCCTCGGCGTACCACATGTTGTTCGGCATCAAGTTTTTGCTCGCGCTCTTCGTCTTTTTCATGGCCGCCATCCTCGCGGGGAAAACCTCGCTGGCCGACAAGCTGCGTGCAAACATGGCGATGTGGCTGAACCTCACCTGGACGGCGGTTATGGCGATCATCATCATCGGCGCCCTGATGCGAACCTATCACTAATCGGCCGACGCCGCTCCACTCAACTCACGAGATCTCCTCATGGATAAGAAGGCAAAGAAGCGGATCGAAGTCATTCGTCAGAAGCTGGGGACGCTGCAGCAGCAACTCGCCGGCGCCAAGCAACAGCCCGACGATCCGCAAGAACCGGCCCGCCTGCAGGCGGAGATCGACAAGCTGCAAGCCGAGATGACGAAGCTCAAAGCGAGCTAAGATGCACCCTAGCCCCTGGCTCCGCCAGGGGGTGAGCTTCCATTCCGGCAGATTTTGCTACGGTTTTACGAATTGCCGCGCAAAGCTTCCGGCTTGAGCGTGTGGCTGGTCAGCGCAGCTGCGAACGCCGACGGCGTTCAGGCATCCAGCCCAGGGTTGATCGCCACGCGATCTACCCTGGGGCTAGCGACGAGTCGTTGTTGGCCAACCCTGAAAGGGTTGCATCGCTGTGCGACTAGACCGTCGTGATTCAACCCTTTCAGGGTTGCCGACGAATCGCGCCTGGTGCCCCAGGGTAGATTGCTGTCGCAATCAACCCTGGGCTGGTTGATTGAACGCCGTTGGCGTTCTTCTTGTCAACCACTGCCCACTGCCCACTTACTCGCCTAGCTGCCAGTTCTTAATCGCCTCTACCGGCCAGAAGAGCATCAGCACGTTGAGCAGCAGGCTGTCGCGGATCCAGAGGAGCAGCCCCGCTTCGATGCCGACGAACAGGGCGAGCGTCCACCGCCAGCCGATGCGGCCGGCCACGGCGAAGCCGATGACGCAGGCGAGCAAATCGCCGAGCGAGTTAACCACCGAGTCGCCTGTGTAGCCGAGCGCCGCCGTCGCTTCGCGATAGCGGTTGATGACGAATTCGGAGTTTTCGACGATTTCCCAGAGCGCTTCGATCGCCGTGGCCGTGACGAGCCGCCCCTGCCACGACCAGCGCGGGACGAGCCAGGCGAGCGCCCAGTAGAAGATCAGCCCGTGCTGAAAGTGGGTGAAGCTGTACGGATCGAGCAGATGCTGCGACGTATGGCTGCTGTTCGCGTCGGCGATCCAGAACAACAGGCGATTGCATTCGCAGAACCAGACGCGGCCTTCGAGGCGGACGACGAACACCATCGCCGCCGTAATGCCCGCGACGGCGAGCGCTCCCCAATGGCGGCGGATCGTGGCGTGCATCATTGCGAAAAAAAGATTAGACCCTGAGATCCCCTCCCCTTGATGGGGAGGGTTAGGGAGGGGTGATTGAAGCGGGTACCAGCGATCTACCCCCTCCCCAGCCCTCCCCTCAAGGGGGAGGGAGCCAGAAAATTTAAAGCAGCTCGTTAAGCCGCTGGCTTGCTGGCGACTTGCCGCCACGTCTCGGTGCGTTCGGCGGGAGTGCTTCCAGGTTGCGTGGCCGGCGGCGTCGCGACTTCAGCGACGGGCGGAGCGGCATGCAGCTCAAACGCCTGTTCGCGGGCAGCGTCTCGTTCAGCCGTTTCCGCTGGCTCTGCTTCTTCGTGACCGACCGGCGCAAATGCGGCGTCCGGTTGATCGTTCGTTGCGAAGGCGTCGAACAGCATTGCGAGTAGCTCGTACCCTTCGGTGATCGCGGCGTCGAGATCAAGCTTCAGCGAGTTCTGCACTTCGCCGCCGCCGGCGTATTGCTTGTCGGCGCGGCGCCGCGACAGCGGGCTTGCATCATCGGCGGCAGCCGCGGGCGACTCGACGACCTGTTGCTCAACGGTCGTGGCGACGGGCTGCGATTCCTCGATCGTCAGCGGCAGGACGAAACCGGCCCAGGGCGACGCCTGCAGCGGCGACTCCGGTTCGGGAATCGGCATGGGCGTTGGATTCGGCGCCGGCTCGTTGGGCGTCGGTTCCTCCGCCTCGTCGACCTGCGCGAAACGCTCGGCAAAATCGTAGCCGGTGAGATCAGCCCCCGGCATCACGACGATCTGGCTGATGAGATCGTTCGCTTCGTTCCAGCCGCCGCCGATGCCAAGCCACTCGGGGCCGTCGTCATAACCGACGGGCTGCGTTTCGCGGATCGCGTAGACGCCTGGTTCGAGCGCGGGGAAGTCGTAGCGTCCCTCGGCGTCGGTGAGCGTCTCGGCGACGACGCGGCCGTCGTCGGCGAGGAGTTCGATCCGCACGCCGCTGATGCCGGCGTCGCCGGCGGTCGGTTGGTCGTTCGCGGCGGAGACGGCGACTACGCGCCCGGCGATGCTGCCGGGAATAAAGAGGTCGCCATCCGGAATCATCCCGGAGTCTGCAGGTTGCTCCAACAGCGGCGGCGCCAAATCGACGGCCATCAACAGCCGCGATTCCATACGCTCCACGCGGCAGACGCGGCGACACGCTGGCGTGGAGGGTGGCATAGCGGAGGCAGGCGGCGGGAAGGGGCGGGCGACTGCGGATCGACGCCGACCAGCGCGCGGAGGCGTACCTCGGCGCGGGAGCGCGGCGTCTGCCGAGTCCTCATCGGACGAGGTCGCACGGAAGATTTAGCACGTGCGAAACCTTGACGATTGTGCCGATGCAAGCGGTACGACGAGACGGCGCGGCGGCGCAGTTGCTTACAGCACTCGTTTGCCAGCGTGCTGGCAATTGCATCGCAGGCGACATTACCGGCTGCGGTGCAGGTTAATGATTAAACAAGAACGCCGGGCTGTTGATGAGCGCCCAGGCGAGATCTTGCACTGCCGCGAGCCGCGGATTGGCGAGCAGGCGGGCCGCCTCTTCGAGCGAGCGATACTCGGCGTCGCTCTGCAGGTAATGGCAGAGCAGCTTGGTGCGTTCCGGCTCGCTCAACTCCCGCGCGGCGAGGAGGGCGCGCCACGGCGCCGGCTGCTCAGGCTGCGTGAGGGTGGCTTCGGCGGCGGTTGTGGCGATGCGGACCCGGCCAAGTAGATGGTTGCCGCCCAGGAACTGCTGATCGAGCTCGATGGTGATCCGCGTTCCCGCCCGCGCGACAAGCGGCCGCGAGAGCGTAAAAATCGCCGTGTGCGTTTGACCGAATTGCGGAGCGATCGCCCAGCCCGTTTCGACCTTGCCGTCGATGGCCCGCGCGACGTCGTACCCATCCTGACCAAAATCGGCCTCGGCGGTGCGGAATTTCAAGCGACGAAGTTTGCCGGGCGACGCCGCGTCGGACGCGAACGCCCGAATTTCACTGAGCACAAAGTTGCCGTCGGGCCCCCGACCAGGACCGCGGGCGGGAAATTGATCGTCGGCCAGCGTTTCCAGTCGAATCGCCCGAATCTCGCCAAGCGGGGCCTCGAACGTGAGCTTGTAAGTCCCCAGCCCTGTGCCGCCGGTGGAAACGATCGATCCATCGTCGGCGGCGGTGAGCGTAGCGCCCATGCTGGGCGTTGCTCCAAGTGCCGCAAGAGTCTTCCATTCGATCGGGCGATTCGCGGCACGCCACGCGTCGAAGCTTGGCTCAAGCGCCGCGGCCCGCTCGGCCACGGCGGTGGCGAGGCGAGCGCCTTCATCGCTGGGGGCGGCGAGCATCTCGGCGCCGGCCGCGCGTTCTTCCGCCGTTGGCGCTCGATTGAGCACCCGCATGAAGACTTCGTCGACGAGCGATCCGTCGTCCGCGGTTGCCGCGGTGAGCTTCGCCAATTCGCTGTCGGGATCGCTGATGGCCGCCGCGAACGTGGGGCCGTTGAGGAGCGCCATCACCGGACCGAGCTGCAGATCGCTGGATCGTTCGCACTCGCAGCCGCTCTCGCGGGCCGGTCGGCCGAGCTTCGATAGCAGGCCGCTTTCGACTTCGATCATTGAATCAGGCAGCGCCGCCGCCCGCGTTCCCGCCGGCACGCCGGGGAACTGCGACTTCGAGCCAACGACGCGGAACACGGCGTCGTACAGCGCCTCGGCCGGCAATCGGCGGGGAAGGGCGTGCGAGTAATTCCGCAGGTCGTCGGCGTTCCAGCGATTCGTCTGGTGCGACAGCTGGTACGTTCGCGAGTTGCAAATGAGGCGAATGAGTTGCCGCACGTCGAACTTGCTGACGACGAACTCGTCGGTGAGGTAGGCGAGCAGTTCGGGATTCGTCGCCGGGTTGCCGGCGCGGATGTCGTCGATCGGTTCGATGAGGCCGGCGCCGAGCAGGTGGGCCCACACGCGGTTGGCGTAGCTGCTCGCAAAGTATGGGTTGTCGGCGGAGGCGATCCAGTCGGCCGCCTGCTGGCGGAGCGTTTGATTCGCTTGCTCATTCTCGGTGCGGGGACTTTTCACCGGGAAGGGGAACTTGGCCGACGCCGGCTTGCCGGTGCGGAGATGCGTCATCACGCCGCCGGGAGTATCCGCGACAATTTCAAACAGCGGTTGCGCCGCTTCAACCGCCGAGCCCGCCACCGTGCGATCACCGCTCGCGGGATCCTTCTCCAGTTTCACGTCGGCGAAGTACGCCGCCCAACCGTAATAGTTATCCTGAGTCCACTTTTCAAACGGATGGTCGTGGCACTTGTTGCAGTTGAAGCGAACCCCGAGGAAGACCTGCGTCGAGGTCTCCGCCATCAGGTCGGGCGTGCGGAGCGCCTTGAAGTACGAACCAGCCGGATGCTCGCGATTCGAACCGGCGGCCGTGAAAATTTCGTGCACGAATTGATCGTACGGGCGATTCTCCGCGACGGCGGTGCGGATCCACTGGCGGAACCCCGCGGCGCCTTCGCTGCCGAGGAACTTGCCGTTCACCATTAAGAGGTCGGCCCAACGATTCGTGAAATGCTCAATGAAGTCGTCGCTGCCGATCAATTGATCGATGACGGCGGAACGCTTCGTCCGGCTATCGCGATCGTCGGCGAGGAAGACGCGAACCTGGTCGGCCGTCGGCGGCAGGCCGGTGAGATCGAGATGGATTCGCCGCAAGAATTCTTCGTCGGTGCAGAGTCCGCTTGCGGCGATCTTCATCCGCGCGAGCTTCGCGTCGACGAGTTCATCGATGTGGTTGTAAACCGGCTGCGGCTCCGCAGCGAAACCCTCGCGATCGCCCATCACGGTCAGCGTCGTCGCGGCGTAGGCGCCTTCGTAGCGGGCGAGCAGCGGCGCTTCGCCGCGGCGGATCGCGGTCACCTTGCCGGTGGCATCGGCGGTGGCCGTTTCGGTGTCGCCGCTTTCGATGAACGCGTCCTCGGTGACGTCGCGTTCGCTGCCGTCGCTGTAGCGGGCGATCACCTGCATCGCGAGCGTCGCGTCGGCGTCGTTCACTACCGGGTTTTGCGGGGCGAGTGCGATCGACACGACCCGCGGCGCCTCGGGATTGAAGCGGGCGCCCTCGGCGATCCAGCGACGCATGATTTCGTACCGCCGCGAACCGACTTCGGTGACGGCATTCCCGCCATGCGGTACCGCGCCGATGGCTTTCATCAGCATCAGGCTTGCCGCAGGATCAGCGCGGTTGATGCGGCGAGCGGCCAGATCGTCGGTGAGCGCACGATGATCGCCCAGCGGGTTGTACCCGCGGAGCGACAGCATAAAACCGTTCTGCCCTTCGCGCGAACCGTGGCAGGTGCCGGAGTTGCAGCCGAGTTTCGCGAGCACTGGCATCACGTCGGTGAGAAACTCGACCGGCGGTTGATTGGCGTCAGCGGCGATTGGCGCGGCGGCGTCAGCGGGCGCCAGTTCGAACGCATTGAACTCTGCCAACAGTCGTCCATCTTCGGGTGCGTGAATTCGCACCACGCCATCAGCCCCGCCGGTGACGAGGCCTTTGCCGTCAGGCTGAAACGCGATTGCGTACACCGGCGGCAACTCGCCCGTGGCGGTCGCGACGAGTTCCGCGCCTTCGCGGTTGTACGCTTCGATGCGGGCCTTCTCTTCGGGCGAACGTTGGTCGACCGTCTTCCCTTGAATCAGCTTCACGTCGTCTGGGGGCAGGAGCGCGTCGGGGACGTTGAACAACTGCACATGGCCGCGCCCCTCGTGGCTGCTGGCCGCGGCGAGCCGCGTCCCGTCGGGGCTGAACGCGATCGCAAAGATGCGGCCCGGCATCGCGGGGTAGGCCCGCACGAGGTTGCTGTCGTCGCCGATCTTGCGCTCGACGACGCGGTGTATCATGTAGGTGCGCGGAATCCCCTCGCCGCCGCCGACCGCCACGAGGTCGCGCTGCGGGTGGCGCGCGATCGCGAAGATCGGCCCCCCGGGCACGCCGGGCGAGACGGCGGTGATGTTGTCGACGAACCGGCCCGACGCCGTTTCAACGAGCTTAAGCGTCTGGTCGCGCGAGCCTGTGACGACATGCTTGCCGTCGACGGAGAACGCGGCGTCGAGCACCCAGTCGGAGTGGGCGCCTTGTTCGATTTGCTGGGCGCCATCGGCTGCCGCGACGACGCGGAGGTTGCTGTCGGATCCGCCGAAGGCGATCGACGCGCCGTCTGGGCTCCACGCAGCGCCGCTGAGCGTATCGGCGGTCGCAGTGCGCGAGACGAGCAACTCGCCGCTCGCGACGTCCCAGACTTGTAGCTCGCCCAACTCGCCCGGCTGACCGCCGACGACGGCGAGCTTCGACCCATCGGGCGAGAAGCGCAGCGATTCGATGCGCGACGACAACCCAATCAGGCGACGCACAACGACGCGCTCTCCCTGGGCGGCGGCTTTCGCATCGAGCAGTAATGTTTCGTTAACGCCCGAGACGGCGAGCAGCGTGCCATCTGGAGAAACGTCGAGCGCGGTGATCGTCGCCGGCTTGCTGTAGGTCGGCGGATGTTCGGCGTCGAAATGGGGTCGGTCCGACTCGGCGTCGATCTTCGCGCCCTCGACGATCCAGCGGCGCACGAGGGCGATCTGTTCTGGAGCGAGCGGCTTGCCATCTTTTGGCATCGCAGCGGAGCCGGTTTCATCAGGCGTGATTTGCGCGAGCAGCTCGCTCGCGTCGACGTCGCTTGGCGTGACGACGGCGAGACCGCTATCGCCTTCGCCGAACAAGCCTGCACGGGCCGTCAGATCGACGCCCCCTTCCAGTCGCGCCGGCTGATGGCAACCTTGGCAATTAGCCCGCAGAATCGGCAGCACTTCGCGCTGATAACTGACCGGCGCGGGCTCAGCGGGAGACACAACGTCCCCACGGGCAGCGCTGCCGATGGTTAGCAGCGCGCATAGCACTGCAATGAAACGAAGATGCGGCAACCTGAGAGGACATTCCGGCATGAAGAGAGACCTGCAGCAGCGGGCCAAAACGACTCTTCGATTATAACCGGCCTGCCGAAAAAGGGGCGATTTCTCTACCGCGGCAGGCTCTCGGGGGAACCGTTAGAGCCGGTAAATCCCGACCTGAGCGGTGCGGGGGAGCGGGAAGTTTTTAACCACGAAACACACGAAAGGAACGAAAAGGAAGACGGGGGAGCACCGCTGATGGACGCTGATTAACGCTAATGAAAGAAAATAAATAATGCACTCAATGCAATTGATTAGCGAGCATTAGCGCTTATTAGCGGTGTACTTCCACGCAATTCCCTTTCGTTCCTTTCGTGTGTTTCGTGGTTAATCCCCTCCCCGAATTTCTCACCACCACCCAATCAGCTTCCAATACGGCAGCCCGATGCCGAGCCACACGACGAGGTGGAAAATCGCCACGCCGAAGCCGACGGCGAACCAACGGCGGGTCGTCACGTAGTCGAACCCCGAGTAAATGACGACCTGTCCGGTGGAGTAGTTCGTCAGGCAGCCGCACAGGTTCGAAAAGTACGAAATCATCGGAATAATCAGCATCGCGGGGCTGCCGGCGGCATGGGCGACGACGAAAAACGCCCCCGCCATCGCCATAATATGGCCGGTCATCATTGAGAAGGCGTACATCGAGAAGAAGTAAATCAGCCCGAGCGCCACGGCGGCAGTAACTCCATGCAGGCCGACCACCTGGTCTTTCATCAACGCGGCAAACCAGTCGATGACGCCTTCGCTCTTGAGGTACTTCGCCATGCCGACGAGGCCGCCGAGCCAAATGAGCGAATCCCACGCGGCACGATCGCCGGTGAGGTCGGTCCAGCGGTCGATATTCAGGATGAGAATGACGGCAATCCCGGCGAGCGCGATCCCCGCGGCGTAGACGCCGTGGTAAGGTTCGAGCGCCCAGGCGATCACCATCGCCACGAGCAGCAAGCCGACGGCGATTTGCTTGCCGCTCCAGGGGCCCATCGCCTTCAGTTCGTCGACCGCCTCCTGCCGCGCCTCGGGCGAGTGAGTGAGGTCAGGCCTATGGAGTTTGAACAAGATCCACGGCAGCAGCGCGAAACCGACCAGTCCCATCGGCCAACTGCCGCGAAGCCAATTCATCCAGTCCCAATCGTCGACGCCGAGTGCATCGCGGGCGAAGATTGCGAGTTGCGGGTTCGCCGCCATGCCGGTGAAGAACATTGCCGACGCGATCAGATTCGCGTGGGCGCCGCAGAGCACCAGATAGCCGCCGGTGCGGCGACGTTCGCCGTGGGGCGTGGCGCCGAGCGCAAGGGCGAGCGAATTGACGATCGGCGCCATCACCGCGCCGCCGCGGGCGGTGGCGGCGGGAATGATCGGGCCGAGAATCAACTCGCTGCCGGCGATCGCATAGCCAAGCCCGAGCGTCGTTTGCCCCAACGAGCGGATGAGCATCAGCGCGATCCGCCGGCCAAACCCGGTGCGGACGACCGTTCCGGAGAGCAGGAAGGCCGCCACAACCAGCCAGACCGTCGCATCGGCGAAGCCGCTCAGCATCCCCTCGACCGCCTTCGCGCCTGTGCCGAACGCGCCGGCAAACAGCAGCGTCAGCAAGGCAACGAGAACGAGCGGCCCCATCGCCAAGGGGCGCGTGAGAAAGCCGACGATCGTCGCGATGAAGACCGACGCAAACCACCAGGCATTCGCCGTGAGTCCGTCCGGCGGTCCGGCGGCAATCATGCCGCCGCCAACAACGAGCACTGGGGACCAACGGGCTAACGAATCGCCTAGATGGCGCGAGGAGTCAGACAAGGCACGGCTCCATGCGCAGAGCGGCAGGAAAAGGCGGACGAGGACGGGAAGCAGCCAAGTAAAATAGCGTGGCGAAGAAGCAATCTCTTCGCCACGCTCTGGAGTTGTTCGGGCGAACGCCCACCATGCTACTGAAATTCGCTGGAGCTAACACCCCTCGACTTCAGTTTGTTTCGACGCGAACGCTACTTGGGCAAGGCGTCAGTCGGATCGATCAGCGTATCGTCTCGTTTGATTTTTCCCTCGCGCGCGTGCTGCTTTTCAATTGCAGCGTCGTACTTGCGCGTCTGATCGTTGATTTCCAGCAATTCCCATAGCGCAAACCGTTCTGCGACATCGTCGTCTTCGAGGCTCTGGTCGAGCTGCTCAAGCACCTTCGCGTATGCGTCGACGAATTCCATCAGGTCGCCGCCAGTCGTCGAATCTTTCGGCATTTCCGGGAACTGGTCGAGTGCTTTGCCCCATTCCACGAAGCATTGCTCGTACAACTCCGCGGCTTTCTTCGGGTCGCCGTCTTTGAACGTGAGCGCCGCCTGATGGGCGAGTTCGCGAGCCTTCAGCGATTCGGGCGATTGCTCCAGGTCGCAACGGATCCGCCAATATTCGTAGTTCGCCACGTCCCGGTTGCTGGCAATCAGATTGGCGCGACGATTTGCGTCTTCAATGCGGGTGGCCAAGCTTTGCGCCAGCGCGGCCTTCTCCGGCTGCTCTTTCGCGATTCTCGCGGCAATCTTCGGGACGGAGAAGTCCATCATTGCCGTCGCCTCTTGTTGCCACTTCTGTTCGTCCGCCGTTGGATTGATCGGCGACGCCTCCCACACGCGGCGCTGTTCGGGGGTCAATTGGGCCTGTGCGTCATCTTTCATCTTCTGCTCAACGCCCGGGCTCAACTCGTCGAGTTGATTGCGGAGCCGGGCCGCTTCGAGCTTCCACTTGGTTTCGTCAGTAAGCCGGATCATGAAGTCGTCGGTCGACTTCATTTCGCGGTCGCCGTACTCTTTCCACAGCCGCGCTCCTTCGCGCCACGCGCGTTTCGCCGTTTCGCCAAAAGTGCCTTCTTCCTCAAGCGCTTCGGCATGGCTGATCTGGGAACGCGCCGGCGAATCGAAGAAGGTCGTCGGGTTCATCGTGGAAAGGGATTGCCCCTTCTCGTCGATAGACGCGATGGCTTGCTCGTACCAGCGCTTCGACGCCAGCCAGTTGTCCCGCAGCGCCGGGTTGTCGTCCGGGTTGAGTTCTTCGTCGAGCTTATACAGCTTGCGATAGATTTCGTGCTCATCGGCGCGGCCGACCTTGTTGCCGGTGAACCAGCCGAGGTCGTCGAGCAAACGGGGATGGTCGCGGTTGTAGCCGACCCCTTCGAGCAGGTACTGAATTCCCTGCTTCACGTAGTAGAAGCGGTCGCGAACGTTGTCGAGTTCTACCGAGACGTTGTACGACAGATTCCAGGCCTGATACTGCCACACCTTGATGAAGTAAGGCTGCAGACGGGCGAGTTGTTCGAGCGTCGACTGGAACTTCGTCCAGTCTTCTTTCTTTTTCATGTCGTTGGCATGTTGCCAAAGCAACGTCACGGCGATGCCGCGAAGGCCGAGCGTCGCCAGACGGATTGTTTCGCTCGCAGGATCGATGGCGCCGAGGTCGGCTTGACCCAGGCGAGCGTCGGTTCGCTCCTTCGCCAGCACGCCGCCTTGATCGCCCGGGCTGGAGGGCCGGCCGAGCCAAACGATCGGCGCCGCGATCATCATCAGGATGAGCAGGTAGACGATCTTGCGGAAGGCGGAGCTGTTGGAATTCATCGCTTACCTCGGTAGGTCGGGCTTTCAGCCCGACGTGTAGGTTAGGCTTTCAGCCTGACTACGTTTGACTTCGCTTTGTCGTTAAGTTGCACGGAGCTAGCTCTCCTTCGCAACAGCGACGACTTTGGTTCGATTCGGGCTCGACTGGAGTGCGGCGTTTGGCGTGCTGCTTGTCGGGCTCAAAGCCCAACCTACTTCGCTACCTCGCGGGTCCGCAGCAAGAAGTAGCCCAATATCGACAAGCCCACGACGTACCCGAGGCAGATCGTCATGTCCTGGAACACTCGATCCCACGGCACATTGTATCCTTCCGCCGCATAATTGACCGTGCTGAACGCGCTGAAGTCGGGCAAGCACTGCGCCACCGCCCACATGATCGGCTTGGCGAAGAACCTATCGAACCCGGTTACCAGGTTGTTGAGCAACGTGTCTTCCAGCTGCACCATCACGTTCGCTTGCGTCGCAATGCGGACGACCGATTCGGCCGGGCCGCCGCCGTACGACTTGCCCGTGGCGATGTCGACGAAGTCTTGCCGCCAGAAGCCGAGGATGATGAAGCCGACGACGAACAGCATCGCCACCGGGCCGCTCACCAGCGTGCTGATCGTTACGCCGACCGCCACAACGATGACGGCTTGCACCCAGATGCTGATGCAAACCTTCGCGAAGCTCGCGATCGGCGAGCCGTCGGGATGGCGGATGTACATGTCGGCCTGAGCGAAGCCGAAGTACTGGCCGCGGTCGAGGCACTTTACCAGGACTTCAATCTGGCCCTCTTTGCTTACCAGGTCTTTGAAGAGGTCGATCTCTTGCCGAGATTGCGAATACTGCTTCCGCGGGATGTTGAACTCGTCGACCTGTTGGTCCTGGGCGTCGAAACTGATCGGCTCGCTGGTAAGCTGCGAGACTGGATTGCGGAGTTGGATCGTTCCCTGCAGCTCTTGCCCGATAATTCCCTTGTGCGTGCGGAAGACGCGGACGATGAGGGCGAGGCGGAGCGACCGTTCAGCTTCCGGCACGCCCGGATCGAGGGCGTCGCTGACGTTGTCGAAGGTCCAGATTGCGGTGGCAGGCGTATTGCCGTCGATAAAGCTGCGGTAGGCCCATTCGTTGCCCACGCTAATGCCGGTATCCTTCGCCGCGCCGCCGCGATCAATGAATCGCAGCTTGCCGTACTGCGGCACGCGAGCGCGGATGAATCCGAGCGGCGGCGAGACGCGATACTTGCCGTCGCCGATCGACTCAATCGTGTGGGTGTGGCCGTTCTCGACGAGCGTTTCGCCGTTGCCGTCGGCGTCGAGCGTGAATTCGTGGCGGTGGTCGGCGTCGCGGGTCGTCGTGCCCTTCTTGCCGGCGGCCGCGCCATCCTGATCGGCGACGATCTGGAAGCTCTCGGCTTCGACGCCGTGCGAATGGTCGAGCGAACGAACGACGAAGATGTAGCTGCTGACGCCCATGATGGCCAGCAGCACGGTGATCACGATCGAGAAGCCGATGATGCGACCAAGGATGATTTCACCGGCGCGCACCGGCTTGGTGACGACCGTGTAGATCGTTTTCGATTTGAAGTCGCCTGGCAGGCTGAACGCGCTGAGGAGCAGCGCGACGATCAGGACGAGGTAGGTGGAAGCCGTGAGGACGAAGCTCAGGTAGAGTCGGGCCGGATCCTGGTGGCTGGTGCTCAGAAACCAGTTGGCGAACAGCAGGACGAGGAAGAAGACGCCGAGCGCGACGGCGACGCGGCGTCGCAACGATTCCTTGATCGCCAGCCGGGCGATGGCCCAGACGCGGCGGGGCGACGTCTGCACAAGCTCGCGCAGCCCCTCGCTGACGGTTTTGTAGGTGACGTCGCCGCCGCGGAGCAAACCGTAGCGCGAGGCGGAGATCGCGTACCCGACGACGAGCGCCGCCATCGCGACGCCGAGGAACACCAGCGCAAAACTTGGCAGCGCGCCGATCTGGCCGTTGCCGCCGGTGATCAGCCACTGAAAGTACGGAAGTAGTTGTTGTTCAACGACCATCGGCAGAGGGGGTAGGGTTCAGGGTTCGGGGTTCAGGAAGAGAAGACCAACATCGTTGCGGTAATGCTGTGGTTCACTGGTTCAGAAAGCAGATGTATTCCCTGAACCCTGAACCCCAAAACCTGAACCCTCTACTTGGCTCCTGCCCGGCGACCGGGACGGGCCTCGCTGTCGCGGACGATTTCCAGGAACAGTTCTTCCAGCGTCGTCGTCGGGTTGTCGAGCGAAATCAGCTCGCCGTGATGGCGGGCGATCACGTCGCGCAACTCGTTCTGGCAGTCGACCGAAAGGTTCTTCGCCTTCAGCTGAGTGACGTCGGCCACCTTGAGCAGCTCGTCGACTCGGCCGAGTTCCTTCAGCTCGCCTTGGTGCAGAATCGCGATGCGATCGCAGACGTCTTGCACGTCGGCCAGCAAGTGGCTGCACATGACGATCGTCTTGCCCTCGTCCTTGAGACGCAGGATCATGTCCTTCATCTCGCGAGTGCCGATCGGGTCGAGGCCGCTCGTCGGCTCGTCGAGCATGATCAGTTCGGGGTCGTTGATCAGGGCCTGCGCCAAGCCGATGCGGCGAGTCATGCCCTTGGAGTATTCCTGCAGCTGCCGCTTGCGGGCTTTTTGCAGGCCGACCATTTCGATAAGTTCGTCGATCCGTTGTCGGCGGACGTCGGCCGGCATGTCGAACAGCCGCCCGTAGAAGTCGAGCGTTTCGTCGGCCGTTAGGAACCGGTAGAGGTACGATTCTTCCGGCAGGTAGCCGAGGCGTTCGTTCTTGGCGACGTCGCTGGCCGGTTTGCCGAAGACGAGTGCTTCGCCTTCCGTCGGGAAGAGCAGCCCCAGCAGCAGCTTGATCGTCGTCGTCTTGCCGGAGCCGTTCGGCCCGAGCAGGCCGAAGACTTCGCCGCGGCGGACTTCGAGGTCGAGACCCTTGAGGGCTCGGACTTTTTGGCGGCCCCAGAAGTCGCGGTAAACCTTGGAGAGGGCCCGCGTTTGGAGGATAATTTCGTCGCTCATAGGCGCAGTCGTGGGTCAGCGAATCGGAAAAGAGAAAGGCTCGTTCGAGATCGGTTGGCCCCAAGGGGCGCCATCCGCCGACAGGCGAGCGAGAATCCGGCGTAACACGCACTACGACGGCGAGAGCGCGATGGTTCGGCGACCTTGGCGGGCCGCTTCCAGGCGTCCTCAACTCGCTCCAAGTGAAACGCCGAGTATAAGTTGCGGCCAAATCAGCGACAAGGAGCGGCAACCCGCCCGATGCGGCTCTCCGCGGGGGAAAACCGCCCTCGCGCCAACCTGTGCGACACAACCGGCACAGCCCGCAACGCGACAGCGCGTTCTAGCCCCGGGCTCCGCCCGGGAGTGGGTTGCCATTCCGTTTGGCAACGTCGCGCGATGTGTCGGCCGACCCCCGGGCGGAGCCCGGGGCTAAGGGGCCTGCCACGGCTCAGGCGACAGGATTAGCGTGGCGTTTGTGCGACGCTCGGAGCCTGTAGCGGCACGTACCGCACCGACAATCCGTCGATCTGAGCGCGACCGATCCCCCCTAGGGCGATCGTCAGCCGCAGCTCGGCTCCCGGAGTCGGCGCACGCAGCAGTCGGAACGGCCGCCATTCGGGCGACGATTCGATCCGGATCGCCCCTTCATTGCCGCCGACCGAGTCGAAAATCAGCAGCGGGTCGCTGGAACCGAGCGGCGGCTCCGGGACGCGGACCTGGCCGCTGATTTCTACCATATGCCCTGGCGGAGCCTGCAGCGGCGGAGACGTGACCCACACCGGCGCCGCCGGGAGAGAAGGAGGCGCGTTCTCCGTGAGCTGGCTCTGCACCTGCAGTTCGAGGCAGTAGGCGCCTTGGCCCGGGGCTTCTGGGGAAAGCCGCACGGCTGTCGTCACACCCGTGGGCGGCTGTTCGAAACGCTGCCAACCGGCCTGAAGGAGTTGATTGAGGTCTTCAAAATCGCCGCCAGGCACGGACTGCGGGAGCGAGCCTGCCGGGAGCGCGCTCTCAAGCGTGCGCATCTCGGCGAGGGTCGTCCAATCGAGCGGCAGCGGCGACGAACCGACCGGCAGCGATGGGGCGACCGTCGCCGCAACGCGCCGCAGGGTTTCGTCGAGCAATCGCTCCGCCTCGGCGGCGCAGCCGAACACGGCCGCATGGTCGCGACGCTGAATCATTTCCGCCACTGCCGTCAACTGAGCATCGACGGGGGCAATTTCGGCTCGCGCATCGATTCCCGGGATTTTTGCCAGCGCCTCGACCGCCTGCTGCCGGCGGAGGGCGGCCAGGTCGATTCTCGCATGTGCAGCCCGCGGCGCATGTTGTCGCAAGTAGCGTTCAATGTGGGAATAGGCGTAGCCATCCTCGGTGACGAGGAGAAAGGCGTCGTCCGGCATGTGATCGACGGTAATTTGCAGGCCGCCGGTGACGCGCTTCGCCGGAAGGCGCTGCGAGCCGGCGATCGACAGCAGATAGGCGTCGGACGATTCGGGGACGCCGGGCAGCTTAAACGAGATCGGCTGCTGTTTCGTTCGCTCCGTCGGCGCCAGGGCGTTGTCGCTCCACCGCATCGGCACGATCAGGTGCGAACGCTCGACCTTGATCACCAGCCCGCTGAGGTCTGCACGGCTTGATTGTGCGACCGTCACCGACTTGCCGCCGGCCAACCAGGGTTCGGCCAAACCGAGTCGTAAGTTGGTGAGCTCCAGCGCCAGGCTGCGGATCTGGTTTTCGGGTTCGCCGCCCGCGAGGCTGGCGTTCGATTGAAAGCAAAAGCCGCGTGGAGCAATGCCGAACGCCGCGGACGTGGTCATCGAAAGTTCGTGGAACGTCGCCGGAACGATCGCCGCCGCGCTGCCGCGCAGGGCGCCGAGCTGGGCGCCAAAGTGAGGGCCGCAGTGCGTTTCGACGCTCACCCATAGCGGCGTCCCGCCTCGAACCAGCCGGCGCTGCTGCCCCAGCCACGCCCCGTATGACGGCCAGGGGAGCGACGACCCGAGCGTCGGCCGGCCGATCATCACGAGGTCGGCGATGCGGCTCGCTTCTCGCGTCATTCCGGTGGGCCGCAGCAATACTGGTCGGGCTGGGTCTGATTCGTAGTACTCGATCGCCTGCGCCCAGCGGCGGCAAACTTCCAGGTCGCCCGGTTCGGCGAGCTTGCCCAGGTCCCAGGCCATTACTTGCGAGAACCGCGCGTCGAGCGGCAACGTCCGCATTTGCTCGGGCGTCGGCGGTTCGCAGACGATGAACATTCCGAGGCGTCGCGCTTCGGCAATTTCGCTGTCGACAGGCGGCCGTCCCATCCAGACGGCGTCGAAGCCGAGCTTTTGCAAATAGTCGAGCGGCTCCCCTTGCCACTGGATCACCCGCGGCGCGACCGGCGGCTTGCCGCTCGCCGTTACGATTGGCGACGTTGCCGGCGTCGCGTGAGCCGCCGGAATCACGGCGTTCATCGGCAAGACCTCGTTCGGCGCCGAGCCGGGGGCCTTACCGCCGACGTTCAGCACGCCGTACATCGCGATCTGATCGACCCATAAATCGGTCGGACCCGGCCCGCCGGGAGCCAGGATCACGAGATGCGTGACGAAAGCTTCGCGTTCGTCGATGGCGCCGCCGTACTTCGCCCGCGCGACGCGAACCTGGGCCGGCAACTCGCGCGAAAGCTCGCTGAAGTCGAGTTGTTCCCAGTCGCCCCCTTTGCCGTTCTTTCCCGAGCGAACGAGCAACTGGCGGGGCTGTCCTGTTTCTTCATCGATCGACCGCTTCAGGGTTACCAGCGCGGCGAGTTGCACGCCGGGCCGATTGCACGACGTGATCGCGGTGAGGCGGGTCTCGGCGAGGACGATCGCTTCCGGCAGGTTGTAAGCGAATTGAACCGAAGTCCCGGCCGGCGCGGTGAAGCTGACGTGTTCCGACGCCTTCCCGAATCGTTGCCGGCCGCTCTCGATCGCATGGCTGAGGAGGCGAATTTCGGACGTCGGATTGAGCACGTGCAGCGCCGGCGTTGCACCATCCATATTGTCCAGCAACACGGGAGACGATTGCGCTGATTCAAACGATTGCGCGAGCGCATCCCCGCAAATCGCCCATGCAAGTATTGCAGCAACCATTGAGATTGCTGCGCAGCAGCGACAATCCGATGCGCACCAGCTTCGCTTTATCGTCTCCATGCATACAATCGCTGTGGCCAGACAAGAAATGACGAAGCCGCACGCGGATGTGGCTTCGCTCTCCCAAGATCGCGTGGCGGCGGTCGACCTTCAGCAGCCATGTTGCGGCAGGGCAACATTCGCTGATAGCGACGCGGCTCGACGTAACTTGGGCTTGTATCAGTCTTTCCGCACAGGGGCCAGATCAAGTCGAGGCGTTTCCGCCACAGGCAGGGTGGCAGCACGACTCGAACCGCCAATTGCTTGCTGCACGTTAACTCTTTTCACTACAATGCTTTGCAGCAAGTAGGCGTTGGTCTGGAATGACCGTGGCACGAGCAGTGCCTTAGAGGGTGGCGTCAGCAAGCCACCCGGAGACGCACGATGAACAACACGCCCGATTCGATCGCGACCAGCCAAGACCAGATCCCTGCCGACCTCCTTCGTTTGTCGGAGGCGATCCACGGCATGCCGGAGCCGTACGCCGCGCAGCTCGCTCCGCTGGTCGACGCCGTGATGGAAAGCACCAAACGCCGCCGCCGGATTCTGACCCTCGTTCAGGACGCCCTCAGCCAGCTCCGCCTCGACATGAAGTACCTCATGTTCGATTTGGAAGCCACGCGTCGCGAACGGGACGAATATCGGCTAAAATTGGAAGAGTAAGCATGCGGCGGCTGGCGACACGGGGCAATGTCGCACGGACGGCGCTCGCGGAGAGTTCGCCCCCTCAACCGGTCGACTCTCCAACAGTTCCCACTTTCCGTTGATATTCCCCTAACGGCTCGCTCGGCGTCGATTTCGAGGCGGCCTCTTCTGCGCCATGACCACCACCCTCACCGCTGAGAAGCTGGCGCAACGGGCCGTCGACTGCAATGTCCTCTCCGAGCAGGAGCTCAACGGCGTCTGGGCTGAATTCGGCACTCGCGCCGTCGAATACGAGCCCTTTAAGCAGACTCTCGTCCGACGCGGCCTGCTCACCAATTACCAGCTCGATCGGTTGATCGAGGGGCATCGCAACGGATTCTTCTACGGCGACTACAAGATCCTCTACGGCGTCGGCGCCGGAACATTCGCGAGAGTGTTCCGCGCCACGCACATCCATACGGGCGAATTGTTCGCCGTGAAGGTCTTGCGCGCCCGTTACAGTCGCGCTGGCGCCGATGACAAACGCGACTTGTTCCGCCGCGAAGGCGAACTCGGCGCGCAGCTCAAGCATCCGAACATCGTCGGCATCCATGAGATCGTCTCTAGCGGCGCGCTCAACTATATCGTCATGGATTTCGTCGAAGGGCAGAACCTCCGCGACTTCTACAAGGTCCGCGGCAAGTTCGAGCCGCTCCACGCGACGCGTATCGCCGCCGACATGATGGCGGGATTGAACTATGGATTCCTCAAAGGAATCACGCACCGCGATCTGAAAATGTCGAACGTCATCGTCTCCAGCGACGGCGAAGCGAAGATTCTCGACTTCGGCCTTGCCGGCATCGAAGGGGCCGACGCCGACGAAGCGAATCCCCGCACGATCGACTACGCCGGTCTTGAACGAGCGACCAACGTCCGTAAAGACGACACGCGGAGCGATATCTTTTTCTCGGGCTGCATTTACTACCAGATGCTCTGCGGCAAGCCGGCGCTCGCCGAAACTCGCGAACGCTCGCAACGGTTGAGCAAGTCGCGGTTCATGGAAATTAAACCGATTCTCGACGTGGCGCCCGAAATTCCGCTGGCGCTGGCGCGGATCGTCACCAAGTCGCTCGAACTCGACCCCAGCCGCCGCTACCAAACGCCGGGCGAAATGCTCGCCGACCTGAAGGTCGCCGCCAAGAAAGTCGCCGAAGCCAAAGACAATCCCGCGCTCCTCGAAGAGCAGGTGAAACTCGAAGGTCAGGACGACGCCGGCGAGCCTCGCAAATTGATGATCGTTGAAGCCGATCACAAGATGCAGGACCTCTTCCGCGAGCTGTTTAAGAAACAGGGCTACCGCGTCCTCGTAACGACCGACCCGGAACGTCTGTTCCAGCGGATCTACGACGACGTCAAAGCGTTCGACGTCATCATGCTTAGTTCCGGCCAACTCGGCCGCGACGCGCTCGACGCTTTCAACAAACTCGGCGGCGACATGCGCACGAAGCTGATCCCGACCGTGCTCCTCCTGGGCGACGGCCACGCCGTTCTGGAACCTGAAGCCCAGGCGACTAGCAGCCGCATCGTTGTGAAGATGCCGCTTAAAGGCCGCGAACTCCGCGCGGCGATTCTCAAAGCGCTTGCGGGCAAACAAACATCGTAACGAAGCAGGCCTGTTGAGCTTCACCTGCCCGCGCGCCGCTGGGCCGCTTACTTGAGCGATCGGTTAGAAGCTGCGATCTTGGATTCATTCGGCAGAGAGCTTCACGACCTCAGCTTGTGCGGTTGTCGTTTTGCTTGTCCGTTGCAACTAGAACAGGCTGATCAAGGTTGATCGTCGTTGGCTAGATTTGCAACTGCCCCCAGGCTTGAGGGCAATTCAGCTTCAGCCACGTTTCAGCCGAGTCTGCGGGCAAATCGGCTGTCGTTGTTTTGGCGATCTGCTTCTGCGCGCCTCGTAGTCGTCGCGAGACGGTTTTGCTTCTAATTGGCTCATCCTCTTTCATTCCTAAACGGCGAAGCGTATCGCGGGTCCAATCGCCGCCGAATACTCGCACCAAGGCGTCATCAAACGAAAGCTGGCAAGTCGCTCGAGAGCGGTACGGCAAACCCTTCAGGACATTCAATGCAATGTCGTCGTAGACCGGATGGGGATGCCGCGAGTTAATGATCACTTCTACCCAATTCCGGGCGGCGGAGGTGGCAGAAGATCGGCAAGCGTCGCCAAGATTCGTCGCCAGGCAAGCCTGCAGAGGAAGCGTTGAATTGAACTCCGCTGCGAGTTCGCGCAATACGCTCAGCGAGTCTGGGAAGTGAGCGACAAGGTAGACCGCCGCCGCCGGTTCCCGCAGCGCGGCGGACTCATGAATCGCCGCTCGAATTCCGTTCAGCTTGGCTTCTTCAGTTAGCCAAACAACATTGGGCAAGACTTGAACGTTCGACGGTTCCGATTTTAACCAGTCGAACCAACCCATCGCTTACTCGCTTTAAGGCGTTGAGAGAACTACGGGCATCCCAGCTCTTTTTCCAACTGGTGGATCTTCTCCACCCGCCGCTCGTGTCGGCCCCCTTCGAACGGCGTCGTCAGCCAGACTTCGACCATCCGTTCGACCGTGCGCGGGCTAAGCATGTCGGCCGAGAGGCACAGCACGTTGAGGTCGTTGTGCCGGCGGCTGATCTCAGCCGTCACTTCATCGTTGCATGGCGCCGCGCGGACGCCGGAGAATTTGTTGGCGGTGATCGCCATGCCGATGCCGGTGCCGCAGATGAGAACGCCGCGCTCGGCGGCGCCTTGGCTCACCTTCTTCGCCACGAGGACGGCGAAGTCGGGATAGTCGACCGATTCCGTCGCGCACGTCCCCTCGTCGAGGACTTCATGCCCCTTCGAGCGGAGCATGCCGATGAGCTGCTCCTTGAGGTGGTAACCGCGATGGTCGCTGCCGATGGCGATGCGCATGGCACTGACGCCCTATGAAGATGTGGAACGAATGCGTCGCTGCGTAAAGGAAAACTCTGACTCTGTTTCGGAACTCTGTTGATCGATTGGCATGGCGGGCTGTTCACCACTGCCGACTGCCTGCTAAAGCCGGCAGTCCGATCGTGGAACCCGCCGCCTACTCACTTAAACACCTACTCACCAACACCCTCGCCCCTACGTGAACTTTAGCTCTTTAACCCGCTGCCGGAGGGCTTCCTCAATCTGGTTGGCGCACTGTTCGTACACCTCCATTGGGCAGCCGATGGGGTCTTCAATGTCGGTATTGTCGGGTTGCACCAGGAAGGTCCGCGTCGACGCCTCCGGCCAGCGGCGGATGATCGCCTGCCGGTGGGCGCCGGTGAGGGCCAATATAAGGTCGGCCTGGCGGACCAGCTTCTCCGTCAGCGGCTGCGATTCGTGCCGCGTGAGATCGAGCCCGCGCTCTTTCATCGTGCTGATCGCTTCGGGCGCCGCCCCGCCGCCGGGGGCCGCCGAAACGCCGGCCGAGGAAACCAGCACGCCGCGTTGTTCGACTTCTTCGACTTTGCAGCCCAGCTGTTCCGCCACCAGCTTCCGCAGCAGCGCCTCGGCCATCGGACTGCGGCACGTGTTGCCGGTGCAAACGATGACAATCAACATACTGGCCAGCCGTTCCAATGCCGACGCGGGGACGACCCCCTCGCGGAGGCATTCGTAAGAGTCGTCGCGGGCCCGCACGACCGTCGATGGCTGGCCGTAGCGGCACGCCCCGTCGTCGATTACCAGGCCAACATGTTGCCCAATGCTGCGGATCGCCTCTTCGGCGGTTACGGCATCAGGCTGGCCGGAAAGATTAGCGCTCGTCAGCGCGATCGGTCCCGCCAGCATGTGCAGGACGTCGAGCACCGCGCTATGGGCCGGCACCCGCAGGCCGACTTCGCCGTTTGGGGCAACGGCCGCACGGACTTCCTGCGGTAGCTGCCGGAGCAAGCTCTCGTCCTCGCCATGTTTGACGACCAGCGTAATCGGCCCCGGCCAGCAGCGTCGCGCCAGTCGTTGCGCTTTCACGCCGAGCGTCGGGGCGTAGTCGATCGCATCTTCCACGCTGCGAATCGCTAGTGCCAGCGGCGAGTTGTGCGCCCGTCCCTTCGCTTCAAAAATTCGCCGCACGCCGTCGGCTCGTCGCGCGCTCGCAGCCAGCCCGTAGACGGTCTCGGTCGGAAATACGACCAACTTCCCCTCGGCCAACGTCTGCACGGCGCGATGAACCACATCGCGGCTGTCTTCGGTCTTGCGGAGATTGATGACGATGGGGGGCATAGATCCAATCTATCGAGGCGGGCGTTCGCTCAAGCACGTGGCCGTCCATTCGGCGGAGAGAGCGGGTGCAAACGATCTAGATGGCGGCGCGCGGAGCGACTCAGTTAAGGTACGGACCGAATCCCAGTCGCTGGCGTGAATACGCTGGCCGACCTGCAGCGCTCGACCCCTGCGCTGCCCCACTGACGAATAACGACTCTGAACTATATCTCTGCTCGCCGTCGACGGTCAAGCTGCTGCGGGCTGGCCGTGCGAGGCAAAAGTGGTTGTGTGCAAAGGGGTTACGTTTCGGTAAGGAGCAGTCGTTCGGCGCCAATGCCTCGCTGCCGGTTGCGGGCGATTCCCCGCTGACCAAATCGAAAATCCAATTCTTACCCCGGATTGGCGAACGTCGAGTGCCGGCGCTCATTGCTACCCGAATTGTGAGTCGCCGCTGGTTCGAATGGCGCGATTCTGACGATTTCATCGATTGTTCGCTGAGGCCTCCACTCCGAACCTCTATTCAAATGACAATCAGAAATGCATTTAACACAGAGAACACAGAGGCCACAGAGAAGACGATCAGGGAGAATCACCACCAATGGTTCCTCTGTGCTCTCTGTGTCCTCTGTGTTTAACTCTTTAGCTGCCAACGATTTCAACGGTGACGGCAGTTCAATGGCTTCGCCGCCGGTCGAGTTTGTTCCCACTCCGCTTGCCCCCACGCCCCGCCGCGGAGAAACTTGGGGCTGCCGGTCCGCAACGCTGTTCTGGATGGCGTCACTCCATAGAAAGAAACGGTACATGAGCGATAGCGCCTCGATCGAAAAGCAAGCCGCCGAGTTCGCCGCCCGCTACAAAGCTGTTCGCGAGCAAATCGGCCGCGTCATCGTCGGCCACGACGACATCATCCACGGCGTGCTCACCTGCCTGTTCGTCGGCGGCCACTGCTTGCTCGAAGGCGTCCCTGGCCTCGGCAAAACGCTCCTCATCCGCACGTTGGCTGAAACGCTCGACCTGCAGTTCTCGCGCATCCAGTTCACTCCCGACTTGATGCCCGCCGACATCCTCGGCACGAACATGGTCGTCGAAAACCCCGACGGCCGCCGCACGTTCGAATTCCAAAAAGGCCCGATCTTCACGCAGATCTGTCTCGCGGACGAAATCAACCGCGCAACGCCGAAGACGCAATCGGCGATGCTCGAAACAATGCAAGAGAAGAAGGTCAGCATCGCCGGCAAGGTCTTCCCGATGGAGCCGCCGTTCTTCGTGATGGCGACGCAGAACCCGCTCGAGCAAGAAGGCACCTACCCGCTGCCGGAAGCGCAGCTCGACCGCTTCTTCTTCAAGCTCGTCGTCGGCTATTCGAGCCGCGAGGAACTCTCGACGATCATCGACCGCACCACCCGCGGCGTCGACGTCCGTCCCGAGAAGGTGATGGACGGCCGCGAGATCGTAAAGTGGCAGCAACTCGTCCGCGAGGTGATTATCGCCCCGCACGTGCAGGATTACATCGTGCGGCTCACCCTGGCGACGCACCCCGAGGGCCAGTTCGCCCAACCGATCACGAACCAATACCTCCGCTGGGGCGCCAGCCCGCGCGGCGCCCAAACGGTGACGCTCGCCGCCAAAGTCCGCGCCCTGCTCGGCGGCCGCTACAACGTCAGCTTCGAAGACGTCCGCCGCGTCTTCATCCCCGCGATGCGGCATCGCGTGATCATGAACTTCGAAGCCCAAGCCGAAGGGATCGACGCCGACCACGTTCTCACCGAGATCCTCAAAAAGGTGAGCGAGAAGGGCGAAGACGCGAAGGTGGCGTGAGGAAGCTCCTCTTCTGCTGAGATGCGGCAATAATTCGGCGATGCCAACGCCCTCAATGAGTTCCTAACGCTCGCCATGTCCTCTCCAACCGCCACGCAGACGACGAAGCCCAAAGCCGAGATCCTGACGCCAGAGCTCCTCGCGCAGCTCGAACGGTTGGAGCTCGTCACCCGCAAAATCTTCCGCGGGCGGATGAAGGGCGAGCGTCGCAGCAAGCGGAAAGGGCAGAGCGTCGAGTTCGCCGATTTTCGCAACTACGTCGCCGGCGACGATCTGCGGCTGCTCGATTGGAACCTTTACGCCCGCCTCGACAAGCTGATCGTCAAGCTCTTCATGGAAGAGGAGGATCTCCACTTCTACACGCTCATCGACGCCAGCATGTCGATGGATTTCGGCACGCCGACGAAGCTAGAGTACGCGAAGCAACTCGCCGCCGCGCTCGGCTTCATCGGCCTAGTGCGGGCCGACCGCGTGCGGATCGAAACCGTCGGCCAGTCGGCCGCGCAACGCGGGCCGGTTTTGCGGGGCCGCTCAAGCGTCTGGCGGATGCTTCAGCAGCTTGACGCGATCAAAGCAGGCGAACAAACCTCGCTCGCCGCGGGCGTGAAGAACTTCTGCATCCGCAACCCCGGCAAAGGCATCGTGCTGCTCATCAGCGACCTGATGGACAAGCAGGGGTACGAGACGGCCCTCCGTTATTTCGTCTCGCACGAAATGGACTGCTATGTGATACACCTCCTCTCGCAAGAGGAACTGCAGCCCGAAGTGAAAGGCGATTTGAAACTGGTCGACTGCGAAGACGCCGACGAAGCGGAGATCACCGTTAGCGCGCCGCTGCTCGCCCGCTACCAGCAAACGCTGACCGCATTCACGCGCGGGGCGCAAGAGTTCTGCACCCGCCGCGGCATCCACTACATGCTCGCGAACAACCAGCTGCCGGTGGCCGATTTGGTCGGCCAACATCTACGCAGAAGGGGACTCGTGCGATGAATCATGCTGACATCGAGGGAATGACGAATTCCCGAATGACGAATGACGAATGCCAGAGTGCAGAATCGCCGGTTTACGACTTAGAGGAACGCACTGCTGCATTTGCCGAAACGGTGATCGACTTCGTTCTTGAAATAGATCGCGGTCCAGTCACCTCGCCGCTGATTTCGCAACTCGTTCGCTCCGCCACTAGTGTTGGCGCGAACTACTGCGAAGCAGACGACGCCGAATCTAAGAAGGACTTTCGGCATAAGATCGGACTATGCCGCAAGGAAGCAAGAGAAACCAAATATTGGTTTCGCATGGTGGTCAGAGCGATGCCCGAGACGAAGAAAGCTGCACGCTCATTGTGGAAAGAGGCGAACGAGTTGCATTTGATTTTTTCCAAGATCCGCTGCTCCTGCGACAAGGCTTAAACCAATGCGCATTTCCATTCGTCATTCGTCATTCGTCATTCGTCATTTATGAACGAGCTGTTTCGCAACACGCTAGGCCCCGCCGCTTGGGTCGCGATCGGCATCGTGCCGCCCGCGATCTTTGCGCTCTATTTCCTCAAGCTCAAACGCCAGCCGCTTGAGGTGCCGAGCACCTACCTTTGGACGAAGGTGATCGAAGACCTCCACGTGAACAGCCTCTGGCAGCGACTTCGCCAAAGCCTGCTGCTCTTTCTGCAGTTGTTGCTCGTCGGGCTTGCGATCTTGGCGCTGCTACGGCCGGGATGGTTGGGTGAATCGCTCATCGGCCAAAAGTTTGTTTTCCTGATCGACCGTTCCGCCAGCATGTCGACCGGCGATAGCGATGGCGGCACACGGCTCGACGCCGCGAAGAAACGCGTCGGCTCGCTCATCGATCAAATGGGTTCCGACATGTCGGCGATGATTATCGCGTTCGACGACGAGCCCGACGTGGTGCAAGAGTTCACCGACAACAAACGGCTGCTGCGCGACGCTCTCGACCACATCACCGCGACCGCTAAGCCGACGAACATCCGCGGCGCTCTCGAACTCGCTGGCGGTTTCGCTAACTCGGCGCCGGCGGCGAGCGCTGATGGCAGCGAACCGACGGACGAAACGCCCGCGGCCGCTCCGCAAGAACGCGTCGAACTCTACATTTTCAGCGACGGCCGTTTCGGACCGGTCGCCGAATTCTCGATGGGTAATCTGCAGCCCAAGTACCTCCCCATCGGCTCGTTCGATACGAACAACCTCGCAATCACTGCGTTCAACACCCGCCGCAACGACGCCCGGCCGGAAGATCGGCAGGCGTTCGTGCAAGTCGCTAACTACAGCGACGAGCCGCAAACCTCGACCGTTGAACTCTATCACGACGGCCAATTGCTCGACGCGGCGGAGATTACCGTCCCCGACGGCGACGCCACGGGCGTCACCTTCAATCTTGGCGCCGCTGCGACGGGCAAGCTCGAAGCACGGCTCACGCCGCCGACCGACGCGAACGATCGACTGCCGCTCGACAACCGCGGCTACGCCGTGCTCGACCCGCAGAAGCAATCGCGGATCCTGCTCGTCACTCCGGGCAACAATGCGTTGAAACTCGCGCTGACGACCGGCCGCGCCCAGCGGCTCGGCAAAGTCGAAGTCGTCTCGCCCGAGGCCATCGGCACGCCCGACTTCCAACGGCGAATGGGCGCCGAGACTTACGACCTCGTGATTTTCGATCAGTGTGCTCCCGAGAAGCCGGAGCAAATGCCGCTGGCGAACACGCTCTTCATCGGCCGCGTGCCGCCGCTGCCGGGCTGGACCGAGAAGTCGTCGACTGAAGTGGTCGAGTTGCCGCAAATCATCGACTGGCAACGGAGCCACCCGCTGCTCGCGCTGGTCGAACTCGGCAACGTCGGCGTCATCAACAGCCACATCGTCCGTCCCCCCGCGGGCGGCAAGACGCTGATCGATTCGACCAAGGGGCCGCTGATGGCGATCGCTCCCCGCGACGGGTTCGAGGACGCGGTGCTCGGCTTCGAGATCGTCGGCCGCGACGCCGACGGCGATATGACGGCGAACACCAACTGGCCCCGATACTTCAGCTTTCCGAACTTCTGTTTGAATGTTTTTCAGTATCTTGGCGGGGCGTCGGAAGAGGGACAGAACCAGGTGATCCGCCCTGGCGAGCCGGCCGAGATCGACTTGCCGGAAACCAAGGGGGCGCTCGCGGTGATCCTGCCCGACGGTTCGCGCCGGCCGGTCGAGGCGCCGAAAGCCGGAAAATTGGCGTTTCACGAGACAGATCAGCTTGGCGCGTACGAAGTTCAAGCAGGGAGCGAGGTGGTTGCTCGGTTCGCGGTCAACCTCTTCGACCGCCAGGAGAGCGACATCCGGCTTCGCACCCGCCAGGAGGGGGATGAGGGCCTGCAGGAAGTGGCGTCACTTTCTATCGGTTACGACGACGTGAAGGCCGAATCGCCCTCCTCCCCGATGCGAAAAGAGCTCTGGACGGGACTCCTGTTGGCGGCCCTGGCAGTGCTGGTTTTCGAGTGGTATATCTATAACCGACGAGTGTACATCTGACGGCGGCCGGAGCCGGGCCTGAGCTACGGCGGCACGTCGTTTGCCCTCTCGAGGGCGGCCTTCCGGCCGGAGGCCGAGATCACTCGCCATCATCTGCTGAGGACGCGGCGGCAAATGCCCAAGACCATTAAGCCACGCAAGGCTCGGAAACCGAAGGGAGATGGCAAGACGCTCCACCGGTTTATCGAGAACGACCTCATCCGCCGCGTGAGCTACAACGAATACCGGGATAAGGTCGCGCGAGCCTACGGCGGGCCGAAGGGTGCCCTCCTGACTGTCGCCAGCACGCTTTCGCTCCACATTCCGCTCGGCGAGCGGGTCTTTCGCTCGCGGAAGTTCGATTTGACGGGCGCCAAGTCGATTCTCGACGTCGGCAGCGGCGCGGGCCAATTGGCCGGCCATCTGCTGAAGTACGGCGACCCCGACGCCTCGGTCACCTGCACCGACCTGAGCAGCCAAATGCTGCGGCGGGCCCGCAATCGCCTGAAGAGCGACCGGCCGCGGTTCGTCTCGTGTGATTTGTCGCAACTACCGTTCGCGGACGGTTCGTTCGACTGCATCACCTGCGGCTATGTGCTCGAGCATTTGCCGAACGCCGAGACCGGCCTCGCCGAAATGTCGCGCGTCCTGCAGACCGGCGGCCGGATGTTCCTGCTGACGACCGAGGACAGCTTCTCGGGCGCTTGGACGAGCCGCCTGTGGTTGTGCCGCACATACAACCGTAAGGAACTGATGCGGGTTTGTGAAACGCTGGATCTGCACTGGAAGCAGGAGATCTGGTTCACGCGGATGCACAAAGCCTTCCGCGCCGGCGGCATCTGCGTCGAGATCCAGAAGCGGTAGAGAAGAGGATTAACCACGGAACACACGAAAACGACGAAAGAATTATAAGAGGCGCTTAACTGCCTTTCTTAATTTTCTTTTTCGTTCCTTTCGTGTGTTTCGTGGTTAGAAATGCATTTCTGCATTCGGCTCAAATCCGCAGAAACAACTGCCGCCGGTACATCCAGTAGCAGATCAGCCAGATGAACGCCCCCACAGCAAGATTCTGCAGCAGCGGTTCCCACGCCGGTCCGAAGAGCGTGAATATCGCCGCGCCGAAGTGCCGTAGATAGTTCTCCAGCGTCCAGTGGGCGATGAGGTGAATGAGCGCGTAGGCGGCGATCGAGTTCATTCCCACGACCACCGCCGGGAAGGCCCAGCGACGCCAACCCTTCAGGTCGACGATCGCGTAGAGCAGCCCGAGCGTCAGCAGGCTGAGGCCGCCAGCGGCGAGCGTGAAGCTTGGCGTCCAGATCTTCTTCACGATCGGGCAAACGCCCGCGAAGTGGCAAGCCAAGCCGAGGCCCAGCGCCACGGCGCCGCTCGCGAGCAGCGTCAACAACTTCCGCCGCGGCGCTCCATTGCCACGCAGCAGTTCGCCGGCTATCAGGCCAAAAATCATCGTCGCCAGCGAAGGAACAAAATTAAGCGTGTTGTAGCCGCCGCCGTTGGCGACCCACGGCTCCGGCCGTGGAAAGAGGTTCAGCAGCCAGCCGTCGAAGTAGTGAGCCGGGTGGGCGTTCTTGTTCCAGTGGGCCCAGAAGCCTTCGTAGTAAACGTGCCCGTTGACCGCCGCGTAGTCGTAGTCGCCCGCCGGCAGCGGCCAGAGTGCGAATAGCAGCCAATAGCCGGCAAGGATCGCCGCCGCGACGCCGAGCTGCACCCGCCAGCCGCGGTTCCACAGCAGGAATAAAAACACGTAGCCGAGGCCGATTTGCGAGACGACGTCTTCGAGCGTCCAGTCGGTCGCATCGTCGCCTTCGGACCGCAGGAAGACGCCGATGAGAATCAGCAGCAGCGACCGGTAGACGGCGTGCCCCAGCATTCGCCCGAACGAATCGCCTCGCCGTTGCCGCGCCGCGTATGAAAACGCCGCCGCCGCCCCGACGACGAACATGAACGACGGCTGAATCATGTCCCACAGGACGATGCCGGACCATTCCACATGCTCGAACTGCCGCGCGAATGCCTGAATCCACGGCGAGTCGGGATACCCTTCGCGCACCGCAGAGGTCCAGCCGTTAGGCGCATCAAGCAGCACCAACAGCAGCATCACGAGGCCGCGGTAGACGTCGATCGACGCCAAACGCTGCGACGGGATCGCAGCGCCGACAGGCGCGGTTGCAGATGGCGGACGTTCCATCACCCCTCCTCAAGCCCGCCCCCTCAAGCGGGGACGGGGACAAGTTGCGAGTACGTCCACCTGTTGTAGCGCCGTTACAGCACCGAGTCGAGATCGCCCTTCCAGCGGACGAACCCTTCGATCGCTTCGTACTCGGCGAGGCCGAGCTTGTCGTAGGTTTCGGCCGTGGTGCGGTTCCGCTGTTCGGCGCGTTGCCAGAACTCGCGGGGGTCATTACCCGGGAACAAGGCGCGGTCTTTTTGCGATTCGTGCTTGAAGATTGCCGCACGCTTCCGCAGGAGTTCCTGGGGGCTGAGCGGGACCGCCATCTCAATTTGATGGGCGCCCCATTCCTGCCAGGCGCCGCGGTAGAGCCAGACTTGGCACTGCTGGTACCACTCGTCCCCTTCGGCTTCGATCTGCTTGCACGCCTGCAGGATCGCAGCGAGGCAGGTGCGGTGCGTGCCGTGCGGATCGGAAAGATCGCCCGCCGCGTAGACCTGGTGCGGCTGCACCTTGCGGAGCAGTTCGACGGTGATGCGAATATCGTCGTCGCCGAGCGGCTTCTTGCGGACGCGGCCCGTTTCGTAGAACGGCATGTCCATGAAGTGGAGCTGCGATTCGGGGATGTTGCAGCAGCGGGTCGCCGAGCGTGCTTCCGCGCGGCGGATCGTCCCCTTGATGAACTGCACTTCGGGGCTGTCGACCTGGCCCTGTTGCTTGTGCTTCACGAACTCGTCGATGTGCCGTTCGAACTCGGCGGTCCGTTCGGGATCGATGTTAAACTTGCGGTTGAACTCCGAGACGAAGTCCATGAACGTGATCGCATCGTCGTCGAAGACCGCGATGTTGCCGGAGGTCTGGTAAGCGACGTGCACCTCGTGGCCCTGGTCGACGAGCCGGATGAGCGTGCCGCCCATCGAAATCACGTCGTCGTCAGGATGCGGCGAGAAGATCAGCACTCGTTTTGGGAAGCAGCCTTCGCCGAAGCGGAGCGAATCGCCGGCGCGGCGGGCATGTTCCGGCTTGCCGCCCGGCCAACCAGTGATTGTCTGCTGCAACTCGCGGAAGACTTCGATGTTCAGGTTGTAGGCGCGGCCTTGGCTGGCGAGCAGGTCTTGCAGGCCCTCTTCGTTGTAGTCTTCCTCGGTGAGCTTCAGGATCGGCTTCTGCACCTTCTGGGCGAGCCAAATGACGGCCTTGCGGATCGCGGCGTTGTCCCAATTCACGGGGCCGACGAGCCACGGGCTGCGACGACGCGTGAGGGCATCCGCCGCCGCGTCGTCGAGCACGAACTGAGCGTTCGGGTGCGTTTGCAGGAAGCTTGCGGCGACAATCGCTGAGATCTCACCCTCGACCGCCTTGGCAACGACGGCCGACTTCCCTTCGCCGTAGGCCATCAGAATGACCTTTTTGGCTTCGAGAATCGTGCCGACGCCCATCGTGATCGCCCGGCGCGGGACGTTCTCTTCCGCGAAGAAGTCGCTCGCCGCATCGCGACGGGTCTTCTTGTCGAGCGTGATCATACGGGTGCGGCTGTCTCGACCCGAACCAGGTTCATTGAAGCCGATGTGACCCGTGCGGCCGATGCCGAGGATCTGGATGTCGATGCCGCCCGCTTCAACGATCTTCGCTTCGTAGTTGCGGCAGTACTCTTCGACTTGCGTGTCGGCGAGCGTGCCGTCGGGGACGTGCACGTTCTCTTCGAGAATATCGACGTGGTCGAACAGATTCTCGTGCATGAAGCGGACGTAGCTCTGGAGCTCGTCGGGCTGCATCGGGAAGTATTCGTCGAGGTTGAACGTGACCACGTTCTGGAACGACAGACCTTCCTGCTGGTGGAGCCGCACGAGCTCTGCGTAGACGCCGACCGGGGTGCTGCCCGTGGCGAGGCCGAGGACCGTCTTGCGACCTTGCGAATTCCGCTCGCGGATGAACGCGGCGATTTCCGCGGCGACGGCTTTGCTCGCTTCACCGGCATGACGGTAAACGCGGCAGGGAATCTTCTCGGGGCAGGAGCTGTGATCGTGCATGGAGGTGGCGTCGGTGGGTTGAAGGGCGCCGGCGACGGGCGAATCAATCGTACTCATACAGGGCTAAGGAAGGCCTTATTCGTGGTGGGCGAGGTCGCCCCAAAAGCGGACCTCGATCATTACTGCGTGCGCGTTCGTGAGTGTGAATCTCACATTCTAACCGACTTAGCGCCGGATGCGAGACGCTGCGATGCTGGCAGCTTCCAGATCGCAGATCTTCACGGCGTCTTCGGCTAACCGTCCATTGAGAATCTCACTTTCCTGATTTTTGCGCAGACTTTCGATAACATTGCGCAGCTCGGCGGCAAAGGCATCCATCGGGTCGCCGCTGCCGAGGTCAACGCGCTCCGCTTTGCCTGATTCATCGAGAATCGTCGGCGGGCAGAGGTACGTTCCCGCGCCGTTCAGCACTGAGAATTCGAACAGCAGCGTGGCGCGTTCGAGGTGAATCTCGAAGCCATGGTTGAACGCCCGACCTTGTTGGTCGACCGTGCCGCTCGTCGCTTCGACGACGTAATCTTTGTCGGCGAAGCTGAAGAAGCTGTGCCAGAACTCGGGGAGGCCGTCGCGCATCCGGCCGCGGCTCACGACGTCGTCGGGCATGCCAAACAGCAGCCGAATGAAGTGGGCGTCGTGCACGTGCAGGTCAAACAGCGGGCCGCCGACTTGGTCGGCCGTCCAATAGTTCTTCAGCCACGCCGGGTTGGAAATCACGCGGCGGAAGGCGCCGCCGCGAAGGGCGCCGTAGCGGCCGCTAGTCGCCGCTTCGTAAGCCCAGGCATATTCAGGGAAGAACGGCAGCACATGCCCGACGAACAGCCGGCGATCGGCTGCCGCGGCGGCGGCCGACATCCGCTGACACTCGGCCGAGGTGAGCGACATCGGCTTTTCGCAAAAGACATGCTTCCCGGCGGCGAGCGCTTTGAGAGTGACTTCCGCGTGCAGGGCAGGGGGGAGCGTCACGTCGATCAGGTCGAGGTTCGTCGCGGCGAGCATCTCGTCGACGTTCGAGTACGTCGCGACGCCCCTCAGATCCATCTGCTCGCCGGCGGGGCCGAAGTTCCCTTTGATATCGGTCCAATCGCCCTCGAGCCGGCTCTGCTTCGACTCGCAAATGGCCGCCACCCGCACCCCCGGAATATTCCGGTAGGAGAGGTAGTGGATCATCCCCATGAAGCCGAGGCCTACGATGCCGACTTCGATCATGCGACTTCCTTCGTGGTGGATTGAATTGAACCACAACGACACGACGAGCACGACGAAAGGCGGCGTTCGCAAAACGACCGCAATGTTTTTCTGCGTCGTGTCCGTTGTGTCGTCGTGGTAAGTATTACTGAATCTTGCTAAGCCAACTGACTCTTCAGCGACTCAAGCGTTTCGACTGCCGCGGCGATTTCGGCCTTTTGCCGCACCGGTTCTTGCGGGATTTCGCGTTCGATGGTCAGCGGCCCCGTGTAGCCGATTTCTTGGAGCGTCTTCAGGTACGCGGCGAAGTCGACGGCGCCCTTGCCGAGGGCCACTTCGGCGCCCCACGTGTCGCCCGGTTTGTCCGACCAGGTTGCGTCTTTGCAGTGGATGCTGCGGACGTACTTGCCGAGCGTCTTCAGCGCGGGGATCGGTTCGCCGCAGCCGTAGAGGATCATGTTCGCCGGGTCGAAGTTGATGAACAGGTTGTCGCGCTCCATGTCTTGCATGAAGGCGAGCAGCACGTCGGCCGGCTCTTGGCCCGTTTCGAGGTGGATCGCCTGGCCGTTCTTCGCAGCGTAATCGCAGACGTCGCGGGTCACCTTCAGCACGTCTTGATAAGCGGCGCTCGACCGATCGTGCGGAACGAAACCGAGGTGGAGGCCGACCACATCGACGCCCATCAGGTGGGCAAAGTCGGCGATTTCCTTTAGCTCTGCCACTCGAGCTGCGCGGGTTTCCAGCGGCACGAGGCCGATCGTCCGCTCCACCGTCGGAATGTCGGCGTAGCTTTCGCCCTCAAAGCCGGCGAAAACGACGGTGACGCGGATGCCGAGGTCCTTCAGCTTCGCGACGAATTCCTTGGCCCGTTCCGGCGTGCGCGATCCGGCATGCGGGGTGTGGAGGTGCGCGGTCGAAATCCCGAGCTCATGGGCCGTGTCGGGACGGACACCCAACCCGGCGTCGATGCTGATGAAGACTCCAATCGGCCACTTGCTCATGATTTTTCCTTAACCCAGTTCCACTTCTATTCGAATTGAATTGGTAAGCGCGGACTTTCACGCCAGCAGTGTTTGATCCATGCGTTTGGCGACGTCGGTCAGCCACTCGCGGTCGCCGCCGGCCACCTCCGCCGTGCACCAGCCGGAGAACTTGATCTCGCGGAGCGCCTCGCGGACGGCGGCCCAGTTGACGTCCCCTTCACCGATCTTGGCGTCGAACCCCTTGGTGGTACTCCAGTCCTTCACGTCGAGTTTAACGATCCGCGATCCGAGCGTGCGGATCCAGTTCTCGCTCGGCGAGAACTTCACGACGTTGCCGATATCGAAGTACGATCCGACCCACGGGTTGTCGATTTCATCAATGTAGTCGCGGAGCTGTTCCGGCGTTTCGCAGAAGCCGTTCCAGACGTTTTCGATGAGGACGCGGACGCCGAGTTTGCTCGCGAGCGGCAGTACTTGGCGAATGCCGACGATCGAGCGCTGCCAGACATGGTCGTGGTTCTCGTCGGCGCCGTTGACGCGGCCGGGGACGAGCAGCACCGAGAAGCCGCCAAAGGCGTGGCAGTCGAGAATCGCTTGCCGCAGGATTGCGACCCCTTCGTCGCGGACTTTCGCATCGGGGGCCGAGAGTCGGACGTCCCAATGTTTCATATCAACCAGCCCGTGGACGGGCAGGCCGGTGGCATCGCTCGCCTTGCGGACCTCCTCGGCAGAGAAGTCGGCCGGGCTGATGAGCTCCATGCCGTCGTAGCCGATTTCTTTACAAATCTGAAAGTGATCGAGGACCGTGGGGGCGCCTTCGATCATGCCCCACTTCACTGCTTTGTAGAGTTGTAGCTTGTCTGGCGACGCTCCGGCGGCTCGTTGAGCCGCGGCTGATTCGCCCGAGTTGGTCGGTATGGCGGAGCCGATCGCCGCGATGGCGGCGGCAGTCGTGGCCTGACGCAGGAAGTTACGGCGGTTGGAAGCAGTGGCGTTCATCGAGTGCGTCTCCCCAGGCTCAGGCAGTTGAAGGGTCGGCGAACCCACCATGATGGGCGTTGCCGTGGCTCCTGTCTCCCCGGTCTGTTGCAATTTCTTGTACAGATTTTGCGCGATCTCGCGTTACAATCGGGGCCACGAGTTATGTGCGGCCCAATCGCCCCCGCGGCGGTCCTTCGCCACGCTTACTCCAACGGTTGAGAGCGATGCAGCCATCCTTCGAAAAACTGATCCCGCCCACCGGCAGCTCGATCCGCTGTTTCGATCGGAGCATTATCGAGAAACCGGCCGGGTGGCACTACCATCCTGAGGTCGAAATCTGCCTGATTGAGCGCGGTTCGGGAACCCGCTTCGTCGGCGACCATATCGGTAACTACGCCGACGGCGACTTGGTCCTGCTGGGGGCGAATCTCCCGCACCACTGGGCGTCGGACGAGTTTCGCGGGCAGCGCTACGACCGGCACCCAGCCGTGGTGGTGCAGTTCGACCCAGTGCAGTTTGGCGGGCAATTCTTTGGCCTGCCGGAAATGGTCGATACGGTCGAACTGCTCGATCGCGCTGGCCGCGGGTTGCATGTTCGCGGCGAAACGCAGCAACGTGTGGCGGTTGCCGTGCGGGAGATGCTGCGGCAACGCCCCTCCGCGCGACTGTTATCGCTGCTGGGTATTCTCAACTTGCTAGCCCAATCGGCCGATTTGGCGCCGCTAGCCAGCCCCGGATTCGCCCCTTCGTTCCACCCCCGACTGCAAGATCGTCTCAACCGGGTCTGCAAGTACATCCACGATCACCTCGCCGAACCGTCGCTCAACCAAGGCGATTTGGCAAAATTGGCCGGGATGCACCCTTCGGCGTTCAGCCGATTTTTCAAGAACGGCACCCAGCGAACGGTGACCGACTACGTCAACGAGCTGCGCATCGGCCTCGCCTCGCGGCTGCTGCTAGAGACTGAGCTGAGCATCCTTGAGGTCTGCCTCCGCTCGGGGTATGAAAATGCGTCGAACTTCAATCGGCGATTCCGCGAGTTCCGCGGAATGACGCCGCGAGATTTTCGAGCCGCGCATCGGGCGCCTGGCGGCCACCCGCAGCGTGCGTTCGAGCCCCCTCCCCGCGCTGCCGCGCCAGCGTGAAGCCCTCCCTGCCCCCCACCTTCCCTCCCCACCCCACAAAGACTGCCATGGCTGCCAACGGCGACTCCCATTCCGAATTGCGCCGCGAGATCGACGACCTTGGACGAATGGTCGGGACGACGATCACCCGCTTCGCCGGCGACGCGGGGCTGGAACTGGTGGAGAAGGTTCGCGGTTTAGCGCGTTCGATGCGTGAAGGGAACGCCGAAGCGGGGGCGTCGCTTAAGTCGCTTCTCGCGGAACTCGACGAAGCTCAGTTGAAGATTGTGGTCCGCAGCTTCAGCATCTTCCTGGAACTAGCCAACGTCGCTGAGGACCGCCAGCGGATTCGCACGCTGCAGCAGCGCGAAGAGGCGTCGTTCCCTGAACCTCGCAAGGAATCGATTCGCGACGCGATCGCCGCGTTTAAAAGTCGCGGCCTCACCGCGTCGGAAGTACAGACGCTCGTCAATCGCGTGGCGATCGAGTTGGTGCTCACCGCTCATCCCACCGAGGCCAAGCGGCGCTCGGTGCGGCGGATTTTGCGTCGCATTCATAAAACGCTCGCTGAACGCGACGAGCAACAGGGACAATCGCGGCAACAGGCCCGCATCAATCGGCATTTGCAGAGCGAAATGGAAATGCTCTGGCAAACGGATTTCATTCGTCCGCGCCGGCCGACGGTACTCGACGAAGTAATGCGCGGGCTCGCGTTCCTGCCGGTGCTGTGGGAAGAGGCGCCGGCGCTGCTCGATGAGCTGCGGCAAGCGCTCCAGGCCGACTATCCGACGGTGAAGCTGCAACACGACCCGCCGCTGATTCGTTACGGCTCGTGGATGGGGGGCGATCGCGACGGCAATCCGTTCGTGACGCCGGAGGTAACGCAGCAAACGCTCGAACGCCTCCGCCGCACGGCGATCGACTTGCACCTCGAAACGGGGCGGCAGCTCTCGAAGTATCTCAGCATTTCCGACCGCGAAACGCCGCCGCCGCCGGCGCTGACCGAGGCGATTCGCCGCGTGGGGGCTCAATTCCCGGAGTTGGCCGAAGAGTTGAAGTCGCAGCGGCCGCTCGAATCGTATCGCCAGTGGTTCCATGCGATCGAATGGCGGCTCGGCAAAACCGCGGCGGTGTCACTCGCAGGGGGCGCTACCCCGCCCCCCGGCGCCTACCAATCGGCGAGCGAACTGTGGGCCGACGTCAACGTCGCCGCAACCGCTCTGCTGGCGACGCGAAACAGCACGACCGAAGCGGTCGAAGTGCAGCCGTGGCTCGACCAGATTTTGCTCTTCGGTTTTCACACCGAACGGCTCGACGTGCGGCAACATTCGGGCGTCTACCGCGCCGTCATCGACGAACTGTGGCAAGCGATGGGTGTCGTTGAAGCGGGCGCCACGCTCGATGAAGCGACACGCTGCGACCGCCTGCTGCAGACAATCGGCCGGCCGATTCCAACCACCGGCGTCGAACTCTCGCCCGCGGCGAAAGAGACGCTCGACCTCTTCACACTCCTCCGCCGCGTCGGCCGACGCTTCGGCATGAGCGCGCTCGGCGGCCATGTGATCAGCATGACCGAGTATGCGAGCGACATCCTCACGGTGTTGTGGCTGTGGCGTGCATCGGAAACGGTCGACGGCGGCGACCGGGCCGACGCCCAGTTGCTGCTGCCGATTGTGCCGCTGTTCGAGACGATCGACGATCTCAAGGGAGCGGCGGCCACGTTCCGGGCGATGCTCGAGAAGCCGGCCTACCGCGAGCATCTGCGCGGCCTGAAGAACCAGCAGATGATCATGATCGGCTACTCCGACAGTACGAAGGATGGCGGCTACGTCGCGGCCCAGTGGTGTCTGTTCCAATCGCAAATCGAACTACAGCAGATTGCCGACGAGTTCGGCGTGACGCTCACCTTCTTCCACGGTCGCGGCGGCGCCCTTGGCCGCGGCGGCGGGCCGGCGGCGCGCAGCATTTTGTCGCTGCCGACTGAGGCCTTTTCCGGCTCGCTGCGACTAACTGAGCAAGGCGAAGTGTTGGCCGAGCGGTACGACAATCCCTACATCGCTCACCGCCATCTGGAGCAAGTCGCGTGGTCGACGCTCACCGCCGTCTCGCGACGCTCGCGCCAGGCGCCGACCGAGTGGCAAGAAGCGATGGATCGTCTCGGCGCCGAATCGCTCGCCGCGTATCGCAAGTTCGTCGACCACCCGGCGTTCGGCGAGTATTACCGCCTGGCGACGCCGATCAACGCGATCGAACGCTTGCCGATCGGCTCGCGACCCTCGAAGCGCAAGGCGAGCGGCCGGATCGAAGACTTGCGCGCCATTCCGTGGGTTTTCTCCTGGACGCAAAATCGCTGCATCATTCCCGCGTGGTACGGCATCGGCTCGGCGTGCGAGGCGCTCACCACCGCCGAGCCGTCGATGGCCGCGATCCTGGCCAATATGTACCGCCAGTGGTCGTTCTTCACCGCGATGATCGACAACGCGTCGCTCGCCCTCGCCAAGGCGAACATGACGGTGTTCAAGCAGTACGCGGAACTCGCGGCCGGCATCGCCGGGGCCGACGAACTCACCGCGTCGATCGTCGCCGAGTACGATCGCTCGCGCCGCGCGATCTTGACGATCACCGGCAATCGCGAGTTGCTCGACGAAGTCCCCTGGCTGCAGCGGTCGATCAACATTCGCAACGGTTATGTCGATCCGCTCAACATGATTCAGGTCGAACTCCTACAGCGGGCCGCTCGTGGCGCCGCGACGCCGGAGCGGCAGGAAGAGCTTGAATACCTGACGAATCTGACCGTCAAAGGCCTATCGACGGGGATGCGGACGACCGGCTAAGCCGATTGGATGCGAGCACCATTGGTTCGCAGAACGATGAATCGCCTCCGCAAAAGCGAGAGACTTCTGCGTATGTGCGCTAGCGTCGAAACGGCAGCCTGCGAGTAAGATAAGAGCTGGAACAGCTCACTCCTTCTCCGAGAGGCAGCATGGTCGGTCGCCGGTCTTGCCGTTGGTTTACGCACGCTTGTTGCGCGGTTACTAGCCTACTTGCTGCGGGCGAGGTTCGCGAAGCCCACGCGCAAACGGCGAGTCGCTCGTCGTGGGAAGCCGCCGACTTCCGCATCTGGGGGTACGTCCCGAATTGGACGACCGTTTCCCAGATCAACGCCTTCAGCACGAACGGCATTTACGATCACGTTTCCGACGTTTTGTACTTCGGCGGCGTGCAGCCGAAAGCGGATGGGACGCTCTACTACGCGTCCGGCGCCACCAGCCAGTTGGCGCCCTTAAAGACTGCGGCGCAAACGCGCGGCTTCTCGCTCCATTCGAGCATGTTCACCGTCAATGGCGGAGCGACCGACGACGTGTGGAACGCGATTGTCTCGAGTCCCACGACGCGAGCGACGTTCGTCAACAACGTGAAGAACTTTCTCGCCGCCAACAACATGAAGGGGTACAACCTCGACTGGGAGCGCCCGGGCGACGCCACCGAGTGGGGCAACTACACGCAGCTGGCGCGTGAACTCCGCACCGCGTTGAATCCGCTCGGCATCGAGGTTTCGGTCTGCGACTTCGGCAGCACCGACTACACGTGGGACAACACGGCGTTGTTCGATGCGAAGGTCTACGACCAGATTTTCGTGATGAGCTACCATCTCACGGCATCGTCCACGGGGACTTACACGAATCAAAAACTCGGCCTGACGGGGCAAGGCGCCGCCAAGGCGTTCTCCAACGACCAGATCGGGATTGGCTTCGGTACCTGGGGCCAAGGCGGCCCCGCGACAGTCAGCCTGCAAACGATCGTCAACGCGAACCCCAACCTACCCTACGACGCCCTCACGTTCACCGGCACCATCAACGACATCAACGGCGTCTCGCGCACCGGCACCTGGAATATTGAGAGCCGCAAGCAAGTCCGCGAGAAGGTGCAACTCGCCATCGACCGCGGCATGCCCGGGCTGTTTTCGTGGACGATGCACTACGACGCGACCGGTAAGTACAGCCTCCACCGCGTCGCCCAGCACTATGCGATGGTGAAAAAGCAGACGCCGGATCTCAATCTCGACGGCAAAGTCGACGCCGCCGATGCCAACGCCCTCGCCGACAACATGGGAACGTACTCCACCGCCACCGGGACGGCCGCCGGCGCTCAGTTCGAAGCCTTCTACTGGAACGGCAACTGGGAGAAGGGCGACCGTGACGGCAACGGCTACGTCAATCAGGCCGACGCCACGTGGCTCGCTGGCCGCTACGCTGCATTGGGCGTGGCGCTGCCCGACCGCCTCGCCTTCACCGGCGAGTTCGAAAAGTTCACTGGCTCCCTCGGTCTCAACGGCCGCTGGAAGGCTGGCGCCACGCGCGCCGGCTTCGAAGAGACGGGCAACTTCCACCAACAAAACCTGGGCAATCTGCCCTTCGCCGGCAGCGGCGCCGGCGCTAACAAGTATTCCGCTTCGTCCGTCACGATCCGCAACCAAACCGCCGGCGAAGTCGCCGATGGAGTCAATGGCGCGCAGCGAACAATGAAAACGACGCTGGCCGAAGCGGTCGATCTCGCCGCTGAAGGCGACTCCTACCTCACGTTCGTCGTTCGGCAAAACACCGCGTCGCTCACGGCGACGCAGCTCGACTCGGCGAATCGGACGCTGTCGCTCGAACTGCTCAACTCTGCCAATCTGGTGCAGTACGATTTCTCGTTCCTCGGCCAGCAAACGGATTTCAGCATTCGCAGCCAAGCCGACGCAGCGGGCGACGATGTGACGGCCGACGGATTCGCCGCCGACGCGACGTACTTGTTCGTCGCCAAGATTTCCGGCAACGGCTCCGCGGCCAACACGCTGCAGGCGTCGTTGTTCGCCTACGGTTCCCACGTCGGCAACTTTACCGATCCGCAATTTGAGTGGATGCTAACGGCCAACGGCGGCGCCGGCTTCGATCCGATCATTACGCAGTTGCAGTTCAAATCGTCCGCCGAAGGGAGTTTCAGCGTTAGCAATTTGCTCGTCGGGCAAGAAAGTAATTTTTTCGCCGCCCCCGTCGCGGGCGACTTCAACGCCGACGGCGTCGTCGACGCTGCTGATCTTGAACGTTGGAAGCTAGGCGTTGGAACCACGAACGCCACTCACTGGGATGGTGATGCGAACGACGACGGCGTCGTCGACGGAGCCGACTTCCTGGTGTGGCAACGCAACCTCGGGCAAACGGCGGCGACCAGCGTCGCTGCCGCCGTTCCCGAGCCATGTTCGCTGGCTCTCGCTTCCATCGCCCTCGCAGCGTCGCTGATGCGCCGGCGCAGCGCTTCCTAACCGCCAGGCTTACTTCCTGGCGACGCTGCCGCGACGATCGAAACGGCCGCTTGCCGGCCGCGCTCAGGCGAGGTCCGCAGGGCCGTCGAGCAGTTGCGCTCGCCGCCGATACGCTGCGAGCCGGATCGCTCCGCAGGCGAGCAGCACGCCGGTGCCCGGTTCAGGGATGACGGTGGAACTGGTCCCGCGCGAGACGTTCAGCGATGACCAGCCAAAATTGCGTTGCCAAATTAGGTAGTCGGCGCTGTCGACTCTGCCGTCGCCGTTAGCATCGCCATTGGCAGCCGCCGCGCCCTCGGTAATGCCGAACCCGCCGTCCCAAATCGCCAAATCAGCCTCGTCGACCTTGGCGTCGGCGTTGAAGTCTCCCGGCATCAACTTGTCAGTCACGATCCGGTAGATCTCCCCGGTGTACATATAAGTGATGTAGATGTTGCCGACGGCGTCCTCGCTCAGGGCGACCGGTCCGAGCGGCCAACCTTCGTCAGTGGGAAGCTGCGGATTGAGGAACGTCACTTCCTGCGGCGTCGTTTCCGTCGCTGGCTTCAACATCCAAATTCGATTCAGCGACGTGTCGCCGAAGAAGTAGTTGCCCTGCAGTTCCGGATCTGGCCCGCGATAGGCAATGCCGCCGAAGACCGTGATGCCCGTGAAGTTTTGGTCGACGCCGGCCGTTCCCGGCCGCGCGTAGTCGTAGATCGGTTCAACCGGGGTGACCGGCAAGTCGCCTGAAGTGTTCGGATTATCGAGCGAACCCTCGCGGATGCGCCACCCGTAATTCTCGCCCCCGGTGCTGGTTCCCAGTTGGCGATTGATTTCTTCCCGCTGTTGTTGGCCGACGTCGCCGATCCAGAGATCGCCGGTCGCTCGATCGAAACCAGCGCGGAACGGGTTCCGCAGCCCGTAAGCCCAAATCTCGTTGTCGCCGACCGGATCCTCGGCCCCCGGAGCATCGGGCGCAAACGGGTTGCCCGGCGACTGCGCCGTGTCGTAAGGAATGCCGTAGTTGCGCGCGTTGTCGTTGGGGAAGTCGTCGCGATTCACGTCGACTCGCAACACCTTGCCCAACAGGTTGTCCGTAATATCTTGCGCGTTGCCGGTGGGCTCGACGTGACCTGGGCCGGTGTCGTCGCCGTGGCCGCCGTCGCCCGACATGAGATAGAGGTAGCCGTCGTTCGGACCAAAACCAATCCAGCCGGCATTGTGGGCGTAGTCGGGCTTCGCCCAGCTGATGATCGGCGTGAATTCTGGGTTCGCGGTCGTTGCGTTAGCGCTCGGAGCGGTGTACTCGCGAATGTATTCGCTGAAGACGCTATCCGGGTCGTCGTCGTTCGCCGTCAATGAAAGGTAGAACTTGTGGTTGTTCTGAAAGTCAGGGTGAAACGCGAGCCCCAGCACCCCGCCTTCGCCAATGTTGTTTACGCCCGGAATCGTGAGGTACGGCGTTTCCTGCAGCTCGCCAGTGGTCAGATCGATGACTCTGACGGCAGCGGTTGCGTTCTCGCTCCATTCCGGCGAGCCGCGCTCGATGACGAACATTCGCTGCGGATCCCCCGGAGCGAAGGTCGCATACATCGGCCAGTTAAGGCCTTTCGCAACCAGCTGACGTCCGACGACGCCAGCGTCGGCGGCATTTGTACAGAAGCTAGCCGTTGCAACGGCTAGTAGCGACGACGCGCGGGAAAGACGGGCGGAACGCCGCCGGCCTCTCGGCGCGCGCGCCGAGGGCGTGAGTGGTGTCTGATTCATGGTGCCTGTCCAATGTTCCGTGGTACCGACTGGCGCTCGCCTCCGAAAGCGCCAGAATAGTAGATATGAGTGTATCAGAGATAAGCGATCAGGGCGAACGCGGCGACGATAAAATATGCGGTTTGCCCTATGGAGCAACCCGCGATCCTGCTGGTATGAACAGGGAACGCGCCAGTGAACTGGGATGCATCGCCGTACGCGCGAGCATTGACGCCAGCGCCAGCACCCTCGGTCAACGTGCAGAGTCACCTCTTTAGGTGATTGTTAAATCGGCCAGTCGCCGGCTTTGGGCGGCCCGCTCATTCGTCCTAAGAGCTGCCGGTTTCAGGATTTAGGACTAATTAAATAGTTAAGGGCCCTCTCGCCGCCTCCGCCAAGGGCCAGTCGTCGCTCGAACGCCGAACGCCGCACGGCGTGCTGCGGGTTCTTACGAGGCTCGCCGGGAACGCTGGGATCACGAGACGACGCGTGTCGGGGGCCGCGAAGCAGCCCACGCCTGCCAGCTCGCTTCTCGAGGGGAGCGGATTCAATCCCAGTCGTCGACTGCCGCGCGGCGCCGGGCAGGCTGAGTGCCGCCCACATCGACGTGAAGCTTCGGCAGGAAACCTAGAAAAGCGAATTCCGCAGCGCCGCTCGAACTAAGCGGATAGCTTGTAGGCACGCACGCCGGAAAGAAAATAGCCGCGGCGGGACTCGAACCCGCTGAGAAATCCCCGCGAGATTTTGATGCTGCAGCCGCTGGCGGCGCGCAAAGCGGCGCAGTCCGGCATGGCTTCCCATTCGATGACGCAAGTCTAGGGCGACTAACCTGCGCCGAGGCAAACGTGTTGAGGTCACGGTGGTTAGCGGTGCACCCAGTCATACGCTCGCTCATCAAGTCCCTCATCATCTCAAGCGACGGGGCCGGCGGGAAATGATTGCGGACGCAGCGGACAGGGCGGACGATTCTACGAGGTAATGCCGCAGACTATCGCGAGCCCCGGGGACGCGTGATGAGCAGCGGGAACGTTCCGCTACGGGGAACGCAGACGGCGGCGTGCCGGCGTGGCGCGTCGCCGTTTCCTCGCTATGAGGTCGTCGGCCGGGGGCCCCATGGGTTCGCTGATGTTTTGACCACAACGGGCCGGTCGCGCTGCCGATGGGACTCGACTAGGGGGTATCCAATCGTCACAAATTTTTTAAAAGAAATCTCCAGAGATTGGTATTGTTTTGCGGGGTCGCAAATTCCAGAGTCATTGACCCGGAAGACTTAAATATTTAATGATGCTCGCTAGAATTTCGTCTCGCACGCGGGCGAATCCTGCTCGCCGTTCAGTCTCGTCACCTTCAAAATCTGCCGGGTCTTCGAATGGCCAGTGAAGCGTTCGCTTCGCGTTCGGAAAGAACGGGCACGCCTCCTTCGCGTTATCGCAAACGGTCACGACGACATCGAAAGCTTCCTTGTCGAACTGCTCGACATGTTTGCTCGTGGCGGAGCTGAGGTCGACGCCAAGGTCTTTCATGACTTCAATGGCCATCGGGTGAACGTATCCTGCTGGCTTTGAGCCCGCGGAGACGGCTTGCCACTCGCCTTCGCCGAGCTTATTCCAGAGCGCCTCGGCCATTTGAGAGCGACACGAATTGCCGGTGCAAAGAACTAGAACCTTCTTCACTTGAGTTGTCCCCCACTGGCTAATTCGCATGCTGCGAAATAGCGGCGTTGAAAGAAGAATGCGACGCTAACGAGCCCAATCATCACCGGCACTTCGACCAGCGGCCCGACCACGGCCGCGAACGCCTGTCCGGAGTTAATTCCGTAGACGGCGACCGCAACCGCGATTGCGAGCTCGAAATTGTTGCTCGCAGCGGTGAAAGCAATCGTCGTCGTTTTCGAGTAGTCTGCTCCCGATTTCTTCCCCATCCAGAATGAAACGAGGAACATGACCACGAAATAGATGCAGAGTGGAACAGTGATGCGGAGCACATCGAAAGGTAGAGCCACAATGTAATCCCCCTTCAGGGAGAACATCACGACAATTGTCAGCAGCAACGCAACGAGCGTCAGGGGCGAGATTTTTGGGATAAAGACGCTCTCATACCACTCTCTTCCCTTCGCCCTCACGAGCACCAAGCGAGTTAGCATCCCGGCGATAAACGGAATCCCGAGGTAAATGAATACGCTGACGGCAATCTGAGACATGCTCACATCTAGCGCCGCCCCATCGATGCCGAAGAGGGGCGGCAAGACCGAGATGAAGAGCCACGCATAGAGTGGATAGAACAGCACCTGGAAAATCGAGTTGAAGGCAACAAGCCCTGCCGCGTAGTCATTGTCTCCGTCGGCAAGTTCGTTCCACACGATGACCATCGCAATACACCGGGCGAGGCCAATCATAATGAGGCCGACCATGTATTCCGGGTAATCGCGGAGGAAGATTATCGCGAGGAAGAACATCAGGAGCGGGCCAATCAGCCAGTTCTGAGCGAGCGACAAGCCTAGTACTCGAAAGTCGCGAAAGACCCTTCCTAGTTCCTCGTAACGAACCTTCGCCAGCGGCGGATACATCATCAGGATTAGCCCAACCGCGATGGGAAGATTCGTCGTGCCGACTTGCAAGGAGTCGATGAACTTCTCGACGCCCGGCAGGAAGTGGCCGAGCGCGACCCCGACGATAATCGCGAGGAATATCCAGGCCGTTAGATACCGGTCGAGGAACGACAGCCGCTTCGGACAGCAATTAGTAAGGTCAGATTCCATTCCCTATCCCTTGATGGCGTAGACTTTGACGCTCGCGGCAAAGTCGTTCACGTCATACCGCGAGAGTAGGTCCTGAAGGTCGGAATGAATGCCGGTCGTTTGCTTGCTTGCCGGCTCGCAGCATCCGCCAATAACGGCGAGTCCACTCGCCGGTTCCATCGAGGGAGAGCAGCAGGCACTCTGACCATCGACGTTCGCGTAAGCGTTGAGGTCCGCTCCGCTGTCCTTGATTTCTACCGCCGAGAAGCCTGCATCGAGGAGGCCCGCTCGATACTCGTCAATTTGAATCGCTCCGGCGATGCAGCCGACGTAGGCCATGATGTTCTCGCTGAGCGCCTCCGGCATCGGCTTTTTAATGGCGATGTCGCTGATTGCTACCCGGCCGCCGGGCTTCAGAACCCGGGCCATCTCCGCGAAGGCCTTCGGCTTGTCCGGAGCGAGATTAATCACGCAGTTGCTGATGATGCAGTCCACAGACGCATCAGCCAACGGAAGCTGGTCGATAGTCGACAAATGGAATTCAATGTTCGCTGGTGCCTGCCCAGTTGCAGGATTGACGGCGTTCTTTCGCGCGAGATTAATCATCTCCTCCGTCATATCAATGCCGATGGCTTTGCCTGTCGGCCCCACAGCCTTTGCCGCGAGGAACACATCGAGCCCGCCGCCGGAGCCGAGGTCGACGACGACTTCTCCTTCACGAATGCTGGCGAATGCTGTAGGGTTTCCGCAGGACAGGCCCATGTTGGCGTTAGCAGGAATCGAATTCAGCTCCTCTGCCGAATAGCCAAACGCTTCTGCCACGGAGCGAACGCCTTGCTGTGAGCTGGAGAGCCCGCTCGCAGCGACCTGTCCGTATTTCTCTTGAATGACTTTCTCAATATTTGAAGACATCTCTTCTCTCTGCTGCTAGCTAGCCCGATTTCTCAGATATGGTTTTTACTTGGTCGCCGATTTCTTCCCTGGCTTTGCTTTCTTCTCGCCGCAGCTCTGAGAGCCAGCGAGACCGCACAACTCCGGACGGCCCTTGCAGCACTCTTCGGTGAGGAAGAGCAGCAAGTCACGCATCGCGGGCACACACAGGGAATAGCGAATCGAACGCCCCTCACGCTTGGACTCGATAAGTCCCGCGTGAGTCAGCTCTTTGAGGTGAAACGACAGGGTCGCCGCAGGAATCGAGAGGTCGCCCGCGATATCGCCCGCGGCAACACCCGATTCCCCGGCCACAACGAGAAGCCGGAATACCTGGAGTCGTGATTCCTGGGCCAGGGCCGCTAAAGCCGTAACTGCTTCTGTAACTTTCATAGTTCTGTAATAATGGAAATGTCAGGGGAAGGCAAGTTTGGCCAAACTGCCGGGGGGGGGCGCCACTAAGCGCCGAGGTCGACGCAGACGATTTCCTTCTCGAAACGCACGTAGAGACGCGTTCCAACGAGAGCCGGAAACGTGAAGAGTTCTGCCGCAGCAGAGTCCTTATCCGGAGCGAAGCTGAGGCGAGAGAGAATCCGCGGCTCCTCGTCCTTCGTATCGACGAGAACTAACTCCCCGCCCCGACCCTGGACCAGCAGCCGGTCGTCGCTTGCAATGGCTGCTCCGTATTCGCAGAAAGTTCGGTCGCGGGCCGACCATGCCGACTGGAGCCCCTTCGCCACATCGAAGCATTCGAGTCGACGGTTCACGCAAAATATCCGGTCGCCGATTGCAATCGGCGTGCTCATCTGCGGGTTCAGCTTCGTGTTGACGGCAACATGCTCCGGATTGATGGTGCCGTCATTGTTGAACTCGTAGAGACGACCGCCATTATTTTCCGTGGCAATTAGCAGCTTGTCGCCAACGACAACCGGCGTCGGCACATTGAAGTCACCATCGGTCCGGGGCTTCACCGACCACAGCTCCCGCCCGGTTGACGCTTCCCAACCGCAAAGCATGTTTTGGGTGTGCCCGATGATTTGACGAACTCCGCCGAACGTCGCTGCGATGAATGAACCATAGCCTTGGGGGCCACCTGGAGTTTTCCATCGGACCTCCCCGGTTGCGGCGTCGAGGGCGGCAATCGCCGCGGTCGGAGCGCCCGGGTTTACGATAATCATGTCGTCCACAACGAGCGGCGACGAACAAGTTCCCCACGGCAGCTTGTCGAGCGCGAGGAACTTCAATCGGACGTTGGCTTTCCAGACAACCTTCCCAGTTTCGATGTCAGCACAAATCAAATCACCGAAGGCACCGAAGAAAAAAACCCAGTCCTTATAGATGAGCGGCGTTGCACGAGGGAGGTTGTCGTAATCCAACTGCCCAATGGTGAGCTGCGTGATTGACCACAACTCTTCGCCGGTAGAAGCGTCCAGGCAACGGAACACATCAGCCCGGTTAGCGGCGTCGCGGTCACCGACGAACACATGTCGGTCGGTTGCCGCGAGGCCGCCCATACCGGGGCGAAGGAACGATTGCCGCCAAACGATGTTCGCTGTTTCGGGCAGCGAACTCGGGAGCCACTCAACATGGCCGTTTCTCTCCGGGCCGAGCCAACCGGGCCATGCCCGGGTGGTCGGCGTTACGTTTGCCGCTTTCTTCGACTCGTCGGTCGAAGGTTTGGGTTTTGCCGCTGCCGCAGGAGTTTTTCCGGCAGCTTTGATTACTGGTTTGGTCGGAGCGGGCTTGAAGTCCTCAGGTACAAATCCCAGCATCGTCTCCAGCGCGACCAGCATGCCGGGCGACTGCGCCGCTGCGTATAAAGCCTTCTGTAATTTCTTCTGCTCGTCTTTGTCGAGCGACTTCGTTGCGAAAGCAGCAACGAACGGGACTTCTTCCGTCTCGCCAATAACCCGAAGGTCACCCTTCTTAATCGTTCCGCAGCCTTCGAGGAGCGGAGCGGCGTAACTGGAGATGACAGCCGCGCCGCGAATCTTATCCCCCCAGTCGATAATCATGCACGCACCGTCGCTGCACGCGTAAGAAATCTCGGCGTCCTTTTCAGGAGGAAGGTCGACGCCAGCTTCTTCTAGCAATGCCCGGGCCGCAGCGAACTTCTCATCGCACTCCGAAGGTCCGAAGAGAATACGGTAGCCGTTGAGGTCAGAAAGCTTCTGAGCTGGGTCGGCAGAGCGAACAACAATCAGACCAGTCTGAGTCGTCTTCCCATCCTTACCAACGAGCCGAGCGAGGCGAGAAACATCAAAGTCGTGTTTCTTCCCCTGAGCGGTAACGACTGAATCTTTGCCGATGATGATGTGAATATCATCGACGCTCTCCTTGTCGAGGGCGTTCTTTACCGACTCAGCGAAGACGACTTCAACGGGTCGACCCAGTTCCTTACTGAGATACTCTCCGAGCACTTCGTATTTCCGCTGGGCGTAGCCGGCGACGCATGGACACGACAGCGGCAGCGCCAGCGGGTCCATCACAAGCATCGTAATGGCGTCGTCGCTTTTCGCCTCAGCCTGCACTGGAATTGCGGCGAGCATTGCCATGAGGAGAAGGGCAAGCCTCGCAAAGAGGGATGTTCGCATGATGGGTTTCCTGAGAACTAAACGGCAGGAATGAAAGAACACGGCAGTAAGCCTCGTTTCCGAAACCTACTACCGTGTTGCGATGTGAGAAATTAGCCGCCTGCTATTCGAGGCCGAGCAGGCTGAGAATACCGCCGCTCTTCGCCGAGACGGCATCAGCAAGCGGTTCCTTCGGGTCGGGAAGAACCCGGGTCAGAACCGCGACGTTGTTCTTCGTAATGTCGAGCATGTAGACACGGTCGCCGGTCGAATCGACGCCAATCGAGACTTTCTTGCAGCCCGGAACAACATCGGCGGCGCCGACAACGCTCAGCAGCTTCCCGTCATTCGAATAGCGCTTGATACGACCAGTGGTATCTTCCGCCGTGTAGACGGCACCGTTCGTGCCGAAGGCGAGATTCATCGGATTGCAGCAGCTCCCGAATCCTTCAACGCCCTCTGAGGCTTTGCCCCAGTCACAGATAGACTTCCCCTCGGCGTCAAAGCGACGGACTCGCTTCCGCGAGTTCTCCGCTACGAACACTCCGTCAGCATTCGCTTGAACATCCATCTGACCGCAGCAGCCACTGAGGCCAGAGACGATTTCCTTCCCTTCAGCAAAGTCCGGGTTCAACTTCCAGACCGCGTAGCCGTAGCCAGCGGGCATTCCGCAAGCAACGTAGACCGCATCTCCATCAGAGCTAATCGACGCGACCTTCAGCTTGTACTGAATCGCGGCCTGCACCATTTCTTCAATCTTCTCCTCAGTCAGCTCCTCGGCAGTGCCGTACTCTTTCTTCATCTGCTCTTTCGCAGACTCGTAGGACTTAATCGTCTCTTCCAACGTCGCGAGCTGCTCGTCGGCATTCTCTTGGTCCTTTAGGCCATCAATCTGGTCCTTCAGTGCCTTAATCGCCGTGTCATACGTTTCGAGCATCTGGGGCAGCATGTCGGCTTGCTGCTTGTGCTGTTCAATGGTTTGCTCCCGCACCTGCTTCTTCGCTTCGCGAATCGCAGCAGCATGAGGCGACTCGGCCTTAGTCACAATCTCCCCGTCCTTCGAAAGACGGATTAGCTCTCCCTCACCGGCCACCAGAATGGTTCCGTCCTTAGCGACGTTAATCGCTTCCGGAGCCACGGGCAGCTCAATCGACTTCAGGAACTTGCCCTCAGCATCAAAGACGCGAATCTCATTCGCGTTCCCCGTGCAGCCAGCCAGGAGCTGGTCATCGCCCATCAGGCAGAAACATTGAACGCTCGCCTGGGAGAGGCCGTCAGCGTTGATATTGATAAGCGCAGATTGCTTGTGAGTAGGCTGCTCGCCGGTCGGGTCGGAGTCGTCTTTCGACTCCTCCTTTGCCTCCTCCGCCGCGTCGTCGCTGGCGTCTCCGTCAATCGTTACCACGTCCGCCTCAATGAGGACGGTGACAGGCTTCGACTCTTCAGCAGTCGCTGATTGAGCCAGGAATAGAGATAGAGACAAACAACAAGACAGGACCTCGAAACGACGAGAGAGGGCCATCATTCTGCTCCTTGCGGGAAAACTAACCGCTTCTCCGGAACAAGTGCTCGCCACGCGCGAGCAGCTTTTGTCCGGGCGATTATCACCGATTCAACTGCTGCTCGCCAAGTAATTCGGTCTCGAACGGCAAAGATTGCCGTACGGAATTTGGAAAACTAGGAAGACAGGGCGAGCGGTGGCGATAGCTTGGCTACTGACGAGCGAGAATCAGGGCGGAGCATCTAAGCCGGGATCCTGCGTATTTTGTAGCAGCACCAGCTCGACTTTTAAGAGGGAGCGGCGGCCGGCTTTTGTTGCCTACGCGCTGCGGCTACTGATCGGCGACGCGCTCGACTCAGCCACCGATGAAGAGCATAGCTTACCGTTTTGCCGGCCACTCCAACTAGATTGTAGTCATCCCGGGCCGGCAACCAGAGCATTCTTAACTGCACGGACCGCCGTCGACGACGAGACGCCATGAGTCGGGGCCGTAGGGGCTGCTAGCTGAACCATCCCACGACGCGCCGATAAACAGATCAAAGGCGACGGAGTAGAGTTGCCCCGGCGTTAGGCCCGTATCTACGAGCGAGACGCTCTCATCGAGTGATCCGCTCTTGGTGACGTTGCTGACCAGTTTGCCGAGCCACGTGGACTGGTTGGGAGGTGCGAGCCTGCCGCTGTCGGTCAGTAGGGAGGCTCGACTGAGTGCGACGAGCGAGACACTCGGGGTAAAGCCTGCTGTGTCCGACTCGAAATCGTTGCTGAAGACCGTCTGCACTGCCGTCACGTGGCCCATGGTAAGGGCGAGCGTCAACGAGAGCAGCATTCCGAAGCAACGTGGCAGGGGCGTTGTCTGTATCTCAAAGCTGAGTGCGTGACGGTCAACGTTGACGCATCGGTCGAAGTTGATGCTGGAGCGGCATTTTGGCCCGGCGTTTAGTCGTATCGCAAGCTCCCATGGCTGGAAATGTTGCTCAGTTTTGAGTGCAGCTAGCACGTCGACTGCACGCCGCAGGGCGCACCGCTTGCCGTTCTGATTTCGAGACGCCCCTCGCCGGCAGATTGCCGACTTACCGTCTGGCAGGTGTTGCCTTCGGCATCACCGCAAGCTCGGGCGTTCTCGGCGGTAGTGATCGGCTTAGAGCGGCTTCTTCAGGAAGTCGACGCGACAGTGAGCAGGGGCTTAGTTGTCCCGAATTGAACTCGCCCGACGCTCTGCGCGTTCCAGCGTCTTACGGTGAAGCCGTGCGTCGACCGTTTCCGTCTTAAAATTTTGCTGGAGAAGATCGCGAGGTGTATGAGACTGAAAAGGGTCTTTCGCATTTCCCGGCGCCAGTATAGGCAAGCTGCATTGTCTTTCGAAATGGGGGCCGTCTTGCGGCAATTCGTCGCGAAACAATCGCGATAATTCAGGTTGCCGTATGGTTGGAACCATCTGGCGGATGCTGGTCAAACTGGACTCCGACATCCCGTCATGCAATGCACAGACCTACTGCTTTTGCGGCTCGCAATATGACAACGCCAACAAGGCAAAAGACGTAGCGAGGTTCGGGTCGTTTTCGTACCAACGATTGTCCTTGTTGGTCCATGAGCCGTCGGGATTTTGCCGCTTGATCAACTCCTCGGTCAATTCTTTCCGCCAGTCATGCTTAACGCCGTTGGCGTCCTCGAAGGTTGGAGAGCCGAGAGCTGCCAGCGTCCGAGCCATCACGTAGAAGTGGTAGTACTGCCCAGAAGTGCCGAGCCCGGCATTTGAGTCGACCGAATAATTCTTCTGCAGCCATTTGATCGCAGCCTGCACGCGGGGATCGTCGGGAGTAAGCCCGGCGTAGAGCATGCATTTTAGTCCGCAAAAGGTCATCGACGCGTAACTTTTGACGCCTCCCTCCGCCGCTTTGCCGGCGGCGCCGTAGCCGGTGTGACAAGGCGAGTAGTAAAAGCCGCCGTCGTTCACTTTGGCGGCGAACTCGAGCGTGTTGTGCTCGCTGGCGAGGTTTTGGCAGCGCGAGACGAAGATGAGCGACTTCTCCACCGCAGGGACGTCGGGCTTCACGCCGGCTGACTCGATGGCGTCGAGCATCATGTGGGTGTTCGACAAATCCCCGCCAGGCGTTTTCGCGTGGTAACCGAGACCGCCGTAGTCGGCGTCGCTGGGTTTGCGTTCTTCCTCCTCATCACGCTGAACGTGGGTCAGGAAGTCGACGGCCCCGGCGACGATTTCATCGTAACGGCCGTCGTCGTTGGCGGCGACGAAGCATTCCAGGCCGATGCTAGTGTCGTAGTTGGTGGTGCCTGGCTTCACCATCGTGATGCTGCCGTTCTCTTGGACGCACCCTTGCATGAACTGCAGCGCCTTCGCAACGATTGGATCGTCGCGTTCGACGTCGTGCCGCAGCATGGCGGTCGCTGCGAGGCCGGTTATGCCAGGACCCAGGCGAGTGCTAAAGCCACCGTCAGGCTGAGCGTTCTTGTTGAGGTAATCGAGGCCTTTTGCAACGGCTTGCTCGTAGGGCGTTGCCTCGGCCTTCACCGTTTCCGCTCCGCTGCAGTCGGCGAATGAGATGCCGCAAACAGCAACTGCTAGAAAGAGCGTAGCGTGACGCGTAAGCGTATTCATATAACGACGCCTTCAATTGAAATTAAGGTTATTTCGTGGTGTTTGTTACGCAGTGATGTCCGCTGGACGTTCGTCTGGTCCGAACTCGCAAGGTTCCCGCAAGTGTGGCGATCGTTAGCACAATCGCACTGGCGTTGGGTTCCGGGACGCCTGCCGTCGTGGCTTCGGGAGACGGGCCTGAATAATTGCGTTGCCAATCAAGGAAGTCACCGCCGTCTAAATCGACGCCGAAACGGGCCTCCCACCCTCGGATTGGATCCGTTAAATCAGCATTGTCAACGGAGCCATCTCCATTGAAGTCGCCGGGAGCGGCGGGAGTCGCCAAGTTGACGACGCGAAAGCCTTGGCCGACGTTCTCAACGGTCGCAGTCGATGCAAACCAACCCAGATTCGTGCCATACTCGCCTGGATTGTAAAACGACCCCCCCATCACGCCGCGGACGCCTGCAGTCGTCGCCGCTTCTGGCATCAGCAACGCCTCATTCCATTCGTAGACATTGCCTGCTTGATCGAACGTTCCGTAGTAGTTGCTCGACGCCGTATACGCCCCGACGTTGGTCAGGTAGTTGATGCCGGGAACGATGTCGAGCGGCCGCGTCCCCGCGCCGGGCGTCATGGCAAAGCCGTTGCCGATGAGGTTCGCTGCGTTCGGCGTCGGGCCCGGAAACGTAGAGGTCGGTACGCTGTCGCTGCGAGTCGGGTAGGTCCAGTAGCCTGCGCCGCCGGTTTTTTCGGGGTCGTAGTAGGCCGCCTTGTACCACTCGTCCTCCGTTGGCAGAACGATCGTCGCTCCAGAGTTGCGTATAATCGCTTTCGCGCCAGTTGGCACCGTAGTTCCGCCCTGTAACGTGTAGGCGCCGGTCTCCGTGTCGGCGTCTCCCTGGCCGTTGTTCAGCCAGTTCGTAAACCTCACGGAATCAAACCATGAAACGAAGTTGACCGGTTGCTGACCGCTGCCTTGCTTCAAGCTGTATTTGCTTCCTTGATTCGCCGTCGCGTCAAACAGAATTCCTCCGTTCGCGTCTGTGCCCATCTTGGCGTTGTATAGCCCGTAGGGATTGGTTCCGGAAGGATCTTTGATGTTTAAGAACTCCGCATACTGCGCGTTCGTGACCTCGTATTTGCCAATTTGATAGGCGTAGTTAACTGCCCCGAACGTTCGACCATACGACTCAGGACCGCCGTAATTACCCGTGTCTCCGACGGTCGCCCAATCAATCGTCACGGCGAAAACGATGTCAGCCGAAGCGACGTGCATCGCTAACGCAAGCAAGCCGCTGGCAACACGTAAATGAAGTAACGCTATCCGTGTCATTTCTTGCAGTAATCGAGTGTTGCCAGCAGCTTGCGCCGATTGATCGCCATCTCAGCCGAAATCGCACCGTCGATGCGATTAGCCGTTTCGCTTCGAAAAACGACGCTGAACTAGCCCGACGAGGCTAGCGCCGAGCATCGCCAACAAACCGGCGTGCGGTTCGGGAACAAAAGCAACGCGGAAACCAAGATTCTGGATTTCAGTGGTCGTCGGCTGTGCGCCGCGGAGATAGGCCCGCATGCGGTGAGAAACCTCTTGGAACGAGCCGCTGCGGATGCCGCGATTCGTGCCGGTGATCAGCGATTCGTTCCATTCGTAGACGCTTCCGGCTTGGTCGTAGGTGCCATAGTAGCTGGCGCTCAGCGGCCCAGCGCTGCCGACGGTGGTGACGTTGCCATCGAGCGCATTCCAATCGGCGCCATTGCCCCAGTTAGCAACGTTGGCTCCGGGATTGCTGATATCGCCCACGGCATTGGCAGTCGCGCTCGTCGGTTCAATGTCGCTCTTTGTGGCGTACAGCCAGTAATGATCGTCGCCGGCGGGGCCGCCCTGTGCAGCGGTGCGAGGATCGTAGTATGCGGCTTTGTAGGCTTCGCTTTCAGTCGGGAGGACCCACTTGGCGCCGGCGTTGCGGGCGACGGTCGTCGCATTGCTTGGCGCGGCGGTGCCGCCGAGGAGCGTGTATGACCCGGTCTCGGTGTTGCCGGCTCCCTGGCCATTGCCGAGCCAGTTGATAAAGCGGAGCGAATCGAAGAAGCCGACGAAGTTTACTGGCTTGTTGCCCATGTTGTCTTTGAGCGTGTAAGCGAAGCTGCCGCTAACGCCGCTTTGCACAATGCCGCCGCGGGCGTTGCTGCCCATGGCCGCGTTATATAGGCCAAGGGAGTCGGTCGTTGCTTTGGCGTTGAGGAACTCGACGTACTGCGCATTCGTCACTTCGTACGTGCCGATGCGGTAGTTGTAGTTGACTCCGCCCACGACGCCGTCAGGGCCGAAGCCGGCGTAAGGAGTGCTCGCCCCGTCAGCAGGGCTGCCGATGACGCTGGCTCCCGATAGTTGCCCAGCGTTGCCGGGGTTGCCGACAGGGACGGTGCTCATCGAGACTGCATGGGCTTGCAACGGAATGGCCGCGCATGCAAGCGCGGCCGCGAAACGACCAATAACACGACGGGACATTAGCAAAGCTCCTCAATCAAAGGTGAAAAACGCTCAAGCGAATACAAACATCGCACTAACAAACGAGAGATCTACATGCAGCTCATGCGGTCGTTCGGTTGACGCGACTCGCACGAGCGAACGGTCGTAGGAGAGCTGTTCCGCCGGCGACGATGATCGAAACCAACGGCAGTCCGCTTGGCTCTGGAACCACTGCACCGACGACGGCTGCTGCGGCAGGTGGAGCCAACTGGTAGCTTCGTTGCCATGTAAGAAACGCCTGGCCGTCAAGGTCGATGCCGAAACGAGCCGCCCAACCCAGCGTTGGGTCGGTAAGGTCAGCGCCGTCGACGAAGCCGTCGCCGTTGAAATCGCCTGGCAGCGTTATCGCCGCGAGGTTAACGACGCGAAAACCTTGCCCGACGCTCTGCACCGACGCCGTCGAAGCCGCCCCTCCCATGCTATTGGCGAACGATTCCTCGTTGTGGAACGCCGCGCCGCGGACGCCGCGCACTCCCGCGGGGCTCGTCGACCAAGGCATCAAGTATTGTTCGTGCCATTCGATGACGTTGCCCGCCTGATCGAACGTGCCGTAGTAACTGGGCGACCCCGTGTAGGCGCCGACGTCTGTAAGGTAATCGACTGTCGGTTTGATGTCGGTCCCGCCGGTTCCTTCGCCGGGCGTGAGAGCAAATCCATCGCCGCGGATGTTGGCCGAATTAGGCGTGGCGGAGGGGGGAGCGGAAAGCGGCGTTTGATCGCTTTGCGTCGGATAGAGCCAGTAACCGGGACCGCCCGACTTCTTCGGATCGTAGTAAGCGGCTTTGTACCATTCGTCTTCCGACGGCAGTGCGATCACTGCGCCAGGATTGCGCTCGATCGTTCGCGCATTGCTGGGGGTCGGCGTACCGCCAAGGAGGGTATACGCGCCCGTTTCGGTGTCGGCGTTGCCTTGGCCGTTGTTCAGCCAGTTGATGAATCGCAGCGAATCAAACCAAGAGACGTAGTTAACGGGGTGGTTGCCCGAAGTCGCTTTCGCACTGTACTTGGCGCCCGGCTCACCCGACGCATTGAACAGAATGCCGCCGGTGGCATGCGACGTCATGTTCGCGTTGTAAAGATCGAACGGATTGACGCCCAGCGGATCCTTCGCATTGAGGAACTCGACGTACTGATTGTTGGTGACCTCGTACTTGCCGATACTGTAGAAGTAGTCGACGCCGCCATAGGTGTTGCCGTTCAAGGTAACGGGGCCGTCGTAGTTGCCGACGTCGCCGACCGGCGTCCAGTCGATCGTCACGCCGCTGGCTGGGGCCGCAGCAAGTATCCCGATGGTCGCCGTCGCCCAGGCAATCGACGTGCGGATGCCGCCAATGAGAGCGCGGTGCATAGCAGCTGTGAACCGTCGCCAACCGCGGCGTCCTCCGAGTAGCAACGCCGGTACGATTGCCAGGCTCCACGATTGAGGCTCAGGAACTGTATTTGCCTCAGCCGTGGAAGCGGCCGGTGCCGGACTGCAATTCCGTTGCCAGGCAAGGAAGTCTTCGCCATCCAAGTCGACGCCGAAGCGGGCCTTCCAGCCCATTTCAGGATCGGTGAGATCAAGGCTGTCGACGACGCCGTCCCCGTTGAAGTCGCCAACCAGCGGCTGTAGGCGAATCAAGCGAAAGCCGAGACCCGCTTCCTGAACGTAGGCGTTGGACGCTGCCCAGCCGAGATTGGTCGTCAGATTAGCGCTGTTGTAGAATGAACCTCCCATGTTGCCGCGGACGCCGGCCGAGCCTCCGGGCATATTCATGATCGACTCGTTCCATTCCCAAAGGCTGCCGGCCTGATCGAACGTCCCCATTGCGCTGACCGAAGCCGAATAGGCGCCAACGTCCGTGAGGTAATCAACACCGGCAACAATGTCGGACCCGCTAGAGCCTTGACCAGGCGTCAGCGCGAATCCGTTGCCGATGATGTTGGCGGAGTTCGGGACAGCGGTGGGAAACGACGAAGTTGGCGGAGCGTCGGACTTCGTGGGGTAGGTCCAGTAGCCTGGCTGCCCGCCTTTGTCCGGATCGAAGTACGCGGCCTTGTACCATTCGTCTTCGCTCGGCAACGCGATGAGCGCGCCGCTATTCCGTGTGACCGTCTTGGCGTTTGTCGGCGTGGCTAGTCCTCCTTCGAGGGTGTAGGCGCCCGTCTCAGTATCAGCGTCGCCTTGGCCGTTGTTCAGCCAATTTGCAAATCGCGCCGCATCGAACCACGAAACGAAGTTCACGGGGTGTGACTGGTAGCCGGGCTTCGTTTCGAACTTCGCTCCTAGGGCGGCCGAAGCGTTGAGCAAGATCCCGCCGTTGGCGTCGCTCGCCATACTAGCGTGGTATAGAGACAGCGAGTTCGTTCCGGCGGGGTCCTTCGAGTTCAGAAATTCGGCGTATTGGCCATTCGTCACCTCGAAGCGGCCGATCTCGTAAGCGTAGGCGACGGAACCGAAAACGCGACCGTAAGTTTCCGGGCCGCCGAAGTTGCCAGGGTTGCCTACTGTTACCCAGTGAATGTCGACCGCTTGTGCCGCGCCTCCCGCAATCCAGAAGGTGATCGCGACGATGCTGAACCGCATGCGTCGATCTGAATCCATCATCAGCAGGCTCTAAAAAAAAATTCCGTCGGAGCTGAGCAATTGCTTAGCGGCTTCTCGCAGGTGTGAGCCCAGGCCCCATCAATTTTGCCGTGGCATCATTCGCTTCGTTGGTCGTCACCGACTGCTAACCTAGACGCCGGCGGCCACCAACAAGAAGGGGGCTTATCATACGATGAAAATCCAAGGCCCTACATACGCGCTGCTAAAAGCGACGCGCGCGGCGAAAAAAGCGACACGCTATCATCTCTCGGCCAAAATGGTTCAATTCAACCGTTCCGCGCCATGAGTCGAGCAGCCTTGAGGGGTTCACTCCATTGACGACTATCCGCAATAAACGAGCATTCACGCTGGTCGAACTCCTCGTCGTTATTGCAATTATTGGCGTACTCGTTGCTTTGCTGTTGCCGGCGGTTCAAGCAGCGCGCGAGGCGTCCCGGCGGGCATCTTGCCTCAACAACATGCGGCAGCTGATGCTCGGCTTTCAGAATCATGCTAGCGCTAAGGGGGCTTTCCCGCCGGCACGGATCAATGCCGCCGGGCGGCAACACGGGTGGTTCGTGGATTTGCTTCCCTATCTGGAACAGGCGACGTTGGCCAACGCTTACGACGACACGAAGAATTTCTACGCCCCGGAGAACGAGGCAGCTGGCAACACGCCGCTGCCGATCGCCATTTGCGCCTCGAGTCCGCAAACGCCGACTGATCGAATCAATCCGCTGACAGCAGCAGGGGGAATGCCGTTCAACACAACCGGCTTTGCTGCTGACTACTCCGTTGCGTACTTGCTGGACGCCGCGTCGGCGGTCGCGACCGGCGTGCAATACGGCAGCGACGATCTTCGTCCCGTGCTCTATGGAGGGCCGGGGGAAGACGATCTTCCTCACCCCATGAAATGGGTCACCGACGGTCTATCGTACACGACTCTGATCGTCGAACAGGCGGGGCGCCCGGATCATTACTTGCTTAACGCGAAGCAGTCGACGAACTCGAAGCTGCAATACCCGACATGGTGGATGGCATGGGCTTCGCAGCGCATTTTCGTTTTCCAAGGATACGACGGCAGCGGCCTGACAGCCGGTGCTGCCTGCGCGGTAAACTGCAGCAACAGCCAAGGCATCTACGCCTTCCACCCGAGCGGGGCGAACGTCTCTTTCTGCGACGGCAGCGCTCGCTTCATCTCGCAGGAAATATCAGTACGAACTATGTTCGCCTACATGACGCGGGCGGCGGATGACGGCGTTTACGCCGACGAATAATCGCTCATGAACATGTCTCGTTCGCCACATCGACGGGCGGCATCAGCGTTCGCAATCGTTTGTTGCTTAGCGGCCGCGGGGTGCGGCTCCGCTGCTCCGTCTACTGTTCCAGTAGCAGGGAAGGTGCTCGTCGACGGAAGTCCAGCGAACCGAGCCGTGGTCGGCTTTTACTTGGTTTCTCAACTTCCGGGTCGCACGCCACTAGCGACGGCAATTGTTGAAGCGGATGGTACGTATCGCCCCAGCACCTATGTAAACGGCGACGGCGTTCCGCAAGGCGAATACGTCGTTACCGTTGCGTGGCCTCGTTACGTCGAGTTTGACGGACAGCAAATTGCCAGCGACGATCAGTTGCAGGGTAAATATGCTGATCCCGAAAAATCGACGCTGAGGGTAACTGTCAACGGCACTAGCGGGGAGATCGCGCCCATTGACCTGACACGTTAAACTCCAGCGTTCACTCATACGCGGTTCAATCGTCGCCAACGTTCGTTGCGGCGAAGTCTAGATTTAAGGCCTACATGCTTATGACGCGCGGCGCCGCTCCACTGTTGCGAGTCGAGTCGATAGTCAAACGGTTCCGCCAGGGAGCCGCGACGATCGACGCCCTGCAGGACGCGTCGCTGACGGTCGACGAAGGCGAATTCGTAGCGGTGATGGGCTCCAGCGGCTGCGGCAAGAGCACGCTCATGCACGTGATCGCCGGACTGACTCGGCCCGACTCCGGCCGAGTTTTAATTGGCGACCAAGATCTTTTCTCGCTTTCGGATCGACGACTGACCAAGTTTCGCCACGAGCGCATCGGCTTGGTGTTTCAGGCGTTCAATCTCATCCCCACGCTGACGGCGGAGGCGAATATCGCGCTGCCGCTCTTGGCCGCCGGCCGTTCCAATGCAATGGAGGAGCGGCTGAATGATTTGATCGAGCGAATTGGATTGACCAGTCGCCGCGAGCACCTTCCCGATTCCCTCAGCGGCGGCGAACAGCAGCGCGTCGCCATAGCCAGAGCCATCGTGCAAGATCCGGCTATCGTGCTAGCCGACGAACCGACCGGCAGCCTCGACTCGAATAATGGGCAAGCCGTTTGTCAGTTGCTTTACGAACTATCGCAGGAGCGCCGCCGCACGATCATCGTCGTGACTCACGAGCCGAGCGTCGCCGCCTGGGCCGATCGAGTCGTCGTTATGAAAGATGGTCGTGTGCAAGCGGAATTTGACGCTTCCACGCGATTCGAACCGCAAGAGTTAGCCGCGCGGTATCAAGCGGCGCTTCACGCCCCGACTTCGCTCCCCACCCCGGCCGTTTAATGGGTCTGCTTCGCTCTAACGTGGTTCTCGCGCTGGTAGCCGCTGAATATCGGCGTCGACCGGGGCGGCTCGTCCTTACGACGCTGGCCACCGTCGCAGCGGCGTGCGTCGTCGTGTGGGTTGTCAGCAGCTACGATTCGTTGCTCGTGCACTTCGATAAATTCAGCGACGAGTATCTCGGTAGATATCAGGTCATCGTCGTGCCGGCTCGGCCCAAGGAAACTACGACGTTCGGGCCACGCCAGACTCCCACGTTGCCGATCTCCGCGCTTGATCAAATACGCAGCGACACGGCCGTCGAATCGCTCGATTCGGTGCTTCAAGCCCGCGTGCGAGTGGCTCTGCCGCCCGGCAACCCGGGCGCCGCGAGAGTCAAGCAAGACTCGCTACCGATGCTGGCAGGCAGCGACGCGGCCGCGCCTCCCTATCCGTTATTGAAAGGAGCGTGGATTTCGCCGCAGCGTTCTGCCGAGGGGGCAATCAGCGCCGCTTGCGCCGCCGAGTTGGGGATCGAGATTGGCGACGCGCTGACGATCTCGGATTTCGCCAATGGTACAAAGCGAACGGTAACCATCGTCGGCATCGTCGAACAGCTCGACCGACTTCCGCCGATGAGCCTGAACGCTGAAATGCCGTCGATGCGCCTGGAGGTCTTGCAATATGGACCAGCAGATGCCGTCCTTTACGTTCCGTTGCAGGTTGCAAGAGAAATCCTCGGCAACGACGCGCCCCCTTCCTACGGCGGCATCGTGTTGAAGCCGAACGTCGAACCATCCGAATTCATGCAGCGTTTTGCGGCGGAACATCGGGATTTTTCACAGCAGGCCGAACTCCAAACAGCGGAGCAGATCGACGGCGAACTTCAATCGAGCTTTACTTCCGAGTCGGCGAGAATTCAGTCGTACTCCGCCACGGGGCTGTCGTTGCTGGCGGCGCTGTTCATCATCATGTCGACGTTGAGCATGAGCGTGCAGGAGCGGATTCGACAGTTCGCCATGCTGCGGGCGATCGCGCTGAAGAATTGGCACATCGTAGCGATCGTCGCCCTGGAAGGCGCCCTCCTGGGGCTCATCGGCTGGGGAGGCGGTTTGTTGGCCGGTTGGGGCCTGCTCCAGCTGATGGCATGGCTTCGCCCTGCGCTCTTTCCGGGGGGGGCTTCGCTCGGCAGCTGGTGCGTTCTTCTATCAGGGGCTTGTGCATTAGGCGGCGCGATGCTGGCCTCGCTATACCCCTCGTGGTGCGCGATTTCCGCCACGCCCTTGGAGGGGATGATCCGCCGACCCGCGGCCGCGCCGGCTTACCGCAACGCTCGCTTAGGTTTGCTCGGCGCAGCGCTGATCGCCTTTAACCCTCTCGTGATGTTCTATGCGCCGATTCCCGCTTCCGCCCGCTACGTTACGTTCGCGGCGATTGGTTGCGCAACGACCGCGATTGGATTTCTGCTGATCGCCCCGCTGTTGTTTCGCGTCGTCGAACGAGTCGCCTCGCCGCTTATCGCGTTTTTACTACGCCTCAACCCGCAGCTTCTCGCTACGCAATTAACTGCCAACCTTTGGCGGTCGTTGAGCGTGACGCTCACGCTTTCGGTCGGGTTGGGACTCTTCGTGGCGATGCAGACGTGGGGATATTCGATGTTGGCGCCCTTCATGCCGGGCGAATGGATGCCCGAAGCGCTTGTGATGATTTCTCACGGAGCGACCGACGCACAGCTCGAAGCCTTGGCTGGCGCCGGCGTCGTCCGCGACCTCCTGCCGCTAGCGATCGAGCAGCCCAAATTCGCCGAAGACGTCACAGACGCCAAAACTCGCGCGACGGTCACGCGGCAAGACAACTGCGTTCTCGCCGGCGTCGATGTCGACCGCGCCTTTGGCGGCGACCACCCGCTGCTAAACGTCAGGTTTGTTGACGGTACTCGCGAAGAAGCCGTAGCCAAGCTGAAGTCAGGCCGCTATTGTCTTGTCCCTGATCACTTCGAACGCCAAAGCGGCCTCGGCGTCGGCTCGCAGTTGGAATTGGTTCCTCCCGCCGACCCGGAACGCACCGTCTCCTATGAAATCGCCGGCGTCGTCTCGCTCGAAGGCTGGCATCTGGCGAGCAAAGGCGGCCTGCGCACGAGAAGTCCCCGTTCGGCGGCTATGGTCTTTGCTCCCATCGGCGAAGTTCGTCGCGATTTCGCGATTGGCGATTTGCGATTTTTGTGGGCGAGCGTCGACGGCTCGCAAACGGAAGCGACTCTTGGAAAGGCGCTGTCAGCTGCGCTAAATGCTCCTGCTCAACAAGTTGCCGCCACGGCTTCGGGGGATGCGAAGCCTCAACGGCCAATACAGGCGCGGGTGCAGTTAACGTCGACCTTGCGGGGCATCGTTCAAAAGCATGCCGACGCCATTATCTGGGGCCTCAGCAAACTGCCGCTCATCACGCTGGCCGTTACGTCGCTCGGCGTCGCCAGCGCAGTACTCAGCTCGGTACGTAGCCGCCGCTGGGAACTGGGAGTCTTGCGATCCATTGGCATGACGCGATTCGCGCTGTTGCGATTGATCCTCGCCGAAACGCTGCTAATTAGCCTTGCCGCGTGTTTGTTGAGCCTCGGTTTCGGCGTCGCCGTCGGCTATTGCGGTACAGAAGTTACGCGTTACGTCGACGTCCACGGCGGCTTGAACACAACGCTCGTCATTCCCTGGTTGAAGATTGCCCCCGGCATGCTGGCGGCTGCCCTGCTGTCGATCGCCGCGGCGTTAGGGCCCGCCGTCGTGGCCAGCCGTTGCGAACCCTTGCGGCTGCTTCAGGATGGAAGGGGCGTCGGCTAGGGGCAGGCTCCTCTGCATATCGCCAGCGCATTTCGGGTTGGTCAATCAGCGTCGAAGGACATGTAGTATTCGGGAAGTCTTTCGATGACTGCCTCCGGAAACAATCGCTCTACGCGAGGGCGTTCACGCCGCCATTCGTCGTCGCTACGGCAAGGAACGTAGACCCACGACTGTCCAGTCTCGCCAAAATACCGAAGTAACCCTGGAGCCTTGGTGGGGTAACGCGATGCCTCGGTTCGAACATCTTCGTTCACCGAGTCCAGCACCTTATGCCGCTCGATAAGCCAATGGAGATGGTAGCCCAGAAACAGCACCGCGACGGTCATCGCCGCAAGCAGACCGCGCAGCGAGAAACGAAAAGTTCTCTTCACCCGCGCGGGCAAGTTTCGTGCGCTGTCTCCACTCAAGTCTTCCACCGTGATCCCCGAACTATCTGCGACGCCAACAAGCTCTTATCTTGATGATAGCCGTGGATTTTGAAGCGTGCCGACATCTGCTACCGCCTATCATAGCATCGACTCGACGACAGAAATCGGGAAGCCTAAGGGCGAAGCGGCAGTTGATACTCTTCAGCAACGCCTCGCGGCGGCTATCCTTCGCCATCATCTTCCGCTTCACGCCGAAAGATGGTTCCGAGGGCATGCCGCTGGCCCCGCCGCCAGGTCGTAGATCGACCGGACGGCGCCGGGCATTCGTGACGGCGTCGTCGTCTTCGATGTACAACAGATTCACCATCAGCCGAATGACTTCGCGGGGGGAAGTGCTCGCCGGCGGTCTCGTTGGAGAGTTCCGCGAACTTCCGGATCAGCTCCTCGAACACGGCCCCCATTTGCGCGTTGCTGACAACGTCGGGGTGGAGGTCGATGTTGGCGAACTTCTCGGTCACTAGGTAGAGGAGCCCGGCCTTCGCGAGGCGGTCGATCTGGGGGTGAAACTCGAACGACTCGAAGGTATTGCGAACGGCCGGGGAGAACGCCTGCAGGTAGCTACATGCTCCAGACGATTCGCTCGCGGCCCCTGGAAGCGTTTTTTTCGCATCGGGACATCTACTAGGTGGGTTGGAATAGCAATTCCGATAGTCCGGAAGGAAGCGAAGAGTCGCGGCTTTCTGCACGGCAAGCCCGAGTTGCCCTGTTCTCCAGAACGCCGTAGACTGTGGAAGGTTTCGGCCTTTTGAGATGAGTTATGGTCCGCCGACTAATCACAACATGTGTTTTGATGGGGATGCTCGCCGCCCAGTGGGCGGTCGTTCCCCATTCGCATGGCTCGTCGACCGATCCTTCGCATGACGACTCGCCGCACGTTCACCTCACTTTCGTAGAGCGTGAGCATAGCCACTCTCATCACGAGGGGCACACGCACTGCCATCATGATGCGACGCCTGCTGATCACACCGCCCCTGTTGGGCCCGTGGCAGAGGGCGCCGATCAGCATGATGCAGACGCCGTCTATTTGGCGGGAGGAGATTCCCCGTCCGCTCCAGTTTCGGCGCAGAAGTGCCCCGACCAGTCGCCTACGGCACAACCATACGCATTGGTGGCGAACGTTTGCGACGCCGTTAATTGCTTAACGGCAACTGCGGAAGCGGCGACGACGCCATTCGAGAGCAGGGCCCCTTCGTGCGCTCGTTTTCTCACTCTGCGGACTCTCCGCATCTGAAGCGATTTCGCCGTCCCTTGCGGTGACGGCGGCGGGGGTCTTTCCCGCGTGACGCTTCCTGCTCAACGCATGTAACTGTGCGTTTTCGTTTCGAGTTCATCTTTCGTTTCGTAGGTGCGCAATGGCACTCAAGGCGTTTTACGTCAGCCTCGCCGTCTTACTAGGCATCTCCGGCTGGTGGGGCTGGCGAACGTGGCAAACTTCGACGCAATCGACGGAGGCTCCCGCTGCAGCCACCGTCAAGCCGCCGCTGGGTTCGGTTCCGGTGAGGATCAGCCCGCAAGCTAAGGCGAACATGGGCCTTGTCTCGGCGCCGACTAAACCGGGGACGTACTGGCGAACGGCGGAATTCCCGGCGGTCATCGTCGAGAAACCTGGAATTACGAGTCGCGGCGTCGTCGCCCCCATTGCCGGCGTCGTTTCAAAGATTCACGCATTCCCCGGCGATACCGTAGCCGCCAACGCTCCGCTCGCGACGCTGCGATTGCTGAGCGACTCGGTCTACAGTTCGCAACTTGAACTGTTCAAGGCAACCAAAGATTCGGCGATCACGAAGAGCCAGATCGAACGGTTGTCAGCGGCCGCTGCGTCGGGCGCGTTACCGAAGTCGCGCTTGATTGAACTTGAAAACGAATTGGAGCGGCAGGCAGCGACAATCCAAGCCTACCGGCAAGACCTCGCAGCTCGCGGCGTTGCGGAAGAGCAAATCGACGCGGTCGGCAAAGGCGAATTCCTCACGGAAATGACGGTCTACGCCCCCGCGGCGGACAGTGCAACACAAAGCATCGTAGACCAACGCGAGGTGCCCTTTACGTTCGAGGTTGAGTCGCTAGAAGTTGAACTCGGCCAGCAAGTCGCGGCAGGAGATGTGCTGTTCAAGCTCGCCGACCATAGCCAGTTACTCATCGAAGGGCGCGGCTTCAAAGACGACCTGCCGCTGATCCAGGCCGCTGTGAGCAACGGTTGGAACGCGGAAGTTGATCTGCCCACTTCGCCCGAAGGCGATTGGCCCGAACTGTCGCACGAGTTTCAGATTGACCGCGTCTCGAACTCGATCGACCCGCAAACGCGGACGTTCGGGTTCTTCGTCGCGCTCGGCAATCAGCAACAGGCTTACGCTCGCGATGGCAAGAATCGCGTGATGTGGCGCTTCCGGCCTGGCAGTCAGTTGCGACTACGCGTGCCTGTCGAGAAGTTTGAAAACGTCTTCGTCGTTCCGCAGGCGGCGGTCGTGTGGGAAGGCCCCGAAGCGTTCGTCTTCCAGCAGGACGGGCAGTTCTTCCATCGCCGGCCGGTTCAAGTCTTGCATCAAGACCGCCTCAACGCCGTCGTCGCCGCTGGCGCCGGGATTCGCTCCGGCGACTACCTCGCCCAAGGTTCGGCAGCGTCGCTCAATCGCATCATGAAGTCGCAGGCCCAAGAGGCCAGCGGGGCCCCTCCGGGGATGCACGTTCATCCCGACGGTACGACGCACGCCGCTCACTAGGAAGGCCCAGTCATGCTCAATGCTCTGATTCGATTATCGCTTCGCTACCGGATGTTGGTCGTCGTGCTTTGCATGACGCTGATGTTCTACGGCAGCTACTTGGCGACAACGCTGCCCATCGACGTTTTCCCCGACCTCGATCGCCCTCGCGTCGTCATTTTGACGGAGTGCCCAGGGCTCGCGACCGAGGAAGTCGAAACGCTCGTCACCCAACCGATTGAAATCGCGCTACTCGGAGCAAGCGGCGTTCAAGCTGTGCGCAGCCAGAGCACGGCGGGATTGAACGTCGTCTACATCGAGTTCGATTGGATGACCGACGTTCGTGCCGCACGGCAAACCGTGCAGGAACGGCTGGCGACGCTCACCGGCATTCTGCCGGATGGGATTCGCCCCCAGATGACGCCGACGGCATCGATCATGGGACAGATTATGATCGGCGGCATGTACCGCCAGAAAGGACCGAAGGGCGGCCAGCTTATCCCGCTTCCCGAAGGGGGACTATTGGCAGAAGTAATCGCCGCTCCAGCCGGCGAGCCACAGCTAAACGTCTGGCAGGTCGTCGAACGCAATCAACCCGCGACTTGGAAAGCTGTAGATCTGAAGCAAGTCGAATGGCTTCCGCCGGAGCCGGGCGAGCGCAATCGTCGCGTCAGCATCCACTTGGCGGGCGGCGTCCAAACGATTGCTATTCCCGACGAGCACCAGCAACAAATGGCGTTGCGAACGCTAGCCGACTGGGTGATTCGACCGCGTTTGCTCAAGATACCGGGCATCGCAGAGGTATTCACGCAAGGCGGTGAGCGGAAGCAGTATCAAATTCTCGTGAACCCGACCGCTCTCTTGGAATACGGAGTTTCGCTGCAAGAAGTCGAGCGCGCGCTCCAGGAGAGCAACATCAACACCAGCGGCGGTTTTGCCGTGCAAGGCGAGTCAGAACGCCCGATTCGCATTTTGGGACGACTCGGCCCGCGAGAGTATCGAGTCACGAGCGACTTGAAAATGGTTCCCGTCAAACGAAACGCCTCGCGCCCCGTGCTGTTGCAGGACGTTGCCGAAGTGACCGAAGGGGCCCAGTTCAAACGCGGCGACGGCAGCGTCAACGGCCAACCGGGCGTCGTCTTCACGATCGCCAAGCAGCCGCACGTTGATACGCGCGCGCTTACGAACGAAATCACTGCAGCGCTCGCCGGTGTCGAGCAGTCGTTGCCAGCCGATATCGTCATCAACTCCGAACTATTCCGTCTCAAAAATTTCATCGACCGAGGGATTTTCAACGTCGGCGAGGCACTCGTCATTGGGGCCGTCTTAGTGGTGATTGTGCTGTTTTTGTTCCTGATGAATCTGCGCACAACGTTCATCACGTTGACGGCGATTCCGCTGTCGCTGGTCATTACGACGCTCGTGTTCCGCGTGCTGAGCCAACTTACGGGGGCTCAGCTCTCCATCAATGTCATGACGCTCGGCGGAATTGCCGTCGCGATGGGGGAACTCGTCGACGACGCCATTGTCGACGTGGAAAACATTTTTCGACGGCTGCGCGAAAACAACTCGCTGGAACGACCGCTGCCGGCCATTCGCGTTGTCTACGAAGCCAGCAAAGAAATTCGCAGCGCGATCGTGTTCGGCACGATCGTGGTCATTCTCGTCTTCTTGCCGTTGTTTGCTCTGTCGGGCGTCGAAGGGCGTCTCTTCGCGCCACTGGCCGTCGCTTACATCACCTCCATTCTTGCCTCGCTGCTGGTCTCACTGACGGTGACGCCGGTGCTGAGCTACTACCTGCTTCCCAATTCCCGCGCGGCTCATCGCGAGGGGGACGGGCCGCTTCTGCGAACGTTAAAGACGTTGGCGGCGCCGCTGATTCGCTTCAGCATGGCGCAGCCGACTTTGCTGCTCGTCGTGACGTGGGCGATGGTCGCGGTCGCCGCTTGGCAACTCACCCGGCTCGGCCGAGATTTTCTTCCGCCGTTCGACGAAGGGAGCATCCTCGTCAACGTGACGCTTCCGCCTGGCTCCTCATTGGACGCGTCGAATCAAGTCTCGCAGTTGATTGACGAGGAGTTTCGCGAGCGACAACTCACCTCGGAGAATCCAAACGGTGAGATCGTCCACTTCGTACGCCGCACCGGGCGGGCGGAAATGGATGAGCACGCAGCGCCTGTGAACGCTGGCGAGTACATCCTCAGCATGAACCCAGCGGTGCAGCATAGTCGCGATGAGGTGATCAAAGACCTGCTCGACACGCTTCGCGAGGAAGTTCCTGGCGTGTCGATCGAAGTCGAGCAACCGCTCGCACACTTAATTAGCCACATGGTATCCGGCGTCTACGCTCAGATTGCCATCAAAGTAGTCGGCGACGACCTCGACACGCTGCTCGGAACGGCCGAGCAAATTCGCAGCATCGTCGGCGATATCCCCGGCATCACGCCGCCGGTGATTGAACCGGTTCAGCAGACCGAGGAACTTCACATCGCTCTACGCAGCGACGACTTGGCCAAGTACGGCCTCACGCGTGGCTACGTCGCCCAAGTGCTCGAAACAGCCTTGCAGGGTGATGTCGTGTCGCAAGTGCTCGAAGGCCAACGGCGTTTTGACCTACTCGTTCGCCTCGAAGACGCGGCTCGAACGGACTACACAGCACTCGGCCGACTCCGCATCGAACTGCCGGAAGGAGGCCAAGTCGAGCTTTCAGAACTCGCTGATATCTACTCAGGCGTCGGCCCCAACGCCGTCAATCGAGAGAACGCCCGTCGCCGCATCGTTATTCGCTGCAACACGCAAGACCGCGACTTGGCGAGCGCTGTCGAAGAAATCCAAAAGCGGGTCTCGGCACAAGTCTCGCTGCCCGATGGCTACTTCATCGAGTACGGCGGCCAATTTGAAAGTCAGCAGCACGCGACGCGACTGATCGGCATTCTGGCGATCGTCTCAGCGATCGGCATGTTCGTCGTGCTGATGATTCTATTTCCTTCCGTGCGGATCGTCGGCCAAATCCTCAACGCACTCCCGACGGCCTTTATCGGCGGCGTGCTGGCGCTAGTCCTTACGGGGCAAACGCTCACGGTTGCCAGTCTGGTGGGGTTCATTTCCCTCGGCGGCATCGCCGTGCGGAACGGCATCTTGCTCGTGACTCATTACTTCCACCTCATGAAAGACGAAGGCGAAGCATTCACCGCCGAGATGATTCTCCGTGGCAGCTTAGAGCGACTGGCCCCGGTGTTGATGACGGCGCTCACGGCCGGAATTGGATTGGCGCCGCTGGTGATCGGCGGGCAGGAACCAGGCCGCGAGATTCTGTACCCGGTGGCGACGGTCATTCTAGGTGGACTCGTAACGTCGACGTTCTGCGAGTTTTTAATTCACCCTGGAATCTTTTGGCAGTTCACCGGTAAGGACGCTGACCGGCTCGTGCACGAAGCCAGTCAGAGCGAGGAGTTGTAAGCTCGCCCAACGGACGCGGAAAAACTTTGGAGATGATTTGATGAGAACGAAAGGACTGAGATTAGCCCTGCTGATGGCGGTTTGCTTGCAGGCGGCGGGAAGCTCGCTGGCACACACGCCGCCATCGCGCAAGCCGTCCAAGAGAAAGGAAAAACAGAACGTCACCGTCGCTCTGGCGACGGCTTGGTCGGCCGCCAATCTTGAACGTTAGTAGAGAATTGTAGTTCGTAACGCATCCTTTTTTGAATGGAGACTAGTTCGATGAAACGTTGGACGACTTTATTGAGCCTGTACGGCATGCTGTTGATCGCCCCTGGCTGCCAAGAGCAAAAGCCGGCCGATCCCCCAGCTGACGCGACCGCCATGGCCGAGGCGCTCAGCCCCGCTAAGGACGATTCGCACGGGCACTCGCACGGATCAGGCCCGCACGACGGAGCCGTGGCTGATTGGGGCGGAGGCGCCTACCACGTTGAGTTCACCGTGGACCACGACGCCAAACAGGCGACTGTCTACATCCTGGGCAGCGACGGCAAGTCGGCCGCGCCGATCAAAGCCGAAACCATCAACCTGATTATCGATGAGCCGGCAACCGAACTGACGCTCAAGGCCGAGCCGCTGGAAGGTGAGACCGACGGCATGTCATCGCGATTCAGCGGTACGCATGACACGATCGGAATCGTCCGCGAGTTCAGCGGGACGATCCGAGGCGAAGTCGACGGAACGCCGTACGTCGGCGAGTTCGCTGAAGTCGCTCACGGTCACTAGGAAGGGGAGAGCCGCATGCAACCCTTGTGGTACGTCCTACGGGTGGCAATCGTTACCGTCATCGTGGTCTCAGTCGCGGAGGTCTCCAAGCGATCTCCGCGACTGGGGGCGGTTCTCTTGTCGTTGCCGTTGGTGAGCCTCTTAGCGTTTAGCCGCTGGAGACCCGTTCTGTGATTCGACGAGACCGCACCGACGCTCGTGCCGGCGGGGCGAAGAGAGAGGAGACTATTGGTGTCCGACCGCGCACGCTTTGTTCGCGGTCGGACTGCGGGGCTGGGGCGATGGTCGGGGACGAAGCCCGCCGCGAATATAAGCTTGGAGAAAGGGAGTTTATCGATGGCGTCAGTTTCAAAAGATGCAAAAGGGCTGGTCCGGGTGCTGTTCGTCGATGAACTCGGCGTGCGTAAAACAGTCCGCCTAGGGCGAGTGTCGAAAAAGGCCGCACGATCCGTTGCGAACCATGTCGAGCAACTGGTGGCGTCGGCTGTAACGTCGACCGCGCCGCCGATGGAGACGGCTCGATGGCTTGCGGAGCTTGACGACCGACTCCGCGCCAAGCTGGCTAAGGTTGGGCTCGTGGAGGGGCTGCGCTGTCCATCCGAGGTGCTGACGTTACGTTGGACCGATATCGACTGGGAAGGACAACGGTTCCTCGTACAGTCGTCGAAGACCGAGCACCATGTCGGGGCCGGGGAACGGCTGGTTCCGATCTTCCCCGAGTTAATCAAGCCTCTCAATGACGTGTGGGACGAGGCGGGCGCAGGGGCCGAGTTCGTGATTACCTTCTCGCCGCGGGCGAAATCAGCCGTCAATCTGGTTGCCACGTGCGCGGCATTGTCATCGAGCATGGCGACTCGCGGGGCTTCGACCACCAAGTGGCGATCGACGTCGACGGCAAGTACGTCGAGCTGTGCCAGGTGATTCGCGACGCGATTCGGCAGCACGTCGGGCCGGCGGCGACCTTCGCGACGATTGGCGGCGAGTAGTCACTCTGGAGCGCGGCGGGCATGTCACTTGAAGAGACGAGATCGGCCACTCAGCCGTACGATCCAACGCCGGATGAGATCGCCGCGGGCTGCGAGCGGATCCGCGCCGGCTGATCGGCGGGAGAGACGCGTCGCCGGCGGTGGGATTTGACGAAGAAGTTGCGTTTGGCGATCAGTGAATCAGGCGGGAACCGTGCCGCAGACCGATCTTCGTGCCGGCAATTTATATTTCGAAGAAATAACGCGTTAGCACTATGTAAATGCAGGACACCAGCCACGCCGCATCTTCGAAGCGACTGAAAAGGACAAACCGGTACGAGGGTTGGCGTCGAAAATTACTCATAGATCGAATCAGATGATCCTGTCCGCGACGATCGAAGTGTACGATTGCATCTCGCGCCCCCATTTCACGATCTTCAGCCGAGCGACGCGAAACAAAAGACACGATAGTCAACGCCGCTAACGCCAATCCGGAAGTAACTATAGTTGAGCGTTTGAACTCGAGGCGGTAGGCGAGCACCATGGTCGTGATGAACCACATAAGTCGCAGCGTCAGTCGGAGCAGGAGCTGCTCTAGCCTGATAGATCGGTACTGAGCCATTAACAGCTGCAGAACCGCAGCATCAGGCGGCGTTGGTTCTTCTGGTTTAGCAGATTTGCGGCGTGTCGATTCAGTCATTTTCGTATTTGCTTAGCGATGGTTCGGATTAATGTATCAAGCAACCTTGCATCGCCCCCGTCAACTTTGATAGCGATCGTCCCGACGACGGGGATTGCTTTTGCCTTTTGCACTCCGTGAATTGGTCCGAGTCCGTCGAGCAAGCATTTTTTTACCTTCGCCTGCCGTGCGCTGAAGTGATGCGACTGAACCAAATCTCTCTTGTTGAGCGCTACGAATACCCCTCGCAACTTTCGCTGTAGGCTACTGTCTTCGCGAAAGATCGCGTCAATGCGTTCACAGAACGGATCTAGCCACTCTTGCAACGACTTCACTGAGCTATTTGCATCGAACACGATCAAAATCGCATGCGGACGACGATCTCTGACAAGATTTGCGTGCTCGACCGGCCCCGTTTGACCCGGCACGTCAACTGTTCGCCGGATTCGTAGCTTCAAAGATTCGTTCTTGCCGCATGCTATCTCGAATGTGCTCGACTTAGTTACGTCCAGGGTCTTTTCATGCGGTCGATGATCTTCGAGCTCACCGAATTGGAGATAGTCCGAGATGCTCGTTTTCCCAGCCCCGCCCGGACCAATAATTAGCAGTTCGATGCCGTTGTAAAAGGTAGATAGCCACTTGATGCCCCGAGGGGCAGTGCGACGAAGGACCTCTAGACCGACTTTTACGCCAATTGCGCCAGCATCCATCGAGCTACCTGAAGCTTGTGATTTCATTAGAAGAGGGCCCCGGAGCAGACAGGAAACACGATGTAATATCAGCGCCGTGGGTGTTATTTGGCAAGCCCATACTTTGAAGCAAATCAGTATCGTGGCGACGACTCTGAAAATTCAAACTATTGGGCGGTGTGCGGCCTAAACGCGGCGGCGCGCGGCGTGGACGGCGCCGGCGGTCGAGTTCGACGACGAGGCGGCCGTTGGCGGCCAGTGAGGCAGGTCCCAACCGTTGGCACCTGGCGCGAGTGGTAAGAATCGATGATTCCGCGCTGCGGTTGTCAGCTTGCTGAATCGGGGATCACGGAATCGCGAAATTGTACCACTCGGGGCTTTCGGGCCCGATCTTTGGCAACTCGGTGTAGCCCGCGCCGCGCGAGTAGCGTCCCGGCGCGGGCGTCATGCTTTGACAATTATGGTAAGCGGTCACCGTGGCGTCGCCATCGGGGCGGCATTTTCGATCGCCTCCGCATTCGACTCTCAAGATCCCCGGGAATTATTGAGCTACTTGCTATAAATCTGACCTCGAAACAAAAATTGGATTTGTAGGCGGGAACTCTGCACGGAGAGCCTTTCGATGTGGCAAGATGTAGCCGATCTGGTCCAAGCGTACTCGGCGTTTATCAATGTATTGATCCTGATCATTACGTTCTTCATCGCCGTACGGCAAGGAAAGTACGCTGGTGAACAGGCCATGCTGCTGAAGAACATCGAGCTACGGTTGGGCTTGATTAACGACGCGAACCACAACGACATGCAACGCAAGATCTCGCATAAAGACAACGCTCTTGAGAGGTTGTTACGCAAAATCAACTCGGCGGCAGACCCCTGCGCCGCAGCCGGCCTAACTGAAGACGAACAGCGCCTGCGTCAAAAGCTCGACAACTACCTCAACTACCTTGAAACGGTGGGTTTGTTGCTGGAGCGAAAATGGTTCCGTCGCCATGATGCTGGCGGGTTCTGGGATTACTACTTTCAGCGTTTAGGCGCTTGGCAGCCACTGAAGCAGTACATTTCTCACCCAGAGTTCCTGTGGGGCGATTTGGCGGGCCTGTGCAATGGCATTTCGCGATCGTCGAATGCCGTCTCTGTGTGAGTGCGCGTGAATCTAAGTCGCATCTACTTAGAACAGCGACCCAATCGCCTCCACTTCAAGCCACCCATCGGCCAGCGGACGCATCGATTCATCGAGCGGCTCGCGCTCTTTGATCTCCGGAACTAGCCAGCGAGCGTCCTCGGCTTCGGTCTGCAGGATGACAGTGGCGGGCGGCATTCCGCTTCAGAACGGTGCGCCATAACCTATTGCCTCTAAAGTATTTGGGGAATCTGCAGATTTTTGGCCAAAAGGGCTTTTCTCCGTTGCATAAATTTGTATATTTGGCCACTTCTCTGCGCTACATAGCGTTGTATAATTTTGTCATGGGAAGGATTCCGGGACACCGATACTTGGAACAAGGGAGTTCTCCATGGCCAAACGCCAGAAAGTTGCCCCTGACCCGGCACCGTTGCCGACGCCAGGGGTGGATGTGTCATCGAAGTACCAGGAAGTTGTCGTCCTGGGGGTAGCAGCAAAAGAGGGTTATGACGTCCTCACTCCAGGCCAATATTTACACGTCAAAGACTTGATTAAGCAATTGGTAGGTTTTGGGCGGCGAGAGTTCGGCAGCATTCTCCGTTTGGAGAAGTTGGATGAATTCTGGGAGCTGAAAGAAAAGGGGGGCACACTTGGCAAGAAGAACATTCGCGTGTACTTCAAATTCAACGGCGATGGCAATGAAGTCGTCGTGCTTTGCACTTACAAGAAAGAAGACGATGGATCCGCGCCACCGCACATCGTTTTCAAGTTGAGGAATAGGTGGCGCCTCTATCAAAAGGGGGATTTCCAAGACAACTGCATCCGCTATCAGAGACCGTCAACCAGTTCCGACTAGTCATCGGCTGGTTTCAACTCTCGCGGAGGAGCCAAACCGAGGGATGGTGCACATTATGAAAACCACAGCGAAGAAGTCGACAGACAAGCCACGCCGTAAGCGCAGTGACGTTTACGAGCAAGCGCGTCGCGAGATGCGCGACGAGATCCAAAAGTGGCTAGAGAGTCTCCCCGAGGAACTCGCGGAAGACCTGAAGCAATTGTTCAAGCTGTTGGCGGAAGCTGAGGATCCCAAAGCGAAGTCAGAAATCGCTGAGACAATCAACGAATTGCTGGTTCCCAGCTCGTTGCTGGTGAAGCTAGAGGAACAATTCAAATTGTCAGCGGCTGACGCGGCGGTTCGGGAGCGATTAACCGACTACCGCAAAAAGGTCGGCAAAGCGATCAAAAAGCATCGGACGGCGAAGAAACTATCGCAAGGCGCACTGGCGGATCTCGCTGGGATCCCGCAAAGCCACGTAAGTAGGCTGGAAACCGGTGTCCACGTTCCGACGCATGTAACGATCGAAAAAATCGCGAAGGCCTTAGGAGTATGCCCTTCGCAAATTGACCCAGGCTTCGAGAGTGTTGAGCCTGAGTAAAATCGCTATTTCAGCTTGGAGGGAAATGAAGGCTGGCCGCAGCTGCGGCCAGCCTTCATTTTTGGGTGACTACGAGTTTAGACCGCGTCGAACTATTTCTCCTCCCTTGTACCCGAAAATTGCAACTCACGTCGTGAGAGAAACGAGATCGGATGTTCCAAGAAATGTTCCAACCTCTCAGCAAGCACTTCGATGATGGCTTTGGTGGCGTTGGCGACGCATTCCATCGCGCCGCTAAGCATTTGCTCAACACCGGCGGGGACCAAGGCGCGGCGAAGATCAACGGACACCTGCCGATTAACTATTTGTTGCGGCACACAATAGAGCTCTACCTGAAATCGATGATTCTCACTCTGCATCGAGGCTTTCAAAAACTCGAGAATGAAACCGTTAGCACGCCGGAAATCGAAGTTGGCGAGAAGAAGCCGAAGGTAATCTTCTCAGTTCATGCACTCGATCGTTTGTGGGCAGATCACATTGCGCGGTGCATTGCGCGAAAATCCGATTTTACCGACCTCAAAATGACGGACTGGAGCGCGGCACCCACTGATCTTGCGGGCCACATTGCGACGATCGCGGCAGCCGATCCAATGAGCGCAGCATTTCGCTACCCAGTTTCAAAAAATACGACGCTCGATCACGAGAAGTCTTCGATGAAGCAGTCCGACCCCGCAGAGACGCTTCGCAATGTCGCTATTGGTGTTCAAGGAAAGGTTATACTTGCCGTAGTTGATGATGGTAACGACGATGGCGAAGTCGCCGATACGTATGTGTTGGACGACAATCCGATTCCAGAGCTAAGGGACGCACTATTGGAAGCAGCTGGAATACTTGAAGCAGCGCGCACGGGAATATCGCAAGAAATGTCCGGGGCGCTTTCTACGTAGCGTTCAGCAGTTCCCGCCCATACTTAAGGTTTGCCGCGTAGCCTCATCGCGAGCTCAGCCGCGATTTGCAAGCGTTTACGGTTACTTCACTACCGATCGGAACTTCCGAGCGCCCTCGATGAACTGCGTCTCGTCGCCCTCCGTGACGTGCAGCACGACGTCGCCGAGATCGTCGAGCGCGAACGCGCGAACGGCGCCCGGGCGAGATTCCGTGGCGCTGTAGAACCAGCCGGCCGGCGTCTCCCAAGCGTTCACCACGCCCAAGAGTGCAAGGCCGAACATCGCCTCAGGGAGCTGCGCCTGCAGCTGCTTCGCCTTCTCGATTGCCTCGAGCCGCGTGCCGACGGGCCAGGTGTCGATCGTCCGGTTACCCTGGAGGAGTTCGACCTGCCAGCCGTCAGAGCCTCGCGGCGGGCGGTAGGTGATGACGTACGAGGGCGGCTGGTCCATGGGGGCTAGTTTAATTGGCGAGAAACCGGCCGGCTAAAATTCCTGCTTCGCGCCCAGATGCGAGCCAATCGTTTCGATGATGTTCACCGACGACGGCTTCCCGTTGCTCTCCTTCGAGTAGCCGCTCGACTGCGGCGCGAAGATGCAGGCCGCGGCGTGCTTCAGGACGACATCGCGACTCGCAGCGTCGCCGGTGGCTTCGACGATTGCCTTGTACGTCTGCAGGGCGTTCTGGCGATGGAGATTGACGACGGTGTTGTGGCAGTGTGCGAAGTAGCTGCGCGACGCGATGATTGCCGAGAAAGAGAGGACGCCGAAGACGAGCACCTTCGAAGCGATGAGCTGGGGAGCGTCGAGCGGGGTGTCGGTCAGATACTCCATGGCCTTGAATGCCCAAGCACCGAAGAATGCCCAGCCGGCCAGGAGGAATGCTAAACCGATCAAAACGCCCAACCAGTCTTTCGCGAGCCTCTTATGCTCTATGGAAGCTTCCTGAAACTTGTTCGCTTGAAAATGAACGCCCGCGGCGGCCGCGGCATCTCTTGCTGAATTTAGTGCTGATGCTGCCTCCTCAAGAGTCTTAGCCGTCTCGCGCGACAGATCACGCGCCTTGACTTCGAGGCTCTCGATCATCTCGTTCGAGCGTTGCGAGTGCGCTTCGACTAACTCATTGAGTGACTCCAGCATCTTCACTTGTTGATAGCGGGCAGTCACGGCCAATATCGCATGGGAGTCGCCCCATGCTTGAATAAAAAGTTGCTCCGACTCTGCTAGGAGTTGGCTGCGAACTGCCTGAGGTTGCGAGTCCTGAGGGTTGAATTGAAGGCATCGCTCACAAATTTCAAAAACAAACCTTAACCGTTCGGCGAGATTGTCACTTACTTGCTTCGGAAGTATTTCGAGAGCGTCGGAATCGATCATCTCGTAAATTCGGAGTGCACGTTGTACGTACAAAGCAACCTCCGTGAGCTTCAGGCTCTCGCCAAGCTGCGTCGCCTGTTCCAACATCAGACAGTCGAAGTTGCGAGCGCCGTCGAGAAGTTCACGAGCAGACTTAGATTTTCGGTCGCGAATTATTTCCGGAGAATCCATCGAGCACCTAGAACGCTGAGATTGGAGAAGGATGGGGGCAATCTTGACGACGCCGCCGGCAAATAGCAAGCTTCGCGATTTCCTTAGGATTCGGAGGCGACGCGATGGCCAGGAAGGCAGCTAAACAGACCCCGATGGCGCCGTTGGGGCAGATCGGCGTCCGGTACGAAGGGCTCGAGCGGGATCGGATGTATACCCGCGAGGATCTCTGCCGGCACTTCGGCTACAACCCTGAGGCAGTGCCGGTGGATAACGCCCGCTCCGCCACCCGTAACCGCGATCGGTGGTTCCGCGACAACATGCTGAGCCGCGGCCTGCCGGCGCTGCCGGTCGGCAAGACGTACCTGATCAGCGGGGAGTCGCTTTGGTTGTGGGTGACGGCGAACGCGCGGAAGTTCGACGAGACGCGCGCCGGCTCAAGATCGCCCGGTCTCTAAGGCGGGACAAAGTGCCGTTGCTCCTCAGCAGCGATCTCGCAACATTCCGCCAATGACGAACCTTGCGGCTGTATCCAAATGCGAAGGTTCAACGTGATCCGAATCCTCTAAGTCAGCAACTGTACGCGACACCTTTGCGAAGCGATCCATCGACCGCGTCGACAGACTTCTCGAATCAATTGTTTCTTTGAATCGATCGAAACCCGCGGGCGAGAAATTGCAGAAGTCGGCAACGTGACCGCCTGGGATTGCGGCGTTGAATGGTATCGACGATCCCTCGAATCGCTTAAGTTGCCGCTCTCTTGCTTTTTCGACTTTTGCACGCAGCCGTGGCGATACCCCATCCTCTGACGGCGAAAACCGCTCGTCGGTAGTTAACGCCTTTAACTCCACCTGAAGATCAATACGATCTAACAGCGGACCACTAATCCGGCTTTGATACTTGTCGATGGCCGCGTCGTTGCAAACGCATTTATCGCTGCCGAAGAATCCGCATGGGCAAGGATTCATTGCTGCGACCAAAGTAAACTGGCAGGGGAACTGCAACGTTCCTCCCACTCGCGAGATGGTCACCCAGCCCTGCTCGATCGGCTGACGCAGCGCTTCTAAGGTGTGCCGAGAGAACTCGGCGATTTCGTCGAGGAACAACACGCCGAGATGAGCAAGCGTGACTTCTCCGGGGTTGGGAGTGCCAGACCCACCGCCGACCAAAGACGGCAAAGAAGCAGAGTGATGCACAGGACGCATCGGACGTCGCGTCACGGCCATAGCATCGTGAGCCAGTTTGCCGCACGCCGAATAGATCCGCGTTAGCTCAACTTTCTCTTCGTTGTTCAATCGCGGGAGTATGCCAGGGATCGCGCTGGCGATCAGCGACTTGCCTTCGCCCGGCGGCCCGATTAGAAGCAAATTGTGTCCACCGGCGGCCGATATCACAGCAGCCTCACGAGCAGCCTTTTGGCCTTTAACTCTCCCAAAATCGACGGATTGGGGAATCGCTGATTCGAAGCTAATTTTTTCTTTGAGCGCATTGTCGAGAGATCGCTTGCCCTTAAAGAAATCAATCACCTCGTCGATTGTCGACACCGCGAACACCCCACAGCCCTCATGGCCCGGTTTGGCCATGATGAGCGCACATTCCTTTTCATTACCAGCTGGGACAATTAGCGACTGCCCTGGCTTCGCACGGCATGCGAGAGAAAGCGCGCCGGGGATGCGACGCACCTCGCCATGAATTCCAAGCTCACCCATCAGGACGAAGTTGCCTTCGATGTGGTCAGGCAAGTCTGGAAGGTAGCCAGATGCCTGCAGCAGGATGATCGCGAGCGGCAGATCAAGCCACGTCCCGTACTTCGGCAAATCGGCCGGAGCAAGATTCACTAGGATGCGAACATCCGAGCTATTGACCCCCAACTTAGCGAACGCGCCGCTGATTCTCTGCAGCGACTCTTTCACCGCGCCTGTAGCCATACCGGTTATCGTTGTGGTCCGGCCATTCTGCCACTTAGCCTCGAATGGCATCGGCTCTCTAAGAACCTCGACCGCGCGCGCTTGAATTTCAATGAAGTATCCATCAAGTCCTACGAGCACACCCCCGTTGAGTGTGTGATCGCGCCGAAGGAGTTCAGCGAAACGCTGCTCGCGATCTTGTACTTTTCGAGACGCCATAATTGACTCCGGAGAGAGGCTAGAAGAGTAGTTCCAATTTGGCTCACCCGCGGTCGGAAGTAAATAAACCCAAGCTGCTTCTATTGCAATTTCCCACCGGTTCCGCACAATGATGCCCGTCGACCATTCTCGGTCGACCGGCGCCTAGAAAACGCCGCAAAGATATGGAGACGATTCGATGTTCAGTGCATCAGAGCATGGGCTCGCGCGCGTAGGTTGCCGTTCAAGTTGTGATCCCGGTAGCGGGGGAGCGAGGCGGCGACGGGGGACCATATCCCCTTTTCTACTACGTTCGCGAGCCCATGCTCTTTTCGCGAGCGTCGGATTGCCTGATGGGCTCCCCAGCTACGGGGGGCCCGCCCCCACCTGGGGAGCCTCTCTTCCGCTACGGCAGCTGCCGGCGGCTCGGTGGGAAAGGTGTCCCCATGTTGTCTCTTCCTTTGTTCCGAGGCTTCAGCCTCATGTTCATCGTGGCCCCGTGCTACAAGCCGCCTAAGAAGAAGTCGAAGGCTTGGCCGAAGCTCGAGTGCCCACCAATCGACGGCGATCTGCTCGTCGACGCCCGCGCCCTGTACGACGGCGGTAACCTAGTCGCCGCGGCGATGACGGCCCGCGTCGAGATCGAGCGGCAGCTGACGACGCTAGCGCTCAAGTACCCGAAGTTCGGCAGCGGCTGGCAAGGTATTGGTCGAACGGCCGTCTGGCTCTTCGATCGGCGGATCCTACGCTCCAACACTTTCGATTCGGTAATGGCGGCCGCCGACGTCGGCAACCGCGCGGCGCACGGCCAGCTGGTGACGAAGACTGAGGTGCTAAACATGCTCGGCGCCGTCGAGTCGCTGCGCTACACGGTCCGTCGGAAAGGCGGTGTCGCATGAGCCCGGAAGCAAGAGAAGCCGCGCGGGAACGCGCACTGGCGGCGATGGCGAAGCGGGCGAGCACGCCGGATCCGACCGAAGCGGAGATCGCCGCGGCGTGTCGCGCGATTCAGGAGACGTGGTGCGCGAGCGAAGAGCGGTCGCGGCGGATGAGATCGCGGCGCTGGAGTTTGCAGCAGGTTCGAACCGTCGACTTCTGCATCGGCTGATCAACCTGCAACGTACGTTGCAGCCCCGCGGGCAGGCGGGGCTTTTAGTATTCTTCCAGCCGCCGCTCCGCCAAAGCCTTCCAACCGAGAACGATGGCCGCAATTCCAAGGAGAACCACCCCACGCATAAGCGGCTCGCCTAAAGGCAGGTTCTCTAAGTAAGCCTCGACCGCATCAGCACCTTTAGCACATGCAGGAGGGATAGAGAGGATCGCCGGAACGATGAACATCGCGGCGAACAGAATGGTCGCCGAAATCAGACAGCCGACCGACAGAATGGCGCGGATCATTTTCCTGGTTTCCAGTCAAGGAGCCAGTCGACGTCCACGAGCGTTCATGCGGACGCCGACCGGCCAGCATGCCCAATAGGGGGGAGGGCGGGGCGGATGATCCAAATATCCAGATTCTGCGTCAAGCCCACTTCCTCTCAGCTATCACTTCCCCTTTTTGCCGGGCTTGATCGTCTCGACGACCGAGCCCTTTTTATCCTTCTGGGCCTCCTTTACAGGCTTGAACTTACCTGTGCCGGCATCGCGGCCAATTTTCTTGTCTGCCATAGCTTTAGGTGTCCTAAATCGGGATCGGATGAGAATCGACGCGGGCGCAAACTACCGCGCCGAAGTGCAGTTTCAATAAGAGCAAACACCCCAACGGAGATTCGAAATGCGAGCATGGCTATTCCAAGACTCACGCCAGAAGTCAAAGCTCGGCGACAAATGCCCCTGGTCGGTCGGCTGGTACGACCCCGACGGCAAGAAGCGATCAAAGCGCGTCGGCTCGAAGTCGTTGGCGGAGAAGCATCAGCGAAAGATTGAGGGGCAGCTTGCGGCGGGCACCTACTCCGCCACCGAGCGGACCACCTGGAAGTCATTCCGGGAGGAGTACGATCGGCGGATCGTCGCGGGCATGCCCGCCGGCTCACGGGAGCAGCGGCTCGTCGCGCTCAAGCACTTCGAACGGATCGTGAGGCCTGCGAAGCTGACGGCTATCAAGACGCAGACGATCGACGACTACATCGCCGCTCGGCGTCTTGAGCGTGGCCGGAAGCAGGGGAGCACCGTCTCGCCAGCGTGCATCAACAAAGAACTGCGCGAACTCCGCGCCGTGATCAACATGGCGAAGGACTGGGAATATCTCGCCAAGTCGCCGAAGTTCCATTTCGTGCTCGAGCAGCACCGCGAGCCGACGTTCGTCCCGGCCGAGCACTTCGCCGCGATCTACGACGCGTGCGACGCCGCACGGCTGCCGGCGAACCTACCGTACCCCGCCGCCGATTGGTGGCGGGCGCTGCTCACGTTCACCTACATGACTGGCTGGCGCGTAGGTGAGCCGATGTCGCTCCAGCGGTCGGAACTAGACCTCGATGCAGGCAAGGCGACGCTCCGCGCTCAGAATAACAAGGGGCGCCGCGGAGAGGTTGTGCCGCTCCATCCCGTCGTGGTTGAGCACCTGCGAACGATCGCGAGTTTCGAGCCGACGGTCTTCCCCTGGTATTACAACCGCCGGTCGCTCTGGAGCGAGTTCCTGCGGATCCAAGAGGCGGCCGGCATTAACCTGCCATGCCTCGGTGACCACGTTCACACACCGTCCTGCTACGTGTACGGCTTCCACGATCTGCGTCGCGCGTTCGCTACTGCCAACGCCGCGACGCTTGCAGCAGACGAGCTACAGCGGCTCATGCGGCATCGCTGCTTCGCGACGACGCAGAAGTACGTGAGCATGGCCGCGCGAGTGAACGCTGCCGTCGACAAGCTCGTCGTTCCCGCACGCCTTCAGAAGGTCGCGACGTGAAAGTCGCTTGGCGTGTTTATGGAGTGTTACCCCAACTGCGGCGGTTCGATCAGGATGATCGGGTCGCCGTAAGTCGTTTCTGGGTAAGTAGCCGCGGCGGGACTCGAACCCGCACGAGGGTTACCCCTCACTGGATTTTAAGTCCAGGGCGTCTGCCAATTCCGCCACACGGCCGTACTGAGACATCATTGTAATCGGTCGAAAACGATGCGTCGTGCGGGCATTGGAGCATTCGCTGCGCAAAGGTGCAAGGCGACGGGCCGCCGCATTTCGTCGGCTGGTTCGCAGCCGCCCCTCCGTCTGCTGGGGGCTTCTGTTAGGATGAACCCCGGGGCGGCGAAAAGATTCGGCGAGACGCGAAATCGCTTCGCCATGTTCAGCATTCAGGCTTCGATTCGGTTCGGCCGTCGCAGCGCGTAGGGTTTCATGGATCACGCTTACATCTCCAGTAACGCCACGATCTTGGCGGTGCTTACCGGCATCTGTGCGTTTTATTTTTGGTTGGAGAAGGCGACGCGCTGGCCGCTCTTCAACTATGTGCCGCCGCTGGTGTTCATCTATCTGACGCCGGTGATTTTGGCGAATAGCGGGAACGTGCTCACTCACTTTCGTGATCGCGGAGCAGAGACGCCGACGACTGCCGCCCCGCTCGCGGCGATTCCGAATGTGCTGCCAACTGAATCGCCGGCGTACGACGTGATCAACGATTATGCGCTGCCGATGATGCTCGTACTGATGTTGCTGAACGTCGACGTCGCGGGGGCGGTGCGCGTCGTCGGCAAAGGGGTGGGCGTCATGCTCATTGGCGCGCTCGGCGTCGTGGTGGGCGCTGTGGTGGGTTACGCTTGCGTGAAGCAATGGTTGGGGCCCGATGCTTGGAAGGCCTATGCGGCGCTCACTGGGAGTTGGGTTGGCGGCACGGGTAACCTGGCCGCCGTCGCCGAGGCGACTGGCGCCAACGGCACGCAATTTGGATTGGCAGTACTTGCAGATACTGCCCTATTGCTCATTTGGTTGCCGGTGATGCTGGCCTCGAAGAAAATCGCCGAACCGTTCGCGCGGTTCGCGAAGGTCGACGCCGAGCGCGTCGCCCACCACGATGCGATGTCAGCGGCGACGCAACTCGATGGCCGGCCGCCGAACTATCAAGACTTTCTGCTGCTGCTGTTCACCGCGTTCGCTGTGACGGCGTTCGCGCTCTGGTCGACGCAATCATTGACAGCGAAGTTCGCTGAGTACGACCGCGTTTGGCCAGTGCAATTCAGCGAGAGTACGGCTCGCATTTTACTGATTACCACGATCAGCATCGGTCTGTCGTTCACGAGGTTGCGGCACGTACCGTCGAGCCGCCATTTAGGCATGGCGCTCGTGTTCATCTTTATGGCAAGAACCGGCGCCACCGCCGATCTCGCCCAAGCGGCCGATCAAGCCGTGCCGTTCTTGGTTGGCGCGACGATCTGCATCTTCATCCACGGCTTTTTCTGCCTCGCGGCGGCGAAGGTGCTGCGCGTCGATATCCACACGGCGGCGATTGCGAGCGCCGCGAACGTTGGCGGCATTGCCACGGCGTCGTGCGTTGCGGCGCATCACAAGGAAAGCCTGATGCCGGCGGCGGTGCTACTGGCGCTGTTGGGCTACGCGATCGGCAACTACGCGGGGCTGTTGACCGCCGCGATCTGCGAGAGTTTGTAGCCTTCGCTTTCGAAGCTGGCTCAGCCGAACTTTGTCTACCGAATGTTGTGGCTCCCTCCCCCTGGAGGGGAGGGCTGGGGAGGGGGGAATGAACCCGGGTACCCGCCGCCGTCACCCCTCCCTAACCCTCCCCCTCAAGGGGAGGGGACCTCAAGGTTCACAACTCTCCGGTAGGCAGCCTTGAGATTCTACCTCAAACCTGGTCCGGCCGCTCCGCAATCGGCTGACCCGCGCCGCTCGCAATCCGATTGATCGCATTCAACTGAGCACAGGTGCTCGCCTCGACGGTATCAGTCGAAGTCCCGCGGCCGCGGTACAGCTGGCCGTTGTACTCCAACTCGACCATCGCTTCGGCAACGGCATCTTTGCCGCGGGTCGCACTCTGAACGCGGTAGTCTCGCAACACCGCCGAGATGCCGGTGAGCGTTTCGATCGCGTGGAACAGTGCATCGAGCGGGCCGTCGCCGTAGGTCTCGGTTTGCTTTTGCTCTTCGTTGCCGCGGCGGACGGTGAGCGTTACGGTCGGCGAGGCGCCGCTCGAGGCCTGCACTTCGTAGCTGACGAACTGCCACGCATCGAAGATCTCGGCGTTCCGCTGTTCGATGAGGGCCGCGATGTCGCCGTCGTAGATTTCCTTTTTCTTGTCGGCGAGCTTCTTGAACGCTTCGAACACCGAGTCGAGCTGCTCAGACGTTAAGTGGTAGCCGAGTGCGGTCGCCCGGTCCGCTAACGCGGCGCGGCCCGAGTGCTTGCCGAGGACCAAGTCGGTTTTCGTAAAACCGACGTCCTCGGGCCGCATGATTTCGTAGGTCGAGCGTTCCTTGAGCATGCCGTCCTGGTGGATGCCGGCCTCGTGGGCGAAGGCGTTACGGCCGACGATCGCCTTGTTCCGCTGCACCACCATGCCGGTGATGCCGGAGACAAGCCGGCTCGTCGGCACCAAGCGGGGCGTGTTGATTCGTGTGTCGGCTTTGTAGTAATCGTGGCGGGTGCGGAGGGCCATCACCACTTCTTCGAGCGAACAGTTTCCGGCCCGCTCGCCGAGGCCGTTGATCGTGCACTCCACTTGCCCGGCGCCTGCTTCGATGGCCGCGAGGCTATTGGCTACGGCGAGGCCGAGGTCGTTGTGGCAGTGGACGCTAATGACCGCCTTGTCGATGTTCGGCACGCGTTCGCGGAGGTTGCGAATGACGCCGCCGTAGTGGGCGGGGGTCGCGTAACCGACGGTGTCGGGAATGTTGACCGTCGTGGCGCCGGCGGCGATGGCGGCTTCGACCACGCGGCAGAGGAAGTCGGGCTCGGTGCGAGCCGCGTCCTCAGGCGAGAACTCGATGTTATCGCACCAGCCGCGGGCCCGCTTCACGCCGGCGACGGCCCGCTCGACGATCTCGTCCATCCCCATGCGAAGTTTGAACTCGCGGTGAATCGCGCTCGTCGCGAGGAAGACGTGGATCCGCGTGTCGGGCGCTCCTTTGAGCGCTTCGCCGGCGCGGTCGATGTCTTTGTCATTGCAACGAGCGAGGCCGCAGATGGTGGCGCCACGCACCGTTTGGGCAATCCGCCGCACCGATTCAAAGTCGCCGGGCGACGCAATCGGGAAGCCCGCTTCGATCACGTCGACCCCCAGATCGACCAGCGCCTGCGCGACCTCGAGCTTTTCGTCGAGGTTCATGCTGCAGCCCGGCGATTGCTCGCCGTCGCGGAGCGTCGTGTCGAAGATGATGATCCGGCGTGAGTCGGAGGTGGACATGGCGGTAGGTCAGGCTTGTAGCCTGACGTTAGTGGTAGGTCAGGCTTTCAGCCTGACGGGCGTCACGTTGTGGAATGGAAACCGTCGGTCACTGCTAGTCAGGCTAGAAAGCCTAACCTACTAACAAAAAAACCCCGAAGCCGGGCGGCTTCAGGGTTCTGGCAATTCTCACGATCAAGATGCAGACGAACCCTAAGCCTTGCCCTCGGCAAGTAGCAGCAGTAGCAGGCTGTTTAGGTTCAGAGCTGGCATCGGATGCTTTTTCGGTCTTTGGCGTGGGCAGACGGTGTCTGCCTGCAATCTGTTCTAGCTGACCCGATATCGAGGGTCAAGGTTCGCCGGCGTCGCCGTAAAGCGTTTGATTAAGGGAAAACACCGCCTACTGGGCGATGAAAAAGCGGGCGTCGCTCCCCCCGGGGCCGATCCCGAAGCGAACTCGCTTCGCACAGCGGGGGCAATGGCCGACGTATTCGGTCCCCTCGCGATTGGCGTACACGCGGGAGTAAACGTCGCAGCAGGCGAACTGCACGCCCAGGTACCGCGACGACTCGCGGCGATTGTCGGCCGTCATTGTGGAGGGCATCGGAACTGGACTGCAGAGATCGAGATGTTGGCCGGTCATGGCAACGCCTCATCAATAAAGTGGAAAGACTCGTTTCGTAATATTTGAATCGCAACTCCAAGCGAGCCGCAGGCCTCGTGCCTGCGGTCCTCCAAGTCGCGCCAACCGCCATTTCACGTCCCAAATCGTACGTCGTCCGCGGTAACGTCGCAGCGTCAATTTTTCCGCTATCCCCGCTATCGCCCGCACAGTCGCTACGCGCCGCTAGCACTCGCCCGCTCCGCCTTGCGGCGCCAGCGTGGTTTGCCTACTATCCGCCGCCCGCGTCGCTAAATTTGCCCCCGCTTCCCAGCGACATCGCTCTCCGCGCCTACCCAATCGCCCAGCCGATATGTTCGTCGATTTTGAAGTCACCAACTGCTCTCGCCAATGCGCCGCCAGCGGGCGAACCCTGGCGCCGGGCGAGACGTACTTCTCGACGCTGCAGGTCGATGGCGGCAAAACGGTGCGAGCCGACTACAGCGCGGCCGAGTGGCGCGGCGCCCCGGAGTCGGCGATCGCGTGGTGGAAAGCCGCGATGCCGGCGGGCGACGCGAACAAACCAAAGCTCGCGCCGCACGACGTGCTGATTAACTTGTTCGCCGATCTCGCGGAGCGTCCTGAAGAAGCCGACTTCCGTTACGTGTTAGGACTGCTACTCATCCGTCGGCGGCTGTTGAAGTTGGAAGAGACGCAACGCGATGCCTTCGGCGAACTGATGATTCTCGATTGCCCGCGACGGAACGAACAATTCGAACTCAGAGCGACGACGCCTGATCCCATGCAAACCGAGCAGTTGCAGCAGCGCATGATCGAGCTGCTCTACGGCGGCGAGTGAAGGAGACTCATGACATGCGGAACAGTGCTCAAAACTTATCGTCTAACCTCTCCCTGCAAGGAAGAGGAATCCTCTCCACGCTCTTGCTCCTCGGCCTGGTCTTCTCCACCACCGGCGCCTCGTGCACGCGCACAATGCGTAGCCCCTTCACCGCCTGGCAGCCGCCGGCGCCACAGGTGCTAATGACCGGCTCCTCGCTCGATCAAGTAATCGCGGCAGTGAACGCCAACGCGGCCCGCATCCAAAGCATTCAAACCAACAACGCCTCGATCACCGTCCCCGGCATGCCCGGCATTCCGCTCTTGGGCGGCAAGATCGCCGCGCAACGCCCCGGTCGCTTCCACCTCGTCGCCGGCACCGCGATCACGGGCGACGAAGTCGACATGGGTTCGAACGACGACCTCTTCTGGTTCTGGGTCCGCCGCAACGAACCGCCGGCGCTGTTCTACGCTCGCCACAGCCAGTTCGCCGGCAGCGCGGCGCAGCAGATGATGCCGATCGAGCCGCAGTGGCTGCTTGATGCGATGGGCTTCACCGAATTTCGCCCCGGCGATCAACACACCGGCCCCGTCCCCGTGGGCGACGGCAAGGTCGAGATCACCTCAGTCATTCAATCGCCGACCGGTCAGCTGACAAAGCGGACCGTCGTCGACGCCACCCGCGCGCTGGTGCTCGAGCAGCACGTCTACAACGCCCAGGGTACTCGAATCGCTAGCGCCGTGGCGAAGTCGCACTACTACAGCGAACCGCTGAAAATCTCGCTGCCTCAAAAGGTAGAGATCACCATGCCGGCCGCCGACCTGTCGCTCTCGATCGACATGGGGACGATCGAAATCAACACGCTCGCCGAGAACCCACAGCTGTGGGCGATGCCGTCGAAGCCTGGCGTGCCGCTCACCGATCTCGGCGCGATCCAAACCTCGGCCGCGCCGCAGCGGATGGGCGACCAACTCACCGGCGCCAACTGGTACGGCCCCGGCCCCGCGGCTGGCCAAACGCCGCCGGCCGCCGTCTACGGGCAGGCGCCAAGCATCCCGATGGCGCCGCCGCACACGAACGCGCCGCTCGCCGCCATGCCGCAAGCCATGCCAAGTTCGCCGGCTCCGCAGTTCGTGCCGCCGAACGGCGTCGAGCTTCCCGCCGCGCAAGTGGCGACGCAGCCGTCGCCGTACGCGATCCCGCAGCAACTCCCGTCCGGCGGCGTGTCAGATGCGGGGGCGTTCGTGCGCTAGACGCACGTAGCGATGCTCACAACACGCTCCTGCCCCCGGCCTACGAAACTTAATCGAGTGCCGGCGCCGCCATGAGAAATGTTGTGGCTCCCTCCCCCTGGAGGGGAGGGCTGGGGAGGGGGGATGAACCCGGGTACCCGCTGCCGTCACCCCTCCCTAACCCTCCCCCTCAAGGGGAGGGGACCAGATGGTTTAATTTTCTCAGTGATTCCGGCGGCGTTTCCAATGCCGGGACGTTCGCACGCTAGTTCGCGCTCCAGATCCCGCGCCGCGCACGCTTGGCTTCTTGCTGCGCGCGCCGCAGCACTTCCTTCTTCCGCGGGCTGAAGTCGTACCCCAACGTCGCCCGCGCAAGTCCCGCGCGAACAAGCTCCTCATTCAGCATCCGGTCGCCGCTCCACGCAAACGCGAGATACCGCCCGTGCCGATCAACCGACTCGCCATCAACTTCGATGCGCAGTTGATTACCCGCATCGCGGACGAACTGCTTCGTAAACGCACTCGCCTCGGGCCCAAACGGTTCCACGGGCCAGTCAGGCTTCACCGACTCGGGCGAGTTGACCCCTTGCAGCCGCAGACGGCGATGGCCTTCGAGCAGCAGCGTATCGCCATCGACGACGCGCTCGACGCGGTAGAGGCCAGGCTCCAAGCCCGCCTGTGAAGTCGCAACTCCGCCGCTACCGCTGCGGCCACCGTTACCACCACTTGGCCGCGGCGAATCGAGCGTCCAATCGCCGCTCCACCATCGGAACAGTCCGAGCACAATCACGCCCACGATCGCGGCGAGTTCCCGCCAATACGACCGGCGATAGCGTCTCATGGGCCAATCGCCGCGGGGCGTCTATGACAAGAGATTGCGAAGAGAAAAGTTGAGCGAGCAGGCTCAGTCGGCTGCGAACAGCTAGTTCTGGCTGAATCCAAGCTCATGCAGCCCGACGCGACCGAGCGGGTTCTTCAGGTAAGCGTTGCGACACTTGCTGCACAGGTCGTAGCGCTTCTGTTGGTAGACGTCGTCGCTGATCCGTTCATCCTCAGCGTCGTCGAGCCGATCGAGAATGTCTTGAATTTCTTGCAAGTGGTCGTGCTCGTCTTCCAACTCGCTGTCCATCGGATCGAGCGCGGCGTAAACCTCCAACCGAACGACATAGCGTAATTCGCGCTCCGGGTCGATCACCCGTTTGCAGCAATCGCATGTGAAGTGAAGCATGGCCAGCGTCCTCTGCGACAAGTTCGTAAAACGATACGCTCTGTTCCGTTGAGCGCCCCTGAAGATTCATCCTAACGACAGGATGAAGCGGCTCGCAAGTTAATCATCAATCTTTCCACAACCTGCCAACCGCGCCGCGAAAACTTCGCGCGACATAAACTCGCGCGCTCCCCCATGTGCGGCATCTCCTCCGTGAGGAAGGTTCACGGAATGGCAAATGCCGTGCCTAATGTAGGATTTGCGCGATTTCACAACGACGTTTGAAACACGCTCTTCGCCGCGAATCTCGCTGCGAAATCGCCCGGCAACGGTGCGAGCGACGAAGCGGCGCACGCCCCCCGCGTGCCGACAGACTGAGCCGTTGCCGCCGTGAAATCGCGCAGACCGCGCTGGTTTTGCCGAAAACAGGCGACTAGAATGCAAGTGACGCCACTCGCTTCCGTCGACTCGCTGTGCTTCGGACTCAGCTTCCGAAGCCCCTCAGTTGCCGCGCGACGGCGACATTGGTCTCGGGTCCCGGGCGCTGCTGCGTCCTGCCTAGCAGCGCCTTTCCTTCATACGTCATTAGCGCTCGTCGCCCAGAATGTGGGCAGCGATCGCAGCGAAGAAGCGCATGCGTCGTTCGAGCTTTCGAACCGCGTGAGCCTCTCCGCTACCGGCGTAGGCGGAAATGGCTTCGTCGTCGGCTACGTGTGACGACATGCTTGTTGGGGAGACTACCGCGAATGTCGACTGCTGATGCCAGCGGGCTCAATGCCAGCGTGCTCATCTTGAACCGGCATTACATGGCCGTTCACGTCGTCAACGTACGGCGTGCGTTCGGCCTGCTGGTCAACGCGTTGGCCGAAGTCATCCACATCGAGGATGGCGCCTACACGAATCATGATTTCGACTCCTGGCGCGAAATCAGCGAATTGCGGGCCACGTTTAAGGAACGCGAAGCCCACGACGATTGGATCCGCAGCGTCAACTTCGACATCTGCGTGCCGCGCGTCCTGCGGCTGCTCCACTACGATCGCCTGCCGAAGCAGCAAGTGCGGCTCAACCGCCGCAACATCTTCGCCCGCGACGCGAACCTCTGCCAATACTGCGGCAAGAAGTTTCCCACGAGCGAGCTGAGCCTCGACCACGTCCTGCCGACGTGCCGCGGCGGCGGCGCGAGCTGGGAGAACCTCGTCTGCGCGTGCGTCCGCTGCAACGTCCGTAAGGGAGGCCGCACGCCGCAAGAAGCCGGCATGAAGCTGATCCAAAAGCCGGTGCGCCCCAAGCGGAGCCCGATGCTAACGATCAAACTCGGCAACCCAAAATACGCCAGCTGGAAAAACTTTCTCGACAGCGCGTACTGGACAGTTGATCTGAAGTAACCGCCAGTAGCCGCGGGTCAACGACCCGCCGGAGCGCCACTTCATCGACTTCACTCCCCACAAAAAAACGAGCCTTCAACGCCCAGCGTTGAAGGCTCGTTCGCTTTGATCTCATCAACCGCCAACCGCGAGCTTAGTTCCCCGCGAGCGGTTCTTTCTTTTCAGTGATCCCTGGACACTGCGGCGCCATTTCGGCGTTCAGTTCCGTAAAGCCCTTCCACTCTTCCGGCACGTTATCTTCGTGGAAGATGGCTTCAACCGGACACTCCGGCACGCACGCTTCGCAATCGATGCATTCGTCCGGGTGGATGTACAGGATCTGCTCACCCTCGTAGAAACACTCGACCGGGCATACCACCACGCAGTCGGTGTACTTGCAAGCAAAGCACGGCTCGCACACAACGTGGGTCATCTTCGGAAATCTCCTTCTATCGCGATCTGTCGCAGCAACGCGAATGAGTGGACTGGCTGGTTCAGCCGAAGCCGATTCCGCCGCCGGAATTCAGCCATCGCCCGACAATCCGGACGACGCTCCTATCCTAGCACTGTCGTTTCAACGGCGACAAGTATTGATGAGCGAACGACTTTCGGCCATCGGCTTTTCGCCGCGGCAATCTTAGATTCGGCCAAATCGAGCGTCAACCCAAGGAAAACCTTGCCCAATCGCGACTTTCGCCGGCAATCGCAGCCTCCTCGACCAGCTAAAACCCCGCGGACCCCGACATTATCTTGCTCCGCGCTCCCTGGCTATCTAGAATCGGATGGAGCGGTTGCGACCCTTGGCGCGCTATTCGCTCACGAGGCCAGGAGCTGTATGGGGCTCAACCAATAAGGTGGTGAATCGACGTGGCGCTTTCCGACATCGACCGCAATCTGCTGGAACGCTGCCTCGCCCGCAAACCGCGGGCGTGGGAAGATTTCGTAGATCGCTTCACCGGCCTCGTGATTCACGTTGTGAACCACACCGCTCGCTGCCGCTCGCTGATGCTCAGCTCGGCTGATCGCGAAGACCTCACCGCGGAAGTTTTGCTAGCAATCGTCCGCGACGACTTCGCCGTGCTCCGCCACTTCCGCGGCAAGAGTAGCCTGGCGACGTACCTCACCGTGGTAGCCCGCCGGGTCGTCGTGCGGAAGCTCGTCGACACCCGCACGGCCACGCCGCTTGGCTCAGCCGACGTCGCCGCCGACGGCTCCGCCAACGAACAGCGGATGACCGACCGCGAAGAGGTGGAAGCTCTCATGGAACACCTCGACGACAGCGAAGCCGCCGTCGTCCGGATGTACCACTTGGAAGGTAAAACTTACCAAGAGATCAGCCGCACCACCGGCATGCCGACCAACAGCGTCGGCCCAATGCTGACGCGAGCCCGCGCCAAGCTTCGCAACGCGAGCGCCAGGTAGGTTGGGCTTTCAGCCCGACTCGGTGCGCTGTCGGCTGGCGCTGTTCGGATATTGTCTGTGCTGTGGGAGGCGTCTCCGACGCCGATATCGCTCACCACATGTAACCGACATTGCCTCGCCACGCCGCATCGGGGTCGGAGACCCCTCCCACAGATGCGTTCAGCGAAGTGGTTGTAGCGATGTTCAGAACCCCGGCCCGCGCAAATCAATCGTCCCGCTCGGCCAATGCTCGCCGCCGGGATATCTCATCACCAGCTCATCCCAAAACGGCGACGACTTAGGCTCAGCGCCGAGCGAGTTGATGAACGGATTGAGCGCCCGCACGCAGCCGAGCTTCTCGTAGAAGCCGCACGTCTTGAAGTTAGTTTGAAAGAGCGCGAACGGATACTCGCCGGAGTCGACCAATCCGAACGCCGCGCGAACGATCAGCTCGCCTAAGCCGCGGCCGCGCATCGCGCCGTCGGTGCACACGCGAGCCAATCCGCCGATCGTCATGTCGCCTTGCGACGTTCTGATCTCGCGCGGCAGCATCGCCGCATGGGCGATCACGCGATCGTCTTCCACCACCACGAGCGACCGCGGCGCTGGGCCAGGCTTGCCGCGGAACTGTTGCCCGAGCGCCAGCTGTTGCTCCGCCCGATCGGCCGCGGTGAGATGGGGTTTGGGCCATACCTGAGCGACCAATTCCCCAATCGCCCGCGCCTGGGCAGGAGTGAACTCGCGCACGTCCCAAATCTCGACGGGCATAGCGGCAATCACGGCGGACCATCCTCGTAGCGAACCAGTGGCGTAACCCTATCAAAGGGTACGTCACGCCGCCAAGCCGAGGTCGCGCCGAGGGGGATTTTCACGGCCCCGGCAGCGTTTCGCGGAACCGCAACAAGGCTTTCGCATGACGAGAAGCTGCCCAAAAAATCGGTTCGACACGGTTCACCCGCACATCTGCCGCTGCAATTTGGTGCAGCGAGGGGCCCGTGTGCCAGAGCCCGCGTGATTCCTAGCCCCGGGCTCCGCCCGGGGGTGACTTACCATGCCGCAACGCGTCGTCGCACGCAACGCGACCCCCGGGCGGAGCCCGGGGCTAAAAAACAGTACAATAGACTTACGACGCGAGCTGCGAACCGCACATCGCAACCGCGCAACATCGCCCCTCCAGGACTCCGCCGTCGATGGCCAAGAAATCAAGCACCCGCGACGCCAAGGTCGCCGCCGCTCGCAAACGCAAAGCAGCCGCCAACAAAGACGCCGACAAACGGCAACGCGTCGGCAACAAAGGAACCGGCACACAACAAGCCCGCGCCTCGCAAAAGGCGTCCGGCGGATCGAAGCAAGACCGCGAAGCGACGCGCAGCAAACTGCTGAAGGAAGTCCGCTCGATCGCGATGGGCGCCCTCGTCGCCCTCGAAGAGCAAGACTACGAAGCCGTCCGCAACAGCCTCATGACGATCGCCCAACGCGGCGATAAGTGAGTCGCATGCGGAGGTAGCCCGCAACTTTTCTGCTACGCTCGTCCAAGCCGTGTCCAAATGCTTGTGTCGGTGACGCGCTCGCGCGTTTCACTGTCAGCAAAGAGCTGGTAGTGGCCGCAGTCAGCGCAGAGCACGGCGTCGAACTTCGCGTAGGAAAAGAGCTGGCCGAGCTTAGGCAACAAGAAGGGGCCGTAACCGCCGTTCGCGCCGATTTTGGTGGTGTAGAGAGCCGTGCCGTTACAGTGACTGCATTGAGTTGGCAGCGAGTTGTGAGCCACCGGCGTCCTCAATCGAGCTTCAGCAATCCGTGTTGAACCGAATACGCAACGCTACCGCGGCGGCAGTTCTTCCGGCCGATGCACGTGATGTTCCATCGCCACTTCCAAGAACTCCGCAATCTGATCGTCAGTGAATCCGCCGATCGAATCGAAGATCGATTCCTTCACCGTCTGCGCGTCGTACGCGCTCACTTGGGTGAGAATCTTCGCGATCTCTTCGGGCGAGTGGCCCCGCTCGGTGAGCCAGGCGATCAGTTCAGCGTGACGAGGATCTGGTGCGTTTTCCATGGGCCGTGACCTTAACGAGCGTTTAGGGGATTCCCTACATTCTAGCTTGGCCGGAGGCTGCAGGGCTGGCAGGCGTTGTAGAGGCGGAATCCATCGCTTCCAAACCAGCCAGAAACGCTGGCGACATTCCAGAGATCCAATAGAGTCCGTCATAATGCCGGACCACGCGCATCGGATGCGCGTAGATGATCAAGAGGGGCATGAGCATGCAAGAAATTACCAGACACGACACAGCCAGGACTAGAAACTCCCCACGGCCGGTCGCTACCGCGACGCCTGCCATCACAATCGACATGGGGAGTATGGAAATCAACAAACTTCTCCAGACGAGCCGCCGCCGCCGATACCGTCGCGAAAAACCGGCCTTGAACTTGCAACGCTGACGAACGAACGGCGCCGTGATCATGAAGAACGGCCCCATGAACATCAGCATGAGCAGCCAACGGGGAATATATGGCAGGTTCCAAACTTGGTATTCTGAAGACTCGACTGGTTCGTTGGTGATAATGCACCGCTGCGGCAGCGCGGTTTGCGTCGGAATTACCACGCACGACCCGTCGACCCACGGCTGAAGCTGGGCCGCTTGAGGCTTGGCCATTGTGCCCTCGCTGCAGCAAGAGGTTGGAAATCCAAGCAGCCGCGATTGGCGGCGTTTGGAAAGAGGATAATAGCAGTTGTTGAATCAGGTGCCAACGCCGCGTTCCGCTTGGTGAGTCGCCGGTTCAGAGCCGAAGGTCAGTAAGCATGCCCAAATTCGCCGTCATCCTTCCCGCCGCCGGTCGCAGCAGCCGCTTCCGCGATCCCCACTACAAAAAGCCGTTCGCCAACCTCGGCGGCCGCGCCGTTTGGCTCCACTCGGCCGAGCGATTTCTCAATCGCAAAGACGTGAAGCAGGTGATCATCGTTGTTTCGGAGGAGGACCGCGAAGAGTTCGGCCGCAAGTTTGGCGCGAATCTCGCGATCATGGGCGTCGAGGTCTGCCTCGGCGGCGCCGAGCGGACCGACTCGATTCAGAATGCGCTCGCCAAGGTGAACGACGACATCGACTTTGTCGCGATCCATGACGCCGCGCGGCCCTGCACGGCAGATAAGCTTGTTGACCAAGTGTTCGCCGCCGCTGAACAACATGGCGCCGCGATCTTGGCGGTGCCGGTTGCCGCAACGCTCAAGCGGGCCGCGAAGGGCCAGCCGACGCTGATCGGCGAAACGGTCGACCGCGCCGGCCTGTGGGAAGCGCAAACGCCGCAAGTCTTCCGCCGCGAACTCATCAACAAAGCCTACGCCGCTCGCACCGCGGCTCTCACTGACGACGCCCAACTCGTCGAGAAGCTGGGCGTCCCCGTGGCCCTCGTCGAGGGCTCGCCGATGAACCTGAAAATCACCACGAAGGACGACCTGCGGCTGGCCGAGCAAATCGTGAAGGTCCTCCCCAAAGCAAAGCCCGAAGGCTTTTCGCATCCCTTCGCCGGCGACGACCTCTGGCGGTAGCCGCCACCAACACGGCCAATTTAGCCCCCGATTCTTCAAACCGGGGGCGCCACCGCGTGCCCGCACCAGGAATCAGCGATTTCTGATTTCGGCCGCCTAACCTATGATGGTCGCTCCCCGTTGAACCAGCCATCAAACTACAAACTTACTGCTCGCTCCCATGTCCTTCTTCGCAGATCTCCAGTGGCGCGGCCTGATCCACCAGACCACCGACCCCGCGCTCGACGCCTGGCTCGCTGAAAAGCCCCGTACGCTGTACGCCGGCTTCGACCCCACCGCCGACAGCCTCCACGTCGGCCATTTGATGGGCGTGATGATGCTCCGCCGCTTCCAGAAGGCGGGCCATCGGCCGATCGCCGTCATCGGCGGCGCCACGGGCATGATCGGCGATCCGAGCGGCAAGAGCGCCGAGCGCAATCTACTCAGCAAAGAACAGCTGCAGCTCAACATCGACGGCATGAAGCGCCAGATGGAGCAGTTCATCGACTTTGACGAAAGCCAGCCCCGCGCGCTGCTGGTGAATAATTTCGATTGGACTGGCCCCTGGAGCTACCTCGAGTTCCTCCGCGACATTGGCAAGAACTTCCCGGTCAACGTGATGCTCGCCAAGGATTCGGTGAAGAGCCGCATCGGCCGCGGCGAGGAGAGCGATCCGCAGGCCGGCATGAGCTACACCGAATTTAGCTACATGCTGCTGCAGGCGTACGACTTCGTCCACCTGCACGATCGCCACGGCTGCGAACTGCAGGCGGGCGGCAGCGACCAGTGGGGCAACATCACCGCCGGCATCGACCTCGCCCGGCGGATGCGCGGCGCCCAACTCCGCGGTTTCACCTGGCCGCTGCTCACGAAGAGCGACGGCGCCAAGATGGGCAAAACCGAGTCGGGCGCCGTCTGGCTCGACCCCGCGCGGACCAGCCCCTACGCCTTCTACCAATACTGGTTCAACGTCGACGACGTCGACGCGGCGAACTGCCTCCGCCTGCTTACCGAGTTATCGCAGGCAGAGATCGAAGCCCTCGACGCTTCGCGCGCGGCCGATCCTGCCAAACGCGAAAGCCAACGTGCGCTGGCCGTGGAACTCACGCGACTCGTCCACGGCGACGCCGGCCTGAACGCCGCCAAGCAAGCGACCGACATTTTCTTCGGCGCGGAGATCGCCAATCTCACCGACCGAGAACTCGGCCAGATTTTTGCCGACGTCCCGAGCAAGGAACTTTCGGCAGCTGCGCTGCAAGGCGCCGGCCTGCCGCTGATCGACGCCCTCGTCGAAGCGGGCCTCGCCGGCAGCAAGGGCGACGCCCGTCGGACGATCACGCAAGGGGGCGCCTACGTCAACAACCGCCGCGTTGAAGGCGTCGACGCGACGCTCACTCCGTCGAGCCTCGCCAGCGAAACGGTGGTGGTTCTCCGCAGCGGCAAGAAAAAATACGCGCTGCTCCGCTTCGCGTGATAAACTAACTCCGATGCGACGCACCCCGGAACAGTTGCGCGCGGACGCGCTCCGAATTTGGCGAGCCGGCCTCGACGCCGTTCGCTCTCCGCAGCTCATCTTCGACGCCGTCGAAGTTGAGGGCTCGACGCTGCGGCTTGGCGAAGAGTTCATCGATCTCGACGCGATTGACCGCATCGCCGTCGTCGGCGGCGGCAAAGCGGCGGCCGGCATGGCGGTCGCGCTCGAACAAGCCCTCGGCCCGCGGCTGCTGAAGGCGAAGCACGTCACCGGCATCGTCAACGTGCCGGCCGACTGCCTCCAGCCGACCGACGCGATCCGTCTCCACGCCGGCCGACCGGCGGGGCTCAACGAACCAACCGAAGCGGGCGTCGCCGGCGTTCGCGAGATGCTGCAGCTCGTCTCGCAGCTTGGCCCGCGCGATCTTTGCATCTGCCTCATTTCGGGCGGCGGCTCGGCGCTGCTGCCGGCGCCGATCGAAGGGTTCGCCCTCGCCGACAAAGCGCTCCTCACGCGCGAAATGTCGGCCCGCGGCGCCACGATCGAGCAAATGAACGCCGTCCGCCGCGCCCTCAGCAGCGTGAAGGGGGGCGGACTTGCCGCCGCGTGCAAGGCGGGCCGCCTGGTCGCGCTGGTGCTCTCCGACGTTCCCGGCGACGACCTCGCCGCGATCTCGTCGGGCCCCACCATCCTCGGCCACTCGCAGCCGCAACCGGCGCTTGAGGTGATCGCGAACCTCTCGCTCGCGAATCTCGAAGCCGGAGCGCGAGCCCAAATGCTTCTGGAGCAGCGACTCGCCGCCGCAGCGACGTCGCCCAACAGCCAAAATCACGCCAACAACGATCCGACGGCAACCGTTGCCAACGACTTCGGCTGCCGCATCGAAAACCTCCTGATCGGCAACAACGCGACCGCCGTCGACGGCGCCGGCGTCGAGGCCGAACGGCTCGGCTACAGCCACGCGATGCTCTCGGCCAACGCCCCCGAGGGGCTCGTGGAAGAGGTCGCCGCCGGGATCGTCGCGATGGCCCGCCGCATGCGCGACGAGCCAGGCCCCGATTGCCTCATCAGCGGCGGCGAACCGACGGTCCGCTTGGCGCCCGCCGCCGAGCGGGGCAGGGGAGGGCGAAATCAACAGCTCTGTCTCGCCGCTCTGGTTGAGGAACGCGACTGGCGGCGACTCTGCCTCGTGAGCGGCGGCACCGACGGCGAGGATGGCCCCACCAACGCCGCAGGGGCCTGCATCGACGAACTAATCGCTGCCGAGTTGCAACGCACCAAACTCGACCCGCGGTCGTACCTGGCCCGCAACGACGCGTACACGCTCTTCGACGCCGTGGGCGGCCTGCTCGTCACCGGCCCGACCCACACCAATGTCTGCGACCTTCGCGTCCTCACCGTCAGCGCAAAAAATTAGCCCCCGGCTCCGCCCGGGGGTCGGCTTCCCTTCCGGTAGACGTCGCTACCCTTTGCGTCAGCGCAAGAAAAAGCCCCCGGTTTGAAGAACCGGGGGCTAATGCGTTTCAAAATCAGAAGCGGCGGCGGTCAGGCCTTATCACTTACTCACCTAAACACCTACTCACTCTTCTCTCAATCCCACCACCACTGATCAGCCGGCAAGCTGCTCAGATCAATCGAAGCCTTCGCCTTCGCGACGGCTCCGTCGGTGTCGGCGACGCGGTTCTCGGCGTCGACCGCCTTGTTCGCACGGATTTCGACGCCGCCGCCCACCGGCGTCATCAGCCGGCGGCCTTTCCACATGCTGTTCACAGCCGTGGCGACTTGCGTCGGAGCGTTGTAGGTTTCGACCGCGTACGAACCTTCGTCGCCGATGGCGCCAAGGTCGACTTCCGCTTGGCCGTACAGATCTTGCTGTTGGATGAACGCCGCAGCGACGAGCAGGTCGACGCAGTTCCGCAGCTGGCCGTACACCGGGGCCCGTTCGGCCAGGGCGTTGTAGTTCTTGGTGAAGCTCGTGGTGAACTTCTTGCTCGCGCCGCTTTGGCGAGCCGTCCCCTCGCGACCGCCCGATTGGCTGACGACTTCGTCTTCGCCGACGAGCTTCACGCCCGAGCCGATGAATTCCGCCGCCAAGCCGTCGTTGGCCACCTTGATCCGCTGATAGTCCGGCACGAAGTACCAACGTTGCAGAGCATTGCGAGCCACGGTCGCCGGGTCGGCCATCGAGACGAAGCTGGCGATGTTCACCGGCGCTTCTTCCAGACCGATGCCGATCAGCTTCATCCGATAGTCGGCTTCCACCAGCACCTGGGCGAAGTGGGTGTCGGCCGGCACGCCGCCGACGGTGATCACTTGCAGGCCGAGGCTGTTCCGCAGGTTCTCGACGATGAACTGCTCGTCGCCGGGGCCAATTTGTCGGCCCATTTCGTTGAGGAACTGCTGCATCCGCTGCAGACCTTCCGGGGTCGGGTCGATCGAGCAATAGACGAACGGGTTCTTCTTGCCGTTTGGAGCGAACGTCCGCAGCGCGACGGCCAGGTCTTCCAATTGAAGAATTGGCTGTCCCGAATTCCACCCGACGACGCGGCCGTCCGGCGTGTCGACCCAACCTTCAGCGGGGCCGGCGAGAACAATGTCCTTCGTTTCCGGGTAGTAGAAGACGTACTGCACGCGGGTGAGGCCCGCGAGGCTTTGCATCACTTCATCCGGGCCTTGGCCCGCGGCCGTGGCTTGGTTCATCAGCTTGATCAACCGCGTGAGCGACACCTTCCGCAGCTTGCTCGGTGCAAAGACGTCGCCGCCAAGTTGGGCTTTCGCTTGCTCGACGCGGGTCTGCATCAGTTGGCCAGTGGGATCCCGCACTTCCACGCGCCGTAGCACGCCGTCGGCGTCGACGGCGACGCCGGAGGTGTTGCTGGTGCCAATGGTGTTGCCAGTGCCGCCGCCGCTGCTTTGAGCGAAGACTTGCGTCGCTCCGGTGGCAACGAGGCAGCAAAGCGCGGCCACGGCGACGCGGTGCGAGAGACGAGCCACAGACAAGTGCGACAGCATGACGACCTCAACGGAATCTGAAAGTGTGTTCTAAGCGACCGCTGCGTTGCCGAAGGCACGCCGTTCTCAAAACGGCCTGCCGTCCGCGCTGTGGCGATCAATCTTCTCTGTTTGACGGGCCAGATCGATGGCTAGCCCAGGCGTTCCTAACAGCCCGGCCCAGCCGTCGTTTCGGTTTGGCGAAACGGCGTAACCTGCGCAAGGGCCGATGCTTCTGATCTTAGTTGGGGTTCCGCAGGGAAGCAAGAAACGGCCGTTTGCTTCGAGCTTTTCGCGGGACATTCGCAGCTTGGCGTGGGCCTAGGAGAAGAGCTTTTTTAACAACGAAACACACGAAATGACACGAAAAGCGTGGCGTGTGGACCTAGCGCTCGCTGTAAGCAGCGTTTGGGGGCTTTTCTTTCGTCCCTTTTCGTGTGTTTCGTGGCCAATCTCCCCGTATCGAAATGCTCGTCCAGCCGCTCGATGCCCGGAGAACCCGCAGAATCATCGCCAACCTGCTCGGACGTGGCGAAAAAGCAACACTGCCCGTTGGATTCTGGCATCACTCTCTTATCTAGGCGCTACATTTTACCAGCCGTGTCCCTGCGCGCCCGTTGTTCGCCCCTGGCATTTGCCAGCGAGCGACTGGCGTCTGTCCGGGCCGGACACTCCCCCACATGCCCACCCTCCCCGCCTATCACCGCCGTTTGCTCGTGCTGCTGGCCTTGGCCTGCGCACTCGTCGACGCTGGCTGCGCGGGATTGCGCTGTCCCCGCTGTCCGCGGATCGATCCCTCGGGCGAACGCTGCCTTATCTGGCCGAAGGACGAAGCCGCCGTCGCGACCGTCCCCCCGCCGGCGACCGTCTTTCCCGCCGCCACCGCCTCGCTGCCCACAGTCCCCGGCAATACGACGGCGCCGCCGGTGCTCACCGATCCCGTCTTCCCGCAGCCTGAACTGCCGGCCGTGGCCAGCGCCGCCCCCGGCGTGCCGATCGCGCCCGTCTCAACGCAAGTCGCCACGGAGCCGCAAGATCGCCTGACGATCTCGCCCGAGCGGATGCTCGCACCCGTCGGCAGCGAAGTCGTGCTGAAGGGCAACATCTGCACCACCGAAGGCTACACGCTCGCCGAGCAGAAAATCGAGTGGATGCTCGGCCGCAACGGCGTTGGCGAATTTGTTGAAGTCAGCGGCAAGGGCGCCTTCCACCCGTCGATCTACCCGTGGAACAAAGGTTCCAAAACGGATAATTACCTCGCCACCTCCTACACGGCGAACGGCCCCCACTGCATCGATCGCGGCACGCCCGACCCCAGCGACGACGTCGGCATTTCGCGCGGCGACGCCTGGGTGAGCGTTACCTCCGCGAGCGAGGGAACCAGCCACGTTACCGCCTACACCGAGAGCGTCGACTCGTGGCCGCTCCGCAAACAGATGGCGACGATCTACTGGGTCGACGTCCAGTGGGTCTTCCCGCCGGCCGCCGTCACCAGCGGTGGGCGTGAAACGCTCACCACCGTCGTGAAACGCCAAACCGACGGGGCCCCGCTTGCCGGCTGGATTGTCCGTTATGAAGTCTCCGACGGCCTCACGACCGCGGCCGGCGCCGGGCAAGTCAGCGAAGTCGTCACCGACGCGCAAGGCATGGCCTCGGTGCAAGTCTCGCCGACCGCCGCCGGCGCTGCGAGTTCGAAAATCGATATGCAACTCGTTCGCCCCGCCAACTTCGGCGGCGGCGACGCACCGCGGCTCGTCATCGGCAACAGTTCGACGATCGTCAACTGGTCAGGCGGCTCGACGTATCTGCCGCCGAGCGGTTCATCGCCGTTGACGCCCGTCACTCCCTCCACTCCGGTCGTCCCCGCGGGGCCGCCGATCACCACCATCCCCTCGACCCCGCCGCCCGCGACGACGACCCCGTCGCAACCCGCTGGGCCGCCGCGATTGGAGGTGACGCTGCAAGCTCCGCAGACCGCTCAGGTCGGCGGCAAGTGGGTCAGCACGGTCACTATTCGCAACGTCGGCGGATCGCCGGCGACGAACGTGGTGCTGACCGACCGCTTCGACGTCGGGCTCTATCACGTCACCGATCCGGCGTTGAACATGATTCGGAACGACCGCGTCGGCACGATCGCTCCCGGCGAATCGCGACAATTTCCAATCGAACTGCAAGTTTCCAAAGCCGGGTCGCTCTGCCAGGACGTCACGGCCGAATACACCGGCGGCAATCCGGCGAGTCAACGCGCTTGCGTCTCCGCCACCGCGCCCGCAGCGCCGTCGAACGCCTCCTTCCGCATCGACGTCGAAGCGCCGTCGCCCGTCGTTCAGGGCCAAAACTTGCCCGTCCGCATCACCATTCGCAACACGGGCGAGGTGGCTCTCTCCAATGTGCGGATGGTCGAAGAATATCCACTGGCCGCGATGATTCCCCAGCCGGCCGAGGCGGGCGTCCAGGTGATCAGCGGGCGCATCAGTCGCGACATCGGCATGCTGCCCGTCGGCGCCGTCAAGGAGTTCCGCGTCAACTGCGGCTTGAAGACGGCGACCCGCGCCACGATCTTCGCCCAGGGCGAAGCCTATACCGATACCGGCGCGAGAATCTCCACGGCCGATTCGGCCGACGTCGATATCACCGCCGCGACCGGCGCTCAACCCGGCGCCGGCGGGACGCCCGGCGCGGCGAGCGGCGCCGCGACGCTGGCGATTGGCGTGCAACTCGGCACTGCTTCACCCCGCGCGGGGGGGCCGAGTTCGCTCCGCGTTGGCGCTCCCACCAACTGCGAGATCATGGTTCGCAACACTGGCTCGACGCCGCAGACGAATCTCGGCGTCCGCGTGTTCTTGCCTGCGCAACTGACTCCTAATCTGAACGCGATCTCAGGATCAAGCACGTCAGCCCAAATCGTCGATGGCGCCATTCAGTTCGCCACCATCCCGACGATCAATGCCGGCGAAGCGGTGCGGTTCGTTATTCCGGTGAATCCCACGGCCGCGGTAAACGCCACGGTCATCGCCGAAGCCATTAGCAGCGGCCAACAAGCCCCCGCCCAAAAGACGCAGACGATCGAAATCCTCGAAAACCGCTTCTAGCCCCGGGCTCCTCGCGAGAAATGTTGTGGCCCCCTCCCCCTGGAGGGGAGGGCTGGGGAGGGGGGATGAACCCTGGTACACGCTGCCGTCACCCCTCCCTAACCCAGTGCTTCGCACGGACTACCGCCTGTGCTCGGTCGACACTGGCGACCGTGCTCGTTGCTCCCCTCAAGGGGAGGAAACCTCAAGTTTTCGTTACATTGAGGCTCCGGTCCCTCACCGTCGACTCCCCCGCGCAACTCCCGTAGCATGGAGCCGATGCCCACCGACGACGCTTCGCTCGACCGCTACCGCCGCCAAATGCGCTTCGCCCCCCTCGGCGAAGCGGGCCAACGGCAATTGGCCCAGTCGCGGGCCCTCGTCTGTGGCTGCGGCGCCCTCGGCAGCGTCATCGCCGATCAACTGGTTCGCGCCGGCGTCGGCTTCGTGCGCATCGTCGATCGCGACTTCCTCGAACGCGACAACCTCCACCGCCAGGTACTGTTCGACGAACGCGACGTTGCCGAACAGCTCCCCAAAGCAGTCGCTGCGGCCCGTCGGCTCCGGCTGATCAACTCGGAGATCGAAATCGACGCCGTCGTCGCCGACGTTTCCGCGGCGAACATCGCCCAACTCGCGGATGGCGTCGACGTGATCGTCGACGGCACCGACAATTTTGAAATCCGCTACCTGCTCAACGACTACGCTGTGGCGAACAACGTGCCGTGGGTCTTCGGCGGTTGCGTTGGCGCCGAAGGACAAACGCTTGCGATTCTGCCCGGCGAGACAGCTTGTCTGAGCTGCTTGCTCCCCGAACCGCCACCGGCGGAACTCCAACCGACCTGCGAAACGGCTGGCGTCATCGGCCCAATTGTCGCAACGATCGCTGCGCTCCAATCGGCCGAGGCGCTGAAGATCCTCAGCGGCCATCGCGAGGCAGTGAATCGGCGCCTCGCTGTCGTCGATCTCTGGAATAACCAACTCCGCTCAATCGGCATCTCACGAGCCACCGGCGACGCACCCTGTCGCACGTGCGTCGAGCGCGACTTCCCCTGGCTCGACGGCCGCCGCGGCGCCGCCGCCGTTGCGCTCTGCGGTCGCAACGCGGTGCAACTCGCGCCCACCGGCGGCGAGCCGACGTCGCTCGACCGCCTGGCGGCCAAACTTCAATCGGTCGGCAAAGTTTCCGCGAACCCGTACCTACTGCGACTCGAAGTCGAACGCTACCGCATCACCGTCTTCGCCGACGGCCGCGTGATCGTCAGCGGCACCGACGACATCGCCGAAGCCCGCGTCGCCCACGCCCGCTACATCGGCGGCTGAGGCTGATGGCACGCGCGGTGTGCCGTCGCGATGCCGCGGAACGCGTCAGCCAAAATAGCCAGTTTCGCGCTTGCTTTCGGCCACTAGATTTGCGAATGTGAACGGGTGTTCATTTGCTGCGATTGGGCATGGGAAATCTGGGGTAGAGGCTGCGTTCTCGAAACGCGAAAGATTTGTGGGAGGGGTCTCCGACCCCGAAGCCACGTTGCGCCATCGCCTCCGTTTGCGGTGGTGACCGATCTCGGCGTCGGAGACGCCTCCCACAACGAGGTTACGGAGGCATCAGCGAGGCTGGTTAAATCGCGACGCTACACCCTAGATGTCGCCTCAAATGCGACACGAAGCCGAGGCGACAATCACTCAAACTCAATAAGAGAAACAACTTAAAGCAGGTTTTATAATGTCGCCTAAAATCGCGCTTTGCTCCAACAGGCAACGCGACACGACATTAGCGACACCACTCGCCCCGCCTGGATTGCCAAAGCCTCGGGGAGCAAACACGCAAGCCAACCTCCCTCAACCCACCGCCGCCGAATCCCCTTTTCGTCCCCATCCAGCCTCCACTTTCGTTCCGCCCCGCGTTAAACGCCCCGCCAGTTTCCCAGCTTCACGCTCGCCGGGCGTAGTCGGCAAAATCATCCCGTTCGGACTGAGCGCCGCCGCCCGTTCGGTCGATTTGCTGTCCTGGGGTCGGCAATCCCGCCGCTGATCCTACGTCGGCGCCAGCGTTGTTTCGCGCAACCTGTCCGCGCCTCCTGACCCAGTCTGTCCGGAGCGAATGCATCACGAATGGCCACTGTCGAGAGTTCGTTCGCCACGAAACATCCCGCGGTTCACACTCCAGTCAAACTCGAGCGCAAGCTGGTCGGCCGTATCGGCCCCTGGCAGCTCGTGCGGCTGATCAACGAGAGTGAGCTGGCGCGTGTTTACGTCGCCCGTCCCGCCGATTCAGCCGACGACAAGTCGGCGGCTTACGTCGTGAAGGTGCTGCGTAAAGAGTGGTGGCGCGACGCCCATGCAATCGAAATGCAGCGCCGAGCCGCGTGGGTCGGACGCAAGGTCTCGCACCCGCACTTGTTGCCGGTGCTCTCGGCCGGCGTCGATCAACCGCCGTTCTACACGGTGAGCCCGAAGCTCGAAGGCCGCTCGCTCGCGAAGATTCTCGAGCAGCAGCGCCGCCTGCCGATGGCGATCACGTTGTGGATCGCGCGCCAAGTGGCTGAAGCGCTCGATGCGCTTCACACCACCGCTCGCATGATCCACTCCGACGTGAAGCCGGCGAACATCGTCGTCGCCCCCGACGGGCACGCGACGCTCGTCGACCTCGGCTTCGTCCACACGCCCGGCGAAAGCCGCCATTGGTCGTCACGTCCCGTCTACGGCACGCTGAACTACCTGGCGCCCGAGTCGCTGACGTCTTCGCTTTCTGCCTCGCCGCAGAGCGACGTCTACAGCCTCGGCGTGACGCTGTACGAAGTCCTCACCGGTTCACTGCCGTTCGTCGGCCGCGACGCGGAGGAACTGATCCGCAAACACCGCGAGACGAAGCCCGACTGCATCACGCTCCGCCGGCCTGATGCCTCGAAGGCCGTCGCCTCGCTCGTGGCGCGGATGCTGGCGAAGGACCCGCTCCGCCGCCCCGAAAGCGCCGCCGAAGTGGCCGAGGAACTCGTACGGTTGGAGATCGATTCGTTCGCGGCGCGATCAGCGTAGGTCGGGCTTTCAGGCCGACAGCCCCGCCAAGCGACTTACCAAACTCGCTGCACCCCATAACCGTCCAGCACCGCATCCGCTGAAAGAATCGGCAACGATTCGCACAGCGACTGGGCGACGAGCATGCGATCAAACGGATCGCCGTGCAGGTGGGGCAGCGTCGCTACGCGAGCCGCATGATCTGGTGCGATGGGGAGCAGCTTCAGATCGTTTGAGAAGAGTTCAAGTTCGAAGAACTGGTCGAGTGGTTGGGCGATCTTCAGTTTGCCCAGGCCAACTTTGATCGCGATCTCCCACAAGCTCGCCGGGCTAATGTAAAGATCAGTCTCAGGATGCAACCATTGAGCGCGAGCATCGGCGCTCAGTTTGCGGTCTTCGAGCACCGCCCACAGAAACGCATGGGTGTCGACGAGCAATCGCACTACATGTACTCGGCGAAATCTTGGAGGTGATCGTCGTCTTCGGAGACGATCGTCAGAATTCCCTTGGCCGATCCTAGTCGCCGCTTAGGTTTTTCCTCCGCCGCTACGGGCGTCACCTTCGCCACCGGCTTGCCATCGGCGGTAACGACGATCTCATCTCCGGGCGCCAATTGCGTAATCAGCCCCGGTAGTTGAGACGCGATCTGTTCGATCGAAAGCGTAGTCATCAGGCGTGCTCCAAGTGGAAAGCTCTCCGCTGGAGATTATACGACGGATCGGGCCGGCGACGTAGGTCAGGCTTTCTAGCCTGACTCGCAGTGCGACCGACGAAGCCCCAAAAAAGCGGGACGAACCTTTGATTTGGTTCGCCCCGTTGTCAGGCACTAGGGCTGTCGGGCTGAAAGCCCGATCTACGGCACGTCCACCGCGATCGGCTCGACGCCGTCGAGGAACCCGGTGAGGGCCCGTGAGCGATACGGGCTCTGCAGCTTGCGAACGGCCTTCGACTCGATCTGCCGCACCCGTTCGCGGGTGACGCTAAAGATCTTGCCGACTTCTTCGAGGGTGTACGTGTAGCCATCGGCTAGGCCGTAACGGAGGCGAAGGATTTCACGCTCGCGGTAGGTCAGCTCGGTCATCACCTCTTCGAGGCGAGCCTTGAGCGCTTCCATGTGCGTGTCGTAGAGCGGGTCTTCGTCGCGCTTCTCTTCGAGGAACTCGCCGAAGTAGTTGTCTTCGTGATCGCCCACCGGCTGGTCGAGCGACAACGGCTGGCGGGTCATCTTGTGGACGCAACGGGCGTCGTCGACCGACAGACCGGCCAGTTCCGCGATCTCTTCCGGATTCGGTTCGCGGCCGTAGAGCTGGACGAAGTCGGTCGTTACCGAACGGATCTTGCTCATCGTGTCGATCATGTGGACCGGCAGACGGATCGTGCGGCTTTGGTCAGCGATGGCCCGCGTGATTGCCTGGCGAATCCACCACGTGGCGTAGGTGCTGAACTTGAACCCGCGGGCATGTTCGAACTTGTCGACTGCTCGCATCAGGCCCGTGTTGCCTTCTTGGATCAGGTCTAGGAAGCTCATGCCGCGGTTGCGATATCGCTTGGCGATCGAGACGACGAGCCGGAGGTTCGCGGCGGAGAGATCCCGCTTCGCTGCGTCGTAGGCGGCCTTGCGGCGGAGGGTCCGCGAGGCCAGACGACGCAGCGTAGCGGGCGTCTCTTGGGTGATCTTCATCAAGTAGCGGAGTTCTTGCCGCAGTTCGGCGACGTTCCCCTGGTGGAACGAGTGTTCGGCGTGCGAGAGCTGCGACTTGATCGTCCACATCCGATCGCTGATCTCGTGGAGCTGCGACATGAGCGGGGTGAGCCGCTGGATACGGAGGTTGAGCTCTTCGACCAGACGAATCACCTTATTGCGGCGGGCGATCATCCGGCGCCACGAACTGTGCTTCTCGGCGACGGCGGTCTTGCGGCTCACCGCGCGGCGATAATCCCGCTGGTTGAGTGAGAGCAGTTCGCGAGCGGTGGCCAAGTTTGGGGCGATCCGCTTCAGGATCCGCTTCTTTTCGGCGGTGTTGGTCACCGAGATTTCGATCGTGCGGTCGAGCCGCAGCGTGCCGTCGGCGACCTTTTGCAGTAGGTCGACGGCTGCGTGCAACATGAAATCGCTGCACAGCATCGTGCGGCGGAAGCGGCGGCGGGTCGACTCGATCTGGATGGCGGCGGCGACTTCCTTGTCCCGATTGAGCATCGGGATTTCGCCCATCTGCATCAGGTACATCCGCACCGGATCGTCGATCGCGGCGTCGCCTTCGACTTCGGCCGATTCGAATTCATCTTCGTGGCCATCCGCATCATCTTCGAAGCCGGGGGCTTCCTCCGATTGCGGTTTGGGGCGCGAGGCGCGTCCGGCGGGAGCGACGGCCCCCTTCTTTCCCAGCGGCGAGGCGGTTCCGTTGACCTGAGCACTTGAGCGAGACTTCGTCGACACTGGGGGCTTCCTCATGAAGTGACGCGGCTGTTGATGAGAGTGGATCCGACGAGATGCAGAGGTCGTGCCGCCGCTCGGTTGTCCGGCGGTTAGAAAAGGCGTAAAGTGTTTGCTGCGAGCGATTTTCGACGAGGCGGGAGACGTCGCGGCGAGTGCGGGAGGTCGCTCGACGATGCTGTTTCACCACGGAAGCGGCGTGGCGATGTTCCGGAATCTCAACGTAACCCTTCGTTCGGAATCTTACGCACAATTGGCATATGCGGTTTGCAAGATTGCAATGCGACGGCGCCGGCGCACCGCTCGGGATTGAGGAACTAGCTGCCAGCGGGCAGCTCGATTTTCTGCAGCTCGACTACCCCCGCGCTCGTTGGGCGAAAGTCGAAGGCGCCGCCGAAGCGGCGTTACCGGAGTGCGCCATCGGATTTTGCGACGCCCTGCGGGCGGTTGTGAAACCGCTTTACCTCGACCCGCAATTGCATCTGTTCGCCTCGGCCGGTTGGGCCGATGCCTATGGCGCTGTCGAACGGGCGGCCCACCTGCTTGTCGAAGGGGGTTGCGGCGACGTTCCCGTCGCAGCGGTGCGAGGGAGCAACGTCGAGCCAATCCTGGAGATGCTGGAGGAGGAGGGCGTCGACCTCAGCAATGCCGAGACAGGGGCCCCCTGGCGGGAATTGAAGGCGCCGGTGCTGGCAGCCGACCTGCAACTTGGGGGCGGGCCGCTGTCGCTGGCCCTCGCCGAAGAGGCCCGCGTCATCGTGGCGGGGGCGTTTGATCCGACCGCCCCGCTCGTGGCCGCCGCCGTCCACCGCCATGACTGGAAGTGGCGAGATTGCGATCTCCTCGCCGCGGCCATCGCCGGTGCTCGCGCGGCGACGTGGATCGATTGGCAAGCCTACGCAGGGGAGGCGCCGGCGACTCAGCCATGGCGTCCGCAGGTGGTCGAGCTAGACAGTTCGGGTCGGCTGTTGTTGGAAACTCCTCACGGCAATGGCGACGCCGCCGCGCGGCTGCAGGAGTGGCTGCGGGCGGGCGACGGAAAGGCGGCTGATGCGCTCCATCCCGACGTGCGCGAAGAGCGGGGCGCCCTGGAGTGCCGGCCTCTGAACCCCAAGCAGCTTGAGATCACCGGCGCCCAGGGAGCGGCGAGCGACGATTGCTGGGAGCTGGAAGTTCTCTACCAGACCGGCTTCGTGGTCGAAACCTTGGTCGAGTTCGCCGCCGAGTCCGATCCTCGCTGGCGGCAGCACCTCGCGACGATGGCCCGGGCCAGCCTGCCCGCCAACCGCGATCTCGACGAGCATCTGACAATCGAGGAGCTCCACGGAAGCAGCGGCGGAGGATGGCTCCACCTCGGCTTTCAATCGAAGTCCCGCCGCACGGCCCAGCAGTTTGCCGAACAGACGATGAAGCTCGTCGCGGCTCATCGCCCCCACGTCCGCCTCTCGGTGCGGCCCGAGGTTCACGTCCACTGCAGCTGCTGGCCGGTCCGCGTTCCTCGTGACGCGGTCGACATCGCCGTCGAAACCCGCGTTGCCCGCGAGTGGCTGTAGGCCACTAGCTTACCTACGGAAAATCCCTCAACGTTAAAACCAGAATGACGAAATCCGAATGACGAATGAGAATACTGCAGAGAGGGCTATTCATTCGTCATTCGAGCTTCGTCATTCGTCATTCAAGATTCCGCCATGTACATGCCCAGCAATGCCATCGACGTGAAAGTGTTCGAGGGAGCGGGGACGATCATTCTCAATCGTCCCGACTACGGCAATGCGCTGATGCGGTCGATGGTGCAGCAACTCATCGAGGCGATCGACGACCTGTACCTGGAGAAGCGGGTACGGGCGATCATCATCACCGGGGCAGGGGACAGCTTCTCCGCCGGCGCCGACGTGGGTGAGATGCAGGTGAGCCAGGACTCGGAAGCTCCCGAGGAAGATTGGGGCTCCGACGCCGCTGATTTTCGCGACCTTGTCGTGCGGATGATGGAGATCACCAAGCCGATCATCGCCGCGGTGAACGGCCCTGCGGTCTCCGCAGGAGCGGCGCTCGTGGCGGCGGCCGACATCGTCGTCGCGAGCGAGCGGGCGACCATCGGCGTGTCTGACGCTCGTCACGGCATGGTAGCGGGCCTTGCCGCGCCGCTGATTGCGTTTCGCATCGGGGCAGGGCAGGCGGCGCGGATGATGCTCACTGGCGCCATGCTCGATGCGGCAGAGGCGTATCGCATTGGGTTGTTTCACGAACTCGCGCCGGATGATCTCGTCTGGGCGCGAGCAATGGAAGTCGCCAAGCAGTGCGCCGCCGGCGCGCCCGAGGCGATTCAACTTTCCAAGCGGCTCGTCAACGAGACGCTCGGCGAAGAGCTCGCGACGCAGCTCGCCTCCGGCGCCGTGATGGCCGCCACGGCTCGCACGACCGAAGCGGCGAGCGAAGGGATCAAGGCGCTGCTCGAAGGCCGCCCGCCGGAGTGGAAGTAGCTGCCGCTCGGCTAGAAAAGAGAATTCGAAAACTTTTCCGGCTCGCGTTTGACTTCAGGAAAACTCGACCTAGATTTCAGTTGCCGGCGACGAGTTGCTGACGCTCGCCTGCGACGCCGCGATCGTCTGACCCTTCATGCGACGCGGCGCTGGACTTATCTCGCTACTTATCCTGCCTCGTTTCCTTCCTCATCGTGTTGTCGCTGCGTGCGGGCGTTGGCCCTTCGCTGCGACCCAGCAAGTACCCTGTCAGCTTAGGCCGTCGGCGTGTGTGCGCGGTTCACCCCACGTATCGCTGCTGCGCACGCCGGCGGCCTGGCGCGTGTGAAACTCGTCATCGTCTCATTCGTTTGTCGGCATCTTGAGTGGAGCGAAGAATCTAGAGCTCATGGCGCATCGCCCGCGCCGGTTGCAACCCGGGCCTGACCTGGGGGACGCGGGACGTATGTTGGCCGATGAGGCTCAGTCGGCTCGGCGTCGTTGGCGCTCGAGCCGGAAATGCGGACGGGGTTGGCTTCGCGCCGGCCGTCGTCGCTCTAGATCCTTCGCTGCGTTCAGGGTGGTGACAGCCGCCGAATGGCGCAACAAAGCCGCGACCGCCGGTCGCGGCTTTGTGGAAATTCGCGAAACCCCAACGGGGAAAGTCCGAGACCTGCAGCGTTTGGCGCCCTCCAACGTGTGGCCGGACTTTTCCTTCCACCTGCCTGAGGCGCGGCGGCTCGTAGCGTGTGCTGCGGCCGCCGCCTCAGGCCCCTTCTACCGGCGAGCCGAGTCGTTTGACTTGGTTCAGTCTACTTCCGCGTTCCCTGCCGAGGAGTTGTCGACAAATGTATCTTGATAAAGCGGCATATACCGGTAGTAGACTTCGAGCGTCATCGTGGCCAGCGCGGTGGAATAGAGCCGGCCCCCTGCTGAACTGTGCGGTTCTGAAAAGTACCAGCTCCCTTTCTCGTGCCCCGCCGTGGCCTGGGTGCTGATGAGGTGCTCGCGCATCCGCGGGTTCCACCGCTTCCAGTTCGCACCGCCGACATGGTGGAGCACCTGCGATGCGTAGTAATTGAAGTAGGCGTCTTTCGTGCTCGGCGTCACTTGGCCGAGCCGCGCGACGCTCGCCCGCAACGGGCGGTAGTCCTTTTTCCAGCCGCCAATCATGCGGCAGAGCAGGCCGATGGGCGTTGAGGCGGTGCGTCGGTTCGGCGAATCGCCCTGAACGTACAGGTAGTTCATGCCGTCGTCGTACTGCACGCTATCGAGATAGCTGCCGATGCGCTCCCAGATGTTCGACGGGAGTTCGATGTCAGTGAGGCTCGCGCTTTTGAGGGCCGCGATCTGCCAGCCGCTCACCGTCGTGTCGCCGGCCATCGGTGCTTCAAAGTTCGGCGTGTAGCGCCAGCCGCCGTCGTTGTATTGGGCTTCGAGAATGAACTGGATGGCGAGGATGGCCGACTTGCGCAGCTCGCGGTCGTGGGTCATCGCGTAGGCCTCGGTGAGCGCAAGCGTGGCGATGCCTTGCGAGTACATATTATCGCCATCGCGCAGATCGCCGCCGTGCGTGGTGACGGTCATCTGCTCCTGCAGGAAGTAGAGGCCGTGGCCAACGACTTCTTTGTACGGCCCTTCCTTATGCGTGTACCCCGCGCCGAGGAACGTGAGCAGGGCGAGTCCCGTCGCCGCCGTCTTCGAACGGTTCGATCCTGAATCGCCGCATTGGCCGCCGCAATTCGGATTCGCTTGCAGATCGAACCGCCAGCCGCCGTCGGACCACTGATGCTTCTTCATCCAAACAAGGGCCGCTTCGACGGCTTCTTCGCTGCGAACCGTGCCGCCGCCGGCAAGCGCGGCAGCGCGGCGATTCTCCAACTTGCGGCCTTCCAGTCCGCCTCCGCGCGAGGCCGACGGGCCTAGCAGCGCATCGAGCGGCAGGCCCGTACCAAATCCTGAATCGCTCGATGACGTTGCCGCGGTGACGCCGCTACCAACATTCGCCGCAACGGCGCCCTCGGAGGGGAGGTCGCCAATCGGGCCGCCGAGTTGCGGTGCAATGTCTTCGCCAATGGGCGAGCCGATCATGTCGCTTACTTCGCCCGGGAGCGAGATTTCGTCGCCGAGTTCGAACGGCCCGAGCGATGGAACGAGTTCGTCGGTGGGGGCGATCGGCAGTTCGCCGACGCCGACTTCCATCGGCTCCACCGACAGCGGGCCCGACGGTTCGTCGTCGAACAGCTCTCGGGCTCGCTGTGAGGAGAGGATCGCGATCGACAAGGTGGCGAACAGGACGCCATGGACGACGGCGCTCGAAACCCACGCGCCGGCGCCCGATTCTTCGAGCCAGGCGCCGATGCGGTCGACCAGTCCGAGCGGCTCGCTGAGCGGGACGGCGGGGGAGGGGGGCTCCACCAGCGGTTCCGCCACGGCGGCAATTTTGTCGGCTGGCGAGTCTAAAACGGGGCCATCAAGCGGCGCTGGAAGGTCCGGCGGCTCGACGTGAGGAGGCGGCGTATGGTCCAGCGGGGAGGACAAGCCCGTCTGTTCCGATCTTGGCTGCTAGGGGCTGAACTCGTCAATTATACCGCCACGGCGTCGTTTTCTGCGTCCGAACGCTCCAGTTCCTCTGCTTTCCGGTTACCGCGAGGATGTTGGAGTCCCCACTGGCGTAATGCCGAAAAAGTCCATAAAATGCCGGGCTACCTATACCGTCCGGGCCGCAGCCGACAAACCGGCGCCCCGGAACCCCCGAGTTTTATCGCGTTTCGATAGTTAGGTGACGTATGGCGAAGACCGGCAAGCGGAAGAAGAAAGTGGAAACCGTGTTCCTCGTGTGCGAGGAGACCGGCGATTACAACTACACGCTCCGCCGGAAGACGGGCGGCGAAAAGCTGAAGCTCAGCAAGTTCTGCCCTCGTTTGCGCAAGCACACGATTCACGTTGAGAAGAAGAAGTAAGCTTCTTTTTCCGTTTCTTTAGGGGGCGGCGGGAGTTCTGCGCGCCGCTCCGGCGGGTCGTTGACCCGCGGCTGATTGGGGTTCACCCCGCGGCTGAGCAGGCGGAGCCTCGTCCATGCCCAAACATTGGCGCCTTGCCCCGCATGATCCGGCACGCATCGCCGATTTGGAGCGAGCGGCCGGGGTGCCGTCGCTGGTCGCCCACTTGCTGCTTTCCCGCGGGATTCATGACCCGGCGGACGTGCGGCAGTTTCTCGACCCGAAGCTCACCGGGCTGCGCGATCCTGAACTGCTCCCCGGGGCCGCGGCGGCGGCCGATCTGCTCTATCAGGCCTACCGGGCCAAGCGGCGGATCACCGTTTACGGCGACTACGACGCCGACGGGATGACCGCGACGGCAATTCTTGTCCGCTGCTTGCGGATGCTCGACGCGCAGGTCGATTTCTACGTCCCGCACCGGATCGACGAGGGATACGGGGTTAACTCCGAAGCGATCGCGAAGCTGGCCGAGCAAGGGGCTGACGTCGTCGTTACCGTCGACTGCGGCATTTGCAGCGTCGCGGAAGCACGACTGGCGAAGGAACTCGGGCTCACGCTGATCGTCACCGACCACCATCAGATGGACGCCGAGTTGCCCGATGCGGCGGCGTTGGTCCATCCGGCGCTGCCGGGGAGCGAGTACCCGTTCAAGGGGCTCTGCGGAGCCGCGGTGGCGTTCAAGCTGGCGTGGGCCCTCTGCCAACGCGTGGCGGAGAACAAACGGGTCAACGAGCGGATGCGGCAGTTCTTGCTGCAGGCGGTCGGGCTGGCCGCGATTGGGACCGTGGCCGACGTCGTACCGCTCATCGACGAGAATCGCATCCTCGTGCGACATGGGTTGCAAAGCCTTACGGCGTACCCCACCATCGGCATGTCGGCCCTCATGCGGCAGATCAAGCTGCACGAGAAGCATGCCCTCGAGTGCGAGGATCTTGGCTTTTCGATTGGTCCGCGATTGAATGCGGCCGGGCGGATGGGGCAAGCGGAGCTGGGCATCGAACTCCTCACCACCGAGAGCGAGGTGCGGGCCGAGAAGCTGGCCAAGTACATCGACGAGCTGAATCTCGAACGCCAAACGCTCGAACGAAGTATCTTGCGGGCGGCCGATAAGCAGGCCCGCGAACGCTTCGACCCCAGCCGCGATTCGGCGCTCGTGCTGGCCGACCATGATTGGCATCCGGGCATTATCGGGATCGTCGCCGGTCGCGTGGCCGATAAGTTCCATATGCCGGCGATCGTGATCGCGCTCGATAAGCTTGGCGTCAAGCCGGGCGTCGGCTCGGCGCGGAGCGTGCCGGGGTTCAACCTTCACGCCGCGCTGGCGGAGTGCAGCGAACTGCTGGAGAGCCACGGCGGGCATGCGGCGGCTGCCGGCCTTCGCGTCACCGAGGCGAATCTGCCGGCCTTCCGGCGGAAGTTCTGCGACGTGGTGGCCCGTGAGTTGGGCGAAGGCTCTCGGCTCGCGGAGCTGTTCGTCGATGTCGAGACGACCTTTAGCTGTCTCACCCAGCGAACCGTCGAGCAGATCGAGAAGTTGGCTCCGTTCGGCCACGGCAACCTGCGGCCGGTGCTGTGTGCTAGCGAGGTGCGGCTCACGGAGCGCCCGAAGCGAATGGGCGGCGCAGGGCGGCACCTGTCGATGACGTTCGATCAGGCGGGGATCAAGTTGCGGGCCGTCGCGTTCGGCGGCGGCGACTGGGAAGACGAACTCGCAGCGATCAACGGCGAGATGTCGATCGCGTTTCGCCCCGTCATCAACCGCTACCGCGGCCGGGCATCGGTCGAGATTCATCTTGCCGATTGGCGTCTCGATAGCGCGCAATAGACCTGCAACTGGCAGCGATCTGAACCGCGGCGCATGCTAGCAGCGCCCACAAGCGGCAATCCGCATTGGCCTGCGTGACAAACATCGATCGGCGTTTACGCCGTCTGCACGCTTTCGTATGCTCCCCGCCGTCCAGTTTGATTGTTCGGGGCTGCGCGCCCCACGAAAGGGAGTTCCGCCATGGTTCGGCAATTCTTCAGCCTGCTGTTCATTGTCGCCGCTTCGTGTTCGCTGCTGCGGGAATCGCAGTGCGTCTCGGCTCAAGAATTCCGGATTGAAACCGAGATCTACGTTGGCGACGCCACCGAACCGGCAAGCCACACGGTGACGCTCTTCGAAAAGTCGGCTGTTTACGAGTTCGTCGACAGCCCGCAGCAAGTGATCGTCTACCGCCAGGGCCCGGAAGGGAAGTCGGGGCAGTTCATTCTGCTCGACGTCGTTCGCGAATGCCGCACCGACGTCGAGGCCGATCGGGTGTCGAAGCTGATGGTGAAAATGACCGAATGGGCGTCGGAGCACAAAGACCCGTTGCTCAAATTTTCCGCGAAGCCGAGTTTCGATGAAACATTCGATAGCGACACCGGCGCGCTGACGCTGGCGAACAAAGAGTGGACCTACCGCACCGCGACGATCAAGGCGCAAGACGCCGCTAGTTTGAAGCGTTACCGCGAGTTTACCGACCGCTACGCTGAACTTTCGTCGATGATGTACAACTCGCCGCCGCCAGGTCCGCGGTTGGCCCTCAATTCGTCGCTGGCGAAGCACGGCGTCGTGCCGGTCGAGATTCAACGCTCGCTAGGCGGCGACGACAAGAACGCCGTGCGGGCGACGCACCTCTTCTCGTGGCGACTGTCGCGCGAAGATCGCACGCGCCTCGACGAAGCCCAGGCCCATTTGGCGAACTTCAAGAAGGTCGACAACGAGCAGTTTATTGCGGCTCGGACGGGGAAAGATGTGGTTCGCGGGCAGTCGAAGTAGTCTTCCCAGACGAAGTGTTTGACGTGCGGAATTGGGCTCATGCTATAATTCACGCATGACCATTCAACTCACCTCTGAACAACGGGCTGTCGTCGATTCACAGACGCCAGGTCGCCCCGTACGCGTAGAAGACAGCGAATCGGGGCGCGTTTATTGGCTGGTGTCGTCGGATGACGTTCACTCGCTGTGGACGACTCACGTGAGCGACGCCGTTGAAGCCGGGATGCAAGCGATTGCTCAAGGCCAAGCAGTTGATTGGAACCCTGAGGCCATGAAAGCCTTGGCACGGCGCACCGCGGCGGGCGGTGAGGCTCTATGAGCCTCCGGCATCGTCTATCTTCTCTTGCCGAGCAAGACGTCGCTCAAATCGTCGAGTATTTGGCAAAGGCGAATCTAGACGCCGCGTTGGCGTTTATCGACCAGTTGTCAGAGCGATTCCGGTTGCTTGAGGCGTATCCAGAGAGCGGCGAACGCTATTCGGATCCGCAACGCGGGCTGAGACGAACATCGCTCGACAACTACGTCGTTATCTATCAAACGCTAGACGACGCGATCTTGATCGTTCGCGTCGTCCATGGTGCGCGAGACTTGCATGAGCTTCTCTAGCTGGGCGGCGTATGACCCATGCTCGAATCTCACGTACCTCAATCTTTCAACGCAATTGGGTAACAGCAAATCTTCGTAAGCGGTCGAAAGCATCCTCCGCGGATATTTCTCCGGATGCCATTCCTTCTTCAATAAGCAGGCGAAGTTGTTGGTGTCGTGCGACTTCGCCCGCATACCGCGGCTCCTCCCCCGCAGGCGCTTTCGGCATCTCGTCAGGCGGAGGTTGCGGAATCGAACCCATAATTGCGTCTACGCCCGCACTAGCTTGTGGAACGCCTCGGTCAGCTGCTTCGTGATCGGCCCCGGCTTGCCGCTGCCGATGACGCGGTCGTCGACCTTCACCGCCGGGATGATTTCCGCGGCCGTGCCGGTGAGGAAGCATTCATCGGCGACGTAAACGTCGTGCTTGGTGATCGCCGACTCGGAGGTGACGATGCCCGCTTCGGAGGCGAGCTCCAGCACGGCGTTGCGGGTGACGCCTTCGAGAATGCCAGCGTCGAGCGGCGGCGTGTAGAGTTTGCCTTGCTTCACCAGAAAGATGTTGTCGCCCGTGCACTCGGCGACTTCGCCCTTGTGGTTGAGCATCAGCGCTTCGACGCAGCCTGCCTTCAAGCCCTCGATCTTGGCGAGGATGTTGTTCAGGTAATTGAGCGACTTGATCCGCGGGCTGAGCGCCGCCGGATGGTTGCGGATGACGCTCGAGGTGATCAGTTCGAGGCCGTTCTCGTAGAACTCCTTTGGGTAAAGGCTGATCGAGTCGGCGATGATGATGATTTGCGGATTGCTACAGCGATTGGGGTCGAGCCCCAACGTGCCGCTGCCGCGGGTGATGACGGCGCGAATGTAGCCGTCTTTGATGCCGTTGGCAGCGACGGTGTCGTCGATCGCCTTGGCCATGTCAGGCTGCGACATCGGGATGCTCAGCCGGATGGCGAGCGCCGATTCGAACAGTCGGCGGACATGCTCGTTGAGCTGGAAGACCTTGCCGTTGTAGGCCCGTAGGCCTTCGAAGACGCCGTCGCCGTACAGAAGCCCGTGATCAAAGACGCTGACCGTCGCCTGCTCGGCGGGGAGGAGTTTGCCGTTGATGTAGACCTGTCGTGACATCGTTGCTTTCGTGGGAGCGTTCGGGTTGTATTGAGCGACGGACGACATGGGCACGGCCTCTACGTGGAACGTGGAACGATTTCCCGTAAAGAGGGGCTGCCAATGTCGCAGGTTCGGCCGGCAGGGACGAAACCATCAACGCCGCCGGATTGGCCGATGGAACACCGCGCTAATAGCGTCGGCGTCAGGTTCGTCCACCGGTGGAGCCGGTGGCTTGAATCGGCCCTAGCCGGCGATTCGGCCTTCGACGAGCTTCACCGTGCGGTCCGCTTGCCCGGCGATCCAGGGGTCGTGCGTCACCATGACTATAGTGAGCTTTTCCCGGGCATTCAACTCGGCGAGGGTCTTCATCACTGCTTCGCCGGTGGAGCGGTCGAGGTTGCCGGTCGGTTCGTCCGCGAGCAGGACTTTGGGCTTCAGCAGCAGGGCCCGGGCGATGGCGGCCCGCTGCATTTCGCCGCCGGAAAGTTCGCGTGGCTTGTGCTTGGCTCGGTGCCCGAGGCCGACGAGTTCCAGCAGTTCAAACGCCCGTCGACGGTACGAACTCCGCCGCATCCAATAGCTGAGCGTCGACTCGGCAATGAACGCCGGCGCCAGGATGTTTTCGAGCGTCGTGAGCTCCGGCAGCAGGTGGTAGAACTGGAAGATCATGCCGAAGTGGCGGTTGCGAAGCATGTCGCGCGACGCGGCCGGCAGGTTGTCGATGCGATGTCCCTCGAAGTGGACTTCGCCGCCGTCGGGTTGGTCGAGCGTGCCGAGCAAGTGGAGCAGGGTGCTTTTGCCGCAGCCGCTTTGGCCGACGATCGCAAGGGACTCGCCCTCGTGGATGTCGAGATCGATCCCCCGCAGCACCGGGATGCCGATGGCCCCTTTGCGGTAGCTCTTGAACAAGTTGCGGCAGCCCATGTGAATGGCGTTCGACACGGGCGTCAGCACCGGCGCGACAGGCGTCTGTAGATGCCGCTGCAGGTCGGCGAGCGTTCGCGAGTCGGCGTGGGGCGTCGGACGCGGCGCGTCGGCGGCTCGCCGCGGCGTGATCATCGGAGCGCCTGTCTGCGATTCGTAGTTCGGGCGGCTCATGGCGAATAGTCCGTGGTCAGTTGTCAGTGGTCCGTTGCTGCAAATGCTTTTCGACCGGGTGCCACTGGCGTGTCGCCAGTGGGAAGTGCCGCAACGTGATGATTGCTGTTTGGTTTACAAGGGGCCTGAAAATTAAGGCTGCCTGCTGCCTGCAATGGATTGCTAGTTAGTACCCGCTTCAGCACTAGCGACACGCCAGTGGCACCTAGATGCCAATTTCTCAATTACTCGTACCTTAGCGCACGCACCGGGTGAAGCGTCGCGGCACGACGGGCGGGCAAGACGCTCGCCAACACGGCGATGCCGACGGCGCCACAGGCGATCCAGGCGACGGTGAACGGTTCGACTATCGTCGGGATTTTGTAGAAGTAGTAGACCGATGGATCGAACACCGGTTGCCCGGTGATCTTGCCGAGCAGATCGGCGATCTCGTTGATGTTCGCGACGAAGAGCAGCCCCATGACGGTGCCGACGCCGGCGCCGACGATGCCGAGACTCAGGCCGTACGATAGGAAGATTCCCATGACGCCCCAGCCCGAGGCGCCGAGCGACTTGAGAATGCCGATGTCGCGGGTCTTCTCGACGACGATCATGAAGAAGATCGCCAGAATGCCGAAGCCGGCCACGGCGATGATCATGAACAGCAGCACGTTGAGCACGGCCGTTTCCATTTGCACGGCGGCGAGCAGGGCGCCTTGCTCGTCGCGCCAGGTGCTCACCTGGTAGAACTGCATCGGGAACGCGGCCTGAATCTTGTCGCGAATCTCTTCGGCGTTGACGCCGGGCTTGAGCTTGATTTGGATCGTCGTGAACTTGCCGGCGCCCGTTTTGGGGTCGATCATGCCGCGATCTTTTTGGAGCGCCTTCAGTGGGACGAACGCAAAGTTGGCGTCGTACTCGCTCATCTTGCTTTCATAAAAATCGACGACGGTGTACTCCTGGCCGACGATTTCCGGCGGCATCACCGCGAGCGGGAACGCCACCTTCACGTCGTCGCCCGGCAGACCGAGGTAGTGGTCGACGCCGTCGGGGGTGCGGAAACCGCAGATGCCGATGCCGAGGACGATACCAGTATGCTGTTCGGTGGCGGGGTCGAAGTCGCGACCTTCCGTTTCGCCTGCCTCGGCGGCCGCCATTGCGAATGGATCAGCCATCGCTGGTTCCGCGGCCTTATCCGGAGCGGTTGGGGCCGCGGTCGGTTCGCTTTTCGCTTTGATTTCATCGAGCCGCTTCTGATCCGCGGCCCGTTGCTTGGCGAGCATCGACTTGTACGAGCGATACTGCCAACCGGCGTCGCGCATCACTTCGCGCGGCTTCGCGTCGGCCGGATCGACCTGGTGATCGAGCACGTCGTAGCCGCCGTCACGCAGATCGAACGACAGTTGCTTGCGGTTCTCAGGGTGCTGCAGGAAGTCGCCGAATTGGCTCACCGACGCGTAGCTCGTCTCGTCGATGCCGATCAGCGTCACTTGCCGCGGCAACGTTTCGCCGCCGACGGTAAGGTAGAGCAGCGACGGTACGTGGACTGTCGGCGACATGCCGGCAATCGTGTCGCCCGCGGCGGTGCGAATCTGCGCCATATGGGAGTCGGCGTCGAACACGCCGTCGAGGCTGCGGGTGCGGAAGATGAGGTCGCCCAACATGCCGTTGAGCCGGCCCTGCATCTCGTGCGTGAACCCCGCCATGACGCTGTTGACGACGATCATCGTCGCCACGCCGAGCGTGACGCTGACAATGCAGAGGAGCGCGATGTAGCGGGTGCGCAGGTAACGCCAGCAGAGGAGGAGTTTGTACATGGTCCCATCCTTGGGTTAGTTGCGAGCGGCGAGTCGCGAGTTTCGAGTTGGAAGATAAAACTCCTCGCAACCCGTGACTCGCAACTCGCAACCATCCGTTATTTTTCAGGCCGCAGCACGGGGAACAAAATGACGTCGCGAATCGACTGCGTCCCGGTCAGCAGCATCACTAAGCGGTCGATGCCGATGCCCAGGCCGCCCGCCGGCGGCATGCCGTGGCGTAGGGCGCGGATAAAATCGGTGTCCATCTTCGCCATCGAGTCTTCTTCGCTCATCCCCGCGAGTTGGCTGCGGAACAACTCTTCCTGCAGGTCGGGGTCGTTTAGTTCGGTGTAGGCGTTGGCGATCTCCATCCCGCCGATGAACAGCTCGAACCGTTCGGCGACGGTCGGATCGCTCGCCTTCCGCTTCGTCAGCGGGCAGATGCTCGCGGGGTAGTCGATCACGAAGATCGGGCCCTCAAGGGCGTCTTCGACTTTCTCCTCAAAAACGTCGTTCTTGATGACATCGGGATGCCGGCCGGCGGTTTCGATGCCGAGCTTCTTCGCGAGTGCGGCCACGGCAGCCGAGTCCGTCGGATCAACACCGGCATGCTGCTTGAACAACTCCGCGTAGGTCGCTCGCTTGAATGGCGGCTTGAAATCGACCGTCTTGCCGGCCCAAGAAAGCTGGTAGTTGCGAGTTGCGAGTTGCGAGTTGCGAGAAACAGAATTCCCGCCTTCAGCATTTTCTCGTAACTCGCGACTCGAATCTCGCGACTCATTGATGGCGTGGATCGCTTCGCAGATGCACTCTTCGGTGAGATCCATCATCGAACGGTAATCGCCGTACGCCTGATAGACCTCGAGCATCGTGAACTCGGGGTTGTGCTTGGGGCTAATCCCCTCATTGCGATAGACGCGCCCAAGTTCGTAGACCCGTTCCACGCCGCCAACCAACAGCCGCTTGAGGTGGAGTTCCAGCGCGATCCGCATAAACAGATCGAGATCGAGCGTGTTGTGATGCGTCGTGAACGGTCGGGCTGCGGCGCCGCCGGCAATCGTGTGGAGCGTCGGGCCTTCGACTTCGACGAAGCCACGATCGCCGAGCGTCTTGCGAATCGACGACACAATCCGCGTCCGATCGAGGAAGCGGTCGAGGACGCCCTCGTTGTAGGTCAGGTCGAGGTATCGCTGCCGGGTGCGCAGTTCGGCGTCTTGCAGGCCGCTATGCTTTTCTGGCGGAGTTTCGATCGACTTCGTCAAGATATGGAGCCGGTCGGCGAATATCGAAAGTTCGCCCGTCTTCGTCCGGCGGAGCGTGCCGTCGACGCCGATGATATCGCCGAGGTCGAAGCATTGAGCCAAGTCCCAGCTATCGCCGACCTGATCGCGGCCGATAAACAGCTGCACCTGGCCGGTCATGTCGCGAATGTCGATGAACAGCAGTTTTCCTTTGTCGCGCGACAAGATGATTCTGCCCGCCGCACGCACTTGCGGGCCGACGATTTCGCCGGCGCCTTGCTCGGCGAGCCAAGGGCGGAACGCGGCGCGTTCTTCTTCCGTCTCCAGCGACGGCAGCGTGATGTTGGCGCCATCCGCCTTGCGGTAGAGGATCTCGTTCGTGCGGGCGCGGATCTCGCCGATCAGTTGGCGATCGTCGAAGCGCGTGCCCCACGGATCGTGGCCGAGTTCGATGATGCGGGCGAGCTTAGCGCGGCGCGCGGCTTCCAAAAACGATTGGTCGCGCGAGGGATCGGTTGCGTCGTCGGCGGGAGTCTGTTGGTCGGTCATCGATTGCGGGGCAGGCATCATGGCTGGAGCCGCAACAGCTCGAAAATGAGCCGCGCGGAGGGTGGAAATTTCGCTAAGGTCAAGAGTGGAAAGATTTTAGTGAAGATAGGCAAGGGGTCAACGCCACTCACCCACCGCGAAGGATGCTAGCAGGCGAGAATGACGGCGAGCGTCATTCGCCGGCACGATCGATTCGTCCCGCTTGAACGGCTCTAGCAGGTTCTGCCCGCCGAAAGCGAACCACGATCAAAATTGACCCTTTCGCCCCCATAACCTACGATTTCAGGCCCCCGAATCACCGGGAGGCGTCGGAGACGCTGCCGCCATGATTGCTGACACGCCCCCCCAAACTTCCCGCCCCCCGTCGCTTGCGCTGTCGATTATCGGCAGCGTGCTAGCAGTGCTTCTCGTCGTGGCCGGAGCCCTGTACTGGGCTGCCCAGGCGGTCGATCCATTTTATGCGGCGGCGACCCAAGCAAAGCCGGCTGAGTTGAAAGAAGCAGGCGAGCAACTTGAGAATCGCGTCGCCGATCTCACGGACCAGGCCGAGACGACCGGCCGTTGGGAATCGGTCTTTAGCGATGAGGAAGTGAACGGCTGGCTGGCGACCGTGCTCCGCGAAAAATACCCGACGCTGCTGCCGCCCGAGGTGGTCGACCCGCGCGTTTCGTTCGTGAACGGGAAGTGCCTGCTCGGCTACCGCTACCAAGGCGACAAGGTGCGGGCGATGGTCACCATCGAAGGCGAAGCGTTCATGGCGAGCGACGACGTCGCCGGTCTACGGCTCCGCAAAGCACGCCTCGGCTTCTTGCCGCTACCGCTGTCGAAAGTGGTCGACCACATCAACGACGGCGCCAAGCAGCTCAAGATTCCCGTGAAGTGGGTAGAGCAAGAGGGCGACCCCGTGATGCTCGTCGGCGTCACCAATGCGCTCTCGACCGATGAAGAAGTGCGACGGTTGGACGCGATTGACCTTCGCGACGGGCAGCTGGTGTTGGCGGGTTCGATCGAGCCGCGCCCAACGCTCGCGCCGGCCAAGTCGAGCAGCATAGGCGACCGCGCGCGAGCGGCGGTTAACGCGGCGGCGTCTGCTGCTGCAGCGGCAGCCGTGCAATAGGGGCTGCAAGCATCGCATTAAAAGCCACCGGCTCCGCCGGTGGACGCGGTGAATGAATGTCTGCCGTTGCTTCGTCCACCGGCGGAGCCGGTGGCTTTTATTTCGGTAGCTCAACGATGCCGTGACATCGACTGCCTTTAAGCCGAACGCTCAAACTCGCGGCGTCCTCTGAAGCGACTTCATACTCGCCTTGATCGACGCGGGTCACCGTCCCACGCCCACCGCTGACGGGGCCTTCGTAGTTGAGATACGCGATGCGGTGATCGGCGATGCGCGTGGCTTCGATCGTTGCGGCATCGCCGCCCCAGGCGACCGGTAGCTGCAGCAAGTTCCAGGTGAGCAGCACGCCGTCGCGTTCGAGCATGAGATCCCAGTGACTTGGCTTGCCGAGCGCTGGCGGGCATTCGTGATAGAGCAGCACGAAACGAGGCATGGAGTTACTCGGCGCCTCGCACGTGGCCGGCGAAATAACCGGCGAGGTTGAACTCGGGCGCCAACTCTGCCTGCAGCCGATCGCATGCCGCTCGGGCTTCGGCGAAGCTGGCAAATTCAGGCGATCGCCGCACCGCGATGACCGGTTTTCCTAATGCGACAAGCGCGGCGGGCGGGCGTTCGCCGGCGGCGAGATCGGCGACGATCAGTTGAGCACCTGCCGAATTTACGGCGTCTTGCCACTGCTGCGACGGAAGAACGACCCCGGTCAAGAATGCGTTTTCGTCCGTTCGGTCGTGAACGCCCGCAGCGTGCAGTAGCGCCGCCACCGCTGGTTCCCAAGAGAGCCGTTGCCGCAGTTGTTGAATGTCGCCAGCGAAGCTCGATGCATCAACCAGTACGGTCGCGCCCCAACGCGACGCGGCCGACAGGTCGAGAATCTCTTTCGCAGCAGTAGCTATGATCGCTGACTCAGCTTCGTGCGCCTCGCGGACCGTCTGTTCGTTCAGGGCTGTAGCGACGGCGCCGCGCAGCACGATGCGTTCGCCACCTAGACGAAGGTTCACGGCATGGGCCGATAGCCGTTGCAATCCCAGCGTGTGGACGACGCCGTCGTTCGTGGCGCCGGCACCAACGCGACGCAACTCGTACAAAAACGGCATCGCCGCCGACCAGTAGCAAGGCTCTGTGACGAGGAACTCGATCCGTTTATCAGCCGTGAGCTTGCCGCGAAACGTCGACGCCAGCGTGCGGCCGTGCTCGCAGCGAGGTCCATAGAGTTCCCATTCACCGGCCAAGTCGACGACGCCGTCGCCAACGAGCGACAGCCGCACGCTCGACTCGGTGGCGGACGCAAGTTGGACCGAGACGCCCTCAATCATCGCTATCCGTCGCGACGCGCGCCAGCTCCTCGGCAAGGTATTGGCCGGTCACCGACGCCGGGTTGCGGGCGACTTCCTCCGGCGTCCCGACCGCGACGATTTGGCCACCCATCTCCGCCGGACCGGGGCCGAGATCGATGATGTAGTCCGCCGCCCGCATCATCTGGAGGTTGTGCTCGACGACGATCAGCGAGTGCCCCATCGCGACGAGCGATTCAAAGCATTCGATCAACTGCATCACGTCGGAGAAGTGGAGCCCCGTCGTCGGCTCGTCGAGCACGAACAGCGTCCGCCCCTTGCGAGCGGCCGACACGTAGTTAGCGAGTTTCAACCGTTGCGATTCGCCGCCGCTAAGCGTGTTCGCCGGCTGGCCGAGCCGCAGGTAGTCGAGGCCGACGTCGATGAGGCACTTCAGCCGGGCCAGTACCTTCTTGTGACCGCGGAAGAAATTAAATGCCTCGCGGACGGATAGGTTCAGCACGTCGGCGATGCTGAGGCCGCGGTACTTCACTTCGAGCACTTCGCGGCGATAGCGGGCGCCATGGCACTCGGGGCACTTGATGTAGACGTCGGCCATGAACCGCATGTCGATCTGCTTGTAGCCGTCGCCTTGGCACGCCTCGCAGCGGCCCTCCTCGGCGTTGAAGCTGAAGTGCCCCGCCTTGAAAGAACGGGCCTTCGCCTCGGTTGTTTCTGCAAAGAGCGTGCGAATCGGATCGAACGCTTTCACGTAGGTGACGGGGTTTGAGCGCGGCGTGCGGCCGATGGGACTTTGGTCGACGCGGAGCGCGTCTTCGACCTGGCCGGCGCCGATGAGGTCGTCGAAATCGGCCGGACGATCGCTTTCCATCCGCAACTTCTGGGCGACGGCGGGGAACAACGTCTGCTGGACGAGCGTGCTCTTCCCTGCGCCGCTAACGCCGGTCACGACGCAGAGCAGCCCGAGTGGGAACTCCGCAGTGACGTTTTGCAGGTTGTTGCCGCGAGCGCCAACAAGTTTCAGCCAGCCATGAGTGGTGGGGCGGCGGGTCTTCTTTTCCGTGCCGATACGCCGGCCGGCAATCCACTCGCCGGTGCGGCTTTCAGGATCGTCGAGCATCGCGACCGGCGAGCCCTGAAAAATGACTTTGCCGCCGAACTCGCCGGCGCCGGGGCCCATTTCGACCACGTGCTCAGCCGCTTGGATGAGCGATGGTTCATGCTCGACGAGCGCCACCGTGTTGCCGCGTTCCCGCAGGCTGCGCACAGCTTCGACCAGCCGCGGTAGATCTGCGGGGTGCAGGCCGGCCGATGGTTCGTCGAGGACGTAAAGCATGCCGGTGAGGTTTGAACCGAGCGCCGCCGTGAGCGAGACTCGCTGCGCTTCGCCGCCGCTAAGGGTGCGAAGGGAACGATCAATCGCGAGATGCCCGACGCCGACGCGCTCCAGGTAGCCAAGCCGCGCGGTCACCTGATCGACCAGCAACTGGCCAACTTGCCGTTGCCAGTCGGTGAGCATCAATCCGCGGAGCCACGCGAGCGCTTCGCTCACCCGCATCGCCATCGCCTCAGCGATGTTCCAGCCGGCAATCCGCACGGCGAGCGCTTCCGGCTTCAGCCGTGCGCCACCGCAGGTGGGGCAGGGGTAGTAGCTACGCCAGCGACTGAGGAAGACGCGGATGTGCATCTTGTACTTGCGCCGCTCCAGCCAGCTGAAAAAGCCATTGAGGCCGCCGAACTTTTTTTCCGGCACGCCCTCTCGAATGAGTCGCAGATGCTCGTCGTTCAATTCGCGGAACGGCACGTCGACTGGAATGCCATGCTTCGGGGCGAGGGCGAGCAACTCGTCGAGTTCATGCGAATAGGCGGGCGTATTCCAGGGGGCGATGGCGCCGTCGCGTAGCGATTTCTCGGCGTCGGGAACCACGCGCTGCATGTCGACGTCGATGATGTTGCCGAACCCCTCGCACGCCTTGCAGGCGCCGAGCGGGTTGTTGTAGTTCAGCAGTTGCGGCTCGACGTCGGGATATTGGATGTTGCAGCGTTCGCAACGCAGGACGTTGCTGTAGCGGCGCTTGGTCCAGGTGCGATCATCGATGCTCAGGAGTTGTACGGGGTCGCCAGTCTCGATCCACGCTATCGCCGCCCCGCGGCCTGCCTCGAGCGCATTTTCCAACGAGTCGCGCAGTCGCGTTCCATCTCCTGCCTGCACCGTCACGCGGTCGATGACGACTTCAAGCTCCTTCAACTCGCTCAGCCGCGCGGCCAGTTCGGGAGTGATCTCTTCAGTCTTCCCCGCCAAGATGCAGCGGCGGTAGCCGAGCGCCGCCAAATCAGCCAGCCATTCCTCGGCGTTGCGTTCCTTGCCGCGGAGCGATTTGAAGCCGAGCATCAGCCGCGTGCCGGCCGGCAGGCTTAGGAGTTCGTTCGCTGCCGACTCGGCCGAGTCGCGCTCTACCCGTTCGCCGCAGTCGTAGCAAATCACCTCGCCGAGTCGGGCGAACAACAGCTGCAAGTGCTCGTTCACTTGCGTCGCGCTGCCGACAGTCGCCCGGCTCGAGCGGCTCACATGCTTCCGCGTGACGGCGACGGAGGGAGGAATTCCCTCGATGCTCTCGGCGGCCGGTTTGTCGAGTTGTTCGAGAAACTGCCGCGTGTATGTCGAAAAGCTTTCGACGTACCGTCGTTGCCCCTCGGTGTAGAGCGTGTCGAGCGCCAGGCTCGTCTTGCCGCTGCCGCTCACGCCGCAAAAGGCGATCAGCCGCCGGTGTGGGAGATCAAGATCGACCTCTTTGAGATTATGGACCGCCACCCCGCGCAGTCGAATCATCGGCGGCGAACCATTGGCATCCACGCGGTCGGTCCTTTCCCTGTGGTCGTCGGCAAGCTCTGGGCAAACCGCTCAGTGTACCGCGCCAGTCGGGGGAGACGCCACCGGGGCGGAGATTGCTATAATTCGCGGACGCCCTCAGCCTGGCTCCTTCGTCAAGTCACTCGATGCCCGCCAAACGCAAGCGAATCAATCCGTTTTACGCCCTGCTCGTTCCCGCGGGATTCGTCTTCGCGGTGACGGCGTTCGCGTACGGGTACATGGCGTTCCAAGCGGTGAACGCCGTCCGCTCGCAGGCGAACGCCCACGCTGGGCACCCGCTGTATCGCTGGCTGCGGGCCTATGGCGACGAGGCGATGTTGATCCAGCTGGCGATTTTGGCCGCGCTGACGATCGCCGCTCTCGCGACCGACCGCTATTGGGATCCCGTCGAGAAAACTGAACCGAAACCTCCTGCCACGTGAGCCGATCATGCGCATCAAACGCAACACGGAAGTCCCGCTCAACGACGTCACCATGGAAGGCGCCGCCGGCTGCAAAGTGCGCTGGCTCGTCGGCGAGGCCGACTCGGCGCCGAATTTCGCCATGCGGCAGTTCGAACTTGAGCCGGGCGGCCACACGCCGCGGCATTTCCATCCTTACGAGCACGAGATCTTCGTGCTGGAAGGGGAGGGGAGCATCTTCGACGGCCAGCAGGAACAGCCGCTACGCCCCGGCGACGTCGTGCTTGTGTCGCCGGACGACGTGCATCAATTTCGCAATGTCGGCGGCACGCCGTTCAAGATGCTGTGTCTCATTCCGAACTCCGCGGCGGACAAGAAAGTGACCGTGGTGCCTGAGTGCGGCATCGAGCGTTAACGGCACGAAGCTGAATCGTCTGCTCTCAAATCCCGCTCCGCCCAGGCTAAACTTCGCGGCATGCCCGACGACATCCAACAGCAACTCGACGCTCTTCGAACCGAGATCCGCGCACACGATCGCGCGTACTACGTCGCCGCGACGCCGACGATTACCGATCTCCAGTACGATCGCCTGCTAAATCGGCTGAAGGAACTCGAAGCGGCCCATCCGGAACTCGTGACGCCCGATAGTCCGACGCAGCGCGTCGGCGATGCGCCGATCCCTGAACTGAACTCGGTTGTCCACCGCATCCCGATGATGTCGATGGATAACACCTACAGCCTCGAAGAGTTGCAGCAGTACGGCGAACGGATCGCGAAACTGCTCCCCGGTGAGGGGGTGGGCTGGGACGTTGAGCTGAAGATCGACGGCGTGGCGATTTCGATCGTCTATGAAAACGGCCTGCTAGTCCAAGCGGCGACGCGCGGCGACGGCCAGACGGGCGACGACGTCACCCACAACATTCGCACGATTGCCGACATTCCGCTGCGGCTGGCGGGCGACGAGCTTCCGCCGGTCGTTGAGGTTCGCGGCGAGGTCTACATGACCAATACCGATCTGGCCGATATCAACGCGAAACGCCAGGAAGCGGGGCAGAAACTTTACGCCAACACCCGCAATACGGCGGCCGGCGCGGTGCGCCTGCTCGACCCACGGCTAGCGGCGCAGTTGAGGTTGCGCTTCTTCTGCCATGGCGTCGGCTACAGCGAGGGGCTGACGGCGGAATCGCATTCCGAGTTCCTCAAACTCGCCAGACAGTGGGGAATCCCCGTGACGCCGCTGGTGGAGCGGTTCGACGACTTCGCCGCTGCGGCGGCGCATTGCGATTCGATGATCGCCCGGCTGCATGACTTCGATTTCGAAGTCGACGGGCTCGTACTGAAGGTCGATCGGTTCGACCAGCGCACCCGGCTCGGCGCGACGAGCAAGGCGCCGCGGTGGCTGGTCGCTTACAAGTTCGAGAAATACGAAGCGACGACGAAGGTCAACAACATCTTCATCACCGTCGGCAAAAGCGGTGCGCTAACGCCGACGGCCGACCTCGAACCAGTGCAAATTGCCGGCACGACGGTCAGTCGCGCAGGCCTGCATAACATCGAAGAGATCGCGCGCAAAGATGTTCGCGTCGGCGATACCGTCATTGTCGAGAAGGCGGGGAAGATCATTCCGCACATTGTTCGCGTGGAGAAACATCTTCGCCCGGAAGATGCGGTTCCGTTCATCTACCCGACGCACTGCCCCGAGTGCGGCAGCGAGTTGGAGAAGGATGAGGGAGGCGTCTTCATTCGTTGCTTGAATCCCGCTTGTCCTGCCCAACTAGGACAGCGGCTCCTTTATTTTGCCAGCCGTTCGGCGATGGATATCGAGGGGCTCGGCGAAAAACTGGCTGAGCAACTCATCGCTGAGAAGTACGTTGACGATTTGGCGGACCTATACTCCCTCACGGTCGAGCGACTCACTCAGCTTGAGCGGATGGGAACGAAATCGGCGCAGAATCTGGTCGACAACATCGCCGCCAGCAAGTCCCGGGGACTCGCGCGAGTGCTCAACGCTCTTTCGATTCGCCATATCGGCGTCCGCAGCGCCGCCACGCTGGCAGGGTATTTCGGCAACATCGACGACATGCTCGCTGCGACGGCGGAAGAATTGGCCGCCGTCGAAGATATCGGCCCGATCATCGCCGCCAGCATTCACGACTTTCTACACAACGACGCCGGCATGCGCGCGATTGACCAACTGCGCACGGCAGGCGTCGATATGACGGCGCCAAAGAAGGAACGTGCCCCAGAGGGCCTGCTGACCGGCAAAACGGTAGTCGTTACCGGTACGCTCGAAAAATACACCCGCGAACAGATCGAGGAACTTATCGAAGCCCACGGCGGCAAAGCGGGGAAAAGCGTCAGCAAGAAGACGGCTTACCTCGTCGCCGGAGCCGAAGCCGGCAGCAAACTCGCCAAGGCCGAATCGCTCGGCGTGCCCGTCATCACCGAAGAAGCCTTCGAGCAACTCATCGCCGGCGAACCGCCCGCGTAGCGATTTTTAGCCCCCGGTTCTTCAAACCGGGGCTCTAACGGCGTCCCACTCTCATCACCCCAATCAACGCCATGACGCCCCCCGCCAATCCCGCCGGCGAGTACGTCGCCGAACCCCAACCCACCGACGCCCGTCGCGCGGAACTGATTGCGATCATCGAGCAAGCGCCGCAGCAATTGAGTCGGGCCGTCGCGGGGCTCAGTGACGAGCAACTCAACGCGAAGTACCTCAACTGGTCGATCCGCCAAATCGTCCAACACATCGCCGATAGCCACGCCCATAGCTACATCCGCTGCAAGTGGACGCTCACCGAGGAGCAGCCGCTCATCAAAGCGTATGACGAGAACCTTTGGTCGGCGCTTCCCGATGCTCGCGAGGGCAATATCGCCGCCCCGCTGGCGATGCTCGCCGGCGTTCACCAATGTTGGGTGCAAATACTGCGAGCAATGACGCCCGCCGATTTCGCTCGCAGTTTTAACCACCCCGAGACGGGCAAGGCGGTCGTCCTGAACGACGCGCTGAGCTACTACGCCTGGCATGGCCAGCATCACACGGCGCAGATCAGCTGGCTACGCGAGCAGCATGGCTGGTGAGACGAGCGTGACCTGGAGCACTACTCCGCCACGCGCCCCGTAGATTTCCGCACAATAAGGTCCGCTCCGACGCGGATCGTCGTCGGTGGGCTGTCGAACATCTCGCCATCGAGCCGGTCCAGGATCAATTGCGCGGCTCGGCGGCCGATCTCGCGCGGCCGTTGCCGCATCGTGGTGAGAGCCGGCCGCAGCGTGGCGGCAAAGTCGAGATCAGCGAAGCCGATGATCGACAAGTCGCGGGGAATCTCCAGCCCCAGTTCCGCGGCCGCTTCGTACAGGTAGAGCGCTTCGTGATCGGTGACCGCAAAGACGGCCGTAGGCCGCGGCGTTTGCGACAGGATCTCGCGGGCCACCTCGAGGCCGTCGGTGCCCCAGGGGTTGAGCCGGCGGCTCGTCACCTCGACGCCGCACAATTCCTCGACGGCTTGCTCAAAGCATTCGCGCCGACGCACTGCCCATGCTTGCCACGCCGCTTCGCGCGACGAGAGGCAGGCGATTCGTTTGTGCCCCAGGCTGATGAGATGTTCGGCCACTGCCCGCGCGCTCGCCGCTTCGTCAGTTTCGATCGAGTCGGCGATCTGGTCTTCAGAATATTCGTGGTCGATCACCGCTACGGGAACTTTGCGTTCCAGCAACTCGCGGAAGTGGTCATAGTAAGCAACCGCGAACGACGGCCACAGAATGAGGCCGTCGACGCGACGATCGAGCAACCGGCTGATTTGCTTAAAGCCTTCGTCTTCGTCTTTTTCGAAGTGGGGCATCTCCTGGCAATCGCCAACCCAGACCGTGATCGGCAGGTAGTCGGCTTGCGCAAGCACTAGATGAATGCCGGCGAGCACGTCGACCCAGAACGAATCGAACGGCGGAATCATCACGCCAATCGTGCGGGTGCGGCCGGTTTGCATGCCGCTGACGAGCAGATTACGCCGCCAGCCAAGTTCTCGCGCCGCTTCGAGGACGCGATCGCACGTTTCTTCGCCGAAGCGTTGCCGCTCGCCGCGCAGAATGCGCGACGCGGCGCTGAGCGAGACATTGGCCTTCGCCGCCACATCCTTCAAACGCGGAACTTGCGAACTAGCCATATCTCATTCCCCTCCCTCGCAGGAGGGGCCAGGGGAGGGATTCCCGACCCGACTTTCAACTCGCGCGATCTGAACTGGCGAGCGGCTGCGATCGCAACCGCAGCTTGCCAACAAGCCGCAGTCGCACAACTACTTGCCAATTTTTGCCGGCAGAGCGACACCGCCAGCCTCTATTATCTCGACCGCAGGCGCTAGCAGCAATCGCCAGTTTCCGTCGCTTCCGAATTTTCCGCTGTTAAACTAGTTGAACGATTCCGACCCCGTAGCTAAAGTTTAGATTGGCGGCGACGAAGCCGCTGCGCGCCTCCCGCCCGGCAAGTGGGGCATCGCGAACGGGGCTCCTCCACGGGTTCCGACGCTGTTGCCGAGGACTGGGGCACGCCACCGGACTCTTCATCTTCCACAGGACTTTCCTCGGATGGCCGACCAATTCTCTCCCGTCAACGCTGGCGGAACCGCCTTGGCTGCTCACAAGGGGCAGGCAACCAATCGCGGTAAGCTGGCAGCCGCGCCCGCCATGCCCTGGCAAGAGCGACCGGCCGGATCGAAAGACGTCGTCTGGCGCCATTCCGCAAATCCTGTGATCGGCCGCCGCCCGCTGCCCGATGTGCTGGGCATCTACAACAGCGCTGTCATTCCGTTTGGCGACGGCTTCGCCGCAGTGTTTCGCCTGGAAGACCGCACCCGATTCCCGCGGCTGCACATGGGCTGGAGCGACGACGGCCTACAGTGGCACATCGAGCCGACGCCGATCGTGTTCAAGAATCGCCCTGGCGACGGCGACGAGGTCTCCGACTACGCCTACGACCCGCGCGTCGTGAAGATCGAAGACAAGTACTACATCACCTGGTGCGGCGGGACGAACGGCCCGACGATCAGCGTCGCCACGACGACCGACTTCCAAGAATTCACGCGGCTCGACAACGCCTTCCTGCCCCACAACCGCAACGGCGTGTTGTTCCCACGGCGGATCGACGGCAAGTATTTCATGCTGAGCCGTCCGAGCGACAACGGCCATACGCCGTTCGGCGACATCTACATTAGCCAAAGCCCGGATATGATCCACTGGGGCAAACACCGCAAGGTGATGGGCCGCGGCGGTGATGAGCACGGTCTTTGGTGGGAGCGGACGAAGATCGGCGCCGGCCCCGTGCCGATCGAGATTGAAGACGGCTGGTTGATGATCTATCACGGCGTGATGGATACTTGCAACGGTTTCGTCTATCACATGGGCGCCGCGATTCTCGATCGCGACGAGCCGTGGAAGGTCGCCTACCGCTGTAGCAACATCCTGCTGGCGCCGGAGGCCGACTACGAAGTTTTCGGTCATGTGCCGAACGTCGTGTTCCCAGTGGCGGCGCTCTGCGATCAGGAGCAAGATCGGCTGGCCGTTTACTACGGCGCCGCCGATACCGTGACTTGCCTCTGCTACTCGCGGTTGAGCGAGTTGATCAGCTACATTAAGGAAAACTCGCTGGTCTTCTAGTCGCAGCCCCGGCCTCTGCGCGGGGGGTAAGTCTGAGGTACGCTGTACGTTTTGCAGGGGTGACGCGACCCTCGGGCGGAGCCCGGGGCCAGTGGAATTTCTCTTCGTTCGATCTCATCCGCGGGGCCGGGACTGTGCGCCTGCATCTGCTCGATATCTCCATCCTGCTCGGCTACTTCGTCGCCACGATTCTGATCGGGCTGTGGGTTTCGCGGCGCGGCAGCAAAGATCTCGACTCGTACTTCCTGGGCGGGAAATCGTTGCCCTGGTACGTGCTCGGCGTGTCGGACGCCTCGGGGATGTTCGATATCAGCGGCACGATGGTGATGGTCTTCTGGCTGTTCGTCTACGGCCTGAAAAGCATCTGGCTGCCGTTCGTGTGGCCGGTGTTCAATCAGGTCTTCCTGATGATGTTCCTCAGCGCCTGGCTCAGACGCTCGAACGTTCTTACCGGCGCCGAGTGGATTGAGTTTCGTTTCGGTCGCGGCTTAGGCGCCAACCTGGCTCACCTGAGCGTCGTGCTGTTCGCCGTGCTGAACGTCATCGGCATGCTCGCTTACGCGTTCAAAGGGATCGGCAAGTTTGCCGAACGGATGTTGCCGTGGGACTTGCAGTCCACGCTCGCCGGCTGGGCGCCGTCGCTTTTGTCGACTGACCCCGCAGCGCTGCTCAACAACGAAAATCTCTACGCCCTCGTCATTCTGCTGCTCACGTCGCTTTACGCGATCAAGGGCGGCATGGTCAGCGTCGTCATCACCGAGGTGATGCAATTTTTCGTCCTGACGATCACCTCCGTCATCATCGGCATCACGGCGATCTACAAAGTTTCGCCGGAGATGATTCAAAAGGCCGTGCCCGAGGGCTGGTTGAGCCCGTTCTTCGGCTGGGAACTGGGCCTCGATTGGAGCGGCCTACTGCAGCAGGCGAACGAGGTCATTGAGCAGGACGGGAATGAGTTGTTCGCCATCGCGTTCGGCCTGATGTTTTTCAAAGGCGTGCTCGCCAGTCTCGCGGGGCCGGCGCCCAACTACGACATGCAGCGGATCCTCGCCACGCGAACGCCGCGCGAGGCCTGCCTCATGAACGGCATGGTCAACCTCGTGCTCTACTTTCCGCGGTACATGATGATTACCGGCATCACGGTGCTGGCGGTTGCTTTCTCAATGGAAGAAATGCGATCGTTGAAGGCGGACCAGTTTGAAGAGTTGCTGCCGATTGTGCTGACGCGGCACATCCCGGTTGGCGTCGTTGGCTTGCTGCTCGCGGGGCTGATAGCGGCGTTCATGTCGAACTTCGCCGCCACGCTGAACGCCGCGCCGGCGTACATCGTGAACGACGTCTACAAGCGATTCATGAATCCCGATTGCACGCCACGCCGTGCGGTGACGCTGAGCCGCTTTGCGTCGATGGCCGTCCTGGCGATCGGCATCGGGTTCGGGCTGTTCACGACGCGCATCACCGACGTGATGATGTGGATCGTCGGCGCCCTCTACACGGGCTACGTGATGGCCAACGTCCTGAAGTGGTATTGGTGGCGGTTCAACGGCTACGGCTACTTTTGGGGGATGGTGAGCGGCATCGGCGCCGCGATGCTCGCGTCAAAAATCGCGAAGCTAGATGGCGTGGAGGCGTGGTTCGTCGAGCATATCGGCAACATGAACTCGCTTTACCTCATTCCGCCGATCTTGTTGGCTTCCGCGATTGGTTGCCTAGCGGGAACGCTGCTCACGCCGCCGGAAGACGAAGAGACGTTGCTCAACTTTTATGTGAAGACGCGACCATGGGGGGCGTGGGGGCCGATTCGCGAGCGGGCGATGGCGACGATTCCTGGCTTCGAGCCGAACCACGACTTTCGCATCAACATGTTCAACGTCGCGATCGGCATCGTCTGGCAGCTCTGCCTGACGGCGCTGCCGATCTACGTCGTGTTGCAGCAATGGAACTGGGCGATTCCCGTCGCGACGACGCTCGCGGTGACGAGCTTAACGCTCAAGTTCACCTGGTTCGACCGTCTGGAACACGATCCGCCGGCGGTTTGCACCGCCTAGCGTGCAGGCCGCTCGGAGATGGCCTAACACGCTTGGCGATGCTGAATCCGTTCGACAGGCGGCGCCATCGTCGACGCCGCTTCCAGCTTCTCTCGCACGTCGGCTTCCACCGACGCCTCCATTCCCAGCAAACGTAGCGCTGCGGCATGCTGCCCCGCAGCCGCCAACGTACGGGCTAGGAACCGGAGATCTTGTACGGCCCGCGCCACGGCGGCAGCGACTTCAGGAGCAAGAGGCTGGGGCATGGCGCGGGTTCCTCGGGCACTATTGATTCGACTCTCGTCGGAGAGCTAATTCTCGTGACTAGTTCGCTGGTCACTTCGGCTCTCCATCAGCATTTACGAGTCAATCATCCTCTTGGATATTACAAACTGGAAAGACCTGGCTACGGGTTAACGCGAAAACCCTCGGAGCGACCGCAGTCGCCCCGAGGGCCGTTTGCTTCAGCAGTAGGTTTCTAGGCTGTTAAGCTCAGAATTCCTCGAACCCGTCGTGACCGGCGCCGGCGCCGACCAGTTCGAGTTCCTCGACGCGGCGGCTCGCTGGCTTCGCGGCAGTCCGCTTGGCCGGCTTGCTCGGCGTCGAGTAGGCCTGAGCCGTCGCCTGCGGGGCATGGCTCGACTTCTTTGCCGTCTGCTTCGCTTCGCGGTTCAGGTTGAACTGAGCCACGACCGACTGCAGCTGCTCGGCTTGGCCGGAGAGGGCCACGGCCGTGCCGCTCATCTCTTCGGTTTGCGAAGCGTTCGACTGCGTCACCTGGTCCATCTGAGCGACCGCCTTGTTGATCTGCTCGATGCCGACCGTTTGCTCACGGCTGGCAGCGGCAATCTCGGCGACGATGTCGGTCACGCGCTTCACGCTCGTGACGATCATGCCCAAGGTCTCGCCCGACTTGTTGACGAGTTCCGAACCGGTCTCAACCTTTTGCACCGAGTCTTCGATGAGACCCTTGATCTCGCGAGCGGCAGTCGCACTACGTTGAGCCAAGTTGCGAACTTCACCGGCGACGACCGCGAAGCCACGACCTTGTTCGCCGGCACGAGCGGCTTCGACCGCGGCGTTCAAGGCGAGCAGGTTCGTTTGGAACGCGATCTCGTCGATCGTCGTGATGATGTCGGCGATCTTACGGCTCGAGCGGTTGATCTCGCCCATCGCGTCGACTGCTTGGGCCACCACGGCGCCACCCTTTTCGGCCGTTTCACGCGAGCTGTTCGCCAGCTGGTTGGCTTGATCGGCGTTGTCGGCGTTTTGACGAACCGTCGCGGTGATCTCTTCCAGCGACGAGGCGGTTTCCTCGAGGCTCGAAGCCGATTGCTGGGCGCCCGAGCTCAGCTGCTCGCTTGCGGCGGCCAGTTGCTGCGAGGCGGAGGCGACGCTGTTCGAAATGTCGTCGACCTCGACGACCGCACGGGTGAACCAACGCGAGATCCATGCCGCCATACCGAGGCCGAGCAGGACGTTGATGCCGAGGACTGACAGCGTGACCAAGCGGCCGGTCGAGTAAGCGACCAGTGCCGTGGCAGCTTCAGCGTTGCACCCGGTGCGGTTGATTTCCAACTCTTTGCCGATCGAAGCGCTCAACGCTTCGCGCGACTCAAAGAGCGGACCCAACAAAATTTTGTTCGCTTCATCGCGTTTGTCTTCGTCGACCAGCTTGATTAGCGCGTCGGTCTGGGCGAAGTAGGTGTTCATCTTGCCCTTGAGCTCGTCGAGCACCTGCTTCTCTTCGGGAGACGCGCAGAGCTTCACCAACGCATCGTAGTTGGCTTGGATCTTCGTCGTGAAATCTGCAAGCGATTTCTTGCACGCAGCGCGATCTTCCGGAGTGGTGACCGTGTACAGCTTGTAGGTCTGCACGCGGTGATCCGAGGCGTTCGTATTCATGACGTTCGTTTCAGCACGAGCGGGAATCCAGTTGTCGTTCAGTTCGACGACGCTGGAATTCAACGAAGCCATTTTCATGATGGCGATCGTGCCCATGATGCCCATCAGCAACAGCAGAGACATGAACGCGGCGAACAACTTCGCTCCAACGCTCAAACGAGTAAACCAAGCCATAGTAAATTCTCCCCCACGACGCCGGTTTAGGCGTCTTGAAAATAGATAGGAACAAGTCGTAGAAAGATCTCAACGGCAGGACGACTAGGCCGCCGTCGTTTCGGCTTCGATCAGCGCTTCGACGCCGACCAACCGTCCAGTATCGAGCAGCATGACGATCCGCTCGCCCAACTTCCCCATGCCGGTGATGCAGGACGAATCACCGGAAGTCGCTAGTTCCGGCGGATCGGCGATCGAATCGTTCGGAATGTTGAGCACGTCCGACACGGTGTCGACGACGAGACCCACCACCCGATTGCCGACGTTCACTACGATGATGCAGGTGAACTGGTCGTATTCCTTCTCGGTCATCGCGAACCGAGCGCGAAGATCGATGATCGGCACTACCGTGCCGCGGAGATTCATCACGCCGCGCACGAACGACGGAGCGTTCGGAATCGGCGTGATCTTCGAAAATCCTTTGATCTCCTGCACGCGAAGAATCTCGATTCCGTATTCTTCGTTCTGCAGGGTGAACGTCAGGAACTGGCCGTTCTCCGACGCCTTGTCTCCTCCCCCACTGTCTAGTTCTTGTCGCATTTCACCATTCCCCTGGTTGACCGGAGTCGACGTTGTCGCGTTCGACGTCCGTACAATTGGCGAAACCGAATTCGCCCTGCTACGGACTACCCGTTCGACTCTACGGCAGTCCGCAAAGACTAGGTTGCGTCTGCATGAAGCAGGTCAAATCCGCCGTGCGGAGATGTGCGTCTTTAGGACTCTCGCTTTAGCTGCGGGACGTTGCCCCAGCGGCTGGCGGAAGGCCACGTGCAGAACTCGCAAAACCCGTGGAGCGAGGAGGCGACGTAGCCCGCAAGGCGGGTTTGTGCATTGCGAGTTGAGAGGCAACGCCGCGTGCTAAGGGGCCGCATGCTGAAGGAACGTTGTGAGCGCTTTCGGCTTAGGAGCGGCGCTGCAGCAGAGTCCGGACGATGCGCCCCACGGCTGCCGCCGTAGAGGTGTACAGAACGTCGCGCTCGCCCAGGAGACGCCAATCGTCTGGTGCGGCTTCAGGCAACGGCTCGAGTAACGGATAAATATCGCCGGCGGCGCCGCCGCTTCGACCTACGGGAATCAACGCCGCGCCGTGCGCGGTGGCGACGGCTGCTTCGTGCTCCGTTCCCGGCCCTCCTTCGATCACCAAGTAGATCTGCGCCGCGCGCCCGAGGACTTCGCGACGCTGGTTGAAATCTTCGCCGGCTCCGAGCGTCGTGCCAGACCTTTGGAGTAACGTGCCGTGCGGAAGCAGATGGTAGAGATTCACGGGCAGCCCATTTGCTTTTCGAGCCGTCTCGTACGCTTCGGCGAATGTTTGCCCCACGCCATTCATGCCGCCGGTCAGGGCGACCAATGGTTCGATCGCGGCCAGTTCGCCCGCGATTGCCTCGCACAGCGCAGGGCTGCCGGCATCCCAGAACTCCGTGCTGCCGATGACCGCGAGCCGCGGACCTGCGGCGAGACGTACGAGGGCTCGTTCAAGCTCTGATTCAATGCGAGGGTTCACGGCGGCGCTCCCGAGAAAATCGAGAAGTTGTTAGCGACCGGTATCGAACTTCCGAGCGAAAATCGAAGCCTTCAGGCTCCGGCTCGGTGGTTTCTTCTCGGTTTTCTTGCTGAAAAGGGCAGCCTGCTTCGGTACGATTGCAATCTGCTGCACGTCTTGATTTAACAAAAATTTTCTGACGGCAGCAGAACTCATCAGCGACCTCAGCATTCAGCGTCGCCGACCAGGCAAGCGACCACTCCAGCGGCATTCAACACCATGCGATTTGCATTCGTCGCGAGCGCGACCTTTCTGACGATCTCGCTGCTGGCGGGAGCAGCGAGCGCTGAACTGAGCGGCTTTATCACAGCTCGCGGCGACCAACTTTTTGACGGCGACAAGTCATTCCGATTCATCTCGTTCAACATACCGAATTTGCAGCTGATTGAGGACAACTTCGCGCCTGACGCCGAAACGGCCTGGGCGTGGCCGAACGAGTTTGAATTAAACGACGCCCTCGCCTCGGTGCGGCAACTGGGCGGAACGGTCGTGCGAACCTACGTCTTGAGCGTCCGCCGCGACGGTTCAGACATGGGCGATCATGTCTACCTCCGCGGGCCCGGTGAATTCAACGAGGAAGCATTCAAGTCGCTTGACCGCGCCCTCGAAGCGGCGAATCGTCACGGCGTGCGGCTGATCATCCCGCTCGTTGATAATTGGAAGTGGCAGGGAGGCATTGCCGAGTACGCCGCCTTTCGCGGGTTGCCTCCTGAAGCATTTTGGACCGACGAGCAAGTGATCGCCGATTTCGAAGCGACGATCCGGCACGTTCTCACCCGCATCAACTCCCGCACCGGCGTCGCATACCGCGATGATCCGGCGATTCTCGGTTGGGAAACCGGCAATGAACTCGACGCCCCACCCGAGTGGACGGCGCGGATCGCGAAGTTCATCAAGTCGCTCGATCGCAACCATCTCGTTATCGACGGAGATTCGCTCCACGGCGTCCCCGAAGAATCGCTCGCCGATCCCAACATCGACGTCGTCACGACGCACCATTATCCGAACGTCGGCAACGGCGACTACGTCCTGCCGATTCGCGCCGCACGGGAGCAGGCGCGCGGCCGTAAGGCATACTTTGTCGGGGAGTTCGGTTTTATTCCAGCAGACAAAATCGCGCCTGTTTACGACGAGATCATCGCGAACGGCGCGAGCGGGGCCTTGCTCTGGAGCTTGCGGTTTCACCATCGAGACGGCGGATACTATTGGCATTTCGAACCGTTAGGGGAGGGGATATATAAGGCTTATCACTGGCCTGGCTCGCCGACGGGCGATGACTACGACGAACGCGAAGTACTACGACTGACGCGAGCAAAAGCGTTCGAGATCCGCGGCCTGCCGATCCCTCCGTTTGAAGCGCCGGAGGCTCCGGTGCTTTTGCCGATCGTCGACGTCGCGGCGATCTCGTGGCGCGGCAGCGCTGGAGCTGCGACTAACGTCGTTGAACGTGCGACTAACTCAGCAGGTCCATGGACGCGTATCGCTGAGAGAGTGGACGATACTGCGGTGCAATACCGGCCGCTGTTTAGCGACGCCTCGGCTTCGCCGGGCCAGAACTACTATTACCGAGTGATCGCCAAGGGAAGCGGCGGCGAATCGCCGCCGTCAAACGTCGTTGGGCCCGTGGCCGTCAATCAGCGCACGCTTGTCGATGAAGCGCGCGACCTCAAGCTCATTGCGAAAGTCGACGGCGAGGTTGTTCCGGTGAGCGCCGACGCGCGGCGGCGCCGCGAAGACTGCTCGCGACTAAAGCTCGCGCCCGGCAGTCGCGTGACGTATCGAGTCGATGCGCCAATTAGTTCTTGGCAGGCGGAGTTCTTCTTGTTGGGCGCCGATGCGACCGCAACTCCGGTAGCGGCGGAATGGTCTGTCGATGGCGTGGAATTCAAGACGCTTCAAGCCGCCGCCGAACTTCGCGGGATAGGGCCGGCCGACGCCGATTACGGCTACTTACCGCGGCTTGAACTCTCTGTAGCGGCGATGCCTGCCGGAGCGAGATTCTTACGCTTGGCCGCCGAGGCGGAGGTGGAGCTTGCTTGGCTGCAAATCCGTTATGGGAAGCGTGCTGAGCCAGCGATCGGGCCTGCCCAAACGTCCGCGGTAAAAAAACACGGTCGTCGGTAAAATCTGGTAGACACGCCGCGACGAAGGCGGTAATATGCCGGCGTTCAACTATTTGAGCTAATTTCCTTGCGAACTGCTCAAGTATTTGAACGACCCAGGCACCTCTTCACTATTCGAACGTTACGGCAGGCAGCCCTTCGCTCGATCCCTTAAGTCGTGGTCGGTAGCTGCTGGCAAATCTGCCGGCAGCGGTTAGCGAAGCTCGCAGCTTTCAGCGCGTTCGACGTCCCTTTTCGATTTGTATCGCGTCTTCGTCCGTGGACGGCGTTTCCGACGATCGTCGCTGCAAGCGTCGTTCTCGCGCGCCGTCGCTCATCGTGATCCCGCTTCTTGTGAGCTCTTTTCAATTTAGAGGGAGAAGTCTAATGCAATTGATTCCTCGTTGGACCTTGATCGCCGCACTGGCGGTCGCGTTGTTGCCGGCCGGAACATCGCTGGCTGGCAGTGCGCAGCTTTACTCGTGGGAAGCTGGCCTCGAAGGTTGGACCGCCGCGAACGCGACGCTCGCCAACTCGCCGACGCTCGGCGTGACCGACGGCGCCCAGTCGCTGTTGCTCGATAATCTCACCTCCGGCTTCAAAAACGACGTCGGCGTCGCGACGGTCGGTTCCGGCCCGGCGTTTGCGAGCTGGTCGCAAGCCGCCACGGCCTTTGCCGGCGGTGCGACCGATGTGAAGCTTGAATTCGATTTCAGCTGGGACAACACGAACGCGACGACTGACGGCTTTGCCCAGCTCGGCATGTTCCTCAACAGCACCACCGGCGGCTACACGCAGTACGGCACCGGCGCGTTCATTCAAGGCAATTTGCTGAGCACGTTTCCGATCCTTGGCGCGCAGGCGACGATCGATGGCGTCACGCTCACTTCGATTGGCCAAAATCGCGTCCACGTGGCCGTGCCGTTCGTTTCGGTGGGCGTCGGGCCCGGTTCGTTCTTCCAAATCGGTTTCAAGTCGAACGGCGGTTGGGGAGGCACGACCGACTGGGCGATCGACAACATGAAGGTGACCAGCGCCGCGATTGGCGTCCCTGAGCCGAGCTCGGTACTGATTGCCGGGCTCGCGGCAACTGGCGTGGCCACGGTGGTTCGTCGTCGTCGCCAGATCGCTTAACGAAGCCCTTGCTCTGAACAAGGCTTCTAAAACATCGCGCCGGTTGGCTCGTTTTCTTGGGCCAACCGGCGAATAAAAACTTTTCTCGAACGCAGGTTGCTCGAAACTCACGCAACGACGTAAGGAACGTTCACCATGAAGAAAATGCGAACGCTGTTTCTGGCAGCTGCAGCTCCCTGCCTCCTTCCCGCCGCGACGCATGGAGCAACCGTGTTCCATCAACTAGCGGACTTCGAGAGCGGCGTTCCCGCCTTCTTCGCTCCGCAGAACGGCGCGATTCTTACGCAGTCGACGATCGGTGCGACGCACGGGACTTCGAGCCTGAGCGTTCAATTCACGGATACGCGTACGACCGATACCCGGCCGGACCAGCACATTTACATGGCGATCGACGCGACGAACAACAATTTCGCCAAGTGGCAGGAGGCGGCGACGTTGCAGGTTACGACCAACCGCCAGTTCGCGCTTGCTTACGACATGTACCTCGATTTCGACGGCGGCTCGATTCCCGCCGGCGCCGACCTCTTTGCCTCCGACCTGCGCTACAACCAAGACCCCGATCCAGGCGCGGCCGTGCCGATTCCCGGCTTTCAGGATACCGGGGGCGAGTATGGTCTGCCGACGCGCTACAGCAGCGGGTTTCCGACCTCCGACCGGTTGATGCCGATCGTGATTCCGTTCGACAAGGCCGACAATCCACGCAGCTTCTTTGTGAATCCGAATCCCAGCAACAGCTTTTATCAGCTTCAGCTGGGGCACAAGTACGGCCCGGTTGGTCTCGGCAGCTCGGCCAAGGTCTACTACGACAACTTCCGCATCCTCGAGTACAACACGCCGCAAACTAATGTCCTGTTTTCGTGGGAGACGCCCGATAACCCAGGCACGCCTGAGAACGAACAACTCGAAGGCTGGGGCTTGGGGGCAAGCGGCGCGCCCGGCCACAACCGCTCGATCACCGCGGTCGGCGCCACCGACGGCGCCTCGGCACTTCGCATCGGCACCGGACTCAACGGTTTCACTTGGGGGAGCCAGGTCACTTTCGGCAACCAGACGCAGGTGACGCAACTCGCCGATTCATTTAAGAAGGCGATCCGCGTCGAGGCCGACGTTACCTTCACCGGCGGCGGCGCCTCGACGACCTACTTCAGCTTCTTCATGCATATCTCCGGCGCCGGTCACTTCTATCAGTCGCCTGCCTCGCAGTTCAACGACATCCAGAACCTGGGCGTCGGCGAATCGAAGACGATCACGATTCAATTCAGCATGGACGATTTCCGTGATGCGAACGGGACGCTGCGGCAGATCGGGCTCGATGGCGCCACCTCGCTCGCGGTCGGCATCGGCACGAACGAAGGCGCCCTCAACAACGTGAACATTTCGGTCGACAAGCTGCGCGTCATCAGCGAGCAGGCGGTAGCCGTCGAGACGGGCGACTTCAACGACGACGGCATCGTCAACGGCGCCGACTTTTTGATTTGGCAACGCGGTTTCGGCGCCGGCAGCGGGGCGTCGCTCGGGCAGGGCGACGGCAACGGCGACGGCGCCGTCAACAATCTCGACTTGGCGATTTGGAAGGCCCAGTACGGTTCGCCCGGTTCGACGGTGACGGCTGCCGCCGTGCCGGAACCAGCGACGGCGCTGCTCGGAGCCGTTGCTATGCTCGGCGGCGCTGCATTGCGTGGCAAGACGCGGCGTTCGTAACGGAACAGCTTGCGGGGCGGCGAACGCGCACCGCAATGCTCGTCTGGATAATCTCAGCAGGAACGTGAGAGAGGGGAGGCCACGTGGCGTTAAGCATTCAACTTGAACACCGCTCGCCGCGGCGGCGCGGATTCACGCTTGTCGAGTTGTTGGTAGTCATCGCGATCATCGGCGTGCTCGTCGCGCTATTGCTGCCGGCGGTGCAGGCGGCGCGCGAAGCGGCGCGGCGCAGCCAATGTACGAACAACCTCCGCAACGTGGGGTTGGCCGTGTTGAATTACGCCGACGTCCGCGGCCGGATGCCCGCGGCGGCGACGTTTCTGCCGAAGGGGGAACTCAGTGCGAATCCCGCCCGCGACAACGGGCTGATGTTTAACTGGGCAATCGACATTCTGCCGTACATGGAACAGCAGGGGCTGCACAAGTCGTTCATCATTGATCCGGCGAACGACATCAAGCTGTTCAGCGACGAAAACAAGCTCGCCCGCGGTACCGAGATTCCCATCATGCTTTGCCCGAGCGACGGCGGGCAGGGGCAGCCGTTTCAAGGTTCGGGAGGAAACTGGGCCCGCGGCAACTACGGGCTGAACGCGATGCAGTGGTATCCCAATGCGTTCATGTGGCCCAACATGCAAACCGACCCCTTCTTCGACTTCAACATTGGCATGGCCGGCTTCAGCAACGGCGTCATCAATCAAGGTCAGAAACTCGCCCAAATTACTGACGGTACGAGCAATACGATCATGCTCGCTGAGATGCGCGTCGGCCTTGGCGCCAGCGATCGTCGCGGCACGTGGGCGATGGGACTCTGCGCCTCAAACTACCACTGCCGACACGCTGGCTTCCCGCCGAACGCTTGCGGCGGCGCCGAAGACGACACGCAGGGCGTCGCCGACATCATCAAAGAGGTTGGCGAAGGAACGCTCAAAATGGAGTGCATGCTTCCCGACGCCAGCGTGCCGGATAGCGGCCAGTCGGTTGTTCGCAGTCGGCACCCAGGCGGCGCCCACGTTGCGATGGCTGACGGCAGCGCTCGCTTCATCAGCGACTTCATCGAGTATGTGCAGGTGAGCCTTGGCCCCAAGTTCGACGACACGGAGAACAAAACTTCCGAAAGCAAGTTCGTTGCTTGGCAACGGTTGAACGTCTCCCGCGATGGGATGACCGTGGGAGCAGCACAGTAACGGCATGACACGCATGATTTCCAGGGACGCTTGGTGGGCGCTAGCATTGACCGCGCTAATCGGCTGCGGGTCGGCTAGCCCGTTCGACTATCAGCCTGCGTCGGGAAAAGTCACCTACGACGACGGCACGCCGATTTCGCCGAGCGGCTTCACCATTTACTTCTCGCCGCAAGTCGCCGCCATCAACGCCGAGACCCATCCACGCGTGGCGAAGGCGATGGTCGACGCCAGCGGCAACTTTACCGAAACGACCAGCCATAAGTTCGGCGACGGATTGATTCCGGCCAAGCACAAGGTATTCCTCGATCTTAAACCGGCGAAAGGAGCGAAACCGTTAGTCGCCGCCGCGTACACTGACGTCGAGACGACGCCTCTGGAGGTCGACTCAACGGCCACCGATTTCTTAGAGATCAAAATCCCTCGCCCGCAGTAACTCTACCCACCCAGATCGAGCAGCGTCGACGTGCGAACAGCGAACATCATTGCCGGAGCGTTGGCGTTGGCGTTAGTGACCTGCCTCTCCGGCCGTCTCGACGCGCAGAACTATCGCTACGAGGCGGAATCGTCGCAGCGAACCGGCGTGCAGATGGTTAGCAGCATTCCAGGCTATTCGGGAACCGGTTACGTCACGGGCTTCGACAACACGTCTGACAAGGTGACGTGGCAGGTCGACGTGCCGAACGGCCTCTACGAGATGTGGGTCGGCTACCGCTCGCAGTATGGCCAGAAGGGCTACGACTTCCATGTCGACGGCGAAGCCGGGAGCGGCATGTTCGATCAGTCGAACGTCTTCAAGGCCGATCGCGCCGGCCTGTTCAACCTCCAGAACCCGACGAACACGTTTTCTATTGAGTATGGCTGGGGCTACTACGATCTCGACTACGTCGAGTTCCGGCCGTTCACGCCGCCGACGCTCGCGCCCGTCTCGCCGCAACTAGTCGACGAACAGGCAAACGCGCGGACCAAGTTTTTGATGAATTATCTCACCGATATCTACGGCGAAAAAACGCTCTCCGGCCAACAGCACGAGGTGAGCCAGAACCTGTCGTTCCCGGGGCAGAGCTATCTCACCAAGTCAGGCGGCCTCGTCCCCGCGATCCGCGGCTCGGACTTCATCGAATACTCGCCGTCACGCCTGCAGTTTGGTTCGAACCCGCGCAACGAAACTGAGCAGACGATTGCTTGGGCTCAGCAAACGGGCGGCGTCGTTTCGATGATGTGGCATTGGAACGCGCCGGCCAACCTCATTAATCAATCGGGCGGCAAAGAATGGTGGCGCGGGTTCTACACCGATGCGACAACATTCAATCTACCGGGCGCGTTAGCAAATCCTGCCGGCAACGACTACCAGCTATTGCTCCGCGACATCGACGCGATCGCCGTTGAGTTGCAGAAGTTCGAAGACGCTGGCGTCCCGGTCATTTGGCGGCCCCTGCACGAAGCGCAGGGAGGCTGGTTCTGGTGGGGCGCTCACGGGCCGGACACATTCAAGCAGCTTTGGAACCTCACCTACGATCGGCTCACTGAGTATCACGGCCTCCACAACCTGATTTGGGAATTTACTTCGTCGTCTGCGGAGGGAAACTTTCGCGACTGGTATCCCGGCGACGACGTCGTCGACATGATCGGTCTCGACATCTACACCGATCCCTCGGCGAGCATGAGCGGCCAGTGGTACGACCTTGTCCAAGAGTACAACGGCCGCAAGCTCATCGCCCTCTCGGAGACCGGCACGTTGCCGAACCCTGACGTGATGGACCAGTGGGGCATCGATTGGAGTTACTTCTCCCCCTGGAGCGGATCATTCGTCAATGCATTCACGGCTCAACAACTTCAAGCAACGCTCGGACACGAAGACGTCATCACGCTCAACGAACTACCGATGATGCCGTGGAATGCCGCTGCTCCGCAGAATGGCGATTTCAACGACGACGGCATCGTCGATGGCGCCGACTTGCTGCTCTGGCAGCGTGAGTTTGGGTCAAGTGGCGTGCTATCAGCCGACGGCAACGGCGATGGGGCCGTCGACGCCGACGACTTAGCAATTTGGCGCCAACAGTTCGGCCAGTCGGCCGGCGGGGCAGGGGGACAAGCGACTGTCCCCGAGCCGGCGACTGCCGTGTTGGGCGGCGTTTTCGGTGTTGCGTTTGGCTTTTGCAGCCGCCGATCGAGACGCTAGCAACCGGCAGCGTTGGCCGCACTTATAAGTCGCGCCGCCCTCGCGCCAAGTCGATCTTGACCCATCCGCCGAACTGGGCCACATTCGCACGATCTTGCGCCGGCCGGAGTGCCGCGCTCCCCCCGCATACTTGCTTTAAAGCTCAATGGAGTGACGTGATGAAGCGAGACCTCGACCTGGCCCGGCAACTCTTGCTGGAAATTGAAAACCGCGGCGCCGATTGCTCGGTGAGCGTCCTGCGCAGCGGACCGAACCACGAAGCGGAAGAACGGATCCGTTACCACCTGCGTCTGCTGATCGATGCCGGCCTGCTAAAGGAAGTCGACCGCACTGCGGGCGGCGTGCCGTGCGTCCGCCTGACCGACGCTGGTCACGAAACGATCGAACTCACCCGCAGCGAATCGCGTTGGCGCGATGCGAAGTTCGCCTGCCAAGAACGAACCGGCGGCCTATCGATGGGCGTCATTCGCGACATCCTCGCGCATTGGTCGCTCGATGCGCCCCGCTATCGATCCCGCCGCCGCTACGCAGTCGAAGGTCCGGCGCTCGTCGAAGGTCGCTACCGCGGCCGCCGTTCGCCCTACCGCTTCGAGCCGTTCATTGAGAACGAAGTCAGCGCTATCCTTGATGACGACGTCCGCTATGTTCGCGTCCGTCCGAGCCGCGCGAACGGTTGGCGGTACGAGCCGCTCGAGAGCGATTCGGTGCGCAGCGCCGAGTTCGGCGTCGACGCGACGCTGCCTGATTACTTGCTGTAGCGTTTGCCGTTTCAGATAGCTTTTAGCGTTTCTCACAACCTCAAGCCGTCGCCTCTCCAAGCGAGAGGCGACGGCTTGTCGCATTTTGCGGCGCTGGCGGCATGGCAAGACTCTCAACGCCCGAGGCGAATCGTCGGCAGCCGCAGCGGAGCGTTGGCAATTGCAGAATGGATTCCTAGACAAAATGGGTGGAGTCTGAGCGGACGCTTTGTCGCAGAATTGGCTGATTCGTCGTCTTAGAATCCGGCGTAGACCCTCGCGGTAATTACCACGGGTCCGCTGCTTGTGCCATTCGCGGCAAACCGGCTAGATTCCCTCGCCTCGTGCATCTGCTGGCAGACGGTTTGCCGTACTGATTCCTGGCGGACTTTGGAGCCGGCTGCTCTGCTAATTATTCGCCATGGCTTGGGGACGTTGGCGGCTCCCCCACAGTCATTTCCGCTGGTAGCGATTATGCCGGCTGTCGACCTGTGGTTGGCCGTTTTCTGACTCGTTCATCCAAAACTCTATGTTCCGAACGCTCGTATTCATTTTGTACTAAAGAGGCAGTTTTTCGGTTCCGCCACCGTTGATTCACACCCTGAACCTGTATGCTCATCAAGTTAGCCGAGCGACGGATGCTCCCAGATTCCGTCATTCGGGCCGGTATTCGCAAAGTTCTCGAACGGCGTCTCGCCCGCGAACGCGCCGCTATCCCAGCCGATCATTCCGGTCGCTTGCAACTCCTGCGCGAGCGGTTCGCCTCTGGGCCGATTGCCGAAGGCGTCGAGGTTGCTCTCGCTCAGCAGTACGAAGCTCCCGCGTCGCTATTTCTGACGATGCTCGGGCCATGGCTAAAATACAGCGCAGGCCTTTGGGAGAACCCCGATAGCACGCTCCTCGAATCGGAAGAGGCGATGCTTGCTCTCACCTGCAAGCGAGCCGAGATTGCCGACGGGCAACGAATCCTTGATCTCGGTTGCGGCTGGGGAGCGTTGACGTTCTGGATGGCGGAGCGGTATCCCAACGCCGACGTCGTCGCCATTTCCAATTCGCGTACGCAGCACAAGTTCATCACCGAGCAGGCGCTCGCCCGCGGGCTGATGAACGTGCGGCATGTGCGGATGAACATCGCGGACTTCGATCGAGAGCCGCCTGCCGAGCAGACGGAGCCGGACGCTGAATGGCAGTTTGATCGCATCGTGTCGATCGAGATGTTCGAACACATGCGCAACGTCGAAAGCCTGCTCACGCGGCTCGCAGGCTGGCTCCGGCCCGACGGCAAGCTGTTTTTGCACGCCTTCTGCCACCGCGAGCTGTTCTACCGCTTCAACCTTGACGGCCAATACGATTGGATGGCCCGCCACTTCTTCACCGGCGGCGCCATGCCCTCGGCTGATTTGTTCGAACACATTCACGGCCCTCTGCAACTGCAGCAGAAATGGGAAGTCGCCGGCCAACACTACGCCCGCACATGGCGCGCCTGGTTGGGCAATCTCGACGCGAATCGCGAGGAGATCATCAGGGAGTTCGAACAAACGCAACCGCCAGTCGACGCTCGTCGACAGTTCCAACGCTGGCGGATGTTCCTCATGGCCGGCGGAGAAATCTTCACGTACGGCGATGGCAGCGAGTGGTTCGTTATGCACGCGCTGCTCTCGAAATAGCGGCGCGCTCCGGTCGCCGCGGTCGCGACCGGAGCGTTCTAAATGCCGTGTTTTCCGCTCGGCGGAATCGCTAACTATTCCGCACGCGCACGGCGTCGGCGATCACGTAGCCCGTGCCGGAAGTCCAGCGGCTGACGCCGACGACGTTGTAATCGCCCGCGGCGAGGTTAAACGTGCCGATGTTTCGCCACGAACCGCCGTTGGTCGTTTGGTTGACGGCCACCGTCTGATTGCCGCTGGAAGTGGCGACGATGTACGGCGTCGACGTGTTGTAGCCCGGGTCCGCCGGATACCAGACGTCGACCATGTAGTTGCCGGCGCTGGGAATATTTACCTTGAACCACGCCGTATCGCTGGCGAGGACAGGATTTGCGTAGCGGTAGTCCGCCCCGTTCTTCTGGCTCGACCAACTCGACGTGAGCCAGTTGGCGCTCGCAGTGAAACGTCCGGCAGTCGCGTTGTCGACTACCGTGCTATAGTTTCCGCCCGCGAGCACAGCCGCCACATCCGAGCGTAGCCCCGGCAGCATGCCGTAGAGAATGTTCCCCGGGCAGGCGGTCGCCATGAAGTCGCGGTGGCCGAAAATTTGCGTTGCCGGTAGGCCGTATTGGTCGCAAATGTATGCGCACAAATTAACGAGCTTGTCGTAGAGCGCGGTCGGCGGCGTCGCCGTCGTGTAGAGCCCTTCGTTCTCGATGCCGATGGCCTCGTTGTTGACGTTGCCCGCGCCGACATGGGCGCCGCGGACGAAACTGGTGCCGAGATTCAACCGCTCGAGACTGCGATGGCGGCCTTCCATCGCATAGCCGCCGCGGCTCACGGTAAACTGTTGCCCGGTATCGATCCAGCCGTTGCTATCCATGTGATAGTTCTGAATTGAACGCGCGAGCGAGTAGGCGGCGGCTTGCGTCGTGGCGGTCGTGTTCGAGGTCGCGGTGTGGTGAATGACGATGTACGACGGCTTGTAGCTCAGCACGCTGACCGCTGAACTCGCTGCGCGGGCGCCCCATGCGCTCGTACTGGCAATGCTGGGGTTTGGAACGGCCGCCAGCGCGGGCGTCGCCCGCAGCAGTTCCATGCCGCCGACCGCCGCCGCCGTGCCGAGCGTTACGGCGCCGCGCATCATGTCGCGACGGCTCATCGAACGATTGCACATACACATAGAGAACTCCTTTCAAGAGGCGAGAAAGAATGGAGACCGGTTCGCCGCCCAGCGAGAACGAGAGAATGGCCTGGGAGGAGCGCAAGAAGCATGCTCCAAACCGCGGTCGCGAACGAGCGTTCGCACCAACGCCTGAAACGGCGATAAGAAAAGCGCAGAGTACCGCACACGCAACTCATGTGAATCCTCGGATCGCAGTGAGTCGACGAAGCTCGGTGTCGCGAGACAGGCTAGCGAGTTACGCGGGCGCAGTTCAACATGTTCTTGCGCAAAATGCTCTCGATAATCCGAATTGCCCGCTGCTGCATAGCCACGGCGAAGTGAATATCGATGCGGAGAGAAGTTTTCTAAATTATCCAATAGTCGAGATAGCTCTTTCGGGAACGGCGGAATGCGTGGCAGCTTCGCTGAACCGCCAAGGACGCTAAGAGCGCCAAGGAAGAGAATGTGGGAACCGCCGATGAACGCCGATAGACGCAGATGAAAAGTCAGTTGTGTTCACCCGCGTTTCTCAGCGGTTCAGCATTTTCCGGGGCGTCCGTCGTGCTTGTCGCGTCGTCGTGGCTAGTCCCCCGGAAGGCATTTCTTGCTTTCACGCCTCCAAGTCGGGTAAAACGGCGGCGAGCGAGCACAATCTCATCCCGCAGTCTCCCACCGGCGGTGTCATCGATGCGTATTTCAACTTGCCTTCGTCTTTGCCGTTCCTTCGCGTTCGCCGCGCTGCTTGCCTCAGCATGGCCGTCTGCCCTCCCGGCGGCCGAGACGGCCCCGCAGCAGGGCGACGATCAGCGCGACTTCTCGGCAGAGGCGGCGGCTCGCCACGCCGATCGGTTTGAAGCTCTCCGCGACCCTGAACTGCGCAGGCATTACCTAGACCAAGCGGAAAGCCGCCGCTGGAGCGATTTGGAACGCAGGACGCGAGTTGAATCGAAGCTCACTCCCGGAAGCGGCGAGCTTCCGCCGGAAATCCGCCAGCTGCAAAAATCACTCGGCGGGCCGCAGGTCGATCAGTTCCCTGCGCTCCGTTCAGACGGCTTTGGCGCCCCGTCGTCGCCGTCGCGGAATGACCGTAGCCCGCGGGGCTCGCAGCGGGACGTCATCCGCGCCCTCCGCGACGCTGCCACGCAGCTCGACGCGACCGCCAACCGTTTGGAGCAGCTCGATCTCTACCGCCAAGCCGATGGCCTCCGCCATCAGGCCCAGCAGCTCCGCATCGACGCCCGCGGCTTCGGCGGCGATCCGCAGACGACGCCAACGCCCTCGACGCCGACTCCCAGCTCTTGGGAGCAGTGGCCGACTTCGCCCGCACCGGCGCCCGTCCCACAGCCAGTACTGCTGCCCGACGCCGTCCCCCAGCCTACCCTCAACACGATTCCCACGCCGGCGCCAACGGCAGACCCGCGCATTCCGGACGACCAACCCAAGCCGCAACCCCTGAACGACTCCCCCGCAAGCTCGCCAATCGCTGAGCCGGAGCTTGAGGATTAACCGCTCCAGGGGCCGTGGCATGGAGTCTCCCTCGGATTGGTCGCTTAAGCGACCAGTCCTGCAGCGCGCGACGACTTCAACCGTTCCACGCCTTCGCACGCCGTTCGGCATTGATTGACTTTCCAATCCCGCCCCACTAGCCTAAAAGGTTACAGGCGGGATGGTTACGCGCTCTCGGCGATCGCTGGGGACGCGCACTCCGCCCGCTCTTCGGGTCGATTCGCGGCCGTCGCGGCCGCACCGATCCTGTCGATTCGCTTCCGGAACACGCAGCAGAGAAGAAGCCGCCATGGCCGATCGATTCGGGGATTTTCTCATTAAGAAGGGGATCATCGGTCCCGAACAGCTCCAAGAAGCCGAGACGGTCGCCAAGTCGCGCCGGCTGAAGCTGCAAGACGCCATCGTGCAGCTCGGCTACGCCAATGGCGAGCAAATCGCCAAGTCGCTGGCGAAGCTCCACGGCTACGAATACTACGACCTCAACAACGTGCCGATTCCCCCCGCGGTGGTTGAACTCGTGCCCGAATCGGTCGCCCGCGAAAACGCCGTCATCCCGTTCTCCGAAGAAAATGGCGCCCTGAAGGTGCTCGTCAGCGATCCGCAAGACTTCGAAACCTTCGACAAGCTGCAGTTCATTCTCAATCGCAAGATCGAGATCGGCGTCTCCACGAAGGAAAGCATTCTCGAAGCCATTAACCGCAACTACGGCCAAGTCGACGGCGAATCCGCTGACTCGATGTTGCAGGAATTCACCGACACGGCCATCGACTTCACCGAAACTGAAGACGATACGGCCAGTGATTCCGACGACGTGGTCGACGAAACCAGCGCCCCGATCGTCCGGCTCGTCCAGCTGATGATCGGCGAAGCGGTCCAATTGCGGGCCTCAGACATTCACGTCGAACCGTTCGAAGACCGCGTCCGCATCCGCTACCGGATCGACGGCATGCTGGTCGAACGCGACAGCCCGCCGCGGCGTCTGCTCGGCGCCCTGCTGAGCCGTATCAAAATTCTCGCCAAGATGGACATCGCCGAACGCCGACGCTGCCAGGACGGCCGGATCAAGATCACGGCCGGCGGCAAGGAACTCGATCTCCGCGTCAGCATGTTGCCGACCAACCATGGCCAGTCGTGCGTGATGCGGCTGCTCGATAAGGACAACATCAAAGTCGGCGTCCGGCAGCTTGGTCTTTCCGAGAAAGACTTCAAGACGTTCAAGAATCTCATCCGCCGTCCCAACGGCATTTTGCTCGTCACCGGCCCGACCGGTTCGGGCAAGACGACCACCCTCTACGCGGCGATGAACGAGCTCAATCGCCCCGATCGCAAGATCATCACCGCCGAGGATCCGGTCGAGTACTACCTCCCAGGCGTTAATCAGGTAGAGGTTCGCCACAACATCGGCCTCGACTTCGCCAAGATCATCAAAGCGATGTTGCGGCAGGCCCCCAACGTCATTCTCGTCGGCGAAATGCGCGACCACGAGACGGCGTCGATGGGCATTCAAGCGTCGCTCACGGGCCACTTGGTGTTCAGTACGCTCCATACGAACGATGCTCCCGGCGCCATTACCCGTATGGTCGACATCGGCGTCCCGGCCTATTTGGTGGCTGGCAGCGTCGTCGGCGTCATGGCCCAGCGGCTTGTCCGCGTTAACTGTGCCAAGTGCAAGCAGCCGTTCACTCCCTCGCAGGCCCAGCTCGACATTGCGGGAATCACGCCCGAACAGGTGGCGGGCGCTACCTTCATGAAGGGCGTTGGTTGCTCCCATTGCGGTAAGAGCGGCTACCGCGGCCGGATTGGCATTTACGAGCTGATGACGATGACCTCAAAAGTCCGGGAACTTTCGTTCCAGGGCGCCTCGACGCTTGAAATCCGCAAGGCGGCCGTCAAGCAGGGGATGACCACCCTCTACGACGACGGCATCCTGAAGACCCTCCAAGGGATCACGACGCTGGAGGAAGTCTTCCGCGTCTCGAAACGCGAGCAGACGACCTAGTCGTTGGCGGAGGGTTCGCCGCAACACCTCTAGCCCCGGGTTCCGCCCGGGGGTGGGCCTCTATTACGGTGGACGTCGTCCCTCGCAATGTCACCCCCGGGCGGAGCCCAGGGCTAATGCGCCGCTGCAACCTGCGCGGCGGCTGAAGGGCGGCATTCCACCGGATTAAACGGCCTTTCCCAGGCTTCGCCAAACGGCATTATCCTCTTGAAACTCTTGAGTTTACCACTTTCCCCCGACATAATGCCTAGGTAGGCGCAGAGCAATTTTGAGGGGGTGGATCGAGGAGCGTGGAGACCCGTTCGGCCGGAACAGCCGACGCGGGACGCCTCTCTTGCCTGGGCCGTCAGACTTGTCACGGGAAGAGGCTTCCCGGATGGCGCTGCTTGCCTCTCGGCAACTCGCCGCGCGATCGTTACGGGAAAGAACATATGGGTACGATTCTCATCGACAAGCTCCTCTCTGCTCAAGTCAAGCAGGGGGCGAGCGATCTTCACATCTCCGTCGGGCAGCCGCCCGTGCTGCGGCTCCACGGTCATATGCAGAAGCTCAAGACGAAGGTGCTTGAGCCCGCCGACACGATCGCGTTGATGAAGTCCATCACGCCCGATCGTTGCCAACAAGAATTCCAAGAAACCGGCAGCGCCGACTTCGGCTTCGCATTCGGCGATCAGGCCCGTTTCCGCGTCTCGATTTTCCGCCAAAAGGGCAACGTCTCGATGGTTCTCCGGCAGATTCCGGTGAACCTGATGTCGATGGATCAATTGGGCCTCCCCCCAATTTTCAAAGACCTCATTCTGCGGCCGCGCGGTCTGCTGCTCGTCACCGGGCCAACCGGTTCGGGCAAGTCGACCTCGCTCGCGGCGATGGTCGATCACCTCAACTCGACGGTCGACCATCACATCATCACGATCGAAGACCCGATCGAATTTTATCACAACCACAAGAAGTCGACGGTCAACCAGCGCGAAGTAGGCGTCGACGTCACGTCGTTCGCTGAAGCGATTCGTCGCGCATTGCGGCAGGATCCCGACGTCATTCTCGTCGGTGAATTACGCGACTTGGAAACGATTGAAGCCGCCATCACCGCGGCCGAAACAGGCCACGTCGTGTTCGGCACGCTCCATACGTCGAGCGCTGCCGGCACGATCAACCGCGTCATCGACGTGTTCCCCAGCCATCAGCAAGATCAGATCCGCACGCAGCTCGCGACGGCGATCATCGGCATTCTCGCCCAGCAGCTCGTCCCCCGCATCGGCGGCGGCCGCGCGGCGGCGTTCGAGACGCTGGTCGTTACCCCGGGCATTGCCAACCTGATCCGCGAGAACAAGATTTTCCGCATTACCTCGGCCATTCAAACCGGCTCGAAGTACGGCATGCAGCTCCTCGACGATCACCTTTTCCAGCACTGGCGGAATGAAGTCGCCACGAAGGAAGACGTAATGATGAAGTCGAACAGCCCCGACGATTTGGCCAAGCGGATCGCCGCGGCCGAGCGTGGGATCTTCGACGAACCGCAAGCGAACGATCCCGGCTAGTAGTCTCGACGAAGAGAAGAAGATTTCACGCAAAGGCGCGAAGGCGCAAAGGAAATGCAAAAAAAACGCACAGGTTCGGCGCACTGATCAATGGTTTTCTTTGCGCCTTCGCGCCTTTGCGAGAAATTTCCTTAGTTCATCCTTATTCAATTAGCATCCTGACGCGCAAGCCATGGCCCAACGCCGCATCGGACAAATCCTGGTCGACCTCGGTTACGTCTCCGACGACCAGCTCGAATTGCTGCTCGAAGAGCAACATCAGCGCACCGGCCAATTGCTGGGCCAGGTCGCGCAGGACATGGGTCTGATCAACGACGATCAGCTCGCCCAGGCCCTCGCCGAACAGCTCCACCTCCGCGTCGTCACCGTCACGGATCTCACCATCGATCCCAAAGTGATCTCCATGGTCACCGAGCCGATGGCGCAGATGTATCGCATCATTCCCACCGAGTTCGACGGTAACACGCTCACCGTCGCCATGTGCGACCCGCAGAACCTCGGCGTTCAGGACGAGCTGCGCACCTTCCTCGGCTACAACATCCGCGTCGTCGTCGCCACCGAGCCGGGCATCATCAAATCCCTCGAACGCTACTACGGCGAAAGCACCGAAAGCGTCGAGTCGATCGTCACCGCGATGGAGGACGACGCCGAACTGGCCGCCGCCGCCGCGAAGGTTGCCGGCAACTCGGTCGACCTCACCAGCGTCGAAGCCCTCGCCGACAGCGCTCCGGTCCGCAAGCTGCTCAACATGGTGCTGCTGCTCGCGATCAAGGACCACGCGAGCGACTTGCACTTCGAGCCGTTCGAAGACGAATTCCGCATTCGCATCAAGGCGGACGGCGTCCTCTACGAAATGGTGCCGCCTCCCCGCCACTTGGCCTTCGCGATCACCACCCGCATCAAGGTCATGGCGAACCTCGACATCGCCGAGCGCCGTCTGCCGCAAGACGGTCGCATCGAGCTCACCGTGGGCGGTCACCCTGTCGATCTCCGCGTCAGCGTCTTGCCGACCTTGTTCGGCGAGAGCGTCGTTATGCGGGTGCTCGACCGCTCGGTCGTGTCGCTCGACCTCCGTAACGTCGGCATGAACCAGGAGACGATGGACGTCTTCCGCCTAGCCATCGCCAAGCCGAACGGCATTGTCCTGGTCACCGGCCCGACCGGTTCCGGCAAGACGACGACGCTCTACTCGGCGCTCAACGAGCTCAATACGATCCACGACAAACTGATCACCACCGAAGATCCGGTCGAGTACGACATGGAAGGGATCATCCAGGTCCCCATCGACGCCTCGATCGGCAACACCTTCGCCGCCTGCCTCCGGGCCATCCTGCGGCAAGACCCCGACAAGATCCTGGTGGGCGAGATCCGCGACCTCGAAACGGCCGAAATCGCCGTTCAGGCGTCGCTCACCGGCCACATGGTGTTCAGCACGCTCCACACGAACGACGCCCCCAGCACGATCACGCGTTTGAAGGATATGGGGGTTCCCGTGTTCCTCATCACCGCCACGGTCGAGGCAATCCTCGCCCAGCGGCTGGTCCGGCGCGTCTGCACCAAGTGCCGCGAAGAGCACACGCCGACGAAGGAAATGCTGGACGATTTGGAGCTTTCGCCTGCCGACCTGAAGGGAAAACGCTTTTTTCGTGGCTCAGGTTGCGAAAATTGCAACAATACTGGGTACAAGGGGCGCGTTGGTCTGTTCGAGCTGATGATCATGAACAACGAGCTCCGCGAGCTCATCATGCGCAACGCCTCGACCGACGAACTCCGCGAGGCGGCCCGTCGGGGCGGCATGGTCACCCTCCGCGACGCCGGCATGAAGGCCTGCTTCGATGGGCTGACCACCGCCGAAGAAACGATCCGCGAAACGATTATGGAAGCGTAAGAGAGGTCAGTTGTCAGTGGTCCGTGGTCAGTTGCGAGCAACTCAACGACCTCCCAGCAACTGACCACGGACCACTGACAACTGACAGAGTTAGAGGAACGGGACTGAGGACCCACTGCGGACTGCGCCGCTTCAGCGACCAGCCCGACGCTAAGGATCGCCGCTATGCCAACTTTCCAATTCGAGGCGATGGACTCCACCGGGGCGGAGATCAAGGACGTCATTGACGCCGCCACCGAGGAAGATGCGCAAGCGACTATCCGGCAGATGGGATACTTCGTCACGAAGATCTCCGTCAAGAAGGTTCGCAAGAAGGCCGAAGCCGGCGGAGCCAAAAAGAAACGCGGCTTCGTTTTCGGCGGCGTCCGCTCCAAAGATCTCACCGCCTTCACCCGCCAGCTTTCCATTCTCCAGGACGCCGGCCTGCCGATTCTCCGCTCGCTCCGCATTCTCGGCGAGCAAGCGAAGCCGGGCCGTCTGAAGTACTCCCTCGAAGACACTTGCGAAGCGATCGAAGGCGGCGACACCCTCTCCGAGGCGATGGCCAAGTCGCCCAAATGCTTCGACCGCCTGTACGTCAACATGATCAAGGCCGGCGAGGCGGGCGGCGCCCTCGAAGTCATTCTCCAGCGTCTCGCCGACTTCAAAGAACGGGCCGAGTCCCTCAAACGCAAAGTTAAGTCGGCGATGATCTATCCGGTCGTCGTCGTCTGCGTCGCCGTCGGTATTTTGACGTTCATCATGATCAAGATCGTCCCGAGCTTTCAGGACATCTTCGAGGACTTTGACCTTGAGCTGCCGACGCTCACGATCTACCTGATCAACGTCGCCGAGTGGTGCCAAAACTACTGGTACCTCATCCCTGGCATCCCGATCGCCATTTGGCTCACGATCAAGCTCATTCGCAAGTTCCGCCACGGCCGCATCGGCTGGGACCAGTTCTGCATCAAGATGCCGATTTTCGGCCAGCTGGTCGAAAAGAACATCATGGCCCGCACGTCGCGGACGCTCGGCACGCTGATCGCTTCGGGCGTGCCGATTCTCGAGGCCCTCAACATCACCCGCGAGACCGCCGGCAATGCGATTTTCGAGAAGATGTTCTTGAAGATCAGCGAGCGGATCCGCGAGGGCGACGCCATCGCCGGCCCGATGAAGGAATTCTCCCGCCTCAGCTTCCACCCCGTGGCGGCCTTCTTCTGGTTCTGCTTTATCGGCGGCCCGATCGGGCTCCTGATGTACATGCTCAAATACCGCCAGCGGGTCGTCGACGACATCGTCGTCAACATGGTCGACGTCGGCGAGGAAACGGGCGAGCTCGACACGATGCTCTACAAGGTGGCCGACACCTACGACGAAGAAGTCGCTGTCCTCACGGACGGCCTGACGAAGCTCATGGAACCGCTGCTGATTATCTTCCTCGGCGGCGCCGTCGGCTTCATCGTCATCGCCCTGTTCGTCCCCCTGGTCGACCTCATCAACAACCTGTCGGGCTAGGCGGAAAATGACCGAATGACGAAACCCGAATGACGAATGGAGGGTCCTGACCCCCATTCGTCATTCGTCATTTAGGCATTCGTCATTACGCCCCACGGGCGTCTCCGGTTAGTTCCCAGCTACCCCGAAAGCAGTTAAACTCCATCCGGCACACAGTTTGCGGTTGCTAGCGATTCAACGTGCGAACTTGCTAATTTCCGCGGACTTGCGTCGGGGGGCGCCTTATTCCGCCTTGCGAAATCAAACGCTTCGTCTCATTCCAATACGCCTCTCTCCCACACGGAGAGAGGGCAGGGTGAGGGGAGGAAACTCCCATGGTGAGATTTCGCCACAGGCAGACAGGTCGAACCCCGCCGCCTGGCCACCCCCATTCGGGGGAGCCAGCCGCCAACAGTGCCCACTAAACGAACAGTGCCACTAGCCGAACGGCCCCGCCGTCCGGTCGCCCCGAACCAGACGCCAGTCCCGGAAACCAACCAGAACCGCCCAGCATCAACGCCCGGCCAGGCGAGCCAGAAGAGCAAGACAAGGAGCCAAAGTCACATGCAAGAATCGCAAGTCACCGCCGCCGCCACCAGCCAGCGTCGCGCGACCGCCCGCCGCAAGGGCTTCACCCTTACCGAACTGCTGGTGGTCATCGCGATCATCGCCGTTCTCGCCGGCCTGATCGCCGCCGCGGCGGTGAATGCGTTGAAGAACGCCAAGCGAGCCCGCATCGTTTTAGAGGTGAAGAATCTCTCGGGCGCAGCGGAGAATTTCAAGAACGACTACGGCATCTATCCGCCGAACGGGATGAACCCTTCCGGCGGGACCGTGGGGCCGATGGTGAGGGCCGACTTCGTGCGTGCGTTCAAGAAGGCCTTCCCGCGGCACAACGAGCCCGCGGACCTGATTGACGCCCTTGCCGGGGTCACGCCGTCTTCCACAACCATTGTGACGTCAGGCGCGCTTCCGAACGGCATGACCGGCGCCGAAGCCCTCTATTTCTGGCTGGGGGGATTCAGCAGCGACGAGCAATATCCCATCTCTGGGCCAGGCGGTCCGTCGTTTTCCACGGCAACCGGAAGTCCCGGCGAGGTTCTCGAAAATAGAAACAAGCGTTATGAGTTCGATTTGGGCCGCTTAACGCCCAGAAACGACGACGGTTCGTTCTTGGACGACACGTCCAACGCGGCCGCAGGCAGATTCGTAACGTATGTAGATCCGCAGAACAGCGCCATCACTCGTCGTATTAATCTCTGGCGATACATCCCTGCTGGATCGACGCAGCCGCTCGTCTACTTCGATACGTCGCGTCACAAGCCGTACCAGTACGATCCGTACGCCTCGGCGACGGCGAACAACGTCTTCGCCCTCAAGAAAGTCCGCGAAGGCAAAGCGACCGCCGCGAGCTTGCAGGACCTGGCGTTCGTGGACGCTAAGTTCCAAATTCTGCACTGCGGTCTCGACGACGATTGGGGCGACTTCGGCGTTAGCGCGTCGGGCAATTCCCCGGTTCCGACCGTCGCACAACTCGAACCTTATCTGTTCCCCAAGGGTGTCTACATCGGCCCGATCGCCGACACGCTGACCAATTTCACCGAAGGCGAACTCTCCGCCGCAGCGGAGCAATGAGCATGAAGAATCAATGCGGAATGTCGAATGGAAAGTGGGGAATGGAGCCAGAGCGGCTGCGCGCTGAGCGTGCGCTCCCCATTCAACATTCCGCATTCTCCATTGGCACGGGCCCCATTCGCACCGGCCTCACGCTCGTTGAGCTCCTGATCACCATGGCGATCATGGCGATCATCGCCGCCGCCATCCTCGGCACCGCCGCAGCGGCGATCGAGGGGGCGCGCGAGAAGCGTACGCAAACGCTGATCACGAAGATCCATACGCTCATCCTCGAACGTTACAACTCGTACGAAACGCGACGGGTCGAGGTGAAGGCCAAAATCATCAGTGATATTGACGCGTGGGTTGCGAGCTTTGTTGCAGGTTCCAGCAACCCTCAGCAAGCGATGAAAGAAGCTTCAAAGGCTCGTGGAGAGATGATTGCGGATGCAAGGCTGCTTGGCATCCGTGAGTTGATGAAAAAAGAAATGCCGGATCGGGTGGAGGACATTCTTTACGTCCCGCAGATTCTCGCTCAACCGCCGCAGTTGGCGTTCGCCTACGATCGGCGTCGGCTTCAGTTGCCGGCTACAGCCGGGCTTTCGCAAGCGGAATGCCTCTATCTTGTAGTAATGAACGCGACTGGCGACGGCGAAGCCCGAACTCTGTTCGCCAAGCAAGACATTGGAGATACGGACGACGACGGGGCTCCCGAATTCATCGATGGATGGGGAAATCCGATTGGCTGGATACGTTGGCCTGCCGGAGTGACGTCTGATTTGCAGCCTCGCAACCCTGACGGCACCCGCCCAGGAGAGACGGACCACGATCCTTTCGATCTCTACCGTCGCGATTCACCAACGGTGGTCACTCCGAATTTGGGTTACTATCCCGCGTCGCTTCGTAGCGTCTACGAGGCCAACATGCGCAACCGGATGACGCGTGCGACGGGGGCTAATATGACGCATCAGCAAGCATATCGATTGGTGCCGTTGATTTACTCTGGTGGTCCGGACGGCGAATCGAAGCTGCAACTCACTGGCGCTCAAAATGGCGATAACATCGATCCCTATGTCGCCAATCAGAGTGAGAGTTACGTCGACGGCACGCAGTCAGGCGCGCCTGTTCTCGACTCGGTGCAGCTCACCAAAGACAACATCACCAACCACCTCATCGAGTACTAACCGCCAATCGCCGCAGCAACTGCCGAAATAGCCCTGACCTAGCGAGGTCAGGGCCGCCGCCAAGAGACGAAGCTATGAACCGCCACGACCAACTGCGAACTGCCGAATGCGGAGCGATCGCCGCCGCGTCGCCGACCGCTTCCGCGCGCCGCGGCCTGACGCTGATCGAACTCCTCGTGACGATCGTCATCATGGTGACGGTCCTCGCCGGAGCCCTGCCGCTGCTTTCGCCCAACAACAACTCCCGCAAGATTCGCGAAGCTTCGCGCCAGCTCACCACGCTGTTGTCTCAAGCCCAGGCCCAAGCTGCGCGCGACGGCCGGCCCGTCGGCGTCGCCTTCCGGGAGACCGGAACCAGCTCGCCGTTCAGCGGCATGGCGCTCGAAGCCTACATGATCGCCCAGCCGCCCGCGTTCACGGGTTTCAGTGAGTTTTCTCGCGTCTCCGTGAATAAGCCCCGTTCGAACGACAAGCTGACCTATGGCGAGCCGACGACGGACAACGCCAACGGCAATGGCGGCACGATGTTCGACGCCCGTTACCGCGGAGCGGGGGTTTGGGAATTGGCGTTCACGCTGTACGGCGCCGAGGATCCCATTCCGCCGCGCATGGTTCGCAACGGCGACGTCGTCAACGCCGGCGGGAACTACTTCTTGATCGTCGACGACGGCGGCGGCACCGAGGGGGCTCATCAAGTCGACCAGGCGACCGGTTACGTCATGCCGACGAATTTCTTGCTCGCCATTTGGCTCAACCAAAACGGCCAGCAACTGGCGCCAGGCGCGCTCAAGCCGTTCTCGTTTGCCCGCCTGCCAGTCAACACTTCGGAGCAGCCGCTGCAGTTTCCTCGCGGCATCGGCATCGATCTCGAAGCATCGGGCGCTACCGGCGTCGGCGCCTCCATGCCAATGGACTTCGACTCTGGCGGAGCGACGACTGTCGGCATCATGTTCAGTCCCAACGGCTCGATCGAAGCCGTCTACCGCGACGGCGTCCGCCGTGAGGGGGCCGAGCAGATTTTCCTGCTCCTCGGCCTCTTTGAGAATGGCAACAACGGCTCGCAAGATCCCAACGACTACGATTTCTCCGCTGGAGCGAGCATTTCCAACGACGAGTTGACCCAACGTCGCACGCGCATCAACTGGCTGAGCGCTGATAGCCGTTGGGTGACGATCAACCGCGCCGGCCGCATCATCACGGCTGATAACAACATCAGCTTTGATCCGCGTCTTTCGCCTTACATCGACGACACTGCGCCTGCGGCTCAGCGTGCCAAGCAAATTGGCGACGCCCGCCAAGCCGCCAAGAACATGACTGCCGCCACCGGCCGCTAACGCCTTGAACATATGACCAATCAACTCCACATCCGCCGCGGCATCTCGCTCCTCGAAGTCCTGATTTCGATGTTCGTGTTGCTGTTCGGCCTGATGGGCGTCGCCGCCGTGTTCCCGGTCGGCAACCACTACGCCGGCAAGGGCGAGCAATTCGACCGCGGCTCCGCCCTCGCCGAAGCCGCCATGGCCGACCTCAAGGCCCGCGGATACCTCAAGCCGGAGAACTGGCTCTACGCTGCCCAGCCGACGAACGGCGTGGTCGCTGGCGACTATCGCGTCATTCAGCCCGACTGGATTCCCGGCGGCTCCCCGACGCTCAATCCGACTGCGGACTACTTCAACACGACCGGCACGGTCGGGGGAGGGCAGGCGTTCGTGATCGACCCGCTCGGCGAAGCTGCGGCGCGCAATGACGGTATGATCGCGGATCGCGACATTTTTCCGTTCGCGTTCTTCAGCGACGCTTACCCGACAGGCGCAGACAACGACCCGCTATTTTCGACGAACTCTCAGAACGTCACTTGGCCCGCTACCCCTCTACCGCCGTCAACCGTCGGCCTCGCCGAAACCCGTTGGCCAATCCGTCGCCTGACGCTCTCCTCGACGAATGTTCCGACGACGACCGTCGCAGTTCCCAACATGAGCGTCGCTTTCGCTGAGACGATCTTCCGCCTCCACGACGACGTCACGAACGAACTGCCCAAGCAAGACGATCGACCCGCCATCCAGCGCTGGAGCGCCGTCGATAGCAACGCGACCCCGACACCGAATTATGCAGCAGACGACACGCTGCTGTCGCGTCAGTATAGCGGCAGCTACTCCTGGATTGCGACGATCGTGCCGACGACCACCGGCGGCCTCAATGCGTTGCAGCCGATTAATCCGCAGTTCGGCAGCGAGCTCTACGAAGTTTCCGTCGCCGTCTTGAACAAGCGCGAACTGACGCCTTCGGCCGCGTCGGAGCGTTCGATCGCCGCCGTCATGAACCTGGGCAACGAACTTGTCATTTCGGCCGCCAACAACAACACGGACGCGGTCGACAACGCCGTCGACGGCATTCGCGCCGGCAACTGGATCGCCGTCGCCGGGGTCCATCAGGGGACGGGCCAGTTCCTGATGCGATGGTACCGAATCTTATCGATCGACGATGAATCTCAAGATCGCATGCTCGCCGATGGCAGTAACACCGGCAACTTCGCCATCCGCCGCTTGATGCTCGACGGCCCCGAATGGCCGTTGAATTCCGGCTCGAACCTCCGCGCCATCCTCCTCCCCGGCGTCATCAGCGTCGCCACGCAAATGCTGCCGATGGAGGCTCAATAAGTTGCGAGTGACGAGTGGCAAGAAGCCAAGCCGCACGACGACGCTCCCACTGACAACCGCCATCAACAACTCGCAACTCGTCGCTCGCAACCCGCAACTCGCAACTAGATTCGTCCGTTACTTGGGGCAAAACAAGTAGCACAGGAACAGCAGTCGCCATGTCTCCGCACCGCCGCCAACCATCGTCGTCGCCAGCTCCCCGCCGAGCTCGCGTCGGCCGCACCGCTCGCACCAGCCGCAGCCGGCCCGCCCGCCGCGCCCGGCTGCTCACCCGCCGCGCGAAGCTAAACGCCGCCCGCCGCCCCCGCCGCGGCGTGCTGCTGCTGGTCGTTCTCAGCTTGCTGGTGCTGTTCATGATGGTCGGCACCGCGTTCATCATCACGGCGAAGCAGTCGGAAAAGACGGCCAAGACCGCGATGAAGGCCTCGGTCCGCCTCGCCAGCGAAGCGGCCCAAACGCAACTCCTCGACGAAGTCCTGCTGCAAGTCCTCCGCGACACGAATAATCCCAACAGCTCGCTGCGATTCCACTCGCTGCTGGGGGATATGTATGGGAATGAGGGAATCAAGACGCAGGTAATGACTGGGGCGGCTTCCGCGTCGTGGGCAAAGGATGCCTCAGGATTCCCGATTGCTGGCGATCAGATTGTTGAGTTGAACCTCGACGCCAACTTCGTGCAGAATCTGCAGGGCATCGATATCGACGGCTACGGAAACTATTTTGTCACTTCAGCAACCCCGCCGCCGCGCTTTAGCCCGTACGACAACGCCTACAACGGCCAAGTCCTGACATTTCTGAGCGGCCCCGCCAGAGGTCGTAGCACGCGCATCGTCGGCTTCGTGCCGCCGAATCGCATGCGCATCATGAACGTGCAGCTGGCCGATGGATCGTTGATTACCGCTGCGAACGTCGGGACGCTCGCCGAATCTCGCATTCTCATCAACGGCCGTCCGTTCAGCGGCACGGGTTTCGGTTACAACCGTGCGGCGGCGAACAATGCCGCGAAGCTGAGCCTGCTCGAGGAAGTCAACGTCGGCGGTACGCCGTACTCGTTTGAACTCGCGTTACTGCCGAACACGACGTTCCTCAACGTGATGCAAATTCACCAAACCGCGACCGACACGGCGAACGCGAACTACCTGCTGAACAGCGCCTCGCTGCAGTTTATCGACCAGTACACCGGCGCCGACAAAGCCGCTCGCAGCATCGCCCTGGCGAACCTCGTGGGCCCGGCCGCGGCCGGCGGCGGCAACGAAGGTTACGACGCCGTCGATTTCCAGAACATGGCGCTCGCCTACCTCCCCGCGACCGCGTTGTCGGAGACGTTGATTCAGGGAGTTGACTACACAACGATGCCCGCGGCGCTTTCGCAGGCCAATACGGCGCTGCCGACTTTCGGCTCGTTGGTGCTTCCCTCCTGGCATCGTCCCGACCTGCTCTACTACTGGGCGATGCGGGCGCCCTACGCCGCCGCCACGCCCGACCTCATGACGTCGACCCTCGGCACCCAAGCGATGATGCTTCGCAAGGTGTTGCTCCGCCCGAACTGGCTCGATCATCCAAAGTTCAGCGGCAGCAATCCCGAGTTCGCCGCGACGCAAACGCCGCAACAAAAGCTGGCCCGCATGATTTACGGGCCGTGGGACGTCGACAACGACAACGACGGCGTCCGCGACAGCGTGTGGATCGACGTCGGCCTGCCCGTGATGGCCGGCCCCAACGGCAAGTTGGTGAAGCCGCTCGTGGCGATGCTGATCGTCGATCAGGACGGCAAGGCGAACGTCAACGCCGCCGGCACCTGCGACTTGGCGGGGGCTTGGGATAGTAGCGCGGGAGGAATGGCGTCGCTTCAAAACACGGGGACGCCGCCGAACACCGGTCGGCCCTCGACCATTGCTTCAACGGGCCTCACCTCCTTCACCACGCCCCGCGGCATCGGCTACGGCCCGGGCGACGTCAATCTGGCCTATCTGTTCCCCGATCCCAACCCGATTCAGCGTTTCCAACAACTGCTCACTGGCGATGGCGGCACGCCGCTCGTTCCGGGACGCTACGGCTTGCCGACCGCCGTCGGCGCTCCGATTCGTCCTGGCGTCGTCAGCGCCGTCGACCAGATGGCCCAAATCAGCATGTTCGGCTGGCCGCTGCGGGCGAACATTCGTTCAAGTTTTGGGACGCCGCCTGATCTCCGCGCGCGTTACGGCTCGGCAGTCAATTACCACGGCCAGCCGGTCTTCGACGCCACGCTAACGACGGAAATGAATACCGCCACCGACCCTGGTCTGCTGATGGACTCGCCCTACGAGCTCAATCTCTCGCAGAAGACGGCCGCCGGCGTAAATGGTTACGTCGGCGCGAGCGGCAGCGACGCTCCGTTCACCGACGGCGAGTTGGAACGGGTGCTGCGAGCCTATGACTCAGACGCCGGTTCGCTTCCTCCACGGTTAGCGACGCTGTCGCAAGCTCAAGGCACGACTCGCAACAAGCTCACGACGACCAGCTTTGATTTGCCGACGCCAAACGTCTCTTTGCCGCACGAACTGGCGAATGATGCGACGATGTATTCGACGAATCCGCTCTACAAGCGTCCTCCGCGCACGCCGGCGGATCTGGTGGAAATGCGCGTCCGCAAAGCGCTGGGGCTTCGCCCATTTCCGGAACCTCTCGCAGGGATTGGCGCCATCCGTCTGCGCAATCACATGCGACGGCTCGTAGCGCCTGAATTGCTAAACGGCACGCCTCTCAATGTGAATCGCACGCTTGGCAACGGCGCCGATGACAACAACAACGGCGTCGTCGACGAACCGGGCGAAGGGGGCGCAACCGGACAGCCGGTTTGGACGAACCGGACAGGATTAAACGCAGACTTCGATAGCTATTTTCCCCAATACGCCGCTGATTACGTTCCGGACGCCTCGAATGTTGTGACTCGCGAGGATGCCGATCACCGTCAGTTGATGGCGCGTCATCTCTACGTTCTCGCCCTCACGACGGCGGCCGAGGCAGACTACGCCGGCACGAGCGCTCAAGACAAGGAACTCGCCCGTCGCATTGCCCAGTGGGCGATCAACGTCGTCGATTTCCGCGATGCGGACAACATCATGACGCCGTTTGAATACGACACCAATCCATTTGACGGATGGGACGTGAACGGTTGGGTGGGCGACGCCAAGCCTGGCCCAGACGGCATTCTGGGCACGGCGGACGACGTCTCGGTGACGCCAGCCGATGATACTGCCGCGCATCGCGGATTAGTCTGGGGCGCCGAACGCCCCGAACTCGTGATGACCGAGACGCTCGCGTGGCACGATCGAAATACAACCGATGAAACAGACGAAGATCCTAACCCGGGCGAACAGGCCGCCTCGACGACGGACTCGCCTCCTCGAGGACCAGATCCGGACTTCGATCAACTCTATCGACCGCGCGGTGCGTTCTTTATGGAGATTTACAACCCCTGGCCGGAGACGCCGTCTCCGAGCCGCGACTTGCACCTTACGGATACGACCAACGCCGCCTTGCCGCAGCACGATTTGGGCGTCGACGTCACGCGCACTCATAATCAGCAACGCGACGGGTCGCCGGTCTGGCGCGTGATTGTGACCCGCGACGTCGACCCGCGGAAGGATCCCGACGATCCGCTGCCGGCCAATCGCCCCGCGCAAATCGACCGCTCGATCTATTTTGGCGATCGCGATCCGCAGATTGCGAACGATGGCGTCGCCTTTTATCGATTCCCGGGCGCAACGGGCGATACCGCAGACCCCGTCGTTCCGCCAGTTCGCCCAGGTCGCTACCTGGTGGTTGGTTCGGGAACTCGCGATAAGACCAATCCAAAGATCTACGCATCGCAGCTGGGGCAACGCCTGGACCAAACGCCATCGCAACGACCGCGACGTCCGCTACGGCGAGTGGAACTCGACTCCGATCTGAGCACGCTTCACTCGGTGCGCCTTCTCGACAACGCGAGTGGCGACAACACTGTAGCGACGAATGCGCAAGACGCCGCCAACCAGTACCAAATGGAGGCGCCGTCTGAAGCGCAGGCTTCGGGAGCGAACGCCGTGCCGACCATCACCGTCAACAACAGTCGCTGCGTGGCCGACGTTGCGATTATCAATGGCGCTGAAGGCGTGCGTCGCCGATTGACGTTGTCGGAGCCTGCCGGAGGATATCCCAATCGAGTGGGGAACGTGCAGTTCGTCAAATTTGATCCGCCGCCTCAGAATGCCGGTACTTCGTACGATCCCAGCGAGGATGGCATGTATTGCAACGGCGGCGATATCACGACGCCGAAAGCGATTGATACTCCTTTGGACGACGGCGACGCCGAGTTGACGAAATTAGGCACCGACTTCACGAAAGGCCGCCGACTATTTTTGCAGCGTCTCGCCAATCCGCTTGCGCCCTACCATGTGACGGCGAACCCCTATCTCACGATCGATGATACGCAGGCGTACATTACCGTATTCAACGGCCGATTGAGCCAATCTCAATCGGAACTGGGAGCTCGGAATTCGACCGTTCGAAGCGGATTCTCTAGCGCTGAACGCGGATATGGCGCACGCGGCCAGACGGAGGATCGCGATTTGTGGAAAACTCGCGCTCCTGATACCGCTAGTTTCACCAACCAGGACGCCAAACGCGCCGCAATCAATGCGAATACGACGTACTCGTTGTCGCGAATTCCTCAAATGAGCTTAGGGTTCTTGAACCGGCCCCTCATGAACACCACGGAGCCTACCCCGGCAAAGAAGCTTCTACAGCCTAAGCAGCCGTTCCCGTGGCTGACTTGGAACAATCGACCTTTCGTCAGCGGCAATGAGTTGATGCTCGTGCCACGGCATCGATCGTCGCAGATGCTTCGCTATTTCCGGTCCGGCGAAAACCCTGTGGCTGGTTGGAAGCAGTACGATCCAACCGACGCCGACGATCCGCAACAACAGCTTGCCAATCCCAATTTTCAGCCGAAACCGTTTAGCCACTTCGAAAATTTCTTCTCGACCGAAAACGCGGGCGGAACGCCTACGCCCGGCGTGCCGCTTCATCTCTATCGAATGTTGGAGTACGTCCACACTCCATCGCTATTCGTGGGAACGCAAACCTGGCTCAATCCCAACTATTTTGATTCTGCCGTCTATGCATCGCCCCCAGGCGCTGAGGACCCGCGGCTCAATTTGCAAGCGCCGTTCAACCAAGTATCAGAGTTCCGCGACCCTGGGCGGATCAATCTGAATACGGTGTCGGAGCGCGATATGAAGCCAAATGCGCCGACCTCGGCGATTGAGATGAGAAAGCGCAACGTCTGGAACACTCTCTTCCATGGCGAAACGAGCCGCAACGTCGCGCCAGGAGCAATTCATCCTGGCCCGAGCATCGATGACTGGATCATCTCGCGCAGCGGGCAGCTGCCTCCGGCGGCGCCGTCGACGCCGCCTCGCTCAGCGACGATGCTCGATCGAACGCTCCCGACTGTCTTCGCAAACCCGCTCCGCAGTCCCGACGCCGGCGATCTCGTGCCGGTTGCCGCGATGATGCGATCAGGGGTCGATTGCACGTTGCTGCGAAGCATCAGCGGCACGGCGGGGAGCACGGCTGCGCCTAACGGCGAGCCATTGTTCTCTACTGATCTGAAAGGCGCCGGCAACGATCATTGGAACTCCGAACGCAACGGCTACTTTCGATATCAGCCGATCGTCCGCCTCGACAATCTCGTCACCAACCGATCGAACGTTTACGCGATGTGGGTGACGATTGGTTTCTTCGAGGTGGAGGAAGTTCCTGATTGGAACACCGCTACTGCTGCTCAATTGAACAAAGCTAACTTCAACAATGATCCTCAGCTCTACAAAAAGGTTTACCCTGAAGGGTACGCCTTCACCCGCGAAGACGGCGTCGACGTCGGCAACGTGCGGCGAATCCGTGGTTTCTACATTATCGATCGGACTCAGATGGCTGGTTTCGAGCCAGGCGCCGATCACAACGTCGAAAACACGGTCAGGCTTCGCCGCAGGATCGAGTAAGCAGCTATTTTTCCGAGCAACGGAGCCAGCGTGCCAAACGAGCGCCTTCCCGGAACCTCGAACGCTACACCCCCGAACCCTTCCGACAGAGACAAACGCCGCCCGCAGCGGCCATAAGTAGTAGCCCCCAGCAGCGGCAAACCGGGGCTGCCGACCGTAATTGCTCATTTAGCCCCGGCCGGCGGGGCGGGCGACAATTTGCTGGCACTTCCCCCAGTTTTCAACGATTATAGAACGACGGGCCAGATACCGACCGGGGCGAAGCTGTGCGCCGCGGTCGACGAGATTAGAAAGAGGCATCATCGATGAAGCGTAGCAATTGGCGGCTCCCCGCGATTTTGTGGTTCAAGCGACAGGGGGCGGCGGCACTGCTGGCCGCAGCTGGGTTGGCGGTCGCGCTCCCTCTGCAGTTTGCGCAGGCAGACGTTGTTGGCGAAGGCGACTACAGCCCGTTTGGAGGCCTACCTCTCGACGGCGGAGTTGTCGCAGGAGACATCATCGTTGGCGGCACTGGCTTTGACCCGCTCTTCACGGTCGGCCGCATGGCAATCGATGTGCCGGCGTTCACGCTTCCCCTCGTCTCAAACAATGGTTTCATCGGTTTGAGTACTGACGGCGTCGGCGAAGTCGCCGTCTCCGGCTTTCTGTCGGAATGGACGATTCAAGAGCTATTGTCCGTCGGCGTCGAAGGGCAAGCGTATCTGACAATCTCCGGCGGCGCCATCGTACGAACCAACTTCGATGGAACCGTGTCGACGGACGCTGACGGCGTCGTCGGCGAGATGCTCGGGTCGCAAGGCTTCGTCTCGCTGACCGGCGTCGGTTCTAGGCTCATCAATACGGATCTGACGGTCGGGTTACGCGGGAAGGGCGATATCTCCGTCGTCGCCGGCGCGCAGCTGATTACTCTCAACGAGGCGATTCTTGGCGAAGAGTCGCGACTGACGAGCGGCACGCTCGCCATCGGTTCCGGATTGGTGACCGTCTCCGGCGCTGGTTCGCGCTGGACCGTCGCAGATCAGTTGACGGTTGGCGACGAAGGACGCGGCGAAGTCCATGTCTTCGAAGGCGGCCTGGTGCACGTCGAAGAAGATATCACGTTCGGCGCACAGAACACTGCGTCCGCGACGATCCCGGCGGTCTATTCAAAGGCAATCGTTTCTGGCCAAAACTCGCTGATGTGGGCGGAGCAAACGATTACCGTTTCCACTCCGCTGACAAATGCTCAAGCGGAAGTCTACGTTGAAGATCGGGGCATCCTCCGCGCCGACACTGATATCGTTGTCGGCCAGCAAGGGTTCATTAACCTCAATGGCGGGACGTTGCTGACGCCTATAGTGACGTCGTCTGGCGTTATTCGCGGCGCTGGTACCGTCAATGGCGCCGTGGTCAACAACGGCGACATCCGCAACGCGGCTTCAACGACCAACCCGAACGTTCGCGAACGCCTTCTCTTCACCGGCGCCGTCACGAACAACGATAACATCGAGTCGGTCGGCGGCGAGATGGAGTTCAAAGGCAACGTCACCAACAATTCGCCGAACGGCGATATTTACGGCAAGGATGCGATCCTCCGTTTCATCGGCCCCAACGGCCTCGTCAATAATAGCCGTGTGACGCTCGACAACACCATCGTCGAGTCGACCGTCTTCGCCAACAATGCCGCACTCGCCGTGCAAGCCGACGCCAAGTCGACCATCATCGGCGATCTCACGTTGAGCAGTTCCAGCATCCTTGAGATGGACCTCGGCAAAGATTACAGCCAACTCTGGGTGACCGGCACGGCCGACCTCGGCGGCATCTTATCGCTGTCGCTGATCCCGAGCTACGTTCCGCAACTCGGCGACTCGTTCGAGATCCTTCGCAGCGATACGCTGGCAGGCTCCACCTTTGATGCGGTGATTAGCCCCGGCACGTTGTGGAACGTCACCTACCCGGGCGACAGCGTCTTCGTGACGTACGCCGGCATCGCGGCCCCGGGCACTGGCGCCGACTTCAACGGCGACAACATCGTCAACGCGGCCGACCTCGCCATTTGGAAGCTGAACTTTGGCGTCGGCCTGAACCCTCCGCCAGCCGCGACGAAGGCGCAAGGCGACGCGAATGGCGACGGCGTCGTCGACGGCTCCGACTTCCTGCTGATTCAGCAGCAATACGGCGGCCCGCCAGTCGCGATTCCCGCTTCGGGCGGTTCGATCGTCGGCGTGCCGGAACCGAGTTCGCTGGTGCTCGCCGCCGCCGTGCTCGGCTTGCCGCTGGCCGCTCGCCGTCGCCGCAAGTAATCGCCGCTGAATCGGCGTTCGCGCCCATCGCCCCGATGATCGCGAATCGCGAATTGAACGAAGCAACCTGACGCCGTGAGAGATCGCATTAGCGGTTTCTCACGGCGTCGTGCTATATTGCCGCGATGGAAAAGCGTGCAAGCTTCGGCGATTCGTTCGGCGTTATTCTGTTGATCATTGCGATTGTCGGCGGCGTCTGGATGCTGCGCGGCGTCTCAAGCCCGAGCTCCGATCTCAAAGTCGGCACGCCGATGCCGCCGCTCGGCGTCGAAGGTTGGTTGAACGTCCCCGAGGATTTCGCGTTCGAGCCTGCCGGCAAAGTGGTCGTCGTCGACCTCTGGGCGACTTGGTGCGGGCCGTGCCGTGCGGAAATTCCGCGGCTCGCGAAGGTCGTTGAGAGGTACCAGCCCCTCGGCGTTCAGTTCGTCGGCTTGACTGACGAATCAAAACGCGACGTGCAGCTGATCAAAGAATTCGTGGCCGCACGGCCGGAGTTCACCTGGCCGGTCGGCTGGGGCGCGAGGGAGTTCTTCGACGCATTGCCGATCGAAGGCATCCCGACCGTGATCGTCTTCGGTCGCGACGGCAAGCTGCGCTGGTCGGCCGTCGGTTCTGGGCAGACGGGGCTAGAGGCCGCGCTCGATGCCGCCCTCGCCGAGGCTGGTTGACCGGCCTCCGCTGCGCGGTTAGGTGGGGTGCCACTGGCATCTTGCCAGTGCTGAGGCGGACTCCCGCTCCGCCGTCGTGTTCGGCCGACGTTCGTTGTCGCTAATTCGTCAGCGGCTCGCGCACATACACCACGCGAGGCTTGTGCTTCCCCGAAGCCTTCAGCGTCGTGTAATCAGTCGCATACCGCAGCCGCTCGCGACGTCGCTCGGGAACGCGGAAGTTGTCTCCCTTCTGGAAGATCACCATCGGCAACGGCATCTCGCCGAAGGCCCGCGTCCCCGCGAGCTGAGCAGGATACCAGTAGCCTTTGCCTTCCTCGTCTTCCAGATAGAACTCGGCGTACTGATGATTGTCGACCCACACCATGCGGGCCGGAACCTTCATTGTGCGGGCCATCGCGACAAAGAGCGCCGACAGTCCATAGCAATCGGCTTCGCCGTCTTCGAGGGCTTTCGTCGCCGGCATATCCTCGGCGCCGTCGAGGTACTTCACCTTCGTGCGGACGAAGTCGTAGAGCGCTTCAACTTTTTGCCAGTCGGTCAGCTCGTCGATCTTGGCTTCAAGCTCCGCCAACTCTTCCTTGGTCTTCGGCTTCGGCTTTTCTTTTGCCGCTTTTTTCTTGGCGTCTTTATCGTCCACTGCGTCGGCTGCGACCGATGCGGCTGGCGCGACGGAAAGATTGGCGCTTCGAATCGCATTCGAATCTGCCGCCAGCTTGTCGCCCAACGTAACGCGCTTTTCCAGCGCTTCGGCAACCGCATCGCGAATCTCGCGGTCGTTCACTTCGATGAACGGGCTCGACTTCACGAACAGCTTCAAATCGCTCGGCGTCTTGGGCGGAATCCGCAGCCCGGCCGTTTCCGTCGGAGCGTAGACGTGATCGGTTTGGATTTCGTACGTCACCACCGCATTGGCCGTTTGCCGTGCGGGCAGCTGCGGGATCGAAATCAACATCTGGTTCGCGCCCGGCTTCGACCGCTTGTCGTCCGGCAGCGTGCGGAAGTCCACCGTTCCGAGGTCGGTGGGATACTCTTCTTCGATGATCTCCACGCGCTGCTCAGGACAAGAGAGCGGCGCCGCGACCATGATGTAAATGTTCTGAACCTCGCCCCCCTTGGCCTCGACGCGTGCGCCGATCCGCATCCGCCGCGTGACGGGCGCACCATAGGTCGGCTGGCCAGCGCTTGGCTCAGCGTTCTTGGCCTCGTCGCTTGCCGCGTCCGATTTATCGTCAGCAATAATCACGTCGGCCGCGGCCGTATCCGCCGCTTGCTGCGTATCATCAGCAGCGTGCAGCATGGCCGGCGCCGCAGCGAATGTGAGAGCGGCGGCGAACAAACGGCAGGGCAGGGGAGCGGTGCGAATTGACACGGAGCGCGAGTCCTGAGGTACGGAGCAGTCCATACTCTCAGCATAGCCCAAGGGAAAAGCAGCGGCGAATTTGCCGGTCGTACCGGCCGCGACGACCAGCCGCATTGACTCAGGTTCTGAGTAATAAAAGCCACCGGCTCTGCCGGTGGAGGCGGCAAAAGCACGGCCAACTAGCACTTCGTCCACCGGCGGAGCCGGTGGCTTGGATTCGGCGTATTCTCTGAACCTCAATAAACGCAAAAAAACTCGAAGCCGCCCGACCGCGTTCAGGATGGCGCGGTGCGAACGGCTTCGAGTTCGTTAAATCAGCTCAAACAGCAGATCAATCGGCGCCCGGCGACGGAACGGGCATCGAGCCGCCTTGCATGATCTGCGGGGCGCTCATGATCGCTCCGGCGCCGCCGCCAGAGCAACCGCAACCCTCGGGCGACGCGTAACCGCCGTCGCCGCCGTAGCCCATCGTCACCATCCCGCCGGTGGCGCAGGGATCGGCGCACGGGTCCGCGCACGGGTCGACGGGCATGCACATCGGAGCTTGCGGCACGCACATCGGGCCGGCCATCATCGGGGCCGATACCGGCATCGTCATGGGCGTTCCCATGGCGAGCGGGGCGCCCATCACGGCCGGAGCGGTCATCGCGGTCCCGCAAGGCGAGCCTTTGTGGAACAAATTTCTGCAGCGGCCGATGCAGCTCGAGCATCCGCTGCTCGCGGCGACGGTCGTCGCCAGCGCCATCAGAATCGTCAATTTCCTCATGACTTGGTTCTCCGCTGCCAGCGCACTGTAGCGAAGGCGTAGAAGGGGGGAGGGGTGTTTTGCTTCAGGAGGGCAAAACGGAGGGTCCGGCAACTCTACAACACGTGGAATGATGTGCAAACGCAACACGCGTTTTTTTTCGCCCTCATAGCTTCCGCCTGCGCGCAGAAAAAATGCTACGCTTGTGCGGGTCGTAGGTGCGCACCCGCCCAAAGGAGTTATTGGTCTCACTTCGGTGCGCCTGCCGTGCGGATTGGACGAAGTCCGCGCTAAACGGTCATGATGGAACGAGCAACAGATATGCTGAGACGCGGCGTCCTGCCGTTCGCGATGGCGATGCCGTTGGCATGCGCCGCCGGGAATTCTGCCTTCGCGATGAATCATCCGGACGCCCTCAAGCAGGGCGGCGGAATCATCGCTGCCTCGGCGTCGCCAACACGCGGCTTCCCGAACGCGTCGCTGCGCCGTCAGCAAGAGGAAGACCAAGATCAAATCTTCCTCATCAACACGCGCGCTATCGGCACGCGCTGCGAAGGCGACGCAATGTGTTCCGGCCTGGTGTGCGAAACGCACGCCGGCCTCGGCGGCCCGTATGGTTGGGAATCGTTGAGCTGGGAACAGCTCTCCGCGGAACTCGCCAAGCCGACGCCGACGATCATTTACATTCACGGCAATCGCGTCGACTGCGGCTACTCGAAGTCGCACGGCCTCGCGATGTACCGCTCACTTGCCAATCGTCGTCAAGACGACGGACCGATCCGCTTCATCATCTGGTCGTGGCCGTCGTCGCAGATTCGCGGCCAAGTGCGCGATTATCAGGTGAAGGCCGCCCGCACGAAGCAAGTCGGCTGGCAGCTCGCGTGGGCGATCGATCAGCTGCCGGCTGAAACGCCCCTCGCGGTGATCGGCTACAGCTACGGCGCCCGCGTGGCGACTGGCGCGCTGCACCTGCTCGCCGGCGGCCGACTCGGCTCGTTGGAGCTGAATGAACGTCTCCACCCCGAGCGCCCGCCAGTGCGAGCCGCCCTCGTCGCCGCCGCACTCGACGCCAATTGGATCCGTCCCGGCGGCTACCACGGTCGCGCGCTCGAACAAATCGACGAGTTACTGCTCGTCAACAATCACCTTGACCCGGCAATGCGGTTCTATCACCTCGCAATGGAAAGCGGCGCCCGCCCGCTGGGCTTCGGCGGCACTGGCGGCCTCGGCCAATTCGCCACGCGCGTTCGTTCGGTTGACGTGACGAATTCCGTCGGCCGCCATCACGCGATCGAGGAGTATCTCTCCTCCTCCAGTCGCGTGACGCGCGTCCTGGAACAAGTCGCCCAGTTCCCGCCGCAACATCCGCAAGAGCCGGTCCTCGCCGACGCAGAAATGTCTGACGCCGAAGCCTCGGAAACCGAAGTCGCATTAGCCCCGTAAGGGGCGACATGTTGTAGCCAGGGGCGTAAGCCCCTGGAATCGGTGCGGCCTAGGTGATGAAAGCCCCAGCGGGGCGACACCTTCCAGCTGAGTACGAACGATGTCGCCCCTCGCGGGGCTGCGTTTGGCTAAACCAGGGGCTCGCGCCCCTGGCTACAATATGCCGCCCCTGCCGGGGCTCCCGCCGCCGTGGCCAAACCACCGCGCCCCCGCCATACTGGGCTGCATGAACCTCAGCCAAGCCTACCTTAGCGGCGAGTGGATCCCGCTGCAAAACGCCCTCATTCCGCTCAGCGACGTCGGCTTCGGCCTTGGCGTCGTCGTCGTCGAACGCCTCCGCACGTTCGCCGGCCAGCCCTTCCGCGTCGAAGAGCATCTCAAGCGTCTCCACCGCTCGCTCGAAATCGTCGGGTGGAATGCCGCCGCGATCGTCGACGAAGTTCGCGCGGCTGTGGCTGCATTTCCCGACGTGAACGCCGAATTGATGGCGCCCGGCGATGATTGGTATGTTGCGATCTTCGTCACGCCCGGCGATTCCCCCGCCGCCACGCAGCCGCGCATCGGCGTCCACGGCGGCCCGCTGCCGTTCGCCGGCTGGGCCGACAAGTTTGATACCGGCGTCGACACCGTCATCACCGACGTCCGCCAAACGCCCGCCAACTGCTGGCCGCCGGAACTCAAGTGCCGCAGCCGCATGCACTACTATCTCGCCGACCAAGAAGCCGCCCGCCGGCAACCTGGCGCACGCGCCGTCCTCCTTGACCAACAAGGTTTCATCGGCGAAGCGTCGACCGCCAACGTCGTCGCCTGCTACGCCAACCGCGGCCTCGTCACCCCTCGCATCGACGGCGTCCTCCCCGGCATCAGCCAGCAGGTGCTATTCGAACTCGCCGACGCGGCCGGCATTTCCCACACCGAAGCCGACCTAACGCCCGCCGAGTTCGCACGCGCCGACGAGCTCTTCATCACCAGCACCTCGATCTGCCTGCAACCGATCGTCCGCGTCGATGGCCAACCCATCGGCAACGCCCAACCCGGCCCCGTCTACAAAAAATTCCTCGCCGCCTGGAGCGAGAAGGTCGGCGTCGACATCGCCGCCCAGGCACGGCAATTCGCGGCGAGATAAATGAGTAAATTCTGGCTAGCCATCGCTGGACTCGTGTTCGCCGTCCTCGCGGTGCTAGTGGCTCAGTCGCCGACTAATTACCTGGATGTGCCCCATCCCGCGGTAAAGCCTATCAGCGCTGGTTTGCTTGTGAGCGCGGTCTGGGCGATTTTCTTTCGCATGCAAATCGAGCAACGCCGAATTAGTCTCTTCGCGATGTTCGTTCTGGTGACGCTACTGGCCAGTTGGTTTGCTGCCGATCAGTTCTTCAATCCGAGGAGATGATCGTTCTATAAGTTCGCTCGACAAAGATCTTTTCGAGTAGAAATCGGCCACCTATGTCGCTATACTGTTCGTTTGTGTAGGTCGGTCTGCGGCACTGTGTTAACTGTCGCGGCCATTGCCCGCATGTCGCGTGCTAATCACGCGATAACTTCACGCGCCGCAACAACTTAGCATTAATGTCGCCAAAAACGCGTCGAGGCGACAAAAAGCGATGCGACAGCAGCCGCGGCTCAACGAGCCGCCGGAGCGCTGCCACTCTGCGGTTACAAGCGAACGGGCCATTCTGCCGCCATCCCTTCGCCTATATCAGCCGTACCCCTTCCGCTAGAATTGCGAGTCTCACGACCCAATCCAACGCTTACGCCTCTCAAGTGCCATGTTCGAAGCCCTCCAAGACGGTCTCTCCAGCGCCTTCAAAACCCTCCGCGGGCAGGGGAAGCTCTCCGAATCGAACATGCGCGACGGGCTGAAGCTCGTCGAACGCTCGCTCCTCGAAGCCGACGTCAGCTTCGCGGTCGTCCGCGACTTCATGAAGCGCGTCAACGACGAGGCGGTCGGCGAGGCGGTGCTCAAGTCGCTCAACCCGAGCCAGCAGGTCGTCGGCGTCGTCTACCAGGCCCTCGTCGACTTCATGGGTCCGGTCGATCACTCGCTCCACCTCAAGGGGAAAGGCGAGCTGACGACGATCATGATGTGCGGTCTGCAGGGCTCCGGCAAAACGACGACTACCGGCAAGCTCGGCCGCCAGCTCAAGGCCGCGGGCCGTATGCCGTTGATGGTCGCGTGCGACTTGCAGCGTCCCGGCGCCATCGACCAGCTCCACATTCTCGGCGAGCAGCTCGAAGTCCCGGTTTTTTCCGATCGGACGCAAAAGGATCCCGTCGCGGTTACGAAGGCCGCGCAGGCCCACGCGAAGAAGATCGGCGCCGACGTCCTGCTGCTCGATACGGCCGGCCGACTCCATGTCGACGAAGCTCTCATGGAAGAGCTCAAGCGGGTCGACCGCCAGGCGATGCCCGACCAAGTGCTGCTCGTCATCGACAGCATGACCGGCCAAGACGCGGTGAACAGCGCCCAGGCGTTTAACGACGCGCTCGAACTCGACGGCGTCATTCTCACGAAGCTCGACGGCGACGCCCGCGGCGGCGCCGCCCTCTCGGTGAAGCATGTCACCGGCGTGCCGATCAAGTACATCGGCGTCGGAGAGCACCTCGACGCCCTCGAAGAATTCCATCCCGACCGGATGGCCGGTCGGATCCTGGGACAGGGCGATATTCTCACGCTCGTCGAAAAGGCGCAGCGCGAGTTCGACCAGGACGAGATGGCCCGTCAGGAAGAGCGGCTGCGGAAGGGCGAGTTCACTCTCGACGACTTCCGCAAGCAAATGAGCCAGATCAGTCGGCTCGGCCCGCTGCAAAAGATCATGGGCATGATCCCTGGCATGGGCGGCCTGATGAAGCATCTCGACAACGTCGACGCCGAGCAGGGCATGCGGCGGATGCTCGGCATCGTCGACTCGATGACGGCCGAAGAAAAGCGAAATCCCTCGAAGGTGATCGACCAGAACCGCCGCCGCCGTATCGCCGCGGGTTCCGGCGTTCAGCCGCACGAGGTGAACGAACTGGTCAAGCAGTTCGACGCCATGTCCCAGGTGATGACCGCCATGGCGGGCAAGGGCGCTCGCGACCGCATGAAAATGGTCCGCGACCTGCAAAACGGCGCCATGGCCAACCCTGGCGGCCAATTGACCCGGCAAAAGCAGGCTTCGGGCAAGCGGTTGAGCCCGCAGGAGAAGGCGAAACAGAAAAAACAGCGGGAAAAAGAGATGCGTAAGCGTCGCCGCGACGAAAAAGGGGGGAACAAGGAGTAACACGCTCTGGGCGGGGCCTGAGTCGGTCTGGCGGTTCCAAAATGCTGGCAGAAGGGCCCTTGCCAAATACCCCCACATTCTGACAAGATACTGGATTCCCGTCTGGCCCCTAAGCTATGCCTGGGCGGGCACTTGTGAACTGTGAAAGCGGTTCACGCACCGATTACCGAGGAGATTGAACGTGGCGGTATGCATCCGCATGAAGAAGATGGGCCGCACCCATCGCGCCTTCTTTCGCATTTGTGCGACCGACAAGCGCGCCCCGCGCGACGGTCGCGTCCTGGAAGAGTTGGGCACTTACGACCCGTCGGTTCCTGATACCGACGCGCGGGCGTTGTTCAACCAAGAGCGAGTCGCCCACTGGCTGAGCGTTGGCGCCCAGCCGAGCGAGAAGGTCGCTGTCCTGATCAAGAAGTACGGCCCGAACGGCACGCACCTCGAACAGCAAACGAAGGCTCTCGAGAAGCTGAAGGGCCCGAAGACGGTTCCGGATGCCGGCCCCGCCGCTCCGTCGCGCAAGAAGTTGGCTGAAGAAGCTGCCGCCAAGGCCGCTGAAGAAGCCGCTGCGGCGAAGGCTGCCGAAGAAGCGGCCGCTGCCGCTGAAGCTCCGGCTGCTGAAGAGGCTCCGGCCGAATCGGCTGAAGGTTAATCACGCGGCGAGCAGCCAAGGAGCCGTCCAACCATGCGGTTCGACGTCCTCACGCTGTTCCCCGAAATGTTCTCGGGCTACCTGACGCAGAGCTTGCTGAAGCTCGCGATTGAGCGATCCATCGTCTCGGTCGACCTTCACAACATCCGCGACTGGGCTCAGGACAAACACCACTCGGTCGACGACCGTCCCTACGGGGGCGGGCCTGGCATGGTGATCATGCCGGGGCCCGCGGTCGAAGCGGTCGAAGCGGTGCAGAAGTTGGACGTAACGCCGGGGCGAGTTGTCATGCTCACCCCGCAGGGCCGGCCGCTTAACCAGCGGCTGGTCGAAGAGTTGGCGACCCATCCACGGCTGCTCCTCATGTGCGGCCGCTACGAGGGGTTCGACCAACGCGTGATCGACATTTTGGAACCTGAGGAAGTCTCGATCGGCGACTTCATCATCAACGGCGGCGAAGTCGCCGCGATGGTGGTGATCGACTCGGTCATCCGACTGGTTCCCGGAGTGTTGGGCGACGAAGACAGCGGCCGGTACGATTCATTTTCGACCGGCAACCGGCTGTTGGAGTTCGCCCAGTACACCCGTCCGCGGGAGTATCGGGGGCTGCAAGTTCCCGAGGTCTTGCTGGCGGGCGATCACCAGAAGATCGCCAAGTGGCGCGAAGAAAGCAGCTTGCAGCGGACGAGAAAGCAGCGTCCCGACTTGCTGAACGAATAAAAACTCGCTGTTGAGATCGCTAACCGCTCTCTGCAGTCACTTACCAAAACGCATTTGCTTACGGATTAGCCAAGATGAGCCAGCAAATCCTTGCCGCCGTCGAGAAGTCGAGCCTCAAGCCGGCCGAAGACATTCAGAAGTTCGAGATCGGCGACACCGTCGACGTCCACACGAAGATTCTCGAAGGCGAAAAAGAACGCATTCAGGTCTTCTCGGGCATCGTGATCGCTCGCAGCGGTTCGGGCTCGAAGGAAATGTTCACCGTCCGCCGCATCGTCGCCGGCGAAGGCGTGGAGCGCAAGTTCCCGCTCCACTCGCCGCGCATCGCGAAGATCGACGTCAAGCGCAGCGCCGTCGTCCGCCGTGCGAAGCTCTACTACATGCGGGAACGCTCGGGCAAGTCGGCCCGTCTGCGTGAACGCCGCAGCGAGCAAGCCGGCACCGACAAGAAGTAGTCAATTTCTTGTTGATCGCTGGCTGATTGGGGCTGGGCTGGGAGGTGTCTCCCGTCGTGCTCCGCAGTCGACGTGCCGGCGGGAGTGGCGTGCGACGCATCGCCTCCTGCCCTCGGCGCGATCATGACGCTTCCGCAGTGGTTCGGCCTCCGCTGGCGACCGCTCACCTTCGGTGAGCAGGGCGAGCGCGCCGCCGCACGATTCTTACGCCGGTTGGGTTACCGCATCGTGGTGACCCGCCGGCGTTTGCGTTATGGCGAGATCGACGTCATTGCCGTCGACGGCCGCACTGTCGTCTTCGTCGAAGTGAAGACCCGTCGCAGCGCTGCGATTCGTCCCGCGCTCTCCGTCGATGCGGTCCGCCGCCAGCGCATGACCCGCGCCGCCGTGGCGTTCCTGAAGTCCCACGGCTTGCTGCAAAAGTGTCCGGCTCGGTTCGATATCGTCGAAGTCATTTGGCCGGCGGGCGATCCGCGGCCGACCGTGGTGCACCATCCGAACGCGTTCCAGGCGGAAGGGCAGGGGCAGTTTTTCTCTTGAGTGCGAAGCACTGTTCCCCGGCCAATTCTCAGGACTGCGCGCCTCGCACTTCCCCGACTAGAATAGACAGGTCCGCGACAGCCAGGCTGGCGTCCCGCGGACCGTTTCTCCCACCTTCGCGCCCCTATCACGGAAGGCCCCGCAGCGTATGACCAAGCATATTTTCGTGACCGGCGGCGTCGTCAGCTCTCTCGGCAAGGGCCTCACCAGCGCGTCGATCGGCATGCTGCTCGAACGCCGCGGCCTCAAGGTGCGGATGCAGAAGCTCGATCCGTACATCAACGTCGATCCGGGCACGATGAGCCCCTACCAGCACGGCGAGGTCTACGTCCTCGACGATGGCAGCGAGACCGATCTCGATCTGGGACATTACGAGCGGTTCACCAATTCGCCCCTGACGCGCGATTCGAACTATACGACCGGCCAAATCTACCAGTCGGTCATCAACAAGGAACGCGCCGGCGAGTTCCTCGGCAAGACCGTGCAGGTGATCCCGCACATCACCAACGAAATCAAGTCGGTGATCCATCGCCTCGGCGAAGGCGACGTCGACGTGGTGATCACCGAAATCGGCGGCACCGTCGGCGATATCGAAAGCCTGCCGTTCCTCGAAGCGATCCGCCAGTTCTCGCTCGACGTCGGCAAGCAAAATTGCCTCTACATTCACCTCACGCTCGTGCCGTACTTGAAGGCGGCCCGCGAGTTGAAGACGAAGCCGACGCAACACTCGGTCGGCCAGCTGCGCGAGATCGGCATCCAGCCCGACGTGCTCATTTGCCGCACTGAGCAACCGATCAGCCGCGAAGACCGCGAGAAGATCGCGCTCTTCTGCAATATTTCGATCGACGCGGTGATTGAAGAGCGCGACAAAGATTTCTCGATCTACGAGGTGCCGCTCAGCCTCGTCGAGCACAAGCTCGACGGGCTTATCTGCAAGCAGCTTGGCTTGAAGACGCCGGAGCCGGTGATCGACGATTGGCGCGAACTGCTTCGCCGGCTTCGCAATCCCGATCACGAAGTGAGCATCGCCGTCGTCGGCAAGTACGCCGAGCATCGCGACGCCTACAAATCGATTTACGAATCGATCGACCATGCCGGCATGGCGAACTCCTCACAGGTTCGTATCGCCCGCATCAAGAGCGAAGAGCTCGAGGCCGAAGGGCCTGAGCGGATGCTTGCCGGCTACGACGGGATTCTCGTGCCGGGCGGTTTCGGCGAGCGTGGCATTGAAGGCAAGATCGCCGCGATCCGCTACGCCCGCGAGAAAGGCGTCCCCTTCTTCGGCATTTGCCTTGGCATGCAGTGCGCGGTCATCGAGTTCGCCCGCAACGTCTGCGGACTCGAAGGCGCTCACTCGACCGAGTTCGACAAAGAAACCCGCCATGGCGTCATCTGCCTGCTCGACGACCAGAAGACGGTCACCGACAAGGGCGGCACGATGCGGCTCGGCGCCTACCCCGCGAAGCTCGATCCGGAGAGCCATTCGGCGAAGGCTTACGGCGCTGAAGAAGTCTCGGAACGGCACCGTCATCGGTACGAGCTCAACAACGTCTACCGCCAGCAGTTCACTGCCAACGGCATGATGATCGCCGGCACGAGCCCCGACGGCACGCTGGCCGAAATCGTCGAACTTCCCGGCCACCGTTGGTTCGTGGCGGTGCAGTATCACCCCGAGTTCAAGTCGAAGCCGACCGACGCCCATCCGCTGTTCGCCGGTTTCGTGCGGGCCGCGATCGACCATCACGCCGCGAAGCACGCGAGCGGCGAAGGCAAGAAGGCGGCTCCCCGTTCCACTCATCAAGAAGCGTAACGACTTTTCACGGTTGGCAACGAACTATGAGCGACGCGAAGAAAATCATCATCGACGAAGATTGGAAGTCGCAGGTCGCGGCCGAGAAGGAAGCGGCCAAGCATCCTGGCGCTGGCGCGGAAGGCGTCGGCGACGAGATGTCGGCACACGACGGCGAGTTGCCAGAGGCGTCGTTCGAGTTGCTAATCTCGACGTTCGTTACCGAAGCGATGGTGGCGCTGGGGCAGTTCCCGCATCCGGGCACCGGCGAGATCGCCGCCGATCCGGGGCATGCGAAGTTCGCGATCGACATGATCGGCGTCATTGCCGACAAGACCAAGGGGAATCTCAATCCCATGGAAGAGCAGGGTCTGCAAGACCTGCTCCATCAACTGCGGATGACATACGTCGCCGCGACGCAGGGCGTCAAATAAAAAACCGCGCCCAGCCAGCAGGAGATGCGGGTCTCCTTTGCCGATTAGCCTACCGATAGACTTGCATCCCGAACCGGGTGACAACGGACGGGTGGTGTGTGGCTAACCGTGCCAGCCAGGCGCGGATTGTTCTGTAGTAAGGAAGCGGTCAGCTGTCAGCATTCAGCCAAACTTCCTCAGTTTTTTTTTCTGCTTGTATTTGCTGACGGCTGAAAGCTGATCGCTGACAGCTCCTTAGTTACTCCGTTAACTGGTCGAACAGCTGCCGGAAGCCCGGCATCTGATCTCCGATGTGTTGGCTCCAGCTCGCTGGCCGCCAGATTTCTACGCAAACCGCGGCGCCGACGATTAATACGTCTCCGCCCGGCTCGACTCCCAGGAACTCCCGAAACGCGTCGGGGATCGCAATCCGTCCGCGGCCGGCAATCGGCAGCGTGTAGTGGCGAGTCGATAGCAGCCGCCCGACGAGCTGAACGCTCTCCGTGCGACGATCGAGTCGCCCGCTGCGGATCTTGCTTTGCAACAGCTCGACGCCGTTGCTCAGCCAGCCTTGCCACTGCTTGGTGTTCCACAGGCTGAGGCATCCCGGCCGTTCCTTGGCCAAGGTGCAGTTCGCCGTGTCGACCGCGAGCGGTTCAACCCATTCCGGCGGGAGCGAGAGGCGGAAGCGATCGTCGATCGTTCGTGGCCACTCGCCGAGGAACAGGTCAAAGGAATCGGTCATGCCGTCCCGGCGGTTGCTGGAAATCCCTCCGTGTGTCGTATGTGGGGATTAGACCCACTTAAATTACTGGTTTAATTGCTGTATTGGGCTTCCGTTCCCAGTTAGCGTTGTGCGGCTGATTCTACCCGCCGCGCGCGCGCTCGCAAGCCCCCGGCAGAGGGATTTGCTAGCATTCCGCACGATTTCGCTTCCCGGCGCGCGTTTCATCACCGGCAAAGTTGCGGCAGTCGCCCCACTTTCCCATTTCTCGCCTAAGTCGCCGCAACTCGGGTAGCGGCGTTCACGCAGAACCCGTATTCCTTGCGTTTCTGAAAGAGATCTCTGCTGCCGCCACTTCCTGCGCCCTCACCACATTGCGGATTCGATGGACGATCGCGTCGTTATCACCGGCATCGGCATGGTCACCGCCGTAGGGCGTGATCGTGAATCGACGTGGAATGCCGTGAAGGCCGGCCGCAACGGCGTGAGCAAACTCTGCGGCATGCCCGGAATCCCCGATGGGTTGCTGCTCGGCGCCACGGTCGAAGGCGTCGGGCTCGATCGTTACGGCGACCGCAACTTCCCGATCGCGCTCGCCGCGGCTCGTGAAGCGCTCGACGACAGCCGCCTCGATCTCAAGCGCGTCGATCGCTCACGCATCGCCCACTCGTACGGCACCTGCGGCGGACCGACTCCGTGGATGGCCGAGGAATACGCCCGCCGCGACGGGACGACTCAAATCAAGCCTTGGTGGGAGAACCTGCTTTACTCAGCAGTCCCCACGCGCGTCGCCAACCGGCTCGGCATCTACGGCCCGCGCATGGTCAACTCGACCGCGTGTGCGACCGGCTCGATTGCCACGATCAGCGGCATGCGGGCGATCCTCGACGGTCAGTGCGACATTGCCTTCGTCGGCTCGGCGCAAACGCTTCACCCGATTCTCTCCGCCGGCTTTTACAACATGCGCGTCCTGGCGAACGCCGACGACCCGGCCTCCGCGTGCCGGCCGTTCGACGTCAATCGCACGGGTTTTGTGATGGGCGAGGGCGCCGCGACGCTCGTCCTTGAGCGTCTCAGTTCCGCCCGCGCTCGCGGAGCGTCGATCTATGCGGAGATCTTAGGCGGCGCGCTGATGAGCGACTCGACCCACGTGACCGATCTGAGCGCCGACAGTCGGCCGCTCACGCACCTGCTCGCTCGCACGCTGCGAAAGTCGAATCTCGTGCCCAGCGACGTCGCGTACATCAACGCCCACGGCACTGGTACCAAGCAGAACGACGCCATGGAAACTCGCGGCATTCGCGCTGCGTTCGGTTCCGCCGCCAATCATCTCTGCGTCAGCACGATCAAGGCCAACCTCGGCCATCTGGTGAACGCCGCGGGCGCCGTGGAGCTCGCAATCACCGCAATGGCGCTCCGCGACGGTTTTGCTCCGCCGACGGTCAACCTCACTCACCCCGATCCTGATTGCGATCTCGATTGCGTGCCGCTCGTCGGTCGCCGTCGTGCCCTCGAGCACGCCGTCAAAATCTCGATCGCGTTCGGCGGCCATCTTGCCGCCGTCGCCCTGCGTCGTTGGTCCGGTGCGGGCGAACGCTGCGAACCCGCTCCGGCTGCTGTCGCCGCCGTCGCCGCTCGTCGTATGGCGGCCTAGCCGCTCGCGGCTTAGCGGCTAACACGCGCTACGCCCCGGGATGTGTCCATGGCTTCCGATAAGGCCGTGCCAACCGCGCATTAGCTTCGTCGTCGCCGACGATTTTTCCTGCGGCAGCGTCCCACTTGAAGCTCCGTCCCAAGTCCATCGACATGTTCGCCAGGATGCAGGAGGCCGAGCTGATGTGGCCCTGCTCGATGTTGCTCACCGGCAACCGCTGCTCCTGCCGCGCGGCGAGAAAGTCTTGCATGTGGCGGCGCGTGGCGGCAGCGGCGAACATTTCCGTCTCTTTGTGCTGCGCGTCTTCAGGATACTTGTCGCGCTCGTCGAGGTGGTCGCCATGTTCGGCGGCGCCGTCGCCATGCGGTTTGAAATCGTAGCTGTGGACGCTCAGCTTGAGCGTTCCTTTGTCGCCATAGAGCGTGGCGCCCCACGGGTATTCCTTGTCGCCTGACTCGCCCCAGTTGCGCTGCGTCCAGACGACTTGCAGCTCGGGATACTCGAACGTCGCCGTTTGCGTGTCGGCGATCGTGGCGATCGACTTCTTGTCGCGTTGGAAGACGCCGCCGCTCGCCGAGATGGTCATCGGCCAGCCGATGTCGAGGAAGTAACGCACGACGTCGAACATGTGCACGCAGAGGTCGCCGATTTGCCCGTTGCTGAAGTTGCGGAAGTCGCGCCAGCTGCGCGGGTGGATGCGGGGGTGATAGTCGAGCCACGGCGCCGGGCCGACGTACATTTCCCAATCGAGATTGGCGGGGGGCTTTTCCTGTGGCGGAAATCCGCCCGGGCCGCCGTAGTAGCTGTGGATGTCGACGAACGCCACTTTGCCGAGCTTGCCGCTCCGGATATAACGATCGCGGGCCTCGATGAGGTGCGGCGTGCTGCGGCGTTGCAGGCCGACTTGCACGGTGCGGCCGGTGCGTTTGGCGGCGGCAACCATCGCGGCGCCTTCGGCGACGTCGACGCTGATCGGTTTCTGGCAGTAGACGTCCGCGCCTGCTTCCACCGCGGCGATCATTGGCAGCGCGTGCCAATGGTCGGGCGTGCCGATGTTGACGATATCTGGTTTTTCCGCGGCGAGCAGCTTGCGGAAGTCGCCGTAAATCGGCGGCTTTTTCTTCGAGGGTTGCCGCTGCGCGACCAATTCCGCGGCGCCCTCTGCCATCGTCGCATCAACGTCGCACAAGCCGACGACTTCCACCGGGGCGACCTGCATCAAATGAAACAGGTCGGTCTTGCCATACCAACCGCAGCCGATCGTCGCCACCCGCAGCGGCTTGTCGCCGGCGGCGGCGAAGGCGCGGGGCTGAATGGCGGCGAGCGACGCGGCGAAGGCAGTGCTTTGCAGGAAGCGGCGACGATCCATGGCTGAACTCTTCTGAGGGGGAATGCTGACCACAAAGACTCGAGGTCAGGAAGATGAGCACGAAGGGGGCGAAGAACAGAATGCGAGGTAGCGAGACGTTAATCTTCGCTGATCCTCACGCGCCAAGTCAATTAGCCCAGTTCCGTGGAACAACGCCAACGCGGCACTTCTTCGTGCTTTTCTTGGCGCCTTCGCGACTTAGTGGTGATCGCATTGATGCCCAGCGGGCGGGAACTCGCTGTTACAGTGCTCCCCCTCCAGCTCGGTTTCAATCGTGATGTGCTCGAACTCACGATTCCGCAGCAGGCGGTAGAGTTCGCCCTTAGCAGCGCAGATTTCCTCGCGCGTCGTGCCCGAACGCATCAGCAGGTGCGTGGCAATGACGTGCCGTTCGCCATCGAGCGTCCAGGTGTAGGTGTCGTGCAGTTCCACGACCTTCGGCAACTCAAGAGCTTCCTTGCGGAACGCTTCAACGTCGAAGCCTGCGGGAGAGGCCTGCAGGAACACCATGCCGACCTTCTTCAGATTGCGAACGACGTTGTACAGCACGAAGATCGAGATGCCGATCGACAGCAGCGGGTCGATGATCGGCACATCCCAGAAGGCCATGATCGTGCCGCCGATGAGGACGGCGACCCAACCGAGCGTATCTTCGAGCAGATGCCACGTGGCGACCTGTTCGTTGAGCGACGTGCCGCTGCGGAGGCGCCATGCGGCGGCGCCGTTGGCGAGGACGCCGACCACCGCCAGCGCGACCATGCCGCCGGCGCGAACTTCCTTCGGTTCGAAGAGGCGGTGGATTGATTCGTACGCGACGAAGCCGAGGCCGACGATCAAGACGCAGCCGGTGATGAAGGCGCCGAGCGCGGAGAGGCGACGGTAGCCATAGGTGAACCGTTCATTTGCCTCGCGATCCGACACGCCTTGGAGGTACCAGGCGAGGCCGAGCGAAATGCAATCGCCAGCGTCGTGCACCGCGTCGCTCAGAATGGCGACGCTGCCGGTCCAAATGCCGCCGGCAATTTCGATGAACGTGAACACGAAGTTCACGAAAAACGCGAACCGCAGATTCTTGCCGGCGGGATGGGGATGATCGTGCATGCGGAATCAGCAGTGATCTTTTAGCCCCGGGCTCCGCCCGGGGGTGAGTTTGACGCAGGGCCAACCGTTGCCTTGGGGCGACGCGACCCCCGGGCGGAGCCCGGGGCTAGAACGGCGGCTGCCAAAGTGTAGGTCAGGGTTGTAGGGCCTGACCAGCCGGCTTTTACGAGTCGCCGAGCGTCCGTTTTCGCCGCAGCAAATGATGATAATGCTGGGCAAATCGGTGTGCCTCATCCCGCACGTATTGCAGCAGCCGCAGGGCGAACGCATGCCGGCTCAGCCGCAGCGGCTCGTCGCGGCCCATCACGTAAATGAGCTCTTCCTTCTTGGCGAGCGACAACACGAGCGGCGGTTTGATGCCAAGCGTTTCGAACGCCGTGAGCGCTTTGCCAAGCTGCCCCTTGCCGCCGTCGATCAGCAGAATGTCAGGGAAGACTTCGCCTTCGCGTTCGAGCCGGCGGAAGCGACGGGCGACGACTTCGTGCATGCTTGCGTAGTCGTCGATTCCCTGCACTTCGCGAATGCGAAAGCGGCGGTAGCCCGGTTTGAACGGCAGTCCGTCGATGAACTGCACGAGACTCGCGACCGTTTCCGTGCCGCCGAGATGGGCGATGTCGCACCCCTCGATCGTCCGCGGCTGGAAGTCGAGTTTGAGCACCTTCTGCAGCCCCGCGAGTCCCTTCTTCGGATCGAGGTAAAAGACCTCGGGCTGCTCGTTCTTTTCGAGGTCGCCGCGATCTTCGAGCGACTCAAGCATTTGGATTTCGTCACGTAGCTTGGCCGCTTGCTCGAAGCGCCGTGCGGCCGCCGCCTCTTGCATCTCGGCCCGCATCTCGGCGAGCAACGGTTTGCGGCCGCCGTCGAGGAATTTGCGGAGGCGGTTGATGTCCTTGCGATACTCCTCTTTCGAGATTCGCAGATTGCACGGCGCCGTGCATTGGCGGATCGAAGCAAGCAGACAAGGGCGGAACCACCGCCAGCGGTCGTCGCTCTCTTCGATGTCGAGCGGGCACGTGCGGAACTTGAAGACTCGCTGCAGCACTTGCAGCGCGCCGCGCAGCGAGCTGACGTTCGCGAACGGACCATACAGTTTCACGCCGCTACTCTGCGGCGTGCGGGTGATCTCGACGCGGGGGAAGTCTTCGTGCGTCGTAATCTGCAGGTAGGGAAACGTCTTGTCGTCGCGGAGGTCGCGGTTGAACTTCGGCTGGATGTCTTTCACCAGCCGAGCTTCTTTCAGCAGAGCGTCGACTTCGCTCTCCGTTTCCATGAAGTCGATGTCGTAGGCCTCGAGCACGAGCTGGGCGGTGCGCGAATCTTCCGCCGCCGCCTTCAGGAAGTAGCTGCCGGCCCGGGCGCGCAGGTTCTTCGCCTTGCCGATGTAGATCACTCGGCCGAGCTTGTCCTGGAAGAGGTAGACGCCGGGGGTATTGGGAAACTGCGTCCGCACCTTTTCGGCGGCGCGGAGGAAGAACTCGACCTGCGACTTCGGCAAGTCGGGCGGCGCCTCCGGCTGAGCATCCTGCGGCAATTCGTTGGCGTCGGGGGCGTCCATGCGTGAATTGTAGCGCAGCGGTTAGCCCACGGTCAGTGACCGGGGGAAAACGAGGCGAAAAATACGATACCGCGGGGTGCCACTGGCATCCTGCCAGTGCAGAAGTGGATTCTCGCTCGGCAATTCACACTGGCAAGATGCCAGTGGCACCCTTTCGGTGGGCAGTTTAAACCCCCGCAAACGCCCGCATGTCGGCTTCCATCGCTAGCAGCCGCTGGTCGAGCATCTGCTTCGCGTCTTCCAGGTTCGCCAACTGCTCCGGCGGTTCGTAGGTGAACATGTAGAGCTTGATCTTCGGCTCGGTGCCGCTGGGGCGAATCGCGACGTAATTTCCTTCGAGAGCCAGATCAAGAATCACTAGGTCCCCCTTCGGCCCATCGAGCGGCTGCTTGCCGCCGCCAGGGAGGATGACCGTCTGGTCGAAGTAGTCGCGCACCTGCACCACCGGGCTGCCGGCGAGCGTCTTCGGCGGCGCCGCGCGGAACTGCGCCATCACTTCATTCATCCGCAGCATGCCTTCGCTGCCGGGCATTTGCACCGAGACAGTCCGCTCAATGTGCACGCCATGCTGCCAGAACAGATCGTCGAGCTTCTGGTGCAGCGTCTTCTTCTGCGACTTCAGCTTCGCGGCGAGTTCGCACAGCAGCATCGTGGCGAGGCCGCCGTCCTTGTCGCGGTTGTAGTTGCCGGCCATGTAGCCGTGCGACTCTTCGGTGCCGTACAGGAACTTGTCGGCGCCTTCGCGATCGATGACGCCGGCGATCCACTTGAAGCCGACGAGGTTGTCGCCAAACGTCTTCACGCCGTAGCTATCGCCGATGCGGCGAGTTAGCTCGGTGGTGACGAGCGTTTTCACAATGAAGTTCTGCGGCGACAGTCGGCCGGCGGCTTTGCGCGATTCGCACATGTACTCAGCGAGCAGGGCGCCGATTTCGTTGCCGGTCAGGGTAAGCCACGGCGAACCCTTGGCCATCGTCAGCGGCGCCGCGCAGCCGATGCGATCGCAATCGGGGTCGGTCGCCACGGCGAGGTCGGCGCCGTTGTGGCTGCCGTGGGCGATCATCGTGTCGAAGACTTGCGGATTCTCGGGATTCGAGACATGTCCCGGCACGTTCGGGAAGTCGCCGTCCGGCTTCGCGTGGAGGCTGAACAGTTCGACATCCTTGAACCCGGCCGCTTCTAGCACCGGCAGCACCGCGCTGGCGCCGACGCCATGCAGCGGCGAGTAAATCACCTTCAGGTCGCGCGGGCCGGGGATCGACTGCTCGACCACCGCGGCGACGTACTTGGGATCGACTTCGTCCTGACAGATTTCGATCCGGCCATCGGCGACCGCGGTATCGAACGGCACCCGCTCAATCGCGTTCACCGACATCACGCGGTCGATGACCCCCTTGTCGTGCGGCGGCAGCAGCTGCCCGCCGGTCGACCAGTACGCCTTCACCGCGTTGTCGCTCGGCGGGTTGTGGCTGGCGGTGACCATGATGCCGCACGACGCGTTTTTGTAGCGAACGCAGAACGAAAGCTCCGGCGTGCTGCGGTAGCCTTGCAGGAAGAAGACGCGGAAGCCGCTGGCGACCATGATCTCCGCACAGAGCCGGGCGAAATGTTCCGACCGATGCCGCGTATCGTATGCCAGCGCGCACGACAGGTTCCCATCGGCGCCGAGTTGCTCTTTCACATAGTCGGCCAAGCCCTGGGCGCTCTCGCCGATCGTGCGATCGTTGATCGCGTTCGACCCCACCGGATACATCCGCCCGCGGCGGCCGCCGGTGCCGAACGGAATGACCGTCCAAAACACGTCGTCGAGCGTTTGCCACTGCCCCGATTCCACCATCTCGGCCACTTGCCCGGCATACTCGCTGTAGCGGGGCTCGGTAAGCCACGCGGCAATGTTCTTCTGCGCGGTGCTGGTGATCTTGCCGGTCTCGGCGGCCTGGCGGACGAGGGCGAGCGTGTTGTCGTACGACATGGTGCGGCGGTTCCTGGGGGGCGGAGAACCAGGGAAATGGGCAGGCCGAGGATTGGCCTGGAAGGGCGATTTAACGTACACCATAGTGCAGGAACGGGGAAGTTGGCGGGAAGGAGGAAGGGCGAATGCGGAATGCTGAATGGGGAAGGGGGAAGGGCATGCGGGGAGCGTTCTCTGCGGCATTCGTTGTGGCCATCGCGCTAGGCGAGGCCGGCTTGGCAGCAGAGAAGGCGCGGCCGGTGAAGCGGGCCAAGCCGCCGGTTTGGTCGCAGGATGTGCTCGACGAGTTTTTCGCTGACGCGCGCGAGCAACTCGTTGGCGAGCGGCCCGTGAAACGGACTGAAGCTATCGCGGCGACTTCAGCGGCGGGGCAGGGGAGTGGCAATGCAACCGCCGAAGGGGCCGGCTCAAATTCTGACGCCGCGACTTGGTCGCAACTCATTTCCGGCGACACGCTTGCAGCCGAAGTAAAGCGACTCGCTGCGACGCTCCGCGATCCGCTCGCCAACCCCGCTAAGTTCAAATCGGGCGGCTACAAGGTCTGCCGCGGTGCGTTCAGCGAACTCGCCGTTTTGTTCGCAGTGATCGCCGAGTACGACGGCGATGTCCGCTGGCAAGACGATGCGCCAGCCCTCCGCGATGCTTTTGCTCGGGCCGCCCGCAATTGCAAAACGGGAACCGACCAAACGTTCGCCGAAGGCGCCGAACTGCGGACACAACTCGACGACCTCGTCCGCGGCGAGCGCCTGGGCGGTAAGCCCGCGCCGCCGCCCGAGCAGTGGAGCAAAATCGCCGACCGGCCGCTCCTCATGAAACGGATGGAGTCAGCGCTGCAAGAAGGGATCTCGCCCGCGCTCGCCAATGCCCGCGAGTTTTCACGCAAGGCGGTCGACGTCCAACAGCAGGCCGAAGTCCTCGCGATGCTCGCGGCGATCATCGATCGCGAAGCGTACGAGTACTGGGATGACGAGAACTTTCAGCAGCAAAGCAATGACCTCCGCGCCGCCTCGCGCGAGCTAACCCGTGCCGCCGCCGATGCCAACTACGAAGCCGCCCGCGCCGCCGCGGGACGAGCAAGCCAATCGTGCACTGCCTGCCACGAAGGCTACCGCGGCTAAACGCGGCGTTATTTTCGCATCCGAAAAATTGCCCGCCAATCGGCCGGCGTTGAGAGCGCCGCCGTCGCTCCGCCGTGGTATTCGCGCACCAAGTCGACGCTGTAGTAAATGTGCGGATCAACGCCCCGCGCCGTTTCCAGTAGCTCGCTGGTGCGACGGCGCGGAGCAATAACGAAGATCATCGTATTAGGCCCCTCGGCGCCAATGCCTTGAAACGTCGTCGGCTGCCAGCCTGCGATGCTGAGCGCTGAGGCAATCGCTCCGCCCGCTTGCGACGAGAACATCCGGATCACCACGATTCCCAAGGCGATCTTACGCTCAATTTGAATCCCCACGGCATTGCCAGCCGCGAACCCCGCGCAGTACGCGATGATCAGCATCGGGTGCTTCTCGACGCCCATTAGCGCCTGAGCCACGGCGGTGAGCCAAACGAACGTTTCGAAGAAGCCCAGCACGACCGCGAGCTCAATGCGGCCTTGCACGACCGAGATCGTGCGGAGCGTCCCAAGCGAAACGTCGATGATTCGCAAGAAGAAGATCAGCAGTGCGGCCGCGAGCGGGTGGAGCGAAATGAGGAAGTCCATAGCGAGTGATCCAGTAAAGGGCATTCCGCCCGCAGCGAGGAATCTTGCGCTTCGACAACAGCAATGCATCAGATTCTTCGTTTCATTCTCCATGACGCAAGATGATGCGGCGAATGAAGCATGCCGCTGCAGCCGCGCTGCTCGCATAGGCGCTCGCGATGCCGCCCATAGGTAAAAACGTCGCAAATCAAGGCGTTTTCACAGCGCTCGTCGAGTTTACGCCCGTCGGCCACCCCTCTATAATTCCCCCTTCACCCACCCACCGTGGGTTCATTAAAAGTTTGTGCCGGAAGGATGTGCGACTGTGGCTGAACATGTGGTGATTATTGGCAGCGGACCCGCGGGATGGACCTCGGCAATCTACACGGCGCGGGCCAATCTCTGCCCGATCGTGTTCGAAGGCGCCATCACCGAAGAGAATCGCCAGGTCGGCACGCTGCCGCTTGGCCAGCTCGCCCTCACCACCGAAGTCGAGAACTTCCCCGGCTTCCCGAAGGGAGATCTGAGCCACTACCTCCGCTCGGCGCTCGACGAAGAGAATCACTACCTCGCCGACATGCATCATCAGGAAGGCTGCTCGGGCCCCGAGCTGATGCACCTGATGCGCAAGCAGGCGCAGAACTTCGGCACCCGCATCGAGACCGACGACATCGTCAAAGTCGATTTCAGCAAGCGGCCGTTCGTGCTCCACTCGGCGAGTGGGCAGCGGATTGAAGCACAGTCGGTGATCATCGCCACCGGGGCCCGCGCGAACTACCTTGGCCTGCCGTCGGAAGATGCCTACAAGAATCGCGGCGTCAGCGCTTGTGCGGTGTGCGACGGCGCGTTGCCGCGGTTCCGCAATAAGCCGCTCGTGGTCGTCGGCGGCGGCGACTCGGCGGTGGAAGAGGCCGACTACCTGTCGAAGTTCGGCAGCGTCGTCTACATGATCCACCGCCGCGATCAGCTGCGGGCGTCGAAGATTATGGCGGACCGAGCGATCGCCAATCCGAAAATCAACATCCAGTGGAACACAGAAGTTGACGAAGTGATCGGCGACGACGCCACTGGCGTGAAGGGCGTGCGGCTCAAGTCGACGACCGGCGACGGCAAGACGATCGATCTCGATGCCACGGGCATGTTCGTCGCGATCGGCCATACGCCGAACACGCGGTTCCTCGAAGGCCACCTCGAGATGACGTCGAAGAAGTATCTCAAGTGGACGGTGCCGTTCCGCACCAACACGAGCGTCGAAGGGGTCTTCGCCGCGGGCGACGTGGCGGACGATTACTATCGGCAAGCGATCACCGCCGCCGGCAGCGGCTGCATGGCGGCGATCGACGCGGAGCGCTGGTTGGCTTCGCAGGGGCTGTAAATACTAGCAGTTCTTTGATGATGCTGGGGCTGGGGCCTAAATTCAAAAAATGCTTAAACACAGAGAGCACAGAGGACACAGAGAGATTTAGTAAATTTCACAAATTTGCATTGACTCTGTGTTCTCTGTGAACTCTGTGTTTAAGAATTAATCGGCCAGCAAGTACGCAGGCGACGGTCGATATCAACATTGCACCAGGGATGACGCGATGGAAAAGCTTTCAGTCTGGGCGGCTCGGCAGGCAGAGGCGATTGGCAAGCAGGCGACGCTGCAAGGTTGGGTGCGCACGCGTCGCGACTCGAAGGGGGGCTTCAGCTTCATCGAGCTGAACGACGGCTCCTGCCTCGCCAACATTCAGATCGTCGCGGACGCGCAGCTACCAAATTATGAAGCAGAAATAAAACATCTCAGCGCTGGTTGCAGCATTACGGTTCACGGCGAAGTGAAACCTTCAGGCGGCAAGGAGCAGGCGACCGAGCTGCTCGCGAGCGAGGTGATCGTCCACGGCCTCGCCGACCCCGACGACTACCCGCTGCAAAAGAAGCGGCACACGCTCGAAAAGCTTCGTGAGTGGGCGCACCTCCGCCCGCGGACGAACACGATGGGCGCCGTGATGCGGGTGCGAAACCGCATCTGCCGCTCGATCCACGATTTCTTCCAAGAAGAAGGCTTCCTCTACGTCCACACGCCGATCATCACTGCCAGCGATTGCGAAGGCGCTGGCGAGATGTTCCGCGTGAGCACGATCGACCCCGCCAATCCGCCGAAGACGGCAGACGGCAAGGTCGACTACGCTCAAGACTTCTTCGGCAAGCCGGCGTTCCTCACGGTCTCCGGCCAGCTCGAGGGTGAAATCTACGCGACCGCACTCGGCAAGATCTACACCTTCGGCCCAACGTTCCGCGCGGAGAATTCGAACACCTCGCGCCACTTGGCCGAGTTCTGGATGGTCGAGCCCGAGGCGGCGTTCTTCGATCTCTACGACGACATGGCGCTCGCTGAGCGGTTCCTCAAACGCATCGTCAACGACGTGCTTGCCGACTGCCAGGAAGACATGGCGTTCTTCCAAGAGCGGATCGACAACACGATCATGGCAGCGCTCGAAACGGTTCGCGATCGTGACTTCTTGCGGCTCAGCTACACCGAAGCGGTTGAGATTCTGGAGAAGTCGGGCGAGAAGTTCGAGTACCCGGTGAAGTGGGGCTCCGATCTCCAAGCCGAACACGAACGCTACCTCACCGAAAAGAAGTTCAACGCCCCGGTGATCCTCTACGATTACCCTCGCGGCATCAAAGCGTTTTACATGCGCGTCAACGACGACGGCAAAACGGTTCGCGCGATGGATGTTCTCGTTCCTCGCGTTGGCGAAATCATCGGCGGCAGCCAGCGGGAAGAGCGGCTCGACGTGCTGATCGAGCGGATGAAAGAGCAGGATCTCAATCCCGACGACTACTGGTGGTACCTCGACCTGCGCCGCTTCGGTACGGTGCCGCATGCCGGCTTTGGTTTGGGTCTCGAGCGGATCGTGCAGTTCGTCACCGGCATGGCGAACATCCGCGATGTGATCCCGTTCCCCCGGACGCCCGGCAGCGCGGAGTTCTGAGGAAAATGCGATTTAACACAGAGAGCACAGAGGACACAGAGAGAAAGCTTTAGCCCGCGAATCACGCGAATCACGCGAATAATTTTTGCTGCAAGCGAACGCGATATCGAGTTGACACTAACACGGCAATTATTTCATTCGCGTGATTCGCGGGCTGTCTTTACCGCATTCTCCGTGTCCTCTGTGCTCTCTGTGTTAAAGTAATCCCCGTATTCAAGCAAGTCCCCGAGCCAGCCATGATCCTCGAAGAAATGACCACCGTCGAAGTCGAAGCCGCACTAAAATCGTGCCGCAGCGTCTTCATTCCCTTCGGCGTCATGGAAGCCCACGGCCCGCACTTGCCGCTCTCGACCGACACGATCCAGGCGTACGACGCCGGCAAGCGGGCCGCCCAGCTTGTGCCGCTGTTCGTCGCTCCGCCGATTCCCTACGGTTATTGCCGCAGCCTCGGCGGCCACGATGGGACGATCAGCATTAGCGCGGAAACGCTGCGCTCGCTGGTTCGCGATATCGTCCAGTCGCTCTACCAAACGGGCCTGCGAAACTTCATCCTCTATTCCGGCCACGCGAGCGCGCTGCAAATGGCGGCGATCGAAGAGGCGGCCGAGCGTGTGCTCCGCAGCTGTCCCGACGCGAACGTGGCGATCGTGCTCGAGTACGACGTTCTACTGAAGCGGATGGCCGGCATCATCGAAACGCCCGGCGACATGCACGGCGGCGAAATCGAAACCTCGCGGTTGATGTCGATTTGCCCCGAACTCGTCCGCAACGATTTGCTCCCCGAAGAGAGCGGCCGCGAATCGCCCAAGCCGCTCCTGGTGCGCGACGTGAAACGCTACTGGCCGAGCTCCGTGCTCGGCGCCCCGCGCAAGGGAACGCCCGAAAAGGGCGAACGCCTCGGTAAGATCATCGCCGAGTATCTTGCCGACCTCGTGAAGCGGATGGAAGCCTTCGAGCCCCACTAGCGCCGCGTTTAGCGTTGCAGCGCCATTACCAGCACCGCCAAGATCGGCGCCAGCGCACTGCAGATGGCGAACGTCAAGAACCCGCCCGGCGGCGGCGTCTTCCGAAACCGCAACACCACCGGCAGCAGCAACAGCGAAATCAGCCCAATCGCCGCCGCGCAAAACAGCAGCAGTTGGCTGAGCATTTGCGCACCGCCCAGCCGTGGATTCGCCCGTGCGTACAAGTGAGCCGCCACGGCGGCGATATCGCACAGGAATACCGTCGTCACCGACACGGTCCACGCGACAGTCGCGACCTCGGCGTTGCGCGTGTCCGAAACGCGGTGCTCCAGGTCACGGGCCGAGTTCTGACGACGCGGTTTCGTCTTACGCTTCGACATGGCGAACGCCGCCTCCTGCGGGGGAAGAGAAGTACGCTTCACAATACGAAGTTTCACCAAATTGGCAACTCCGCCGGCATCCTCCGCTCGTTTCCCGGTATTTCTTTGCGCCTTCGCGCCTTTGCGTGAGATCTCAATCAGAAATGTCTCACGCAAAGGCGCGAAGGCGCAAAGGGGATGCGGGGGGGCTTCCAGGTGCGGTTGTAACGACCACTGCCCGCGCTTCCCCGCAAGTTTCTTCGCCATCCGCTCCGCCGCGCGCCCGCAAGCAAGCTAAATTTCCCATGGAGTCGAGTTGCATCGCTGCACTCGCTCCGCTGCTCGTCAGTCTTGCCCCTTTTCAAGTTGCGACGCCGCCACGACGCACTCGCGGTCGGAACCAATCCCGGCCACGCGGAGCGACGCAAGTGGATGGCTCGCAGTTGTCAGGTCTCGCTTCGCATGCGTGAGCGTCGCACTGCGCGCTCCAACCGTTCGCGCGAGGCCGCGCTATTCGTCCGCCGATACATCCGCCGCACCATCCAGCTCACTCAACACGGCAATGGTCGAATTTCGGTCGTTGGAGACCCTTCGCGAGGCGTTAGCCCCGGTCGAGGCGCTCCGAGGGGAACAATCTGAACTCGAGTCGTGGGTCTGCGAATCGTTCGCGACGCTCGATTCGCTGCATGGCGAACTTTCGGACTGGCAGCGCGACCTCACGCGACAGCAGGCGCTGCTCGATCAGCGCCAGGCGGCGGCCGACGATGCCTCGCAGCACCTCGCGCACGCCGAGGAGTACGAACGTCGGCTTGTCGCGGCTGAGGAAGAGTACCGACAGCTCGTCGCCGAGAACGCCGAGCAACTGCAAACCTTGGAAGAGGTTGGCCGCAAGCTCGCCGTGGCGAAGTCGGAGTTACGGCTGCTCCAGCAATCGAATGAGGAGCGAGGCACAGCTCTTGAACGCGAGCGGCAGCGGGCGACTGAAGAACATCACGAATGGCTCACCGAACTACGAGAATTACGGAGGACGATGCAATTGCATGGATCATTGCTGCAACGATTGACCGGATCTACGCACGAGGGGAATGCCTTGCCCGACGGCGCCGCAACTGGCCCGGCGAATGATGCCGCCGGGCAGACGCCGCTCGACGACGACGTGGCGTGTCGCGCCGCCGAACTGCGGCGGCGGGCGGAACTCCGCCGGGCCGCCCACGGGCGAACTTCCTGATTCCTGCGTTTGTCTCTCTTCCGGCTCAATCGATCTTCAGGCGGCTCAGCAATGGCAAAGAATCTCAACATGCATGGCGCGCATCTGCGGCGCATCAAACCCGGCAGCGAATTACCGCCGACGGTCCCGCTCGATCCCGAATCGCGCGAAGCGAACGAACTGCTCGAAGCGCTCGACGACGCGATGTTCGAAGCAATCGCGGGCGACGAAGCGGCGCTCGCCCGCGCGCGTGAACTATGGCAACGAGCCCTAATCGCCGTCGGCGGCGAGCGCGTCGAAGAGTCGCGTGAGCAGTATTTGCGATTTGCCGTCGAGACTACCAACCGCCACTCGGCGGGCGAAATCCGCGAATCGGCCCGCATGGTCGCCGCCGTAGAAGTCATCGCCTGGCTTACCCGTGGCGCGGCGTGACAGAAGGTTCGGCGAGGGGGGCCACTGGCATCTTGCCAGTGCTGAAGTGAAGACCCGCTTGGCAATTCACACTGGCAAGATGCCAGTGGCACCCAAGTCGCTTTCTCACCCCTCCGGAAACTGCCGGCAGTACTCATACAGCGCCATCGTCGTCGCCGTCGCGACGTTGTAGCTGAACGGTAGCCCCCAGACCGGAATCTCGACGACGTCGTCGAGCAACTTCAGCAGATCGGGCGTTAGTCCCGTCCGCTCGTTGCCGATCACCAGCGCCGTCTTCCGCTGGAACTGGAAGTGATGCATGTCGTGCGAGTCGGTCGTCTGCTCGAGCCCAACCAGCCGGTAGCCTTCCTCGCGGAGTCGCTCCAGCACCGGCGGCAGCGTCCGCCGGACTTCAATCGTGATCGTATCGGCCCCGTCGCGAGCGATCTTGCGATCAAGACTCGCCTGACCGGTGCAAATGATCCGGTCGAGCCCGCAGCAACTCGCCACCCGCGCGATCCGCGACAGGTTGATGTTGCTTCGCATCGGCGCACAGACGATGAGCAACTCGCGCGGGTGAGTGAGTTCACGGGGTGGTTTGTGACGTAAGTGTTCGAAACTCATAGAGAGCGATTCTAGCAGGCTGCTTGGTTCTGTTCAGGAGAAGAAGATTAACCGCCAAGGACGCCAAGGACGCCAAGGTTCGCCAAGGGAATGCGGGAATGTGAACCACAACGGCACGACGAGCACGACGAAAGGCAGGTTATGTCAGAGCTAAGTGTTCTCAAGCCGTATTTCTTTGCGCCTTCGCGCCTTTGCGTGAGACGATTCTGATTGAGATCTCACGCAAAGGCGCGAAGGCGCAAAGAAGAGCAGGGAAATAGCAGTTGCCCTTGGCGAACGTTGGCGTCCTTGGCGGTTCAAATTGAAGCTCAGTAAGTTCTTTGCCCCGTCCTCTCCGTCCGGTAAGCTAACAACGGCGGTTCGCAGGCGTCGGCTGGGTGAATCAAGCATTCACGTACCTACCTACTCACTTACTCACCTAAACCACCCAGCCCATCATGCCACTGGATGGCCGATCGCTGTTCCCCTGGATCGCCGGCATTGCGATTCTCGGCTCCATTGGCTGGGCCCTCAACCGTGGCCAACTTCCGCCTGCCGACTTCACGTTCATCAACGGCACGGAAGTCAAAAGCCTCGATCCCGCGATCGTTACCGGCCAGCCCGAGAACCGGATGATCAACGCCCTCTTCGAAGGGCTGACGAGCTGGAACCCCAAAACGCTCAAGCCCGAGCCAGGCGTCGCCGAGCGTTGGGACGTCTCCGAAGACCTGCTCACCTACACCTTCCACCTGCGGAAGGATGCGAAGTGGTCCGACGGCTCGCCGGTGACGGCCCACGACTTTATCTACTCGATGCGGCGGTTTCTCGACCCCCGCACCGCGGCCGAGTATTCGTACCAAGCGTGGTACGTAAAGAACGCCAAACGCTACAGCGGCGGCGGCCGCGCGGTGCGGCCGGGCGACAACGTTGAGGTGGAACTCAACGTCGATCCCGACTCCTCGAACGCGCTCCGCGGCGAACTCGTGCATGGCAAGCTCGTTCGCATCGAAGATAAGAGCGGCCAGGAACTCACCGGCGAAGCGCTCGACAAGGCCGCCGCCGACGAGACGCTGAAGATCGAAGACTGGGTCTTCGTCATCTCCACCGAAGCGGGCGAAGAACGCTTCCGCTACGCCGACGACGGGGCTGCCGCCGACAACGAGCCAGCGAAAGGCGAACGCCACGCACGGCAGATTCTGCTTGACCTGAAAGAAGTCGGCATGCGGGCAATCGACGATCACACGCTCGAGTTCACGCTCGAAAACCCGACGCCTTACTTCCTCACGCTCGTCGGCTTCTACCCGCTCTTCCCCGTGCAGCAAAAGTGCGTCGAAACCTTCGGCTCGCCCGATTGGACCGACGTCGAGAACATCGTTTGCAACGGCCCCTTCAAGCCGGAGTTCCGCCACTTGCGCGATCGGACCCGCGTCGTGAAGAACGAGCACTACTGGGATCGCGACAATGTCAAACTCAATAGCGTCGACTTCCTCGCCGTCGAGTCGAGCACCACGGCGCTCAACCTCTACCTCACCGGCGAGGTCGACTGGATTTACGACGTCCCCGCCTCGGCGCTGCGGACGTTGATGGCCGAGCGGCCGGTGCGAGACGATCTCAATCCGCAGCCGATGCTCAACACCTACTTCTATCTCCTCAACGTTAAACGCAAGCCATTCGACGACGTGCGGGTCCGCAAGGCGTTGTCGATGGCGATGGATCGCAATGAACTCACCCAAGTCCTGCTCGGCGCCGGCGAACTGCCGACCTACAGCCTCGTCCCGCCGGGGCTGCCCGGCTACGATCCGCCGCAGGGCCCGCACGAAGACGTTAAAGAGGCTCAGCGGCTCCTCGCTGAAGCGGGCTATCCGAACGGACGCGGCTTCCCCGAGATCGAGATCCTTCACAACACGCACGAAGGCCATCACGCGATTGCCCAACTCATCCGCGACCAATGGCGGAAGAATCTCGGCATTAGCGTCAAAACTCGCAACGAAGAGTGGGCCACCTTCAACGCCAGCCAGCGGCAACTCAAGTACGATGTCAGCCGCCGTGGCTGGATTGGCGACTACGCCGACCCCAACACGTTCCTCGACATGTTCGTTACCGGCGGCGAGAACAACTGCACCGGCTGGGGCAACGCCGAGTACGACCGACTGATCGCCGCCGCAGCGACCGAAACAGATTTCACGAAGCGGCTCGAACTCCTCCATCAGGCCGAAGCGATCCTCATGGACGAGCAGCCGATCATTCCGTTCTACAACTACGTCAGCAAGAACATGGTGAAGCCGACCATCCGCGGCTTTTACAACAACATTCAGGACACCCATCCGCTCTCGGCGATCTGGATCGACGCCGAAGAGAAGACGCCCAATCCGTTCATGGAGGGCCGGGAATGATTACGTTCATCATTCGGCGCCTCTTCTGGCTAGTCGTCACGATGTGGGCGGTCTTCACCGTTTCGTTCATCTTAATGCGAAGCGTCCCCGGCGGACCGTTCGACGGCGATCGGCAGGTTGCGCCGGAAATTAAGCGGAACATGGAGCGGCGCTACAACCTCGACAAGGAACTACACGAGCAGTACTTCATTGAGCTGAAACGGACGTTCCTCGAAGGCGATCTCGGCTTCTGCATGCGGCTGACCGACCGCAGCGTGAACTACGTGATCGCCCAAGGCTTGCCGATCTCGGCGGCGCTCGGCGTGCTGGCGCTCGCCTTTGCGATGACGTTCGGCCTGCTGACCGGCGTCGTCTCGGCGGCACGGCGAGGGAGTGCGCTCGACGTCGGCTTGCGACTCGTCGCGACGATCGGCATCGCGCTGCCGAGCTTCGTCGTCGCGACGATTTGCATCATGTTGTTCGTGTTCATGATTCCACTCTTCCCAGCTGCCGGTTGGGGAAGCGCGTCGCAACTCGTGCTGCCGGCGTTTTGCCTCGGCGCCCCGTACGCCGCGGAAGTCGCGCGGATCTCGCGTACGAGCTTGCTCGACGCCCTTTCGCAAGACTACATCCGCACCGCCCGGGCGAAGGGCCTCAGCAGCAGCCGTGTGATCCTCGTCCACGGCTTGCGAAATTCGCTGCTGCCGGTCGTTTCGTTCCTCGGCCCCGCAGTGGCCGGCATTCTTACTGGCTCGCTCGTCGTCGAGACGGTGTTCGCGATCCCCGGGCTGGGAATCTACTTCGTGAAAGCGGCCGAGCTCCGTGACTTCACCCTCGCGATGGGCGTGGTGCTGCTCTACACGCTCGTGCTCTACACGATGAACTTCCTCGTCGACCTCTCCTACGCCTACCTCGATCCCCGCGTGGAGCTGGAATGACGGCGTTTGTATTTCATATGAATAAAGATCTCACGCAAAGGCGCAAAGACGCAAAGAAGACTGCCAGCAAGTTGGGATGCTGCATTTCCTTCGCGCCTTTGCGCCTTTGCGTGAGATAAAAAAAGAGCAGTATGTCGACGCCAGACGCCAAATCGACCGCCGGAACATCGCTCGCTCGCGATGCCTGGCGGCGGCTGCGCCGCGATTGGGCCGCCATGGCCGCGCTCGCCACGCTGGTGGTCGTCTGCTTGCTGGCTGCCATCACGCCGCTACTGCCGCTGCAGCCGCCCGATCGCGTGCAGACCGATTTGCAATATCGCCCGCCGACGCTCGCGCCGCTCTGGATCGACGGGTTTTCATTGAACCTCGAAGCGATTGAAACCGGCCCCGCCGAAGTCGCGGAACTCCGCGGCCAATTGCCAGAACTCGAGGCCGCTCACCGTAAGGCGACCGAGGCGTTTCGCACCGCCGAGCGCGAGCTTCCCGCCGACCTGCCGCCGCTCGAACGTGAAGCCGAGCTGGAACCATTGCGCACAGCTCGCAACGACGCCTTCGAAGCCCTGGTCCGCAAGCACAACGAAATCGACGACGTCATCCAATCGCCCTACGCTAAGGCTGGCTTCGCCGACCTCGGCCCGCTGAGCCGCTGGATGGTCCGCACCCGCTACGCGATATTCGGCGAGTCTCAGCTCAACTCGCTATGGGGCCGCGATATCTTCGGCCGCGATCTCCTCTCCCGTGTCTTCTGGGGCGCCCGCATCTCGCTGATGGTAGGGCTCGTGGCGACCGCAGTCTCGCTAGTCATCGGCGTCACCTACGGCGCCGTTGCCGGGTACTTCGGCGGTTGGCTCGACGATGCAATGATGCGATTCGTCGATCTGCTCTACTCGATCCCGTTCATCTTCGTGGTGATCTTCATCATCACGATTCTCAACGACGACAGCACGCCCGAAAGTTGGGGCACGCGTCTCGCCTATCTCGGCCTCAACAAAATCACGGTCTTCTACCTCGTCGTCGGCGCCATCTACTGGCTGACGATGGCCCGCGTCGTTCGCGGCCAAGTGATCTCGCTGAAGACCGAGCCGTTCGTCGAGGCCGCCCGCTCGCTAGGCGCCGGCCACTGGCGGATCATCTTCCGCCATCTGCTGCCGAACGTCTCGAGCGTTGTGCTCGTTTACCTGACGCTTACCATCCCGCGGGTGATGCTCTTCGAAGCATTCCTCTCGTTCCTCGGCCTCGGCGTCGAAGCTCCCGACGTCTCCTGGGGCATGCTCGCCCGCGAGGGAATCAACGATCTCACCCCAGTAAAAATTTATTGGTGGCTCGTCCTCTTCCCCAGCCTCGCCCTCGGCGTGACGCTGCTGGCCTTAAACTTCCTCGGCGACGGCGTCCGCGACGCGCTCGACCCGCGCATGAAAGACCGGTAGGAGTAATGACGAATTCCCGAATGACGAATGGGAATAGAAGGCAGCGCCGTCCTCGCCAGCATTCGTCATTCGTCATTCGTCATTCGTCATTCGTCATTTGCTCATTTGCTCATTTGCTCATTTGCTCATTCTTCTTCGCGAGTAAATCAAGCGCAGCGGCCGTCAGCGTTCGCACGCCGGTCGTCAGCGTGCCGTCGATGTCGGGGTAGAACAGCGGCGAGTGGAGCGACGGCGGCTGGACGGCCTCTTTCTCGTACTTGTCGAGCCGCGCCTGGTCGACGGCCCCCACAGAGATCATCAGAATCGGCACGCCCGCTCGGCCGTAGGCGCCGAAGTCTTCGCCTCCCATCGAGGGTTCCGACTCCTCCACCTTGTTTTTGCCCAGTTCCTTCTGAATCACCGGCTCCAACCGCTTCGCTAAGTCGGCGTCGTTCGCCAGGGCAGGGGTGCCGTCTGAAATGGTGATGTCCGGCTGCGGCGCTCCCGCACTCGCGGCAGCGGCGTTCGCCTTCCGTTTAATCGCATCAAGAATCTGCTTCCGCACTTCGGGGGTGTAGCTCCGCACCGTGAGTTGCAGCGTGCAGTCGTCGCTGATGACGTTGTGCTTCGCCCCGCCGTGGATCGAACCGACTGTCACCACCACCGGTTCGATCGGCTTCACCTCCCGGCTGGCGATCGTTTGTAGGTCGAGCACCAGCTTCGCCGCGATGACGATCGGGTCGATCGTCATGTGCGGATAAGCGCCGTGACCCCCTTTGCCGTGGATGACGATATCGACGCTGTCGACGTTGGCCATCGCATAGCCTGGGCGCCACGCGACGTTGCCGGTCGGTCGGTCGGCGGCAACGTGCAGCGCGAGGGCGTAGTCTGGTTTCGGGAAGCGGCGGAACAACCCGTCGTCGAGCATCTTCTGCGCGCCGGCGCCTTTTTCTTCCGCAGGTTGGAAGATCGGCACAAGCGTTCCGCTCCACTGGTCGCGATGCGTTGCCAGATATTCGAGCGTCCCCATCAGCATCGTCATGTGCATGTCGTGCCCGCACGCGTGCATCACGCCGACCGTCGCCCCGCGCGCGTCGCGCACCTTGACTTGCGACGCGTACGGCAACCCCGTCTCTTCCACCACCGGCAGGCCGTCCATGTCGGCCCGCAGGAGCAGCGTCGGACCGGCGCCATTCTTCAGCACGCCGACAACGCCATGCCCGCCGACTTTCTCAGTGACTGTGAAGCCCAGTTTGCGAAGCGTCTCGGCCATCGTTGCCGCCGTTTTTTCCTCTTCGTGCGATAGTTCCGGCGCCTGATGGAGCGACTTGTAAAATTGGGTAAGCTCGGGCAACGCGCCTTGCACCCAGTCGCTCGCCGACTCGGCGCCGCTGGCGGGGGGGATGGCGCCAGCCAGCAGACACAAAAAGAGCCAAAACCCGTTGGCGAGGGAAAACAGGCGCGTTACACTTCGGGCATTCATTCGACTGCTCTTGTTCATTGGAGCCGCTGTGAGTTCATCGCTCGCAGCGGCTCCTCTTATTTGGTGAACGAAGCGTTCACGAACAAGCAGCAGCCCGCCGCGGCACGGCTGATTGTAATCCCCCACGCCGCCGGTGCCATTCTTCTCTGGCTGAGAAATGCCTCACCGCCAAGGACGCCAAGGTGCGCCAAGGAAATACAGGGGCGGTTGAACCACAACGGCACAACGAGCACAACGAAAGTCAGATCAAGCCAGAGAGAATTACTTTCAAGCCGTATTTCTTTTGCGCCTTCGCGCCTTTGCGTGAGATCAAAATCAGAAATGTCTCACGCAAAGGCGCGAAGGCGCAAAAGAAGATGGAGTACTTATAGTCCCCCTTGGCGTCCTTGGCGGTTCAATTCTTTCTCTTTAGCCCCACGCCCCGCTCGCCTTCAGCGCGAGTAGCTTCGGCACCACGCTCCGCAGCGCCCGCGCTCGGTGGCTGATCGCCCCCTTCACCAGCGGCCCCAGCTGGCCGAAGGTTTGGTGATACTCCACGACCTCGAAGAGCGGGTCATACCCGAACCCATTCGTTCCCGCCGGTTCGAACACGATCCGGCCGCGGCAAATGTCGGCGCATTCCGTCCGAATCTCGCCCCGCGGATCGGCCACCGCCACGTGGCAAACGTAGTGGGCCGTCCGCTTGGCGAGCGACAGGTCGCCCAACTCCGCGAGCAGCTTCGCGTTGTTGTCGGCGTCGGTCGCGTTCTCGCCCGCATACCGCGCCGAGTAGACGCCAGGCCGGCCGTCGAGCGCATCGACGGCCAGTCCGCTGTCGTCCGCCATCACCCATGCGCCCAGATAGATCGCTTGCTCCGCCGCCTTCTTCCGCGCGTTGTAGGCGAACGTGTCGCCATCCTCAACCACGTCGAGAATCGGCCGCCCCGCCTCGCGCAGCGTCTGCACCTCGAACCCATACGGAGCGAGCAGCTCCTGCAGCTCGAGTCCCTTCTTGAGGTTGGTGGTACCGATGACAAGACGATGCGCGGCCATAGTGCGTTCCCAGCGACGTGAGTGGAACGCATCATTGTAGCGCCGCCGGCGCTCAGGCAGAACCGCGAATCCGCCGCGGCTTGCCGACTTCAGCCGCTATTCCGGCTCGTACTATTTCCGCACGTACGCCGAGCTCACCGAAACCTTCGGCGCGTCGATCGGCTGCGGTTGAATATCGAACGGCAGTCCGACGAAGTCCTTGGGGTGAAATCCGTCGGCAACGTCGCCGAACTTCGCGGAGAACTGCTTGTCGAATTGCTGCAACACTTCGCCTTCGGTGTGTTCCGCCTGCTGAATGTCTTCCGCATCGGCGCCGATCGCTTGATACGTCGCACGCTCGAAACCGACGTTGGGCGTCGCCGCGCCGAACGTGTTGACGATGATCTGCGCTTCGCGGGTCGAGGGCGTCAGCTGGCCATTCTGATTCCGCTGCAGGTCGTCGAACGACCCGACAGTGACGTAGCTCTCGTAGCGATCATGGAATTCGTAAGCCTCCCAGCCCTTCGCACGCAGGGCGACGGTCAGCTTGTGAGCATTTTCTCCAGCGACGACCAGGGCGTCGTTGTCTTTGGCGCCGCGGATCGACGAACCCTTGGCCGCTTCGATATCGCTCGACTTGAGCGACGTTTTGCCGGCGAACGTCGCCACTTTGATGGTGTACTTGCCGGGGCAATTGAGCAGGGAGTGCTCAAAGTTCTTGTTCCACTTGGCGATTTCTTGATCAACGCCGACCGGAGCAAAGTATTCCTTGGGCAGCAGCGGGTTGCGCGTCAGGAATGCGTGGCTCATCGGCCCGCGATTTACTTGCTTGCCGAGCTTCTGCTTCACCGACCGCTGCAATTGACGCATGCCGATCAAGCTTTGCGATGTCGCTTCGCCCGATTCAATCTTCAGCGATTCGGGCTCCAGGGTTTTCACGCGATCCAACAGCGCCTGCGCCGCAGGATCTTCGATCGTGTGGAACTCGCCCACGAGCACAGCGTGCTCTACCACCTCGCTCCCGCGCTGATATCGCCGCTTGATCGGGGCGCCGTAATTATCGATCCCCAGGCCAGTCCGCTCGTCTTCCAGCTTGAACGTCATCGCGTAGTAATACGCGGGCAAGTTGAACTTCGAGCGCAGCTCGTTGACCAACTCGCGGGCTTCCGTCTCGCCCCCCTCGCCGTTGAACGACATCGCCATCACCAACCACGGGCCGTTCTGCTCGGTTAGCGTGTAATCGCCGTTCGCTTCGAACGCCACCTTCTTCTGCGGCATCACTTGCCGCCAAAACGGCTCGGCGGCGTGGCTCGTCGCGGGAATTCCAGCCACCATCGCCGTAGCGACGGCGAGCGACGAACTACGGCGAACAAACAAAGAGCGGAGGGCCTGCGAAAATGCTGAGGTCATGGTCGGTTCCGCGATCGGGGAGCACGGTGGAGCGGGAGACGCCGGGCGGGCCGGCAAAAAGTCGCGCGGGAAAAGTATCAAACCGCGGTGCGATCGCCCAGGGCGGATTGCACCGCCGCTAGCATGGCGGAGAGGTCGCGCCGGTTGCACTGCCCCGGCAAAATCGGGCCGCCGCGGAATTCGGCCCAATTTGGGCAAGATAGCCCGGCCCCTGGCGAATGCCCGGCATCTACCCGCTATAGTGGTAATGACGCCGGGAAGCGGCCTGAGTAGGCGGTTGAATCTCGCGGCGTCAGCGAAATCACGAGAGACTCAGAACGGGGATACCAGCAATGCGTGAATTCTTGCTCGGGATGTGGTTGGCCATCGCGCTCGTCGTCGCCGGACCGGCGACTTGGTCCTTCGCCGCCGACAAATCGGCGTCCGACGACAAAGCCGCAGCGGCGGAAAAGAAAGCCGACGACAAGGAAACCGATAAGAAGTCAGCCGACGAGAAGTCGGACGCCAAGGCCGACGCCGACAAGAAGGCCGACGACGCCGACGAGAAGGCGGAAGCCAAGGACGAAGCCAAAATCGAATCCAAGCGCGTGAAGGCCAAGAAGGCCGAAGCCGCCCGCGCCGCCGAAAAAGCCAAGGCCGAAGAGCAAGCCAAGAAGGACAAAGAAGCCGCCGACAAAGAAGCAGCCGCGAAGGCCGCCAAGAAAAAAGTCCGCATCGCCTACATCATCGTCGACGGCGCCCTCCCCGAATCCCCCGGCGAGATGTCCCTCTTCGGCGACCTCGGCGTCGATCTCCGCAAGACGATGGCCCGCATCGAAAAGGCGGGCGACGACGAATCCATCGCCGGCGTCATCCTCCAAATCGACGCCGCTCCAGGCCGCGGCAAGCTGAACGAACTCCGCGACTCGATCAAGCGCGTCCAGTCGAAGGGTAAGAAGGTTTACGCCCTGCTCGAATCGGCCATGGGCCCGCAGTACCAACTCGCCTCGGCCTGCGACGAAATCATCATCCCCGAGTCGGGCGAAGTCCTGCTCCCTGGCGTCCGCGCCGAGTTCTCGTTCTACAAAGACCTCCTCGGCAAGGTCGGCGTCGAGGCCGACATGCTCCACGTCGGCGACTTCAAAGGCGCCGCCGAACCCTACACTCGCGACAGCCTCAGCGAGCCGGTTCGCAAGAACATGACTGCGCTCATCGACGACGTCTACGACGAAATGCTCACCACGATCGCCTCCGACCGCGATCTGAAGGTCGAAGAGGTGCGGCTCATCGTCGACCAAGGCCTGCTCATGGCGAACGAAGCCAAGGAAGCCGGCCTCGTCGATCGCATCGCCTACCCCGACCAATTCCGCGATTCACTCCAGAAGGAATACAAAGCCGACAAGCTCGTCTACGTCGAGAACTACGCCAAGCAAAAAGTCGACGCCGACTTCAGCGGCCCGATGGGCATGATGAAGCTCTTCCAGTCGATGATGGGCGAAGGCAAGGGGGGCAGCGGCGACAGCAACCCGAAAATTGCTATCGTCTACGCCGTCGGCCCGATCATGAGCGGCAAAAGCCAGAGCAGCATTCTCGGCGAAACCACGATGGGCTCGACCACCATCGTTGAAGCCCTGCAAGAAGCCGCTAAGGATGAAACCGTGAAGGCGATCGTCCTCCGCGTCGACAGCCCCGGCGGCTCGGCCCTCGCCAGCGACCTCATCTGGCGGCAGACCCAAGCGATCGACAAGCCGATCGTCGCCAGCATGGGCGACGTCGCCGCCAGCGGCGGCTACTACATCTCGATGGGCGCCGACCGCATCTTCGCCGAACCTGGCACCGTCACCGGCTCGATCGGCGTCGTCGGCGGTAAGCTTGCGATGAAGGGCGTCTACGACAAGCTCGGCATCGACACCGAATCGATCTCGCGCGGCGAGAACAGCGGCATCTTCTCGACAACCCACAAGTTCTCCGACTCGGAGCGCAAAGTCGTCGAGCGGATGATGAAAGACGTCTACCGACAGTTCACCACGAAGGCCGCCGAAGGCCGCAAGATGAAGGTCGAACAACTTGAAAAGCTTGCCGGCGGCCAAGTCTACACCGGCCGCGTCGCCAAACGCCTCGGCCTGATCGACGAAGTCGGCACGCTCCGCGACTCGATCCAATCGGCCAAGCGGCTCGCCGGCCTCGACCCCGACAAGAAGGTCGAAGTCCTCGTCCTGCCGAAGCCCGAGAACCCGTTCGAGGCGATGTTCGGCGGCAACATGGACGCCGAACGCGAAGCCGAAGCCCGCGTCATCGCCGGCATCACGTCCCTCGCGCCGGAACTCCGCGGCGTCCTGCGTCACGCCGTACAGCTTCGCCAAGTGATGCGCGAACCGGTGGCGGTGATGATGCCGTATTGGTTCGAAATCAAGTAACCTGTTCGCTTTGTAATGCTTTACCTCGAATCGGCCGGTCGCCCTTTGCGATCGGCCGATTTTTTTTTTGCGTGCGTCTTCCGAGGGTGCCACTGGCATCCTGCCAGTACGAAGTACCGCAACGCATTGTCTAACGATCAACACCCAAGCAGCCTGAAAAGCAAAGCTGGCTGCGCTGTGCAGGTGATGGAGAGCATGTACCCGCTGCGCACTGGCGACACGCCAGTGGCGCCCAGTATCAAGCGCCAACGCTTGAGGCCGCTCAATCCGCTCGTTAATCTGCTTGAATCAGCGGACTCATCTCATCTTATCTTGCAGCGTGAAGAGGCGAACATGAAACTCGCAGCGGCAGTTTTCCTAGCGATCGGTCTCTCTGCTCACGCCCACGTCGCCCGGGCGGCAGACGCTCCGCAACCGCTCGCCCTCGCCTCGGTCTTCTCCGACCACATGGTGCTGCAACGCGACGCGCGAACTCCCGTCTGGGGAACCGCGGCGCCGCACGCCAACGTGACGGTCTCCATCGACGGCAAAGCGAGCGTCGCCGCCACCGCCGACGCCGACGGCAAATGGAAGCTCGCCCTCGCCCCTCATCCCGCCGGCGGGCCCGTGACCGTCCAAGTAAAATCGGGCGACGAATCGATCACGCTCGACGACGTACTGTTCGGCGACGTCTGGATCGCCGGCGGCCAATCGAACATGGAGTGGACCGTCAAAGATTCGGACGGCACTGATGCAGCGCTCGCCGCCGCGGCCAACCCCATGATTCGCGCCATCGACGTCCCCAATCGCCCCATGGACGAACCGCAAGCATCCTTCGACACGCTAGGTTGGCAAGTCGCAGCCCCGGAAACGATCGCCTCGTGGCCCGCCGTCGCTTACTACTTCGCCCGCGACTTGCAGCAGGAGCTGGGCGTGCCGATCGGGATCCTCTCGTGCAATCAGGGGGGCACCCCCATGGAAGCCTGGACCAGTCGCGAAGCGCTCGCCGCCGTCCCCACGTTCGCCGACGACTACGACCAGGCGCAGGAACTGCTCAAGAGCAACGCTAAAGACGCTGAGGGCCGCCCCCGCATGTACTCGCACCACGTCCCCACCGTCCTCTTCAACGGCATGCTGTCGCCGATCATTCCCTACGCCGTCAAAGGCGTCGTCTGGTATCAGGGCGAAGACAACGCCGGCCGACCCGCCGAGTACCACGAGCTCTCCAAAACGATGATTGCCGACTGGCGAGCGCGGTTCGGCCAAGGCGACTTCCCCTTCCTCTTCGTCCAGTTGGCCGCGTTCGAACCGGGCGGCGAGACCTGGCCGCTCCTGCGGGAAGCTCAGGCCGAGACGCTCGACGTCCCCCGCACCGGCATGGCGGTCGCCATCGACGTCGGCGATCGGCACGACGTCCACCCGCGCAACAAGGCCGAAGTCGGCCGGCGGCTGGCCCTCGTCGCCCGTCATGTTGCTTACAACGACGATCAGATCGAATATTCCGGACCGACGTATCGCGATCTACAAACGGAGGGCGACAAGCTGCGCGTCTCGTTCGACCACGCCGCAGGCCTCCGCTCAGCCGTCGGCGAACTGAAGGGCTTCGAAATCGCGGGTGCTGACGGCCGGTATGTCCCCGCCCAAGCAACCATCGACGGCGACGCCGTCATCCTCTCCGCCACCGGCGTCACCGAGCCAAAGTCGGCCCGCTACGCCTGGGCCGCCTACCCCGAAGCAACGCTAAAAAACGCCGCCGGCCTACCAGCCGTCCCGTTCCGGTCAAAAAAGTGACCCGAACCCAAAACAATAAAAGCCACCGGCTCCGCCGGTGGACGAAGCACGAACATTCCCGCCACTCAGCGCGTTTCCCGGCGGGTAATCGGATAGCGGGTAGCCCCGGTTGCCGCCCAAGCGGCTACCGGGGCAGCGCAGCTGCAAGAGGCAACTCACATCGAATCGTCCAACCCGCGACAGTGTGAGCCTCTCACGGCCGGGTGGCATGGTCTCGGCTGTACTCGGCCGTGGCCATGTGAAGCGTGAAGAGCCTGCACGCTCCTCAGCAAATTCGCATGCTCACGGCTTGAGGCCGAGAGCATGCCACCTGCCGAGCAGAGCATCTGTCATCCCGAGCGAAGCGAGGGATCTAGCAACTCAAACAAACTCCCAAATTCCTCACCCGCCCAAGGGTGCCACTGGCATCCTGCCAGTGCGAGCCGCCGCAACGCCCTGGTTACCGACCAGTACGCAAGCAGCCTAAAAATCAAAGCCGCCTGCGTCCTGCAGATGATGGAGAACACGTACCCGCTCCGCACTGGCGACACGCCAGTGGCGCCCGGCGATTGGCATACTCCGTCAGTTTACCGATAAGGGTCGCCGCTCGCGGCGCCAATGATGCAACATAGGTGAAGCACTAAACCTGGGATGACGAGAGCGAAATAGCCGATTGTGGTGACGATGAACCAAGCTAAGCCGTTGAAGATTTGCCCCTTGTACATCTGCCCGAGGCCGGGAATCAGGAAGCTCAAAACAATGGCAACGCCACGGCTCCACCGCGGACCGTGGTGCATGCCGACTACCTGATTAACTACGACGTTAACGGGGGCTGCGGCGGGAGCAGCATGGAACACTGTCTGCGCGACTGGTTGTGCCTGCTCGCGTGGTCGGCCGTCAAGGAACTCGTTGCAATGCCTACACTTGATCGCGGTCGGTGCAATCGACTCGCCGCAAAAAGGGCACAGACGATTCACCACGGGCGGAGCGGCAGGCGCGGGGACCGCAATCGCCCTGTGCGTAGTTGAAGTCGCGACGGGAGCCGACTGGTTTTGGCCTGCCTCGATAATGTCGATAGCGCGGGCGGGTGGTGCAGGCGATCGGGTAGCGACTGTGGTTGAGCGAACGGCTGGCGGTTTGACGGCCGGCGCGAGTTCGCGAGATGGTGAGTCGAATAGTCCCTTAACTTTTTCAGCCGAAGTCCACTTCCCTTCGACGCCCATGCGAATCTGGGTGTCAGGTTTGATCTTACCCGTGTTGGCAAGTTCTTTCAGCTGCGCTGAAGTGAACGGCCCGTAGGTCTTATCACTCTTGTTGACGAACCACTCGGTTTTGGTTGCCATTGCGCGCTCATGCGAGAAGAGTCGTAATTTATACTTTTGTGATGGTAATCGAGCTATTGGTCTCGGTCAATTTTCCTTGCTGTCGAGCGGGATTATTCCGTCCAGCAATGCCACTTTGTGGTGGATTTCATCTAGGCGTTGAGGGCTAACGTGGCGTCGCCCAACGGTAAGGGCCAACCGCCCCTCCCCAACGACTTTGCCGCCCAGGCAAGCCAGTCCGCCCCCTCACCCCCCGCCACTCGGTCCGCTTATTCCGGTTGTACCGCTTAACCCGTCCCGCCAGTTTTCCCGCAGAAGATGCCTAAAACCGTGCGATCTACGGAATGGACACGACGTCCACTCGTAAGTCACGGAGGGCGGTACCATGCGGAAGCTTGTCAGTTTGGCCTTTTTAAACGCGGCGCTCATCGGTTCGACCGGGGCGGCCTACGCGGAAGAAACCAGCGTCGCGAATTTCCTCGACGGCGAAGTCAAAAGCGAAGCCAGCCTCTCCGAGGCCTGCTTCAACGAGAAGGGTGGCTACGAGCTCTGTAGCTACAGCGACTCGTGCGAACCCTGTAACGACAGCTGCAGCCCCTGCATTGGGAACTGGCTCGATAACACCGTGGTCTTCGCCGGCGCCGACGTCTACAAGTCGATCGGCGACCGCCTCACGAACATCAACGGCGGCACCGGCTCGCTCACCAGCAGCTTCGGCGGCGTCACCGGCTTCAACACCGGCTTCGCCCTCGGCGATTCCGAGCTCCGCGGACAAGTCGGCGGCAGCTACGGCGTCTACGATCCTCGCGGCCGCTTGGCCGTCGTTCCCGAATCGACCGACGTCGAAACACAGGGCTTCGTCACCGCCGGCGTGTACAAACGGGGCGACATGCTCCACAACACCGACCGCATTAGCTACGGTGCCGTCGTCGACTCGTTCATGGCCGACAACTGGGGCATCAACGCGAACACGGTCCAGATGGGCCAGCTCCGCGGCATCGCCGGCTACGCCCTGAGCGAACGGTTTGAAGTCGGCGGTTTCGGCACCGTGCACCTGTGGCACGATCAAGCCGCCGTCACCGTCGCCGGCGCCCCCAGCGTCCGCCGCGAAGTTCGCGCGGCGAACCAAGCCAACCTCTACCTCCGCGGCAACACCGCCTCCGGCGGCTCGCTGATGGGTTACGTCGGCGCCTTCGACCGCGCCGACATCCAGTCGTGGCAGTTCGGCTTCACCGGTGAAGCCCCGCTCAGCCGCTGGTTCTCGCTCTACGGCAACGCGAACTACGCCGTCCCCGGCGCCAGCGCCGGCCCCCGTGGCTCGGGCGAAGAACAGTTTGCCGCGCAGTTCGGCGTCGCCTACTACTTCGGCGGCAAGGCAGCCAGCCCGACCGTCACCGGCCAAAAGGGCCTGCCGCTGCTCGACGTCGCGAACAACGGCTCGTTCCTGGTCACCGACTGATCGGCTTAGGATCGGGCCTGATCGAGATCGGATAGCTACGCGAAGCACGCCCCCGGTCGCCGCCGCACGCGGCGACCGGGGCAGCGTCGCTGTATGACGAATTAAAACAAACTTGTCCCTAAAGTGCCGAGCGCCATCGCTCAACCCTTTTCGCATCGTTTCGCCACCACAGCCCCCCCCACCGCAGCGAGCCGGGTCGTCCCGACCCCGGCGCATTTCGAGGGTGGCAGAAACTGCCATCTACCCACGCAGTGTTTTCTCCGCTAGGTTGAAGAGCGTCGCGCCTGCGTGTGAAGATCGCACAAGCGTGCGAACAGCAACTCGGCTTCAGCGCCAACCACGTAGGTGAGCCGCCGCGCCGCAGCATCGCCGCCCGCGCAACGACCGGAGCGTTCCGTCCCAAAATGCGACTTCCAACGCGTCAAAACATTCTGTCGCCACAACCGCCGCACCTAACAGCAGCCCCAACAACAACTTAGGATTCTGTCGCCAAAAACGCGTTTCGCGACAAAATAGATCGCAACGTTGAACGAACGAGGCGTACAAACTCTCTGGGCACGAGATCCAAAGCCGGAGACGTGAAAGTAGCTTGATGGAGCGCTGGCGGCAAGCCGCCGCTGGCCGCGAAATGTTCGCAACAAGCGCGAGGCACAACATGACTGTTGAGGTTGCACCGGGCTAGGCGCCGGAAGCACGCAAGCTAGTGGTCTTGATGTCGCCTAAACGTTGACCCGCGGCTGCGCGGCGGGACAAATCGTCGGCAATGACCGCATCGACCTCGCGTTCATTGAGCCATTCGACTGTCGGCGCTCTGAGCTGGGCCAGGCTCCTGGCGTAGCGATAGGCGGAGTTGGCGGATAGGCCGCGGTCCAGCGACTCGCACAATTGGTCAGCGATTGAGGAGCGAGCACTCAGCGCGGGTTCGAACAGGCGGAGCACGTAGTTTGCATTCGCTTCGTCGGCGGCGAGTTGGGCAAATCGGGGGGCAAGGTTGAACTCGCAAAACAGTGATTGCAGAACCGACTCGACATGGGCCGCGTTGAGTTTTTCGCCGACCAGATCGCTTGTGGCATCGGTCTTGCCGACGAAGCGCAGCAGCGGCGTCTCGCGGAAGAAGCCCACGACTTCGATTTGGTCGTGCAGTTGGTAGCGATAAAGTCCGCCCTGCGTGGTAACCAGCACTTCGTAGTGGCGTCCCGCTTCGAGTTCATGGGCCAGGAGCAAGCGAGCCGCTTCCAGCGGCGGGCGATCGATGGGGCGAAATTCGAAGAAGTGCGATCGAATCGCCAAGGCTGGCGCCGTCTGGCTTACGAGGGGGACGCTGACGAACGCCTCGGTTGCTAACAGCCCCTTGGGTTGAAGTTCAATGCCATTGAGATAAGTTTGTAGATGATTGGCGTAAGATCGCGACGGGCCGTCCGTCCAGCAGCTGACGAGCCGTAGCTTCGGCCAGATCGCGCGAATGCAATCGGCGATGCGATCGCTGTTGCCCAGCAGTTCGCGAAGTGCTTGGGCTCGCTGCGGTCGAGGTTCAAACGGCTGTTGCCATCGTGGGGCGTGACGGGGCGACGAGGGCGTTGAGATATTGCCTAGCTCGATGTCGCGGCAGAGTTCGTCCCAGTGAAGCCAGAGGAAATTCAACAGTTCCGTTAGAAACGTCGGACTCCACACCGATATCAAGCTGAGGCGCGGATCTCGAAGCAGAAAGAACAACGTTGCGTAACGGCACGAGGCAATATCAGGAGCCAGGGCGAGAGTCGACGGCACGGCCATCGTCCGCTCGACGAGCATTTTTTCGAACTTGCCGAGGTAGGCGGCGTCTTCATCGAAACCGATTGGAGTGCCGCCGCTCGTCTTGCGAGGTAATGACGCCAGCGGCGAGATAGACCAGTATGCAGTTCCCTGGCGTACGGCTGGGCGAGAGGAGAAGAGATCCCAAATCCAAACCTTAATCGCCCGCTGGAACGCGCGCCTCAGCGAGGCGGTGTAGGGGATCAGCTTGTCGCCCCGACTCGAACCGCCTGTAGGCTCGAGGAGGTCGACTCGCTCCGCCGTCAACACGCGAGACTCGCCATGGGAAATCCGATCGACTGGTCCGCGATAGTCGTCGTAATTTGAGACCGGAACGGCGTCCTGGAATTCATCAACGCTGCTGATTGCTGAGAACCGATGCTGCTTGCCGAACCATGTCTGGCGATTGTCCTGCACGATGCGTCGCAGCAAGCGTGCCTGCGTCTGCTGCACGACGCCGGTCGATCGCCGATATGCTTGTGCTTCGCGGAAGCAGGCGGCCATCCAGAAGGTGTTGCAGAAACTCGGACCAAACACGAGTTATCCTGCGAGTGGGACGGAAGCGGCGGGGTAGATGACGCGAAGAGCTGCAGCGGTAAAGTTGGCCTTCGACAGCGGAGCCACGCAGCAGAGTTCATCGCCCCGTTGATAGCCTGGATTGCGAGCAATGAAGTAACGAACGTGTCGATCGGATTGCGCTCGATGGCCGGGATCAGCGAGGGTTGCTCGGACATATTCCTTGTCGGGCATCGCTCGGATCAATTGAGTATTGGCATCGTAACCGAGCGGAGCCACCTCCCTGGCGAGTGCGTCAATCACGGCGCGCTCGCGACTCGGCGTTGGTGCGTCGGCGCTAGGGAACCACTCGCGAAAGAACAACGGCAAGTATTTATAAGTGCGAAAACCCTTCGACGTAAGGAACCAGTAGAGAGGTTGCTCGGCGTGGCTTTCGATCAGCGACACTGCCAGTCGACCCCACTCGTGGGCGAGGGCAATGTCGCCCCAGTGCTGCGGATCGACGACGGTGTCTCCCGAGAACAATGCCCTGACAAGTTTTCCGTCGACTTCAGCTTGCAGCAGCGTCTGCGTCGAAAACCCAGCCAGACGTTCCGAGAGGGGATCGTGAACTTGGACCACCCACTCCTTGGCAGCCAAGTCGGCTTCGAACTGCTTTCGCTGAATATTCGCATACGCTCGCTGCATCAGGCCGAACATCGCATCGCGATCGCATGCGACCAGATCGCTAACTTTGATAAGTGAACTGCGAAGTCTCACGTCAACTTCCCTACAGGCAGCCGAGTTCCAAGTAGGGAACTCGTTGAGTTAGTTCGGCAAGGTCAGGCGGCTGGTCGGGCCAGAATACCAGATACAGCTGCGTCACGTACTCTCTGCCGCCGATGGTTCGAGCAATCGGCAGAAGCGGATCAGCAGCGTGCAACCCCAGGAATACCAGACGGTCGCCACGTTGAAGCAACTCGCGGCTCATCGCCCCGATCAAACGACGGCAGATTTCCGCATCGTTTTCAGCAACGACTAAGATCGCACCATAGCGTGCAGCCAGGATGCTTCCGGGCGCTGGCAAGGTAGCTCGCTTTCTCATGTTGGCGACGACATTGTAAGCGGGACGAGTCAGCGCCAGCCACCTGCTGTAACTGTGAATAATCGTTTGCTTGAAGCGGCTTTGATCCCAGGCGCCCCAGACGCCAACAAGCTGATCGTCGCGGAAAGCGAGCATGACGTCACCGGGGGAAAGCCCTTGGAGCCAGCCTTGTTCGCTAAAGAGATCGGCGGCGGCGTACGCAGGGAAGAATTGCCGTCGCGGCCCGTGAGCGTTGAGAAAAGTAATGATCTGTTCTCGGTCATCGATCGTTGCGAGTCGCGTTGAAATCCTGGTTGAAGAATCTTGATCGATACGACTCGTCGCCGCTGGATTCAGCGAGGTCGTGACGTAGTCGCCCAAGGAATGGTAAGTCGGCAGCCCGGCTCTGCCGGAGGTGATTGTCTTGAGTGCGACCACGTTGTCGGCAGCGATTGTCGTCAGGTAGTAGGGGGCTGCTCGATCTGCATGCAGCTGGCGAAGAAAGCGATACCCGCGTGCAATCAGAGCTCCTTGCCCTCGGTATTCCGCAAGCAGCCGAAGTCCGCCGAGGTAGCCCACGTTGGTTGGTTGCTGGTTGACGTATCTTGGGCCGGCGGTGCGACTGCCCATGCCGACAATTCGGCCCTGCTCCACGTCTCTGCCGACGACAATTTGCACAAGTTTGCCGTCGACCGGCGTGGCGGCGAAGAAGTTCGGCTCACGAGCGAAGCTGATCGAGATCTGTCCAGTCATCGGCGTCGATGAAAGCACCTCGCGCAGCTCGGCATCATCATCCGCCGTGGCGAGCGTGAACTCGAACTTTCCCATGACGTTTCACTTGGTGATTGGGGGCGAGTCCGAGCTGCAGTCCTTGGCGTAGATCGATGTCAAAGTGCGAGCCCAGGTTGAGGCCAAGGTAGACGCCCAGCATCGTGGCACTGCTGGCATTGGCTTCGCGGTCGAACAGGCGTCCGAAGATGGAGCTCCAACCGTAGAACTCTCGTCGTGCCCAAAGACATCCCGCTTCCAGCTCTGCAGGAGTCATCTTCTTCGGGTTAAAGACTACGTCGCCAACCCGACCCGACGGTTCGAGCCACCATTTTTCCTGGAGCAGCCGTCCTTCCGCCAGCAGTCGGCGGTAGAGCGGCGTGCCGGGGAACGGCACGAGGTGGTTGAACGCCGCCAAGAACAGTTGATGTTCCCGAGCGAAGTCGACGCTCTGTTTGATCACCGCCCAATCATCTTCGTCGTAGCCGAAGACGAAGGTACCGTAGACGGCGAGGCCATGCTTGCGAAACTGACGCAAGCTGGCTTCGTAAGTGGCGTGAGCCGTATTCCAGTCCTTGCCCATCGCCTTGAGGTTCGCGGCGTTGATCGATTCCATGCCAATCAGCACGCCGCGACAACCGCTCGCGACCATCGCGGCCAAGAGGTCGTCGTCGTTGGCGACGTGGATGCTCGCCTGACCGACCCAGCTGATGTTCAGCGGCTGCAGTTCGCGGCAAAGTTCGCGGGCTTTACCCGGTTGGCTGACGATGTTGTCGTCGACGATGAAGAATCGCTGGCTGCCAGTCTGCTCCATCTCTTCAGCGACGTCGCGAGCGGGCCGATGATTTTGAGCAGCGCCATGGACGGCCGTAATGGAGCAGAAATCGCATTTGAAATTACACCCGCGGGCATACTCGACCAGCGTAATGTTCTGGTAGGGGCGGCCGGCAAAGATCCTGCGGTCAGGTCGCACATTCCCCAGTTCTCGACGGCCGCGTCCGTCGTACACCGGTTTCAATCGGCCCGACCTGGCATCGGCGAGCAATTGACTCCAGACCGGTTCCGCATCGCCGATGACGATCGCATCGGCGTGCTCTTGAACCTCCTCTGGAATCAATGTCGCGTGATAACCGCCCATCACCACGGTAACTCCGCGTTGCCGAAACTCCGCGGCGATTGCATACGAACGGAGGGCAGTGAACGTTTCGACGCTAATGACGACCAGATCGGTTGAGTCGTCGTAGGGGATCGCTTCCATCCGGTCATCGTAGAAGCAAGTCTCCACGTCTGGCGGCATCAAGCTGGCGAGCACCGCCATTGATAACGGCTGCATCTGCCAGGCCTTCACATAAGACTTCCCTTCTTTGCGGCCGACGGCTGGGTAGATGAGCGTGATCTTCATGCGTAAGCGTTTGCCTTCCTGATCCGGTGCGGCCGCTAGACTGCGACGGGCTCAACCTGATGCGACTCAGTCAACGAGAGGTCGCGAAAAATCCCTTGAGCCTTCGAAGGCAAATGTTGAGCGAAGTAACGATACCCGAGATTCGTCGACAACCAAAGCGGAAGAATCGACCAAGGGGCGCCGCTGAGGCGTCGGAAGAATGACGGCCAACTGTAGCTTTGCTGCCAACTCCATTTAAGACCCTCCTGCAATCGCTCCGGGCTCATGCCCTTCGGCTGGAAAACGACGTGCTCGACGTCGTAGAGCGACCAGTTGCGATGGAGCAACCGGCCCTCGGCTTCCAGTCGGCGATAGAGCGGCGTTCCCGGAAACGGCGTCGCCACAGCGTACCTCGGCAGATCGATCTTCGTCTTATCGACAAACTCTACGGTGCGTTCGAAGACCGATTCGTCTTCGTCGTCAAATCCAAATACGAAGCAGCCTTGAATGCCGATGCCGTGATCGTGCAGGCGACGGACATGCTCAGCGTAGCGAGAAGCGGCGTGAAATTGTTTGCGGGCGCCGTTGAGCGTCGCCTGGCTGACCGACTCGAAGCCGATCAGCACGCCTTTGCACCCGCTTTGAGCCGCGAGTTTCAAGAGTTCGGCGTCTTCTGCCAAACGAGTCGTCGCTAGTCCCAACCAGCGGATCCGCAGCGGGATCATCGCCCGATACAACGCCTTCGCGTAATTCACGTCCTCGACGGGACTGAGGTCGATAAAAATTGCATGTCGACCTTCAAACGTTTGTAGTTCCGCAATGACGTCATCGACCGGCCGATGAGCGTAGACTCCCTTCCAGGCCGTGGGAACGACGCAGAAGTCACACTGATGGGGACAGCCTCGCGTCGCCTCAATACTGTTGACGGTCGCGTATCCTTTCTTCCTCAGGAGCTCACGCCGTGCAATCGGAACGCCGCGTAGTTCACGGCCAGTCGGTGCAAAATAATGCGGCCGTAGGTTTCCCGCTGAATAATCTCGCAGCAGTTGCGGCCAAGTCTGTTCTGCGTACCCGGTGACGAGCGAATCAGCATGCCGGCTAGCTTCCTCCGGCATGAGCGTCGGGTGAACGCCTCCTAGGACGACCGTGTGACCGCGAGCCCGCAATTCATCCGCGATATTGTAGGCTCGTTGAGCGGTGCCGGTGATCGCCGTGATGCCCACGACGTCGGCGTCGAAATTAAGATCGAGCGGTTGCACCCCTTCGTCCTGGATCGTCACCTCGGCTCCCAACTCTTCCGGCACCATGGCCGCGAGCGTTGTTAGCGTTAACGGTGCGTAGCGAAGCGATCGTTTGAAGATCCCCGTCGAATTGCGATGGATCTCTCCCGCCGGCGATAGCAGTTGGATTTTCACGACAGCGGGCTCGGGCTAGGTGATGGGGGCGACAGCGGGACGGCGGCGAGTGACTAGCCACAGCAGCAGGGCGCCGATGAAGATGCCGGCGACGCCGCCGATGACGCCCGAGTAGGTCGACGCGCGCTGGAGCGAAGTGATCGTGAACACATTCGTGAGTGCATCCATCGACCCGTGGATGCGAACGATTTTCCACTGATCGCCATCTCGACGGCAGACGGCCGTCCAGAAACCTTCGAACGGGTATTCTTTACCATCGGACGTGACGGCCAAGTCCTTCGTCGTGCCCACGGCGTACGCGAGATCCCCAACGATGACTGCCGGTTGCGGGACTACCACCTCAACGGTGTACTTACCGCCTTGGCCGAGGTACCCCTGAACTTTCTGCCAGTAGGCATCCAAGCCAGCTAGATTCGTGACCTCTTCGCCTGTCACCATCACCCCGGTGAAATCGTCGGCCAGATGCGGCTTCAAACTATTAGGGTCGCCTGCGGCGATTGCCTGCTCGTAGGCAGTAACAAGCTCTTTCAATGCAGCATGGTCTGCATCCTCATCGGCAACCGCCGATCCTGATAGCGACCATCCGCTCAGCGTCACACAGAGGCAAAGTAAGAGAGGCCGAATCATTCGAATTCCTTTCTGAACCGCTGCGTGCGGCGATGCGAGCCGTTACGAAACTCAGTGAACGGAGCAAACGGACGACCGCCGGGCGTCTGTTCGCAGGCGTCAACGACGACGCCCGCAGGCAGCAGCGTGCAGCCGCCGACCAGTGCATCAGAACCAACAGTGATCGGCGCCAAAATGAGCTTCGTCGAGCCAGATGAAAGCTTGGCGAGAAAATGCGGGTAGAGCTTCGCATCGATCCCGAATACGACGCGATCCCCAATATGCAAGTAGGGCCGATCGGTCACCCGCACGCCCGGTGACCAGTAGACTAGGCGTCCGATTTTAGCTCCCCACAATCGCAACCATGCCGAGTAGAGGCTCGGGACAAGTCTCAAAACTTCTTCCAAGATTGGAAGGCGATTGAAGACGACTTGCCACTGAGTTGCGTACCACCAGGCGAGAAAGCCGCGTGAACCTAGCTCATGCGAAATAGGTTGAGTTGAGCCGGCCGATTGACCAATAACCCGAACCGCCAGAGGCGGGAGCAAGTAAAGAACTCCCACGGCAGCCACCGCGAGCCAGGATGAACCTCCTGCCAATTGCGAAAGTACCAACAAGCCGATTACCGTGCCGACGTGCAGCAGCGGCACATAGCCGAGCAGGACCATGCCGAGGCGATAGCTATTGGTGACGACGATTGCGGGTTGCGTGGCGGGTTGGCTAGCGGATAACTCGGCCGGCATAGCGGTTCTCCACTCGTTCGGTTGCCTGTCGCGGACCACGCCACATCCGTAGATAGTGCCAGATCAAGAACTCGCGAGTCGCCCCTTGTTCCCGCGAAAGCCGCGGCAGGTAGTACCACGAGACCGTCGGCCGCTGGTGATGCGTGTGATGCCAGTTGTGATGGAGCCACATCCAGTCGATGGGCTTCCATATCCACAGATTTCTTGAACCGTTGACGACGTCTCGTTCCGTCCCGAAATGGTGGACGTATTGCATCGCCGACCAAGTGACGCCGAAGCCGACATAGACGCAGAGGTACGACAGCACCGGAATGCCAAATCCCCAGACAATCGCCGCGTGAAACGCGATGGCCGCTCCCCCTTCGCAGCGGATCCGTCGCAGCACGCTGCGGTTGAGCGAATCCATGAACGCCGCGGATGGACGGTCGAACTCAAAGAATCGACGCTTCAATACTGACGGGATAAGCACGACGATCACATTCGAAAAGACGATCGTCAACCAGAAGAAGCCGGACAAGATGCCGTAGAGTTGGAGCCACTTCCATAACGGCGTTTCGCCTTCGAAATAAAAATCGAAGGCTTCGTCGTCGGACCGATTTCGCAGGTGATGCCCGAGATGCCCCTGACGCAGCAGATGAAATGACGCCGGAAAGAACAAAGCCAGAAACGTGCCCATGCCGTCGTTGAGACGCCGCGATGGGCAGAAAATGCCATGTTCTGCTTCGTGCATCATCGCGTAGATCGAGTTGCCGATCAGTGCGAAGCTCAATGCGAGAAGCGCGAGCTGCCACCACTGCGTCGCGAATGCAGCCAGCCGAAAGATGGCGAAGGCGACAGTAACCTGAACGGCGGCGATCGTAAAATTCAGTCGCCATGGAATAGGGAATTCGCTCATTTTGCCGCCTCGTACTCACTGCGAGGCAGGGTCGTGAGCCACTCAAAGAACGCGATCATATCGCGATCCTGGGGAGTGAACCCCGACGGTTGGTAGCGGACGCCGCTCAGCTTGTCGATGTCGTATCGCATGAACGCCTGCGTGAACCGGCGTCGCACTCGGAGGTTGAGTCGGTCGACGAACGCTGCCTGCAAAGGGTTGCGGCTTCGCTTGGCAAACACGATAACGTCCGACAGCGTCCGGTTCTCGCCAAGGGGTTGGCTGATGATCAGGATCCGACTGTGAGCTCGCCCAAACACTCCTTCAACCAGTACGTGCGGACCGCCCCAGCTGGTAATGCTGATCTGCACGTCCCTACCGACGAAACGTTTGAGCAGCCGATCGTAGATAGAAGTTCCGGTGATCTCCGCATCGAATCGCATGCGCCGAGCGTACTCGTGCGGGCAATCAACCTGCGGAGCTCCCTTCAACTTCCTGTCGTGCACGGCATAAAAGTGCTGGGTATCGAAGCCATTGCCGGGGAGCATGTACCAGGGGCAGTCCATTTCAAATCGAAACGGCGAGCTGGCGGACATTTCATTGGGATCGCTTCCGGGAAAGAACGGCAGCGGAAATAACGCCCGTGGGCCGAAGAAGAAAAAGATATAGCCGTGTCGCTCGACGACAGGATAAGATCGGAGGCACGCCGATCGCGGCACGTCGCGGTGATTAGGAACTGAGACGCACTTGCCGTTCGCGTCGTAGTTCCAGTGATGGAACGGACATTGGATCGATTCGCCGACGACTTCGCCTCGTCCAAGGTCCGCCCCCAGGTGAGCACAGTTGGCGTCGAGCACGGCAACCCGACCTGCGGCGGTGCGGTAAGCGACCAGTCGCCGCTGCAGAATGGATTTGGAGAGAGGTTTTCCGGCGACATCCGTAGACCGACTGAATAGATACCACGTCGCCGGGAGCGTAGCGAAATCCGCCGAATCAGCAACGATCGGCGTGATCGCAGCGGCAGGTTGGTCTGCGGTGTGAATCATCCTTGTTCCGTCGCAGGGTTGCCGATCGTGGCGTGCTCCTTCGCGGCGGCATTATACAGCATTTAGGACGAAGGCGAGTACATACTCTTCCCCATGCCTTTAAAAGCCACGCGATTCACTTGGCCCGATCGAGACCGCGTCGCCGCTTTTCTCGGCTACGGATCGCTGCTCTGCGTCTTGTGGGTCGTTGTCTACGGCGGTGTGTCGTGGCTCACCGGGTTGCACGGCTATCGAATTGACTTCGGGTGGAACGAGGAGTCGTACATCCCCTTCTTGCCGGAAATGGCGGTGATTTACCTGTCGCTGTTTCCCATGATCTGGCTCTCGCTGTTTATTCTGCCGACCCCCGCTGATATTAAACAGTTCGCGGTGGCGCTGGCTTGTCTCTTTGTGGTTTCAGGGATCGGTTTCGTGATCTTGCCCGGCCGGACATACTCCCCAGCTGAATCGGCAAGAGGACCGATTCAGCCTGTGTTTGAGTTCGCCGACTGGATTAATCTGGAACACAACTACTTGCCATCGCTTCACGTTGGGATGGCTGTCGTCTGTGCGTACGCTTATGGGCGGCAACTCCGCCGAGGCGTCGCACTTTTCTTCTGGGCATGGGCCACGGCGGTCGCACTTTCGACCTTACTCACGCATCAGCATTACATCGCCGACGTCGTTGCCGGCGGGGTAGTCGGCTGGTTGGTCGGTTCTATTTCATACTCGAAACTGAACCTCTCCGCGTGAGCCGTGTCATCAATGGCAAGGTTGGCACGATTTAGAAAAGGAGGTGTCCCATGGCACGCAATCAGCAAGAAGAACCGTCCTTTCGTGCCCATGAGCAAACGGCGACGAGGCTACCCTTCTGAAACGAAGGTGAAGGTCGGTGTTCGCGTTGTTCACGGCGAGAAGCTCTTGGAAGAGAAGCTCGGTCGCAACGACCTCTGCCCTTGCGGCAGCGGTAAGCTGTTCAAAGGCTGTTGCCTGCGATCGGGCCGCTTTTGACGGGGGCGCTCGCGACCACTATTTTTAGAGATCAATAATCGCTTCAATTGCGGGGCCGCGTCCTACGGGCGTTGGCCCTTTTTTGTTACAACTCATCGTCAGGCGACGAACTGCGGGGGAGCGGGAGTACAACCTTGAAAAACCGCGTTCATCACAGCGACAACCTTATTTACTCCGTCGGTACGCAGGTTGTCGCACTGAAACACATTCAGGGGACTGACGGCCAAACCGTTCACCCCGCCGGTGCTGTGGGCGTGATCATCCGCTCACCGCAGGATCGGGCCCATTCTTACCACATCCGCTTCGTCGATGGATTTGAAGCCGCGATTCATCATGATGGGCTGGCTTTGCTGGCTGAGTACAAGCTGGGGACGATCAACGATTCTCAGCAAGTGTTGGCAACGCACGGGCTCTTTCATCGAGTGATTCTGCGATGCGTCATCGGATCGAGAGCGTATGGACTCGACACGGAAAATTCAGACACCGATCGCCGAGGGATCTACCTGCCGCCGGCTGATCTCCACTGGTCGCTTTACGGAGTGCCCGAACAGCTAGAGGACGAAGCCACTCAGGAGGCTTATTGGGAGCTGCAAAAGTTCCTCATCATGGCCCTGAAGGGAAACCCAAACGTATTAGAGTGCCTCTACACGCCGCTGGTGGAGTTCGCCTCGCCGCTGGCTCAAGAGCTGCTCGACATGCGGTCGATCTTCTTGTCGCGGCTGGTCTACCAAACTTACAACGGCTACGTCATGTCGCAATTCAAGCGGATGCAAGCCGATGAGCGAAATCAAGGCCAGGTGAAGCCGAAGCATGTGATGCACCTGATCCGGCTCCTGCTTTCCGGCATTCACGTGCTACGAGAAGGTTTTGTGCCGGTGGAGGTGGGCGAGCACCGACCCCAACTACTGGCGATAAAGTCTGGTGAAATGCCCTGGCACGACGTGGAGGCGTGGCGATTGCGGCTCCATCAGGAGTTTGATCGAGCGTTGGAAACGACCAGCTTGCCGGAACGCCCGGACTACGAGCGAGTCAACGAATTCTTGGTAAAGGCCCGTCGGCAGGCAGTCGAAGAGGTCCTGCCGTGAACGATGCCGTGACGCTATTTCGACCCGTCGGCCAGCAAGAGCTGGATCTCATCCGCGATGCCCAGTGGCGAGCGTTCCCGCCCCGGCTCGTCGGCCAGCCGATCTTCTACCCAGTGCTCACTGAAGATTACGCCGTTCGCATCGCTCGAGAGTGGAATACAAAGGATCCCAACTCCGGTTTCGTCGGCTATGTGCTGCAGTTTGAGGTGAACGCCGAGTTTCTAGGGCGGTACGACGTTCAAGAGGCGGGCGGCCGTGAGTTGCTGGAGTACTGGATCCCAGCGGAGGAACTCACGGTTTTCAATGCGAACATTGTCGGACCGATTCGCGTCCTTCATGAATTCCGACCGAGTGGTGAAAATTCCTCATGATCGATTACGCCAAACTTCGCCGACAAGTCGACGCCCATCCTTTTCCGCTGGTCTTCGCGACTATCAGCGGAGCACATTTGTATGGCTTCCCGTCGCCTGATTCCGACTTCGATCTGCGAGGCGTCCACCTGTTGCCGCTGCAGCAAGTCGTCGGCATGACGCCTGGCGAGGAGACGGTCGAGAAATCCGGCGTTTACGACGGCATGGAAGTCGACTTGGTGACGCACGACGCCAAGAAGTTCTTCGGACTGATGCTAAAGCAGAACGGTTACGTCCTCGAACAGCTCCTTTCGCCATTGGTCGTTCACGCGACGCCGGAGCATGAGGAGCTGAAGGAACTCGCCAGGCAGTGCGTCACTCGCTACCACGGTCATCACTACCTGGGATTCGCAGCGACCCAGTGGAAGCTCTTTCGGAAGGAGGAACCGCCGCGGGTAAAACCGCTTCTTTACGTTTACCGGGTGCTGTTGACCGGAATCCACCTCGTGAGGTCCGGAGAAGTCGAGGCCAACCTGTTGACGCTCAATGAATCGGCCAAGCTGCCGTACATCGACGAATTGGTGGAGCGGAAGCGATCTGGCCCTGAGAAGGGAAAGCTCGACGCAGCGGACGTGGCGTTCCACGAGCAGGAATACTTGCGACTCGTGGCTGCTCTCGAAGCCGCGGGAGGAATGTCCACGTTGCCGGAGCAACCAAGCTGTGCGGAGCAGCTGAACGATCTGTTGGTACGGCTTCGCCTCAGCAAGTGAGGAGCGAACAGATGATCCCGTCGCCTGGAAGCCGCTGAAGGCGACTTTAGTCAGTCCCGCGTCAGTCGAGCATCTTATGCAGCATCAGTTCGACTACTACGACGACATACTCAAGGAGCTCGCTCTCACCAAGCCCGAGGAGATTGATTTCGGCGATATGTAGTACTACCACCACGATCTTGCCTATATGCTAGGCGGCGGGTGTAACAGACTCTACTCGGCTAGCAGGCGACAACCAAATTCCCTGAGATGATGTTATGTGGTCTCGTCGAGAAGAATCGCTTCCTGAAGCGTCAGGCGTCCACTACGAAATTGCGTTCAACGAGCAGCCAGCCACATTCGGCAATGTCGCGCACGCATGGCGGGAGGACGAGAATTTCCGCTTATGGTTCAACTCTCTGTTAGCAGCTTCTCCCTTCACTGCTTTCCGCTGGGAGACGCCGGGAGTCTGCTTAGCAACGCTTCAGCGACCGTTCGAATTTGTCTTACTCGATGCTCCGCGATTGGCTCGTCAACCTGACGCAAACGCCTTTTCAAAGCATTTCCCGAGCGCGAGCGAGGGCATCGCAACGTTTGCCAATCTGGGCGGCGACGCTGTACTGGTCGTCCCAACTCCGTTGACGGAGCACAACGCCTACGGACACTTGGCGGCCTTCGTACGACAAGCTCCCCAGCGACAATGCCATGCCTTATGGCAAGCGGTCGGAAGGGCAATGGATGCTCGACTCAATCATCAGCCTGTCTGGCTGAGCACGGCTGGGGCTGGCGTCTCTTGGCTGCACGTCCGACTCGACGACGCCCCGAAATACTATGCACATCGTCCGTATCAGCAAGCATCGGTCTAAACCACGGCATTTTCCGGCATTCGGGTCACTTCCGATCCACTTGGTAAAACGCGGCGAAAAGGCTGAAAAATGCGAGAAAAGCAAGCGCCCCCGGCAGGAATCGAACCTGCGACCAACGGTTTAGGAAAGTGCGCGCGGGCTCAACTGTAGGGCTTTTCTCAAGCTGCGCACCACCGGCGCACCAAATCTAGCCAACTTCTTCTTCTTCTTCTTCGTCGTCGTCTTCGTAGAAGTATCTGAAGTCGTCTTCGTCAGCAGGGCTACCTGGGAATCGTTCGGGCTCAGCGGCGACGCCAGCTTGGGCAATCCCGATAATCTCGCGCATGTCCGCTAAGTACGGTTGACCCAGGATCGACCGGTTTAGCAGCTCATGGAAGACCATCGCACTAACCGCTACGTCGGGGCGTGTTAAATCGGCGAATTCCAGCTGCGGAACAACGCTGTCAACGTGCACGAACTTCTCTGAGTGTTCAAACCAAACGTTTGAAAGTTCGTGCCCAGGATTATTCAGGGCGAACGTAGTGGCACTGGCGAAAATGTCCGCCAACTGCACGCCAGGATACGCGCGCGAATCCACCATCTCAATCTTTCTGTCTAGATTGAATGTCACTTGGTGCATGCGCCCGGCGAACGGAACTTTCCTCACGTCAGTGCGTCCGACCATCACATCAAATATGAGTGTCTGGTCAGCGATTGGTTTCGATTCGTCGCAGTAGACTTCCATTGGCTCCATGTCCGCGCCAAACGCCACTAGAATACTTCGGAGTGAAGTAGTGGAGAGTTCTAACATCCAGCCGCCTGCGCGCTGCGGCTCATCCAATATGACTTCCTCTGCAATCTTCTTTCGATTGCATACAAGAAACGTGATGATGTTGTCTACGAAATCGTTCAGGTCAATTGCAGTGACAGCAGACGCACCCGGGATTGCAATAAGCTGCCGATCAGTACGTCCGCGCAGTGCGTCCTCAAATCGCCCAAACACACTCTCAGCTGATGCTTTCTCCGCAATCATGAAGGCATACAGCACGTTAGCGACGAACTTATGAAACTTGATGTTGTAGAGTAGGCTGTTCACCGGCGACACAGCGGGCTCAATCAAGTACTCAAACATCTTGCAGCACAACGCGTACTTCTTGTTGGCGAACGCAACTTGTGCATGATCGGCCAGTTCCTCTATTACTTGCCGCACAACGGCTTGCCCTCGTTGACGCTTACACAGCGACCCACCCTTAAATTCCGTCGCCTTCAGTTTGTGCTTTTCAGCCAACTCGCGCTCATACGCTTCCGCGCGATCAGGGGCCATGCAGACCCCTGCGAAGGCGAAGATCGGTTGATCCTCGTCCATTAACCGATTGCCGGTGAAGCCTGATTCATCACAATAGACTGTTCGCATATTCGATCACTTCCCTGAAAGTCTACGACAGCTTTACATGATCGAAGGTTCGCACCGACCTACCCGTCTAGCACTTGCACGAAATTCAGCCGGGGCAAGCATGGATAAGACTTAGAGAAGGGGCTCAGAGGCCGTTCACGACGATAACAGATCGGCGCCCGGCGGCTTCGGTGGCAATAGCTCAAGCAGGACATCCTCGCAGAACGCCTGATACCTTTCAGCGGCCATCTGCCTATTGGCTTCTTTGTTATTCGCAGCCTCTTCAGCCATGCGAATCATCTTGTCTGCCGAGTCCTGCGGCAACTCTTCGTCGCCTGCCCTTTCAGCGAAGTGAGCAGCTGCGCCCCGCAGCCAGTCGCGGCTCGCGGCAGCATGAGCGGGGTCGCTTTCTAATCGCATGTAGTTAAGCATGAGCGAGACTACAAAGAACGTGACTGCGAAGTCTTCGACTTCCGCATTCCTGAGCTTGTAGCATCGCTCCCGAAACGCCGAATACAAATCCTCTGCTACATCTTCCTCAGTAGGCAGGTCAGTGTCGTATGTGCCGCCAATGGACGACAGCGTTAGCCCAATTAAGTGCTGCCGTTCCAGTGGATCAACGGCATCAAGCTTGGTAAACAATCGCTCAAGCGAATTGCGACCACCAAACGGCTCGCAGATCAAATACATCACATGATACGGGTGCATCATTTTATATCTTCCGTTGGCAGTTCCAACAGGCGCGGGAAGGCGTCAATCAACTCTTCCCGTAAGTCTTGATAGGTGTCCGCGACGAGCCGCAACCAATGAATCACCTGAATTGCCTTAACATGCTCCTGACTCACATTCCACGCTGAGATAATCGCGAATAGGCAGAGATCGTGCGGATACCAGTTGCGGCCTTCAGCCGACTGACGGCACTGCCAGATTCCGCCGCCACTCATACCGTGCGGTTTGGCCGCGAACTCATCGCGACAAGGATTCTCTGAGTGGATGAACAAGGGTTCCGAGATGTTGTAGTAGAACATCGCATGAGCTTCTGGGTCTAACGCCTCATCGTCGCGGCCAAGCTGTATACGATGCCACGCGATGGGGTCGATCGGTTCACACCCGAGCGAGTTGCCACGGAATCCCACCACGCCGGGCGCGGATGCGAGCCTCATTTGATTAGCGCCGGGATAGCCGATCATCCACGACTTACAGTAATGGCGGCCCGATTGCAGGTCCGCGATACGGTCAATACCGATCGGCTCCATTCCGATAAGCCGGGGCGTATCGGTCTCGACTTCGATCAGACCAACGTCGTGATACTCTGACTTCGCGACGTGGAGAATCTTGGGAGCGCGCTCCACACGATCGGGCGCAATCTTGGTCACGAGTGTGATACGATTGGCACTCTTAGGAACCGTGTGTTCCGCCGTGGCAATCAGCAAGCGATTACCAATTTTGACTAGGGTTCCACTCCCCGCGTGGTCTTTCACGCCCTTGTTGTAAACGAACGCCAGCGATTGATTCGCGAGGTTCTGCGCTGCGGCCGTGCTGAGATTGTGGCCGATGTCGAGCGCCTTGGGGTCTAAGTCCGGGTGGCGTAGTGCGCCGAACGAAGGCGTCTCAGGACAGCCGGGGCACTGAATCGGGAAAGCTCCGTCCCGTGGGTCTACTTCAAACTCAGTCTTACACCACGGGCATGTAACAGCTTCAAGCATCCGTTTTCGCAAGGATCGCCCTCCGAGTTGGCAGGTGATAAATTCCTCGCGGGATTGTAGGCATTAGCTGTGCCGGAATATCCCGATGGCACTTAACTCAAATGCCTGAAGCCGCTTACGATGTTATTAGACACTCAAGTCATGGCGGCTCATGCCATTTTGACATGCGGCTTCCGCCACCAAGAATACAGAGCCCCAACCGCCAGCCCCAGTGCGCCGTAGAGCGGCCGCCCGACGCCAATCAGCGCACGTTTCGGGTTTTCTAGGCTCGGCAAGATTTTCCAAACTTTTTCCGTTCTCGAATTGCAGTCCGCTCGCCTGCAATCGTCGAGATTCATAGGCTCAACGCGGTGGCGAGCTAGCTAGTCATGCTAGCTAGGATGTACGCATCTTATTTTGTTCTTGCTTCGCCGAAAACATGATGCATGATTCAGGTAGTTCGCTACTTACACCTTTCTTGAGGACGCAACCATGACCACCTGCAATCTGATCGAAGCTGCTGACGAACTGCTTGAGGCTGGGGACGTTGACGCCATTCGCTTCGCCTACGTTTTCGCCCTGCTCAAGTTAGACGCAATGGACCCGCGGAGTGATCGGTTCGGCGACCGTGTCGAGTCGACCGACAGCGAGCTGCTGACGCTGCTCAGCAGCGAGCCCGACGACTTCACCTTGATGGTGTTCGTTGACCATGTTGAGGAACGTCTGCAAATCGCTGCCTAAACACGTTTGGCCCGGCCAGCAACGTCGCTGGCCGGGCCCTTGTCTTTGGAGTCTCTTCTATGCTGTACAACATGAGTGACAACGAACTGGTCGCCGCTGAACGCGAGGGCAACGAGCGAGCTGGAATCGAGCTGGCAATCCGCCATCGTGCGGCCCTGCTCAAGTCGATCGGCAGGCGGATTGGGTTCGGTGAAGCCGCCGAGCGTGTCACTGACGCTGCGTTTGGCAGCGCCCGCGAGCACTTCGACCCGGCGGACGATGCCTACTTCTCTTGCTTGCTGCGGTTCGCCTATAAGCATTCAGCGGACTTAATGCCGCCGATTATCAAGATCGCGGAAAAATACAGCGTCCCGGGTTACGACACCCGCGACGCCGCAATGAGCGCCACTCTCAAGGCAAAGCTTCTGCAAACGCCGGAGGGCCGCGACAGCGTCGCCAAGTGGAAGACAGACGATGACCACCCGTTGCGGGAGCTGCTCGCTGCGATCAACGCCAACGATGATCCGGCCGAGCTTAGGCTGGTCGCTAACTACCTAGCTGCATAAATAAAAAGGGCCGGTAGCGGATAATCCGCTACCGGCCCTTAGTCGTTTATCGAATTCGGTTTGTGCCCTGCCGCTGGGTGCGGTTGATCAATCGAACGATCTCTTTGCCCGTGGCGGACGGGTCTCAGCGTAGCTCGTCGCGCTGGACCAAGCGTCACGCCAAGTCAGGGGCGGACGCCGGGGGACCGCGCCGAAAAACGGGGACCCGTGGTCGTTCCGGAGGATAACATCTCGATCCATGTTGTTTTAGCGCAGCGTTTGCGCAGTTGAGCTTTCTGAGAGAGTGGCGCAGAGGTGCGAGAGGAGACGCCCGGCTCACGCAGAGCCCGGGCGTGTGGATACTAGAGATCGAGCTTAGAGCGGTTGGTTTTCCACAACCTCATGAATTCGTCAGTGCTGATTGTGGTAACGTCGACCTTACCGTTTTTGTTGGTGGGCAAGGCGGCTTTGCTAGCCACGAAGTCCGCAAAGAGTCCACCCCAGCGATCAGGTTGAGCTTTCATGCGTTTGACCGCATCGATAGGCGATACGCGTTCGACGATGTCGTTGCCGTCCTCGTCTTTTCCAGCGACTTCCACGACGACATTGCCTTCAGGCGTCAACGTCGTGCGCTCACGCAGGACTTGCGACAAAATGGAAGGATTGAACGCGCCACCAGCGACTGCTGCTTCGCTTAGCGCGACAGCGATCGTTGATTCGCGCTGCTTCGCCTCGGCTTCGTCTGCACGCTTTCGGAGCGTGGTCAGTTCCTTCTGCAGCTTCTTTTTTTCGATGGCTTCATTTTCTTCTTTCGATCGAAGCTGACGGCGAGTCTCTTCGAGCGATTCTCGCAACTGTTCACGCTCTGCTTCTGTAAGGCTCTTGCTCTCTGATAGCTCAGCGAGCTGACGCTCAGTGTTCGCAAGCTGCGAACGCAGCCCTCGCTTGTCCTCGGCGAGAAGCGAATTCAGCTTTTCCTGCTGAGCGGGCGTGAACTCAACGTCGTCGCCGAAGCAAACAATAGACGGTACGGAACGATACATAAATAAATCCTCTGTGCCCCCAAAACGGTTGATCGCGCAGACCTGGGGTGCGGTCGTCGCGATGAGAAAACAGAAGAGGGCGGCGACGGAGTAAGAAAATCCGTCGCCGCCGCAGCTCGACACCCACCCTGTAGGCGGAGTTAAGATGGAAGCTTGTAGATTTCTGACAGAGTCAGATCGCGCGGGAGTAAGATTTGCGCATCTAGATCGAGGATCAACGACATTACGCTAATGAACCGCGACCTTGGTCCAGACAAATTGCCCACATAGAGTGAATCGATTTGATCGGGACGCGCGCCGAGCGTTGCGGCCGGACCGATCGGGAAGCCGGCCTTGATCAGAGTGCGTTCGATGCGACGACTCTGGAGCCAAAAAAGAACCTTCTCTTCGTCGCCGAGCCGCGCTAGGAACTGTTCGACCAAGAATGAGTACGGAGAGATCGCGCCGGAGACCTCGACGTACCCTGCGGCGTCGATGAAGTCGAAGAGATCGCTAATCGAATGTTCTCCACGCGATGCCGGGAATGATCTTCCTGTTGCCTGTGGCGGCAACGGTCCGATGCTCAGTCGGAAGGGCGCGAGTCACCGCCGCACGGGTCCATCGATACTGCAAATGCTTTGGCGCGAAGTGCTGAAAGCGGCGGAAGAAATCCGCGAACGGAATCCCATCTTCGCCCAGCACGCAATGCAGCGAGACGAACTCTCGCATCGCATTGCTGCGATCGATTGCCTCTGCCGCCCGCCTAATCGTGGCAGCGGTGCGCACCGCATCGTGTCGTGAGAGGCCATGCTCCGCTAAGTAGATAGCCGCATCATCTTCGCAAGCGGGCTGGGGGAGAAGAAATCCACGGTGAGGGCAATAGGTGATCTGCATAGCGACCTTTCTGGGTGCGACCACTAAGAAAAATAATGCCGACGGCGGCAACAGCACGCGGGTCGCAAGCGCACGCTGTAGATGCGAGCCGCCGTCGGCAAAGATTGAGAAAGCCGAGGGCGCAGCACGGCGGACCATGCTGCACACGAGAAGTGCCCTCGGCCGCGGATTTAGGTGGGGACTTCCGACGAAGTCAACGAGAGGCCGAATACAGCGATTCGGCGATCGACGAGCCCAAGCTCGTAACCACGTCGAGTCAGCTCGGAGACGATTCTGGTGCGGGTCCAGGCTGGGCGGTCAGCAGGCAGGATGGCCTGTTGTAGCTTTCGCACGAAGGCCTTTAGCCGAATGGAATCGGACGGAGAGGCGACGCACTGCGTCGCCAAGAAATCATCGAACACTGAAGAAATACCTGTGGGATGCGACCACGGTAGGATGGGTGCAGGCCTCTATGCAGACGACTGAGAGCGTCCATCGGGCCTTCGAGCTTAGCGAGCTTCCGCCGGTGGTCGACCCGCGCGAGCAGGAAGGAGCGGACCTCCTCCTGGTTCTTGGTACTGACCCCGCCGCAGCCGCGGCAGAAATCGGAGCCGTGCTCCTGGCGATTAGGGCATTGGCCGTGCTTCCCGGTGCCCTGGCCAGGAGGAACTCGATCCATTCGGGCGCTCGCGGGAGACAAGTCTTGACATAGATAGACTAGGGGCGTTTTGGCGATTATTTCAGAAATCGAGAACTTTTGTCCGTAATACACGTCCGGGAGTTACCGAGTTACTCAGCGAAAACGGTGCTGAGTAACTCGATTTCACGCACACGCCCACAGCAGAAACGCGTAAAACCCTTATTTATTTAGAAGATAGATAAATAGAAGCAAGAAAATATCATAAGCAGTTACCGAGTTACCGAGTTACTCACCACTTCACGTATAGGAGAGTGAATTATTTTTTCCTATATAGCGATGTGGGGCCGAGTAACTCAGTAACTCAGTAACTTTTCAGATTCTTCTCGGATTTTCTCGATTAAGCTGGCCCTCGCCACCCGTTAGGGCTGAGTAACTCAGTAACTTTGTAGTGCTGAACTTCGCGCCACAGGCCAAAATAGGCCCTGAGAGAAAACCGCCTCTCAGGAGCCGCACCCGCGCCTCGCATCGCACGAGCGGCCCTCGTAGGCGTCATGGTGGCATTCTGCGACTCAGAGGATCATGTCGTCATCAATAAAGCGATCGCCGCGTGGGCTGGTGACGACGGACGCGGCGATCGCCAACTCCACGACTGAGCGACGCGTTAGCGGGTTCGTAAGCACCGCCTTAAGAGTGACGAGGTTGGCTCGCGCGAAAGCGACAGCCAAGTCGGTATTCCTTCGCTCATTCACGGCGCGCCGAACGTCACATCACGGCGCCAATTTCCGACGCACTGCGCGAATGCACCACTCTCGCGCGGTTGTGCGCGGTTGACTCAAACCGAAGGTTTAAGCCGCTATCGCTCCGCCGCCCAATCGACCAGCCGCTCTCATCGCTCAGCTCGGCATCGGCGCCTCGACCGTCGCAGACCGCCATCGGACGATGGTCGTGCCGACGCTGGCGCCAATCGTGGTCAACGCGGCAACTCCGATCGTGGCGCCGATATCGTACCGATGACTCCTGTATCGCGACAATTCTCTCGTTACATCGCTTCAACGTTCGTTGATGCGATGTAAAATTGAGTATCACCAAGGGGAGGTAACATGAAGATCATCGTCTATTGCCGTGTTAGTACCCGCAAGCAGGAAGCCTCAGGCCTCGGTCTGGAGGCTCAGCAAGCCGCTGTCGTTGCTTACGCTCAGTCCAACGCGGCAACCATCGCGTCAGAGTTCATCGAAGTAGAAACTGGCAAGCGAGCCGATCGACCCGAGCTGGCCCGAGCTATTGCCGCGTGTCGCCGCCAACGAGCGACGCTTGTGATTGCTAAGCTCGATCGACTGGCGAGAAACGTCGCGTTCGTGGCGAATCTGATGGAGGCACGTGTGTCCTTCGTCTGCTGCGACAATCCGAATGCTACGCCTTTAACGATTCATATCCTCAGCGCTGTGGCCGAAGACGAGGCCAAACGTATCAGCCAGCGGACCAAGGACGCGCTGGCCCGAGCTAAGGCCAGAGGAACAGTGCTCGGCAAACCTGCCAACCTGAATGGGATCGCACGGTGCAAGGGAACGGCGGCCAACATACAGGCAGCTCAAAGGCACGCAAGTCTAGCTCTACCTCTCGCACGTAAACTCCGTGACGCAGGTGAGACGCTCGCAGCGATTGCGAATCGATTGACGGATGATGGTATCCTCACACGCACAGGCAGAGCGTGGAGTGCGACGAGCGTGATGAGGTTGCTTGCGTGACGGGAGGGGGTGGGGTCAAATTAGACAACGACAACCGAATAGTAAAGGCCCGCTTTCGCCCAGCCCCTTCCTCGCTGATTGCGCAACTTCCCAGAGCACTGACGCGTCAAATGACGATGGGTTCTCCCACCCATCTGCTCGCCATCGAGTAAGCCATCATCGTTTGCAATGCTTTCGTCGAAGCGGCGTGGCGCACGGTCCATTAGCCCCCCAACGGCCCGAGTAAGTTGTTATATTGCCGTTGGATCGTGCGAAAACACTCGCATGACGCGGATTTCAGGCCAGCAGCGTTGATGATCCGCATACTCCTACGGCCGCGGTGGATCAGTCCGCGTTGCTGCAACCCTGCGGACGCTTCAGTGATTCCCGCTCGCCGAACGCCCAGCATCTCAGCGATGAACTCGTGCGTTATTTCAAAGTCATCTGACTGCATGCGATCGCGACACTCCAGCAGCCAACGCGCCAATCGCTGTTCGATGGTGTGGAGGCGATTACACGCCACGTTCTGCGAGAGCTGGGCGATATAAGCCTCAGTGTATTTGAGCATGATATTCCGCACCGCTTTGTCATTGTCAAACTCTGCCAGCAGACGCTGGGCGTCGATGACAATGGCAGTTCCCGCGAGTTGGCAGATGTACATCGTCTGAGTGGTCTCATGTCCTCCCATGAAGGCGTTGAGTCCCACCATTTCCCGGCTTCCGACGATTGCCACCTCGACCGTCTGCAACTCCATCATCGTTATAGTGACGGATATCAGGCAATCCAACGGGAAGTAAGCCTTTAGTATCTCTGCGCCAGGCTGTTGGAGAATCTCACCGTGCGCAAGTTTTAACGTACGCGCGGTATCTGTCAGTCGAGTACGAGCGACGCCGGGCAAAGCGGCCAGCAATTGATTGTCTGGGGCCATCGAAGTGTCTTGAGGTGTGTGACCGCGTGATCAAACTACGTCTTCTTACGAATGTAACGTCACGCGCGATGAACAGGAGGCTCTGGCATTGCGTTTCCGTACGATATCGTACTAAGTATTAAACTGAGTTGGACTAAACTGAGCAGTTAACTGATTGCTCGTAACACCGACCTAAGTGATGTTGGAGAGGAGAATCGGACGCACTGGACTTAAGCCAATGAAGGCCGCCGACCCTGTCGATATCGTCGCTTCAAACGAGTCAGATGTCTCCGCTGAACAATCCGTCGCCTCGGATTCCCCGCCCGAACATTCCGCCGATGTTGGCGGGAGATTGATCGAGGCGCGCAGCGTAACCGAGGCGGCGGCGCTCAATATGGCTGGTGCAATTCTCGACGAAACCGAGCCAAAGACCCATAAAAGAGAGTTGATACAGTCACTGTCGGAATTGCTCGAAGCTTATGGACTTCTCAGAGCCGCTCGTACGTTACGAGAAAGATATATTAGAGAGACTGACTGAAACGGCCCGCCGAAATCGAACGCCACTGGCTCTCGTCTCACAAGAGGCGATGTTCAACCACGAGCGAATCAGACTTCAGCACTCTCCTGATTTGTTGACGGTCTCAGGTAGACGCTTTTCCACCTGGGAATTTGAAGGCATTGGTCGGACTATGCCCAAGTTGTTCTCTCACTGTTATATACCTCCCATGTCTTCACTGGATCGAGAGTAGTAGGCAACTCACGGTGCGCCTTAGGCAGCTTCAGCGCGGCCCTGACGCATGAAGTCTCCTGATCACCTCGTTCAAAAGCCGTTGATGCCTTCCTAGCGAATACCGTTGGCACGCGTCCTTAATGAGGTGCAGCCGGCCGATCGTCATCGTACTGGCATTTGATGGATCCACCTCTATCGACTGTGCATCAGTCAGCAGTGCGCGGTCTTCATCTGAAGCACAGGCGATCTTCCTATCGCCAATGTGAATCTGGTGGAGATGGAAGTTGTTTGACATCAGTCTGTCCATCATAGATGCGGCTATGGGTGCGTAACCAATTGCCGTACTCCCTTTAACGGAGGGCCTGAAGCCGCGAGCGATAATCTAAAAAAGGAGGTAACAGTCGAAGGACAATTTCTTCCTTCCACGATGCAGCCGCTAGTTGTCGTACAATTGACGTTTGTCGTCGAGTCACCCAGGAACTCATGAGTTCCTTTTAGCAGAATTCGGGGCGCCATAGCGATGGGTTTGACCGTATCGAGAACGGACGAATGAAAGATGGGCGTCGCACAACTCAAGGTCATGCGACGCCCGAGCACCCCTTCGCCAGTAGCCGCGGGCCTCGGAAGCAGGCCCCGGCGGTTGCTCCTGCGATGAAGGGGTATGAGACTTATTATTCGGAAAGGCGGGGCGTTACACATCATCAGGCGCCACTCTTGAGCCAACGCATCGCATTGTCGTACTCGGATTCCGAAAAGTGCTTGACTTCGGGATGCACGAGTTGGGCAATGAGCTTCGACATGCCGGTTAAGAATTCGCTATCGCTGACGAGAGCGAGCCTCCGGACCTTTTGATGATGGTCCTCAATAAAGCGGATGTGTGCGACAAATGAATCAAGGCTGGCCCAACCCGGAAAACTTTCCGCGTGGATCATCAGACCGGCTAGTGAGCCATGCATCGCGATGTACGTTTCGACTTCGCGGGCGAGGATTGAAAAATCATTTAATTCGAGCGGGCCCGACGGAGTGAGAATTAAAATGCCCTCGGCTGTCATCAACTGATGCTTGATCATCGAAGCTTTCCTACCATAATCGAAAGCCGCCAATAAATGCGCCATTGCTGTCGCCAGCCCGGCAACCTGGTGGAAGCTTTTTTAGCTTATGGACGTTGCCGCCTCCGAGCACCACGTCATCTGGTTCAAGTGCGTCGACGAGCCGAGGTACTATGTCCCGTACATAATGTTGCCAATTCTCATCTCCTAGACGTTCGTATCCGCGGATGCCTAAGTAGTCTTCGTACGTTGTTGATTCATACGGAAGGCGGCCTAGCTCCATTGGTTCAACGATGCCGTTCACGATCATGGCGGAGCCGAGGCCTGTTCCTAATCCCAGGAAGAGCATCTTGCCGCCCTGGTAATCGCCGATCGCTTGCATGGCCGCGTCATTAATCACTTTGACAGGACGCTGGAATGCGGCTTGAAAGTCGAAGCCGACCCACCCTTCGCCGAGATTATGCGGCTCTGAAACAGGCTTTCCTTGGCTTATGACACCGGGGTAGCCGATTGATACTGCCTCGTACTTCCAACCCTCGGCTGCTTGCAATACGCCAGCGACCATTTGATTAGCGGTCATTAAGGGGCCAGAGGCAAACGATCGCGGCGCCTGCTCTCCCGTGGCAAGTATCTTCACCTGATTTCCGCCTATATCGACGACCAGAATTTTCATGATCCGACACTCGACTCTCCATCGGTTATCTGGGGAAAAGCTGAGTAGCTTGCCTTAGGCGAGGTCGTCCCCCGTCGCATTGTCAATATAATGTTGCGAAGCGGGCGATTTGGCGCAATCCGCCGGACGGTCCCCGCTCAATCCATCGCAACTCACTACTTTCACGCGATTATCGATTCGCTGAATGTCGTGAAGACTGCCGATCAACTGCTGCAGCAGCTGCTTGAGGTAGTAGGTCGGCACGACGCCTTCGATGACGAGGAGATCGTCTGCGTGACTGAACGTGAACCCATCGACTCGACCCGCAAAGTGAACCGAGTTGGACAAAAGGTTCCGCACCTCATCTTCCACATGATGCGAACTGTGTTCCGATAATTGCGATTGGGCGATTGCTTTTGTATCCATCGAGCTTCCTATATTCGAGTGCCCTGACAGACTGCAAATAAACGACTCCGGCCGCAGGCTAGACCTTTGCGGCCGGAGGAGCAGCGTCTAAGACTTGGCGACTTTTGCCGCTTTGACCATCTGTTCTCCCAGATCGTGAATCGCTTTCTCGATCTGCTGCAGGTCCTTACCCAGATTGTCATGCTGAACGGTAGCCGATTCGGAAGTTAATTTGCCGTGCCTGTAGGTTCTCGTGATGACTTCCTGAACATCGGGACCAAACTCAACGTGCGCCGAGTTCGCGGCATGCTGAAGATAGGCTGCCGCCAACTCCAGATCGTGCCCTGCGTCCGCATCATTGTTCTTTCCTTGCGCGTCCTTAGCGCGACTGTAGTGCCAACCGGCGAGTGCCTGAGCCGCCTTTCCAAGTTCTCCGTCGAGTTTCTCCGCCGCCACGATATCCCCGGATCGGATGTCCTTCGCCAACGTCGATAGCTCACTGGCAACGCTGGTCAACTTTTCCTTATCAGCGGGGGAGGCAGTGCTTTCGGCTAATTTCAACCAACTGGTCGCTTTGTCGATTTCGTTTGCCGCCGCGGATTCCTCATTACGACGATAGTGAGATCGCGCCATATCGAGGGAGCGAAGCGGCTCAAAGCGCAAAGGGCGCCAAACTTCCTCTTCAACAATGATCCATCCCGGCGAGGCTGGCGGCTTTTCGCCTTTCGTCGCAGTCGCTGCCGGAGCCTTGGGCGCCTCGGCCGCCGAGCATAGGGTGCTGCTCGCGATAAGGGTGAATACCGTCAACGTCAACTTTGTCGAGTTCATCACGTTCTCCTGATAGATGTGGAGGAAACGACCGCGATTGGCCACTCAAAAGGTTCGACTAGCCCATAACAGCGATGGGTTCAGCATGGACTTTGAGTTCCGATTTCCTGAGGCGACTCCTGGCTGACGCCACCTCGTTCGGAGTGCCGTGGACGATCAAGAGGTACCTGCCGGCCTTGAGGTCCAACTCGTATTGCAGGACGCTATCCTTCGGAATCCCTATGCTGACGAGCGCAGCTCCTAGAGCGCTCAAGCCCCCGACGACCACGGCGCCCTCCAAACCGGCAACGATCCAACCGACTAACGGTCCTGCGATCAGCACCGGCCCTAGGCCGGGAATGATCAAAAAGGCCCAACCGAGAAGCATTCCCCAGATCCCTCCCCAGAATGCGCCCATCGCCCCCCAGGCTTTCATGCGATTGCCTACGTTGTAGTAGCCGACGACATGCTCATCCGTGGCATAATCTTTGCCGATGATCGAGAGCTTCTTCATGTCGAAGCCGCTTCTCTGAAGTTCGCGAACCGCTTCTTCCGCTCTTTCGTGCGAGCGGAACACGGCTACGGCCGTTTCCGCATCAGAAGCTGCGATCTGTTCTGGCTGTTCTGGATTTCGAAGGACCATCTGATCGTCTCCTTATTTCCATGATTATTGTGCGCACTCTACCTTCGCCGAATATGGCGAATCGAAAGGCAGATACTCGTCAACGCCTCGCTCACATGCGTGGGTGATCATCCCTTCTAACAGGGCCAGTACGCATGGCTTCGTGATAACTCCGAACGCCCCTTCTTCTCTGGCTCTCCACAAGGGATAGTCATAGCCTGAGAGAATAATGACCTGGAGGTCAGGCTGCATTCGTTTCATCCGCCGCATCAATTCGATGCCATCCATTCCCGTGAGACTCAGATCGAGCAAGGCGATTTGAATCTCGCGCCGACTGATGACGGCTAGAGCTTGTTGCGGAGTAGACGCCCCCGCGACTCGGTAGCCTCGTCGATGAAGAAGTTGCGTCATCGCGAATAGCAGATCAGGTTCGTCATCCACAACTAACAATGAACAGGTCATTCGATTTTCCCTTCGATGATTTTTCCGTTAATCCAGAAACAGGCGTTGCGCACCTCTACCGCGACCAACTCCCTCAGTCGCTTGACGTTCTCCTGCTCTTGCAACTTCATGTCGCTCCACAACTTCTTCAATCCCTCTCGCTATTCGGCGTTGGCAAGATACTGGTCATAGCGACTCATCGAATTGCGGCGACGGCTCAGCTCGTGGATCAGGTCATGATCGTGATCGCTGCAGCCAAATGATTCGCCCAAGTGAAAATGGGCCTGGCTTCCCTGCCGACGCGGCGAGAGAAGCGACTATTTCTTGACGACGATGGAGTTCTCAGCCGCTGCTTTGGGCGGCGTCACGCCTTGCGACTTCATAATTGAATCGTGAGCTTCGCCGGCCGTTGCGGCGGCCTTCTGCACCGCCTCGGCCTGCTCGGCAACTTTGGCGGGTGCTGGTTTCGGCTTGGCAATCTCCGACTTCAATTCAGCGACGTGCTTGGCGGCTAGCGCATGCTGCTGATGAATGGCCGCCAGATGATCCTTCGCTGCTGCTTTCTCGGCGGCGGTAAGGGAGGCCTCAAGCTCGGTGAGCTGCTTTTCCGCTGCCTGGAGTTGGTGTTCAATCTCGTTCACTTGATCGATCGCGACCGGCTGGGAGATCTCGGTGTTGCTCGCCGCATGATACATGGCATGCTCATGAAGAGTTCCGGCGTACTCTCCAGTGTGGCGATGCCGCAAGTACATCGCGTGGTGACGATACTCTTGCGAGGTACCCTTAATGGCTTGACCAGGCTTGCTCAGAGGGTCCACGGCGTTCGCACTGGCGCATGCAGTAACGCAGAACGCGGCCGCGAGTAGGTACGAAAGGTGTCGCATGTTAGTTTCTCCTAAAGAACTATGGTTCTGGAACACATCGATTGAAGGGTATGACACGGCTGCAACGCTTAGCGTGCGATGGTCGTCTGTGTCGAATTCCGTCGTGAGACGCTTGGGCAGCACCTGAGCGGCGGCATCTAGGGCCTCACTACACTAATGACTTGAGTCGCCAATGCTGACCAACGCGGCGACAAAAATCCCAACCAGCAAGATCAAGACTAATGGCAGAATGCTCATAATGTGTTCGAGGTTCTTAAGGTGCATCATCCGTAGCTCGCAGCGCCGATGTTCAACTCATTGTCGACCCAAGTTACTCCCGCCGCTCCCCAGGCGATTCGCTCCGCCTCGCTAGACTCCGACCAAGAATCAACATCGCCTTGAAGTGTGATTGCGCCGCTTTCAGCGCCCACGCGCACATGATCGTCCGCTAACCATGCCCTTCTCCGGAAGGCGGCTTCAATCTTCTCTTTGATATCCGTCGAATGAGGAAGAAGGTGAAGCTCGATGCGATTGATAATTCCTTGCACGCCGATTAGGTTGCACACCGCTTGATGAGCTTCCCGCCGCTGGAACTGCCAATCAACGCATCCTTTCAAGGTGATCCAGCCGCTGCGAACTGCCGCTTGAACGTTGCCGACAAGTAGCGAAGCTCGCCATCTAATCGCATCTGCCGCGGCGCCAGAGATTTCTCGGTCGCTTCGCCAATCTACCTGCGACAGTCGCACCTCAAGGTCATTAATGACTCCCATGACTCCAGCTATCGATTTTGCAAGACGCTCGGCCGCCATATTCTCTGCGTACGTTGGCGAATCTCCCGTCAGCTTTACCACGCCGCCGATAGACGCGACGCCAATGCGATCAGCGCGTACGCTCGGGTCCCAATCCAATTCGTCCCTCACATCCTGGCGCAGCTGTGAATCGCAACGCATCGAGTGATTCCATTCACAATTGATATAACGCATCTTTCACCATGCCGAATTCGGATCGCTCAGCATCAATTCGCAGGAGTTTGTACTTCGTTGCCAGCGACCGGCGGAGCAAGCAAGTAGACTTGCACCATCGCACCCGACGTAAATGCATGAATCACGGTTCCCGTTGACGTATCGACCTCGGCGGCTGCCTCGCGCACTTCTCGCCCCGTGATACGGGCAATTTCGCGTCGCATTTCGTCGTCACTGCTCGCGAATAGCCTGCGGTGATACTCCTGCACCTGCGCCATTCCCTCTGGAGTTTGCGCCAATGTCTTCTCCGCCGGCGACAGCGCGTCGAGTAGCGTCACCACGAGCGTGTCCTCTCCCATCACGACGGTAACAGCCTTGGGAGCGTAGCCGGTACGCTGCTGTTGCATGGCCTTGGCTAGTTGCGCGATCTGTTCTGCAGCTGATAATTCGGACGGGGGCACGGTGGAGCATCCCTTGGTTATTGGCCGCGTCATTGCGGTTAATAACGAAAAAAGCCGACGTGCCCGAATGCCACGAAGGCATTCCAACACGTCGGCTTACTGGTTAACGAGCCTTTCGGGCCTACCCGAACTGCTCTTTATCTAGTCTTCCGATGACTGAGTTCATTCACTTGGCAGGCGAAACGCTGTGCGCGAGATCGGTGCTTGTGCGATTGACTCAACGAACGAACTGTAGACCAGGTGACACATAATAGATACCCCCCAACTAGTTATACTTTCTTGTAACCTGGCGCTTTGATTCCCTTAGTCCGGCGTGTAGTCTGCATTATTCGATTGTCCGACCGCCGACGAGAGCGATGAAACGACGCAGAACGGCAGTCATCTGTGAGTGTTATCATGAAATCGATCGGAGAAATCGAAGCAGGGATTTGCGAAGGAATCTCGCGTTTTGAACTGGAATACATGGGGCGTGGCCCGAAGGACATTCGCGCACATCTATTGGGAGATGTCGTTATCGTTCGACTTCAAGGCGTACTAACCGCTGCGGAGCAGCATCTGGTGGCATCGCTTCCTGCTGAGAAAGGACGGGACCTGCTGAAGCAGGTCCGCACACACTTAATCGAGACTGCGCGACCAGTGATGGAGGCGATGATTGAGACAGTGACTGAAGTGAAAGTGGTGTCTTTGCACCACGATATCAGCACAAAGACGGCTGAGGAGATTCTCGTTTTCACCCTCGTCACTGCTCCTGAATGCCGCGAATCGAAGAAGCGATAGGCTCGTCACTCGCTAACCCTCGATAATTACTCGGACGAGTTGCATTAAATAGATGCAATGTGGCTGATTAGTACTTACGCCCCGAAGAAGCGAGCGTGACAATCAGCGTTGTCTCATGTCCCCCGTGATGGAGGGTCGTCGACATGCATCAGAACCACTTGATTTGCGCTAGCGATGAATTTGAAGTGTTCTTAACCGGTGAGATGGTCGCCTGCAGGTCGCTCGAAGACGCCGTGGCCGTAAAAGCCGCTGATGACATCCTGTCCGGCAATGATCTTACCGCGTATCAAGCGGTCTATCTGGAACGTTTGGTTCGGGTTCTACTCGGATACGGCCGGGTGCGCGCCGCATGCTTGCTGAGCGGCAGCTTCATTGGCCTGCTCTCTCAGTGCCTCACGGCTCTGCCATATGCCGAAGTGACAACCTGCGAGTTGGCGCCGTCATCTGAGCAAGCGGTTCTTGCCGATGCCGTGAAGAGCATCATCTGATCGTCTAAAGATCATTGCGACTCGCTTCGCATCACATCGCGTTTCGGATGTGCACTCTATTTCGCTTAGCGACATGGAGCTATGAGTCGTCTATAGATTCGCTCGCCAACAGCAAAGGCACGTGCATTGCGGAGTCTGTCATCGCGGCAAGGCTTGTCTCATATCGTTACCGCCAGAAGCACGATGTTACAACTTCACGCGGTAGATTGCGATGTCAATGAAAGGAGTTGCTAAGGATGAGCTGTTGCTAATTGATACGAAACACCCTAGTAAATCAGTGGAGTTCAATCGAAATGAGAATCACAGCCATAGCGGTATTGGGATCGTTACTATGCTTCGCAGGCGCATTGAAGGCGACGGCAGCTGACGAGACGGGACATGAGGGCCTAAGTCACGAGATTGCGGCGTGCATGCTGCTTGGAAATCAGGAAGAAGTCGCGCTCGCCCAGTTCGCGGAGCAGCATGCCGATCATGCTCAAGTGAAGGAGTTTGCCAAGGCATTGGCCGCCGCGCATACCAGTGCGATTGCGAGCATCAAGAAGGCGGTTCCTGAGGTTGCAGATCTGCAGCTCACGGCCAATAAGGGCGGCAAGGCGACGGCGGCGCATCAACATCAGGCCCTCGCACTATTGCAGCAAGTCAAGAGCGAATGCCTAGCTCTTACTGAGAAGGAACTCAGCGAATACAAGGGCAATGAGTTTGACCAGGCCTTTATCGGCCAGCAAGTTGGGGCTCATATTGGCATGCTCGCCCACCTGCGGGGTAGCAAGAACTTTGCTTCGCCTGAACTCCAGAAGGTGATCTCGGAGGCCGAGAAGACGACCGAGGCTCACATGGCCGAAGCAAAAAAGATCATGAGTCAGCTTAGAGCGAATGCGGCGACTACGGCTCGCGTGGGTCAGCGTCCCGCAGCGCGGGCACGTTAGACGAAGGCGATGAATTTCCGGTGCGGCGCTAGCGCGTCGCATCGGGCTTTTACACAATCAAGGTCGCGCCGCCGAAGGATGATGAAGCATTGGCGATCGTGCGGATGCGACCACAATCAGCGTTCTGCGTGCGTAATCGCTCTGCCTCTAGTGGGGGGGCGCGAGATGATGCAAGTTGCGATTGCCGGGAAACAAGAAGATCGCTGCGATTGCAACCTTCCAGGTATGCAATTTGCCGCTCACCTAAGTGGATCGCACGAAACAACTCACGCTTTAATGAAGGACCATACGATGAAGACCGACTCTCAACTGAAACGCGACGTAATCGATGAATTGGAATGGGAACCAAGCATCGAATCGTCGCACATCGGAGTCGCCGCCAGCCAAGGGGTGATCGCACTGACAGGCACGGTTTCGCGTTATGAGGAGAAGACGGAAGCAGAAAAACTCGCCAAGTCGATTGCTGGCGTCAAGGCGGTCGCCAATGACCTAGAGGTGAGGCTTCCGGGGGCAAGTGAACGTAACGACCCGGAGATTGCGGCCGCAGCGCTAAATGCTCTTAAGTGGAGCACCTCAGTTCCCAACGACAAAGTGCAAGTCACGGTCCGAGATGGATGGGTTACGCTCGACGGAGCCCTTGATTGGCAGTATCAGCGGCAAGCCGCGCAAGAAGCCGTGTGCTGCCTGATTGGGGTCAAGGGCGTCACTAATAACACGACAATCGAAAGCAAGCTGAAACCCAAGGCCGCTGACGTAAAGAGCAAGATTGAAGCGGCCTTCAAACGCAAGGCAGAGATCGACGCCGGGCACGTTCGCGTCGATACGACCGGCGGCCTCGTGAAGCTCAAAGGCAACGTCGACAACTGGTCGGAGTTCACCGAAGCGGAGCGAATCGCTTGGGCCGCCCCTGGCGTCGTTGCAGTCGACAATGAACTGACAGTAGGGGCGGGCAACGTTTAGAGGCAGGAGCCGTGGGCGAGGTGCACATGTTCAGTCCTCAGATTGTGATGTTTCTAATCGTGGCGAGCTTCGTCGCCACGCTGGTCGCGATCGCCCAGTCGTGTCGCTAATAATTTCAGTTTGGGTCAACCAACGGCGCGAGCAGAAGAAGCTGCGTCAGCTACTTTAAGGAAAAAACGATGACAACTGCAATTTCGAAGAGAGAGCCTCGCGCGGTGAAAGCATGGGAGCCGATGCAGGCTGTACGCGAAGAGTTCGAAGGGCTATGGAACCAACTTATAGGCGAACGCGCCCCCGGATGGTTCGCCATGCAAATGGCGCCCGCGCTTGATCTTACCGAGACGGCAAAGACCGTCGAGGTGCGAATGGATTTGCCCGGATTTACGACCGATGAGATCAACGTCCAGCTGAACAACAATGTCCTCACCATCAGCGGCGCCCGCGAAGAAGAACAGAAAGAAGATGTGGCGACGTTCCATCGCATCGAGCGCCGCAGCGGCAGTTTCTCCCGATCCGTCGCACTACCGACTCACGTCGTCGAGGAGAAGGTCGACGCCAAGTTCCGAAACGGCGTCCTCGCCGTCACGCTGCAGAAGTGCGCCGATGAAAAGTGTCGCAAGATCAAGGTACATGAGTAGGATGCCAACCGTCGCTGCGACGTGCCACCGCAGCGACGGTCCTTTCTGGCGTGAGTTATAGAGTGGGAGTAATGACGCTACGACGGAGGCTTGAACGATGACGCAGAACCTATAGGAAACGACGCATCAAGAGCACCTCGACTGGCGTTCCGAAAACGCCCTGAGGCGAGACGAAGTACGAGCGTGGCAATACGAATTCTACCTTGTCAAGACGGAAGTACCTCGATTGGAATCGGCGTTGACGGCTCATGACCGGGCGTTGACTGAACAAGCAACGGCCATCTTTCAGTACGACGAACTGCTCAGCAAGGAAGAACATATCGTCGCAGTGAAGCAGGGTGACTGCGACGAGCAGCCTCCCTTCGCTGATCACCATGCTCACGAAGTGACAGTGCATCAGGTCCAGGAAGAACGGCATGAGCGGGTCAAGCGGCATCATCGCGCCGTGATGCTGCAGTGGCTGAAGCTCATGAAAGCCTTAGAGTCGCCGATGTGAATCGCATCCGCGCCCGTGGTTTCAATTCAAATAGCGCCAGTGCAGTTGGACGAATCACATGAGGGATTTTCATGACTGTCAGATCATTGCACCTGTCGATTTCTCCGAAGAATCAGACAGGAGCCTGAGAACAGCGATTGAACTCTCGGGCGATTCGACTCACGTCACCGTCGTTCACGTGATGGCGCCTTTTGTGTTTGCCGAGCCGCTCATCATCGGCGATGCGATGAGCGATGAGGCAAATCGCCACGAACTGCTAACTGCATTAAAAGCGAGGTACGCGGACTCCATATATCACGGCGTCAACCTGAGAGTGATTACGGGAAATCCTGGAATCGAGATTGTCCGAATCGCGGCGGACCTAAAAGCAGGGCTGATCGTCATGCCGTCGCATGGCTGGACCGGGCTCAAGCATCTCCTGTTGGGTTCGGTCGCCGAACGAGTGGTTCGTACCGCGAATTGCCCGGTGCTGATACTGCGAAAGTGACGGCCTATCACGAGCGTGATCAAGAGGCGCCACGGCCCTTGGGCTGCGTCTGAATGATTTCCGATTGTCCAAAACAGACGGAATAAAAAACCTAAAATCCCAATCAAGAATGAACAGAAGGCGCCCGTCGAGGCTGCCAGAGAGGAAGCATTGCCATGTCAACTCAAGCAGGGCTGTGGATTGATCATCAACGCGCCGTCGTCGTCTTGCACTCCGACGCTGAGCAGACGATTCAAACGATCCCCTTCGACATTGGACAGCAGATCCGAACTGTGCGGGGGTCGCATCCTCAACACCCTTGCAAGCCGGGGGTGTTCGTTGCCGAAGATAAGCTTCAACGAAGGCAGGAGAGGGACCTTAACGCATTCTATGATGATGTGATTGACGCGATTCGAGGCCGTGAATCCGTCTTGATCTTCGGCCCTGGCGAGGCGAAGAGCGAACTCTTGAAGCGACTTCACGCCAAGAAGCTCAATGTCTTGGTTGAGCTGGAATCAGCTGATGACATGACCGAACATCAGATTGCTGCGAAGGTGAAAAGTCACTATTCGAGAGCTTCAGCAACCAAAGCTAGAACCCCGTAGTCTAGCACGGCATTCGGTGTTCCGTCATTGGAATCACTTTACCGAGCGATTGGCGCGGCATACGAAGGACGCTTTGGCTTCATTGAACTGCTCATCGCTTGTTCTTGCTGCAGATCTCCGTCATCAGTTCGACCTCCATCTGCTGGATCTCCATCATTCGCTCCCATTGGTGAGACATCAGTTCATCCAGTTTCACGTGAAGATGGCGAATTTCGAGTTCCGCTTTGAGATTGATGCGGTAGTCGTGTTCAGCACGCATCCGATCTCTCGCCTCTTGGCGGTTTTGGCTCATCATAATCACCGGAGCCTGGATCGCGGCGATGAAGGAGAGAACAAGGTTAAGGAGGATAAAAGGGTAAGCGTCAAACGCCTCGTTGCGAAGGACAACGGCATTGACGCCGATCCACGTGGCCATGCCGGCTGCAAATACAATCAGAAACGTCCAGCTGCCTCCGAAGGCAGCGAGCTGATCGGAAAGCCTGTCGCCGAGCGTTCGCTGTCCTGCAAACTCTTCATCGACGTTCTCTGTAAGCAGTTCATGCTCACGCAGGCTATCGACCACCTCCTGCTCCAGCGCTGACAATTCGCCCCGTTCTGCCGTCAGCGATTTCTCGATTTGAGTCGCGCGATAGCGATTCAGGTCGTCCAGGCAGATATACTGATCCGTGCTCCATTGCGGATGGTCGGCCGTAATGAGGGCTGCGATGGGGGCTCTAACGAGATCTCCTGGCATCATATGCGAAGTTGGTTTTGAAAGACCGCAGGCGACGCATTTCTTGAGCGAGGGATGATTCATGTCGGAGACTTTCAGTTTGAACAACGAGGTCTGGAGTCCGCAACGCGCGCGATTGAAGTAGACGGCGCGAGTAGATCGACGACATTTACGAATGTGCAGGGGTGACGTGCCGATGAATCAAGGCGATCGATCTCGATCATTGTCAAAGAGTATGCTTGCGATCGTTCTGACGAAAGTCGTGGTCACGATCATCGTAGTTGTTGGTGGTGAGCGATTCGCCCCCGCCGGCGAATCGGGCGATCAACGATGTTGCGTCTCAAGTTCGGCCTGGGTCCTGATGTCGCCGGCGGGATCGTCGCTCGCGGCCACACTTGATCAACTTGATGTCGAACATCGGTGGCTTCGCAGCGACTTGCGAATCGCTTGGCGTACAGGCAAGCCAATAGCCAGTGATTTGGAAAAGGACCAGACTCCTCTCGCGGAAAACGAAACCCATTGCAGTGCCTTTGCGGCAGCTGCCGCCGACCACTTGGGCGTTTATCTACTGCATCCGCCGGAGCACTCGCACGTCCTCTTGGCCGACGCACAATTCGATTGGATTTTGAGTCCTGGCGGCCGAAAAGCTGGCTGGCAATCCGTGAGCGGTCCGCTTGCCGCACAAAAACTGGCCAACTCTGGTTCGCTCGTCGTTGCCGTATTCAAGAACTCGGATCCCAAACTGCCTGGGCACATTGCTGTCGTGAGGCCGAACGAAAAGCGAGTCATATGCGTCGAAGCCTGCGGGCCACAGATTACGCAAGCGGGTTTTGACAACTATCGCTCAACTGATCTGGCCACTGGTTTCGACCGGCACTCAGGTGCGTGGTTGCCTGAGGGAAAGGGACAAGTGCGGTTCTTCTCGCATCCGCTCGATCGCGCTCGACGGCCATAGCTCGGAACGTCGCTCTCACTGTCGCGGACAATACGCCGCGGACCACACGCAAACGTAACACGTAATGAACGATAATCCGCAAGACACAGCTTTCTGGGCTTCGACAGTTGATCAGCAGATGCTGTGGCTGCAAAGCACTCGCTACGGGCTTTCGGCACTCGTTGCAGAGGATCGCTATCGATCACAAATAGCGCGACGACCCGTGCGGAAGAGACATCGGCGCCTGAGGCTGTTTCTTTCACAATTTAAGAGCCCCATCACACTTCTTTTGATTGGAACAGCGACGCTTTCGATCCTCTTGCATGATCATGTTGACGCCCTCATCGTCTTGATAATTGTTTTTGCAGGAGCCTTTTTAGGTTTCTGGCAAGAGTGGGGGGCGGCCGGCGCGTTGGAGAAACTCTTAGCGCTCGTGTCGACGAAAAGCGTTGTTCTCAGAGACAGCCGACGAATCGAGATTCCGACCGATCAGGTCGTGCCAGGAGACGTGGTTGAATTGTCGGCCGGGACGACGATTCCTGGTGACTGTCTGCTCATCGAATGCAGTGAACTGCATGTCGACGAAGCGACCCTCACCGGCGAATCGTTTCCTGTAGAGAAGCGGGCCGGAGTTGTTCCCGCCGATGCCTTACTTTCTCAGCGAAGCAATACGCTCTTAGCGGGAACCCATGTGGTTAGCGGGTTTGCTCAGGCGCTGGTGATCCAGAACGGATCTGCCACCGAGTTCGGCCGCATCTCTCAACGGCTTGAACTTCGTCCTCCCGAGACGGAGTTCGAGCGAGGCATTCGTCATCTTGGAAATCTACTTCTTGAAGTCACGATGGCATTACTCGTCGTGATTTTCGCCGCCAATGTTTTGTTCAAGCGCGACGTACTCGAAGCATTGATGTTCGCCTTAGCGCTCGCTGTCGGGCTCACGCCCCAGTTGCTCCCGGCGATCATCAGCGTCAATCTCGCACAAGGCGCTCGACAAATGGCCAAGCTCAAAGTGATTGTCAAGCGATTATCGTCCATCGAGAACTTCGGCAGCATGAACGTACTTTGCAGCGACAAGACAGGAACGTTGACGACGGGAATTATTAGCGTCCACTCAGCGCTAGATCCTGCCGGAACCCCCTGCGACGCCACTCTTCGCGCTGCTGCCATCAATGCATGGCTGCAGGCCGGCTTCGCCAACCCAATCGATGAAGCCATCCGCAAGCAACAGACTCTCGACGCCACTTACCGAAAAGTTGACGAGTTCCCGTACGACTTTATTCGTAAGCGGCTCAGCGTTCTCGTAGAGTCTGACGGGGAATACTTGCTCATTAGCAAAGGCGCAGTTGATAACGTGCTTAGCGCCTGTTCGAGCGTGAAGCTGAGCGATGAGTCGTGCGGTGAACTGTCGACTTACGAGGGGGCCGTCCACCGTCAGTATTGTGAATTGAGCGCACAGGGCTTTCGCACGTTGGGCATCGCCGAATGCCGCTATGGCGCGAGTTTGCCTGGCGGCGAGCGGACCAACCAGATGGAACGCGAGATGACCTTTCTGGGGTTTCTGGTGCTACAGGATCCACCCAAGGAAGGGATCGCGGATACGATCTCTCAAATCAATGGGCTAGGGATCACACTTAAGATGGTCACTGGCGACAATTCCCACGTGGCGGAACATGTTGCGAAGCAGGTGGGGCTCGCCACGTCGTCCATACTGACCGGCGGCGATCTACGCCAACTTAGCGACGAAGCACTGTTGAGTCGTGTTCGCGACACGGATGTCTTCGCAGAAATTGAGCCAAATCAGAAGGAGCGAATCATTCTGGCGCTTCAGAAGGCCGGTGAAGTCGTCGGTTATTTGGGGGATGGGATCAATGATGCGACCGCCTTGCATGCCGCGGACGTTGGCATTTCGGTAGATCAGGCGGTCGATGTCGCCAAGGAAGCGGCCGACATCGTCCTCCTAGAACGCGACCTAAATGTATTGGTGCAGGGAGTCCGTGCGGGGCGAGAGACATTCGCCAATACGCTGAAGTACGTCTTCATGGCAACGAGCGCCAACTTCGGCAACATGTTCAGTATGGCCGGAGCATCGCTGTTCCTGCCATTTCTACCGCTCTTGCCCAAACAGATTCTGCTGCTGAATCTGATGACCGACTTTCCCGAAATGGCGATTGCCAACGACCGCGTGGACGATGAGCTTCTTGCCGTTCCCCGTCGCTGGGATATCGCGTTTATCCGGAGATTCATGATTGTCTTCGGACCGCTAAGCTCTCTCTTCGATTTCGTGACGTTTTGCGTTCTATTGAAGATGGGCGGTAACAAAGAACTGTTTCGTACGGCGTGGTTCTTTGAATCACTCATCTCCGCATGCCTTGTCGTTGTAGTCGTACGCACGCGGCGTCCATTCTGGAAAAGCCAACCTGGTCGGCTCTTGTCGTTGGCCAATGCGTTGATGATCAGTGCCGCTTTCATCTTGCCATTCTTGGCGTGGACAGGCACGCTAGGCTTCGTGCCGCTTCCGCCCACTCTCATTGTTGTGCTAATGACAATTGTTGCTGCCTATGTCGGCTCAGTTGAAGTTGCCAAACGCTGGTTCTATCGCTCGGCAATCAACGCCAACAGTTAGTGACACGCCAAATTCGCCTCGTGTTAGCGGCGAACTTTCAGTGTGGGCGGTAATTCTTATCAACGAAAGCCGATACAATCGCTCCTAGCATAAATGCGATGAGGTGCGCGAGATCGGCAGGAAGGCTTTCCGCCAGATCGCTTGACGAGTGGAGCGACCACGCGATGCGCAACGCAGTCACTAGCAGAACGATGGAAATGGCAAGCGTGCGATACCTCATCGGCCGAGCCAGCAATACTCCCAGGCAGCCGTAGTAGCCGGCAGACGGCCCGATGTCATGCGCTGCGTGCAGCGAGTCACCGATCGGATGCCCTATCGACCTCAACGGTGCGATCACTAGCAGATACTCAGAAAACAGCGTCGCTACATGGACGCCAAAGAATACAGCAGCTGTCCTGAGGGAACCAATGTACCGTTCCGTCGTTCCGACGATCGCTGTGAGCATTAGAAGCGACGCCCAGAACGCACTGGCGCCTTTCGTGAAAAATATCGAGGTCAAGAAACGCGGCCACTGAAAGAAGTCGGGCAGATGACGAGGCGCATAACCGAAGCGGTGGAGCAGATCGTCAGACAACGCCAAACGATGCGTGTTCGAGTACCAAGCGACAGTAAGCAATGCGACAGCGGTCACCAAGGTGAACGGGTAGCGTCGCACTACTTTTTGAGGGGATGTCACAAGCTAAAGTGTACCATGAGGCGGCGAGATGTCGCCGGCGGCTCACGAGCCGCCAATCGAGACGCAAGGTACTCCATGTCATTGACAGTTAAGGATGCTGCAACGGTAGACGCTCCACTGCCGGATCAACGGCATGTTTGGGTACGTCGAAGTCGCAGATTGGCGCCGATTTTGGCTGTCGTGATCTTCGTCACCGTTGCTTGGCTACTCTACCGTAATCTTCGTTCATATAGCATTGAAGAAATCCGCCAATCTTTTCTGCAAATCCCCCGCAGCAAGATCTATCTCGCAGCGGCATTAACGGTTGCCAACTACCTTTGCCTAGCGCTATTCGACCGACTGGCATTCAAAGCAGCCGGCGTTAAGTTATCGACGGGCAAGATTGCTGGCGCCTCGCTGGCGGGCTATGCCGCATCGTACAGCTTTGGGGCACTCTTGGGCGGCGCGTCGATTCGGTACCGCCTCTACTCGACGTGGCGACTGACGGCAAGCGACATCTTAAAAGTGATGTTGATGATTGCGATCGGCGGCTGGAGTGGAATGCTTACTGTCGCGGCGGCGGCGTTCTTGGGCACGCCACTCAGTTCGGGCAGCTACGCCACGTCGTTGCGTCTAGTAGGCGTCTGTTGCGCCAGCCTCGTCGTTGCCTATCTTGTGACAACGCTCGTTCGTAAGCAACCTATTCGATTTGGGCACTACGCAGTGCAACTTCCTCGCTTTCGCGTGGCTGTGGCCCAAGCAGTGGTCTCCACGACTGAATTAACTCTCGCGGCGGCCGCCTTGTGGATCCTGCTCCCGGACGAATTGAGCATTCCCTTTCGCGTCCTCCTAGCCGGTTACATGATGGCGGTATTCGCCACGATTGCTTCCCACGCGCCAGGGGGACTAGGGGTTTTTGAGCTGGTCGTATTAAGTTATGTCATCCCGACGAAATCACCCGCCGCGGTCGCGGCCCTCGTTCTCTATCGAATTATCTACTACTTCATGCCATTAGCAATTGCCGCAGTAGGCTACATAGCATTCGAATGGCGTAGACAGAAGGAGCGCTTGCTGAGAACGACAGCGAAAGCGTCGCGATTGATATCGCCCGTTGCGCCCTGGATGTTGTCGGCGCTCGTCTTTCTTTGTGGACTGATTCTGCTGCTCAGCGGCGCGACTCCAGTCGAGCATTCGCGTCTCACGCTTATTTCTCAGTGGCTGCCCATCCATGCGGTAGAGATGGGCCACCTCATCGGCAGCGTCGTCGGCACGCTACTGCTCGTGTTGTCGCACGGTCTTTCGCGACGATTCGATTCGGCATGGTGGACTTCGATGGTGCTCGTGAGCATTGGAGTCGTGGCCTCGCTAATGAAGGGAATCGATTGGGAAGAAGCAGGCATACTCGTAGTGGTGCTGATACTGTTGGCGATGTCGCGATCCAGATTTTACCGTCGCGGGGCAATGCTGCACTCGGTTCCTTCCGCCAAGTGGTGGGTAGCGGTTGCCTTAACCCTGACGGCTACCATTTGGCTGGGCTCGTTCGCTTACAAGCACGTCGAATACTCCAATGATCTATGGTGGCATTTTGCGTACGACGCGAACGCTCCCCGATTCCTGCGCGCCAGCCTGGTCGCCGCAACAATTCTGCTTGTGCTCGCGTCCATATCTCTGCAAGGAAAGTCACGAGAGATCCCGCCGCTTCCGACAGTCGATGAGATCTCACGAGCGACAGAGGTGGTCGCGCATCAGTCTTCTACAGAAGCTAATTTGGCCTTACTGGGCGACAAATCGTTATTGTGGAGCGATGACCGAACTGCTTTCGTGATGTTCGCCGTGCGCGGGGCGTCATGGATTGCGCTTGGCGACCCCGTAGGCCCCATTGAGCAGCATGAAGAACTTGTGTGGCGTTTCCGAGAACTCGCCGATAGTCACGGCGGGCGGACGGTCTTCCATCATGTGCCCGCAATGAGTCTCCCGAGCTATCTTCAGGTGGGATCGGTTCCGCTAAAGATCGGTGACGCCGGACAGGTCGCCTTAGAGTCCTTCTCATTGGACGCTCCTAAGCTAAAGTCGCTTCGACGCGTTCACATGCGTTTTGAACGACAAGGGTTCCAGTTTCACGTTGTTCCGGCTCATGAAGTGCGATTGTGGTTACCGCAGTTGCGGCTTATCTCCGAGGAATGGCTGGCCGCCAAACACACGGCTGAGAAGCGGTTCTCTCTGGGCTTCTTCTCGGAGGATTATCTTTGCCGATTACCAATCGCCCTGGTTACGAAGAACGGCGACGCGCTTGCGTTTGCCAATGTGCTCGTGACTAACGGCCGAGAAGAGCTGTCGATCGACATGATGCGGCATTGCAACTCCGTTCCAAATGGCATCATGGACTACCTATTCGGAAGCCTGATGTTGTGGGGGAAAGAGCAAGGTTATAAGTGGTTCTCGCTCGGAGTCGCGCCGCTTTCTGGATTAGACAGCCGGCCTCTGTCGCCACTCTGGAATAAGATTGGCAATGCGCTTTATGAGCATGGCGAGCATTTCTACAATTACGAGGGGCTGCGTCAGTACAAAGAAAAGTTCTCCCCTCAGTGGCAGCCAATGTATCTTTGCTATCCGGGCGGGTTTTGCCTTCCGCAAGTACTCATCGATTTCGCGGCGTTGAACTCTGGAGGCATTAGGGGCGTGGTGAGTCATCGTGGCAGCAATCACAATCAGCGTGAATGAGCGACACCGCGCGCTGAAATGACTGGTATAGACGCTAATCCCTCGTCATTGCCCTTTCGCTAGAAGAAAGTTGGACTTGAAACTCGCTCGGATCGACGTGAATGACCTTAAGATCAGAAGGGTAGATGCAATTCTTCGAGGTCAGGGCAATATTGGATGTGCCTGCTTCGAATCCCTGTAGATTGACTCGTACTTCCAAAGTTTTGGGCGTCAGCAGGGCGAACGCTGGTTCTGAGCCGGTGTGCATCACCCGGACGCTATCCGGAGCGTCGTCATTCACAACCAAGTTTGTGGGGACATTGCGAAACTCTAGCGGAACGGCAAAGCTCCTCTCGATCGTATCAGCGTGACTCGCGTAGAGTGCCCACGCAATCGCAGCAATCGCCACTGCGGCGACTTTCAACCCCAGTCGGCCAACGAGTGGCCCCGCAAATCGAGGGCGATTTGGCGCAGGGTATTTCTCCTTGAGAAAGGCATCGATTCGCTGCTTTAGTTCGATCGGGGTGGTCACCGGGTGAAGTGCTCCGCCATAGGCAACGCAGATCGCTCCTCGTTCCTCCGAAACGATGACGACCAAGGCATCGGCGATCTCGCTGAGCCCGAGACCTGCGCTGTGCCTCGTTCCGCGGCTTCGAAGTTCACGCAGATTGTTTGACAGCGGCAGATGCGCAGACATGCGTACAATTCGGCCATCTTGCACGATGACGGCGCCATCATGACCTGGCGTGCGGGGGTCAAAGATGCTTTGCAACAGCATGACATTCACGGGCGCAGAGAGGTTGATTCCTCCCTTCAGTACAGAATCGAGAGCATCACGACCCTGAATCACGACCAGGACGCCAACTCGCTGTTCTGCGCTCTTGGCAATGAAATCAATTAGCTCGTCGATCGGTCCGCTCGTCAACCAATTCTCGGCGCGCCCGCTGCCTCTCCATCGCCAACGCAAGAGGATCGCGCGACGAATGTCTTCCTGGAATGCGATCCCGAAGAGGACCAGGAGGCCCAGCGCTGCCGAGCGCAACGCCAATTCCGTCAGATAGAGTTCAAAAGCACTTGCCGCCAGGTAGACGCCAACGAGCCCAGCCGCCGCGAGCAGCAGGGTTCGATTATGTGTTGTCCACAGCAGGTAGAGCACCGCGTAGACGAGGACCGAGGCAATGGCAATATCGACGGCATCCATCGCCCCAAACGACTCGATCGACTTCTCAATAGATAGCGCAAACCCGAGCATACCGCCTCGAATGGCCGATGTACCAAAACTACCGGTCTAGGTAATTGTGCGCACTGGCGGTTACAGACAGATCTGATCGCAATTAATGAGGCAGCACTGTTGTTGGACAGCTTTCTTGGAACGGACTTCCGCGGTTTGTGCGATAGGTTGCACTGCGGCAAGCACGATCGGATAGAATCAGTCGAGCGAAAGGACAATGCTTATGGAGTCTTTCGGCCCCACACCTGAATTGCTAGGCAAGTTGGACGCCTACTGGCGTGCGACCAACTATCTCTCGGTAGGTCAGATTTACCTTCGCAGCAATCCGCTGCTGCGCGAACCGCTCGCTCAGGAACACATCAAAGCAAGACTCTTAGGACATTGGGGGACTACGCCCGGACAGAACTTCGTCTATGTGCATCTCAACCGGTTGATCAAGCAGTACGATCTGAACATGATCTACATCTCGGGGCCGGGACATGGCGGACCGGCGTTGGTAGCCAACACCTATCTGGAAGGATCGTACACCGAGTTTTATCCTGACGTGACCCAGGATGAGGCTGGCATGGCCAAGCTGTTCAAGCAGTTCTCCTTTCCAGGCGGCATTCCGAGTCACGTGGCGCCCGAGACTCCCGGATCGATCCACGAAGGAGGCGAGTTGGGCTATTCGCTGAGCCATGCGTTTGGAGCCGTCTTCGACAATCCAGAGCTGATCGTGGCCTGCGTCATTGGCGATGGCGAGGCAGAGACCGGACCGCTCGCTACAGCGTGGCACTCCAACAAGTTCCTCAATCCCACATCGGACGGGGCCGTCTTGCCGATCCTGCACCTCAACGGTTTCAAGATCGCCAATCCCACCATCTTGGCTCGAATCGCGCCTGATCAATTGGCAGCGTTAATGAGGGGATATGGCTACGAGCCATTTTTTGTCGAGGGAGATAATCCGGCGACAATGCATCTCCTCATGGCGTCGACTCTAGATACGGTAGTGGGCAGAATCAAAGAGATTCAGCGCGCCGCGCGAACTGACGGCTGCTCAGGCGTCCCGGCGTGGCCGATGATTGTGTTGCGATCTCCCAAGGGCTGGACGGGCCCAAAGGTGGTCGACGGCCTCCAAATTGAAGGGACGTGTCGGTCGCATCAAGTCCCCCTCACCGAAGGTCCCGAGGCGCCCGGTCACGTTCCGCTCCTAGAAGCATGGATGAAGAGTTATCGCCCAGAAGAGTTGTTCGACGAGTCGGGCCGTCTCCTCGCCGAATTGGCCGAGTTGGCGCCTCGCGGTGAGCGGAGAATGGGCGCCAATCCTCATGCCAACGGCGGCATTCTCTTGAAGGCGCTGCGGATGCCTGACTTCCGAGAATATGCCGTTAGCGTTGCGTCGCCCGGCTCCGTCGATCGGTCAGATACGCAGATGCTTGGGCAATTTCTCCGGGACGTGATCAAGCTTAATGAGGCGCAACGCAATTTTCGCATCTTCTCCCCCGATGAAACGGCGTCGAACCGGCTTTCCGCCGTCTTCGAGGCTACATCAAAGCAGTGGCTTGCGCCCATCGAAGCGAACGACGAGCATCTGGCCGCCGAAGGTCGAGTGATCGAGATGCTCAGCGAGCACCAATGCGAGGGTTGGCTAGAGGGCTATTTGTTGACGGGCCGGCACGGACTGCTTAATTCGTATGAAGCCTTCATTCACATCGTCGACTCGATGTTCAATCAGCATGCCAAATGGCTGAAGGAAACGCGCGATATTCCCTGGCGCCGACCAATCGCCTCCCTCAACTACCTACTGGCGTCGCATGTCTGGCGTCAGGATCACAATGGGTTTACGCATCAAGATCCTGGGTTCATCGATCACGTCGTCAACAAGAAGGCCGAGATAGTTCGCGTCTATTTGCCGCCGGATGCAAACTGCCTTCTCTCGGTGATGGACCATTGCTTGCGTAGCACGCACTACGTGAACGTCGTCGTCGCCGGCAAGCATCCGGCTCCGCAATGGCTTGGGATCGACACCGCTGTCGCACATTGTTCCGCGGGAATCGGAATGTGGGAGTGGGCAAGCAACGACCAGGATGGCGAGCCTGACGTGGTGATGGCCTGCGCCGGAGACGTGCCGACGCTCGAAACGCTCGCGGCTGTCCAGTATCTACGACAAGCATTGCCCGAACTCAAGATTCGCGTCATCAATGTCGTCGACCTCATGAAGCTCCAGCCTGCGAGCGAACATCCACATGGTTTGAGCGATTATGACTTTGATACGCTCTTCACGAAAAACAAGCACGTGATCTTCGCATTCCACGGTTATCCGTGGCTGATCCACCGACTCACGTACCGTCGTACGAATCACGCCAATATGCACGTTCGCGGCTATAAAGAAGAAGGGACGATCACAACTCCGTTTGATATGGCAGTGCTGAACGATCTTGATCGCTTTCACTTAGCTACTGATGTCATCGATCGCCTGCCCCAACTTGGCTCGCGAGCAGCACACCTAAAGCAGGCTCTCCGAGATAAGCTGTTCGAGCATCGGCAGTACATCAACGAACACGGCGAGGACATGCCGGAGATTCAGAACTGGAAGTGGGAACTGAGTTGAAAGTTATGCTTAGAGCAAACCGAAGGACTTAAACTTGTCCGAACTATTCAGCACATTCCCGATCCAGCGTCTGATCCTGGCCGTCAACGCCGGCTCGTCGAGTCTCAAGATCGCCGTCTTCGAAGCAAATTCGCCTCCAGTTCGACTTGCATCGGCGAAGGTCGAACGCATCGGCGCGTCCGACGCCAAGATCACCCTTGCGATCGGCGGCGAGGCGTCACGCTCCGAAGCAGTGGTCGCAAGCTCTCACGATGACGCACTTGCTGCGATCATGTCTGGCCTACGGGGCAAGATTAACGATACCTCGATCGCAGGCGTTGGTCACCGTCTCGTTCATGGCGGGCCCAACCATTCGGCTTCGGAGGTGATAACGCCGAAATTGCTGGACGAAATCCGCCAGCTCGAAATCTACGACCCAGAGCATTTGCCGTCCGAGTTGCGGGTAATTGAGACATTGAAACGGCGGCTGCCAAATATCCCGCATGTTGCTTGCTTCGACACGGCCTTCCATCACGATCTTCCGGCGGTTGCGCGGCGACTGCCGCTACCGCGACGATTTGACGAACTGGGCGTGCGGCGCTACGGGTTTCATGGGCTTTCCTATGCCTACCTAATAGACCATTTGGCGCGATTGGATCACGAGGAAGCGCGGGGACGAATCGTTCTTGCGCATTTGGGCAACGGCGCAAGCTTGGCGGCGGTGCGAGACGGCAAACCCATTGACACCAGCATGGCATTCACGCCTGCGGCCGGCATTCCGATGAGCACCCGATCGGGTGACATTGATCCTGGGTTGATTGAATATCTTCTGCGGGCCGCGAGCATGACCGTTCAGGAATTCAACCGCACTGTCCATCTGGAATCAGGCCTGTTAGGAGTTTCGGAGACTTCCGGCGACATGGAGTTGCTTCTGGAACGCGAATCGCAGGATGTGCGGGCAGAGGAGGCAGTGGCAATTTTTTGCTACCATGTCCGCAAATGTATCGGAGCGTACGCCGCCGCCATGGGAGGACTCGATACGCTCGTTTTTACTGGAGGAATCGGCGAACGTGCAGCGAAGGTTAGACATCGGGTCTGCGTAGATCTTCAGTTTTTCGGGGTCGAACTCGATCCGACGCTAAACGAAATCAACGCCGAGGTGATATCAAGCGGAATCCTTCCAGTAAAAGTACGAGTCATTGCAACCGACGAGGAACAGATGATTGCACGGGATGTGATCGCAGCGATTGAGTAAAAGCGATTCGGCCACAAGCATCGTGCCGCTTAAGTTCGCGGCCAGCGCCCATGGATAGACGATTTTTGGCAGCTGATTGACGGTTGAAGTCGGCAATAGGCGTCGTGGACTAGCGTCACTCTCGCACGGTGATTTGCGATTTGGTAGCGTGGATGGGTATAGTGGGGCGATGACAATTCGCCACCGAGAGGTTCATCGGATCACGCGCATAGGATGGCTTCGCGCCGCCGTGCTTGGGGCTAACGATGGAATTGTCTCTACCGCGAGTCTAATCGTCGGCGTCGCTGCGGCCGATTCCACGCGGAACGCAATCGTCCTCGCCGGCGTTGCGGGACTAGTGGCTGGCTCCGCGTCAATGGCGGCGGGCGAGTATGTTTCGGTTAGTTCGCAAGCCGACACGGAGCAATCGGATCTCGCTCGCGAGCGAGAAGAATTGGCTGCGGATCCCGCCGGCGAACTCGCCGAGCTAACCAGTATCTATATGGGGCGTGGCTTGGACCGGGAAGTTGCCGTCCGCGTCGCCGAGCAATTGACGGCGCATGACGCTCTCTCTGCCCACGCCCGAGAAGAATTGGGTATTACCGCGGGCATGGAAGCGAAGCCAGTTCAAGCCGCATTAACGTCGGCAGCAGCGTTCGCCGCGGGGGCGATGTTGCCGCTGACCACTGCCGTTACATCACCATCTTCCGTGCTACTGGCAGCGGTCGTCGCGTCATCGTTGTTTTCCCTAGCTCTGCTAGGCGGGGTAGCCGCGAAGATCGGCGGGTCAAAGCTTAGCGTCGGTGTGGTTAGAGTCACCGTATGGGGTGCCATTGCAATGGCGCTTACGGCCGCTGTAGGACGGGCGTTTGGCGTCAATGCGTAATGCTTAACTCACGCCACTTGCGCAAACGTTAAGTCCGCAAACGTGACGTTGGTGCGTCGCTTTCGAGCATCAGCGGCGATGGTGGATATACGGACTTGGGCGAGCTATCCCTGAACGGATTGAATCAGTCTTGCCACGACCCAATTCGGTAACGCATGAAGTTCGCCGAACCGGCTGATCGCTTCCTCGACCTCGGCCGCCCCTGACGGCAACAGATCGCCTTGAACCAGCGGTCCCTCGCCTGGGTTAGCGTCGATGTAAAGAAAGACTCGGCCATCGGAGTGGCGCCGTACGACCACGTGCGCCTGCACGACGCCGCCCTCTCGTTGGCTAGTCCACTGGGCGTCACCAATCTCGGGCCATTCGGTTGGGTCAATCTCGATTTGCATTCCGCTGGAAAGGCGGACGTAAAGCAGGGATAGCATCAGTAACTCTCCTAGTTTGGCACTTCACAGGAGAATTATAGCTATGCAGGCCTAACGCTCGTAACGTTCGATAGCGAGTCTTACAAGTCGCTGATGCTTTCCTAACGAGTATTTCTGGCATGCGTCCTTGATCATATGGAGCCGACCGATGGTCAAAGTTGCAGCGAAGGCCGGGTTAATCTCGACCGACTTCGCTTGCATCAGCATGGCGCGATCTTCCGTGGAGTCGCAGCGTACGTTTCGGCCGGCAATCTGAATTTGCCGCGGGTGATTTTCATCGAACATGGCCATATTCTAGCGACTCGGCGATTACGTGTTGAGTTAGCTTAGATAGGATAGCGGTCCTTGTTTTGCCGTGCAGCGAAGCGCTCGCCTGGAAGAGAAGACGCAATACGCTTCAGCCCTGCATTCCATCGCGCCGCCGCCATTAGCGACGAACTACGTAACCGATGCAATTGAGCGACACTTTGGACAATGGTAAGCTTAGTGCCAACATTCACGAGGCTCTTGCATGCCTGCGCTCCAGAAGACCCTGACGACGGCGATAGCGCTACTGGCGTTTACACAGCCTTTTGGTCACGGCCATTCTCATGCAGAGCTTGCCGGTCCCGAATTGCGATGGCATCTGGTTCTCTACCATGGCAGCCAGCCCGCGAACGCTACCGCTGGATGGCACTATCATCCCGTCTTACTATCAGGTCAGTGTTCGCCGAGCCCGCAGGCCGACCAAACTGACGAGTTGGATCAGCCAAGTGTGAGTATTTGGAACGTACTTGAAAGTTCCTGTCTCCCACGCCGCACCGATTGTCGACATCGACTCCGTGTCGATCGCGGGCGTACTCATCACGAAATGCCCTGCGTGTTATTGATTTGAGCCTGCGCTGAGATCAACTTAGCGCGGTTTACTTCAGGGCCATAGGCGTAGTTGCACGAGCCTCGCCGCCCTCTTTCTTCATTGGAAGGATTAATCACCATGAGTGCTATTCGCTGCGCTGTATGCGCATTGTTTGCGTTGGGAGTATTTTTGCTGAGCTTCAACCAACTCGTCGGCTGGGCGGCAGAGCCAATCAAAGCGCCGGCCGGAACGCCGGAACCGGTCGAAGATGATATGCACGAGTTTATGGAGTACGTGTTTCAGCCGAATTATGGCTTACTCAAGAAATCATTGGCGAAAGCGCCTGCGACCAAAGAAGAATGGTTTAATGTGAAAGTGGGGTCGCTAGTCCTGGCCGAAGGGGGCAACCTCATTCTCCTACGCGGTCCCAATGAGGATCGGAAGGAATGGATCGAGTATGCGACAGCGGTGCGCGACTTAGGGGGCAAAACGTATCGCGCTGCTCAGGCGCAAGATTTCGATGTAGCTCGATCGCATTACGAAGCGATGATTACCAAGTGCAATGCGTGCCACCAGCACTATGCGGATGGCGAGCATCAACTGACGCCGTAGTTAAGCAGGAGCTTGGGGCTCGGTTTTCGGCCGGGCCCCAAGCTCGTTAGAAGGGCTCCATGTGCACCAGAACTTCTTGAGCCGCGGGTAATGCCTCGCGGATAGCGGTTTTCACCTTCCCGCTAACCACATGGGCCGCGTCCAGGGCGAGATTCCGATCGGCTTGAACATGGAGGTCGACAAGATAGGCCACGCCGAACTTTCGCGCGCGCACTTTCTCAGTAGCGAGAACTCCAGCGACGGAGCGTGCTGCGGCGTCAACTGTCGAAATGACGGAATCGTCCGGCGATCGGTCCATTAATTCGCTCGCCGCGGTCGTCATAAATCGAAGCCCGTTGGCGGCGATGATGACGGAAGCCACTAGTGCAGCCCAATCGTCCGCCGGCTCCCACCCGGGACCTCCCCAAATGGCCAGTGCGATTCCAATAAAGGCCGCGGCTGACGTGATCGCGTCACTTCGATGGTGCCATGCGTCCGTCTTGACGGACGTACTTCCAATAGAATCGCCGACCTTGAAAACAGTTCGGAACAGCGACTCTTTGATGATCACGACGCCGGCGACCACAGCCAATGTGAATGGCATTGGAGCGTGGTGGGGCGTAATGATCTCACGGACGGCGACGATTGCAATGCTGACCGCCGCGCCGAGCAGCATTAGGGCGACGATGGCTGCCGCGAGGGATTCGGCCTTGCCGTGTCCGTAGGGATGATCGTCGTCGGCCGGGCGCGACGCCACTCGCAGGCCGCCCCAAACAATCAAGGAAGAGAAGATATCCGTCGACGATTCGATCGCGTCAGCTACCAAGGCATAGGAGTGGCCGACAATCCCAGAAACTAATTTCACAATGACCAGCAGGCAATTGACGAGCAATCCGGTTTGAGCCGCCTTTATTCCTTGTTCGAGACTTGCCATTATTCGCCCTCCATGCTGACAGTTCGAATACGAGTATGAGCTGCAAAAAAAAGAAGTAAGGGTGATTCTCCAGCCACCCGATTCCGGCCTGAGAGATAGTGGCCGCTGAACCCTCAATGATAACCATTCATTTGGCAAAAAGTGCGAATCGTCTCGTCGTCAGTTACCTCTTTCCCATCAACAGGGCCCGCGAATCCGCCCGAGCAATGGACTTCGCTGATATGTGTCGGAGGCCTGGCCTGTTTATTCGCCAAACGGTGTCGCTTACATTTTAAGAAGGCAGGAATTGAATGCGCTGCGAGAAAGGGCCATGAGTAAAGATAAGTCTCAGCGGATTGCACTCGTTACCGGCTCGAATCGAGGCATCGGATTGGAAACGGCTCAACAGCTAGGGCGGCGGGGATTTCACGTCGTCATTGCTGCGCGTGACGGTGTCAGCGGGAATCAGGCGGTTGCTGCCATTGTGGCTGAGGGTGGGAACGCGGCGTTTCTCGCACTTGATGTTAGCAGCTCCGAAAGCATCCGAATGGCCGCAGTCGAATTCGCAACGATCGCTGATCGTCTGAACGTGCTTGTCAACAATGCCGGCATTTACCCAGACGGAGGCCAAAACATCTTGACCATCCCACGCGGTCGCATGGTTGACACGTTTCAAACGAACACCTTTGCTCCGCTGGAGGTTACTCAGGCGTTTCTTCCGTACTTGCGGCGAGCAGAATCTGCGCGGGTAATTAATGTTTCAAGCGGATACGGCCAGCTAGACGATCTCTCGCCTGGCGTCCCGAGCTATTGCCTTTCCAAGCTTGCCCTCAACGGATTAACGATCATGTTGGCTAAAGCATTGGAGGATGATCGCATCGCCGTGAATTCGATGTGTCCTGGCTGGGTGCGTACAGACATGGGCGGACCAAACGCGACACGATCCCTGGAAGAAGGCGCTGATACGGTTGTCTGGCTCGCTGATGAGGCTCCGCACAGCCTTACGGGGAAGTTTTTCCGCAGTCGTGAAGAGATTTCTTGGTAGTCCTTGCACACGACTCTATTGGTGGTACTTGCCAATGCGCCCCCTACGCTATTCGATCAACGTCATGTTAGATGGATGCTGCGATCACCGAGCAGGGTCCACGGACGAAGAGCTTCATCGTTACTGGGCCGAGAAACTCGCGCAGGCCGACGCCTTACTTTTTGGCCGGATCACCTACAAGATGATGGAGTCGGCATGGCGACTGCCGGTGACCGGCGTGAGGCCTGATGGGATGGCCGAGTGGATGGAACCGTTCGCTCGCACGATTGACGCCGCGAAGAAGTACGTCGTGTCGAGCACCCTGGATCGCGTTGATTGGAACGCGGAACTCTTACCTGAAGATTTTGGGAAGGCCGTTCACCAACTCAAGCAGGAGCCTGGCAATGGGCTATTCCTGGGAGGAGTGAAGCTTCCGCTGGCGCTCGCGGAGCTGGGGTTGATCGATGAGTACGAATTCGTGGTGCACCCTAGACTGGCTGGCCATGGGCCGACGCTGTTCGCGGGGCTATCGAAGTATATCGACTTAAAGCTCCTGAGCCGGCGGGAGTTCGGATCGGGCGCAGTGGCGATGCGGTATGAGCCGAGGTAAGTACAGATCGCCGCTGGAAGTGACTTGAAGAGATGCGACACAAATACTTCGCCGAGTGATCGGCGAAGTGTTTTTTATGCGCCAGGTGCAATAAGGAATGGTTCACGATGTCCCTCGAATCGGACTATCAGAAGTATTTGAAGCTTACTGGCCATGAAGTTGCCGCCGCCGTACTTGCCGTCGGCGCATCGTTGACGAGTCATCGCGACGACGCCCTGCTAACACCCAAGCAAGCCGCCGCCAAGCTGGGAGTTAGCATCGATCTTATCTATGAGCTTTGCGCATCGGGACGGCTGCGCTCCAGAAAGATTGGGCGTGCCGTGCGTATTCATCCTGACGATCTAAGGGACTTGGACGAGGATTCGATTGCACATTAGCTATCTAGACTGACTTCCTCCAAAAAGCGGGCGACTCGTGCGAATCGGAATGCCACGTTAACCGGTGCACCCCAGTGCATCTCACTATTCGCTGGCGAAATTAGGCATTTCATCGCCACTCGGTCCATAGCTGGATGGAACAGCCACACCGAGAAGCCGGAGATAAACTCCTAGCTGCCCTCGATGGTGATACCAGTGGTTGAGCATAATACTTCTCAGAAAAGCGGCGCGTGGTAGCGACACTACGATACGTCCTCCCTGAGTGACACGGAACGTCTCGTTCATGCGCTCGTCGTTTATCGTAGGTAGAGTTTGCCGAAGGTACGCGGCGCTCTGGTTGAGCGCATCGAGAATCTCGCGTAGCGCTGCGGGCTGCGGTCGCTCGCGGCTCAAATCTGGTACTGGCGCCTCGTCAGGCTCTGACAATCGCAGGACGCCCTCGGGGACTTGGGCAATATGGAGCGCGAGTTGCCCGGCGGTCATCGACTTTTCATGCGGCCGCCAAGTGAGCTGACCTTCGGGCACGCGTTCGAGGTACTTTCGCGTTGTGCCGAGTTCCTGCTCGAACTCAGCAAGGAGCGACGTTGCAATCTTCATGGCAGTCTTCCTTCAGCGTGATTTGGTTTCCGCACGTTCGCGAATTTGATCGAGCCAGTTCTTCCAGCCTTCGGGCATGCCATCGCGATGCTCTGGCAGGATGAGGCCCATGGCGCGATGGGAGAACGTTAAGAGCGTTCCATTGCCATTTGCCTTCAAGCGATATTGAACGTGGTTCACTGCCGGGTAAGACATCGGCATCGGCCCGGTGATTTCGAGGAGCGTCGGCGGCTTGATGACTTGGACATGGCCCCACAGATGTCCCGCGTCATTGCCGAGATCACGAAACCACCGACCGCCGGGCCATGGCTCGATCTTCATGGAGAGCGACTTGCCGTCTGGCATCTGCGCATCTGCGCCCAGTTCGTCTAGCACGGCGTCAAAGGCGATCTCGATTGGCGCTGCAATTTCAATCTCTTTGCGAATTGTAAATGCATGAACCTCTTCGTGTTCAGTTGTCATACATACCTCGGTTGTGATTTAACGTGTACCGTCCCGTCCCGCCTTGGACTTGCGCTCAGCGCGCTCCTTAATCCGATCTAGTTGATGGCTCCAGTGCCGCTCAAATTTATTGGCCCAATCGTGCACCGCTTTTAGCTCCTTCGCCTCTAACTGGTAGAGACGCTGCTGGCCCTGCTTAGTCACCGAGACGATGCCGACCTTGCGCAGCACGCCCAGGTGCTTTGAAACTGCCGGCTGCGGCATTCCTAACGTCAGGACCAGGGCTCCGACGGCAAGCGCGCCCCGACGGGCGAGCACTTCAATGATCTGGCGCCGCTTGGGCTCGGCAATGGCGTTGAACACGTCGGTGGTGGTAGAAGCACGAGGCATGGCGCCAATATATTCCCATAACGGAATATGTCAAGAATCCAATGGAATCTGCTGCTTCACGGACGAAGTCATCCTTAGCGGCGAGGCCTGCAGTCCCAGGCGAAATGATGGGTTAGTCGCACGTCGTCACGCATTTTGGAGGAGAAAATTCGCCAAGCTCGGGGATTCGCTTAGAATCTATGGCGGAACTAATCGCATTGGGTGATCCATGTTTGGCAGACTCGTCGCCATTTCTCTGCTCGGTGCCGGATTGTGGAGCGCGGCTTGCGTCCAAGCCGCCGATCTGCCGCCTGATGCCACGGTGCTCGATCCGGACATTGTCTGGGACGTGGCTAACCCTCATAGCTTCGCCATTTCGCCCGACGGCAAACAGATCGCCTACATCAGCAAAGGCGCAATCTGGGTTTGTCCGGTTGACGCCGGACCGCCGTCGAAGTTGGCCGAGTTGCCCAATACGATTACCGCGATTCTGGCGGAACCGGGCAACCAAGAGCAACGCGAGAATGCGGCCGCCTCCCCGCAAAACCTCGGCTTCCGAGCCTTCTATGGTCCAGTTCATCTCGACAAACACTATGTGTTCAGCCTGGCTTGGACGCCGGACCAGCGCGGCGTGGTCTACGCCGTGCGAAAGCGAGTTCGCGAGAACTCTCCGGTGGCGGCCTACCATGTGATGCACGCGCCGCTAGGCGGAGCCGTTGAGACGGTCGCGATCATCGAAGGCGAATTCGGCGTACCGGACGAATACACGACTTCGTTTCATGTCACCCCCGACCGCAAGTTTGTCATCGCCTCTGCTTACGTTCCACTCATTTGGGATGTCGTTCGCGCTCATCCGCAAACGACGCCTTACGACCTCCTCGTGCCGTCGTCAACGAGCGGGCGCTTCCTCGGCGTCGAGATCGACACCCGCCAACTCGTGCTGGTCGACGAACAATTCCACGTCATCAAACGATTCGACGTTTCGTTCCTCGGGGAGCGCAGGGTTGATCTGACCTGGTCGCAGAACGAACGTTTCGCCATCTGCCGGATGCGCAACGAGTATCCCTCGTACGGCGCTGTCGCCTTTCGCATTGACCTCGAAACGGGCCAGAAATCGCCGGAAGTCAAATGCAACGTCAGTGATCGCTTTCTGTTCATTAACCAGGAAGGGAAGTTACTTCACCTGCGCATTGCCAATTCCGGAGTTTACGGATACTTCAATGGAGAGGCTGGCACGCGAGTCACGGTGGTTGATCCGGACGGCACGGCAAGAAACTTGTTCACCACGAAAGGGTTTCGGAAGCCGGAAAAGGGGCAGCGAGGCACTGTCTTTCCTCCCATGGTTGCAGCTCCTGACGGCAGTCACATCGCGTTCGCGCAGCCGCGGCCGGAAGGTCAACTGCCTGGTGCGCAATATCATCTGATCGACCTCGATGGACGCACGACGCCGCTGGCGCCGGTGAGCGACGACCGGTACATCACTCCGTACTACCCGATTGCATTCGCCGACGGCGACGGTCGGCTGATTGCACGATTGGGCTCGACATTGTTTTCTCTGCCTACAGATGCAGTTGCCAAGGACGAGGAAACGAACTATGACGAGTAGACTTCTTCGTCTGACGCCGGCGATTCTGTTAGTCGTCGTAGCGATACTTCAAGGCCCGATTACAGCGGCTGGAGAAGTTCCCGCGGCAGCGAAGGTGCTTGCCGATAGAACGATCAGGAACCTGCGCCCGGTTCCGCTGGTTTCTCCGAACGGCCGGTATGTCGCGTTCGTCAATCGCGGATATGTCTGCGTCGCCGACGTGGAGGCGGGTACATCGCGCCGTTTGGTTGAGGTTCCGTGCATTTGGACGCATGTGTTCGCGAAGGAGACGAGCGAGGGCGGAAGCCCCGACTCGCTGGTGCGCACCCTGAATCGAGAACGGTATAAGGAGTTGGAATCCAGCGTCAAGGACGAGATCGGTGAGTTCGCATGGACCGTCGATTCCAGCGCGATCGTCTTTAGCGTTCATTCACACGATGCTGTCAAGGCGACGACCCAGGTTCATATCTGGCGTGCCCCGCTGGAGGGCGAGGCGAAGGTAATCGCCAGCAACGAACGATCGCTGACTTCGCGGCGCGGCCCCGGCGGCGTCCTGACGCGCGACGGCCGATTCCTCGTTGGAAATTTTGGCCGAGAGCGCGCCTTTATCTGGGACGTGACGGCAAACAAGCCTCGCGCCACGCCATTTAATTACTTGGCGCCTTCGTCGACGAGCGGGAGATGGATTGGCGTCGAGAAGGATACGCGGCAATTGGTCGTCGTTGACGACGATTTCGAGATCATTCGTCGCTATGAGGAAATCCTGCCGGAGAACCAGTTTGGGTTCGACATGATCTGGTCGCCAGACGAACGTTTCGTCTTATGGCGTCAGCAAGTCGGATTCGACTATTACAGCAATTGGGTCGGCTGCCGGTACGATCTAGAGACGAGAGAGCGAAACATCTTCACCGGCGACTACATGGGCGAAAAGCTCGCTTTTACTGGGAACCGCGGCGAGTTTGTCCGCGTTGGTGCTGCCGGCGTGCAGGGAAATGACTCCGGCTTGAAATTGACCGAGCAGTACGTGGGCATCGTTCCCGACGGTCGGTTGCATCTCCAGCGCTTCTGGTATCAACGCTCCGATCCCTCTGATATGGTCAGTGATGTCCGCATAGCAAGCATGTCCAACGTCATTTGGTCGCCTGACTTACAGCTATTCACGATCGGTCTGCCGCGGCAGGAAGGACCCCACGGCGAGATCATTCATTTGGCGGACCGTCACCGGCATTTGTGGAAGCTGCCGGGCGACGACACCGGGCGATACGTTTCGCCATGCCATGTCGCCGGCTTCGCGCTCGACGGCAAAGCCATCATCGCCTACGACGAGACGCGACTCTTCTCGCTGCCAGTCGCTGCAATTCAATCTTCAGAAAACAAGGTTCGTTGAGAGTAACGGCGTACTTTTCTTGCTACGATGACCCCGCCCGACGATCAAAGCGGCGTGAATCCGTATGGTCGGTGGCTGTGCGGCCTGTGCTCGGGCTCCAAGAGACACACTAGCTTGGAGACGAGAGTCTCTTCACAAGCAGCGTAGAAACCTTACCGAGCAATTTTGACAGACATGAGATAACGAGCGAGATCAATCACGACATAGCAGCGTCCAGAACTGAGGACAGAGCGGACAGCGCAGAACCAAGGCTTGCCGGAGGTAGATAGCCAAAGCCCAACCGAAACACACGGTTGGTTTCGCCAAACCATGTTCCGGATGCGAGTTGCAAGTCGTGGTGAGGCAATAGCCCCCAGAATCGCGAGGTTGCCGTCTCGTCCCACGCATCTCCGCGCAGGCGCATACAACATAGTGCACCGGCGTCTGGCTGCACCCATTCAACGCGCTTGCGCTCCGCGTCACACCAAGCCGCCACTTGCTCAAGAGCGCTGCCGAGCAATTGTCGTCGTGGCGCAAGCACCTTTTCTTTATTACGCAGCAGAACCGTAGCGAGCGCCTCATCCAGCACCGCCCCAGAGATCACGGTGTTCATCTTAGCGACTGTCAGACGCGATCGAAGGTCGGGCTCCGCTACAGTGAGCCACCCTGTACGCAAGCCTGGGGCACCGAGAGCCTTCGATACCGATGCGCCGGTGACGATGCGAGCATCGAGCCCTGCAAAGCTGTCCACGGCCCTAGCGTCTCCATACGTTGCCTCTCGATAGGTTTCGTCGATGAAGAGCAAGGCTTCGGGCGAGCGCCTTTCAATCAGGCCGAGCAGTCTCTCGATATCCGCACGAGAGGTCTGAACGCCAGTTGGATTCTGAGGTGAAGCAATGCTTACCAGTCTGGTCTTTGGAGACAACTCCGCCTCAATCCCGTCCACGTCCAGTCGATAGCTCCGCTCAAATGTCAGTTTAACTTCGCGAACGTTAACGCCGGCACCGATGAGGCAGTCACGGCTCGGCGGGAAGCATGGCGTTGCGAGAACGGCTTCGTCACCAGGACGGCAAACTTCAAAAGCGAGGAGGAAGAGTCCCAGCGCGACGCCGTGCGTTGTGATCACCTTCTCGGAAGAGACTTTACAAGCATCTGCGATGGCCTCGCGAAGCTCTAATCCGCCTGCGGACTTACCATACCCCAGCGTCAATCCCCGGATACTTTCTAGATCGGCCAAATCTAGAAGTTCGCCAACCGTCAAATCTTGGGACGTGCTCTCCGCCAGATTGAACGATCGGTTCACATCGAGCAATGAGATGATCTCGTTGTATGGAAATCTCCCACTCCATTCACGAGTATTGGCGATATCGGAGCCAGGTCGCTTTCGTTCTTCAGAACTAACTTGGAGAGCGCTCATGCCCTTACCTTACGTTTTCGAGTGCTACCATCGCAACCCGCCTTGCGCACCTCTGGCAGACGGAAGGAGTTTGAGAACGAACATTCGAGCGTGACGCTTTAGAACCTGATCAACACCCCACATGGCCAACATAGGGTGTTTTGACCGGCAGGCTTGCCGCAGTTTCATTCAGGGACGGTTAGGCGCCTCTGTGGAAGCGGCCACCAAGCTGCCCCATCCAAATAGCCGGGCGACTCTCATCCTAGCAGCGGGCATCTCCGATCGGCGTAACCGAGGTCCGATTATGCGGGCAATTGAGTAGGAATTATTTCGCTGGCTACCTTATAGCGCCGCCACTGAGCTTCTTCGAGCGAATTAACTCTTGCCGACCCGAATCGATTAACAAGGGCCGACTGTAACGCGTCCTGCAGCCGGAATTGTGCCGGTTGCGGTGACGGTTTGCGCCGCCACTTCAGGTGGTCGAGCGTATTACTCACATCGCCGATAGGTACTCGGCCGTAACAAATTCTGAGGGGACAACATTGAGTACGAACAATCGATCCACTACGAAGCCTCACGTCCGCCAGACGCCCAGAGGCGACGAATCGTCGGCCGTTATTCCATTAAACCGCACCGATGCGGAGTCTATCGACGGTCTTGTCGACAAGATCATCGAATCGATTCCGGCTGAGATGCTCGCCGTCGCTGCCAAGGCATTGGCCGAGCGTATGCGAGAGCGTTTATCAGTTGAACAAATCCGCCAGCGGCTTACAGACAACGCTGCGGAGCTGATCGCCGGTCGGCTCGACGAGTTTGCATACGAAATCCGCGAAGAACTTGATGAAGAACTCCGTTATCTTGCGCTGTCGCTTGCAGACGAAGACGCAGAAACGGCAATCGAGGACGGTGAGCTGGACGATTTCATCTACGACCTCGCCGATAACACGGTGCACGAAGAGCTGAACTACTAATCCTCTTAGGCTGAGGCGGGGAGATGTTAGCCGGCTCCGCAAGCGACGCTAGGCATCCCTCGGTCACGTCCGGTTATGCAGTCCAGTTGATGCGGAATATTCTGCAATCTTATCGCTGCGCGCCCCTATTGATAGCGGTGGATCGTAGTACCAGTGTCAGCCGAGTACAAAGAGGGAGAAACACGAATGAAGAAAGCTGAGTTATCGAAACGACTGAAGCCCTACATCCTTCGATGCGAACGCAAGTATCGTTGCCGCGAGCACGATTACTTCATCGGTGAGTGCAATTGGTTGGAGCGCCCCGCATCACTTCTCAAATACAAGCGGGGTGGAAGACGCTGGCGTGAGAATATCGGACGCATTGAACCATGCAATGGCCCGAAATGGTTGAACCATTACACAGGTGCCATCATCGTCACGCAAAAGGAAGACGATTTGTACTACGAGGATCGGTACGCCGAGACGTTCTACGAAAAGATCAGGGACTATGCCATCGGGATTCATGGCAAGCCTCAAGTCGTGTTCAACAACTTTGAACGTTTCGAATCTACCATCTTCGACATTATCGTCGAGGTCTACCCGGAATTCGCAGAAGCCAGCGACTAATCTCCAATAGCAACTTGGTCGGGGTGTTCGCTCCCACGTTCGTCTCTTCTTTTCTTCGAGTAATCACCAATGGCAGAAATTTCTGAAATCCAGTGGACCGACGCCACATTCAACCCATGGATCGGCTGCACACAAGTTAGCCCAGCGTGCGACAATTGTTACGCGATGGTGATGATGGACCGTCGTTATCATCGCGCCGAGTGGGGCGCAGGCAAGCTGCGGGTGCGGACTTCACACGCGAACTGGCGAAAACCCCTCGCATGGAATCGCAAGGCAGAGCGCGAAGGCAAACGGATCAAGTTGTTCTGCGCGAGCCTTGCCGATGTTTTCGACTCTGAAGTCAACGACTCTTGGCGATCAGATTTGTGGCGGCTGGTCGAGCAAACTCCGAACTTGGATTGGCTGCCGCTGACGAAGCGAACTGCCAGTGTTGCGGGGATGATTCCTTGGGGCGACCACTGGCCTGATAATGTTTGGATTGGCACGTCGGTCGAGAATCAAAAGTACGCAGACTTGCGGTTGCCGATACTTTCGGCACTGCCGGCGAAAGTGCGGTTCATCTCGGCTGAACCATTGCTGAGTGACTTTTCACTCGACGGCTACAACGTCGACTGGGTGATCGTAGGCGGCGAAAGCGGCAAGGGCTGGCGGCCGCTCAATCTTGACCATGCCCGCGTCCTGCGCGACCAGTGCCAGGAGCGTGGGATTCCATTCTTCTTCAAGCAGCATGCCGCATTCAACCCTCATAAACTTGGCCGAGAACTCGACGGCCGCGAATGGAATCAGTTTCCAGTGGCGGCGTAAGATCGTACTTAAGCTGCTATGGTCGTTGATCTATCTAAACTACCGCCGATGCTCGCGGCGACCATCGCCGAAGTTGTCCCGCAACTCGTTGGCGGCCGTGACACAGTCCATCTGGCTCGGAAGTTGATGGACTATCTGATCGCGTACGCCAATGACTGGGAGCGATTGCCGGCCGAGGAGATTGTTAATCTCGCCTTACCGGCCCACTTGGGACTTGTCGCCCTCGCCCGCGAGCAACCGTGGAAGTTGCGAGCCGCCATCGAAAGCTACGTGGAAAGCCGGTGTGATTACGAGGCGCTGGACGGCGACCTCGACCCGGTCATCGAACGGCTGGTCGCCGAGGCGATGGAACTTGCGTAACAGACTTTTTTCCCACTTTCTTTTCATTTCGGATTTGGCGCCGACGATCGGCGCCTGCATAGTTGAGTGAACGATCTCCAATCTCTCGCCAAACAACTCGGACTGAAGCTGGTGGTCCAGCAGCCCGAGCCAGAGTTCATCAACATCCAGCAAGTCGCGTCGATGTTTGGCGTTTCCACTCGAACTATTAGGCGCCTATGGTCCAAAGGCGAGCTGCCGGAGCCGATGCGGATCGGCCGGTCTGTCCGCTGGCGGAAGCTGGACATCGAGAATCACAACTATGGCAGCAATCTTCAAACGCAACGGTCGGGACGGCAAGCCGGCTAAGAAGTGGTCCTACAAGTTCAAGGACGAACGTGGTAAGTGGGTCACAAAGACCGGCCATCGGTTGAAAGAAAAAACCGAGCGGATGGCCGAAGCCGATGAGGATCGGGCCAAGCGGATTCGGAAGGGCGAACTGACGCCAACTTCTGAAGTGATTCTGGTCGAGCTACTCGAAATCTTCCGCACGAATCTGGAAGTCGCTGCCAACAGCAAACGCTACGTTACGCAGACGGTCAATCGGGTGAAGCGCATCTTCGATGCGTGCCAGTTCACCACTCTCGCTGATCTCCGCGCACCAGCCGCGCTCGACCAGTACAAGGCCTTTCTTGCCGCGTTCAAGTACAAGAAAGGTAAGAAGGGCGCGGAGCGCGGTTGCTCGCAGCAGACAATCAATCACTATACGACGACCCTCAAGACGTTTTGCCATTGGGCAGTGACCAGTCGCAAGATGCCTGACTGCCCATTGCTGACTCTGAAGAAGACAAAGATCACAGTGAAGAAGGGCCGCCGGGCCGCGACTGTGGCGGAATGTGATAAGCTGCTCAAGGCGGCAGGGAAGGGCGATGAGCTATACGGGTTGACCGGAGAAGAACGAGCCATCCTTTATCGGCTCGCGCTCAACACAGGCTTTCGCGTCAGTGAGCTGGCTAGCCTCACGCCATCCAGCTTCCATATCGACGCCAAGTCTGCTTACGTCGAGCTGAGAGCGAGCGACGCAAAGAACCGGCAGACAGCCGAGCAACCGATCCCCGCGGAGTTTGCTGTCTCGCTGGGGAAGTTCTTGAAGGGGCTCCCGTCAGACCAACTCATCTGGCCGGGTGATTGGAAGCTCTACGCCGCGCGAATGTTGCGGACGGACCTCATCGGGACTGGAATCACCGGCTTGGACTTTCATTCGCTGAGAACGACGTTCATCACCAACCTTGCTCGCGCTGGCGTCCACCCGCGGCGGGCTCAGCAGCTCGCCCGCCACTCCGACATCAACTTGACGATGGCGTTCTACACCAAGCTCGACCGTGATGAGCTGGCGAACGACCTCCCCTGCATCTAGGTGCGGAAGCAAACAGAAGCCCCGTCGACTCCGCTGAGTCGACGGGGCTTTTTTGTTGCCTTCGTGTTCTAAGGCGCACCAAATGCGCACCACGGATAAGTCAGACAGTGTCATTTCGTGTCACAACCAGTCACAAGCAACTGACGCGGCAAATGCCGACTGGAACACGACTTAGATGCAAAAAGACTAGCGCCCCCGGCAGGAATCGAACCTGCGACCAACGGTTTAGGAAACCGCTGCTCTATCCCCTGAGCTACGAGGGCGGGCGTTGAGGCGTTCCCTCAAATGTAAAGAGTTGGCGACCGGCTGGGTAGCGAGGCTTTTTCCGTGCCTTCGGCGGCCTCAGTCGCGGCGCGCGGAAAGCGACGGGCGGTTAGATCCGGGCCGCTCTGCTCAGATCGATCCTCTGCACAATACGCCGTGATGGTCGGCCGGCGTAACATCGGGCGGCGTTTCGCACATTTCTGCTATACGACGCACCGGCATCGGGCCGCGGCGTCACGGCCCATTCGCGTGTCGTTGCCGGGCAGCGAACGCTTATCGATGAAGGTTGTGCTAGAATCGCGAGCCACCGCCTCGCCTTTGCGTTTTACTTTGGATCAACCTGCATGCTCCTTCGAACAATTTTCGCCAGTGCGCTCGTCATCGCAGTCGGCGTGGCAGCGTTGTCGCCGTCCGCCATTGCCCAGAACGCCACGGAGTCTGCGACGTTTTCGCCTCAAGCGGAGGCACTGCCGTTTCCTCTCGACGCGCGTGAAGTTGAGTTCGACGCCACGTTCGACGACATCGAATACCGGTCGTCGTCATCGCTGCCGTCGCTCGCTGCGTTCTATCGGAAGGAGCTAGCGAGTCGAGGCTGGTCGCTGGAAGACAATTCGGCCGTCGTGGAAGATGACGCCGTCGAGATGACGTTCTTTCACGATGGTTACCAGATCGACGTCGATCTCGATCAACGCTCCGACGACGTCGCTGTGTCGATCGAATGCGAGGGGCTCGACTTCACGCACACGGGGAACCCGTCAGATCTTGTGGCGGCAGGCGTACCGCAACCGCGGGCGAATCTGTTTTCTGCAGAAGGAATTGCCGCGCCCCGAGATTGTCGACGGCGAATCCTACAGTGGCGATGCTTGCCACTTCAAGTCGCCGTTAGCACTGCAAGCGGCGTTCGATTTCTATGTGCAGGCGCTCAAGAAAAACAACTGGCGTGAAACGCGCCGACCCATCGTGACGGGGGACCGGCGCTACACAGAGTTCAAGAAAGGACGCATCGAAGTTGGCGTCAATGTATTCTCCGACGCCGTTGGTTCGCGGATTATTCTGAGCTACGAAAACGAGACCAAAGAGCCGGTCGTGCCGCCGTTGCCGCCGGTGGAGGGCCAGCCCGCAGGCGGCATGGTAGCCGCGCAGGAGCCGACGCTGGCCGCGGTTCCGAAGACTACGGTCGACGTTTCCGCGAATCGGGGCGCCGCCTCGATCGTGATCGACAGCACCACTTCCACGTTTAAGCACGTGGCTGCCTACCGCACGAAGGCGGATGGCGATACGAAGACGCGACTGTTGTTCTGCGAGCAAGCGATTCCGCTGCAGCGGATGCAGGCCCTATTGGCCAAGAACGGCGACTTCGAATTCGATGAACTCTTTCCCACGGGATACCCAGGTCACCTCACGCTCGAAGTCAGCGATCGCATTCACTTCAATTTCAATGACGGCGGCGTGGCGATGAGCAACAGCTTCGAGGATCCGGCCAGCGACTTCAAGGTAGAGGCTGGGCGTGCACGAGGCGCTATTAAGATGGCGCAGCCAGAAGAGTTTTTCGACGATATGTACCAGATTTCGGCGACCGTCGACGCGGGCGTGATCACTCCTGAGACGACGCTCGACGCGGTTCCCGCCGCAGCGCCGATCGCCGCGCGGCAGGCACCGTTCGCCGGCTCGGAACTGCTCCTGCCCGAAGGCTGCGGCAATGTCCGCAGCGAAGGAACTCAATACACTAAGTCGACTCACGCCGAAGTCAGTCTCGAACCGACCGCCATCGCAGCATTTTACCGGCGAGAGTTGCTTGCCAAGGGCTGGAAGGAAGCGACCGGGGCGACGAAAGCGGAGCCGTCCAAGCCACTAACGCTCCAGTTCAAACAGAATGCAGCGACGATGTCGGTGAGAATCGACGGCGATCAGGATCTATCCACCGTCGACGTGCTGCTGTTGGATGACGCGAAAGCCAAAGCGGATGGCATGCTCCCCGAACCTGGCAAGGGGCGAATTGTGCTCGTCAACGGCGATTCGAGAGAGGCCGTCGTCATGATTGGCAAGCAACGATACCCGCTGAAGGCCGGGCTGGGGACGACGAATCCAAAATCGGCGCTCAACTACTCGGTCGCTTCCGGGAAGTACGACCTGCAAGTGATTGCAGCGGGACAAGCCCCGAAAGCCGAAACGCTGAACGTTGCCGCGGGGACGACGTGGGGCGTGATGGTGCTCCCTGGCGGCGACTACTTGCTCAACCGTCTTTACGGTGCAGCAGCCGAGTAAAACAACCAAAGCTGAGCGCGTAGCGCAACTGCTATGGAAGCGGCGATGGCTTATGACTGTGCGTTCCCTAACTGTAGCATCTCTCGCACCCGTTTGAGATCGCGGCCAATCGCCTGCAGGTTCTCCTGAGCCGACCGCCGCGGCAGATACTCGACGTGGATCGAGATCGGAACATCGAACCGATCGCGTTTCAACATGTCGAAGTAGCGGGGATCGACTCGTCCTTCGCCAAACGGAACATGCTTGTCGCGGTTGCCGGCCCAGGCGAAGTCCTTCATGTAGAAGGCGCCGACGTGGGGCTTGATCAATTGATAGAGCCGTGGCCAAGATCGACCCGCTTCGACTGTCGCATGGCGAATGTCGAACGCCGCGGCGACTTCTTCCTTTGCCACGTCGCGAAGGAGCTGATGCAGATCCCAAATCGTGGCGCCGACGTACTGTTCGCCGCTATGGTTTTGCCAGAGGCCGGTCACGCCTAGCTCGCGATTCAGCGCGGCAATTTCGAGCAACTGACTGCGGTAGTCGGCGAGTTGCATGGGAATCGGCCGATCGTCGGCATACTTGAACCAACCGAGACGGTAGCGCTTGATGCCGAGCTTCGCCGCAGCCGCGAGCAGCTTCTGGTTCGTTGGATTGTCGGCACGGTTGACTTCGGTCGTCAGGATCGTGACGTCAAGCTTTCGCTTGGCGAGGGCTTCGACGAGCGCCGGCAGCTGCTCTTCAGCTCGCTCGGGAGTAATGCGCCCGCCTTGTCGAGCCGTGACCTCGACGCCGTTGAATCCCAATTCGGCGAGGCCGTCCGCGAGTTCGTCGTGGCTCAAGTCCTGCAGGAATTTTTCGAAAGCGCAGAAGTGAATCGGCCGCGCCGTTGGCTCGGAGGCGCGGTCGGCGCCGATCGCTGTGCTCCCCAAGCAGGCAGCCGAGCCAATGGCCGCGGCGGCTGCGAGAAAATCACGACGGTGCGGCCGCGAGGGGGGCGTCTTCATTGAATACGTTTCGATGATGAGAAGAGTTGCTTCGGTGAACGCACTGAAAACAGGCCGCACGGCAGTATACATCCGCCGCTGCGCGGAGCGAACGCGGCAGGATGCCATGGTCAACCGTCGGAGCCGAAACGTGTCAGGCGCTTGCACCCACGGTGCTCGCCGCCTTTAATATTCAATAGCGGCGGGCGGCCGGTTGTGGACAACCTTCCGCGCTCTTCGGCTTTCTTTGCAGGAAATCGACCTATGGCGAGCTTTTCTCGGCGGCATTTTCTCGGCGGAACCCTGGCAGCGGGCGGCATGCTGGCGTGGAACGGCCGCTCGACGTGGGCCGCCGGCGCGAACGAACAGGTCAACCTCGGCCTCATCGGTTGCGGCGGCCGCGGGGCGGAACTGCTGCGCTCGTTTCGCAAGGTTCCAGGCCTAAAGGTCGCCGCGCTCTGCGATCCCGACGAGCAGCATGTCGATGCGTTGGCGAAAGAGTACGACGGCGCCGCGAAGTATCGCGACTTGCGAAAGCTGCTCGACTCGAAAGATACCGACGCCGTGGTGATCGCCACGCCGAATCACTGGCACTGTCTTGCCGCAATCTGGGCCCTCGAAGCGGGCAAGCATGTCTACGTCGAGAAGCCGCTTGGCCAAGTGAATTGGGATGGCCGACAAGTTGTCAACGCGGCCAATCGCTACGGGCTGGTGTGCCAAGTCGGCACGCAACAACGCTCGGACCCGATGCAGGCGGAGATCAAGCAATTTCTGCACGAAGACAAAACGCTCGGCGCCATCGAGAAGGTCCGCGTGAATCGCTTCGGCGTCCGGCCAGCCATTGGCGATCGCGATACGCCGCTCAAGCCGCCGGCGAGCGTCGACTACAACCTCTGGCTCGGCCCGGCTCAGGACGAACCGCTGATGCGGAACGCCCTGCACTACGACTGGCACTGGATGTGGAACACCGGCTCCGGCGAGATGGGCAACTGGGGCGTTCACATTCTCGACGACGTTCGCAACAATGTTTTCCAAGATAGCGTCGCGTTTCCGCAACGCGTTGTTGCCGGCGGCGGCCGATACGGCGACGGTGATTGCGGCGAGACGCCGAACCTGCACTGTGCGTTGCTCGATACGGGCAAGTATCCAGTGATCGTTGCCGTCTGCAACTTGCCGGAAAAGATCGGCGGCAAAGCATCGCCGCCGTCACCCGGGCCGGGCAGCGGCTACACCGTCTACTGCGAAGGGGGCCGCTTCGAAGGGCAACGCGGCCAAGCGAAGGCGTTCGACGCCGACGGCAAAGAGATTCGCAAGTTCAAAGGCGACAGCGGGGCAGGGCACCAGCAGAATTTCGTCGACGCCGTGCGCAGCGGCAGTTCGGCAGGGCTGAACGCGCCAGTGCAAATGGGACACGAATCGACCGAGTGGTGCAACTTGGCGAACGTCGCCTACCGCGTCTCCGGCGATTCATCCAAGGCGCGGGGATTCGCCCAGGAGCTTGGCGTGATGAGCGATTCGCTGATGCTCGTCGAGCAGATGAAAGGCGTCGCCCGCGAGCATGGCGCCTCGGAGTGGGAATTCCACATCGGCCCGGTTCTTACGTTCGACGGAGCAACGCAGCAGTTCACCGGCGCCGAGGCCGCGGCTGCGAACAAATTGCTGCGCCGCAAGGATCGCGCTGGATTCGAAGTTCGCGAGATCGAACCGGCGGCCACAGCCGCAGGCTAGGCGCCTACCCATCCGCCGGCGGCGTCGCTTTACTCTCGCGCTTCGCTCGCCAGATCTCGATGAGCGCCGGCAGCAGCGAAATGCCGACGATCGCAATGATGATCAATGAAAAGTTTTCTTTGACGATCTTCAGTCCGCCGAACAAGTAGCCAGCGTACACGCCGATGACGACCCACAAAATCGCGCCGATCACGTTGTAGAGCGCGAACTGCCGGTAGCTCATCTGCCCCACGCCGGCGATGAACGGGGCGAAGGTCCGCACGATCGGTACGAAGCGGGCGATGATGATCGTCTTCCCGCCGTAACGTTCGTAGAAGGCGTGGGTCTTTTCGAGGTGAGCTTTCTTGAAGAACCGTGAATCTTCCTTCTTGAATATTGCCGGCCCGATGCAGCGGCCGATCTGATAGTTCACGGCGTCGCCGAGAATCGCAGCGATGGTTAACAAGACCACGAGCAGGTGTGGATTGAGCGGGCCAAGCGCCGCGACGGCCCCCGCGGCGAACAGTAGGGAATCGCCCGGCAAGATCGGCGTAACGACGAGCCCCGTCTCGCAGAAGACGATGATGAACAGCACGAGGTAGGTCCAAGCGCCGTAATCGCCCACAACCTCGATCAGATGCTTGTCGAGGTGGAGAAACAGGTCGATCAGCTGCTTAACGTATTCCATGAAATCCCGCGGCGGCGTGGCGAGTTGAGCGATTCGGAAGCTCTCAAGGATAGCTCAACAGGCCGACCGATGCGAATCAGCTTAAATCGCGGTTTCGCCCGCTTAACTGCCGCTATAGAGTCCGCGACTGTCGGGGCCTGGCAAGAGCGAGAGGCGATTCAAGCGGCCTTCTCTTCCGCAGGCAGCACGTCGACGCTTACGCCCATACTATGTTCGCCGCCGCCGACGAACACCCCCTGAATCGGGCACACGTCGCCATAGTCGCGGCCCCAGCCGATGGTGATGTGCGACTCGCCGATGAGCGTGTTATTCGTTGGATCGAAGTCGACCCACCCCAGCGGCCCGCAGTGGACCGAGGCCCAGGCGTGCGACGCATCGGCGCCGACGAGTCGCGGTTTGCCCGGCGGCGGAACCGTGCGGAGGTAACCGCTCACATACCGAGCCGGCAGCCCGAGCGATCGCATGCAGCCGATGGCGAGGTGAGCAAAATCCTGGCAAACGCCACGTCGGATTCTGAGCAACTCTTCCAGCGGCGTGTGAACCGTCGTCGCTTTGGGGTCGAATTCGAAGTCACGATGAATGCGTGCCGTCAGGTCAACGATGCCTTCAACAATCGAGCGGCCGGCGGGGAAGCTCGGAAAGGCGTATTGCCGCAATTGCTGCGAAGGCCGCACCCGCGACGAGCGGAGCGTCAATTGGTAGACCTCCAGTGAGGCGCTTGTCGTCCCGGCCGTCGAGAGCTGGGCGACGGTCTCCCACTTCGGCGATTCGCTCGGGTTAATCTTCGGTGGTCGCGTCACGTTGACGACGCTTTGCGAGGTAATCTCGAGGCCGTTGTGCGCCCCTTCGATCGAAAAATAGTCGATGAAGTTGCCGAACCAGTCGGCTCGCCGCGTGATCAGCGCCGGCTCGGGGACAATCCGCAGGCGATAGTCGGAGCAGGTCTGATACGGGGTGTTGCGCGGCGCCAGGTGGAGCATATTGTGGCAGACCGGCGCCGATTCGGCGTAGGCATACCAGGTGCGGTGCTTGATTGAGTACTTCATCTCGGGCTCCGCCCTAGTCACGCGCCAGACGCTGCGCAGGTCCGCTGTGGAAGAAATAGTGGTGCGACACCGCGTCCGACAGCTTCGGCAGTGACGTGTCGATCGTCGTTAGCAGCGAGTCGAGCGGTTCTTCGTCGCCCGATTCGTACGCACGAGCGATTGCCAGCGGATCGACGCGGCGGATCAAGTGGAGCAGCGACGCGGCAAGCCGCTCCTCCGTCATCTGGCCCGGCACAACCGACTCGCGCGGCAACTGAGCCGCGTGCGAAGTGCATTCGACCAGCTGAAACGCCATCGAACGCGGGTTCGTTTCGTCGGTCATCAGCAAGTCGAGCACGGCGCCGAGTTGGAACCGCGAGTAGTACCGCGAGCGGTACGTCATCAAGCTGTCGGAAACTTCCAGCAGCGACTCGAGCGCTGCGGCATCGGTGCCGCCCCCTTCGGCGACGACGGCGCGTATGAGCTGCGAGGCTTGCAGCGTTCGCTCCAGGCGGCGGCCAAAGTCGAGGAACCGCCACGCATGAGTCCGCGTCATCCCCTCGGCGAACTGCCCGGTGAGCGCTGCCAAGCCCGCAAGCAAACCATCGACCTTCACGAGCATGTCGAGGAAGCCGTCGTCGCTTGCAGTCGGCTGGAATTCGTCGTTCATCTCGCGGATGATGCGCCACGTATCGAGCGACAACAAGTCGCGCACCGTAGCGGCGAGTTGTGCAAGATTCGCGACCGTCGCCCGCAGCGTGCCGGGCGTCTTCTCGTCGAACACCGCAGCTGGCAGCAGCTTTTCGAGCGCCGGCATCTGGACTTTGATTTCGTCGACGACGTAGCCAGGTTCGATTTGCCCCAGCTCCGCGAGAACGCGGATGAGCAACTGCAACTCAGGAATTCGTTCGGCGTCTTGTTCGCTTGTTAGTCGCAGCGCCACCGCACGAATCAATTTGCCGAGCGTTTCCGCACGCACCGATTGCCGCCCCAGCCAGAAAAAGTGCTCTGCGGCGCGGCTCGGTAAGTCGACGCCGCCGCGACGCAGCGCGAGCGGCTCGTCAGGAGCTGTCAGCAGCGTCACCGAACTGACGGGGCCTTCCGACAATACCCAGGTATCTTTGCTCCGTTCCCCCTCGAGCAGCGACATATCGAGCGGGCCAAGCGTGGCGCTCACCCGCGCGAGGCCGCCCGGCATCACTTCGAAGCTATCGCCGCTGGAGACAGCAAACGCCCGCAGCGAAATGTATGAGTGGGTGACGTCCTGCCCCGACCAGACTGGCGCCGTCGACCGACGGACGCGCTCTTGAGCGACGTACGCCGTCGGATGCGCCTCGATCATCGCCGTCAGTTCACTGCGGCTCAGCTCGAGTAACCGCGAATCATTGACGCCGCGGCGGCGATAGGCGGGGCGAATCGCCAGCTCCGAAACCCGGCTCAGCACATACTTCCGGCTCTTCGGATCGCCGCACCACCAAGTGGCGACGTTCGGCATCTTCAGCGGTTCGCTCAGCAGCGTTTCCGCGAGCCGCGGCAGGAACGCCATGAAGATCGGCGACTCAAGCAGCCCGCTTCCGAGTCCGTTCGCAATCGCGGCGTGGCGACTGCGCAGCGACTGCAGCAATCCCGCCACGCCCATCGAGGATGCATCGGAGAGTTCGAGCGGATCGCAGTTCTCGCTGTTCGGTCGACGCATCAACACGTCGACCGGTGATAGTCCCGCGAGCGTCTTCAGGTACAGCTTGTTCTGCCGCACCGCCAAGTCGCCCGCCTCGGCGAGCGTGTAGCCGAGATACCGCGCGAGGAACGCATCTTCGAAATAGTTCGCGCTCCCCGCCAACTGGCTGAGCCATACCACGCGGGCCCGTTCGCGATCAGGCGCCAAGCGAGCGAGGTGTTCTTGAAACGAAATGAAGTAGGGCGCCAGACGCTCGACGCGGCATTCGTGAATCACGTCGGGCAGCATCCGCGACATCGCGATGCGGTTCTGCAGCGCGAAGCCGGCGCCCGAGGGCGATTCGCAGCGATCGTCGAGCACCCACCAGCGACCATCGGGCGAACGGGCGACGTCGGCTCCGTACACATGCAGCACTTGCTGCGGCGCGGCATCGGGACGGCAGTAGGGGAGCAAGAAGCCCGGGTGGCGAAACACCACTTCCGCCGGTAGATGCCCCTCCCTGATCAGCCGCTGCGGACCGAGCAGGTCTTGCAGCACCATGTCGAGGAGCGTCGCCCGCTGTTTGAGCGCCGCCGCGACTTCGCGCCATTCCTCGGCTTGGATCACCAGCGGGAAGGCGTCGAGTTCCCAGGGGTGCCGACGAGCGCGCGGATCCCGCGGGTCGGGGTAAGCGAGGCTATTCTGCTGCAACAGCCGCTGCGCCTGTTCCCACCGCCGACCAAACTCAGCGCGCGGCAGCCCTTCGGTCGCGTCGATAAACCGTCGCCAAGCGGGACGAAGCTCCCCCTTATCGGAAAATACTTCGTCGAACGACCCCTCGGCGCCTGAATAGCCGCTGAACAGTTTGGCGTCTACGCGTAGGTCAGAGCCAGGCACTGGTGGATTCTCGCCGCGGATGAGGTCTCAACTGCTGATTATCGGTTACGGCGAAGATCGAGCGTTAGCGGAAAATCGGGATTCGGTTCTTCCTGCGGCGGCGTGATCGGCCCGCCGCTGTGCCCCATCTTGAAGAAGCGGGCGTAGCGACGGCTTTCGGCTTCGAAGGCGTTGATCGGAAATAGTTCCGGATTCAATCCGCCCGGATGCCCCACGTGGTAAGTGCAGCCGCCAAGCGAACGATTCATCCAGCCGTCGACTAAGTCGAACGCCAGCGGGGTGTCCACCGGTATTGTAGGGTGCAAGCAACTCGGCGGCTGCCATGCGCGATACCGCACGCCAGCCACGTATTCGCCTTCGGTCCCCGTCGGGTGGAGCGGCACTTTGCGACCATTGCACGTCATGTAGTGACGCGTGTTGGTCATCCCTTGCACCAGCACCTGCAAACGTTCGAGCGAGGAATCAACGTAACGGGAAGTTCCCGAACCCGTCGCCTCTTCGCCGAGAACGTACCATGGTTCGATCGCCTTCCGCAATTCGACACGCATGCCGGCTTGGGAAAATTCGCCCATCCGCGGGAAGCGGAATTCGAAGTGAGCTTCGAACCACGCCTTCTCCATCGCGAAGCCGGCTTGGCGGGTTTCATCGACGATGTCGTTAAAATCTTGCCGCGCGAACTGCGGCAGCATGAACCGGTCGTGCAGCGAGGTGTCCCAATCGACGAGCTTCGCGCTGTACGGCTTCTCCCAGAAGCGGGCGACCAGACAGCGCAAGAGGAGCTGCTGCGCCATGCTCATCCGCCAATGCGGCGGCATTTCGAACGCGCGAAACTCGACGAGGCCCAAGCGACCGGTTGAACTATCAGGCGAGAACAACTTGTCGATGCAGAACTCGGCGCGATGCGTGTTGCCGGTGCCGTCGACCAGCAGGTTGCGGAAGACGCGGTCGACCATCCACGACGGGTAGTTGTGCCGGTCGCGGATCTGCTCCATCGCGATCTGCAGTTCGTACCGAGCATCGCGGCGACCTTCGTCGACCCGCGGCGCCTGGCTCGTCGGGCCGATGAAACTGCCCGAGAACAGGTACGACAGCGACGGATGGTTGTGCCAATAGGCGAGCAAGCTCCGCAGCACATCCGGCCGACGGAGGAAGGGACTGTCTGCCGGCGTAGCGCCGCCAAGGACGACGTGATTGCCGCCGCCCGTGCCAGTGTGCGTGCCGTCGAGGTCGAACTTCTCCGTCCCCAGCCGCGAGTAGCGGGCGTCCTCGTAGACGCCCGAGGTGATCGCCACCAACTCGTCCCAGTTCTCGGCTGGCTGGACGTTCACTTCGATGACGCCCGGGTCGGGAGTCACCTTGAAGTGATTGATGCGGTGATCGTGCGGCGGTTCGTAACCTTCGAGGACGACCGGCGTGCCAAACTGCGCCGCCGTATCTTCAATCGCCGTGACCAACTCGAGGTAGTCTTCGAGTCGATCGAGCGGCGGCATGAAGATATGGATTACGCCGTCGCGCGGTTCGACGCACAGCGCCGTCCGCACCATCCACGACGGATCGCTTTGCTGTCCGCCGGCGGGGGCACTGCCCGGTTGCCCTTGGAAATCGTTATTGCCGTTTTGCAGCCAAGGTGCGCCGGAACCGTCGCCGTTTCCATTCGCTTGCCCGTTGCCGGCGTGCGGTCCGCCGTTGCCGGAAAAGCCGTCGACGATGTTGCCCGAGTAGTCGCCGAAGAAGGCGCCTTCGGGGCCTGAACCCCAGCTACCGCCGCCGCTCCACGCGGGTTGCAGCGTTTGAGCGCCGACGCCCGCCCGAGCGGCGATGTCTTCGCGCATCCGTTGATATTGCGGGAGCGGGAATCGCTCGGCGAATGGTTCGGTAGCGTAGCCGTACGACTCGATCGCCGGCCGCTTCGCCCACAGCAGCGATTGAATCGGCAGCCGGAAGCCCATTGGCGAATCGCCTGGCAGCAGGAACATCTCATCGCTGCGGACGACCCACTCGCCACTTTCCCAATAGGGCTGATCGGCCCACCAGACGCGACGAATCGGCAGCGCACAACCGACCGGCGAGGTGATGCCTTGCTCGAAGACCTTCGCAAGCCGCGCGCGGTCTTCAGCGTTTTCCAACTTGGAATCTCGCAGCGTGACGTTTGCCGGCAGGCGACGTTCTTTCCACGCGTAGTAGAAGACGTCTTCGAACCCGTCGATCACATGCTGCGGCTTGACGCCCAAGCGTTCCGCGAGCGCTTGGCCAAACCGGCGAGCGTCGTCGACCGTTTGTTCGCCCTTCTTCGTCGGATCGGCAAACAGCGATTCGTCACGCCAAATCGGCTCGCCGTCGCGACGCCAGTAACATTTCAGCGACCAGCGCGGCAGCGGTTCGCCGGGATACCACTTCCCTTGGCCAAGGTGGAGCATCCCGCCCGGTGCGAAGCGGTGCTTCATTCGCGTCAGCAAATCGCCCGCAAGACGGCGCTTGTTCGGGCCCATCGCCGCGGTTTTCCACTCGGCGCCTTCCATGTCGTCGATCGACACGAAGGTCGGCTCGCCCCCCATCGTCAGCCGCACGTCGCCAGCGGCGAGATGACGATCGACTTCTTTGCCCAGTTCGTTAACCGCTTCCCACTGCTCGTCGGAGTAGGGCCTCGTCACCCGCGGATCTTCGTGGATCCGCGTGACTTCCATGTGGAACTTGAAGTCGCTGGCCGCCGCCGTCGCCGAGAACGAAATCGGCGCGGCGCCGACTGGATCGGGCGTGCATGCGAGTGGGATGTGGCCTTCGCCGCACATCAGGCCCGACGTCGGGTCGAGGCCAATCCAACCAGCGCCCGGCAGGAAGACTTCCGTCCAAGCGTGCAGGTCGGTGAAGTCATGCTCGGCGCCGCTGGGGCCATCGAGCGACTTGATGTCCGGCGTTAGCTGAATGAGGTAACCCGAGACGAACCGCGCCGCCAAGCCGCAGCGCCGCAGGACGTTCACGAGCAGCCACGCGCTATCGCGGCACGAGCCGCTCCGCTTCTGCAGCGTCTCGTCGCACGTCTGGACGCCCGGCTCCATGCGGATCGTGTAACTGATGTCGCGTTGCAGTTGGCTGTTGACCTCAACCAGAAAGTCGATCGTCCGCCGCTTGCAGCGATCAATCTTCCGTACGTATTCGGCTAGGGGCGACCCCTCCATTGCGGGGGCGACGTGCAAGAAGGGCATCAAGTCCTTCAGCATGTCGGGGCCGTACGAGAACGGAAATTCCGTCGCGTCGTCTTCCAGGAAGAAGTCGAACGGATTGATGACCGTCATTTCGGCGGTCAGCGCCACTTCGACCGACACGTGGTCCGACGGCTTCGGGTGGACGATCCGCGCCTGAAAGTTGCCGTATGGATCTTGCTGCCAGTTGAGGAAGTGCCCTGACGGCTCAATCCACAGCGAATAGGCGGTGATTGGCGTCCGGCAGTGGGGCGCCGGGCGGAGCCGCACGATCTGGGGGCCGAACTCAACGAGCTCGTCGTAGCGGTACTCGGTGCGGTGATGGAGGGCGACTCGAATCGGCATGGTGGCCAGCGGGGTCGGAGGCGGCGGAGGTGGGGAGTGCTGTCGACAGGAGCGGCCAGCGGGCGCCGCGATGTCCTGCCTGGAGGCCGCCTAAAGCCCGCAGTCGTTAACAGCGCGTCGTGCCTCAATATCCTGCGCTCTGTTTCGCCTCGCGCCAATTACTACCGGCAATTTCCCCGTATTTTCACCGACCAGTCCCGCCTGCCACGGCGAATGCTCGCCCTCGACCCCATGACTGCGGCACAGCGGTGGTGCGACTGCAGTCGTTTTGCGGCGAAACCGCCCTTTTCGCGTTTGCTGCAGTCCACTTGCAACGGGCCGGCTCTCTATTTCAGTAACTGGAAGCGAATTTGGAAGAAAGCCGCAAGATTTTTCCTCCAGACGCGATCAACTCAACAGCAGCTGTCGTCTAACTCACCGCGGCGCCGCTCGCTGGCACACTGCCCAATCCGCCAGCGAGCGGCCGCCGCCGGAACTAAATTCGCCACAACCGAGGGAAGAACGATGATCGGACTTCGATTGGCCTTGGGAGCGATTGCCGTCATGGCCGTGATGACGGCCGGCATGGGGGGCTTGGCGGTCCTCGACTACCAAGCCTCTGCAACGCAGAGTTCGATGACGCTGCTGGCGGGAGGTAACTCTGCCTACTGGCACGTCTTGGCCGCCGGCGCTCGCGCTGCTGCGGAAGAGCAGGGCATTGAGCTGACGATCGCTTGGCCGCCGGCCTATGAGGATCGCTGCGGCAGCCTCGCGCTGGCTGGAACCTCAGGTTACACAGCTTCGTGCGGCTACGATCCCACCGATATCCCCGCGATTTTTCATATCGGCGAAGCAAGCTTTGGCGCGGGACGCCGCTGCGCGGAGCACGTCACGAGCTTGCTGAAAGCTGGCGAGGGCGTTTTGATCGTCATCGACGATGATTGTCACGCCGAGGAACCAATAGAACGCTTACAAGGCTTCCAGCACGCGTTGAAATGCCCGCGCAGTGCAAGCGGCGATTTCGCCGGAACGCAGCGCGAAGTCATCGTCAAACGCATCGCAGCAAGCAGCGAGCAGTCTGCTGCGCAGCAAATTTCTGCGGCGATTTCCGAGCATTCGCCGCACGTCGTCGTCGACCTCCGCCTCGGCAACGCGATGGAACTCGCCGCCGCCGTCGCTGAACTCGCCGACCCGCCGACGTTGGTCACGTTCGATCAGAGCGACGCGGCGCTTGAACTCGTGGAACTCGGCAAGGTGGCTGCGATCATCGCCCATGATCCCCGTCTGTGCGGGTACCTTGCGGTTGATCGACTTGCCTACTTCCACTCGGCGGGGCGGCTCGCACTCCCTGCTAAGGGAAAGGGGCACCTTTACGTTCCGCCGGTGGTCGTTCGCCCCGGCGAAGTGGCCGAGTTTCGCGCCCGCCTAAAGCAGTCCGAAGCGGCGATCTGAGGGCGCGCTTGGCGGCCTTCGTCCCCAACGCCGGCGACCGGTCTCGCGGTTGTTTTCCAACGATTAATCGCCTACGCTGACTCCTTAGGACGCGACCGTCCGAGGAACTATTCTCTCCAGCGAGGCGCCATCGATGGGACGACTGACTGTTGCCGATGCCAAACGGATGTGCACGAAGGCAGAACTGGGCGTGGTGATGGGAAGCCGTCCCGACGCCATCGAGAAGCTTTCCGTTGATCAACTGAAGAAGAACGTCGCTTCCGCGCGACGCTTACGCGACAAGTGGCGCGATCTCGCTACGGAACAACGTCGCGATACCCAGCAGGCGCAGAAGTCCCGCGTCACCGATAAGAACGCGCGCAGCGACGAGAAGGCCGCGCTGTTCTCGCATGTGCTGAAACGCTACGAAGAGCAGCTCGCCAAGGCGGAGTCTAGCGGCGCCGCGGGCGGCAAAACATTGCCCAAGCCGCCAAAGAAGAAGGTTCGCGCCGCTGGCCATCGGCTGAAGCGAGCCGTTGTGCGTGATGAGCTGAAGGACGTCCGCAGCGAACTGAACGCGGCGAGCAAAGTGAAAGTCAAAAAGAAGAAAGCAGCCAAGAAAAAGGCCGCAGCTGCTCCAGCGGTGCCCAAGAAGAAGGTTGCGAAGAAAAAAGTCGCGACAAAAAAGAAGGTCGCCAAGAAGAAAGTCGCCAAGAAGAAAGTCGCCAGCAAAAAGGCCGGCCCGATCACCGGTCCCGCCGGCGTCGTTTCGGCCGACCCCGGTAAGCAACGCAAAGCGACCACCGCCGCGAAGAAAGCTCGCTTGAAAGCCAGCGGGAAGACCTCGCGCGTGCAGGCCCACGTCCAAGCCCGCGGCGGCCGCAAGCAAGCCAAACGCGACTCGCGTTAGCGCTACTCGTTCCCACGCTCCGCGTGGGAACGCCTCCCTCGACGCTCCGCGTCGCGCGACCCAGCTCAATCTTCGGACGAAACAAGCAAAAACCCCGGCGAAGTCGTCAGACTCCGCCGGGGTTTCTTATTTCACCAGCCAAACGCCAAGCACGATTACATGTGCTTCACCACGGCGTGGCCGAACTCGCTGCACTTCACGAGCTTCGCGCCGTCCATCAACCGCTCGAAGTCGTAAGTGACGGTCTTCGCCGCGATCGCGCCGTTGAGGCCCTTGATGATCAGGTCGGCCGCCTCGGTCCAGCCCATATAGCGGAACATCATCTCGCCCGAGAGGATGACGCTGCCCGGGTTCACCTTGTCTTGGTCGGCGTACTTCGGCGCGGTGCCGTGAGTTGCTTCGAAGATCGCGTGACCGGTCATGTAGTTGATGTTGCCGCCGGGGGCGATGCCGATGCCGCCGACGCACGCCGCGAGGGCGTCGCTGATGTAGTCGCCGTTCAGGTTGAGCGTCGCGATGACGTCGTAGTCAGCCGGCCGGGTGAGGATCTGCTGCAGCATCGCGTCGGCGATGACGTCCTTGACGACGATTTCTTTGCCAGTCTTCGGCGACTTGAAGGTGCACCACGGACCGCCGTCGAGTTCCACGGCGCCGAATTCCTTCTTGGCGACTTCGTAGCCCCAGTCGCGGAAGCCTCCTTCGGTGAACTTCATGATGTTCCCCTTGTGGACCAGCGTCACGCTGCGGCGGTCGTTGTCGATCGCGTACTGCATCGCCGCCCGCACCAGCCGCGCGGTTCCTTCCTGGCTGACCGGCTTGATGCCGATGCCTACAGTCTCGGGGAAGCGAACCTTCTTCCACGGGCCGGGGAACGCTTCGCTGAACAGCTTCTTGAACTTGTCGCAGTCAGCCGAGCCATGCTCGAACTCGATGCCGGCGTAAATGTCTTCGGTGTTCTCGCGGAAGATCACCATGTCGGTCAGTTCCGGCTGCTTCACCGGCGAGGGAACGCCCGTGAAGTATTGAACCGGCCGCAGGCAGACGTACAGATCGAGGATCTGCCGCAGCGCCACGTTCAGCGAGCGAATGCCGCCGCCGACCGGCGTCGTGAGCGGGCCCTTGATGCCGACCAGCAAACTGCGGAACGCATCGAGCGTCGCGTCAGGCAGCCAGTTGCCCGTTTGGTTGAACGCCTTCTCGCCGGCGAGGACTTCCTTCCACTCAATCTTCCGTTTGCCGCCGTACGCCTTTTCGACCGCGGCGTCGAACACGACTTGGCTGGCCCGCCAAATATCGGGACCAGTGCCGTCCCCCTCAATGAAGGGGATGATCGGCGCGTCGGGGACTTGCAGACGGCCGTTGTTCATCGTGATCGGTTGGGCGGCGGACATCGCGGGCTCCTGGCGGGCGTTTATCAGTTAGTGACTTGGGGAAATGGTTAGGAAACCCGCGATTCTCGACCCTACCGCGCGTAGGGTCAATGGGGCAGGGGAGGGCGACGGGGGCGAGGGCTGTTTACAACTGGCGAGATTACATAGAAGTCAGAATCTCTAGAGCCGAAAGGCGACCGACCCTGCCGATCATGCCCATCGTAGAACACACCGCGTGACTTCCGGCGAATTGTGGCCCCCGCATCCCCCTTCTATACTCCCCGTAGCGGCTCGGCCCTTTCGCGGCCTGACGACCGCTCTGATCCAGGCGCCCTTCACTCTGTTAGGAGCTCGTTTTTCCCATGCACGACTCACTGCGCACCGTCGATCGTCGTTGGTTTCTTCGCACCGGAGCGGCGGTTGCCGGCGCTGGATTCGCCCTCGGCCGCGGCCTGACGACGGCCCTGGCCGCCGAGGCGAAGGCCCCGTTGTTCAAGATTTCGCTTGCCGAATGGTCGCTTCATAAGGCCCTGCAGGCTGGCAAGATGGAGAATCTGGAGTTCCCCGCCTTCACGAAGGCCTGCGGCATCGACGCGGTCGAGTACGTCAACCAATTTTTCAAGGACAAAGCCCGCGACGAGAAGTACCTGGGCGAGCTGAAGAAGCGTTGTGCCGACGAGGGGGTGACCAGCGTCCTGATCATGGTCGATGGCGAAGGCAACCTCGGCGACCCCGACGACGCCAAGCGGAAGCAGGCTGTGGAAAACCACCACCAATGGGTCGAAGCCGCCAAGTTTCTCGGTTGCCACTCGATCAGAGTGAATGCACATTCGGAGGGGACGCCTGAGGAGCAGGGCAAGCTAGCAGCCGACGGTTTGCGTCAGCTATCAGAATTCGCCGCCCCTCATAAGATCAACGTCATCGTCGAAAACCACGGCGGCTTGTCGTCGAACGGCGAGTGGCTGGCGGGGGTCATGAAGGCAGTCAGTCTGCCGAATTGCGGCACGCTGCCAGACTTCGGCAACTTCCACGAGTACGACCGGTATAAGGGATGCGCTGAGCTGATGCCGTTCGCGAAGGGCGTCAGCGCGAAGAGCCACGAGTTCAACGCCGCCGGCGACGAAGTTCGCACCGATTACTTCAAGATGATGAAAATCGTCCTCGACGCCGGGTACCACGGCTACGTCGGCATCGAGTGGGAAGGCGCTGATCCTGAAGATGAGCGCGAAGGTATCATGCTCACCAAGAAGCTGCTTGATCGCGTTCGTGATAAGTTCACGGCTCAGTCGTAGTGCTATCGCTGCTAGCTGCCATATCGGCAGTTGGCCTGTGCGCCGGCATCACCGCGATTCAAGCGGTGGTCCAGCTGGACACTTAGGTGTCCACGGCTTGAGAAAATCCGAAAATTTCTTTGGAGGCGACTTTCGGGTCGCCTCTTTTCGTTGATAGCAAACGAGTTAGGGCGATTCCTCGGCCGCGTACCACCCCATGCTGCTAGCAGGACATTTTTCGGAATGGGAAAAGTCGCACTGCCTGCTTTTTGGGCAGTGGGGTCGTGCGTCGAACTTCAGCATGGGCTGCTGTGGAATAGGCACGCTAGCAGAATCGACGTAAGTGCAAGCACTGCAAGGACCTCTGGGATTTGCTTGACCGCCTATGAATATGGAGGGACCAGAAGGCCGCCCTCGGGTCTTCGATTCGCCCATCCCAAAGCTGTTCGGAAGGAGACGTCAGCCGTGCTTACCCAAACTACGGAAAAGTATCAGGAAGTTCTCGAGTTCGCCGAAACCCGTTACAAGCAAAACCCCGACTGGGTTACGTTCTTCCGCGAAGTCCTCGGCGTCGATGGCGCCGCTCGTAAGACCTTCCCGACTTTCGATGAGCTGACTGCCTTCGAGCAAAGCGAACAGTTCGACCGCATTCAAAAGCTGCTTGTGAAGCTCCGCGAGAAGCGCCCCTCGGCCGACACCGAAAGCGAGCCCACTCGCGTCATCACCGTCCGCCTGCCGAAGAGCATGCACGAGTCGCTGCGGACCGAAGCCCACGACCTGCGGACCAGCATGAACAAGCTGTGCATCTCGAAGCTGCTGCAGGTTATCGGCGAAGAGATGATCCCGAACGAACGTGCTACCGGCGGCTCGCCGTCGCCTGCTAGCATCCCGTCGACGCCGCTGTCGGGTGGTCATAGCTCGACCCACTCGCCGTCGTTGGGTCTCCGCCCGCACCAGCCGACGCAGGTCGGAGTGAGTTCACCTTACGGCCAGCAGCTGCAGCCGACCTCGTCGGGCCTGCCGCCGTTCAAGCCGTCGCAGCCGCGTTTCTAAGTCGCTCGCGAATTGAGCTTTCAAAAGAGCCGCCCCAGTCTCTGGGGCGGCTCTTTTTGTTTTGGAGTGCGTAGCACTTCACTGCGTCTGTTATAAGGAAGCCAAGTCATGGGGAGCGCAAATTTTAATAGTCTGGCTACTCTCGACTCGTAGGGGAAAGCGGTGTGACGTTAATGCGAGCCTTCGCGTAGATCGACTTCGTCCTGGGGGCCCTGCTGCTGGCCTGCTCAGCTTGGGTAGCGTCAACCGGGCGCTGGTATGCACTCCCCTCTGCGGCTGTGATCGCAGTTATCTGCTTTGCGATCGGGAGCCGCGTCTGGCGCAGCCGCAATGACTTCCCAGTGAAAAGGCGCTACTCGCGGGACTGGCAGCGGATGATTCAGTGGCAAGTTGTTGCATTGCTTTTCGGGGCAATGGCATTTCTGTCGCTCACGTTCGGCGACTCGCTGAAGCAACATGCCCTGTGGGCAGGGTGGTGCGTGGGGGTGCTGCTGCTGTCGGGCAAGCGAAAGGCCAGGAACAAGCGACGAGCCGCGCGAGAGCGACGTGAGGTCCGTCTTGTCGGTAGCCAGTCCGCGGCTTGATGCGATGAGGAATTAGTAGGGCGGGCGGACTGCATGGGCCACGTTCCGGCACTACGGCCGGTTTTCGATTGGATGGGCGTTGGCCTAGGGAGGCATCTCGCTTGATTGCTTCTCTTGTGTTGCCTCGCTAATCTCCGCAATTTATCCCACTGCTGGACTGGTTGCTTAAGCGACCAGTCCGAACCTCCCCCACGCTTAGCCTTCCCGTTCGACTGCCCCAGTCTCCAGTCAGCCCCTGTCTCGAATCTGCTATAACAACTCTCGCGTCGCCGTCGCGCTCCTCGCTTCAGGGCAATCGCATGAATCCGCAAGTTCGCCAACTGCAGTGGGGCGTTCTCTCTATCGCGCTAAGCTTGCTGATTGGCGCCTCGGCCCGCGGTGACGAGTGGCCTCAATTTCGCGGCCCGGGCGGGCAGGGCGACGTGGGGGCCGTCGATCTCCCGCTCCACTGGAGCGAGAACGAGGGCATTCGCTGGAAAACCGAACTCCCCGGTCGCGGTTGGTCGTCGCCGGTCATCGCGAATGGCCGGATCTGGTTGACCACCGCCGTTGAGAAGGCATCCGACGCGGAGGAGCCGCTTGTCACCGACGAGCAGGTTGCACGGGTTTCCTCCGGAACCGACATGGGGGCTGCCGCGGCGATCGACCTGCTGGCACTCGAAGTCGACCTCGAAACAGGAAAGCTCCTCCGCACGGTGAACTTGTTCAGCGTCGACGAGCCGCCCCCAATTCACAATCTCAACAGTTACGCCTCCCCCACGCCGGTATTGGTGGACGGACGCTTGATTTGCCACTTCGGCACATTCGGAGCCGCGGCGGTCGACGTCAACAGCGGCGAGGTCCTGTGGCGGCGGCCGATGGAGCTCGACCATATCGTCGGGCCGGGGAGTTCGCCGGTCGTCGTCGACGATGTCACGATCCTTACCTGCGACGGCGCCGACAAGCAGTTCATCGCCGCGCTCGACATCGCCACCGGCGAGATCCGCTGGCAGGTCGACCGCCCACCCATTCGCGAGACGAACCCCGATATGCGGAAGGCGTTCGCGACGCCCCTCGTCTTCGAGCAGGCTGGCCGGAAGCAGGCCGTCATTCCCGGGGCGCAGTGGTTTGTTTCCTACGATCCAGCGACCGGCGACGAACTCTGGCGCGTCGACCACGGCAACGGCTTCTCGAACGTCCCGCGGCCCGTTTTCGATGGCGAGCGGGTCTACCTCTGCACCGGCTTTGGCAAGCCGCAGCTGTGGGCAATTCGCACCGACGGTTCCGGAGACGTGACCGAAACGCACGTTGATTGGCGGGAAAAGCAACAGATTCCCGCCAAGTCGTCGCCAATCATCAGCGACGGTCGCATTTACGTCATCAGCGACGGCGGCGTGGCGAGCTGCTTCAGCGCCGCCGACGGCAAGAAGCTCTGGCGCGAGCGGATTCCCGGCAAATACTCCGCCTCGCCGATCCTCGCCAACGGCCGCCTCTACTTCTGCAGTCACGAAGGGGGCACGACCGTCGTCGCCGATTCCGCCGAGTACGAAGAACTGGCCGTCAACCAACTCGACGGCATGCACATGGCCTCCCCGGCGGTCGCGGGCGACGACCTCATCCTGCGAACCGACACGCACCTTTACCGAATCAGCAACAAGCCCAACTAGCGGAGTGAAAGTCGTCGACGAAGCTCGAAATCGACCGCTCGTTCGTGTGGCTCTTCTCGCGATGCTTCGCCGTCCTCGGCGCGCCGCCCTCTGCGAAAAACTGCCCCCGGTCCCTGATTTGGGCGAAACTCCCCCCATTCGGGCGGTGTTTGCAGAGGGCGATAGGCGACGGATTCGTCTCCAGAAAATGGGGTTGTCCACCATTCGGAAAAAAATGCGTGGCGCGGCTCCCCGGCAGCGGCCTTGGGAAGTGAGGCCTGCGTCCGAAGGCGACTTCCGTTCGGCTCTCCGCATTTTCTCGGTTGTTTTGCACATCGCCTCCCCGAGGCGGGCAATCGCGGCGGCTCCGCCAAGATTCCCGGCAAATCGCCGAATGGGCTGCGGAAGGAGATTCGAGCCGAGTTCTGGTTGCCGAAAGTTTGACGGAAAAAATGGACGCAACTACGATGGACCGGTGGTGACTAAACCAAACGCCGCGGTGGATTTCCACATCAGCGGGCCGGTTGAATCGCCAGACGAGGCCTCTTAAGGACGCCAGCTCGGTCAACTCCTCGCATCGCCTGCTCGCGGCGATCGGGAAACATGAGCTTTAGCGTGTAGCATGCGCGCGAAAACCGGACTTCGAACGCATGCCGACCGAGTCGGATGATAGGTGCAGAGAATACTCTCTAGCTCTGTCAGTTCGCGCCCGCGTAGCCGCTCCGCCGCGGCGCGACCGCAAGATTAAGACGTCAACTTTACGGAACAAACTACCTTAGACGACATCGCTTTTACGGCGGGCCCTCCCCCCACGGCGGTTTCGGACCACAGAGGACGCATCAGTGTCGAATTCCCAGCCTCGTCGCCTTAATAGCCTGTTTGGCAAGCGCGCTCCGAAAGAACGCCGTCCTTCCGGCGTCAGCCGTAAGCAGAAGAAAACGCTAGGCTTCGAGTCGCTGGAAAGTCGGCAAGTGATGTCGGCGAATCCGGTCGTTGCTCCCGGTCCCGCGAACTCCCAGTCCTACTCAAGCAACACCCTCGAAGGCTATCTGCAGATTCTCCAACGAGAACTGTACTGGCAGGCGTTGGCTTCGGGGAGCAGTGCAGAGGTTGCGACGGCTCAGGTGATGTCGATTCCAACCGACCCGCTTGTTTCTCAGCAGTGGCATCTGGTTAATTCGGGACAACAGGTCGGTAATCCTGACTACCAGGCGATCTACGGCGTTGCCGGGCAAGACATCAACGTCGCGCCGGTTTGGAATAAGGGCTACACCGGAGCAGGGGTGACCGTCGCCGTCATCGACAGCGGCATCCAGCTAAATCACCCAGACTTGGCTGCGAATATCAGCAAGACATTGGGGCTCGACGCCCTTTCGCCGAACGGCAACGGCAGTCCGCGTCCCGATCAGTTTGAACCGGTTTGGCACGGCACGGCCGTTGCAGGCATCATCGGCGCCGTCGCTAATAACGGCATCGGCGGCTCCGGCGTCGCTCCCGGCGTCACGCTGGTGCCTATCCGCCTGATCGACATTGGTCAAACCGAGCAAGCTTACATCGATGCATTTCGCTACGCGATTCAAGACATCGACATCACCAACAACAGCTGGGGCGGCGGGGCGCGGGAACTCAACGCGCTGACGCCGCAAATGATGCTGGCGCTGCGGGATTCCATTATCTTCGGCCGCGGCGGCCTCGGCGTGATTCACGTCTTCGCTTCGGGCAACGACGCCGGCCCCCAGTTCAACAACGGCTTTCAGAACATCGGCAACTGGGACAGTTCCATCTACGACGGATGGCAGAACTCCCGCTACACGATCACTGTGACCGGCGTCGATCACGACGGAATGTACTACAACGTCGACGGTACGGTTACCGACTACGCCGAATCGGGCGCCAACGTCCTCGTCGCAGCTCCGACCGGATCGTTCGCGGCGATCAACATCGCCGATGACACGGGCATCGGCAGCGGCATCATTACGACCGATCTTACGGGGACGCAGACGAGCGGCTTGGGCGGCGCCAATATCGCCCCCAATCCAATCACCGGCCAAGAGTACGACCGCGACTTCTTGACCGACACCGACTACACGTCGCGGATGAACGGAACATCGGCCGCGGCGCCGATGGTCTCCGGCGTCATCGCGCTAATGCTCGAAGCCAACCCCAATCTCTCGTGGCGCGACGTTCAAGAAATCTTGGTTCGTTCGGCCCGCCAGAACGCTCAGTTCGAACGCCCCCAAAACGGCGCCGGCGACTCGACGAACAACCTCTGGATCACCAATCAGCAGCCGATCTTCCAAGATCCTGATTTCTACGACGGCTCCGTTGATCCGTTCCTGCAGACGTTCAATCCGACGATCGATTACCTCCAAAACGGGCCTCAGCTCTACTCGAACGGCGCCGGCTATACCGTTGCCCAAGGGTATGGTCCGTATGGCGAGCAACTTGGCTACGGGCATGGCGTCGTCGATGCGGAGATGGCCGTCGAGTTGGCCGAGCAGTGGGGAGTCAAGCAACAGACGCTTGCTCCCGAACTGACGTTCACCACCTTCTATACCCCGCCGGGCAATGTTCCCTACAATCTGCCCGCCGCTGAACGGTCGAACGACGAAAGCGGAAACCAGATCGTGCCGGGCGGCATCGGCGGTCGCTCCGGATTTATCGCCTACTGGAACGAATACTTCGCCGATAATCCCTTCTCCGCTCCGGATCCGCCGGATAATACTCGCGGGTTGTCTTATTTGGAGTTTTCGGTCCCGGACAACAACTCCATGACGGTGGAGTCGGTCGAGGTCAAAATTTCGATTTCGGGAGGCACTGCCGCTGCGCTGGATCATACGCGCATGATGCTCGTGTCTCCTTCGGGAACGCAGTCTGAGCTCAATCACTACTTCTATGCGACGACCAACAGTTCGTATCAGACGTCGATTGACGGCAGCTTCATCTTTCCAGGCGGCGCAGGTTCCGTCGATAACGGCGGGAATCTGGTCTGGACCTTCACGACTAATCGCAGCTGGGGCGAGCGTTCGGACGATGCGATTGTTTACGATCCCGTGACCGGCGAGCCAGTCGGCGAAAGAGGCTGGCGGCTGTACATCGAGAATTACGCTCCCACGAGCTTGGGGCTCGATGCCATTGAAATCGCGTGGCACGGCAACCCGATCGCCGCCGGAACGCAGCGCATCCAAGGCGCCATCGGCGTCGACTTAAATCGCGACGATATCTTCAACTACAACCGTGCCGCGGTCGTCAACCACGACGCCGACGGCACCGTGCGGTTGATGGACGAGAATAACTTCTTCAGCACGCGCGACGTCGAGGGCATTCAGGATCTAACGCAAGAATCGTTCGCGGGCAATGTTACCGTCGTTGCCCGTCGCGCGAGCGACGGCGTTATTGTCGATCGGTTCGTGACCGGGGCTGACGGCAACTACTACTTCGATCTAGCGCCGGACGACTACATCATCTCGATCGAGGATCCGCTCGGACGCGTCGCCCAAGACGATTCGCTGACCGGAGCCGGCTATCTTTCCGATTACAAGTCGGAATGGCTCATTACTCGCGACTTCTTCAGCGTCTGGACTCGCGATCCGCAAAATATCAACGAAGTGGTCGTCGACGCCAACGGCGTTCCGATTCCGCAGGTCGGCTACGAAGACGTCGTCGCCGGCGTCAAAAGCATCAACTTCTTGCTTGATCCGGGCGACCCCGTCTTGCCGCAAGTCGTCTTCACCGGCACGGCGTACGCCGATGTCAACGGCGACGGCATTTTCAGCGCCGGCACGTTCAATAGCAGCAATGTTTTCTCCGGTTCAGACGTGGCGTTGGCCAACGTTTCCGTCTACGCAGATTTGAACCGCAACGGCCAATACGATGCGGGCGAAATCCTCGTCAAGACCGACGCCAACGGCCTGTACAACCTGATTGTTCCGACGACGATTGCCGGCGTCATCAATGTCGGCGTCGTTCTGCCATCGCAGTGGAATGCTGTATCGCCTGCAACTTCGAGTCACACCCGATTTGCGAAGCCTGGCGACGAATTCGACGGCCTCAACTTCTTCATCAAGCCCTCGTCGGACACGATCGGCGGCGCCGGCAACATCGGCGGGATTTTGATCGGCTCGGTGTTCCATGATATTGGAACCGGGTCGAACAATACGACCGACGGCATCCGCAAGCCGGGAGAACTCGGTGCGCCTGGATTCACCGTATATATCGACGCCAACAACAACAATGTGTTGGATCTCGGCGAGACCTCGACGGTGACGAACCAGTTCGGCGCGTACGCCTTCACCAACGTCGCCCCCGGGCAGCGTATCGTTCGCGTGGTGACGCCGTCGCCGTACCAATCGACGAAGCCGACCGGCGGACGATACGTCGTCAACCTTGCCGGCAACGGCACGCTTGCCGGCCTAGAGTTCGGGATCAAGGACACCGCGGTCTTCGATTACGGCGATCTCCCTGACGTTTACGAGACCACGCTCGCTCAGAATGGCGCCCGCCATAAGAAGGGCGACTACTACCTGGGGACTCGCGTCGACGGCGAACTCAACGGCGTTCCGTCCACGAATGCCGACTCCGACGATCTGACTGGCTTCGACGATGAAGACGGCATTCAGTTCGGTGCGATCGTTCCGGGCGGCACGACGAGCCTCATCGTCACCGCTAGCCGTAACAACGGCTATCTGAAGGCGTGGATCGATTGGAACAACGACGGCGACTTCGACGACGTCGGCGAGCGTCTGGTATTTACCGGCGCCGCGGGAACGACGAACAACTACCTGTTGAGCGGCGGCGCCAACAACCTCACCTTCAACGTGCCTGCTGGCGTTAGCGTGGCTAACGTCTACGCCCGCTTCCGTTACGGCGAGGCCACGCTGAGCAGCCCTCGCGGCGAAGCGGTGATCGGTGAAGTGGAGGATTACCTCCTCTCAGTGGCGGCGCCAGCCCTGCCGCCGATCCCGGCAATCGTCGGACCTTCGGCCGACTTCAACGGCGACGGCAAGGTCGACGGCGCTGACTTCCTCGTCTGGCAACGCAACTTCGGCAGAACGGACAACGCCGGCCAGGCGCAAGGCAGCACCAACGGCGACGGCGACGTCGATCAGTACGACTTACGCGACTGGAAGGATCAGTACGGCACCGTGCCTGTGGCTCCGGCATTGACGGCTGAAGAGGATGGGGGCGAGACGCCGCAAGCGTTGGCTTCCCAACTCCAATCGCTCAGCACTCCGGCGCTGCCGACCTACGAGACGTTTACCGTCTCTTCGCAGCCTAACTTCGTTCCGTTCACCGGATCGACCGGCTCGGTGAGCAGCGTGATCGCCACGCCCCAAGCCGCCAGCCGGCTGGAATCGCGTCCGGCGCTCGCCGCACTTGCCGGCAAGCTGACCGACGTCGCTGATCGGCTTCGTGCACGGGCCGACAAGTTTGAAGATCGAGCCGACGATGCGCATGAATTCGTCGTTGAATGGCTTAGCGACGTCGCCGACCGCGTCGATGGCGTCGACTTCGAAACGGTTCGTCGCGATCGTGCCTTCGATGACTTGTTCGGCTCGCGTCGCCGCCAAGGCTTGCGGACTGAGCATGCCGAAGAAAATGGCGAAGAATTCGAATCCGACGAAGCTTTTGCGGCGTTCGGAGACCATTTCGAAGTGCCGCGCGGCTAGTCGTCGGACTATTTACAGTCGATTGGAATAGCTTATAAACCGGCAGGGGCTTGTCCCCTGCCGGTTTTTTTTTGTTGGTCCATTAAATGTTTGGATGGAACCGCCGATGAACGCAGATAGACGCAGATAGGATTTGGTTAGTGCTGAACTCTATTCCATTTGCGTTTATCTGCGTCTATCCGCGGTTCCGCATTTGTTTTTTCACAGCGTTCTTGGCGGTTCAATCTTTACTCCCCTCGGAGCGCGTATGAGCTTGCTGATCCAAAACGGCCGCATCGTTACCGCCAGCGACGATTTCGTCGGCGACGTCCTCGTCGAGGGGGAAACAATCGCCGCCGTCGGGCCGCGGCTGAGCGCTCCCGCGGGCGCCGAAGTGATTGATGCGACGGGCAAGTTCGTATTCCCCGGGTTCATCGACCCGCACGTCCACATTTACCTGCCGTTCATGGGGACGTTCGCGAAGGATACCTACGCCACGGCGAGTCGCGCCGCGCTTGTCGGCGGCACGACGACGCTGATTGAAATGTGTTGCCCCGCCCGCGGCGACGATCCGCTCGAAGCGTTCGAACTCTGGCTCTCGAAGGGGGCCGAAAGCGCCTGCGATTTTACGTTCCACATGGGCGTCTCGCGATTCGACGAAACCACCGAGGCCGCGATCCGAGAAATCGCCGCCCGCGGCGTCGCTTCACTGAAAGTCTTCCTCGCCTACAAGGGCGCCTTCGGCATCGACGACGGCGAACTCTATCAAACGCTCAAGCTTGCCAAAGAACTTGGCCTCATCGTCACCGCCCACTGCGAGAACGAAACGCTGGTCAGCGAACTGCAGCGTCGCCTGCTCGCCGCCGGTAAGACCGGCCCCGAATGGCACGAGCCATCGCGTCCGCCGCAAGTCGAGGCCGAGGGCGTGCACCATCTGATGACGTTCGCCGAACTCACCGGCGCCCACGTCTACTGCGTGCACACTTCTTGCCGCGAGGCGCTCGAAGCAGTTCTAGAGGCGCAACTCCGAGGCGTGCATGCGTGGGTCGAAACGGTGATCCCGTACCTGGTGATTGATAAGACCTACGTCGAACTGCCCAACTTCGAAGGCGCCAAGTACGTGATGTCGCCGCCGCTCCGCGATCCGGTCCATCAGCCGGTTCTCTGGAACGCCCTCCGTTCGCGCCTTATCAGCACGGTCGCCACCGATCACGCCCCGTTCGACTTCCATGGGCAAAAAGAGATGGGCCGAGACGATTTCACGAAAATCCCCAATGGCATTCCGTCAGTCGAAAATCGCGTCAATCTGCTCTACACGCATGGCGTCTGCCGCGGGCGGATCGATCTGAACACCTTCGTCGACGCTGCGAGTACGCAAGCCGCCAAGCTCTTCGGCCTCTATCCCCGCAAGGGAACGATCGCGGTTGGCAGCGACGCCGACTTGGTGATTTACGACCCTGCCTACCGCGGCAAAATTTCCGCGAAGACGCAGCAAATGGCCGTCGATTACAGCGCCTTCGAAGGCTGGGAACTCGAAGGTCGGCCGACGCTCGTCACCGTTCGAGGGCAGGTGCAGGTCCGCGACGGCAAATTTGTCGGAAAGCTTGGCTCGGGCCAGTTTTTAGCTCGTCCGGCGACCCACTTCTAAGCCACGATTTCAACGGCGTTCGACGCAAGTCGTTGCTGGCAAGTGACTTGTAAATTTGATTAAACCCGAGTGGAAATTCCATTGCCTCAAACATACCGTACGGTATAGTTAAGGTGTACTCCGAAGTTTTATTGGACGATCAAGAGACTATGGCCCGTCCGCCCGCCACCACGCCGAAAGGCATCCTCGAAGCCGCGATCCGCGTCGCCGGCCGCGATGGTCTGCAAGCGACGACGCTCGACAAAGTTGCCCACGAAGCGGGCGTCACCAAGGGAGGCGTCCTCTATCATTTCGCGTCGAAAGACGAGCTCCTCACACGCATGATGGAGCACTTCGCCAACGAGGTGGAGCAGGGGCTCGTGGCCCGCATCGCCGACGACCCCCACGCCGACCGCCGCTGGGTCCGCGCGATGGTCGACATGGTCTTCGCTCCCGATGCCCAGTCGGAGAAATCGGCCGAGGGGACGCCGCACGGCATCGCCCCCGAAACCACGCACAAATTTATCATGGCGATGCTCACCGCGTTCGCCTCGAACCCCGCGCTGCTTGACGTCATCCGCCCGTTCCTGGAGCGGATGCGCGGTCGAATCCAAGCCGAACCGAACTCGGTGGAGCAGGTTGTCACTTGGCTCGCCGCCGACGGCCTGTTCCTGTGGGAACTGTTCGGCATCGCCCGCCCCGGCGAACCGATGTGGAACGCCATCGTCGACGAACTCCGCCGCCGTTCCCGCCCCCGCTCGCCCGCCTTTGAAGCTCCGCTCGAAGTGTAACAACGGGCGACTTGCCGTCGCCTAACTGGTTGTCAGCGACCTTGAGAGAATTGAGGAACCCATGAGTCCCGTCTGGAGCCCTCCCGCTGGGTCGGCTGTAGAAGATCAGCCGAACGTCGCCGAGCCGCGCACCGCCGCGCGATGCTTCACGAAGCGCCGACTCCTGCTGCTGGCTGCAATTGTCGCAGTCATCGCCGCCGTGGCGTTCGTTGCCGTTTCGCGTTTGCGCACCGTCGCCACGCCTCCCGAAGCGGCCGCGCCGGTCGTGCTGAACGTCCACTCGCTCGGCTATCTCGAGCCGAAAACGGAAGTCATCCGCCTCGCCGCTCCCTCGACGTTTGGCGAGCAAGGCCGCTTGGAGCGTTTGCTCGTTGCTGAAGGCGATACGGTCGCCGCGGGCAGCGTCGTTGCAGTGCTCGACAATTTCAATCGCCGCTCCGCCTCGGTTGCCGAAGCTGAAGCCCGCGTTGCCGTCGAAGTTTCAAAACTCGCTCAGATCAAGGCCGGCGCCAAGCCGGGCGACCTCGCCGCACAGCGCGCGATGATCAGCCGTGCGAAGGCGGTGTTGAGTCAGGCGGAAGTCGACCTACACCGCAGCGAACGCCTCCTGAGCACCAAAGCAGTCCCGCAAGCAGAAGTTGATGCCGCCAACCTCAAAGTCGAGTCGGCTCGCGAGGACCTGAGCCACGCCGAGTCGACGCTCGAAAGCCTCGCCGAGGTCCGCACGGTCGACGTCGATCAGCAAGAACGCCAAATCGCCGCCGCCAAGGCGTCGCTCGCAATGGCTCGCGCCGAACTCGAAACAACCGAAGTCCGCTCGCCGATCGACGGTCAGGTACTGAAGGTCTGCATCCGCCCCGGTGAACGCGTCAACGAGGACGGCATCGTCGAGCTTGGCGACACGAGCGAGATGTACGCCGTCGCCGAAGTCTACGAAGCCGATCTGCCGCGCATCAAGCTCGGGCAGCCAGCGACGGTCCGCCTCTTCACGGGCGGCGCCGAGCCGCTCCAGGGCGAAGTCGCCGAGATCGGCATGATCGTCGCGAAGAAAGACGTCCTCGCGAATGACCCAGTCGCCGACACCGACGCCCGCGTCGTCGAAGTCCGCGTGAAACTCGAACACGAAGCCGCCCGCACCGTACAGCGCCTCTCCAATGCCCGCGTTGAAGTGACGATCGACGTTGCTGAGGAGCCTTCTACTCAACTGAGCGATAAGAATTGAACCACGACGACACTACGGACACGACGAATACAAAGCAAAATGAACCGCAAATGAACGCAAATAAACGCAGATCATTACTGATCTCATCAGCGTCTATTAGCGTTCACTAGCGGTACTGATTTACCACTGCGTTCTCTTCGTGCTTTTCGTCGTGCCCTTCGTGTCTTCGTGGTTAATCCCCTCAAGGAGTGACACCCGTGCCCGCCCGAGCGCCGCTCGCTTGGCTCCAACTTAGCTACGGCCGCGTCAAGCTCATCGTCGCGGTCGCCGGCGTCGTCGTCGCCGTGCTGCTGATGCTTATGCAACTGGGCTTCATGCAAGCCGCGTTCGAAAGCGCGCTGATCGTTCCGCGTCAAATCGACGCCGACCTCATCGTCATCAGTCCGCAATCGCAGGCGATGTTTCGCACCTCGCCGTTTCCGCGACGTCTCCTCTACCGCTTGCCGGCCGTTCCAGGCGTCGAGTCGGTCCGCGCCGTCTACCTCGGCACGGTGCCGTGGCACAATCCCTGGAAACGAAATGAGCAATCGATCTTCGTCTACGGCTTCGAGCCGGGCGACCCGCCGCTGAAGTTGCCGGGCCTCGCGGAGAACTGGCCCAATATCTTGCAGACCGACGCCGTCATCTATGACGCGAAGAGCAAGCCGATCTTCGGACCCGTCGCCGAGTCCTATCGCCGCGGCGAAAACGTCGAGGTCGAAGTGAATCGCCGCCGCGTCCACGTCGTCGGCCTTGCCGAAGCGGGCAACTCCTTCGGCATCGACGGCAACTTGTTCACGAGCGATCTCAACTTCTTCCGCATGTTCCCGCAACGCAATGCGGGCGGCGCCGACCTCGGCCTCGTCCATGTCGAGCCCGGCGTCGACCCGAAGACAGTGCAGGGCGAGCTGCAAAAACTGCTCGGCGTCGAAGCCCGCGTCCTCACCCATCAGGAATTTCTTGACTTCGAGCACGGCTACTGGGCCCGCTCGTCGCCGGTCGGCTTCGTCTTCACGCTCGGTGCCGTCGTCGGCTTTTGCATTGGCTTCGTCATCGTCTATCAGATTCTCTACACCGACGTTTCGAACCACCTCTCGCAGTACGCCACGATGAAGGCGATGGGATTTACTGACAGTTACCTCGTACGGCTGGTGCTGAAAGAGGCAGTCATCCTCGCCGGGCTCGGTTACTGGCCCGGCGTGCTGCTCGCATGGGGACTTTACGAAATCGCTCGCGCAGCAACGGCGCTACCGCTCGACATGACCTGGCAACGCGTCCTCGGCGTGTTTATCACCACGCTGGTGATGTGCCTCATTTCCGGAGTCGTCGCCGTCCGCCGCCTCCGCGCGGCGCAACCGGCCGATGTGTTTTAGTGATTGTCGGCCGCGGCGAAGAAGGTTTCAAATACTTAAACACAGAGGCCACAGAGAACACAGAGGAATTGCATTAATACTTATACTTGTATTTTCTCCGTGTCCTCTGTGCTCTCTGTGCTAAATGCCTTTGTCTGTCGGAAATAAAGGTACCGACGCTGCAATACTTAAGTCGAATCCGATGATGACTGTCAATCAAATACAATCTCTGACTGAGCCAGAAGGTGTAGGTAAAGTACCCGTCGTCTCCGGCCGCGGCATCTGCCATTCCTTCGGCGAGGGCGAACTCAAAAAACAAATCCTCTTCGATGTCGCCGTCGACATCGTCCCCGGCGAGGTCGTGCTCCTCACCGGCCCCTCCGGCAGCGGCAAAACGACGCTCCTCACGCTCATCGCCGGCCTCCGCGACGTGCAAGAAGGCCAACTCTTCGTCCTCGGCCACGAGCTCCACGGCGCCACGCGCGATCAATTGGTCGAAGTCCGCCGCAAAATCGGCTTCATCTTCCAAGCCCATAACTTGCTGCCATTTCTCTCGACGCGGCAGAACGTGGAACTCGTCTTCGAACTCCATCCCAACGTCTCGGCCGACGAAGCCCGCGATCGCGCCACGCGGATGCTGCAACTCGTCGGCCTCGGCGATCGGCTCGACTACATGCCTGAAAAGCTCTCCGGCGGTCAGAAGCAGCGCGTCGCGGTTGCCCGGGCGCTCGTCGCCGGGCCGCAGCTGATTCTCGCCGACGAACCGACCGCCGCGCTCGATGGCAAATCGGGCCGCGCGGTGGTCGACCTGCTGCAACAGCTTGCCCGCGAGCAGGGCTGCCCCGTGCTGATGGTCACCCACGACACCCGCGTTCTCGACGTCGCCGATCGCGTGATCCACATGGAAGATGGGCGAATTGCGGAGAATGCCCAATAGAAGCCACCGGCTCCGCCGGTGGACGCGTTTCAAGGAAGGTCAGCATTTCTTGCGCTCCGTCCACCGGCAGAGCCGGTGGCTCTCATCGCTCTGCGTAGCGTACTGCTAGCACCGCCAATAACCTGAAGTTGGTCTCTTTGCCAACTTAGGCTAAACTACCCGCCCCGCTATCGCTGTCGCTGCGCGCTCCCACTCGCGCAGCGGCCGACCCACTTTCGTACGCAAGGAGGCGTCGAATGTCGCAGCCCCCGCTTCGTTTCGTCCATGCCGGCGATCTTCATTTGGAACGCCCACTGACCGGCGTGTCCGAAATTCCCGATCAACTGCGCGAAGCTTTTCTCGAAGCTCCGTACCTGGCGGCGGAACAAATCTTTGAGACCGCGCTCACCGAAGGCGCTGACGCGCTCCTCCTCTCCGGCGACGTCGTCCACCTCGATAAGGCCGGACCGCGGGCCATTGTGTTTCTCCTCGAACAATTTCGTCGCCTCGCCGATCACAACATCGCCGTCTACTGGGCCGGCGGGCAGAACGATCCTGTCGATGCCTGGCCGCCGACCGCCACGCTCCCCTCGAACGTCCACCGCTTCCCCTCGGGCCGCGTCGGCAACTTCGAACACAAACGCCGCGACCAAACGATTGCCCGTATCCAAGGCATCAGCCGCAACCCCGGTCAGCCTGTCGACGACAGCGGCTTCCACCGCGATGCGAAGGGACTGTTCACGATCGGCGTCGCGCACGGCACCGCCGCCGCGCCCGGCAGCGAAGGCGACCGCGTCCACTACATGGCTCTCGGCGGCCAGCATCGCCGGCAAACGGTCGACCAATCGCCCGGCATCGCCCACTACGCTGGCACGCCGCAAGGCCGCACGCCCGACGAAACGGGCGCCTTCGGTTGTACCGTCGTCTCGGTCGACGAATCAGGCCATGTGAAAACGAACTTTGTCGCCGTCGACGTCGTTCGCTGGATCACCGAAACCGTCGAACTCACCGCCGGCGCCGAAGTGACGACGCTGCTTCCGCAAATCGACGTCCGCGTCAACAACCTGAAGGCGAAGCATCCCGATCGCGACCTGCTCGTCACGTGGCGGATCACCGGCAGCGGCGAGTTGCTCAACCAACTCCGCCCCGGCGGACTGAGCGACGAACTGATCGGCCAACTCCGCCACATGTACGGCCAAAAGTCGCCCGCCGTGTGGAGCGTCGCCATCGAATGCGACGAACCCCTCTGCGTCCCCGGCGAATGGTACGACGAAGAAACCATCCGCGGCGATGTGCTGCGGCAACTGCGCGAGCTTGAAGAAGACGATGCGATTCCGCTCGACCTCGAAGAGTTCTTCCCCGCGAGTCTCAAGGGGAGCCCGCTCGCCGAGCTGGCCCGCGTCTCGAGCGCCGACCGCAGCGAACTGCTCGTCGCCGCATCGAAGCTCGGCATGGACCTAATGAGTCTCGACGACGTCGAAGAGTAACGACACACACGCCAGGATCGAACCAACGGATTGACGTTCAATCCCAACCAACAAACATAGCCGCGGAGTTTGCTCCGCGAACGCCTCGGCACGGCGCCCGGGCACAATGGCCAGCACGGATCGCGAACCATGAAAATCACCGACCTTGAAATCGACGGCTTCGGCGTTTGGAATAACCTGAAGTTGACCGGTCTCTCCCGCCGCGTCACGGCGTTCTACGGCCCGAACGAGGCCGGCAAGACGACCGTCATGCAGTTCATCCGCAGCGTGCTCTACGGCATGTCGACGAGCCGGCGGAAGAAGTACCTCCCGCCAATCGACGGCGGCCAGCCTGGCGGCACGCTCGGCATCGTCGAGGGCGACCTCCGCTTCCGCGCGACCCGCATCGCCGACCGCGGCCCCGACGACGTCGGCCGCGTCATTTGCACCACCTCTGACGGCGCCACCAGCGGCGATCGCCTACTGCGCGAATCGCTCGGCGACGTCGACGAACCGACCTATACGAACATCTTCGCCGTCGGCCTCGACGAAATCCACGAACTCGGCATGCTCAGCGGCAGCAAGGCGGCCGAGTGGATTTACCGCCTCACGTCCGGCCTCGACCGCGTCAGCCTTTTCGACGTTATCCAAGAACTTCGCGCCAATCGTCACTCGCTGCTGAACGACGAAGGCCAGTCGTCGCGCATCGTCAGCCTGACGACGCAGCGCGAACGCCTCCGCGCTGAGGTCGATCGCCTCCGCGAGCAAAATCGCCTCTGGTCGCAACTGGCGGTAAAGATCAAGGAACTCGACGACCAAATCATCGCCGTCGAAACCGAAGTTCGCAAAGCCGAGCACCACGCCCGCACGGTCGAAATCGCCGTCGGCCTCAAGCCGAATTGGCGCAAACGCGAAAAGCTTGACGAGCAACTCGGCCACCTCAGCGGCCGCGTGAAGTTGCCGGCTGATGCGATCGAACGGCTCAACGCGATCAACGCCGACATTGAAAAACACCAACGCCAGTCGGACGTGCTGCAGGGCCAACGTCACCAACTGCGCGACGAAGCCGAACGCCTCGGCATCAACGAACTGCTCGTCCGTAACGCCCAGCGGATCGACGCCCTCGGCGAACAACGCGATTGGCTCCAATCGCTCCAGCGGCAACAAGACGAACTCGAACGCGAAGCGAAGAGCTACGAAGCCCGCTTCACTGCCGAGCAAAAGCGGCTCGCCGAAGCCCTCGGCGTCAAAGACGCGACGCGGCTCAACGAGCTGAACGAAAGCGACTTCGAAGCCCTGCAGCCGCAAATCGACGCCCTGCGCCTCGCCCAAAAGCGGCTCGAGCAAGCGCAACGCGACGTCGACATGCTCAGCGAGAGCGAACGCTCGTTCCGCACGCAAATCGAAACGGCCATCGTCGGCGGCGAATCGCACGGCCTGCCGATGGATCTGCAAGAAGCGAGCAACCTCGTCGCCCGCCTCCGCAAGCGGCTCGCCGTCGAGCAACGGCTCGACATGGCCCGCCAGCATGAAGTCGAACTCGAACAGCAAAGCCACGACCTGCTCGACGATCAGGTGATGCCGCTGTGGCTGTTCGGCTGGTTGCTCGCGGCGTTCGTCGCCGGCGCCCTGATGCTAGGCGTCTGGCTGCTCGTCCCTGATTCGCCGTTCGGCAAGTACGGCAGTTTGGTGGCGCTCGTCGGCATCGGCGGCGCCGCGTTCGCTTGGGTCTTCAAGTACTTCGCCGACGACGCCGCAGCCGACAAACTCGACGCCTGCCAGCGCCAGATGGAAGTCGTCGGCAAGCAAATCGCCGACGCCGAGCGCGAGAAGCAACAAGTCGACGCCGAACTGCCGATGACCGACGGTTCGGTCGTGCTCCGTATGCAAGCCGCCGAGCGTCACCTCGCCGAACTCGAGAACGTGCTCCCCGTCGAGGCTCAGCGCAAGCAAGCGGGCGGCGAAGTTGCCAACGCTGAAACCCGACTCAAGCAAGCTCAGCGCGAACGCGAAGCTGCGTTTGCCACCTGGAAGGCGAAGATCGTCGCCCTCGGCCTGCCGGGCGAAATCGATCCGCAACTGCTGCTCAGCGTCACCGATCGCTACGGCCAGCTCGCCGACCTCGAAGCCCGCGCTCGCCATCGCCGCGAAGACGCCGCCGCCCGCCAGCGCGAGCATGAAACGCTCCTCCGCCGCATCCGCGACCTCGCCGAAGAAGTCGGCTGCGTGCTGAAGCCGAAGGTCTCGAACGACAACAAGCAGAAGCAAGAGGCCAATCGCGAGAAATCCGACGCGGCCGCCGATCGCAATTCGACTGACCGCAACCAGCAAATCGAATTCGCCAATCCGCTCGACCAGCTCGATCACCTCCTCACCGAACGCCGCCGCCAACTCGGCGACGTCCAACGCCGCGAAGATCTCGTGGTGAAGGCGAAGGAACTCAAAGCGGAAGAAGGGAAACATCTGCAAACGATCGTCGGTCTCAAGCGTCGTCGCGGCGCCATGTTCCAAGCCGGCGGCTGCGAGGATGAGCAAGAGTACCGCATGATGGCCGCCGACCAGCACCAACATGCCCTCCTCACGCAACAGCGCGACGCCGTCACCCGCGAAATCGTCGCCGCCATCGGCCGCCATGAACCGGAGGAAGTCTTCAACAACCTCCTCGCCCCCGATTCGATCGGCACGCTCGACCAAATGTGGGAGCAAGCAACCGCAGGTCTCGACCTGACCGGCAACAAGCTGAAAGAACTCGCCGAGCAACGCGGCTCGCACACCCGCGAGCAGACCGAACTCGCGAAGGACCGCTCGCTCGCCGAACGCCCGCTCGATCTCAGCGTCGTCGAGAAGCAACTCGAGGAAGCGAAGTCCGATTGGCGCCGCCATGCGACGGTCAATCGCGTTCTCGAACGCATCCGCGCCGACTACGAAGCCCATCGCCAGCCCGAAACGCTCGCCGAAGCGTCGCGCTACATGGCGAAGCTCACCAACGGTCAGTACAAGCGAATCTGGACGCCGTTGTCGAACGACATCCTGCTCGTCGACAACGCCGCCGGCGAAGCATTACCGGTCGACGTGCTGAGCCGCGGCACCCGCGAGCAGCTGTTCCTCAGCGTTCGCATGGCGCTGGTGGCCAACTTCGCCCGCCGCGGCGTGAACGTGCCGATGGTGCTCGACGACGTGCTAGTCAACTTCGACATCGAACGAACCCGCCGCGCCGCCGAGGTCCTCAGCGAATTCGCCGCCGCCGGCCATCAGTTGCTGATGTTCACCTGCCACGAGCACATGTGGGAAATGTTCCGCAAGCTCGACGGCGACTGCCGCCGCATCCCCGTCCGCCGCGGCCAGCCCGAACCGGTCGCCCCGCCAGTCGTCATCGCCGAACCCGAACCGGTGGCGATCGAGGAACCAATCGCCCCCCCCAAGCCCAAAAAATCTCCCAAAAAGCCGCGACCGGTGGTCGCGGTCCCCGCTCCCGCCCCCATTCCCGTCCCCGCACTAGACCTCTACGACTACCCCTTCATCGAACGCATCGTCGAAGAACGCCACGCCCCCGCAGTCGCCGCTCCCGCGGCCGTCGCGACGGAAGCCCCGTCGGAGTTCCACGAATACTCGTTCGACCTCCCGGCCAGCGACTACCGCGAAGAGTCGCACGAAGGGGAGGGCGCCCTAGCGTACATCGTCAGCGCCGACGACGCGCTCAACCGCCGCGCCGAAAGCGCCTCGCGCCGCCACCACACCATCCCCAATTACCGCCGCCGCGGCGATCACCTAGAACCGCGCCGCGCATAACCGCTCCGTAGAGCGATGAATTCGCGCAACGACTTCCTTAGCCCCCGGTTCTTCAAACCGGGGGTAACGCGGCCACCACTACGCAACCCGTCAACTTCTCCGCCAAAGCCCCCGGGTGGCACCGACACTCCGGCGAGTCGGTGCGGCAATGTCGTGAAACGCGTCCGCCGGCGTGTCGGTGTTGTCGCAGACAACCAGAGGCAACGCAGCCTTCGCTCAATCGCCTCTCGTCGCTAGCGCGACCCCGACACGCGGCCGGTCTTCTACGGCAGAGTGGAGAGCCGGTCGCGGCCGAGTGTCGGTGCCACCCATGAACTCCCCGCCACTCAATAACGGCTATCCACCAACATTCCCCCCGCCCCCGCCGCTGGACAGCCCCTATAATTCGGCCTTCAAGCCAATCGGCCAGCAGCGTCGGCCTCCGCCGCACGCCTCGCTGCCGTTCCAGCCAGGAGCCAGCCGTCGTGTCAATCGATCATCGTGCGTTGTGGGCGGCGTCATTCATCGCAGCGTGCACCCTCGGCTCGGCCGGCGCCGACGAATGGCCCGGCTGGATGGGCGCCAATCGCGACGGCGTCTACCGCGAGTCGGGCGTCATCGACGCCATTCCCGCCGACGGCCTCAAAGTCCGTTGGCGGCAGCCGATCGCCGGCGGCTACGCAGGGCCCGCAGTCGCTGGCGGCCGAGTGTTCGTCTTCGACTATGCAAAGGAATCGGGCGAGTCGGTCAACGAGCCGGGCAAGCGCGCGAACCTCACAGGTCGCGAACGCCTGACGGCCTTCGACGAGCAAACCGGCAAACAACTCTGGCAGCATTCCTACGACTGCCCTTACAGCATCTCGTATCCCGCCGGACCCCGTTGCACGCCCACCGTCGTCGGCGACATGGTCTACATCCTCGGCAGCGAGGGCGACCTCAAATGCCTCAACGCCGCCACCGGCGAAGTCGTCTGGGAACATAGTTTGAAGAACGACTTCAACGCCGACGTGCCGATGTGGGGCTTCTCCGCCCACCCGCTCGTTGACGGCGACTTGCTCTACACGATGGTCGGCGGCGAAGGCCAATCGCTCGTCGCGTTCGACCGCCACACCGGCGAAGTGAAGTGGAAGGCTCTCGACGGCCCCGCCGGTTACGCCGCCCCCTCGATCATCGAAGCCGCCGGCACGCGCCAACTCATCGCCTTCAACCCCGCAGGCGTCACCAGCCTCAACCCCGTCGACGGCAGTGAATACTGGAACATCCCGGTCACCCCGCTCTACGAAATGTCGATCGCCCGCCCGATGCGCGAAGGCAACCGCCTCTACGCCAGCGGCATCCAAAGCGCCTCAGTAATGATGGAGCTCAGCGAAGACGAGCCTGCCGCAAAGGAACTTTGGCGCGGCAAGCCGAAGGCCGCACTCTTCAGCGCCAACACGACGCCCCTCATCGTCGACGGCGTCATCTACGGCACCGATTGCAACGAGGGTTCCTTGCTCGCCGTCGACGCCGAGAATGGCTCGCGGCTTTGGGAAACTTTTGAACCAACGAAGCCCGACGAAAAGCGGTTCATAAAACATGGCAGCGCGTTCATCACCCGCATCGGCGACACCGACCGCTACTTCCTAATGACCGAAACCGGCGACCTCATGGTCGCCCGCCTCACCCGCGAAGGCTTCGAATCCTTTGGAAGGTTCCACGTCCTCGAGCCGACGGAAGAAGCGTTCGGCCGCAACGTCGTCTGGAGCCACCCCGCCTACGCCAACCATACCCTCTTCGCCCGCAACGACAAAGAAATCGTCGCTGTCGACATCGCAGCGCCGGAGTAACCGCCGCAAACGACCCCTCCCGCCACCCCAAAAAGCCGCGACCGCCGGTCGCGGAAGCGGTTAGGTTAGGTTGACACAAACACTCCGGCGATAACAATTCGCCATCTCGCCCATGATCCCCGCCGGCGTGTCGGCGTTGTCGCAGACACCCAGAGATAACGCCCCCCCAGCACACGCTGCCTAATGACTAGCGAGCAAAAAAGTGGCGGCATCGATACCGCCACAGCCGAGCCGTGAGCACGAGCCAGTCCCGCCAAGTCGCTCCCGCATTCAATTCCACCGCTCGATTAAACCACTGCTTCGCGGCGACGAAGTCAATCGGCGTCTCAGGCGTTTTTGATAGGCTCAGGTTGCCAAGACTGAGGCAACACTTTGCGGCCGAATCCATATCGCCAAGTTTTTGATAAACCTCGAAGGCTTTCCGATACCAATCTTTGGATTCCTCGAAGTCGCGCTGCCGAGCGGCGAGATTTCCTAAGTATCGATAGCTAGATGCTTCAGCCGGAGCATTTTCATATTCCTTCGCAATCTCCAGCGACTCTCGATACAGTCGTTCAGCGAATGCGAACCGATGCGACTCTTCAGCACGCATCCCAAGTTTGATGACTTCGTAAGGTTGTGCTTCCCGGCGGCAGCGTTCGAGGCCTTTAAGCAGCCATTTCTCAGCAGCATCTTCGTCGCCCTGGTCTTGTGCGTTTGTGCAGAGACTAAAGCAGGTGTAGACAACGCTTCTTGTTCTTCCCAACCCTTCGTCAATCTCAAGTGATTTTAGGTACCACTTCTCCGCAGCTGGATGATCACCGCGCGTATAGGCGACGATTCCTAGCTGGTGGTAGCTTGCTGAAACGCCGCGAAGGTCGTTTAATCTCTCTTTGATCTCGATCGACTTCCACAGCCACTGTTCCGCTAGTTCAAAGTCTTTCCGAGCATTGGCGACCGCACTCAAATTGATGTAGGTCGTGGCCGCCTCATGCTCCTTACCGTGACGCTCTTCGATCTCAATTGATTTGCGATACCATTGCTCAGCGGCATCCAAGTCATCTCGCTTGTACGCGATCAACCCCAATTGGTGATAGCAGGGCGAAGCAACCAACTCATCGCCGTATCGCTCGCTGACTGAAATCGATTTTCGCAGCCATTTCTCGGCGGTTGTGTAATCTTCTCTCGCGAAAAAAGTGCCGCTCAAGGAGTGGTAAGTCACCGCCGTGCTTTGGTGATTGTTATTCCTCTCGTTGACGTTAATTGACTTCCAATACCATTGCTCAGCAGCGCGCAGGTCGCCTTGTCGACAAGAGATATCGCCCAACTTACTGTAGACTTTCGCGACCTCGCCATTCTCGGCGTCTGCATAAATCTTTGCCGATTTCAGGGAAAGCTCTTCGGCATGCTCCAATTCGCCTCGTTTGAAGGCCCCCTCGGCTTGTTGAAAGTAATCCGCGGCAGCGGTGTCGAGCTTTCGTGGGGCGGCGAAATCGGTCATTGAAGTAGCCAGGAAGCGACGTTCGGAAGCTGCAAGTAAATTGCAATCAATGTCCGAATTATGATGGCGAATAGCGTTGGATGCCACCTTAGAGTACGAAGGAACTAGGCCTAGGGTCGAATTGCCATGATCTCCGCATCTCCAGGAAACAACTCCTGCGCGATCGCGACTAGCCTCGACGCCGACGGATCAAAATCGGCCTCGCCATTTGTCCTGTCGCTCCGCGTCACTGCCAACGCGCGGCATTTGAAGCACACGTAAACGTCCACTTCATCGCCGCCGTTGATGAACGAAAACTTGACGCCGTAATCGGGCGGGCCGCATTCTTCGACGATAGGAGCGAAGAACCGGTAGCTCCCCGGCGTCGCGAGCAACTGCTGCAATTCGTAAGCGGCGCCGCGCGACAACTGGACTGGATCGCCGGCGACTTGAAACTCCTCCGGCGCTGCCGCCGGCATCCCTGTCTGCCAGTGTGCGGGCGGCATCAACCGCCAGGCGGTCACTTCGGTCGCATTCCGCAACATCGCGACGCGGTCGAGTCCGCCGTAGAGCTGCGACAATCACCACCGACTCATCCCCTCGAACGTCGCCCACCCCAGCGCGACGACCGCCGCCAAGAGAGCGAAGCGTTTCAGCGAAAAGAACCGTCCACGGGCTGTCGGAGTCGACATCGGCGTTTACAGGGGTGGCAGAAAATCGCGCGAGGCGCAGACGACTAATTTCGCGATAATGGGACCATTGTAGCGACTGCCCCGGACCGAGTCCTCGTTCCCACGCTCCGCGTGGGAACGCACTCCCCGCCGCTCCGCGGCGGTCCAGCGGTGAGTGTCGAAGACCTGAGCGCGCCTTCGTATCGCGGCGCTGAGCGTCGAAAGCGACGTTCCCACGCAGAGCGTGGGAACGAGGAGGCGCTAGGGCGAATCAACCAGCTAACTGTCGCGTCAACGTCACGAAAATCGCTCAAAAACGACCGCTAACTCTAACAACAGAAAGGACTTAGCATTGTGTCGCCAAAAATCGCATCTGCGACACTAAGCGACGCGACACGACAACAAACAGCACTACAATACGCTTCTCTACTAGCCGGCCCGCCACGCGGGCCGGGCGGGAGTGCCGCCGGGGAGAACGATCCGCAGAATGGCCAACATAAGTGTCGCGCCAGTCCGGAGGCCGTGGGCCTCCGGCTACAGTGAGCGACGATTGAGACCGGCGTGCGGCAGCGGAACGCACCTTTTCGCGAACGCAGAACTACGCCGCCGAAAAACGACTTCCGACGGCTCGCGCCGTTTTGCGAACCAGCGAACGGTACTTCTGCCGCACGTCGAGGTAGCTCCAGAAGAGATACAAATTGCCGAACGCCGAGCCGAACAACAGCACCCATGCCACCAAGGCGATGAAGGCATTGTCCCGCCCGCCCGTGCCGGCCGCCGCATTAGCTTGCGTATTAGCGGTTGGCATCGTCGCGGAGCCGCCTTGGCCAGCGCCGGCCGGTTGCCCGTTCGTCGGTTGGTTCGATCGCGGAGAATTGAAGATATCGCGATTCATCGTCGCTGGCGGCGTCGTTTGCCCCGTCGAGGCATGCGTTGCGGGCGTTCCAGTTCCTGCAGCGCCGGCGACTTCGTCGAGCGGGCGGTTGGGGTTCTGGTTCATCATTCCCACGCTGATGGCGGGCGCCCCAGTGTTCGACGGCGAGAGTGTCGAACCAGTTCCAGCCAGGTTGGTTTCGGAAGCGAGCGGAGGAGCCGATGGGATGGGCGAGTCGCCCGACCACTGCGAACCGCCGCCGCCGAACGGCCGCGTCTGCCCGTTGGCGAGATCGCCCTGCGGCGGCATGACGCCGATTCCGGGCGTGCTGCTCGTTGAGCCGGCGGTCGTGGCCGGCACGCGCGGATCGGCCACGCCTTGCCACGGGTTGCTAGTCGACGTGTTGTTGTTGGTCGCCGTGTTATTAACGCCGCCCATTCCGTTCGTTGCAGGTTGGCTGGCCGCAAAGTTATCGCTGTTCCACTCGTTCGCGGCAGGCGCACCACTGGCGGGCTGCTGTTGTTGCTGAGAGTACTGCGTTGGTTGTTGCTGTGAGGAACCGTTGCCGAGGCCGCTCGTCCCCTGGTTCGCGAGCGGCGCCGCGGTGGGGAAGGGAGCTGTTGCCGTGTTGTTCCACGTGCTGCCGGCCGCCGCCGATGGGGCAGGGGACTGCGCGTTCGACTGCAGCGGAGTTGTCGTGGGGAGTGAGTCTTGATTCCAGCTGTTCGCCGGTTGCGAGTCGCCGTAGATCGCTGGGGGAGCGCCAGTCGCTGCGGAGCCGGTTGCCGGCGGAGCGACGGCGGTCAGCGGCGCAGGCTGGTTGCGCACGTCGCGCGACGTTGTCGCCGGCTGCCGCGCTTGTGGATTGCGAAGTTCGTTGATGACGCTGCTCGTCCGCTCGCCGAGCGATGCCGCGGCATTCTGAGCACTCTGCTGCACCTGGTTGGAGGCGTTGTTAAAACCTTGCTGAACCGAGTTGCCGAGTTGAGTTTGCAGATTCTGAGCGGCGTCGTTCATCGCGTTGGCAGCGGGGCCGGCGACGTTTTCGTTCCAGGCCTGCGTCCCCGATGCGACGGCGTTGTCGAAGAGCGCCTGCCCGGAGGGCGCCGGCGTCGAACCGCCGTTCCAGGCTTCAGTCGCCGCATTGGTCACGGCGTTGGCCGTCGCTGCCGCCTGCTGCGAGAGTTGCTGTGGGATCTCGCCGTAGCGGTTGTAGTCGGCAGACCCGACGGCGTTCTGCCCGCGGACGACAATCGACTCCTCGGCGGGAAGTTCCGGCTTGGCCATAGTGGCCGCGACCACCGGTTTGAGCCGCGTCACCATCCGCTCGCGAGGGGGAGCGCCGTCGCCGATCACCACCCGCACCCAGCCGATCGGGCGGATGTCGTCGGGGACTTCGCCCACGATGGGGATCGACTTTCCCGAGGCCAGCGTCGCGGCGAGTTCTTCGTCGACCTGGACGATATATTCGTACCGCTCGCTTCCGTCCGGCATTGGCTGCCAGCCAAAACCGACCGCGGCGATCAACGCGAAAAGCGCAGCTCCGTCCATTTCCATCGACCCTTTACATCCATGCGGCGCGCGGGGGTGTCGCGCGAACGCCGTCAGTCTACCGGAAAGCCGAAAATCGGCCTAGACAGGCCTGCCAGCACCCGCGGACGGTTGACGCCGCCGAGACGGGGAGCAATTCTGGAGGATTCATGCTATCGTTGTGGCTCGTCCAGGGCGCACGCCAGCCCCCGGAACGACGCTGAGGCGGCACGTTTTTCATCCCCGCGAAGGTTTGCAAGCAAATGGTCTGCGCCATGTCGGCCGAGTCGATTCTGGAGTCGCCCTACGGCGATGTCGCCCCCCTCTTCGCCCGTGACCTCAACGGGACGTCGGAATTGGGCGATCGGCCATGGACCTTCGACGAGACGCCCAGCGACTTCACGGGCGAAGCGACCGCTAGCGAATCGGCCGAAGGGGACGACCCCTTCGACGACTTCGAAGACGACGACTTCGACGACGATTTTGACGACGACTTCGAAGAAGATTGGGAAGACGACCTCACCGAGGACGAGGAGTTCCCCGATACCTTCGGCGGCGCCGAGCCCGACGAAGACGTGGTTGAGAAGGACGACGAAGACGAAGATTCGCCATTCGCCGACGACCCCGACTTCGACGACGCCTAGCAGCGTCGCATCGCACCGAGCGCCCCTTAGCCCCCGGTTCTTCAAACCGGGGGGCATTCGACTCCGCGCCCAACAGACGCGCCACGCTAACCGCGCCGCCGCCCAAGCACCAACCCCAGCGCCGCAAGTCCCGCCAGCGCCGCAGCAGTCGGCTCCGGCACAGTCGCCGCTGGAGTTCCGCTGCCGACGTTCAGCGCCGACCAGCCGAAGTTCCGCTGCCAAGCCATGAAGTCGGCGCCATCGACGTCGGCGTCGCCATCGGCGTCGCCGTTGGCAGCCTTAGCGCCGGTCGCGGTGCCGAAGCCCGTTTTCCACGCAGTAAGATCAGCGTTGTCGACCTTCGCGTCCGCATTGAAGTCGCCCGGCGTCAGGGCGTCGGTCACGATCTGGTAGACGGCCCCGGTAAGGTAGGTGATGTAAATGTTGCCGTTAGCATCTTCGACGATCGACGAAATCGCACTGGGCGTACCGACGTCCGTCGGCAACTGCGGCGTGACGTACTCGACGACTTGCGGCGAAGTCTCCGTCGCCGGGCGGAGCGTCCAGATGCGATTGCTGCCGTAGTCCGCGAAGAAGTAGAGCCCTTGCAGTTCGGGATCGGGCCCGCGGTAGGGAACGCCGCCGACTACCGTAGTGCCGACGAAATTCGCTTCAGCAGGCGTGAGCGTCGGATCGTCGGGACGCTTGTAATCCCACACGGGGTCGATGGCGCCCGTCGGCTTGGCGCCGCCGACGCCGCCCGACGGCGTGGCGATCGTTCCCTCGCGAAGTCGCCACCCGTAATTCTCGCCTCCAACGCTGTTGCCGGGCTGGAAGTCGATCTCCTCGCGCGTGTTTTGTCCCACGTCGCCGATCCAGAGGTCGCCAGTCGCCCGATCGAATCCGGCGCGGAACGGATTTCTCAACCCGTAGGCCCAGATCTCATCGTCGCCGGTCGGGTTGGCGCCGCCGGGTGCGTCTGGTGCAAATGGATTGCCGGGCGACTCAGCAGTATCGAAGGGGATGCCGTAGTTTCGATCGACGTCGAGGGGAAAGTCATCGCGATCAACGTCGATTCGTAGCGCCTTCCCTAGGAAGTTGGAGGTAATATCTTGAGCATTGCCGGTGCCGGCGGTGTGGCCTGTGTCGTTGTCGTCGCTGCCGCCGCCGTCGCCGAACATCACGTAGAGATAGCCGTCGTTCGGGCTGAAGCCAATGAAACCGCCCTTGTGGTTGGTATCGGGTTGAGTCGTATTGAGAATCGGAGTAAACGCCGTGTTGGCGGTGTTCGACGTGGCGCTCGGCGCCGTGTACTCGCGGATATAGGAGCTGAATGGCGTGTTCGCGACGGAGTCGTTTGCCGTCACGTAGGCGTAGAACTTGTGGTTCGTTTGAAAGTCGGGATGGAAGGCGAGCCCCAACAGCCCTCCCTCGCCGTTCGTGTTGATGCCGGGGATCGACAGGTAAGGCGTCGGCTCCAACAGCCCGGTCTGCAAGTTGAGAACGCGAATCGCCGCCGTCGCATTGCTAGCCGTACCGGCGCCCCGCTCGGCGATGAACAGCCGCGTTGAATCCCCGGGAGCGAATGTCGCGAACATGGGGGCGTTGAGGCCCGTTGCCACCCGCTTGCGACCGACGATGCCGGCGTCTGCCTCGGTCGCAAGCCCGCCGATGCCGGCGAGAGTGGCGACCAGCGGAGCCGCTTGCAGCCACTTGGGAGCTGGCTGGTTCTTAAGCGCGCAGCCCGGCTGCAGAAATGACAAAAACTTCATGGCGTCGTCCCCAAGTTGCACCCAATGACCCGCGAACCGCCAGTATCAGGCCGCGATGGCCCGGAAGCAAGCAGTTCGGCGGGGCAGAGTGCAAACGACGCGCCCGGACGGATTCAGCCGTTAGAGGGTCGATCTGGTCGCTGGCGCTTGCTCAAACTCCGCCGTCGCAGGCGTCTGAGCAGAGGCGGCGACGCGACGTTCGTCGAGTTGAGCGGCCGCCTGGCTGATCTTCGCAAAGTCGACTTCCCGGGCGATGAACGCCTCGACCACTTCCGGGTCGAATTGCGAACCGTAGTGCGAGACAATCCACTCGCGGGCCTCGGCGTGGCTTGCCGCAGGGCGATACTCGCGGTGCGAGGTGAGGGCGTCGTATACATCGGCCAGCGCGACGATCCGCGCGGCCAGCGGGATGTCCTTTCCCTGCAGCCCGTAGGGGTAGCCGCTGCCGTCCCATTGTTCGTGGTGGGCGGCGGCGACTTCGCGAGCGAAGGTGAGGAATTGGTCGTTGTCTCCGAGCATCCGCTCGACCGAAGCGAGGCACTCGTCGCCAAGCACCGTGTGCATCTGCATGGCGCGGCGTTCGGCGGCGGTCAGCTTGCCAAGTTTCAAGATTACCGCGTCGGGGACGCCCATCTTGCCGACATCGTGCAGCGCCGAGGCGATCGCGAGGTTGGCGACGTAGTGGTGGTCGATCTTCGAGTTATGCTTGGCGAGTTCGCTGGCGAGGATCGTCACGTACGTCCGCAGCCGTTCGAGGTGTTGACCGGCGTCCTTATCGCGCGACTCGGCGAGCTTCGCCAGACCGAACACCACCGCGTTGCGGCTCCGCTGCAGGCCGAGCGTGCGGCGTTCGACTTCACGTTCGAGCGACGAGCTGACTTCCAGCAGCGTGCTGTCGAACCGACGCACGAGGAAGATTGTGCAGATCGCCGTGGCGCCAACGACGGCGCCGGTGAGCACGAAGCCGACCTGAATCATGGGAGTCACGAGCTCGGCCGACAGTCGATTGACGCTCGCGTCCGAGAGCGCGACGAGAATCGCCGCCTCGTGCTGCGGGACGCCCAAGGCGGTTACCGCGTACGGCTGGCCCGCGAATTCGGACATGCCTGAGACGAACGACTGTTTTCCCTCGCCTTTATCTTGAGCCAGGGCGGCGAGCAGCGGTTGCGGGGAGCCCTTGCCAGTCTGCAGCGTCTCCGTCGTGAGAGCCGTTCCTGCTTTGATGCCCGCCGGCGCCGCGAGCGTCGCGGCAATGACCTTGCCGTCGGCTGTCCGGACGATCGAGACGAATCCATCGTGAGGAACGTTGAGTTGTTCGACGAGGCGCTGGAGCGAGTCTTTGCTACCTGACGCGTCGACTGGTTGCTGCAAATCGGCGAGATCGGACGATTGCCGGGCGATGGTGAGCGCAAGCGATTCCGCCTGCAGCGTCACCGAGCGATGGATGATCTGATTGAACGCGGCGTGAAGCCACTGCGACGCCCACAACACCCCGAACGCCATGCAGCCGAGTTGGCTCATGACGAGCATCGCGATCAGAACTTGCCGCCGTTTGATATACATAGTCTCTCTCCCAACCAACGGCTGCAAACGACCGTGGCGAGGCGCGCGCATAGCGCCGCCGTTACGAAATTTGCCGAAGGTATTACCGGCCCTACCAAAACCTAGCTCGCAATCTGCCGTAAAGCGCACGCATCCCGCCAAAACACGCCGAGCGGAATCGTTGCGAACGGTGCAATCGGACCGACGATTTTGCGTCGTTGCGCTTATTTCGACGCGGTTCGAGCGAGGCAAGTCGACGCCGTTCGAGCGATGCACCAACCGAGCGGCGCTTCGGCCGCTGGTTGCAACACCCGGCGAAGTGATACAATGCGAACATGCCGCACGCGCTTCGCTCTTTTCACCAAGCGAGCGGCTTGGAATCGGCGTCGAGCCGACGCCAGCTTTCGCCCCGCTCACAGGTCCAGGCAGGAGAATCACGTCTATGGCCACGGTGACTGAAAAGTTCGCCCGTCCGCAAGTTCGTCAGACGCAGTGCTTCATCGGCGGCGAATGGGTTCCCGCGAAGAGCGGTAAGACCTTCGAGACGGTGCATCCCGCGACTGAAGAAGTGATCGCCGAAGTCGCCGAAGGCGATAAGGCCGACATCGACGCGGCCGTGAAGGCAGCCCGCGTCCAGTTCGACGGCGGCGAGTGGTCGAAGATGGACGCCCGCGATCGCGGCATCCTGATGAATAAGTTCGCCGACTTGCTTGAGGAAGAAGCCGACGAACTCGCGGCGATCGAAACGCTCGACAACGGCAAGCCGATCCGCGACGCCCGCGGCGCCGACATCCCGTTGGTCATCGACTGCATTCGCTACTACGCCGGCTGGGCCGACAAGATCCAAGGCGCCACGATCCCCGTCCGTGGCGACTATTTCACCTACACCCGTCGCGAGCCGGTGGGGGTCGTCGGGCAGATCATTCCGTGGAATTTCCCCGCGCTAATGACGGCCTGGAAGTGGGGCCCTGCGTTGGCGGCGGGCTGCACGATTGTCATGAAGCCGGCCGAGCAAACGCCGCTCAGCTGCTTGCGGATGGCTCGCCTCGCCCAGAAGGCGGGCATTCCGGACGGCGTGATCAACGTCGTCCCCGGTTACGGTCCCACGGCTGGCGCCGCGCTCGTGAAGCACCCCGGCGTCGACAAGATCGCCTTCACCGGCGAAGGAACGACGGCGAAGATCATCCAACGCGAAGCGCTCGAAACGATGAAGCGCGTCACGTTTGAACTCGGCGGCAAGAGCCCGAACGTCGTCTTCGCCGACGCCGATATCGACGCCGCGGTCGACGGCGCCCACTTCGGCCTCTACTTCAACCAAGGCCAGTGCTGCTGTGCCGGCAGCCGGTTGTTCGTCGAAGACCGCATCCACGACGAATTCGTTGATCGCTTGAAGGCGAAGAATCACGAGCGCAAGCTGGGCGATCCTTTCGATCCTGAGACCGAGCAAGGCCCGCAGATCGATAAGGCGCAGTTCGACAAGATCTTGAAGTACGTCGAGTACGGCAAGCAAGATGGCGCCAAGCTCATCAGCGGCGGCAAGCGTCACGGCGACGAAGGCTTCTACATCGAGCCGACGTTGTTTGCCGGCGTGACCGACGACATGCGGATTGCGACTGACGAGATCTTCGGCCCGGTGCTGAGCGTGCTGAAGTTCAGCGACGTCGACGAGATCGCCCGGCGAGCCAACGCTGGCAACTTCGGCCTCGCCGCTGCAGTTTGGAGCCGTGACATCGGCAAGGCCCACCGTCTCGCCGCTCGCTTGCGGGCCGGCACGGTGTGGATCAACTGCTACGACGTCTTCGACGCCGGCGCGCCGTTCGGCGGGTTCAAAGAAAGCGGTCTCGGCCGCGAACTCGGCGAAGCCGGCTTGCAGGCGTACACCGAAACGAAGACGGTCACCGTGGCGCTGAGCTAGCGCGGCCGTTCGCGGTCGCGCTTCAGCCCCGGGCTCCGCCCGGGGGTGGGCTACCACATCGCGCAACGTTGCCAAACGGAGTGGATATAGACCCCCGGGCGGAGCCCGGGGCTAGAATGTAAACGAAGCGGGGCCTTGCTGATCACTCAGCAAGGCCCCGTTTTTTGTTGAATCAAGTTGGTTATCAGCAGCGAGCTATCGGCGAGTTGTCTCGCCGCCGCTGGTGCTCAGAGCCAGCTGCCCAAAGAACCGCTCGCCGCCGCGGACGATGTCGAACCGCACCGGGCCCAACTTCGCCACCGCATCCGCACGGTTCAGGATGAACTGCACGTCTTCTTCGCTCGTGGTGTACCAGCGGTGGATCTGCACGAGGATATCGCCGGCGACAACGCCTTGCGTAGCGGCCGAGCTGCCGGGCTTCACCGAGACGACCCGCATGCCGCCGTCGAGCGGCAGGCCGCGATCGGTTAGCGTGCTCTTCGAGACCGGCTCCAGCGTCAGGCCGAAAGCATCCCAAGTGGCTTGCTGGAAGGGACCGAGTTGCGAGTTCGACTCGGCGACGCGGCTGCGGCCAGGGCCTGGTTTGGCGGCGACGACCATATCGAGGGCGACCTGTTGGCCATCGCGTTGCACGAGGACCGGCACCCGTTCGCCAGCGCGGCGGCCAAGCAGGGCGCGCTCCACGTCAAGCGGGCGATCAATCTGAGTGGTGCCAATCTGTTCCAAGCGGTCGCCCCGCGCCAGGCCGCTGATTTCGGCGGGGCTGTCGCGTTCGATGCGGGCGATCGTCACCGGGCCGGTCGGGCCATCAGCCGCCAGCGGAGTGATGCCGTGCCAGTACGATTCCAGCTTCTCGACCTTAATCAACCGCGTCGCGACGTCGAGGGCCTTGTCGATCGGAATCGCGAAGCCGATTCCTTGGGCCCCGGCGCGAACGGCGACGTTCAGGCCGATCATATCGCCGTCGAGGTTCATCAGCGGACCGCCCGAATTGCCGGGGTTGATGCTGGCGTCGGTTTGGATCAGGTCGAGATATTGCTGAGTCTCGTTCACCTGCACGTTGCGGTGCAGAGCGCTGATGATGCCGGAGGTGACCGTGTGTTCGTAGCCGTAGGCGTTGCCCAGGGCGATGACCGTTTCGCCGGTCATCAGGTCTTGCGAGGTACCGATGTGGATGGTCGGCAGCGGCTGGGGCGTCTTGATGCGGATGACGGCGAGGTCCGTTTCGCGGTCGTTCGCGACCAACTGAGCGACGTAGGCTTGCCCGCCGTCGAGCGTCACGTTGATTTGCCGCACGCCATCGACGACGTGAAAGTTGGTAAGGATGTAGCCGCGCGAGTCGATCACCACGCCCGTGCCCATGCCGTTGACTTCGCGCGAGGCGGGAGTGGTGCGGCCGGCTACCAGCGGGTCAGTGACCGACTTCTGTCCCTGAATGTTCACTACCGCCGGCGCCGCATTGCGAACGGCAGCAACTACCGGCGTCATGCGATCGGCGGGCGACGCCAGCGTATACTGCGGCGGCAGCGTACCGATGCTCACGGCCAAGGCGAGAGGCCATAGGACGGGACGGGAAGCGCGGCGAGAGAGCAAGCGCAGGATGGGCATCGCGGGTCGTCCAATGTGGAGTGTCTGCCGGCGCCGTCTGGGGCAGCGGTCGGTAGACGCGGAACGAGTATCCGGCAGAGCCGGTTGACACCTCGATGATCGGCGTACCCCTACGACACGCTTAAACGGCACAACCGGGACCGGTACACTCCGCCTAGTTTGTCACGGCCGCTAGCGGGTTGTCGCATGGTACGACAGCGTTGCTGCTTGGCCATGATGTTCTCTCTTTCAGGCAGGCGATGGATCGGCCAGCGAGATACACCGCTAATGGTATTGGCCCCGGAGGGGCCGAGTGTTGTATCCAGGGGCGCGAGCCCCTGGTAACGAATCATTTACATGACTTCTAGCCCCGAAGGGGCGGCAGAGATCGTCGCGCACATCGGGAGCAATGCCGCCCCTCGCGGGGCTCCGCCATAATTGCATCACGCCTAACCAGGGGCTTACGCCCCTGGCTACAACATGCCGCCCCCTTCGGGGGCTGAGCCCCCTCTACTGAACGCTCCGCTTCCTTCACAAAACAAAAACACGCGGCCCTCAGTAAGACTGCGGGCCGCGTGCAAATGATGGCTTCAGTTCGTGAGCGTCGCTCGTGCTAATCGTGCCCCGACACCGTCATCTGCGGACGCCAGCCCATGTCGACGTTGCCGCGTTGCGGCTCCGGCGCGTCGGGCCGTGCGGGCGAGAGGACGTCTTGCGTCGGCACGGGTAGAAACTTCGGCGGCATCGGCGGGCGGAACGTTGCCGGCGGCGGGCCGGGCGTCGGTTTTTCGTGGAACTTGTCGCCGATGCCGAACGGCAAGATCGGGCAGGTGCGGCATTGCGTACATTCAGGTCCGCACGTGACGGGACGCACCATGCGATCGCAAACGGAGCAGCCCTCGCCGAAGCAGCGCGAGCAGCAGATGACGTCGTCCGCGAGTTCGCCATGATAGGCGGCCGCAGCCATCCGAATCGGCGGGCAGCCGTTGCATTCGCCGCAGTTACAGTTGCTATTCCGTGCAACCGCGCAGCCGCTCACCGCCATTAGCAGCAGGCACGCTAGCAAGCGGTGCATCGAAAAGTGGAACGACGACATAGCGCGAGATCCCCCCCGGTTCCTCCTTCTCATGATCGGCCGCGAGGGGGCGGGAACTTCCGCACAATCGGCAAACTTTGCGCCAGCAGTCGCAGGCACGGGCATTTCAATTACCCGTCGCTGCTAGGCGGCGACTTGTAGAGCAGCTTCGGCAGGAATTGGATTCCCAAGAAAATCGCCAGGATTGCCAGCAGCAGATGCGGCCAGTAGCCCGCGAGCGGGATTCCGACGGCACCCGCCAACCAACCGACCGCCAGCAGCCCAGGCGCCAGGAGCAGCAGCAGACCGCAGCCGAGGGCTGCCATCGTTCCCTTGAAGGCCAGCTGCTCGGTGAGCTGCTGGTCGTGAACGTCGATCATGCGGCCGCGCCGGAGGCTGATTTCGATCGAGTCGGTCAGTTCCATCGCACGCAATGCATGCCGCCAGGTTCCGTCGACCGCGGCTGCAGCGATGGCGTCGGCAAAGCGATTGACGGCGCGGCTGGCGGGGCCGCTCGCCGGCTCGGCGACAAGGCCGTTGGCATCGAACCAAAACGATTCACGGCCGCGCTCGCAAATGAAATGGAGTGCCAGTCCTTCGGCTTCGCCCGGCGGTTCGACGCTCCATCGCACGGGGAGTTGCGTCGACCCCAGTAGCTGGACGCTCAACGCGGAATAGTCGGCTTCGGCGCCGCTGGAGGCGTGTGCACCAATGCGATTGAGCTTGCCGCCGACGGACGACAACAGATCGACGTCGCCGGCGAAGCGATCGAGGACCTGTTCGCGGGTCCGCTCAACCATCGATCGCGTGGCGGCAATTTGCTCCACTTTGCCGAAACGCGGGTGACCATCGACGACCCAGCGATCGGCGTCCGCGAGCGCTGAAGACTCCCGCAGCGGATTGTAGTAATGCAGGATGCCGCCCCCTTCGGTCCGCGACATGTCGACTTCGAAGTACGTCAGTACCGATAGGAAGAGGGGAAACGTCGTCAACATGGGCCGGCCGAGCCGAGCGAGTTCCTGCACTTGCCGCGTGCGGAGTGAATCGCCGGCGGCGCCGCGGCCGACGATGATCGCGTCGGCCGTTTCGTCGACAAGCAGGTCTTCCCACTGCTCCGCTTGGTCCTCAGTTGCGGGCCAAGAAAAATCATGCCCTGCGGCAAGACTTAGGTCGCCGCCCCAGGCCCATTCATGCCCGGCGGCAAGCGCCGCCGCCAGCAGGGGCAGGCTTTGTGCGTCGGCGCCGAGCAGGGCAATTTTCATGCTGGGCAGCCTAATCTACCGCCTGCACCGCAACAACTAGGGGTGGTAGAAGTTCGCTCCGTGCTACAATACCTTGTTCGCCGCGCGGTTCGCCGGGGCGAGCCAACTCAAGACTTACGTTCGCACTTGTGCGTTCGCTACCGGCAATGGACGACGACCACATGAAGGGATTCCAACTCCGATCCGCGCTGCGATCCCTGCGGCGGGCCTGGCTCCTCGCCGGCGGTTTGGTCGCCAGTTTATTCGCAGCGCCGCTGGCCGTTGCGCAGGCTCCCGACGTTCAGGCTGAAATCGCGAAGCAAGGCGAGAGTCCTGCTGAGCCCGAACCCGCTGCCGCACCGGAGGCGCCCCCTGAAGTTGCCGCGGCGATCAAGCAACTCGAAGGAGATCAGTACGCCGCGCGGCAAGCGGCGCAACGTACTCTGATTGCGATCGGAGCCCCCGCGCTCGAACCCACCGCCCAAGCGGCGGCGAAGGGCGGCCTGGAAACTTCGACGCGGGCCGCCCACATTCTGTGGGCTTGGGCCGATTCGGCGGATCAAACGCTAGCGATCCCCGCACTCGAGAAACTTGCGACGCTTGCGCAACGCCCTGTCGAAGCGGCCGAAGCGCAGCGGCGGCTGGCCGACCTGCGCGAGGCGGCGGCCATCGCGGCGATCAAAGAGCTGGGCGGCTTCGTCGAAATGGATCGCACCTTCGCGATGATGGGCGCTTACGGCACCCCGCTGCAGATCACGCTCAACAAAGACTGGAAGGGAGGAGCCGAGGGGCTTAAGCATATCGCGCTGATTCGCAACGCGACGACCCTCAGCGTTCACGGGGCGCCGCTTGGCGACGAAGCGCTGCCGGAGTTGGAAAAGCTCGCCAACGTGAAGCGGATGGAGTTCTTTGGACAGAAGTTTACGCCCGAACTCGTCGACAAGTCGCGCGAGAAGCTCCCCGCGACGTTGATTGACATTCGCAAAGGCGGGGCTCGGTTGGGAATCCGCGGACTCGACGCTCAGGAAATCGTTGCCGACAGCCCGGCGGCCAAGGCAGGCCTGATCATCGGCGACAAGATCACCGCGTTCGAAGGCAAGCCGATCGCCACGTTCGAGGAACTAACGGCCGCGATCTCCGACCGGATGCCAGGCGACACGGTGACGATCAAGTTCACGCGGGCCGGTGAAGAGCGCGAAACGAAAGTGACTTTCGACCGCTGGGGAGATAAGGCGGGCGCGGGACGAGCTCTTCCCGACGCCCCGCCGAGCGAGCAAGGATTGTTCGGGCCTGTGCCGCGGATTACTCCTTTGCAGCGCGTGCCGTTCGATGACCGGCCGACGCCGACTTCTCCCAGCGATCCGCTGCCGAAGTAAGCAGATCGAAGCCACGGCTCTGCCGGTGGACGAATTGCTAACTAGCCGCAACTTGCTCCGACCACCGGCAGAGTCGGTGGCTTTTATGTTCGAATAATATTGGGCTCAAACGGCGAGGCCCGTTTCAATCCGCAGCTCAAGCTCGCGGAGGTGGCCGCTTGAGTGGAGTTGCTCCACCAACAGATCACGCCCGCGCGTCGTCCAAACGCCAACGGTCCGCAACTCGGCTCGCGACGTGGGGCAAAGAAACGTCACCTGCGTCGGCGTGAGCACCGTTATTTCAACGCCAGAGCGATGCCGCGTGTAGCGGGCCGAGTAGTCGACCCGGCGGTGGTTAGCGCGGTCCTCCCAGGATGATTTGATCTGTTGCATGGCTGCGGCGCGACGGCATTAAATAACGGAAACTTGCGAGCTTGATCCCGCGGCGAGAACCACTAGCCAGATGGCCACGCCCTCCGGGCGAATTGCTCACTCGCTCGCCGCTTCAACCTGGACCGCGTGGCGGTCCGGCTACTGGCGTGCTTGGCAGCGTCGGCCAGAGAGCGGTTTGCCTTGCAACGGGTTTCGCATTCTACGCACGGTTTCCAAAGTCGGCAGCGTCAGCTCAAGCCCCCACTCGGGGAACACGGTCGACCGCATTCCCCGAGTGGGGGGATTCGCTCGGTTTACGGCGACTGGTCGATGAACATCGAACCATTGTCAGCGATGTTGAACATCGGTCGGTGCGGGTTGTTCCGCGTGTTCTGCGCGGCTCCGCCGAAGTGCCAGACGAGGTTCATGCCGATATTCCAGGCTTCTTCCGTGGCGCCGATAAGGCCGGCGTCGCCGCTCGGAATCAGGTAATTGAACCCAGTTTGTAGCGACCAACGATCGCTGAACGGCACGTAGAAGTCGCCGCCGAAGATCGTTTCGCTGTCGTTCGAGAAGCCGACCCAGAACCGCATATCGCCCGCTTTAAAGTTGTTGCGGAAGAAGAAGCGATACTGATCGACTGCCTGGAAATTTACTTCGCCGATCGTGCTGGAATTCGTGTGGGTTGAGCCAAGGAAGCCAAACTCACGACCACGTTGCGTCTTCAAGCTAATCTCGTACCGGATCTGTTGGAAGTTCGCGTCCACGAGCCAGTCGTCGGCCATGTAGTCCCACGCGGCGCCGAATTGCAAACCAGCCGGCACGCGACGGAAGAAACCAATGGTCACGAAGTCCTGAGCCCGATCGTCGGTGACGCCGCCGGTAGTGCCGGAGAGATGGCTTTGCACGGCTTGGTAGCCGAGTTGGTAGCTGAGTTCAGGGAACAGCAGGCCGATGAGCGGGGCCTTACCGCCGATGTTGATGCCTTCCTGGAAGCCAAAGTTACCGTCGCCCGACCCGCCGAACAGCGGCGAATCGCGCGGGCCTTTGAAACCATGAACGCCGGCCCACACCGACAGGTCGCGGAAGCGGGGCAAGCAAACCGGGAAGCACCAGTAGTCGGAGCCGCGATTCACGCCGCTGCCGCAGTCAACGCACTCTTGCATGCCGCAGCCGGGCTCAAGTCCGCAACCGGCTTCGATCGCGCCGCAGTTGGCTTCGATCGTGCCGCAGCCAGGTTCAACGGCGCCGCACCCTGGTTCGCAGATGCCGCAGTTGGCTTCGCCGCAACCGCAGGTGGCTTCTTGCAGGCCGCAGCCCGGATCGCTGTTGCAGTCGGCGCAATAGCCGGCCGGAGCGGTGAATGACTCGCGTTGGTGATGGATCGGCGGGCCAAGCAGTGATTCGTCGTAATCGAGCGCTGCGAAGTTCCGCATCCGCGAACGGTCGACCGTGGTGTAGGCCGCGGTTTCAACGCCGTTCGATTCTGGTTGCGTGAACGCCGGACGAGCGGTGATTCTGGCCGGAGCTTGCGCGACGGCTGGCGCCGGCAACGGGCGGGCAGCGCTGGCGAGCGGCTTGGCAACCTGCTGAACGGTCGGCGCAGTGACAGGAGCGGCGGGTGCCGGCGCTGCTTTGGCTTTGGCCGGTGCCGGTGGGGCTTCGCTTTCAGCAGGCGCCGAGGCGCTGCGGAACTGGAGCGAGCTATTCACAGCCGGGGCAGATGAACTGCCTGGCTTGCGGAATTCCACTCCATGGGCCGCGCCGGTGATGGGCGACATCCACAGGGGAGCGGTGAAGAGCAGGACCCGGGCGACTCGGTTGTAGCTCAAGCGGGGGAATTTCATGAATCGAATCCCGCGGGGGTCGGCCGAAGCCGCCGCCGCCTTGGTTCTCGACTCGGCCCAACCTTCCCAGCTTCGCGGCGAGGCGAAATTTGCCGGTGAAAAGGTAGACCGCGTCTCGGGAGCCCCCCCGGGAATCAACGCGTAAGAGTGATATCGGCCGGCCTCCGTCCTAACTTTCGGCAAAGTCATCACAATCGGAAAAAGTTCTCAAGATTGCCGGCGAGATCGCTAGCAACGAGCTGGGCGCTCGGTGGCAGCTGATTTGCCTCGTTTTGGCAGCTTCGCCGGTCGCTGCAATCTCGCCAAATTATGGGGAAATTGGAGTGTCTACTTCTAGTGATTCAACATGCGGCGCGAGTTCCTGCAGCGCGCGGAGAGACCGTGCCCATCGTTGGAAACCGTCAACAGTGCGGCATTTACAACGGTGCGGGGGTCGCGAACGCGTGGCGCAACGCGCTCCTGCGGCAAGACGCCGGCGGATTCCGTCACATCGATGTTGCCATGCTGAACTTTTGTGCTGATACTTAATGAGAGAGAAGAGTTCTTTGGAGCGATTCGACCTGCGGGTTTTTCCCGCTAGTTTGTCGACGCCCTAGTATGGCGCCGGCGACGAAGGTCCGCTGCTCTTTGCCAACTTCCGCTCTAGTAGCGTGCAGCGCAGGCATCCCTGGCACGAGCGTTAGCCACTCTGGCGACGCCATTTCCGTTTGCGACTGAAAGCGAATTCGCGTGCGCGCATTGCTGCGAGAGCAGAACGTTGTCCGAGGGTCGAGATCTTGGGCGATCGTTCAGACGGCATCCCCTGCCGCGAGAGTTCTTCCCGGAACTCATTGAAAACTTCCCCGCGCCCGCATCACCCGCAGCCATCGGGCTGCGTCCTTAATTACATCATCTGGGTCTACACAACGTTCCAGGACATCGCGCCGCCAGCACGACTCGCACACGCCCGCCATTTGACGATCGAGTCGTCGCCGTCGGCAGGGAGCATGGCAATGACCAAAGGCAGCGAAATTATTTCGCTCGTTTCTGAGCGACAGGATCGCGATCAGTTCCGCCGCAAGAATTGGGTCGGAACCTTCGAGGAGTATCTCGACATCGTTCGCGAGCACCCCGAGGTGACGCGGACCGCGTACCAACGGCTCTACGACATGATTTTGTCGTACGGCGTCGAGGTGCTCGACCGCAATCGCGAGAAGGTCTACCACTACCGCTTCTTCGACGACCCCGACCACAACGGCCACGACGCCGTCTACGGCCTCACAGGACCGTTGCACGATCTGGTCAACGCGCTGAAGAGCGCCGCCCACGAGTACGGCATCGAGAAGCGCGTCCTGCTGCTTCACGGCCCCGTCGGCAGCAGCAAAAGCACGATTGTCCGCCTCCTGAAGCAGGGCCTCGAACGCTACTCCGCCACCGACGCCGGCGCCCTCTACACGCTCGGCTGGGTCGATGAGGAAGATCCGGAGGAGGTTCACTGGTGCCCGATGAACGAGGAGCCGCTCCACCTCATTCCAGAGCGTTTCCGCGACGACGTGGCAGCCAAACTCAATGTGGGCCGTGGCGAAGATGACCTCAAAGTGCGCATCCGCGGCGAGCTCGATCCCTTCTGCCGCTTCATGTACCAGCATCGGCTGAAGAAGTACGACGGCGACTGGACGCGCGTCGTGCAAGACGTTCGTATCAAGCGGTTGATTCTTAGCGAGAAAGACCGCATCGGCATCGGCACCTTCCAGCCGAAGGACGAAAAGAATCAGGATGCCACTGAGCTGACCGGGGACATCAACTACCGCAAAATCGCCGTCTACGGCAGCGATAGCGACCCGCGGGCCTTTAATTTCGACGGCGAATTCAATATCGCCAACCGCGGTATCATCGAGTTCGTCGAGGTGCTGAAGCTCGACGTGGCATTCCTCTATGACCTGCTCGGCGCCAGCCAGGAACATCGCATCAAGCCGAAGAAGTTCGCGCAGACCGACATCGACGAAGTGATCATCGGTCACACGAACGAACCGGAGTACCGCCGGCTACAGAACAACGAGTTCATGGAGGCCCTTCGCGACCGGACGGTGAAGATCGACATTCCGTACGTCACGACGCTGGCGAACGAAATCAAGATTTACGAGAAGGACTACAACCCGCGCACGGTGCCCAACAAGCACATCGCGCCGCACACGATCGAAATGGCGGCGATGTGGGCGATCCTCACGCGGCTCGAGGAGCCAAAGCACGCCGGCCTGTCGCGGCTGCAAAAGCTGAAGCTCTACAACGGCAAGTCGCTCCCCGGGTTCACCGAGGAGAACATCGCCGAGCTGCGAGATCAGGCCGTTAGCGAGGGCCTCATCGGCATCTCGCCGCGGTATGTGCAGGACAAGCTCTCCAACGCGCTTGTCGCCCATCCAGAGGCCCGGTCCATCAACCCGTTCATGGTGCTCAATGAACTGGAGGCCGGGCTCAAGCATCACAGCCTCATCACGCACGAGGAGACGAAACACCAGTTTCGCGAACTCCTCGGCGTGGTGAAGGAAGAATATACGAACATCGTGAAAAACGAAGTTCAACGCGCGATCGCCGCCGACGAAGCGGCCCTGTCGCGGCTCTGCGGCAACTACATCGACAACATCAAGGCGTACACCCAGCGCGAGAAGGTCCGCAACGCCTTCACCGGGCAGTACGAAGAACCGGATGAACGCCTGATGCGGTCGATCGAAGACAAGATCGACATCCCGGAGAGCCGCAAGGATGACTTCCGCCGGGAGATCATGAACTACATCGGCGCCCTGTCGATTGACGGCAAGAAGTTCGACTACAGGACGAACGAGCGACTAAACAAAGCGCTCGAACTGAAGCTGTTCGAAGATCAGAAGGATTCGATCAAGCTCACGAGTCTCGTCTCGAATGTCGTCGACGCGGAAACGCAGCAGAAGATCGACGTCGTGAAGGGCCGTCTGATCCGCGACCTCGGCTACGACGACGAAAGCGCCACCGACGTGCTGAACTACGTCGCGAGCATCTTCGCCCGCGGCGATGCGAAGGAGAAGTAAGAGAGCGGTCAGCTGTCAGCGATCAGCTGTCAGCCAAAGGAGGAGAGCCCCCTCGGATCCCCATTCCCTTCTGGCTGACTGCTGAAAGCTGATCGCTGACCGCTTCCCCACGCATGGACATCGAACGCGACCAACGCCGATTTAAGCAGATCGTTCGCGGCCGGATCCGCGACAATCTGCGCAAGTACATCACTCACGGCGAGATGATCGGCCGCAAGGGTCGCGATCTCGTCAGCATTCCGGTCCCACAGCTCGACGTTCCGCGGTTCAAGTTCGGCAAGAACGGCTCCGGCGGCGTCGGGCAAGGGGACGGGGAAGTCGGCGACGCCCTCGGCAAGCCAGGGCAGGGGCCCGACGGGGCAGGGGGCGCCGGCAGCGATCCGGGCGGCGGGCACTACCTCGAAGTCGAGGTTTCGCTCGACGAGTTGGCTGAGATGCTGGGGAACGAACTCGAGCTCCCGCGCATCAAACCGAAGGGCGCCGCGAGCATCGAAGCGGAGAAGACCAAGTACAACAGCATCCGCCAAACCGGCCCCGAGTCGCTCCGCCATGTGCGGCGGACTTACTTGCGGGCGCTCAAGCGGCAGATCTCCACCGGAAGTTACGAGATTGGCGATCCTCGCGTGATCCCGGTGAAAGCCGACAAGCAGTACCGCTCCTGGAACGAAGTCCCGCAGCCGCAGGTGAACGCCGCGGTGGTGTACATGATGGACGTCTCCGGCTCGATGACCGACGAACAGAAGGAGATCGTTCGCACTGAGGCGTTCTGGATCGATGCCTGGCTCGGCAAGCAATACAAGGGCGTCGAAAAGCGATACATCATTCACGACGCCGTGGCCAAAGAAGTCGACGAGAACACCTTCTATCATACCCGCGAGAGCGGCGGCACGCGGATCAGCTCCGCCTACAAAGTGGCGGCCGATCTGATCGAGCGTGAGTTCCCCGTCGCCGATTGGAACATCTACTGCTTCCAATTCTCCGACGGCGACAACTGGGGGGACGACAATCGCAAGGCGTTCGAACTGCTCGGCGAGAAGCTGCTCCCCGCTTCGAACCTGTTTTGTTACGGCCAAGTCGAAAGCCCGTACGGCAGCGGCGACTTTATCGACGCCCTCGAAAAACAATACAGCGACCACGAAAAGCTCGTGCTGTCGGAGATCGCGGACAAAGACGCGATCTATGAGTCGATTCGAAAGTTCTTGGGTAAAGGGAAATGATTTGAACCACGACGGCACAACGGACACGACGTAATCAAGTACGTGGCATTTCGTCGTGTCCGTTGTGCCGTCGTGGTGAGTCGTTTTAAAGTTGAATGAATCATGTCGATGGGCCCCACTAGCAACTTGACGCCTGAACTCGCCGCCATGCAGGTGGAGATTGAGGAGCATGCGCGCCGCTATGGGCTCGACTTCTATCCGACGATCTTCGAACTGATCGACGCCGACCAGCTCAATGCGATCGCGGCGCGGGGCGGGTTTCCCACCCGCTACCCCCACTGGCGGTTCGGGATGGAGTACGAACAGCTGTCGAAGGGGTACCACTACGGATTGCAGAAGATCTACGAGATGGTGATCAACAACAATCCGTGCTACGCCTACCTGATGCGCTCGAACGCGGCGCTCGATCAGAAGCTTGTGATGGCCCACGTCTACGGCCACTGCGATTTCTTCAAGTGCAACGATTGGTTCTCCCAGACCAATCGCAAGATGATGGACGACATGGCGAACCACGGCACGCGGATTCGTCGCTACATGGATCAGGTCGGCGTCGAGCCGGTCGAGGATTTCATCGATGCGTGCCTGAGCGTCGAAGACCTCATCGACATCTGCTCGCCATTCATTCAACGGCGTGAGAAGAAGGACAACTACCGCTTCGGAGATCGTGAGAAGCAGGAAGAAGAAAGCCGCTCGCCGCGGTTCCAGGCGAAGGGGTACATGGATTCGTTCGTGAATCCTCGCGAGGTGCTGCTCAGCAAGCAACTCGAAGCCGCCGAAAAGGGCGTCGCCCGCCGCATTCCCGAACAGCCGGAACGCGACGTATTGCTGTTTATCCTGGAGCATGCGCCGCTCACATCGTGGCAGGCCGACGTGCTGTCGATCGTCCGCGACGAGTCGTACTACTTCGCCCCGCAGGCGCAGACGAAGATCATGAACGAAGGGTGGGCCAGCTACTGGCACTCGACGATCATGATCAACAAGGCGGTGACGGCCGTCGACATTGTCAACTACGCCGACCACCACAGCGGCACGCTGGCGAGTTCGCCGACGCAACTCAATCCCTACAAGGTCGGCATCGAGCTCTTCCGTGATATCGAAGATCGCTGGAACCGAGGCGCCTTCGGTCGCGACTACGACGAATGCGAAGACGTCCAACAGCGTCGCCGTTGGAACACCGGCGCGGGGCTTGGTCGGCAGAAGATCTTCGAAGTGCGGCGGATTCACAACGACCTCACGTTTATCGACGAGTTCCTCACGCTCGACTTCGTCCGTGACCACAAACTATTCAGGTTTGGCTACAACCCAGGCAGCGAAGCGTACGAAATCGAAAGCCGCGAGTTCCCGAAGGTGAAGCAACAATTGCTGCAAAGCCTTACCAATCGCGGCCGTCCGATCATCAGCGTCGTCGACGGTAACTATCGCAACCGGGGGGAGCTCTACCTTCGGCACGATTTTAGCGGCGTCGAACTGCAAACCGACTTCGCCGTGGATACGCTCCGCAATCTGGAGCGTTTATGGAACCGACCGGTCCACATTGAAACCGTGCTTGAAAACGCCCGCGCCGTCCTGTCGTTCGACGGCAAGAACCACGAAATCGAGAAGGGGGACTCGGTCGACATTCCGGGTCTCGAAGCCATCACTTGAGTCGCATCCACTGTAGAGTCGCATGAGTCTTTCCTCCCAACTGCTCGCTGAACTTAGGAACGCCATCGGGCAGGGTTCGCAATCTTTCTCCATCACGGCTGGCACTCGAACGATTCACTGCCGAGCGATCCAGTGCGAGCCGTTCGCGGCGACGATCGACGAGCTGACGCTCGAAACCGCCGAACTCGCCGGCGCGAGCGTCGCTCAGCTTCAAACGGCGAGCCAGTCGCTCGCCCAACGCGTGAACTACCTGCTCGAACCGATCGCTCCGATCGAAACCGACTCGCAAGGCTGCAGCGTCCAGATGCGGAGCAACCCGCCGCAACGCGACGACAACGCGAGCCGCTACTATGAACTGCTCCTTCGCCGCGGCGGTTCGATCGCACTCTGCCGCTTCGAAAAACAGCCGGGGCAACCCCGCCTCCGCGTTCCCGCCGCGCTGACCCACGAAGTAATCGGCCGGCTTGTCGACGATTTCTCCAGCACCGTGGATTCAATTTGAACCGCCAAGGACGCCAAGTACGCCAAGGGAAAGACGAAGAATGAACCACGACGGCACAACGGACACGACGAAGGGAAAGAATTGAATGACGAAAGTCGAGATCACAGCAATGAGAGAGGAAGTGTTTTGCTCAGCCCTCATTCGATCTTGGCTTTTCATCTTTTCTAGTCGTGTACGCCGTGTCGTCGTGGTGAATCCGTCTGTATTCCTTGGCGCACTTGGCGTCCTTGGCGGTTCATTTTTTTGTATTCGGCACATTGTGACGTTCCCGTTCCATCCCTAAACCTCCGAGGGCGATTCTGGTACCATGCGAATTGACTTTGAACTCCTTCGACGGCTATTCCACCACCGCATCTCTCGCCATGCATCGTCCTACCGCTTCGACGCAGCCCATCGAATCTACCCGTCCGCCGATCGACGGTGGATGGCACTGCAGCCACTTCTACTACACGTGGAATCGGGATCGGCTGGCCGACATGCCGCCGCAGCAGGTCGCCGCGGGCCGGGCCGCACTGATCTCCACGCTCGATCCTGCCCGTGAGGGGCAGCCGCTTCGCGTGCAGACCTCGATCGTCAGCGGCGCCAAGGCCGACTTCGGGCTGATGGTGATGGACCCCGATCCGCTCGTGGTCGATTCGGTTCACCAGCAGCTGATGGCCGGCCCGCTTGGTCCGGCGATCGTCCCCGGCTACTCGTTCGTCTCGATGACCGAGATCAGCGAGTACGTGATGACCGCCGAGCAATACGGCGCGCGACTGGTCGCCGAAGGCGAGACGGCGGGCAGCCCAGTGTATGAGACGAAGCTGAAGGCGTACGCCGACCGGCTGGTTCACATGAACCACCAACGGCTGACGCCGAACTTCCCGGCGTACACCAACACCTGCTTCTACCCGATGAACAAGAAGCGGAAGGTGGGCGAGAACTGGTTCCTGCTGCCGAAGGAAGACCGCAACGCGATGATGAGCGAGCATGCCAAGAGCGGCATGGCCTACGCGGGCAAAGTCTCGCAGCTGATCACTGTCGGCCTCGGCCTCGAAGACTGGGAGTGGGGCGTTACGCTGTGGGCGACCAATCCCGAGTACCTGAAGGACATCGTCTACCATATGCGGTTTGACGAAGCGAGCGCCCGCTACGCCGAGTTCGGGCCGTTCTACGCGAGCTACGTCTCGACGGCGGAGGCGATGCTGGATCATTGCCTGATAGGGAAATGACGAATGCGTCAAACTCTGCCGATCGCCGAGTCTGAAACGTCCGCTTGCCCTTTCTTTCTCGCGGGTCGCCGTTTCCGATTCTTTCAATTGCCTTGCTAGCACATTAGAATGGGCCCGCGGCGGCGCAGGTTTCCATTTCAATTGGCAGGGCGAGGGTCCACTCTCATGGCAGGCGCCATCGTGTCCGGCGCGACCGGCGAAGCAACTCCGTCTGGCGGCGCTCCGTCGCATCGCGGCGGCGTTCACTGGGTGAAGCACCCGCTGGTCGAACATCACGTCACCCGCATGCGGCGGGAGACGACGCGTCCCAGCGAGTTCCGCAGCCTCGTCCGCCGATTGGCGGCGCTGATGGCGTACGAAGCGACGCAAGATTTGCTGACGCAGCCTCTTCAGGTGACGACGCCGCTGTGCGAAACAGACGGCGTGCAGATCAAGGGCCGCATTGGCATCGTCCCGATTCTGCGGGCTGGACTGGGGATGGTCGACCCGGTGCTCGACCTGCTGCCGATGGCCGAGGTGTGGCACCTCGGTCTCTACCGCGACGAAGCGACGGCTCAGCCAGTGAGCTACTACGACAAGCTTCCCGCCAAGCGGCCGGTCGACGTGGCGATGATTCTCGACCCGATGCTCGCCACCGGCGGCTCGGCGGCTGCAGCGCTGATGACGCTCCGCGAGTGGGGCGTGCCGCAGGTGAAAGTGCTGTCGCTCATCGCCGCCCAACAAGGAGTCGACGCGGTGGCGTCGCAATTCCCCGAAGCGCAGATTTACGTCTGCCAGATCGACCCGGAGCTGAACTCGCACAAGTTCATCGTGCCGGGGCTCGGCGACGCCGGCGATCGGATTTTCAACACCATCGAACCGCACGAATAAACCTCGTCTCGCTCGGCCCGATGACGACGCTGGAGGCGGCGCGTCGCGGGTCGACGTTTTAGAGCGTCGCTCATTCGGGCGGCTTCTCGTTCTCCGTCGAATACTCAAGCGAAGGGCCACGGCCGCCTCATGGAACGCGTGATCAGTTTTCTCGGTTTGTTTGTGATGGTCGGGCTCGCGTGGCTGATGAGCTCGCACAAGACGCGGTTTCCGTGGCGGGTCGTCATTGGCGGCATGTTGCTGCAGCTGGTCTTCGCGCTCTTGATTCTCAAGACGACCGCCGGCGAAGCGTTCTTTGACGGCGTCGACGGCGTGTTCAACGCGCTGATGGATTGCGTCGACGCCGGCTCGAGTTTTGTGTTCGGTCAGAACTTCAAGGACCATTACTTCGCCTTTCGCGTGCTGCCGTCGATCATTTTCTTCGCGGCATTGATGCAGGCGCTCTACTACGTCGGCGTGATGCAGTGGATTGTCCGCGGCCTTGGCTGGGTGGTGCAGCGAACGCTCGGCACCACGGGGCCGGAAAGCCTCGCGGCGGCGGCCAACATTTTTCTTGGGCAAACGGAAGCCCCGCTCGTCGTGCGGCCGTATGTCAACAAGATGACGAAATCGGAGCTGATGGCGATCATGGTTCCCGGCTTTGGCTCCACCGCAGGCGGCGTGCTCATCGCCTACAAGGGCATGGGCATCGACGCGGGTCACCTGCTGACCGCCAGCGTGCTCTCGGCGCCGGCGAGCTTGCTCATCGCGAAGGTCATGATCCCGGAAACCGAAACGCCTGAACCGGTCGAGAAGGTCGAGCTCGAAATGGGCGACTCGGGCGGCAATCTCGTCGAAGCCGTGTCGATGGGGACGCTGGAGGGATTGAAGCTGGCGCTCAACGTCGGCGCGATGCTGATCTCCTTTCTCGCGCTGCTCGCGCTCTGCGACGGGTTGCTCGGTTGGGTCGGACATCAGGTTTACGATGTGGGCGAGTGGTTCGGCTGGCTTGAAACGGGGTTCACCTTCGAGTGGTCGCTCTCGGCGATCTTTGCGCGAATCTTTTGGCCGATCGCTTGGGTGATGGGAATCGAGACGCAAGATTGTTCCGCCGCGGGGCAGTTGCTCGGCATCAAAATGGCTTCGAACGAGTTTGTCGCGTACGGCATGTTCAGCGAGTGGATCAAGCCGGGCGGGGAGATTGACCTCAGCCCGCGAACGCAGGTGATCATGACGTACGCCCTGTGCGGGTTTGCGAATTTCAGCTCGATCGGCATCCAAATCGGCGGCATCGGCGGCATGGCGCCCGAGCGGCAGCGGGATCTCGCGAAGCTCGGCCTGCGGGCGATGCTTGGCGGGGCGCTGGCGAATTTCATGACGGCGTGCATCGCGGGCATGCTGCTGTAGTGAAATTGGTCGACCGCGGATTACGCTGATTGCACGGATCGGCTAAATTCAACGCTCTTCAATTTTGCCGCTTCGAAGATTTTGCAGTCCGTCCTGCACGAACGCATTCCTGACTTCCTCCATCTGTGAAATCCGCGTCATCCGCGGTTGCTTCTCTGACCGCCGAAAGGACTCTCTCTCCCATGAAAACGCTGCTCAGCAAAGAGGAACTTCACGATGGCGTCGCCCGGATGGCGAGCGAGATCGAGCGGGCCTTCGAGGGGCGGCAGCTCACGATCGTCGGCATCCTCACGGGCAGCGTCGTGTTGGTGGCCGACCTCATCCGCCACATCGACCAGCCGATGCGGGTCGGCGTCATTCAGGCGAGCAGCTACCGCGGCGCGACGACGACCCGCGGCGATCTGGTGATCAACAGCGAGCTGATGCTCGACATCGCCGGCCGCGACGTGCTGTTGGTCGACGACATTTTTGACACTGGGCACACCCTCCAAAAAGTGGTGGCGAAGCTGCAAGACTTTAAGCCGGCCAGCGTCAGCTCGGCCGTGCTGCTGCGGAAGCAAGGGCGGCAGGAAGCCGACTACGAGCCTGACTTCACCGCGTTCAACATTCCGGACGAATTTGTCGTTGGGTACGGCCTCGATTACGAGGACATGTACCGCAACCTGCCGTACCTGGCGGCGCTCGAGCCGGAAGATCTTGAGCGGCATCGGTCGATGCACAGTCAGGCGCTGTAAGTCTTTCTGATTCTTTCTCGTGCAGTCTCTCGTTCCCTCGTTCCCTCGCTCCGCGTGGGAACGTTTTTTTGACGCTCTGCGTCATTCTTTACGGCTGCTCGTATTGTTGGTCTCGCGCCGCGGGAGCGGCGGGGAGTGCGTTCCCACGCGGAGCGTGGGAACGAGGCGCGGCGGCGGTTGAATTTTGTCGCGAAACGCGTTTTTTGGCGACAAAATTCACCCGATGCGCGAGTTGTGCGATCGGCTATTGAACGAACTCGTGGGGTGCTCTGTAGTTGCATTGTTTGATCGATGCATAAGTCTTTGGTCGCGTTTGCATTCTGTCGCGACAGAATTGGGTTGGCGTCGTCGTGTGATTGGTATTGGGCGACGCCCGACTCAATGGATGACGACCCCCAGGCGGAGCCTGGGGCTAGGATGCGCGTGGAGATAGCTTCTCCGCAGTCGCACGGATCTAGCGGCTTGGTTCGTTGTAGCCGAAGCGGCCGTCGCCGCGCAGCTGGCAGATTTGGCCAGCTTGACAAGACGCTTGCGTCACGGCGACCGATCAGAGCGCGCCGGAAGAGAACTGCTCAGGCAGCAGCACGGCGAGGGTGGTGGTGCGCGTGCGCATCGGATCGTCGGCGTCGATCAGGATCACTTCCATTGCGGGTCCGAATTCGCTGAGGACTTGTCGGCAGGCGCCGCAGGGAGAGTGCCCGCCGCTGGTGGCGACGGCGACGGCGACGATTTGCTTGTGCCCCGCGGCGACGGCGCTGCCGATGGCGACGCGTTCGGCGCAAATCGTCAGGCCGTAGGAGGCGTTTTCGACGTTGCAGCCCGCGAAGATTTGGCCGTCGGCGGCGAGCAGCGCGGCGCCAACTTGGAATTTGGAATAGGGGGCGTAGGCTCGGCTGCGAACCGCCAACGCCGCCGATTCCAGCGATTTCCGCAGGGTTTCATTCATCGATAGATTCCTCTATTTCGTTCAGTTCCGCCCCCGGTGTACAATTTTGCCGGCCTCGATTGGCAGCGACTTTCAGCAGAGCAGGGACGAGCTATGGCGAAGTGCGACGGTTGCGGGACGTTCATCGTGTTCGGCGGAGTCAAAAGCGACGGCTACCGCTACTGCAACAATGATTGCGCGCAGCGCGGTCAGGTGCAACTGTTGTCGAACGCCGTGCCGCAGGAATTGCTGGACCGCTACATTCACGAAGTCCACCAAGGCGACTGCCCGAAGTGCGGCGGACCCGGGCCGATTGACGTCCATATGTCGCACACCTGCTGGTCAGCGCTCGTAATGACGTCGATGAACAGCAAGCCGCAGGTTTGTTGCCGTTCGTGCGGCGTGAAAGCTCAGGTGGGCGCGACCTGCAGTTCGGCGGTGCTGGGCTGGTGGGGATTTCCCTGGGGGTTGTTGTTCACGCCGATCCAGATCGTGCGGAACGTCAAAGCGATTGTGGTCAAGCCGGACCATTCGCGGCCTTCGCCGCAACTCGCGCACTTGGTGAAGCTGGATCTGGCGAGTAGTGCGATTCGACCGGGGATCAAGACCTAAGACAGCGCACTTCCCAAGGAGCTTCGGATGAAGCACGAAGTTCGATTGGAAGCTTCAACGGGATCGTCGGTGGCCGTCGTCCATCGGCAGGCGACGCGACCGCAACTTGGCGCCGTTGTTCAAGCGGCCTGCGGCGTCGTGTGGAATACACTGCGGGCGGCGCAGGTAGCCGGCGTCGGTCGGCACGTGGCGATCTATTGGGACGATACGATTCGCCTCGACGTCGGCGCAGAGGTCGCTGAGCCGTTCGCTGGAGCGGGCGAGGTCGTGGGAGCCACATTGCCGCGAGGGATGACGGCCGCAGCGACGCACGTTGGGCCCTACGACCAACTCGGCGGCGCGCATCAGGCGATTCAGGCGTGGTGCTCTGCGAACGGACGGCCGTTGGCCGGACCGAGTTGGGAGATCTACGGGCACTGGCAGAACGAGTGGAATGCCGATCCGACGCTGATTCGCACAGACGTTTATTACCTGCTAGCGGACTCTGCGAGCTAGATGCGTGATTAGACGCTTGCGGTCGCGTGCGAAACCCGAGAAGCGTGGCGTTTAGCTCGCTGCTCAGCAGATGGCTGCGACGCCTCGCGGTTTGGCGCGAGCGTCACGATGCGTTGCTCGCGCGGTTTGATTCGTCGGCGCCCGAGTAGCCGCAGGAACTGATAGCGAGCTTCTTGCCAAATTCGTTGTTCGCGGGCGAGGTAGCACCGACCAACGCTCGGCTGCGCGGCGCCTTTGAGGCCGGATTGCTCGGCGTCGTCGAGAGCGTCGGCAATCATTTCAGCTGCAAGTCGCATCGACTTGGCGGTGATGGTTGCTTCGGTATCACTTGGAGCGAGCGCCGGATAGCCGTACTTCAGCACCGCGCCCGTGTCGATGCCGCGATCGATGCGGTGGAGCGTGACGCCGACGTTGTCGACGTCGTTGTTTGCGAGGGCCCAAAAGAGGGTTCGCTCGCCGCGGTAGGCGGGCGCGATGCCGCGGTGGACGTTGAGGGTGGCAAGGCGTGGGATCTCGAAGATCTCGGGCTTTAAGATCGGCGCCGCGGTGACGAGCAGCACGTCGGGGTTGAGGCGGCGGAGTTCCGCGGCGAACGGGCGCGAGTTGATTTGACGGATGTCGATGGGCGTCGTGGGGATGTCGCCGACCGTCTCGTCGAGGTGGGCGAGGTAGTCCATCGCTTCGCGTTCGCGGCGGTTGTGGGCGCGTTCGAGATACTTGCGGTGCGCGAGTTCGACGACGCTCCTGACGGGGGCCTTGCGGAATTTGGCGAAGCGCGAGGCGGGGGCGGCGGCTGGTTCGCTCCACGCGACGCGGAAGACGTGGCTGATGGGGTGGCGCTCGGCCACGGAGCGGAGGAGGTAGGCGTTGGTCGGCGTGCAGGTGCTGAGGGCGACGATGTTCACGCGAGTCTCACGAGGCGAGAAAAGGGAGGGCGGCATGCTGTGCGGGACGGCATGCCGCCCGGCGGGAGAGGGGGCTGGAGAGCTTCAGAGTAGTTAGGGGGAGAGAGAGGCCTGGCGGGGAAGGCTCTACGGAGGTCCACAATTGAGTGTGGAGTTAGCAGAGTAGGCTGCTGCGGCCGGAGTGATGGGCGCAATCGGAATGCTGCGCGTGGGGAGCGTGTACCAGCTGCTTCCCCCCTCCCCAGCCCAGTACTGCGCACAGGCTACCGCCTGCGCTCGATCGCCGCTGGCGACCGTGCTCGTTGCTCCCTCCAGGGGGAGGGGGGCAGACATTTCATCATGGCGGCGAGAGGGCGAGCGGTGCTCTCAGTCGATGCGGTCGAGGATGAGCGGGCCGGTGGCGGGGGCTTCGTCGGTGACTTGGATCGCTTCGAGCAGTGTGTGGCGCACCCGTTCGGCGATCATCGGTTTGGCGAAGATGCGAGCGAGCGGTTGGCCGGCGTCGATGCGGTCGCCGAGCCGCGTGAGCATTTCGAGGCCGGTCGAATGGTCGAGCTGGTCGCTGAGCACCTGGCGGCCGCCACCCATAGCGATGATCGCTTTGCCGAGCAACTCGGCGTCGATGCGGGCAAGGTAGCCACTGCGGGGGCTGACGAGGTCGCTCGCCGGAGCGACAGGACGCGGGGCGTTGAGGTCGCCCGCTTGGGCGGCGATCATCGCGGTGAATTGTTCCATCGCTTCACCGGAGTCGATGGTGCGTTGGAGCTTTTCGATGCCGGCGGCGGAGCTCTCGACATGTTTCGTGGAGACTAGCACCTCGGCGCCGAGGGCGAGCGTGCACTCCATGAGGTCGGCGGGACCGTTGCCCTGGAGGGCGGCGATAGATTCGTCGACTTCGACCGCGTTGCCGGCCATGCGGCCGAGCGGCTGATTCATGTCGGTGAGGAGCGCCGTCGTCGCGACGCCCATTCGCTTGCCGGTGGCGACGAGCGATTTTGCGAGTGCACGGGCGTCGGCTTCGGTCTTCATGAAGGCGCCGGTGCCGAACTTCACGTCGAGCACCAGGGCGTCGAGGCCCTCGGCGAGCTTCTTGCTCATGATGCTCGCGGTGATCAACGGGATCGAAGGGACCGTGGCCGTGACGTCGCGAAGTGCGTAGAGTTTGCGGTCGGCGGGGACAAGGTCGGCGGTAGCGCCGGTGATGACGCAGCCGGTCTTGGCGACGACGGCGCGGACTTCGTCCATCGTGAGGTTGGTGCGAAAGCCGGGAATCGCTTCGAGCTTGTCGAGCGTGCCGCCGGTGGCGCCGAGGCCGCGGCCCGAGATCATTGGCACTTCGAGGCCGCAGCAGGCGAGCATGGGGGCAAGAAGAAGCGAGGTTTTGTCGCCGATGCCGCCGGTGGAGTGTTTATCGACGCGCGGCACGCCGTCATCCGGCCATTCGAAGCGGGCGCCCGAGGCGAGCATGTGATCGGTGAGCGAGGCGATCTCGTCAGTGGTCATCCCGTTAAGGTAGATCGCCATCGCGAGGGCCGACATCTGGTAGTCAGGGATGGCGCCGCGGGCGTAACCGTCGATGAACGCCGCGATCTCGGCGTCGGTGAGCTGCTCGTGATCGCGTTTCTTTTGGATGATCCAGACGGGGTTCATATCTTTGGCTCTGGGAGAAAGATCTCACGCAAAGGCGCGAAGGCGCAAAGAAGAGAAAAAAATTGTAAACGCTGAGCTGAGTTCAGCGATTGAATCATGCTCTTAAGCTTGGCCTCGCATTGTATTCCTTCGCGCCTTTGCGCCTTTGCGTGAAATACCTCTCACAGCGTTTCCACCACGCCGCGGACGATCGCGCTAAGTTTGGCGCCGGCGGTGGCGGCGACGGTGAGGACTTCGTGGCCGCAGGTTTCGCCGAGCGAGTCGGGCGAGCCGACGTTGGTGATTGTCGATAGGCCGAGGACGCGCATGCCGGCGTGGACGGCGGCGATCACTTCGGGAACGGTCGACATGCCGACGGCGTCGCCGCCGATGCGGCGGAGCATGCGGTACTCGGCGCGGGTTTCGTAGTTCGGCCCGAGCACCGAGGCGTAGACGCCGCGGTGGAGGATGAAGCCGTCGCGCATCGCGATTTCGACAGCGCGGCGCTGCAGGCCTTTATCGTACGGCGTGCACATGTCGGGGAAGCGCGGGCCGAGGGCGTCGTCGTTCACGCCGATGAGCGGGTTGCGGAACATGAGATTAATTTGATCGTCGATCAGCATCACGTCGCCGGTGGCGTATTGCGGATTGAGGCCGCCGGCGGCGTTCGAGACGACGAGCGTGCGGCCGCCAAGCGCGGCGAGCAGGCGGACGGGCAGCGACGCGGTCTCGGCCGAGTGCCCTTCGTAGAGATGGAAGCGGCCTTGGAAGGCGATGATGGGGGTGCCGCCGAGCGTGCCGCAGACCAAGCGGCCGGCGTGGCCGATGGCGGTGGTGTGCGGGAAGTGGGGGAGGTCGGCGTAGGGGATTGTCGCTTGGGCGTCGATTTCATTCACGAAATCGCCGAGGCCGGAGCCGAGGATGACGCCGGCCTTCGGCGTGGTGTTCCACTGGTTGCGAACGAACGCGGCGGTTTCGGCGATCTGATTGGCGAGGTGGAGCATCGTTACTCGTTCCCACGCTCCGCGTGGGAACGGGCGGGACGCCGCTCTGCGGCAATTTGGTGTTGGTTGTGGCTCTAACTTTAGGGCGCGCGACGCGGAGCGTCGGGGTGTGCGTTCCCACGCGGAGCGTGGGAACGAGGGTTAGCGAGAGGCTTCGTGTTGGAGGACCGAGAGAACTAACGCGCGGAGTTTGGGTTGCGCGGAGTTCGCGAACGCGATGATCTCGTGGATGTCGGCCGGCTTCAGCGTATCGGGGAGGCACATGTCGGTAATCACCGAGAGGCCGAAGACGCGCAGTCCGGCGTGGACGGCGACGATTACTTCGGGGACGGTCGACATGCCCACCACGTCGGCGCCGATCGCGCGGAGGAAGCGATATTCGGCTCGCGTCTCAAGGTTAGGGCCAGTGACGGCGACGGTGACGCCGCGGTGGGCGACGAAGTTCTCGCGGCGAGCCGTTTCGAGCGCAACTTCGATCAGCTCGGGCGTGTAGGGCGCCGACATATCGGGGAAGCGCGGGCCGAGGCGGTCGTCGTTGACGCCGACGAGCGGGTTGTCGCCCATCAGGTTGATGTGATCGTCGATCACCATCACGTCACCCGCTTTGTAGTACGGGTTCATGCCGCCGACGGCTTGGGAGACGATGAGCGTCTCGGCGCCGAGCGCCTTCATCACGCGGACCGGCAGCGTGATTTGCTTGAGCGGGTAGCCTTCGTATTGATGGAAGCGGCCTTCCATCGCGACGACCGGCACGCCGGCGAGTCGGCCGCAAACGAGGCGGCCGCGGTGACTGGTGGCGGTCGAACGCGGGAAGTGGGGGATGTCGGGATAGTCGATCGCGACGGGCGATTCGATTTCATCAGCGACGTTACCGAGGCCGGTGCCGAGGATGATGCCGGCGCGGGGCGTTTCGTTCCAGCGCTCACGGACGGCGGCGGCGGCGGCTTCGATTTGCGAGTATAGTTCTAGCATATTGGGCGTGTGGCGGAGTCCGGCGTGATTATTAATGCGGGAGCGGGGAGATTTTTAACCACGAAACACACGAAGCACACAAAAAGCTTAAGGGGGAAGAATGGAGGTGTTGTACCGTGAGGAAAGCTATCTGGTGATGGGGGCGTGTTTCGAGGTCTATAAAGAAATGGGGTGTGGGTTTTTGGAGGCGGTCTATCAAGAGTGTTTGGGTATTGAATTCGGTTTGCGATCGATTCCTTTTCAGCCTCAGCTGGAGCTACCGCTGCAATACAAGCAGCACGAACTCTCGCAGAAATACCAGCCAGACTTCGTGTGTTTCGAAAAGATCGTGTTGGAGATTAAGTCAGCCAACGCGATCATCGACAGACACCGTGCTCAAGTTCACAACTATCTTTGTGCCACAGGTTACCGATTGGGAATCATTGCGAATTTCAATCACCATCCCAAGCTAGAATGGGAGAGAATCGTTCGATAGGCGACATCACGAAGCACCATTGTTAGTCCTTTACTCAAGTCACACTTTCTATTTGGTGTGCTTCGTGTGTTTCGTGGTAAAAACCTCCCCGCTCCCGAATTGCGAGCTCCTAATATGCCCCGCCAGCTTGGGCTGTTTCGCCGCGTTCGCCGGCGGCGATGGCGGCGGTGCCGCTGGTGCCGAGGCGGGTGACGCCGAGGGCGACGAACTTTTGGGCGTCGGCGAAGGTGCGGATGCCGCCGGAGGCTTTTACTTCGACGGCGGGGCTGCAGGCGGCCCGCATCAGGCGGATGTCGTGCTCGGTGGCGCCGGTGGCGATCATGCCGCCGTTGTCGCCTTTCACCATGCCGAAGCCGGTCGAGGTTTTCACGAACGCGGCGCCGGCGGCTTCGCTTAGTTCGCACAGGCGGCGCTTCACGTCGTCGTTGGGGAGCAGGCCGCACTCGAAGATCACTTTGGTGATCGCTCCGCCCGCGCGGGCGACTTCGACGACGGCGCGGATGTCGTCTTCGACATATTGCCAGTCGCCGGCGAGCGCGCGGCCGATGTTCACCACCATGTCGACTTCACGGGCGCCTTGGGCGACGGCGATTTCGGTTTCGCAGACCTTGGCGCCAGTGGTCGTGCCGCCGTGGGGGAAGCCGATGACGGTGCTCGGGACGACCTTCGAACCGGCGAGCAGTTCGGCGGTCAGCGCGACCATCGAGGGCTTCACGCAGACGCTGGCCGTGCCGACTTCGACGCAGAGTTTGCAAGCTTCGCGGAGGTCGGCGTCGGTTTGGGTCGGTTGGAGAACGGCGTGGTCGATGAGGGCGACGATCGACATGGGGCGGCGGCTCGCAGGCGGGGCGAATGGGGGTGGCGAATGGGGGTGGCGGGGCCGGCCCCATCGTAGCGAAATGGCGTGCGGTTCGCCATTAGATTCGACCGCCAGAAATGGCGGGAATGCTTAAGCATTAAGGCACGAAGACACCAGATAAGCACCAAGGAAGGGCGGAAAGAACGGAGAAGTCGTCATACCATCATCTGCAATTTTTTGGTGCGTCCTCCGTGCGTTTGCGTCTTGATGGTTATTTTCTCGTTAGCGAATCGTTTCGCCGCCCGACATCGTGATCCAGGCGACGAAAGCGTTGGGATCGATTTCCTCAAGGGCGAACTCTACGTGCCCGTCGGCGAAGCTGACGAGGATGCCGCCGGGGTGGAAGCCGTAGGGCTGCGAGACGTTGTTGCAGTTGATGATTTGCGAGCCGTGGCAGTAGTTGTTGATGGTCATCCAGGTTTCGGGGCTGGCCCAGCGGAAGCGACTGTTGATCGAGCGGTTTTCCTCGCCGTTGTAAAAGAGCGGAGCGGGGTCGGTGGCGCGTTGATACCAGCCGAACATGAACGGCTTCGCTAGCGGAACCTTTGATCGCCTTACTGGAAGAGACGCCAGCGATTTTGCCTTTGAATTGCCCGAGGCGGTAACGCCCACCCTTGAGCGAATACCGGTTGCTCGTGCCGCTCTTGGTTGTAACCGTCGTCGTTTTGAAGTGCAACCGAACCTCTGTGCCGAGAGCCCGCAGAGCCTCGTTGACGATAATTGGATTCAACAAGACGTGCAGGTCTTCTCGGAAAGGATCGCGTTGAAACGACGCAAGGAACTCGTTGATTTTAGCAGGTGGGACGGCAGCCGAGATTGCGGTGCGGTCGAACTCAGCCCAAAAGTCGTCGAGCCGCTTAGCATCAGCGTCGGTGTAGTAGAAGTCCGCGGGAATCTTGCTTGGGTCGCCGTCGATTGCCGCCAGCATCTGCTCTCGGGTGAGCCCGTTGGTTTTAACGAGGCCCTCCAGCTCCTTCTGCCGAGCGACCAGCTTATTGAGCTGGGCCTGGATCATCATCGCCGTCTCGGCATCCCAGTCCATCGCAAGAAGCTTCTCGCGAGTCCGCTTGAGGTCCGCAGTTACCTCTCCTAGCTCGATGTCGTACAAATTCTGTTCTCTGCGCTTAAGATTGGGGGCAACAAGATCATCGGGAGGCGACGTGAGAAGCTCGGTGAGGTCGTCTCTGGTCTCGAAGAACAGCGACATAACCTGCGGCAGAATGTCCTCCTCGTTGATGGCGGGTGTGCCGGCCGAGCAAGCCCCCTTACCGAACCGACGCGTCATCCCGCAGTAGTACCGACGCTTGCCGCTGGAGGGAGGCGTTGCCCCGGCCATCTTCGATCCGCAATGATCGCAGACCAGGATATCCGACAGGACATACCGCGAGTGGCGGTCACGCTTGCCGATAGCGAACCGCTCCCGCACCTTAGCCGCTTGCCGCTGCGCTGCGTCGAACGTTTTCCGATCGACGATTGGTTTGTAGACATTCCGCCGCGTGATGACTGGCGCACGCTCGATGTGCTTGGGCTGAGCATCCTGCGCATCAGCCAATTCGCCGTCCGCCCCAACAACAGTAAACTTACCTTGCTGGCGGCGCCCGTAGGTGAAGTCACCCGCGTAAACCGCGTTCACGAGAATGTCGCGGACGGTGACCGCCGACCATTTTGACTTACCCCGAGGCGAGGGAATCTCCTCAGAGTTAAGCACCGCCATTATCTTGTTGTAGGGAATCAGGTCCGTTACGAACATCTGAAAGATTCGCTTGACGACGGCGACGGCCTTTCGATCGCCGTGGACCAAACCTCCGTTACCGTCATTCTTCATCGCGTAGGGAATCGGTGCGGCACGCTTCCCCTCCCCTGCCCGGTCGAGGTTCTTCAACGTGCTGCGGCGAGAAAGCTTGCGGCTGGACTGGTTGCTCGACCATACGTCGATAATGAACTTGAGCGACTGCCCTAAGTCGTTTCGGTTCCGCAGGTCGTAAACGCCTTGAGCGACCGTCACGATGAACTGAATGCCGCTCTTCTTGAGGGCCTTAACGTCCTCTTCAACGTCATCCCAATCCGCTCGACTGAAACGATCTACGTCGTCGCAGATGATCGCTACGAAGTCGCCCTTGGAAGCGGCGTCCCCGAGCATTCTTGCGAAGTCGGGTCGAGCCCCCTCACGCTTCCAACCGGACACGCCCGGGTCCGCGTACTCGCGAATAATCTGATAGCCGTTAGATTTCGCCAGCTTCTCAATCTCTGTGCGCTGTTGCGAGATCGATTTTTCTTGACGCTCCCGCTTGCGCCCCTGCGAATCGGTTTGAAGCCCCTTTGTAGATTTCCGCAAGTATGAGACTGCTGGAATTAGAGCCTGTGCCTTAGCTTTTGCCGGCATCGTCGTGACCTCCACCGTGACCTCTGTAAGCAAAAGAGGGGGCGGCGTGGCCTACCGAGGTCACGGAAAGTGGCCCAACTCGGGGGATCAATCCCGAGAAGTGCCGCCCCTGCTGCGAATTATACCGAATTCGTCGGCTACCCCTTATAACTCGTCGTTGCCTCGACTCTGGGGCCGCCATCTCGACATTCAAACACAAATTGTCAATAAATACGAAGCTCCACCGGCGCCCAAATGCATGAGGCAGCTATTCTCTCATTCGCGATTCAAGATCGCACGTCCAATCCACTCTTAGGCATGTAAAAATGAAATTGGTCGCGGCGCATATCGACGCATTCCGTAGCATCATCGGTCGCACACTTGAGCTTTCGCACGAATGCCTAGGCTTGGTGGGCATTAATGAATCGGGCAAATCTAACGTTCTTGCTGCTCTGTCCGTGCTCGCTGAAGACACCCCCTTGAAGGGCTCAGATGCGCCGAAGATGAACAGAAAGCTTGACCCGGCAATCCGCTTCGAGTTTGTACTTGACGCATCCGAAAAGCAGACCGTCCGCGACCAGCTGATGCGATGGCAGGAACTCTCGAACGCAAGCGATTTGGCGTGCGACGTTGAGCAGTGCCGTTTAACGTATCACGTTTGCTTTGATTCCAAGAGAAATCAAGAATTGCGATTCTTCACCGTGGATGGCGCCGAAATTGACGAGCGTTTTTTAGTGCGGAAGTTCGGCGAAGAGACAAGAGGAAGGCTCATCGAAATGCCGGGAGGCGTTCAGAAACTCGACGATGTTGTTTTATGCACCATCGAGATCATTCAAAGCAATAAAATGACATCGATCAAACTGTCTGAGATCCTGGAGATAGAATCAGCGATCGAAGATATTCGAGGAAAGATCGCCCAGCTTATCGAGTCCGCGATTCGGGCCGCCGACGACGAACACGATGGCCTCGAAACTGAAGCCGAGGATGACGAAGAACAAGAAGATGATAACGAAGAGGAAGAAATCGATGAGGAGAGTCACAAAGATGATGACAGCGGAAATGAAATTGATTCCGATCCTCCAATCAACGAGCCTCATCGTGAAATATCCGAGGACGATCTACAACGTCACCTGCCGGCAAGCAAGCTGACCGAATACTTACAGCTTCAGCGAAGGCTGCAAAGCCTTGAGCTTTCGAAGTTCGGCGCAACGGGCGATCTGGAACATGCCTACAATGTTCCAGCTTTGATCGCATCGAACAGAGCTGACATTGAGCGACTTTGTAGACGACTCGAAGGGTACAATTCACGTCGAGATGCGAACGAACTTGCAATCTCAGAATTATCATCTCTTAAAACCCTTACGGCAGAGCAAAAGAAACAACTCGTTTATGAACGAAAGCAGTTTGCCAACCGCTCGAGACTGATTGAGAACGCACAGCGAGAACTCAACCGAACGAGGCTGGAACTAGCAGCCCTTGAGACGCCACTCACAGATTGGTTTACTACCAGCAAAGCCGATCTGAATCTGCAGCTAGGGGACGCGCTTGATTCACACTTCGGTAGCCAACTGCCTCGTGTAGTGATGTGGACGCACAGCGATCGCTACATGCTGCAAGGTGAGACCGATTTTGGGACGATGACGACCGTCGAGCACCTCGATGAACTATCGCGTCCATTGCTCAACCTTTTTCGAATCGGCCTTAACCTTGACACCCTGGAAGGCATAAAAGAGACGATAGGAGAAATCCAGTCGGACGGAGGGCAACGCACGCGTTACCAAACGCAAATCAATCGGCGTCTCAAAGATTACTTGAAGCAAGTTTGGCCAACGTATGATCAGCAGTTACACATCTCACTCGAACAAGAACGCATTCGAGTTCAATTCTTCGATCCCTCGTGCGACGACGCCAGCTACTTCAACATGCAGGAGAGAAGCCAAGGCTGCCAGACATTCATATCCTTCCTTCTGACTATAGGTGCTGAAGCAAAAACCGGTGTGATATCAAATTCCCTCCTTCTACTCGACGAGCCGGAAATTCACCTGCACCCGTCGGGTGTTCGATACATGCTTAAGGAGTTAATCGAGGCATCTCGTCACAGCAATACTGTCGTATTCGCCACGCATTCAGTCTTCATGATTGATACGGAGAACTACGATCGGCACGTCATTGTAAAAAAGGAGCAGGAACTTACCGTCATACAGCCGTCGCGTCGCGATCGAATCGGCTTCTTCATGCAAGAGGAAGTACTGTACTCGGCGTTAGATGTACATCCAACGCGTGATTTCGGATTGCGACAGCAATTCAATTTCGTGTTTGAAGGCGATGGCGATGCGACGCTTTTCGAGAGTTACTTCACTCGCGGATTGAGGGTCGAAACTCGCCCGTTCGAGCTAAACAAGACATCCTTTTACCAAGGCGGCAAGTGCGGCGACATCCTTAAGTACTTCAAGCGGACACCAATCCAGCTTGGCGCAACATGGATCTTCCTCCTCGACCGCGACATGCCTGCCGACGAACTTCGTACGTTTCTTGTCAACCGGTTTCAACCATTCGTAGATCAGTTTGTCTTCGTTTACCAGTACTCAGAAGCTGATCGTACTGACATTACGACAACGGAACTCGAAGACATGCTACCCATTCCCTTTTTATCTAGATCAATCGTCTCGGCAAGCGAGGCGACTGGAGTGTCCGTACCAGAGGACGATCGCCGAGACGGCGAGTCATTTGACGCGGAAATGATTAGGAAGATTATCGACGCGGACGATAGGAAGCGATTTGAAACCTCATTCAAGAGCCACCTAAATCGCAACCTGCGAGATGCATGCAAGGGCCTACGAAAGCATGAGGATTTCATTGCTTCATTTCCTAAGTACACAGCATGGGCTGACAGGGTAGTCGGAGATATTGCAGCAAAACGAAACGGCGCAACCTCTAAACCTAAAACTTCAACTCAGTAATCGATATAGCGACTGTGCCTCCTTCAATTGAGCCGCCCCCGGCCGCCAAACAGGAGCAAAACGGCCGAGAGCGACTCTTTTGTAAAGGAGCGGGCAGCGTGGAAGCTTACCGAGAAACCACGCTGCCCGGGCTTTCGCCAACAGAGCTACTACACTCCGCCCTCCCCAGTGGTCGGCGAAACTAGCGGCGGTTTGAGCTGAACTCGTTTTGGAAGGTCCAGCTTTCGAGCGGCATCGGCGTCGGTACGTCGTCGTTGCGACGGTTCGTCACCCCCTCGCCAAATGCCATCCCCGCGTACATCGAGTGTTCCTGCCGAGTCGCCGCGGGTTCGGGAGCAGTAACCGGCTTGGGATCGTCAACGAACTCGTTGCGAAAATTCCAAACGTGCAGTTCCATTGGCGTCGGCTTGTCGTTGGCGATTGCCTCTTCACGCTGGCGTTCAGCTTCCTGTTCCGGAGTCCAAAACCGGCTGTATCTCCCGCTGTATACGTACCCTGGATCGTCGTTGGGAGCTTGGCCGCCGTTACCGCCGCAATTGCAAGTGGAGCGGGAGTTACCGCAGCACGACATATGGGGTTCGTTCGTGATAAACATTTGTTTCATATGTAATATTATCCTCGTTAAATCGTGTTAAAGCCCGGATTTATTATACGCTTCACCTGCCGGGGGAAATCGAAGAGACCTAGAGCACGCTAGGTGCGGCGAATCGTGGAGATTTTATCGCGGTAGGCCTGCATTTCGCTCTTGCGCTTCATCGCGGCCTCTTCCTCGTCGAGCCGCAATCGTTCGTGCCGCGACTCACGAGAGTCCGGGAACTCATCCACAAGCTGCTGCTTCAACTGTTCTTCTTTGGCCTGTAGTTTCGCGATACGCTCGGCACCCCGCTTGAGTTGCTCGTCAGCGTCGGCCGGCGGCGGTGGGCAATGCATCGGCCCCTTGAAGTGATTGGCGGCCTGCTCGGTGCAATCTCGCTTGAAGTTGTCGAAGTTACGCTGCTCATCAACGATCTTCGCGGACACGTACTCCAACTGGAAGCGAACAGCGTCATCTGGAGAGAATGGCGGCTGACGGGTCTGGGTTGGGAAGGCACTCCCAAACATCGGCGGGGGCGTCCAGTACTTCGCCCCATTCTCGAAAATGGTGGTGTCGCTCTCTCTAACGTAAACGTAGCTCAATGGGCTACCATCCTCGCCGAGCTGGGCTGCGGCGAATCGCTCAAAAGGGGCCAAACCGTCTGACATCGAAGTTCTCCTAAAATAGGACCAAAGGAAAGTAATTGCTAACCAAAGAGGTTTCCGCCAAGATCAACGAACCCGTTGTTTAAGGCGTCGTTGAAAGACCTGTTATTAGGCATCGCTCGCACGCGGGACTCTTCTGCTTCGTACTCGGCTCTGCGTCGATCAAAGTCAGACCAAGGATCGGGAGGCGGCGAGTTATCGGTGGGGTTGTAGAGAACCCGAATTTGGAATGGCCGAACGCCGGCAACCTCGTGGGCCATGAGCAACGCGAGAGCAAAGGCACTAAACGTATCGCCGTGGCCGTCACCGTCTCTGGGGGAAGTCAGCCGGCAACCATACGATTTTTCTTCGACACGCAGGCGATTCAAATCTCGGCGCAACGGCTCGCAGTCGTACAGTTGGATGCGACGATCGCCGAAGCATTCAATCGTCAGCGTCGCCTGCTGGCGAAGGTTTGCAGCAACTGGTGGAATCTCGCGCATCCACGGCTGGTTTCCGTACAGCCGTCGACTGTTGCGGCGTCGGTGCCCGGAATCCGCTTCTAGCGTTTGGGCCAAGTGCTCTGCCTGCCAAGGATCGAATCCAATAAACTCCAATCCATACTGCTTTTCGAGGCTGAGGATGTACTGCTCAACTTCGATCAAATCGATCTTCTGGCCGAGCGTCGGCCGCCACTGCTTCTGGTGTGCGAGCCGAATCTTGCCGGCAACGCCCCCCTCGGGAACAGCGAGAACTACAACAGCCGAGCAATCGCGGGTCAGCCCCAAGTCGAGCCCGGCCACAAAGATGTAATCTCTCTCGTCACCGCGCATGGGCTGAAGATCGTCCTTGAACGCCGCGGCGATGTCCTCCTTGGTGAGTGCGTCGCCACCAGCAGAAGACCATTCGTTCAACCACAGGCGGTTGTATGCTAGGCCCGGCAAGAGGCGTCGCTGTTCGGCTAGCGTTTTCTCCGTCATCCAACTGGCGACTGGTCCGTCGAGGCGACGAAAGATCCAGTCTTCATCGTTGCGAATTGATTCGCGGAGTTTCCACTGCCATGTTTCAGCGAAGCCCGCGTTGCTGATAATTACAAAGAGACAACCGGTGCGCTTCGCAGCCGACGAGATCAGCGAACCGAACAACTGTTCCGCGGAATCGAGCCAATGGGTCAACTCGTCGGCGATGATCAGGTCAGGTAGAATGCCGTAGCTGGACGCAACATCGCTGGTCGACACAGTCAGCGACGCTCCAAAGCCCGGGTGGGTCTGGTGGACGTTTACAACTGAGAGCTTCTGGACTTCGATGACTTCCGCCAACCACGGGTTCAGTCTCAAGATGACGTCGATGGCGTTGCGGAGTAGAGCGGCTTGTTCGGAATCGGCGGCGAAGCAGTACCCCTTGATTGGTCGAGTCGCGAACATCAACGCCCAGATTACGATGACCGCCAAATCTGTTGTCTTACTATGGCCGCGGGGACGCTCCAAATAAGCTCGCATAACCGCGGTATCGGAGTCTGAGCGGCCGGCGCAACGCATCAAGCCGGGGTCGATCGCGGCGAAGTCTTCACGCTGCCAATCATCCATAATCTGGCCGAATCGCTTCACCGAGCCGTCAGCGTCGACCAACAGATCATCGCGGAACGCTGCGGGGTTCTCGGCATACTTCGCTAGTTTTGCTGCGTTCATACTACTCCTCCACGTCCGTTACTTGCGGGGCTTGCCGGAGCGTCGCCCAAATATCAACCTTCTTATCTAAATCCAACAGCCGTAAATTCCGGTCGCGTTGGTCCGATGCCTTGGCGATCTCCCCGCTGAACCGTAGCCGGTCGCTAGCCGTCATCTTCCCTTCCGCCTCTCGCAACCAATGCTGGGCGAGAATGCCGTGCCTCTCCCACTTACAGATAGAGTTGATACAGGCGGCGTCGGTCATACTCACCGAACCCTTAGCGTTCTCCACCAAGGCCTCCAAGTGCCTGCGGAGCCCATTCACCCGCTGCTCCACGTACTGAAGGTGCTCGGGGATCGATTTGCTCAAACTTGTTGCCTTGGTCGAAGTGCGGAAGCAGGAAGGTGAGGCCGTTGTGAGTGGCGAGCGCCGGCTTAACGCCCGTGGGCGGCTCGCCGTCGCGATCTTGTGCGGCTGGGGCGAAGTATCCTCTCGCAGACTCAAAATTAAGCGCTGCGAGGGCGAGATTCTTAAGATTGTTGGCGCAGTCGCTTTTGCGAGAGGCTTCGCGAGCAGCCTGTACTGCCGGAAGCAGCAGCGCAATAAGAATCGCGATGATCGCGACAACGACGAGGAGTTCGACGAGCGTGAACGCATCGCGACGCGTTCTGCTGGCGGCGTAACCGTTCATACGGATGGCCCTGAAGGAGCGCTGCATGCCGCTCGGTCAGAAAGGTTCCGCGTCCATTGCTGACAATGGGCACATCCGTTGTGGCTGTTATGCTAGCAATTCATCATTCTGGACACAAAGAGATTCTGATAAAAAAACGAGCGGCCGAGAAATCTCGGCCGCTCGTCCAATCTTGGGCGTTTTTGAGGCTCGCTCAGGCGGTTCTCAAAAACGCTGAATCGACTAGCCACGACGACGCGTAGCGACGGCGGCGATCAGGCTCAGTCCGGCCAGCGACAGCGTGGCTGGCTCCGGAACTGCCGGCGTCGCATTGAACTGCACGTTGTCCAGGCGGTTGTTGCCAGCGGCGGCCGTGGCGCCCGTGCCGACGAAGCGGACAATGACGGACGACTTGTTCTCGATGGCCGGGAACGCGCTGAAATCGACCGAGACGACGCCTACCGCGGCGAACGTCGTGGCAGCCGCGGGAAGAACGTTGGTGACGACAGGCGTGAACGAGCCGCCGCCGTCCGTCGAGAACGACCACGCATTCGTGGTGTAACCCGTGGCGGTACGCTGGTGGGCGTAGGTGAGGACGACGTCCTCGAGACCCAGCGTCGAGAACGAGAAATCGACCGGAGTGCCGTTACCCGGGAAGTTGGTTCCAGCAACGAGCGAAAGAGATTCTTCGGCGGGATCGGCGCCGACGGCGTTGATCGTCGTGCCGCCGAAGTCGTCGACCGTGCCGAGATAGCCGGCCAGGTTTAGAGTGCCGGAGCCTGAACTGGCCGCGAGCGTCGTGGGAACGCCGCCGGAGCCGGGGGTCGAGGCGGTGGCAATCGAAAGGGTATTAAAGTTCCAATTAGCAATCAGAGCGGCGTGCGCCGCGCTGCCTTGCGACGCGATGGCGCCGACAAGAGTGAAAATCACCGCAAGTTTCTTCATTAGACATCTCCTCAGGCGTTGCAACACTTGTAAAAGGGTTAAATAGATTTCGAGGTGAGTAATTCAGTCGCCGTCGAATTGAAAGGGTATTCGGCGGGGCGGTTCGAGGCCGTTGGCCATCATAATCCTGTTTGCACGCTTCTCATGCATATTCACGATAAATTCACTAACCGGAAAAACTGTGCAGACAGTTCGCAACGGCAAACTTTGCGCCAAGAGTTGGGCTGGTCGACGGAGTTAAGCCCCTGGGCGTCGCGGTGCTAGCTGCAACCTGAAGGCAGCCAACGGCTTGCGGCGGCCCTGCGGCGGGCTACACGCTTGGCCAATGGGCTGGAGAGCAATCGGGTTTCGCACGAAATGCCCCATAAGGCGGCAACGGCGGCCGCTTGCCGTGGCACATTCAGGGGGCCCCCGGGCGGGGGGCGCAGTGGGGCCCGAAGCAGGCCGTTCGGCGGTAGATCCGGCGTCGATCAGTACTGAAAGTGCTTGATCTGCTCGCCCTGATCGTCGATCTCGCTCAGCGATTCGATGCCGATTTCGAGATGAACGTCCGACCAATCTTGGCTCACCTTCTGGTCGCTGAGTTGAGTCTTCACCCCTTCGGGAGTCATCGGCAGATCGGAAACCAGCAACAAGGCGCCGCGGGCGATCTGGTTTTTGTGGCCGACCGCAAAGATCGTCGCCGTTTCCATGTCGATGGCAATCGGCGTGTACTCGGCCAGCTGCTTCTTGAAGTCCTCGTCGTGCTCCCACACGCGGCGGTTGGTCGTGTAGACGACGCCCGTGCGGTAGTCGAGATGCCGGTCGACGAGCTTCTGCGAGACGAACTTGTGGAGCTTGAACGAGGGGAGGGCGGGGACGAGTTTGGGCAGGTAGTCGTCGGAGGTGCCTTCGCCGCGGATGGCGCCGATCGGCAGGATGAAGTGGCCGATTTCGGTCGAACGCTTCAGGCCGCCGCATTTGCCGAGGAACAGGACCGCCTTCGGGTTGTAGGCCGTCAGCAGGTCCATCACCGTGGCGGCGTTCGGCGAGCCGATGCCGAAGTTAACGATCGTTAGGCCGTCGGAGTTCGTCGCAGCCTGCATCGGGCGGTCGATGCCGTAAACCGATGTGCTGAATTTTTCCGCGAAGCGAGTGACGTAGTTGCGGAAGTTGGTGAGCAGGACGTATTCGCCGAACTGGTTGATCGGCATTCCGGTGTAGCGGGGAAGCCAGTCGTGAACGAGGTCGTGCTTCGTGATCATGAACCGCGCCTGGTGTGGGGGCGAACGGAGGGAGCCGCGATCTACAACCTAATGGAGCGGGGCGGCTGATTCCAGCTTGATCTTGGGGTGGTGCTAGAGCCTTGAGGCTTAACTTACACCGGGAACTCAAAGGCTCTTGCACTGTTTTCTTTGCGCCTTCGCGCCTTTGCGTGAGACTTGCCTTTCTTCGGATGATCTCACGCAAAGGCGCAAAGGCGCAAAGGGGAAGACGAATTCGGGAGATAAGGAATTGGGCTAGGTCGCACTCATTGGCTCGTTGAGGCGCGACTCTTTTTGAGAGTTTCATAGCGTCCTGGACGGTTCAATCTCAAAGATTGCCGCACAAATTGGCGAATACCGGGCGTCATTCATGAGGGGCTTCGCGGGGATTCCCCTAGCAGCGGCATACTCGGGAGCCCGCTGGCGGTCCGATTTCGTCCGGTTGGGGTTTATTCTTCGAGCGGCTTATCCCGCCAAATTGGGCCAATTTGCCGTCGGCAGCGCCAGCGCTCATAATGCAAGTCTATGGCTGGACACGGCTTCCGGCCTGCCAGCCCCCGCCGCGACGCACCTCCTTCCTCAATAGCCCACTCAAGTCATGGACGCCGGACAGATTCTGTTGAAGCACGGTTTGCTGTCCGACTCGGACCTTTCGCGGGCAATCGATGCCCGGACGAACGGTTCGCGCGTCGATCAGTTGGCCGTCGAGATGGGACTGGTCGGCGAAGCAGACGCCTTGCGGGCGTTGGGACTGGAGACCGGCGTTGATTTCATCGAGCTTGAGTCGGCCTCAGTCGACCTGTCGCTGCTGCAGACTTTTCCGCAGAGGCTGATCCATCGCCACGGGTTGTTCCCGATCGAAAAAAGTCGCGGGGCCGTGCTGGTCGCGACTTCCGATCCGCTGAACCTCCACCCGCTCGACGAAGCGGCGGCGGCCCTGGGGTGTCCGATCATTCCCGTGGCGGCGACGCGCGAGGCGATCGCCAAGCGGATCAAAACGCATCTCGGCGTCGGCAGCGAGACGATCGAAGGGTTGCTTGCCCAGCGCGAAGAGGAAGAGGTCGAACTCGTCGACGGCCTGCAAGTCGAGGATGGCGAAATCGCCGCCGAGGTGCAGGAAGCGTCGGTCGTTCATCTGGTGAACGAGATTCTGCTCGAGGCCATCGACTCGCGAGCGTCGGACGTGCACATCGAGTCGCAGCCTTCGGGCGTGAAGGTGCGTTACCGCATCGACGGCTTGCTGCAGCAGCAACCGACGCCGCCAGAGATCAACCGCTTTCAGGCGGCGATCATCAGCCGGTTAAAGATCATGGCGCGGCTGAACATCGCCGAGAAACGCCTGCCGCAAGATGGTCGCATCAAGCTGAAGGTGCATGGCCGCGAGGTCGATGTCCGCGTGTCGGTGATCCCGATGTTGCATGGCGAGGGAATCGTCATGCGTATTCTCGACAAAGGGAAGATGGAATTCTCCCTTGAGAAGCTCGGCATGGCGCCGCAGATGAAGGCGACGTTCGATCGGCTGATTCGCATGCCGCACGGCATCATCCTGGTGACGGGGCCGACCGGTTCGGGCAAGACGACGACGCTTTATAGCGCGCTCGTCGGCATTAAAAGCGAAGATACAAAAATCATCACGACCGAAGACCCGGTCGAATACCAGCTCGAAGGGATCAACCAGATTCAGGTTCATCCGAAGATTGGGCTGACGTTCGCCATGTCGCTGCGTTCGATCTTGCGGCATGACCCTGACGTGGTGCTGGTGGGCGAAATTCGCGATCACGAGACAGCGGAGAATGCGATTCAGGCGTCGCTCACTGGTCACTTGGTGTTTAGCACGCTTCATACGAACGATGCGCCGAGCGCGTATACGCGACTCGTCGACATGGGCATCGAGCCGTTCCTCGTGGCGAGCACGATCGAAGGGGTGATGGCCCAACGGCTCGTGCGGCGGCTTTGCCCCAAGTGCCGTGAGGAGTACGAACCGCAGCGAGACGAATTGCCGGACGATTTTCCGTGGGACGAGTACCGTGCGCTCGATCGACCGATCTACCGCAACACCGGTTGCCGCGCCTGTCGCGGGGCGGGGTTCGCCGGGCGGCAAGGGATTTTCGAACTGTGCGAAACGACCGACGGCGTGCGGCAGTTGGCCCATGACCGCGCGAGCAGCTGGGAGATTCGCAAGATCGCGCTGAAGGAAGGGATGCGTACCTTGCGCGACGATGCCTGGCACAAGGTGTTTGAGGGAATCACGACGGTGGATGAAGTGTTGCGGGTCACTAAAAGCGACATTAAGTAGCGAATAGTAATGGGGAATGCTGAATGGGGAATGGGGCATAGTGAGGGGACTCGTATGCGAAATCAAGAGTTGAGCAACCGTACCAAGCAGTTTGCGCTTCGTGTGATGAGACTATTCTCTGCTTTGCCGCATTCGGACTTGGGGCGTGTTCTCGGTAAGCAGTTACTTCGATCTGGAACGTCAGTCGGCGCAAACTACCGTGAGGCCTGCCGAGCACGTTCTGATGCGGAGCTCATCTCCAAGCTTGGCATTGTCGAGCAAGAGCTAGACGAATCGATTTACTGGATGGAACTGTTAGTGGACGGCGAGATCGTCACCGCCGCGCGCTTGGGCGAGTTAATGACGGAAGCCGACGAGTTAATGAAGATCGTGGTGACCTCCATCAAAACCATCAAATCACGATAGTGCCACTACCCCACTCCCCATTCAGCATTCCCCATTTGTAATGCCCGATTTTGCTTACATTGCACGAACTGCCACGGGGCAACGCGTTGAAGGCGTGTTGGCTGCCGGTTCGCAGCGCGAAGCATTGTTGGCGCTCGCGGGCAAAGAACTGTTCCCCGTTCAGGTGAAGCCTTCTGGCGGGAAGGTCGTCGCTGCAGGATCGCTCAAGGTTCGGCCGCAGGCGATGTCGCAGTTCTACGTCCAGATGGCGGCGCTGCTGCGGAGCGGCGTGCCGTTGTTGCGGTCGCTCGATGTGCTGGGGCGACAGGCGACCAATCCGACGATGAAGAAGATCGTCGACGATCTCCACTCGCGAATCACCGAAGGCGATTCGCTCGCCGAGGCGATGGCCCGGCATCCGCGGGCATTCAACGAACTTTCGCGCAGCATCATCCGCGCGGGCGGCGAAGGCGGGTTTCTCGAAGAGGCGCTCGAACGCGTCGCCAAGTTCACCGATCAGCAGGCTGAGCTGAAGGGCCGCGTGACGGGGGCGATGGCGTACCCCATCTTCCTGATGGTGTTGGGCGTCGCGATCGTCGTCGGGCTGATGATTTTTGCGGTGCCGCAGTTCGAGACGTTGTTCGAACGGCTGCGCGAGCGCGGAGAATTGCCGATTCTGACCGATGGCCTGTTGCGGGTCAGTGCAAGCATCCACACCTACGGACTGTTGATGGCGCTGGCGATTGTCGGCATCGTGCTGGCGGCGCGACACCAGCTCATGACCGAGCGAGGACGCTGGTGGCTCGATCGGCAGCGGTTAAGACTACCAATCGTCGGATCAATTTACAGCAATCTTGCCGTGTCGCGATTCTGCCGCGTGTTGGGAACGCTGCTGTTGGGGGGCGTGCCGATCGTGCGTTCGCTCAAGATCAGCAGTTCGTCGACTGGCAACTTGGTGCTGTCGCAAGCGATCGACAATGCCGCTGACAACATCACCGCCGGCGAATCGCTGGCGGCGCCGCTCGCGGCGAGCGGGCACTTTCCGCCGAACGTCGTCGAAATGGTCGCCGTCGCCGAGCAATCGAACACGCTCGAAACTGTGCTGACGAACATCGCGGAATCGCTTGAGAAAGAAACGTGGCGGCGGCTCGATTTATTCGTGCGGCTGTTGGAACCAATCATGTTGTTGTTTTTGGCTGGCGCGGTGCTCGTCATCGTGCTGGCGCTGATGCTGCCGATGCTTAAGTCGGCGACGTCGATGTAGCGTGCGTTGCTGAGTCGGTGTCGATCGTGCCCGCGCGGTGATACAATAGCTCGCTCTTAACCAGTCTCTCCGATAAGCAGGGTTCGCCCGCTTCCGACGAGTTCAAGAAAACCGAGGAAAGGATTTGAAAATGAACGACAAGCATTCCCGCCGACGCGGCATGGTGCGAGCGAGTGCGCAGGGCTTTACCCTCGTGGAAGTTCTGTTGGTGTTGATCATTCTGGTGATCATCGGCTCAATCGTCGTGCCGAATCTGTTCGGCGTGAAGGATAAGGCCGACATCGACGCTGCGAAGGCACAGGTGAACTCGATGAGCACGGTAATGGACATCTACCGTCTCGACATGAACAAATACCCGGCGACGCTCAAAGATCTCAACGACGCGCCGACTGACAGCGCGGTGGCCGACAAGTGGAACGGCCCCTACTTGAAGTCGGCCTTGAAGCCGGACCCGTGGAGCAACGAGTATCAATACGCGTCCCCCGGGAAGAAGAACACTTCAAGCTATGACTTGTGGTCGAATGGTCCAGACGGGCAAAGCGGCACGGATGACGATATCGGCAACTGGGAGAAGTGATGCCAATCGTCGCTGCGATTCCTGCAGGTGCGTCGCGTGACCGCGTACGGCTGAGCGGATCGGCTCGGCGTCGCGGCATGACGTTGGTCGAAATTTTGCTCGTGCTGGCGCTTGTCGTCTTGATCGGCAGCATGGTGGCGCCGGTTTTCAACGGCGTTTTTTCGACGATTCGCCTGCGTCGCGGCGGCGACCAAGTGATCGCCCAGTGGTCGGCGGCGCGGATGCGGGCGATCGAGACGGGCGAGGTGCAGCAATTTCGCTTCACGCCCGAAACGGGGAAGTTGGTCGTTGAACCTTGGACCGGCGTGCTGGGGGCGGACGCTGATTCGCGGCGTTCGACCGGCGCTGCGTCGACTTCTTCGGCATCAACGGCCGCTGGCGGCACGACTTCCACGACCACGGCGGCGAGCAGCACCGCGGCGACGGGGACTGCCAAGACGACGAACGTGACGCTTCCTGAAGAGGTTGTCTTTCACGCCGGCGAACTGGCGGTGGAAGATTACGAAACGGGCGAGCGGAGCGTCGCGTCGCTACAGGAACCGGGCGAAGACCAGTCGACGCCGATTCTATTCTTTCCCGACGGCACCACGTCGGACGCCTCTGTCCTGCTGACGAACGGCAAGCAGCAGTTTGTGCGTTTGACGCTGCGCGGGCTGACCGGGGTCGGTCGGGCGAGTTTGGTGCTGACGCAAGAAGAACTGCAACGCGCGGATCGGCGGAAGTGAAATGCGAGCAACGATAATACTTTTTCTTGTGGCTCCCTCCCCCTGGAGGGGAGGGCTGGGGAGGGGGGAATAAACGCTGGTACCCGCTATCGTCACCCCTCCCTAACCCTCCCCCTCAAGGGGAGGGAACCAGAAGATTACACGCGAGATTAGTTCAGTAACGTTCGTAAGCACGCATCGGCGTCAGACTAAATGGTCGGAACTACCTCTCATCACGACTGCTCAGCATGTGGCTGCCGAGCGCGACGCCGCACGCAGCGTTTGCAGCAAGCATTCACGCTGCTGGAAGTAATTCTGGCGCTCGCGATTCTCGGCGCCGCGATGGCGATCTTCGGCGAGGTGATGCAGCTGGCGAACCAGAACGCCCTCGATGCCCAGGCCGAGACGCAGGCTCAGATACTCGCCAGTTCGGTGATGGATGAGATTCTCGCCGGCGTCATCGATGATTCGCCCGCCAATCGCCAGCCGTTGGAGACGGAAGGCGATGTGCGGTGGGTCTATTCCGTGAGCTCGGGGACGGCGACGGTCAGCGGCGTGTACCCGGTTATCGTCGAGGTCGAGCAAGATCTGGAGGCCCGCTACAAGCCGGTGAAGTTTCGCCTCGTGCGGTGGTTCTCAACGACGCCGGAGGGGAACGAGTCGGAGGAAGAAACGGCTAACTCGCAGCAATCACAGCAGAATGCGAACCAATCGAACAACGCCCAGCAGGGTGGGGCGGGTACGGCTGGGGGAGCAGGCGGCGCGGGCTCCGCGGGAGGCTCACCGTGATGATTCACGCTCGCAACGAGTGGCGTGCTGAACAACGAGGCTGCGCCCCGCAAGCCGGCTTCACGCTCATGGAGATCGTGCTCGCGCTCGCGCTTACTTCGGTCGTCACGTACTTGTTGATGACAGCGGTTGAGCTCTTTGTCATCCGCATTGAGACGAGCCGCGGTCGGGTCGAGTCTTCGCAAATCGCGCGAACAATTCTCGACCAGATGGCAGATGACATTGCCTCGCTCCGCATCGATCCGCCGCGCGCGGCGGCGAGTCCAGGGTCGGGGAGTGGCGCAGGAGGCGGCACTCAGGCGGGAGGCGGCGGTGGATCTGCGGGCGCCAGCCAAGGGGCTGCGTCAGGGCAAGGCGGCGCAGGCGGTGCAGGAACTGCCGGAGGGCAAGCAGGAGCTGGCAATGCAGGCGGCGTCGGCAGCGGCAGCGCGACGGGCGGCAATGCTCTTGCCCCCGCGACGCTACACGGAATTTTCGGCAACGCTGAAGAGTTGCGAATCGACCGCGCGGCGCCGCAGAACTGGGCTCGCGCCAGTCGCGAGGTTGATCCGACCGAGCCGGCGGCGGTGGGCGACTTCCCGCGGACTGTGCGCTACTACTTAGGCGAGGGGACCGGGCAAACGTCGCAAGAGCTGGCGAAGCAGGGCGTCACCGTCGAAGAGGAGCCAACGGCGAACGCCGCGGGGCTCTACCGCGAGGTGATTCCGACGACGGCGCTCGCCGACGATTCTGATCCGCTGGCCAGTCCAGCGTCTCGCGAAGGTGCACGGGTCGAACTGCTTGCTCCCGAAGTGGTGAAGCTCGAATTCCATTACTTCGACGGCCAGCAGCTCGTCGACGAGTGGGACGTCGCTGAGGATGGCGGGCTGCCGAAGGGTGTGGAGATTTTGCTGACGATCAACCAGCCCGACTATGGCCCGCAGTCCGACGCCGAGCAGCAGCGGCGAACGCAGACGGGACAGAACTATCGAGAAAAAGACTTGGTCGTCTATCGGCGGTTCGTGCGGATTCCGGCGGCGAACCCGCCGCAGGCTGCCGAACTCTTGCTGCCGCAAGCCCAGAACGGCGGGGCGCAGCCGGCTCAAGGGAATGCCGGCGCCGGCAACAACGGCGGCGGTAACGGCGGGAACAACGCGGCCGGCGGGAACGGCCAGGGAGGGCAGGGGGGCCAAGGCGGGCAGGCGGGAGCAAACAATGGAAACTAACGCCCTGCACGCGATTCACTCTCGTCAACGCCAGCGCCGCGGCAGTGTGTTGCTGCTCGTGCTGATCGTCGTGGCGATGCTCACGCTCGGCACGGCGACGTACCTGGAGTTAATGCAGAACGAGCGAATGGCAGTCCGGCATCACGGCCGCGGGCTGCAGGCGGAGCGGCTTGCGGAGTCGGGCGTTGAGTATGCACGGACGCTCGTGGGGCTGACCCCTGCGGAGATCTTGCAAGCTGGCGGGCTGGCGAACAACCCAACCTCAATGCAGGCAATCATTGTCGACGACGAGGGGAATGAGTTCGATCGCGGCCGGTTCTCGATCATCTCGCCGGCGCAGGTCGACGGTTACTATTCAGGCTACAAGTTCGGCCTCGAAAACGAGTCGGCGAAGTTGAACGTCAACGCCTTACTGGCGCCAGGCGCCGAGGACGGAGCCGCGACCCGCTTGCTGGCCCTGCCGGGAATGACGGCGGAAATCGCTGATGCGATTCTCGACTGGCTCGACGCCGATGTGACGCCGCGGACGAACGGCGCCGAGGCCGAGTCGTACGCGCAACTCACGCCGTCGTACGAGCCGCGCAACGGACCGATCAGCGATCTTGACGAACTGCTTCAGGTGCGCGGCGTGACGCCCGAACTGCTGTACGGCGTCGATCAGAATCGTAACTTTATCGTCGATGCCAACGAGACGCCGTGCGGGCAGCTGCTGGAGATCGACAATGCCGACGGATATCTCAATCGCGGTTGGTCGGCGTATCTCACGACTGGAAGCGTCGAGGCGATGCAACCGGCCGCCGCTTCAACCGGCAGCGTGTCGACGTCGACCACTTCCACGGCGACGCCCCTGCAATTCAACGGCAGCGACCTGCAGCAGCTTTACAACAGCCTGAGCCCCGTGATCGGCGAGGACAAGGCGAAGTTTTTCATCGCCTACCGGCAGTACGGACCATTGCAGGATCAGCAGAACAACGGCGCGACCGGCGCTGCAAGCCAGGCTGGAGGCGCCGGAGGAGCGGGGAGCGGCGGACAGAGCAATGGCGGCGGAGGCGGAGGCCAGCAAGGCAATCAACAGGGCAACCAGCAAGGGAGCGGCGGCCAACAGGGTGGCCAACCGCCGAACGGCTCCGAGCAGATCCAACCAGGCAGCGGGCTTGTTGGCCAGGATCAGAATCAACAGCCGGTAGTGATCGAACCCTCGGCGATCACGCTCAACTTCCAACAGCAGGGCCAAACGCAAGTGAATTCGCCGCTCGATCTCGTCGGCGTGCGCGTCCAGATTCCGGGGCAGAACAACGGCCCGCCGCAGAACGTCACTTCGCCATGGGCCGAGGATGCAGCGTCCTATCGCGAATTGCTCAAACTCTACGATGCTGCGCCGCCGACGACGGCCCAGCGCGTCGCGGGGAGAGTGAACGTGAATCAAGCGTCGCGGTTCGTGTTGCAATCGATTCCTTCGCTGCCCGCCGCGGCGGTCGGCAAGATCATTAGTCGCCGCGAGGCGGAGCCCGACCCGGCGGTAAGCGAGCAGCGGCACGCGCTCTGGCTGCTGATCGACGGCGTCGTCACGCTCGCCGAGATGCGGCAGATTGAACGGTATGTCACGACCGGGGGCGACGCCTTCAGCGGTCAAGCTGTCGGCTTCTTCGACGCCGGGCCCGCGGCTGCCCGGCAGGAGTTCATTGTCGACCGTTCGGGGACGACGCCCCACCTGCGGCTGCAGCGCGATTTGACGCCGCTCGGCCGGGGCTTTAGCACGCTGTCGATGGGCGTTGAGTCGAGCGAGACGCCTCAGTAGGCGAAGCCGATGGGGGGAGACGGACAGGATTACAGGATCTTGGCGGATTGACGGGACGAGGAGTTCAGGCTGGGGACGTTTAGGGGGCGATCCGTGTGGTTCGCAGTTACATATCCTGTGAATCCACAGAAATCCGGCGATCCTGCTGCAGTCTTCACCGCAAACAGGCAGGGGGCCCGCGCAGCCGGCGGGGGCCTTGATTACAATGAACTGAGCTAGTTTCCCGCCGATTTTTTCCCTGCCGTTCGCAGCCCGACATGTCTCGAACCCTCGCTCTCAAACTATTGCCGGCCGCCGCCATCGCCGCCGTCGTGCGGAATGGCGAGCGATTGGAAATCGAGCGGGCAATGCGGATTCCGTTACCGACGGGAGGCGATGGGACGGCGCGGGGCAAAGCCATTCGCGAAGCGCTCGCGACGTGGAAGCTAGGCCGCATGGCGACCGTGCTCGCGGCGCCGCGGAGCGATCTGACGATTCAAAATCTCGAACTGCCGCCGATGCCGGCGGACGATCTGCCCGAGCTTGTTCACTTGCAAGCCGAGCGAGATATTCAGCTCTCCGAGGATGGCGAGGGATTCGACTTCCTGCCGTTGGCGGGCGACGAGGATCATCCTTACCGCGTGCTCGGGGCCGGGCTGTCGGCGACGCAGTGGAAGACGCTGAAGGCGACCTGTGATGCGAGCGAGTTGAAGGTCGGCCGGATCGTGCCTGAGCCGCTCGGCTGGGTCGAGCTCGGCCGGAACGCGCTGACCGAGCGTCAGGCCGACGCGCTGGGAGTGTTCTCCGCGATCATCGAACGTCAAGCCGTGGTGTGGGCAAGTCGCGGCGACGCCTTGCAGTTGATTCGCACGGTGTGGCTGCCGGCTGACGACAACGCGGCCGCCGACGCCGCCGCATTGGGGAACGAACTGCGCAGGACATTGCTGTCGCTCGCGCAGTCGCCGGATGCGGGCGCCCCGCCGCGTTGCTATTACCTTGGCGACAACGCCGATGAAATTGCCGGCGAGCTTGGCGCCACGATTTCGAAGCCCGTCCAGGCGACCACGCTCGCGAAGTTGGTGCGCATTGATCCGTCGTTCGACTTGGCGGGCGCCGGCGTCTCGCTGGTGGAACTTGCTCCGATGGCCGCGCTGGCGGCCGCGGCAGGCGCGGGCAAAGCGGCGCCGATCGATCTGCTCCACCCGCGTCGACGTCCGCCGGCGCCGAGCAAGATGCGGACTTACGTCCTGGCGGGTGCGGCTGCAGTGGCGGGCGTCGCGATGATCGGCTGGCAAGCCTACCAAAACGTGCAGGCGCCGCTCGCTTTGGCTGCCACGGCCGACGCCGAGCGCAAGGCGCTCGAGCCGGTGCTTGAGTCGTATAAGGCCGACGAGACGAAAGCGGCGGCCATCGGCGAGTGGTTGGGACAATCGACGAACCTGCTGACGGAACTCGACCATCTCAGCGGAAGGTTGCGTCCCGAACCGCTCGCCAGCGAGAAGTTCGCGGCGGATCAGGACTTGGTGCTCACTCGGCTGAACGTCATCAATCGGCAAGTCTCGTTTACCGCCGCGGCCAAAAGCAACGATGCGATCCAGCCTGCTGAACGCCGTCTCCGCGAGGGGAACTATCGCGTCGATCGCGGCGTTGTTGAACCGAAGGCGGAGGGGATGCCGGGATTCAATGTGACGGTGTTCGAAACGGTCGAGCGTGTCGCGCCAGCGACGACGACTACGACTACGAATACGGCTGAACCGCCCGCCGCCGCAGCGCCCGCTGAAAATGCGCCCGCTCCGGCGGCGGCCAAGCCCGCTGATGCAGGTGAAGTGAAGAAACCCGAGCCCGCGAAAGCAGAGGTTGAGCAGGCAGAGCAGCCGACTGAGGCCGAGAAGCCTGCCGCGGCGGACGAACCCGCGAAGTCGCCGGAACCTGCGAAGGCGTCCGCCCCGGTCGAGTCGACTGAGCCTGCCGCGGGAGCGACGCCATGACGAGTCGTGAGAAGAATTTGATCGGCGCAGTCGCGGCGGCCGGCTTGCTATGGTTCGGCTCGCAGGGCCTCACGCGCTATCGCGAGAAGGTGACGCAGAGCAAGAATCAGCAGACCGCCGCCGAGCAGGCGCTAAGCGAAGCGAACGTCGCCCAGTTGCGCGGCGCACGGGCGCGCAAACGGCTCAACGAGTGGCGAGCCCAATCGCTGCCGACGAATCAGGAAATTGCCGAGTCTCTCTACCAAGACTGGCTCCGCGCTCAGCTGGCCGGCGCCGGAATGAACGTCGTGCAACTCACCGACAAGTCGGGCAGCGCGAAGAATCCGCAATTCGGCGAAGTAACGGTAGCCGGCAAGGCCGAGGGCTCGCTCGCCCAGTTGACCGATTTCCTGCACCGTTTCTACGCGGGGCCGCATCTGCATCGGCTCTCCAGTTCGACGATCGCCGCCAGCGATGGCGGGCAAAAATTGACGTTCGACTTTGTTGCCGCCGCGCTGATTCTGCCTGATGCGAAGCGGACCGACGCCTTGGCCGAGGGCGACCCGCGGCCGATCGAGGGAGTGAAGTCGCTCGACGACGTGAGGCAGCGACTCGTGGACCGCAACTTGTTCGTGGCGCAGGCGCCGAAAGCAACGGAAGTCGATAACAACGCGGCCGACGCCGAGATCACGACCACGATTTACGGCAATTATGGCGACGAGGGGTGGCAATTGTGGGTTCGCCACAAGACGTCGGGGCAGGTGAGTCGCTTTCTGAAAGGCGACGCGATTCAGTTCGGCTCGTTCAAAGGCAAGATCGTCGAGATCGAGAACAGCCGCGTCGTCATTGAGACGGAGAAGGGGCGGATGGAATTCCGCACGGGGCAGAATTTCACGCAGGGAACGCTACTAGCGCCCCCAGCGGCGTAAAAGCCGTGTCGCGGTGGTCCTAGCCCCGGGCTCCGCCCGGGGGTCGCGCACCATGCCGATGGAACGTTGCCCGTACTCCACGCCGACCCCCGGGCGGAGCCCGGGGCTAGCATCGCCCCGACTTCGTCTCGTCCAGTTGATCTGCAAAATCCTGTGATCCTGTCCATCTTTCGATGGGCATCGCCGACCAAAGCGTCGGCGCCAGCAGTGCTGGCTTCTTAAATGGCGAGTTCCAAGCCGGTTTAACTGGCGTTCTAGGTAAACCTTGCCGATTAATTCGATTGTAAGGCCCAGTGGCGCCCCTGCGCTGGTGCTTTGCCAGCGACTTTGCCCTCTTGAGGCGGATAGCCCCATGTCGTTCCTCGCCGCAATCAATCATCGAGCCACGCTCTTCGCCACCGGCGCTGCGGCCGTTGTGGGAGTGCTTGCCTTGGCCTTGCCGACGCCGCCTGCGGCTGTGTCGCATGCGCAGGAAGCGTCTGGCGGGTCGAACTCGGGGCTGGTGGCTCCGCTCGTTGAAATGCCGGCGCTCGATTTTGGCGTGCCGACGTTGCCGAGCACCCCGGCCGCGGCAGCTTCAGCGGCCGCGCCGGCTCCGGTAGTCGCGACGCCAGCCCCAATTGTCGTGAAGCCAGCGCCAGTGCCAGCGGCTCCGGCAATTGTGGCGCAAGCTCCAACGGCGCCTATGCCGGTCGCCTCGCCGAATCCACCGCAGCCAGTCGCTCCGGCCGTCGTGTCGCCGCCGGCGGCTACCGCGCCGCCGCAAGGCTTGCCGGCCGAAGAGGCGAGCCTGCAACTTCGCCAACTCAATCCTGATCAACTCCACGCGCGGCTTGAACTGGCGTTCGACCGCGCGTTGCCTCGGCTTCCTGATGACGGGACCCCGTGGCTGCGGTTCCCGGTCGACGCCGGCGACAAGCTGCCGGTGTTGATTGCCGGCAATCGCCAGACGGGCGAAGTTCGCATCGTGGGCCGGCCAGAGCAGCTACGCGCGTGGCGTGAAATTGTCGGAGCGCTCGACTCGCCGCCGATCGGCGACCGCGTGACGCAGCTTGTTTCCACCGACAAGGCAGCCGCGCCGCATGTGAAGCAAACGGTTGGCGCCATTGCGGCACACGCTCAACCGGTGGCAGGTCAAGTGACGGCGTCAGGCTCGGCGGCAGGTTCGCTTCCCGCCGGCGCCGCGGAACTCGCGATGGCCGACGGCGAAGGGCTGCTCGGCCCCGTGCAGATCGAGGTGGTGGAAGGAACCGACTTCTTCATCATTCGCGGCAACCCGCGCGACGTCGAGCGTGTGATGAAGGTGATCGAAGAAATCGAAGAGATGAGCCGCGTGAGCGAGCCGCAGGTGGTGGTTCGTCCGCTGCAGCACGTCGACTCGCAGTCGATGGCCCTCATCACGTCGCGGATTTTCTCGCCGGCGGCGGAAGGCAGCTTTAGCCTCTATCCGTACTACGGTCCGGTGTTGGCGTTGCCGCTCGGCAAGCCGAATGCGCTGCTGCTCGTCGGTTCGCCGACGGCCGTAGGCAAAGCGGGCGAGTTGCTGGGGAAGCTCGACGTCGGCGGGGGCGAATCGCTCACGCAGTTCGAAACGTTTCGCTTGAAGAATGCTCAGGCTGAGCAGGCGCAACTGGTCGTCTCGCAGCTGTTCGTCCAGAACGAAGCCGAGGCCGAAGGAACCGCGCCGCCATTGGCGGCAAAGGCGCTGGTGATTGCGGAGACGAGGACCAATTCGCTGATCGTGCGGGCGAGCCCGCGCGACATGGAAGAAATTCGCAAGATGGTGAGTGAGATCGACGCCCCGGGCGGCGAAGCGGTGAACGAGATTCGCGTGTTTCGGTTGAAGAACTCGATGGCGGCGGAACTTGCCCCCATCTTGCAACGCGCGGTTCGCGGGGCAGGACAGAATGACGACGCCGGCCAGACCGACACGCGCGTCTCGCAACTGTTGAAGATGGTCACCATCGACGCCGAGGGGCAGAAGATTCTCGCCTCGGGCGTCCTCGCGGGCGTCACCGTCAACGCCGACCAACGGGCCAACACGCTCATCGTCTCGGCGCCGCCGGAGAGCATGTCGCTGATGGCGGTGCTCATCGAGCAACTCGACGTGCAGCCCGACGCGGTGGCTGAAATCAAGGTGTTCACGATCGAGAATGGCGACGCGGTCAGCCTGGAAGAAATGCTGCGGAGTCTGTTCGGCAGCGCGGATCAGGGAGGAGCGCAGGGCGGCCAAGGAGGCGGCGGAGCCCAAAGTACGGCCGGCTCGCGCATTTTCCAGCTCCGTTTCTCAGTCGACGAACGTACCAACAGCATCGTCGCCGCCGGTAGCAGCGACGAACTGCTCGTCGTCGAAGCAGTCTTGTTGCGGCTCGACTCCAGCGACAGCCGGCAACGGATCAATCGCGTTTACAAACTGAAGAACGCCGACGCCGAGCAAGTCGCCTTGGCCCTGCAAGAATGGCTCCAACAAAAGCGCGACGTGGAAGCGACGGCGCCGGGCGCCACGAGCCCATTTCAGCAAATCGAACGTGAAGTGGTGATTGTCGCGGAAATCAACAGCAACAGTCTCATCGTCTCCGCGACGCCGTCGTACTACGATGAGATCTCCGACATCATCAAGCAAGTCGACGAAGAGGCCCCGATCGTGATGATCCAGGTTCTCATCGGCGAAGTAACCCTCGGCGACATCGACGAGTTCGGCGTCGAATTCGGTTTGCAGGATTCGGTGCTGTTCGACCGCAGCTTGCTAGAGAACATCACAAATATCAATACGGTGACGCAAACGCAATCGCCCGGCGGCGCCGTGACCACGGTGACGACGCAGCAGGTGCAGGCGGCGACGCAGACTCCGGGCTACAACTTCGGCGACGCCAACCAGCCGCTGGGCAATTCCGGCAGCGCTTCCGCCTTGGCGACCGCGGGCGCCGTGGGCGCGCAGGGCTTGTCGAGCTTCGGCGTCGGCCGCGTCAGCCAAGCGGCCGGGTTCGGCGGCATGGTGCTCTCGGCCTCAAGCAACAGCATCAGCATGTTGTTGCGAGCGTTGCAACAGTCGCAGCGGCTCGAAGTCCTCAGCCGGCCGCAGATCATGGCGCTCGACAATCAGACGGGGCGCGCATTCGTCGGTCAGGTCGTTCCGTACATCACGCAGAGCAGCCTCGAAGCGAACGGCGCGCGTACGAATGTCGTCACCTTCCAAGACGTCGGCTTGGAACTACTCGTTCGGCCGCGCATCAGCCCCGACAACCTCGTGGTGATGGAAGTCTACGCCGCGAAGAGCGAACTCGGCTCCGTGCAGGACGGCGTGCCGATCTCGGTCGCTCCGAACGGTTCCGCAATCAATGCGCCAATCATCAGCACCATTTCCGCAGAAACAACGATCAGCGCCATCAGCGGGCAGACGGTGGTGCTCAGCGGTCTCATCGTGAAGCGCGATCGCGAGCTCCACCGCCGCGTGCCGCTGCTGGCCGACATTCCGCTGCTCGGCGACTTGTTCCGCTTCGATTCGAAGCAGGTGCAGAAGGCGGAACTCCTCATCGTGCTGACGCCGCACGTCATTCGCAGCCGGCAACAGTCGGAAATGTTGAAGCAAGTCGAATCGGCCCGGATGAGCTGGTGCCTGTCCGACGTCGTTGCGATCAACGGCCCCGCCGGGCTGCGGAGCGCGAACGATACGATGGGCGCGGCCGAAGGCGAAGTCGTCTTCCCGACGGAGATTCCCAACTCGGAGGGACGGTTCGAAGCGGCGGAGACGATCGTCACGCCAGGAGCGCTGCCAACGCCCGGCAACCAGCCTCCTGTCCTAGCTCCCACGCTGGCGCCTTAGCAGGCTGCGGAACTGCGATTCCTATTTACCGTTTTCATTTTTCAACCATGCTCGCCATGCCAAGCTCGCTAGACCAACGTTCGCGATCGACCGCGGTGACGACGTCGCTCCTGGCGGCGCTGCTGCTGTCGATCTTCGCAGGCTGTGCCAGCAAATCGAACAAGTGGAAGTTCGCCAATTGGAACGTCAAGCAGGCCGTGGGGCTGGAACCGAAGGAGCCGGAGCCGCAGCAACCCGAGCGCATGGTGGCGACGTGGACCGACACCACGCTCAGCACGGTGGGCCAAACTCCGAAGCGCGGCTTCGGCGGCAAGCTGATGTTCTTCAAGAAGGGTTCTGAGGATCCGGTGCGCGTCGAAGGGAATCTCGTTGTCTACGCCTTCGACGAGACAGATCGCCCCGACCACGAAACTCACCCGCAGCGGCGGTACATCTTCCCGATGGAGGAGTTTGTGCGGCACGAGAGCAAGTCGTCGCTAGGGCCGGCGTACAGCTTCTGGCTACCCTGGGACGAAATCGGCGGCCAGCAGCGGAACATCAGTTTGATCGCCAAGTTCGAGCCCAAAGAAGGCCCGGTCGTCATCGGGGAGCAAACGCGACATCTGTTGCCGGGTCTTACCATCGATCCCAACGCGAACAAACCGTTGCTCGCCAAGACGGTGCTGACCGAGAGCGGCGAGCAGGTGCGGCTAGCTTCGTACGCCGGGCAGTCTGCCGGGGCGCCCGGGGCAGCGAGTCAGGAAAGTTCGATCATCGTTCCAGCGCAGCAGCGCCAAATGTCGACGGCGACCATTCCGTTGCCGAAACGATTGGGTGAAGCGGCGAGCGAGCCCGCTCAACAGACGACAACCTTGGACGCCGGTAGTTCAGCAAAACCGTTATCGCAGCTGTCGACGCTAGGATCTCAACCGTTCCAGCAGCCGGCGGCCGCTAACTCGCAAGTGATGCAAGCTTCGGCGCAGATCCCGATCGTTTCGACGCCCGTGACCACGGCTACTCAGCGGCGGGAACTAAACGAGGCGGCGAAGGCGGCGAAGCGGCCGCAGGCTGGATCTGTACGAGATTCTCTACTTGAGACACTCCCGGTTCGAGCGAAGCCAGGCGGGCGATAAGCTCGCGATCGCGCTCCGTGGCGACGCTGCCGCGAATGACCGCGGTGCGGCCGACCATTTCGATCTGGGGCGAACTGACGCCGACGGTGGCCATCTCTTTCGCCAAGCGGCGTTGAAGAGGCACGTTTGCCTGCAGTGGCGTGATCGCGGGAGCGTCGAACGCGGGTTTGAGTTGAACGCGGATCGCCGGCGGAGCGGCGTTCTGTTCGCGCCAGCGACGGCGCGAGTCGCGCATCTCGTTGAGGTTTTCGATCATCGTGTCGAGCGTGCCGCCCGTACCGCGGCGACCGCCCGCTTGGCTTTCGAAGCCCGCTCGCACGTCCTGAGCATCGCGGCCAACGAAGCCGCCTTGTTGGAACCGCTCGCTTCCTGATTGCGATAGTCCCGCGGACATGGGGCCGCTGCCAAGAGCGCTCTGTCCCATGGGGCCATTGCCTGTACCGCCGCCAGCGCCGTTGCCGCCTTGTTGCTGAGCGAAGGCGCCGCCGGTACTCGCGCCGTAACTGCTGGAGATGCCGTCGCGAGCGCCGGAGATGCCGCCGGTGTAGTTGCTGCGGAGGCTACCGGTGCGACTTTGGCTCAACCCACCGCGGGCGCCGGTTTGTGCGGCTGCTTGGTGAGCACTAGCGGCGAACGCCAGAACGCCGGCAGCCGCGTAGGTGACTGCGAGTTGGCGGAAACGGGGCATGGCAGAATCTCCCGACTCGTGAGCGGAGCAGCCCAAGTATACCACTTATTCCGGTTCTGGCCAAAATCAGCAGGTTGTCGCCGCCCGCAACCGCGGCTCAACCCACAAGTAGCCGCGGCTCAACGAGCCGCAGGAGCGAACCGGTGACGGCTAAGCCTCTTCTCCGACGGTGGTACGCGTGTACCGGCCCGCTCCGGCAGGTCGTTGACCTGCGGCTGTAGGGGCGGTTGTCGTCGGCGGCGGATGGGGGTAGAAAATTGGGCTCGTCGATACTCGTCCGTTTCGCAGCAGGATCAACAGCCATGGAATTTCAAGTCACCGGTCCCTCGGGCATGCGGGCCAAGTTTGTCTCACGCGGCGCCACGCTGGCGGAGCTGTGGGTTCCGGATCGCGACGGGGCGATGGCCGACGTCGTGCTGGGGTTCGACAATGAAGCGGGCTACGCCAGCAGCGACAACCAGCATTTCGGCTGCACAACCGGCCGATTCGCTAACCGCATCGCCCTCGGCAAGTTCTCGCTCGACGGCAAAGAGTACCAGTTGGCGATCAACAACGGCGTCAACCACCTGCATGGCGGTTCGCAACGCGACCTGTCGCGGGTCGAGTGGCAAGGCGAGCCCTTTGCAGGGCCTGAAGGCAGCGGCGTGATCTTTCGCTATGTCAGCCCCGACGGCGAGGAAGGCTACCCCGGCAAGCTCGACATCCAGGTGACCTACACGCTCACGCCGGGTAACTCGCTCAAGATCGATTACGTGGCGACGACCGACCAAGCGACGCCCGTCAATCTGACGAACCACAGCTACTTCAACCTTTCAGGCCACGGTTCGCCATCGGTGCTCGACCACGAGGTTTGGATTGGGGCCGAGCGCTACACGCCGAAGGATGCCGGCGCGATTCCGACGGGCGAAATCGCGCCGGTCGAAGGAACGCCGCTCGACTTCCGCACACGGCGGCGGATTGGCGAGCGGATTGGCGATTTCACTGGCCACGAAGCGGACGGATACGATCACAACTTCGTGCTCAACGGCCCGATTGGCGTGATGAAGATGGTCGCCACGGCGTACGACCCCGCGTCGGGCCGCACGATGCACGTCCACACCGACCAGCCGGGCATGCAGATGTACACGGCCAACTTCGTGTGGGGCCAAACTTGTAAAGCGGGCCAAGTCTACCGAAAGCACTCAGCCGTCTGCTTCGAAACGCAGCACTTCCCCGATTCGCCGAACAAGCCGCAATTCCCGTCGTGCATCTTGCGACCGGGGGAGGAGTACCGGTACTCGTGCGCGTATGAATTCGGCGTTGAAGCCTAGGGAGTTAATGACGAATGACGAAGTCCGAATGACGAATGAAATACCAGAAGATTCAGGGCTTACCCCATTCGTCATTCTGGCTTCGTCATTCGTCATTTGCCCCGCTAGGGGCTACTCAAACCGGATCTCAAGAATCTTGAACCGGTTGGTCCCCGCCGGGACTTCAATCTCGGCCTTCTCGCCGACCTTGAGGCCCAGCAGACCTTGGGCCAGCGGGCTGGTGACGAGGATCTTGCCGATGTCGTAATCTTCTTCGCCGGCGCCGACTAGGGTGAACTCCTCGGTGTCGCCGAACTCGAGGTCCTTCACCTTCACGGTGCAGCCGAAGACGACCTGGTCTTTCGGCATGGTGGACATGTCCACGATCTCGCCGCTGGCGAGCTTGGCCTTCAGCATGTTGATCTTCGCCTGCAGCATCCCCTGGCTCTCGCGGGCGCCGTGGTACTCGGCGTTTTCTTTGAGGTCGCCGTCGGCGCGCGCAATCGCGATACGCTTCTCAATCTCGGGCATCTGGACGTTTTCCAGCTCGTTCAACTCGGCCTTGAGTTTCTCGTAGCCGGCCCGGGTCATCGGAGTGCGATCGCTCATTTCTTCCTCGCTCAAATAAAACGGGTCTTCCTTGCGGAAGACCCTCGCGTGAATCCCCAGATTGTTTCTCGAATGGGGGCCGATGTAAAGGGTGGAGGCCGTTTGGCATTCTTCGGCCCGAAGTGGGCCGGGCCTTGAGGCGGGCTGGCGGAGCCCTCCCTAGCCGGTTCGATCTCTGCAGCGATTGGCCGGGGAGCGGGGCCTATCGCTCGCCAGTGTAGAGGAGTCGGCCGCAAGCAGTGCAGAAGACCGGCTTCCCCATCAGCAGGTGGTTCTGCATGTTGAGGGTTACTTGCTTGCCGCACCCTTCACAGACGCCATCCTCCATTTTGGCCATGCCGTCGGCGCCCTTGCCGCGGATGACGCGGCGGTAATCTTCACGGAAGTCGACCGGCAGACCCTTCTCCGCGTCGCCGAGCTCGCCTTCCAAGCGGGCGATGTCGGCGGCGATCAGCTGGCCCTCTTGGGCGACCACGTCGCGGAACTTCGCGAGTTCGGTCTTCCCCGCGGCCAGCCGTTCCTTCACTTCGACGACTACCGCTTCGAGCTGGTCGATCCGCTCCATCGTTTCCAGAATCTCGTCGGCCAGCACGCTGCCAGCCATCGTGGCCGCGGCGATCTGGTCGGTCATCGTTTGGTATTCTTTGTTGTTGCTGCAGGAGTTCAGCTTCACTTGCCAATCGGCAATGCGGCTTTCGTTCGACTTCAGGTCGAGCTGCTTCCGATCGCTGAGGGCCTTCGTCTGTTTGACGGTGTCTTGCGAGGCGGCCAGTTCAGCGTCGAGCTTCGCCGAGTTTGCCTCGCGGGCCTTCACTTGCCGCGGGCCCCGTTCCTGCCGCTCGCGCAGGTCGGAGAGTTGCCGGTGAATCCGGTGAAGTCGTTGCAGCAGTTCGGCGGAAAGCGCCATGGGTCGCGGCTCGCAGGGTGTCGTGGACCGTGCATTGTACCGCAGATTGAGAGGGGCGACAGCGGGCGGAAGGGTGCGCGAATCAACGAAAAAAACGGCGTCGTGGCCATTCTGCCACGACGCCGTTTTCAAACTATCGTTGAGCTTCGCTGCCTAGCCGGGCCGCTACGCGGTCCGGGGCGGCTCACTTGGGCTCGCCTGTACAACGCGCTCCCGGAGGGCATTGGCTCTCCGGCTGGTCGCTATGCAGCACGCGAAGCGTTGCTTAGGCCACCAAGCGGCAGTCGGCCGGTTGCTCGTCCCACGCCTCAGTCTCTTGCTCTTGCGGCATGATCTGCGGGCTATCGGCGACGTACTCAGCCAGCTCCGAGCTACGCACCGGGTGCTGCAGCTTGGCGACCGCCTTGGCTTCAATTTGGCGAACCCGTTCGCGGGTCACCTTGAAGATCCGGCCAACTTCTTCGAGCGTGTAGCAATAGCCGTCGGTCAGGCCGTACCGCAGGCGGATAATTTCCCGCTCGCGGAAGGTAAGCGTCTTCAGCAGGTCGTCGATCTTCTCGCGAAGCAGGCTGTTGTTCGCCAGGTTCAGCGGGTTGTCGGTGTGCGAATCTTCGACGAACTCGCCGAAGCTGCAGTCGTCGCCCTCGCCGATCGGGCGATCGAGGCTCACTGGCGTGCGGCCGATGTCCATCACGTGCAGGCTTTCTTCCAAGCTGATGCCGGCGGCATGGGCCGTCTCTTCCGGCGACGGTTGCCGGCCGAGTTCGTGCTGCAGACGCTTGGCGGTTTGCTGGAGCTTGCTCAGCACGTCGATCATGTGAACCGGGATGCGAATCGTGCGGGCTTGGTCGGCAATCGCGCGGGTGATCGCTTGGCGAATCCACCACGTGGCGTAGGTGCTGAACTTGAAGCCGCGGCGGTATTCGTACTTGTCGACCGCCCGCATCAGGCCCGTGTTGCCTTCTTGGATCAGGTCGAGGAAGCTCATGCCGCGATTGCGGTACTTCTTGGCGATCGACACCACGAGCCGCAGGTTGCCGCTTGAGAGGTCGCGCTTCACGCGTTCGAACTCGGTGAGCTGCGTCCGCAGCAAATCGCAGCGGTCGCGAAGGCTCTTCGGCGATTCGAGCGTTTGCAACATCAGCGCCTTCAGTTCGCGGCGAACCGGGGCGATGCGATGTTGCGAAGCGCCTTCGGCCTTTAGCTGCTTCAGCTGAGCTTGCAGGCGATCCATGCGGCGCGAAACTTCTTCCAACTGCTTCATCAGCGGCTGGACGCGGCGGGTGCGGAGGCTCAGCTCTTCAACGAGCACGAGCATCTTGCGTTGACGGCGGAGGAAACGTTGGCGAGCGGCCGCCTTCTCGGTGCCGCCGGCGCGGTTGTCGACCTGCACGGCGAAGTCGCGACGTTGGGCTTGCATTAATCGGCGGAGCGTCGGCAGGTTCACCGGCATACGGGCCGAGACTTGCGCCTTCGTGAGACGTTCGGTCAGCGAGACCTTGATCGTGCGGTCGAAGGGCAACTCGCCCGATTGAACGCGTTCCAGCACGCTGACGGTCGCTTCCAGGGCCATGAATGACCGTAGGATATTGCGACGGAAACGCTTGCGGGTGATTTCGATTTTCTTGGCGAGCGAGATTTCTTCTTCGCGCGACAACAGCGGAATCCGGCACATCTGCGAGAGATACATCCGGATCGGATCGTCGGTCAGCTTCGGCAGTTCGGCTTGCAGGTCTTCGCCGCTAACTTCGGCTTCGGCCAGGGCGGCGGCGACGCGGCGGGAAACGGAAGCTTCGCCTTCGACGAGCTTGATCCGCATGCCGTCGAGCAAGTCGAGCAGGGCCTCGACGTGAACCGAGTCGGTCGACTCATCGGGAAGGAAAGCGTTCGCCTGGTCGTAGGTGAGATAGCCTTGCGTGCGAGCGAGCGCGGCAAGTTCGTTGAGGCGGGCGGCAAAGCGGGACATCTGAAACTCCTCCTGCACTTCCTGTGCAATGGAAAAGTTGGCGGGTCAGGAACTGGCAAGCTTCATCCCCCTCCCTTGCAGGGAGGGGCTAGGGGAGGGATTCACGACGTTCATGCTGCACCAAGGCGCGGGAGCCATGGGAGCCGTCTTAATCCCTCACCTATCCTCTCCCTACAAGGGAGAGGGACTAATGCAAACCAGTTCTCGCCAAGCACCTCACCCATCCGTGGGCGTGGAACCTGCTTGGCGGCGCTTCAAATCGTTGAACAAGGCGACCAGCGCGCGGTCCGCCTGTTCGGAGTCGAGTTGATTTGTCTTCAGCTCAGCTACGGTCATCCGGTGGCGAGCTTCCGTGTGGCGACGTTCGCGATCGGCCAGCAAATCGCTGAACCGCTTTTGCACGTCGGCGTTTAATTTGAGTTGGCCAACTTCGTCGCAACCGACCAGCAGATTTTTTACTGCGGAGTCTTCGGTGGCGTTCATCAGGCTGGCGAAGGTCGGCGTGACGCCGTCGTGGTACATCTCCGCGGCCATCGCGTAAATTTGGCGGGCGATCGGATGTTCGACGTCTTCTTCGTGAATTTGTTCGAGCAGCGCGTCCATTAAGTCGCCACCGCAGAGGACGATCTCGAGCAGCTCGCGATCCCAAGCGGAAAGCTTTTGCGGGACGGGCTTCGGCGCGACAGGCGTGGATTGTTCGGCGTTGCGACCGAGCGGCGTGGAGCGAACGAGCGAGGCCGCCGCTTGCCGCACGGCCTTCAGCCGCGTGCGGAGCGTCTCTTCCGCCAAGCCGAACCGCCGAGCGATCTGGACGAGCATCTGCTGTTCGCGTACGAACGCGGTGCTGCTGGCCGACGCACCGGTCGGCAGCATCTTCGCGAGCGTCGCGAGAATCGCCTCAACCGCTTGCGCGGATTGATGCGGGGCAGCGCCTGGGGCCAATCCTTTGGTCACGGCATTGATCTTGTGTTCGAGGGCGTCGACCGACTGTGTGAGCAGTCGTCGAAATTCGTCGCTTCCGTGCGAGCGAATAACATCACACGGATCGGCCCCTTCTGGCAAGCTCAGAATTTTTAATTCGACTTCATGCGCGACGAACAGTGCTAGCAGGTTGTCGAGAATGTCGAGCGTGCGGTTCTGCCCCGCCGCATCGCCGTCGAGCACGAGCGTGATTTTGTCGGTGAATCTGCGGATTAGCGGGACGTGTTTTTCCCCCAGCGCCGTGCCGAGCACCGCCACCGCATGCTTCACGCCATGCTGGTGGGCCATGATGACGTCGGTGTAACCTTCCATCACCAGCACGCCGCCTTCTTTCGCGATTGCATCGCGGGCGAGATCGAGGGCGTAGAGTTCGCTGCTCTTGTTGAAGAGCGGAGTCTCCGGACTGTTGACGTACTTCGCGTCGTTGTCGCGCTTGAATTCAGGCAGCACGCGGCCGCCGAAGGCGATCGTCCGCGCGCGGGAATCGCGGATCGAAAACATCAGCCGGCCGCGAAAGCGATCGTAGTAGCCGCCGGCCTCGCGTTTGCCGATGAGGCCGACGCGCTCGAGCACCGCCGGCTGCCAGTTGGCCGTGGCGCCGCGCTTGAGCATCCAGTCCCACTCGTTCGGTGAGAAGCCGATATGGAACGCGGCGATGCTTTCCTCGTTGACGCCGCGGTCGGCGAGGTAGCGGCGCGCAGGCTCAGCGCCGGGGCTTCGCAGCAGACACTGGTGGAACTGCTCTTCCGCCCAGGCCATCGCCTTCAGGAGATTGCGGCGTTCGAATGGATTGTCGGCTTGGTTCTCAAGCCGATTGGCAGGCGCGAGACTCACCCCTGCGCGATCAGCTAGCATCTCCAGCGCTTCGCGGAACTCCATCCCCTCGGCGCGCATCACGAACGTAAAGATGTCGCCGCCGACGTCGCACGGCCAGCATTTGAACGACTGGCGGTCGGGGTTCACCGTGAAGCTTGGCTTGGCGTCGTCGTGCCAGGGGCAAAGGCCGACGAAGCTGCGTCCCTGACGCCGCAGGGCGATATATCCGCCGATCAGGTCGACGATGTCGATCGCCTGACGGATCTGTTCTTTCGCATCCTGCAAACTCGAGAGCGACACGCGCGGGCAATCCCTTCAGACGACTACAAAGCAAGTTTCCTGGAACCCACCGATTGTAGCGGACTGCGGCGAGGTCGGGCATCGGCCGCGTACAAATCGCCCGCAGATCGGAAGAAGGGCTTGTCGACTAGGGCGTCGATTCGACTGGGGATTCTGGCCGCGCGGCGACTTTGACGACGAGCTCAAGATTCTTCGGCTTGCCGCGCGTCGCCCGGACGAGCTTCACCGGCACCTCGGTTCCGATCGGCGTCGCCGCGATCGCTCGGCTGAGGAGCGTCGGGTCGGAGAACTCAACGCCGTTCCACGACAGAATCACGTCGAACGGCTTCAGGCCAGCTTCATGGGCAGGCGTGTTGTGATCGACCGAAGTCACGAGCACGCCCTCGCCCCGTTCGAGGCCGAGTTCCCGGGCGATGTCGTCGGAGACTTCGTTCGGACTGACGCCGAGGAAGCCGCGGAGCACGTAGCCATGGTCGCGAATTTGCTCGTAGCTCGCGCGGGCAAGTTCGCTCGGCACGGAGAAGCTGATTCCCTGATACGACGGGCCGATGATCGCCGTGTTGATGCCGACGACTTTGCCTTCGTGGTTCACGAGCGGACCGCCGCTATTGCCGGGGTTCACGGCCGCGTCGGTTTGCAGGAATTCTTGAATGACGCGGGTGCCGGTGATGCCGCGGCGTTCCTTCGCGCTGAGGATGCCCGAGGTAATGCTCTTCTCTAGTCCGAAGGGGCTGCCGAGGGCCCAAACGATGTCGCCGACTTGTAGCTCGTTGCTGTCGCCCCATTCGGCGGGAACGAGGTCTTTAAGTTCCGTTTTCAGGACGGCGAGGTCGGTCATCGGGTCGATGCCGATGACGCTCGCCGGAGCGCGGCGACCGTCGCTGAGTTTGATCTCAGCCGTCTCGACTCCCTCGATCACGTGGTTGTTCGTGAGGATGTATCCCTCTTTGTCGACGATCACGCCAGAGCCTTGTCCCTCGGCGCGACCGCGTTGCGTGCTGATGTTGACGACGCTGGGCTGCACCGTTTGTGCGAGCAGGCGATAGCCGGTGGAGATTTGATCTAGCTTGAAGTCCTTCAAGTTCGCGCGAGCCACGTCGAGCCGGGCCCGTTCACGCGCTGATGTGAGCGAGTACTCAATCCGGTAGACGAACGACGGTGCGACCAGAATGATCACCAGAACAGTGAAGACCCACAGCAACCGCTTCAGACGGATTCCCTCTTCTTCGCGACGAGCGTCGACGGTCCAGACTTCGCTCATCGGCCGGTTGCGAACCGGCGGGGGCGTCGTGGTGATCAGATCAGCGCCCCACGGCGATTGGTCTGGCGGGAGAGATTCATGCTGCATGACGCGGTTCCTGAAACGTTCCGTGCCAGGAGGGAATAGAAGACGCCCTCACTGGCTTCCGTCACCCTTGCTTACGAATCTACTGCTTCGGATGATCGCGCCAGTGGAAGCGCGGACCCAAGAAAGGCCGCGAGCCAGCATTCGCGGCATTCTTATCAGCCATTATACTGCTGGAGAGCATTACGGGCAGCGTTTCCGCAAAATGCCCGCGACCGCAAAAACCCGAAAACCTCGCCCGAGCCCATTCCGAGATGCCCAGCCGATACTTTCCGCCGGCACAACGGGCCTCGCCGGAGGGGCTGGTGGCTATTGGGGGTCGCCTGTCGACCAACTGGCTGCTCGACGCCTACCGCCACGGGATCTTCCCCTGGCCGTCGAATTCCTATGAACCGATGCTCTGGTGGTCGCCCGATCCGCGGGCGATTTTGCCGCTCGACGGGATGTATATCTCGCGGCGGTTGGAGCGGCGACTACGGAGCGGGGAGTTTCAAGCAACGTGCGATACGGCGTTCGCTGAGGTAATCAGCGCATGTGCGACGGGGCCGGGTAGGGAAGGGGGGACGTGGATCACCCCGGAGATGGTCGCCGCCTATACGGAGTTGCACCGACTGGGGTGCGCGCATTCCGTTGAGATCTGGCGCGAAGGACAATTGGCCGGCGGCGTGTACGGCTTGGCGATCGGCGGGCTGTTCGCCGCGGAGAGCATGTTTTACCGCTCGCGCGATGGATCGAAGGCGGCGCTCGCGCGACTCGTTTGCCATTTACGGACGCGCGGCTTCGCATTGCTGGATGTGCAGCAGGCGACGGACCACACCGACAGCCTTGGCGTCGTGGAAATCACGCGCAAGGAATACTTGAAGCGGCTGGAGGCAGCCGTGGAATTGCCAGTTGAGTTCGGCAGCACGCTGGAAATGTGGAGCAAATCTACGTGAACTAGAACGGCAACTGGCCCATCAAGATGAGCACTAGCAAAATGACGGCGACAACGCTCAGCAGCCCGCTTGGCCCATAGCCCCAGTTGGTCGAATGCGGCCAACGGGGCACCGCTCCCAGCAGGAGCAGGATGACGACAATAAGTAGAATCGTGCCAATCATGGGACTTAGCTTTCGCGTCGCACTTGTGATCTACAGTCAACGACTGCAAGTTACTTGTTCACTTCAACGTCGACGCCTGGGAGGTTGATGTCGACGGCCTTCTCGTCCTTGCGGTCGACGTCAACATCAACATCGCCCGTGTCACGGTCGCGCTCAACTTCCAGTGTACGGTTGGGCGTTTCGACTTCGAGAACCTTCTCTTTGTTCTCGCAACCGAGCGACACGAGCATCGCAGCTCCGAGCAGCATCGGCGGGAGCGAGCAAGCGGTGAGTAGTTCGGAAAACTTCATCTCTGTTCCCCTCTGTGAAGAAGCCGTTGTAACGGCGGAGTTGGCGTTGTGAGGTTGCGTTGCGACTTGCTGTCGTGACAACGTGGAACCATCTATGCAACAGGCGTGCCACACGTGGCGAACGCGCAAATCGCCGAGAAAATAGCCGCTCGCCGCGGTTGTGAACGACTGAGCAGCGTGGCTGCGGAACGACCAATCGCGTCCGATTGGTCGGATTAGCGAACGCGTGGCCGGTCGTGTTAGCTGGAGAGGACGCGATGCGTCGCATGTTTAGCCCCTGGCTCTGAAGCTTGTCCGCAGCAGTCTGCAGAGCCCTCAGAGAAAAACCCAACTCTGAGGTCCCCTCCCCTTGATGGGGAGGGTTAGGGAGGGGTGACGGCGGTGGGTACCAGGGTTCCACCCCCTCCCCAGCCCTCCCCTCAAGGGGGGAGGGAGCCACAACATTTCTCTTGAGAAGCCTGCTGCAGGAGAGGCATTAGGGGCCCAGGCTCCTGCCGCCGAGGAAACTACTCCGAGTCGGAGTACGGTGCGTCGCCGATGGCGAATGACTGCGTCATCCGCTGGTTCCCTTCGCCTTCGGCCGGGGTGGCGGGGAGTTCGAGCGTGAACTTGCTTCCTTGGCCGACGGTGCTGTCGACGCGAACCTGGCCGCCATGTTCTTCGAGAATCTTGCGGGTCACGGGGAGCCCCAGGCCCGTGCCGCGGCCCCCCTTGCGGGAAACAAAGACGGTGAAGATCGCCTCAAGGTCGTCGGGGGCAATGCCGCCGCCGTTGTCCTCGACCGTGATCTGGGCAACCTTAGCATCGTCGTCGTAATGCGTAGCGACGATGACTTTCGGGTGCTCGGCCTCGTCGCAGGCGTCGATCGCGTTGGTGACGACGTTGAGAATCGCGCGGTGAAGCGCCTCGGGGTCGAACATCAGCGAGGGCATGTCGCTCGCCGGCTGCCAGGCGAGTTCGACCGACAGTTCCTGGGCACGGCTCGCCATCAATTCCACCACCTCGGAGGTGATTTCATTGAGATTTGCCGGGCGCGGTTCGGGCTCACGCTCCTTGCTGAACGTGAGCATGTCCATCACGAGCGTCGAGATCCGCTCCTGATTTCGCTCGACGATCGCCCAACCCTTGCGGATCGTATCGACGGCCTTCTGCTCGGCTGCTTCGTCGCGTTCGCCGCTCTTGGCCATCGAGTCGTGATCGCCGAGGCCGAGTTCGATTAGGTAGCTGCCGCCGCGAACGCCCTGCAAGATGTTCTTGATATGGTGCGACAGCGACGCGATCGTCTGGCCGACGGCTGCGAGCCGTTCTGCCTGGACGAGCGCCTTGTAGTAAGAGGTGTCTTCGACGGCGAGCGCGGCCTGGTGCGCGATCGCGATCATTAGCCGCAGATGCTCTTCGGTGAACTGGTTGGTTCCCTTGGCGGCGAGCATCTTCTGCGGCGACACCGCGGTGTCGATGTAAATGACGCCGACGACCTCGTAGCGTCCCTGCATCGGCACGCAGATCGCCTCGCGAACGCCGAGGCTAACGATGCTCTGGGCCGGATCCCAGCGGGAGTCGTCGCGGGCATTGCTGGTCAGGACGCCTTCGTTCTGTTCGACGACGTAGTCGAGAATCGTCTTGCTAATGCTGATTTTCTCTTCGGTGCGCATCCCGCGGCGATGGCGGCGCACTTTTGGAGTCAGTTTGCCCGTCTCCAGATCTTTCAGCATGATGCAGCCGCGGTCGGCTTCGACCCAGTCGAAGATCATGTCCATGATCCTCGCCAGCAGCTGATCGATGTCCATCGTGTGGCTGACCGCGAGCGCCGTGCGATACATGATCTGCAGGTTGCTGCGGGCGCGGGCGAGCCAGGGGTTCGACGAACCGCGGGCGTCGGGCATCAGCCATTCGCTGCCGCCGGTTTGGCCAAGCGAGGCGACGATGCGAGAGCCGTCGTCGATGGAGTTCGACATCGGCACAATGTCGACTTGTCCGGCGGCGTCTTCGACGCGGTCGTCGATGAAGCCTGTGTACAGCAAAAGCGAACGGCCAACCTGTACTTGATCGCCGCTGGTGAGCTCATGCTCGCTGACGATCTTGCCGTTAACGAACGTGCCGTTGGAACTCCCCAGATCGCGGACCGCGTAGGAATTCCCTTTGCGAATCAGCTCGGCGTGATTGCGCGAGACTTCGGTGTCGTGCAGCCGAATCGAATGGGTGTGCGTACGCCCGATGGTGTGGACGGCTTCCTCAAGTTGGAAGCGCGAACCTTGATCGCGGCCCTGGATGACAAACAGCGAAGCCACGCGAGTATGTTCTCTCGGTCGACGAGCGGGAGTCGATCGCCTACGTACGACTTCCCAGAAGCTCTTCGATTCTACGGATGAGCGCTGGGTATTGGTAGGGCTTCGCGACGAACTCTGCGGTCGGGAAACGACTTGCGCTTCGCTTAAAGGCGCCGAGCACAACGATTGGGGCGTCGTTACGGGCGGCCGCAGCGACGAGCCGCGCCGCAGAATCTTCACAAATGCCGTGGGTCGGCTCGGCGTCGACGACGATCAGATCGGGTTGCGCAGCGGCGGCAAGCTGCGCTGCCCGCGATGTTTCGCGAGCTTCGAGCACCTCAGCGCCACTGCGGGCGAGGAGCGAACAGAGTACGTCGCGTGATTCACGCGAACGGTCGACGATCAAAACGCGCGCAGTGGGAGACACAGTCGACGCTCCGGCGATGCGAAGTTGGGAGGGATAGCGAAGCGGGTCGCTCAGTCAGGCGGGGCGGGGAGCATAGGGACCGACCATGGCGGAATGGAAGGCCACTTTGTGACGGCGGCATGCGGAGAGAAATGCGGGGAGATTAACCACGAAAAGCACGAAAGGGACGAAAGGGACGAAAGGAGGAGGAGGGGCATTGACCGCGAATCACGCGAATCGTCGCGAATAACTCAGGAATACCGACAGGGCGTGCTCGATGCCTTCGCTCGACTACACTCTCTTGCACGAATTCATCCCCAACGATCGCAACGGCGGTAGTACTGAATTTCATTCGCGAAGATTCGTGGTCCCTAATTTCCTTTTCGTTCCTTTCGTGCTTTTCGTGGTTAATCTCCCCGTATTTAGTCGTAAGAATCCTCCCACAGAACTGCTCTTTACGGCAAACCGGTCGCCCGGCACAATACCCGCCGAATTCAACCCCTCCGCCCCAATCCCGCATGGCAACATTCGGGGGCGTCTCGTTAGCCCCTGGGCGGGCCCCAGAATCGTCTGGTCATGGATGGCCAGGTACAAGCAAGGAGTGCTGACGTGAAAAAGCTGCTGATCTCAGCTGCAGTCGCTGGATTGTTCTCTTCCGCCGCGATGCCGGCCTTGGCCCAAACCGCTCCTGCGGCAGCCCCGGCTGCAAGCGGCTTCTCCGCTGGCGCCAACGCCTCGCGGTACCACATCGCCGTCGTCGACATCAGCTTCATCTTCAAGAACTATCCCGTCTTCACGCAGCAAATCGACAAGCTGAAGGGCGAGATGGAAGCGGCCGACGGCGCCCTCCGCAAGGAACGCGACAATCTCGTCGCCATGGAAGAACAGCGTAACGCGCTGAAGCCGGGCTCTGCCGAATTCAAGTCGCTCGACGAAAACCTCGCTCACAAGAAGGCTGAGTTCAGCATTCAGCAGGGCAAGGTTCGCCGCGACTTCATGGAAAAGGAAGCTCAGGTCTATCACTACTGCTACACGCAAGTGTCGGCCAAGGTGAAGGAATACGCTGACAAGAATCAGATCGGCTTGGTCTTGCGGTTCACCGGCGAAGACAACCCTGGCCAACCGGCTGCGACGCAAGATCGCGAGTCGGTGATGCGGATGATCATGAACCCGATCATCCACCAGAGCAGCATCGACATCACCCCCGATGTGCTGATGACGCTCGGCGTGGACGTTCGCAAGCTTCCGGCTCCGTCGGCCACCGTGCCGTCGACCGCGACGCAACCGGGCCAAGGCGGCTTCGGCGGCAACCAGCTTCGCTAGTCGCATCGTGTTAATCGGCGGCGGCGTCTCCGAATCAGCGGCAGGCGCCGCCGCTTTCTCTTGCCATCTTCCGCGGGAATCGCTTCCCGCGCTTCAGGTTCGACTGCGCATGATTCCGTCCCGCATGCAACAAACGATCGCCGCTCGCGCCGTCGTCGCCGGCTTTGGCTACTGGAGCGGCCGCGACGTGCGGATTGAGTTCCGTCCGGCTGCAGCGGGAGCCGGTATCACGTTCGTGCGGAGCGATCTGGGCGCCTCGGCCCGCATTCCCGCTCGCGTCGATTTGCGAGTGGAAGTTCCGCGTCGTACAAATTTGCGGCAGGGAAAGATCGAAGTCGAAATGGTCGAGCATGTGCTCGCCGCACTTTCCGGCCTCGGCATCGACAACTGCGAAGTTTGGACCAACCATCCCGAGATGCCCGGCTGCGATGGTTCCTCAGCCGCGTTCGTCGACGCCCTCGTACGGGCCGGCGTCGTTTCGCAAGGCATCGAGGCGAAGCGCGTCGCCATTACCGAAACGATTCGCGTCACTGAAGGCGAATCTTGGATTGAAGCTCGCCCCTCGGCGAAGAATCAATTCTCCATCGAATACCAGCTTCACTACCCGGCGGCTCCCGTGATCGGACGGCAAGTCGCTCGCGTGGTGGTGACCCCCGAGCGGTTCCGTAGTGAGCTTGCTCCGTGTCGCACATTTTTGCTACAGACCGAGGCAGACCAACTTCGTCGGCAAGGATTGGGCGTTCGCGTGACGAATCGCGACCTCCTGGTCTTCGACGAACGCGGTCCGATTGACAATCGCCTTCGTTTTCCCAACGAATGCGCCCGACACAAAGCACTCGATGTTCTCGGCGACTTGGCCCTCGCGGGTTGCCGGTTCATTGGCGAATTTACCGCGTACCGCAGCGGTCATCGACTCCACGCGGAGCTGACGCGGCAGTTAGTCGACCGGTTCGTCACGACGGCGTGGCGAGCCAGCGCTTAACGGCCCTGAATCAGGCGGATGTAGAAAGAGACCAACATGGCTACCAGCATTGCAGCGAACGCTTGGGTCGACCCCCGGGCGGAGATCGACGAAGAAGTCGTCATCGGCCCCTTTTGCACGATCGGCGCGGGTGCGCGGATCGGTCGCGGAACCCGACTCCATAACAACGTGACCCTGATGGGGAACGTCACCCTCGGCGCCGACAACGTTCTGTTTCCGAACGTCGTCATCGGCGCCGAGCCGCAAGACTACAGCTACCAAGGGAGCGACACGGCCGTCGTCATCGGCGACGGCAATACGTTCCGCGAAGGCGTGACCGTCAATCGCGCCAGCGAGAAGGAAGATGGCGTCACCAGCATCGGCGACAACAACTTCCTGATGGGCAACTGCCACGTCGCCCACGATTGCAAGCTCGGCAGCCACATTCTGATTGCCAACGGCTCTCTGTTGGCCGGCCACGTTCACATTCACGACCACGCCTCGGTTTCCGGCGGCGTCGCGATTCACCAGTTCGTGACGATCGGCAGCTACTCGTTCATCAGCGCTCTGAGTCGCGCTCTGCACGACGTGCCGCCGTTCATGCTGGTCGAAGGAATTCCGGCTCGGCCGCGGTGCATCAACATCGTCGCGCTGAAGCGGAACGACTTCACCGCTGAGCGCGTTGAATTCATTGCCGCCGCCCACCGGTTGCTCTACCGGTCGAAGGTCGGCCTGAGCCACGCCCGCGAAATTTTGCGGACGAACAACCAAATCTCGCCCGACGTGGAGACGCTGTTGGCGTTCATCGAAGGGCAACAAGTCGGAAAGCATGGCCGCGGCCGCGAAGTTCGGAGGGCTGCATGAGTCGCCTGCGTCTCGCCGTCATCGGCGTCGGTCATTTGGGCAAGATTCACGCGAAGCTTGCCGCCGGAATTCCTGAGATCGAGCTCGTCGCCGTCGTCGACTCGCGGCCTGAAGCCCGCGAAGCGCTGGCGAAGGAAACGGGCGCTCGGCCGGCGGCTCATTTTCGTGAATTGATCGGCGAGATCGACGGCGCGATTGTGGCGACTCCGACGGTGACGCATTTCGACGTGGCGTCGGAATTGATCCGCGCCGGCGTTCATGTGTTCGTCGAGAAACCGATCACGCCGACCGTGCGCGAAGCCGACGAGTTGGTGCAATTGGCCCGCCGCAGCCAGATCGTACTACAAGTTGGGCACGTCGAACGCTTCAATCCAGCGCTTGTGAGCGTGCAAGACCGGCTGCAAGAACCAAAGTTTATCGAAGCGCGTCGCCAGAGCGGCTACACGTTCCGCTCGACCGACGTCGGCGTGATCATGGATCTCATGATTCACGACATCGACGCGACGTTGTCGCTCGTTAAATCACCGGTCGCCTCGGTCGATGCCATCGGCATTTCGGTCCTGGGCGATCACGAAGACATGGTTAGCGCACGGCTTCACTTCGCCAGCGGCGCCGTGGCCAACCTCATCGCCTCGCGGGCGAGTTACGCTCCGGCCCGTTCGATGCAGGTTTTCACGCCCAGCTGCTTCGCGTCGATCGACTTCGCCACGCGAAAATCGACGATCGTTGAACCTCGCGCCGACGTGTTGCGACGAGACTTCCACGTGAACGACCTGAGCGACGAAACTCGCACGCGGCTGCGTGAGCGGTTGTTTGAAGAACTGCTCGTCAAATCAGAAGTTCCCGCCGTCGAAGCAAACGCCATCGAGCAAGAGCAACGCGACTTTGCCGAAGCAATTCGCACGGGCCGCGAGCCGCGCGTCACCGGCGCAGACGGCCGCGATGCGGTGGCGGTGGCGGAACTCGTGCTCGAATCGGTTCGTCAGCACCAATGGGACGGCGCAAACAGCCGTCGCGCGGGGCACTTGGCCTCGCCGATGTTGCCGCTGCCGATGGTTGCGGCAATGGATGAATGGGCGACGGACGATACGGTGGTGTTGCGGCGCAAGGCTGGCTAACGGGCCGTTGTTAGCGCCTTGCCAATGTTGCATACGCCGGGGGCGGGACGCCCCGGCTCGCTGGGCTTAGCTTTCACTACCCACTTCTGCTACGCCAAGTCGCGATCTTCGAAGAAGATCAGTGCTAACAGGATCGCCGCGGCACTGTAGAGCGCGCTATAGAGCAGCGCCCAGCCAAGGTACGACAACGGTACGCTTGTCGCGCCGGCGATCGCTCCCTCGATCTCGAAGTGGTCGAGCACCGGTAAGATCACCGAGAGCAGCTTGCCGATGAATCGCACGAAGACGATCTCGCCGGCCGACGATTTGACGATCAACGCCGCCAAGTGGCCCAGCACGTAAATCGAACCGCAGATCACAAGGTTCGGCAGCATCGGCAGCCGCGTCGACACGGCGACGCTGATCGCCGCCATGATCACTGCCTCGAAGAATGCCAGGACGAGACCCGGCACGATCCGCACCACTTCGAGGTAACACTCGGTCCATTCGGGCGTCGTCTTCGACGACTCGCGGGCGTCGTACACCACCTTGAACGACACGGTCAGCAAGAAGACGACGCCGAGGATGACGAACATCAGCACGATCGGCCAGATGATGCCGAGGAACTTGCCGATGATGAACTGACGGCGACCGACCGGCTTCGAGAGCACGGTTAGCGCGGTGCGGCCTTCGATTTCGTCGGCGACCGAACCGCTCGCGGTCCACAGGGCCATGGCGATTGCCAGAACCTTGATGAGCGTCATGCCGGAGGTCTTGAGCATCTTCACGTCTTCGCCGAACGTGTTGTACGGGACGAAGACGAACGCCAAGAGCATCACGACGCCCACCAGAATGAGCATGGTGAACAGCGGTTGGGCGACCGTTTCCTTTGCTGTGGCGGCGGCGATAACCGCCGTTCGCGGGGCTAAGAACCGCACGACGAGGTAGACCAGGTAGAGCCCGACAGTGCTGGCCGCGGCGATCGGAATCGCCCGCACCTGCGGCGTCTCGACGTCGGTGTACATCTCGATCGAAACCTTGGCGGGCGAGTCGCTCTCATTGGTGAGATAGAGCGTCGTCACCTCGCCCTCGAACGCACGCGGCTTGGAGACGCCAGGCGCCCATACATAGGGCTCGCCGCCTTGAACGAGCAGGAGCGGCTCTTGGAATCCCTTCTTGGCCGCGACGTTGACGGCAATGTCTTGATCGCTGGTGATCGTGAAGCTCTGCAATTCGCTCGCGCGGAACGCCGCGGGAATTTCAACGTCGCTCTTGCGCGGTCCGACTTCGACAGTCTCGACGATCGGCTGCACGTCGGGCAACCGCTTGAGCGACTCGATGATTTGATCGTACGGCATCGACGGAATCGCCAGCAGCGCGAGCGCGGCCATCGACATGGCGACGTACGAAATCGGCCGCAGGATCCCTTCGCTCACGGCGTCGGCGATCGCGTGAGCCGCGCGGCGGTTCACCAGCCAGACGACGCCCCACATCAACAGCAGAATCAGCGCGCCAATCGTCACGCCGACCGCTAAGATCCAGATGGGGGTGAGCCAAATCGTCAACTTCGACATGTCGTTACCGAATTGCGGTGGAGATCAGTTGTGTCGGATCGCGGGGCGTCAACGTTGGCGCTCAAGCACTAGTGTCGAATACGAAAGTCGGCGAACTCGCCAAGTGCCGGCCGCACGTCGACGGCCACGTTGCGAATTCGACCTTCCATCCGTTCCGCCACTGCGGCGAGGAAGCGATCGAGTTCGCCGGCGAATCCCTCGGCGATCAACTCGACGCGTCCGTCGGGCAGATTCTTGATGAACCCCGTCACTTCAAACCCTTCGGCCAGTCGTCTCGTCGTCTCACGAAAACCGACGCCTTGGACATGGCCCGTGTAAATCGCTTGCCGTCGTTGCAGCGACGTGGGGCGGTGGGCAGGCATGAGCCATGACGCCGTGTGGATGAAGAGTCGGCGACCTTGCGAGTTGGAAGCGGCTGCAAGCGACGAATTGCCGCTTTCAACCGGAGTTTTGAGTATATCGGCGTGCTGGCAGGCGTTCCAGTCTTGACCCCCCGGCAGCGACTCAATACGCTCCGCCCCCTATGCCGCACGACCGGATCATCCGCTGTATTACGATCTTTCTGGGGGCGTTGTTCGCCTTAACCGGCGCCGGGCTGTTCGCGCAGCAGCCTGCCCAGCAGCCGACGCCGCTGGGCGTCCTGGTTCTCAAAAACGGGAACGTGCTCATCGGCTCCGTCCAGCGGCAGGGAGAACACTATCGGATTGAGAGCGAAGGCTCGGTCCTCCAGGTTCCTGGGACGCAGGTCGAAATGGCGTGCGCATCGCTCGTCGATGCTTACGAACAGCGCCGCCAACGACGAGTCGGCAACGCGACCGACGCCCATCTCGAACTTGCCCGGTGGTGTCTGCGGCACGGATTGCTGGCAGAAGCCGCGCGCGAGATTCTCGACGCTCGCACCGACGATCCTGGCCACCCGGCGCTGCGGGCGCTCGACTTGCAGTTGCAACAGGGCCTTGCCGACGAGGCGAGCCGAATCGAACGCGGCAAGAACGCAGTCGTTCAAGTAGCTCACGCGGAGCAGGCCGCAGAGGCAGTCGTCGAACCGGAGCCGCAAGTCGCCGCAACTCCTCAACTGCAAGAACAGTTCGTCCGCAGCATCCAACCGATGTTGATCCACAGCTGCACGACCACCGGCTGCCATCACCCTAATTCGCGGCAGCAAATGCAGCTTGACCGTTGGGCGCTTGAGGGGAGCGGCATCCCAAAGCTGATTAGTAAGAATCTCGACGAGGTGCTCGCACAAGTCGACGTCGAAGATCCCGCCAGCAGCCCGCTCATGCGCCGCGCACGGCAAGCGCATGGCATGCGAAACGAACGCCTTTCGCAACCACTCGCGCCGTACCAAACCGCGATTCTACTGGAATGGCTGAACGAGGCGGCCGGCGTCAAGCCGACGGCGGAGCCAAACGTCGCCGAGATCCAGGATTCCGCCGCAACGCCTGAAGGCGAAGGCGTGGCCGGCGACGAGGCGGACGTCAGCGATGCGATGCTCGACGAACGCGCTCAGGAACTGTTGAGCGGACGCAAAGTTCGCACCGCCTTCACCCCGCGCGACGCGTTCGATCCGGAGATATTCAATCGACGTGCGGCGCGAGCGAAAGCGAGCGCCCACGCCAAGGCCGGCGAGGAACCGGCGGAGCAATCACAGCCGCGTCAGGAGTATGTTCCCGACTCTGTGGAACTCGACGCTATGGGGCCGGTGTCGGAAGAGGAGTTGGAGAACCCTCCAGCGGAGGAGTCCAGTAGTTATTGAGTTCGGCGGCGACGGCCGGCGACTTTTGCTTCGGCGGGTCGACCGTGTTGTAGACTTGGCCGTTGAATGCCGAACCGGCGCGCTGCAGGCTTCCTGAGCGCGGACCGCCAGGCACCGGCGACGAAGTGTCGCCCACATCGCTGCACATCCGGCAACCCCCGGCTGCAAGCAGCACGGCGGCAGCCATGAATCTTCTACCCATGGCGGCGTCTCGCTAGCTCCCCCTAAACGCCGCGCAGCGCGCGGCCCCCCGTTCGCATAGATCGGACGAAGGCGAACCGTCCGATTAGGGAAACGGCGCCGAATGCAGCGATCGCAGCGTGCCTCGCGTGCTAGCAACTGCCGCCGGGCGTTTGGAGTCGCAGCGCGTGATAGATCCGCGCATCCGCGAGCGAGTGGGCCTCGAACCGTGCTCCGGGGAAGTGATGCGTTCGGCTCTGCCCATGCGGCACAGCGACGGCGTAGGCGCCCGAGGCGACCGCGGCCTGCGTGCCGATCTGGCTATCTTCGAGGATTATCATCTCCGCCGGCGCGACGCCATGCCGCTCAGCAGCGAGCAGGTAAACGTCGGGCGCTGGCTTGCCGTGGACGATATCTTCGCTCGTGAGGATGAAGTCGAAACGCGGCGCCAGATTGAACAGCCCTAGCACCTTGTCGACGAACAGTTTGCCGCTGCTGGTAGCGATTCCCTTGGGAATGCCTGCCGCTTCGAGCGAAGCGAGCAGCTCCAGGAGTCCTGGCATCGGCGCCAATCGCTTCGGCAGCAAGCCGCCGAAGATTTCCGCCGACTCGGCCGCGAGTTGTTCCGGCGTCTCGTCGAGATCGTGCCAATCGATCATCACTGCGAGCGCGACGTTCGACTTGCGGCCCATCATCTCATTGAGCAATTCGCCAGTGATCTGCTTGCCGCGCCGCGAGAGGAGCGTGCCGCCGACCTCTTGGTAGAGTTCTTCGGTGTTGAACATCAACCCGTCGAGATCGAAGGTGACGGCTCGCAGCGGCGGATCGGGGAGTTTGAATTCGCTCATCGTTGTTCGTTTCAAGTCTCACGCAAAGGCGCGAAGACGCAAAGAAGAACGTAGTAAATTAATTTGCGCCTTCGCGCCTTTGCGTGAGATCTTCTTCTACCTTCTCAAGCCGTAACAATCGCCCACGCAATTCTCCGAGCATAACGGCCGTGGCGCCCCATGCCGAGTGCCCCTCAACCCGCAGTTGCGGCGCGGTAAACCGCAGCGGGCCGCGCGTCATCTGGAGCGGCGGCTCTGTGGACGCGCTGAGCAAACCTCGCAGCGAAAGCCGTAACACTCGCTCGACTTCGCGCGGATTGGGCTGCCAGGCGGGAGCCTCAAGCGTCGCCGCCACGCACGGCACGACCATAGCATTGCTGGCGTAGACAAACTGCGGCGTCAGGGTGCCGAGCCACTCCAGCGGCGGCCGTACGCCCAATTCCTCCTCCAACTCTCGCTCCGCCGCGACGGGCGGCGATTCGCCCGCTTCGATAAGGCCGCCCGGAAAGCTGATCTGCCCGCCGTGCCGCGATAACTTCGCCGAACGCACGGTGAGCGGCAACGACCACTCCGTTCCGTCCCACGACAGCACCACGGCTACCGCGGCGCCGCGGGCGTCGCTGCGCGCGGGGCCGGCGTGGCGGCCATAGCTGAGTTCGGGAGCGAACTCTCGGCTCCACCGCGGTTCGGCCGGGAGCGTCAGTTCGCGCGCCAACAGCGCCGGCAGTTCGAGTTGTTCCCACAGCGGCCGACTCATGGCGCCGTCGTCGTGGGTTCGACGCCCGTTTCGTACACCGTGTAACCGCTCACGTTCGCGCTCGGGTCGACGGGCGTGGCGAACACGATTGGCAGATCGAGCGGTGGCGAACTTCGCGCGATCACATGCGTGGCGCCGTACTTTGCGGCTAACTCGCGGACGCGAGGCGTGCCGAGTAGTTCCGGCGAATCGAGGATGATCTTCCGGCCACGTTCGTCGACGGCGTCGAGGTTCGGGTAGAGCTCGCGCATCCGAGCCCGCCATTCGACGACGCCGGCCGCATTTTGCGGTACGTCTTTGTTGCTGCCGACGTCCGCCCGCGACGCATACCACTTGAACGAATGCCCCCACCGGGGGATGAGGAACTTCGCATCGGCCGGGGCGTGTTCGTCGATCCACTGGCAAGCCGCTTGCCAGCCCGCGGCGTTCTCCACCTGCAGCACGGCAGGCGGCAGGTTCGACTGCCAACGCGCGTAGGTGATGCTTCCCAGAAACCAAGCGGCAAATAGCAGCGGGGCCGGCGCAACGAAGCTTGAGAACCGCTTGCCGTTGCGCAACATCGCCGCCACCCAGGCCGAGCCGAGGATCGCAATCGCCAGCGGCAACGCCACGTCGATCTGGCGAAACCAATAGTAGCGCAGCAGCCGAGCAGCGGCCGCGCGGTCGTGATCGAGGGCCAGTTCAATCGCGAGTCCGACGACCGCGCCGGCGAATGCGAACATCGTGAACCAAATCAATCGGCGTGCGGCGCCTGGTGCGTCGAGGCCGCTAATCGCCTGGAACGCTGTATCGCTCGCGCGGCGGCGCCACCAGGCCCACAACGCAACGAAGGCGACGACCATGCCGCCGAGCCAAGTGAGCCGCCACTGCACTTCCGCAGCGGGAAGCGACAGGGGAGCAAGATGGTGCGGTAGCCGGTCGTAAACATAGATTTGCGCGGCCTGCGCGTTGAGCGCTGGATCAGTACCACGTTCAAGCGCGAGCGACGGGAGCAGGCCGACGAGCGACAGCAGTCCGCCGAAAATAAGTCCCGGCAGCAACTTTAGCGGCGGCGTCCGCTCCGCGCGCGGTTCCGTGAGCCATGTTGCTAGCGCGGTGAGTACGGCCCACGCCCCGACGAGGACATGAAACGCCGCAGCCGCGCCGAACCATGCCCAAGGGCGTCGCCAATCGCCACGAACCAGCGCTGCCATGCCGAACAGGAACAACCCGTACGCAAAACATTTCGCCTCAACGCCGCCGACGACCCACTCCCCGGCAAAGTTGGCATTGCCGTCGCGGAGGAGCGCCACCCACAACGCAGCGCCAAGAACCGAGGCCCACGGTACGTCGACGATGCTGGTCGACAAACGCCGCCACCCGGCTGCAAGCAACGTCCATGCCGCGATGCGGCCAATCCACGCGACCGCCGTCAACGGTAACAGTTTCGTCAGCCACCCGAGCGTCCAGTAGAAGGCGAGGTGCGGATCGGCCGAATCGAGGAACAGGTCGCCTGGGCAGTAGCTTGCGTCCCAGTAGTGCTTGGCCTTGGCGAGGTAGTGCGTCTCGTTGACGTGAGGCACGGCGGCGCCGCCGTCGATGAAGAAGATCAGGAGGATCATCAGGAACTCTAACCAGCCTTGATTCACGTTCGGCGGAACGTTTGTTGAATCGGACATGGTCGAGCGAAGGGCGGGATGAGCGGCAGTCAATTGAGACTTAGCGTCAAGAGAATTTGGAACGAGTCTAGAAGGTTATCGCATTCGCGCAACAGGGCCTAGCGGCCTGCGAAAAAGTTGCGGGAATACCGCAAGTTTTTCAATGATCTCTTCGGAAATCTCGCAACTTGTGACATAGTGATTCCTGGCGGCTCCACGTGGTCAAGGATTTCCTTGGCGAACGATAGCGTTGTTTGTTGCACAGATGACGTGCGAACGTGCAGGCCGCTCCTTATCTCCGTTCACTTGAACGAGCGAGCGATGCAGCTTGCCTATTCGTGCGTTGTCGAGCGCAGGCAGACCTGCGGTTTAGAGCGTATGAGCGTCCTCATTAACAGGTAGGGCGCTGTGACTGATGGCTAGCCCCAGCGAGGGAAGATCATGTCCGTATCGCGGAGCGTGAAGCGCGCGTTCACTTTGGTTGAGCTGTTGGTCGTGATTGCGATCATCGGCGTGTTGGTGGCGCTCTTGCTGCCGGCCGTGCAGGCGGCTCGCGAGGCGGCTCGACGCCAGCAGTGCCAAAGCAACTTGCGACAGCAATGTTTAGGGCTGCTGAACTATGAATCGGCCAAGGGTAGTTTCCCAATGGCGTTCGAGTTCGCGACTGGCGCCAATCCTGCGGTTCTGACCCCGGCGCAAATCGGTGCGAATTGGGCTGTGCGGGCATTGCCCTATTGCGAGCAGCAAACGGTTTACAACTCAATCGATCAGACCGTCACAGTGGCAGGCACATGGAAAGGCAAAGCGCCGCCGCAGATGGCGCACGCTAACAATGCCGCTGCGCGGACGGCAAACATTGATTCAATGCGGTGCCCATCCGATAGCTACAATCAAATTCAGATGGAGATGAGCGGGGGAACCATCAAATGGGCGCGCGGCAACTACGCCGCCAATGCGGGCAATGGCCCTTTATTAAGCGGTCGCGCCGATGGAATTTTCGGCGCGGACTCTGGGGGATGGCTTGATCCGAAGCGTCGCGGGGTCATCGGCCCTAACGTCGCCGTAAGGTTAAAGGAGATCGTCGACGGTACGTCGAATTCCATGCTCTTGGGTGAGGTTCGTGCTGGCGTTACTGCTGTAGATCAGCGTGGGACTTGGGCGCTGGGGCAAGCGGGGTCAAGCGTTCTTTTCTGGTTCGGAACCAGCGGGGACGCCAATGGGCCAAATATTTGTCTGGCGAGTTCCGACGATGTCGCAGGCCCTCTAGCGACAGATTTGCCGTTGCTGACGCAGGAGTGCATGCCCGACTACACTGGAGACCATTGGGCCGATCAGGCGACCACGAGAAGTGCGCACACCGGCGGTGTGAATATTGGCATGGCGGATGGAAGCGCTCACTTTATCAGTGATTCCATCGATGTCGGCGCGGCAACACTCCTCAATCCCTGGCCAGATACAGTGCCAATGACCGTTTGGGACAAACTCATCGCCAGCGCTGACGAACAGGCTACTGGTCAAATGCCTTTCTGATTTATTCTGCGCCTGCACGTCTTCCATCTCATGCTCTAAAAACGGCGTCACGTATGTTTCGTGGTATCGCACTACTTATTTTGGTCGCATGTCTAGGTTGCAACTCAAATGACGGGCCAATTCCCGTCTCCGGGACCGTGAAGGGAGCCGGCGGTGCGGTTATCTCGTTCGAAAGCGGCACGGTGATATTTCAGCCAGTGAGTGCGGGCAAGCCAGCAAATGGCGCGGTTGATCCATCCGGCGAATTCAAAATGACGACCGTGTCGCCGAATGATGGCGTTCACCCAGGGATCTACAAAGTCGCTGTTCAACTTTGGAAGAACTATCGCAACCAGGAACTCGCCGTGCCGAAGGCCTACGGCGATCCGGCCACGACGCCTCTCGAAGTCACCGTCGATGCGGATCATGACCACTTCGACCTTGTTATTGAGAAATAGCAACGGGCATGGCGGCTTCGCGACGCCGAAGCCGCCGGCAACGCGCTAATTGCGTTAAATCTCCGCCGAGGAGTTGCCCGCCGCAACGCATCGACGCCACAATCAGAAAGCTGGCCGATTCACGCCAGCTTCACTGCAACTGATAGGTGGCCACGATGCTCGTTCGACTACGTCTGGGGACGCTTAAGCGACTCTGTTTTGGATTGTTTGCCGCGGCGCTGGTCTGCGGCGGGCATGTCAATGCTTCCGCAGCGACCGCGGAGCAGCCCAATATCGTCATCATCGTCGGCGACGACATGGGCTACTCCGACGTCGGTTTCAATGGTTCGAAAGAAATCCCGACGCCGCACCTCGACGCCCTCGCCGCCGCGGGGACGAAGTTCACGAACGGTTACGTTTCGGGGCCCTACTGTTCGCCGACGCGGGCTGGGCTGTTGACGGGACGCTACCAAACCCGGTTCGGACACGAGTTCAACCCCAGCGCCGCCAAGAACGCGGGCTTGCCGCTGACCGAGCGAACCATTGCCGATCGGCTTCGCGGCGCCGGCTATCGCACGGGGCTCGTCGGCAAGTGGCATCTCGGTTCGTCGCCCGATCGCCATCCGAACAGCCGCGGTTTCGACGAGTTCTTCGGCTTCATCGCCGGCGCCCATCCCTACATGCCAGGGCAGGGGCCGCCGATCTTCCGCAATCGCGAGAAGGTGAAGGAAACCGAATACCTCACCGACGCGTTGGGCCGCGAAGCGGTGGCGTTCATCGATCGGCATCAGAAGGAGCCGTTCTTCCTATACCTCGCCTTCAACGCCGTCCACACGCCGATGGAAGCGCAAGAGGAGCGGATGGCGAAGTTCGCGCACATCAAAGACACGAAGCGCCGCCAATACGCCGCGATGATGGCGGCGATGGACGACGCGATCGGTAGCGTGCTGGCTGAACTCGACAAGACGGGACTGAGCGACAATACGCTCGTCTTCTTCTTCAGCGATAACGGCGGTCCGACAATGGCGACGACCGCCACTAACGGATCGATCAACGCGCCGCTCCGCGGTTCGAAACGGACGACGCTAGAAGGGGGCGTGCGAGTGCCGTTCCTGGCGAAGTGGCCTGGCAAGATTCCCGCCGGCAAGTCGTACGATCTGCCGGTCATTCAACTCGACGCCACACGGACGGCCCTCGTCGCGGGGGGCGCCGACCAGGCGAATGACAAGATGCTGGAGGGCGTCGACTTGTTGCCGTATCTCGCCGGAAAGAATGCCGCGGCTCCGCACGAGGCCCTCTTCTGGCGGTTCGGCGAACAGATGGCCGTGCGGAAGGGGGACTGGAAACTGGTGAAGTACGACCCGGTGGTCGACGGCGGCAAGAAGGGCGCTACCGACGCGCGGCTCTACAACCTCGCCAGCGATCTGAGCGAAGAGAAGAATCTCATCGCCGAGGAGCCGGAGAAGGCGAAGGAACTGCAAGCGGCGTGGGAAGAATGGAACAAGTCGAACGTCCCGCCGCTGTGGGGGCAGAACGAAGGGAAGGCGGAAGCGAAGAACAAGAAGGGAAAGGCGAAGCGCCGCGCAGCCGCCGCGGCAGCGGAGTAGCGCTCCTAGCCCCGGGCTCCGCCCGGGGGTGGGCGACCATTTCGGTAGGCGTTGTCGCGCGTAGTGCAACCCCCGGGCGGAGCCCGGGGCTAGACAGCGCTAGCTGGCGGTTGCAGCTTCGATCTCACTAAACAAAAAACAGGCCCCGGCGAATTTCGCCGGGGCCTGTTCGTTTTAACGTTCGCTTGTTCGAGAACTCTTAAGGACTAATCCTCCAGGTCTTCGAACTTCGAAATCGAGTGGGTCATCCAGGCGTCGTCTTCCTTGACCGTTTCGCTCCAGACGCCGCGGAAGCACTTCAGCACTTCCAGGCCGGTGTGAACCTGGCTGATGATCTCGCCCGCTTGCGAACCATCTTCCGGCTCTTTGCCGGCGGCTTCTTCGCCTTCGACGCTCGAGCGGATGCCGTAGTCGACCCACGGGGTCACCGCATCGATCAGCGCGGGGAAGTCGAAGCCAACCACCGCCGCCCGCGGCTCGTCCGCCGAACCGACCGGGAAGCTCTCCCACGGCGTTTCGGTAAGGACTCGCTTGGCCAGCTCGGGCGAGCTGCTGATCGTCGCCACGTGTTCGCCGACGCCGATCGCCAAGGCGATCTGGTCGTCAAGCTTGGCTTCGCTCGGAGCAGCCCAGGTGTAGATTGAACCGTCCGAAGCTTCCGTTTCCTCAGGCTCGGGCAATTCGAAGTCTTCCGGCACTTCGCTTTCGTCGAATTCCTTGAAGGCTTCGACCGCTTCTTGAGCGATCGACCAATAAGCCTTGCCCGCTGCCTTCAACTCGTCAGCGTCGCTGACGCCGAAGACCAGCGCGACCTCGGCCATCGGAAGTTCGGCGTATGACTCGGGCATTTCGCCTTGCCACTTCTTGCTGGTGATGTCGGCGTCGAGGACGAAGCCGCCTTGGCCATCTTCGAGCGCCGGAATCAGGTGCTCGCGGGTTGCCTCGTCGATCTTCGCCAACAGCGGCTTCACGACTTCGAGGACCTTCTCGGCTTCGGCGCGATCATCTTCGTCCATTTCGGCGAGGCCGTAACCTTCGAAATACTCGATGCCTTTGCCGACCCACTTGGCGAGCAGAGCGTACGCCTCGGGGTCGCTCACGCCGCGGCCGACGAACGCGAACACCGGATTGCCGCCCACGTGGTTGGTCAGTTCCAGCGGCAACGAGCCGTCGAGACGGGTGTTCTCAGCCCAGTTGTAGGTGAAGCTCTCGAAGCCTTCTTCCGTCTTCAGCGTGCAGCCGGCGATGTCGCCGGGCTTCGGCAGATAGGGCTTCAGGTCGCTGGCCAGCTCGACGAGGTCTTCGCTGAGTTCGCCTTTGAGTTCGTCGTCGATGTCGTCCGACGCTTCGATCAGCGCGCCGAGTTCTTCCGCGGCGTCGTCGAGGTCGGCGGCCGACAGCATTTGGGCCTTCATCACGCCGGCGCTAATAAATTGGACGCCGACCAGGTCGCCTTCCTCTTCTTCAAGGTGAGGCAACAGCGGCTCGAACGAGTCGGTTTCGACGAGCAGATCGTTGTCTTCGTCGCCGAGCGTGGCGAGTTGTTCCGTCGATTCGCCGATCGAGAGGACGACGTAGGTGTCCCACACGCCGAGCGCGACGGCGATTTTCTTGTCGGAAATGATTTCCTTCAGGCTGTCGTAGGTCTTTTCGTCGATCTGCAGACCGGCCGGCTTTTCCTCGGGCCACGGGATGGTCGATCCGTCGAGGTTGAGCACGAGGTATTCGACTTCGTTGATCGTTTCGCGCTCGAACTCGATTTCAGTCTTCGAGTTCTTCAGCGCCATCTTTACGACGACTTCCAGACGCTTCAGCTGCGTTTCGCCCGCGGCATTGTCCTTCACCTTGAAGGCCATGAGCATGTCGGGGACCGTCAGCAGCTCAGGATCTTCGGCGATCGCGTCGGCGACGGCTCGCATGCGGGCTTCGTTCGGGTCGATGTGCCCGCCGGCGGCGTTCATCGCTTCGATCATCGGCGCCAGGCGGCTGCCTTGGACGATGCTCAGCAGTTCCATGAACTTCGGGAAGTCTTCGCCAGCGATGAAGACGACCTCTTCCGAGAACATCTCGCCGAGCAACTTCGCGAGTTGCTGGTTCTCCGGCAGCTCCATCAGCTGCCAGAACATGGCAGCCGGGCCTTCCGGATTGTTGATTTGCATTTGGGCCATCTGCCAGCCCATGGCGACGGACGGAATCTCGACGAATTTCTTCCAGGCATTGCTCTCGGCAATGACGTCGATCTGCTCCTTGATCCGCAAGCTGCTGGTGTAGACGCTCGCGCTCGCTGGCGCCCAGTCGAGCGAGTTGCCGTAGTCTTCGTCATCGGCGGCGAAGGTCGGCGCCGCGAGCATGAGGCCCGCGGCCAGCGCCGCGCTGCGGCCGAGGGCCGGCAGCAATCGGCTGCAGAAGCGAACAGAGAAAGTTTTCATCGGTCCATCCTGAAGGTGAGGTACGACAATCAAGCGGTGCGTGTTGGCTTCGCCCTAAGCGCAAGCCGGCACTGTAGTGCTGCCTGTGCGCGATTGCAACCTGCATTTGCAGGCGCGCAGAAATCGCTCGGCAAGGGTAGCTTATTCGCCGTGCCACGGGGAAAATTGCCGGAATCCCTGAAAAACGGGCCGTTTTAGCCCAGCTTGGGGAACTCGCTCCGCAGCGAGCGGTAGAGCCCCTGGAACACCGGGAAGGCTTGGTCGTACGCCTTTCGAGCACGGGCGTCGGGCTTGCTGCTTTCGGCTGTTTTGACCGCCGCGGCGCACGCTTGGCTGATGTCCTTGTAATGACCTGCCCCCACTGCGGCGAGTAGCGCGACGCCGTACGCGGGGCCTTCGTCGGCCGCCATCGCACTCACTGCCTTACCGAAGACGTCGGCCTGCATCTGCCGCCAGAAGGGGTTCTTCGCCCCGCCGCCGCCCGCGCGAACTTGCTTCACCGGGACGCCGAGGCCTTCGATGATCTCGAAGCTATCGCGCAGGGCGTAGGTGACGCCTTCGAGAATCGACCGCACAATGTGGCCGCGTCCGTGGGCGAGCGTGAGACCGATCAGCGCGCCGCGAGCATGCGGATCGAGATGCGGCGTCCGCTCGCCGGCGAGGTAGGGGAGGAACTGCAAGCCCTCGGCGCCGGTGGGCGTGGCGGCCGCTTCCTTCACCAGCTCTTCGAAGCTAACGGTCGGCTTGCGGGCGCCTTTCTTATCAATCGTGGAGCAGAGGGCGTCCTGGAACCACTGCAGCGAACCGCCGGCGGAGAGAATGACCCCCATCATGTGCCACTTGCCGCGGACCGCGTGGCAGAAGGTGTGGAGTCGACCTTCGGGATCGAACTGCGGTTCATCGCTGTGGACGAACACGACGCCCGAGGTGCCGATCGACGTGGCGAGCAGGCCCGCCTTGACGATGCCGTTGCCGACCGCGCCCGCTGCACAGTCGCCAGCGCCGCCGACGACCTTGCACGCCGTTGTCAGGCCGAGCAGCTTGGCCGCCTCGGCGGTGAGCGTGCCGGTGACTTCCTCTGATTCGTAGCACTTCGGCAGCAGGCTGTTGTCGAGTTCCAGCTTGTCGAGCAGCGGTTGCGACCAGCGGCGATGGACCACGTCGAGCAACAGCGTGCCGCTGGCGTCGCTCACTTCGGTGGCGAACTCGCCCGTGAGCCGCCGGCGAATCTCGTCCTTCGGCAGCAGCACCTTCACCGTCTTGGCAAAGTTCTTCGGCTCGTTGTTGCGGAGCCAGAGGATCTTCGGGGCCGTGAAGCCGGTGAGCGCCGGGTTCGCGACCATTTGGATCAGCTTCGCCCGGCCGCCGGCGCGGGACTCGATCTCTTCGCACTCCTTCGCCGTGCGCTGGTCGTTCCAGAGGAGGGCAGGGCGGATCACTTTGCCCGCTTTGTCGAGGAAGACCGAGCCATGCATCTGGCCGGAGAGGCCGATCGCGGCCACGTCGCTCGGCTTCAGCTTGGCTTGCTTGACGACGGCGCGGACGACCTTGATCGTCGCGGCCCACCAGTCTTCGGGATCCTGCTCGCTCCAGAGGGGCTTCGGGTGGGCGCAGCCGTAGTTGGAACTTGCCGAGGCGAGGATCTCGCCTGCGGGGGAGATCGCGAGAGCCTTCGTCCCCGAGGTGCCGACGTCGATGCCGAGGCAGACTGCCATAAAGATCTCCGAGCTCTATCCTAAGGTGCCGCCGCAGAGTCGCGGCTCGTGATTAGCGTTCAACCAACGAAGAGGGGCGTAGCGGCCCGTTGGTGGACGAGTATAACTGCCGCACGAGTCGAGCGGCAGGCGGAACGGGCGCCGACGCAAAGTGACGGGGCGATGTAATTATTCGAAGGTCGGCGGCGGGACCAGCAAGAATAAGCTCGCGTTCCGACGGTGAAATCAGATAGACTGCGTGGATGAACCGCGATCATCGTCGACAATTCGGTCTCGGCGCCTTGCTGGCTTTGGCGACGATCGTTCCGCTGTGGCTCGGTTGGGCCGAAACGGTCGTCGAGCGGATTGAAGAGGACAAGCGGAATCAGGCTGCTGCTGCGGCTGCTTCGACGACGCGGCCAGCGGTAGTCTTCGGCCACTGGCAAGGAGCGAGATGAAGGCCGCCAAACAAATCTTGAAGGTGTCGGCAACGCTCGCGAATCTCGGGCTCGTCGGAGCTGTGATGCTCCGCAATCCGGACCTGCGGCAGTACCTCGCCACGGTTGCCGGGGCAATGTTCTTCACCGCGATCACCTGCGGCGTTACCATCTTGTGTTCGGGTTACTACAAGACGGCGGTACAGGGTGCGAAGCGTCAGCACGACGCTCATCGTGCTTTCGGTTCCAGCGGCGACAAGACTTCGCCGGTCTCGACGACCTGATACTTGCCGTCATCGAGGATCGCGACTTCCGAGCCATTGAGCATCGAGACGGTCGGCGGATCGGCGGTGACTTGCTCTTGGCCGTCGGCGTCGACCTCGACGCGCAGCCGCTCGATGAACCGCAGTTTGATCTGTTCGCCACGCTCGGTAAGAGCGAGTCGAATACTCATCCGCTCAGTGAACATGCTAGACCCGTATCGCCGCCAAAGAAAACGGTAGTCTAAATCGGCGTCGGGCGGATGTTAAGGTCCGGGCGGGAAAAATGCCGGCCGGCGCCGCGGGGCTCAGGGGTCGATCGAGAGCAACGCGGCCGCCGGCAGGCGGGCGCCGGCGGCATTTTTCGCAGAGGAAGGTGCGAGAAACCATCCACGAGCCTGCCGCAGGCGCGATTGCCGGCGTCTGGCGACGCGGCGTTGATGTCAGAGTAATTGCTGCGAGGCACCCGTCAAATTGGATGTGTTAAAAGTAATTAAAGCGTTGTCGTCACTCCATTTTGTGCGTGAAAACGTCCAGCGGCGGATTTTTTGGCGAGCGGATCGCCGCACATTCGGCACAGCCGGACCCGCCGCGGGCGAGCGGGTCGCGAGGTCGCGTTCCCTGGCGGGGCGAGGCGGCGGGGCGGTAGAATAGGCGAGGCCCGCTCATCCACCCGCAATCCCCGATCGATCTCGCATGGCTGTTTTTGTCGCTATCTCGCCTGCCGGCCCTTTGCCTCACCGTTGGCTCTGTTCGCTGCTCGCGCTGGTTCTCGTGTCGCTCGTCGGGTGCGGCGGAGGTGGAAGCGACCCGGCGGCCGCGTCCGACCCGCAGGCCGAGCCGCTCACGCCGGCGCCGGTGGTGACGTTGACGGTACAGGTCGCGGGGGACGTCCAGTTGGCTGAAGGCTTGCGGCTGCTGCGCGGCGAGTGGAAGGCCCGCACCGGCGGGGAACTGAAAGTCGACAGCGTGTCGCTCGAGGAATTTCTCACCGCGGAGCGGTTGGTTGGCGATGTGGTCATCTTTCCCTCGCGACAGTTGGGCGCCTTGGTCGAGCGGGGCGACTTGCGGCCGCTGCGGGCGACGACGCTCGCTGATCCCGCATTTGGGTTGAACGATATTTTCCCGGCCATTCGCGAAGCGGAAATGAAGTTCGGCGGGCAAGTTTATGCGTTGCCGCTTGGTTCGCCGCCGCTGATGATTTTTTCGCAGTTTGGGGCCGCGATGCCGAAGCCGGCTGAGTATCCGGTCGCGACGGCGCCGACTGACGGGCTGTCGGCGGCGCACTCGCTCATCTTACGGGGGCTGGGTTACACCGAGTCGTACCGCCGCAGCGAAGCGCTCTTCGATCCGGCGAGCATGACGCCGCGGATTGCGGAGCCGCAGTTTGTGAAGGCGCTCGTTGAGTTGACGGCCGCCAATGCGCCACGCGGCGATCAGCCGCCGATCGGGTTTGCCGAAGCAATGCGCTTGGTGGGAAATGATGAGGCGAAGTCGACGCTAGGCTGGCCGAGCGCGATCGACGAGGATTTCGCTGCCGAGGATGGTGCGGCGCCGCGCGACGTGGCGTTCGCGGCAATCCCGCCGACGGCGGAAACTTACTCGCAGACGCGCGGCGGTTGGGAACGCGAAACGAATCCGTCGGCCGTCGTGCTGCTCGGCGTTGAAGGGCGACTCGTCGGGGTGACTGCCGGTACGCGAAACGCGGTAGCGGGGTTTCAACTGGCCCAGTGGCTGACGACCGGCGACGTGGCGACGGGATTAAGTTCCCGGAGCACCGGGACGCTGTGGTATCGGGCGTCGCAGGCGGGTGCCAGTAGCCGATGGATGAAAAAGTTGACGGTGGCGAAGGAGGCGGAGCCGGTGACGAAGCTCGTCGCCGCGGCCCTGGCCACCGAGGCGCCGACGCTTGTGCCACGGATCCCGGCGATCGACGAGTATCTCAACCACCTCGCGGAAGTGGTGCGGACGGCCCCGGCCGACGAGGCCGCAGCCACGGTCGCCCTGGAAGGGGTCGCGGCCAAGTGGGAGGAGATCACCGAACGCCTTGGCCGTGACAAGCAGGCGGCGGCTTATCGGCGGCACTTAGGTGAGACGGAATGAGCGGACTCCAGCTAGAAATCACCAGTCTCGATCGTGTCGCTTGATGTCGTGTCGCGTCTCGTCCAGCGCAAAGTGCGATTTTAGGCGACACTAAGGAATCGCTCTAAGTCGTTTCGCCTCTTGCTATTGCGCTGTTCGTATCGCGTGTCGTGTCGCTTTTAAGGCGACATTTAGCGGCGCGGGCAGGATCCTCATTCGGCTCGTTGCGCCCTTCGCAATGGCCCCGGAGGGGCCCGAGTGATGTAGCCAGGGGCGTGAGCCCCTGGTCGCGGATCATGCAGTTTTGCTGAAGCCCCGGGAGGGGCGACACGATCGTTCGCGCGAATTAGAAGGACTCTGTCGCCCCTCTGGGGCTTGAGATTGTTGATGAGCGCGCACCAGGGGCTTACGCCCCTGGCTACAGTATGTCGCCCCTGCGGGGCTGGTTGCTCTCGGCGATGGCCCGGATCGTTGGTCAGGGTGAATGTGTTGACGGCGCGCATCGCTAGCTTCGCTGTGCGGCGCTCTCATTGCGGAGTGAAATTGCCAAAGAGCCTAGCTGTTATTTGATGTATTCATTTGTATACTACAAAGTCGGGTGGCCGTTTTCAATCGCTTATTGCGGCGAATTAGGGAGATGCATGCGGCGTCCGGCAATTTCTCTGCGACTTTGCGCCTCTGCGAGAGATTTCAGTCAGGGGGACGTGAATGGGAGTGCCGGGCGCGACCACCGGTCGCGGCTTTTTTTGAGGCCGCGTGGGGCGGTGTTTTCGGCGCGATCCTTCAGCTCTTCCATGCGGTAGTTTTTGAACTTCACCGCGCTCCTGGCCTTGGCCGTGCGCGGCTTGTACGATTCCACCCAAGGCAGTAGCCTGATGGGTTCTCTCTGTGCTGGCGCCCCGAGCTGGGCGCGGCCGAAAACGACTAGAAATACCGCATGATTCGCAGCGCTTCCGACGACCAACGCATCGTGATCACGGGCATCGGCTTGACCGCGCCCAACGGCGACAATCTCGCCGACTATCGCGCTGCGCTGTTGGCTGGAAAGAGCGGCGTCGAGCCGTACAACATCCGCTACGTCGGCGACACGCTGGCCGGGGTTTGCCACTTCAACGAGCTGAAGTACCAGGGGCGGAAAGACGTCCGCCGCGGCACGCGTGCTGGCAGCGTCAGTATTTACTGTGCCCGCGAGGCGGTGGCGGACTCGGGGATTGATTGGGAGGCGATCGACCGCGAGCGGGTCGGGGTTTACATCGGCCTCACCGAACATGGCAATGTCGAGACCGAGAACGAAGTCTACGAGATCAGCCAGTTCAACTACGACACGAAGGTTTGGACCCACCACCACAACCCGCGGACCGTGGCGAACAACCCGGCGGGCGAGATCACGCTCAACATGGGGATCACCGGCCCCCACTACACGATCGGGGCCGCCTGTGCCGCCGGCAATGCGGGGCTGATTCAGGGCGCCCAGATGTTGATGCTCGGCGAGTGCGACTTTGCGATCGCCGGCGGCGTTTCGGAGAGCATTCGCACGTTTGGCATCTTCGCCGGGTTCGCCAGCCAAGGGGCCTTGGCCAGCAACGCCGACCCGACGAAGGCATCGCGCCCGTTTGATCGCGGTCGCAACGGCATCGTCGTCTCCGAGGGGGGCTGCATTTACACCCTCGAGCGGTACAGCGACGCGACGCGACGCGGGGCGAAGATCTACGGCGAACTGGTCGGCTGGTCGATGACGAGCGACGCCACCGATTTCGTGTTGCCGAACCCGACGCAGCAGGCTCGCTGCATGAATCAGGCGCTCAAGCGAGCGGGGCTGAACGCGGAAGACATCGACATCGTGAGCACCCACGCCACGGCGACGCCGAGCGGCGACGTGCAGGAGTGCATCGCGCTGCGGACGGTGTTCGGCGAGTCGAAGCGGACGCATATCAACAACACGAAAAGCTTCATCGGCCACGCGATGGGCGCGGCGGGCTCCCTGGAACTGGCGGGCAACTTGCCTTCGTTTCAGGATGGCGTCTGCCATGCGACGATCAACGTCGACGACCTCGACCCCGAGTGCGAGTTGCCGGGGCTCGTGCTGAACGAACCACGCGAGACGCAGGGCGTCGAATACATTTTGAACAATTCGTTCGGCATGCTGGGGATCAACTCGGCTGTCATTATTAAACGCGTTTAGGCAACGGAAGCATTTTCAACGCCGCTAGAGAAACATTGGTATGAATGACGAATGACGAAGTCCGAATGACGAATGAAAAACGAAGGCGCCACACTTCCTCCATTCGTCATTCTGGTTTCGTCATTCGTCATTCACCTTCATAGGCTGCTTAGCCAGGAAGTTACGACATGACCCGCGATGAGATCAAACTAGAGGTCCTCGACATCTTGTCCGACATCGCTCCCGATGAGGATTTGTCGACTCTGAACGACGACCAGAGCTTCCGCGAGCAGATGGAGCTCGACAGCATGGACTTTCTCGACATCGTCATGGAGCTGCGCAAGCGGCACCGGATTCAGATTCCGGAAGACGACTACGTCAACCTAGCGAGCATGACGTCGACGGTGACGTATCTTGAGCCGTTGATGAAGGATATCCAAAAGGTTTAATGACGAATGACTTAATGACGAATGACGAATGCGGGTTGGCGTGATCAACGGTTCTCATTCGTCATTCGTCATTCGGGAATTCGTCATTGATGTACGACACCCTCATCATCGGCGCCGGGATGAGCGGCTTGGCCGCGGGGATTCGGCTCGCTTATTACGATCAGCGGGTCTGCATTGTCGAGCGACACACGACGATCGGCGGGCTCAACGGATTTTATCGGCTGCGCGGCCGTGATTACGACGTCGGGCTGCACGCGCTGACGAACATCACGCCGAAGGGCGCCAAACGCGGGCCGCTCGCGCGGTTGCTGCGGCAGTTGCGGCTATCTTGGGACGACTTTGCGATCTCGCCGCAGATTGGGTCGGAGATCGTGTTCCCCAGCGCGCGGCTGCGGTTCGACAACGACCTCGATCTGTTCCGCGCGGAGATCGCGCGGACGTTTCCAGCGCAGGTCGATAACTTCGAGCGGCTCGTCGCCGAAGTGGCTGAGTACGACGATCTCAACGAAACGCATGCGGCGATTTCCGCGCGCGAGCGGCTTAACGAGTTGCTCACCGAGCCGCTGCTGGTGGAGATGCTGTTCTGCCCGCTGATGTTCTACGGCTCGGCCCGCGAACATGACATGGACTGGGGGCAGTTCTCGATCATGTTCCGCAGCATTTTTATGGAAGGGCTGGGGCGGCCCCATGCGGGGGTGCGGCTGATTCTCAAGCAACTCGTGCGGAAGTTCCGCGGCGTGGGGGGCGAACTGAAGCTCCGCACCGGCGTCGAGCGGCTGCATGTCGAGGATGGCCGCGTGGCCGGCGTCGTGCTGCAAAATGGGCAGACCATCGAGGCGAAACGCGTGCTGTCGTCGGCTGGTTGGCCGGAGACGATGCGGCTGTGCGACGACGGGCAAGCGGTGACGGCGCAGCGTCCGCCGGGGCGGCTGAGCTTTTGCGAAACGATTGCGACGCTCGACGTCGAACCGAAACGGCTTGGGCACGATCGGACGATTACGTTTTACAACGACAGCGATACGTTCGATTGGAGCGAGTCGCACGAGCCGTGCGACTTGCGGAGCGGCGTTATTTGCAGTCCGAACAATTTTGAGTACGACGAGCCGCTCGACAAGAAGGGCGAGGGCGTGATGCGGATCACGGCCTTGGCGAACTTCGACTATTGGCGCGGCCTCGACGAGCCAACGTACCGGCTAGAAAAGCTGCGGTGGTACGACTACATTACCGACTCGGCGGTCCGGTTCATTCCCGACTATCGCGGGCGGGTGGTCGACACCGACATGTTCACGCCGACGACGATCGTGCGGTTTACCGGGCACGACAATGGCGCTATCTACGGGGCGCCGGAGAAGCAACTCGACGGGCGGACACACCTGGAGAATCTGTTCATTTGCGGGACGGACCAGGGGTTTGTGGGGATCATCGGGGCGATCACCAGCGGCATCGGCATGGCGAACATGCATTGTTTGCGGGATTCGTGATGCGCCAAAAAGCCGCGACCGGTGGTCGCGGTGGCGAACCGTTCGATGCCGCGATCAAATGGCCGCGATCAAATGCCCGCGACCGCCGGTCGCGGCTTTATACCCATGCCGCAAACGGGTTGGTTGGGATATCATGAACCGCCGAAAAAGCCGCGACCGGTGGTCGCGGCGGGTCCCAGGTTGTTGATATGGCCAAAGATTTTCTTAAAGACGCCCGCGATCACTATGACGTGGTCGTCATTGGTTCCGGGTTGGCGGGGCTGACTGCCGCCAACGTGCTGGCTCGCGCCGGCCGTTCGGTGCTGTTGCTCGAGCAGCACTACAAGCTCGGCGGCATGGCGACGTGGTTCAAGCGTCCCGGCGGGCACATCTTCGATATCTCGCTGCACGGGTTCCCGGTCGGCATGATCAAAAGCTGCCGGCGGTACTGGACCAAGGAGATTGCCGACAGCATCGTGCAGCTGACGGGCATTCGGTTCGACAACCCGATGTTCTCGCTGACGACGACGTTCAATCGCGACGATTTCACGAAGCTGCTGATCGAAGAGTTCAAGGTCGCGCCCGAAGCGGTGCAGGGCTTCTTCGATACCGCCCGTGGGATGAACTTTTACGACGACCAGCAGACGACGACGCGGCAACTGTTCGATCGGTTCTTCCCCGGCCGCGAAGACGTCATCCGGTTGCTGATGGAGCCGATTACCTACGCGAACGGCAGCACGCTCGAAGATCCGGCGATCAGCTACGGCATCGTGTTCTCGAATTTCATGTCAAAAGGCGTGTTCACGTTCGAGGGAGGCACCGACCGGCTGATCGGGCTCATGGAAGAGGAATTGAAGAAGAGCGGCGTCGATATTCGCATCAACTGCAACGTCGAGCACATCGACTGCACGGGCGGGCAGGTGCGCTCGGTGACGGTGAACGGGCGGACGATTAGCTGCGGCGCCGTGATGTCGAACGCGAACCTCAAGCAGACGATTTTTAATCTCGTCGGCGAGGAGTATTTCGACAAAGGGTTTGTCGACGATGCGCGTGAGGTGCGGCTCAATAATTCGAGCACGCAGGTGTACATCGCGCTGAAGCCGGACGACGTCATCGATGAGTCGACCGGCGATTTGCTCTTCAGCAGCACGGCGCCGGTGTTTCAGACCGACTTGCTGCTGAGCCGCGACGTGACGAGCCGGACGTTCTCGTTCTACTATCCGCGGACGCGGCCTGAGGGGCGGCCGCGGTGCTTGGTCGTTTCGAGCACGAACGCCCGCTACGAAGATTGGGCCAACCTGCCCGAGGACGAATACGAAGCGAGCAAGCAAGACTTGTGCGAGACGACGCTCGATGCGCTCGACAAGTATGTGCCGAACATTCGCGAGCGGGTCGATCATGTCGAAGCGTCGACGCCGGTGACGTTCAAGCATTACACGCAGCACATCGCGGGGGCGAGCTTCGGGACCAAGTTCGAAGGGCTCGCGGTGAGCCGGGCAATTCCGCAGCAGGTGAGCGGGCTGTTCCATGCCGGGAGCGTCGGCATCATCATGAGCGGCTGGCTCGGGGCGATGAACTACGGGGTGATCGTGGCGAATGAGGTTGATTCGAATTTGATGGCTGCCGCGAAGGCGGCGACTTAGAGAAGATCTCACGCAAAGGCGCGAAGGCGCAAAGAAGAAAGACTTTTAGTTTCATTTGATTGAGTTATCGCTTCGTCTAGTTCCTTCTTGTAATCCTTTGCGCCTTCGCGCCTTTGCGTGAGATACCTCAGATGTCCCTCGAACAAATCAAAGCCGCTATTCCGCATCGCGAGCCGTTCTTGCTTATCGACGAGATCGTCGAGCAGTCGGAGAATCGCATTGTTTGCCGGAAGACGTTCAGCGGCGACGAGTTTTGGTACGCGGGGCATTACCCCGATTACCCGATTACGCCGGGCGTGATTTTGTGCGAAGCGTCGATGCAGGCGGGGGCCGTGCTGTTGTCGAAGCTAGTCTCGGGCGCCGACGATCGCGTGCCGGTGGCGACGCGGGCGAACAACGTGCAGTTCAAAAAGATGGTGCTGCCGGGCGACACGGTGGAGTTGGAAGTCGAGCTGACCGAGCGACTGTCGACGGCGTTTTTTATGACGGCGAAGGTGACGGTCGGCGGGAAGGTGGCTTGCCGGTTGGAGTTTGCTTGTACGTTGGCTCCGAAGAATTAACCGCCAAGGACGCCAAGATCGCCAAGGAAATACAAAGCAGAGGAATTGAACCACGACGACACGACGGCCACGACGAGAAGTCAAATGATTATCCTTCGTAGTGCTCGTCGTGTCGTCGTGGTAAGTCCTCTTCCCCTTGGCGTCCTTGGCGTCCTTGGCGGTTAAACTAGCAGCGTCGAACCGTTCCTCATTCAGGCCCACAGAAATGTCCGATTTTCTCCAACTCGCCGGTCGCCGCATTGCGTTGTTTGGCGTCGCGAATCGCAAGAGCGTGGCGTTTCACGTCGGCCAAGTGTTGCGGGATGCGGGCGCCGAAGTGGTGTACGTCGTGCGGTCGTCGGCTCGGCAGGCGTCGGTGGCAAAACTGGTCGGCGAGGCGCCGGTTTACGTGTGCGACGTTGAGCATCAGGATCAGATCGACGCGCTCGCCGCGAAATTTGCCGCCGACTTTGACGGGTTTCACGGGCTGGTTCACTCGATCGCGTTCGCGGCTTACGACGAGCGGGGGATGCGGCCGTTTCATGAGACGTCGCGCGAGCAGTTGCTGCGGACGTTCGACGTCAGCTGTTTTTCGCTCGTCGCCTTGGCGAATGCGATGAAGGACCAGCTCGCCCGCGATGCGTCGGTGGTGACGATTTCGATCAGCACGACGCGGATGGCGAGCGAGAACTACGGATTCATGGCGCCGGTGAAGGCGGCGCTTGACTCGAGCCTCGCGTTTCTGGCGAAGTCGTTTAGCCAGTTCTCCGAAGTGCGGTTCAACGCCGTGGCGCCGGGGCTGCTGAAGACGAGCGCGTCGGCGGGCATTCCGGGGTACGTCGATTCGTACCTCTACGCCGAGCGGGCGACGCTGCGGGGGAGGGCGGTGGCGACCGAGGAAGTCGCGAACGCCGTGGCGTTTTTGCTGAGCCCGCGGTCGAGCGGGATGAACGCCCAGCGGCTGGTGATCGACGCGGGGATGGAAGTGAACTACTTTGATCCGCGGCTCGTAAAACCGGCCGTTGATGCGCTGCCGCGAGACTGAACTGCGGGCGCAGTTCTGGTGAATCCTTTTCCTTACAGCGCAGCATCATCCTGAGTGTCGGCGTTCGTGGTCGAGTAACCATTGCTTCCGCGCGAGACCGCCGGCGTAGCCGGTGAGGCTGCCGTCGGCGCCGATGACGCGGTGGCAGGGGATCACGATCGCGATGCGGTTCTGGCCGTTGGCCGACGCGACGGCGCGGACCGCGGTTGGCTTGCCGATACGTTCAGCCTGTTCGCCGTAGCTGCGCGTCGCGCCGTAGGGAATAGTGATCAACTCGTCCCAGACGCGCTGGCGGAAGGGCGTCGTCGGCGTGTGGAGCGGCGTTTCGAACACGGTGCGCGTGCCGGCGAAGTATTCTTGCAGTTCCCGATCGAGCTGGCCTAGGTGGGGATTGTCGTCGGCCGGCAGGATGACGGCGTTCAGGCGTTTGCGGAGGTCGGCGAATTCGGTTTCGAGCATGCGGCGGTCGGCGAACTCGCAGAGGCAGACGCCTTCATCAGTGGCGCAGGCGACCATCGGGCCGAGCGGCGTGGAGAGGCGCGCCAAGTGAATGACAGTTGCCGCACTCGCTTGCGATGGCGGAGTGCCGAGGGCATTGCGAAAGCCGTCTGTAAAACCGCTCAGCGATTCGTAGCCGGAGTCGAACGCCGCGGCGGCGACTGATTGGCCGGCCGAGAGTTCGCGGTAGGCGCGATTGAGCCGCAGCATTCGTTGGTAGGCGTTGAACGTCATTTGGTGATGACGGAGAAACCAGCGGCGCACGGTGGCCGGTTCGATGCCGCGGCGTCGCAGATCGTCGGCGCGGTAGCGGAGCGACGGGTCGGCCTGCAGTTCTTCGATGAGCGCTTGGATGAACCCGGGCGTTTCGTCGGGGGCTTCCATCGGCTTGCAGACTTTGCAGGGGCGATAGCCGTGAACGATCGCCTCGTGAGCGGTGGCGAAGAATTCGACGTTCTCACGCTTCGGCGTGCGAGCGCGGCACGTGGGATGGCAGAAGATGCCGGTGGTCTTCACCGCCGTGACGAAGGAGCCGACGTATTCGGGATCGCGACGCGTGATCGCGTCGTATCTCTGGTCGAAGTTGGCTGTAGAGGGCAGGGCGTTGGCAGTCATCGTTTGTTCCTCAGCTGTGTTCCCTACAGCATGAGGCGCGGCGGCCCTCGAAGGCAACCGCTAACGTGACAACCATGTTTTTCTGGGGAGATTTCTTGCGAAATTAGACGGCGGCAGCGTCGCGTAGATCGGCGAGGCGCCGGGCGGCGCGATGCCGGCCGTGACGCAGCATCAGCTCGATCAGGCGATCCCAGGTCGCTTCGTCATTGGCACGCGCGGAACCTTCGAGCAGGCGGTCGACGAAGTCGATGTCGGCCGCGTCCGCGGCCGTCGTGCAAATGATGCGTTCGCCGCCGAGCTTGGCAGAGAAGCTGCGCGGCGGCGTCACTGTACGCTGCTTGTCGGCTTGACGAGCGCGGTGGGCGGCGGCTGATGGGCTGCACGCGGTGAAGTAAGCGGTGCGGGCTTTCGACAACATCGCGTCGATCGCGGCGGTGGCGGTCGAGGGGCGGGTGGTGATCGCGGAGATGCTCATGGTTGGGGCTGCTCTCGTAGAAGCCGCCGGCTCTGCCGGTGGACGAAGTGCTAGGTCGCCGTACTTATGCTCCGTCCACCGGCGGAGCCGATGGCTTTTATTGAAAGCGGAGCCGCTAACGGCGAATAAAAAACCCTCGGCCCGCCAGCGTGGCGGACCGAGGGTCGTTTCAATTTACTCAGTAGCCGGAGCTCAGAATTCTTCGAACCCGTCGTGACCGGCGCCGGCGCCGACCAGTTCGAGTTCCTCGACGCGGCGGCTCGCAGGCTTCGCGGCGGTCCGCTTGGCCGGCTTGCTCGGCGTCGAGTAAGACGGAGCGGTCGCCTTCGGAGCTGTGTAGCCCGTCTTCTTTGGTGACTGCTTCGCTTCGCGGTTCAGATTGAACTGAGCCACGACCATTTGCAGCTGCTCGGCTTGGCCCGACAAGGCGACGGCCGTGCCGCTCATCTCTTCGGTTTGCGAAGCGTTGCTTTGCGTCACTTGGTCCATTTGAGCGACCGCCTTGTTGATCTGCTCGATGCCGACCGTTTGCTCACCGCGGCGTTGAGAGCGAGCAGGTTCGTTTGGAACGCGATCTCGTCGATCGTCGTGATGATGTCGGCAATCTTCCGCGACGAACGGTTGATCTCGCCCATCGCGTCGACCGCTTGAGCCACCACGGCGCCACCCTTTTCGGCCGTTTCACGCGAGCTGTTCGCGAGTTGGTTGGCCTGGTCGGCGTTGTCGGCGTTTTGACGAACCGTGGCGGTGATCTCTTCCAGCGACGAGGCGGTTTCCTCGAGGCTCGAAGCCGATTGCTGAGCGCCCGAGCTCAGCTGCTCCGAAGCTGCAGCCAACTGCTGCGAAGCGGAGCTGACCGAGTTCGAGATGTCGTCGACTTCCATGATCGCCTTGGCGAACCAGCGAGCGATCAGGTAGCCGAGCGTCAGGCCAGCCAACACTCCCACGGCAATGACGCCGATCATGAGCGTGCGGGCCTGCGAGAAGACTTCGTCGCCGGTGGCCGCCGCCGCTTTGCTAGCAATGTCCTTGGCTTCGCAGAGTTCGTTGACGTTGCGGCCGATTTCCTTCGCTTGGGGCAGGTTGCCGGCGATGATGGCGTACGCCTCTTCATCCTTGTTCTCCAGGCCGAGCTGAATCGCTTTCTGCAACTCGACCCAATAGGGCGGGAAGATGGCCATCACGCGGTCAAACTTCTCCCGATCAGCAGGGTCGGTGATTGTGGGGCGGGCGGCTTCGAGTTGTTCGACGACCTTGTTGCCGAACGCGAGGGCTTCTTCAGCATTTGCTTGGTTCGTTTCAGGATTCTTTTCCAAAACGATTTCGCGGGCCGAGCGGCCGATGCGAACGATGCACATGTTGGCCTCTTTGAGGGCCGAAATGCCGACCGTCTGCTTGACGTACATCTCGTCGAGCATGGCATTGATGGTCCCGAGTTTGACCAATCCGAATACGCCGACGATCGCGCTGATGGAACAGACCGCGGCAAAACTGAATAACAACTTCGCTTGCACGCTCAGGCTTTTAAACCAATTCATCGTTTAACCTTCCGAGAGAAATGACGCTGGTGCGTCGTGGTGAGTAATTGCCTTTGAGAGTCGATCAAAGTGACATGAGCTAGGCAGCCGATACTTGGGGAGCGGAGAAGTTTTCCGCGCTGACCAGGCGGGCGGTATCCAGGAGCATCACAATCCGTTCGCCAAGCTTCCCCATCCCGGTGATGCAGGAAGCGCTCTCCAAACTGGCCAGTTCCGGCGGTTCGGCGATGGCGTCGGTGGGGATGCTCAGCACGTCGGAAACGGTGTCGACGACGAGCCCGACGACTCGATTGACGACATTGACCACGACGATGCACGTGAATTGATCGTACTGCTTCTCGGTCATCGAGAACCGAGCGCGGAGATCGATGATCGGGACCACCGTGCCGCGCAGGTTCATCACCCCTCGAACGAACGGCGGTGCGTTCGGGATGGGCGTAATTTTTGAGAATCCTTTGATCTCCTGCACCTGCAGGATCTCAATGCCGTATTCCTCGTTCTGAAGGGTAAAGGTCAAAAACTGCCCGTTTTCTCGGGCCAAATCCAACTCTCCCGCCGCGTAATCGTCTTGCATCGCATCCTCCGTTCATTGTTCGCCGTCGCAGGCGCACACCGCTAGCGACCCGGGCAATCGATTGATTGTCGCGGCAAGAAGCGAGTTGAACTGCAACTCGGTAGCTTGGCGATGCAGCAACAGTACGCTCGTCGCTGACCGAAGCTAATTTGTCTGCAATGCGGGTATGTGCGTAATAAAAGATATCCGGCGCCAATTATATATTTAACCGCGGCGGCGCCGGTTATGACGCTGCGCGGGCGTTTGCGCGGGAAGTCGCGGCTTGTTCGACGTCAGTCTTGGCAGGGCGCGGGGCCGCGTCGGCGAGGAGGTAAGCGGCGAGTGTCGGGGCGGCGATTGCTAGTTCGAACGCGCAAGTCGACGATGCGCGAATGATCTGATAAAATGCGCAATGCGCATATACATATCCGGCAAGGCGTTGCTCGCTCGTGCGATGAGGTTTATGTGTGTCGGGTTTATCGACACTTGTGGTCTCGCATCCATATCGCTCTCTCACCATCCCGTCTAAATTAGAGTGATGGAATCTTATCGGGAATTTCTGCGTCTTATCGTCTGGCTTGCGGCTATCGCCGCTTGGCCACCGGCAAGTGCCTTGCCAGCTTTAGCAGCGGATGAGTTCGAGCAGCCTCCTATTGACTACAGCCGCTCCACTCCCAAAAACTCCGTGGTGCGGCTGCAAGGGGCGTTCGAGCAAGGAAAATCCCTCGGTTGGGACGCCGAGCAGGGGTACCTGCCGGCACTATTGCACGAGCTAAAGATTTCGCCGGCGACGCAGATGCTGGTTTTTTCAAAAACGAGCCTGCAGCGCGATCGCATCTCGCCGCGCACGCCGCGAGCGATTTATTTCAACGACGACGTGTACGTTGGCTACTGCGTGGGGGGCGAAACGCTCGAAGTGGCGGCGGCCGATCCACAACTTGGGGCGGTCTTTTACACGCTCGATCAAACGGAGGGGAAGGCTCCGCGGCTGGAGCGGCAAACCCATCGTTGCTTGCAGTGCCACGTCGTTGCCGACTCGACCCCGATTCCGGGCTTCCTGGTTCGCTCGCTGTTCACAAGTCCCAGCGGCCAGCCGATTCTGTCGGAAGGAAGCCACCGGGTGGACCATGCCACGCCGATTGCCGATCGCTGGGGCGGGTGGTACGTCACCGGGACGCATGGCGAGCAGACGCATCTGGGGAATCAGCTGATTCGCGACCGGAAGGCGTCGCGTCCCTGGCCGAACGACGACGGCCACAACGTGGTAGATCTGACTGGCCGACTGCGGACCGAGAATTATCTCACGCCCCACAGCGACATCGTTGCGCTGCTAGTCTTCGAGCATCAGACGCATGTGCACAACCTCATCGCGCAAGCTAACTTCGCTGCGCGGCAAGCCATGTATTACGAGGCGGCGCTGAATAAGGCCCTGGGCGAGCCGGAAGACCATCGCTTGGAGAGCACGACGCGCCGCATCGCCAGTGCGGGCGACAAGCTCGTGGCCGGGCTGTTGTTTGCCGGCGAAGCTCCGCTCACGCATCCGATCGTCGGCACGTCGGCGTTTACGCAGGAGTTTCAACAGGCAGGGCCGCGCGACAGTCAGGGGCGTTCGCTGCGCGATCTCGATCTGACGACGCGGCTGTTCAAGTATCCGTGCAGTTACCTCATCTACTCGCCGGCGTTCGATGCGCTCCATCCGGCGATGAAGTCTTACGTTGGTCAGCGGTTTCGCGATATCTTGGCGGGGCAGGGGGGAGCGGAGTTTGCGCACCTCTCGCCGGCCGATCGCCAAGCGATTGCCGAAATTCTCTACCAAACCAAGCACGATTTGTGGTCGAGCGAGTAGCATGAGCGAACGCGACGCGTGCAGGCTTGAGGCGCTGGCGGGCGATGGGAGCGGTCGGCTAGACTGAGCGGCGTTCTGCGTATGCTCTGCCGCTCAGTTGCCGCGGAGCCGTTCTATTGCCCAGTGGACCGCCATGCTACGCCGCCGTCGAGTACTTGCCCTAGTTGGTTCCTGCACAACGATTTTGGCCATGTCGACCGCCGCCGCTGAAGAGACGCGCGTGCCCGTGAAGTTCGCGGGCGGCCACGACATCTCGAAGAAGGATTTCGGCCGGCCCATTCCGCTGATTGCGGCGGCGCTCGGCGTGAAGCCGGAGGTCTTTCGGAAGGCGTTCAGCGGCGTCACGCCGGCGCGCGGGCGGGGGCCGTCGGGCGCAGAAGCCCGTAAGAACAAAGAGGCGCTGCTCAGCGTGCTCGGCCCGCACGGCGTCACGAACGAGCGGCTCGATGAAGTCTCCGACTACTATCGATTTCGCCCGCAGGAAGACGAGCTGTGGCCGGTGAAGGCAGCGAAGGCGGAAGCGATCGTTGAGGATGGCCAAATCAAGCGGATTGTCGTTACCGAACCGGGGCACGGCTATTCGACGCCGCCGCGCGCAAGCGTGAAAGGGTTCAGCGACGCGAAGCTGCACGTCGAGTTGGCGTTTAGCAAGACGCTCAAGAAGAATGGCGCCGTTAAGGCGATTGAGATCGACAGCAAGTAGCGTCAGGATCGCCGGTTCTCAGGCGACGAGGCTCAGTCGCGGTTCCGATCGCGTCAGTGCACAAAAAAAGCGGGCGTTTGAGAAGTGACTTCTCAAACGCCCGCTTCGTGTTACTTCTTGCAGTTCTCGCAGCTCAGTTGCTGCAATGGCCTAGCGACGGCGAGTCCAAGCCAAGCCAACCAGACCCAGGGCTGCTAAGGCACAGCTGGCCGGTTCCGGCACAACCGTGTTCGGGCCGAGCCCGTTGTTGTTCTGGGCGTCTTGCAAGGTCAACGCATGGCTGTAGATCCGTAGCTCGGCAATGCTGGCGTCGATCAACGAATCGGGCCACATCGACCGACCGAGCCAGACGTTGACGTCGGCCAGGGTCGTGACCGGGAAGGCGGTCGCGTTGGCGGCGATGTTGAGGTTGTTCGCAATCGGAGCCGGGGCGCCGTACAGCGCGCCGTTGCGATAGACGGTGATCGTGCCCGGCAGGCCGCCCGATTGATCGAAGACGGCGATCAGGTGTTCCTGCACGCCGACTTGCAGATCGGTCGAATCGCCGGGGGCGTCGACGAAGCTTTCGGGGCCGGCCACGCCGTTGCTGGTGACGCGGAGGTCGTTGCCTGCGCCGCCATCGCCGGTGCGCGGAATGATTTGGAGGTAGGGGAAGTTGTCGTTGCCGCCATCGGAGTTGCCTTCGATGCCGCTGCTGCTGATGCCGGCAGCGAAGAGAGCGGACCAATCACGATTGGTGTTCATCGTGACCCACATCTCGACGGAGACGGCGCCAGCTTGGCCGGCCGCGGCGGCGTCGCGGATGAGGAAGTTCGGAAAGTCAACGTACGATCCACTTGCCGGAACGTTGTTGTTGTTGAAGGCGCCAGAGCCCGTGTTGGTCGGGTTGCTGAGAACGATCTGGCCGCCGGCGTAAGTGGCCGTGTTGCCCATGACGACGCCGTTGGCGGTGCCGACCGAGTCGTTTGCGTTGCCATCGAAGGTGTAACGATGCACCAGGGCACCCGATGCCGACGTCGCGCAGAGCGCGAGAAGGCAAGTGCCTGCCAGTAGTTGCCGCTTCATTAGAACGGTGCCTCCAAGGAGAAAACAGAACAGAGTGCTAACTGCCGCTTACCGAACGAAGTTCGGCGACGGCTTGTTCGAGAACACTAAGGGAAAATTGATAAGCAGACTAGTCCGATAGCAGTGCCAGCAGGTTCAGCGAGCACTTGTGCGATCGAAGCCGAGCCCGAGGCGGCTCGACTCACTCACTGTAATCCGCCAATGCGAAATAGAAAAATGGTTCGCTAGTGATTTGCCGGTCGTGCGGTCGTCGATTGACGCCGTCGAGGGCGTTTATGAGACGACTGGGTCCCATCGGCGAATCGATCGCGAGGTTCCGTTCCGTTGGGTGTAACTCTTTTCAGCAATTGATGATACATCCATTCTCGGGAGTTGCTGGTCTAGCGGGGCGCTGCACGCTCCGGCGCGTTGCACTCAAGCAACTTGAGATCCTTTGCGAAGTGCCTCGTTCAGAAAAAAGACGGCAGAACTCAGTCGGATTTGAGTTCTTTCTGGCGGGCTGCGGGGCTAATTTCAAGGCCATGCCGCCGGTAGCGGGGGGCGGCCGCTGCCTGCGAACGCCTGGCGGGGGTTGAGATGCAGCGTCACGCGCGGCGGAGCGGCGTCGAATTGGCGTTTCTACCAGCGTGGAATGCCTCTTCTTTCGTGCACTCTGCGTCGAACGGTTTCCAGGTCGCGAGGCCTGCCTAGCGGTAGTCGCAGCAGCGAATTAACGGCGTAGGCAATTTGCATCGACGAGTCTAGATTAGACGCGATTCTAACGACTATCGCCGCCAAAACAGTGAGCCGCTGATGCGTTTCCGACGACTTTTGTTACTTGCGAGTTTGATCGCGTGGTCTGGATCTCGTCTATGCTTCGGCGACTTCGGGAGAGTTTTCAATGTGCCCGCTGAAAAAGCGCCGTCGCTTCTCAGTTCCAACATGCAGTTGAATCTATTCGAGGGAGGATCGCTTCCGAACTATTTCCAGCTGGGCTCTCCTTGGGTAGGTAGCTCGAACGTCGAACTCAACGTCTACGGAGGATACGTCGGGACAGGCCTGACAGCAGGCCGGGGAACGACGTTTAATATGTCGGGGGGCAAGATGGGCACTACGTTTGAAGCGAACAGCGGCAGCGTCGTGCGGCTGTCCGGCGGGCTATTTGACGCTTCCCCTTGGTTCAAATACGACAGCACTTTCATTCTCGTCGGCAACAATTTCCGCATCGACGGCGAACTGGCGCCTGGCTTCGGGACGTCTGACTTGACGCCCATCTCGCTCTCGATGACGTCGACGCTGAGCGGCACCTTAACCGACGGAACGAACTTCATGTTCTCCGGAAGGTGGCTGCGCGGGAATACGCAACTGCAGTACGCGCCGATTCCGGCGACGGCTCCGGCCGTGATCAACGTTCCCGGTGACGCGGCGCCGGCAAACTTGTATGCGAATCAACGGTTGATCGTGCACGACGGCGGATTGGTCGCCGCGCTCAACGCTGACTACGGGAGCGTCGTCGATATTCACGCGGGCGGCGCCGTGAGCCAGGCGCAAATGGTCGGAACCACCGTGAATGTGATGGGAGGAAGCCTGGGGGGCGCGCGAATTGCCGCCGGCTCCGTCGTCAATCTGAGCGCGGGCAAGATTGGATCGTATCTCCAAGCGGATCAGGGGAGCGTCGTGAACATGACCGGGGGCACCTTGGACTGGTCCCCGACGTTCTCCGGCGGCACGCTGAATATGTCAGGAGGTTACTTGAGCGACCGCGCCACGATCAGTTCCGCCGGCGTCGCGAACATTTCCGGAGGCATCGTTGTCGGCGGCTTGAGGGCGGAGTCTGGTGCACAAGTTCACGTTTCGGGCGGATACTTCTACTATGGCATCAGAGCGAGCGACGCCACCGCGATCGTTTCCGGCGGATCGATCGCCGGGGTCTCTGGCTCAACGGTTGAGATCTCGGGGGGAGTGATTCGGAAGGGGGTGTGGACTGCTGCCGGAGATCGCATGACCCTGGCGGGCGGGGAACTTCGCATCGACGGCGAACTTGTCGAGGGATTGGAAGTCGCTGGCGCGGAGCGCGAAGTCAACGTTCCGCTGGGATCCGTCGTCAGCGGGGTGTTCGCCGATGGCACGCCGTTCATGTTCTCTTCGAGCGATATCTCGCGAACCGACTACTTAGGGAGTCAATTCGCGGATGGAACGTTGCGCCTGCGGGCTGCGCCGCTTCCCAACGCGGGGCCGAGCGGCCTGACAGCTTCCGTCGACGGTCCGATCGCCGCTGTTCGCGACGGGCAGACGCTGGTCGTCGATGTCCCCGGCGTCATCGGCGACGAATTGCGCACTGCCCAGGGCAGTCGCGTCGACATTCAGCAGGGCGGAACGGTGGGGAACGGCTTTGAAGCCGTCGGCGCTATCGTCAACGTCACTGGCGGGAGCGTTGGGCATGGATTCGACGTTGCCGCGGGCGCGATCGTGACGCTGGCTTCCGGTTCGATCGGCTCCGGAGCGGACATCATCCGCGGCGGAGCGGTTCATGTGCAGGGAGGGACGCTAGGGCCCAGCGCTTTCGTCCACCCGGGCGGCACGCTTAGCGTCGACGGAGGTTCCGTTGGCAACGAACTACGAGTGTTGAGCGATGGGCAGGCCGCGCTGACCGCTGGCCGCATCGGGCAATACGCTACCGTCGAGCCCGGAGGCGAACTTCGAATCGAAGGAGGCGAGATTGATCGGTGGCTCACCGTGCAAGGCGAGTTGGCCATGCACGGCGGCGCGGCGGCCGATGTGAGAGTCGAGGGCGGCGACGTTCGTTTATTCGACGGGGCGGTCAATGCGCTGAATGTTGAGGAGAATGGCCAGGCCGTGGTGAGCGGCGGCAGGGTGAGGTACGCGTCTGTTTCCAGCGGCGGGAAGTTAGACCTGCTGGGCGGCGTGACTGGCGGAGAACTCACCGCGAATAGCGGCGGAACGTTGAAGGTCGTCGGCGGCGCCATCGAAGGGCAGTTCACAGCCAACAACAATTCCCAGGTCGTCGTGCGAGGGGGAGCCATCGGCGGTAAGTTTCAGACTATGGCGGGAAGCAACGTCAGGCTCGAAGGAGGGGAGTTCGCCGTCGACGGCGTTCCGATCGCAGAATTGAGCGCTCCTGGCGCGACCGGAGCCTTTGTCTTTCCGAACTCGAATGCAGTGCTGACGGGCGTACTCGCCGATGGTTCGCCCTTCGCGCTCTCTCCCTCCGATCTCGACTCCGTCGCGGCCTCGACGCTGCGACTGCAAGTCGTCGAATTGCCGTCAATTGGCCCCGCAGTCATTCAGATTGACGCAGGCGTCGCTCCCCGCGGCATTCGCACCGGGCAGAAGCTCGTCGTCGGCGGAAGCGGATCGATTCCGAAGGGCTTTAACGCTCATCATGGCGCCATCGTCGAAATCCTTGAGGGCGCCACGGTGGGCGAGAACTTCGAAGCAACTGGCGCCGTCGTCAACATACGGGGCGGAACATTGGGGAAGGCTGACGCCTTCGCCGGAGCAGTGATCAACGTCAGCGGCGGTAAGGTGGCTGGAAATATGAACGCCTACCGCGGCGGAATTATCAACGTGTCGGGAGGAACGATGCCTATCGTCGATGGCTACGCCGGCTATCGGGCTCTCGTCTCGTGGGAGGGGAGCGTCATCAACGTCTCCGGCGGCACGATCGGAGGCATTGTAGCCTCTAGAGGCGGTCGCGCGTCGATTTCAGGCGGCGTGATTACTGGTACACTGGAAGGGGGATATGATTCGGATATCAGCATCTCGGGAGGAATGTTCGCTGGCGATTTCTTGATGTTCGGCTCCAAGACCAATGTTTCGGGCGGGCGGTTCAGGCAACCGCTGAAAGTTTTTGCCAAGGAATTCAACTTGTTCGTAATCGATGCGTCGCTCGGAGGAAGTGCTCTGAGTGATTTGGCGATCGGCGAGCGACGAACGATCGACGCACGCGACCTCGTCCTCGCCGGGACTTTGGCCGAGGGGATGCCGTTCGCATTTGATCTGAACACTGACGGCGACCTGATCGACGTCGACGGCTACTTCTCGCCGTCTGCTCATCTGACTGTCACCCGCGTCTTCAATCCGGGCGACTACAATGGCGACCAAGTGGTTGACGATCGAGATCGCCGCGTGTGGGAAGCCGCGTCACTCAGCGGCAACCTCGCGGCGGACGGCAACTACGACGGAGTCGTCAACGACGACGACTTACGAGTGTGGACCGAGCGGTTCGGGCGGGACTACGGCCTGGTTCCTGAGCCGGTGACCGCAACGCTCGGCTTGACCGGATTATTCGGCATGCTGAGCTGCATTCGGCGAGCGACGCGGCGGAGCCGTTGCGCTTGAGCCGGCGACGAGCTCGTCGCTTCATAGCGACGACGGCGGGGAGCGATGCCCGAGAAGGCCGGTTGTAGGGCTCGAATGCAGCCGTCTGGCGATTCCCGCTGGAGCGGCGAAGGCTTGGTTTGGCAGGCGACCTTCGGGTTTACCAACCATTCTCCGCGGCGGACTCAGCCCCGATCGGTCGACTTCGGCGGGGCTCTGCCTTGGCCGTCGATAAATTCGACGCGGATGCGGGCCCCCGAGACCGTCCGCTGGCATTGCTGGTCGGAGCAATAACCTCATGCTATGATGGGAGTTGAGGCGACCACCGAGGCGGAGCCAGCTCCCGCGAACCGTTGCAAGTGAGGCGGCAACGACCGTGCGGACCCGTATTCAGGGCGTCGCTATGGACAGAGACAACTTATCTCGCTCGAGAGGCTCGACCAGCGGTTCTACGCCGCGGCCGGCGCGTCGGCACGCTGCGTGCGGACGCGCTGATTCCCTGGCGTGCCGACGCCCCTCGCGCTCCCACGGCTGTTCCAAGTCATGACGGCGAACGAATTTATCGATCTGGTGCGACGCAGCCAGCTGGTCGAGGAAGACCAGCTGACGAAGGCGCTTGGCGCCGTCGCCGCCAAGAACGGCCATCGCCTGCCGGAAGATGCCGACCCGATTGCCGCCGCGATGGTGGAGGCCGGGGTCCTCACCGAATGGCAATCGGAGAAACTGCTCGCCGGCAAGCACAAGGGCTTCATGCTCGGCAAGTACAAGCTCTTGCGGCATCTCGGCAAAGGGGGGATGAGCCAGGTCTACCTCGCTGAGCATATGCTCATGAAGCGGAAGGTGGCGATCAAGGTTCTGCCCTCGAACCGAGTGGAAGATTCGACCTACCTCGAACGCTTCCGCACCGAAGCCCGTGCCGCGGCGAAGCTAGACGACCCGAACATCGTGCGGGTCTACGACATCGACAACGATGGTAAGACCCATTACATCGTGATGGAGTTCGTCGATGGTCGCGATTTGCACGTGCTGGTGAAAGAGGATGGCCCGCTCGGCTATGAGCGGGCGGCTGATTACATTGCTCAGGTGGCGCGAGGCATCGCCCATGCCCACGAGATGGGGCTGGTGCATCGCGACATCAAGCCGGCCAACTGCATGGTCACGAAGCACGACGTCGTGAAGCTGCTCGACATGGGCCTGGCGCGGCTGATCGACGACGAAGCGTCGCTCACGCTCGAAAACAACGAGAACGTGCTCGGCACGGCCGACTATCTGGCGCCTGAGCAGGCGCTCAATAGCCACAAGGCCGACGCGCGGGCCGACATTTATAGTTTGGGCTGCACGCTCTACTTCCTGCTTACGGGGCATCCGCCCTTTCCGGAAGGGACGATTTCGGAGCGGTTGCTGAAGCATCAGGTCGAGCAAGCGCCGAGCATTCTGAAGGATCGCCCCGACGCGCCGTCGATTTTGGTGAGCATTTGCAACCGGATGATGGCCAAGCGGGCTGACGAACGCTATCAAACGGCCAACGAAGTCGTCGAGCAATTGACCGAATGGCTCGCGGACCGCGGCATTGCCGTCGGCGACAGCGGCAAGCGGAAAGACCCGAGCGGGTCGGGTGCTGGCGGCGGACTTGGCAGCGACGTCTTCCGCCGGTTCGCGGCGTCGATGAGCAAGGTCGGGAACGACTCGGGGAATCGCGCGCCGGCGCCGCCTTCGGGCAGCGGCGGACGCAAGCCGGCGGTCGTCGCCGTGCCGGTGCGGCCCGAGCCGGAAGAAGAGATGGAACTCGCGTTGCTCGAGGACGAACCGCCGCAGAAGGTGGTGATTCCGCAGCCGCCGCCAACGACAACCCCGTCGCCATCGTCGACGGTGAACGGCTCCGCTCCGTCGGCGCCGAAGCCGCCGGAGAAGCCGAAGAAGGTGAAGTCGCTCTTCGAGGAAGAGTTCGACGCCGCCCGTGCCTCGCAACCGAAAGTGCGTCCGCAGCGACGCGAAGGGGAATTCGATCCGTTGCGGCCGCCCGGATTCTCAGGCCCGAGTTATGGCCCGCCGGCGTGGGTGTTCGCCGCGATTGGCGTGGGCGTGTTCGCCGTAATCGGCATCGTCGCGGCGGTGCTGCTCGGCGTGTTCTAGCCTCGGGCTTTGCCCGGGGGGTGGCGTGAAGTAGGGGCGACGTTCCACGGCGTGGTGCGCGACCCCCGGGCGGAGCCCGGGGCTAGGAAATGCTAGCCGCGGGCGAGGGCGTCGCTCTGTTTGACGAAGTCATCGCCGCGCCATTGATCGTCGGCGCGAATCATCTTCTCCGCATCGTGCTTCGCCTTCGCGGCGGCGCGGGCTTCGGCTTGTCGCTTCACGAGATCGGCGTGCGTCGTAAAGTACGGTAGGCTGTGGCCGCGGAAGTCTTCGATCCGCTCGAACTTGTGCTTTTCCATGAACGCGAGGAGGCTCTCGCACAGCGGCTTGATCATGCCGTAGCCATGCTTCATCACGCCGGTGCAGACTTGCACGGTGTCGGCGCCGAGCAGGATGAACTGGGCCGCGTCTTCGCCGGTCTCGACGCCGCCGATGCCGCTGATCGAGCGGCCGGGGAATTCCTTGCGAATGACTTGCGAGATCTCCATCACCATTCGCAGCGCGATCGGCAGCACCGCGCGGCAAGAGTAACCGCCGGGGGTAGTGTAACCTTCAACGCTCGGCTCAGGCCGCAGCGTGTCGAGGTTCACGCCTAGCACGCTGCGGATCGTGTTGATCGCGCTCACCCCTTCGCACTCGGCGCGGAACGCGGCGCGGGCGGGGTCTTCGATGTGAGTGACGTTCGGCGTCATCTTCGCCCACACCGGCTTCGTCGCGACGGCGTTCACCCAGCAGGAGACTTCTTCGAGAATCTCGGGATTCTCGCCCATCGCCGAGCCCATCTTGCGCTCCGGCAACCCGTGCGGGCAGGAGAAATTGAGCTCAAAGGCATCGACGCCGACCGCTTCGCAGCGTTCGACGATTTCGACCCAGGCATCTTTGCGGAACTCTTCCATGATTGACGCGATCAGGATGCGGTCAGGGTACTTGTCCTTCACCGCCTTCAGTTCATCCATCCAAACGCTGAAGGGGCGATCGCTGATGAGCTCGATGTTCTCCCAGCCGATGATTTCGTCAGAACCTTGCGCGCGGAGGCGCGCGTAGCGGGGTTGGACGTTGGTGACCTTGTCGGCGTCGAGGCTGATCGTCTTGCAAATGACGGCGCCCCAGCCTTCTTCGAAGGCCTTGCCAATAACGTTGCCGTTGGTCCCTGGCGGGCCCGAGCCGATGACGAAGGGGTTAGGCAGCTTCAGGCCGTCGACGGTGGTTTCTAGAGTAGGCATTGTCGTTTGGTAATCGTTGCTTAATCGACAGGATGACTGGATTGGCTGGATTAACAGGATGTCGCAGGAAGGTCACGAACTTTGCGGCGAACCTCGACGGACTCGGCGCCAAAGTTCATCAGCAGGCCGACAGGCAAGCCAGTCGCTACCAAGTAATTCACTAACTGAACTTCATGTGCTTTGGCAAGACGTTCGCACGCCTTCAACTCGACGACTATTTTGTCTTCAACAATGATATCGGCGAAGAACTGCCCGACGACTTCGTCACGATAGAAAACGTCCAGAGGGGCTTGTTGCTGTGCACGAAGTCCTGCATGTCTCAGCTCAATCAGCAAACTTCGTTCGTAAACCGACTCCAGAAATCCCGTCCCAAGCGTATTGTGGACTTCGTATGCACATCGAATGATTCGCTCAGTTAGTTCCGAATGAACCATTCGTCGGCCTTTTCATCCCGTTAATCCAGCCTATCCTGTAATCCGGTCAATTAGGTTTTGCGGTCAGAGCAAGGCATTCATCAAGACAATCGACCAGAAAGTCGGCGTCGTCTTTGTTGAGGCACATCGGCGGTTTGATGCGGAGCGTATTGCCGAAGAGGCCGCCTTTGCCGATGATCAGGCCGCGTTCTTTGGTCCGTTCCATGACGTCGGCCGCTTCGGTGTTGGCGGGCTCTTTTGTCTTGCGATCGCGAACGAGTTCGACGCCGAGCATCAGGCCCTTGCCGCGGACGTCGCCGATCAGCGGGTGACGTTCTTGCAGTTCCAGCAGGCGATTCTTCAAGTGCTCGCCGATGTTCTTGGCATTTTGCTGAATCTGATCGCGATCGATCACTTCGAGCGTGGCGAGGCCTTGCGTCATCGAGATCGGGTTGCCGCCGTACGTATTGAAGTGGATGCGGTTCTTCATCATCGCGGCGATTTCAGGCCGCGTGGTGCAGGCGCCGAGCGGGGCGCCGTTGCCGATGCCCTTGGCCATCGTCACCATGTCGGGCGTGACGCCGTAGTTTTCGAAGCCCCAGAAGTGGTCGCCGGTGCGGCCGAAGCCGCTTTGCACCTCGTCGGCAATGCAGAGGCCGCCCGCTTTGCGGACGATGTCGTAGACGATCTCGAAGTAGCCGGGGGGCGGCGTCACGGCGCCGCCGACGCCTTGGATCGACTCGGCGATGAACGCGGCGACTTGGCCGCTTGTTTCGTACTTGATGACGTTCTCGACGTCCTTCGCGCACTTCAGCCCGCAACTCGGATATTCGAGCCCGTAGGGGCAGCGATAGCAGTAGGGGGCGAGCGCGTTCTTGACGTTGATCGTCGGGTTCTGCTTGAACTTCCAGGTGCTGTGGGCCGTGAGGGCCATCGTCGCCTGCGTGCCGCCGTGGTAGCAGTTGCGGAGGCTGATCACCTCTTGGTTGCCGGTGAACTCGCGGGCCGAGAGAATGGCGATCTCGTTCGCCTCACTGCCGGAGTTGGTGAAGTAGGTTTGCGTCAGGCCGCTGCCGTCGGGGAAATGCTCGGCGAGTTTCTGGCCGAACTCGCCGATCGTCGGGTGGAGGTAGATCGTCGTGACATGCTGCAGCTTGCCGACTTGCTCTTGCACCTTCTTGACGATGTCGGGATGGCAGTGGCCGACCGAGACGGTGACGATCCCCGCGAAGGCGTCGAGGTACCGCTTGCCTGTCTCGTCCCACAGGTACTGCATGTGGCCTTCAACCAACAGCAGCGGATCGCGGTAGTAAGTGATGAGCCCCGGCGTGAGGTACTGCTGCCGGAGGGCGAGGACTTCGGACTTCGAGGGCCCGTCGTAGGGGGCGGGCGTGTGGTCGATGATCGGCAACGAAGCGCGAGATTCGGTGGGCACGGCGGGGCTCTCGGTGGGCGTTGGCGGGTTGCTGCGCTGATTCTAGCGGCTTAAACGGCTCGATACTACAGAATTTCGCTGGTCGAACCGTGTTGTTCGGCGTTGACCTGAGGAGCCAGCCGATATTTACTGAGAGCCGCAACAACTGGCGGCAACCTGCTGCAGTGGCTTTGCACAAGAAGTTTGTGGGAGGGGTCTCTGACCCCGAAGCGACGCTGCACCACCACAGTGGCTTGTGGTGGTGAGCGGAATCGGCGTCGGAGACGCCTCCCACAAATAATTTCGTGCACGTCCTACTGCGATGTCATTTCTGGTTTCACTTCGTCCGCAAGGATTCTGTGCATGTCCGCCCCCGCGTCGCAGTCGGTCGTCGACGGCTTGGTCGAGACCAGCGTCGATCTTTCGCAGTCGCCCTACTACAGCCACGACATGGCGCCGACGACGCGGACCGAGCGACGATGGGGGATGCGCGACATCGCCGTGCTGTGGATCAGCATGTCGGCGTGCATTCCGACCTACATGTTGGCGTCCTCGCTAATCGACGGCGGCATGGACTGGCGGCAGGCGGTGCTGACGGTGTTTCTCGGCAACGTCATCGTGCTGATTCCGATGGTGCTGAACGCTCACGCGGGGACGAAGTACGGCATTCCGTTTCCTGTGTACTGCCGCTCAAGCTTCGGGATCCTCGGCGCCAACGTGCCGGCGCTGCTGCGAGCGCTCGTGGCATGCGGGTGGTTTGGCATTCAGACGTGGATTGGCGGCGAGGCGATCTACACGCTGCTCAAAGAGTTCTTCCCTGCGTGGGGAGAGTTGCCGCTGCTGTTCGCAGACGTCAGCGATCCGCAGAGTAAAGGCTTGGGAATCAACGGCGCCCAGCTGACGTGCTTCTTGGCATTCTGGCTGGTGAATATGTTCGTCATCTATAAGGGAATCGAGTCGATTCGCTTGCTGCTGAACGTGAAAGCGCCGCTGCTGATCGTCCTGGGGCTGGCGCTGCTCGCGTGGGCGTACGACGCGGCCGGCGGATTCGGCGAGATGCTGACGCGGCCCTCGCAGTTCGCCGAAGGGGGAGTGAAGGCAGGGAAGTTTTGGGGCTTCTTCGTTCTCGCGCTGACCGGCAACGTGAGCTTCTGGGCGACGCTCGCGCTCAACATTCCCGACTTCAGCCGCTATGCGCGTTCGCAGCGCGATCAAGTGCTGGGGCAGGCCATCGGGTTGCCGACGACGATGGGACTCTACTCCTTCATTGGCGTGGCAGTCACCTCGGCGGCGACGGTGATCTACAAAAACCTGCCGGCGGACCAAGCGAAAAAACTGTGGGACCCGGTCTTCTTGCTGTCATTGTTTGAGAATCGCGCGGTGCTGATCGTGGCGATGGTTTCGCTGGCGATCGCCACGCTGGCGACGAACATCGCGGCCAACGTGGTGAGCCCCGCGAACGACTTCGCCCACCTGTGGCCGCGGAAGATTTCGTTCCGCATCGGCGGGTTCATCACCGGCGTGATCGGGATTTTCATTCAGCCGTGGCACTTGGTCGCCAACGGCGACGTGTACATTGGCAAGTGGCTCGTCGGCTATTCGCTGCTGTTGGGCGCCGTGGGCGGGGTGCTGATTGCCGACTACGTAGCGCTGCGGCGGATGCAGCTCGACCTGGCGGGGCTCTATCGCAAAAACGGACCGTATTGGTACGTGAACGGCATCAATCCGCTGGCGCTCGCGTCGCTGCTGCTCGGCATGTCGCTGTGCGTGCCGGGGTTTATGGCGCAGCTTGGCTACATCTGGCTGGCCGGCGATTTGAACGCTCCGCAAGGCGCCGAGACTTGGCCGTCGATCTGGGGCGATCTCTACAGCTACGCATGGTTCACGAGCTTTGGGGCGGCGTTTGTTTCGTACCTGGCGTTGATGCTGACGTTTGGGCGAAAGTTTCGGCGCTAAGTTGGGGGCTTTCGCGTCTGCTATAATTGAGGCAGCTTCGACTCCCAGCGATTTATGAGCACAGCCCAACCAACGCCGACCGTCGTCTCGTTTGGCAGCGACGTCCTGGAAAGGATGGTGTTAGCCGTGGAGCAAGTGCGCGAACGTTTGCATCGATCGACGCAGGCGCTGGAAGCGGCCGGCATTCCCTACGCCGTTGTCGGCGGTAATGCCGTGGCGGCTTGGGTGTCGACGGTTGATCCAGGTGCGGCGAGAAATACAGTCGACGTCGACTTGATGGTCAATCGAGCCGATTTCGACGCCGTGAAGCTTGCTATGGCAGGCGCCGGCTTTATCTACCAGGAAGTCCACGGCGTCCACATGTTTCTCGACGGTCCTGAGGGACAGCCCCGGAGTGCCATTCATATTCTCTTCGCGGGTGAGAAAGTTGACCCGCGATATGCGACCGCAGCGCCGGACTTGTCGAGCAGCGAGCAGAACGAGGCGTACCGCTTGGTCGGCCTTGAGCCGCTCGTGCGGATGAAGCTCACCTCGTTCCGCCGTAAGGACCAAGTCCACCTTCAAGATCTGATCGACGTCGGTCTCATTGACGCTGCTTGGCCCTCTCGCTTCACTCCCGACCTGGCGGCGCGATTGCAAGAATTGCTGGACGATCCCCAGGGGTGAACGAGTTGACTACGGCGCCGTGATCGCGCCGTAAGTTTCCGGCCGGCGGTCGCGGTAGAACTGCCACGTGTTCCGCACCTCGCGGATGAGGTCCATGTCGATGTCGGCAATGACGATGTCGTCCTTGTCGCGGCAGCCCTCGGCAATAATTTGGCCGCGCGGGTTGCAGAAGTAGCTTTGGCCGTAGAACTCGCCGATCCGCCACGGGTCTTCCCAACCGGGGCGGTTAATCGCGCCGACCCAGTAGCCGTTGGCAGCGGCGTGGGCCGGTTGTTCGAGCTTCCACAGGTATTCGCTCAAGCCGGCGACAGTGGCCGAGGGATTGAAGACAATTTCAGCCCCATTGAGGCCGAGGCAGCGGGCGCCTTCGGGGAAGTGGCGGTCGTAGCAAATGTAAACGCCGACCTTGCCGACGGCGGTGTCGAACACCGGATATCCGAGGTTGCCCGGGCGGAAGTAAAACTTCTCCCAGAAGCCGGGGTTCACCTGCGGGATGTGGATCTTGCGAAACTTGCCGAGGTACGTGCCGTCGGCGTCGATGACGCTCGCCGTGTTGTAGTAGAGGCCCGAGATTTCCTCTTCGTAAATCGGCACGACGAGGACGATGCCATGCTTCTTGGCGACTTCGCACATGAGCTTCGTCGTCGGACCATCGGGGATCCGTTCGACGAGGTCGTACCACTTCGTTTGCTGTTCAGCACAGAAGTAGGGGCCGTAGAAGAGTTCCTGGAGGCAGACGACCTGCGCGCCTTTGTCGGCGGCTTGGGCGATCATCGCGAGGTGCTTGTCGATCATCGACTGCTTGATCTTGGCGACTGGCGCCGTGGCTGATTCGCAGAGAGTGGCTTGGATCAAACCGCCGCGGACAGTGCGAGGCATCGCGTAGCTCCTACTGAATTCATACAAAGGGAACGCCGGGGTCGTCCACGCCGCGACTGGGCAACCTTGGCTCGGGTGGTATCATATCGTGTTACCCACGAAACTCCTACCAGTTTTCGACGCTCGGCGGGGCGTTGCAAGGATGACCCATCATGGCGACTGCGACCACCGTTGACGTTGTTCCCTCCTTCTCCGCCGGCCAGTGGCGGCGTGATGCATCAGCCCGTAGCGGCGAGGTGTTTAATCCTTCGACGGGGAAGTTGATCGCGCGGGTGCCGCTCGCGACGGCGGCGGAGACTGGCGCCGTGGTGCGGGCTGCTAAAGCGGCCCTCGCCGATTGGGCGGAGACGCCGGCGGTGGAGCGGGCGCGGGTGATGTTTCAATTTCGCCACTTGATGGCGGCGAAGTTCGAGGAACTTGCCGCCCTTGTCACGCGCGAGCATGGCAAGACGCTCGCCGAGTCGCGGGCCGAGGTGCAGCGCGGGCTCGAAATGGTCGAGTTCGCTTGCTCCGTGCCGACGATGCTGATGGGCGACACGCTGCCGAACATTGCCGGCGGCGTCGACGCCGAAACAAACCGCCACCCGGTCGGCGTGTGCGTCGGCATCACCCCGTACAACTTTCCGTGCATGGTGCCGCTGTGGATGATTCCGGTGGCGATCGCCTGCGGCAACACGTTCGTGCTGAAGCCGTCGGAAAAAGTGCCGCTGTCGGCGGTGCGGCTGGGCGAGTTGTTGGAAGAAGCAGGCCTGCCGGCGGGCGTGTTCAATATCGTTCACGGCGATAAGGAGTGCGTCGATACGCTGCTGACGCACCCCGACGTCGCGGCGATTTCGTTCGTCGGATCGACGGCGATCGCGAAGTACATTTACGAAGTCGGCACGAAGCATGGCAAGCGGGTGCAAGCGGCCGGCGGCGCGAAGAACCACCTCATCATCATGCCCGACGCTGATCTCGATCAGTCGGTGAAGGCGCTGGCCGCGAGTGCTTACGGTTGCGCGGGGCAACGTTGCATGGCGGGGAGCGTCGCGGTGGCGGTCGGTAAGATCGCCGATCCGCTGGTCGATGAGCTGTGCTCGTACGCTGGCAATTTTAAAGTGGGGCCGACCGACGGCAACGAAGCGGTCGATATGGGGCCCGTCATTCGTGCGGAGCATCGCGATCGCGTCGCGAGCTACCTCGACGTCGCCAAGCAGGAAGGGGCGACCGTGCCGCTCGACGGCCGCCGCGACTTTGCGGGCGACGGGTTTTTGCTCGGCCCGAGCGTCGTCGATCGCGTCGAGCCGAAGATGCGGTTGGCTCAGGAAGAAATCTTCGGACCGGTGCTGTCGGTGGTTCGCGCCGACTCGCTCGATGCGGCGCTCGAAGTCGGCCGCAACTGCCCGTACGGCAACGGCGCCTCGATCTTCACTCGCGACGGCTACGCGGCGCGGGAATTCAAGCACCGCTTCAACGCCGGCATGATCGGCATCAACGTCGGCGTCCCGGCGCCGATGGCTTGGTTCCCGTTCACCGGCTGGAACCAGTCGTTCTTCGGCGACCTGCACATTCAGGGGACCGAGAGCGTTCACTTCTACACGCGGCAGAAGATGACGCTCACCCGCTGGTTCAAGAGCTCGGCGGATTCTTTCCAGGATCCGGTTTGGAAGACTGTTCGCAAGGGCTGAGTTGGTTGAAGACTGGACAGGATGACAGGATTTCGCGGATCGCAGGATTAAGGAAAAAGCGGGTGTATGGGCAAGAGACTCTGCGTTGCCCTCATCCTGTTAATCCGTGCGATCCTGTGATCCTGTCAAAAATCCAACCGACTTAGCTACCTCGATAGGTGCTATAGCCAAACGGGCTCAACAACAACGGCACGTGGTAGTGCTCGTCGGCGCGGATGATTTCGAATTCGATCGTCACGCATGGGTAAAAATGTTCGACCTGCTGCTCTTCGAAGTAGCTGCCGGTGTTGAACGTCATGCGATGGCGGCCCGGGGTAAGGCCTCCTTCGGAAAGTAGCCCCGGCACGCGGCCGTCGTCGTTGGTGGCGCCGCGGCTGAGGAACTGCCACGAACCGTGCGCGTCGCGGCGTTCGAGCGTGACGCAGACGCCGACGGCGGGGCGGCCCAGGCGGGTATCCAGAACGTGGGAAGTGATCGGCGACATCCTACCGTCGATCCTAGGACTGGTTTTATCCATTCGCAAGCTTTTCGATTCTTGGGCTGAGTTTGTGGCGGCGTTTTTTAAGTTTAACCGCCAAGGACGCCAAGGACGCCAAGGGGAAGACTGAATTTAGAAGGAACCACGACGGCACGACGGACACAACGATAGAAGCGTTAGTCGTTCGGCATTTCGTCGTGCTCGTTGTGTCGTTGTGGTTTAATGCTTCGGATCCGCGAGCTTAGTTAGTCGCAGGCGGGTGATTTTGAGTTGTTCGGCGGCGGCGTTGGCCACTTCTTGATCGCGGCTGTTGTGGATGCGGGACTTAAGGATGGCGAGCATCTCGTCGGCCGTTTTGCCGGTGGCGAAGACGATGAAGATGAAGCCGAATCGTTCGGCGTAATCCCGGTTGAGTTCCGCTAGTTCGCGGAGCGTCGTTTCGCTCGCGGCGTCGACGCCCGATTGCTCGCCGGCGGCGAGCTGTTTGGTGGACGCGTACTTCTTGCGGAGGCTGTCGACGTCGCCGATGAGGGGGTGGGCGGCGAAGGCTTCGAGCCAATCAGGTTCGGTAAGCGTGGCGGCGACTGCATCGCAGGCGGCGAAGAGGGCGTCGTCGCTCGTGAACGGACGCGCGGCGAGCATGCCGCTGACCCAATTCACGGCGGCGCAGCAGTTGGCGAGCGCCGCGCGGGCATCTTCGTCAGGCAGATCCTTAAGTTTGGCGGCGATTGACATTCAGTTTGTGAGCGGGCGGCGAAGCAGTTCGCCGATCGGGCCGGCGGGGAACACGCCGTCGTCGTACGCGAGCTGGCCGCGGACGTAGGTGCGTTTCACGCGGCCGCGGAGCCGTTCGCCTTCGTACGGGGTGAGCTTATGGCGATGTTGCAACTGCTCGCCGACGACGGTCCATTCTTCTTCGTGATTCCAAACGCAGAGGTCGGCGTCGCAGCCGACGGCGATGCGTCCCTTGCGATCGGCGAGGCCGACCAAGCGAGCCGGATTCGCGGAGAGCCACTGGGCGACGCGCGCAAAGGGAATGATTTGCGTGCGGAGGCCGCGCCACACGATCGGCAGCGTCAGCTCGACGGAGCTGATGCCGCCCCACGACGATTGCCAATCGCCGCTGGCGAGATGCTTCATGTCGGGAGGGCAGGGGGAGTGGTCGGAGCCGATCGTGTCGATCACGCCGGCGATGAGCGCTTCCCACAGCCGTTGGCGGTCTTCCTTACGACGAATCGGCGGGGCGCACTTGAACCGCGGATCGGCGTCCTCAAGTCGTTCGGCGTAGAAATGAAGATAGTGGGGGCACGTTTCAACCGTGAGCGGCAGGCCATCCTGCTTCGCCCAAAAAAAGTGGCTGGTCAGTGGGCCGCTGGCGAGGTGGACGACGTGGATCGGCGCCAGATACTCGGCGCAGAGGGCTCGCAGGAGATTGATCGCGTTGCGTTCGAACGACTCCGGACGCGAGGCGAGCCAGTCGGCGTACGAACGGATCTCGGTCTCCGCAGCATTCTCTTCGGCGAGTTCGGCGTGCACTAGCAGCGGCACGCGGCGTTTTGCTAGCAACGGTAAGACTTGGCGGAACTCGCGCTCGCCCGTGGCAGGAAACTCATCGAGCCCCGAGTCGCACATGAACGCCTTCACGCCGCAAACGCCGGCGTCGAGGAGCAATTCAACGTCCTCGATGTTGCCGGGCACCAAGCCCGCATGAAAGCCTACATCGACCCAACATTTGCCTTCCGCAGCGGCACGCTTCTCTTCTAGCGCCGCCAGCGTCGTCGTCACCGGCGAACTGTTTAGCGGCATGTCGATAAGCGTCGTCACGCCGCCGGCGGCAGCGGCGCGGGTGGCGGTTTCAAACCCTTCCCAGTCGGTGCGGCCCGGCTCGTTGATGTGAACATGGGCGTCGACGATGCCGGGGGAGATCACGAGGCCGTCGAAGTCTTCGAGCGGAATGCCGGCGGGGACGGCTTCGCGCTCGACGATTGCTTCGATCTTGCCGTTGTTGATCACGATCGCCGCGGCGCGAGTTCCTTCTGGCGTCACGACGCGGCGGCTGGCGACGGCGAAACGCTGTGGTGAGGAACTCATGCGGCGGCTTTCCGTTTAGCCCCGGGCTCCGCCCGGGGATGGCACAACGCGGGGCGATGTCGATCCATGTGGTGAGCGACCCCCTGGCGGAGCCAGGGGCTAGGGGTTGGCTAGCCGTGATCGTGGTCGTGAGCGTGCGCGTCTTCCGCTCGCTCGCGGCAGATGCTCGCGGTGATGTTGCCGTGCGGTTCATCGGTCGGCAGGAACAGGATGTTCGGATTGTCGAGGTCGAACGACGCCAGGTTGATCAGATGGCGATGGAGGTTTGGCATCGTCAGGTTGATCTCTTCGACGGCGGGTTCGGCGTCGAGCACGGCCGAGGCCATTTCGAAGAGCGTCGCCTGCACTGAGGGGCTGAAGCGTGCCGAGAATTCGCGGATAAGAATCGTGCGGATCCGTTCGCGAATTGCTCGCCAATTGTCGGGCGTGTCGTTGTAGACCCACTTCGCCGAGAGGGTCGTCGCGAAAATGCGATCGTTCACTTCGGGCAGCGTCGTGTACTGGTCCTTCAGGAACTTCGAGAAGCCCGAGTCGGTCGTCTTGAGCAGCGTGAGCCCTTCGAGCCCGCACTCGATGGCGCCTTCCGGTTCTTCGCCTTCCTTCGGCGGGGCCGTGATGACGGCATGGCAGGTGTTCCGCTCGGTGGAACTGCCGCTGAAGGCGTGCGGGTGGGCCTCGCCGTCGATCACCAGTCGCTCCCAGGGCGTTTCGGTGATTTTGATCGCCGCGTGCGAGATGTGGTCGAAGTTTTCGACGAAGTGACTGCCGAGCGTCCACGCGAAGGTTTCGAGTTCGCACGGATCGAGCTCGCGAGCGAACGCATAGACTGTGTTCTTCATCGTGTCGGTCGGCAGGGCGAGCGAGTTGTCGCCCTGCGTGTACACGGCGTCGAAATCGCCGTCGAGTTCGACGTCGACCGAGAGCTCCGTGTACTGGTGAACGTCGGTGTCGCGATCGACCTTGGCGAGACGAACGCGGGATTTTCCGTAGCTTTGGGTCCAGACTTGGTGTGGCATTTTATTTCTTAATTTCTGGGGGGATTTCACGCAAAGGCGCGAAGGGAAATACAGAAATGCTTTTTTTACCACGAAACACACGAAAAGTACGAAAGGAAGAGGAGGGCAGGATATGAAAATTGGAAGTTCGAGGTCCAATTAATCAGCCGTCTTTCTTTCGTCGTTTTCGTGTGTTTCGTGGTTAATGAATTTGTATTTCCTTTGCGCCTTTGCGTGAGATGTATTTTATTGAGCTAGTTGATAAAGCGTCCGAGCCAGAACCTCGATACCTGCGCGGATGGCTGCGGGGGACGAATATTCTTCCGGGCGGTGGCTCATCCCGTCTCGGCAGGGGATGAAAATCATCGCGATCGGGCAGACAAGCGACATGAACAGCGAGTCGTGGTACGCGCGGCTGACCATTCGTTGGTGCGTGAGCTTGGCGTCGACGCACGACTGTTCAATCGCGGCGACGATGGCCGGATCGCTCGTCGCCGGCGGGTCGGCGTTGATCATTTCGATCGTCGTCGGCACGCCGAGTTCGTCGCCGAACTGTTTCGCTTTTTGTTTGATACGCTCAAGCACACGGTCGCGGCGCGGGCCGTCGATGTCACGGACGTCGATTTCGAGCAGCACGTCGCGGGGGATGCTGTTGACCGCGCGGGGGTGAACGTCGAGAACGCCGACAGTGCCGACCGTGTCGGGGCTGCCTGACTCGCGGGCGGCGGCATCGACTTCGAGCGCGAGTCGCGAGGCGGCGAGGAGCGGATCGCGGCGGTCGGCCATCATCACGCCGCCGGCATGGCCGCCGGGGCCGGTGTAACGGACGCGCAGTGCGGCGGGGGCGGCGATCGCGGTGACGGCGCCGATGTCGAGATTCGCACGTTCGAGCAGCGGGCCTTGCTCGATGTGGAGTTCGGCGAAGGCTGAATAGTGGCCGGGCTGGAGCTTTACGTCTGCGAGCGGGCCGGTGAAGCCGGCGCTCTGGCGGACGTTGTCGAGGTTTTGGCCGTCGGCGTCGGTGAGCTTCGCGGCGGCGTCGGGGGGGAGTTGGCCGCTGAGTAGGCGACTGCCGAGGCAGCCATAAGCGAAGCGGGTCGGTTCCTCGGAGGTGAACATCACCAACTCGATGGAGCGGCGGGGGACCGCGGGGGTGAACCCCGCGGCTCGCATGGCACGCTGAAGCGTGCGGATGGCTTCTAGGCCGCCGAGGACGCCGACGGTGCCGTCGTACTTGCCGGAGTAGGGGATCGCGTCCGTGTGCGAGCCGGTGGCGACCGGCGGCAGCGTGGGGTCGGTTCCTTCCCAACGAGCAAAGATGTTGCCGACGGTGTCGTGCCGCACTTTCAGGCCAGCTTCTTCGAATAGGCCGACGAGGTAGGCGCGGGCCGCGAGATCGGTTTCAGTGAAGACGATCCGCTGGACGGCGGGGGCGGGAACGTCGGAAAATTGGGCGAGGCGGTCGAGCTCCGCGGAGCAGCGTGCGATGTCAACTTTCAGGTCCACGTTCGGCTCGCCAATCGCTAAAATGCCAGATTCGCCGCGGCCGATTCTACTGCGGCGAGCGGCAAATTGCGAGCAGGCCCACGATTCTGGAGCGTCTGGTGATGAGCGTAGAAATTCGACCTGCGGCGGTCGCCGACTTGCCGGCGATGCTGGTGCTCGTCCGTGAACTCGCGGAGTACGAGCGACTGGCCCACGCGATGGTAGCGACGGTGGAGAGTTTTGAGGCGGCGCTGTTCGGCGAACGGCCGACGGCCGAGGCCTTGGTCGCGCACGTCGACGGCGAGATGGTTGGGTACGCGATCTACTTTCAGAACTTCTCGACGTTCGTCGGTCGCGCCGGTATTTACCTGGAAGACCTTTACGTTCGACCTGAGCGGCGCGGCGGGGGCATCGGTAAGAAGTTGTTAGCGCGCGTCGCACAGGTGGCCGCCGAGCGCCAGTGCCAACGGCTGGAGTGGGTTGTGCTTGATTGGAACAAGCCGTCGATCGAGTTCTACAAGAGCTTAGGCGCCGAGCCGCTCGATGAGTGGACCATCTTCCGGATGACTCCGGAGGCGATCAAAAAACTAGCGGGCTCATCAACCGCTTGAGGCGATTGACGAGCCCGCTGTGATGCGCACTTATTGCTGAGAATTGAGACCGCTCTACCGCCGCTTGCGACTCGCGAAGGCTGCCAAGCCAGCGATGACTACGAGGGCGGCCGTCGCCGGTTCCGGAACGGCGCTCACCGGCGGGGCAGGGATGCCGGCGCCGAAGTTGTCCTTCCAGGCGGTCAGATCGAGGTCGTTGACGGCGCCGTCGCCGTTCGCATCGCCTTGATTCTGCAGGGCTGCGCTGGCGAGGCCGAAATTCTGCTGCCAGATCAGGAAGTCGGCGCCATCGACGATGCCGTCGCCGCTGAAGTCGGCGTTGATCGTCGGGGCGTTGGCGACGATGTCGTACGAGACGGGAATGCTCAGCCGAAACCCCTTGAGGCCGAAGCTGGTGGCGGCGCCCATCGTCATCGTCAGCGGCACATCGCCGCCGGCTGGCGTAAACGTGGCGCTGAAGTCGTTCTCCATTTTGATGCCGCTTTGAATCGTGCCAGTGGCGGCCCCAAAACCCCAGGTGTTCGTGCCGTCGGAGAGCGTGACGGCTTCGTTGATCGACTCGTCGAAGTTGAACGAGCGGAAGGAGTTGAACTTAGGCGTGCCATGCGAAATGGGCGTGAACGCAAAGGATTCAGTCGGCGTTCCACCCCAGGCGTAATTCGAGGTGGTGATGGCGCTGAAGTTGAGGACTTCACCAGTGTCGAGTAGACCAGTGTTGCTCGACCCGTTGGAGATGCCGAGGCCGTTCGACGTATTGCCGGCCGTACCAACCAAGTTGTTGCCGTTGGCCGACGAGATTGTGAACGAGACGTCGTAGCTCAGAGTGACGCCGGCAGGCAGACTGTTGCCGTCCAGCCAGTCGTCGGCGGTGCCTGGCGTCAGATCGACGCCAGCGGACGTCGCATTGCCGGTCACGGTGACGCGGCCACTCACCGTCGTGCTCGGTCCGGCCGAGAGCGTTGTACTAGGATGGTTGGGAGTCTTGATGCTGCCGATTAATCCGCCGGCTGGCACTGTTGTGTAATCGGTGTTGCCGCCCGTCGTATCCCTGACGGCGGCAAAGAAGGGCGATTCGACGATGACGGGAGAGACGTTGAACCCGCCATGCGTGTGATCGGTGAAGCCGAGGCCGTTGATCTGCACGGCCTGAGCAGGCGACGGCGCGAGCGTAACGAATGCAATGGCGAACGATGCCGCGGCAAGCGGCCAAGCAAAAATGCGGCGCATGGAGAGCAACCTTTGATGCTGATCAATCGGGAGCAGAAGACCGAGCAGGCGAGAACCAGGTCACGGTGAAAAGACAGATTCCACACTAACATGCGCTTTCAGGATCACATACAGATCAATGGCGCATGGCAGATGTGGCTGATTTCACTAGCCGAGAAACACCTGAAAATGGAGCGCAGCGTTCGAAAACGGCGCCGGCAGGATGGTATTTCGGTAATGCGAAATCGGCCGCCAGGTTTTTCGTGGATTTGGCGGGTCGTCGAGACCGTTCGCTATGATGCGCAGATGGATCGTAAATGCGACCTCGCGTCGCAGTTCCCGAATGCCAGCGGATGCCGCCGATCGGCCTTTCCGAAATTTAATCCCTGGCACGCGCCGTCGCGGGGCGTAGGTCAGGCTTTTAGCCTGACAGAACCTGCCAACCGGAATTGACTACCCAACGTCGCGCTCGTCGGGCTGAAAGCCCGACCTACGTGCGGTAGTCGGCGTTTAGGCGGACGTACTCGGCGGTGAGATCCGAGGTCCAGAAGCGGGCCGAGGCTTCGCCTTCGTCGAATAGCAGCACGACGCCCGTGTTGCGGTCGGCTTCCATTTCGCGCGAGACGGCGTCGCCGTCGAAAGGGACAGGTTGGCCGCGCTCGTAGAGGAGCGAGCCATTGAGGTGGAGGCAGACTTTTGAGGCGTCGAACTGCACGCCGGCGTAACCGGCGGCCGAGACGATGCGGCCCCAATTTGGATCGTTGCCGGCGATGGCGGTTTTCACTAGCGGGCTGTCGGCGACCGTCTTCGCAATTTGGATTGCTTCGTCGCGAGTGCGGCAGCCGTGGACTTCGACGGTGATGAGGTGCGAAGCGCCCTCGCCGTCGGCGGGGATCGATTGCGCGAGATCTTCACAGACTTCCACGAGCGTCGCCTGGAACTTCGCGAGCGCATCGCCCTTCAACTCTGGACCGCCGGCGGCGCCGTTGGCGAGGAAGAGGACGCTGTCGTTCGTGCTCGTATGGCCTTCGACGCTGATGCAGTTGAACGACTCGTCGGCGGCGTCTTTCAACCCTTCCTGCGCATCCTGTAGGCTGATTCGCGCGTCGGTCATCACCACCGCGAGCATTGTCGCCAGATTCGGGCCGATCATCGCGGCGCCCTTCGCGACGCCGCAGATCGAGATCGTCTGGCCGTCGATGGTAACGATGCGGCTTGAAATCTTCGGCCGCGTGTCGGTCGTCATCATTCCCCGGGCGGCGTTGACGAGCGAATCTTCGTCCCTGCCGAGGAACGTGGCGACCTTCTCGATGCCGGGGATGATCTTTTCCATCGGCATTAATTCGCCGATGACGCCGGTCGAGAGGACCAGCACGTCGGTGTCGGCGAAGCCGCAGACTTCGGCGACGCGGGCGGCCATCGCCTTCGCATCACGATCGCCGAGATCGCCGGTGCAGGCGTTGGCGTTCCCGGAGTTGATGACGACCGCCCGCACTGTTTCGCTGGGGGTCCGCTCGCGGCAGAGCTTCACCGGCGCGGCGAACACGAGGTTCTGCGTGTAGACGCCGGCGGCGACGCAGGGGGCGTCGGAGACCAGCAGCGACAGGTCGAGTCGCGACGTATTCTCCTTCACGCCGCTGTAGATGCCGGCGGCGCGAAAGCCTTTGGGAAGTTGCTCGGGCATAGGGGGGACCTGTTTGGCAGCGGCTATCGTTCACTCGGCGTTAGAGCGCCGTCGTTTCCTCGAAGCCGTACATCAAATTGAAGTTTTGCACCGCTGCCCCGGCGGCGCCCTTGATTAAATTGTCGATCACGCTGATCGTCACCACGCGGCCGCGAACGACGCGAGCGGTGAGGTCGCAGTAGTTCGTATTGGTCACGTCCTTGGTCGTCGGCAAGCCGTCGACGACGCGGACGAACGGCTCGTTCGCGTAGAACTTGCGGAGCTCGGCAAGGATCGTGGCGGCGTCGACCGGTTTGGTCGGCGTCGAGTAAGTCGTGGTCAGGATGCCGCGATCCATCGGCACGAGGTGCGGCGTGAAGATCACCTCGGTCGTCTTGCCGCCGAAGTCGGACAGCACCTGGTCGATCTCCGGCATGTGGCGGTGGGTGCCGACGCCGTAGGCCGAGAAGCTTTCGTTCGCTTCCGGGTAATGGAAGTTCAACTTCGGCGTGCGACCAGCGCCGCTGACGCCGCTCTTGCTGTCGACGATGATGCCGTCTGGCGAAATCAGGCCAGCCTTCAGCAACGGCGCGAGGGGGAGGATCGTCGACGTCGGGTAGCAGCCAGGGTTGGCGACCAATTGCGACTTTGGAATCCGCTCGCGGTACAGTTCCGGCAGGCCGTAGACCGTCTTGGCCATCCGCGCCGCGTCGGGGTGATCGTGGTCGTACCACTTTTTGTAGACGGCCGGATCGTTGAGGCGGTAGTCGGCGCTGAGGTCGACCGCACGCATGCCGAGCGGGAGAATCTCTTTGATCACTTCGGCGCTGGCGGCGTGCGGCAGGCAGCAGAACGCACAGTCGGCGCGCTCGGCGAGTTGAGCGGCATTCAGATTCTCAAGCCGCAGGTCGAGCCGACCGCGCAGCGACGGGTGGACGTCGCCGAGATGGGGCAAATCGTCCTGGCGAGTGGTGAGCGCCGTGATCTGGGCGTGGGGATGCGCCAGTAGCAGCCGGATCGCTTCTTTGGCGGAATATCCGGTAGCGCCGAGGATGGCAACTCGAACCATAACGATGCCGCAGGCGGTTGGGGGGCAACCTGACGAACCGCTGACGGAGGGACCATGCCTGGTGGCGGCCGCTCGCCAGTCGGGAACTTCCAAATATACTTTGCCGCCCGGTAGGTCGCTACGGGCGCGGGTGCCTAAACGACACGGGGCGGGGGAGTTCGGTTCAAACCTCGCAAGAGATAACTTGTGGTTCCCTCCCCTTGGAGGGGAGGGTTAGGGAGGGGGGACGGAAGCGGGTACCAGCGGTCTACCCCCTCCCCAGCCCTCCCCTCAAGGGGGAGGGAGCCTCACGAGTTAGTCGTTGGCGGGCGAGGGCATCTCGGGATTAATCAACCGTTCCTGGATGACCGCCAGGATCTCGCGGGCGACGGATTCCTTCGAGCCAGCGGCCGCGCGGAGAACGGCGCCGTGCGGGTCGAGGATCTCGACTTCGTTCTCCAGCGAGTTCATCGCCGCGACGCCGTTGGAAACCATCAGGTCGCAGCGTTTGCGTTCGAGCTTCGCCAGGGCCCGCAGGCGATGGTCGTCGGTTTCGAGCGCGAAGCCAACGACCCAGCGGGCGCCTTTTTCGGCGGCGAGCGTGGCGACGACGTCGTCGGTTTCGAGCAAGTGGAGCAGCAGCGGGGCGCCGGTCTTGGCGATCTTCTGATCTTCGACCCGCTCGGGGCGGTAGTCGCAAGGAGCGGCGGCGCCGATCAAGCCGTCACAGCGTGCGAACGCGGTGCGGGCGGCGGCGAGCATCTCCTCAGTGGAGACGACCGGAATGACTTCCGCAGTGGCGGGGTAGGGGACTTCGACGGGGCCGGAGACGATCGTCACGTCGTGGCCCAGTTCCAGGGCCGCGGCGGCGAGGGCGGCGCCCATGCGGCCGCTGGAGGCGTTCGTGAGATAACGAACCGGGTCGAGGTACTGCCGCGTCGGTCCGGAGGTGATGAGGATGCGGGCCATGCGGGGCGGCGAGTTGGGAATAAGAGCCCACCGGCGGAGCCGGTGGCTTCTATTAAACGGGCTTCGATTGTTCGAGCAAACGGCGGACTTCGGCGGCGATTTCCGCCGGCTCGGCCATGCGGCCGACGCCGCGTTCGCGGCAGCTCTGCCAACCCTCTGATGGGCCGACGAAGTGGTAGCCGTCTTCGCGAAGCTGGGCGACGTTCCGCTGCACCGCGGGCTTCGTCCACATTTCTTTATTCATCGCGGGGGCCAGGATGACCGGACCGGTGAACGACAGCAACAGCGTGCTAAGCAAGTCGTCAGCGATGCCGTGGGCGGCCTTCGCCAGGAAGTTGGCCGTGGTCGGCGCGATGCAAAGGAGCTCAGCCTGGCGGGCAAGCTGAATATGCGGCCCGAGCGGATGATCATCTCGCGGGAACGAACGCGTGGCGACAGGGCGACCGGTGAGCGCGCGAAAGGTTGCTTCGCCGATGAATTTCCGGGCTCCGCCGGTCATCACGACGGTGACGCCAACGCCAGACTGCACCAAGTCGCTGACGAGCGCCGCCGTTTTGAATGCGGCAATGCCGCCGGTGACGCCGACCAGAATTTCACGTGGCGCGGACATGCGGACGAACGTCCCCGTCAACAGTAGCAGTAGAGCCTACAGCGACGACAGATCGAATTCCGGCGGACCGCCCAGCGGGCGATGATCGGCGGCGGTGACGACCCGGTTCGTCGCGTCGAGGAAGATCTTGTCTTGCAGGATTTCCTGGACGACGATCTCCATTTTGTCGTCGCTGCGGAAATCGACGAGCGGGCGGGCGCCGGAGTTGATGGCGGCCAACCGCTTTTGAATCAACGTCGACAGCTTAAAACGGCCGCCGACCTTGTTGACGATCTCTTCTTCCTTCAGTGCGTCAATCATCTTCCTACGCCTCGGGTTCTAAGCCCCGACTCCGCAAAATATCGCTAATTTGGTCGACCGCCTGGTCGACCGTGTCATTCACAACTTGGTGAGAGTACTGGCTCGAGAGCTGCAACTCGTGTCGCGCGACGGCCAGTCGACGTTGCACCGCATCCTCGTTCTCGGTGCCGCGCGAGCGAAGACGGCGCTCCAGTTCTTCGACCGAATCGGGACGGATAAAGACCGTCACCGCTTCGGGAAACTGGCGCAGAACCTCCCCGGCGCCATCCACGTCGATCTCTAAGATTACCCACTTTCCCTGGGAGAGACTAGACCTCACCTCGCTCCAGAGGGTGCCGTACCAGTGGCCGCGGCCGAAAACCTCGATGCATTCGAGAAATTCGCCCTCGCCGCGGCGGCGCTGGAACTCGGCGTCCGTCAGGAAGTAATAGTCGATTCCGTCCCGCTCGCCCGGGCGGGGGGGGCGGGTGGTGGCCGAAACGCTCAGCCGGATTGCGTGGCCGAGCTTCTTCAAGACTTCCCGTACCACCGTGCTTTTGCCGACGCCCGACGGGCCGGAAATAACGACGAGCTTTCCGGGCTTGGCGGCAATCATGGGTTCTTGCACTGCGGAGTTGCACAGGCGCTCAAGGAGGTCGACGCCGAGTTCGGCGTCGTTCGAGTCGCTACTCCACGTTCTGGATTTGCTCCCGGATTCGCTCCAAGGCTGTTTTGATTTCAACGACTTCATGGGAGATCTCGGCGTCGTTTGCTTTGGAGCCGATCGTGTTTGTTTCGCGACCCATCTCCTGACAAATAAACTCTAGCTTGCGACCGGCGCTTTCGGCGGCCTGGAGGGCCTGGGAGAATTGCGCCAGGTGGCTGCGTAACCGGACTATCTCCTCAGAGATGTCGCTCCGATCGGCAAATACGCAGATTTCGCGGACGACGTCGATCGGCTCGATCGAGGCGTTGAACTTGGCCAGTACCTCGCCGACGCGGTCCTGCAGGCGTTGCCGGTACCCCTCGACGACCTGCGGCGAGCGGGCGGCGATCGCGGCGAGGCTTGTTTCGACCGTGTGGCATTGGGCCGTCAGGTCGGCGGCTAGCGCGGCGCCTTCGGCGGTGCGCATCGTGGTGAGGGCTTCCAGTGACGCGCGGAGCGTCGGTTCCAAAAGCGGCCAAACTTCTTCGGCGTCGCTCGCTTCGCTGGAAAGCTGCTCGATGACGCCAGGCAGGTCGGCGAGCGACTCCAGCCGGATGTCTTCGGCGAGGTGACGCTTCGCGGCGACCTTCTGGAGTTGGTCGACGTAGTTCTCCAGAACCGCCACGTTGACGCGGTAGTCTTCCGCATCGCTCATGTGGCGAATGCGGAGGTTGACGTTCACCGTACCGCGGCGGACGTACTCGCGAACGACAGCTTCGATCCGCGAATCGAGGGCGGCGTAGCCATCCGTCGTGCGCAGATTCAGCTTGAAGTGGCGATTGTTGATCGTGCGCACTTCGGCCGTGATGGCGTGGTCGTCGCGCTCGTCGCGAGCGTCGCCGAATCCGGTCATGCTCAACAGCGGCACGGGGCAAACTTCCTGGGTGCGAGGATCAAGCGGTGAGGAGGATGAGCGTTAGTTCTCGGCCGCGGGTTCGGCCGGGGCGGCGGTTTCAGCGGCGGGCGCCTCGGTCGACGCTGCCGGAGTTGCGGCGGCGGGCTCGGTGGCAGCGGGCGCTGCGGCCGGAGCCGATTCAGTTGTAGCGGCCGGGGTCGATTCAGCCGGTGCGGCGGTCGTGGCGGCGGGCGTTTCCGTCGTCGACGCGGCTGGCGTCGTTGTCGCTCCGCTCGCATCTGCCGGCGTCGTGGTTGCTGCCGGTGCGTCGGTCGCCGCGTCGCCGGTCGAGGCAGGCGTGCCGAGGTCTAACCGAGCGCGTTCGCTCGATCCGGTGGCGGCGAAGATGATGCAGAGCAAAATCCAAATCACCGCGGCGACCGAAGTGATCCGCGTGAAGATGTCGCCAGCCTTGGCGCCGAACGCGCTCGATCCGCCCATGCCGCCGAGGGCGCCGGCCAAGCCGCCGCCGCGACCTCGCTGCACTAGGATCAGCAGGATCAAAAACACGGCAATGACGCACAGCAGGAAGCCGAGCAGCGATTGACCGAGTGCGGCGAGAATGGGAAGGGGCACGTGTCGCTCCGTCTAAAAACTCAACAAGTAACTTGGTAATAGTTGCGGCGACCTGGGGCCAAGTCAGCCGGCAATATGATCGTCAGTTCAGCCTGCCGCGGCGATGGCCAAAAAGTCGTCGGCCTTCAGGCTGGCGCCGCCGATGAGAGTTCCGTCTACATTCGGCTGTCCGAGCAGTTCGGCCGCATTGTCTGGCTTGACGCTGCCGCCGTAGAGGATCCGAACCTGATCCGCCGTTGCGGCATTGTAACGCTCCGCTATCAGCTTGCGAAGATCGGCATGGACCTCCTCAGCTTGCGCGGGCGTGGCGACTTTGCCGGTGCCAATGGCCCAAACGGGCTCATAAGCGATCACCGTGGCGACCAGTTGCTCGGCCGAAACGCCGGCCAGGGAGCCGTCGAACTGCGTGCGGATCACTTCGGCGGTCTTGCCCCCTTCGCGTTCTTCGAGCAGTTCGCCAACGCAAACGATTGGCACGATCCCGGCGGCGAGGGCGGCCAGGGTCTTCTTATTCACGTCGGCGTCGGTCTCTTTGTAGATGTGACGACGTTCGCTGTGGCCGAGGATGACATGGGTGCAGCCGCAATCCTTGAGCATCGAGGCCGAGATTTCGCCGGTGAAGGCGCCGCTCTTTTCGTGGCTCATGTTTTGGGCGGCCAACAGCACCGTGCCGCCGTTGAGCACCGACCCAACCGTCTTCAAGTAGACGTACGGCGGGGAGACCAACAGATCGACCTTGCCGTAGGCCGGCGAGGCGTCGGAAATGGCGCGAGCGAGCGCAGTCGCGCCGGCGCCATCGAGGTTCATCTTCCAATTGCCGGCGATCAACGGTTTACGCATCTTCTCTTTCCGGGATTGATAATTCGGTTTTCTCTCGCAAAGGCGCTAAGACGCAAAGACGAACGCAAAGAATACAAAATGCTGAACTGTCTCTGCCTTCTCTTCTTTGCTTTTTCCTTTGCGCCTCTGCGGCTTTGCGAGAGATCAGTTTTTTGCTTTAGCCGATTTGCTTGCCAACGGCGGCGCCGACTTTGCGGATTTGGTCCATCAGCTCTGCGTACTGCTTCGGAAGCAGCGCTTGCGGGCCGTCGCTCATGGCTTCTTCGGGCTTGTCGTGAACTTCGATGTGGACGCCGTCGGCCCCGGCCGCAACGCCCGCGAGGGCACAGGCCGGAATCAAGTCGGGGCGGCCCGTGGCGTGGCTCGGGTCGACGATAATCGGCAAGTGCGAGAGCTTGTGGATCTGCGGGACCAGGGCAACGTCGAACGTATTGCGGGTCGCCGGATCAAAACCCTTCACGCCGCGTTCGCAGAGGACGACGTTCGAGTTCCCTTGAGCCATGATGTACTCAGCGCTCATCAGGAAGTCGGCCACGGTGGCGCTCATGCCGCGCTTGAGCAGCACGGGCTTGTTCGTGCGGCCGACCTCGGTCAGCAGGACAAAGTTCTGCATGTTGCGGGCGCCGAGCTGGAGCATGTCGGCGTACTCGCAGACCAACTCAACGTTGCGGGGGTCGACGACTTCCGTCACGACGGGCATGCCATGGCGGGCGCCGACGTCGCGAAGGATCTTCAAGCCGTCTTCGCCCAAGCCTTGGAACGAGTAGGGGCTGGTGCGGGGCTTGAAGGCGCCGCCGCGGAAGATGTTGGCGCCGGCCGCGCGGACCGACTTGGCGATTGATTCCATCCGTTCTTCCGATTCGACCGCACAGGGGCCGGCGATCATCGCCATGTGGCCGCCGCCGATCTTCACCGGACCGACTTCGATGATCGTTGGCTTCGGGTGAGCCTGCTTGCTCGCCAGCTTGTAGGCGGGCATCACCGGCAGGACTTCGGCGACGCCGGGGATCGCGGCCAGCGGCGCCGACTGCAGCTTCGTTTCGTCGCCGATGACGCCGATCACCGTGCGGTAGGTGCCGCGGCTGATCGAGGTCTGCAGGCCGAGCTGTTCGACCTTGCTAGCGACGTGCTTGATTTGTTCTTCGGTGACGGTTTCGTCGAGAATGATGATCATAGAACGCGCGGGTTCAAAATCTGGGAATGGGGCTGCCATAGCCCTCTCCGGCGGACCGGAGAGAAGCCCTCCAGAGTAACCTGAAGCGGGCGGCTCCACTAGCCGTCCTGGCGGTGCCGAAATCAGGCCTCGCCAGCGGAGGGCGGGGCAGGGGAGGCCGCCGCGGGACCCGCCTGTCGGCGGAGTTGGCGACGGGCCTGCTCGTAAATGATTTGGAGCCGTTTGAACTGCTCGACCGTTCCGCCCCGATCGGGATGGGCCTGCTTGGCCTGCTCGCGGTAGGCCCGTTCGACTTCTTCGAGCGTTGCGTCTGAGGTAAGGCCCAGAGCGATGAGGGCCGGCGCCGGGCCTTCGCCGGTTCGCAGGCTGCCCAGCCACCCGGGGGCGGCGAACTCGCGGTAGGCCCGCAATTCATCACGAATGCGATAGCCATGGAGCGCCATGCCGGCGAGTGCGGCCGCCAAGCCGGCGATGGCGGCGATTTCTAGAAACTGCTGAAGCTGGATTCCGTAGAGCTTTGAGCTGGCAGGATCTCGCGGGTCGGTGATGAACAACAGCCCCACGATCACGGCCACGCTCAGCACAGGGCCGAACAGCACGAACAAGAGCGCAGCGATGGGCCCCGAACGACCTCGATTGCGGAAATGGAGCCAAACGACCGCCGCCAGCAGCAGGACAAGCGTCGCGTGAATGACGATCGACCAGTGCTCAAAGAGTATGCCGGCGGGCGAGTTCATCTTAGTGGCAGATGATAGGCGCCCGCCGCAGGAGCGGCAATCCGACTCGGTCGCCGAGCCGACTGGCTAGCGGGCCTCGGGGGGCGAATCGATCGGCAATTCAAAGCTGAACGTCGCTCCCTGCTCGGGGTTGAGTTCCGCCCAGAGCCGCCCGCCATGGTTTTCGATAATCGAGCGGCTGACCGACAGGCCCAGGCCGAGCCCCTCCTGCTTCGTCGTGAAGAACGGTTGAAACAGCGACGAGAGGTCGTGGGCCGCAATGCCGGCCCCGCAGTCGATGACGTCGACTCGGACGCACCCCTTTTGCAGGGAAGTGCGGACGGTCACCGGTTGCGTGGCGCCAGAGTCGACGGCGGATTCGAGGGCGTTGCGAATCAGGTTCACCAGCACTTGCTCGATTTGGATCGAGTCGGCAGCGATCATCGGCAGCGAGCAGTCAAGCTCGGCGACGAGGGGGATCGCTTCAGCACGACCCATGGCGGGGCCGAAGCACGATTTCGTCAGCGTGATGACGCTAGAGACTAGGTCGTTGACGTCGACTCCTGCCGAGAGAGACGCGTTTTTCTTGACGAACGTGGTGAGTCGTTTGACGATCTCGCTGGCGCGATCCGTCTGTTTGGCGACGTTCTGCAGCAGGCCGAGGACGTCAGCCGGGAGTTCTTGCCCGGAGGTTAGCGGCCAGCGTTGGCACGCGCGGGCGAAGTTGTTGGCGGCCGCCAGCGGTTGGTTCAGTTCGTGGGCGAGGCCCGAGATCATTTCGCCCAACGTGCAGAGGCGGTTCGCATGGGCGATTTCCGCGAGTCGCTGCCGTTCGTTCTCCTCTGCCTTGCGCCGCTCGGTGATATCGATGAACGCCCCGACCGATCCGCGCGGATTACCGGCCGAATCGCGGAGCGGCGCCGAGTACCCCAACATCCGCATGATGCGACCATCTTCGTGGATAATCTTGAACTCAAGATCGCGAATCTCGGCGCCATTTCGCGCGGAGATTTGCATCGGCAGTTGATCGTCGGGGATCAGCCGTCCGTCGAGGTCGACGCAAACGAAGTTAGTCGGACGCTCGGAGGCATCGGCGGTTTTCGACGAGTTCTCGGCCGCGTCGAGATCGAGGAAATCAGCCAGGGTGCTGTTTGTGCGAATCCGTTTGCAGAGCGGATCGAACGCCACGCCGATGCCGACGGGGATCACATTCAGGAGCGTATCGAGTTCCGTGGCCCGATCATGGAGCGCCGCTTCTAACCGAGCCACTTCCGCTTCGAGACGAGCGATGCGCTCCTCAGCTGGAAGCGGCTCGGTCTGGATCGCAAGTTCCCCGACGACGGGGGCCGCGCTGCCAACAATCTGGGCGAGGACGATTCTCAAGGGAAGTGCACGAGGGGTTGAAAGGGATATGCAAATAATGAGGAGGGTGACGCTTAAATGCCAGTCAGTAAGTCGTTGATAGCCACGGGAGCCTGGCCGACAAGTTTCGTTTACATACCACTGTGGTGAAGAGTCTGGCTATTTATTATGCGATATGTCACAAAAAGCGACGCAATCTTGCGGAGTTGTAATGCCGGATGCCGCCTTCGAGAACTCCCTCAAGCGGGGGGATTCTACAAAACAGCGTCCTGCGACCATTCCACACATGCGCATGCAAATGGTCCTTTGGCTTGTTTGCGAATAAGCGGCGTGGTGCTACGCCGCTAAACTCTTGCAATTTAGTACGGATTTCCCCGCACGCTGGATTCACGGTTCATCGGGCGTCGAGGCCTTAGTTTCCGTTCGTGGCGAGAATAATTCAGACGTATAATGAAAGTTGGCCGACCAACCTGAAGGCGGCCGCCCCTGGCCGTAACATTGCGGAGAATGCGACGATGAAACGAACCCGGCTGATTCTCGCAGCAACGGCTATGGCAGCGCTCGGCGGGGGTGATTTCAATCGCGCCGCGGCGCAGCAACCTGCTTCGGCGCCCGCGACGCCGCCCCCCGCGGACGAGCGCTACGTCGAACCGAACACACGGTCGCAAGCAGAAATCGACAAGGAACGGGCGGCTATCTGGGACAGTAAAGAGATGGTCGCCGCCCGCGAGTGGTTGGTCGACCACATGGCCCGTTCCGCGCGGATCACGCCCTCACAGTCGCAGCGCTACCTAGAGGAACTAAAGCGACTGTCGCCCGAACAGATGAAGTTGTGGCTGATCACGTTCGAAGAGCAGCAGGCGGAGCGAAACCGCCAGCATGAGACCTTTGAATCGGCTCGCCAAATGTCGGTCGATCGTGCGATGCAGGCCAACCAAGCGAGCCAGCAAGCGGCCGAGAACGCCACCCGCACGCGCAATCAAGCGGCGCAGACAGCGCAAGAGGCGATGCGGAATCAGCAACAGACGGCGCAGGAGCGCGCCCAGCAGCGCGCAAGCGATCGCGACGCTGCGGCGCAGGCGATGCTTCAACCGTCGGCGTACATCTGGCTGAACACCGCTCCCTGGGGCCCGTATGCCGGCTATCCGATCGGCGGCGGAGCGGCCATCGATCCAGCGGCGTTTCGCGGCGTGTTGGGCGTCACCAACCGCGAACCTGCCAATACGATTTCGCCCGGCGCCCGCCGGCCCGAGACGAACCGCTAGGCTCGTCTTAGTGAGTTCTACAATTGGAAGCGTCGTCGCGGCGACGCCCAGTGGATCGGCTCGATCATTGCGTGTTAGTCAGGCGCGCTGTTGACGATCTGAAGGCCGCAGTGGGATGAGTATTTCTCCCGCCCGCTCGAGAGGCCGTTGCTCGGCTTCGCAGGCGTCCGCTTGAAGGAGGCCGCTTCTCGCCGTTTCGTTGTTCCTCGTGCAACGAAAAACGACCCGAGAACAGACAATTGTTCTCGGGCCGTCGTGGGGAGAGTTTCGTTGTCGCGGCGGCTAGATCACCAAGTGAACCCGCAGCCGAGAGCCAGACCGACCAGGTTGGCTCCGCCGATGCCGGCCGAAGCGAACGAGTTGGTCGTCAGTTCGCCGATCGTGCCGCCGAAGCCGGCGCCGCCGGTTGGCGGTCCATCGATGTCCCATTGCTGGTATTCGAGGGCCGTGCGGAAGAACGCGTTGGCCGGGATGTACTTCAGCGGGAAGTCCATCTGCAGACCGATCTGGTATTCCAGGATATCAAGCTCGGCGTCGGCATCGGAACGACGCACCGTTGCGGCGCCGACGAGCGGCGCGCTCGGCGAGGAGGCCACGGTGCCGTCTGAACGGCCGAACGAATCGGTGTGGCCGCCGAGATACGAAACGCGGAAGCCAGAGAAGAACGTGAACGGCGAGTCGCCCAGTTGCCGACGGACGTTGATGCCCGTCGTACCGCCGGCGCCGTTGAAGCTGAAGCCGTTTTGCAGCGTCAGGTTGATGAAGTTACCGGTTGTAAAGACGCCGAAGGCCAGGAAATCGGACTCGGTGCCGATCATCGCCTGGCGGGCGCCGAGCGAGCCGTCGATTTTCCACTTGCCCGGCTTGAAGCTGCGGACGATTTCGATGTCGGCGGTTTGCAGGTGAGCGCGATTCGTCTCGAAGATCGTGGCGAAGTTGCTGCCGGTGTTCGGAATCGCGGGATTCGGAGCCGGGGGCGTGTCTTGGTTGCTGGTTTCCAGATTCCAGTAGCGGCCGACGACTGCCCACCGCTCGTTCAATTGCAGGCCCATCCACAACCGCGGGGCGGCGGCGAACTTGTCGTTGATGCCGTCGCCGTCGACCGTTGCGAAGGTTGAGACGCCAGGCGCCGTCGTATCGGAGAACGACGCCGTGATCCGTCCGCCGGTCGTCGCGTTGACGTTCATCAACGTCGCTTCCGTTCCGGCGAAGAAGAACGGCCCGCTACACTTCTGGCAGCGGGCGAGTTCGCATTGAACGGGTGCGTCGGAGGCGACGACCGTTTCAGCTTCGTTGAAGAATGAGGCGACGGAGTACCCCGTGTCGCCGAAGGCTGGGGCGGGCGCGACGAACAGCGCAGCCGCGGCCCAGCGAAGGACCCATCCATTGGTCTTCATCGTGATTCCTTCCGGCCATCCTTTGGCCAGCGTAAAACGTGGACGGCGTCTGCAGGCATGAGACGACCGCCTCCCCAACGTCCACGGTGAAAACGATCGACCACTTGAAGCGGAACCACGCAATTCTGCGGTTGCTAGCAGTAGGGTCGCCGCAGGCCGCAAAGTTGATGATTGGCCTCAAGAGGCTGCGATGGCGTTAGATGGCGGCGTCGCATTCCAGCCCCGGGCTCCGCCCGGGGGTAGGCGTCCAATCCGGTTGGCATTGTCGCTCGTACTGCACCCCCGGGCGGAGCCCGGGGCTAAAAGCGATTCCGCTGCTAGCCAACGACTTCCGACTCGGCGTACGAGCCGAGCAGCGACAGGCGGAGCGACTTCTTCTGCAGCGAGGCAATCGCCCGCTTCACCCGCAGTTCGGCGGGGTGCCCCTGGAATTCCAGGAAGAAGAGGTAGCGGCCCCGGGCGCTCGGGATGGGAAAGGATTCGATCCAGGTGAGGTTGAGGCGGTGGCGTTTGAAGATCGCCATCGCATCGGCGAGCGAGCCAGGTTCGTGAGGGGCTTCAAACACGAGCGCCGTTTTGTCGCGGCCCGTTCGGTCGGCCGCTCTAGCGCCGATCACGGCGAAGCGGGTGACATTCTCCGCGTTGTCTTCGATGTTCCGCGCAAGAACCGACAGGCCGTTGTTGACTGCGGCTTGTTCGGTGCCGATGGCGGCGGTGTCTGGTTCGGCGGCGGCGAGGCTGGCGGCTTCGGCGGAACTCGAGGCTGGTTCCAGCTTCACCCCCGGCAAGTGCGCGGCGAGCCAGTTGCGGCACTGCGACAGCGCCTGGGGCTTGCTGCAGACGCGGCGGATCTCGCTGCGGGCCCCGCGGCCGAGCAGGCAATGATGAATTCGCAGCGGTACTTCGCCGCAGATTTGGACATGGGTCGCGCCCGATTCGCCGCTGCCGTTACCATTGGCAACGGCACTGAGGCGGGCCAAGCATTCCAGTGAGTCGGCGACGCGGCCATCGGTGGAGTTCTCGATGGGGACGACGCCGAACTGGGCGTGCCCTTGCTCAACCTCGTCGAATACGCTGGCGATCGTCGCAACCGGCACGAGTTCGGCACTCTGGCCGAAGCGGGCGATCGCCGCGAGATGGCTGTAGGTATACGCAGGGCCGAGGTAGGCGGCGCGGATCGGTTGGTTGGCCGAGCGGATACCGCTCAGCAGTTCGCGGAAGATCGCCTGGATTGCGTTGGCGGTGAGGGGGCCGTCGTTGTTTTCGATGGCATACTTCAGCACCGCGGGGTCGGCGACGCCTGAAGCCGTTTGATCGACGGCAGATTCGCCGCGAGCTTCGGCAAGCTCGCCGTTCGCGATGGCCGCCGCGGCGCGTTCGTTGAGCAGATCGACCAGTTGGCGGTCGAGCTTCCGAAGCTGAGCGGCGGTGACTTTCTTAGCGGCCATGGCGGTGAGCGGGATGGGGGGCGAACGTGGGTGTCAAACTGGCATGTCGTCCGAAATCGGAAAACGCCGAGCGTTGGCTAGATGCTGCCAAACTGACAGTTGGCGAAATCAGTCCAGTTCGCGCTCTCAATTCTAGCTTGCGATTTAACTCGTTATTTGGCGGTGGTTTATGGCTATTTAATAGGGTCGCCCGCCAGCCGGCACGGCCTTTGCGTAAATACGTGACCGTACCTGGAAAAAACAAACGGCGGCTGCCGCGATGGCATGCTGCGCGTTGAAATACAGCATATCTTAAGCGATCAACCTCCAACTAGGAGAGGAGCTAACACTTATGGCAAGCGGCGAAAAAATCATCGGTATCGATCTCGGCACCACCAACTCGGTGGTCGCCGTGATGGAAGGCAAAGAAGCGAAGGTCATCCCGAACCCGGAAGGGAATCGGCTGACCCCCAGCGTCGTGGCGTTCACCGACAAGGGCGAAGTCCTCGTCGGCGATCTCGCGCGGCGCCAAGCGGTGACCAACCCAACCAAGACCGTTTACTCGATTAAGCGGTTCATGGGCCGGCGGCACAATGAAGTCGCTTCGGAAGAGAAGATGGTTCCCTACAAAGTCGTAGGCGGACCGGAAGACTACGTGAAGGTCGACGTCGGCGGGCAGGAGTTCACTCCGCCTGAAGTCTCGGCGAAGATCTTGCGCAAGCTCAAGGAATCGGCCGAAGCTTATCTTGGTCACAAGGTGAACAAGGCGGTCATCACCGTTCCGGCGTACTTCAACGACGCCCAACGTCAGGCGACCAAAGACGCCGGCCAGATCGCCGGCCTCGAAGTCGCCCGCATCATCAACGAACCGACCGCGGCGTCGCTCGCGTACGGCCTCGACAAGCAAGCGCAAGAGAAGATCTGCGTCTTCGACCTCGGCGGCGGTACGTTCGACGTCTCGGTGCTGGAAGTCGCTGACGGCGTCTTCCGCGTGATGAGCACCAACGGCGACACCCACCTCGGCGGCGACGACTTCGACGAAGAGTTGATGAAGTACGTGGCTGGCGAGTTCCAGAAAGAGCAGGGGATCGATCTCCGCAAAGACCGCATGGCGCTGCAGCGTTTGCAGGAAGCGTGCGAGAAGGCGAAGAAAGAGCTCAGCACGGCGCAATCGACCGACATCAATCTGCCGTTCATTACGGCCGATGCGAACGGTCCGAAGCACTTGCAGATGAACATCACTCGCGCGCAGTTCGAGAAGATGGTCGACGGGCTGGTGGAACGCTGCCGCATTCCGCTGGTGCAGGCGCTGAAGGACGCGAAGCTGAAGCCGAGCGAGATCGACGAAGTCGTCTTGGTCGGCGGTACGACCCGCATCCCGAAGGTGCAGGAACTGGTCAAAGAAATCTTTGGCAAGGACCCGCACAAGGGCGTGAATCCCGACGAAGTCGTGGCCATCGGCGCCGCGATCCAGGGCGGCGTCCTCTCGGGTGAAGTCCAGGACATCCTGCTGCTCGACGTCACTCCGCTCAGCCTCGGCATCGAGACCCTTGGCGGCGTGATGACCAAGCTCGTGGAGAAGAATACGACGATCCCGACCGAGCGGAAGCAAGTCTTCAGCACGGCCGACGACAACCAGACGGCTGTCACGGTTCGCGTGTTCCAAGGCGAACGCGAGATGTGTGCGGACAACCGGCTCCTCGGCCAGTTCAACCTGGAAGGGATCCCGCCGGCCCCGCGCGGCGTGCCGCAGATCGAAGTGAAGTTCGATCTCGACGCCAACGGCATCCTCAGCGTCGCGGCAAAGGATCTCGGCACTGGCAAGGAACAGACCGTCAAGATCGAGCAATCGAGCGGTTTGTCCGACGACGAGATCAAGCGGATGCAGGCCGACGCGGCCTCGCACGCTGAAGAGGACAAGAAGAAGCGTGAACTTGTCGAAGCTCGTAATCAGGCCGACTCGATGGCTTACCAAATCGAGAAGACCATCAAGACGAACGCCGACAAGCTGAAGGACTCCGACAAGCAGGCGCTCGAAGCGGCTGTGACGAAGGTCCGCGAAGCAGCCAAGGGCGACAACGCGGCGGCCATCAAGACCGCCGTGGCGGAACTCGAGGCGGCGTCGCACGCGATGAGCGAAGCCTTGTACAAGTCGGCAGCCGCCGGCGGCGACGGAGCGGCGGAAGGGGCCACGGCCCAAGCCGGCGGTTCGAGCGCCGACGACGATGCGATCGATGCGGAGTTCGAGGTGAAGAGCTGAGCGCCTGGCGCTTAATGCCAAATTCGAGGCATTAGCCCCGAGAGAGGCGACATGCTGTAGCCAGGGGCGCAAGCCCCTGGAACGGAGTTAGCAATCGCAATGAGCTCCGGAGGAGCGACATAGTTCTTCCTCCGGAGCTTTTTCATGCTCTCAACGTATTCGAATCTCCTCTATCACATCGTGTTCAGCACGAAAGATAGAGAGCGGTTGATCACCGAAGGCTTCAAGGAAGAGCTCTACCGTTACATGGCGGGGGTCACGCGAGAGGAAGGCGGAAGTCTGCTGGAGATTGGCGGGATTGAAGATCACGTTCATCTGCTGGCAAAGTTCAAGCCATCGATTACCGTTTCCGACATGTTGCGTTTGATCAAAACGAACTCGTCCAAATGGTTGCATGAGCAAAAGGGGCATGCACGATTCGGTTGGCAGGAAGGATATGCCGCGTTCAGCGTGAGCGAATCGCAAGCGATTGCCGTTCGCCGATATATTCGCAACCAAGCGGCGCATCATCGGCGGCAGTCGTTTCAGGACGAGTTCGTGTCGATGTTAGAGCGGCATGGCGTGGAGTACGATCCGCGGTTTTTGTGGGATTGATTTTGCCCCTCCGGGGCTTTGAGGATAAACGGCATCGGTTACCAGGGGCTTGCGCCCCTGGCTACATGATGTCGGCCCTCCGGGCCTTAATGCGGTAACGCTGAAGGTTGGGAGAGCGCAAAGAGTAAAGTAGCTAATAAATAAAAAACGGTCGGCGCCGTCTCGCCGGGAAGGAGGCCCAACGTATGGCCTTTCGTTTCGATAAACTCACTCAAAAAGCTCAGGAAGCGGTGCAGCGGGCGCAAGAGATCGCGGCCGACGCGGGGAATCCGCAGATCGAGTCGCTTCATCTGCTGGCGGCGCTCATCGACGAGCAGGACGGCATCGTTCGTCCGTTGCTCGATGCGATCGGCGTCAATCAACAGCAGTTGCGGCAGATCGTTACTGCCGAGCTTTCGCATTTGCTGAAGGCGAGCGGCGGAGCGCCGCCGCAACTCGGGGCGGAACTGTCGCGCGTCCTCGACGGCGCGCAGCAGGCGGCCACCGAGATGAAGGACGACTTCGTCTCGACCGAGCATCTGCTGCTCGCGCTCGCCCGCGTGAAGTCGAAGGCGCAAGACACGCTGAAGCTCAACGCGGTGAGCGAGAAAGACCTGCTCGCGGCAATGCAAAAAGTCCGCGGCTCGGCCCGCGTTACCGACCAGAACCCGGAAGGAAAGTTCCAGGCGCTGGAGAAGTACGGCATCGACCTCGTGGCTCGTGCGGCGCAAGGGAAGCTTGATCCGGTCATCGGCCGCGATCAAGAAATTCGCCGCGTCATTCAGGTACTCTCGCGCCGCCGGAAGAACAATCCGGTGCTCATCGGCGACCCCGGCGTCGGCAAGACGGCGATCGCCGAAGGGCTCGCGCTGCGCATCGTGCAAGGCGACGTGCCGCAGAGCCTGAAGAACAAGAAGGTCGTGGCGCTCGACATGGGCGCCCTCATCGCCGGGGCCAAATACCGCGGCGAGTTCGAGGAGCGGCTCAAGGCGGTGCTGCGCGAAGTGCAAGATTCGCAAGGGCAGGTCATCCTGTTCATCGACGAACTCCACACCGTCGTCGGCGCTGGCGCCGCCGAGGGGGGGAACGACGCGGCGAACTTGCTCAAGCCCCAGCTCGCCCGCGGCGAGCTCCGCTGCATCGGCGCCACGACGCTCGACGAGTATCGCAAGTACATCGAGAAGGACGCGGCGCTCGAGCGGCGGTTCCAGCCGGTGTTCGTTGGCGAACCCTCGGTCGAGGACACGATCGCCATCCTCCGTGGGCTGAAGCCGCGCTACGAGGCTCACCACAAGGGTGTGAAGATCAAGGACTCAGCGCTCGTCGCGGCGGCCGAACTCTCGCACCGTTACATCGCCGATCGATTCTTGCCTGACAAGGCGATCGATCTGATGGACGAGGCGACGAGCCGACTGGCGATGGAACTCGAAAGCGTGCCGGAAGAGATCGACCGCATCCAGAGGCGGCTCGTGCAGCTTGAACTCGCGGCCCGGCAACTGGCCGACGAGAAGGAGGAGCATGCGCAGCAACGGCTCGAAGAGATTAACGAGGAGATGGACGAGCTCCGTCGCGAACTCGCCAATCTCCGCGAGCAGTGGGAGAGCGAAAAGCTCGGCGTCGGCGACGTCGCGCAGGTCCGTGAGGAACTGCAGAAGGCTGACCACGAGTATCAGCAACTTGCCGCCAGCGTGAAGGAACGGCAGTCGATTGGCCAGATGGTCGGCGAAGACTTCTACCAGTCGCTGTACGAGCTCGACACGAAGCGGAAGAAGCTGCAACAGCGGCTCGAAGAACTGGAGAAGGTGCAAGGCTCGCCCGAGGCCGAAGCGTCGAAGGGGAAGAAACGCCTACTGCGGCAGGAGGTCGGCCCCGACGAAATCGCCGAAGTGGTGAGCGCCTGGACCGGCATTCCGGTGAGCCGCATGCTCGAAGCCGAGCGGGCCAAGCTGCTCGTGCTGGAAGAACGGCTCCACCAGCGAGTCGTCGGCCAGGACGAAGCGGTGCGGGCCGTGGCGAACGCGGTGCGCCGCAGTCGCAGCGGGCTACAAGATCCTGATCGGCCGATCGGTTCGTTCTTGTTCTGCGGTCCGACCGGCGTCGGCAAGACCGAGCTCTGCAAGGCGCTTGCCGAGACGATGTTCGACGACGAGAACGCGATGGTTCGTATCGACATGAGCGAGTTCATGGAGAAGCATACCGTGAGCCGCCTCATCGGCGCGCCTCCCGGCTACGTCGGCTACGAGGAAGGGGGCAAGCTGACCGAAGCGGTCCGCCGGCGTCCCTACTCGGTCGTGTTGCTCGACGAGATCGAGAAGGCTCATCGCGACGTCTTCAACATCTTGTTGCAGGTGCTCGACGACGGACGGCTGACCGACAATCACGGTCACACAGTCGACTTCACCAACACGATTGTGGTGATGACCTCGAACGTCGGCAGCCAGGTGATTCAGCAGATCGCGGCCGAGGATGGAACGCAGGAAGACATGCGCGAGGCGCTCGACGAAGCGCTGAAGACGCGCTTCCTGCCGGAATTCCTCAACCGGATCGATGACATCATCGTGTTTCATCCGCTCGATCGTTCGCAGGTCGGCCGGATCGTTGACTTGCAGCTGGTGCGACTGGAAAAGCAACTCGCCAAGCGCGGGCTGCACCTCCACGTCACACCGGCGGCACGGGAACGAATCGCCACGCTTGGTTACGACCCGGCGTTCGGAGCTCGTCCCGTGAAGCGGGTGATCCAGCAGACGATCCAGAATCCGCTGGCCACCGAGCTGCTGCGCGGCGAGTACCCGGAAGGCTCGACGATTGAAGTCGACGTCGACGGCGAAGGCGACGAGTTCCTCTTCCGCCGCAACGACGGCGCTGTCAATCAGCCGGCCGGTTCGCGCAAGTGATCCGCGAGTTCGTAAGGACGACGCTAACAACGGCGCTGTGGCGACGCACTGAGTGCGATCGTTGCGGCGCCGTTAGCGTTTCAGCAGCGACTCGTCGCGAGGCGCGCCGTGGCGCAGCGAATCCTTCAGGCTGATGAAGTCCGACAGCAGGAAGATCACCGTCACAAACGCGAGCGTGATCTCGGTGAGCGTCAGCAGCTTCGCCGGGATCGACTGCGGCGTGATGTCGCCGTAGCCGAAGAACATGAAGTTCAGGGCGCTGAAGTAGAAGAACTCGAATACGAGCGCAGCGCCGGCCAGCGATTCATTGACGCCCGCGAAACTCTCACGCCGCAGCACGTCGAGCAGGTGAAAGTCGAGCGCGAACGAGGTCATGATCTGCCACATGTTCACGAGCATCAGCAACATGAACTTGTGGTACGGCGTGTTTTGCGCCGTGGCGTGCCACAACTGGCGGATGTTCTCAGCGCCGAAGAAAAGCGTCTTCGCCCAGGCGACGATCAGGATCGTCGCGACCACCCACGGCGCAGCGAGACGGCCGGAGTCGATGACTTCCAGAATTGCCCACCACGCGCCGAAAATAACGGCAAACTCCAGCGCGTTGCGGGCGATCATTCTGATCGGAGTGAGCCGCATGCCGCGTGGCGCCTCGGGCTAGGCTTAGCGATCGCTCTCGACGAGCTTCCAGCGATCGATCAGCTCTTCGGCGCCAGGCGTCAGGTTGCGGAGCTTACGGGCGATTTCGGTCTTTTCCGACTGCGTCGCCTTCGGCAGCTTGCTCTTCAGCTTGGTCAGCTTTTCCTGACGCGAACGGCGTTGACGAAGATCACGTTTACGTTGAGAGGCGCCCACGCGATGGTTCCTTAGCTACGGTCGTTAGTCGGTAAATCGAACGGCGATCGAGCCCTAAACCGACAGGGCGATCGCAACGCTTCGTCGAGAATCCCCGGTTCTAACAGCCACGCCCGCCCCCGTCAATTCCGCCCGTCGTCACGGAGGGGGATGAGGCCCGCCAACCGCCGCCAGGCAAAACTCCGATGGCGGCGAAACGCCCCGTTTGGCAAAATCTACCAATGGACTATCCGGGAATAGACGGGTTTTTGGGAACGCGAGCATCGCTCATGCTCGACGTCGTCTTCCTAGCGATGTTCGCGATTGTGCCGGCGCTGGGCTGGAGCATTTGGCTGGTTAAATTCCGCCGAAATTATCAGCTCCACAAGCAGATCCAGGTCGTGCTGATGGTCGTCCTGGGCGTCGCGGTGACGCTGTTCGAACTCGACGTTCGGTTCTTCAGCGGCTGGCGCGAGCGGGCGGAAGCGTCGCCTTATTACGCTTCCGTCGAGTCAGCGGGGCCGGTGTGGGACGCGATCTTCGTGAATCTGCTTCGTCGTCCGGCGACGCCCGGTTGGGTCTTCCGGATGCTCCTCATCCACCTGGTCTTCGCGGTGACGACGGCGATTCTGTGGGTGTGGGTCGGCGTGAGAGCGTTGCGGCGCTATCCGCATCCGCCTGTGCCGGGGCCGCATAGCCGCAGCCATGTTTTGTGGGGCAAGATCGCGGCCTGGGACATGCTGATGACGGCCGTCACCGGGTGGATCTTCTACTGGCTGGCCTTCGTGGCGTAGCGCGTACGCATTTCTGCCCCTGGCTCTGTCAGGGGGTCGGTCACCACGCCGGTAGGCGTCGCCAAACGAAACGCTACCCCCTGGCGAAGCCAGGGGCTAAGGGTTGAAGAGCCGTCCGGCCCTACATCGGCGTGCCGGGCGGGAAACGGACGTCGACCAGCGTACCTGGCTTGAGCGGCAGATCCGTCGGCAGCGTGATTCTCACCGGCAAGCCGCGGGTCGTGGCGCCGCCGCTGGTGCCGTCGTAGATAGTCGCCGAGGCGACGATCGGGCCGATGCCCTCGATCTCGGCGGCTGCCCAACGATTGCCTCCGCCGCGCAAGCGAACGGCGACCATCGTTCCCGGTTCCGGGGGCTTCGACCCGTTGTCGGGTACGTGGCAAGTGATGAACGTCGGCTTCGAGGAGGCAATTTGTAGAATCGTTTCGCCGCGGCCGATCCACTGGCCCGGCAGTCCGCTGACCTTGGTGACGACGCCGTCGATCGGCGCTGGCAAATCGACTGAGCTATCCTTGCCGATGGCTTGCTCCACTCGCGCCGCCATGGCTCCCGAGGAGATCGGAGCGAATAGCGGCCACTGACCGTTCGGCTGTCCCTCGATCGCTTCCAAACGGCCGTCGACGGGGCTGCGCACGTCGACGATTTCCGCTCCGACTTCGCCATGCACGAACGGCGCGACGCGGCCTTGCTGTTGCCACAGCCAACCGCAAGCCGCGAGCGTCGCCGCCAGGCAAATGGCCGGCAGCACGCGTTCGCGGAAGTTCTCCCAGCGCTGGGCGGAGGGAATCGGAATTCGTTCGGGTCGCGCGTTCATGAAGCGAAGTAGCAGCCGTGAGTGGCGGCATGCCTACTGGAAATCTTTCTTCGACGGAGCAGGTTGGTGGACGTAAGAGACTTCGTGCAGTTGGCCCTCGTCGGCGAGCTCCATGCGCAAGTCGCCGGAGCGCGACCGATCGCGGAGGTGGAGGCGATAGGTGACGACCGAGCCCTGGCCCGGCGTCGTCTGATCGACCGCAACGTCCCAGCGGCTGGCATGGCGGTAGAGGAGCCGAGTCATCGCGTCGCGTCCCAGCTTCTGGTCGCCGGAGATTTCCACGCAGAGCAGCCCATCGTAGCGGCGGTCGACGCCGAAGTTGGTGATGCGGAGATAAGCCAACACGATGCCGATCGCAATCGTACCGATCACGGCCGTCGAGTAGCGGAAGGTGCCGACCGACATCCCCTCGACGATCGCCCACAGGACGAACACAGTGTCGCGGGTGTCGCGGAGCACGTTGCGGAAGCGAACGACGGCAAAAACCGCCAACAGCCCAAACGCCACCATTAGACTGCCGGCCATCAGCATCATTAGCAATGCGACGATCACCGGCATGACGACCAACGAGGCGACGAACGCTTTCGTCGTGTCGGGCGTCGTGTTGGTCGCGAGGTAAACCCAGCCGATGATCTGGCCGATGGCGAAGGCCAACAGCAGCGTAAAAGCGAGCGTCGTCGGTTGGGAGAGGGAGCCGTGATCGCTGTAGAGGATCATGTCGATCCACGAACCGATGTTCATCGCGATCAGCCTGCCTTCGAGGGACTAGGGGCTTGTCCGGAGATCCCTAGTATATCCAGCCCTTTGACGAACTTCGAGAACGAGGTGCGGCGGAGCTTGAATTTCTTGAGGGTGTCTCGCAGCCAGAGCGGGCGCGTGCCGGCGTATTTGAACTCCAGCAGCACGTTCAGGCCGCCGATGTTCGAGCCGAAGCGCGGGGCGTTCAGCCCGGCGGAACGCATGGCGGCGTTGGTAGTGATGCGACGATCGAACGTGATGCGGACGCGCGGTTCGTCCTTCGAGTTGTAGGCTTCGCGCTCGTAAGCGACGAACAGCTTGGGGTCGGCGCCGAGGGTCTGCCGACGCTGGGCGAATTCTTCCAGCGCGGTGCCGCGGGCCCCGTTGCTAAGCGCATGCTGCAAATGTTCGCAGTTCGGGTTGCGGAGCATCGACTCGATCATCGACTTGTGAATGGAGAAGCGGCGCTTGAAAGTAAGGCCTTGCGACTTTTGCTTGATTTCAACGTACGCGATCCCCTCCGGATCGTGGTCGTAGTAACGGATGCGAAGCTTAACTCGTTCCTTCAGTCCCTGCCGACTTTGGTTGTAAAGGTCGAGAGCGGGCGTATCGAGGTAAAGGCTCAGCACCTGGTAGCCGCGCACGCTTTCCGGCGGGGTATGAGCGTCGACGTCGAGGTAGGGAAGCAGCTCGTTCCGGAGAGCGACGGCCATCGTGTCCGTCAGCAGATACTTCCGCTCGTAGCGGCCGGCGGGGAAGTCACCGAGATCATTCATCGTTCGTGGCCGTGGCGGGTGTCGACGGGCAGGGGGTTAGAAGGGGAATGTTTCGACGGCTTCGTCGCCGTCTCGAGAGCAAAGGCTCATGATGACGTCCTTGTCCGTCTCATCGGCTGCAAAATGGACTGAACCATCAGCCATCAAGAGGTTGGCGCCGCCAGGGTGGTCGGAAAAAATCGCTTCCTTGTACCACGCATCGGGGGCCTCCACGCGATTGACGCCCTTCGTGATGTGGCTGACATTGCTGCCCGACGCCCAAGCGCCATTCAGCGATTTAATTTCAGCATCATCCATTTCCACGCCGCGGCCCGTGCATTCAGCGACGGCAATCGTGTTCGACAGGCCGTCGGTAACGTGCTGCACTTTGACTGGCGGCGGAGCGAGGATCGTGTCTTCGTTCGGCATCCCCTTGGTGCCGATGAGCACTCCCCGTTGGCGACCGTAGGGTTCCGTCGAGCCAGGAGGAGATTCGTCTTTGTCTGGTCCAGACGAGCCGAGGTAGTCGATGCAGGCCATGCCGCCGCCGGGAACGCCTAGTTCAATCAACCTGGCGTCTTCGCCGCGGTGCGCTTCCAGTCTCCCCGTGCTCGGACAGCGGTAGATATCGATGACCAGCCCAGTGACGGGGAGATTAGCAGGATCCGACAGATTTAAGGAGAAGTCGATCTTGGGCAGCACATTCCCCTGCTCAAGATAGCTGAGCAGGAACGATGACCACGCCACTTGCTGAGTCTGCGGGAGAGTGCGTTTGTTCGTCCACTTTTTGCCGGCGGGAAATGCGCCCTCGGCGCCGACGTAGTTCTGCAGGCCGAGGCCGATCTGCTTCAAATTGTTCTGGCACTGGGTCCGGCGACTCGACTCGCGGGCGGCTTGAACGGCGGGCAGGATGAGAGCGACCAACACGCCAACAATGGCAATGACGACGAGTAGCTCAACGAGCGTGAACGCGTTGGCATCGCGGCGGGATTTCGCCCGGTTCCCGCGCCCGAGCGGTAATCTGCTGCGCGGATCAAAGCTGTTGATAGGCATCGATTTCCAGGCGATCGTTCGCGATAAGGGCCGGAATCAGCGTATCTGCCTTCGCAGCAGCGGCGACGTGAGTGCGAGTGCTGACGTCGTCGCCGGCTGCATTCCGCAGTCATACTGCAGCAAACCACATGATAATGGCCGTTTTCACAGACAACAATGAGAATCCTTATAAATCCTTCACTCAAACTTCATGTATTTGGTGTATGCGTCAGCGCCAGTGGCGCCTCGCCAGAATCGGGGCAGCGTCGCGGCGGTAGCTGACGATTCCGCAATCTGGGACCACCCGGCCGAGTCGCAGCGCAGTCGTCGGCGACGCCAAACGAGGGTTTACGCATGCCCTGGCGTCCCCCTCCGGCCGTCCGTAGGATAGTGAGACTCGCCGCCAACTTCGCGGCTCTCGGTCGGGTGGCAGAGCGGTTGAATGCACCGGTCTTGAAAACCGGCGTACACGAAAGTGTATCGGGGGTTCGAATCCCTCCCCGACCGCATCGCTGAGTTAGAAAGAGCCTGCAAACGCAGGCTTTTTCTATTTTCCCCGGGGATTTCAACAAACGGCTGTTTCGCTGTACCTCGGTTTGCAACTCGCTGCATGAGTTTGCAGCGCCGCATTGGGCGCCGCCTCTCAGGGCGACTTTATCTTTTAGCCTACGCTACATCTTTCACTTGCTTTGGCTCAGCACCGGCGGCGAAGTGGTGCGGCTCAACGGTTAGGTAGTGTTCGCGCGCCACTTCCTTGCTGTTGCCCATCCACTTGCAGACGACGTGCGAAGGAAAGCGGTCTTCAAGCTCAGTCTGTCGGGTGGCGCGCATCGAATGCCAGAGGCGTGGCCACACTTCCAAGCCGGCTCGCTTAATCGCAGTTTTCAGCGGGTCGCGGACGGAACCGCCACCGGTCCAGAATCGAGCCATCTGCAACACGGCTTTCTTGCCAGCGGGCGCGACGGCTTTAAGCTCTGACAAAACTTTCGCCAGTTCGGGGAAAAGTGGGATTTCGCGCGTCTCGTGGCCCTCGTAGCGTTGCGTCTTGGGCGAGTGGACTAGGATTTTCTTGCCTTCCCAGTTGATGTGCGACCACTCCAGCATGACGACTTCGGAAGGCACGCGCAGCCCGCCCCAGCGAGAGAGGGCGAACATTACTTTCCATTCAGCCGATGGAAGATGCGCCATCACCTTCAGGGCGTCGGCTTCGCTGACGAATGCTCGGCGCTTGGTGGCGATGTTGCTCTTGTTGATCTTGGCGAACGGATTGCGGTCGATGATTCGTAGGTCCATCGCGTGATTGAAAAATCGGGATGCGATCGACACACGCTTGCGGGCGGTGGCTTCCGCCAGCGGCGTTCGCTCGCGAAGCATCGTCTTCGGTCCACACTTTTTGACCGGCGCGCCGCCTTTAGTCAGCAAGTAGGTATAGAAGCCGGTGGCGTGGCCGCCGGTAATTTCGGTGAGGGGTCGGTCCGCCCCGAAGTGGTCGCACAGGTTTTCGCGCGTTGCACGCTCTAAGCGGATTGTATCGGCGACCAGCCGACCGACTTTGACCAGTTCTTCGCGCTCAGCAATATATGCGTCGATGAACGAGCCCAGAGCGTTGGCCTTAGCTTCCGCTTCGGCCATTCGCTGTTCTTCCTCTTCCTTCCGTTTCTCGGCGTCGATCAATCCGACGCCGGCGAGCTTGTCGCGAAGGGTAGGGGGGATGGTCGCCAGCCAAGTGGCGGTCGCGCGTGGGATGCCTGAACTTGCCACTTGGCACCCGACGAGCGTCTCGACGTGGCCGGCGACCGTTTTGGCGGTGGCCATGTCCATCTTTCCCAGCCGCAGCGATTTGCGAGCCCGGTAGGCGTCGTAGAACGTGATGCGACGGTAGCCGCCTGAGTAGCTTGTGATACCAGCCATTCGAGAAACTCCAGGGAGGGTAGGGGACGAATGGGGCGCCAGGATACCGTTACCGGCATTGGGCGCCTACTGGTCCCCTTTCCCTAATCGGCCCGTTCTCAATCACCAGCTTGGGCTAACTGGGGAGAGTTTGACGGATTTCCCGCCGCCGGCGTCGATTCTGTCCCTTCGATCGGTTCGGGCGTTACGATTGGCGGGTTACTCCCCCGGTAGGACTCGAACCTACGACAAAACTGCGACTAAGCCGACTGCCAATCGGCTGGCAGCCGACTCGCTAGCCACGCCTGCCAATCGGCGGCGTCGATCAAGAGAGAGTTGCCAAACTTCACGGTTGGCAATTCGCGGTGCTGAACCGCGCGGTCGAATGCTTGCCGTTCTTCGCCGAGCAAATCGCCTTGAAGGTCTTGGATGGTAAGCCAATGCTTCGATGGTTGGTTCATAAGTCGGCCCTTTCCAGTTAGTTGAACTTGGTTACGCTTCCAACGGCTTGGCGGATGCTTCGATTGATGCCCGCCACGCCAACCAGTCTTCGTGGTCGAGCCAATACTCACTGCCCACGCGCGTGATGGGGATTTCCTTGAAGCGAATCGCGTCGCGCAGCTGGCGGTAATCTTCCGCGGCAAGCAGCTTCCGAACCGTGGCGAGCGTGAACCAACCGAGCGACGTGAAATTCACGCCGCCGCTTTGAGGCTTTGAGTCGCCCATTGCACCACCCCTTCCACAGCTTCGCGGTAGATGGCCAGAGACACGCGGTCGACGCCTTCGAGGCGTAGGGCTTCTATGAACCCGTCGACCATGCTCGGCACGTCTGGCAGCGAAGGCTCGCCGCAGAGGCGTTCGAAGTCGTCGAGCGCCAACGCCTCCATTCGGGCGATGAGCGTTGGCGGGGTATGGCGTCGCTCGAATTGCTGGCGAGCTTCGCGCCACTGGGTCTGCGGCGTGAAGCCGCGGAGCTTGCAGATTTCCATTTCCGACTCGCTGGTGTGATATTCGGGTCACCCAAACGGGCCCAATATACGCGCATCGGAACAGAGCGGAATACCAAGTCTTGTAGATGGTTAGGCGGGGAGGCGGCGCCCATTGGGTGGCGGGCGCCCATGGGTAACGGGGCCCGATGGGTGGACTAGGCAAACCTCTACCGAACCGGCATCCGTTTGCGTCCGGTAGTTCGACCGCCACCGCTACCCACTCACTGCGAGCGCGCGACTACTACCGTCTGACACTTTCGGAAACTGGCTTCCGCAATTGTCGCATCGCCCGGTGGCGTGGCATACGCGGCAAACCCGACGCGCATCGATTGGCTCCCCATCCCTCGCAGGATGCGAACCTACTCCCTCGCAAACGGAACAGCGGCCCGAGTTATTGCAAGTCTTGCAAGCATTGGATGGTGTCACCATCGATTGCCTCCGTTGAGCGGAATTCTTGGCAATCCAAGCATACGCTCTAATACGGAGTGCTTGCCATGGAAATACAGGCGATTACCCATGATCATTTTACTCAAATTACCTCTGAGGCCGTCCGTGGGGAACTTGAGATAGGTTGCTTGGTATGCGACGGTAAATCGGCAAGTCGCCGGCCGCGTATTTTTTAGCACTGAACGCGCGTTTCGATTCAGCGTTGTACGTCTCGTGGGGTGCAAGTGGAAAGTCAACCGGCCGCGTCGAAAGTTCGATCGATTCGATGACGCGGAAATCGCATTGCATGCAGAAATAGATCGCATCATCAGTCTCAAAGCGATTTCGCTCCGAGATGTAGCGGTCGGCCTTAGATATGGGCGAGGCCGACCGGGGAATTGCAGCGCTAAGATCGCGACCAAGTAACCTGTACGCCGGGCGCGGATTGATGACCTAAAAGGTTTTATTCTTCCGTTGTCAGGTTTTACAGAAATTGTGTTACAATCGCGGTTCTTGGCATTCCGTCAAAGTTGAACGTCGGTAATCTGGTCGCACTCGCAGTGGTCCTTGCCGAAGCCGCCTTGCGCGGCCTGCGGTTCCTGCGAGTTGCTCAGGGCATCGCGCGAGTTGCGGCTCGCGCGATGCTTATTCAAAAGGAACGCTGCCACCAAGAATTGCAGGGCAGGTGGAATGGACTCGTCAGTAGTAGGTGGGAGTAACGCCGAGGCTCACACCGCGAAGGTCGATGGCCGAAAGATCAATTGCGAAACGCTTGCGGACGCCATCGCCTTGAAGATCGCAGAACACGCCGCCACGGTTGGCAAGCTGGACCTGCTTGAGGAACTAACGCCTGAGAATCTTAGCAAGATTGCTCGGAAATACGGCTTCGAAGCCATCGCCGATGCGATTGAAGCTTTGCAGTAGCTGCGTACTTAATCGCGCGTCGCAGGAGACCGTCGCAAGTTTCTAGGGGACTGGCGACGGTCTTTTATGCAGTCTTTGCTATCTCTAGCGGAACTGCTACAAGTTCAGCCAGTGGTACGTCGGATTATGCAGCGGCCGTTCTCTACTTCGCATCAATGCCAATCTATGACCAGTTGCCAAACGTCTTCGCTTGGGAACAGGCAGGACAGTGGTATTTCGTACAAGATCGAACTGCCGCCCCGCCTGAAGCCGTAGAGGCTCGCTGTTTCAATGACGGAACAGCGAATGTACTTTCCATTAATCGAGGCACGAGCGGCGTCTTCGTGCGCGACGCCATGCCTTGGAACGGCCGGGCGAGGGGTCAGTAGAATACTGCAATCTTCCGCCACAAATTGCAGTCGCCGGCGATAATTGTTTACTTATACTCCCGCAGTAGCTACTTTCCCGTAACTATTGCAGGCAGACGAGATGTCGTCATCAGTCATTGGGCGAAGAAGCGCGGAACCGCACACCGTCGAAGTCGATGGGCGATTAATTCAATGTGCGACTTTAGCCGACGCATTCGCGATCAAGGTGGCTGAGCATATCGCAACGGCACGATTTGCTGGGCTCGACGATCGGGGGGCCTTAGCGCCTAGCCCATGTATCGCGCAAGTACGGCTTCGACGCAATTGCTGATGCAATCGCGATCTACAACGCCACCACCATCCCCAACAACGCGGCGACGACGCTCATTCCCACCAATGCCGACCGCAGCGTGAACTGGCGGCCGATGCGAATCGCCGCGACGGCGGCGAGGGCGAAGACGAGTGCGGCGTACCAATGTGGGAAGTAGACCCCATAGCTCAGACGGCCGAATGCTCCGCTGGCGTGTATGAGGGATAGCAAACGATCATCGATTGTGGACTCAAACGCCACTGAGTGTCGCCACAGGAGGTTGTTTGCGGCGAGATACGCAGACGCTTCCTTGTCTAATAGCTGAACGGAAACCGTTCCCGGCATTGATTGCAAATTTACTGTGCGTGTGCGATAGACGTACGACGGAACATTGATGAAGTCCCAAGCCGCATGGCTACGCCACCACAACGCCAAGCAGCCCACGCTCGCCGCTAGACAAATCGCCGCCAAGGTGTAGCGTAGGGCTTTCAGCATCGATGGGGCCGGGGTTAGTCCGCCTACAGAACCGGAATTCTCAACCGGCTCATTCTGCCGGCTCGATTAGCCGCATGCCGCTGCTACTTTGCCGATCAAATCAGCTAGCTCATCGTGTAATTCTGGGGCGGTTGCGAACTCGTCTACGACGAAGCTCGCCAGTTGCTTCTTGCTGCGTCTAAGTCCATTGTACTCAATGGTGCCTCTTTCGAGATCGATCGCTCCGACCTGACTTACGTCGCAGCTAAACGCGCGAGCCACAATCGCCTTGGGATAGTAGTACTCGATGCCATTAAGGCTCCATACATGAATGTTATTCTTCGGAACCCCCTGCTTCTCAATTGCTCCTAAGTCGGCACTGTAAACTTTATCCAAGACCACGAAAAGTCGCTCACGAAACGGACTTGAGTGAAGATCGCCAAATGCCTGCTTAATGATTTCGATTTTCTTCGGAACTCCGCCATCCCCGTCCGCCTTGACAATAGCGACGGTTCTGTCGGGAATCGAGAGCGAGAAAACTTTCCGTAAATATGCGATGTCGCAATCACCCTCAACGATTACTATCGCTGAAGGCAGGAACAAGCTCTCTAAGTGATTGCCGAGCATATTCAGCTGGAGGTCGTGAAGCTCGCTGAATGATTTGATGCCCGCGATGCTGATTGTGTTATCGAGCTTAGTCACAACGAAGTTGTTGGACAGATTTCGCTTATCTAAAAACAGGTGGGAATGCGTTGCCAAGATGACGTGCTTGAGGTGAGGAAAATTTGCTTCCAATTCGCCGCTATTGCAAAAGAAATTGCTGAGAATCCCTTGTATGCGAGGGCTAAGGCCTATTTCCGGTTCGTCGATTAGCACCGTATGGAATCTTTTGTCGAGCAATACGCCCAGTAGTGTCATGAGAAGTCGTGTTCCACTGCTCGCGTACCGAAGATTCTGGCCATCCATTGCGACGTAGTATGGACTCAGGAGGTTGCCCGGGTCAGACATGCGAAGTTCAAATTTGTTGCCAAGGAGAGATTCTGCAACCTTGAATAGTTGTTTACGTTCGCTGTCGTTGAGTGACGCTATTATGCGATCCAAAGTAAGTTCGCAGCCCTCGGTATTCATCCGCGCGGCAACGAAATTATTCTCAAAGTTCCGGTAAATCTGGCGATGCTCATCTCTCGCAATCGAGCGAGAGTTTAATTGGTCAATTTGCGAAAAGCGGCTGCATCCCAGCAGGTATCCTTCACAACCTACAATCTTCTGTATGTGCTTCAGCAGAAAACTTTTTCCGCCATTGTTAGGCCCTGAAAGAACGGTCAGACGACCGGCCTTCCTATCTTCCCAAAACGTGTCGACAGGCGGATTGAAAGCTATGGGACTTACTTCAATGTCTGCGAACGCGATAGAATTGTTCACGAATCGCATGGTGCCAGTTGCGACATTAGTGTGCGGCTCAACTTGCCCGATCGAAGCGAGGTACTGGAGATTGTCGAACGTGCATGGTCCGTTCCAAGTTACGCTGCGACCATCAAAGTAATACCAATCATCGCCGCTGCTGTGCATTGGAACCGCCATGCTCTGGTTGAGACCTGCGACTTAAAGAATCGCTTTAAGATACAATGGCGTCGACTTCTCTGCGAGTGAGTCAATTCAAGCCAGCCCACCAACGCCCCCTCCGTGGAGCGTTGCGGGCGACTAGCTTCCCGGGGCGATCAGCCTGGGCCGCCGGGGATGCCCCCTTCGAAGGTCATCCTTTCGAGCAGCTTGGCACCGTTCTTGTCGATGCTCGTCAGCAAATCGACTTCACGGCTTCGGCCGCCGAACTGTTGCGAAGCGAAGCTGGCGTCGAGCGTGGCAATCGCTTTGCCGCCGGAACCGACCCCAGCCATTTCGCCGGCGTTAGCAATAGCGGGGTCCAAGCGGTCGCGTTCGAACGTCGCTTGCGCGTCGATCTTGGCTTGAGCTTCCGCCGCTGCGGCCTTTGCTTCCTCGCGAGACGAAGCCGCAGCAGCCTTCGCGGCGTCAACCTTGGCGCGGGCGGCGTCAATCGCTGCTTGCGCTTCCTTGTTCGCCGCCGAGTCTGCGGCGTTCATATCGCCGCCAATGATGCCGGCGGCACCGGCGTCGGTCTGGCGACTGCGATTGCGGTCGGCTTCGGCCGCCGCTTCCCGGGCAGCAGAGCGGGCCGCTGCGGCCCCCGAACGGTTGCCTTTTTCTTCCTCGGCTTTCGCCACTATGTCGGCGTTCTTTGCAGCAACGTCTTTTTCAACTTTGTTGATATAGACTTCGTTACTGCCGCCGATATCGATGGTGTATTCGCGAATCTTGAGTGCCATTTTCTGGAACAAAGCAATGACGCGATTCGTTGCTCGCAACGTTGCCGAAACGATGTCGGTCCAGACGTTAGCGAACCAAACCCCCACGTTGTCGATCGTGGACGCGAAGAATTCGACGGTGTGCGACCAACTGCGCTCGACCATTCCCCAGACGGCGTTCACGCCAAGCAGCATTCCGCCCCAGACGGAGTGCCACACGTTCGCGATGCCGGCCAAGGCATTATGCCACGTCTCGCGGATGCCTTGCGTGCCCTGAAGCCAGAGCAATTGCAGCCCTGCCCAAAGCACTTCGCCCGCTTGCTGAACGTCGCCGGCCATAAGGGCATCGGCCATGCCGCCGAACGTCGCCGTTACCGTTTCGAATAGCCCCGCCATATAGGTCCGGCCCATCTCGGTCGACGTGGCGAACCAATAGCCGAGCGCGGCCAACGCTGTGACGGCTAGACCGATTGGCGAAAGCATCGCGCCGATAACTGCGGAAACTGCTGCGAAGGCGGACACGAAACCGCCGACAGCCATTGATGCTAAGCCGAACGCGGCACCGATCGTTAGCAGCGCCGCGGCCCCGCCGACAATCGCCGTGATGGTCCAAAATACTGTCGTGGCAAGCGAAGCGTTTTCGCGAACGAAGTTGGCGACGTAAGGAACGGCGTCGTTCATCGCTTGCAGGAAACCGGTGAACATCGGCAGCAAGGCTTGACCGAACGGCCGCACCGCTAACGCGATGCCCGCTTTGAACCGGGCCCAAAGCCCGTCGGCGGTTCCGTTGACCCGCTTCAAGAGCCCGTGGAATCGACCGCCTTCGCTGGTTGCAGACTGGAACGCTTCGGCAACTTCGCCAGCGGCGATGCCGCCCGATTCCATCCGCTTAGCCAAAGACTTCATGTCTTCGCCGGTGGTGCGGCTGATTTCTTGCAGCGGGTTGAAGCCCGCTTCCACCATCTGCAAGACTTCCTGCGCCATGAGGCGACCTTTCGCTTGGACCTGCCCAAACGCCAAGGCTAAGCGGCTTAGCTTCTCCGAGTCGCCGGCGGCGACTTCGGCGAGATTCTGAACGATCGGAATCACCTTGCCGGCTTCAACGCCAAAGCCCAACATGGTTCGCGTTGCTTCCTGCAACGTTTCAACCGAGTAGGGCGAGACGGTCGCGAACTTTTCGAGACTCGTCAAAATTCGCTTCGTCTCATCGGCTGAGCCCGTGAAGGTTTCGAACTGCGCAGTTGCCGATTGCAGATTGGCGGCGAGCTTTACCGGCCACAGCAGAGCCGCACCGGCCCCCGCGCCCACCAGCAAACGTTGAATACCGGCGAACCCGCCGCCGGCGGCACCGAACGAACCGACGTTGCGGAAGCTCGCGCCGATCTTCGCGAGCTTTGATTGCATTTTGTTCAGCCCTTGGCTGACTTTGTCTTGGAGCGAAAGCGTAATTACCGCTTTCCCTGAATCGAGTGTTGCCCTACTAGGCATATATCTAAGGGCGTAGCGCCCTTCCCCTTAATGTTTGAAGAATCAGAATGTTGCGGCGCAGGGGGAAGGGCGCGCCCGAAGTGATTAGCCAGCGGCGCTGGCTAGAAGTTGTTTGACGCCGCCTTCAATCGTTCCCGCGATTGCGGCGGAGTATGCCGGCGACCTCATGTCGGCGAGAATTTCCGCGCCAACGCGCTGCATCGCATCTTGATAGTTTTCGAAGGTCTGGCGGATGAACTCACGCGATGCGAGGGGGGCCCAAAGAGCGAAAGCTTCGGCTAACGCACGGTGCGCTGCGGCGAAAACGTCGCCGTCGATCGAATCGAAGAACGCGTCTTCAGTGACGCCGAGCGTTTCGGCTTGACGCTTTACGAGCGTCCACAGAATCTTGCCGAACGTGTAAGGGTCTGCCTGAAGGGCGCAGACCGTTTCGACGTGGTCCGGTGCACCTAGGTCGATGAAGCACCGCGACTTGATCGAATGGACCGAACCCATGCTAAGTTGCAGTGACCACTCGTGACCGCCAGCGTTGAACGTATTGCTATACATTGAAAGTTCTCTTGTGGGAGTGAAAGTAAAACCGAGCGAGCGCCGCGCAAAGGAAACAACAAAACGACGCCCGCCCGGCAGCGAAAAGGGTTACGAAGTGAACACGCCGAACAGCGAAGCCGTCGCGGCAGTAACTTTGAAGGCTTTAAGGTCCAACTGCGTTCCCGCAACTACCGGCATGCCGGTAACGCCAGTGCCATCGCTGTTGAGGATGGAAACTTCGCCGACCGTGCCGACGTAAATGAACTCAAGCGAATCCGGTAGCGGCTCGTCGCTAGGCACGATTTGGCGGACATAGCCGCCAGCTTTGAAAGTTGTCATGGTGATTTTCCCCCTTTAATGGGTTGGTTGGAGCGGCGGGGCGGGGGAAGGACGCCCATCCGCGGAAATGAAACTAGGCCGCCGGCTTAGTGCCGAACGGACGGAAACTGCCTTGGCTCATGCGAATGCCTTTGCGGGGATTCGCCTTGGCTTCGCTGGCGTCGACTTGCGTTTTCAACTCGTCGATATCCTGCGACAGCTTTTTAAGCTCAGCGATTTTCACCGCATCGGCGGCTTGCTGTGCTGCCAGTTGCTTAGCCTTCGCGCCTTTGTCGACTACTGGCGCGGCGGGTTTCGCCGGAGTAGCTTTCTTAGCCAGGTGACGGTTCACCGCGTCGCGAGGCGTGTCGACGCCGACACGATAATCAGCGACCCGTTCGCCATCGACGAACATGACGCCTTCGTTGATGACGCAGCCGCGATTGAACCGCGACGGTCGATTGTCTTGAATCAGATTGAAACGAGTATCCAGAACCATCTTCTCTCTTTCCTTAGTGTTGAAGGCTTTGCGGCGACGCGGCTCGGAGCTAGAACACCGCGTCGCCGCTCGACCTTTGTCGCCGTCAACGAGACGGCGACGTTCCTATTCCGACTAGCAGCCGGCGAGCCGTTTCACGACCGTCGCCAGTGCGGCTTCGGCGTCAGCAACACGGGCCTTGCCCGTGGTCACTTCCGCCACCGCGGCTTGGTGTTGCTCGACGGCGGTTCCGGCCTTCGCGTTCGCGGCTTGCCACTCCGACGATTGCCGAACTAAGTGGCTGAATGCGACCTTGGCCGCTTCGCCGTTGTCCGGGTAAGCCGGTTGCGATTCGACGCTTACGCCAGCGGCGTTGAGCTTCACAACCACCGCCTTTTCAGTTTCAACAAGTCCTTCGTCGCAGGTTTCCCGGAATGTCTTCAACTCGCCAGCCCGAATCGTAGCGCGCTCGACGAACTCGCGTTGCAGCAGCACGGCACGTTGCGACAACGTCAGTTCGCTGCGGTTGATGGCTTCGCGACGAGTCGCCAGCTGTTCGACGGTCACGGTTTCAGGGTTGTCGCAGCAGTGTGCCTTGGCTTCGGCATACTTCACGGCGTCGGCGTTCCACGCCGAGACGGACTCATTGTGCCCGGCGTCATCGGCCAAGCAGCCGGGGGTTAGGCCGGCTTCAACGACTGCCATGGCCCGCGGCTTCACGAAGCCGACAATCTGCGGCTTTGCCGTGACCGCGACCGGAGCGGTCGGCAGCGGGGCAGCAGCGACGACGGGGCCGGGGTTGGCCGCCAGCGTCTCGGCGGCTTCGGCGCGAGCGGCGGCGCGCTCGGTTTTATCTGCCAGGAGCGTCGCCTGCTGGGGAGTGAGGGTTGCCGGCGCGACCGGCTTCGGGGGAGACATGACACTCATACAAAAACCTCTTCTAGAATGGTGCCGGTGTTCGCCGCGGCGCGCGGGTCGCCAACATGGTCGACCACTGATTTAGTTAGCAATCGTTACAATCGAATCCGCCGGACCAGACCCGGACGGACTCATATAGGGGGCCTCTTCCGGCTGCCCCGTCGCGTGGGTTCAAAAAGTAGTACCTACCCTATGGCCATTGAGGATTGGCCTGTCTCACTTTGAGGCGCCTCATTGTGAGACGCCTGCCGTTTTGGCTGGTCGCAAAACGACCAATGTTCAAAATCGATACAATGGTCATAAATCGTGCAGCCAGAATGGCAGAGGCGACGAGCACTCGGACTCGTGCTCTGATCGCCAGGGGATGAATCACCAGAACTAAGGCGAGGGCACCCGGACCACCCGGACTGCCCTATTACATAGGGCAGGTCCGTCCGGGTGGTGCCGTGGTCTGCCCAGGCACAAGCCGGACTCAGAGTCCGGGAGGGCAGTCCGGGAGTCCGGGCGGTCACACTCATGCGACAACCCCCAGTCGCGTTGAGAGGCGATAGCCGCCGGGCTTTGGTTTGTGGCCGCCAACGCAGTAGTCGGCGTCTTCAAGTTCACCGTTGGCAAGCATTGCCGCCAGCACGCCGGCTAGACGAACGCTATTGAAAGTCGTCTTCTCTCGAATCGCCGTTTTGCTCAGGGGCTCGTTGCGGCCTGTATCCAGCACTGAACGCACAATGGAGATATCCAGGGCCAATCGCTCTGCCTTGGCGTCTTGAGCCGCCTGAAGGGCGTTGGCGCGGGCTTGGTCGGCTTCAACCACGGTCACGGCCCATTGGCGGCCCCGCAGGTCGTCCCCTTCATCAACCGTGACAGCCCACTGCCCGAAGTGCCCGGCACTGCCGCCCGCCTCCATATGGAGTTCGTGGACGCCGTTGCGGAACGCCGACCGGCGGCTTAGCAGCAGCCATTGACGCATCCAAGCGTCAAAACCGGACTGCGACAAATCCTCACGGGTCATCGGCTGGAATTGCTCGGCGCGGCTCGCCTTGCGGGCATGGTGAACCAATGCCATCGTGCAACCAGTCGCGGTGCCGATCTTGCCGAACGGCTCCAGAATCAACCCCATCGCGAATTGGTTGCTTGCCTTGTCGGCGTTGCCGCTGGTCAGCGTCGCCAGATAGGCGGGGTCGACGCACAAAAGCTTGATGCCTAACTCTTCAATCGCCTTCTGAATGGCATCTAGGTGGGCAGTAATCGACAGCTTCGGAAGGTCAAAACCGATGAAGAAATTGTCATCGGAAATCTCGGCTCCGCGAACGCTCGCCATAGTGGCTGCACGGCGCTGAAGCGATTTGCGGCCTGACTCGCCGGAAATGAACGCAACGGGGCAAGGGCCGGCAACCGGAAAGTGACCAAAGAAAGGCTGGCCGCTCGCCAGCGAAATCATCATGTCGAGCGCCGTGTTCGTCTTCAGGCCCTTGGTGCGGCCACCAATGACGAAATGTTCGGCTTCAGCGACCAGACCCGGAATCAGGTATTGCTGCGGCGTTTCGTCTTTCTGAAAATCACTCCATCGAATGAGGCCAAGCGAAAAAGGGCCACCATTGCTGGCGGTGGCGGACAAGACGCCGAACTCGCGCCCCCGCAACACCTTTTCGTTAGCGCTTTTCCATTTGTGTTCAAGCTCGGTTTGCGACCACGGCGGGTCGCACTTCTCTTCATTGAAGCGATGAATCAGGGCCCATGCTTCTTCGCCGCTGATTCCGTGACGGAGAATTTCGCAGTTCACGGCGAGCATTCGGTCATGGCCGCGGTCGCCGCTGACGGCATCGGGCATTTTCTCCAAACGCGCCCAACACGCTTCGGCGTCGGACGCAGGCTCAGCGGTTACGCTCGGTGAGCCGCCAAACGTCTTCGCCCAAAAGGCGTTGAGTTCAGTCGTCCGCTCGGCGACGGGCTTCAGTTCCAAGCCGGTAACGTTGCCAGTCGTGCAGAAGTAGCGACCGTGCGAATAGGCTTCGACCTTGCCGCCGGCGAAGTCAACTTTCTTGCCGGTGCCATCGCACGGCAATTCGCCTTTGGCGATCAAGTGAAGCCCAGTGCCGCTTGGCGAAACTTCAACGTAGGTCGCCAGTGAGTTGACGATTTCCGTCGCCCACGGTTCGACGACGCCCGTTGCGGCGTTGCGGCACTTATCTAGATCAATACCGACATAAGAGTCATCGGGGCTGAACACGAACCCGATGCCGTCGAAGCCCGTGGCCTGAGTGGCGGCGTCGTACGTCGACCACGTTGCTTTGTTCGTGGTCGAGGCTTTGCGGCCGTTTGGTTGGTAGGGAACCTTCGTCGGCTTGTCGCCGCCGCGCGATTCGAGTTTCCAGTTGACCCACTGCTTGCGGCTTTGCAGTTCAGCGGGGATCGTATCAGCCAGTGATGGTTTCACAGCAATCATTTCTTTCTTCCTTTGTTGACTTTCCGGCCGAGCGGCCACATTCCTTGGCGAAAGGCGCGAGCCCCTTGCCGACCGCCATAAGTTCGAACGCACGTTGCTGCGTGAAGACGCCGCGGACGATGCAGGTTTGGGCTTGGTCGCCGAGCGTTGAGCCTTCGAACGTGATGCAAAGCAACACAACGTCTTGGCCGTCGATGGTCGACTTGGCTAGGAATTGCGTTTCGCGGCATTCGTCTAAGGGTGCAGCGCTGCGGCGAATCGAATCGACGGCGATGCGTCGTCGGTCGCGAAACTTGTCGTCACCCGGGCATACGCCGAGCCGAGCTAAGTCGGCGTCTGCGGTGCGCGAGACGACAAGCTGCGTCGTTGCGGCGGTTAAGGTTGGTAGGGTGGTCATTTCTATCTCATGTCTAAAAGTTCAACGTGGTCGGCGACTCGAATTGGCCAGTACATTTGGTATTGGGCACATTCAATCCAGTCGCTGCCGTCTTTCTCATCGCACTGAATTAGGAACGACTCATCCCATGCGTTGAAAATTTGCACTTCGTAGTCGTCGATAAGTTCAGCTTCGGTAACAATGAACAACATCTGGTTTTTCCCCGCAGCAGCAGGGAAGGGCACTTGCTCACGGTTGTGTCTTTCTTGGGTAAGAGTTAAGTGGTTTAGGCTTTGGCAACGGCGGCAAGCTTTTCGAGTGATGCGTCTATGTCTTGCCGCCGGTGCATCACTTGGCGGCCAAGGCGAATGGGGCGAAACAATCCTTGCGACTCATAATTCACCAGCGACCGCTCAGAGATGTTGAGCAGCTTCGCCGTCTCGCGGCGAGACAGCAGAATCGGTTCGGTTGGCTTCATCCTTCCCCCTTTCGCAACGTGCCACGGCGACGAAGTTCGGCGACGATCATCGGGACGTAGCTTTCGGGCACCACGCGGCGACCGGCTTTGATCGGGCACAGGTCGTCCCGCAATGCCCGCTCGCTGAATAAGTTGGTGATTTGGCGGGGCCGGACCCGCACGCCAAATCGCTCGGTGAGTTGGTCGGCTACTTCGCCGACTGAGTAAACGCCCATTCGTGACCTGCCTTTCTTGGTTGGGGATGGTGGTGACGGAAGGAGAGATATTTAGTACCGGCGTCACGAACTGAGCGCGCATAAAAAAACGCAACCCCCGGTAGTTCCAGGGGTTGCGTCGAGTATTTCGTCATGACGAAAAGAAACGGCGTCAGCGAGAGATTAGAAAACCACGGAGGCCTGTAACGCATTTAGGGGGTGTACCAGCATGCCGCCATTCGAGCCGGTCAGCGTCCCAAGTTTTCTTTGTCCCGTCGAATTCGGCGATAATGTCATCCCGAAATTCATCGTCCTCCAAGCGGTCACTAAATGACTCGATGTACTCGCTGACGGTTTCGTCAGACGCTCTTGGAATGCTTTCTTCCGCGGCCATTTCATCTGCAATCTCTTCGCCTATTTGTTTACCGCCAGCGATCTTAGTTCTCGTGTCGGGCAACGGTGCTCTGGACAAGCGTTCCGCGAGTTGGCGTTGCTGTTCAACGCTCAACTGCGGCTCACCTAGTTCATTCAAAGCGTTCGTCGGAATCGCAGGCAGTGAAGCTGGTTTGACCGTAGGTGGATGAATGGTCAGCCAAGCGTCAGTTTTGCTCGCATACCCTGTGGAAACCCTAAGTAGGCGCGCAAGTTCATCACGCCTTATCAGCGGCGAACGTCGCAGTATCTGCCGGGCGTCGTGTTCGAGAATCCTCTTTTCTCTGCGCGTGGGCTTATGGCCTCTCGGCCATCGTGACGTATCTCGTTGAGTGGATTTCCCAAATCGACGATTGCTAATTGCTGATGCCAGAATTTCAAGCTGGTCACCTAGTTCCCCTCGGAGCCTCAAAATCGGAGTGCGCGCATATCTGAATGCCGCATCAATCTCGCCTTTGACCAGGGCGCTTTCAGCATTAACGACCGCCGGACCGACAATGCAATCCGCGATGCGAAAGTAGTCCCGAAGTTTGACCCTAAGCGCCTGAGATTCGGGAAGCTGTTCGCAAGTGATCATACCCGTGTCAATCGCAGAGTGCGCTCGCTTCAGGGTTGAAATCGCCGACTCTGCGTCCCACCGCGTTGCCGATTCGTGTCCTTTCTCAGCGAGCGAGTCAGTGAATAGAAGGTCGTCCAGGCCCCGCTGGTCATCAATCGAAGAGATACAATCATGCAGGCGATCGAGGAGATTACGACGCGGCACAGCAGCAACGGTGGCCATCATTCAACACAGCAACGGGGTAGGGGAGGGGAGATACCATCAATCCCCATCGACTAGCCCCGTGGCAAAGTTCGCCAACTGGCGAAAGAATTCGGCCTGTGACGGTTTTTCCGACACAAGCCACCCACTTGGCGCCAATATCCCGAATCGCTATTCTGGCGCCCCACGGACTACGGGGAAGGCGACATAAAGTCGATTTGCCGACTGTTCATCGACGTTGCGAGCCCCGCCCCATTCAGTTGGGTGCGGGGCATTTTCTTGCGCTCATGCCCGGCGACGAAGCGATGCAAAGCCAATCATCGCAGATAAGGCGAGCAATGCGGCGGCCGGTTCAGGGACGACGGTGAGACGTAGCATCGAGTAGGTACCGGAAATCGTATCATCTGCGTTTCGCCGTGGATCTAATGACTCCATTGAGGCACCGAACACAAACACGCTGCCGATCTTCGCATTGATGGCGGCCAGACCGTCCTGGTTCATTGTGAATGTTCGTATGACGTTCGTATCCGCTGCCGACGAAAAGTCGGAGTTGGTCGCATACTTCACACCCGTTCCTAGATCGTTGAAAGTCGCATCCGTCGGTATCGCTAACCGATCAAGTAGGACTGAAATCGGCGTCGTAACGTCATACAAACTCACCGTCTCGAAAGGATCGGTGGACTTTACTTGGCCGTTTTCCAATAAAAGTTCGGCAGACACCACGCTTCCGTGGACGCCGCTTAAGTCGAAGATAAAATAGGTGCGAATGTTATACGGACCGTTTCGAGTGGGGCGCTGTCCGAGACTGAAGACGCTGAAGTATGGGCTACCAAAGAAATGTAGACTGTCATTCCACCCGCTCTTGTGAGGGGAAATGCGGGGGTCGCCAGTAGTCAGTTCAATGATCGCAGCGCCAGCCTGCGTTGGGCTGAGACCGACAATCGCGATCGTCGCGGCGATTAGTAAGGTTTTGACCAAGCGATTCTCCTGTTCCGCGGTGCAGATGATAGGATATTGCACCCGGCGGGGCTGGTCAATTTTCGCCGCCACGCCCACGGGCCTCATCGGCCAGCCGGTCGACCGTGGTAACAATGTCCGCACGGCGATAACGGACCATCCACCCCCCGACTTTGAGCGGCAACGTGACTCCCGCGGCGTCCAGGCGGCTCATCTGGGGGATACTGACGCCAAGCAGGCGGGCAGCCTCAGGGCGAGAGATTAGCAACGGCAGTTCGGGCTCTGGTTTGCGTTTCATTGCTGGCCGCCTTCCGCCAGCTTGGCGATAGTCGCCTCAACGTCGCAGCGTCGGTAGCGGACGGCGGTGCCGAGTCGGACGGGTTTGAACAACCCGTCACGCTCAAGGTTTTGCAAGTGCCTCTCAGTGACCGCTAGAAGCCGCGCAGCTTCGCGGCGAGTGATCAGGAGCGTTGGGTCGGGTTCTTTGTCGCGTCGCATCAGGGGCCCTCTTGCAAGGCGTAGAACGGAAGCGAACCACGCTTCAGCGAGCGTCGAATTCGCCCGTTTTCGGGGGTGGCGCGCCGGAATGGGCGCCCCAACGGTTCAAAGTGCAAGAAATCCCCGGGAAAAGGCGGTCTCGCGGTCCCTCCCCGACCGCATCGCTGAGTTAGAAAGAGCCTGCAAACGCAGGCTCTTTCTCGTTTTGGCGGGAATTCAAGCGAATGACAGCTTTGCGGCGCCTCGATTGGTCACTCGCGGCGTGAATTGGCAGAGCTGTATTCGGCGCCCGCCTTCGGGGCGTTTTCGCGTTCAGTCCAAGTGACGTCTTTTAGGGGGCTTGGGACCGGCTCCCGCGCTCCCTTCTTACCGTCGTCTATGCCGCCGCCCTTTGGTCGCTTCGCGGTCAATGGTCAGCAATCACGGTGAGGCGATTGCGGCGTCGGGTTGCGATGGAGTCGTCGGCCATGCTCGGCGCGTTTGGCAGCGAAGGCTCGCCGCACAGGCGTTCGAAGTCGTCGAGCGCCATCGCCTTCATTCGTGCGGCTAACGTTGGCGGGGAGTGGCGTCGCTCGAATTGCCGGCGAGCTTCACGCCACTGGGCTGCGGCGCGAAGCCGCGGAGCTTGCAGATTTTCATTTCCGACTCGCTGGTGTGATTATTGGGCCGCGAGAACGGGCGTCCGATGGGCAAGGTGGGGGCGAAAATTGACCACTCCCGCCGGGTGCAATATCCTGTTATCTGCACAGCAGAACAGGAGAATCGGTTGGTCAAAACCCTACTAGTCGCCGCGACGATCGCAATTCTTAGCCTCAGCCAATCGCAGGCGGAGGCGGCGATCATTGAATTGACCACTGGCGACCCCCGCATTTCACCGCACGTTAGCGGATGGAAAAGCACCACAGGACGCTCGTGGAGCCCATTCGCAAGTGTCTTCAGTTTTGGACAGCACCCAACACGATCCGATCCGTACTATGACCGCAGCTACTTCATCTTCGACTTAAGCGGTGTCCACGGGAGCATAGTGTCGGCCGAACTGCTAATGGAAAACGGCCTAGTAACATCCACAGATCCTTTCGAGACGGTGAGTTTGTACGACGTTTCGACTCCGATTTCAGTCTTGCTTAATCAGACAGCGATATCGACGGAGGCGACGTTCAACGATCTGGGAACGGGCGTGAAGTATGCGACTAACGCTAGCTTCTCGTCAGCGAAGACAGATGCGAACGTCATACGAACCTTCACGCTGAACCAGGACGCTTTGGCCGCAATCAATGCAAAGATCGGTAGCGTGTTCGCAATGGGCGGCTCGATGGAGTCGATGGACCCGCGGCGGGGTGTCGCTGAGACCATCGCCGGCAGTTACTCCAAGCTACGTCTGACCGTCGTCCCTGAACCAGCAGCTGCAATGCTCGCCATTCCCGCGACGCTCGGCTTTGCATCGCTTCGCCGCAGAGTAGTCGCCTAATCGGTTATCTATCCGCTCCCTTCGCCCGATATAATCATCGTCTGCCTTAAACGCCCGCTAGGGACGTAAGCCACGGCGTACGATGTCACGAATCGAACTCAGCGACGACGAATTCGCCATGCTGAATTGGCTGCGCGAGTTCAATAGCTTCGCGACCGTCGAAGACGAGGCGGTTCGGAGCCTCTTAACCAAATCCCTGCTGGTTCTCGAAAACTCAGCGGCCGTCATTTCGCAGGCCGGCGTTGAGTGGCTGGATAGCCACCCGTTCTTTTGGTAGCCGCGCGCAAACGATGCCGACGACGGTCTGTTAGCGATCATCTTTAAGATGAGCCGCTTGCAACTTTAGCACGCACGCTGCCGCAAGCATCACCATGCTGCCGATCCATACGTAATAGCCAAAACGCATGCCACCAAATATATAAATGGAGGCCAGCGGTATCGCGAGAAAAAGCATCGCCAATGCTCGCGACGGCCCCGCGGTGAAGTAGAGAAACACTGCGAGCAGCCAAGCGACGTTCGCAAAAGCGCAGATAAACGGCGGGATTGCCCCTGCATGCTTTGCTTCGTTGTTGGCGAAAGGCGTCAGGGCAATAAATAACGCTTTGTAGCCCGGAATGTCCTCGCTTTCGTGCGTGCGTCCAGACGTGATCGTAAAAGCGGGCAGGAAGAACGACAACGTGAAAACGCCGGCACTTAATAAGACGAGACGATTCGCTGGTTGCAACATACAAATACTGCCCGTTAGAGAGATGGGGCGGTAATTTCTCGCTGACTTTACTTTCAGATTGTACTCTGCGTTCACAAAGTCACCGCCATCCCCAGTAACGCAGCGACGACGCTCATCCCCACCAACGCCGACCGCAGCGTGAACTGGCGGCCGATGCGAATCGCTGCGACGGTGGCGAGTGCGAAGACGAGGGCGGGATACCAGAGTGGAAGCATAACGCCAATTCCGATGTTTGCGAAATGTCCCTGTTCTGAGATCAAATCACTCAAAAGTCGCCTGTTTTCAGGGGAAGGGATTTTTGTTTGAAAATTCACTCTCCACGGCTCGTCCTTAACTTTAAACCGACAAGCAAATAAATAACCGGACTCCGTTTCCAAGGAATTTGCGACCGAGGTTTGACGCAGGTACAGATAGAAAACGTTCCAGTGGCTTATCGGCCACAACGTCAAGCAGCCCACGCTCGCCGCGAGGCAAATCGCTGCTAAGGTGTAGCGCATGAGTCTGACCATGTAGGCATTCCTATAAGGCCACAATCATCCCCAACAACGCGGCGACGACGCTCATGCCCACCAACGCCGACCGCAGTGAGAATCGTTTAATTCGGACTATCGCGACCGCACCGAAAGCACCGCTCAAAGCGGAAGGAAGCCAAAGTGGAATGCTAAACCCACCTTCGTAAATCTCAAGTCGCGGCGGCCAAAGTCTGGGAGGCGGGAGTCGCGAATCAAGTGGATATGACTCGTAGCGCCAGTGCGTGACTTTTCCCGGGGGGATAAAGGAAGCGCTAAGCTGGCCGCGCGATATGGTGACACAGAGTGGCTGTGGGCTCACGGGGATCGCGCCGAAGGCCTCAAATCGCACGTTCATGCTCCGCCACCACAACGCCAAGCAGCCCACGCTCGCCGCAAGGCAAATCGCCGCCAAGGTGTAGCGGATGGCTTTGAGCATGCTGAAGTCGAGTTAGTTAGCGTTCTGCGGCGTAGGCGGGCCCGGAAGGTAGGGAAGCGATTCGACGGGCTCACCGTATTGAACTTGGGGCGGGGCAGCCGTAGGGGCGACAAGCGGCGGAGCGGACGCCATATTCAGAAGAGTCTTCGCGACCACTTCTGGCGCTTGCCCATTTCGAATGAGCCAAGTTTGTCCTGTCGTCGAATCAACGACGTAGCAGCCAGTCCCGTTCGGCGAACCGTAGGCCGAGACTTGGAAGCGACCGACCGGATTCGCGGAGGCACTTGGCCGCGTGGCTCCACTACCTGCGCGATGTTGCTCGTAAACGGTTATCGTGCGCCCTTCACTGTCGAGAACTTGTCTCGGAACAGTGACTACGTCGCCCGTAAGGGTAGAAGTTTCGGCGTCGGAGTCGGCAACGGCCGTGGCGCCGTCGTTCGGGGTAAACGCAGGTGCGTCAGTCGCCGGAGTCGGCGCGGCCGCTTCCATCTGCCGCAACAGACGACCACGCAGCACGCCTTCGCCTCTGCGAATCGGTCGCTCCGCGCCGGCTGCGGGCGCGGAGGATTCTTGTCCCACCGCTTCGCGGCTCCAATCGACGCCCGACGCGGCCCAACCAACAACGACGCCAATGGCTAACAGATAGAGAGGTTTCATGGGGAAGCTCCGGGGGAAGAGTGGATTTGGCAGGAAGCCATTATAGCGGATCGGGTTGTTGGCTTGGGGCCGGTTGGAGTGGGTATTGAAGCTTCGCTTCGGGGTTGCGAGCCCCGCATCATTTCATTGAGTGCGGGGCATTTTTGTGCACTACGGGGTCACGGCCAGTGCCAGTAGAGCCCCCAGCATTGCGGTAGCGATGAGTATCGCGCGGAGTGAAAAGCGGTATTGCAACCATGGCAAGGCGGCTACGAGAGACGGCGCCGTGGCAAGGGCGGCCCCAATCACCAACGTCGGCCCCGAAATATTCCATGAGCCGTTGGAATACATGTTGTAGCGGAAGCCACGGCGGCTGATTTGACCGGCCCACTGCGGGCGGTACGCAACGCGGGGCTGCCACGACAGCCAGATTTTTCCGTCGCTGACGCCAATATCAGTTGGACCGGGACCGCCGCGCTGCCACAGTGACGACCTGCCGCCGCGATACTGGAGCGTTAAGCAGCCGGCGACAATTGCCAGCGTCAATATCGCGAACGCTATCGACCACGCGATCCTGAATTTGCGGAATCTCATTCAGCCGCCCTTTCGCAACCGCGTCAGACCAGCGGTGAGTCGCGACACGGGACGGCAGAGTCCGGACGCCGCGTCGCAGTGGGCACTACTTTTCCGGAATCTTTCGCGGCGTGAACATCGAGAACAGAGCCGCAGCGATCAGCGACGGCAAAATCATCGTGGCAATTTGTAAGCAGAATGCGTACGCCTTGAAGCGTTTGTACTCATCAATGCCTGCGTAGAGCGGCCCGTCGTGAACTGTTCGCCACACAGGCTCCGCCACGAAACTCACGAACGGTTCGGGAAGCGATTGAGATTGATAGCCGTAGTGCAGCGCGAATAGGAGCAAGAACGTAAAACCGACGCCGACGAGAAAGCTGAGCCAGAGCGGGCGGGCCGCAGGCGATGCGACTGACCACTGCATTGCAAAGACGACGACGCCGATCGCCAACGTCGCCACCGGAAAGACCCAAGAGACGGACGGCGCCGCCACAGGGCCCAAGAACAGGGCGGCGACGGCCGTGAAGGCTAGGAGGCTCCGCACGCTGAATCCGGCTTGCTGGCTCATGCCGCCGATTCTACGGTCGCTGCGTCGCGGTCGCCACTATTGCCGCGCCGCTGCCGCTCATCGGCTAAGCGGTGACGACGAGATTCCAAAGGCCTCTGGTTTTTCGCCAGGAATTGGCAATACCGGCGAAGACTGATTGCGAGTTAGCGTAGCATGTGGCGGCTACCGCTAATTTCGTTGCTGGGTTCCATACCGCGGCGGATCGGCGATCAACTGTTGGCCGCGGTACTCAACGGGAACTGCGGTTGGGCGTACCGTTGACGGCGCGGGGAAGGGCGTCGCCCATGCTGCGGGGCTTATTTTCATTTCCAATCGCGGCGCCTTGCTGACGGTATTCGCCACGGTGAGCACGACGGGCTTCTCTTCCGTTCCGACAAGCGTCAGCAAGGATGACTTGGAATCGAACGCGATCTCATTGGCGGTCGCCTTCGCGCCGTTCGGCAGCGTCAGCGAGCAGTTCGCGCACTTGAGCGTGGTTCCGCCGCCAGGGTCGCTCTGCGTCGCGGCGTTGTCGCAAATGAGATACGCTGCGGGTTCGCTGCCGCGACGCTCCGGCTTGTTGCCGAATTTGATTTCGAACGACGAGGCCTTCAGCACGACGCAGACCTTGCCTGCGGCAATGTTCGTGGCAGCTGACGACTCTTGATACTGCGGCGCTTCAGTCCACGTATTGGCCTGCGGCGGCACATAAGACTCTTCAGTCACGTCGACGGCAATGGGAGGCGATTCCTCGATCACGGCCTGCGCGACGGGCGTCAGCGTTTGCACTTCGTCAGCAAGGACCGGCGCCGTTTGAATCGCCAGGGCGATCACCAGAGAGAGGGCAACTCGCATGCTTCGGCCTCCGTTCGGCGGGTAGACTCAAAACGCGGAGGCATTGTAGCAGATTTGCCCGCGAATTCGTCACGCCAAAATCGGCCGCTTGCGCATGCAGTCGCCATCTCCTGTGACCCTGCTTGGCCTGATTCTCCTTCGCTGATAGCTAGACGCCAATCTCCGCCAAGATCGAGCCTGCTGCGGAGCGATCTGAATACGCCATCAGGTATTGGAGGTAGTGGGGGCGCTTTACCGCCGGCATCTCCGAGGGCAAGCTGTCGGCGAGTTGGATCAGTTTCGCCGCAGCGTCGCGGTCGATGCGGGCGAGCGCCTCGGCGGCGATTGCTGCGGCGGCCGCAAAGTCGCCGTTTTCAAAGCTGCGGGTTGCCAGCACGTCGGCTTCGCCGAAGCAGTTGCGAGCCACATGGATCGCGTTGCGAATTTCGGAGCGGAGCGGCGTGCCGCCGGGGAAGCGGAGGGCGAGTTGCTCGGCGGAGTGGAGCGCCGCGCGGACCTCGCGCAGGCCGAAGACAAAGGTCTCAGTGCCGTTAGCAGCGGCGACGTCAACGCTTGGCGCCATGTTGAGCGTCTTGTCGACGTTCATAATGCCGGCCGCGCGGCCAGCGATCACGCCGAGACGGATCTTCAACTGTTCAACGTTGACCGTGGTCATTTCGCGGGTAGCCATGCCGAACGTCAGCCGGGGTCGTGGGGGAGGGCGAACTACGCCTACCCATCGACTGCCGCTGCGGTAAACCTCGCGGATTGGCGAAGGATTTCGCCTTCTAACGGTTGTGCGGACGGGAGGCGTGCCAATTGCCCGCCGGCGCCTCGCGCTTGCTACCCCGCCGTGCGCCCGGTAAAAACGCAGTCAACTGGTCCTCGCGGGCTGGCTGAAAGCTCGAAATGATCAATTCGCCGCCAGGCGGCTTTTGGGAAGGACGGCAGGGATGTCTGTCATTGCGAAAACGGTGCTGCTGCTCACCGCGTCGAACATCTTCATGACGTTCGCGTGGTATGGCCATTTGAAGAATCTGGCAACCAAGCCGTGGTACGTTGCCGCGCTGGTGAGTTGGGGAATCGCCCTGTTCGAGTACCTGCTGCAGGTGCCGGCCAACCGGATTGGGCACACGCAACTCGAAATTGGCCAACTGAAAATCATGCAGGAGGCGATTACGCTGGCGGTGTTCGTGCCGTTTGCGATCTTCTACATGAAGGAGCCGGTACGTTTAAATTATCTGTGGGCGGGCCTCTGTTTGTGCGGAGCGGTCTATTTTGTATTTCGTAAGTAGCAGTGTCGTTCGCTGGTCAGTGCGTGGCTTGTTCGGTCAGCGAGCACTTGGAGCCGGCACGCTCTTTCTGGTTGCGTGCTTGATCATCGGCTGCGGTCAGGCCACAGCGGCTGACGCTCAGCAGCGGCTAGTTATCGGCCGCGTCTGGACCGGCGTCGCCGCGCAGCCGTGGGCCGAGGCGGTGGCCATCGACGGTGATCGGATTGCCTTCGTCGGTAGTCGCGTCGACGCCGCGGCCAAGTTGCAACCTAACGCGCCAGTGATCGACGCGGGCGACGGGCTCGTCGTGCCGGGGATGATCGACGCCCACATCCACCTCATCGACGGCGGGCTCCACCTTACCTCGGTGCAACTCCGCGACGCGGCCACACGCGAGGAGTTCGTCAAACGCATCGCCGAGTTCGCGCAGCGGGAGCGACGCCCCGGCGCCTGGATCACCGGCGGCGATTGGGATCACACCGTTTGGGGCGGCGAGATGCCCGACCGGGAGTGGATCGACGCCGTCACGCCTGAGACGCCCGTGTGGATCTCGCGACTCGATGGCCACATGGCGCTCGCCAACAGCGCGGCAATGCGAGCGGCTGGCGTCGGCGACGACGTGCGAGACGTGGCCGGCGGCGAGATCGTCCGCGATGCGCAGGGCCGGCCGACGGGCGTGTTCAAAGACAACGCGATGTCGCTCATCGACCGCGCGGCGCCGCCGACGTCGCAGGGCGAACGCCTTGAAGCGGCCGTCGCGGCGATGGCGTACCTCAACGCGCAGGGGGTGACGGCGGTCCACGACATGGGAACGTGGCGCGACCTTGAAGTCTTTCGCTTGGCTCACAAACAGGGGCTGCTCAACGTTCGCGTCTATTCCTGCACGCCGCTCGGGCAGTGGGAGAAGCTCGCTGCGGAAGTGAAGCGGGCCGGCCGCGGCGACGAGTGGCTGCAAATCGGCGGGCTGAAGGGGTACGTCGACGGTTCGCTCGGTTCGCACACGGCCGCGTTCTTGGCGGCGTTCAACGACGCGCCCAAGGACAGCGGGCTGCTGGTGAACACGGTCGAGGATCTCGAAGAGTGGACCGCCGGCGCCGATCGGGCCGGCTTGCAAGTCGCCGTCCACGCGATTGGCGATCGGGCGATTCGGTTGCAACTCGACGTCTTCGAGCGCGTCGCCCAGCGCAACGGCGACCGGGACCGGCGGTTTCGCATCGAACATTCGCAGCACATCGACCCGGCTGATATCCCGCGCTATGGCAAGCTCGGCGTGATTGCCAGTATGCAGCCGTACCACGCGATCGACGATGGCCGTTGGGCCGAGCGAGTTATTGGCGCCCGCCGCAGCGAGACGTCTTACGCCTTCCGCTCGCTGCTCGATACGGGAGGCCGTCTGGCGTTCGGCAGCGATTGGTACGTGGCCCCGGCGACGCCGCTCGAAGGGATCGACGCCGCGGTCAATCGGCGGACGCTCGACGGCAAGCATCCGGACGGATGGGTGCCGGCGCAGAAGATTTCGCCCAGCGAGGCCCTCCAAGCGTACACCAGCGGCGGGGCCTACGCAGCGTTCCGCGAGCACGATTTGGGCACGCTCGAAGCGGGCAAACTCGCGGATCTGGTGATCCTCGACCGCAATATCGTCGAGGGAAATCCCAACGAAATCGCCGACGCCCGGGTCGATTTGACAATGGCGGGGGGACGCATTGTCTACAAGCGGAAGAACGGGGAGAATAACGAAGCTCGGCCCTGAGTTTCGCCCACCGCCATCGCTCCCGCCCCCCCTCCATGCCGCAAATCACGCTCAACAACGTTACGATTGCTTACACCGGCCACGCACTCCTTGATGGCGTCACCTGCCACATCGAGCCGGGGCAGCACATCGGTTTGCTCGGCCGCAATGGTTGCGGCAAGACGACTCTCATGCGGATGGTGGCCGGCATGGAGCAGCCTGACCACGGCTCGGTCGACCTTTACCCCGGCACGCGGGTGGCGTTGTTGCCGCAGGATGTGCCGGAGGGGATTAGCGGCGATGTGCACAGCATCGTTGCCAGCGGCGTGCATGAGCTTGCTGCCAAGCATGAATCAGAGTGGGAAGAAGAGCAGCGGATCGAACGGACGCTGCGCGACATGCAGCTCGACGGCACGGCCGACTTCCAATCGCTGTCGACCGGCATGAAGCGGCGCGTGCTGCTCGCCAAGGCGATCGCCGGCGAGGCCGACGTGCTGCTGCTCGACGAACCGACGAACCATCTCGACGTCAGCTCGATCGTGTGGCTCGAAGACTTCCTCGCGCGCTGGCGGGGGACGCTGCTGTTCGTCACCCACGACCGGGCGTTCCTCACGAAGCTGGCAGAGCGGATTCTCGAAATCGACCGCGGCAAGATCTTCGACTGGTCGTGCGACTACCCGACGTTCCTCGTTCGCAAGGAAGAGGCCCTCGCTGCGGAGGAGAAGCAGAACGCGCTGTTCGACAAGAAGCTGGCCCAAGAGGAAGTTTGGATTCGCCAGGGGATCAAGGCTCGCCGCACCCGCAACGAGGGCCGCGTGCGAGCATTGCAGGAACTACGGCGGATCCGCAGCCAACGCCGAGACGTCGTCGGCAACGTGCAGCTCGACATCGACGACGGCGAGCGGAGCGGCGCGCTCGTGCTGAAGACCGAGGGCGCCTCGTTCGGCTACGGCGACCGCGTGATCATTCGCGATCTGACCACTTCGATCATGCGCGGCGATAAGGTTGGCATCATCGGGCCGAACGGCGCCGGCAAGTCGACGTTGCTCAAGGGATTGTTGGGGCAGCTCGCGCCGCTCGACGGTTCGGTGCGGCAAGGGACGAACTTGCAAATTGCCTACTTCGATCAGACTCGCGACCAGCTCGATCCCAATCAAACGGCCGAAGACAACGTCGGCGAAGGGAAGTCGAGCATTACGATCGCGGGGAAGACAAAGCACATCATCGGCTATCTGCAGGACTTCTTGTTCACGTCCGAGCAAGCGCGGCAGCCGATTCGCTTTTTCTCCGGCGGACAGCGGAATCGATTGCTGCTGGCGAAGCTGTTTGCGAAGCCGGCCAACTTGCTGGTGATGGACGAACCGACGAACGACCTCGATAGCGAGACGCTTGAGCTGCTCGAGCAGCGGCTCGTCGGCTACGAGGGGACCGTGCTGATGGTGAGCCACGACCGCGCGTTCCTGAACAACGTCGTTGGCAGCACGCTCGCGTTCGAGGGGGATACGCTCCGCGAGTACGTGGGCGGCTATGATGACTGGCTGCGGCAGAGCCGCGCGAGCGCATCGCGCGAAGTGACTGCTGCGGCGCAATCCACCGCTAAGTCTGCTGCATCTCCATCAGCAGCGCCGACGGCTGCCGTTGCTGGTGGCGAAAAGAAGAAGCTGAACTTCAAGGATCAGCGTGAGCTGGAACAGTTGCCGGGAAAGATTGAGAAGCTCGAAGCGAAGCTTGCCAAGATTCATGAAGAGATGGCCAAGCCTGAGTTCTTCAAACAGGCTGGGGCGACATTGGCGGTGAAGCAGACGGAGGAGCGCGCGGCTTCGACGGAGCTGACGGCGGCGTATGCTCGGTGGGAAGAACTGGAAGCGCTGCGCGGTTGAGTCATTGCACGCGCGATGAAATCTAACGGCGTGGAGACCGACCCCCGGGCGGAGCCCGGGGCTAGGGGGTGCCGCCATTCGGATCGCTTGCTACAGTGCGTCGTCGCCGTAGGGGCCAATCGCTTTCTTGTAGTCGTCGACGCTGTCGTAGAGGGTGAGGGATTCGACCGCGCTCAGCATCACCACCGCCTTTCGGCCTTTCATCCAGTCGGTGTCGTCGCCCGTGTCGGCGTGCAGACCTTCGAGCATCTTCTCGCCTGCGAGGTCGCTGACGCGGACCTTCTCAAGCGTGTACGCCAAATCATCGTCGCGGCCTTTGAAGTAGACCAGGACGAGCTTCCCGGCGAACCGATCGGCCTCTTCCGTTTCCTTGGCAGGCGCCATCGCCGACGTACTGACTGACCAGAGGCAACACAACGTGACGAGGACGAGGCAGGCTGCGATCATGAAGCGGCGCATGACGTGTATCTCCTGAAGGATGCTGATGCTGCTGGAGGGGCGGAATGGCTGCCCGTCCGCCCGCTGCAAAATCTAACGCGCCCGCGTGCCGCTTCAACTCCAAAACTGTCGATCGAGCATCCGGTAGTTCACCGCCTCGCCGAGGTGTTCGCAGCGGATCGCGTCGCTGTCGTCGAGGTCGGCGATCGTGCGGGCGACGCGGAGGATCTTGTCGTGAGCGCGAGCGGAGAGGCCTTGCTCGTTGACGCTCGACTCCAGCAAATCGCGACTGGCGGCGTCGAGCGAGCAGACTTGCCGTACCTGCCGGCTGGTCATCTGCCCGTTGGTTTGTTTGGCCGAACCAAGCTTGCGGAACCGCTCGGCCTGCCGGCTGCGAGCGAGCTCGACTTGCTCGCGCATCGTTGCGCTGCCGGTGCCGCGGGGGCCGGTCGAGAGTTCTTTGAACGGCACGGCGGCGACTTCCAGGTGGATGTCGATCCGATCGAGCAGCGGGCCGCTGATTTTAGACATGTAACGTTCAATTTGCGGCACGGAGCAATGGCACTCGCGGCGGGGATCGTTGCGAAAGCCGCAAGGGCAGGGATTGAGCGAGGCGATGAGGATGAAGTCGGCGGGGAACTCGCTCGCACGGAGGGCGCGGCTGATCGAAACCGTGCCGTCTTCGAGCGGTTGCCGCAGCACTTCGAGCGTCGTGCGGTTGAACTCGGGCAGTTCGTCGAGGAAGAGGACGCCGTTATGGGCGAGGCTGATCTCGCCCGGCGCTGGCGTCGATCCGCCGCCGACGAGGCCGGCGTTGCTGATCGTATGATGGGGCGAGCGAAACGGGCGGCGAACCATCAGCGGACGACCCGCGGGAAGCTTGCCCATCGCACTATAGATGCGGCTCGTTTCGATCGATTCTTCAGCGGTGAGCTGCGGCAAAATGGTGGCGACGCGCTTGGCGAGCATCGTCTTACCTGACCCTGGAGGGCCCACCATTAATAAATTATGGGCCCCGCTCGCCGCGATGGTGACGGCCCGTTTGGCCATCTCTTGACCGCGGACGTCGGCAAAGTCTTCTTCGTAGCGGCCGAGTTCTTCAAAGAGTTCCCCGACGCGCGAGGGCGTGGGATCGATGTGAAGTTGTTCGATGAGAAACGCGGCCGCTTGGGTGACGCTGTCGACGGGGATGACCTCGACCCCTTCGACGACGGCGGCCTCGGCGGCGTTCGCGCTCGGGACGATCAACCCACGGACGCGCCCCCCCGCCGCGGCGGCCATCGCCATCGATAGGGCGCCTTTTACGGGACGCATTGTGCCGTCGAGGGCGAGCTCGCCGACGACGGCGTACTGAGCAAGAAGTTCCGAAGCGATTTGCCCGCTCGCGGCGAGGAGGCCCAGAGCGACCGGCAAGTCAAACGATGCCGCTTGCTTAGGGAGCTCGGCCGGGGGACGAACCCGTTAGGAAAGCATTGTTTTTTCGGGCAAATCGCGAGCTAATCCAGGCGATTCAGGGCTGCCCGTGGCGAGAGTCGATCGGGAAGGCCGTGGAGGCTCGGAAGGCTGCCGCTAGGCGGCGGCGAGAGGCGAAGAGCCACTAAGATTGGTGAGACGTGACAAGCTGGCGACTTGAACGCCATCGATGTAACGGAATCCCTGCGGGGGCTGGAAGCCTTGCCATATCTCTCTGAGACGTGGCAGCCCGATGGGCTTTGCGAAGGGCTGAATTCGATCAAGATGCAATCCAGTTCCCTTGCTCAGCCCATCAAAGTAGTCGCGAAAATCTGACCGCGAAACAGCGGCAGACTCTTTCGCTATTTTCCATAGCGAATCAAGCGACGTATGAGTTACTGAACTGATCCACGCGGAAGCGACAAGTTCCATGCGTGGTGACGTGGCGTAAATGAGCGCCGGCCCTTCGCTGATCCGTGGTTTTCGCCGCCTGAGTTCGATTGACTTCTCGCCAGCAAGGATGGCGTCAACGTACTTCGGGTGTATCGAAAGCCAAAGCATATATTTCTGCGAATGCTTCGCCCCGAATTTTGACGGGACTCTGAAGTTGAGTTCTCACGCCGTGAGCCCTCAGCACGGGCTGAAACTTACTCAAGGGGATTGGTCCTACTGGCTCCGAATCATCGAAGCGAAACGCCATGATTTCCTTGTTCAAATCCCCCGATGCCGTTTTTAATACGTCCTGCCAGTCGTACACGCCAAGTCGTCGAAATCGTTGGAATAAGTGCTTCGGTGTACCCTTAGCCAATTCCACGACCCGCGAGCAAGCTCTGATCGACATAGAACCAGTGTACGTTTGACTACTGCTAACGTACCAGAGAACGCGACTGGGGCAAGTGATAATTCCTGGCCTCGCGGCACGATAGTAGGCGGACTCGGGATTCAGAGCGAGGTCAACGTCTGCGCCAAACAATCCATCGCTAGCTAAGCCCTCATCGAACAAGTGTTCAGCGAAGCTAGGGCGAATAGGCACGATGAAACAAGGTAAGGCTGAATCAACGATCTTGGCAGGCCATATCAGGTGTTCAGCAATAGACGCTGTACTAGGGCACGTCGCGGCCTGCCCTAAGGCTTCCCGCAATTGGTCGATGCTTGCGCCAGTCAATGGAATAAGCTCCGACGCCTGCGCCGCGCTCAGTAAGCCGGACAGGACAATCTTTGCGTGCCCTTGATCGACTGGTAGGAACCCAATTGACGCGCAAGCCGCTTCAACTCCGTCAGCTACTTCCGATTCAGGCAAGAATACGGAGCTAGCGTTCTCTAAAATAGCCCGACGAACAATTCCGGTCAGTAAATAGCGCAAAAGCGTACCGGCCTGCCTGTTTTGCCGTACTCTCAGCAGCGGTATCGCAAGCTGATTGCTTCGCTTCTCAAGTACATAGAACGCAAGAGTTTCGCCCTGAGCGTTTGCTAGGCTGTGGCATTCGTACAGCTTAGGGTTCGCAAGATAACAATTCAGCCTTGAGGTCAAATTCCGTTGCGACTCTTGGCCACGGCTGATTGATTGAACCAGTCCTTGTTCAAGTTGGCTTATGCGCGTCTGTGATATTTGCTTTGTGCCAGCGACATATCGTCGCTGGTATTGCTTCTCTTGCAAGAGCGTGTCCACTCGCCCAATCAGTTCTGACGGTCGAACAATCGAAAGCCCGCACGCATCAAATACAGCCTGCGATTGATCTAGTAACGGCTGGTCGCGAGTTACAAACACGTTCGCGCCGCTTGCCGATGCTCTGACTAAGTGGCGAAAGTCAGATTCATCTTGCGGCGTTGGGAGCTTTGGAAACAGCGGCTTCAGGACCGCTTCCGCTTGGTGGTAATCTTCCGGCGTACACCGGAGTAGCTTGAATTGACTTGCTTCCGCGCGGCGTTGTAGCCGTGTAGCCTCATCATTGCTGCGGCCTAAATCGTTCAGCAGTTCGGCGGTGTAGCAAAGGGCAACGGTTTCGTGGAGCCAATCCGCCATGAGGCCGCTTGTTTCGTCGTTTCGATCTTCCATGAGGTCAAGGAAGATGTTTGCGTCAATGGCGGCATCAAGCGAGTCTGAATCCGATGGCTGGTCGAACAAGTCTGGCGTGCCAAAGTCCAACCACCAATGAATCAGCGTACTACCCTTGGATGCACGTCCGGCACTTTCGCGGATACGGGCAAATCCCAGCCGTGGCCAAGTTGCGCTAACATCGAAGTCTTGTCGGCATTTCAGCAGAATTCCCCTTCGATCCTTTGCAAGACTTCGCAGCTGGTCTAACAGAGCATGGGTCACGCCTTGTTGGCGAGCATTCGCATCAACGCAAAGGTGGACGATTACCGCTTTGCTATGATTGAGGCGATACAAGAGATAGCCAGCAAACTTTCCCCTAACTATTGCAACCAAAATTCGGCGAGAGTGCGCGTAATCGTGGAAGGCATCATCGGGAAAGAATCCCAGAGTATCGCTATGCTGACGCCATAGCGATTTGACCTCTGTCAATCGCGGGGAGGAAGCGTCAATTTGCTCAACTTTAACTGTACTCATATTCGCCAATAGCATACCAGCGGACTGCGGTTCACAGTAGACTATCAGATATGATTCGCGCGCTCATCCTATTGTTGCTGTTCGTCTCGCCAGCCCATGCGTGGAACGCGCTTGGACACAAGGTGATTGCCGATATTGCTTGGCAGCAGCTAAGTGAGGACCAGAGAAGCGAGATAGTCAGAACGCTTCGGCGTCATCCACGCTTTGATGAGGACTTCGCGAAGCAAGGTGACATTGGCGATGATCGCTGGATATTTCAGCAAGCCGCCGTCTGGCCAGATATCGCTCGCGGCAAAGCCGGCTTCGATATGCCGACCTGGCACTACGTCAATATCGCCATTGGACGTGAGAGAGGCTTTAATTTCGTTCCGAAGCCTGTCGGCAAAGCCGAAGAGTGGAACATCATTCAAGCCATCGCGTACTGCCGCAAGGTAATCGCGAGCGATGCCCCGCCAAGTCAAAAGGCGCTTGCGTATAGTTGGCTGTTTCACTTGGTTGGCGACTTGCATCAGCCAATGCACTCAACTGCGCTCTTCTCGGAGCGGTTTCCCGATGGCGACCGTGGCGGCAACTCGATACCGCTAGTACAGGGCGACAACTTGCATTCGCTCTGGGATAACTTGCTAGGGCGACAGCATCGCGCCAACGACGTAAAGCGTGAGATTGCCGAACTCAAGGCGCGCCTTGAGTTATGGAAGGTTGAGCCGGGCGACGTTGGATTATGGCTACAGGAAAGCCACAAGCTCGCGAAAGAATTCGCTTACTGTCCTGAGATACTTGAAGCAACTCGACAGCCGGGCGAGTTGCCCAAGATTCGACTGCCGGCGTCTTATCTTAAGGCAAGCGGCGAGCATGCGCGCCACCGCGTGGTTGCGGCAGGACTACGGCTCGGTGTGTTACTTGGAGGGAGCGCGGAGCCTGTTGAGGCTGAAGCGAAGCCAGTTCCCGAATTTGACTTTGCGGCGGCAGCAAAGCCGACGCCACGGCCAATGTCATTGACGCCAGCCCGGTCCGAGTTAACGCACTGGCTAAACACTAACGGCAATGTCCGGCACAATTCTGGCTGCCGATGGTATCACAACACCAAGAACGGGCGCGCGTGTGCGGCCAGCGACGGGAAAGCATGTGGCCAGTGCGGCGGCTAAGTCGATCGAACTTACTCTCTATAAACAAAGCTGCTTGGCAGAACTTCTCTTATGCCGCTCGATACAGAAATAGTGAAAGCCGAAATTGCGAGATTCTACCTGGAATCAAGGGACTTCAACGGTATCCCGTTCGGTGAACTGTTGCGGCGTACAGACTCCAGTGCCGAACAACTTACTGGAGTGTTACAGGAACTTATCCGGAATGAAATCGTCGGACTTCTCGGGCTGGAGGGCGGTAATTCGCACATCGTACTGTTAGGCTTTTCTGACGTTGATACTCAGATAGGCTCATTGGCGTGTGCAGATGCGAATCATACTTGTCTCTATCTTCGGCGACCCTATTTGAATGAATACGTGCCGCCTGATCTATATGCAACCTTGCCATACAAAAGGGCAATGGCGTTGGGTGAGCCCCAGCTTTCGTTCCGGTCGTTTGATTTGCACGTACTTGAAGACTATAGAAACGATCCGCGATACAGGTATCGAAACTTTGACTTATCGGGCGACATTTGCATACGCGATGAGTTCTTCGAGTGTGAGCAAGTAGCAGAAGCAGACAAAATACTCTTGAGTACGTTCGGTTTTTCGTTTGATCAAGACATGAATCGGGCCGTAGCTGTGTTTCTCCGCTATCTTGCAGATTTAAGTGCTGAGCACCAACGGATGTGGCACGCGCGGGAGCTTAACGGGGAATATGCGTTGCATCCTGACTACTTCGAATCGAAGATAATGGGTTCTTGGGACACTGGGGTGTCTGCGTGTGACGCGATTCTGGCAGAAATGCGGTTAATAAACAAAATGGCAGCTGCTATGGGACGTGAGCCACTCTTCACTGAATCATTCGGTGAATACGGTGAGCGAAAGCCAGCAGAGTTTGCGTTCTTGCTACGGCCGACAAATCACGAATACCAATCGTTTATACTCGTTCTCGACCGAATGCTTTCCGACAACTTGAATCGTCGATTTTTCGCAAATGATGTTCCCTATGAAAGGGAAATCGTTCAGGCAGATGGCCGAATACGAGTTGAGCAGAAAGGAACGCTAGCGATTCTTGACGAATGGTTGCGCGCGCACTTTGAAGTCGAGAATTGGAATCCGTGGGATACTGCAATCGCCACGTTGCGTGAAGTACGAAGGCTACGCCAAGGCCCAGCACATCGCCTAGACGACAATCACTTCGATACTTCAATTTTCACGCAACAGCAAGCATTGCTTGAGCGAGTGTACTCCGCTGTAAGAGCGCTCAGAATACTCTTATCGCACGATGAGATGGTACTGTCGGCTGATATCGCCATCGATAGATTCTTGGTTACTGGCGACAAAATCAGATTCCAGTGAGGTGGGCAAATGTCATCTGTAGACTACGTGTGGGAGAAGGTCGCTGTCGCCATTACGGCATTGTGCCAAGGCGACGGAACCTTTGAAGAAAGGCTATTTAATGCCTGGGTGCCCGCATTAATGGTTCTCAACTCCAACGATGGGAGCGCTGAGATTGCGGAGGAATTGAATGTGCTTCTGATGGTTGGTAATAGATACATAAGCGAAGGGCGAATGCTTCCAATACCCGATACCGATCGATTTCTCATCGTGGACAAGCTGATTAACCTATTGATTGAAACAACGCGACTAACTTCCACTGAATCCGATTCCCCTTGAGAATGAGGCGACGGCCGTATTTTCTGCGCACGATTCTGGGCAAATAAGAGCCGCTATACCATTGCCATTTATTTGCTCGTTGCAGTCTCAAAATTAGATCCACCCATCCATTATTTCGGCGAATTTGCCGCTCAACTCACGTCGCTAATAGTCTGTAGATAGTGGGCCTGGATAGGCCCACGCTGCGAGCGATGCGAGCGATTGGCGTGGCCTCACGGTGTAGCCGCCGCACTGTCTTCACTTGATCTTCGGTCACGGTCAGCCGTCGCCCTGGCTGGCTGCCTCCCCAGCTCTTGCCCTTTTCCCTGGCAGCAGCAATGCCGGCCCTCTGCCGCTCACTACGTACCTCTGTCTCGTAAGCGGCGACCGAGGCAAGGACGTTGGCCATCAGGCGACCTGCGGGCGTCTCCAGGTCAAGCGCATCCTTCAGGCTGTAGAGTCCCACCTTGCGGGCAATGAGGTCGGCAAATAGCGCGGTCAATCCGGCCGCCGTGCGGCCAAGGCGGTCGAGTCGCCAAACTACGATGCGGCTAACCTTAGAGAACGTCTATCAGCGCGGCAATTTGCTTGTGCGCGTGTCCCGCGCCACTCCGCCGCCGCCGAAGATCGAACGTGACGCCGATGCGCCTCGTATCGAGGTACTCTCATCGGCAGCCCTTCGCGAGGTTCTTGCAAAGGCTGCATACTTTGAGCGGCTCGACATGCGAGCGAATGAGTGGAAGCGCTGCCACGTCCCACCTTGGGTGGTGAGCGCCATCGACTCGCGCAATCAATGGCCAGTCCCGACGCTGGAGGCTGTCAGCGAAGTTCCCATGTTGCGTGCTGACGGTACCGTAATCGATCGTCCCGGCTTCGATATCGAAAGTGGCGTGTACTTCGCTCCTACCACTGACTTCCCTGTTGTTTGCAATGTAAAGGAAGCGCGAGATTCCCTGCTTGATCTAGTCACCGATTTCCCATTTGCGGGTGATGCCAATCGGTCCGCATGGTTCGCGAGTACGCTCACTCCATTGGCGCGACTTGCGCTCAAAGGCTGTGCGCCTTTGAATTTATTCGATGCGAATGCGCCTGGGTCGGGCAAAACACTGCTAGCAAAAGCGACTTCCATCATCGCGACTGGTCGGTCGATGGCGGTTACGACGGCCCCCGAGAATGATGGCGAATGGCGCAAGCGAGTTACGGCGATTGCCCTGGAGGGCGAGCCATGCGTGTTGCTCGACAATATTCACGGCGAACTTCGGTCGGCCGCATTTGATGCTGCACTTACAGCGACAGAATGGAGCGATCGCATTTTGGGCGTCTCCAAGACGGTAAAGCTCCCGTTGAGGGTGACATTCTTCGCAACAGGCAACAACGTGATTCTGGGCCGCGACACTCGCCGCCGCACCAACTATTGTCGGCTGGAGTCGCGAGAGGAAAACCCCGAGCATCGCACAGGATTTAAGCACACGGATTTGCTTACATTCGTTCACGCCAGTCGCGGCTACCTCACCGCGTGTGCGCTCGCCATCCTGAGAGGCTATTGCGAGGCGGGTCGGCCAAAGCAATGCGCGCCGCTGGGTAGCTTTGAGAGCTGGTCAGAGTTGGTGCGCTCCGCGACTATATGGTGCGGCCTGCCCGATCCAATCGCAACTCAGTCGGACTTGCAGGCCGCGGACTCTGACACAACTTTACTGCAAGCCTTGCTCGCCGGATGGCGGGAACTCGGCGACGGCACTGGCTTCACGGCTGCCGAAGCAATTGAGGCGGTCGAGTACCATCCTGACAAATTTCATACGTTGCGAGCCGCTCTGGCGGACATCGACGGCCGCGGCGGCAAGCGACAAGCGTTGGGACAAGCTTTGTACAAATATCGTGGACGGGTTTGCGGCGGATTGTGCTTCACGCGCGCCGAGCGAGGCAAGGTAAGCGTATGGCAAGTGGAGGCGGCATGAACATCCAATCAAGCGGTGACCGATTCGATATCGTTCGGCTAACCCGCCAGCAGCTAGAACGCATCTTGTACGCGCTCGACTACGACGCCCTTGAAGTTGCAGCAGTGTTCCGGCCCGTCTCCGATATAGACGTGGTCTATCACCCCGAGCGTACTAATAAACCGTATTCGATCGGCCGGGTGCAATGTGATGAATATCGCGCACTCGAAAAGTTGACTGAAGCTCACGGCGAGCGTACCGCCAAAGTTCTGATGGCGTTCGCCCGAATCGAAGGTAGAGCCCTCGCTCATGCCGAACGATTGAAACACGAACGTTGACTGTCAGGCAGCCAGCATTCGGGCCGCCGTCGTCGCGCCTTGTCTTCTCGAAGGCGGCGGCCAACCAACTTGCTCCGCGACTGCCTTCGGTTGCGTTGTAGCATCTCGGCGCGCGTCAGGCATCCTGGCGCGCGCCGCTCTTACAGTTCGCGGCGAGAGTAACATACTCGCCGCTATACGTCGGGGACTCCGACGCGCCCGCGCAAAGATGGCGCGGACGATCGGCGAGCGACTCGTTGTCTAGCTCGCCGAATCCGTTCACAACAGGGCATCTAATGAAACCTCCAAGACTTTGGTGGGCAATGAAAACAGGACCGGAGCGGCAACGACTTAAGGCCGAAGATGGAAAGCGTCGCGGCTTCGATGACGACGCCAATCGACTTCTCGTCAAGCTCTGCGCCAAGTTCCGGCTTAGGTACGACGATCGCATCCGAGCGAGGATGGACGACGACAAGCTCGTTCTCTACCGCGGCAAGCTTGAATTCTCGTTGTCGCTAAGCCTCTACGACGCCTTCTACCTCACGACAGTTAGCAAGATTCTCTTGCGAGACTAAGTCACCTTCATCCCTTGACTCTGAAAGGTCACCAGCATGCTTGACCCCCGACTGACAAACATTGTTAAACGTCGCGAAGGCCATTATGAATGGCTCGCGCACAGATCGGTAAAATTTCACTTTAGCAACGCCTTCAGTGAAGGCCTTGTCATCCAGCGCCTGAACGGAATTCTCGACAAGCTCGACAAGATCAATGGCGCGCCCATCCCCGACAGGACTCTTATTTGGGGCTTTCGTGGCCGCTTGGACGACATACCTGCCGTGGACAAAGTCGTCACGCTTGGCACTTCTAATGCCGTCGAAAGTGGTGACGAACGCAATCCTCATCTTCTCGCGCTCGAAGCTTACGACGCTCAATTCGGCCAACCCAAATCGCAGCGAGACGAGATTCTTGAGGAGGCAGCGGCATGGCAGGCCAAGAAAGATGCCGAAGCCGCTCGCGTGAGAATGGAGTCCGATCCCGCTTGGCGCAACCGTCACACGACCGCGGGCGAGAGTTACTTACTTGCGCACTACACCGCGGTCCCCGAATCAGAGTACCAACTGGCAGAGGCGCGACTCATTGCAGTCAACGATCCGGTTGCATTCTCGCAAGCGGACAAAGCGTTCAAGCAGCGAGCGGCAGGCCTCGCTAGACAATGCGCAGGCTGTTCTCAGCAACGGAGCGGCGGGGCGGCAAAAGACGGAAGCTCTTGGCGGCGTCGTCGATCGCATTGTTTGCCACTTCTCTAAGACGGAAACCAAGGCTGGAACGAACCACGGGCGGAGCGTTATGGAAAGTGTCGAAATCCACGCGATTTCAGGGGAAAAGTCATGCTTTCCCAACGGGATCGTCCTGGCGCCAAGTTGATGACAATGCGGTTGGCCGGGAGGACAAAGCCGCTGTTCACGAGGGCCCGTTCGATGCGGTGGATGCTCTCCTTCACCGCCTGCTCGGGGAGGCCGACGAGGACCGTCTTCGGCAACGCCGCGGGCGAGACGTCGACCTCGACCTCTACGGGGAGGGCGTCGATTCCCAGAAGTGAGAAGGTGTGGAGTTTGGCGAGCATGGGTAATAGTGTAGCAACCGCATCGGGAACTATGTTGTTGGGCTTGGTTGGATGGTGAGTTGGTTGGGTTTATTGACAGGATGACAGGACTAAGGGGGATCGACGGGATGGTTGTTGGGGGTGGGGCGTTGTCGTGTCGCGTCGCTAGATTTCGTCGTTGCGATTTTTGGCGACAATGTATGTCGCGTCGTAAGTGTATTTACTGATTAATGTTGCGTCGCTTTTTGGCGATTTGAGGCGGGATTTGACGCGACAGTTGAAGTCAAAATAGGTAGTTTCGCAGCAGATGCTCTCAGGCCGGCAAGGTTGGCGGGCGACAATTATCGGTAACTGAACGGACGTGCATTATATGCGATTGAGTGGCCCAGTTTCCACTCAAATCTTCCAGAAACGTCGTCGCGTTAGATCAGCGCCCGAGGGTGAACGGAGATCGCCGGAGACGCTGCTTTACAATCCGGAAGACGCCCCCGCAGCCCACCGCGTCGCCCGAAGGAGGCGGCTTTCGACGAGGCGCTGCTTGGCCTCCGCGAGCGCGGCCGTGGGGCGATGCTCCAGAGCGAGCATGCGGGCGGAGAGCTTGCCGGTTTTGCTGGAGCCGGTTGCCTTTCGCAGGCTGGCGCAGGCCGCCTCGGTGGGGCGCAATCCGAGTTGCATCAGCAACTCGAGTTGCACCGTCAGCAAATGGTGGAAGTCGCGCGGCAACGCGAACGCGGCGTAGGCGGCGATGAGGGCGTCGATGGCTTGTGCCACCGTCGCTGCGTGGAGAGGCGAGTTGCGCGCGACTTCGGCTAGGTTGGCCGAGATGCGATTTAGCTTCAGCCAGTCGGCCAGCGTCAGCTGCGAGAGGAGCGCGCCGAACGCTTGGCCATCTGCGCGGCCGTCGTCGACGGCGTCGATCAACGCGTCGCGGGCGACGGCGGCGGAGTCGGCGTCTTTGCCCATGAAGCCGGTGACGAGCGCCAGGTAGGCAAGTTCGTCGAGCGGGCGGTCGACTTGAATGAGGGATTGGAGAAAAGGGTGGTTTGGTTCGAAGGACGAACTAGGATCATCGATGCGGCCGATGAGACGTTCAATGCCGGCGCTGAGCAATCCCGAGCCGTCGCTCGGTTGGAGCGAAGCCAGATGCTCGATCATCGAGGGGCGCCAGTATCGATCTTGGAAGGAGTGAAGCAGCGCGGCGAGGCAATCGTCTCCAGGAGAGCCAGCGAGCGCGGGGGAGCGGGTGAACTTGATCTGCGGGAGGCGGAACGTTTCGTCGCCGCTGAATGATTTCCATTCGTGCCAAGAGATCGTCCAGGCGTAGTGCGCGCGGCCGGAAACATTCGGTCCCTGCAGTAGCACGCCAGCGTCGGCGATGGCCGTGAATGCGGAGTCTTGGCCGCGGGCGTTCGCGGCGGCGACCCACAGTTCGGCCGCTTCGGGCGCAATGCGGGGCGGAGTGGAGCGGTCGCCAAGGGCCCAGCGGATTGCGGCGATCGAGGGATGTTCGACGTTGGCTAGCTCGGCGAGCGCTGCGGGGCGATGGTCGGGCGCCATACGGTGCAGGGCTAACACAAGGTCGAGGTCGAGCCTCGCAGCGGGATTGGCTAGCCAGTAGCGCCAACGGGCGGCAAAGGCGAGGGGATCGATCCAGCCGCCGGCGTGGGTCGGCGTGCTGAGCATCGGGCCGAAGTGTCCCGCGCGGAGGCGGGCGAGCGTCTCCTCACAACGGCGACTAAGAAAATCGACGATGTTGGAGCTGTAATTGATTCGTTCCCAATCGCGGCGGAAGCTAGCCAGCAAGTCGTCGCCGCCGAGCCACCAAATGACGGCGGCAATAAAGCCCTTGGGAGTGCAGGTAATGTCGGTGATGCTGTGGCCGTTGAACTGCGGTCGTTCGGCAATTCGCTGCAGAATGGGATTCGCGCGACGCTCGCAGTCGGGCGGCTTCTGAGCGCCGAGGCGGGCGATGCCGTCGAGAATGCGTTCGATATCGTCGCCCGACTCAACTTGCTCGACGGCGCGGGCGACGAGGTCGAGCAGTTCGTCCGCCGATTCGACGCGGGGAAGCAGTTCGACGCCGGTGAGAATGGGAACATCCGTCCAGACGAAGTCGATGGCGGCGGGCCAACGATCCTCATCGACGGCGGCCAAGGCGTCATCGACGCCGACGAGAGTGCGCCAACGTTCGGGAAGTGCATCAGCCTGTTGACGCAGTTCGGCGACCGCCGTGGCGATCTCCGCATCGTCTGGCGTGACGGCGGCGCCCGCGAGGGAGGGTGAAATGCCGTTGTTGGCAGCGACGACGAGCGGTTGCAGCAGCGCTTGGACGGTGGCGGGGAGTTCCGGCAGCCGTTCGTTGATCGCGGCGATGGTCTTCTCGTCGAGCTGCGCCCGCCACTCGACGAGCAACTGCGCCGCGGCCGCGGCGCAGTCGGCGTCGGGATGGATGAGCGCACTGTGCAAGAGCGCGCGGGTCGCCGTCGGCGTCAGTTGGGGCGAACGCTTGCCAATTTTTTTGAAGAGGCCGATCGCGGTTTTCGCAGGCCCCTTGGCGGGTAAATCGAAGGCGCGGCCGGCGCCGGCGATGAACCCAGCGTCGTCAAGCCGCTTTGCCTGGTCGAGTTTCTTCAGCGTGTTGATGCCGAAGTTGACGACCTGGCCGACGCGCGCGGTAAGCAGATCGAGGTACGCCGGCTGGCGGGCGGCGAGTTCGTCGAGCGTCGGTTGGAGGTGGTCGTGCAAGCGAGCGTAGCCGCTGAGCGCGTTGTTTTTAAAACCTCGCTGCAGGGCGGCGATGCTTTCATCGAGCAGGCGCTGGCGATCGAGCAGCCCGCGGGCGGAGAGTTTGGCGATCGACGTGTGCCAGCTCTCGTACTGACTGGGAGTATTCGACGACGTGACCTCCATTGGCGCGGAGAAGGCAAAATTCTCGACCTCGAACAAACGCCACACGTCGTCCAGCAGATCGGGCTCGGCCGCCAGCTGTTCGGAAATTGGAACGTATTGGTCGGTGTGGTAGTACCAAGCGCCCATGTTCATCGCGTACAACCGCACGTAACCGTCCGAGGTCGGCTTGGCGCAGACGCCGTTGCGGATGAGTTCGCGCAGTGGGGCCCACTCAAAAGTTTGCCACTCGTTGCGTGGGCTGAGATGGTGATCGACAAAATCATCGATCCACTCGGGTCGGCGGTCGGTCAGCACTTTAACCAACGCCGCATGGGTATCGTTACGAAGCGTGTGCATGCGGACTTTTTTGGCGTCGCCTAACGGGCAGACGCTGAGGACCGCGATCTCGACCGCGGTGCAGACGACGTCGCGGTCGCGCAGGTTCAAGTGAGGGGCGAGCGTCGGATGCGTTTCCTCGACGGCCGGCTTCAGCGAGTCCTGCCAGGAGTTGCGTCGGATTGTCGTCGCCAGCTTCGCCGTGGTTTTGGAGAGCGCGCGGCGTTCCGCTTCTGTAAGTCCGGCTGCCGCCGCGGCGACTTCGTCGAACTTACCCGAGACGATGAGTTGGCCCCATTCATCCGCCGTCATGCCAGTTCCTCGTCGTCGGCGCCGTCAACGAGCATTCGTCCGGCCAGAATGTGTTTGCAGGGGCCGCGTTGGCCTTGGTTTTTGCTGAACCAGGGGCAGGTGCACTTGTCGCCTTGCGGACGGAGGCGAACGAGGTGGAGCACGTTCGTTCCGTCGACTTCGACGTCGGCTTCGAGCCCGTCGGGCTGCGTTGTTTGCGTGATGATGCGGGCGTGGGCGCCTTCGAGCAGCTTGCGGGCATTCTTCAAACGGGGCTGCATTTGCTCGACCTTGTCGAGTTCGAACGGCAGCTCGCGGTGGAAGTAAGCGGCTTGGTTGAGGTCGTAGCCGGCGAGGCCGCGGGCGCCGAGGACCGCGAAGGCGGCTTCGATTTCAGCGGTCGGCAAACTCACGTCGCGAGCGAGTTCGGCGGCGTCGAGTTGCGATTGCCACTTCAAACGCCCTTGCACCGCGGGGAGGGCGTCTCTCCAGCGTTCGCCGGCGAGCTGAGCGAGGGCTTGGCCTTCGCCGGAAAAGCCGCGATAGACTTCGGGGCTGAGCATCAAGAAGAAGCGGCCCGCTTTCAGCAACACCTCCCAGCCGCTGACGCCCGACTCGTCGTCCGCCCAAATTCGCAGCGACTTGGCCGAGTTAAGCAGCGGTTCGAGGATTTTGACGCGATGCGTCCCGGCGAAGGGAATGGCGCCGCGGGCGACGCGCTGGCTCAATCGCAGCGTCTTGCCCGACTGCGTAACGTAGCAAATTTGCTTGGGGACGGCGGAGCGGGGGAGGCTGCGGATGAATTGCCGCGCTTCGGCGGCCGAGGCTTCCATGCGGAGCGACATCGTCGGCTGGTAGAGCTGGACTTCGCTGAAGCCCTTGATCCAGCGGACGGGGAGTTTCACTTTTTTCTCGACGACGCGTTGATCGCCGCTCGCCAGTTCGACGGAATCGCCGCCGACGGAGAGGCGAGCGTCGTCGTGGTCGCGCAACCGGGCGAGGGCCGTGCGCATGGGGTTGTTGAAATCGACGTTCGTCGTGCCGCGTCCCTGGAGGTCGCTCTCGAACGCCTCGGCGGGCAAGTCGGCGCGGGCGTAAACGCCGCAGCAGCCGCTAAAACCTTCGAACCGCAGCATCGCTTCGCTGCTGGTGACCACGGGGTCGAGAAGCGCCGGGCGAGGGAGGAAGAAGTGCGTGCGCACCACGTCGCTGAGAACCAGCAGCATGTCGGCCATCTCGCGCGGGCTGCGGAGGCGGCCTTCGAAGAAGTAGGGATGTTCGTGACGCGGGCCGCACGTGGCGAGCGTGAGGCCGAACCCGCGCTCGGCGTCGCCGACGGCCGACGCGAACGGGTACTTGTAAGTGAAGTCGAGAGCGGCGGCAGTGGACACGGGTGGAATTCCGCCTTGAGGAGAATGGTCGAAGCGCGAAGCTCGACCATTCTGCCCAAAGTGGAGCGGAATTACAAATCGTGATTGAGAATCCGAATGACGGCGAACCTCGCGATTTACTTGGCGAGGGCGAGGAGACCTTGGCGTTGGAGCCATTGGTCGAACGACGTGGCGCCGATGCGGGCTTCTCCGGCGGGAACTAACGCCCGCTTGGCTAGGGCAGCGCCAAAGTAACCAGTTTGGTCGTCGGCAATAATCCGCCGCTTGTCGCCCTTGGCCTGCAGGTAGGCGCCGACGATCTCCGCCATCGGGTAGGCGACGGGGCCGGCGATGTCGAGCGTGGCGTTCGCCGGTGATTCGAGCGCGACGTCGGTCACCGCGGCGGCGACGTCGTCCGCTGCGATCGGTTGGAGCAGCGAGGTGGTGAGTCGAATTTCGTCGCCCCCGCCGCTGGCGTCGGCGATGCCGCCGAGGAATTCCATAAACTGCGTGGCGCGAACGATCGTGTAGGGGACATCGCCCGCCTTCATGAGGTTTTCTTGGGCGACCTTGGCTCGCATATAGCCGCTGTCGGGGAGGCGGTCGGCGCCGACGATGGAGAGGGCGACGTAGTGGCCGACGCCGGCGGCCTTGGCGGCGGCGAGGATGTTTTGCGTCGACGTCTGGAAGAACTCGAGGACGGCGTTGTCTTCCCACGACGGGGAGTTCGCGACGTCGACGACGACTTGGGCGCCGCGGAGGGCGTCGGCGAGGCCTTCGCCGGTGACGGCGTTGACGCCGCTGCGGGGCGAGGCGCTGATCGCTTCGTGGCCGCGGGCGTTGAGGTTGTTGACGACGCGAGAGCCGATGGCGCCGGTGCCGCCGATGACGATGATTTTCATGGTAGGTCCTCGAGGTTGAGGTGCTGCCCGTGAGGGGCGTGGTGGTTGATCGAGCCGAGGGTTCGGCAGTTGTGTTCAGGTCAAACAGGATTCGCCGCTGACGTGACGCGAGCTTCCGCTGAGCTTGCCACTGCGTACAGCAAAAATGCTGCGCCGGCGGCGGAGAATACCGAGTAGTCGAGGGGCGGCTTGGGGCCGAGCGCAACGGTCATCGACGCGGCGAACAACGTGAGCAATACCGCGGCGCTGAGTGCGAAGCAATTCAATCGCCAGCCGATGAGTAGGCCGATCGCGATGCAGGTTTCGGCGCCGGTGGCCATCCAGCCGAAGATCGGAATGAGCGCCGCCGGCAGGAAGTAGATGAGCGTCGCGGTGTACGATTCATAGTTGGCGACGCTGCCCCAGACGACGCCGGGGCTGCCGGGCGATCCCCATAAGCCGAGGCGATCGGCGACGGCGGAGAGGAACGACGCGGCGAGTCCTAGGCGGACGACCCAGGCGGCGATGACGGTGCGGTTCATGGGGCTGCGTGTGGCTGATGCAGGTTTGCAGTTAGTGTTGTCTTCAGCTAGCCGCGGGAAGCAAGGAAGAAATGAAACCTTGAGGTCCCCTCCCCTTGAGGGGGAGGGTTAGGGAGGGGTGATTGAAGCGGGTACCAGCGTTCCACCCCCTCCCCAGCCCTCCCCTCAAGGGGGAGGGAGCCACAACATACAGCATGGCGGCGTCATGCGGGACGACGTCTGCCGGTATGGTTGCCGACCCCCGGGCGGAGCCCGGGGCTAGTTGCGCTACTTGGTCTTCGGTTCGGGAATCGCTACTTCCTTCGCGTCGCGGGGATGGAGCACGATGGCGACGAGCTTCGTCTGCTCCGTTTTCGACGGGTTGCGCGAGACGCGGTGGAGGCAGCCGCCTGGTTCGTAAAAGCTTTCGCCCGCTTTGAAAATTTCGGTCGGCTTGTCGTCGATGCCGAGTTCGTACGTCCCTTCGATGACGTAGACGATGCCGGGACCGGGGTGGCGATGCGCGAGGCCCTCTTGGCCGGGGGCGATCGTCACTTCGACGACCGAGGCTGTGGCTTCCTCGCCATCGAGTTTTTCGCTCATCAGGTGTTGGGCGATCAGTTTCACGCTCTCGCCATCGTGGGGGGCTTTGTCGTCAGCGTCGTGGGCGACCGCGAAGCCGCCGGCTGCGAGCAGGATGGTGAGTGTGGCGAATAGACGTTTCATCGAAAACCCTCCTAGATCGGTGTGAATGCCTGGGGATGAGTCCCATTCCGGCAAGTTGACGGCTGGGGGACGCCGGCTGTGACACGCTACTAGAAAATTTCTTCAGTTTTCGAGTTTCTCCCCGTGCCACAACAGCGAAACCGCCTGATTTTTGGCCCGTTTCGTGCCGCTCAGAAATTCTTTGGCGTTGTCTGTCACAGGCGGAGCGGATCAATCGTCAACCATGCGAATTGAACGAACGACAACAAGTTCATCGACGAGCGAAGGAGTAGATCATGCAATCTAGCAACATAGGACGGCAGGCGGAAAGCGGCGAACGGAGCGGCCAGATTATTGTCATCGGCGGCGGGCTGGCGGGGCTGACGGCCGCGGCGTCGCTGGCGCGGCGGGGGAGGGGAGTGACGCTCGTCGAGCAGGCGAAGCATCTTGGCGGCCGCGCGGCGACGAATGTGAAGCACGACGTTTCGCTGAACCTGGGCGCGCACGCGCTCTACTGCGGCGGCGAGGCGTTTCGCATTCTCAACGAACTTGGCGTCACGTTTCGCGGCGGCTTTCCGAGCCAGGGGCGCGGCCAGTTGGTCGACCATGGCGCCGGGCATCGGTTGCCGCGTGGCGTGGCGAATATTTTGGCGTCGGGCTTCTTCTCGCTACGCGACAAGTGGCGACTGACGCGGCTGCTTGGTTCGCTGGGCAAACTCAACGCGCGCTCGCTCGATTGCGTGGCGCTGCAATCGTGGATTTATGGACACGTGGGCGACGGGCGGGTCGCGCGGTTTTTGGAAGCGATGTTCCGGCTCACCACCTACGGCAATCGGGGCGAGCTGGAATCGGCTGGGGCGGCGATCGATCAGATGCGGCTCGGGTTCGCGGCGAACGTGTGGTATCTCGACGGCGGTTGGCAGACGCTCATCGAAGGGCTGCGGGCGCAGGCCGTGGGGCAGGGGGCCGAGATCAATGCGTCGAGCCGGGCGGTCGACGTTGCCGCGGACGAAGCGGGCGTCGAAGTGCGGCTGGCGGACGGCACAACGCTGCATGGCGCCGCGGCAGTGCTGGCGACCGGACCTCAGGAAGCACTAGAATTGCTGGGCGACGCGAGCCCCGCGGCGTGGCGGAAGCAGTTGACGGAGTTGTTGCCGGTGAAGGCGTCGTGTCTCGACATGGCGCTTGAGAAGTTGCCTGATCCCGAGGCTCGGTTCGCGCTTGGCGGCGACGAGCCGCTGTACTTCTCCGTCCATTCGGCGGCGGCGAAGTTGGCTCGCGACGGCGTGGCGGTGGTGCATGCGATGAAGTACCTTGGCGCCGAAACGGCCTCAGCGGCGGACGAAGTGCAGATTGAGCGCTTGGTCGATCATCTGCAGCCAGGTTGGCGTGACGAGGTGATCGTACGGCGGACGCTTCCGAACATGACGGTGACGCACGCCCTCGTGACGGCGAGCGAAGGTGGACTCGCGGGGCGGCCGGGCGTGGCAGTTCCGGGCGAACCGCGGGTGTTCCTGGCAGGCGATTGGGTCGGCGGGCGAGGGATGCTCGCTGATGCGGCGGTGGCGAGCGGCGAGGAAGCCGCCGACTGCGCTGCGAAGTTGCCCGCAAAAGTAAATATTCTCGACAAGCGAGTCAGCTATGCGTGAAGCAGATGAGATTTTCGAAGAACTGCGGCCGTCGCTCTCGCGGTTGGCGTATCGCATGCTGGGCTCCCTGGCTGATGCGGACGACGTGCTGCAGGAAGCGTACTTGCGTTGGAATCGCGAGCCGCGGGCGGAGGTGATTGTGCCGCATGCGTGGCTCAATACCGCGGTGACGCGGCTGTGCATCGATCGACGTCGGGCCATTGATGCCCGCAAGGAGACGTACGTGGGACCTTGGCTGCCTGAACCGCTGGTGGAACTCGAAGCGCCGGCGGCCGATGTGCAGGCCGAGGCGGCGGAGTCGGTGTCGATGGCGATGATGGTCGTGCTCGAAAGCCTCACGCCGGTGGAGCGGGCCGCATACTTGCTGCGGCGAGTGTTCGACTACAGCTACGCCGAGATCGCGGCGATGCTGGAGAAGAGCGAAGCGAATTGCCGGCAGCTGGTAAGCCGTGCGGAAGAGCATGTGCGGCAGCGACGGCCGCGGTTCGATGCGACGCGTGCCGAAGCGGAACGCGTGACGGGGGCGTTCGTGGCGGCGTGCGCGAGCGGCGACCTCAACAGGCTGGTTGAACTGCTGGCGAGCGATGCGGTGGTTTATTCCGACGGCGGCGGCAAGGCGAAGGCGGCGTTGGCGCCGATCTTTGGCGCCGATCGGATCAGCCGCTTCTTCCTCGGCATCATTCGCAAGACGCCTGATTTGGCGAAGCTCAAGGCGATCACCGTCAATGGGATGCCTGGGCTCTTGGCGACGCTCGACGGTCAGGTGGTGATCGTGCTGACGTTCGAGATTGTCGAGGGGCGGATCGTGAAAGGATTTATTATGCGGAATCCTGATAAGTTGGCGCGCGTCGGCATTGCGGAGTAGCGGCGCGCTGGCGGTAGGCGTGAAACTGGACTGGACGGCGGGATAGCGGCGGGCGAAGTTAGGCCGCTGCGATTACCTTCTTGCCGGAGTCCTTGCGCACGATGAAGTCCGCGATTCGAGTTACCGCTGTTGCTCTGCTGTTGTCGGCGGCGGGGTGCCTGGAGAGCGAACCGTTAGGCGTTCCGGTGCGCGGGCGAATGCACGACGGCGACGAACTCGTGCAGTTCTCGCTGCTGTCGGCCCTGGCGGCGGGCGACTACGCCGGCGGCGCGCCGTTGCAGCAATTGTTGCAGTTCGGCGACTTCGGCGTCGGGACGTTTGATCGACTTGACGGCGAGATGATCGTTCTGGACGGCGACATTTTCCAGGTGAAGGCTGACGGCACGGTCGTGCCGCGCGACGGGGCAGGGGCGACGCCGTTCGCGACGGTAACGTTCTTCGAAGCAGATGGGCAACTTGACGGCATCGCGGCCAGCTCGCTCACGGAGCTGGATCATCAGCTCGATCGCCGCGTCCCCAACGCGAAGCGGCCGGTGGCGTTCAAGGTGACTGGGGAGTTTGCGGAACTCACGCTGCGGAGCGCCCCGCCCCAGAAGCCTCCCTATCGGCCGCTGGCGGAGGTGATCGACCAGCAGCAGGTGTGGACGCGGCAGAATGTGCGCGGCACGCTCATCGGCGTACGGTGCCCGGCGTGGATGGGGACGCTGAACGTCGCGGGCTACCATTGGCACTTCTTGAGCGACGACCGTACGATCGGCGGGCATGTGCTTGATTGCCGCGTCGAAGGAGCGCGCGGGGCCTACGACGAGTGTTCGTCGCTGCTCGTGCGCTTGCCGGATTCAAAGTCATTCGACGCGGCCGATGTGAGCAGCGTGAGCGACGCCGACGTGGAGAAGATCGAGCGGCAGCGCGGGAAAGAGGACGCCCATTAAGATAGGGCGCGAGCGGCGTTGGGTGACACACTACTGACACCGAAACGACAACCGGATTGCCCATCAAGTAGGTGGCATAAGTCGGCTCCGGATTTAGGATGACCGCTGTTCCAAATTGAGGAACTTGGTCTTCTCAAGTTACAGGAGCTCGATGATGGAGTACCACGTTTACAAAGACAACGCGGGCGAGTGGCGCTGGCGGTTGCTGGCGTCGAACAAGAAGATCGTCGCCGATTCGGGCGAAGGCTACACAGCGAAGGCTGACTGCCTTGCCGGAATTAAGTCGGTGAAAGGAAGCAGCGGAGCCGATGTCGTTGAAGACTAGTTCGATCGGGTTGTGCGCCCGGATGAACTGGAGAGTTAACGATTTGGGCACGGGCAGTTGAAAGGCTCCCGGTCGCTGAGGCGTTTCCATCCAGCCTCAGCGACCGTGGAGCGACTTCGCGCGCCGCCTAGCGAAGGTGGCGGCGGCGAAGTGCGGGCGTTACAGCCATCAGCGCGATGATTGCGATGGCGACCGCGGAGGGTTCAGGAACGGCCCCGGCAACTGGCGTAGCGGGCACGCCGCTCCCGAATTGTCGTTGCCAGATGAGGTAGTCGGCGCCGTCGACGTTAAAATCGCCGTTGGCGTCGCCGTCGAAGGGTTCGGCATTTCCTTTTTTGCCGAAGCCGGTTTTCCAATGAGCGAGGTCAGCCGCATCGACGTCCCCATCTAAATCGAAATCGGCTGCGAAACCGCTGCCCGCGACGACCGATAGGGTGAGTGCGGTCGATGTGTAGTCGAGATCCCACGACAAACCGCTGCCGAGTGCGGGGAGCGCGGCGGTCGCGAACGTCCCCGTGAGGCCGCCGGTGGCGGTGAGCAGACGGAACGAGTCGCCTAACTTCGGCGTCAGGCTGCCGGCGAGTTTCACGTCGAGCGTTCCGGCAAGCGTTGCCATCCCGCCGACTTCGACCTGGCCAAGTTCGTCGGTCGCGTCGATGGCGCCCAATTGCAGGCCGAGGAGCGAAGATGCCGAGAAGCTGAGGTTTTCGAGCATCACGGCGTCGGCGCCGGGCATCACATGGATTTGTCCGTTGTTCGTGACGGCGTCGTGGAAGATGGCGGCAGATTTGGCAGTGACGACGATCTGCGCGCCGGCGTTGTTGTCGACGGCGCCAAGCACATCAGCAACGCCGCCGGTGACGGCGAGTTGGGCGCCGGCGTTGTTGTCGAGGCCGGCGCCTTGGAATCGCAGGGCGCCGGTGCGGATGGCGATATCGCCGTTGTTGACGGCGGAGGTGAGCGATTCCAATTCGCCGATATCGACGTTGATCACGCCGCTGTTCGTGAGCGCTCCGTTCACCACCAGCACATTGCCCGCTTGGATCCGGACCTCGCCCGCGGTGGTGTTGGTGAGTGGCGCGCCGATGCGGCCGCCGCCGCGAATCAGGCCCTGATTATTGAGCCCAGCGGCCGAGCCGACGTCGATCCGACCGCCGTTGAGGGCGAGTTCGCCGTTGACGCCAATACGCGCGGCGCCCACGGTAGTGACGAGCCCCCCGCCGGAAATCATCAGCGATGCTTCGCCCGGCTCGGAAACATCGAGCGAGCCGGCGATTTCCCAAACGCTGTTGGCGCCGTCGACGAAGACTTCGCCCCGCGCTCCCGCGTTATCGGCGATGATGGCGTTCGTCGAATTCACTCGGCCGCCGGCGAGGACGCGGAGCACGCCCCGGCCAAATTCGGCGACCGTGAACGTCGTGCCAACTTGCAAACGCGACCCGGCCCCCGACACGACGGCGGTCGCTTCGCTGCCGGCGAGACTGGCAATTTTCGCCACTCCCGTCGTGGACACGCGGCCGCCGTCAAGCACGCTGAGGGCGCCTTGGCCGCTCGCGCCGACGGTGAGCGTTCCGCTCACTTCCCAGTAGGAGCTAGCGCCGGAAACGTTTGCCGTTCCATTGCCTGTCGCCACGTTGCCAAGCGTGCCGTTGGTGGTTCGCATCCTGGCTTGGTTGAGCACTTGCAGCGTTCCAATGCCGGCGTCGCCGACCATCATCGTGCTGTCTTGCCGCCAGAGCGTGCCGTTGCCGGTGATCGCCAGCGATCCTTCGCCGGTGGCGAGGGTGCCAATCGACGTCGCGTCGCCGAAGACGGCAGCGCTCGCAGAAATCTGGATCATGCCGATGCCGGCTTGCCCGATGACGAAATCGTCGCCAACGTCGAGCACCGTGCCGAAGCCGTCGAGAAAGACGTCGCCTTTGCCGCCGCTTTCAATGCCGAGCAGGAGATCGTCGGTCATCGTGACTCGCGCTTGCGTCGACGCGGTGAGGCTGCCGAAGCCGCGATTGCCGACAATGATGTCGCTCGCTGTCGTGAAGTTCGTATTGAAACCGGTCAACGACAAGATGCCGGAGACGCCGGCGTCGTCGCCGATGGTCGCGCTGCCGCCGGTGACGTTGATCGAGGTGGCGCCGTTGAGCGAAACGCTGCCGACGCTGCTGTCGCCGATCATGAACGGCGCGGCGACGTTGCCTCCGGCGGTGGGCGGGGCAGGGGTGACGTTACCGACGGTTTGGAGCGCCGCGTGAGCGGTCGGCGCGAGCGTCGCCGCCAGTGGCAACGCGAGCGCGAAGGCGCGCGGACGGCTGGAGTGAAGGGAGCGGCGCAGCAATGCTAGTCGGCGGGCGAACGGCGAAGAACTCGTCACGGCAGGAAACCTCGGGGAAGGCGTGGAGCGGCCGCCTCGGCGTGCAGCGCCGATGGCGTTTCGGACCGTTCCTTGCCCGGCCGGCGACGGCGTCGATTGCCGTCGCGCAGTTGCCGTCGAGGGAGCGACGATGGTGCATCGCCCCGTTCTTCCCTGGCTCTGTTTGCCGCAGATAAAGCTGGCCGGTCGTTGCGGCCGCCGTCACGCACTCACGCTGCGAGAAAATAAAAAAAAGGCCGCCCCGTCGCAAAAGTGCGGCGGAGCGGCCTCTGGATCATGAACTGGTTAGTCTTTTCGCTCGAATGTTGCGCCTCTCAAATCCGAAGTGACGTTGCGGGTCGATTTCGGCCTGAGCGAGCGGGACTAGATTTTTGCTGCGGAGCAATTACCGACTGAGCGTTTCCAGCGACGCCTGTCGGGTGCGAGTTTGCTCCCAAGCTCGGCCCGCTTCTGCACATTGGTAGGCGACTTTGATGAGGCCCTGCCGGCGCGGCTGGTCGAGATTTTGCATATCGATCGCCACTTGCTCGATCGCTTCGGGCCGCTTCTCCGCCGTGTACGAGAGATTCGAGACGAAGAGCATCGTATCGGTGAAGTTGCGATCGGCGGTCTGGCCGACGAAGGGGTGGACGGCCTTCGCGACGAGTTCGAGTCCCATGCGATCGAGCTTGATGAAGGCATCCATCCGAGCGGCGACGAAGCGGCGGCCGTTGGTCTCTTCCTTCGAACCGCTCGTCAGTACGATGACGCACTGCGCGGAGAGCGGTTGCTGGAACGGTTTTCCCGTGTAGCTGCCGTTGCAGAGCATCACGATCCGATTTTGCGCGCCCTCTTCGCACGTTTGTTCGACGACGATAATCGTCCCCGTCGTGCCGGCGCCGTCGCTGATTTTGCAGGTCCGTTCGTCGATGCGCTTCAACTCGACGTGACTCACGCCGAGATGCCGCCACATTTCGACCATCACTTCCGGGTTTTGCGCCAAGAAGGTGAACAGTTCAGGCCGGCAATCGACGACGCTCGTCGGCATTCGCCGAAAGATCGTCGGATCGGCGAGCACCGATTGGACCGCGGGTCGAAACTGCGGATCGATTTTCGCGATTGGAATGGCCCGCATCGCCTCGGCCTGCGTTGCCTCCGAGGTCGAAGCCCCCGTCGGCTCGCCGGCAGTCGATGCGGTCGCCGTCGCCAGCAATGCCAGCAAAGACCAGCCGCAGCGCCTCAGGTGCGCACGCGCTCCCTGGTACGCTAAGCGTATACCCCCCACCATGTATCCCCCCTTCCCCTATGACTCCGCACTTCGTGAGAAGCTGTGCGGGTCATGGGAATATTTCGGCTCGCGGCGGGGGGATGCGTCAGTCAAAAAAATTAGCCCCCGGCGGATGGCCGGGGACTAATCGTGGGCAAATTATTTAAGTCCGCGGCGCGTTATTCCGCGGCGGGCTTGCCGGTCAGATCTTTGATCCGCATGTTGCGGTACCAGATCTCGTCGCCGTGGTCTTGCAGCACAATGTGTCCCTTCGCGTTCTTGCCGAACTTTGGCCACGTGGCGAATTTGCTCGCGGCGAGCTTCTTGTCCCAGTCGTCGCCGCTCAGCTTAACGTCGACGACCTTCTCGCCATTCAGAAAGTGCTGGACGTGGTCGCCTTGAACGAGGATCCGCGAGCGGTTCCATTCGCCGGCCGGCTTCAGCACGTCTTTCTCGGGCGGGTACATCGCGTAGAGCGAGCCGGAGGAAGTGACTTTGTTTTGGCCATCCTTATGCTTGGCGTCGTCGAGCAGCTGGTACTCGGGGCCGGTGAAGTAGGCGGGTTCCTTCTCTTCGCTGACGCGGTACATGACGCCGCTGTTGCCGCCGGGAGAAACCTTCCAAGCGAACTTCAAGTCGAAGTCGCCGTACTCGTTCTTGCTCATCAGGTCGCCGCCAGAACCGTGGCGATGGAGGACGCCTTTCTCGAGTTTCCAGCCCTCGGGCCAACCTTCTTTGCCGTAGGCCTTCCAGTGATCGGCGGCGGCGTCGCCCTTGAGCAGCGGGGTGAAGCCTTCTTCTTGCCGGCGTTGGCGGCCACGGCGGGCGGGCTTTTCCGCTTTGGCGTCTTTCGCGTCGGCTGCCTTGGCCTCTTGAGCGGTGCAAGTCGGCGCGGTGGCGAGCGCGAAGGTTCCAGCCGTCAGGAGGGCGAAGCCGATCGCCAACCGGGCCGATTTGGAGAAATGGAAACTCATGGTCGATAACTCCCTGGGAATGAGTATGCTGGCACGAGGGACCGCCGGAACGGACTGGACCGGCATTTTAAGCGGGCGCCGGCCCGGCCGCTACGAACGGCTGAGGGAAAGTTTGGAACCGCCGGTGAATACCGGTTGACGCCAATCAATGCAGTCGGAGAGCTGCATTAGGGAGGTGGTAGCAATCTCCATTCCTATCTGCGTTCGTTAGCGATCAGCTGCGGTTCCCAACCGCCGCACTTTCACAACACAACGCTCAACAGGATCTGCCCCGCGTGCTCGATTTCGTCACTGCCCTCTGGCTGGGATTCGTCGGCGCGTGCATCGGCAGCTTTCTGAACGTCGTCGCCTACCGGATGCCGCGCGGCATGTCGGTGGTGTGGAAGCCATCGCATTGTCCGAAGTGCGGCCACGACATCCGCGCCCGCGACAACCTGCCGGTGTTGGGGTGGCTGCTGCTCCGCGGTCGGTGCCGTGATTGCGGCGAGCCGATCGCGCCGCGGTATGCGATCGTCGAAGGGTTCATGGGGATCGCCTTCTTCGGGTTGGCGTATATCGAACTCTTCAGCGGCGCGGCGAACTTGCCCGACGCGCTGGCCGACCCGGTCGGAGCGCTCGACAGTGTGGTGAATCCGAATTGGGAGCTACTCACCCTGTACGGATTCCATGGTCTGTTGTTGAGCCTGCTGATGGCGATGGGGCTCATCGATCAGGATGGGCAGCGGATTCCGTGGAGCTTGCCGCTGTTCGCGGGGATCGTCGTCACCGCGGGGCTGGCGTATGAATGTTGGTACTTCTATCCCGAGCGGACGCGCAACATTCACGTTTGGGAATGGAAGGCGCCATTTGATGCGCTGTTCGGCGCGATGTGGGGAGCGGTCGCGTGGTCGATCCCGCAACTGGTGCTGCGGCGACGCTCGTCGCCCGCGATGAAACGCTTCCTCCGCAACGCGGCGATCGCCTCGGCGGTGACCGGCGCGTTTCTAGGGTTGCGGCCAGTGGTCAGAATCTTCGGGCTGTGGCTCGGCGGCATTATCGCGGCTCGTGGCTTGCGAAACGCGATGAATGTGCGATTCAGCCCGCTGCTGGTGCTGTGGGGCGTGACGCTGTTGCACCTGAGCCTGTGGGGGCGGCTGTCGGACTTGTTCTCTTGGTGAGTTCGGAATCGCCTCGCACAGCATGATCGCGTTTCCAGCCCCGGGCTCCGCCCGGGGGTGGCGCGACGCGCGGCGATGCCTCACGAGATGGACGCCGACCCCCGGGCGGAGCCCGGGGCTAGGGATGCACGCTAGAGCAGCCGAGCGGCATCGCGGGCGAAGTAGGTGAGCACGCCGTCGGCCCCGGCGCGTTTGAACGCGGTGAGGCTTTCGAGCATCACCCGCTCGCGGTCGAGCCAGCCGTTTTGTGCGGCGGCGACGAGCATCGCGTACTCGCCGCTCACCTGGTAAACGAACGTCGGGGCGGCGAACGTTTCTTTCACGCGGCGGACGATGTCGAGGTAGGGCATCCCCGGCTTCACCATAACGCTGTCGGCGCCTTCGGCGAGGTCGAGCGCCACCTCACGCAGCGCTTCGTCGCCGTTGGCGGGGTCCATTTGGTAGGTCCGCTTGTCCCCGCTACCAAGATTTCCGGCGGAACCGACCGCTTCGCGGAAGGGGCCGTAAAACGCCGACGCATATTTGGCGGCGTAGGCCATGATTTGCACGTCAAGGAACCCCGAGCCGTCGAGGGCCTGCCGCACGGCGCCGACGCGGCCATCCATCATGTCGCTCGGGGCGATGACGTCGCAGCCCGCCTCGGCCTGGACGATCGCTTGTTGGCAGAGCATCTCGACGGTTTCGTCGTTCACCACATAGCCGTCGCGCACGAGGCCGTCTTGCCCGTGGCTCGAATAGGGATCGAGCGCGACGTCGCAAATGACGCCGATCGCATCGGCGTACTTCTCCTTGACGGCGCGGACGGCGCGACAGACGAGATTTTCAGGATTGATCGCTTCTTCGCAGCCGGGGGTTTTTAGCTTGGCATCGGTCGCCGGGAAGAGGGCGACGGCGGGGATGCCGAGTTTCACGGCTTCGCCGACGGCGTCGACGATAAGGTCGACCGAGAGCCGCTCGACGCCCGGCATCGAGACGATTGGTTCGCGCTCGTTCGACCCTTCGCGAATGAACAGCGGCCAGATGAGATCGTTGACCGACAGCGTTTCCTGGCGGACGAGCCGCCGCGACCAATCGTGCCGCCGCACGCGACGGAGCCGCGTGTGGGGATAGCCGGCGGGGAAACCTTCGGGCGAGCGGTCGGACATGCGGAGGGCCTAGGGAAGGTAGTGGGCAGTGGGCGGTCGGCAGTGGGCAGGACGCTGGGAGGCGGAGGGGCTTAAAACCTCCCTTCCATTATCTGAAGCGGCGTCTCTAAAATCTACGTCATGCGCCAGCGGCGCGATATCCCCGGATTTTCCTGCAGAGGCGCCTGACTGCGACATGGCTGACGAACCTCGTATCCATCTTGGCCCGTTTGAGTTTCGACCCGCATCGATTCAGATGTCGGGCCGACCGGCGCTGGCCGAGTGGAAGGGGCCGCTGCAGTTTGCGATTTGGTGCCAACGGGCGAGTCCATGGTGGATCGGCGACTTGATCAATCGCGGCGAGGATGTCTTTGGCGAAGAGTTTGCCGCCGTGTGGGGCGAGACGCTCTCCACCGAGATGGTTAGCCGTTACGCGTCGGTGGCTCGCCGCGTGCCGCCGCAAAATCGGAAGGCGAATCTTTCGTGGTCGGCCCATGCGGCCGTGGCGCGACTGTCGCACCCCGAGCAGCGGCGGATGCTCGCGCTGGCACTCAAGGAAGGGTGGAACAGCGACGACCTCAATAAGAAGGTTCGCGAATTGATCGCTGAACGCAAGAACGAGCAAAAGAAGGCGTAACTTCCGACGCCCATCACCGGTTAGCGATCGTCCCACCTGATGCACTACAGTCTCGAAGAGTTTCTGACCGTCGCCATCGTGATGACGATCGGCAGCGTGCTGCAGGGGGCGATCGGCTTTGCCTCGGGGCTGATGGGCGTGCCGATGCTCGTGCTGTGCGGCTTTTCGCTGGTCGAGGCGACCGTCATCAACTTCGTGTCGACGGCGGTGCAGAATTTTACTGGCGCCTTTCAGTTGTGGTCGCACATCGAAGCGCGGGACGTGACGTTGCCGGCGATTTTGCGCTGCGTCGGCTTGCCGCTGGGGACGCTCGCGCTCGCGGCGACGCCGAATCTTGATCAGGATCTGGTGAAGCAGATCATCGGCGTCGTGCTGCTCGTTTCGGTGCTCATGCTCGTCGCGGTGCGCGTGCGGCCGCGCGATAGTTTGGGGTATGGTTGGATCGGACTGACGTTCATTAGTTCCGGTTTCTTGATGGGCTTTGCATCGATTGGCGGGGCGCCGATGGTGATGTACGTCAACTCGCTCACCTGGTCGGCGGCGAAGAGTCGGGCGTTCATGTTTTTTTGCTCGGCGGCGATCATGCCGTTCATGGCCTGCGCGCTCATTTGGCAATTCGGCGAGCAACTGCTGAAGCCGGCGTTTTTGGCGGTACTGATTTTGCCGCCCTGTTTGCTGGGACTTTGGTTGGGGCTGACGCTGGGGGCCCGGCTCGATAAGGATCGCTTCCGCCGGCTTTCCTACGGTTTGCTGCTGGTGGTGGCGATCGCCACAATTCTTTCTCCGGTGGTGTTCAACGGGCGTTGAGTGCGGGATAATCTCCGGTGCTTTTCTGGACTTCACGCGGGCTAACGCCACGCGGCTAAATGGGCGTTGCGGCATGGAGTGCGTATCTAATTGCCCACTGACAACTGACAACTGACAAACAAATATGTACCTCCCCTCTTCCACGCGTTACGAATCGATGACCTACGACCGCTGCGGACGGAGCGGGCTGATGCTGCCGGCTGTGTCACTCGGGCTGTGGCACAACTTCGGTGGCGTCGACGCCTACGAGACGGGGCGGGCGATCGTTCGTCGCGCGTTTGATCGCGGCGTCACGCATTTTGATCTCGCGAACAACTACGGCCCGCCGCCTGGTTCGGCGGAAGAGAACTTCGGCAAGATGTTGCGCGACGACCTGGCGCCATATCGCGACGAGATTGTCATCTCGACGAAGGCGGGTTACCGAATGTGGCCGGGGCCGTACGGCGAATGGGGGTCGCGCAAGTATTTACTGAGCAGCCTTGACCAAAGCTTGCGGCGGATGGGGTTGCCGTACGTCGACATTTTTTATTCGCATCGCCCCGATCCCGACACGCCACTCGAAGAAACGCTCGGCGCTGTCGCGACTGCGGTGAAGCAGGGCAAGGCGATCTACGCGGGCATTTCGAACTACACGGCGGAGCAGACTCGCAACGCGTGCCGCATTCTGCGCGACCTGGGCTGCCCGTGTCTGATTCACCAGCCGAAGTACTCGATGTACGAGCGGTGGGTCGAAGCGGAGTTGCTCGACGTACTCGAGCAGGAAGGCGTTGGCTGCATTCCATTCTCGCCACTCGCGCAAGGGCTGCTCACCGATCGCTACCTGCAGGGGATTCCCGAGGGAAGCCGCGCGAGCAAGCCGCATGGGTTCCTCAAGAGCAACCAAGTGACGCCGGAGCGGATCGCGCAGTCGCAACAGTTGAATGCGATCGCCAAGCAGCGAGGGCAATCGCTCGCGCAGCTGGCGCTGGCATGGGTGTTGCGCGACCGGCGGATTACGACCGTGCTCATCGGGGCGAGCAGCGTCGAGCAATTGGATCAAAACCTCGGCGCCCTGGAGCGGCGAGATTTCAGCCAAGAAGAGCTTGCCGCGATCGAAAAGATTCTCATGTGAAGTTCGCCTTTGCTTGGCGATCGGGTTTTGCGGGGGAATTGACTATGCTGCTGCTATTTTCACGCCGGTTGATTCTCTTGGCGGGACTTTGGGCGGGAATCGGCGCCGCTTCGCATGCTGCGGAAACGCTCGCCGAGTTGCAGCCGCAGATCGATGCGCTCGTGGCCCCGGTGATCGAAAATCGGGGCGTCGTTGGCTTCGCAATCGGCATCCGCCGCGGCGACGAAGAGCTGTTTCTCAACTACGGCAAGGTCGACCTCGAAAAAGAGGGCGCTCCGACGCCCGACACCGTCTACGAAATTGGCTCGGTGACGAAGACGTTTACCGGAACGCTGTTGGCCGATGCGTCGCTGCAGACGGGGCTCGACCTCGACGCGACCGTCGCGAAGACGCTTCCCGAGACGGCGCCGCAACCGGCGGAGTCGGAGCAGCCGATTACGCTCGCGCATTTGGCGACGCACACGTCGGGGTTGCCGCGACTCCCCAACGACTTGAAGCCGAAGGACCAGCGGAATCCCTACGCGGACTTCACGGCCGACGATGCGTACGCTTTCTTCGCTGCGCATAAGCCAACGCGCAAGCCGGGCGAGTATGAGTACTCGAACTACGGCATGGGATTGCTGGGGCAGTTGCTCGCCGATCGCGCGGGGAAAGATTACGAAGCGCTCGTCATCGAGCGGATCTGCGAACCGCTCGGCATGCACGACACGCGGCAACACCTAACGCCGGAGATGGCGGCGCGGCTGGCGCCGCCTTACAACGGCGACCTGGGGCGCGAGTCGAACTGGGACTTCCAAGCGCTCGTCGGCGCTGGGGGACTGCGCTCGACGGCGCGCGACATGCTGAAGTTTACGGCCGCGATGTTCGCCGAGGATGATCGCGATGTGACGAAGGCCTTTCAGCTAGCCGGACAGCCGCGAATGAAATTGCCGGACGGCCGCAGCATTGGCCTCGCTTGGCACTTCGCCCGCGACGGCATCACGCGGTTGCACGACGGGCAAACCGCCGGCTACAGCTCGTTCGTGGCGTGCATCCCGGAGAAGAAGCTGGCGGTCGTCGTGCTCAGCAACACGGCGAAGCACGAATTCACTTCCGCCGTCGGCGAGAAGATCGCGCAACTTGCGCTGGGGATGAAGGTCGAACCGCTGGCGATGCGGAAGGTCGTCGACGTGCCGGTCGAGACGCTAAAGAAGTACGTCGGCAAGTATCCGCTCAGTCTGTTGTTCTCGTTAAACGTAACGCTCGACGGCGAGCAACTGAAAGTGCAAGCGACCGGGCAGGATGCGTTTCCGATTTACCCGAGCAGCGAGACTGAATTCTTTTACCGCGTGGTCGATGCCCAGATTACGTTCGTCGTTGACGAGAAGGGGGAAGCGACGAAACTCATTTTGCATCAGAATGGGAAGGACATTGAAGGCTTGCGGCAGAAGCAGGAGGCCGGACGCGAACAGTAGCCTTCAAAACCTAGCCTCGGGCTCCGCCCGGGGGTGGCGTGACGTTGGGGCGAGGCCGATCGGAATGGTAACCGACCCCCGGGCGGAGCCCGGGGCTAGTTGGCGGGGGCTTCGCTCCCCACCTTCTTAAACGCGATCCAAAAAAGGACGGCGAACACTAAATCGATGGCGCCGAAGAAGGTTGTCGTCGCCGAGAGCCTGCCTGTAGCGAACAGGGCAAGCGCCGGGATGCCGAAGCTCAGCTTTTCGAGGATGCCGGGGATCATGATCAGCCGGTAGCGAGCTGGATCGCGGGCGATGATCAAGAACGCCACCTGCCACGCGGCCGCGACGCCGACGAAGCCGTAGAAGTGCTCCGGGTGCACGGCGCCCGGCACGTTCGCTTCGCCCAGCTGTTGCTTGACGAAGTCGGGCGGCAGTAGCTCCATGAAGTACTGCGGCAGCAGCACCGCGAGGCCGTAGATGCCGGCGATGTGGAAGGCCCGTTGGGCGAATAGCATCCTTGCTTCCTCGTTGGTTGATCCGTGCGTTGTTCTGCGATCACAGGACGACGGGCTTCCCCAATTTGCGACGCACGACGGCGAACTGTCCGGCGTGAAGCAGCGGATGGGCGCCGAGCAAGCCGAACATCGCCGCCACCGTGGGAACGAACTTGCGAAGCCGTTCGGGCGACGGGTCCTCGAGTCGCTCGGGCGGCAATTCTCGCAGAACGCGTTTGGTCGTTTCTCGCGCGCCGTCGTACAGATCGATGTAGGCCTGCTTGGTCAAGAACGCCGCCGGGTCGTCGACGTGGCACTTGTCCTTTGCATGGGCCTCGGCAAACCCGTCGGGAAGCTTGAAGCCGTTGCCAGGGCTGACCGATTCAATCAGCCCCGCTTCGGAGGTGATTAAATGCCCTAGTTGCCAGGCAAGGTTGTTGCAGCCCGGCCCGGGACGCTCTAGGAGGGCCGCGTCGTCGAGATCGCTCAGATACATCTTGAGAATCCCGAGGCCTGAGTTCAGTGAAGTCTCGAGTACTTGCTTGGCGTCCATGTCGTTCGATCCGTGGTCGTGTGAAGGGCCTTGCCCAAAAATATCTCTGGGAGGGGGCTCTGCCCCCGAAGCAGCGTTAAGCTACCACAACTGCTTGCGATACTGAGCGTAATCGGCGTCGGAGACGCCTCCCACAGTTGAGTGCGTGGAAGTGGCGATTAGTCTGCCGCGCCCGCCGTCGCCGGTTCTTGCTTCGTCACGACCTCGACCTTGCCGTTGCGATCGCGCGTGAAGGCGTGCAACTGGTTCCCCTTGGCGTCGATGAACTGCACCGTCAACAAGTCCGGCGTCACGTGGACGTGATTGAACCCGAAGACTTGGTTGTTCACGAAGCCGCGATCGGTCGTGCGACAATCGTAGAGCCGCGCGCCGCCGGCGCCCGAGACGATAAAGCTCGGTTTGTAACCCTCGACCTGCAGGTGCTGCAGCGTGTGGTCGTGCCCGGCGAACGCGAGCGAGATGTCGTGCTCCTGGAGCGCGGGTCCCCATTCTTCAATGAGCCGCTTGTTGTCGCCGCGGTCGACCGTCTCGCTGAAGAGCGGGTAATGGTTCACCATCCACGTCCACGGCGCCTTGGTTTCCTTCGCGAGTTCGGCCTTGAAGAAACGGCGCTGCTCGATCTTTTCTTGCGGGGTGAGGGCGCCTTCCCAGTAGCTGCCGTCGAGGACGATCATCCGCACGAGCGGGTTTTCAGGACTGGGCAGTTCGACCGTGTACCACTTGCTGGGGAGCTTCCAACGCGACGTCGGATTGTTCTTCGCGTAGTCGAGTTGCAGCGCGAGCTTCCCCTCTTGGAAGTCGTACTTCGCGGTGCCGTAGTCGTGGTTGCCGACGCAAACATAGAAGGGGCAATCGAGCGAATCCTTCGAATACATCTCCTCGAACTGGCGTTCGATGCGGCCCGGCTTGATCGTGCTGTAGAAGTTGTCGCCGAGCGCGAGCACCGCGGCGAGGGGCTGGCCGAGGCCGTCGGCGAACTTGGCCATCTGCTTCGCGACGGAGGTTTGCGCGTCGTTGCCGTTGGTGCCGTAGTCGCCGAGGGCGAGGAGGTGCATGCCGTCGCCGAGCGATGCGGCCGCTTCCTTCGCCTGCAGGGCGCCGAACTGTGCGGCGGCCCAGGCGCCGCTGCTGAAGACGACCGCGCGGCGAATCGCTTCGCGGCGGGTGATGGGAGAGTTGAACAGGTTCGAAGCTGGCATCGCGGTCACTCTGCATTTGGTCCGATGAAACGCCGCCTTGGCTGCAGCGAGCTGCATTCATCATAACCCAAACAGACATTCGCGGAGAACCCTCGGAGGCCGTGTAATGGAAGCCGATGAGTTGCCTATCTTGCCGGGAGAGGCGAGAATTCATTCGCCCCACATGTGCGGTTCGCCGAACGTTAACAAATTCGCAAGATTTTGTTGTTGGCTTTCGACGCGCGAATTGCGCCGAACCAGGCAAAGTCGGGGGCGTGCGCACCATCGACGCGGAGAAGGTTGAATTCTGATGCGAAGCGTTCCATTCGTTGGCAGTGTCTTTCCTTCGCTCTGCTGCGCCGTGCTGTCGACGGCGATGGTGGCGATGCCGTCGGCTCTCTTCGCTCAGGCGCCCGCTGCGACCGCCGTCAGCGAAGAAGAGGAATCGGGGGATAAGAAGAATCCCGCCTCTGAACTCAGCGACCCGACGATTCTGTTGGTGCGCGACGCGGCGGTGCGGAAGGCGTTGCAACTCACCGACGAGCAGCGGACGTCGCTTGATGCGTTGCTGCGGGCGCACAACCGGATGCTGCTCGCGATTCGCGACGTGAGTCCGACCGGCGCCGACAAGACCGCGCAGCCGGCGCTCGCTGAGATTCGCGCGGAACTCAGCAAAATTTTCAATTCGAAGCAGAGGCTACGCCTGCAGCAACTAATGCTGCAAGTGCAGGGGTACGATTGTCTGTCTCGCAATGACGTCGCCCGACAGCTGAAGCTCTCCCCTGAGCAACAGCAGCGTTTGACTCAAATCGGCGACGAGTTTCGCGCCAGCGTGAAGGCGTATGGTGAAACAGGCGGAGGGACTGACGCCGAAGCGAATGCCAAAGAACTTTCCCGCCTGCAGGCAGCGCGTTTAGAAAAGATTCTGGCCGAACTCGATGAGCCGCAGGAGGCGGCGTTCTCGAAGTTGCTGGGCGATTCGTTCGATTTCTCGCAGGTGAAGCCCAGCCCGGCCGATGCACCGGAGTTCGTTTCGATCGAAGAATGGGTGAACAGCGATCCGCTCACCATGGAGTCGCTTCGCGGCAAGGTAGTCGTGGTTCACTTCTTCGCCTTCGGCTGCATCAATTGCATCCACAACTACCCGTGGTATCGCGAATGGCAGGAAGCGTATCAGGGTAAAGATGTGGCCCTCATAGGCATCCACACGCCCGAGACGAAGACGGAGGAAGACAACGCGAAACTAAAAGCGTCGCTCATGAAGAACGAACTGAAATTTCCTGTCGCGGTTGACAAAGAAAAGGCGATGTGGAAAGCGTGGTACAACGGCATCTGGCCGAGCGTCTACATCATCGACAAGCAAGGCAGGGTGCGCTACTGGTGGTACGGCGAACTCGACTGGAAAGGCGCCGGCAACCAGAAAGTCGCTCGGCAGCAAATCGAAAAACTTCTTGCTGAGAAGTACGTCGAACAGACGGAAAAGAGCGGGGAACTCACCGCTAATAAACGCTGATGGGCGCGAATAGCAAAACCCAACAGTCATTCACTTGCAATGATCTCTGAATTGCATTTCTTTGCGCCTCTGCGCCTTTGCGTGAGATCTTCTTCAGAAAAAAAAGTCTCACGCAAAGGCGCGAAGACGCAAAGGAAATCGGGGACACATCTCCCCCTTGGCGCTCTTGGCGTCCTTGGCGGTTAGTCCTCCTCTTCAGAGGAACCGCGGTGAAATCGCACAGCCTCCCGCGAAAAACCACGCCTTGTCACCCGCCCGTCGCGAACCGATAATCCTCGGTTTGCCGTCTGATCTCTCCTCGCGACAAGGATTCTCCGTTGGCTTACTACATTGGCGTCGACGTGGGCGGAACCACCAGCACCCTCGCGGTCGGCAACGACCGGAACGAGGTGGTTTACGTCTCTCCGCAGTTTGCCACGACGCCGGACCTCGGTCCGCAGAGTTCGATCGCCGCGATCGTCGTCGCCGCTCAGGAAGCGATGGCCCACCTCGGCGCGCCGCTCACCGAAGTCGCCGGCGCCTCGATCGCCACCCCCGGCCCCGCGACGATGGACGGCGTGTTGCTGGCGACGCCGAATCTCAATCGCGAACTGTGGAACAATTTTAATATCCGCGCGGGATTGGAGGCGGCCCTGCGGCAGCATCACCCGACGCTTAACGTGCGCTACATCGGCGACGGACAGGCGGCGGCCCTCGGCGAGTATGCCATCCGCAGCCGAGCGCTCACTTGGAGCCACGTTCCCGCGGAGACGCTGCCGAACGAAACGCTCGACTCGCTGTTCATGGTGATCGTCGGCACCGGCCTCGGCGGCGGCGCCGTGTTAGGCGGGCAGGCGATTCAAGGGAGCCAAGGTCGCGCCGGGCACGTCGGCCACATTCTGCTGCCGTCGTATGCGTTCCGCTACGAGCACGATCAAAAGCTGCTCAAGGGCAACGCCTACGCCACGTCGGAGTCGGCGGTGTCGCTGAGCGGGTTGGCCCATCAACTCGAATATCGTCTCACGCTGCCGGAGTGGGCGTCGCACTCGTTGAATCAGGTGGACGGTTCCGCACGCGAGAAGGCAAAGCGGCTGCGGGAGCTTGTGGCCGCGGGCGATTCGCTCGCTCAGCAATTGTTCGACGATCAAGCGAAGGCCCTTGGCATCACGCTGCTGTCGGTGAACTACCTTGGCGATTACGACCGGCTGGTGATCGGCGGCGGCGTGTGCGATCTCATTCCTTCGGTTCGCGATCGTTATCGCCAACTGGCCGAGGAAGAGTATCGCCGCCATTCGCTCGACGGGTTCCGCAATCTCGATCGCTTCGAGTTTTCCGTTTGCGGCGACGAGGCCCCGGTGGTCGGTTCGCTGCGATGGGCGATGCTCTCGTAGGTTGGGCATTCGTGCCCGACGACAGCGCGGTCGGTTCCCCCAAGTCCCGCGAAGTTGCGACGAGAAACGCCAGTGGCCAAGAACAAGTGGTCAAAATCTTCCGGGAACTTGGTGAACGATCTGAGCATCGCCGACGCGCGCCACATCATTAAGTGCGAAGGGGGCGAACTGACGGTCGGCGAACTGCTGATCGAGATCGCCACCTCGCTGATGGTTGCCGGGGCGCTGGCTCGCGCGATTTGGGTCGGCGACGCCACAGCTTGGCATCTCTTTCTGCCGATGGTGGCGCAGTACCTCGCGCTGCTGATTGCGATCCCCGCGCTCTACATATTCTTCCGGCATCCGGGGCTGCGGAAGGATGTGATCGGTTCGCTGCGGCTGTGGGCGTTCATGGCGATCGTGAGCGGCGTGGCGTTCGCGGTGCAAACACACCGCAGCGGCGTGCCGTGGCGCGACCAGCTGAACGACAATCTCACCCAAGCGTGGCGGTGGATTTACGACGCGCACATGCACTGGCCGATCGTGCTGGCCGTCGCTGCGATTTTGTGGGCATTGCCGCGGCGGATTCGCAATTTGTACGAACATGGGCCGCCTTTTTCGGGCGTCAGCCTCGGCTGCGCGATGCGGCTGGTCGTGCCGCTGCTGGGGGCGTTTCTGGTGCCGTTCGTCGCCTCGGGCGAGCTTCCTATCGTTTGGGTGTTGTGGGCGATTATTTTGCTCGCCGATTTCTTGGCCCTAGCGATGCACTGGGATCTGCAGCGACGGCTGCGGAAATTTGACGCGCAACAGTTGAAGGACGAGCGCACGACGCTGTGACCGCGTGTGAGTTGCTTTTGAACCGCTGATTGACGCTAATGATCGTTGATGAAATGCAATCAGCGTTCATCAGCGTGTATTAGTGGTTGACGCATTTCTTTTCGCGCTTCACGGTCACTATTAGATTCAGCAACTCGAGGGCAGGCGGCGAGGATGGCACACTACTTCTTCAATATTTGTCGAAATTGCTTCTTGGCAGTCGTCGGGTTTGTACTTGTATCAGCGGTGACTGCAGTCGCCGCGGAGCCGGCGGTCACGGTCAATGATGGGCCGCTACTGCCGATCTTTGCTTGGGAGGGCGTGCCAGCTGCGGAGGCGACTCCTGAGCGATTCAAAGAACTTGCCGACGCCGGGTTCACAATCTCGTTCAGCGGCGCCCCGGACAACGCGACGGTGACGAAGATGCTCGACGCCGCGGAGACCGCCGGCGTGAAGCTCTACATCTCGTCAGCAGAGCTCCATTCAGATCCTGAGGGAACGGCTCGACTGTTCAAGAATCATCCGGCATTGGGCGGTTACCATCTCGTCGATGAACCGTCGGCCAAGTCGTTTGGCGATCTTGGTGCATGGACGCGGCGGATCCAATCGGTCGATGCCGAGCATCCGGTCTACATCAACCTACTGCCAACGTACGGCAATCCCGAAGGATGGGGAACGCCTGACTACGCGACGTACGTCGAGCGGTTCCTCGCTGAAGTGCCGACCCAACAGTTGTCTTACGATCATTACCCAATCGTCCAAGGCGCTGCCGACTCGCCCGTAACGTTACGAAGCGACTTTTACGAAAATTTGGAGATCTGCTCGGCAGCGGCTCGGGAGGCTAACCGCCCGCTGTGGACGTTCGCGCTGCTGGTGGCCCACACGCCGTATCCGATTCCGACGCTCGCGCATTTGCGGCTGCAGGCGTACAGCGACTTGGCCTACGGGACCGACACGCTGCAGTATTTTACTTACTGGACGCCAGTGAGCACGATTTGGAATTTTCACGAGGCGCCGATCAACCCGGAAGGGAAGCGGACGCCGACGTACGACTTGGTGAAGGCGTTCAACGCCGAACTGCAAGCGGTCCGCGGCGTGTTCGTCGGCAGCCAAGTGGAGTCGGTCGGCCACACGGGCGCGGCGATTCCGGCAGGGACGAAGCCGTTCGCCGCTGCGGCGCCGATCAAGTCGCTGCAGACCGAGGGAACCGGCGTCGTCGCGTCGCGATTGGCGAAGGGCGACCAGCGGTTCTTGGTGCTGGTGAATCGCGACCTCCATCAGCCGACGACGGCGACGGTGGAGTTTGATGGCAGCACGCGGGTTAGCGCGGTGGCGAAGGATGGGACGCTGCAGCCGCTTGAAGGTGCGACGCATTCGGTGGCAATCGAGCCAGGGGATGTGGCGATCTACGCGTGGCAGGCCGAGTAGCGTTGCCGACTTCAACAGAATTCTTCCGGCTCCCTCCCCCTGGAGGGGAGGGCTGGGGAGGGGGGAAGAACCCTGGTACCAGCTGCCGTCACCCCTCCCTAACCCTCCCCCTCAAGGGGAGGTGACCTCAAGATTTTATTTTGAGGGGCAATCGCTCACGGGCAGAACCGGCTTTTCGCCAAGTCGCTCATGCCCTTGAGATCAAGCTTCCCCGTGCCGAGCACCGGAATCTCTTCCACTTCCAAGAAACTATCGGTCCCCGGAATCCACAGATTCGGCAGGCCCAGCTGCTTGAGATGCTCGCAGATCTCCGTGGGCGTCTTGCTGATCTTCGTGTGTAGCACGACAAGCCGTTCGCCCTTTTTGTCATCGGGGACGGAAGCGACGACGGCCGTCAGTTCTTCAGGATTGGCGCCCTGCAGGAACTGCTGAATCGCATCCTCGATATTTTGATGCGGTACCATCTCGCCGCCGATCTTTGAGAAGCGGCTCAGTCGGCCGGTGATCTCGATGAACCCGTGGCGGTCGATTCGCGCGATGTCTCCCGTGACGTACCAGCCGTCGCGGATCACCTCGGCCGTCTTGTCGGGTTGGTGGAGGTAGCCCTTCATCACGTTGGGGCCCTTCACCAGCAGCATGCCGGGGGTTTCGATCGGTAGGTCGACGAAGGTTTCGGGATCGACAATCTTCGCGGCAACGCCGGCGACGGGACGGCCGACGGTCCCTTCCTTCGCGTCGATTTCCTTCGATTGCGACCGACTCGGCGGGATGTTGACGCTCACTAGGGGCGAGAGCTCGGTCGTGCCGTAGCCTTCGACGGGGCGAACGCCAAACCGTTCTTCAAATGCCTCGAACAGCGCGAGCGGCATTTTCTCGGCGCCGGCGACGGCGACTTCGAGGTGCGTAAAATCTTCCGGATCGCAGCGGCGGATGTAGTTCCGCAGGAACGTCGGCGTCGCGAGCATAATGGTGGCTTCCCACCGTTTCGCAAGCTTGCCGATCTGCTGCGCTTCGAGCGGCGAGAAGTGGTAGACGCACCGCACGTCGAGGCCGAGGATCGTCCACAACGTTACCGTGAAGCCGAGCGAGTGGAAGAACGGCACGATGCCGAGCACCGTGTCGTCGCGGCGGAGGTGGACCGCCTGGAGGATCGCTTCGACGTTCGAGCCGACGTTGTGATGGGTGAGGACCACGCCCTTCGGCTCGCCGGTGGAGCCAGAGGTGAAGATGACCGTCAGTTCATCGTCGCCGCTCATGCGATGGAGCCCGAGTTGGCGGTCGAGCAGCGCCGCCGGCATCGCGTAGGCCATCGCGGCGCTGGTGAGCTTGTCGGCCTTGGTGACTTTGTCTTTAAAATCTTCGAGCAGAATTACCTTGGCGTCGAGCTGCATCCCCAGCTTGTCGAGCACCTTCTGGCTCGTGAGAATGTGCTTGATGCCGGCCTTTTTGATGCACTTGTTCATGATCTCCGCGGAGACCGTGTAGTTCAGATTGCAGGCGACGCGGCCGCAAAGCGTGACGGCGGCATTGACGAGCACGGCGCCGTTTGAGGGGGGCAGCAAGATGCCGATGTACTTTTCATCCTCGACCTTCGGCGCGAAGACCTCGCGCAGCAGGAGCCGGCGGAGGATGAGCGCCCGCATGAGAATCTGCGCCCCGGTGAACGACTGCCCGGTCGAGTCGGCGATCTTCCAGCGGAACATCGCCTTCCGGCATTTGCGAATCATCAAACGGGGAAGAACCATGGCGCGCTGTTTCCTGCGGGTGACTGCCAAAGCGCCGAGCGCCTGGACGGCGTTACGGATTTCGTAGGCGTTGCTCGGTTCGTGGAGCGGTTCGCCGAACCAGATCGAAACGCGGCGGGGGCTGAGTTCAGGCGATTTTCCGAAAAGTTTGCCGCCGCGGAAGCTGAAGATACTCCCCCAAAGTTCGTCGAGGTAGACCGGAATCACCTCGGCGGTCGATCCTTTGAGGATCTCAAGGACGCCTGGCTTGAAGGTTTGCAACTGCCCGCTGGGGCTGATGCGACCCTCGGGGAAGATGCAGACGATTTCACCGTTGTTGAGCGCCTCGCGGGCGGTGTCGATCGCCGAGCGGAGGGCCTTCGGCGAATCGAGGATCGGGATCACGCCCATTAGGCGGGCCAAGCCGCGGATGTACCACTTCTCGATGTAGCTGCGACTAACGATCAGCCGCACCGGTCGCGGCGAGACGCAGACGAGCATCAGGCCGTCGAGCCACGAGACGTGATTTGGCGCGAGCAGGGCCGGGCCCTCTTCCGGTAGGTTCTCGCGGCCGAAGACGCGAACCTTGTAGAAGGTGTGCGTAAGGAGCCACGCGATGAAGCGGATCGTCGCCTGCGGGATCAGGACGATGATGTAAATGAAAACGGGGATCGTCAGCACGCCGCACAACAAAAAAATTTGCCGTGCGGTGAGGAGCGGATGGCCGGTCAGTTCTTGATAGGCCTCGCGGATGACAAGGGCTTGTTCAGGGTTCTCTTCAACGAGGCGGTGAATGTCGATCGACTCGCCGGCCGCCTGCTGGGTTTGGAATTCGTTCCAAAACTTTTCCGCCTCCGCTAACGTCTTCGGTCTGTCGGCCAGCTGAGCGCGTAAATGTTCGATCGAACCCTCATGCACCGGCATCCGCATCATGCCGAAGGCTAAGGCGGCGACAAGCATGCCGCCGAAAGTGAGCAAGTTGCTTGCAGCCAAGACCGATCCGCGGCGATCTTGAGGGCTGTAGTGCTGCATGTACGACGCCAGAGGGACGTCGAACAGGCCGGCGGAACATCCGAGCATCACGAGCAGGAGAATGGCGACGATATAACTGAGCGTCCAATCTCCGCTCGGTTCAAAGAACTCGCCTTCAACGGTAAACAGCAAAATCGGGACGATCACCAACCCGAATGCGCCTAAGGGCAGAATGCCTAATTCGACTCGCCCTGCAGACCAAATGCCCGCAAGCACGCTTCCCAGGCCGATGCCGATGACCAAAGCAGAAAGCAACGGAACCACTTGCGTTTGCTTGCCGCCGCCTGCTTCGAAGACGAACTGATCAATGTTCAAATGCGCGAGGGCCCCAAGGGTCCAGAAGAACATGATCCCCATCGCCACTCGCAGCATCGCTGGAGTGTAGGCAAGCGTTTTCAAGTCGCGCCAACTCTGTTGGGCCATATCCCACGGAAACCTTCGCGACTTGTCGGCGGCGGGAAGCTTGGCAATCAGTAGGCTGGTCAACCAACCGGCGACGGCGAAGCCTAGCAAGACGAGTGCAGACCATTGCCAATGTTGCTGCCCTTTGTCGCCCGTTTCATCAGCAAGCCAGTTGCCCAAGAACGTGCCGACCATCGTCGAGAAGACAGTCGTCAGCCCGATGAGGCCGTTCGCCGCGGAGATGCGGCTCTCGTCGACCATTTCGGGAATGCTGCCGAGCTTGGCCGGCCCGAAGAGCGCGGCCTGGGCGCCGGCCAGTCCGAGCACGAGCAGCATCATCCAGATATGCCCGACCAAAATCGCGGCAATCGCGAGCGCCATGATCAGCGCTTCGCCGACCTTGCAAAGGACGATGACCTGCCGCTTGCTGAACCTGTCGGCCAAATAACCGGCCGGCGCCGCGAGCAAGATGTACGGCGCGACGAAGACCGCGGTGCCGATCGCGAGCAGATTGCTCACGTTGACGTCGGCGTAATCTTTGCCGATGCCGATCACCAACCAGCGCAGGATGTTATCGTTCGTCGCCCCGAGGAACTGGGTGAACAAGAGCCCCAGAAAACTCTTCGAGACGAGCGAGCGTTCGCGCGGGACGGCGGCAAGATGCTTGCTGCCGCTGGCAATCGGGCCGGAATGCATGTCTGGTCAAAAGCTGTCAAAGATTGCTGAAGGGGTCCGCCTAGTAGGAACTACTTTAGCTGAAAAGAGTTCCGGCGGCAGAGGGCAGTTGCTGGCGTGCTCTAAAGCGGTCGCGGCCGGGGCTTGCAACGCACGTTTACGACGAGGAATTCCGAGGTCGGCAACTCGCCTTGACGCTCCTAGGCCGATCGGGTCAACTCCTTTCGCTCTCGCCGCAAAACCTCCCCCAGAGGGGTTTGCAGCGGCCGCCAGGTAGGGCGCCGCGCGGGAGCACCGAAGACGCGAGAATGGATTCTCGCGATGCGACGAGTGCCTTGGCCGTCCGCGATTCGCAGATGGCCGGGGGACGACACCCGAGTAGCCGCCGCGGTTGTCTCTTCGAGGCCGCCGCGACCGGCACGCAGGCAAGGAGGCCTGTCCGATGTCGCAAGAACAAGCTATTGGCGTGGCGCTCGATCATCTGTTTTCGGGCGCCTGCCGCACCGGGGCCAAGGGAGCCTCGGTCACCAGCTGCACCAGCGATTGGCGCCGCGTTCAACCTGGCGACGCCTTTGTCGCCGTCCTCACCGCCGATAACGACGGCCACGACTACGCCGACCGCGCCGTGAAGCGCGGCGCCGCAGCGATCATCGTCGAGCGGCCGATTCCGGTGCACACGGTTCCCGTCTACCACGTGGAAGATACCCGCGTCGCCCTGGGCGAGCTCTGCCACGCGCTGGTCGACAATCCCTCGCAACGGATGCGAGTGATTGCCGTCGTCGGCGATCAAGGCAAGGCCGCGACGGTGGCGCTGCTCGAATCGATCTACGTCGCCGCCGGTTACGAAGTCGGCGTGCTGAGCACGATCAAGTCGTTCGACGGCATGACCCGCAGCGAAGGAATCGACGACGAGATCACGCCGTCGGTGCTCGCCGCGCGGTTGGCTCGTATGGAGTCGGCCGGTTGCAGCCACGCCTTGCTCGAAGTCACCAGCCAATCGCTCGCCCAGATGAAGCTGGCGGGCATCGAACTCGACACGGTCGTTGCCACGACCGTCGATTCAGCGCGGCTCGACTTGCATCACACGGTGAAGAACTACCGCGACGCTCAGCGCCGCGTGCTCGACTATCTCTCGCCGACCGGGCTGACGATCGTCAACGCCGACGACGCGGTGAGCTGCCGCTGGCTGAGCCAAGTCGGCGGACCCGCGCTCACCTACGGCCTCGGCGACGAAGCGCAGATCAACGGCATCATCGTCGAAGAGAACGCCTGCGAGACGGTGTTCATCCTCGGCGCCGGCACCGATTCGGCCGCTGTGCGGACCTCGATCGTTGGCCGCCAACAAGTCACCAACTGCCTGGCAGCCGCCGCTGTCGCGCTCGCTCACGGCGTCGAGTTCCAAACGATCGCCCAAGGCATTGAGAGCGTCAAGAAATTGCCAGCCCGTATGGAACGGGTTGACTGCGGACAAGAGTTTCCTGTATTTGTCGACGCCGCACACACGGCAAACGGTTTGCGGGCGACGCTTCGCACGGCTCGGGCGCTCGCCAGCGGTCGCGTGATTTGCGTCATGGGCGAAAATGTTCAAGCGACCGCTGAAGAATCGGAAACGATTCGCAGCGTGCTGCGGAAGATGGCCGATGTCACGATCGTGACCGACGCGCTCACCGAATACGACGAAGCGTGGCTGGCTGAACACTCGGCCGCGCCGAAGAGCGAGAAACTACAGATTGCCGCCGACCGTCAAGAAGCGATCGCCTGGGCCGTCGCGATGGCGGGGCAGGGGGACGTCGTGGTGCTCGCCGGCAGCCGGACGCCGACCGATTTCACGTTTGGCGGCGCCCAAGTCAGCGACGCCGACGTTGCTCGCGAAATTTTGTACGCCGCCGCTCGCCCGATGCTGCGGCTCGTCGGCTAACGCCGCACAGCGTTCACTCACTACTTATTTGCAGAGACCACCCGAACATAAAAGCCACCGGATCCGCCGGTGGACGGAGCAAACGAAGGCGCCATCGCACTTCGTCCACCCGCCGCGGCGGGTGGCTTGGATGAGATCAATTTCAGCTTCTTCCGAAGCTCACTAACTACCTTCACCCCCACAAAGGTTGGCTGAGTTCGACGAGTACGACGCGACAACTTCGCCCCGCTCCGACAACTCGCTTGCCACGCAGAATCATGGACCTTTCGCATTCGACTTCCGGTTTCCTCAATCCTGCCACGTTCACGGTCGGCCCGGCTTCGGCCAATCCTGTGGCCTTGGTCAACGTATCGGGCGCGACGCTCATGCACACGGCGAACTGCACGCCGGCCGCTGCAGATGCAGCGCTGAAGGTGCTTCGCGAGTCGCGTGCCGTGCGTCGCCGCGTCGTCTGGATCAACCCGACCGAGCTAAGCCGCACCCCCAACGCCGACTTGCGGGCCTGGGGGCGGAAGCTGGTCGAGTTCGGTCACGCTGACTTGGTCGTCGCCTGCGGCACGGGTGCACGCGATTTGTGCCTCGCCGTTCGCGATGCCGGCCTGTCGATCGGCCGCGTCGTGGTCTGCACCGACGACGCCACCTCGCGAAACGTGCTCACCGACTCAATTGTTGCTGGAGACACGATACTTGCTCTTGGCACGACTTCGGAAAGCTGTTACAAGCTCGCCGAACGATTGGAAACACGGTTCGAACGCGAACTGCTTGTCGCTTAAAAGATCGTCAGTTGTCAGTGGTCAGTAGTCAGTTGCGTTTGATGGAAAATCTTTCTTAGCAACGGACCACTGACCACGGACAAACTTATTAAAGAAACCATTTCAGACTTCATCGTTGATCGGCGTCGATTGCGGGGTCAATGCCGATCGCCCTCCCTGGGGTAGGAGCTCATAACTCGCTGCGGGCGGCTTCTGGGTCAGTCGCTCGCGTGAGTGCTTCACGATGAAGTCTACGTCTGAGCGCCGGGGGGGCGAACCATCGCCCCCCCGGTTGCTCAGCGGAAACACGAGGAAGGACGAACGGGGAGGATGGAAGGCTGAAGGCGGGCTGCGAGCTCCTTCTCCCTTCCATCCTCCCCGTTTTGATTTTCCACTTCGGAGGATGCTGCCATGCCCGCTACGCCACACGTTCTCTTCGCCGGCGGCGGTTCTGCCAGCCATCTCTATCCGGGCATGGCGATCGCCGAACATCTGCGGCGATTGATGCCCACTGCCTTGGTGACCTTCGCCGGTACGGGCGCCGCGCGCGAACGCCATACGGTGCGAATCGCCGGGCACCACTACTCGACCATTCCGACCCACCCCATGCCGCGCAATCCGCTGCAAGCGGTGCGGTTCGTGACCGACAACGTCGCCGGGTATTGCGCCGCTCGCTGGATGTTGCGCGAACAACGCGTCTCGCTCGTCGTCGGCCTCGGCGGCTCGACAAGCGTCGCCGTCGTGCGTGCGGCCGTCGCCCGCGGCATTCCCGTGGTGCTGCTCGAACAAAACGCGGTCCCCGGGCGCACGACGCGGTGGCTCTCGCGGGCCGCGGCGATGGTGTGTGCGGCGTTCGAAGAAGTACGCCCCCATCTGCACGTCCAAGCGCCGATGACCGTCACTGGCAACCCGTGCCGGATGGTGTTTGAAGATCTCTACAAGCGTACGCTTGGCCAAGCGGCCTCGGTGCGGGCCGATCTCACCGAACGGAATGCGGCGGGCGGTCTCGCGACGAACGGTCCGCGGCGGCAAAATCGGTTGGTGATTCTCGGCGGCTCGGGCGGCGCGCGGTCGCTCAACGAATCGATTCCAGCGGCGCTGAAGCGACTCGGCGATCGGCTCCACAATTGGCAAATTGTCCATCAAACGGGCGATGGGCAGCTGCAGGAGACGGAATCGCGTTACGCGCAGCTCGGCATGAAGGCGCTAGCGGTAACGCACATCGACGAAATCGCGTCGGTGTTGTTTGCCAGCGACCTGGTCGTTTCGCGGGCGAGCGGTACAACGCTGGCTGAGCTGGCGCTCGCTGGCGTGCCGGCGCTCTTGGTGCCGTTCCCGCAGGCCGCTGATAACCACCAAACGGCCAACGCCAAAGTCTTCACGTCGGCCTCGGCTTGCCGGATGGTTGACGAATCGCAGCAATCGGGCGCTCTCGATGCCGCGCTAGCTCGCGAACTCGATTCGTTGGTGAGCGACCACCACCTCCGCGTCGAGATGGGCCGCAACATGCAAAAGCTGGCTCGCCCGCAAGCGGCGTCGCAGATTGCCGGCGCCATTGCCGACCAACTGTGCGGCGGCAGCGTCTCGGGGCTGATGGCTGCTTAGCATTGCGTTGATTGCTTACAGCTGTTTTCTTTGCGCCTTTGCGTGAAATCCAGAGAAGAAATGTCTCTCGCAAAGGCGCGAAGACGCAAAGGAATGCGCAAAGGGCACGAGCGATTGCTGTCCTTCTGATTCGCGCAGATTCGTGTGATTCGCGGTTAGTATTTTAACCGCAGCGTCATGCTTCCAGTGCCCCCGGCACGCCGCCGGTGAATTTTTCGTCGTTCGCAGCGTGGCCCGTGAGGACTTGGGCTTGGTAGCCGCCGCGTGATTTGAAGTAGGCGATCAGCACGAGATAGCAGACGAGCATGATCGCCGGCAGCACGGCGATTTTGGCGAGCGCCCCTTGCTTCGTCTTGCCTTGGATTTCCGTAATCTGCGCCTGGACGGCTTCCGGCTGTTTCGCGACGAGCTTTTGATCGATCGCGTCGTAGTCGAAGAACAGTCCTTTCTCTTGCTTGACCAGTTGCGGCTGCACTTCCGGTAAGGCTTGGGCGACGGCGGCCGTGAAGTCGCGGTCTTGCATCGTGCCGATAGCGGGGCCGCCGATCGTGCCGACGGCGATCATGCCGACGCCCGAGATTGCGTTCAGCAACAGGGCGCCACCCTTGGGGTATTGCTCGGAGACCACGCCGAGCGTCGTGGGCCAGAAGAAGGTCTTGCCGAAGCCATACAGCGTCGCGGCGGCGAAGAGCATGCCAAGCACCGGTTTCGCGGTGCCAAGCCACAGCAAGCCGACCGTCGCGATCGCCGCCGAGGCCGCGAGCAAGCCGAGCGGCGAAATGCGATGGACGATCGGCCCCGCGAAGAATCGCAAGATGAACATGATCGACGAGGTGTAGATCAGGAACCAAGCCCCGGTCGTCTTGTTCTTGAGGACGGTGCCCATGATGTCTTGTATCCAGCCGTCGGTGCCGAGCTCCGTCGTCGCGAGCAGGAACATGATGAGCATCAAAAAGATGAACATCGGCCGGCCGAACGAGTTGACGTAAAACGCGAACACGGCCGCCGGGGCGATCGAGATCAAAAGCGCCGCGGTCAGCGACAGCTTGCTGAGCCCGAACGCCACGAGCATCTGGCTAATCCCCATCACGATGAGGAACGAGACGATGTACGCGCTGCCCCAGCCGAATTCGCTGAGCATTTCCTTGTAGCTGACGCCGGCTTCAACCCGCTCTTGCTGCGGGAACTTCATGCCGAATAGCAGGAAGCCGTAGCTGAGGATCGGCAGCAGGACGAGCGCCATCTGCCATTGCCACAGCTCGCCCGGTAGCTTGCCGCCTACCGTGCCTCCTGCCTTCATCAGCAGGATCGACAGCAGCCCGCCCAACACCAGCCCGCCCGGCCAGCCGGCGTGCAAGATGTTGAGCCAGTGAGTTTTGTTCTCTTTGTGAATCGTCGCGACAACGGGGTTAATCACCGCTTCGACGGCGCCGTTCGCCAGTGCGTAGATAAAGGTCGCGAAGTAGAGGACGATGAAGTTCGGCGCGAAGATCGTCAGCAACGCCGAGATCAAGTGGCCGGCGAACGCGAAGCCCATCGCGCGGCCATAGCCGATGCGATCGATGACGAGGCTGAGCACGATGATCGAAATGGCGAACGGATAGGTGCCGACGCCGATGATCATTCCCTTCTGTTCTTCGCTTAGCTGGAAGCCGGTCGCCCAGCTATCCATCACTTCGGCGGAATTGCGGACGGCAAAGCCAAAGGCGGTGGCGACGAGCCCGGTGAAACACCCCAAGAACAGCCGTCGCGCCGATTGGTTGTTGTCCGCCATCAATGCCTCGTGAGAAAAGGACGCCAAGGCGCCGGAAAAGAGAACAGCGATTGAGATTGCGACGCAGTATAGCCCGCTAGCGGGGCTGCTCCAAGCAGGTGAACGCGCGGAGAAACTTGAGATATTTCACGCCATCGCGTGCGATGTCGCAGCGCGCGACCCGCGCGTCGCCGACGGCAAAGAATCTCATGGCCGCTGACGATCAGCGTCAGTAAGGTGAGATCGAAGGGCCGTCGTTGCGTGTTTTCAGACGCCGAAGTCGTGGGCAGTGAGCGACTTCCGCGTGTTGCACCCGCGCGGCGAACATGCCATGCTTAGTTTTGTCGGCCTGATTCGCTCGGCTGGCGGCACTTTTCCCCGGATCAAACAGACCTCTCTCAGGCTCACCACTGGCGGAGATTCCACCAATGCGTCGTTCTGCAATGTTGCTCGTTTCGTTGGCCCTCGGCCTGTGCGTTCAGACTGCTTCGGCCAAGGTGACCGAATCCGACTTCGGCAAAACCAAGGCTGGCGTTGAAGTGAAAAAGTTCGAACTGACCAATAAGAATGGCATGAAGGTTCGTTTGTCGAGCCGCGGGGCGGCGCTCATCGGCGTCGACGTGCCGGATCGCGACGGCAAGGTTGCCGACGTGGTGTTCGGCTTCGACGACGTCGCCGGCTACGAGTCGGACGCGAACGATTATTTCGGCTGCACCACCGGCCGCTATGCGAACCGCATTGCGAAGGCGAAGTTCACGCTCGACGGCAAGGAATACAAGCTGGCCGCCAACAACGGCGTCAACCACCTCCACGGCGGCAAGACCGAGAGCCTCGATAAGGTGGTGTGGACCGGCGTGCCCTTCGAGAAGGATGGCGTTTCGGGGGTGAAGTTCAGCTACACCAGCCCCGACGGCCAGGAAGGCTATCCCGGCAAGCAAGACATGACCGTGACGTTCACGCTCAACGACAAGAATGAGCTGAAGATCGACTACTCGGCCAAGAGCGACAAGCCGACGGTGATCAACCTCACCAACCACGCCTACTTCAACCTCGGCGGCGCCGGTTCGCCGACGATTAACGACCACGTTCTCAAGCTAAACGCCGATAATTACACGCCGGTCGACGACACGCTGATCACCACGGGCGAAAAGGCTCCGGTGGAAGGGACGCCGCTCGACTTCCGCACGCCGACGGCCATCGGCAAGCGGGTTGATGAACTCACCAAGACGTCGGCCCTCGGATACGACCACAACTTCGTGATCAACCGCGGCGACGCCGGCGAGGGCGAACTGGTGGAGGCGGCCAAGCTCGTCGACCCGAAGTCGGGCCGCACGCTGACCGTGATCACCGACCAGCCGGGCATCCAGTTTTACGGCGGCAACTTCCTGAAAGGCAACAAGGGTAAGGGGGGCAAAACCTACGGTCACCGCAGCGCCTGCTGCCTCGAGACGCAGGTCTTCCCCGACTCGCCGAACAAGCAAGGCCTCGAAGGCTGGACCGATTGCGTGCTGCGTCCCGGCGACGAATACAAGCACAGCTGCATCTATGCGTTCGGCGTGGAGAAGTAACGCCAAGTAGGGTTAAGCACTGACTCAAAGACGCCGCCTGATCCAATCAAGCGGCGTTTTTTTATGCGATGGCCGATCAGCCCCGAAGGGGCGACATAATGTAGCCAGGGGCGTTAGCCCCTGGTAGCGAGCATCGCGATGATTCAGAGCCCCGTGAGGGGCGACACAACTCGCAATCGTTGCGGCGAGCTATGCCGCCCCTCGCGGGGCTGGACGTGCGGTTCGGTCCAGATACCAGGGGCTTGCGCCCCTGGCTACATTACTCAGCCCCTCCGGGGCCGGGCAGTCTGAGTTCATGCCTCTCGTTACAAATCCTCCCCCAGCAACTGCCGCAGCATCTGCTCGGGCCGGTTTAAAAACGTCTGCGTCACCCGATAGTGCTCCGTCTCGCGGTACTCGACGCGCTGAATCCCCTGCGGCCCGAACTCGTAAATCCACGCATTCGGGTACGCCATGATGATCGGCGAGTGCGTCGCGATCACGAACTGCGCCTCTTTCTCTACCAGTTCATGCATCGCCACGAGAAACGCCAGTTGCCGCTGCGGGGAGAGCGCGGCTTCGGGTTCGTCGAGCAGATAGAGTCCGTCGCCACGCAGGCGGTTCGTCATCAGGTCGATAAACGACTCGCCATGCGACTGCTCGTGATAGGAGCGGTGGCTGTAGAGGGTATCGAGGCCGAGCTTTTCGATCTCGCTCGCCACGTTGTAAAAGCTTTCGGCCCGCAAAAAGAAGCCATCGCTTCGCCGCTTTCCGCGAGAACTGCGGCCGAGTCGCACCCACTTGTAGAGGTCGGAGTGCGAATCTTTCGAGTGGAAGTCGAAGTTCCGCGTCCCGCCCTCGGCGTTGAACCCGTCTGCGACCGCCATCGCCTCTAGCAGCGTGCTCTTGCCGCTGCCGTTTTCGCCGATAAAGAAGGTGACTCGAGGATGCAGTTCGAGCCGGTTGAGGGATTTTATCGCCGGCAGTTCGGCGGCGTATTTCGAGTCGAGCGTCGCCCGAGTGCGGTCGAGCAAGACGTAGACGGCATGGGGCTCGTAGGGATGCTGCATGCGTCAGCCGCTCGGCGGATCGGGAAGTTTGCGAATCGAACCGGGAACAATCGGTTCGTGCCGCATTGCGCTCGCCACCGCGGCGAACGCTAGCTCCAAGCTGCGCAAGTTGCTGCGGCCGTCGTTTGAGGGCTGTCGCTTCTCCTCGATGGCGCACAGCAACTCGCCCATCGCTCCATGGAACCCGTCGGGGAACCACGCGCCGGTGAGTTTGGGCCGATAGTCGCCGCCGTCGCGCGACAATTCGACCGTCTGCTGATTCACGTTGGGGCCGAAGCTCCGCAGCGTGCCGTGGCTTCCGGCGACGTAGGCCTCGTCCCACGGGTTGTGCGCCGCATGCCCGTCGAACACCAGGGTCGCCTGGGCGCGGGGATACTCGATCGCCGCCTGCCCCAGTAGCGCCGGCACGATGGTTTGCGTTGGCGAAACGGCGGTCGACGCATAGACGCGCAGAGGGCGCTGCTTGCCCATCACGGTCGCCAGAAAATCAAACCAGTGAATGCCGAAGTCGTAGAGAATCAGGTGATACACCTTCTCGAAGATCGTGCCGCGGACCCAGCTGTGGTCCCAGTGGACGCCACAGTGGACTGAGGCGACTTGCCCAATGAGGTCGGCCTCGACCGCCTCGCGCATGTAACTGAAGTGGGGCGCCCACCGTGCATTTTGGTTCACGGCGAGCAGGACGCCCTGCTTGTCGGCAAGGTCGGCGAGCCGCTCCCCTTCGTCGAGGTCGATCACGAACGGCTTTTGGCTGAGCACATGCCGGCCCGCTTTGAGACACGCGGCGATGATCGGCCCGCGAATCTCCGGGTGCGTCGTGACGTCGACGACTTCCACGTCGGCGTCGCGGAGCATCTCGCGGTAGTCGGTGTAAACGCGGGCCTCGGGGTAAAACTCATCCCGGCGCTTTTCGGCCGCCTCTTTCACCACGTCGCACAGGGCGGTCACGCGGTACCCGGCCGCAGTGTACGCACGGAGGTGGTGCGTCGTGATCCCGCCGCAGCCGATTACCCCAATTGCGGGGTTGTACGATTGCGGGTCAATCGGCTGGTAGGGGAGCGCCGGCAGGCAGAAACTGGGGACTGTTTGCGCGGGTTTCACCATGATTTCAGTTGGATCAGGCATCGCGGGAATCCGCAAGTGCGCGAGGGGAGAGCAAGCCGGTTACCCGGCCGACTGCGGCGATTCTGGTAGCTTGGCGAAACCTTGGGGCGTTTCGGGGCCGCTTGTAAATCGCCTCTTCCTCGCTAAGTTTAAGGGTTTGCTACTCATTTTACCGCTTCGTCTGCTGGCTTGAGTCCACAGCCTTTCGACGGGGCGGTTACGAGACTGTCCGAGCAAACTACGGTTTGCAACTCGCATACCATTGAGCCCCCGCCCAGCGGCGCGGCCCACACCCCCGATACCTGAACGATGGCTAAAAAAGCTTCCAATAGCGAAAAGCGGATTCTTCTGGTCGACGACGACGCTGAAATCATTGAGTCGTTGCGACTGGCACTTGAGGCTCAAGACTATCAGGTATTGGTCGCCCGCGACGGCAACCAGGGGTTGGCCCTCATCGAACGCGAGAACCCCGACCTCATCATTCTCGACATGATGATGCCCAAGCGGAGCGGTTTCCTCGTCCTCGAACGCCTGAAGCGTCTCGGCGAGAAGAAGCACCGCATCATCATGATCACCGCCAACGAGGGGAATCGTCACAAGGCCTACGCCGAGATGCTCGGCGTCGACGATTACGTCCGCAAGCCGTTCCCGATGGATCGGCTCATTCAGAGCGTTGATCGATTGCTCTCTGAGTAAGAGCAGAACGGCGCTTTCCCCGCCCATGATGCGGTTCGCAACGATCGGTGCTGCGCGCTGCACTATTTTCTTGGCGTTGGCGCCGCCACGCCGCTACAATATCGCCTTTCGCGGTGCGGATAGCTGCTGCGCGGATAGTCATACGACCGGCGTTGGATAGCGCCGGCGCTCTTTGCTCTTCACGGGAGATAGCGGCATGAAGTACGCGAATCGATTCAGCGTCACGCTCGCCATGGCATTGCTGCTTGGCAGCTTCCTTTGCTCGCCAACTGCGTACGCGGAGCCCGCCGCACCCAAGTCGGTCGACGAATTGCTCGATCGCGTCGAGCAATCGATCAAGGATCTGCCGGCGTACAGTTTCGACTTCGATATCAACATCAACGTCGACGCCAACGGCAGCAAGCAAAGCATCGAAAGCGAGTTCGACGTCAAAATCGAACGTCCTAGTCGGTGGGCCGTGATCAAGCAATCGGGCCCGTTTGGCGCTACGTCGATCAGCAACGGCAAGGAAGAAACGGTCTACTTGCCGATGCTGAAGGCCTACATCGTTAGACCGCTCGCCGAGGCGACGGGCGAGAACAACGAACTGGCGAGTTTGCCGGTGACGTTTCTCGGTCCAGCCGGCAAGGTGCCAGCCCTGATGGGCGAGGGTCTCAAAAAGCTCATCCTCGACGGCGCCTCGGAGTCGAAGCTGGCTGGCGAGGAGGAAATCGACGGCGTCGCCTGCTGGAAGTGCGAGTTCAAGCAAGAGGGCCTCAACTCGCAATTGTGGGTGACCAAGGCAGATCATCCGCTGCCGCGCCGTGTGGTGCTCGTTCCCGACGACTCGTCAAAGTCCGGCATGCCCAAGGGAATGTCGCTCACCGCCCAGATTGATATCGTGAACTTCAACGCCGAGCCAAAGTTCACCGACGAGGACTTCAAGTTCACCCCGCCCGAAGGCGTCCGCCAGGCCGACTCGCTGCAAGATGCAATGCCGAAGCCTGGCCCGCAGCCGCCGCATGAATTAGTGGGAAAGCAGGCGCCGACGTTTGAAGTCGACGTGCTCGACGGCGAAGCCTTCAAGTTGGAAGACGTCCTTGGCAAGAAAGTCGTGATGCTCGATTTCTGGGCGACGTGGTGCGGTCCCTGTGTCGCAGCATTGCCCGAAATCTCCGCCGCCGCGGAAGAGATGAAGGAGAAGGACGTTGTGTTCTACACGGTCAATCTTCGCGAGGAACCTGAAGCGGTGAAGGAGTTTCTCAAGGAGCAGGAACTCGACGTGCCGGTGCTGCTCGACGCGGAGGGTGAAATCGGCGATCTCTATAAGGCCGAGGCGATCCCGCAGACTGTGCTGATCGGCAAGGATGGTCGCGTGCAGGTCGTCCATGTAGGCTTTGGCGGCGATGCGAAGAAGAAGCTCATCGAAGAGATGACAGCGCTGCTTGAAGGGAAAGAGCTAGCCCAAGAAACCCTCGATAAGTGGGAAGCTGAACAGAAGAAGGCTGAGGCTGAGGAAGAAGCCGAAGAGTCTGAAGGTGACGACGCGGAAGGCGAAGGCGCCGATGTCGAAGTTGAGCAGGCTGAGGTGGAAGTCGAGCAATAATGGAGTGCCGGCGACAACCTCTGAATGATGGAAATAAAAAAGCCCCGCCGTCGACTATTCGACGGCGGAGCTTTTGCTTAGTTTAACGGAAAGTGCTCGGACGATATTTGCCAGCGGCCGCGAACTTAGTCCAACGCAATCGTCCGCGCCAGCGGCTGCAGCACCGAGTCGATGACGTAGTTATCAACCACGTCGCGGCAGACGTCCCACAGCTTGTCGAGCATCGACGCATACGTCTGGTTCGGCGGCAGGCTGCCGTACTGCCGAGCGGTGACATAGACGCTCAGTTGTTCCTCTTGGAACTCGTTCGTCCGGATCTGGTAGGCGTTCGTGCGCGGTTCGATATTGAAGCGGCACTGAATGCGGCACTCGTCGTCGAGCGCGAAGGTGAATGACGGCTCGTAGTTGATGATCGTCGCGCCGGGGATCGTTGCTATCCGTTCTAGGGCAGGGCAGACGCCGAGCGCCTCGGCAATCAGCTGGTTGTGGTTGCCGCGGTAGCTGAAATCAAAGCCCATCAGCAGGTCCATCGCCTCGCAGTCGAGCGGGCTGACCGATAGGGCGTAGGGCGCGAGTTCGAGCGTCAGGCGATGCTGTTCGAGCGTTTCTTCGACCGACCCCGGGTTCACCTGGCCGGAGCAAATCCGCCGCGGCTCGATCGAACACCAACGATAGGCTCCCCGATCCTTATCTTCTTCAAGAATAAAATCGTTCTTGTCGCGCGCGTAGAAGTTCCGCATCTGCGGATACTGCTTTTGAATCTGCTCAAAATAGTGCAGCACGGTCTCCCGACTGCTCGGAAGATCCATCTCGGTGCTGAGATTCATGTTGATGTAGAAGTCGTCTGCGAGCGAGCTATACGGATTCATCGGGGATGGCGTCCTCCAGAGATTCAAAATCCTAACCGGCAAGGCCCAGTGCGGGGGAATCGAGTCCCCGGAGCCAAGTGGCCGCGTCATTGCTCGCCTCTCGTGTAAGTATAGGTCCGCTGGGAAATTAGTGTCAAAGACCCGGGGAGCTAAAACCCTGCGTATTGCCACGCATTTGGGCCTGCCGGCGGCGAGATTTGCCGGTTTCGTGGACCGGTCGTCGCCGCTCAAAACCCGCCGTGGTAAGCTGAACCGCCGCCCCCTGCGGGCGACATCGAACGCGGAACAGCAGCGACACGGAGGCGACAGTGGCAACCTTGCGGACTAGAGAAAGCGTGACGCCCGCGTTCGCGACTGGCGACAGCGAACTCGGCGGCTTGGCCGTGGCTGCGGCCGGCGACGTGGTAATCGGCGTTTCGTTTGGCAACCGCAGCGTTCAAGCAGCGGAGACCGCGCTCCGCCGCAAACTAGACCAGTACTGGCCGCTGCCCAGCGACGCCGCGCAAGCCAGCGACGATGATTTCGATCTGGCAGAAGAGGTGCTCGACCTGCTGCAACGCTTCGCCGCTGGCGAACCTGTCGACTTGAAGAAAGTCCCGATCGCCGTCGACCACCTTTCGCCGTTCCAGCAGAAGGTGGTGAAGGCTTGTCGCGCGATCAAGCGCGGGGCGACCTTGAGCTATGGCGAGGTCGCCGCCCAGGCGGGAAGTTCTGGCGCCGCCCGGGCCGTGGGATCAGTCATGCGGAGCAACCGGACCCCGCTGATCGTCCCCTGCCACCGCGTCGTCGCCGCTGGGGGGCGAATTGGGGGATTCTCCGCCCCCGACGGGCTGGTAATGAAGCGGCGTCTGTTAGAATTGGAGGCTGACGTACAGTTCCGGTAATGCTCATCCCCAGTTCACGGCCGCTGCCATGACGTCCGCGAAGACGATCGCTCGATCTTGGCAGAGGGCCACGGCAGCGCTGGTCGCCGCCGCCGCGGCGCTGCTGATCGCAACTCCGGCTCGCGCGGTCAACATCGTCATTAATTACCAGTACGACACGCTCAACTTTTTCGGCGCAGACAACCCGAGCGGCGCGACAGCAGGCGCTCAGGCGAAGGCGGCCCTCGACGCCGCGGCGAGTTTCTACTCGACGATCCTCACCGACAACTTCTCGGCAATTCAAAAGCCAGCTGACCTCGTCAGCACCGCGTCCAACGGCGTGGCGTTCTGGAATTGGACGGCCAACTTCAGCCATCCCGCGACCGGCGCCCTCGAGACGCTCAACAATCCGATCATCGCCGCGAATGAATATCGCATTTACGCTGGCGCTCGTTCGCTGAGCGGCTCGACGCTCGACGCTCGACGCTCGGCATCGGCGGTCCTGGCGGCATGGGCTGGTCGTCGAGCAACAATGGCGGCACCTTCAGTTCGAGTGAGATCAATCAGCTCAACCAAACCACCAATAACTTCAAGGCGGCGGTTGAACGGCGCAATGAGCCGAGCGGATTTGCTCGTTGGGGGGGATCGATCACGTTCGACAGCGACGTGAATGCGAATTGGCAATTCAACCACACGATCGCGCCGACGGTCGGCAAGAATGATTTCTACTCGGTCGCTCTCCACGAACTCGGTCACGCCTTGGGGCTGGGCGCCTCCAGCCAATGGAAGGCGTTGGCAAGTACGGCCTTCTTCACAGGATCGGCGGCGACCTCGTTGATGGGCGCCAATCCTCCCTTGGGACCGGTCGACTCGGCCGATAACACGCGCGGGCATTGGGCCGAGGGGACGATGAGCAAAATTTACGGCTCGAATGTCGCGCAGGAGGCCTTGATGGACCCGACCATCACCTCCGGCACACGCAAACGCCTCACGGCCCTCGACGCCGCTGCGATGACCGACATCGGTTGGAGCCTGACGGCGCCCCCTCCGCAGAGCTACCTTCCAGCCGACTTCAACGAAGACGGCTTTGTGAACGCCGCCGACCTCACGGTCTGGAAGGGCGCGTTCGGCGTCAATACGAACGGCGACGCCAATGGCGACAACGTCACCAACGGCGCCGACTTCCTGGTCTGGCAGCGTCAGTTTGGCCAAACGCCCGCCGTAGCCGCTATAAATCCAGCGGCGCTCGCTGTGCCCGAACCTTCGGCCGCCATGCTCTCCACGATCGCGACGCTGCTACTCGCAGCGCTTCGTCGTTACGCCGCTTCGAGCGGACGCATCTTCGCGGCGAAGCCTACCCACTGAGCGATCCGGTCGCTCGACGGCGCGGGGCCGTTTCGCAAAATCCGCAGCCCCTGTGAGCTGCGGCACGTGTCGCCGACGCGCTTCACGAGTTCGTCGACCTTCGTCTTCGCGACTTGCTCGGCTTCGTGGAAGCCGCTAGCCACGAGCAACTGGGCGCCGACGCCCCGCAGCTCGGGGATGCGGCAGACAAGCCTCGCTTCGCGTTGCCACCGCGTGATGACGGTTGCCGTCACCTTCGCTTCGCCAAGTTCTTCGGCGGTCGATTCGGGATTCGCGTTGAGTAAATCGGCGACGGTGCGAATGCCGACGTTGGCCAGTCGTTCGGCAGCGATCGGCCCGATCGACGGTGCATCGACCACCGCACTGTGACGGTGGAGGAAGAACCGCAGCGGGCCGGTCGGTTTCGTTGCCTTCACTGGTTTCTTGGCCGCGGGCTTCGCAGCGGGTTTGCTCTTCGCTGTGGTCGCTACGCTCTTCGCGGGCGATGTTGTCGCGCGATGGGGCGTCGCCGGACGATCGACCCACGAATATCGCGACTTAGCGAGCACCCAGTTCTCACGCTGCGTCCGCGCGAGCTTTTGCGTCTCGGCGAGCGCGTCACGCGTGTAGCGGCTGCGCAGGGCGTGGAAGCGGCGGCCGCGCTCGCTGGCGATGAACTGCTCGATCGCATCGGCTAGTAGCCGCACGTCGATCGCGTACAGCGCCTCCGGCGAGCCGATTTCGTTCGCCGCGAGGACTTGCGCATCGTTGAGCGATACGTTCGGTACGAAGCACATGAGGCTCATGTGATTCTGCCACAGGCGCACCGCATCGGCGGTGATGCCGGGACGGGCGAGTCGCGCGGCCACTTCATCGGCGTCGGCCGCCAACAGATCGCCGACCTTAGCGATCTTCAGTTCGGCGAACACCTTCGCCGTATCGTTCCCCAGTACCGGAAAGTCTTCGATCGACGCGTCTCGCGTCAGGAAGAAGACGTCGCGCTCTTCGTCGTCGTGCGACCACTCGCCGGCGATGCGGAGTTGGGGCTTGCGCTCGCCGACCGTTTCACGAACGATCTTCACGGTGGTCGTCGGTTCTACTGGCGTTTCGACCGCCACGGGCACAGGAGCCGGTTGCGGATGCGACTCGCGACGCAGCGCGTCGAGGTCGCGGACCTGGTCGCCCAGCGATTCAAGCCGCCGGGCCGCTTCGCGATCTTCGGTGAACAACACCACCTGCCGCCCTTCGCGGGCGAACTCGTGGAGCACGCCGGCCATGGCGGCGGCGCTCCGCGGATCTTGCCGCAAGAACGGTTCATCAAGGAACAACGGCAAGTTGATGCCGCGGGCCGAGAACGACGACACGAGCGCGAGCGTCAGCGACAGGTAGAGCTGATCTTGCTGCTGCGGCGTCAGTTCCTCGATGGCGAGCGTGCGGCCTTCGCGATCGACGACCGTGGCGCCGCCCCCTTCGCGATTCACGCGGATCTGGAGCAATCGGCCGTCGGTAAGTTGAGCCAGCACGTCGGAAGCCCGCCACAGTCGGCGATGCGAGGTCGCAGCCGAGTCGTACTCCGCGCGCGCTGTTTCGTTGGTGTGGAGGGCCTGTTGAATTTCGATTTCAAGCCGCTGCAAGGTGGCGCGGAGTTCGTCGAGCGTCGACCGCGTGGCCGTTTGCGCCCGGTCGAGCTGCAGCGTTTGCCAGCGGGATTCGAGCGACTTGATCTCGCGATGCAGCGCATCGCAGGCGTTGCGCAACTGATTGCGCTCTTGCTCAGCTTCGGTCCGCCGCGTCTTGGCGAGTGCTTCTTGCCGGCCGCGATCGGTTCTCGCGAGCACCATCGCATCGGCGTCGCGCACAAACTCGGCGTGCCCTTCGCACTGGCAATGCGTCGCCGCCGGAGATTGCGGCAGCATCACGATGGGGCGGTAGGTGAGTTGCGCTGCATGGACGTGCGCCTGGCGACGCTGAAGCAGGTGTTCGAGTTGCTCGCTCAAATCGTTCTGTGCGCGTGAGAGTTGCCGGCTTTCGGCGTGCAATTGGAAGCGGCGCACCGACCGCTCTTGCTCCGTTACCTGCCCGCACAAGGCGTAAAGCTGCTGACGCAGCATTTGGGCGACCGGCGAGAGGCGGGCGTGCGAATCGCAGCCGACGCAGCGTCCAGGCTCGTGCGAGCGAGCCAATTGTGATACCTCGGCATCGAGATCGTCGAGCAGCCGTTCGAACACGCCGACCGTCGCCCGTTGATCGGCCAGCACGCTCGCGCTGTCGGCCGTGCCGTCGGGCTGCACCTCGGCAAGCTCGCGGCGGACGGTCGCTTCCCGCGATTGCAAATCGCTGAGCGTTTGCCGGCAGCGGCCAATCTCTGCGTCGAGCCGTTCGAGGTCGATGCGATGCTGCTCGGCGTCGATTTCCGGACCGCGGCGAACGGCCGACTCGAGCGAGTAGTACCGCAGCCGCGTTTCGATCTCCGCGAGCTTCGCATCCGCCGCGCGGAGCTTCACTTGCAGTTGCTCAGCCTTACGACGGCGGTCGGCAAGCGTCGTTTCCAAGTCGCCGAGGTTCTTCTGCAGGTCGCTGCTTTCACGACGGCGGGCCGACATCTCTTGTTCGATCTGCTGCACGACGGCGTCGCGACGGGCAACGAGTTCGTCGACGCGGCGGCGATTAAGCGGCAGCCGCGGCGTTGCGCTGTGCGTTTGGCAAACGGTTCCCACGGCGTGAGCGGGGGGAACGTCGTCGGCCGCCGGGTTGAGGGCGAGCGCAAACTCGCGGGCGAACTCGCCGTCGAGCAGCGTCGCGGCCCGCGGTTGTTGAGCGAAGTCGACCGTGTAAAGCTCCGCCGCTAAGCGAGGCGAGATGCCGGCCAGCAGCGAGCGAATCGTGCCGCTGTCGACCGCCGGTCCGCCGGCCGCAGCAACTGAGAGTCGGCCGTAGGGAGAACCGTCGCGATGGCGCCGCAGCAAGTAACGGCCGCGCGGGCCGTCGACTTCCAGCGAGCCTTCGGCGAGCGGCGTACTTTGCCCGAACTGCCGCCGCCATTCGCTATCTTGCTTGCCGTAGAGCAACTGCGACGCGAGCTGCGCGACGGTGCTCTTGCCGGTCCGTTGGTGACCGAAGAAGACGTTCAGCTCTGTTGAGAACTGATCGACGAGGAGCTCTGGCCAGGCTCCTTGCCCGGCGAGGCGAAGTTGGGTGACGTTCATCCGTGGCGTCCTTGCGTGGCAGCGAGCCATCCTGGCTCGCCTCGTATCGCACGAAGCGGGTGTCGCCGCGGACATTCAACTCAAGCGGGGAGCTGGGACCATAGGTCCGGCAGGACGCCCGCGGCGGGCGTAGTTCAGCCAGCAACGTAACCCATCGTCATTGATTGAACAACGCGAGTATCTGGTCGCCGGCTCGCCAAGAATGCTCGTCGGGAGTGAGTGCTAGCGCTCGGCGGCGCCAGCGGTTCCGCCACTGAAAAATAATTGCGGCAGGCTTCCGCCTGGCTGCTGTCGCGCGTTGACGGGGCATTTCGCGGCAAGTTGCGTCGAACCGCACGGCAGAAGCGCGGGGCAGTTGCTCGTTCGCGCAATCAGCCACCGTGCCGATTGTTTGACGTGTTTGCGGACTCCAGCGATAAAGCTCATGTAGGCACCCTGTTGAGGCATCAATGAATTTATTTGCAGCTGTGATCGCGAGCGTTGCGCTCGGAATTGCTGGCGCCCAATTCGAGGACCAGCAGCAGTTGAAGTCGCTCCCTCCCGAAGAGCCTGCCGCGCTCGTGCACATTCCCGAACCTTCGACGATCGCGCTCGCCGCCCTTGGCCTGATCGGTATGGGCCTCTGTCGTCGCCGCCGCATCGACGGCGGTACTCATTAGGATTGCCTCCGGTTGCCGCGCTCACGGCGCCTTTCCTAGCCTCGGGCTCTGCCTGGGGGTCGCGCACCACGCCGCGGGCAGTTGTCCCTACTTCATGCCTACCCCCGGACGGAGCCCGGGGCTATCAGCGCCGCAACGATTCTCGGGTACATTGCCGATCTGGTTCGTCCTCCAGTTCTGCTCGCGTATGCCTTGAGTCGCCATGCCTGCTCCTCCTTATGATGTGATCGTCCTCGGCGCCGGCGGCGTTGGCAGCGCGGCGATGTGGCAGCTGGCGGCTCGCGGGCTGCGGGTGCTGGGGATCGACCGTTTTGATCCGCCGCACACTCATGGCAGTTCGCATGGCCGGACGCGGATCATCCGCCAGGCCTATTTTGAGCATGCCGACTATGTGCCGCTGCTGCTGGAAAGCTATCGCCTGTGGGAAGAACTCGAACATCAAACGGGCGAGCGGCTGAAACTCGAAACCGGCTTGCTCGAAGTCGGCCCCGCTGACGGCGTCGTCGTTCCCGGCGTTCTCGCTGCCGCGCAGCAACACCAACTCTCCGTCGAGGAACTGACCGCGGCCGAGATCGCCAAGCGCTGGCCGGCGTTTCACATGCCGCCGAGCGACGAACTGACTGGCGTGTTCGAACCTCGCGCCGGCTTGCTGTTTGTTGAGCAGTGCGTTGCCGCTTGCCTTGCCGAAGCTGAACGTCACGGCGCCGAGTTGCTTCCCAACGTCGAGGTCATCGACTGGCAAGCCGAAGCCGGCGCCGACATTGTCGTGCGCACCACCGCCGGCGAGTTCCGTGCGAACCGGCTCGTCATCACGGCCGGCGCTTGGGCCGGGCAGTTGCTCCACTCGCTCGGCGTGCCGCTCGAAGTCCGCCGCAAGCCGTTGATGTGGTACGACTCGACCGCTCCCGCGCAAACCGCGGCGAGTGCGTTTCCTTGCTTCCTCTTCGAACTTCCGCACGCCGTCTTCTACGGTTTCCCCGCGGTCGACGAGCAGGGGGTCAAAGTCGCCGAGCATTCGGGCGGCGAGCCGATTGCCGATCCGCTGCGCGTTGATCGCGAGCTTCGCGCCAGCGATACGCCGCTCGTCGATCAATTTGCGCGAGATTTCATTCCGAGCGTCCAGACGCCGTGCCGCGACCACGCCGTTTGTCTGTACACGATGTCGCCCGACGAACATTTTATTGTCGACCGCCATCCCGCCGACCCGCGGGTCGTCTTCGCCGCGGGGCTGTCGGGGCATGGTTTTAAGTTCACGCCGGTGCTGGGGCAGGCGCTGGCGGAGTTGGCGACCGAAGGCGTCACTCGCCAGCCGACGGCTTTTCTGTCGCTTGAACGTTTTCGGCGGAGCTAACATCGCTGCACCTGTGGAGGGTGACGCGGTCAAAGGGGCCTAGCGAATCAAGCTCTCAGCGGTCAGCTTTCAGCCAGGCGGTCGGGTTCGTTCTCCGCGCAGGGTTCAATAGTTGTCGCTTGGCTTTGGTCATGGCGAGCTCGAAGGTGATTTCTGTCGCGAGATGCGTTTTCGGCGACACAATTCGCAAGTTGTTTCAGGGGTGGACGTTCGGAGTGATACGTCGGGCGACAGATTGCGCTGACGGGCTTTGCCCAAAAAATCTGTGGGAGGGGTCTCCGACCCCGAAGCGGCGTGGTGGAACCACTACGGCCTGTGGTGGTGGACGAAATCGGCGTCGGAGACGCCTCCCACAAATGCTCTTTGGGCAACGTTGCGCTGGCGGCGACAGATCGGGAGCGGTGCGCGGTGGAGAATGTCGGACTGATCGGCAGCGGCCCGGCGTCGAGTTGCGGCGATTCGGTCGCGTGACGAATTGTGTCGCCAAACGCGTTTTTGGCGACACAATTCGAAAGTGGTTGCGCGAGTTGGAGTTGCGGCGTCGCTGATAGCGACAGAAGCGGCGACGGAGGACGTCGCGTGCCAGTGTTGAGCGCCGCCAGTCGTCGCGCTGCGACCTCACTCGCCCGGTTCACCGGGAGCGGGCCAGCGGCGAACTTCGTTACCAGCGACGCGGGTGCGAGTAGGGAATGGGCCTCTCCCGGCGGATGATGCGTCGGCGCAGCGGTGACGCAGGATATGGACATGCGCCCACTATAGCGAACCGAGTGGCCATTTTCTAGATGGGAGTTAATGGATTTTTCGCGTGGCGCCACTCGCTGCGGCGGGTACGCGTTCCCGATCGACCACGAGCGGCTGGACGCCCTGTCCGTCAAGCTGCTTGCAGGTCAATCGATCACCATGCCAAGGCGGCACTTCTCACTGGCGACACGCCAGTGGCACCAGGCGGAACTAGAGATGCAGTGCATCTTCATGGCTAAACAACAACGTCTCCGCCTCCATATCTACTTGCCGTTCTCAGTCAATCCGAGCATCTGTTTGACGAGTTCAGTTGCCGAAGTTATTCCCCGAGCTGTCAGCGTGAACTCGCCAACCTTGTTTGCATTAAGCTCGGCAGCGATAGATTTTATGTATTTTGAGTGATTGCCCCCATCGTACGCATCGTAATGCAGGCAAGCTTCCTTTATCTGCTCGGAGGTAATTCGTGCGACACCACTACTGAGGTATGAAGTGAGTCCCTTGAGCAACGTAACGCTCCTCACCCGCTCTCTCACAGACGAACCCGGCACGGATTTGGCTACGACGTCAATGTCATCAACACCAAGGCTAAAAATCTGACCTAGTTCGTTAATCGATAGACCTGATCTTCGCATCCATTTTTTTGCCACTGGACTAATTCCGTCCAGTTCGTCATCAGTATCACCAGAGCTCTGGGTGTCGGCGCGCGTGCCAGGCTCGTTGGCAAATGGAGCTTCGAATCCGTCACGAGTCCTATTTGAGTGACTTGTGTCAAGGTCTAAGCCAAGTTTTTTTGCAACATAGTCAAGCACTCGCTTCTGTGCATCTCCATCTAATCCTTGGAGTGCCGAGTTCACTGAAGTGAGCGCTTGAAGTTCTGGGTCTTCTGACATTGATGCTCTCCAGGAAATAACGAGTTAAGCCGAGGGCCAGATATTTTCCCACTCAACTCGCAGGAACTCTACGGCAAAGTTTGCTGCCATAAACGCGGCGTAGGGTTGCCATGAATCGGTCTTCGCAGCCGCGAAGTCACACACGGCCTTGAATGATACAAACCTTGGCTTGGGCTCCGGGGCCTCATGGCATGCTCTGTAGACGCCATACGTCTCCATCTCTACCCCAACGAGCTTGCGCCAGTTCTTCTGTATTTCCAGAATGCGCGATTCATCATCGATAACCTGATCGGCCGCGCCGACCGGCCCGAGATGAACTCTGTTCGACGCAGGAACTGTTGAGTGCTTCCATTTGCTGCGTATATCTTCAAGCAGGGAATTTGGCGCGCGGTATTTCTGGATGAGGCTACGCAATCGTGCATTCAGGCCTATCGGATACGGGTCTGGGAGAAAGTCGCGGACTCCATTCTCAAAGACAACCTTGCCCGAGTTGTAGTCAACGCTTGGATCGGCCACTAGGATGTCGCCGAATGCCTTTCCGCCATTCTTAGTGCCTGCCGCAATTCCGACCATTACAACTATTCGAGGGCGGAATTGAAACACTAGCTGTGTGGTCGCGATAGCCGCTGCCGTAAGCCCCATAGATGTAGACGCAGTTGCAACGACGGACAACGGCTTACCGTTCAGCGTTGTCAAGGTGGTCGCGCGATAGACATGAGAGAAGCGAGCTTCCCCTACCTCGTTCCAGGTAGAAGTTGCCCCAAACGCTTCGATAAGTGCCGAGAGCTCGGGGTGCTCTAGGGCGCATAAGAAAGCAATATCAGTATCGTACTCTGATTGTCGCGAGGCAGTGTTGAGTTCTAGCCCTGACAGCTTGCGAAGCCGCTCCACTCCTTTGAGTGTTAGCTTCCAACGCCGAGGGGTCTCATTTCCGGATATTTCGACTAGCCCCGTGTATGCCTTAAGGCTTGCGCTGATATTTGCTGGACCGCTTTGCTGCAAATGCAATCTTAAAAGAGTTGAAATTTCTCTCACCGTCACCGGCGCTTCGTTTGCTCCCAAGAAATACAGGGCGGACAGAATCAAATACTGATCGGTGCGCTGCTTGGGCTTTACCGCACTTAGAATCGCAGAGAATTCCAGCATGTCGAAGCTCAGCTAAACAGACTAAATTCGTATGATTTTTTCGGAGTTCAGCGAGTGGGCTAAATAGGGTAAATCAACTGGGGATAGTATAGATGTGGATTTGTAGTGTGCTACCCAAAAAAGTTGGGTGGTCCCTAAAGCAACTGAAAGGCAGGAATACACCCGGGCTTCCCCGACATCCACATCCGCATGCTTAGAGGTAAGACCATGACGTCCGGCGCAATTTTCAGCCCCTGACTCCGCCAGTGGGGTGGTTGCCATATCGGGTGCGTCGTTCTGCGCGGTGTTACCCCCGCCGGTGGAACCGGGGCTGGATTGGGGAAGTTGTATCGCCATGAGCGGGTGTGCCCGATGTCATCGCGTAGCGTCGGCATGTTGAGGTTCGACCGACATTCATTTAGGGTTCGCATGCTCATGTCTTGGTGGGCAAGAGCGTGGCGCCCGGCGCGATCTTCAGCCCCTAGCTCCGAGGCTTATTCAACAGCAAGCTTCGCCTGAGTGAATGTTCTGGCTCCCTCCCCCTTGAGGGGAGGGCTGGGGAGGGGGTGGAACTCTGGTACACGCTTCAAGCACCCCTCCCTAACCCTCCCCCTCAAGGGGAGGGGACCTCATGGTTTACATTTGTCAGTGATTCGGGCTGACGGCGGGTGGCATGTCGTCGCGGAGCGTCGGCATGCTGGAGTGGATTTTGGGATCCACTCACGGTTCGCATGCTCATGCCTTTGTGGTAAGTGGTAAGAGCGTGGCATAGGGACAATTGAAATGCGGAGTCATGCAGTCGTCCCTACGGGACTTCTTGATGAGCCGGGGCCTTTTACCCAGCAATGAATTGCTGGGCTGTTGTCGGTCGTCCCGCTGGGACGTTGCCTCGCCTTCCGCGAGCGGTATCTCCCCGCGTCGCTGCTCGACGAGTTCCTGCAGGCCCGCTGGTCTCGCCCGCAGCGGTAGAGTCTGCCTAGTCTGTTCCGGCTTCTTCGTGTCGCGAAGTGTCGCGGTCGGCCGCAGCGCTCATTTGCGTTTTTCTTCCGCGAAGTCGCGCATATGCGCATGGCTTGGCTTGGACGGGCAACCTGACTTGGCTACTGTTGAATTATCCCCCCTCGATTCCGCGCAGCGCGCCGGAATCGGGCGGCCGTGGCGATTGGGTCTCGCGCGACGCGGAACGACCTGGATCGCCGGCCGCCCAGCACGCCGGTCGCAACGATTGTGGCGATGGTGCGCACACCGCGTTCGCTGTGCCGCGACGTGGCCGCAGGGTGGGCAACTACAATGGATCGAAGCGGCGAACGTTTTCTCGGAGCAGAGGTTTTTGTATGCATCGCGTGTTGTTGCTCGGCGCCGGCAAGATCGGCCGGATGATTGCTCGGTTGCTCGTTGATACCGGGGACTACGACGTCGTCGTCGGCGACTCGAGTCGCGAAGCCCTCGAATTGATCTCCAGCCGCATTAGCGTGAAGACGGTGCAGCTCAACGTCGAATCGTCGGACGAGTTGGCAAAGGCCCTCGCGGGGCGCGACACCGTCATTTCCGCGCTCAGCTACTATCACAACCCGCGCGTCGCCGAGGCGGCCCTCGCCGCCGGGGCGAGCTATTTTGATCTCACCGAAGACGTTGAGACGACCCGCCGCGTTCGTGCCGTTGCCGAGAAGGCGAAGCCGGGGCAGGTCTTCATGCCGCAGTGCGGCTTGGCGCCTGGCTTTATTTCGATCGTTGCGAACGATCTGGCTCAGCAGGTTGAGAAGCTTGATACAGTTCGCATGCGGGTCGGCGCCTTGCCGCAGTTCCCCACTGGCGCCCTGAAGTACAACCTCACGTGGTCGACCGACGGCCTCATCAACGAATATTGCAACCCGTGCGACGCGATCCATGGCGGTCGCCGCATCGAGGTGTTGCCGCTGGAAGGGTACGAGCAGTTTTCGCTCGACGGCGTTCGTTACGAAGCGTTCAACACGAGCGGCGGTCTCGGCACGCTGTGCGAATCGCTCGACGGAAAGGTTCGCGACCTCAACTACAAGACGGTGCGCTATCTTGGCCACTGCAACCAGGTGCAACTGCTGGTGAACGAGCTGCGGCTCAGCGAACGTCGCGACTTGCTGAAGGATATTCTGGAAAACGCGGTGCCGATCACGTTCCAGGACGTCGTCGTTACCTTCTGCACGGTGACCGGGTATCGCAACGGGCAGTTGGTGCAGATCACCGACGCCCGGAAGATTTATCACCAGGAGATCGGCGGTGAGAATTGGTCGGCAATTCAGGTGACCACGGCTGCCGGCATTTGTGCGGTCATCGACATGCACGTTGCTGGGCAGCTGAACAGTAGCGGGTTCCTGCGGCAGGAAGACGTCGACTTCGCCAACTTCCTCGGCAACCGGTTTGGCCGGCATTACGACACGCGGATTGCGACGCGGTTCAGCAACGCCTCGTCCGTCGGCGGCGCCACGACCCGCGAAACGGCTGATAATGAAGTTGTGCGCGAGCCGTCGATCTAAAGCGTCTCGCTAAATCGCCGCGTCGACATAAGAATTCCACATGAATCGATGGGCGCCACTGGCAAGATGCTAGTGGCGCCCCAATTTTCAATATTTGAAAGCTCTTGTTATGAACGCAGCCGTTGCTCAAGCACTCAAGACCCTGGGCGTGGCCGATGCCGTGAGCGCCGTCAGCAATGGCGCCGATTGGCAAGCCGGCCGCGGCGAGAAGGTGGTGAAGCACTCGCCGATCGACGGCAGCCCGCTCGCTGAGTTCGCCGGCGCCGATGTGCAGCAGGTCGACGCCGCGATCGATGCGGCCGCTGAAGCGTTCCTCAAGTGGCGCGTGGTGCCCGCTCCCGTGCGCGGCAACTTCGTTCGCCTCTATGGCGAACAGCTTCGCAAGTATAAGAGCGAGCTGGCGACGATCGTCAGCTGGGAAGCGGGCAAGATCACGCAAGAGGCCCTGGGCGAAGTCCAGGAAATGATCGACATTTGCGAGTTCGCCGTCGGCCTGAGCCGGCAGCTGTATGGCAAGACGATTGCCAGCGAACGCCCCGGACATCGGCTGATGGAGCAGTGGCACCCGCTCGGCCCGGTGGGCGTCATCTCGGCGTTCAACTTTCCGGTGGCCGTGTGGGCGTGGAACGCCGCGCTTGCGTGGGTTTGCGGCGATCCGATCGTTTGGAAGCCGTCGGAAAAGACGCCGCTGTGTGCTATCGCCTGCCAGGCGTTGTTCCAGAAGACGCTCGCCGAAGCGGAAGGCGTGCCGGCCGGCATTTCGACGCTCGTCATTGGCGGCGCCGACGTGGGCAAGCAACTCACCGCCTCGCCGAAGGTGCCGCTCGTCTCGGCCACTGGTTCGGTGCCGATGGGCCGCGCTGTTGCGGAAGTCGTTGCCAAGCGGCTTGGCCGCTCGCTGCTTGAGCTCGGCGGCAACAATGGCATGATCGTTACACCGTCGGCCGACCTCGATCTCGCGGTTCGTTCGATCGTCTTCGCCGCCGTCGGCACCTGCGGCCAACGCTGCACGACGCTCCGCCGCCTCATCGTTCACGAATCGATCGCCGACGAACTTCGCGACCGCCTGCTGAAGGTCTACGCGAAGCTGCCGATCGGCGATCCGACTGCGGCGGGGACGCTCATTGGTCCGCTCGTCGACGAGGGCGCCGCGAAGCAATTCGATGCGGCCCTCGCGGCGGCGAAAGAGCAGGGGGGCGTCATCCACGGCGGCGGCCGCGTCACCGACAACGTCCCGGGCGGCGGCGCCTACGTGCGGCCGGCGCTCGTGGAGATCGACGCCAGCGCGAAGATCGTCCAGCACGAAACGTTCGCGCCGATCTTGTACGTGATGCGTTACAAGAATCTCGACGAAGCGATCGCGACGCACAACAACGTGCCGCAAGGCCTGTCGTCGGCAATCCTCACCAGCGACGTTCGCGAGGCGGAGCGCTTCTGCTCGCCCGCCGGCAGCGATTGCGGCATCGTCAACGTGAATATCGGCACCAGCGGCGCTGAAATTGGCGGGGCCTTTGGCGGCGAGAAAGAAACCGGCGGCGGCCGCGAGTCGGGCAGCGACTCCTGGAAGCAGTACATGCGCCGCGTGACGAACACGGTGAACTACTCGCGCGATTTGCCGCTGGCGCAGGGCATCAAGTTCGACGTGTAGCCGTCCCTGTAGCCGCGGGTCAACGACCCGCCGGAGCGGAACTCGTTTGGCGTCGTACCGTTGCGTCTTCGGCTCCGGCGGATCGTTGACCCGCGGCTACAGGCCTGCGAGCTTCGCCGTTTCTTCGAAGCCGCGAATGCCCGCCGTGGCGCCGAGTCGCGTCACGCAGCACGCGCCGGTTGCGGAACCCAATCGACCTGCATCGGCCGGCGACATCCCGCGCAACAGCCCCGCGAGCAACCCGCCGAGAAAGCAATCGCCGGCGCCGGTCGTATCGACCACGTCGCCCGGCGGCTTCGTGATCGCGACGTTGACGAACTCGCCCGGCTTCGGGCTGAGGATCGCCCCGCGACTGCCGAGCTTCACTCCGAGCATTCCCGTCGCGCCGGCGCTGCGATAGGCCGCGATGATCTTCTGCGGATCTTCCTCACCCGTCTGATGATGGGCTTCGGCGAGGCTTGGCACATACAAATCGAGATGCGGCAACACCGGCGCCAGCGGCCCCATCTCGCCGCCGTCGCCCGCTGCGTCGAGCGCCGTCATGCAACCGGTCTTGCGAATCGCCGCGAGCACCTCCGGCAAATCATCGATAAGGTTCGGCAGCAGCGGATAGTACCCGAGCAGCATTGACTTGCTGCGCGCGAACAGGTCGAGATGATCCATAAACGCTGATCGATTGAGCAGCTTCGGCGCCCCGACGCAATGCATGAACGATCGCTCGCCGCTGGGGTCGATCAGCACGGCCGTCGTGCTGGTGGCGCCGGTGGGGTGGGTGAGCAGCCCCGCATCGTCGAGCCCCTCGGCCGCATACCGCTGCCGAATCACCTCGGCCCACGCGTCGTTGCCAACGTAGCTAAACGCGGCGGCCCGCATGCCGAGCCGCGTGAGCGTGATCCCCGAATTGGCGACGATCCCGCCGGTGGTCAGCTCCAGCGGCTCCGCCTGAATCAGCTTACCGCCCCCGATCGCCCGCTCTAAATCGACCGGTCGCACCAGCACGTCAACGACGCACGACCCACAAACAATGGCATCAAAATCTTTGCTCATAGAAATCTAACTTCGTTGCGTCGTCACTATTATTCTGCGAATCCGCATTTCCTTTGCGCCTCTGCGCCTTTGCGTGAGATCTTCTGAAGGAGAATAAGTCTCACGCAAAGGCGCGAAGGCGCAAAGAAAGAAACTGAAGGGACATGCAGACTAGGGGGCGATTCCGTAAGCCTCACGCTCGAACGGATTGTCGCGATAAGCATCCCCGCCGCGGGCCCAGATCAGCGCCGAGCATAACAGATAGGCGGGCACGAACAACGGCCCCCACCGCTCATACTGACGGATGTGAACCAATTCGTGAGCGCGCGTAACGTCGAGGCAAACCGCATCCCGCCCGAGCACCACATGCCCCAGCGTCATCGCCATCGTGTAGTCGCTGCCCGGCCACCGCGAAATGATCCACGGCACGGCCCCGCCATAAAATTCGATCGCCGTCCCCGGCCGCTGCACCCGCCCGCCGGTGGCGAGGCCGATGGTTCCCGCCGCCAACCCCACCGCCGTCCACGGGGAAGCCCAGACCCAACCGAGCAGTCTTAGCGGTTTGATCGGCACTGTTTAAAGTCTCTCGCAGAGGCGCAAAGGCGCAGAGGAACGCAAAGAATACAAAAAGAGAATCGGCTAAATACCTCGTCCGATTTCTCGCTCCTCCAATCGTTCCCTTGTCTTCTTTGCGCCTCTGCGCCTTTGCGAGAGACCTTCGTATTTCATATTTCACGCAAAGGCGCAAAGAGGAGAAAGACAGAAATGTTCTTCTGGCTGAAAGCTGATCGCTGACAGCTGGCCGCTCTTCAAAAAAGCGTAAGAGAGGACCTATAAGCCGGGTTTTGTACGCAGCTTGCGCCGCGCGACGATCATTCCTCTACGACGACGATTGCTCGCCGCCTCTAGCAGCCTACCCGGAAGTCGTAACGAATCGGACCGATTCTGCTCCCTGTTTGGCCTTGCGTCGGGCGGGGTTTACCTAGCCAAGCGAGTCGCCCCGCCTGCTGGTGCGCTCTTACCGCACCGTTTCACCCTTACCGGGGAGAGCGGTCAGCGATCAGCTTTCAGCAATCAGCCAAACAAAGACGGTCTCAATTCAACCGTCTTGTATGCACGGCTGAACGCTGATCGCTGACAGCTGACCGCTCTCCCCGGCGGTTTGCTTTCTGTTGCACTTTCCCTGATCTCACGATCGGTGGGCGTTACCCACCACCCTGTCCTGCGACGCCCGGACTTTCCTCCCGTTTGACCCTTGCGAGCCCCACCGGCGATCGTCCGGTCCTCTCTTACGCTTGTTCTATCCTAAGCACTGAAATCAAAGCGAACTAGTATTTCCTTTGCGCCTCTGCGCCTTAGCGTGAGATCTGAATGCTGAGTGTCTCACGCAAAGGCGCGAAGGCGCAAAGACGACGCAAAGAAAAATAGAAATGGAAACTGGCAAACCGCCTGCTGATTTTTTTTTGCCATGCTGTTTCTCTTCGCGATTCCCTTTGCGCCTCTGCGCCTTTGCGAGAGATATTCTTCGTTCAGATCTCGCGCGAAGGCGCGGATCGCAAATAAGCCAGGAATCAACCCCGCCTAGCTGTAGAGCCGACCCTGATAAGACCCGCGGCGCACAAACTCCGCCTCAATCGCCCGCTTCACCGCCGGCTTGTCGAGGCACCAGTCGGGCCCGATGAAGAAGTCGGGCGGAGCGTCGCCGCTGATGCGTTCGATGATCATCGTCGGCGGCAAGAGTTCCAGGAAGTCGACCACCGTTTGTACGTAGTCGTCCTGGCCCATCAGCGTGACGTCGCCGGCGGCGACCTGGTCGGCGAGTCGCGTGTTCTTCACGCAGTAGAGATTGTGGATCTTCACCGCGTCGATGTTCACGCGGGCCAACTCACGGGCGGTGGCCAGCATGTCGTCGTGCGATTCGCCCGGCAGGCCGAGCATCACGTGCGCGCAAATTTCAAACCCGCGGCCGCGGCTTCGCTCGACCGCGTCGAGGAACGACTCGTGATTGTGCCCGCGGTTCATCCACTCGAGCGAGCGGTCGTGCATCGTCTGCATGCCGTACTCGACCGCGAGATACGCGCGGCCTGCCATCTCTTCGAGCAGGTCGAGCACCTCCGCCGGCACGCAGTCGCTGCGGGTGCCGATCGCCATGCCGACGACTTGCGGATGGGTGAGGGCTTCCTCGTAGAGCGGCCGTAGGCGCGAGACGGGGGCGTAGGTGTTCGTCGCCGGTTGGAAGTAGGCAAGGAATTTGTCGCAGCCGGCGTAGCGGTTCCGCATCCGGACGATGCTTTGGTCGATTTGCCCCAACACCCCGGCGCGGGGGAGCCGGCGGCTTGGGCTGAAGCTGCGGTTGTCGCAGAATGTGCAGCCCCCTTTGGCGACGGTTCCGTCGACATTCGGGCAGGTGAACCCGGCGTCGAGGCTGACTTTTTGGACGCGTCCTCCAAACCGCTGCCGCAGGAAGTGGTTATACGAATAGAACGGCAGTCCCGCCTCTCTCCAGGAGGGCGCGGTTGGCGTCGACGTAAGGGGTTTGGTTGACGACACTTGCGGATTTGCGTAAAGTAAATGAAGGCCAGGGCAGGGCGTCCCGGCGCCCGAGCGTGGGGGCTCGGCGGGTCGAGCAGGCGTCCCTAAATGTTGAGGCGTGGGGTTTCATCCTAACTCAATCATCGTTGGGGCTAAACAGGCTTACTGCGAGACACCAACCACTATGTACGGCGAACTAATCCCCCAAGGGGGCGGCGATCCGATCCCGCTCCTCAAAAAGCAACTTCTGATTGGCCGTCGCGAGAGCTGCGATATCGTGCTCCGCTTCGCCAACGTCTCCGCCCACCACTGCCAGCTGTTCATCAACGGCGGCTACTGGTTCATTCGCGACATGAAAAGTCGCAACGGCGTGAAGATCAACGGGATCAAGGTCCAAGAGAAACGGATCGATCCGGGCGACGAAGTTTGCGTTGCGAAACACAAGTACGAGTTGATGTACTCGCCGTCGGACCTCGGCGCCGTCGGGCCTCCGCCGGCCGATGATTTGCCGAACGAAATCATGCGTGAATCGCTCCTCTCGCGCGCTGGCCTGCAAGCCGTTCCGAAGAACATGCCCGCCGCTCGCGACAAGCGGAACGATCACGGCAGCACGCGGTACGACGTCCTCAACGACGGCGCCGGGCAGATCGAACTGCCAGATCGACCTGTATGAAGCTAGGAAGCGATCAGCGTTCAGCTATCAGCCAGAGAATCTGGCAACCGCGGAGACGCGGCAGCCACAGGAAGGCGTGCGGAATCGAGTAAGTTTTTTAGCTGATTGCTGAAAGCTGACCGCTGACCGCTTCTGTATGGCTAAGAAAAAACGCCAAGTCCGCGCTGATTTTCGCAAGAATCGCAACGTCCGCGCTCGCGAAAAGAACTGGGAGCGCGGCGTCGACCCCGAGAGCGATCAGCTCGACAGCGTTGCTCAGAACGAGAGCGTCAGCGGCAAGGGAGCGCTCACGCGTAAACGCGTGATCGCCGGCGCCGAGATTGTCGAAGACGGCTCCGGGACGAGCGTTCAGTTGTCGATCGACCCGGAGATTTGTCGGCTCGGCCGCGTGCTGCGCGTCCAGGGGTTGCACAGCATGGTGCAACTCGACGACGGCTCGCTCCGCCGCTGCGCCACGCGACGGATCCTCAAGACGCTCGCCACCGACCAGCGACACGTCGTTGCCGCGGGAGATCGGGTTTGGGTCCGGCCTGAGCGTGCGGACGAAGGGATCATCGAACGAGTTGAACCTCGACACGGCGTCCTTAGCCGGGCTAGCCGCGGGCGACAGCACGTGCTGGTCACCAACGTCGACCAAGTGATTGTCGTTGTGAGCGCCGCTGAACCGAAACTGAAGCCCCACCTGGTCGATCGCTACCTCGTGATGGCCGACCGGAATGGCGTCGAGCCGATCATTTGTATCAACAAAGCCGACCTGGTCGACGCGGCAGACTTGCAGCCGCTGATCGGCGTCTACAGCCAACTCGGTTACCGCGTGATGCTCGTCTCCGCCGAGCGCGGCTGGAACATCGAGCACTTGCGACGGCTATTGAAAGACCGGCAGTCGGCGTTTGCGGGGCAAAGCGGCGTCGGCAAGTCGAGTTTGCTCAACGCCGTCGAACCAGGCCTTGAGCTACGCGTCCGCTCGGTAAGTAGCGAGAACGAAAAGGGTCGCCACACCACGACGACGGCGGAGTTGATTCCGCTCGCCGCGGGCGGGTACGTCTTTGATACGCCCGGCATCCGGCAATTCCAACTGTGGGACGTCATCCCGCAAGAAGTCGCCGGCTTCTTCCGCGAGCTACGGCCCTACGTCAGCCGCTGCCGCTATCCGAACTGCTCGCACAACCACGAAGAGCCATGTGCCGTGAAGGACGCGGTCGCCGATGGTTTTATTGATGTGCGACGGTACGAGAGCTACTTGGCGATGCTTGACGACGAAGCGTAGCCATTGCTTTTCTCTTCTTGCATTTCCTTTGCGCCTTCGCGCCTTGGCGTGAGATCTTAAAAAGAATGTCTCTCGCAAAGGCGCGAAGGCGCAAAGAAATACGCAGAGAGGAGAATGGTGAAAGACAGCGCCTATTCGCGAAGATTCGCGGTTAATCTTCCTTCGCTTCCCAGACTTCCTGCATCAGCGCGAAGCCATCGGGGTCGAATTCTTTGAGCTCCACACGGTTGAACGGATAGAAGTCGTTCTTGCCGAAGTAGGCTTCCGTCGTTTCGGCAAAGTATTCTTCGTCGTTGTTGAGCGCGTAATGCCGGACGGTCTTGCCGTTGATGTGGCGGATCTTTTCAAACGTGCCGCTTGATTTGGCGCGTTCGTACGCTTTGCGCACGCTCGAGTGGCCATGCTTGAGCACTTGATCATGGTAGCCGTGCGCCAGTTCATGCAGCATCATCCAGGGCTGCTCGCGCGACCATTCGACGAAGTGCTCTGGGTTCGAGATATCGACCGAGTCGACCTTTTCTGGATTGAAGCCGTTCTCGCGGAGCCAGTCGACGCTGGGATGGTAGCACGCGCACGGGAATTTCGGGTGAAACCGCTCGACCCAGATCTTTGTTTTCTGGAGTCGTTCGACTTTGTCTGCCGGTAAGGTTTCGACGATCGCTGCGAGTTGCCGCGTCATCTCCTTACGCACTTGTTCCGCCAATTCCGGGGCGTCCTTGAGCAGCCGCTTATGGAAGTAGACGTTCCATCCCTCGATCGTTTCGATCTCGTAGGCCGAGGTCGGTTCAAACGCCGCCGGCGCGGAGGGTGGCTCCGCGCCGACGGTGCTGTTGTTCGAAACGGCGAGGCTGCACAACAGTAGCAGCCCGCCGCCGATCATTCTTGCTAGTCGCACGCTGCGTCTCCGCATTACATCGGCGTGAAGTCGGCGTCCTTCTCGAGGCTGCACGCGAACTCGGCCAGCAGGTCGGCCGCGCGGTCGAGATCGTGGAGCGAGACCATTTCCACGGCGCTGTGCATGTAGCGGTTCGGAATGCTCACCAGCCCCGCAGCGACGCCGGCGCGGGCGATTTGAATCGCGTTCGCATCGGTGCCGGTCGCGCGACCCTGGGCGTTCCATTGGCAGGGAATGTCGGCCTTTTCGGCCGCTTTGCGGAGGCGTTCGACGACGATCGGATTCATGTTCGGCCCGCGATGCAGCACCGGGCCGCCGCCCAGCTTCAGATCGCCTTCTTGGTTCTTGTCGATCGTCGGGCAATCGGTCGAGAAAGTGACGTCGACCGCGATGCCGACCTGCGGATCGATGCCGAACGCGCTGGTGTGGGCGCCGCGGAGACCGATTTCTTCCTGCACTGTCGCGACGGCGTAGACCGAGACGTTGAGCTTCTTCTTCGCCTTCGCGCGGCGGGCGGCTTCGATGCAAACCCACATGCCGGTCTTGTCGTCCATGCCGGGCGAGTTGCAGAGGCCGTTGCGCATCTCCTGGTAGCCGAGCTCCAGCGTCACCGGATCGCCGATGCGGACGAGCGACGCCGCTTCCTCGCGATTCTTGGCGCCGATGTCGAGCCACATGTCCTTCAGCTTCACCACCTGCTTCCGTTCTTCCTCGTCGAGCAAGTGAATCGGCTTCCGCGAGATCACCGCGGGGATCGGCCCGTCGGCGGTCCAGATCGTCATCCGCTGGCCGATCAGCTGCTGCGGATCCCAGCCGCCAATCGTGGCGGTGTAAATAAACCCGTTGTCGTTGATGTGCGTGACGAGCAGGCCGATCTGATCGGAGTGGCCGGCGAACATGATGCGGATCGGGGCGCCGGGATTGACGCCAACGATCACGTTGCCGTGAAGATCGGTGCGGACTTCGTCGGCAAACTTACCGGCGTACTCGCGGACAATACGCTGCACCGGCTCCTCGTAGCCCGACGGGCTGGGCGTTTCGAGAACCTGCTGAAAAAACTTCTTCGCGGAGGCTTCCATGATGGCGGTCATCCTTGAACGTGTGATGTTAGTTGGTAATTCGAATACGGGGATTTAACCACGAAAGAGACGAAAGGAACGGAAGTGAGGAAATGGGCTGAGTGCCTGCCAATCATTCCTAGTGGCTCTAATTGCATCGTCTTTCTTTGCGCCTTCGCGCCTTTGCGTGAGATCTAAAAAAATGTCTCTCGCAAAGGCGCGAAGGCGCAAAGAATATCGCTACCCAAGTTTGTCAGAGTCTCTTTCGTTTCTTTCGTGTGCTTCGTGGTTAAAAACGTATTTACGCAAGTTCCGGGAACATCTCCGCCTGCGACGGCCACTCGCCGAGTTCGATGACGTTGCCGTCGGGATCTCGGAAGAACACCTGGCGGTAGTGGTAGGTTGGCAGGACGTGGACGACGTGTTCAATACTGTGCGCGGTCAGCTGCGCAACCGCAGCGTCGAAGTCGTCGACGTGGATCGCCAAGTGGTTCGTTCGCGAGTTGATCGGCGCGGCGAGATTCGGCTCGAACTTCGCATCGTGAATCAAATGGAGCATCACGCCCACGTCGCGGTGGAGCAGCCACGCGCCGCGGAACGAGAACGCCGGCCGCGGCGTGGCGACGAACCCCAGCACATCGCAGTAGAACTTGGCGCCCCGCTCCGGATCGGCGGTCGGCAAAGCGATGTGGTTCATCGCGCCAATCGAAACGGGCGGGGGCGTCACGGTCGGGGAAGTCCTCGGGTTGCGGGCTGCAGTGAGCAGGCGCCAGCGTCGGCCAGCGCGAAGCTCTAGCGATTCTAACGATTTTCTGGACTTCCGCTAACCGCCCCGTCGATACCCCACGAGGAGCCCGCGGTCTATCCACGGCGGCTCCTGGTAGGGGGGATTCTACGAATGTCGATTCAAACTCGCGCCGCCGCGAGCCTGGCAATGCTTTGCCTGCTCGCCGTTGGCTGCCGGTCGGCGATGAACTGCACCGACGGCTGCGCATGCGCTAACGGTTCGCCGCTGGCCGGCATGCGATATTGCGAACCAGGTTGCGCGCCTTGCGCTGGAAAGACGCCCGCTTGCGGAGAATCATGCGCACCCGGTTGCACCGATGCCTGCGGCGAGGGCTGCGGCAAGTGCGGCGCGAATGGACTCAGCGGCTGCACGGGCTGCGGAGAACGCTACTGGTGCGATTGGTACAACCATCCGCCGCAGCTGTGCCAGCCGTGCGATTGCCACGGCAACTACACGGGGCCGGGCGTTGATCGCTACATTCTGCCGAACGCCAGCGGCCGGGCGGGAACGCCGGTGGGGACGGAGACTTCCTGGCCGCGCTGAGCTTGCTGACAGCTTTCAGTCGCGAATACGGAATAGTTCCCGCGCGTTCGCCGTCGTTTGGCGTCCCAACTCTTGCGGCGACACGCTGCGGGCGATCGCAATGCAGGTCGCCGTGTGCGCGACGTACGCCGGTTCATTCGGCCGCTTGCCGCGGACCGGTTCGGGCGAGAGGTAGGGGCAGTCGGTTTCGATGAGCAGCCGCTCGGCGGGAATCGTCGCCGCACAGTCGCGCAGCGGTTGCGACTTTTTGTACGTCACCATCCCCGCGAAGCTAATGTGGAGTCCGAGCCCCACGCACTCGGCCGCCATTGCGGCGTCGCCGGTGAACGAATGCATGATCCCCCGCAGCGGTTCGCGGCGGCGATGCTCCGCTCGCAGCGCCTCCATGATGTCGGCGTCGCAGTCGCGCATGTGGACGATGAACGGCAGGTCGAGCCGGCCGGCGAGCGCCATGTGCCGGTCGAAGTAATCTTGCTGCATCTCGAACGGCGTGAAGTCCCAGTGCCGATCGAGGCCGGTCTCGCCGATCGCGACGACGCGCGGCTGCGTGGCTAGGCGTTCGATCTCCGCCCAATCGTCCGGTCCGCACTCAGCGATGTAGTTTGGCTGCAGGCCGACGGCGGCGTACACGCTTGGGTACTTCGCGGCCACTTCGACGCACTTCTGGCTCGCGGCGACGGTGGTGCCGACGGCGATGATCGTCTCGACGCCGGCAACGCGGGCGCGCTCCACGACGGCGTCGCGCGTGTCGTCGAATTCTTCCTGGTCGAGATGGGCGTGGGTGTCGAAGAGCACTGGCGGAGGGTTCAGGGTTCAGTGGGCAGTGGCGGGCGCGCAGCTGCGCGGGATGACTTAAGCGTAGCAAAAGAGAGGGGGGAAATCAGGATGCGGCGCTAAGCACGCTTCACTCTGAACCCTGAACCCCAACGCCTGAACCCTGCCGCGTAGTCGCGGCCAGGGCCGTTTCGCGGAGCGTGTCGAGATGCCCCTTCGACATGCCAAGGGCTTCTTCAGCCAACGAACGGGCGGCGGCGAATGATTGCAGGCGGTGCACTAACTGCTCGATCATCGCGACGTCCTGCTCCTGGTAGCGCACCGCCGTGAGGATCACGTAGTCGATGTCGAGGTCGTGCAGGTCGGTGAACTCCATCGGGAATTCGCCGGTGCGGGGCAGGGCGTCGGCGTCGATAATCATCCGGCTGATCCGCTCGGCCATGATGTCCTGATCGAGAGCGATCGCGTCGACCGCCTCGAGTTCTTGGCCGCGACCGGCGGGGACGTGCGGCCGGGCCCAGCGCATGTACTGCGGGAACGATCGGCAGTGGATCGCCAGCAGTCGGTTCAGCCAGTGGATAACGTCGGCTTTCATGCGTCGGACGGGCTCGCTGGTCTAGTGAAACAATCCGGAGGCGGCGCTCTGCGCCCAAGCGGCGACCGAGTTCGGCAACACGCCGTAGATCACGACCGGCAGCGTCATCGCCAGGACGAACGCCGATTGCAGGAAGCCGAGGGAAACAGGTCGAGTTGAGTCGGGCTCGCCGTCGATGCACATTGTCTTTGCGACTCGCAGGTAGTACACGAGCGACAACGCCGTGTTCGCCGCGGCGACGACCATCACGAACGTCAGGAGCGTGCTGTGCGATTCGAACAACGCTTGCAGCACCCGCAGCTTCGGCCAGAAGCCGGCGAGCGGCGGCAGGCCAACGAGGCTGAACAGAATCAGCGTGAACGCGACCGCAATCACCGGGCTGCGGTTGATCAGCCCCGCGTAATCTTTGATCTCCTCGCTCTGCATCGAGTTGCGGAGGAACGCGATGATCGAGAAGGCGCCAAGATTCATGAACAAGTAGATCGCCGCGTAGAGCATCAGCGCCGAAATCGCTTCGCTGGCGGCCGCTGTTCGGCCTTCGCCGAGCAAAGCGACCGCGGCGGCGACGGGCATCATCATGAACCCAGCGTGGGCGATCGTTGAATAGGCGAGCATCCGCTTGATGTTCCGCTGTCCGTAGGCGGCGAGGTTGCCGAACGTGCAGGTGACGATCGAGACGACGCCAATGAGCGTGATCAGGAAGCTGCGGACCGGGCCAAGCGGCGTCTCAGCGTCGGCCGCGCTCGTGCCCGGCTGGTTAGCGGTGGAGTGCTGAGCGACCAAACGAATCGGGGCCGCGGCGTGTTCTTGCTCGCTGGCGGCGACGTGAGGCGACGGTTCGCCCGGCTTCGCGGCGGTGGGGGATTCGTAGCTGAAGCCGACCGCCACGCGCACCAACAGCGCCAACGCGGCAGCCTTCGACGCGACCGACAGAAACGCGCCGACTTCCGCCGAGGCGCCTTCGAAGACGTCGGGGCACCAAAAGTGAAACGGCACGGCCGACAGTTTGAACGCCAGCCCGACGCCAACCATGAGTCCTGCCAGCGCGAGCACCATCACGGTGAGTTCGCGGTCGGCCATCCGCGTGGGCAGATCGAACTCGATCAACCGTTGCGTGAGCGTCGGGAAGTGTGCGGAGCCGAGCAGCCCTGCGACAAGGCTGGTGCCGTAGAGCATCACCCCGGCGGCGCCGGCGCCGTAGACGGCGTACTTCAGCGCGGCCTCGCTGCTACGGCGACGACCCTTCACAATGCCTGCCAAAACATAGGACGGCACGCTCGCCATTTCGACGCCAAGGAACATCGTCAGTAGATGGTTCGACGAAACCATAATGCACATGCCAATCGTCGCGCCGAAGACGAGCGAGAAATAGTCTTGACCATCCTCGCGGTCGGCGATGCCGGTGAGCTGCGACAGCACGACGAACAGCACGGCGAACGCCATCAGGAACAAGCGGAAGTAGGCTGTCATACCGTCGTAGACGAGCAGCCCGGTGAATAATTCCTCACGCTCAATCGCGTGGAACGTGCCGAGGCCGTCTGGCGGAATCGCGGCGACAAAGGCGGCCAAGGAACCGATGAAGGCGATGACGACCGGCGGAATCCGATCGAGCAACGGCAGGACGCGAGTCAGCAGCAACACGACGATCGTCACGCATAGCGCCAGCTCCGGTCCAAAACGAGGCAAACTCGTTTGGACCGTGTCGCTGATCAGGTTGTCGACGATCTCGTGTAAATTCACTGCGTAAGTCTCGCAGGCGATGGTTCGTTACAAGCCGTTGGCTTTGCCGGTGGACGGGCTTCTATGCGTGTGGTTTTTACGGCGCGACGGAAGCGACTTGCGGTTCTTCTTTGCCGAGCGACTTCCTCAGCGTTTCTTGCGTCTCGTCGAATCGTTCGGTCCAGTCGGCCAGTTGCTGCACCTGCTGGTCGACCGAGGGTTGCATGTAATCCAACAGTGCCTGCGGATACACGCCAAGGACGATGGCGAACACAGTCAGCGGCACGGCGATCGCGAACTCGCGCGGCAGCATCGGCGTCAGCGCCTCGCCATGCGGACCGCGATACTCGGCGCCGAGGTAGACGCGTTGGATCGCCCACAAGATATAGGCGGCGGTTAGAATCACCACCGCCGCCGAGATGACGGCGAGCAGTTGGCTGTATTTCCACACCGACAGGACGACGAAGACTTCGCCAATGAACCCGCACAAACCGGGGAGGCCGAGGCCAGCGAAGAAGATGACAATCGCAAAACCACTGTAGACCGGCATCCGCGCCATGATGCCGCCGAACTCGTTGAGATTGCGGTGATGAACGCGGTCGTAGAGGACGCCGACGCAGAAGAACATGCCGGCCGAGCTGATGCCGTGGGCGATCATTTGGAACATGGCGCCGTTGACGCCCATCTTCCAGTAATCGGCATTGTAGGTGAACGAACCGGGCGCCGTAGCGCTCCACATGCCGAGGCTCCAAACGCCGAGGCCGAGCACGACGTACCCCATATGGCTCACCGAGCTGTAGGCAACCATCCGCTTGAAGTCGTTCTGCGCGAGCGCGGCGAAGGCGCCCCACACCATGCTGACGACGCCAATCGAGCAAACGACGTACGCGAGGTCGTACCCAGCCGCGGGGCAGATGGGATAGCAGATGCGGATGATGCCATAGCCGCCCATCTTGAGCAGTACGCCGGCCAGGATCATTGAGATTGGCGTCGGGGCCTCGACATGCGCGTCGGGGAGCCAAGTATGCAGCGGCACGCTCGGCACCTTGATCGCGAAGCCGATGAACAGCAGCACGAACGCCCACCACTGGATGCTCTTGCCGAGCCACGCCTCGCGGAGGAACGGCGATTCCTCATGCTGGCCAATATGCTGCAGTGCGAGGATGTTGAACGTGTGGAGTTGCCGGCGTTTGGCGGGATCGGTTTCGGCGGTGATCTCTTTGAAGCGCTTCGCCAGCGCGTCTTCGCTCTCTTTCCACGCAGCGAACGCTCCCTCCGGCGTCGCACGCGGGCCGCTGACGTCGACCTTCACGACGCCGGCGCTCGCGAGTTGCTGCGGGTTGAGCAGCGTGAGGTCGCTATTGAAGTAGAGCATCAGGATCGCGATTAGCATCAGCACGCTGCCGACGAGCGTGTAGAGGAAGAACTTGATCGCGGCGTATTCCTTCCGCGGGCCGCCCCAGACGCCGATCAGGAAGTACATCGGCAGCAGCATCACTTCCCACAGGACGTAGAACAGGAAGAAGTCGAGCGCCATGAAGACGCCGATCATGCCTGTTTCAAGCAGCAGAAACAGAATGCAGAACGCCTTCACATGCTTGGTGATCGACCAACTGGCGACGAACGACAAGATGCTGAGGAATGTTGTGAGCACGACGAGCGGGAAGCTGATGCCGTCGAGCCCCATTAGGTATTGAATGCCGAACGAGGGAATCCAGGGCGCCGAGAACATGTCCTGCATGTTGGCGACGCTGCTTTTGAACTGCACGCCGCGGGCGTCGAAGAAGAGCCCCAACGACAGCATGAACGTCAGAATCGTCACCCCGAGCGTGAAATAGCGGGCCGCTTCCTCCTTGCCGCGCGGGAAGAACGCGAGCGCCAGGGCGCCCAGCGCCGGCAGGAAGACCATCAGGCTCAGGTAAATTATCGGGTCGCTCAGATTCATGATGACGAGACGATCCTTGGACTATCCGAGTTCATAAAAATGCGACGAACTGCTTCGATTAGCTGAACGCGAAAAACCTAACAACTGACGCTGTAACAAACATGAAAACGGTGCCGGTGACGATGAAAAACACATACTGCCGAAGATTTCCAGTCTGCAAGTTTCGCAGCAGCAGGCCGAAGTCCCACGTCCAGTTGGCAAGCGTGTTCACCGTACCGTCGACCAGCGTGCGGTCGAATACCGTCGAGAAAATCCCCGCCACGCCGCGGCACACCCACGCGCAACTGTGGAGGAACCAATCAATCACGCCGCGATCAAACAACGCGATCTGCTTTCCAATGAACAGGGCAGGGCGGATGAACAGGACGTTGTAAAGCTGGTCGAAGTACCACTTGTTCCACAGCAGCGTGTAGACCGGCTTGAAGGTTTGCTTAATTTCGTTCGGGTTGAGGTAACCCCAGAGGTAGACGACTGCCGCCCCGAAGACGCCGATCAGCGCGGAACCGAACGCCGCGAGGCCGGCCCGCAGCTTGATGTCCGGAGCATGGCTGAGGTGTTCGGCAGGAACGACGAGGTCGTCAATCAACATCCCCGAGCCGCCGGCGGCGGTGCCGACCGGCTGCGCTTGTTCCAGCACACGCGTCAAATTGAAGGCCGGCCAAGCGACCGCGATCGCGAACGTCGCCAGCAGGATCAGCGGCCACGTCATTACCCGCGGCGATTCGTGGGCATGATCGTACTTGTGGTGGTCGCGCGGGGCGCCGGTGAACGTCATGAACCAGAGCCGGAACATGTAAAACGCCGTCATCGAGGCGCCGAGCACCGCCATCACCAGGAAGATCCAGTAGCCGCCGCCGTTCGTTTGGGCATGGCTCCAGGCTTGCTCGATGATCGAATCTTTCGAGAAGTAACCGCTGAACCCGATCGGCGTGAGCGGCACGCCGGCGCCGATGATCGCGAGGCAGCCGATCAGCATCGTGTACGCCGTGATCGGCATCTTCTTGCGAAGTCCCCCCATCTCGGTCATGTCGTTCGTGTGGACGGCATGAATCACCGAGCCGGAGCACATGAACAGCAAGCTCTTGAAGAAGGCGTGCGTAATGAGATGGAACAGCCCCGCGATCCAGCCGCCGAGGCCGAGGGCGAGCATCATGTAACCGAGCTGGCTAACCGTCGAGTAAGCGAGCACCCGTTTGATGTCGGTGGCCGTGATCGCAATCGTTGCCGCGAGCGAGAGGGTGATGCAGCCGATGATCGCAATCACCAGGAGCGCTTCGGGACTGAATGCGGGATAAAACCGGCCGACGAGGTAGACGCCGGCCGCGACCATCGTCGCCGAGTGGACAAGCGCGGAAACGGGCGTGGGCCCTTCCATTGCATCGGGAAGCCACACGTGCAGCGGGAACTGAGCGCTCTTGCCGACGCAACCGCAGAAGATGCCGACGCCGGCGACCAACAGCAGCCAGTGGCCCGCTTTGCCCGCGGCGGCGTCTTCGGCCTCGATCGCAGGTTGTTGGCGGGTTTCTTCGGCAATCATGCTTGCCGGCGGGACGAGGCGGTAACCATTCTCGGCGGTGCGCAGTTGGCTGAAGATGCCGGGCTCGGCGATCGCGCCCGAGTCGGTTAGCAGCGTCTGCCCCTTAGCGTCTTGCTTGTCGCCAAACGCGAAGGTGCCGAGGCTCGCCCACAGCGCCATCATGCCGATCAGCATGCCAAAGTCGCCGACGCGATTGACGATGAACGCCTTATTCGCCGCCGTGCTCGCGCTGTGGCGTTCGAAGTAGAAACCGATCAGGAAGTAGGAGCAGATGCCCACCAGTTCCCAGAAGACGAACACCATCGCCACGTTGCCGGCGATGACGATTCCCAACATGCTGAAGCAGAAGAGCGACAGATATTGGAAGAAGCGGTGAAATCGGCCAGGCCGACTGAGATGATGGCCGTGGACAATCACTTCGTGGTCGTGGTACGGGTCGTGCAACTCGTCGTGCATGTAGCCGGTGGCGTAGATGTGCACGCACGAGGCGATGAGCGTCACCATGCAGAACATCGTCACCGTGAGGGCGTCGATGTAGTAGCCGATGGTCAGCTTTAAGTTGCCGAACTGGCCGAGCGCGTACCAATCGCCGAAGTAATACGTCGGCGGCGGATTCGCGGCGTGGCCCTCGGCCGCAGCGTGTTCGTCGGCGTGCGACTCTTCCTGCAGCGCGACCAGCTGGAACGGCGAGTCTGTCGCCGCATGTGACGCCAGCGGGGCTGGCTCGCCGATCATTGCCGAATCGTGGTGATGATCGGCGCCAGCGGGCGCGTCGTAATGATCGCCCTCTTCGTGGTGGTCGCCGTGATGCGCTACCGGCAGTTCGTGGTTCGGCAACCAGACGATGAACATCGCCGTGAAGCTGAGCAGGAACGCCGAGACGATCGCTCCCGACGCCACGTAGCCGGCCCACTTGCCGTGGGGGCCAAGCCGTTTGCCGATGAACAAAATCACCACGAACGACGCCAATGGCAATAGCCAGGCGGCGGCGAGCAGCTTCGGCAGCGCGGTAGCGGGGGTCAAATCCATCGCGATCCGTCGGCGTTAGCCTTGCAATTGATCGGCGCGGTCGACGTCGATCGAGTCGTGGTTGTTGTAAAAATTGAGTGCGATCGCCAGGGCCACCGCCGCTTCCGCCGCGGCGAGCACGATGACGAACAACGCAATCAACGGCGCGTCGAGCCCCAGGTCCGGCCCGCCGTTGTTGAGGTACTTGCTGCCAAAGGCGATGAAGTTGAGGTTGGCGCCGTTGAGCACCAGCTCAATCCCCATCAACACGCCGAGCGCGTTTCGCTTAGTCGCCATGCACATGGCGCCGCAGACAAACATCACCGCGCCGACCGTCATGTAGTGGGCCGGTCCCGGCGGTTCCGTCAGCAGATTGGCAAGCAGCGAAATCGTCATGGTTGGTCAGGAAAATCAGTTGATTGAAATCTTAGCGAGCGCTACCAGCGAGCCGACGGGTTTATCCCGTCGGTAATGGATTTGCCCGCCGTTTCGCGCGAGCCAAGTAGGCCGCCCCAATCAGCACCACCAGCAAATGAACCGATACAATTTCAAACGGAAACAAATATCCCGACCTTCCCGCTTGTTCGCTCGTGGGAGCGTCGATCTTATCGACCCGTGCGCCGAGCAGCCCCATGCCGATCGGCGTGGCGTTTGGCTCCGCCTGCAGCTTCTCGACGGCAGCCCGTTCGGGGCTGCGCCATTCGGGGACGCTGAACGCCGCCGCGGTGAGCAGGCTAAGCAGCGCTCCGCCGGCAATCATGCCAAGCACCCAATCGCCGGCGGGCGTCTTCATGTTCACGAATCGCTCCTGCGACGTGAGCATGACGCCGAAGATCAGCAGCACCAACGTGCCGCCGACGTAAATCAGTAGTTGCATGGCGCCGACGAATTCCTGGCCCGCCAAGAAGAACAGCCCGGCCGTCGCCGCGAGGGCGAGCACCAGGTAGAAGGCCATCCGCACGATGTTCGTCGAGAGCAGCACCGCGAGCGAGAAGGCGCACGCGAGCCCGCCGAAGATCAGAAAGAAGACCGAGGGCCAGTAGATTTGCTCCATCGCTAGTCCCTCCGTCCTTGGCTAGCGAAGTGCTGATTGTGCGTGTGGGAGGCGCTCTTGCTGTGGGAGGCGTCTCCGACGCCGATTCCGCGCTCTACTTCCAACCAATTCGGCCCCTCAAGCTGCTTCGGCGTCGGAGACGCCTCCCACAGCTCAGCTTCGCGACCTTCTCGCACGTCGACTACTGCAGGTCGCGCCGGCTCGACGCTCGCTGCTCGCGGCGCGTCCCAGCCTTCGTCGACCGCGAACATCGCCGCGGGAGCCGGCAGCAATCCGAAGAACGTCCGACCGGGCAGATTGTATTGCCACAGCACCGCGCCGAGGAACATCACCGCCGCGATCGGCGTGCAGTACTTCAGGCACGTCGCCATCACCTGGTCGATCCGCAACCGCGGCAACGTCCAGCGAATCCAGATCATCACGCAGACGCCAACGACGCCCTTCAGCAGCACGTTCGTTAACCCGATCAGGTTGCCGAGGTAGCCGGTGAGTTCGCCATTCTCATAAGTCAGGCCGAGGATCGACGCGATCGGGATCGGCCCGTTCCAGGCGCCGAGGAACAGCACCGAGGCCAAGATGCTCACCGACAGCATCGAGCCATACTCGGCCATGAAGAAGAAGCTCCACCGCAGTCCGGAGTATTCCGTGTGGAAGCCGGCCACGAGTTCGCTTTCAGCTTCGGCCAAGTCGAACGGCGCGCGATTGACGCTCGCCGTCGCACACGTGAAGTAGACCCAGAACGTGATGAACGTCGCCGGATCGTGGAAGATGAACCAGTTGGTGAAGAGTCCCGCCTGTTGGTTGCCGATGACGACCATGTCCATCGACCCGGCGATCAGCACCGGGACGACGGCGCACATGCCGAGCGGCACTTCGTAGCTCACCACCTGAGCCGCTTCGCGCATGGCGCCAAAGAGCGACCACTTCGACGCCGAACTGTACCCGGCGAGGATGACGCCGAAGACTTCGAGCCCCAGCACGGCGACGACGAAGAACACACCGGTGTTGAGGTGCTGCGCGATCCAGGGATAAGGACCGCCGGCGAACGGAATTGCAATGAACGCCGCGATCGACGCGGCGAAGCTGACATACGGCGCGATCTTGAACAGGAAGCCGTCCGCCCCATCGGGCATTAGGTCTTCTTTGGTGATCAGCTTCAGGCCGTCGGCGAGCGTTTGCAGCCAGCCGAACTTGCCGCCGACCCGGGTCGGACCGAGACGATCCTGAATGCGGCCGGAGATCTTGCGTTCCAGCCAGATGAACACCAGGGCGCCAACCGCCACTAGGTTCAGAATCAACACGATGTGAATCAGCGCAGCGACAACATAGCCAACAGCGCTGTCAGACGGGATCGACCAGCCGAGTCCCGACAACAGCCAACTGGACAGCAGCCAGTCGAGCAAGTTGTTGATTCCAGACGCCACAGCAAACTTCCGTGAGTTGTGAGCGAGCTAACGACCGCTCATGAAAAGTGGGTGCTTTGCCCGACTTTTGCTAACAATGACAAAGCACTCGGAACCCAAACCATCGATCCAGGCATGCCAGCGGAAGTTCGTGAAATATGGCACAATGCCGTGCAGGTGTATAGTCTCTTCGGCCTCCAAATCCGGAAACGACCTGAAGGAATTGTCAGTGGTCCGTCGTCAGTTGTCAGTTGCTAAAGGCTATTGGCAAACGCCCCTGCGACAGCAGCAACTGACCACGGACCACTGACAACTAACATTCCTACCGATCAATCTCACCCATCACGATGTCGAGCGAACCGACGATCGCCGGTACGTCGGCGATCAGGCAGTCGCGGCACAACTCACTCGCCACCGACAAGTTGCAGAAGCTGCTGCTCCGTGCGCGCGCTCGCCACGGGATCGCGTCGCCGCTGCTGACGATGTAAAAGCCCATCTGCCCGCGCGGAGCCTCGGTCTCTAAGTACGCTTCGCCTTTCGGCAGCTTCTGGTTGAGCTTCATCGGCTCGCCGTAGTTGCCGCTGGCCACGCTGTAGCGATCGATCGCTTGCCGCACGAGATCGATCGACTGCATCACCTCGAGCATCCGCACGTAGAACCGGTGCCAACAGTCGCCGAGGATCGCTTCGCGCGGCACGGCCGGGTAGTCGTGATCTTTCGGATAGTGGCCGTTCTTCTCGACGATTACCTCAAAGGCGTAGCCGTCGTACATGGCGGTGTAGATTTCTTCGCCGTCGCGGCGCAGATCATGATCGACGCCGCTGCCGCGGAGCACCGGCCCGCTTGTGCCGTAGTCGATCGCCGTCGCGGCCGACATCACGCCGATCGCCGCGGTCCGCTTGACGAAGATCGAGTTCGTCGTCAGCAGCGTGTGATACTCGACGATGATCGGCTCAAGCTGCGTGAGGAACGCCTCGCACTTTTGCAGCCAGCCATTGGGCAGATCAGCCGTGCAGCCGCCGACCGTGATGTAGCTATAGGTAAGCCGCGCGCCGCAGACCTCTTCGAATAGATCAAGAATCCGCTCCCGCTCGCGGAATGCATAGAGGAACGGACTAAACGTGCCGAGGTCGAGCCCGTACGCTCCCATGCCGACCAGATGGCTCGCGATTCGCCCCATCTCGGCGATGATCACCCGCAGATGCCGTCCCTTTTCCGGCGGCTCGTACTTCATCAACTTTTCGATCGCGAGCGCCCAGCCGAGATTCATGTTCATCCCGGCGAGGTAGTCCATACGGTCGGTGTACGGAATGAACTGCCGCGGCGTGAGGTTCTCGCCAATCTTCTCGGCGCACCGATGGAGATAGCCGAGATGCGGCGTCACTTCCGACACGATCTCGCCATCGGTGCGCAACACGAGCCGCAACACGCCATGGGTGCTCGGATGCTGCGGGCCCATATTGACCAGCATCTCGTCCGTGCGGACGTCGAATTCGATGGTGCGCGGGTCGTCGATTGTGGCCATGGAGTCGGGAGGTCAGAGGTCGGAGTTCAGAAAAAACTGTTCGCGTTGCGGTGCGAGCTACCTCCCGCGAATGCCGTGGTACTCGAGCGGCATCTCGTAATCTTTTCGCAGCGGATGGCCCACCCAATCTTCCGGGCAGAGGATCCGCCGCAGGTTCGGGTGGCCAATAAAGTGAATGCCGAGGAGGTCGTAGCATTCGCGTTCGTGCCAGTCGGCGGTGCGCCAGACGTGCGCTACCGAGTCAATTTCCGGCAAGTCGCCCGGCTCGTCGCCCTTCCACCGCGGCAGCATCACCTTCAGCACCAGGCTATGTTTGTGCTGCATGCTGAAGAGGTGGTAGACCACCTCCAGGTGCGGCTGCCATTCGCTCTTCGCCGCCTTCTTCTCGTCGGTATGGACGTAGTCGACGGCAGTGACGCTGTTGCAGTAGTCGAACGCCAGGCCCGGCTCGTCGCGCAAGTAGGTGCAGACGGCGACAATCGACTCGGGCGCCACTTCGATCCACGGATCGACGTTTTCTAAGTTGGCGCCCGTGATGGTCGCGCCGAACTTTTCTTTGAGCTGGTCTAGTAGGCTCATCGTGGCGTGTCCGTGGTCAGTAGTCCGTTGTCAGTTGCGAATGCGGGAACGCTGCCGTATCTCATTTGGGAAGTTGCCTTGGCGACAGCAGCCACTGGCCACTGACGACGGACAACTGACGCCCTAAGCAGACAAAATCGATCCCGCGGCCCGCCCGCGCTTTTGTTCCAATTCCAACGTCACCGGCACCCGTTCGACGACTTCGCCGGCATGGCTCCGCACCGAGCGGACCCAGTCCAGATCGCCGCGCCGCCAGACGTACGCGAAGCCGACCATCAGCACCGCGAAGAACACGCCGATATCCCACAGCGAGGCCCGCGCCATCTGGCGAGAAGTCGCCTCGACCGTCGCTTTCATCACCGAGCCGTTCGCCGCGCTGCCGCCAAGTTCACGCATTTCGGCCGGCGAGAGGGCGCCGATCGTCGCCTGCGACGGATTGCGGACGCCAAGTTCTCGCAGCCGTTCCGTCGCTTGCGGCGTCAGCTCTTCCGCGGAGCCCCGCTCCGGATCGAGGTCGGCCATCACGACGGGCATGTTAGGCGCCGTCAGTTGCGTTGCCTTGCCAAAGACCGTCGCCCAAGGAAAGAAGAAGGCCACTTCGACGTCGAAGATAATGAAGAGCAGGGCGACGACGTAGAACCGCAGGTCGAACTGCACGAAGCTCGAACCGATCGTCGGCTCGCCGCACTCGTAGACCTCAAGCTTCTCTTGATTCGGCAACCGCGGCCGCAAGAACCGGCCGAGCAGCAAGTTCACGAACAAAAACGCCACCGCCAGGCCCGCGAACAGGCCGAGGTAAGCGACGATGGCGATGGGCGTGGCCATTTTTTAGTTGTCCGTTGTCAGTGGCGAATGCGGGGGACGTCGTCTCTTCGTTGGGAAGTTGCACTTGCGACAGCAGCCACTGACCACTGGCGACGGACAGCTGACGCCCCTACTGATTCGGTCCCCCATGCACCGGCTCGACGATCACCTTCGACTGCGCGACCGCCGTCGGATTGATCGTGGCCCGGCCCCAGGCGACGTCGAGCGGCAGCCGGGCGAAGTCGACGATGCATCCATCGCGGCTGTAGCAACTCAGGTCGTGGCTCGCCCCCATGAAAATGCAATCGACGGGGCAGGGCTCGACGCACAACGCGCAGAACATGCACTTGCTGTAGTCGATCGCGTAACCCGTGATCTTAAAGCCCTTGCTCCCTTGAGCACGCTCCTTGCCGATGTAGATGCAATCGACGGGGCAGGCCTTCGCGCACTGATCGCACGCGATGCAGGTCGTGAGATCGAACCGATGAAAGCCGCGGTAGCGCGCGGCGACTGGCACGGGGAGTTCGGGATACTCGAAATGTTCGGTGAACGTCTTGCGATCGGGGCGATACGTCTTGATCCACGTTCGCAACGTTACCCACATCCCGGCGCCAACTGTGGCGACAGCTTCGACGATATTCCCCAACCAGGGAAAGACTCGCTTGAGCCAGGCAATCATGGGCGAACTTCACCTTCGTCCCGATGGGGGCGGCAGAACCATTTCAGCCGCGGCCGTCAGGGAGTTCATCCGATCGTAGGTCTCGCGCCATAAACGAGTGCGATGCCGCATCCGATGCAACAAGGCCGAAGCGCAAGCCAAAGCAGTGGGGTCGATTATAGAGATGTCGACCCGCGCTGCAACTGTTCGCTTGATTGAATGAATGCGAATCGAGAAATAGTCAGCGCCCGCGCAGGCCTGATGCGCTGGTCGCATGGGCTCCGCTCGATTGAATGAAAAAGCGAATGCGCGTCGCCCTCAGTAAGAATTAAGTCAACGCAATGCAGCGTCCCAATGAAGGGACTCTGTGGTGAAAATCGCTCGAAGCTGTTCGCGCCGATTCAAGCAGGGAGCGAGAGAGCGGGGGGAGCCCACAATGAGGTTCGAGGCGGAGCGCGAATACTGCAGGGTTACGCCCACCCAACGCCAATTCGACCGGTGGACACTAACAGCCAGCCCTCGTCGGCTGATTCGGGCGGGTCGGCCCGTGTCAGAATCGCGGCAACGCTAGCGATGCGCTCTCGATTTGGGGCCTGGTGAGTGCTTGGGTCATTGGGTAGGGCACGTGGGCCGAATTTTCAGGTTCCGGTTGCGACGTAAGTCCCTAAAAAATAAAGGTTTACGTTTGAGTTTAGCGTCGCCTGGTCGGACGGCCAGACGCCAATCCGAACCACCGCCCCTGTTTCCTCACCCGCAAAACTCCACCTACCCCGCAAAAAATGGGCCGGCGGGCTGTCATCATTTCTTGACTAGCCCCAATCACCACGTAGAGTGGAACGAGGGGAATGGCCTCCATTCCCCGCCGAGGGCGCCCTAATTGGCCGTGCAAAAGGGGTTAGGATCGCTCACGGCAACGGCATGAAGGCAGCTACTTTGGAGGGCCGCCGGGCCAACCCGCGAAGGAATCGATCATGTTAGTTCTCTCACGCAAGAAGAACGAAAGTATTGTCATCAACGATGACATTACGATCGTCGTGGTGGAAATCCGCGGCGACAAGGTTCGCTTGGGAGTGGAAGCTCCCAAGGAAGTCCCCGTTCATCGCAACGAAGTTTACGAAGCCATTCGTCGCAACCAGCAGCAAGGCGCCGATGGCGAGGCCCATGAAGCCGACGCCAACGCCGCCGAGTAAATGTGGTCGCTCGTCCGCTTCATGTCCACGCCCCTAATTGGGGGGCGTGAACCGCTTTTGCCATTTGAGTTCGCGCCGCACCCGCGAACCCCATTCTGAGTCGGCTGCAGCTTTTCTTGGCCGACCGAAGTCGTTTTCGACTTCCCGTATTTCGGCGATTTTGCCGTAGTTTTCGGCTCTCGCCGCTCTCGGCCCTTGACGATTTGCGTTGTGCCCGCACAATGCGAGTTTCGTCGCCGAATGGTCGATAAGACTAGCTCAGCACGAATCGCAGGGTAGTCGCTCGCCGACTGCTTTCCGCGTCCGGCCCCATCGTCTAGCGGTTAGGACACCGGCCTTTCACGCCGGTAACACGGGTTCGATTCCCGTTGGGGTCACTGAGGTCCAGAGTGCGCACCAGCGTGCTCTGGGCCTCTTTGCGTTTGATGGCGAAACGCAGCGGTGAGTTCGTAGAATTGAACCGCCAAGGACGCCAAGGACGCCAAGGACGCCAAGGACGCCAAGGTAGAATGGGGAGAGCCTTGCTCGTTCGAATCTCAACCAAACAAGAGCACTGGTTGGAATAGTTCTACAGATCCGACGATAAGCCTCTCAGAAGTTTCACTCTGACTTTCTATGCCTTCCGAATTTCCTTGGCGTCCTTGGCGTCCTTGGCGGTTCAGTTTTTTCAGCACCAGCCATGGCCCCCGCATACGACGCCATCCTGATCGTCTCCTTCGGCGGCCCTGAGGGCCCCGACGAGGTGCTGCCGTTTCTCGAAAATGTCCTCCGCGGCAAGCCGGTGCCGCGCGAGCGGATGCTCGAGGTCGCTGAGCACTACCAACACTTCGGCGGCGTCAGCCCGATCAACGAGCAGAACCGCCAGTTGATTGCAGCCCTGCAGGCGGAACTCGACGAGCACGGTCCGCATTTGCCGATCTACTGGGGCAATCGCAACTGGCATCCGCTGCTCCCCGAAACGCTCGCTGAGATGGGCCGCGACGGCGTCAAGCACGCCCTGGCGTTCTTCACGAGTTCGTTCAGCTCGTACTCCGGCTGCCGGCAGTACCGCGAGAACATCGCCGCTGCCCAAGCCGAGGTTGGCCCCACGGCGCCGCAGGTCGACAAGCTACGCGTCTTCTACAACCATCCCGGCTTCATCGAGCCGATGGTCGAGTCGCTTGCCGCGTGCGTCGCGAAGATCCCCGCCGACCGCCGCGCTGCAGCGAAGGTGCTGTTCACCGCCCACAGCATCCCCATGTCGATGGCGGAGAACTGCCGCTACGAAGTTCAACTCGCTGAGGCCTGTCGGTTGGTCGCCGAAGGCGCCGGCCTCGCGCCTGCACAGTGGGAACTCGTCTACCAAAGCCGCAGCGGCTCGCCCCATGTGCCGTGGCTGGAGCCGGACGTTTGCGACCGGATCAACGCGCTGCACGCCGCCGGCGAGCTTCGCGACTTGGTCCTGGTCCCCATCGGCTTCATCTCCGACCACATGGAAGTGCTGTTCGACCTTGATACCGAGGCCCGCGAGCTTTGTGACGAGCTAGGCGTCCCCATGCAGCGGGCGGCGACGGTGGGCGTTCACCCCCGGTTTATCCAGATGATCCGCGAGCTCATTGTCGAACGAATCGACGCTAGCCCCGATCGACCCGCCCTGGGGTCGCTTGGCGCCAGTCATGACGTTTGTCCGGCCAACTGCTGCCTCTACTCCCCACAACGCCCCGCTTCGGGGGGCTGATAATGGCCACCCCCCAGGGGTAGAATTTGGGGATGGGCAAAACCTGCCCGGCACGAATCAACTGACACCCTTTTCGGAGTCGAACGATGAAGTTCACCTACACATTCGCCTTGGCCGCCGCCCTCGCCGGTCTCGCTGGCTGCAGCGACAACACGAAGACGCAAACTGACGAAGCGATCAAGGAATCGACCGAAGCTGCGAAGGCCGCCGCTGAAGACGTGAAGGCTGCCGGCGAAAAGGCCGTTGCCGAAACGAAGGCTGCCGCCGACGCCGCCGTCGATGCGACCAAGGAAGCCGCTGCTGGCGCCGCCGACGCCGCCAAAGATGCCGCTGACGCCGCGAAGGACGCCGCCGACAAGGCTGCTGAAGCGGTGAAGTAGCGAGTGCTGCTTGGCACGTGCTAAAGCAACAACAAAGCTGGGGCGTCACGGGACGCTCCAGCTTTTATTTTGCGCGAATGCCGCTGCAGCGATCAGCGCTTCGCATGAAACCCGACAATCGGCGCATCGCCCGGAGGCAACTCTTTCGCCAGCGCGCTGATCTGCTTGAATTCCGGCGTCCCCGCCCGCTCGCACCATTCGAACAGCGCCGCTTCGGTGGTCGTGATCGTCACGCCGGCCGACTCCATCCGCCGCAGCGCGACGTCGCGATCAATGCGGGCCCGCGTCCCCGTCGCGTCGGCCGCCACATAAACCTGATAGCCAGCCGACAGCAGATCGAACGCCGTTTGCGCGACGCAAACATGCGTTTCGATGCCGCAGAGCAAAACTCGCTCGACTTGCTCCGCCCGCCACTGGGCGAATAACTCGCCGCACGCGCCGGCGCTAAACGCGAGTTTTGAGTGAGCCGGCGCCGCGATCCGCTCCGCCAGCGACGGCTCGGTCGGACCGAGCTTTTCCGGATACTGCTCCGTCACCGCCGTGCGCACGCTGAGGATGTTGGCGCCATCGAGCAGCCGCCGGCAGTTCCAGACAATCCGCGGCCCCTCATGGACGACGTTGAGCAATCGCTCCTGGGCGTCGATCAGCAATAGCGCCGTATCGCTCGGCCGCATTAGGTCGATGCTCCGCGGCAACGGGGCAGGGGAGTGGCTAACGTGGTTCGTAGATGGTTGCGAGTCGCTCATCCCCAAAACATACCAAGGTAAAGAACGAACCGCCAAGGACGCCAAGGACGCCAAGAGCGCCAAGAAGAAATACATTCTTCCCGTATTTCCTTGGCGCACTTGGCGTCCTTGGCGGTGAATGCATTCCGCATGCATCTCTCAAGTCCTTCCCCCCTCCGCCATCCGCCCTCACAATAAAGCGTTCCCACCTTCCCACGCACGCCGCGGTCCTGCCATGAAATTCCGCTCCACCACGATTCTCACCGTTCGCCACAATGGCCAGGTCGCCATGGGGGGCGACGGCCAGGTGACGATGGGCCAGACGGTCGTCAAAAGCGACGCCGTGAAAATCCGCCGGCTGATGGATGGCCAAGTCATCGTCGGCTTCGCCGGCGCCGCGGCCGATGCCTTTGCACTGATGGAACGCCTCGAAGCGAAGCTGAAGGATTACCCCGCCAACGTTCCCCGCGCGGCGACGGAACTGGCGAAGGAGTGGCGGATGGATCGCGCGCTCCGCCGGCTTGAGGCGCTCGTCGCTGTGGTCGACGCGAAGAACACGCTGCTCCTCTCCGGCACCGGCGACGTCATCCAACCGAGCGACGGTATTCTCGGCATTGGCTCCGGCGGGAACTATGCCCTCTCCGCCGCGCGGGCGCTCGTGAACCACACCAACCTCTCGGCCGCCGAGATCGTTCGCCACTCGCTCGACATCGCCGGCGAGATTTGCGTCTACTCCAACCGCAACATCGTGATCGAAGAAATCAAGTGAAGACTCTCACTCCCCGCGAAATTACTCCGCGCGAAATCGTTGCCGAGCTCGATCGCCACATCGTCGGCCAAGGCGCCGCCAAACGGGCCGTCGCGATCGCGCTCCGCAATCGCTGGCGGCGGCAGCAACTGGAAGACGACCTCCGCAAAGAGGTGGCGCCGAAGAACATTCTTATGATCGGCCCCACCGGCGTCGGCAAAACCGAAATCGCCCGCCGCTTGGCCCGCCTCACCGGCTCGCCGTTCATCAAGGTTGAAGCGTCGAAGTACACCGAGGTTGGCTACTACGGCCGCGACGTCGAGAGCATGGTCCGCGAACTGATCGAGAACGCCATCGGTCTCGTTCGCGAGACCGAGCGCGCCGGCGTCGAGGAAGAAGCCAAGCGCCGCGTCACCGAACGGCTGCTCGATTTGCTCGCCCCTGCGCCGACGACGATCGACATCGGCTCCGATCAGCCCGACGACCCGCACCGCTACGAACGGACCCGCGAGAAGATGCGGGCGATGCTGCTGGGCGGCGAACTCGAAAGCCGCCAGGTCGAGATCAAGATCGAGCAGAAAACCCAAGCCATGGTCCTCCCCGGCATGGGCGGCCCCGGCAACGACCACATGGACGTCGACTTCCAGGGGATGCTCGAGAAGATCATGCCGAAGAACGTCGTCCGTCGCACGCTCACCGTCGCCGAAGCCCGCCGCGTGTTGTTCGAGCAGGAGAGCGAGGCGCTGATCGACAAAGAGAAGGTCAACGCGAAGGCGGTGGAACTTGCCGAGCAGACTGGCATGATCTTCATCGACGAGATCGACAAGATCGTCGCCAGCGAAGGTGGCCGCGGCGCCGACGTTTCCCGTCAAGGCGTCCAGCGCGACCTGCTGCCGATCGTCGAAGGGACGACCGTGCAGACTCGCTATGGCTACATCAAGACCGACCACATCTTGTTCATCGCCGCGGGGGCGTTCCACACGGTGAAGCCGTCCGACTTGATGCCGGAACTACAGGGACGGTTCCCGATTCGCGTGGAACTCGACGACCTCACGCGGGAAGATTTCGTGCGGATCCTCTCCGAGCCGCGCAACTCGCTCACCCGCCAGTACACGGCGCTGATGAAGACCGAAGGGGTCGAGGTCGTTTTCACCGACGACGCGGTCGCGGCGCTTGCCGACTACGCCCACCGCGTGAACCAGTCGACGCAAAACATCGGCGCCCGCCGCTTGCACACGATCATGGAGCGGTTGCTTGAGGAGCTTTCGTTCGAAGCCCCCGAGATGCACATGGGCCGCGTCGAGATCAACGCCGCCTACGTCCGCGACCGCTTGGACGAAATCGCCCAAGACGAAGACTTAAGCAAGTTCATCCTGTAGCCGTAGCTGCGGGTCAACGACCCGCCGGAACGGTGATAAAACGGACTCGAAGAGTTTTAATTCGAGGGGTTGTGGCTCCCTCCCCCTGGAGGGGAGGGCTGGGGAGGGGGGATGAAGCTGGTACCAGCAACCACCACCCCTCCCTAACCCTCCCCCTCAAGGGGAGGGGACCAGAGGATTCAGTTAGCGAAGCTCTTGCGCGATCGCCTCAACCATCGCCGCAATCCCCGCCCCGCGTCCCGCCCCGCGTCCCGCCAGCGTAAACCGCCGCTCCGTCTCTCCCGTCGCCTCGCAGCGAATCTCCAAATACTCCCGCGGCAAGCAGCGCTCGACGCGATCGGCCCACTCAACGAACGTCACCCCGTTCGATTCGAAATATTCATCCGGCCCCAGCTCGATGAACTCATCGTCGTCGCGCAACCGGTAGGCGTCGAAGTGATAAATCGGCAGCCGGCCCTGGTATTCGTTCACGAGCACGAACGTCGGACTCGTCGCCTCATCCCGCGGCACGCCATGGGCCGCCGCAAACGCCTGCACGAGCCGCGTCTTCCCGGCGCCAAGCGTCCCGATGAGCGCCACCGCCGTCCCGCCAGGAAGGGCATCAGCCAGGGCCGCACCCAGTCGCTCCGTATCCGCTTCGCTCTTCGCAACAAATTCAAACATGTTCATCTCACAAAGTAGCCGCGGGCCAACGAGCCGCAGTCGCTAGTGGCGAAATCCGCTCGCTTCGAGCGAAGTCAATACGCCGTTCGTGTCGCGTCGCCACAAACCCGGCTCCGCGACGCACTCGCCGATGATCGTCACTGGCACATCGAGCGGCTGCTCGCGCACCATCTGCTCCGCCACGTCTAGCGCCGCGGTGAACAACAACTCAAAATCTTCCCCGTCGCCGAGGGCATGTTCAAGCGGTGAGCGGCCATCGCGTTCGGCAAGCCGTCGGGCGTCGTCGCTCACCGGAATCGTTTCGAGCCGCAGCGCCACCCCGCAACCGCTCGCGGCGGCGAGTCGCGACGCATCGAGCGCCAGTCCGTCGCTGATATCCATCCCCGCACTCAGCTGGTAACGCTCGTTAAGCAGCAGCGCCTCGCGCACCCGCGGCTCGACGCTGAGGTGCCGCCCCAAAATGCTTCCGCCGAGGGCGCCGGTAACGAGCACCGCATCGCCCGCCTTGGCCCCGCTTCGCCTCAACGGCCCCCGTTCGGTCGTCCGCCCAAACGCCGTCACCGAAATCGCCAGCGGCCCGTCCCATGAGTTCGTATCGCCGCCGGCGATGGCCACGCCGAACCGCTCCGCCAGCGGCAACATCCCGTGGTAGAGCTCGACCGCAAGTCCCTTGGCGTCGAACCCCGCGCCGCCATTTCGCGGCAACACAAGCGACACTACCGCCGCCACGGGCTCCGCTGCCATCGCCGCGAGGTCGCTCAGGTTCACGCCGAGCGCCTTGTGCCCCACGAGTCGCGGGTCTGTCTCCGCCAGAAGAAAATCGACCTGATCGGTGATCGCGTCGGTGGTCACCACAAGTTCGCCGTCGCGGGGCCAACGCAGCACGGCGGCGTCGTCCCCGATCCCGATCCGCAGCAGCGGGTGGGAGGGAAGATTGTCGCTCAGCCAGCGAACTAGCTCGAGTTCCACGCTGTCCTCAGAAAGTAAATTGTCGCCGCCTAAACTGCGTTCATTGCCTAGTATCACAAGCTTGGCATTGCAGGAATAGGCGGATTGTGCGGTCCAAACGCTTGCAAACCCCTGCCGGCGCCACTACCGTTAGTTCCATGCGGCGGCCCGTAGGCCGGCCTTGCTAGCCCCCACGCCGGGCGAGATGGAGATCCCCAACGTGCTGGTAGTCTCTCGAAAAATCGGCGAACGCATTCTCATTGGCGACAAGATCGCCATCACCGTGGTGAAAGTCTCGGGTGGAGCGGTGCGCCTCGGCGTCGAAGCCCCCGCCGAACTCGCCGTCATGCGCGAAGAGCTCGCGATCGAAATCGAAGAGTCGCAGAAGGCGGCGCTCGACGAAACCGAAATCTTCGGCAAGTAGCCGCGGGTTGTCGACACGCGGCTGCTACTTCACCACGTCGTCTTCCGGCTTCTTGACGATCCGCTCGGACGGTTTCTTCACCATCCGCGGGCCGACTTGCAGTTCTCCGCGCACGTTGATCGTGCCAGGTGATTCAAGGGAGTCGAGCGGTCCGTATTTTTTAATGCACTCCTGCAGACGCTCAAGCTTCACAGCGAACGAGTCCTCGCCCGGCAGTTTGGCGCGCGGCGCCGGCCCCCATTGAATCCGCGTGCCGTGGCGCGACACGAGTTCATAGACGAAGTACTGGTTGGAGCCGGAGACCTCCGGCCGCGTCGACGGCGTGATCTCTTGCAGATGAAGTTGCTCCCACAGATGTCCGAGCATCGCGGCGATTTCCACGGCGCCGGAAACGCGCGGATCCTCCCAGGCCTGGCCGACTGGCGGCTGACCGACAATTCCCGTCACGCGCGGCAAGTGCTCGCGGCGAATCAGCGGCACCTCTTCCGCCGGCAGCAGCACGCCCATAATGTCGGCCGGCAGCAGCTTCCGCGAGTCGCCATCGGGAGATTCGATCACCGCCACTGGCTTGCGATAGGTGACCTCCAGAAACACGCCGGCCGGCACTCGCTTCTCGACGCGATCGACCGAGCGGATCCAAGGATGCATCGCGAACGGCTGCTTCACCGACTCCGCGAACCCGGGGTCGAGAATTGACAGCCGGCGATCGAGGCCGGCAGTTTCCACCACCTGCGTGCGAACGTCGGAGACGATCCACTCCGGCGGATCAGTCACGGTGATCCGATCCGCGGGAACGAGGTACCCCTCGCGAGCAGCGATCGTCGGCGCCGCGATGCGCCACGCCGACTTCGCCCCCCATGCCATGAGTCCGACGACGCCAATCGCCACGGCCGCTTTGAACCGCCGCCGCGTCAGCGCGTCGGCAATCGCCGGCCGCAGTCCGCCGGAGACCTCCTCGTCGAGCAACTCCTCCTCGGCCACGGCCTTCGACCGCTTCGATTTCCCCGTCGCGGGGGCGGCTGCTTCATCCGACGCCTTTGAACTCTTGCGAGCCATCACTCACCGCCGTGTGTGCCGAATGTTCCCCTCCCTCGCAGGGAGGGGCCAGGGGAGGGATTCCCGACGCGTGCTGTCCTAGTTGGAACGAGAACCCGCCGTATTCCTTTCTTCGCCACACAAGCCGCCCCAGCCTCAATGAACTCGCGTGGCTCAATCGCACCCCGCTAACCGACAAGAACCGCAAGGTTGCCCTAGCCCCGGGCTCCGCCCGGGGGCCGCGCACCATGCCGATGGAACGTCGTCCCTACGTCACGCCGACCCCCGGGCGGAGCCCGGGGCTAGGGGAACGCGCGCAGCACGAAGCAACTGAAACGCTACAGCTTCTTGCGCGGGGCCAGAGAAAAACCCCTCACCTAACCTCTCCCCTCGGGGGAGAGGAACCGCTACCAGATCTCAAGCTCGGTCTCGAGCTCCACGCCCAGCCGCTCGGCAACGCGGCTGCGGATCAGGTCGATCAGTCGCAGGACGTCCTGGCTCGACGCCCCATCGCCCGCGACGATGAAGTTGGCGTGCCGTTGGCTTACTTCAACGCCGCCGACGCGGGTCCCCTTGAGGCCCGCCTGTTCGATCAGCATCCCGGCGCTCATGCCGCGGGGATTCTTGAAGACGCAGGCGACGTTCTGGTGCGACAGGGGCTGGCCCGCCTTCTTGACGATCCACTGCTTCTGCATCCGCTTGGTGAGCTGAGCGGGATCGTCTTGCTCGAGCTGGAACTCGCCGCTGAGGATCACCAACTCGTCGAGGCTGCTCTGGCGGTAGGCGAAGACGAGGTCTTCGCGATTGCGGTGCACGATGTCACCAGCGCGGGTCATCACCGTCGCCCGGCAGGCCCACTGGCCGATGTCGCCGGCGCGGCTGCCGCTGTTGCCGTGGAGGGCGCCGCCGACGGTGCCGGGGATGCCCACGAGCGGCTCCAGGCCAGCCAGCCCAGCCCGCACGGTTTCGCTGATCGCGTGGGCCAGCTTGACGCCGCCGCCGGCAGTGAGCCGATTGCCGGCGATACGGATCTGCGAGAATGCGGGGCTCGTGAGGCTCACGACCATCCCATTGACCCCTTCGTCGCGAACGAGGACGTTTGAACCTCCGCCCATCAGGCGGATCGGCACGTCTTCGTTACGGCAGCGGCGAACGAGAGCAGCCAATTCGTCGACCGAATTGGGCTCGGCAAAGAATTCGGCAGGACCGCCCAGCCGGAGCCATGTGCGCTCCGCTAGCGGCTCTTGTTGCCGAACGATTTTCTCAAAGCCGCTTACCAGGGTCATGTTCGCACTATCCTTGACGAGTAGGCGCCATCGTGACTGATTGGCCCCGAATCGTCAATTCAGCCGGCATAAATTGCCCAGTCTGGGTGAGTTGCGTCGCGGTATGCCGAAATCGAGCCGGTGTGGTGGTTTCCCGCGAAAAACGCGGAGTGCCAGTGATCTGTGGGAGGCGTCTCCGACGCTGATTCCGCTCGCCAAACGAAACCCACTCGGCATTGCCGGGCCGCATCGGGGTCGGAGACCCCTCCCACAAGCCCTTTCGCCACCTCACTGCCTAGGTGTCGAAATAATCATCGACTCCCCGAGCCGAGAAGATCACGATTGCTCCCCGCATGCCGATCACGCCGCCTGCTTCAGTTCCGCTCAACCATCCCACTGCCGCAGCGCTTCGTACATGGCGATGGCCGCACTATTGGAGAGGTTGAGACTGCGAACTTCCGGCCGCGTCGGTATCCGCAAACACCGTTCCTGTCGCCCCGCGACGATCTCCGGCGGCAAGCCCTGCGACTCCCGCCCGAAGACCAGCACATCCCCCTCGGCAAACTCCGCAGAGGTGTAATTTTGCTGACCAAACTTCGTGAAGTACCAATGCCGCTCGACCGGTAACGCCGCGACGAGCGCCTCCCAATCGTCGACTACCTCCCACTCAAGGTGTTGCCAATAATCGAGCCCCGCCCGCCGCAGGTAGTAGTCGTCGACGCGAAACCCCAGCGGCCGCACCAACCATAGCTTCGCCGCCACGGCGACGCACGTCCGCCCGACGCTCCCAGTGTTGTAAGGGATCTCGGGCTGAAACAGGACAATGTGCATCCGCGGGACATACTTCGGCCCCGCGGCATCGTCTGCCGGTGCGCTTGGTTGATCGTCGCTCGCCAACTTTTCCCTCTACAGATATTCAGCGTGGAACCGCATAATACGCAACTTCACGCGGATGCAAAATCAGTAACTGCCCAGGACGCCAAGAGCGCCAAGGAGAAATGCTTTTTACCACGAAACACACGAAGCACACCAAAGGCAGAGCATGAGCTATCGAGCTCTTCCTCGTTTCTCAGTTTTGTGTGCTTCGTGTGTTTCGTGGTAAATCTCCCCGTACTTCTTGGCGCACATGGCGTCCTTGGCGGTTCAATTCGAATTCTCAAGAAGGCTCACCAGATGGCGATTGGCTTCGGAATTATCGGCGCAGGGATGATCAGCCGCTTTCACGCGAAGGCGATCCTCGACGTCAAAGGGGCGAAGCTCGTTGCCTGCGCTGATCGCACCCCGGGGAAGGCCGAGGCACTGGCCAAGGAGTTTGGCTGCACGGCGCACGATTCGGTCGAAGCGATGGTCGCCGACCCAAACGTCGACGCCGTAACGATCGCCACCCCCAGCGGCGCCCACATGGAGCCGGCCGTCATCGCCGCGAAGGCGGGCAAGCATGTGATCGTCGAGAAGCCGTTAGAAATCACCCTCAAGCGTTGCGATAAAATCATCGACGCCTGCGAGAAGGCGGGCGTGAAACTCGCCGCGATTTTTCCGTCGCGGTTTCACGATTCTTCGCGCCTGCTGAAGGGCGCCGTCGACGCCGAACGCTTCGGCCGCATCACCCTCGGCGACGCTTACGTCAAATGGTTCCGCACGCAGCAGTACTACGATAGCGGCGCCTGGCGCGGCACCTGGGCCCTCGACGGCGGCGGCGCGCTGATGAACCAGGCGGTCCACACGGTCGACCTGCTCAGCTGGCTGATGGGGCCCGTCGAAGAGGTGCAAGCCTTCACCGCGACGCTCGCCCACGACCGCATCGAAGTCGAAGACGTCGCCACGGCGACGCTCCGCTTCGCCAGCGGCGCCCTCGGCGTTATCGAAGCCACCACCGCCGCGTTCCCCGGCTACCTCAAGCGGATCGAACTCCACGGCAGCGAAGGCTCTGCAGTGCTCGAAGAGGAAGATATCAAGGCCTGGGACTTCGCCAAAAAGCTCCGCAGCGACGCCGCGGTCCATCGCCAAATGGCCAGCCGCAAAAGTACCGGCGGCGGCGCGGCCGATCCTTCCGCCATCGGCCACCACGGCCACAAGCTGCAGATTCAAGACTTCGTCGAAGCGATTCGCAAAGACCGCGCCCCGGCCGTCGACGGCCCCGAAGGCCGCAAGTCGATCGAGATCATCTTGGCGATCTACCAATCGGCGAAAACTGGGAAACGCGTGACGCTTCCGTTGAAAAACGATCCAAAAATGAGTGACAAATAGAAACTGGTTTTCCAGTCAATCGATTTGTTGCGGCGAGCCTCGCCAAGGTTAGAATCGAGCGGATAGCCTTCTAGGCGCTCTCTTTATCCTTGAGGTTGGCGATGACTCATCGGTCGTGCGTTCACGTTGCTGTTCCAGCGTTCGTCCTGCTGCTCGGCTTGTTACCGATTGCCGGCTGCGACGAAGCCCCGTCTGCAGCGGTCCCCAGCAGCCCAGTTTCGGCGGCGAACGCAGCCCGCGAGCCTGCCAAACCTCAAACTCCGCCGAGCATTAAACTCGACCGCGTCGCAGCGCTCTCCACGCAGTGGTATCCCAACCATTCCGAATGCAACACGATGACGGACAACCGCTTCCTCCGCGAAGTGGTCCGCCAAGGCGTGTTGATGGCGTTGCGCGAAGAGCTCGGGCTCGTCACCCGTGACGAATCATTGGGCGAACCGCTCGCCCAGCGCCCGCCCGACGCTAAAAACGTTGATTTGCAAGTCGATCCGCTGGCGCTCAACTTTCATTGGGATACGACGAACGTTTGGCACGCCGAACTCTCGGGCGCCGGCGCGCCGGCCGACAACCCGATTTGGAAACATGACGGCACGTTCAAGTTCAGGAACCGCACGTTCTACGCAGTGTTCGCGGCGCAGATGGCGGAACTTTCTGAACAAATCGCCGACCAAATGCGGGCCGCAGGCGCGAAGGAGGCTCGCCGCGAGCTGAATCCTGCCAATGTGCCTCTGCCAGAGATTGAAACGCAGCTCGGCGAAATGAACTTTGTGTCGCAGTTCGCCGCGGTGCGCGCGGCGCATCGAGCCATGGCAGATCAGGGACCGTCGATTCCCTGGTTGGGCGTCCTCGTTCGCGGCTACGCTAATTTGGCGATGCTCACTCAGCACACCTGGACGACGCAGCAAGACGCCTTTGCCGCCCGTTCGATTGTCTATGCCGAGCGCATGCTGCAGTTGAGCGAGCGCAGCCGTGAAGCCCGACTGCATCAGGCCTACGCCTACGCAGTCATCGGCATGCATGGCCATGCACTCGACCTGTTGGCGGAAGCTGACAAGCAAACGCCTCGTTCCGGCGATGCCGACCCCGCCTGGGCGCAACTCATCGGGCCGTTCGCCAAGTTTCAGCTCGTCGAACTCGAGCAACTCGCCGCTGACGATGACGAACTGGCGGAACTCGCCGCGCTTCTGCGTTGGCACGTCTACCGCAGCTACATGCACGGCCGATGGATCAACGACATTGGTTTGCAGACGATGGCCGTCTGCCCAGAGGCTTACTCAATCTACTCCGTGATGGCCAATTGGACGGCGCTCGGCATCAAACGGCGCGGCGCTTCGGCGGCGATCAACATGTTCGGCCGGCGTCTCCCCGATCGCGTCGCCGAGCTCCAAGATTTGCCAAAAGCGGCCCGGTCGCACACCGTGAAGTCGTCGGGCTTGCTCAGCAGATTGCTTGGCGGCGGCGACGATGACCTGAGCGATCGCCCAATGAAGATCGCGCGGGCCTTGCAGACGGCTGCGCGCGAGGAGGCGGAACCCACTGAGTTTTCGTGGGCCGTCCTCGGGACGCTCATTGCGGAGGAGCAGTTCGTCGAAGCCGTTAACTTGCTCAAGGTGTCCGGCGACGCCGTCGAACATTCGCGCGGCAGTCTCGTCGAGCGGTTCGAACCGCTCGTCGCAGGACACCGTTACGCGCCGTACGTCAGCACCTTCGCCGTGCCGCCCAGCGACGCCCCGCGCGCCGCCGAGATGATGCGTGAAGTCCAATTCGTCGACCCCCGCGCGGCGATGAATCGCATGTACAGCACGGTGTGGCATTCCCCGATCGCCGACGGCGGCAATGGCAACGAGTACCGCTACCGAACGGTGTGGGGCCGCAGCTTTACCCACCCGAGCTTGATGGAAAATTGGTACGACGTCGCGGGAACTTGGGCCGTCGCCATCTTGGCCGACCAGCGTCGCCATTTCGCGATCGAGTTCCGGCAAGTCTCGCCCCACTCGCCTCAGGCCGCCCGTATGCAGTGGGAGACCGCCGAAACGTACACGCCCGAGCAGTTGGCCAAGTGGGAGCAAGAACTCCGCGAAGACCCGGTTGGCTGGATGTCGCTCGGCCAGTGCTACTACTCGCTCAGCAAGCTCGACGACGCCACGCGCTGCTACAAGCGATCGGTCGAAATTAGCCCCTGTTACGACGCGACGCTTGGACTCGCGAATTGCTACTACTACAACGGCAAACGCGAACTGTGGAAGCCGACGCTCGAATCGTACCTGGAAGTCGAAGATTTGGGCCTCGCCCATGCGCAGATTCATCAGCAGATCGCCGGCGAGTGCATCGGCCGCCGCTCATGGCGCGAAGCGGAGCCGCACGCGCTGGACGCCGCGCAGACCTATTCCGCGTGGGGCCTGCAGTTGGCCAGCACCGTCTACGAAGGGAGTCGGCAGTGGGAGGAATCGGAACGCTTCGTCGCTGCGGCGTCGCGGAGCTATCCTTCTTACTATTCGGGCATGCAGTGGTACCTGTGGTGCCGGCGCACCGGCCGCGGCGAGCTCGACGAAGCGCGCGACCTGGCGCAAACAAGCCTCCGACTTGCCGAGGAGAGCACTCAGTTTTCGGAAGCCTACCGAGCGTTCGTCTATCGCATGCTCGAGGGCGAGCCCGCTGCGGCGATTGCCGGCATGGATCAACAAGCGGCGACGTTCGGGCAGAAGGAAGAGCTTTGGGACCATGTTTGCCGACTGCTGCATACCGCGGCGGCGGCCGAAGAAGCGGGCAACGCCGAACGCAAGCAGCAGGCTCTGGAAGAAATTCGCGGGCTGAACGACGCGATCGCCGCCGATTCGCCCACCTGGGTGGCGGTCGTCGATGCGCTCGTCGGAGCGTTCAACGGCGAAGAACTCAGCGAGGAAACGCTTGCCAACTACGATAAGGTCATCGAAGGAGGCGCCGCCAACGGGCGTTGCACCTATCAGTACCTGATGGGCGCCGCTCTCGATCAGCAGAAACGGACGGACGCTGCGGACGACTATTGGCGTCGTGCGCTCTACGGCGGACCATTCGACAACTACGGCTGCACGCTCGCCGGCCACGAGTTAGCCGAGAAGTACGGGGCCGATCGCGACGACCTCCCCGAGAGCTTCGCCAAGCTCGAGGCTGAAGCGGACGCCGCCTGGGCAAAGTCGCAGGCCGAGGCTGACGCCGCCGCGTCCGCGGAAGAGGAGGATGCCGAAGAAGCAGAAGGCGCGACTGACGAACAGCCCGATCCTGATACGACGATCTAGAAACTCAGCGCCGGACAGTTTGCGAGGGCCCGGCACGAATCTTGCAACGGGAAGTTGAGCATTCGCTTTCGAATCGCTCCCTGTTGGTCGAGGTTCTCGTGTCGCGTCGGTTGCACTTCCCCTCGTCGCTCGCCCCGGAAGACCTCGCCCGTCTTGCGCGGCTACGGTACGTCACCGACCAAGAGCCCGGCATGGGCCGGCGGCGGCACGGCCAAGGTTTCGCTTACACGACGGCTCGCGGCACGCCGCTGCGCGATCCGCGTAAAATTACCCGCATCGAAACGCTCGCCATTCCGCCCGCGTGGCGCGACGTGTGGATCTGCACGGTGAGTGCGGGCCACCTCCAAGCCACCGGTCGCGACGCTCGCGAGCGGAAGCAGTACATTTACCACGAGCGGTGGCAGGAGGTTGCCGGCCTCGCGAAGTTCGCGCGGCTCGCGGCGTTCGGCGCGCAACTGCCCAAGCTCCGCCGCGCGATCGCTGCGCACCTGCGTGGTCGTAGCCTGACGCGCGAGCGAGTGCTTGCCGGCATGTTGGCCGTGCTCGATCTCACCGGCATTCGCGTCGGCAACGAGGAATACGTGAAGGAGAACGGCTCCTACGGCCTCGCGTCGCTCCGCAACCGCCATGTGACGATCGGCGCCCATCGCGTCGAACTCCGCTTCCGCGCGAAGGGAGGCTTTCATCGCAACGTGGAAATCGACGCTCCGGCTGTCGTACGCCTGATCCGCGATTGCGCCGAATTGGCAGGCAGTCGCGTCTTTCAATACCTCGACGCGGACGGCAAGATTCACGCTGTCGAGGCAGGCGAAGTGAATGAGTTCCTCCGCGAGCTCAGCGGCGAAGAGTTCACAGCCAAAGACTTCCGCACGTGGAAGGCGTCGACCTTCGCCGTCGGCGCGTTGTTCCGTGCGGAAGTGGCGGAGACCCTTACGGCTCGCAAGCGGACCGCTCGCGAGGTGGTGTGCGCGACTGCCGAGATGCTCAGCAACACGCCGGCCGTCTGCCGCAACTATTACATCCACCCGGGGCTGCTGGAGAGCTTTGAGGCAGGAACCTTTCGGCAAGAAGTCGGGACCGCAACGCCCCGCGCCCGCAACCTATTTTCCACTGACGAGAAACTCCTCATGCGGTTTCTGAAGTACTGGAAGCCAACGCTCAACTAGCCCCGGGCTCCGCCCGGGGGTCGCGCACCAAGCCGATGGAACGTCGCCCCTACTTCACGCCGACCCCCGGGCGGAGCCCGGGGCTAGGGATGTGGCAGCAGTCCGGCAAGCGGCTAGCAATTCCCCCGCCCACGAATTCCCCCCGCAATTCGCCCTGGCTCGCTCCCCGCAAATTGTGCAGAATACCGCCGCTTCCAGGGAAGGAATCGCCGCTGCCGTGACACGTTCGAAGCCGATCATCGACTACACCGCGTACCTCGCGGTTCGCACCTTCGTCTGCATTATCCAGGCGATGCCGCTCTCGACGTGCCAAGCCTGGGCACGGCGGCTCGGCTGGCTCTTCTGGCATGTGCTGAAAGTTCGCCGCGGCACCGTTGAAGAGAATCTCAAAACCGCTTTCCCCGAACGCTCGCCGCGCGAGCACGAGCAGATCGCCCTCGGCATGTGGGAACACCTGCTGCTGATGGTTTGCGAGATTGCGCACGCCCCGCGGAAGATCAACCGCACGAACTGGCGGACGCACCTTGCGATGCCGCAAATGGAGCTGATGGTTCGCCGTCTGCTCGCCCCGCGGCCCGTGATCATCATCTCCGGTCACCTCGGCAATTTTGAGATGGGGGGGTACCTCCTCGGCCTCCACGGCTTCCCGTCGCACACGATCGCCCGCACGCTCGACAACCCATACCTCGATCGCTGGATCAATGACTTCCGAGGCGCCACCGGCCAGTTCATCCTCCCGAAGCACGGCAGCAGCCAACGGATCGAAGAACTCTTGAAGTCGGGCGGCACGCTCGTGCTGCTGGGCGATCAGCACGCCGGCGAGGCTGCCTGCTGGGTCGATTTCTTCGGCCGCTCGGCCTCGACGCACAAGGCGGTCGCCCTGTTCACGCTCAGCGGCAACGCCCCCACGGCCACCGGGTGCGTCTATCGCAAGGGGGCGCCGATGCACTTCGAAATGGAAGTCGCCGGCCTCGTCGATCCCGCCGACGCCGACTTCAATCTCGGCTCGATTCCGCTGCTCAGCACCTGGTACACCCGCGGTTTGGAGAATCTAATTCGCGTGGCCCCCGACCAATACTGGTGGCTCCACCGCCGCTGGCGGGAACCTCCGGCTCGGCAAAAAAAACTCCGCGCCGCAGAGCCGAGCGATCCCGCCGCCGCCCGTCCCGCCGCGTAGGCGCCGGCCAGCCGCACCATCGCCGCTTCGTCCGCTGAGGTTCGCCGCTACCTACCTTTGCCCCATCCCGCCCGCGTGACATAATCACGGCTTGCGCGCCGTTTGCCGCCGCAGCCCAACACGGACCACCTCGTGTATCGCCTCCGAGCTTTCCGCAACTCCGATCCGCCCCACCTGGCCGCCATTTGGCGCAGCCAGCCGGCGCAGCGCGGAATTCTCCAGCCAATTTCGCCGCCGCTGCTCGAGTATGCCGTCTTCTCGAAGTTGAACTTCGAACGCGGCGGCCTGATCGTCGCCACCCGCGACGACGTGCCGGTCGGGTTCGTGCATGGCGGATTCGGGCCGACCGATGATGGCTTGTACCTCGACACCTCGCTCGGCGTCACGCAGATGTTGATGGTGCAGGGGGGAAGCGAAACCGAGGCGCCGCTCGCCGACGACCTCCTCCGTGCCAGCGAAGAGTACCTCCGCGGCCGCGGAGCGACGGTTCTCTACGCCGGCGGCGTCAATCCTCTCAACTCGTTTTACCTCGGCCTTTACGGCGGCAGCGAAATCCCCGGCGTCCTGCAAACCGATCACATCCTGCGAAACGCCGCGCAGCGCGCGAACTACCGCGAGATCGATCGCGTGCTGATCATGCAGTGCGACCTCGCCCGCGTGCGGCCGCCGGTGTCGCGCGAGCTCCGCGCGATCAAGCGGACGACGCAGCTGATCGAGAAGATCGACCCCGAACCGAAAACGTGGTGGGAAGCCTGCATCTGGGGCTCGCTGCAACGCGACGTCTTCAGCCTGTTCGACAAGACGCAGAACCGTACCGTCGCCACGGCGTCGTTCTGGGACATGCAGCCCCTTTCGACCTGCTGGGGGATGACGGCCGCAGGGCTGTTCGACCTCGAAGTCGACGCGAAGTTCCGCCGCAAGGGCTACGCCAGCTACCTGCTCGGCGAAGCGATCCGCGTCCTCCGCCGCCGCGGCGTGACGACGATCGAAGCCCAAACGATGGCGACGAACGAAGCGGCCCGCGACTTCTACCTGAAGTTCGGCTTCACCGAAATCGACCATGGGGTCGTGTTTCGGAAAGAATCGACGCATTAGGCAAATGACGAATGACGAATGACGAATGAAAAACGCTTGCGTCCGACATTCGTCATTCGGATTTCGTCATTCGCTCATTCACTGCTCACCACTCGACGCCCAGCATCTGGCAGTTGATTCCCGAGCCGATGCCCAGCATCGCGACGCGGTCGCCTTTTGCAAAACGCCCCGCCTCGGCCGCTAGCGCCATCGTGGTCGGCAATGCCGCCGCGCCGGTATTCCCAAGCGTTTCGAAGGTCGAGTAATCGAGCGATTCGTCGAGCCCCAGCGTTTCGAACAGCAGCTTGCGATGGGCGACGCCGACCTGATGGCAGATCGTCTTCGTGATGTCGCCGCGCGACCAGCCGACTTCGCGCAGGAACGGCTCAAACGTTCGCCGTCCCGTCTCGACGCCGTGGAGCATCAACTGCTCGCTGTCGGTTCGCATGAAGGTCTCCAGCCCCTCGCTTTGGCAGAGGGCGTGCCCCTCGGTGTTCGCCACGACGGCGCCGCCAAGCAACCGATGCCGCTCGCGGCTGAGCGCCTCGTCACACAGCACGACGCCCACGCTCGCCGAACCAATGGTGAGCGACGCCACAAACGCCTTCACGCCGCGGCGATCGATCGAGTGATCGTTGTTGAGTCGCTCGACCGTCGTCTCCACCAGCGACCGCCCATCTTCGGTGCCGACGATAAGCCCCGCGCGAATCTGCCCCAACTCGATCATGTTCGCCACCTGCACCATCCCGCTGAGGATGCCGAGGCAGGCGTTCGAGACGTCGTAAATGAGGCAGTCGCCCGACAGCCCGAGCGCGTGATGCACGCCGCAGGCCGTCGCCGGTTCGAGGTAGTCGCGACAGACTGAGCCGTGCACCAGCGCGCCAATTTCCGCCGGATCGATCCCCGCCGCCGCGATCGCCCGCCGGCCGCTCTCGATGCTGATCTCCCCCGGCCGCGTCCCCGGCGAATAGAACCGCCGCTCGCGGATGCCGGTCATCAGTTCCAGCCGCCCCTCCGGCAGCCGCAGCCGCTGGTATGCCGGCGCTAGCCACCGCTCAAGCTCGTCGGTGGTGACGGCCTCATCGGGCAGCGTGTAGCCGAAGCTTTCGAGATAAACGCGGCTGTAGCGCATGGGAGGGCAGAGCAGTGTGCAGTGGGCAGTGGCAAGAATCGAGCGGCGCAAGCGAATTACTTACCGTACCGCCCGCTGCGTCCCCCCACAACGCCCCGCTGAACCCGCCCCTGCACGCCGCTCGCCATTCCACCACACCCATTTAGCCCCGTCCGCTCGCGGCGGGCGTTTGCGGCGTGACCGCCGACCGTTGCGGCAACGACGCGCGGGCTCACGCCCGCGGCTAAATGGGCGCCACGGCTTGCTGGACGCTCGCGTTCGCCGGCCGCCATTTAGCGTTCCCCGATTTGCCGAATTGCATTAAAACCACCGCACACCCTGCGGATTGCTTCTTTGTCCGAACTCTCGCCCACCGCCGCTCCGCCGCGCCCGCGCGATCTCGTCGCGGTCGTCGTTGCGCTCGTGTTGCCGACGATCGTCACCTGGCTCTACTTTTTCCAGGCCGACGACATGCGCCCCGCCGCGCAGCTCCTCGTCTTCAATACGGTGAAGACAGTCCAGTTTTGCTTTCCGCTGTTCTGGGTGCTCGCCATCCAGCGGGGCCGCGTCACGCTCCGGCCGACGACTACCCGCGGAATCGACGTCGGCATCACGTTCGGCGGCGTCGTCGCGGCGACGATGTTTGCGCTCTACCTGATCTTCCTCCGCGCCTCGCAACCGGTCGTCGACGCCACCGAAATCATCATCGACAAGGTCAGCGGCTGGGGCATCAACGAGCCTTGGAAGTACGGCCTCCTTGGCCTCTTCTACGCCCTCATCCACTCGTTTCTCGAAGAATACTACTGGCGCTGGTTCGTCTTCGGGCAACTCCGCCGTTTCATTCCGCTCTGGCCGGCGGCGATCATCTCCGCCCTTGGCTTCATGGCCCACCACGTCCTGGTGCTCGGCAAGTTCTGCGGCTTCGACAGCCCGCTCACGTACTTCCTCTCGGCCTGCGTCGCGATTGGCGGGGCCTTCTGGGCGTGGCTCTACGACCGCTCCGGCTCGCTGATGGGCCCGTGGCTCGGCCACATGCTGATCGACGCCGCCATCTTCGCGATCGGCTTCGATCTCATCCGCGGGTACTTTGCGACGTAGGAACCAACCACGAAGACTCGAGGGCGCGAAGGGCAGCACGAAGAAATGCTTTTTTAACCACGAATCACACGAAAGGAACGAAAGGAGAGGTAAAAAAACTCACCGCTAATTAACGCTAATTGATTTGATTCCAATCAGCGATCATTAGCGTGAATCAGCGGTACAACCCTCTTCATTTTCGTGTTATTTCGTGTGTTTCGTGGTTAAAAATCCCCGCTCCCGCATTTCGTCGTGTACTTCGCGCTGCAGTAGTTCAATTCTCTTGCTAGCGGTCCGTGGACGCACACGCATAAAACGGCAGAAACCCGCCTATGTAGTGCTAGCACTTCCTGCCCGCCGCAATATCGTCGAATGGTTTGCGTCGGCTGACGAAGTCGTTACATTTCGCTTCAGACTTGCATCCACGATCCGGACCGGTGACACGGTCGCCCATTGAAGGAGTTTCGAGGCCAGAAGATAGGGAAGTCGTTCCGACCCAGTTCCCCGTGCGGGCACGAAGCGTCGGACAGCCGCCTCAAGTCAAACATTGCCGCGCCCGAGCGCCCACGGATGGGTGGTCACGCCAGCTTCAGCTAGCCGACACGCTTGCCGCGCTACAAGTTCGCTTTGATCTGAGTGTTGTTGTCCGTCAGACTTTTGCCGCCCGTGCGAGGCGACAGCGAACGATTCTCCTCCGGCCTCTTTGAGCGAGCCCCCGCAAGCTCGCCGTTGTAGGGAAACCACAGGGTGCGCCATGATGGCGCCGGAAAGGATCATTCCATGTCCAAGCCGCTTATCGGTATCAACACCGACTTCCGTTCGTCCAACCAAAACTCGACCGAATTCGCCTACGTCGCCGCCGGATACTTCGACGCGATCTTCCAAGCAGGCGGCCTGCCGGTCCTCATTCCTCCCTACGAGAACGAATCGGATCTCGAACACCTGCTCCAACGTCTCGACGGCGTGCTGCTCATCGGCGGCGCCGACCTTGATCCCCGCCGCGACGGCTGGATGCTCCACCCGACCGTCCGCCTGCAAGATCCCCGCCGTGAGAATTCCGACCGCATGCTCGTCCGCCTCATCGCCGAACACCGCACTCCGGTCCTCGGCATCGGCGCCGGTATGCAGCTGATCAACGTCTCGCAAGGCGGCAACCTGATGCTGCACATTCCGGAAGATATGCCGGGCGCCCTCCCGCATCTCGACCCGCTCGATCCCGATCACCGCCACACGCTGCAGCTTGCCTCGGGCTCGATCATGGATCGCGTCTACGGCGACGGCGAACTTCGCGTCAACAGCATGCACCACATGGCCGTCGACGAAATCGCCCCCGGCTTCCAAGTGACCGCCCGCTGCCCCGACGGCATCGTCGAAGCGATCGAAAGCACGATGGAAGATTGGTTCGCCTTCGGCACGCAGTTCCACCCCGAAGCGTCGACCGCCTCGGCGCTCGACATGCGGATCTTCGAAGAGTTCATCATGGGCGTCGAAATCGCCCGCGGCATGCTGCCCGCGGTCCACGAACTAGCCGCCGCCTAATAGTGAGAGCTTTCACCTAAAGGCGTAGCGGGCTTCAGCCCGCGACGCAGAACACAGAGTGCGTGCTCCAGCGGCCTGAACGGATTCAGAGTGGCCGCTACGTTTGAAAAGGTCGGGCTCGGCGTTGGTAGAGGAAGCCAACGCCGAGCCTTTTTTATGCGCTGAGGTAATTGAACCACGACGGCACGACGAGCACGACGAAATACTTTTTTAACCACGAAGCACACGAAAGGAACGAAAAAGGAAAGAAGAGAATGAGCCCGCGAATTGACGCGAATGATCGCTAATTGAAATGCAATTCATTTATTCGCGATAATTCGCGTGGATTAGCGGGCCAAAGTTTTTTTTCGTGCCTTTTGTGTGTTTCGTGGTTAAATAATTCCCCGTTCCCGCATTTCGTCGTGTTCTTCGTGCCGTTGTGGTTAGCTTCTAATTGAGCAGCTTCAAAAACTCACGCATCCAAGCCGGGTTTCCCGGCCAAGCCGCCGCCGTCACGAGGTTGCCATCGGCCGTGACGCCGTCATAGCCCGGAGTCGGCTCTTCCCAAATGGCGCCCGCCCAGGCCAGCTCGCGCCAGCAGGAGGGGTAGGCCTGGCAACGCCGCCCCTCGACCACTTCCGCCGCGGCCAAAATCAATCCGCCGTGGCAGGTCGACGCCACCGGCTTATTGTCGGCGAAAAACTTCCGCACGATCTCAAGGACGCGCTCGTCAAGTTGTAAGAACTCCGGCGACCGTCCGCCAGGAATGATGAGCCCATCATAGGTCGATTCGTCGACCAGCCCCCAATCGATGGTGATCGGAAAGTTATGCCCGCGCTTCTCGGTGTAGGTTTGGAACCCCTCGAAGTCATGGATCGCCGTGACGACCGTCGACCCGGACTCCTTGCCAGGCGAAGCCGTATCAATGTGATGCCCCGCCATTTGCATCGCTTGATAGGGAAAAATCGCTTCGTAGTCTTCCACGAAGTCGCCAACCAACATCAACACCCGCTTCGCGCTCATAGTCTGCTCCTGTTTATTTTGAACCACGACGGCACGACGAGCACGACGGAAAGCGATCGATTAGAACCGCCGATGAACGCAGATAAACGCAAATGAGAGATCAAATCCTCTCCCAACCAATCTTATCTGCGTGCATTGGCGTTCATCTGCGGTTCGTTCCTTCGGGCATTTCGTCGTGTCCGTTGTGCCGTCGTGGTTAGCTTTCACTCCTTAATAATGCTCTCCGGCATCCGCCGAATATTCCCCTCGCGGTCGACGCAAGCAATCGTACTCGCCCCCTCGGCGATCAACTTTTCGTTCACCACCACGCGGTAAGCGTGTTCGATCCGCGCCATCGTCGCCTTGGTCACTTTGGTTTCGATCCGCAGCCGATCGCCGAAGCGGGCAGGGCGGTGGTACTTGGCTGAGATGCTATGGACGACGAGGAACGCCCCGTCGCGTTCGAGGTCTTGATAGTCGTGCCCCATCGCCTTGAGCATCTCGACCCGCGCGAGTTCGAAGTAGCGGAAGTAATTCGAATGGTGGACGACTCCCTGCCCATCGGTCTCGTAGTAGCGAACGTCGAGTTCAAACGCATGTTCCATCATCAAACACTTTCAGGCGGGGCAGGGATGCGGCGGTCGAACGCCGCGTCAGTAGCCGCCGGTCAACGACCGGCCGGAGCGGAGGGACCAACATCGTACAAAACCACCCGCCCCCAGTCAGTGGCCGCGCGAAACGGGGTCGGGAGCCTTTTGCCACTAGCGGGCGCCAATTCGATGGTAAGCCTCTAGTGGCAAAAGGCTCCCGACCCCTTCCCGCGCACCACCCCCAAACCACGTTGCATCCCCCAATTCACCCCCCTATAGTGAACCGCATTCCAAAGGAGTCCCCCAGGCCCCACCCGGCCCAGCAGGAGCGGCATCGATGAGCAGTAGCGGCGGCGGCGAGCATTCTGGAATCGATTTCGCCACGATGCGCGGCCGCGACTACCCTTCCATCCGCCAATTCACGGTCTTCCTCGAGAACCGCGTTGGCCAACTCCTGGAAGTCGTCCGCCGCTTCGAGGGAAGCAACGTCCGCATCGTCGCCCTGACGATCTCCGATTCGACCGAATGTGCGGTCGTCCGCTTCTTGCTGAGCGACCCCGAAGCGGGCCGCGAAGTGCTCGAACGGGCCGGCTTGGCGATCGTCGAATCCGACCTGATCGGCGTCGAACTCCCCGACACGCCGCAACCGCTGCTGCAGGTTTGCACGGCGCTGCTGCAGTCCGAGGTGAATATCACCCAGGTCTATCCGCTCCTCTCCCGCCCGCATGGCCGGCCGGCCGTCGCCCTGATGGTCGACAACATCGAGATCGCCCTCGACACGCTCACCTCGAAGGGCTTCACGCCGATCAACGAAGACGATCTCAAAGAGATCTAGGCCAGCGGTTTGGCCGCCGAGCCTTCTCGCTGGGGTGGCCGAAAATAGAGACTCGAAATTAGCCCCCCAATCCTCTATCAATGGGGGAGGCAAGTGCCCGTCAAGCGGCCTGCGGTCCGCGCTGCGGATCAGTTGCGCTCGCCACACACTGACGCCCATTCAGCCCCGTCCGCTTGCGGCCGGCGAACCGATAATCACTTCCGCATACAATGTCGCATGTCGCCCTTAATGTCGCGTTCACGACGCGACATTAAAGGTTAAAATCAACCTAACAGCCGACCAGGAAACGCCTTAAGTCCAGTTTCTTAGTGTCGCCTAAAATCGCTTTTCCTCTTAGATAGAACGCGTCGCCATGCCCATTCATGTCATATGCCCCACCTGCCATGCCCGTTTCAAGGTCGGCGACCAGCACGGCGGCAAGTCTGGCAATTGCCCCAAGTGCAAAGGGGCGATCCAGATTCCCAAGGCTGAGGACGAGGTCGTCATTCACGCCCCCGAGAGCGAAGCCGGAGCCAAGGACGCGAAGGGCCGTAACGTCCTCAAGCCAATCAAGCGCACAGAGACCAAGTTCCAACTCAACGCCGCACTGATCATCGGCGGGGCGGTGGTGCTCGTCTTCGCCGTTGCGTTTTTGCTCGGCAACAGTCGCGACCAGCTGAAAGACGTTCTCACTTACATCATGGCCGGCGGATTGGCGGTTCTCGGCCCAGCGCTCGCCTACGCCGGTTACACCTTCCTCCGCGACGACGAATCGGGCGCCTTCATAGGAACCGATCTACTCGTTCGCGCCCTCGGCTGCGGGTTGGTCTACGCTCTCACTTGGGGCGTCTATTGGTACGTCGGCTACACCGTCTTCGGCAGTGAACCCTACCTGATCACCGGCCTCGAACTCTGGCAGATTGGCCTGCTCGTCGGCATCTGCATCGGCATCGGCACGTTCACGGCGTTCGTCGCGTTCGACTTCGAACCAATGACTGGCTTCTTTCACTTCGCATTGTTCTTCGTGACGACCGTCCTGCTGCGGTTCCTCATCGTCGGTAACTTCCTGCCCGGCATGAACCGTGAGGAAAAGAAGCCCGGCGTGCGAGCCGCCGTCATGGAGGTCGTGCCGCACAGCAGCATTGTCATGATCAATGCCCCACCGGAGATGATCAGCTAGGAGTTCATTACCGCCCACCGACAACTGACAACTGACAAAGCCATGTCCACCATCCGCGAAATCCCTGAAGTCGCCGCCCTCCGCGCGAGCCGGCACCTCATCCGGATTCCGCCGGAGATCGACGTTCCCCTCACCCGCCGCGTCCGCCAACTGGTCGACGCCCCCGAGTTCCGCCGCCTCGCGAACATCAGCCAGCTAGGCCTCGTGAGTCTCGTCTACCCCGCTGCGAATCACACGCGGTTCGAGCATTCGCTCGGCGTCTATCGGATGGCGCTCCTTTACCTCGATCGCCTCGCCGACAACGACCGGTTTGAAGCGGCCGTCCCGCCGGCGGCAGCCGAGCGGTTCCTCGTGGCCGCGCTCCTGCACGACCTTGGTCACTGGCCCTTCTGCCACCCGATCGAGGACATTAGTCTGCGGCAGGTTCCGAGCCACGAACTCTTCGCCAACAGTTTTTTGCTTGAGGGAGAGCTGGCCGACATTCTGCGGCACGAGTGGAACATCCAGCCGCGCGACGTCGTCGAGATGCTCACCCACAAGCCGGCCGACCGTTGCGGCCGACTGCTGCGGAGCATGCTCTCAGGGCCGATCGACGTCGACAAGATGGACTATCTCATGCGGGATAGCCTCCATGCCGGCGTCCCGTACGGTCGTAACTTCGACCAACCGCGGCTGATCCAAAGTCTCTGCCTCAACGAGGCGGGCGACACGCTCGCGATCACCGACAAAGGAAAAACCGCCGCGGAGATGATGGTCTTCGCCCGCTACGTGATGTTCAGCGAAGTCTACTGGCATCACGCGGTTCGCTCAGCGACGGCGATGCTGCAGCGGGCGTTCTTCCTGCTCCACCCGCATCTCGACGTCGATTCGCTCTTCCGGCTCACCGAGCAACCGATGATCGCCGCCCTCCGCAACGCGGCCGGCGACGGCCCCTCGGCCGAACTGCTCGATGGGCTCTTCGGCCCCTCGCGCAAGCTCTACAAGCGGGTCGCCCAGTGCAGCTTGTTTCAGGAGCCGGCCCTCTACGAGCGTCTCGCCCGCCGGCCGTACCCGTGGCTCGTCCGCTGTGCGGAGCAGTTCGCCGGACTCGCCAGTCGGGCTCTGTCGCGGGTCGTGGCGCCGCACGAGATTCTGTTCGACGCCCCGCCGGTGGAACTCGAAGTTGAGTTCCAGATCGAGGTCTTTTTCCCGAAGGAAGGCTGTTACCGCCAACTTGGCGACGTCTCGCCGGTGGTGAAGACGCTCGCAAAGCAGCAGTTCGACGACTACGTCAAACGCGTCCGCCTCTTCGCCCACCCGCGTCTCGCCGCCGACCTCCGCGCGCTCCCCGGCCTTACGGACCTCCTGGCCCAAGCCATCGACCTCGCCACGTAAGCGACGCCACAAACGTTTTTTAGCCCCCGGTTCTTCAAACCGGGGGCGAACGAAGCACCACACCGTTCCGCGCAACAAAAAAACCCCCGGCATGAAGTGCCGGGGGCTAAGTAGTTTCCAAACGGCAACAATCGACCGCGCACCAAACCTACGCGTTCGCCAACTCGAGCTCCGGCTCCGCCTGCCGCGTACTACGCCGGTACGCCGCGTACTGCTGATCGATGACGTCGGCCGGCATGAAGTTGTGCTCCACGAGGATATCGCGGAGCCCCGCCATGTGGCGGCTCTGCTCCTCGAGCAGCAAGTTCAGATCGTCGTTGGTGAGGTAACCAAGCCGCACCGCAATCTCGCCGAACATCTGGTTCGGCGTATCGCACTGTTCCTGCAGGATGACGAACATCTGCTTCACAGTCAGCTTGCGAGTTTGGATCGCCATCGTCCCCAGCGGCGGACGCGACCGCATCTGCAGCTTCAGGGCCTTGTAGAACGCCTGTGTCGAAAGGAGCCCGTTGTCGACCAGGTACATACCGAATTGCATGAGAGTTTCCTCAGGAGGGGGCTGCCGTTCAGCGGCGTGGGGCCTCCGGCGCGGGAGGCAGGCGGGAGAGAAAGCGGGGGAGCCGCTCCTCTATTCAAACTTATCTCGCAACCGCCCCAAAGGTGGGGGGGCGGGCCTGTCGATTCCGTCATGCGCTGTGATTCTGCCCGAACATTCGTGCTGAGCCTCAAATTCCGAGCTTCCTCGCAGTGGCGATCCACCCGTGACTTGGGGCCGGCCGCAGTGTTCCGGGCCCGTACTTCTAGCCCCGGGCGCCGCCCGGGAGTGAGTTTCCATTCCGGGGGGCGTCGTCGCGAGTCGGGCCACCCCCGGGCGGAACCCGGGGCTAGAGATGCCAATGGAGGCCGTGCCGGGATTCCGTGCAGGGATGCGGCGGAGCTAGGCGATCTCACGGTCCGCGAAAGCCGCTCCGCTGCGTGCGGGGCATTGGCTTGGCCTCGCGCCAGCCGTCGCAACTCCATATTTTGCTAGCTGTTGCGCGGTGTACGACAACGCGCTCGCCGCCGTTTGGCAAGCGTTGTCCAACCATCGGCATATGAGTTGCTTTAGAGGCTTTCATCTCTCTTCCGGCGGCCTTCGCAGGACGTGAACCGCAGTGATCGATTCCGTGTCGATCTAGTTGAACGACCGCCCGCTGATGCGGACGGCAAGGAGTTGGATGACCATGCTACGCGATACCAGTGCCTACGATCTTAGCGCGACCCCGATCCCGTTCCGGGCGGCTACCGTTGATCAGCAGGTTGCGCCGGTCGCGGTGGCGCCTCCTTCCGACGCCCGCCTGATCGAACAAGAAATCGCGCGGCTCACATGGATTGTCCTCGACGGCGGCGCCACGCTTAGCGACCGCCAACGGCTCGCCGAGTTGGTCAACGCCCAGCACGCCCAGCGCCGCCGCTTCGACCGCTAAGCCGGTCGATCGTTACAGCCGGCGCGACCGGTCCCGCCTTCGCCCGCCGCGGCTTCCCTGGCCGCGGTTTCGAGCCAATTCGCTCCGCTTTTTCGCCTGTTAAGCTGGAGCGATTGCGAAAACACTGCCGATACCGTTCTCTAGATCGAGCAAGTGCCACGGTCTGATTCGCAAGGGATGCGACTCCCCGCCCCCAGTCACCGCCTCGGCCCCAGGAAGCCGCCGCCGAGGTTCCCGCCTGATGAGTTTGGCGAACTGAGTTCGGCCGACTCAGCTGGAACGACTGCGATGATGACCGCTCCCGCCGCGCACTACCTGCTGTTCGTCGAAGCCTCGATCGAACCAAATCAAGCCGGAACCTGGCGCTTCGTCCTTGAGAACGTCGCCACCGGCGAACGACTCTCGGCCACCGACGGCGAAGCGATCGAATGCCACGAGCGTCTCGAACTGCTGGCCGTCGTCCGCGGACTCGAAGCGATCGATCACTCGGCCCGCGTCACGTTGGTTACGAAGAGCCGCTACGTCAACCGCGGCTTGAAGCGCGGCCTGAACGACTGGCGCGCCAACGGGTGGCAGTGGGAACGCTTCGGCCGCGTGGTGCCGGTTCGCGACCACGACCTGTGGAAGCGGGTCGACCGCGCCCTCAACTATCACCAAGTCGACTGCCGTTTGTGGCAGTTCGACGGCGAGGTGGAAGCCGAGCCGGCGGTTGAAGTCGAAACGCCAGTCGAATCGGTGGTGATCGCCGGTCCGCGTCGCGGGCGTTTCACGCTCGCCGCGGAAGGCTTCCGCCGAGCGACCCAAGCGGCCGCTTCGCTGGGCGACGCCCTGATGCCGACGAGCCTCGCCGGCTAAAGAGTCCCGCCCAACCTTGAGATTTTCGCCCGTAACGAGCGACCTACGCGTTCAGAACGGCGCCCAGAGATTGCCTCCCCGAGTCACGCAGCAACCATTACCGGCCGCCCAAGCCCCAAGCAAGCTGCTCCCGTTTCAAGTACAACAGTTAGCAGGATAGACCACCGTGCGATCCACCGTCGACGTCAACGCGATTAACCCAGTTATCCACGGCTACCACGAGAATCCGTTCGAGGTACTGGGTCCGCATGTGATCGAAGAGAATGGCCGCCAGGCCTTGGCGGTGCGGGCCTACTTGCCGCAATCGCAGCAGGCATGGTTGGTCGATCCCAGGGCAGGGGAGTCGAAGCCGATGCGGCGGATTCACCCGGCCGGCCTGTTCGAAGCCATCTGTGGACCGGAGATGCATGACGTGGAACAAGGGCGGACCTACCAACTGCGTGCGGTGAATTCAGCGGGCGAGCAGACGACCATGCACGATCCTTACGCCTTCCCCCCGCTGCTCAGCGAATACGACCTCTACCTGCTCGGCGAAGGCCGCCACTGGCAGAGCTACGAGAAGCTCGGCGCCCATGTGCGGACCGTGAGCGGCGTCACCGGCGTCAACTTCGCCGTGTGGGCCCCCAACGCCGAGAGCGTCAGCATCATTGGCGACTTCAACGGCTGGGACCGCCGCAAGCACGCGATGCGGAAGCACGTCCCCACCGGCGTGTGGGAACTGTTTATCCCTGATGCCAAGCCAGGCCTGCTGTACAAGTTCTCGGTGAAGGCCCGCGGCGGCGCCGTCACTGAAAAGTGCGATCCGTACGGCTTCGCTGCGGAACTCCCGCCGCGCACGGCCAACATCGTGGCCGACCTGAACAACTACCAGTGGAAAGACCACGAGTGGATGGCTCGCCGGGCCGAAGGGGGTAACTCCCTCGACGCGCCGATGTCGATCTACGAGGTTCACCTTGGCAGCTGGAAGAAGAACCACGGCGGCGAGACGCAGTGGATGAACTACCGCGACTTGGCCCATCAGCTGGTCGCCTACTGCCAAGAGATGGGCTTCACCCACCTCGAACTGATGCCGATCAGCGAGCATCCGTTCACCGGCAGCTGGGGCTACCAGACGGTCGGCTACTACGCCGCCACGAGCCGCTACGGCACGCCCGAAGACTTCATGTACTTCGTCGATTACTGCCACCAGAACGGCATCGGCGTGCTGATCGACTGGGTGCCGGCTCACTTTCCGAAAGATAGCCACGGCCTCGCCACGTTCGACGGCACGGCGCTCTACGAGCACGCCGACCCGCGTCAGGGCGAGCATCCCGACTGGGGCACGAAGGTCTTCAACTACGGCCGCAACGAAGTCCGGAACTTCCTCACCTCAAACGCGCTGTTCTGGCTCGACAAATTCCACATCGACGGCCTGCGGGTCGATGCGGTCGCGTCGATGCTGTACCTCGACTACAGCCGTAACGACGGCGAGTGGATTCCGAATCAGTACGGCGGTCGCGAGAACCTCGAGGCGATTTCGTTCCTCAAAGAATTTAATGAACAAGTCCACCAGCAACACCCCGGCACGCTGACCGTTGCCGAAGAATCGACCGCCTGGGGCGGCGTCTCGCGGCCGACCTACCTCGGCGGCCTTGGGTTTAGCCTGAAGTGGAACATGGGCTGGATGAACGACACGCTGCGGTACTTCCGCCACGAACCGATTCACCGCCAATACCACCACGACGAGCTGACGTTCTCGCTGATTTACGCCTTCACCGAGAACTTCACGCTGCCGTTCTCGCACGACGAAGTCGTCCACGGCAAGGGCGCCTTGCTCGATCAGATGCCGGGCGACCTGTGGCAACGCTTCGCCAACCTGCGGTTGCTTTACAGCTACCAATGGACCCACCCGGGCAAGAAGCTGTTGTTCATGGGCTGCGAGTTCGGCCAATGGAACGAGTGGAACCACGACCACGAACTGCAGTGGGATCTCCTGCAATGGGATACCCACCAGGGCGTGAAGAAGATGATGGCCGACCTCAACCGTCTCTACCGCAACGAGAAGTCGTTCCATCAGGTCGATTTCGAGTCGGGCGGGTTCGAGTGGGTCGACTGCCACAACTACGCCAATAGCGTGCTGTCGTACCTCCGCCGGGCCGAAGATCCGAACGACTTCACCCTGGTGGCCTGCAACTTCACCCCGGTGCCGCGGCATAACTACCGCCTCGGCGTGCCGGAAGGGGGTTGGTACGGCGAGATCTTCAACTCGGACTCGGCCTACTACGGCGGCAGCAACGTCGGCAACTACCCGGGCGTGATGGCCGAAGAGAGTGAAAGCCACGGCCGTCCGTTCTCGATCGAACTGACCCTGCCGCCGCTGTCGGTGGTGGTGCTGAAGCCGAACCGGGGTTAGTCGATCGCGATGCAACCTGAAACGAACAAAGCAGCCTTCCATGCAGTATGGAAGGCGGCTTTTCTTATTGGCCGTTTGCTTCTCGAATTCTTCCTCGACTGGAGAACGCCAACGGCGTTCAATCTTCCAGCCCGGGGTTGAGAGCGCAGCGATCTACCCCGGGTAAAGAGCGGGCGCGAATCCGCAACCCTGCAGGGGTTGTAGCAGCTGGGACCAACTCCAATTAACGATTCAACCCTTGCAGGGTTGGAGAGGAGAGCCGAGATAACCCGGGGTAGATCGCGGGTGCGATCAACCCCGGGCTGAATGATTGAATCCCTTCAGGATTCGAAGCAGAGTTGTTGAGCGACTACATCACGAGTGCAGGGGCCACCACTCCGAGCCGTGCACTTGGCTCGAAATGACGTGTATGACGGTACGCGACGCTATCTCACTCGCTTACTGCGACTTCTCTCGCCGCTTCTGGCGTTCGATTTCCCACTCTTCGTTGATCTCCAGGCCAGCGCGGTTCTGGATCATCTCGGTCCGCACAGCGTTCTGGAACTGCGAGGCATGCTTCACGAGCATGTCCTGACCGCCGCGCCAGTATTCAGCTTCCTGCAAGAAGAGCTTCTTGAGATCGTCGTCGCTGAATTCCTTGCGGGCCAGTCGTAGCACGTAGGCGGCCGTGTGATCGTAGTTGAGGAGGCTCACCGTCTCGTTGTCGACGAGGCTGAAGGCCTTTTCCATGAACTCGGGGCTGATGCCCTTGAGCTCCGGCACGTCGCTGAGCATCGCCTGAGCGCTCGCGTCGGTACGGCCGGCGGGGTAGTTCAGCCAGCTGAACAACGCCGTTTCCTTGATCACTTCGTAACCGCGATCGGCGAAGAAGAACTGGTCGAAGGGGGTGTTGCTCTTCACGACCTCGGCGGCCAGCTCTTGAGCTTTCTTCTCAGCGAGTTCAGAGGCCTTCCGCTGCTTCCAAGCCGTGACGACTTGATCGCGGACTTCTTTGAAGTCGGGGATGCGACGAGCGACGTCTTCGGACTTCACCACGATGAAGGCGTCGCCTTCGAGCTCGCTGGCGAGCATTGGCTCGTACGGCTTGAGGCGGTAGAACGCCGCTTGGGTTACGTTCATCGTCTGCCGTTCGTCGATCGCCTTACCGACCGGCGTATCGAACAGTTCGAGCATCGTCAGCGGGCTCGTCTTCTCGTAGGTCAGGCCGTATTTGTCGGCGAGCCATTGGAGGTCGGTGAGCTTTGCGGGCGGCTTTGGCGGCTTCTTGCCTGATTCTTCGGCCTCGATCGTGGCGACTTCGTACACGTTGGCTTCCGCCTGCAACTGAGCCGTGGCTTCAGTCATGATCCGGATCAATTCCTTCTCAGCAGCTTCTTGAGCCAGCACGCGGCGGATTTCGTCGCGGACGGCGTCGAGCGGCTCGTACTGCTCGGTCGACGGCGTCGCCGTTGCCGAGGCAGCAGGCTCGGTTGCCGGGGTTTCGGTCGTTGCGGGAGTCGCGTCGGCGGCAGGCGCCGCGGGTTCTTCGGCCGGGGCGGCGGTTGCAGCCTCGGCGGCGGCAGGAGCCGCTGCTTCTGCGGCGGGTTCCGCCGGAGTCGACTCTTCCTGGAACGAAGCCAAACGGAACGGGCTGCTACGACGTGCGTCCGATGACTCGTTGGCGCCTTCGGCGGCAGGTGCGGCCGGTTCAGCAGCCGGGGCGGCCTCTTCCGCGGGAGCGGCTGGGCTCGCCGGCGTTTCCGTCGCTGGCGTTTCGGCGGCGGGCGTTGTCGATTCAGCCGGTGCGTCTGCTGCGGGCGTTTCGGTGGTCGGAGTTTCGGTTGCGGGCGTTTCTGCAGCCGGTGCAGTCGACTCGCCGGCCGGGGCCGCGCCGATCTTTACGAAGTTTTCTTTGTTTTGCTCGTAGTAATACGCGATGTCTTGTTCGGTGATCGTGTCGAGGAGCTTTTCGGTCAGCGTCGGCACGCTCAACTTAAGGTATTCGAGACGGACGCGACGCGGTTCCGCGAAACCAGGATCTGGCGAGTTGACGACGTGTCCGCCGAAATCGACGCGACGGCCCGGATCGAAATCCCTGAACTCGTTGTAGAGGCCTAGGAGCTGCTCATCCGTCGGTTCGGGAACTTCAGTCAGGAACTTGTCGACCGGCAGAATGGCGGCCTGCACCGAGATCCGTTCGTTCACTTGGCGCCAATCGGCCCACCGTTGTTCCGGGGTGACGACCAAACCAGCCTCGGCGTACATGCGGGTGTAGAAGTACGCCGACAGCGCCTTCCGCAGCGTGCCGAAGACAATTCCCTCGGTGGTTCGCGGGTTGCCGTTGCCCAGATTCGCGAGAATCTGCTCCGCCTGCTGATCGGTGACCTTACCCAGGCCCACCTTCTTGATGTACTGGCTGATCAATTGATCGCTGACGGTGATGCCGGCCTCTTTCGCGAGTTGGGCTTCCACCTCGGTATTGATCACGACTTGATCGAGGTTGTCCATCTCTTGGTCGTTGGTCAGCAAGATGCCTTGCAGCGGAATGTCGCGCGGAAGGTCGTAACCGCTCGTTCCGCCGCCGGCGCCGAAGACCCCGAGAAGAAAATCATTGGTAATCTTCCGCTGCGCCATGAGGGCCTGCAATTGGCTCTCATTGAGCGAGCCGCCGTTCCAAGCGGCGACCTGGCCATCGACTTGCGGTCCGTTGTTGCTCCGCCCGCTGCTAAAGGAGCTGCCGACCACCCAGATAAACATCAACAGCACCACCGCCACGGCCATGAAAGCTTTGGTGTGCTTGCGGAAATATCGAAACGGGCTAGCCATGAAATCGTCCTGAAGAATCGTGCTATCGCCGGCCAGTGACTTGACAGGCGGCCATGTCGAAAAGTAATGATTGACCAGCGGGAGTCGCGAAATGAAGGATGCTGATTCTATGGGGAATCGACGTAAACGCAATCCCAACAAGGGAGTATCGCCGATTGGCGCGTGCCGGTGAAGGGGCTGACAGCGGTTTGCTGGGCCGTCGGTCGTGCCGGTTAGAGGAGGTTGGCAGGAGCCCAAGCCGTCGACGGTGATAGCTGGCGAAACTTTAACGTCCGCTGCCGCCTGTGCCGGTTGCCCGAGATTGTCCGCAGCTACCGCTTAGCGAAAGTTTGTTTACGGCAGACTTGCCCGTGAACGGATAATTTCAGCACACGACGGAATACTATCGCATTCACGCGATTTGATATCGCCTTGCCCGCAGCCGACCGTATGGCCAAAAAAAGCTCCACCTCCGAATCCGCCGGCCAAGCGCTGGTGATCGTCGAATCCCCCGCCAAAGCGCGGACGATCGGCAAATACCTCGGCAAGAACTTTCGCGTCGAGGCGAGCATCGGGCACGTCCGCGACTTGCCGCAAGGCGCCAAGCAGGTGCCCGCGGAATATAAGAAGGAATCGTGGGCCAATCTCGGCGTGAACGTCACCGACGGCTTCACGCCGATCTACGTCATCCCGCCGGGGAAGACGAAGCAGATCAAGCTGCTCAAAGATCAACTGAAGGGGGTCAACGCCCTCTATCTGGCGACGGACGAGGATCGCGAAGGGGAAGCCATTAGCTGGCATCTGTTGGAGATTCTCAAGCCGAAGGTGCCGGTCCATCGTCTGGTGTTCCACGAAATCACCAAGGACGCGATTCAGGCGGCGATCGAATCGCCCCGCCAGGTCGACGAAGGGCTGGTTCGCGCTCAGGAAACCCGCCGCATTCTTGACCGGTTGTACGGCTACGAAGTTTCGCCGCTGCTGTGGCGCAAAGTGCGGCCGAAGCTTTCCGCCGGCCGCGTGCAAAGCGTCGCCGTGCGGCTCATCGTCGAACGCGAACGCGAGCGGATGGCGTTCGTCTCGGCCACGTGGTGGGATTTGCTCGGCAGCTTCGCGAAGGCCGATAAGCAGTCGCTCGAAGCGACGATGGTCTCGGTCGACGGCCGCCGAATTCCGGTCGGTAAGGACTTTGATTCATCCACCGGCAAGCTGAAGAACCCGGAGATGATGCTGCTCGACGGCCCCGCCGCGGCAGCGCTGGCAGAAAAGATCCGCAGCGGTAAGTTCCGCGTCGCATCGATCGAAGACAAACCGTACAGCAGCAAACCGTCCCCGCCGTTTACGACGAGCACGCTCCAACAGGAAGCGAACCGCAAGCTTGGCTTCACCGCTCGCCGCACGATGCAGGTCGCCCAGAGCTTGTACGAAAACGGTCACATCACTTACATGCGTACCGACTCGACCAACCTCGCGTCGGTCGCCATCGAGAGCGCCCGCGATCTGGTCGACAAGAACTACGGCGGCGAATTCCTGCCGGCGGAGCCGCGGATTTACCGCTCGAAGGTGAAGAACGCTCAAGAAGCTCACGAGGCGATTCGCCCCGCGGGCCACCCGTTCGAACTGCCCGACACGATGCGGCCGCAGCTCGGCGTCGACGAGTTCCGCATCTTCGAGATGATCTGGAAGCGGACGATCGCCAGCCAGATGGCCGACGCCCGCGGTCGGCGGATTTCAATCACCATCGAGGGCGAAGGCTGCGTCTTCCAGGTGAGCGGCAAGACGATCGACTTCCCCGGCTACCTGCGGGCGTACGTCGAAGGTTCCGACGATCCGAGCGCCGAACTCGCTGACCAGGAAAAGGTGCTGCCGAGCGTCGAAGTTGGCGAGTTGCTGACGTGCACTGCGCTCGACGCCAAAGAGCACACGACTCAGGCCCCGGGCCGGTTCAGCGAAGCGTCGCTGACCAAGGCGCTCGAAGAACGCGGTATCGGCCGGCCGAGTACGTATGCGTCGATTATCGACACGATTCTCGCCCGCAACTACGTCTTCAAGAAGCAGAACGCGTTGGTTCCGACCTGGGTGGCGTTCTCCGTGGTGCAGTTGCTAGAAGATCACCTTTCTTCGCTGGTCGACTATCAGTTCACCGCCCAGATGGAAGATGATCTCGACGCAATCAGCCGCGGCGAGCAAGAGTCGGTGAGCTATCTTGATAAGTTCTACTATGGCAACGGCGCGCCTGGGCTGAAGAAGCAGCTTGAGAACAAGATCGACGAGATCGATCCGGCCCGCATCGGTCGCATCCTCATCGGCACGCCCGAGGGGCAGGCGCCGGTGTTCGTTCGCGTTGGCCGTTACTCGCCTTTCGTCGAACAGGGCGAGCGGACCGGTTCACTGCCAGAAGAAACGCCGCCCGATGAAGTGACGCTCGAGATGGCGCTTAAGCTGCTCGATCAAGCGGCGCAAGGCGACGAACCGCTCGGCATGTGCCCCGAGACCAACAAGCCGGTCTACCTGAAGACGGGCCGCTTCGGACCGTACATTCAACGCGGTACTCCCGAGGATGAGGAGAAGCCGCAGAATGCGTCGCTCCTCAAGGGGATGAGCCCCGCCGATATCGACCTCGAGACTGCGCTGAAGCTGCTCACCCTGCCGCGGAACTTGGGCGAGCATCCCACGCTGAATCAGCCGATCATGGCGTTCAACGGCCGGTTCGGACCGTACGTAAAGTGTGGCGACGAAACCCGTTCGCTGCCCGCCGACGTCTCGCCGCTCGACGTGACGATGGAACAAGCGGTCGCGCTGCTCGCCGAACCGAAGACACGCGGCCGCGGCGCCGCGGCGAAGAAGGAACCGCTGCGGACGTTCGAAAAGCCGTCACCGGTCACTGAGAAGCCGATTCAAGTGCTCGATGGTCGCTACGGACCGTACATCACCGACGGCGAGACGAACCTCTCGCTGCGTAAGGGCATGACGGTCGAAGAGCTCACGTTCGACGAAGCGATCTCGATGCTCGCCGAGAAGGCCGCGATGGGCCCGCCGAAGAAGAAGGCGGCGAAGAAAAAAGCTGCTCCGAAGAAGGCCGCCGCGAAGAAGGCGACGCCGAAGAAGGGCGTCACCAAGAAGCCGGCGGCAAAAAAAGCGGCCAAGAAGACAACGAAGAAGACCGCCAAGAAAGCGGCCGTCGAAGACGGCGCTGACGGAGACGACTGAGCCCAGAACTTGCAGTCGCCGACGGCGGCTACCGAGAGGTTAGCGGCTAGTCGTCCATTGGATCGGCTTCCGCAATCGCATAGGCAGTCGCGTGGCTTCGGCAGTGCGAAATGCTGATGTGCATGTGAGCGATTCCGGATCGCTCGAAGACTTCACGCGCGCCGCCGCACAGCGCAATGATCGGCGCGCCGCCCGCCTTATGGCGGACTTCAACGTCGCGCCAGCTGATGCCGCGGACCCAGCCGGTGCCTAACGCCTTCAGCACCGCTTCTTTCGCCGCCCAGCGGCCGGCATAGTGCTGCGTCGCTGCTCGCTTCGACGAGCAATAGGCGATCTCGTGATCGGTGTAGACGCGGCGAATGAACAACTCGCCGTGGCGTTCGATCATCTGGGCGATGCGGAGGCACTCGATGATGTCGGTGCCGATGCCAATGATGCGGGCGGCCATCGTTAATATCCTTTCGCACCGCAGGCGGCTTGAGCGCGAGCCAGCGTCGCAGCGGCCTTTGCACGGGCCTTCTCGGCGCCTGCCTTGAGCACATCACGCACGTCGTCGGGGCGGGCGGCCCAATCGGCGCGGCGCTCGCGGGCGGCGGCGAAGTAGGCCTCCGCCGCGTCGGCCAGCGCCTTCTTCACCTCGCCGTAACCAAAACCGCCGCGGGCGTAGAGGGCGGTCATGTCGGCGACCTGCGTTTCTGTCGCCACGAGCTTGTAGAGATCGAACAGCACGTCCCCTTCGGGATTTTTCGGATCTTCCATCGGCCGGCTGTCGGTCGTGATCCGCAGGATCTGCTTGCGCTGCGCCTTCACGTCGTCGAATACGGCGAGCGTGTTGTTATAGCTTTTCGACATTTTTTCGCCGTCGAGGCCCGGCACCTTCGCTGAGGCGTCGAGGACCTGCGCCTTCGGCATGACGAACGTCTCGCCGAAGTGGTGGTTGAAGCTTCCCGCGATGTCGCGGCAGACCTCAATGTGCTGAATCTGATCTTCGCCCACCGGGACGACGTTTGAGTCGTACGCCAGAATGTCGGCCGCCTGCAGTACGGGGTAGGTGAACAGGCCGGCGTCGGCCTTCAGCCCCTTGGCCATTTTGTCTTTGTAGCTGACGCAACGTTCGAGCAGCCCCATCGGCGTGCCGGTGAGCAGCAGCCAGCAGAGCTCGCTCACCTCGGGGACGTCCGACTGCACGAACAGCACCGCCTTCTCCGGCTTCAGGCCGAGGGCGAGCAGATCGATGGCGCCGTTGAGGGTGTATTCCTGCAGCTTCGCGCGATCACGCACCGTGTTGAGCGCGTGGAGGTTCGCGATGAAGTAATACGCCTCGGCGGCCTGATCTTGCAGGTCGACGTACTGCTGAATGGCGCCAAAGTAGTTGCCCCAATGAAAGGGGCCGGTCGGTTGGATGCCGCTGAGAACGCGAGGTGCAATTTTCTGAATAACTTGCATGAAGAATAATCTGCTTCGAGAGATTAGTTTCGTTTGAGTTGCAGCGAGCCGACGACTTCCGTCACGCTCTTTGCACCGAGCGACGCAATTGCCGCTGGCAGGGCGTCGAGCACCGACATCGAGACCGTTGGATTGTAGAAGTTGACCGTGCCGAGTTGAACGGCCGAGGCGCCGGCGACGATGAACTCCATGACGTCGTCGACGGTCGCGATGCCGCCGATGCCGATCAGCGGCGTCTTCACGGCCTGCGCCGCTTGGAAGACGCAGCGGAGGGCGATCGGCTTGATCGCCGGGCCGCTCAGGCCGCCGATGACGTTGCCGAGGATTGGCTTCTTCCGCTTCCAGTCGATCGCCATCCCTTGGACCGTATTGATCAGCGAGATCGCGTCGGCGCCGCCTGCTTCGGCCGCCTTGGCGATCTCGGCGATGCTGGTGACGTTCGGCGTCAGCTTGGCGATGATCGGCAACCGGCAGGCGGCGCGACAATCAGCGACTAGCTTTTCGCAGAGCGCGGGGTTCACGCCGAAGTCGACGCCATGGCTCACGTTGGGGCAGGAGATGTTCAGTTCGACCGCAGCCGCCCCCTCGGTGTCGCCCACCATGGCGGCCATCTCGACGAACTCTTCTGCGCTGCGGCCGGCGACGCTCACGATGATCGGCGTTTGCCGGCTGGCCAAGTAGGGGAGGTGGTGCGCGAGGAATGCGTCGATCCCGTCATTGTCGAGGCCGATCGCGTTGAGCATTCCTGACGGCGTTTCGACCGTACGCCAGGGGGCGTTACCGGGCCGGGCTTGTCGAGTGACGGTCTTCGGCAAGATGCCGCCGAGCCGCGAGAGGTCGACCAGCCGCTCCATTTCCCGCGCGTAACCGAACGTCCCCGAGGCAACGAGGACGGGATTGGGAAGCTGCAGTCGCCCGAGCGTGACTTGCAGATCGACGGCGGCCGGGGATCCCGGCGGTAGGGCGGTAGCGGTCAACGAGATCAGTGGAGCAGGGGTGTGTGGGCAGCTAGCGACGCATCCCTGAATTTACCGGTTTGGACTCCACGGCGAAACGGGCGCATGCAATCGGCGTGCGAGAGCCACGTAGGCCCTCGCACGCCGTGCGTGGATGGGGTTCACGTCAGATTAGGCCCGCAGGCCCAATCGACTAGATGATGCCGCCATGGACGCTGTGGGGCGTCAGGTGCGAAGGCATATCGAGGAACCAGATCCGTTCCCACTCATCGAGCAGCAAACGGAGGTTTTCAGAACTGTAAAACAGCTCTTGAGCACGCCGCGCGGGATCGCCGGAGTAGATGGGGATAAGACAGCCCGTGCTGCTCAGCAGCGTGCAGGCGAGCGCGGTTGATATGAGCCAATTGCGCATGTGCGTAGCTCCTCCTTGAGCTGCAAACGGAACGTCACGTCCTGCAATGGACGACGTAACGCCCAACGATCTCACGATTTACGCTTTGTCGAACGCGTCCATGCGCTTACTTGTGGGGCGCGATCAACGTGGTTCGATAAGGTCTCAGACAAGCGATCACCGCCGGCTGGATCCTGCCGAGCGGCGGAATCCTAGCGACAGTAGTGACTTGCGTCGAGACTGACCGGCAGCACCGATAGGACGGCAATGCTGGCAACCTCGACTGATTCGTAGCGGCGTCGACGCTGAGTTACCCGGGGCTTTGCCCGTAACTCGTTGCGGAGCCATGTGTTTCGTGTGGCGGAGGGGTGGCAGGCGGCGAATCGACGACCTGGCCATTTTGGAGAGCCTGCTGGCGAGCGGCCTCATTGGCGCGGCGCTCGAGCTCGCGGACTCGTTCTTCCATTTCTTTGCCCGGTTTGAAGGTGACCACAAACTTTTCGGGGACAAAGACTTTTTCGCCGGTGCGTGGGTTACGCGCCTTGCGGGCAGCTCGTCGCTTCACTTCGAAGACGCCGAAATTCCGCAGTTCAATGCGATGATCTTCAACCAACGTTTCGACGATGGCGTCGAACGTTTTCTGGACGATTTCTTTCGTCTTCAACTGCGTGAGGCCAATCTCTTCGGAGATGGTCTTCACGATTTCTTTCTTGGTCACGACGAGTTCCCCTGTGACAAGGCTCGAGGTCCTTTTCGGCGGACGACGACCGTGCTAGTGAAGGGCATTCACTCGCTCCAAGTGTAATTGGCGTAAGCATTAGAGTCAAGAAAGGGAGACTCCCTATCGAAGCCCCGAATCGCCGTAACTTGGCGAGGCGGCGCGACGACTTTTCGGCACTTACGCCGATTTTTTGCGTGGCTATTTAGCGGCAAATTGTCAAAGAGCAGGCTGCCGGGCGTGCCTATGGCTACCCAGAGACAAGTATCGACCCGCACGACCGCCAGACTTCAGCTAATCGTTAAAGTCGACCAAATTATTCCAGCCAGCATGCTGGCGCCCGGCATTTGGGTACCTGCAGCCTTCGGGGCTGGTTCAGGGTACGACGCGTTTCCCAAAAAACTGTGGGAGGGGTCTCTGACCCCGAAGCGGCATTGTGCTGCCGCCACCGCTTGCAGTGGTGACCGGCATCGGCGTCGGAGACGCCTCCCACAAGCGATGTGTAGCAAGGGCGATAGCACCAGATCAGATGCGAATAACCGCCGCCTGCTCTTGGATCGTTTCGATCGAGTAGAGCTTCCCCTTCCCGCTGCCGGGGCAAACATCGCAGGTCGCTTGCCAATCTTCGGGCGTCCGGATCGTCGAATCCCAGAAGGGCCAGGTGCGACATTGGCGGGGGCGTTGTTCGTAGACGGTGCACTTGCGGGTTTCGCTATCGAGCAGCACGCAGTCGAAGTTTCGCTTTTCTTTGATCGAGCGGCGGACGCCGATCTGCTTCACGTACTTCTTTTCGAACGCCGCCGGCGTCATTTCCATCCGCGCGGCGATGGCGTCGATTTCGGCCTGATTCACCCACACATAGCCCGGGCCGCCGCCGCAGCAATCGCCGCAGCCGGTGCAGGTGAACTGCAGGCCATCGGCATACCACGGTTCGCTGCCATCAGATTTGGCGGGGATTTTGGCCATCGGGTGAACTCCATTCTTGCGGGCGAGCCCGTTACGCCGTTGCCACTGCCGTTGCGACGGCGAGTACTTCGTCGATCTCCTCGACGGTCGTCGCCCAACCGACGCTCATGCGAACCAAGCCGCCCGAGTCGAACGTGCCGAGCGCCTGATGCATTCGCGGGGCGCAGTGGAGGCCGGCTCGCGCTTGGATGCCGCGGGCCGCGTCTAGGGCGGCGGAAAACTCCTGCGGATCATATCCCTCGACGCTAAAGCTGACAACGGGCCCACGGAGGGGGGAGGGGGGCGGTCCGTAGAGCCGCACCGTGCCGAGAGCCGCGAGGCCGTTCCATAGACGCTCGACGAGCATTTGCTCGTGCGCGCAGACGGCCGTGATCGTCCGCTGCCGCAGATAGCGGACTGCTTCCACGAGGCCCGCGAGCCCGGGGCCGTTGAGGCTGCCCGCTTCGTAGCGCGTCGGCAGTTCGTCTGGCATGCGGTCGAGCTGGCTTTCGAAGCCTGTGCCACCCTGGCGAATCGGGTGGACCAGCTTTTCGACCCCGTCGCGGATGAACAGAAATCCGGTCGCCGCGGGGCCGAGCAGCCCCTTGTGGCCGCTGGCGGCGAGTAGGTCGGCCTGCAACGCCGTGACATCGATGTCGACGTGCCCGGCCGACTGCGAGGCGTCGACCATTAGCAGCTTGTCGGCGCTTTTTGTGACGGCGGCGATCTCGGCGAGCGGCTGGATCGCTCCGGTGACGTTCGACGCATGCGTGGCGATCACTATCCGCGTTTCTGGGCGAATGGCCCGCCGCACGTCGTCGGGGTCGATGAGCCCCTGGCCATTGCAGCCGACGTAGGTGACCGTCACGTCGCGCAATCGCGTCGCATCGGCCAGCGGTCGCAGCACCGAGTTGTGGTCGGTCACCGAGGCAACCACATGGTCGCCGGGCCGCAGAGTGCCGTGGATCGCCAGGTTCAGCGAATCGGTGCCGTTACAGCCGTGGATGATGTGGCTGGGGTTTGGGGCGCCGATGAGCGCGGCGATCTCGCGGCGGGCCGCCTCGACGATCCGCTGAGCTTCGATCGCGTCGTTGTATCCGCCACGGCCGGCGGCGATGCCGATCTCACGCTGGTAGCGGTCGACGGCGGCGTAGACGGCGTCCGGTTTGGGCCAGCTCGTGGCGGCGTTATCGAGATAGATGCGCATGGTGCTGGAACTGAGGCCTAGAGTGAGCTCTCCGAAGAAATGTTTGTGGGAGGCGTCTCCGACGCCGAGTTCGCTCACCACAACAAGTCGTTTAGGTGACGCAACGCCGCTTCGGGGTCAGAGACCCCTCCCACAGATGCATTGTGGAAGGCCGCGAGCAACCCAGCCTACCAAGTTTGCCGCCGGCGCTCGACCTACAGCAGCCGCGTGGCGACCTGGTAGGTGACCAGAGCCGCGACGTATGCCAGGGCGGTCATGTAGCCGAGTTGGATCAGCGGCCATTTCCAGGAGCCGGTCTCGCGGCGGGTGACGGCCTGCGTCGGCAGGCACTGCATCGCCAGGACGTAGAAGACGAGCAGGCTGAGGCAGGTGGCCGTGGTGAAGACGAGCGATCCGTCGGCATGCTTGGAGGAGCCCATCGAGGCGAGGAGCGAGTTGACGCCGTCGTCCGCCCCTTCGGCGCCAAGGCCATAGAGGACCGCCAACGTCGAGACGATCACCTCGCGGGCGGCGAAGGAGCTCAAGACGCCAATGCTCATCTTCCAGTCGAAGCCGAGCGGCTCGAACACCGGCTCGATCGTCCGGCCAATCCGCCCGGCGAACGAGTGTTCTAGCTCCATTTGCTGCGTGAGGTGCTCGACGCCCGCTTCATCGCCCGCAGCCTCCAACTCGGCCAGCTGGGCCTGCACCTCGGCCGGCATTTGGTCGACGCTTGTCTTCGGATAGGTGGCGAGCGCCCACAGGACGAGCGAGATCACCAGAATCGTCGTGCCGGCGGTCTTCACAAACGCCCAGGCGCGATCGTAGGTGAGCAGCAGGGCATTCCGCAGCGAGGGCAGCCGGTAGTTCGGCAGCTCGATCACCAGCGGCCGCACGGGGCCCTTGAGCAGCGTTCGCTTGAAGACCCAGGCCATCGCGAGCGCCGCGGTGATGCCAAGCGCGTAGGCCGCCGTGAAAATGAGCGCCCGTTGCAGCGAACTATTCGGGAACAGCAGAGTCGCCACCATCGCATAGACGGGGATCCGCGCGGAGCAGGTCATCAGCGGTGCGATAAGGATCGTCGCCAGCCGGTCGCGGCGGTCTTCGATCACCCGTGTCGACATGATCGCGGGGATCGCACAGGCGTGGGCCGAGAGCAGCGGCACGAACGCCTTGCCCGGTAGGCCGACCTTGTGCATCAACCGGTCCATCACCAGCGCCGCGCGGGCCATGTAGCCCGAATCTTCCAGCAGCGCAAGGACGAAAAAGAGCAGGCAAATTTGCGGCAGAAACACGAGCATGCCGCCGAGGCCGCCGATGACGCCGTCGGTGAGCAGGCTTTGCAGATCGCCCTCGGGAATCCACTTGCCAATCGTCTCGCCCGCGGCGCCGAACAGGCTGTCGATGAGATCCATCGGGAACGTCGCCGCCCAGAAGATCGTCAGGAAGGTCGCCGCCATCACGAGGGCGAAGCTCAGCAGTCCGCCGAAGCGGTGCGTCAGGACGCGGTCGATCGCCTCGGTGACGCGGCCTTGTTTCACCGCTGTGCCGCGAACGGCGGCGTGACTCACGCGCGAGGCCCAGTCGTAACGGGCGGAGAACTGGCAGCCGTTACACGAGCCGCAGGCAGCGAGCTCGGCGTGAACTTCGGGCGCCTTGCGCTCCCGCAGCGTCGTCTGCACTACTTCGAGCAGTTGATCGATGCCGCTTCCCGTGCGGGCCGACACCGGCACGACGGGGCAGCCAAGTCGCTGCTGCAGTTCCGCGAGGTCGAAGGTGATGCCCTGCTTCTCGGCGGCGTCGCTGAGGTTGAGCGCGAGCACCGTCGGATCGCCGAGTTCGAGTACTTGGCCGGCGAGGAACAGGTTGCGCTCAAGGTTCGTCGAATCGACGACCAACAAAACCAGATCGGGGTCGGGCGTGCCGGGGAGCAGGCCCTCGAGCGCTTGGCAGGCGACCCGCTCGTCGGGAGTCGTCGGGTCGAGGCTGTAGAGTCCCGGCAGATCGACGATCGTCACCGGCACATTGCCGAGCGTGACGTCGGCGCGTCGGTGCTCGACCGTGGTGCCGGGGAAGTTGGCCGTCTTCGCCCGCAACCCGGTGAGGCGATTGAAGAGCGACGTTTTGCCGGCGTTCGGATTGCCGACCAGCGCGATGGTGGTCGGCCCCCCCGCGGCCGGCGCAGGCGGCGTCGACAGGACCGGCAGCGATAGCTCTGGCGTGGCGGAACTCACGATGCGTTAGCCAAAGGAGCGAATGGCAGCGACGCATCGAGCGGTTCGACGCGAACTTCCGCAGCGAGCCGGGCCGAGAGGCCGACGCGAGCCCCGACGACGGTGATCACCATGGGATCGCCAGCTTTCAGCAATTGGAGCCGTCGTCCGACGCACACGCCAAGCGCCTGCAGCCGACGAATATCGTCGTTCGCTGCCACGACCTCGACGACGCGAGCATGCGCCCCCGCAGTGAGAGCGGACAGCAGTACCGTTTCGACCCGCGGTTGCGGATGGCGGTGAACCGGCGTCGTCGGTGCGGCTTCGACGGTGCTCATGGTCGCTCGAAAGGGGCCGAAGGCTTGGGCTGTTGAGAATGAATCTCAGTTCAAACCTAAGCAGATCGCGAGATGGCCGCAAGGGGTAGTTAGCCAACAGGTTGCGGATTTCGCGGCAACTCGCGGAGGACGGCTCGGCGGGCATGCGGGTGCGGCCGCGTTGCTTACTTCTTCCGCTTGCGATTTTTCGCCGCATTGCGAACTCGGGCCAGCGGGCCAATCGGTTTCGCGGGGGCGCCATCCACGCCAGTGCTCTCGTCGCCCAGCGGCGACGATGGATCGCCGGGGCCGAGCGGGAACATCATTTTCTGCCGCTGGTCGTCGACGACGTCACCGGCGCTGAGCAGCCGCAGCTCCTTGTTGACCATTACCAGCAGCGCGTGGATGAAGGCGACCAGCATCGGGCCGACGAGAATGCCGACGGGCCCAAGCGCCTTCACGCCGCCGAGAACGCTCATCAGCGCGAGTAGCGGGTGGAGGTTCGATTGGCCGTGGAGGACGAGTGGTTTGATGACGTTGTCGATCGTCGAAACGACGCCGCCGCAGTAGAGGGCGAGCAGGATGGCCGTCATTGGTTCGCCGGTGACGGTTGTCTGAATGCCATCGGCGCCGGTGACGATCCGTTCCCCTTGGTAGAGGAAGACCCAAATGCAAGTCGGGATCCAGATGCCGGCGGCGCCGACAAAGGGGATCACCGACGCGATCATCGTCACCATCATGAGCAAGAAGATCGGAGCGCCCGCATCCAGGGCGAAATAGAAGCCGAGCCCAGCGAGCAGGCCTTGCACCACGGCGGCTGCGAGCACCGCGACGACGACCGCGCGGCTAACATTGGCGAATTTGTCGAGCAACTCGCGTTCATACTCGTTGTCGAGCGGCGAGAGCCGCATCATCGTGTTGATCATCGTCGGCCCGTCGACGAGGAAGTAGTAGATCGCCAGGACCATAATGATCAGCCCTAAGACGACCCCCACCAGTCCTTGGGCGGTCGCGATCAGAATGCCGCCGATGGCGCCGGCTGCGAAGTCGTAGAGTGCATCGACCCGCAGGCGGAGATTCGGTTCTGTGGCTGAGCCGTGCTGGCCGTCGCCGTCCAGCGTGGACTCGAACACGGTCGGGCCTTCGGCCGCCTCGTCGTCCGCATCGTCGCGACGCGAGGTGATCTTGTCATCCTGATCGTCGGCTTCCGCCGTCCCGTCGGATGAGGGCTGCGATTGAAGAGGCTTCTCGGCCGTTGCGGGCGAAGCGGTGCTCGCGGCCAGCGGGTCGACGGCAGGTTTCTCATAGATGTCGAGAAATGGCACCACGTCGGTCACCGACTGAGCGGCGCGCGTCAGCTTGTTCTCGAGAGCTTTGCGGTTCTCGTCGTTCTTGAGGTAAACGAACACCGTCCGACCTTCGAGGTAGGCGTTCCAGCCCAGCCACGCCGTGGGCAGCAGCACCACGAGCATAATGAGAAAGGTGGTGATGATCGCCGAAAGCCGTATGCTGCCTGGCAACCGATCGCGGACCCAGACGTGAAGCGGCTTGAAGACGACCACGAACACCGCCGCCAGGAACAGCGGCAGCACGAACTGCGCCATCACCTTGAAAAACATCGCGGCGATGAACGCCAGAATGGCGACCAGAACGATAAACGAAACGACGCGCGGCACGGCCGGCTCCTTGAGGGCAGGGGGCTGTCGGCTAACTGCTCCCGGCTCTCGGCCAAACAGATTTGTCTGGCCGAGAGCCGATAGCTGATAGCCGAGTTTTTCATTCTATGCGTTTCTTCGCCAGACCCTAGACCAGCTTGCCGGGCGTGCTGGGCGGGATGTAGCGGTGACGCGGGGGTTTGCCGCTGATTCCGCGGTCGGAAGGCGTTGCGAGCCGTCTCGCCGCGCCCGAGCGGCGGGGATTCTGGTATGTTGAAGTAAGGCTTATGAGTATCGCGTGGGAATTGTCGAGTGCGATGCGGAGCCCCGAAGGGGCGGCATGATGTAGCCAGGGGCGCCAGCCCCTGGACCGGATCGTGCCAAGTACAGAAAGCCCCGCGAGGGGCGACACTTGCCGCGTCGATCTCACTCTGCACGCGACCAGGAATTCTGTCGCCCCTGCCGGGGCTTAGACGTAGAAAACGCCTTCATCCAGGGGCTCACGCCCCTGGCTACATGATTTCGCTCCTCCGGAGCTGCAAAACATCGTCGCATGATCAGCATCGTTATCCCGCTACTGAACGAAGTCGGCACGCTCGAACAGCTCCACCACGAGCTGAGCGAGCTGGCCGCTGCGCGCGGATACGAGCTGCAGATGATCTTCATCGACGACGGCTCGACCGACGGCTCGTGGCAGGTCGTCGAACGGTTGGCCGCAACCGACTCGCGCGTCCTGGGAATTCGCTTCCGCCGCAACTTTGGCAAGGCAGCCGCCCTCTCCGCTGGCTTCGATGCGGCTCAAGGCGAAATAATTGTCACGATGGACGCCGACTTGCAGGACAGTCCGGCGGAGATCCCCAAGCTGCTTGCCGTGCTCGACGCCGGCGCCGATGTGGTGAGTGGCTGGAAACGCGAACGTCACGACCCTTGGCACAAACGCTATCCCTCTAAAGTCTTCAACGCCCTCGTCGGCAAGATGACCGGCGTTCAGCTGCACGACCACAATTGCGGCCTGAAGGCATATCGCCGCGACGTGATTCACGAGATCCGCCTCTACGGCGAACTTCACCGCTTCGTCCCCGTGCTGGCCGCGGCTCGCGGCTTCCGCATCGGCGAGACGGCGGTCGAGCATCGGCCGCGGCTCTCGGGCGTTTCGAAGTATGGCTGGACGCGGATTCCCAAGGGGCTGCTCGACCTGCTCACCGTGCAGTTCATCACCCGCTACGGCCAGCGGCCGCAGCATTGGCTCGGATCGGCCGGGCTGATTTCGCTGCTGCTTGGCGGGCTCGGGATGGTGTATCTCGCGTTCATTTGGGTTTGGTCCCGGATGCCGTGGTCGGAGCATGTGGTGCATCTGCATGAAACGGCGGCATTGTTCTACTCGCTCGCGCTGCTGTTATTCGGTTCGAACCTGCTCGCGATGGGCTTCGTCGCGGAGATGATCGCCGCGTCGGTATCGCGGCATCGTGACGAGTTTTCGGTGGCGCAGTACACCTCGCCGCAAGGCAAGAACGCCGGCGCCGGGCCACATGCCGCGACGAATCAATCGGCTGGCCAGGAGCATGAGTCGCGATGATCGAGGCCGCCGCTGATCCAACCCGCCTGCTGCGGCGCGGCGTCTACGCCCTCCTCATCGCGCTGGCGGCGGGCAACATGGCGGGGCGACTTCTCGCGGTGAACGCCGTCAATCGGCAGGAACTCGAAACGAGCCGCATCGCTCAACGCCTTTCAGAAGCCGAGAAGCAATTCCGCGCCGAGGGGCTTCGCGAGGATGTGCTGCAGGCGAAGCTTGCCGCGGCCAAGCAATTGATCGAGCGTGAAGAACGCCGGCAGCGGCCGTTCCTGAGCGCTAACGACCGGAGCCGTTGGCTCGCGATCCGCGCGCTTGCCGACACCGGTTCGTTCGAAATCGACCCAGTGATGGACGCGAACGTCTGGAACACGATCGACATGGTGCAGCATCGCGGCCGCGACGGCGAGATGCACCTCTACTCGAGCAAGCCGCCGTTGCTGATCGTCCTGCTGGCGGGCGAATACTGGGTGATTCAAAAAGCGACCGGCTGGACGCTCGCCGACAATTCGTACGAAGTCGTGCGGCTGATGCTGTTTACCGTGCAGGTGTTGCCGACGCTGTTGCTGCTCGCGATCGTCGCAAGCCTGGCCGAGCGGTTCGGCACGACCGACTGGGGACGGATCTTCGTCGTCGCGGCGGCGGCGTTTGGGACGATGCTCACGCCGTTCGCCGTGGTGTTGAACAACCACACGATCGCGGCAGTGAGCGCGGCGGTGGCGCTCGAAGCCTTTGTGCGGATCTGGTTCGACGGCGAGCGACGCTGGCGGTGGTTTGCCCTCGCGGGGCTGGCGGCGGCGTTTACGGCGGCGAACGAGTTGCCGGCGCTATCGTTCTTCGCCCTTGTTGCGGCAGCATTGCTGTGGCGGAACTGGCGGATGACGACAGTAGGCTTCGCGCCGCTGGCCCTCACGGTGCTGGTCGCCTCGTTCGCGACGAACTACTGGGCTCACGATAGCTGGCGGCCTCCTTACGCCCACCGCAGCGCGACCGACTCCGCCGATAACTGGTACCACTACAGCTACACGCTCGGCGGCAAAGAGCGGCAGAGCTATTGGCTCGATCCGCAGGGTCTCGATCGCGGCGAGCCGAGCAAAGTCGATTACGCGATCCATTGCCTCGTCGGCCACCACGGGCTCTTCTCGCTGACGCCGATTTGGCTGCTGAGCGCGTGGGGATTGTGGATTTGGGGCGTTCGCGGCACGCCGGAGCAGCGGCAACTTGCGGCGGGCATCGCGCTGCTCACCGTGGTCTGTCTGGCGTTTTACATCGGCCTGCGGCCCCAGATCGATCGCAACTACGGCGGGATGACGAGCGGCCTGCGGTGGCTGTTCTGGCTCGCGCCGCTGTGGCTGACGGCGATGATTCCGGCGGTCGATCGACTGGCGCAGTGCCGCAAAGGCATGGCGGTCGCGCTCGTACTGCTCGCGTTCTCGGTGCTGTCGGCGAGCTATCCGACTTGGAATCCTTGGACGCAGCCGTGGATTTACAACTGGCTGCAATCGTGCGGCTGGCGCGGGGCGGTGTAGAGCGTTCGCCGGCCGCCACGCGAAACCTGCATTCTAGCCCCTGGCTTCGCCAGGGGGTGACGCCGCGTAGGGCAACGCTTACCGAGATACATGCCCACCCCCTGGCGGAGCCAGGGGCTAGAGGAGGTCGATCGGCAGGTTCAAAGCATCCCAAGTCGCTGGCAGCGGAGCGACGATGTCGACCGGCTCGTTCGTCATCGGATGGCGAAAGCCCAACTGCCGCGCGTGGAGCGCAATTGGCTTTTCCCGTTCATCGAGCCTAGGATCGCCGAACGGTTGCGTGCTTCCATACTGCGAGTCGCCGACGACGGCATGGCCGCGGGAACTCGACTGAATACGGATCTGGTGCGTGCGGCCTGTTTCAAGCTCGATCTCCAGCCACGCGCCGGTCGGCCCCTGCCACATCACGCGGTAGTGCAGCACCGCATGCTTCGCCGCGGGGTGATCGGCCGTAACGACTTCGGCTTGGGCCATACCGTGTCGCTTGTGGAGGTAGTCGGTCCAGGTTCCTTCGTCGGGCGTGACGACGCCTTCGACGAAGGCCCAATACGATTTGTTGATCGTGCGATTTTCAAACTGCGCCGACAGCCGTTGCGCCGCTCGCACATGCCGCGCGAAGACGATCGCGCCCGACACGGGCCGATCGAGCCGATGCGGCAGCCCCAGATAAATGTTCGCATCGGCCGGCTTTCCTTCGCGTTCGCGAAAGAATTCCTTTACCTGGATCTCGAGGCTATCAATCCCCGCCGGCGCCTGCGTCAGCACGCCTGAAGGTTTGTTGATTACGAGACACGGCCCATCGTCATACAAAACGTCAAGCATCGATTCAGTAGCCGCGGGGCAACGCCCCGCCGGAGCGAGAATAAAAAAACGAAAAAAAGCTGCGAGTGTTACCGATTCAACCGACGCCTGCAAAGCATGGCAGGCGCCCGCCCCAAGTTGCGGCGACAACTCAGTCGCCGAAAGACCAGCGGCTGAGCGACCGCCAGCGCGATCAAACTACCAGTTGCGGGTTCAGGAATCGCGAACTCGGCCGAGAACGGATAGTGGTCCGACGCCGCATAGGTCGTCAAATTGACGTCGAACCGCCCCAACTGCTGCACCCGCCACGCCGGCGAACGGTAGAAAATGTAGTCGATCTGCGTTGTGCGCGCGAGGCCGGGATTGGCGATGTTCGTCGCGTCATTCCACACGCTGGCGAGCGCAGCATACGATGTCGTCGTAGGACGCGAGTTCATGTCGCCTGCGAGCAACGCGGGCGTCGTCGAACTTGCTACGAGACCATTGATGAATGCCGCCTGGGCGTCGCGGTTGCTCTGATTGCTCGCATCGAGGTGGGTCGCGAAAAAGTTGAATTCGACCGTCTGTGGATCGGCGTCGAACGACAGGCCCATCTGGATGACTGCCCGCGCTTCGCCGCCGCCCGGGCTGGGGAGCGCACGGTTGGTCGTATTGACGATCGTCAGCCACGGCGCTACCAGCACGCCGTTGCCATACTGGCCCCCCATGAAGTTAATCGTGCGGCCGAAGTAACCCTGCATGTCGGTCCGCTGGGCGAGTTCCTGCAACTGGAAGATGTTCGACCCGCTGCGAGTGTTTCCTTGGTCGAGCTCTTGCAGCGCGACGAGGTCGGGTTTCGCCGCCAGAATGACGCTGGCGATCCGATCGAGATCGTAGACGCCGTCGCGCCCCTCCGAGTGGTGAATGTTGTATGATAGCACCCGCAGCGTTCGCGCCAGCGCAGGCTGAGCCGTCGCGAGAATCAGAATGGCTAGAAGGAGTCGAAGCGGAGGCATCGCGGCGGAGTCGGCTGGCGGAGGAGCGAAAAATCGCGAACGGCGTCTATCTGTTGTTGCTCGCCGCCAGGAACTTCGCCAGGGCCCGATCGACCAATCCGGGAAAAAGTCTGTTTACCGCTACCAGCGCCCGTCCCCGCCAGTTGGGAAAAATCTCGCGGCGCCCCCGTTCCAAGGCACGTACCGTCTGCTCGGCGACTGCAGCAGCGGGAATGGCGGTCGACTCGCCCCACGGCAGTTCGCCCCGCTTGGCAATGAGATGGTCGAAGAATTCGGTCTCCGTCGTGCCGGGGCTTACGATCAGCACCTCGACGCCGTCGGCCGCAAGTTCCGCTCGCAGCGATTCGCTCCACCCGCGGAGCGCGAATTTACTGGCGGCGTATTCACTGTTTAGCGGCAGCCCCCGATGCCCGATGATCGAGCTCATGTTCACGATTGCCGCTTGCCGGCTCTGCCTGAGCAGCGGCAGGGCGAGCCGCGTCAACTCCGTGGCGGCGAAGAAGTTCACCTCCAGAATTTGGCGGAGCGTCGACTCGTCGCTCTCGGCGAAGCGGCCGTGAGCGCTGATGCCGGCGTTGTTCACCAGCACGTCGATGCCTTCCCACAGCGCGACGGCGCGTTCAACGAGCGCCGCTCGAAACAACGGATCGGTCACATCGCCGGCTAGCGCTTCCGCTGTAGCCCCGCACTGTCGGCATTCAGCTGCGACAGCGGACAACTCCTGCTCGCGTCGAGCCGTCAGCAGGACGCGGCTGCCGCGCCGCGCGAACGCCAGCCCGAGCTCCCGGCCAATGCCGCTGGAAGCGCCGGTGATGACGACGCGGCAGTTGGAGAGCGAGCGACGAGCCATCGCGAACATCCGTTACGCAACTTCGCCGACGGCTTCATCGCCGGCAGCAGTGTGCCGGCCGAGGGGCGACGCGATGTACGGGTGAACCTCGATCTCGGGATCATCACGCAGCGAGCCGAGATGCTTCCGCGAGAGCCGACAATGCACGCTCGCCCGATCGCCGGCAAACGTTCTGCTGATCACCTCGCCGTACTTCGCCAGGTAAGCGAGCAGCCGACCGTTACTGACGCTGAAGCGGAACTCCAGATCGAGGAAGTCTTGGCTAAGAGCGTCGCTCACCGCCGAGGCGAGTCGCGGCAGACCGTCTTCCGTGCGGGCGCTAATCAGCACCGCCGAAGGATAAAGCTGCCGAATCGCCTGGAGCCGCGTCGGATCTTCGACTTGGTCGACTTTGTTGAGGGCCAGGAGCGTATCCTTCTCCTCGATGCCGAGTTCGCGGAGCACGTCGTAGACCGCCTTGATCTGATCGAGCGCGACCGGACTGCTGGCGTCGGCGACGTGAATCAGCAAATCGGCCTGGCGGGCCTCCTCGAGCGTCGCCTTGAAGCTCGCGATCAGGTTATGCGGTAGGTTGCGGATGAATCCGACCGTATCGCTGAGCAGTACCGGACCCCAGCCTGGCAGGTGCCAACGGCGGGTGCGCGTGTCGAGCGTGGCGAACAGCTTGTCCTCGGCCAGCACGTGCGAATCAGTGAGCGCGTTCATCAGCGTGCTCTTGCCGGCGTTCGTGTAGCCGACGAGCGACACGGTCATCCGATCGCTGCGACCAGCGACTTCGCGCTCTTTGCGACGCTGCACTTTTTCCAGTTCGCGACGCAGATCGGTGATCCGCTTCTCGGCCAGCCGACGGTCGGTTTCGAGCTGCTTTTCACCCGGGCCGCGCATACCGACGCCCATCTTCATACGCGACAAGTGCTTCCACATGCCTTTGAGCCGCGGCAGCGAGTATTCAAGCTGCGCAAGCTCCACGGCGAGCCGCGACTCGTACGTCTGCGCACGGCTAGAGAAGATGTCGAGAATCACCTCGGTGCGGTCGAGCACCTTCACCTTGAGCTGCTCTTCCAGGTTGCGCATTTGCGCCGGGGAGAGGTCGTTGTCGAAGATGACGACGTCGGCCTCGGTGGCCTCGACGAGGAACTGTAGCTCTTCGACCTTCCCATGACCGATGTACGTGGCGGCGTCTGGAGCGTGCCGCTTCTGGGTCATCCGCCCCACGACTTCAGCGCCGGCGGTTTTAACGAGGCCGGAGAGTTCGTCGAGGGGATCGCCGTGAAACGTATCTTCAGAAAGCTGAACGCCAACCAGGACGGCGGACTCGCTGTCGACGCTCTGCTTGCGATCGGTATTTGACACGTGTGGGAAGGGACTCCTTCTGGTGGCCGGTTGCCGTGCGGCGGCGGAAAGGATGAGCAGGCTGCCGCCTCGGTTGATTATACCCTCGAGGACGCAAGCGACCTAGGCGGGGTTCGCGCGGCAAAAAAAAGCGGCCCGCACGCCGTTAGGGCGCGCGGGCCGCGAAATTCACTACGTTGGCGGACACCTGGCGATCGCCGTTAGAGCAGCTCTTCGCCCCAGGCGGCAAAAACCTCGTCGCCGGCGCCTTCTTCCTCATTACCAGAGAAGAGTGCGTCGAGTTCTTCCGAGCGGCTTTCATTGAGGTAGATCGACGTGGACCGGACTTTGCTGACCGCACCGTCGTTCCAGAGCAACGAGTCGTCAATGACGTCCGCGGTCGCCGTCTTGGCAGCAGCTCGCGCGGGACCGCCGAGCGACGCCAAGGAGTCGTAGTCGTTGGCGTCCGCGTGGCTTTCATCGGTTGACGATGCGACTGCGGCAGGCGGCGTCACCGGCGATGCAACTCCCTGCGAGCCAAACGTGGAAGTCGGCTCTTCTTCCGCCAGCAGCGACGCCGTGTAGGTCACGGCGGCAGCGGTGGTCGAGGCGGCGGCCATCGCGGCCGGCGGTTCCGCCACCGAACCGAAGCCAGTCTTCCAGATCGTCAGGTCGGTGGAGTTCACCTGGCCGTCGTTATTCGCGTCGCCTTGCGACTTCGTTGCGCCGCTCGTCTTGCCAAAGTTCCGCTGCCAAGTCAGGAAGTCGGAGCCGTCGACTTTGCCGTCGTCGGTGAAGTCAGCGGGCAAGGCTGGCGCCAGGTCCGACTCGAAGGCGCCGACGTCGATGCGTCCGCGCTGGACGCGAGCGAAGCCTTCGCCCCGCTGGTCGAAGTTCAGCGCGGGGTTGTAGACGCTCGGGTTGAAGGTCGGGCTGCCGGCGTTGATGGCCGGGCTGCCGGCGAGCAGGGCGTGCGTCAACACCGAGAACGGGTTGTTCTGTGCGCCGCCGTTATCTTGCAGCGGAGCGAGCAGCGGGTTGGTAACGCCGGCCTGATCGCCAGTCTTATTGAAGATTGCTTGCGCGTTGCCGACGCCGATGACGTTGTAACCCAGCGACTGAATCGAGTTCACGCCGTTGCCGTCGACGAAGTCGACGTCGGTGCCGGTTCCCGTCGCAGCGCCGCCGTTGCCGGCAATGATCGACGAGTAAATCTTCGTCTGCGTCGCCGTCGTTCCTTGGCTGGCCACGCCGTTGCCCGAGTTCATCAACGCGAACGGCGTGGCGGTGTTCGAGTTGTTCGTGATCGTGCTGTGGTAAATCTCAAGCAACCCGTCGGCGTTGAAGACGCCCGCTCCGCGTAGCGGGGCGGTATTCCCGGAGATCGTCGTGTTGAGGATCAGCGTCGATTGCGTGCCGGCGAGGTTCGTGTCGCTGTAAACGCCGCCCCCCTTCGACTGAGCATGAGAGACGAAGTTCTCGACGATCGAGGAGTCGCGAATGATCAACGCGCCGCCGACGTTGTAAACGCCGCCGCCGTGGCCGCCGGTATTCGAGGTCGTATTGCCTTGAATGCTTGATTCGACGATCGAGCCGCTGCCGCCGATCATGGCAATGCCAGCGCCGGGAGCGTTTAGCCCGGTCGTTGAGTTTTGCGTGATGATCGACCGGAGGGCCGAAAGCGTTCCGCCGTTCAAGTAGATGCCGCCGCCCGTCGACTGGCTTCCGGCCGTCCGGTTCAAGCTGACGACGGAATCGACTAAATTCACTGCCCCGCCATAAGAGGCGATGCCGCCGCCCTCGGAGTTGGAGCCGGTGGTGTAGTTGCCGCTGACGGTCGAATCATTCAAATTGATCGCACTCAGCGCGCCAGTCGCGTAGATGCCGCCGCCGTCGGACGTGCCGGCAGGAGCTTGGTTGCCGCTGATGAGCGTGCGCGTTGCGTTGAGCACCGCATTGTTCAGGGCGATGGCGCCGCCGTCGGCGCCCGTTGCAAACGCCGTGTTGCCGACCAGGATCGTATCGAGGATCTCGACGGTGGAGTTGATCGCATAGATAGCGCCGCCGTCGGCGTTGGCTCCGCTCGTGCTGTTGCCGTTCATCTGCGAGTTGGAAATCTTTAGCGAGCCGTTCTGCTGGAAGATGGCGCCGCCCGAGGTCGTGTTGCGGTTCGCTTGGAAGGAGACCTGTTCAATCGTCAGGTTTTCCGAGTTGTTGATCGCGCCTGCACGTGCGCTTTCGATGGCGACGCCTTTAATGCTGACGTCGATGGTGGTCGTCGCGCTGCCGTCGTTGATGACGAACATCGGAGCCGTCGTGAGGCTCGTTCCAAAAATACGAATATCGAACCAACCCGGGCCTTCGATCGAAACCGAGTCGGTAATCGTCAACGAAGTCCCGGTGACGTTGATCTGACCGACCAGCTGCGTCAGATCGATGAAGTCTTGCAGCGGGTTTTCGTTGGCAATTTTAATTGCTTCCCGAAGAGTCAGATTCCCTTCCGAATAATCGCCGTTGTCAACGTCGGCGGTGCTGTCGACGACGAGTACCGCCGGCTGCAGTTCGTAAGCGCCGATGTCGATGATGCCGGGGCCTGCGCCCATGCCAGTGGCGTCGTAAACGCGTACGAACGACCCGCCGCGCTGGTCGGTTTCAGGCGTATCGCCTTCGCCGTTGACGTCGGCAGGGTTGCCGGCGTCAATAATGGGGCTGCCCGCCAACGGCCGATGCGTTTGGATGAAACCGCCGGTGTTCGCCAGCGGGGCCAGCATCGGATTGAGGATGTTTCTTCGATCGCCGGTCGCGGTGAACACGAAGGATGCGTTGCCGCGGCCAATCAGGTTGTAGCCCAGCGAAAATGTGTTGGCTGCGCCTGTTGCATACTCAATGTCGTTATTGAGATTGCCCGAGATGATCGAAGAGTAAACTTCCGTTTTCGTATTCGAGTAATTCGCGCTATAGACGCCGCTGCCGCGCGTCGACGCCGCGCTGTTCAGCGTGATGGTGCTATTGCGAATGATGACGTGTCCGTCATCGTTGCCGATGCCTGCTCCGCGTCCGCCGGCGGTGTTGCCGGAGATCGTCGAATTGACGATGAGCGCTTCGATCGCGACGCCGGCCACGCCGCTTGTGTTGACGAAGATCGCTCCGCCGTTGCCGCTGGTGGCATTGTTGTTGAAGGTGCTGTCGTAGACGGCGAGATTGCCAAACTGCGTGAATATAGCGCCGCCGCTCAACGTCGAGAAGTTGTCCTTCATCGTCACGTGGCGGAGCGTCAGGTTCTCGTTCGAGTAGATGCCGCCGCCCGGGCCGACTTGGTCGGCGCCCATCATCGTGATGTAGCTGATCTCGATGTTGAGGAGCGTCTCGACGTCGTTGTCGTCGATCGCGAATACATGCGAACCAAACCCGTCGTTGATGGACGGCGTCTCGTCCGTGCCAGTCGCGTCGACTTCCAGGATGAACGTCGACGGACCTTGGATAATCACTTCGTGATCGATCACGAGCGAGCCGAAATCAGGCGACAGCAAGATCGTCGGCGCCGCCGACAACGTTGGATCGTATTCCGTCTTCAGCGAGTCGGCGAAGCTGATCGTATCGAGTTCGGGGTTCTTGAAAGAGAACTCCAAAGCCTCGCGCAGCGAGAAGTCGTTCCCGCCTTCGAGGTTGCCGTCGATGACTTTCGTGAGGCGATCGGTCGTCCCCGAGTATTGAACGTCCGACTCGTCGACTAAGGAGTCGACGAAAAACACGACGGCCTGGACTTCCGCGGCGCCGATGTCGATGATCGGCTCTTCAATCTCCGGCTTGCTGTAGATGCGCGTGAAGTGGCGGCCGCGTTGTTCGTAGAGGCCGGCCTGCCCGGCAGTGCGCTCCGGATTGCCGGCGTCGATGAGCGGGCTGATTCCGTCGAAGTCGGGGTCTTCGGGATCGTTATTCGGCAACATCACCGGGATGGAGCCGCCGTAATCATCTAAGTCCTTGAGCTGCGGATCGGTGCCGGGCGCGAGATCGCCGTCGCCCCCTTCGATTTGGTCCCCTAAGGCGCCGATCAGGTTGTAGCCCTGATTTTCAAACGAATTGAGCAGCGGTAGTGGCGGATCGTCGTCCGATTCGCCGACGACGGCGACGTCGCTCTCGCTTCCCTCGCGGAAGACGACGGTGTGCGTCATTAGCGTTTTGACCGTTTCTGGAGGCGGGTCTGCGCCTTCTTCTTCTGGCAACGGATTACCCCAACTGGCGACGCCCTCGCCGAATCCTGAGCCCGAGCTGTTGTCGAAGAAGGTGCTCTGCGAAATCTCCATCCTGCCGTTGCGATTGAGAACGCCGCCGCCGAAACCAACGTTAGCGCCGCCTGCGGGAGCGCGGTTGGCGTAGAAGGTCGAATTGGAGATCGTCGTGAAGGGCTGTGAGTTGTCGTCGCCGGACGCGTTCAGAATGCCGCCGCCGCCGATCCCGCCGCCGCTGTTGTTCTGAAATAGGCTGCGATCAACGGTCAACGAGCCGAACTGAGCGTAGACGGCGCCGCCGCCTTGTGACGCGCGGTTGTTGCTGAAGATGACCTCGGTCAAGGTGAGAGCTTCGCGACTGAAGATCGCTCCGCCGCGAGCGGCGGCGTCGTCGCCGGTGATGTTGCCCCCTTGCAACGTCATCCCGGAGATTGTGACGTTTCGAACTTGCTGGTCCGTGCCGATGTTCAAATTGAAGATCCGCGAATCGGCGTCGGCGCTGACAGTCAACTTTCCCGCGCCTGGACCGAGGATCGACACTGGCTGAGTGATATTCAACTGACCAAGGTTCAGATTGATCTGCGCCGTGCCGCCCTCAAACACGTCGTCAGAGAAGAGAATCACGTCGGCCGCCGCGGTCGCGTTGGCTTGGTTGACGGCCCAGCGCAGCGAACCGTAATAGACGGCGTCGTTGTCGGGGTTGGTATCGAGGTCCGTGCTGACGACGAACGTGGCAAGCACGCGACGATCTTCTAACTCTTCGTACGTCAGCAGGTTGCGGTGAGCGAGGGCTCCGCGGGTCAACTGTCGCTGCGCTGAATTCCGCCGAGGCTTGCCGTGCGCGCGGTCACGCTCCCGCCGGAACCAATTTCCCTTGCCCATTTCGCTCGCTCTCCCTGGAGAAGTCTCAAGTGCCGTCTTCGACTGTTTTTTCCACAGACAAACCGACATTGTAATTCGCGCCGTCAGATTAGGCAAAAACCGTGCAAACGGAAAATTCCCAGATTTGCAGGGATTTTCGCCCGGGAACGCCTGAGTGGGAGACGCCAAACGAACGCGGCAAGACGCTTTGGGGAAAGCGACGGGAATTCGCGTGACGATTCGGCGTGGATTCCGCCCTTCATCCGCGCGGTTGCGTCCTTCCACAGGCGTTGGCTGGCAGAATGCTCGCGGCGCCTGACCGGAGGCTGGAAGGGCGCTCCTGTAGGGCGCCAACGAAAACAGGCTCCGGCATCTGTGGATGCCGGAGCCTGCGAAGTTGCCAGATTTTCTGCTTGTCGAGTCGTCGAAGGCGGTATCTCGCAGGCGAGATCGTGCGTCTACCAGATGTACTCGATGCCGCCGTGGAAGCCGTTGTACACCGCGTCGGCCTGCGTATAGAGAGCTGTCGAAGCGACGTTGAACGGATCGATGTTGTTGCCGACCGTTACCAAGCTGCTCATATACAGCACTCGGTAGCCGCCGCGGAGCGACACGCTCGGCAGGATGTCGGCGACGAGGTCGAACTTCGCTTCGCCGACGAACGCCACCTGATTGCCGTCCGCGTTGAAGTTGACGTTTGAGATGTCGGGATCGGGAATGTTGGTCTGGTGACCGTATTTAAAGCGGTTGTTGTAGATGCCGCCTTTCACTTCGCCGCCGAGCCGCAGGCCCTGACGCAGAGCAATCCAGCCGTCGCCGCCAAGTTGGGCGCCGACGAGGTCGTTCGTCGTGTCCCAGTTGATGCTGCTGTCGCCGAGGAGCGCCGTGGCGTCGAAGCTCATCTCCTCCGTCATCCGCACATAGCGGAAGCCGGCGAGGTAGGTGCCCGAGATCCGCGGATTGTAACCGACCCAGTAGCGGCGGTAGCTCAATTCGGTGCTTTGCAAATCCGACTGATAGTCGACATTGTACACCGAACCTTCGTCGAGACCGTCGATCGGGAACACGCCGTACTCGGAGAAGACCGAGTTCAACTGGTAGTCGACGCCGTTCGCGACGTCGACCGAGTTGACCGTCGTGTTAAACCCGAGATCGTAGATCCCCATGTAGGTCATTTCGAAGACCGAAAGCGGGCCGAGATCAAGCCGAGCGGCGATTTCCCAGCCGGCCTCGTAGTCTTCGTTCAGGTCGGCGAGGTCGAGAATCGTCGGACCGGCGACGCCGACCGAGCCGAGCGGCGGCACGTCGCGGAACGAGCGGTCGCTCTGCAAGAACACCGCGTTGGCGGCGATGTCGAAGTAGTGCGGGCCACACTGGTCGGGCGTGCCGTAGCCGCCGAAGTCGGCGTTGCCTGGATCGCCGTACTCGCAACCAGGCTGACAGCCGGGCTGGCACATCTCGCCGTAGCCGGGGCCAGGCGCGTTGTAGCTAGCAGGCATGACGATCGATTCGCCGTAGGCGTTCTGGTAGGCGCCTCCTTGGTAGGCGGCTTGCCCGCCGGCCAGCGGCGCGGCGGGAAAGTTGTTGGGCACTTGGGCCAAGGCCTTCGTTCCGGCCCCGGCGCCGCAGGCGAGCGCGGCAGCGACCATGGCCGCTGTCGAGCGATTGAAAAGCGATTTCATCCGTCCATTCCCCCTAGTGCGACGAGAAGGGGCGCGACAGTTCCGCCCCCCCGGGTGGATCTGTCGGCTGCCGCGTCGACCCCCGCCGACGCGTGCTCGCCTGTCTCCTGCCGTTGTATCGTGGCAAGCGCTCAGAGCAGATTGCGTCTTGGCAACCTACTATGGGCTCGGAACAACTTATCGGACTCAGAAATGCGGAATAATCAGGGGTTTCCGGAGATGCGGCAGATTTTCGCGCAAGTCCCCAATTTAACGCGCCCCGAGAACCAATCCGCTTGCCGCTGAATGCTGGCGCCAAGCTGGCGGCCGGCGACGAGAGTACGGCCATTTAGCCGCGGGCGTCAGCCAGCGAACCTGCCGCGAGCGGCGGGGCTAAATGGGCGTTGGGGAGTGGCGGCTGTTACTTCGCCGCAGCCAGATAGTCGCGTAGAGCTGCAAGTTCGCGCTCAAACCCGCCGCTCAAAATTGGGAACCGGCACCAGCCCTTTGGATCGAGCCCGCGATCATCGACATGGAACCCGGGGGCAAACCGCTCGCGCTTCCACTGGTTCCGCGACCAGAGCGTGAAAAATCGCTCGACCCACTGACCCAGCTGAGCGACCGATTCATTAGCGAACTGCGGCCGGATGGTTTCAAGCACTTCGACCGACGTCAGTTTGTCGCGGATCGCCGAGCGTTCGATCGCGTCGAGCACGCGGTACGGCATCAGGTCGCCTTCATCGGTTTGCCCTTCGGTCGGGGGACGAAGCTCCGCGGTCGGGCGTTGATTATTGACGACCGACAACGCCGCGAGCGCGCCGACGCCTTGCGGGCCGGTTGCTTCCATCCATTTGAGCCAGTCGAGCAGAAACGCCTTATCGACCCCGCCGATCGGCGCGAGCCCGCCGCACGTGTCGCCATCCATTGTCGCGTAGCCGACGGCCGCCTCGCTGCGGTTGCTGGTGACTAGTAGCAGTGCATCGCGGAGGTTCGCGAGCAGCCACGCCGCCGGGCCGCGGGCGCGGGCCTGGATGTTTTGCAGTGCCACGTCGTCGCGATCCCACGTCAACTCGCGGCCTGTTGCTTTGGAGACCGTCGACACGTAGCCGTCGACGAGGGCGTCGATGTTCCACTGGAGGAACTCGGCGCCGACGGCCTTCGCCACTGTCTCGGCGGCGTTCCGCGTCGTTTCGCCGCTGTTGCGCGTCGCTTGGTAGACGCAGGCAAGCAAGCGGCCAACGGCTGCTTCCGCCGATCTCGCGCCGCCAAGGTCGCGAATCTGCGGAAGCTTGGTTGCGAATTTTTCAGCGCTAAGTTCCGCGATGCCGAGCTTCGCCATCAACCACACGAGCGTCGTTACCGCCGAAGAATCGGCGCCGCCGCTGAGCGACACCACGAATCCGCGGCTGCGGCTCTTGCGCAAGTAATCGAACAGCGCGAGCGCGACGGCCCGCGCGAACTCCTCGTTCTTCGGCGGCGGCGAAGCGTCCCACGGCGACGGTTTCGCTACGGGGCAGGGGAGCTGCGGCGATTTCAGTTTGAACGACGACCGCACTGTCTCGCCGCCATAGGCATGCGGCGGCAGGCTGGGCTCGCTGGACGTCGCTTTCAAGCGGCGGGTCTGTTCGACGTCGATGTCGGCGCAAATCAGCGAGTGGTCGGCGAACGACAGCCGCGGCCCTTCGGCGAGCATCCGGCCGCTGCTCGCGATGTGCGTTCCGCCGTCGAAGATCGCCCGGCCCGCTTCATTGCCGAGCAAGTTCGCGAACGCGAAGCTGACGTCAAAGGTGCGCGAGCCTTCGAGCACCAGTCGCCGGCGAATGTCCTGCTTGCCAAACGAAAAATGGCTGGCGGTTGGGTTCAGAATGACATCGGCGCCGCCGGCGGCGAGGCGCGAACCGGGGCGATCGGCGACCCACGCGTCGCGGCAGATCTCGATGCCGATCCGCACGCCGTCGCAGTTGTAGAGTAAGTCGCCGACGGGAACCTCGCGGCCATCGAGTTCAATCCGCTCGACGGCGCTCGTCGGCCATTTGCGGAACCAGCGCGGCTCGTAGTGAATGCCGTCGCCCGCGAGGTGCTGCTTGAGCGTGAAGCCCAGCACTTCGCCGTTGCAGACGAGCGCCGCGGCGTTGTAGAGCCCGCGATTCACCATCAGCGGCAAGCCCAGCGCCACCGCCATGCCTTCAGTGGCGGGCGCGATCTCGGCAAGCATCTCCAGCGCCGTCCGCTGCAGGCCAATCGAGAAGTACTGATCCTCGCAGCCGTACCCAGTAATGCAAAGCTCCGGCAAGCAAAGAATCGCCGCGTCGTCGGCCTTCGCTTCAGCGATGGCGGCGAGGATACGGTCGCGGTTACCCGCCCAGTCCATGGGCGTTTGATTCAACGAAGCGGCGGCAAGGCGGAGTTTGTGCATGCCCAAAGTATACGCCGTGGCGAACGGCGCGAAAGGCGGCCGTCGATACCTGCTAACGCCTGCTCAGAGCGGAGCTTGCGTCTCTTCGGGCAGGTCGCGAGCGAGCAGCACCAGCCGCAACGCATTGAGCGCCTGCTTGGCCGCCCGCGCTTGACGGATGGCCGGATGGGTGGCGCTATCGAACTGCAGCCGTCGCGTCCGGTCCGGGCCGGCGATCGAGATGCAAAGCTTCGCCGCTCCGCCGTTTTGGATCGGCGGGAACGCCGCGACGCCAATGCCGTAGTCAGCGCCGATCGTTCGACGCACCCACTCGGCCGCCGTCGTGGCAACGAGCGAATCGCTCGGCGCGGCGTCTCGCAGAGCCGGTTCGCCCGTAAGTTGTTCCAGCTGCTTCAAACTGCCGATGAGGAAGCCGCCAGCCAGGACGCTCTCGACCGGAGCCGCTTTCGCGAGCCACTCAGACACCAGCCCGCCCGTCGCCCATTCGGCAACGGCGACCGTTTGATGCCGATTAACCAGTAGCCGCGAGTCGACGTCTTCCAGTTCGTCCTCTTCCTCGCCATACGCGATCGTGCCGAGGATCTCGTAAATCGTCGCCGCCGTCGGCTCCATTGCGCGGCGGCAGGCGTCGTCATCGGGCCCCGCGGCGGTGATGCGGAGCGTGATCGTCGCGTCGCTCACCGTGATCCCCACCGATGGCTCTCGGCCGCGGCGGATAAGGTCGGGCAGCATCGCTTCGAGCTGGCTCTCGCCAACGCCGAAGCACTTGATGCGGCGGTGGCGAATCACCCGCGCCTCGCCCCGCGCGGAGGCGATCGCGGGAGCGACGGTTTGCTCCCACATCGGCCGCATCTCGGCCGGCACGCCGGGCAGCGCGAACACGCTGCACGGGAGTCGATCAGCGCGGTCGACATGAAGCTCAACGCCCGGCGCCGTGCCGTGCTCATTCGGAATCGCCGTCGCTCCCTCCGGGAAATCGGCCTGCACGGCGTTCCGCTCGGGCATCGTGCGGCCGCGACGGTCGAACAGTTGGCGAATGTAAGTCAGCGACGCCTCGTCGCGTACCAGCCCTACGCCCGCCGCAGCCGCAATCGACTCGCGCGTCAGATCGTCGGCCGTCGGCCCGAGCCCGCCGGTCGCGACCACCACGTCGACACGCCCCATCGCCAGCTTGAACGCTTCCACGTTGTCGGCGAGGTTGTCGCCGATTGTCGTGTGGAACGCGACGTCGACGCCGAGCTCCGTCAGCCGCTCGGCCAGCCACTGCGTGTTCGTATCAAGCCGCTGGCCCGTGATGATCTCGTCGCCGATGGCAATGATTTCTGCACGCATCGGCGTCGTCTCTCTTGAAGTTTATAAAAATGGTTACGGCTCGTCGTCGCGATCGAGATCGTCCGCATCAGGCGCGACATGAAATCCCATCTGCCGTCGCGGCGCCGGCGGGCGTTCCAACATCCGCTGCAGCACGTCGCTGATCGCTTTGATCTGGTGATCTTGGAGCTTCACCGTTTCCGCGAGCCCCGTCAACTGCTGCACCAACTCGCCTGGCGTCGCCAGCCGCCGCCGCAACCGCCCGAAGGTCCGCATAATCGCGATGTTCACGCTCACCGCCGTTGGCGAGCGGAGGACGCTCGAGAGCATTGCCACACCATGTTCCGTGAAAACCCGCGGCGGAATCCGCCGGCCGCCATGGCTAGAACTTGATATCGCATTTTGCGATAGCAAGTCCGTAAACTCTTGTCAGGTAAGAAGAAACGAAAAGTCGTCGGGGAACCGCTCCAGGTTTCTAGCTACCTGCTCGTTGAGGCGCGAAGTGCTCACGCCGTACAGCCGGGCCAGATCGGAATCGATCATCACCCGTTGCCCGCGGATCACGTGAATCGACTGTTCGATCCGCTCCGGCGCGGGCACGCCCAGCAGCGGCTTGGGGAGTTTCTTGGCCATGCGACTGAGCATGGTTGGCGACGATCGGCGTCGCAAGCAGAATTTCTACTTCGTCAGTGGTTTTTTCCGTGCCGTCGCGAATGGGGATGGCGATTGACGAAGATTGGACAGGATCACAGGATTTCGCGGATCGACAGGATTCAATGCATACCAGGACTTCCGAGTTTGCATTTCATCCTGTTGATCCGCGCGATCGTGTAAATCCTGTCAAAATCCAATGCGCTTAGTGCCCGAACGTCACGCCCCAACTCACCCCAGGCCCATGGCAATGGCTCGGCCCGTAGTAAGGCGGCGGATAGTAGTGCTCAACAATCACCGGTTGCGGCCCCGCGACCACCACCGGCGCCGGCCCCATCGGTATCGGCGGCGCTTGCATCGTTTGAATGACATCGGCGGCGACGCCGTTGTTGTGCAGATAAATGACGTCGTTCGCGGTGAGCGGCCGCGCCATGCCCGAGGTCCGCACATAGTTCGAAATCAGCGCCGGGTTCACCCCCGAGCGCGTCATCGCGATCACCTCTTCCGGAGTCGCGGCGCCCGCCTGCACTTGGCGGCCCATCGCCATGGCGATCTCGGCGCGGTTCTGCGCTTGAATATCATCGATCGCCGTTCCCACCGCCGCGCCGCCGAGCGCACCGACGCCGGCGCCAATCAGCGCGCCGCCTGCCGTGCTGCCGACGGCGTTGCCGACGATCGCGCCCACGCCCGCGCCGCCCAGGGCGCCAATGCCGGCCCCTTGGTCGGAGTAGTAAGGTGAACGACAGCCTACGGCGGCGAGCGCCATGGCCAACAGCAGCGGCGCCGCGCAAACGCGGCAGAACGGGCGGGTCATCGGGGTGGGCCCCATCGGGGTGACTCTGAGCAGTGCGGGGCGGGGATCGTCTCAATCGGTCAGGGGACGGTCAAGGCCGTCTGATCCCGCTGACGGGGGGATTTGCGGGCGCCAGCGACTTGCATCTGCCCCGCGGCGCGCTTAGACTTCAAGTAACTCGGGATTTGTGGCCGCTTGCAGCCGTGACTGCTAAAGAGCCAAGCCGTTGCCCCCTTGCCCATTGCTGGCAGAGGGGGCGGCGGCAATCTTTATGGAGCTTGGTGAGCATCAAGCCGCATCTGCCGAGAGCGCATGCGGCTTTTTTCGTGCCTGTGCGTTGCGTAGGAGCCCTCGCGGCTCGTCCGCCCACTCACCGAGATGCCAGAAATGAGTCACACTCAGATGACCCGCCAGCCGTCCGCGGGAGACGATTCCGTCTCGCCGACCCTCCCCGCCGCCGATCAACAGTTTGGCACCGTCGCCGTCCACGCCGGCGAGGCCCGTCAAAAACCGGGCGACGCGATCACCGACGCCATCTTCTGCGCGTCGACTTACACGTTCGAAGATACGCAGTCGATCATCGACTTCATCGAACAAGAGCAGCCCCGCGAAGAGTACGGCCGCTACGGCAACCCGGGCGAGAAAGTCGTCGAGCGCAAGCTCGCCGCGCTTGAAGGTGGCGAAGAAGCCGTCCTCTACTCCAGCGGCATGGCCGCGATGGTCGGCCTGCTGATGGCCAAGCTCAGCAGCGGCGACGAAGTCATCTTCTTCGACGAGTGTTATCACCGCAGCCGGGAGTTCTGTATTAAGCACCTGGGGCGGTTCGGCGTGACGACGCGCCAGGTGAAGACCTGCGACTACGCCGCGATGGAAGCGGCCATTACGCCCAAGACCCGCATGCTCATCAGCGAGTCGCCCACCAATCCCCACCTCAGCGTCATCGACCTCGAACGCTTCGCCGAGATCGGCCGCAAGCACGGCGTCGACACGCTCATCGACGCGACGCTCGCCACGCCGTACAACCTCCGGCCGATTGAAGCGGGCGTCGACTTCGTCCTTCACTCGGCGACCAAGTACCTCGGCGGTCATAACGACCTGCTCGCCGGCGTCGTCATCGGCTCGAAGGAGAAGATGGATTCTGTCCGCAACCTCCGCGGCATCATGGGCGCCGTCAACGGACCGCAAAACTGCTACCTGCTTGGCCGCGGCTTGAAGACGTTCGAACTCCGCATGCAGCGGCACAACGAAAACGGCATGATGGTCGCCGAGTTCCTCGCCGGCCATCCGCGGATCGAAAGGGTCTACTACCCCGGCTTGCCGTCGCACCCCTACTACGACGTTGCCCGCAAGACGATGCGCGGCTTCGGCGGCTTGGTGACGTTCCTGGTGAAAGACGCCGACTGGCGGGCGACGGCCGACGTAATCGACGCGGTGAAGATTCCCCGCATCGCCCCGAGCCTCGGCGGCGTCGAGTCGCTCATCGAGCAACCGCTCGTGATGAGCTACTTCCAGCAAACGCCCGAGGCCCGCAAGCAGTTCGGCATCTTCGACAACATGATTCGCATGAGCTGCGGCATCGAAAGCGCCGACGACCTCATTGCGGACCTAAGCCAAGCGCTCGACGCCACGGCGTAGCTGAGAGGGTGATCGGGGATCGGTGATTGGTGATCGGTAATGCTTTTTGGAGCAATGTTCGATGGCCAGCAGTCACGAAGATCTCGAAGTGTGGCAACTTGGCATCGACTTAGTAGATGCGGTCTACGATGTGTGTTTGTCGATGCCGGCTGCTGAACGCTTTGGTCTGATTAGCCAGATGCAACGCGCGTCTGTTTCAGTTCCTGCCAACATTGCCGAAGGTTGCGGGCGCGGTTCTACGAAGGACCTCTTGCGACATTTGGCCATCTCGCAAGGCTCGCTCGCAGAACTTCGCACGTTGCTGCTAATCGTGCAGCGTCGGAATTTTGTAGCGGCCGAAGAGCTTGAACCGGTCGACGCGTTGGCATCGCGAGTCGGTCGACTACTAGTCGGCTTGCAGCGCTCCCTACGCAAAAAGCTTGAGTAAAGTTAACGTCGTCTCCGATCACCAGTCACCGATCCCCGATCACCTGCCTCCCCATGCAATTCCGCACCCGCGCCATCCACGTCGGCAACGAGCCGTGCGCCGAAACCGGCGCCGTCGTGCCGCCGATCCATCTGGCGACCACTTTCATCCAACCAGGCGCCGGCGATTGGGGCGAGTTCGATTACTCCCGCAGCGGCAACCCGACGCGGAAGAATTTTGAAACGACCCTCGCTTCGCTCGAAGGGGGCGTCGGCGCCTTGGCGTTCTCCACCGGTATGGCGGCGACCCACTGCGTCATTGCTTCGCTGAAGAGCGGCGACCACGTCGTCGCCGGCAGCGACATCTACGGCGGCAGCTACCGGCTGCTCCACAAAATCGCCAATCGCGCCGGCATCACGGTGACGCTCGTCGACACGACTGATCTCGCGAGGGTCGAAGCCGCCTTCACCCCCGCGACGCGGCTCCTCTGGATCGAAAGCCCCGGCAACCCGCGCATGTCGATCACCGACATCGAAGCCTGCGCGAAGCTCGCCCATCGCCACGGCGCCCTCCTCGGCATCGACAGCACCTTCGCGACGCCGGTCCTCACGCGGCCGCTTGAACTCGGCGCCGACATCGTGATGCACTCGGCCACCAAATACATCGGCGGTCACAGCGATGCGATGGGCGGCGCGCTCGTCGTCCGCGACGCGGCGCTGCTCAAGGAACTCTACTTTGTGCAGAACGCCACCGGCGCCGTCATGGGGCCGCTTGAAGCCTTCCTCTGCTCCCGCGGGCTAAAGACGCTCGAACTCCGCGTTCGCGAGCAATGCCGCACTGCGCAGCAGCTGGCCGAGTGGCTCGCTTCCCACTCCCGCGTCGCGCGGGTACTCTACCCAGGGTTACCAAGCCATCCCGGCCACGAACTTGCTCGCAAGCAAATGGGCGGCCAGTTTGGCGCCATGATGTCGTTCGAGATCAAGGGCGACCTCGCCGATGGCAAGCGATTTGCAGAGTCGACCAAACTGTTCGGCCTCGCTGTGAGCCTCGGCGCCGTCGAGTCGTTGATCGAACAGCCGGCGTCGATGTCGCACGCTAGCTACGACGCGGCCGACCGCGCGAAGCACGGCATCGCCGACGGGCTGATTCGGATTTCGGTCGGCCTCGAAGCGTACGAGGATTTGCGCAGCGATTTGGAATCGGCGTTCGGCGCGATTTAACGACATACATTGCATTTCTAATACATTGAATGCCTCAACACAGAGGACACGGAGAGCACAGAGCAAAGCATTAGCCGCATTGTCTTCTCCGTGGCCTCTGTGCTCTCTGTGTTGAACGTATTTTCAAACAGGCTTCCGAATCACTCGGAACCGATTGGAGCGTAGCCATGCAACTTGGTTTTGTGACTGCCATCTTCGGCGACCTGAAGCTCGAAGAAGTTCTCAAGCACGCGTCGGAGATCGGCTACGACTGCGTCGAAGTGATGTGCTGGCCCCCCGGTACGGTTGACCGCGAGTACGGCGGCGTCGTCCACATTGACTGCACCGAGTTCACGCAAGCGCAGGCCGACGATATTCGCGCCCTGTGCGAGAAGTACAAGGTCGCGATCTCCGCACTCGGCTACTACCCGAACGCCCTGTCGCACGACGAGGAAGAAGCGCAAATCGCGCGGACCCACGTTCGCAAGGTGATCGACGCCGCGACGAAGCTCGACCTGTCCGGCATCAACACCTTCATCGGCGCCAACCAGTACGAGTCGCTCGAAGACAACCTGCTGAAGTTCGAAAAGGTCTGGCCCGAGATCATTCGCTACGCCGAAGACCGCAACATGCGGGTCGGCATCGAAAACTGCCCGATGATGATCGACAAGAGCTGGCCGTTTGGTTGGAACCTCGCCCGCACGCCGGCCATCTGGCGGCGGATGTTCGAGGTGATCCCGTCGGTCTTTTTCGGCCTCAACTATGATCCGTCGCACCTGCGGATGCAGCTGATGGATCCGATCGCCCCGGTCTACGAGTTCGGCCAGCGAATCTTCCATAGCCACGCGAAGGACATGCGGATCGACGTCGAAAAGCTCAACCGCCTCGGCTCGCTCGTGCCGCCGATGCAACGCAGCACCGCCAAGATCCCCGGCCTCGGCGACGTGAACTGGGGCAAGTACATCGGCGCCCTTGCTGACGTCGGCTACGACGGTCCCGTTTGCGTCGAAGTCGAAGACGAAGCCTTCGAAGGGAGCCTTGAGAAGCGGCGTAAGTCGCTCGAAATCAGCTACCGCGTGCTGCGACCGCTGATTGCTTAGCTAGGGAAAGGGCAACTCCGAAGACGCGAAGGAAGATGACCGCGGATAGCGCAGATTTCACAGATAAAGTGAGGGGTGAGTTCGCTCCCCATTTTTCTATCCGTGCCATCAGCGAAATCCGCGGTGGTCTTCTCTTTTTAACTTTGCGTCTTCGTGATTAACTCTTCACAATCCGCCAGCAGCGGTGGATTCGTTTATTACGAAAATCTTCCGGCACTGTCTTATTCGAAATCTCGCGGACCGCGGCGCCGCGCAGCGCTTGCTCGTCGAATTTGAACTTCCGCGAGTTCGTCGAGAAGTACATCACGCCGCTCGGCGTCATGCAGCGCAGCACTTCGTTGAGCAGCCACTCGTAATCTTGCTGCACGTCCCAGTCGTCCTCGACCCGCTTGCTGTTCGAGAACGTCGGCGGATCGACGACCGCCAGATCGAACTGCGGCCGGCCGCCCAGCGACGCGACGAACTCGCGGCTGTCGTCGCGAACGAGCCGATGCTGCGGCCCGTGGAGGCCGTTGAGTTCCAGGTTCCGTTCAGCCCATTCAAGGTACACCGGCGACAGATCGACGGTGGTCGTTTCGCTCGCCCCGCCCGCCGCGGCGTACGCGGTGAACGAACCGGTGTAAGCGAACAAATTGAGGAACCGCTTGCCGGCCGCCGCGTCGCGAACTATGCCGCGGGTGACGCGGTGATCGAGGAACAGGCCCGTATCGAGGTAGTCCGACAGGTTTACTTCGAACTTGAGCCCCCCTTCGTTCACGACTCTCACGACCTGCGCATCATCGAACCGCTCGTACTGCTCCGTGCCGCGCTGCCGTTGACGTCGCTTGACGAAGACGAGATCCTCCGGCGTTTCGAGCGCCTCGGCCGCGGTGCGCACCATATGGTCGAGCCAGTCGGCATGCTCCGCCGCGGTCCGCTCGTGGGGGCGATCGAACTCGGCGATGTGGAGCGCGTCTTCGTAGCGATCGACGACGAGCGGAATCTCGGGGATGTCGCGCTCGTAGATGCGATAGCAAGTGATGCCGCGCTTCGTCGGCCAGCGGCGCAAGTGGCGGGCGAGCTTCTTTAGGCGGTTACCAAAGTCGGCGGCTTGGCGTTCGGCGTCGGCGTGTAGGCCGCCGAAGGCGGGGCGCTGCACCGGGCGCGGCGTGCGTGGTTGCTGCGGAACATTGCTTACGTTGGACTCGTGCGAGCCTGAATCTGCACTGAATTCCGCCGCCGAGCTCACCTCCCAACTTGCCCCCGTTTGGTCCCCCTCCCCTTGAGGGGGAGGGGATAGGGGAGGGGTGATTGAAGTGGCAGACGACTCCGCCACTTCAGCCCCCCTCCCCAGCACTCCCCTCGAGGGGGAGGGAGCCGGAGCATTCTTGAGAGTTGAATCTGACGAATCAGGTGGAGCTTGTGACGAGGGACGCTCAACAGGGTCGGGGACCTTTTGCCACTCGCGACTCTCTTCTGAATTGGCGCTCTCCAGTGGCAAAAGGTCCCCGACCCCTTCGCCGCTTCCCACGCCATTATCGCCGCTAGTCTTAGCAACCCCATCCTTCCGCCGCGGCGGCTTCGGCCCAAAGAACTGAAACAAATTGCACTGCAGCCGCCCGTTGTACAGCTTCCGCCGCTTGTCAGACTGCTGCCCGACGAGCCGTTCAAAGTCAGGATGCGCCGTCAGAATAAAATGCGACCAAGTCTTTAATCGCCGCAGCACGTTCGGAATCGAACGATACAGCTCTTCGATCTCCGCCTCTTCGCCCATCCGCACGCCGTAGGGCGGGTTCGTGATCACGCAACCATAGTTGCGGCTGCTGGTGAGCTCATCGAACGTATGCTGCTGGAAGTGAACATCGTCGGCCACGCCCGCGAGTCCCGCATGGTAGCGAGCAAGTTTCAGTGACTCGCCATCGGCGTCGCAGCCAATGATCCGCAGCGGCAGCGCGGGCAGCGCGAGATCGTCCGCTTCCTCGCGGGCCGCTTGCCAGGCCGCGGCCGGAATTTGCTCCCAAGTCTCCGCGGCGAACGCCCGCTTCCGTCCCGGCGCGAGCCGCCGCCCGATCATCGCAGCTTCAATCGCAATCGTCCCCGTGCCGCAGAAGGGATCGACGAGTTGACGCTCCGGCTTCCAAAAGCTGAGCTGCACCATCGCCGCCGCCAGCGTCTCGCGCAATTGGGCCGCCGCGGCGAGCGTGCGGTAACCGCGGCGATGAAGACCGTGGCCCGACGTGTCGAGATCGATCGTCGCGAGATCGTTGACCAGCGACACTTCGACGGCGATCGGCGCGCCAGTTTCCGGAAGTTCCACGCCTGGCCGCGCGGCGAGCAGCCGCTCGACGATCGCCTTCTTCACCGAACGCTGAATCGCCGGCACGCTCGAAAGTTGCGACTTGACCGATCGCCCGCCAACCGGGATCGCCGCGTCGGCGGCAATCCACTCTTCCCACGGGAAGTCGCGCGTCGTATCGAATAAGGCGTCAAAGTCGGCCGCCTGAAACGACGCGAGCTCCACCAGCACGCGGTCGGCCGAGCGGAGCCACATGTTCGCCCGGCAGAGCGCCGACGCATCGCCGCTGAACGCGATTCGCCCGGGCCGGGCGACCTTCGCGGCGTAACCGAGATCGCTCAGTTCGCGGACGACGACCGCCTCCAAACCGAAGGCGGAAGTGGCGATCAAATTGAGCGAAGCGGCAGGCATGGCGAGCGGGCGGCGGGGTGCAATCGGTAGCGGAACTCCCTCAGCGGGCCGTCCGAGTCGAAGCGAATCTTCCACCTTAGAGCAGCGGCCACCTGCTTTCTATGGGACAGGGCCGCGGCCGCCCCAAACGGATTGAAGTGTGGCTGAAAACCGTGTTGCTTTCGGCCACCGGCGCCGCTCTACTGTATATGTGTTTAGTGGTTCAGTCGCGTTCGAACCCCGACGCCGCGGAAAGCGTTCCCGCCGGCGTCAATCACCATGCGCCGTCCACCAGGCGAAAAAGCCGCGACCGGTGGTCGCGGTCCCCGCGATTGGCCGCATAACCACAAACCACAAAACAACTTACGCTTAATGTCGCCAAAAATGCAAAACGCGACACAACACGACATAACTACAGCCGGCACGAGGGCGAGCCGGTGCAGAACAGCTTGTACCGAGTCGGCCCGCCGCCGCGGCTGACGCGGATTTCGAGCAAGGCGCCGCATTTGGGACAGTAATCAGGTTCGACAAACGACCGACCGCGGTCGGCCGCATCCTGGCAACCGACACAGCGCCGGGCATCAGGTTTGAACTCGAGCCGCTCCGGCGGAATCGGCTCGCGACAAATCTCGCAGATGACGACCTGCTCCCACTCGTCGCCGTCGGATTGGTCCGGATCGATCGTCAGCTTTAATTTTGGCTTCTTGCAGCGATCACAGGGGAGGGCGTGCCCATCCTGGGCGAGCACCTCGCGCACAATCTCCTCCGGCGGATCGGTCGCCCGACGAAAGTGCCCCAGCGGCCGCAACCGACGAACAACCTCCGCCTCACCGCAAAGGGTCCACCAACCGCAATCCTGGCATTCAAGCTGAACAGATAACATCGCTGCACTTCAGGGAGGTAGCAAACCACGACGACACAACGGACACGACGAAAACCGACAAGCGATCGCTGCCCGTCATTGTATTTCCTTTGCGCCTCTGCGCCTTTGCGTGAGATCTTGAAAAAGAAGCGTCTCACGCAAAGGCGCGAAGAGGAGACGGAATGCTTGCATGCATTCCGTCGTGCCGTCGTGGTTCAATTCAAACTACTTGAGGGCGACAACGCGGTTGAAGTGCAGCGCCACCTCGCCGTCGACGACGCGGCGGACGCCTTCGACGAGGCAGGCGGGTTCATTTTGCTGTTCGCCGCGGCGGATGATTTCGTCGCGCGGCGTCCCGGGGGCGACGGTGAAGGTCGTTTGGTTGACGATTTGATTACCGGCGTCGAGCTCCGGCACGATGAAGTGGCAAGTGGCCCCATAGGTAAGCATCCGCGCGGCGTGGGCGTCGTGGTAAGGACGCATGCCGGGGAACGAAGGGAGCAAACCGTGGTGGAGGTTGATGATCCGACCGCCGGCGTATTTCCAGCAGCTCGACGGCGGCAGGATCCGCATGTAACGGGCGAGAATGATGTAATCGACGCCCAGTTCGTCGCAGATGTCGATCAACCGATCGTCGTCAACCGAGCCGTCGGCGTCGCCGATGTAATGCCACGGAACGTTGAACTCGTCGGCGAGGCCGCGGCAAACTTGGCGGTTGCTGATGATCGCCGCGGCGTCGGCGTTGATCGTCCCGTCGGCGATGGCGGTGAGGACGGCGCGGGGCGTTTCGGTGCGGAGCGTGCAACAAATCGCCAGTCGCGGTCGGCGGCCCGGTTCGCGGGGAACCCAAGTGCGAATCGACAGGCCGGTTCGTTCGCTGATCTCGGCGACCGATTGCCGCAGCGTCGCGTCGTGAGCCGGATCAAGCTCGACCCGCGTCAGCATCGAAAAGACTGACGCTTCGTCGTGGTCGTACATCTGGATCTCGGCGATGTTGCCGCCGAGTTGCGTCACGCAATGGACGATCGGATCGGCAAGCCCGCGATGATCAGGCCCAACGGCAGTAATAACGTATTGCATAACGCGAAACTCAGCAGCCGCGGGCGGGCGGCCCGCCGGAGCGACACAGTTGGGTTTTGAACGACGAATGAGCCGAAGCTTCGCGCCAGTCGTACGGGTTGTACCGACAGCGCCTGCCGCGGCCAATCGCAACCGGCGCGGGGTAAGTCTACGACGTAAGATAGCTTGCGCCGACGTCGCGCACTTACGAATCACCTTTTCTACCGCTCCCCAGGCAGTTGCGCCTACGATGAGCAGCACCGACTCACCTGTTTCCGCACCGAATCGTCCGGCATCTGCCGGCGCGTCGAACGATTTAGAGTCGATGCTTGCGCGGATTCACCAGCTCGCGGAGAGTACGCGCACCGAGGGACAGGCCGCGGTCGCTGCTCCCGTCGCCGCGCCGCCGCGCGAAGTCTCAGGCACGAACACAACGATGATCGATCCGCCCACGCTGGCCGCGGCGCGGTCGATCCGCACGACGCCCCCGCCGGCGTCGCGCAATGCCGAGGCCGAAGACGCCGAACCGTGGCGGCCGCTCGAGCCCCAGTCGCTTAAAGCGGCCGGCGTCAGTGAAAGCCAACTCGAACATCTCGCACTCAAGTGCCTCGCCGCCTGCGGCGAAATGAGCGGTCGCGCGCTTTCCGATCAACACGCGATTCCGTTCCGCTTGCTCGCGCCAGTGTTGCAGGAGATGAAGCTCGGTCAGCTGGTCGCGTTCCGCGGCTCGGCGCCGATGAACGACTTCGTTTATCAGCTCACCGACATGGGGCGGGACCGCGCGAAGAAGCTTTCCGAACTTTGTAGCTACTTCGGCGCCGCGCCGGTGCCACTCGCCACTTATTGCGATAGCGTTAAAGAGCAAAGTCTGACGAAGCAGCACCCGACGCAGAGCGACCTGGAAAAGGCGTTCGCCGATCTGCTCATCAACAAAAACATGCTCAAGCGGCTCGGGCCAGCGGTGAATTCGGGCCGCGGGTTGTTCTTGTTCGGTGCGCCGGGTAACGGCAAAACGAGCATCGCCGAGCGGGTCACGGCGGCGTTCGGCGATTGCATTTGGATTCCGCGGGCGATTAGCGTCGACGGCGAAATCATGCGCGTCTTCGACCCAGGCTTGCACACCGAAGCGCCGCTCAACGAGCCGACCGGCCCGCTGCAGATGAAGCCGATCGACCTCCGCTGGGTGCGAATCAAACGGCCAACGATCGTCGTCGGCGGTGAACTCACGATGGACGCGCTCGAAGTCCAATCGAGTGCCGGCGTCAACGTGAGCGAAGCGCCGATCCAGATGAAGAGCAACTGCGGCACCCTCGTCATCGACGACTTCGGCCGGCAGCGGATGACGACCGATCAGTTGCTCAATCGCTGGATCGTGCCGCTCGAAAAACGGTACGACTTTTTGCAGATGAACAACGGCAAGAAGATTCAGGTGCCGTTTGATCAGCTGATTATTTTCTCGACGAACCTCGAGCCGAAGCAACTCGTCGACGATGCGTTCCTGCGGCGTATTCCGTACAAGATCGAAGTGCTCGATCCGTCGGAGGAAGAGTTTCGCGCGTTGTTCCAGATCATGGCGCCGAAGCTGGGGATTCGCTTCGAGCAATCGGCGCTCGACCATTTGGTCAACAACCACTACAAGGCGATCCACCGCCCGTTCCGCTGCTGCCAGCCGCGCGACTTGCTGCTGCAGATCGTTAATTATTGCCACTACATCAGCAAACCGCCGGAGATGACGGTGGAGTATTTCGATTACGCAGTGGCGAATTACTTTGCGATTATGTAGGCGGTGGTGCTGCGACGATTAGGGAGCATAAGATTAACCACGAAGGCACGAAGACCACTAAGAAACACGAAGTAATTTGAGAGAAGGGTAGGTAGGAAATGGGGTGGGCCGCCCTGTCCAAATCACTTTCCCCTTTCTTCCTTGGTGCGTCTTAGCGCCCCTTTGCGTCTTAGTGGTTCGTCTTATGAGTGCCGCTCCGGCGGGTCGTTGACCCGCGACTGCGAACGCTGAAAGCGTTCAAGCTTCCAGCCCAGGGTTCGACGCGCAGCGGCGTACCCTGGGATTTTTGGATCGCGGTTGATCACAACCCTGAAAGGGTTGCGTCGGCCGTTTGGCTAGCGAGCTGATTCAACCCTTTCAGGGTTGGTGCGGCGAACTGGCTAGTCGACCCGGGGGAGATTGCTTGCGCAATCAACCCCGGGCTGGATGATGCAACGCCGTTGGCGTTGAGGAGCGGAGGCAAGCACAAGCGAGAGGGTTTGCGCTCTCATTGCCGCTTGCGGGGACGCTCCGGCTGGTCGTTGCCCGGCGGCTACTAGAGAATTAGCTCGGCGTCGAAATTTAACGGAAGCTGCGGGTCGGCGCCGTTCTTTGACGCGAATTCTTGGAACAGCATGCTCGGTTGGATGTCGTGGTTGTGCTGGTACTTGCTCGCGTACTCGGCGTAGGCGCCGGTGATCTCGTGGTAGAAGATCTGGCAGATCGGCACGCCCGGGTAGATGCGGATCGGCTGTACGGCGAAAATCTCCAGCGTCCAGTAGCCGCAGAAGCCGACGTCGCCGAAGCCGGCGGTCACGTGTACGAACAGTCCCAGCCGGCCGATCGATGAACGGCCTTCGATCTGCGGCACGAGGTTGTGCGTTTCGGTCCGCTCGACGGTCCGGCCCAGATAGAGCTGGTTCGGGCTGAGGACCAATCCTTCGGGCGGGATTTGCACGCGGCGGACGCGGTTCGCCTTGGCCATGTCGAGGATCACTTCCTCGTAGACCATCAGCTCGTCGTGGAGCGTGAGGTTGTAGCTGTTAGGGTTGAGCGCCGCCGGATTGTACGGTTCGATCTTCACGTCGCCGCCGAGGCGAGCAGCGATTTCTTGACCGGAAAGAATCATGGAACGCTCCGTCGGAGGAATCAGGCGGCGGGGAGGCCAATGCGCGGGCAGAATTTCAGCATCGTGCACTCGTCGCATTTTGGCTTACGGGCGATGCAAACTCGCCGGCCGTGTGCGATGAGGCGGTGTGAAAAGTCGATCCATTCCGTTTGCGGAATGATCGCCATCAGATCGGCTTCGACTTTTACCGGGTCGTCGTTCGCGGTGAGGCCGAGTCGGCGGCTCAGGCGGCCGACGTGGGTGTCGACGACGACGCCGGTCGCTTGGCCGAACGCCACGCCGAGCACGACGTTGGCCGTCTTGCGGCCGACGCCGGCGAGAGCGACGAGTTCGTTGAGCGTTTCGGGAACCTCGCCGCCATGGTCGTCGACGATGGCCGTGGATGCGGCCTTAATGTTCTTCGCTTTGTTGCGAAAGAAGCCGGTGCTCTGGATGGCCTTCTCAATCCCAGCGAGTGGCGCCGCGGCGAAGGCGGCGGGATCGGGGTACTTAGCGAACAGCGCGGGGGTAACGATGTTCACCCGGGCGTCGGTGCATTGAGCTGAGAGGATGGTCGCGACCAGCAACTCGAAGGGCGAGTTGTGGACGAGGGCGCACTCGACTTCGGGATATTCCTTATTGAGGGCCCGGACGACCTGTCCCGCGCGGCGTTTGACCTCGGCGTGGCTGCCGATGGCGGCGGGCGGCTTCTTGGCCGCGGGAGGGCTGCCAGCAGGCTTCCGACCAGTCATATTTCGCCTGCCATGGTGAGTTGAGACCGGCCCGGGCCGCCTCCGGGAGAGTGTTCCCACGGCCTCAGAGGGGCCGATTCTCCCGTCAGTCGACCAATTGTGAGGGCGGCGCCGATAGTGTCAACCCGCTCGAACGGCGGCCGCAAAAGCGGGGTACTGGGGCCGCCTTGTCGTTTCTGGCCCGCCGTGGGCGCCACGTCTATAATCCACCAGCGATTCACCCGAACGGATCGTTCCCCGACCCTGGCCGCCTGTGCCGACACGTCAGCCGCGCCGCCCGGAGCCACCGCACAATGCCGCACGACGCCGAATCAGACGATTCGCTCTACGACCAAGGCATTCGCTATTTCAACGATTGCGAATTCTTTGAGGCTCACGAAGTTTGGGAAGAACTGTGGACCGAATACCGCGGCCCGCTGCGGAAGTTCTATCAAGGGCTGATTCAAGCGGCGGTCGCGCTTCATCACTTCGGCAACGGTAACATCCGCGGCGCGAAGAAAGTCTACTTGTCGAGCCGCGGGTATCTGGAAACCTTCCAACCTGCCTGCCGTGGCATCGATCTCGAGGCGTTTCTCGGGCAAATGGACCAGTGCTTCGCGGCGGTGATGGCTGCGACCGATGAGTTTCCGAAGCTAGAGATCGAACCTGATTTGATTCCTGAAATTCACCTCGACCCGGCGCTTGCCGCCGCGGGCGAGACCTAAACACTGTTGGCGACGACATAAAAGCCACCGGCTCCGCCGGTGGACGAACTACCACCCAAGCTGTTTTTCACATCGTCCACCGGCAGAGCCGGTGGCTTTCAATCGCGGCGATGAGTGCCGCCTCCTCACGCCTCCCGCCCACCGCACACGCCATGTCCATGCTGCCCTGGAACACCGACGACCTCACCTTTGACGAAACTCGATTCAAGGGAGTCGCCCGGCTGTTCCCGCTGCCCGACCTTGTGATGTTCCCGCACGTGATGCAGCCGCTCCACATTTTCGAGCCGCGGTATCGGGAGATGCTCAACGACGCCCTCGACAGCGACGGCCTCATTGCGATGAGCATCCTGGCGCCAGGCTGGGAAGCGAACTACGAGGGAAAGCCGCGGCTGCTGCCGCAGGTTTGCGTTGGCAAGGTGGTGACGCACCAGCGCCTGGAAGATGGCCGCTACAACATCATGTTGCTCGGGATGCGACGGGCGCGGTTGGTGAGCGAAGTCGCCACCGGCCGCTCGTTTCGGACGGCAGAGTTGGAACTACTTGATGAAACTTATCCCGGCGAGGGCGAGGCCGATCGGGCCGAATTGCAGGCGGTGCTCTGCCGGGAGTTCCAGCAGGCGCTGCCGTTACCTCCCGGGGCCAAGTCGCCCGGGCCGGTGCAAGACCTTCTCGCCGCGGAGTTGCCGCTGGCGGTGCTGACTGATTTGGCGAGCTTTGCCCTACCGCTCGATGCAGGGCTCAAGTGCCGGTTACTCGCCGAATGCAATGTTGATCGTCGGGCCGAGCTGCTGCTGGAAACGCTCGGCAAGCCGTGGAAGGGAATCCCCGCGACGCCCGCACCGGCAGCGGCCGGTTTTCCGCCCCGTTTCAGCCAGAACTGAGCCGGTTGACTCGCTGCGCCGCCGCAACGTACGATCGGCTGTTTCTTTGATTTACGGACGGAGTCTCCCACTAAGCAGAGTCACTGTGGGAGGCGTCTCCGACGCCGATTCCGCATTGCTGGGGTGACGATGTCACGCCGGCGGACCGCCGTCGGGGTCGGAGACCCCTCCCACACGCTCGGTCACTGGTACTTCTAAATTTATAGAGACGGCGGTATTGATGAGCGCTTCGCAAGCGAACGGCGGCAAGTCTGTCGACCACGGCAGTCTGTCGGGAGAACTCGACGAACCAGGTGACAACGCGACCTCGCACGAGGTCGATCTGCCGCGCATCGAGCGGGCGGTTCGCGAAATTCTGTTCGCCGTCGGCGAAGATCCCGATCGCGAGGGCTTGCGCGAAACCCCGGCCCGCGTGGCGCGGATGTATCGCGAGCTGTTCAGCGGGCTGCATACCGATCCGCGGATCCATTTGCAGAAGTTCTTCACCGAGAAGTACGACGAGATGGTCCTCGTGAAGGATATCTCATTCAACAGCATGTGCGAGCATCACATGCTGCCGTTCATCGGCAAGGCCCACATCGGCTACGTCCCCAACGGCAAGGTCGTCGGACTGAGCAAGCTGGCCCGCGTCGTCGAAGAGATTTCGCACCGGCCGCAGGTGCAGGAGCGGATGACCGAGCAGATTGCCAACTTGCTCGTCGAAGAACTCGGCGTGAAAGGCGTCGCGGTCGTGATCGAGGCGGCCCACTCGTGCATGTCGATCCGCGGCGTGCGGAAGCCGGATAGCTTGTGCGTCACTTCGGCGATGAAGGGGCTGTTCCGCTCGAACCTGTCGAGCCGGTCGGAAGTGATGAATCTCATCTACGGCGGCAAGTAGGCTGAGCAAGCCGAACGCCTAGCCCGCGGGGAACGCATGGCGCTGCTGACGGAATTTCTGCTGCGGCTGTCGTTTGGCCTCGCGGCGGGAATGACGATCGCTTCGCCGCGATTGGTGACGAGCGGGTACTTTCGCAACCATCTCTACGTGACGCTCGGACTCTCAGCGCTTGCGGCGCTGCTGAGTCGCGTGGCGGCGCCGGCGGCGTTCGGTTGGGCGATTTGTTCGGCCGTGCTGAGTTACGTTGGCGCCGTTTGCTGGCTCTATGAGAAGCCGCGGGCTGGCGTGGCGCTGCTGTATGGCGTGGCGATCGTCGGCGCCGTGGGATCGCTGGCCGCGATGAGCGGCGTCGACAGCCTTCACGTCACGGGAGCAGCAGCGGAAGCGTCGGGCGTGCTGGAGTGGCTGCGGTTCCTGCAGCCGATCACCTCGGGCTTGCTGCTCGGCACGACGACCGCGGCGATGTTGCTTGGGCACTGGTACCTAAACGCCCCCGGCATGCAATTGGCGCCGCTGCGTGAACTGCTGCTCGCAATGGCGGCGGCGGTTGCGCTACAGACGCTCCTCTGCGGCGCTGGGCTCGTTGGCGAGGCGTCGTCGCAAGCGCTCAGCACGCAAGATTGGCTCTTCCTGCTGCTGCGGTGGTCATTCGGATTGATCGGCGTGATCGTGCTCATTTACCTGACCTGGAAAACGCTCGAAATCCCCAACACGCAGAGCGCCACGGGTATTCTGTACGTCGCCGTAATCGGGACGTTTGTCGGCGAAACGATGTCGTTGCTACTGTCTGCCGAGTCGGTTTACCCCGTATAATGGCAGTTTGCCTTGGCCACGAGGGCGAGGCGTCCCGTTCCCCCCCGCGGTCAGCGATGCACGTCACCTACGCCTGCAGCTCTTGCGACAGCGCCGTTCGTCACGAGTTCGACGAACGGACGACGGCGCTCGCGTGCCCGGCGTGCCGGCACGAGGTGGCGCTGCCGGAGGGGGCCGTGAGCGGCGAGCGGGTACGGCGGTGCCTTGTTTGCCCGAGCCACGACCTGTACATGCGGAAAGACTTTCCGCAGCGATTGGGCGTGCTGCTCGTAGCGATCGGCGTCGTCGGCAGCTCGATCGCCTGGGCCAACGCGAACCTCGCGTGGACGTTCGGGATTTTGTTCGCCACGGCGCTGGCCGACCTGCTGCTATTCATGTTCGTCGGCAACGCGCTCATGTGTTACCGCTGCGGCGCCCAATACCGCGGCGTGGCGGAGATGGAAACGCACGGCCACTTTAATTTGGAAACGCACGAGAAGTATCGGCAGATCGCGACGCGGACGAAGGAGCTTGCAACGTCGCCCCCTTCTTGAATTCAAAAAAGTATTGCACCACGACGACACAACGAGCACGACGGAATTTTAGATTGCAGCTCGCCTGAATGGGTTACTTGGTTTTTCGTCGTGTCCGCTGTGCCGTCGTGGTTATTCTTCGTGATTAAAAGTCATCCGCACGCCTCGCAATCGCCCTATGGACGCTGAACAGCTTCGCATCCGTGACGACCTGCGGGGGCAACTCGACGGCGACGTCCATTGCGACGACTTGTTCGTGCAGATGTACGCCAGCGATGCGAGCATCTTCGAAGTGCCGCCATTGGGGGTGGCGTTGCCGCGGCATCGGGACGATGTCGTGGCGATCGTCCGGTATGCGGCGGAACGGGGTATTCCGCTCTTTCCCCGCGGAGCCGGGACGGGGTTGGCGGGCGATTCGCTCGGGCGCGGCATCGTCGTCGATTTTTCGAAGCACATGCGGCGGATCGTTTCGGTAGGCGAAGATCACGTCGTCGTGCAGCCGGGGGTGGTGCTGGCGCAGCTGAATGATCGGCTGGCCCGCAGCGGCCGGATGTTCGGGCCCGATCCGGCCAACGTCGAAGTGACGACAATGGGAAGCGTCGTGGCCCTCGACGCGTCGGGAAGCCGCTGGCCGGCGTATGGTTCGACGCGGCGGCATGTGCGCGAGCTAGAGGTTGTGCTCGCCGACGGGCAGGTGACGAGATTGTCGCAACATGTTCCCGACGTCGACGCCGAGCGTCGCGATGACCCGGCCGGAACGCTGGCGGCGGGAGTCGCCGACATCATCGCTCGGCATCAACATGCGATTGACGAGCGACGGACGCGCAGCCTCGTTGATCGGAGCGGCTATCGGCTGCACGACTTGTGGAAGTCGAATGACGCCGATGAGCGGGGCACGATCGACCTGGCACGGTTGCTCGTCGGCAGCGAGGGAACGCTCGCGATCGTCACCGAAGCAACGCTCGCGACAGTGGCGCTTCCGGAGCACACCGGCAGCATGCTGCTGTTTTTCACGTCGCTCTCCGGTGCGGCGCAGGCGGCCGCAGAACTCTCGATGCACACGTTGCGGGCATGCGATCTGATGGATCGCCGCCATCTCAGCCTCGCCCGCGAAACGAACCCGCGGTACGAGTTCTTGATTCCCGCCGAGGCCGAGGCGGTGCTGCTCGTTGAATGCGGCGGCGAATCTGAGGAAGAGGTGCTTCAGGCGCTGCGCGAGATCGAGCACCTGCTGGTCGATCAGCGGCGGATGGCGTCGAGCTCGCAACTCGCGCTCGATCCGTTTGACAGCGACGTCCTGTGGCAACTCGCGCGGCGGTATGTACCAACTTTGTACCGCCTGCGCGGTTCGTCGCGGCCGGTGCCGTTTGTGGAAGACATCGCCGTGCCGCCGCAGGCGCTGCCGAACTTCTTGCAGAAGTCGCTCGAGACGTTGCGGCGGCATCAGGTGACGGCGTCGATCTTTGGACACGCGGCGCATGGGCAGCTCCACATTCGGCCGTTTATCGATCTCACCGACCCCGAGGAAGTGCCGAAGCTTCGCGAGCTGGCGGAAGAACTGTACGGCTACACGTGGGAAGTGGGCGGCACGATTAGCGGCGAGCATGCCGAAGGATATAGCCGGACGCCGTACGCTGCGGGACAGCACGGGCCGTTGATGGCGGCGTTCCGCGAGGTGAAGTCGCTGTTCGACCCGCGCGGGATTCTCAACCCGGGCAAAAAGATTCCGGCCGATTCGGTGCCACTCGAAACGCCACTGCGGCGCGTGACGTTCCCGCTGCTGGATCGTTTGGAAGTTGATGACGCGCCGCCGCAGTCGAGTTCGCTTAAGCGCCCGCCGTCGAGTTTGATTCAGCTGCAACTCGACTGGCGTCCCGACGAAATGACGTACGCGGCGCGGATGTGCAACGGCTGCGGCGCTTGCCGCACGCAGGAAGCCGAGTCGCGGATGTGCCCGACGTTTCGCCCCGCGCCGCGCGAGGAAGCGTCGCCGCGGGCCAAGGCGAATCTGGCGCGGGCGATTCTCACCGGCGCGCTGCCGGCGGGGGCGGTGCTTGAGGAAGCGGTGAAAGAGGTATGCGACCTCTGCATCCACTGCCACATGTGTCGGCTCGAGTGCCCGGCCAACGTCGATGTGCCGAAGCTGATGGCCGAGGCGAAGGGTTCGTACGTCGCCGTCAACGGGCTGCGGCTGCACGATTGGTTCATCACGAACATCGACGTGCTGTGCGGCTACGCGTCGCGCTTCCCCAACATTGCGAACTGGGCGATTCGCAGCCGCTGGGCGCGGTGGGTGATCGAGCGGACGCTGGGCATCGCTCAGGGACGGAAGTTGCCGCGGTTCACGCGCGGGCCGTTCCTCGAATCGTCGACGCAAGCGCGACTGGCCAAACCGAATCGCGACCCGGGCGAGAAGGTGTTGCTGTTCGTCGATACGTTCGCCAACTTCTGCGATTCGCAGTTGGCGAAGGCCTTTGTCGCCGTGCTTGAGCACAACGACGTGTCGGTTTATATTCCCGATCGCCAGTACGAGGCGGGGATGCCGATGATCTCGCAGGGAGCGCTCGGCCCCGCGCGGTTGCTTGCTGAACGCAACGTGGCGATGCTCAGCGAAGCGGTGCGGCAGGGCTACACGATCGTTTCAACAGAGCCGTCGGCGATTCTTGCGCTGCAGCGCGAGTATGCTCACTTGCTCGGCGACGATTCCGATGTGCGGCTGGTGGCGGAAAACTCGATGGAGGCGACGCAGTATTTGTGGCGACTCCATCAGAAGGGGCGGTTGCGGCTTGATTTTCAACCGCTGGAGATGACCGTCGGCTATCACACGCCGTGCCATGTGAAGGCGCTCGAAGTCGGCGTGCCGAGCGTCAACTTGATGGGGCTGATTCCGAAGCTCGACTTGCGGCTGATCGAAAAAGGTTGCAGCGGCGCGGCGGGACTCTTTGGGTTTCAAAAGAAAAACTACCGGACAAGTCTGCGGATTGGCTTGCCGCTGATCACCGAGCTTCGCAAGGGTGGCTACCGGCTGGGCGTCACCGAATGCAGCACGTGTCGGATTCAGATGGAGCAGGGGGCGTCGATGGCGACGCTCCATCCAGTAAAGCTTGTCGCGCTCGCCTACGGGCTGATGCCCGAGCTGCGGCAGTTGATTGATAGTCCCGCGCAGGAGCTGGTAGTAAGATGAGGCTGACGGTGAAATTGTTCGCCGCGGCCCGGGAATTAGCGGGTTGCGGCGAGTTGCCGATTGAGTTGCCCGTTGAGGCGGACGTGGCGGCGCTGCGGACGGCGTTGTGCGCGACAGCGCCGGCGCTTGCGGAATTGGCGCGGCGGTCGCTCATCGCGATCAATGAGGAGTATGCAGCGGATGCGACGCGGTTACAGGATGGCGATGTGGCGGCGCTGATTCCACCGGTGAGCGGCGGCTAAAAAGAAATAACCTGGGGCAAGCTTGCCCCAGGCTAGCGGCGCGAGTTGATGCGGCGATAGCTAGGGTTTGAGCTTGGCATGATTCAACTGACCGACAACCCGATCGATGCGACCGCGCTCTTGCAATCGGTCCAACAGCCGGAGGCAGGCGCCGTGGTGCTGTTCCTCGGGATCACGCGGCAGTTTACCAAGGGGCGCGAGACGGCGACGCTCAGCTACGAAGCCTACCGCGAGATGGCGGCGAAGGAACTAGAGCGACTCGAGCAGCAAGCACGCGAACGGTGGCCGCTGGTGGATTGCAGCATCGTGCACCGCTTGGGCGAGGTGCCGCTGGCCGAGGCGAGCGTGGCGATCGCGGTGAGCAGTGCGCATCGCGGCGATGCGTTCGATGCGGGGCGGTGGTTGATCGATACGCTCAAGGAAAGCGTACCGATTTGGAAGCAAGAGCATTGGGCCGATGGCGGCGCCGAGTGGGTTCATCCAGCGACCAACGTAAACGGATAAGTTTGGCGATAGGCGATGTCGACGGCGATCGAACATGCAGCGAACGAGGATGCGACGGCGGGAAAACTTCCGCCGCTCGTCGATGCGTTCGGCCGTCGGCATACAAGTCTCCGCATCAGCGTTACCGATCGCTGCAACATCCGCTGCTTTTACTGCATGCCTGCCGAGGGCGTCGTCTTCCGGCCGCGGGCGGAACTGTTGACGTTCGAGGAGATCGAGCGATTCGTGCGATCGCTCGTGCCGTTGGGCCTCGACAAGCTGCGACTTACCGGCGGAGAGCCGCTGTTGCGGGCCGACTTGCCCGAACTCGTCCGCATGCTGGCGGCAATCCCGGGCATCCGCGACTTGGCGCTGACGACGAACGGCATGTTGCTCGACCAGCAAGCTGCAGCGCTCCAGTCAGCAGGCCTGCGACGCATCAACATCAGCCTCGACACGCTCAGCGAAGCGACGTTCGAGCGGATCACGCGGCGGCAGGGGCTTGATCGCGTGCTCGCCGGTATCGCCGCGGCACAGGAGGCGGGGTTCGACGAAATCCGTCTCAATGCGATTGCGATTCGTGATCTCACCGAGAGTGAAATTGTTCCACTCGTCGAGTTTGCCCGCGAGCGCCAATTGGAACTCCGGTTCATCGAGTTCATGCCGCTCGATGCCGAGCATCATTGGTCGAGCGACCAGCTATTGACGGGCGCTGAGATTCGCCGCATCGTCGAAGAACGTTGTGGCCCGCTGCAAGTCGCGCCGCGCGACAATGCGAGTCAGCCGGCGGTCGACTTCTGCTTTGCGGATGGCGGCAAAATTGGTTTTATCAACCCGGTAAGCGAGCCGTTCTGCGGCGATTGCAATCGGCTCCGCTTGACGGCGGAGGGGCAAGTGCGAAACTGCCTATTCTCAACAGTTGAATGGGACGCCCGCCGCGTCCTCCGTAACGGCGGGAGCGACGACGACCTGCGGACGCTGGTTCGCGAGTCGGTCGCCGCGAAAGCCGCCGCCCACGGCGTCGGCCGGAGCGATTTTCATCAGCCCGAGCGGGCGATGTACCAAATCGGCGGATGAATCAGTTGATATTTACCACGACGAACACGACGAACACGACGAGAAGAAAAGAAGAGTTGGAACCGCCGATGAACGCGGATAAGCGTAGATTGAGCAATCAATAATTTGATCTGTGTTAATCTGCGTCCATCGGCGGTTCCAAAGTATTTCGTCGTGTCCGTCGTGACGTCGTGGTGAAATTCATTTGTAAAAAGTCACCTCATGAGGAATTCCCCCGTGAAGTTTGTCGCTACGATCGTCTGCCTCGGCGCCATGGGCGTCGCTTCGCTTGCTTCCGCTGAGATTGATCGCTCGAAGGTTGATCAATCGCCGCTCAAGTCGGTGAAGGTGGTTGAGGCGTTTCCGAACCTGTTCTGGCCCGACGACGTCACCGGCGTTGACGAAGGGAAGCCGAAGGAACTGCGCCCGCTCGTAATCACCGGGGCGGGTGATGGCAGCGGCCGGTTGTTCATCGCGACGCAGCCGGGGCGGATCCATGTGATCGAGAACAAGCCTGACGCCGAGGAGATGGGGACGTTCCTCGACATCACCGATCGCCTCCACTACAAGGCGCCTGCCGAAAACGAGGAGGGCTTCCTTGGCCTCGCGTTCCATCCGAAGTTCAAGGAGAACGGCGAGTTCTTCGTCTACTACACGAACGACTACAAAGACGAAAAGGATCGCAAGTCGATCATCTCGCGGTTCCGCGTCTCGAAGGACGACCCGAACAAGGCCGATCCGGCTAGCGAAGAGATCATCATGGAGATCCCGCAGCCGTATTGGAATCACAACGGCGGCACGCTCGTGTTCGGTCCGGACGGTTACTTGTACGTCGGCCTCGGCGACGGCGGTTCGGGGCGCGATCCGCACGGCAACGGTCAGAATCTCAACACGCTGCTTGGCAAGATTTTGCGGATCGACGTCGACAACAAGGATCCGGGGCTGAACTACGCAATTCCCAAGGACAACCCTTTCGTGGGTCGCAAGGACGCGCGCGGTGAGAACTGGGCCTACGGCATTCGCAACATTTGGCGGATGGCGTTCGACCGCAAGACCGGCACGCTGTGGGCCGGCGAGGTTGGCCAGGATTTGTGGGAAGAGATCGACATCATCGAAAAGGGGGGCAACTACGGTTGGAACCTCCGCGAAGGGACTCACAAGTTCGGCGACAAGGGGAGCGACCCGCGGGCCGATCTCATCGAGCCGGTGTGGGACTACCACCACGACCTCGGCAAGTCGATCACCGGCGGCAACGTCTACCGCGGCAAGAGCGCGCCGGAACTCGAAGGCGCCTTCATGTATGGCGACCTCGCGACGGGGCAGGTCTACGCCCTGTGGGTCGACGAAGCGACGAAGCAGGCGACAGCGAACCGACTTGTCCTCGAGAAGGGGACGCCGATCTTCACCTTCGGCGAAGACGATAACGGCGAGACTTATTTCTCGACCCAAGAGGGCGGGATTTATAAGTTTGAGTCGCAGTAGGTTGGCGAGGCGGGAATGCCGCCTCGACTTCGCTTGAATGCATTACGAGAATGCTCGACGGTCAGTCACGCTGATCGTCGAGCATTTTTTTTCGCTTGCAAGAGTCGCCGCGCGGCAGCAGTAAGTAGCTCACCACCGTGCTGATCGAAAGCAATACGAGCAGCGCTGAAACGGTGAGCGTCGCGAAGAGTCCCCACGCGTTGCCCAAAATCAAGGTGAACGCTCCGCCGACCAGGAGTGCTGCGGTAGCGAAGAGCATCGCGATTGCAGGTAGCCGGAGCTTGCGACGCGAGTGACTCATTAGCGTTACGAAAGGAAACCAGCCTTACCCCACGTTGAAGGATTGAGTAACGCCGCGGTTTTCGCTTGTGGCCGATATCGCCGTTCTGCGAGCCGGAGTTGCTCCAATTATACCGCCACGACGATTCCCAGTAGGCCCGCTACCGCGGTCATGGCGATGATTGCCGAGCGAACTGTAAACCGCTGCCCGAGGCGGAGGGCGCCGACGCCCAGCAAAGCGAAGAGGAGGGCGGCGTACCAGAGTGGGAAAATGAGGGACCCGTCGGCGGCGCCGAACGAGCCGTTCGACGCCAGTTTGTTCTGAAACCAAATGTCGATCGGACGGTCGTCCAGGGTGAAATGAACGATCGTCCGCGACATGCCCATGCCGGTTCCGCCGCCGGCTGTGATCGCCCTCGGAGTGCCGACTGGGCAAAGCTCAGGATCCACCGGCGTGGCAGAGGCTTCCGCCATCCCATGGGTGGCGTCGAAGCTCCACAGACGCGTTCGGGTTTCGATGCCGAATCGGCAGAAGTTTCCGCTCCCCCATAGCGCTAGCGAGAAGACGCCGAGCGTGAAGCATACCGTCGCCAGGGCGTAGCGGAGGTAAGAGAGCATGGCGGCCAGTATAGCGGGCGTCGGCAACATTGAGTGAGGCGTCTTCTCCGTCGCCGCTCGGTTGAAGGCCCAACGCATGACAGATTGACGACACCTGCATCGCTGGCGATACGTCGCCCGCGGCCCTGCTGGGCTTGAAAAGTCAGTAATTCACGCGAGAGTTGTAGTTGCGCAGAGTTGGCGCCCCGTTTGCGTCCACTCTTGCCGGCGAGGTGCGTCGTGGGCCGACGCAGCGTTCTCGCCCGCTTGCCGCCGCCGACCCAATGCACAGCGGCGGCAAGTTGCAATGGTTACAAGGTGCTCCCGAGGAAGGGGGATCTCGCCATGGCTGTCGTTAAGTATTTCACTGCACTCAGCGCGCTCGTCGCCGTTTCGTTCGCACCGATCGCTGCGACGCGTGCTTTCGGAAAAGTCCCTGCTCCGCCCGCACCGGGCGGAGCCCCCGCTGCGGCGGTTGCGCCGGCGAACCCGGGGCCACTGGCCGGCGCCCAGCAGCAGGGCGGGATGCAAGTGCTCGACCAGGGGCCGATCCACGAGGCCTTCGCCGAAGCGGTCGTTCTCGAAGCGGGCCAATCGATCCGCGTGAAGCAGGAACCGCCGGAGCCGATCAACGAACTGCCGCCTGAGGTCCGTCCGGAGGGCGACAATGTCGAGTGGATTCCGGGCTACTGGATGTGGTCGGACGATCAGAACGATTTTATTTGGGTGAGCGGCGTCTGGCGCGATATTCCGCCGGGGCGTCGTTGGGTGCCGGGACATTGGACGGCTGCCGACGCCGAGTTTCAGTGGGTGCCGGGCTTCTGGGCCGGCGAGCAGGTGCAAGAAGTGCAGATGCTGCCGTTGCCGCCTGAGACGTTGGAAGTTGGGCCGTCGAGCCCGGCGCCGGCGGCGAATTTTTTCTGGGTGCCTGGTTGCTGGACGTGGAACGGCGGCGCCTACGATTGGCGGGCTGGCTATTGGTACGCCGGGCAAAATAACTGGGTTTGGATTCCCGATCGCTACTGCTACACCCCGCAGGGGGCGATCTTCATCTCTGGGTATTGGGATTACCTGCTCGCTTACCGCGGGTTGGCGTATGCCCCGGTGTGGTGGCCGCAGCCGGTGTGGCGCGGCGTCGGCTGGTCGTACCGCCCGTACAGCGTGCTCGATTCGGGGCTGCTGCTTTCGGCGCTCTACATCAACCGCCACCATCACCACTACTACTTCGGCTACGGCGGCTGGCACGGCAACCACTACAACCCTTGGTGGCAGAACGGCGGCCGCGGTCGCGGGTACGATCCGTTCTGTGCGTACCACCGCTGGCACGATGGCCGCAACCGGGATGACTGGTCGAACAACTATCGCCGCGACTTCGATCGCTTTCAACAAGACTACAGGCGGCCAAGCGGCGGTCCCCAGGGTGGTCCGAACGGTATTGCCGGCGGCGGCCCCAACGGCGGTCCGCATCGCAACAAGCTCGTGACGACTGCCGACTTGCGCCAACGTTCGCAGATCGGCCAAGTGAAGTTGCAGCAAGCTTCGAAGGTCGACCTTGATCGCTCGCGCGGCCAGATCGACCAGTTCAAGCAGATCCGCGATGCGCGAGTCGCTGCGGAAGGACGCTTCAAAGGATTCGAGAACGGCTTTCCGAAGAACTTCGACGATTTGAAGAACGGGCGCGGCGGCCAGCCAGGCCGCGGGCCTGGGCAGGGCGCGGGGATCGACCGCGACGCAATTGCGGGCGGAAAGAACGGGCGGCCCAACGATCCAGGCAAACTCGCCGGCGTCGTCGATCGCGACGTGATTCGCGGCGGCAAGCAGCTAGACGGAATCGACGGCAAACGGCCGGCCTTCAACTTACCGCCTGTCGCGCGCACAACCGGCAAGCCGGCCGTCGACGCCGGCGTCGGCAGCGGCAAACCTCCGGGATTCGTCGGCGGTTCGCGCGGCGACGTGCGGACGCTGCCAAACGGTTCAGTGCGCGGCGGCGATGCGAATGGGATGAAGTTCAGCGACTTGCAGCGGCAAATGCGCGATCGCGGCGGCAATCTTCCTGGTGGTCAGAATGGCCAAACCGGCGGGGGCAGCTCGGTGGTGCGTCGCGAACAATTGCCGGTTGGCAGCGGCGGCGGAATTCCGAGCGCGTCGCGAGAAATCATTCGCGGCGGCCAAGACTTGCCGCAGAACGGCGGCGCCGACCCGTTCCGCTCGAATCGTTCCGTGCGGAATCCGCAAGAATTCCGTCGGCAGCAGAACTTCGACGGCAATCCATCCTTTCCGCAAGGGAGCGGCCGCACGATGGAGGGTCGCGCTCGCATCGAGATGCCGCAGAATCGCCTGCAGCAACCAGTTGGCCCGACGGGGCAACTGGGCGTCCGCAGCATGCCGTACCAGTCGCGGAATCTGCAAGTGCCGATGCCGAGCGGAGCAAGCTCCCCGAGCATGATTCAGAGCGATCGGCCGAACCAGAGCTTTCGCGGCGTACCCAGCGGCGGAGTCGGCGCGCCGCGGTCGTTTGGCGGCTTCAATCAGGGTAACTCCGGCAACTTTGGCAGCGGTAACAGCGGCGCTGAGATGCGCGGCTTCCGCGGACCGTCCGGGGGCGGCGGGGGCGGGCAGATGATGCGCAGCCAAGGGGGGAGTGGCGGCGGCGGACCATCGGCCTTCCGCAGCAGCGGCGGCGCCGTCGGCACTGGAGGTGGCGGCGGAGGCCACGGCCACGGCCGCCGTTGAAGGTCAACCACGCGGCGCCTCGGACTGGTCGCTTAAGCGACCAGTCCGAACCCACGGTTGAGATTGCCAGTGCTAGGGGCGTTAGTACCGCAGAATCGCATCGACCGTGAGGCGATTCTCAAGCACGTCGCGGCGTTCGGTGAGCGGCAGTTCCCACGCGACGCCGATTTCAACATGCCGGTTCGGCTTGTACTTGGCGCCAATCGCCCCGGTGACGATGTCGTTGCCAGCCACGCCAGTCGAACCGAAGTTGAACAGATCGCCGCCTTCAATGCCGGGAGCAAAATCGTTGTTGCCCGAGCTCATCCAATGGTACCAGTTGTATTCCGTGAGGAAGTACCACTTTTGCAGCACCTGGTAGTCGAAGTGGTTCGACCAGTACCACATCTGGCTCTCTTCGCTGCTGTCGGCAGGTAGACGGAAGCCGGAGCCGCTGATCACGTGGCCATATCCTAAAACCTGTGCGCCGCCGGTGAGGAACAGGTGGAACTCGCCGTCGCCGTTGCCTTGCCGCGTGCGCGGCGTGCCGGCCGGAATTTCGTAGGTGAGGCCGCCGCTGAGGAGCCGTTGCGTCTCGGCATCGGAGTAGATGGTGTATTTCAAACCGGCCGCCACGTCGGCCCAACCGTCGGCGATCACTGGGTTCTGCGAGACGGCGTAGCCATCTTTCGTGGCGATGATCGACAGCCGGTCGGTGATGCGAGCCCGCGCCTGGGCCGCGTAAACTTGAATGTCGCCGCCGCCTGCCGCAAGCGGGACTTTATGGTTCAAGAAGATGCCGCGGACTTCGGTTAGCTGGCGGGGATCTTCGAAGAAGACCGGGTTCGTCATCGGACTGATGAAGCTGTCGAAGCAGTGATCCGACTGTTTGATCAACCCGCAGAGGATCGCTTTCTCGCAGCAAGAGTCGCTGCACGAAAGCTGCTCGCTGCAGCCGACGTCGCACGAGGGATCGTCGATCACGAACTGATCGGCGATGGCCGGCGGGCTGGCGTACTCGTAAGGGGCGACGGCCGAATCGGCGCCGACGATTTCCGAGGGCATCAGTTGCTGAGCGGGGGCGATCGACGGCATGCCGAGCGCCAGCGCCGCAACGGCGGCGGAGAATTTGGCGTTCATCCTGAACGGTGTCCTATGTGCGTCGTCCGTGTCGAGCAGCCGGGAGCGTGGGGCTCGGAACCGGCGCGGCCCAGAGAGCGGCCTGACGCTAGCATCGACGAGAATTAGCGTTAATGCGCTGGATTTTGTTCAAGCCTAGCGCGCACGGAATAAACGTGATGACTCTTTCGACAGGAGTCGCGCGATGCGGCAATTGGCGCCTGGCGCAGTCGTTATGGGTCGCAAGGTTTAACAGACGAGATGCTGAAGCTTGCTTCTGGGTGCCACTGGCATCCTGCCAGTGCTGAAGTAGGTACTCGCTCGGCACTTCTCACTGGCAAGATACCAGTGGCACCCAAAGCTGATTGATCTAGGCGGGGCTTTTGAGTGCGTCGCGAACTTGAAGCAGTTGGGCGACGACGCTGATCGCGATCTCCGCCGGCAGATTGCTGCCGAGCGGCAGGCCGATCGGGCAGTGGAACGCATCGGCTTGTTCTTCTGGAATGCCTGACGCTAGGAGTTCGCGGCGGAGAACCGCTCGCTTGGCGGCGCTGCCGATGACGCCGAGATACGGAAATTTCTGGCCCTGCCGAAAGATCGCTTCGAGAATCGGCCGGTCGGTGCGGTGGCCCATCGTCATGCAGAGGACGAAGGCGTCGCGGGGGAGGTCGCCCAACAGCGCGGCAGGATCAGCAAGGCAGTGTCTGCGAAGCCGTGGGTGGTCGGGGAGCTTGGCGAGCCATTCGTCGCGCGGGTCGACGCAAAGGATGCGGCAGGGAAGGGGGAGCAGCGCGGCGATGACCGCCGCCGCGACGTGGCCGGCGCCGAAGATGACAATCTGCCATTCGCCGTGATTGTAGATTTCGAAGAAGAGCTGGACGACTCCGCCGCAGGTCATGCCGACGTCGCGTTGGAGGTTCCACTCGACGAGCTGGGGGGAAGGAGTGACGGAAGACCGGGGGGATGAACCCCCCGGCTCGCAGGTGGGCGGTTCGTTGTGGAGGAGTTGTTGCGCTGCGGCGATCGCTTTGGCTTCGACGCGGCCGCCGCCGACGGTGCCGAAGTCGAGCCCCGCCGCCGTGACGAGCATCTTGCTGCCGACGTCGCTCGGCGTGCTCCCCACGGCGCCGACAAGCGTGACGCTCACGAACGGCGCGCCGGCGGCGGCGAGCTCGGCGAGGCGTTCGACGTATCCGTGAGGGGAGGGCATTTGCGGGGTAGCCGCGGGTCAACGACCCGCCGGAGCAGTATTTAGTTGACTCGCCATGCAGACAGAAGCTCGTTGCGGTCTGCGTTCTTGGCGCCGGTGATTGTCAGGAACGGATGGAGGACAGTCATCGGTGCGTCGGAGGAGATCGCCCAAACTTGACCGTCAGCAAACATGACGTGGATGCGGTCGTTGAGGAGCCCTTTCACTGAGCTGCCGAGTCGGCCACTCTGGGCTAGCAACTCGTCAACGTCGTAGTCGCCAGGCTCCATCCAATTTTTTCCCGAATTGGCAACTTCCATTAAGATCAGGACATCCGCAGGGAGTTCACTCCAATGAGCGGCAGGATTCGGGGAAATTGCCGTATCGTCGCCTACGATGGCAAAGATGTTCGTGTTGCAGTCGCTTGTAGACGGGGCCAAGCAATACACGTCAAAATGCATTTCTCTGAGATCGCGATTGGCGGGAGATTGCCATGATTCGTGATAACTCCAATCCATGTTGCTATCGAGCTGCGCGACGAAGGGGGTGATTAACCAACGCCAACTATTAAGCGGCGCGCCGGCATCGTCAACAGAGTGATTGGCCACGCCAGTATCTTGGGTGTCAGCGTAGTTGCTCAGACCGAGTCCGATTTGCTTCATCGAGTTTGTGATGTGGTTGGAGGTCGCACGCAGTCGACCGCTAACCCAAACCGAATGAAATCCGAAGACGATGAATGCGACTGCGGTGGTGGTGAGCAGCAATGAACGCAAACTGAATCGGAATGAGCTTGGCCCTAGTTGTTCATCGAGAGACCTTGCGATTTCGTTCGTTATGCTTGATACGCCGTCTTGGGCGAACCCGGATGCGTCGGGACTTGAAAACTGAGACATCGTAAAATCTCCTCTCCAGTCGCCGGTAAATTTAGAGAAGTCGCCGCCTCGGAGCTCGTATAGGTCAATGCATTCTTCACCGCAGCCCAGGCCGCAATGCCGAGCATCAGCGGCGGCTCGCCAACCGCTTTGCTGCGGCGGATGTTTTGGACATTATCATCATTGTCGAATAACGACAATCGAAAGTCGATGGGAACGTCTGTGATCGCCGGGATTTTGTACGTCGTCGGCGAGTGGCTCAGCAGCACGCCTTTGTCGTTGTAGGTGAGGGCCTCCGCGGTGACCCAGCCCATCCCCTGAATAAAACCGCCGATGATTTGGCCGCGATCGACGCCCGGGTTGATCGAGCGGCCGATGTCGATCAGCAGGTCGGCGCGGGCGACGGTCAACTCGCCGGTGAAGCGGTCGATCGCGACTTCAACGGCAGCGGCGCCTTGCGTGAAGTAGAAGAAGGGCGTGCCTCGCCCCGTTTCGCGGTTAAAGTCGATGCCCGGCGTGGCGAAGAACCCGCGGGCGCCGAGGTCGACCCGTTCGCGGCGGGCTTCGTCGCACAGCGGGCCGAAGGCGATTCGCAGTTCGGGGCGGCGAGTATCGTAGACGACGTTATCCGCGAAGACGATGTGCCGCGGCGATGGCGTGAGGCCTTCGGCCTTGTCGGACAGTCGGTCGGCGGCGAACTTCTTCAACCGGCGTTTGATCTGCTGGCAGGCTCGCACCGCGGCGGCGCCGTTGAGGTCGGTGCTCGCCGAGGCGGCGGTCGGCGAGGCGTTGTTGTTTTTCTCGGTCGAGGTCGCCATCAAGCGGACGCGGGCCGGATCGAGGCCGAACTCGTCGGCGACGAGTTGGCGAATCTTCGTGTTGAGGCCCTGGCCCATCTCGGTGCCGCCGGTGGAAACCTGTACCGTGCCGTCGGTGTAGAGGTTTACCAGCGCGTTCCCTTGATTAAGGAACTTCGAAGTGAAACTGATGCCGAATTTCATCCCGGTGAGGGCGAGGCCGCGGAGCGTGAGCGGATCGTTCGCGTTGCGGCGGGCGATCTCCGCGCGGCGGGCGTGATATTGCGAAGAGGCGGCGAGGGCGTCGAAGATTTCAGGCAGGTGATTCTTCTCGACGATCTGGCCGTAGGGCGTGACATTTCGGTCGGTGACGCCGTAGACATTCGCGCGACGCACATCGTAGGCGTCGATCGCGAGATGCTGGGCGATTGACTCGAGGATGTTCTCGGTCGCCGCCATCGCCTGCGGACCGCCGAAGCCGCGGAACGCTGTGTTCGATGGCAGGTTCGTGAAGCAAATGCGGCCACGGAAATCGGCGTGCGGAATATAGTAGGCGTTGTCGGAATGGAGCAGCGTCCGCTCCATGATCGACGGCGAAAGGTCGAGCGAGCAACCGCCGTTCGAATAATAGTCGTACTTCAGCGCGTGGATGCGGCCGTCACGCTCGAAGCCGACCTCCCAGCGGACGAGGTAGGGATGCCGCTTGCCGGTGGAGCACATGTCGGTGTCTTTGTCGAAGATCACTCGCGCGGCGCGACCCGTTTTACGAGCGACGAGCGCCGCCATCATCGCGGGGATCGCCGCCTGTGTTTCCTTGCCGCCGAAGCCGCCCCCCATTCGCTTCGTGACGCAAACAACTTCGTGAAAGCCGACGCCGAGCATCTCGGCGACGACGGTTTGGATTTCCGTTGGGTTTTGCGTCGAGCTGTGAACGACCATTTGGCCATCTTCGCCGGGGTAGGCGATAGCGGCCTGCGATTCAAGATAGAACTGCTCCTGACCGCCGATGTGGAACGTGCCGCTGAGGCGATGGGGCGCTTTTTTCAGTTCGGCTTCGATCTCGCCGCCGCGGGCGATGCGGCGTTCGACGCCGAGGAAGCGCTCTCGAGCGATCGATTCTTCGAGCGTAAGGAGCGGCTGTTGCTCTGAATATTTCAATTCGACCGCGGCGATGCCGTGATGGAGCGCGGCGCGGGATTCAGCGGCGACGATGGCGACCGGCTGGCCCACGTAGAGGAGTTCGCGGTCGGCGAGAAACGGCTCATCGGCTGCGAGCGGGCCGAACATGTTGTGCGCGGGAATGTCGGCAACTGTGTAGACGGCCGCGACGCCGGGGATCGCCAGCGCTGCTGTCGCATCGATGCCTGTGAGCGTGCCACAGGCGATGGGGCTGGGCACGAACGCAACGTGAAGCTCCCCCGCCATCGACGGCATATCGTCGAGGTAGTACGCCTGGCCGGTGACGTGGCCGACGGCGGAATCGTGCGGGATGGTTTGGCCGACGCTCGGCATAGTGATCTCGTTTATACCGCCGCAAGTTGCGATTGTGTTTGGTAGTAAAACTTCAGCAGCACGTTGCGAGTTAGCTGTCGTCTGTACTCCGCGGAGCCGCGAACGTCGTCGATGGGCGTCACTTCGTTGACCGCGATGTCGCCGGCCGTTTGCATTGTTTCGAGAGTGAGCGGTTCCCCGACGAGGAAGCGTTCGGTTTGCCTCGCTCGCATCACTGTCGGGCCGACGGCGCCGAAGGCGATGCTTGCTTGTTTGATTGCGTCGCCGTCGAGTTGCATCCGGACGGCGGCGGTGAAGCCGGAGATATCGAGATCGCGACGGCGAGAGACTTTGTAAAGTTGCAGCAACTCGCTCTCCGCTGGCAGCGGGATGCGAACTTCGGTAATGAGTTCGCCCGGTTTCAGTTCGAGCTTTTTGTAGCCGTGGTAGAACTGATTGATGTTCACCTCGCGGCGGCCCGACTTACTGGCCAGCACCAGCACCGCTTCCATCACGAGCAAGAACGGGAGCGAATCGGCGATCGGCGAGGCGTTCGCAATGTTGCCGGCGATCGTGCCGACGTGCCGGATTTGCGGGGCGCCAAAGAGTTGCAAGATGCGGGCAAACGCCGGCGCTGCTTGGCGGAATGCTGCGAGCAGCGTCGTCCAGCTTGCGCGGGCGCCGCAACGGAAGACGCCGTCTCCCACCGCGATGGCTTCGAGTTCCGCAATGCGATTCAAATCGAGGATCACCGGCGGCAAGCGGTGGGCTTTGTTTGCGCGGACGCCGATGTCGGTGGCGCCGGCGACGATTGTGGCCGTCGGCTGCATCGCGAGGAAATCGAGCGCCTCCTCCAGCGTGCGAGGCGAGCAGGCGACATGCTGCACGCCGAATGAAGTCGTTTCGAGACGCAGTTCGTCGTCGCCAGTGCTAGCAAACGCACCCAGCATCGGTGCGGCGGGATAGAGTTGCGCGAGCCGATCGTGATCGGCGCCGTTGCATTTCAAGCCGGAGTCGATGATCGGCGTATAGCCTGTGCAGCGGCAGAGGTTGCCGGTGAGTTCGGAGCGGAGCGTCGGTTCGTCGAGTGCCTTTTGCTGCTCTAGCAGCCCGGTCATCGCCATGACAAAGCCCGGCGTGCAAAAACCGCATTGCGAGCCATGACAATCGACCATCGCCTGCTGCACAGCGTTGAGCGTGCCGTCGCGGCGGAGCCCTTCGACGGTGACAATGTGCGTGCCGTCGAGCTGGAACATGAATTGGATGCAGGAATCGACAGGCTTGTAGTCGAGCTGCTGGCGATTGGCAGCTGGACGGCCGATGAGTGTGGTGCAGGCGCCGCAATCCCCTTCGCTGCAGACGATCTTCGTTCCGACCAAGCCGCAACGAAGTCGCAGATAATCCGACACCGACAGGAACGCATCCCCGCCGCGGACTTCGCGTTGTTCACCGTTGATGAAGAGGAGCAGGTGGTCGCGCATGGGCGGGGCTCGCTGCGGCCCCCGGTTTTAAGAACCGGGAGCTAAGGGGGGAACCGTTGTCGTTGGCTGTCGCGATCGACGTTCTTCCACGTTGAACTTTGGAAAAACTGCCGATCGCGACTATAATCCGCTCGCACCGCCCGAACACCCCAATTATCGGTTCTGTTTTGCCTGTGGTCAATGAAAGTTCTGAGTGGCAGCGCTTGGCTGCGGACGTGATGGAGCGGTGCGACGCGCTCGCACGCTGCAGCGACGAACCGGGACGGATTACACGACTCTTCTGCACGCCGGCGATGCGCGACGCCCATCGGCTCGTCTCCGGTTGGATGGAAGCTGCTGGCATGAGCGGCCGTTGCGACGCGGCGGGGAACCTGCGGGGAACTTACGCACCGACCGGTTGCGATGCGAAGCGGTGCGTGGTGATCGGTTCGCACCTCGACACCGTCGGCGACGCCGGCCGCTACGACGGCATCCTCGGCGTGATGATGGGGATTGCCGTGGTCGAGGCGGTGCGGCAGGCGAACGTTGCGTTGCCGTGGGCGATGGAAGTGATCGGTTTTTCCGAGGAGGAGGGCGTTCGCTTTCGCTTGCCGTTCATTGGGAGTCGCGCGCTTGTGGGAACGTTCGATCCGCAATTGCTGACGCTCTGCGACGACGCGGGAGTTAGCCTGGGGCGAGCACTCACCGCGTTCGGTTGCGATCCGCATGCGATCGATGCGTGCCGCGTTCTGGAGGGCGAAATTGTCGCTTACCTCGAACCCCACATCGAGCAGGGACCGCTGCTCGAAGCAGTCCATCAGCCGCTCGGCGTGGTGACGGCGATTGCCGGCCAAACGCGGCTCACCGTCGAGTGGGCAGGGGAGGGGGGGCATGCCGGCACGGCCCCGATGAACTTGCGGAACGATCCGCTTCCCATTGCTGGCCGTTGGGCGATCGCTGTCGAAGAACTCGCTCGCGCGACGCCAGGGCTCGTCGCGACCGTCGGGCGGTTCGTCGTCGACCCGAACGTGCCGAATTGCATTCCGCGGATGGTGACAGCGTCGCTTGACGTGCGACATCAGGACGACGCCGTACGGATTATGGCGGTGGCGAAGTTGCTCGCCCTGGCGGAAGAGCTGGCGCAGGGCGCCAATTTGGCTGTGCGCGTGGAGCGGCAGCACGAACACGCGGCGGTTGCGATGGACGTTGAATTGACGGCAGGGCTCGCCGCGGCAGTGACTGAGGTCGATGCCGCACCACGGCTCATGGTCAGCGGGGCTGGCCACGACGCCGGCGTTGTCGCTCGCGCGGCGCCGACGGCGATGCTCTTTCTCCGCAGTCCCGGCGGCGTGAGCCATCATCCGGCCGAGGCCGTTCACGCGGCTGACGTAGCGCTCGGGCTTGAGGCACTGGTAATGTTCGTAAAGCAGTTGGCGGCGCAGTCGGCCGCCGCTTCGCGTTGATAGATCACAAGCACCGAATAATAGTAATGAGCCATCCTGCCATGGATTTGTTTGGAACGACTCGCAGCCGCGTCACGTCGCAGCATGCTCTCATCACGCCCGACACGTGGGTGTGGCAAGATCTTCCTGGTTGGCGAGGGGCCAAGGGCGTCGTCCACATCTCGCCTCACATGGGCGCCCGGTTCGTGCAGGCTAACGTCGCGATTGATGCAGGTGGTTTCACCGGCGGCGCGGCCGAAGGGGTCGAACGCGTCGTCTGGGTGCGAACGGGGAAGCTTGCGCTCAAGTTGCCAGGGGGCGCTGCGCACACGCTCGTGGCGGAAGATTTTGCGTACCTCCCGTCCGATCGGCCGCACGAACTGAAGGCGATCGAAGCGAGCAACATCGTGCTATTTGAAAAGCGGTACGTGAAGGCGGCGTTCGAATTCCCCGAAGCGATCGTCGGCAAAACGGCCGACGCGCCGGGCGTGGCGTTCATGGGCGACGAACAAGCCCGCCTGCAAACGCTGCTGCCGACCGACGAGCGGTTCGACATGGCGGTAAACGTTTTTACTTATCAGCCGGGGGCCAACCTGCCGCAGGTCGAGATCCATGTGATGGAACACGGCCTGGTGATGCTCGACGGCATGGGCGTCTACCGGCTGGGCGATTCGTGGTACCCGGTCGAAGAAGGCGACGTCATTTGGATGGCGTCGTACTGCCCGCAATGGTTCGTGGCGATGGGAAAGGCGCCGGCGCGCTATCTCTACTACAAAGACGTGAATCGTGAACCGCTGCTGGGCTTGTAACTGTTGCCGCGGCGCGGTGAGCGACTAACGCAGAATCGTCGCGTCTGACGACGGCGTTTCGACGGCATTCGCCTGGCGAACCTCGCCGCTCGCGGCGGCGGGAGGGGCGATGCCTTCCGCGAAGTCGCTCGGCCACGTCGTCTTCTCGGGCGCGTCGGCGAGTTCCGTCGACTGCTCGTACTTCGCCGCCGCTTGGGCGAATGGTTCCATGCCGACTTCCGGCGCGGGCGACATCGCGTTGACGGCATGCCCGACGCCGGCGCCGGCGAGCGAGAAGACGATGGTCGAACCAGGAACGAACAACCCCGTTTGCCCGCCGATTTCGCTGCCGAATTGCGGATAGAGGGCGTCGCGAGCGGCGACCTGCTCGTCGTACGTGCCGTTCTGAGCGACGTGGGCGTAGACTTCTTCTTTCGCCGCTTGCTCGGGGTAGAGCGTTAGAATCGGCAGCGAGTAGATCGAGGCGTAGGTCCCCGGGTTATCGCGCCAACGAACGTTCTTCGCATGGGCGCCTTGTTCGACCGCGAGCGCCGGAATGTCGGAGTAGACGTAGATGCTGTCGGTGTAAGGATTGTACGAATCGCCGCCGACGAGCCCGCTGAAGACGCGGCCTGGCAAAATCGTGTAGCCAAGCGTGCGGACCGCGCCGAACGTGTACCGCCAACCGGCGCCGACGCTTTTGTTTGCGGCTAGCCGGCGCCATTCGTCGCCGGGGGCGTACTGGTTGATGCGAACCTTGGTCGAGCCCATGCCGTTGGCCGCCATGTATTCCGAGAGCTTCAGCTCGGTGTCGGCCGAGACTTGATGATTCGACGCGCGGCGATCCCAGAGGGCGATTTTTTCGGGTACGCCAAGCACCCAGCCGACGCCGTCGACGACGGGATGCGCGTCGCCCCGCTCGAATTGCGGGCTGTCGTCGAGGGGGCGCGACATGCCATTTGCCGGCGATTGATCGAACGTCGGCACGCGGTGAGCCGCGCAGCCGGAAGTGATCGATAGCGCCAGTAGCAAGACCGCAGCGCGAGATTTCACGACGCGACTCGACGAGGGTGAACGGTGTGCACGCCGCTTCGAACGACGAGACGGCGGCGAAACAATGGCGTGGGATTAAACAGTCCCAGCGACGGGGCGCCAAGAGTGATTTCCAGCCGCCAAGATCGCTGCTAGCTGCTGTTCGAGCGCGGATGGGAAGCTAGTAGCGCATCATGATTTCGCCGCCATCGAGCCCTGCGATTCCCTTGAAACCACCTTCGGCGATCGCGGCGCCGAGGTCGGTCACTTGGCGGTAGTAGCTGTTGCTAGCCCGCTTGCCCGTGTACTTGCTCTTCAGTTCTTGGCAGAACACGTCGGCCGCGGTGCGCACGAGCTCGTCCTGCTGGCGGGCGCCGTAGAGCGACGCGCAGAGCATCGTGATCAAGTCTTGGCAGCGTTGTGATAGTTCCGCCATGCGGCATTGGCGATCGGCGAGGGCGAGTTGGAACTTGCTCATCGTTTGCGAGATTTCGAGACCCATCGCGTGGAGGTTCTCGCACGCGAATTCGGCGTGCCGGCGCAGCTCGGCCGACATCGTTGGCAGTTGTGGGGCGGCGCCGCTCGACAGCCGGCGGGCAATCATCCACTTGGCGTAGGGCCACGCGACCCCCTTCAGTGCCCAGGCATGCGCGGGGTTAAGCGGGTTCGGCTTCTTGATGCCGGCGGCGGCGAGCGTCTTGCCGATCGGTTCGAAGAACGTTTTGCCGTGCTCCTTCACGAGCGATTTGAAGAAGCCCATCGCGAGCATCTCGCCCTCGCCTTCGTAGATGCACGGAGCGAGGTATTCGTGGACGTTGTCGCCAAAGTTGTGGCCATGCAAGAACGAGCGGCCGCCGTGAGTTTTCATAAACAGCTCGATCGCCGCATGCTTTTGCGCTTCGCTGCCGAAGATTTTGGCGACGATGCATTCCATTTCGCCGCGATAGCCGCGATCGATCAGGCCGGCGCACCAGGCGACGAGGCCGTCCGCGGCGGTTATCAGGCCGGCCAGTTGGCCGAGGCGGCGACGGACAAGTTCGCGACGGGCGATCGTTTGGCCGTAGGTTTCGCGGAAGTTCGCCCACGGAATGATGTTCGCCATCATGAGGCGCATCGTGCCGGCGGCGTTCGCACAGAGGGCGATGCGGCCGAGGTTGAGACCGTGGTACGCGATGGTGAGGCCGTCGCCCTTCGGAGGCGTTAGCAAGTTCTCGGCCGGCACGCGGAAGTCGCGGAAGATGATACCGCGATTGTAGGTGTGCTTGAGCGCCCAGAGGCCGTACTTGCGGAGTTGGAACTGGTCGTTTTCTTCTCGCGGCAATTCGACGATGAGGACCGCCGGCTTGCCTTCGATCAGGCAGACGAGACCAATCGTCCGGCCGGGGACGACGTTGGTGATGAACAGTTTTTCGCCATTGACGATGAAGTCGTCGCCGGAGCGGACGGCCGTTGTTTTCAGTGCCGTGAGATCGCTGCCGGCGCCCGGTTCGGTAAGCGCGAACGCGCTGAGCCGCTCACCCGAGGCGAGCCCTGGCAGAAAACGTTGCCGTTGTTCGTCCGTGCCGAACGTTCGCACGGGGTCGACGGCGCCGATGCAGCCGTGGACCGATGCCAAGCCTGCAACCGTCGGGTCGATGGTCGCCATCCGCGTGAGGAACGGGGCGAACGCCGAGAAGGGCGTGCCTTTGCCGCCGTAGGCTGGGTCGACGAGCAGCCCCCAGTAGCCCGCTTGCCCAAGTTCGGCGAGCACGTGGTCGGCGATCTTGTGTTCGTCGTTGTAGAGCGAACCGCCGTCGCGATGGCGACGGACGATCTCCACCGAGGCGTCCATCACCTGCTGGATGGCTGGCGGCGTCACCGCTGGTTCGCTTTGAAACAAATCGACCGGTACGCCGTTGTCCCATACCGCGCGGTGGGCTGGACTGTTCGCGGTTTGATATTGAGCGGCGAACAGCTTTTCGACTTGATCGTCGGCCGCATCGATTGCCCCGGTGCGACGGGCCTCGTCGTCGCTCTTGCCGCCAAGCTTAAGCGCCGTTTCGGCGAACGAGGGGCCGTCGTTGTCGTCGGACGCGGGGCGAGGGCGGAGCTCGGTGGACATCACGGTTCCTCATAGTCGGAAAAGGCAAACTTCAGTACATTCTACCGTCGTCGGGCCTGTTCGACTCCCTTGAATCCTCGGACCAATCGCTACAGACGGACTCGCGACCAAGTTTGGGCTGCGGTGCGTAGAGACGGTTGGGGGCGAAGGGCGTTGATCCATTGAATATCGCTCCGGCGGGTCGTTGACCCGCGGCTACTGATCACCAGTCACCGATCTCCGATCACCTAAATCCCATGCACGATCCACGCATCGACAAGCTTGCCAATTTGCTCCTTGATCACAGCTGCCGGATCCAACCGGGCGAGCGGGTCGTCATCGAGGCCTTTGATTTGCCCGAGATGAACCTCGTTTGCGCGCTGGTCGAAGGCGCCGCGGAACGGGGGGCGATTCCGCTGGTCACCACGAAGAGCAACAAGGTGCTGCGGTCGCTCTACCGCACAGCGACCAAGGAGTCGATGGAAGCGGCCGCGAAGTTTGAGAAGGATCGCATGGATTCGGCGCAGGCCTACATCGGCATCCGGGGCGCCGCGAACAGCAGCCAGCAGGCCGACGTGCCGCAAGAGCGGATGGACCTCTACCAAAAGTATTGGTGGCATGCCGTTCACAGCGAGATCCGCGTCCCGAAGACGAAGTGGGTCGTCCTTCGCTACCCGACCGACTCGTTCGCCCAAGCAGCGAACATGAGCAGCTCTGCGTTCGAAGATTTTTACTTCAACGTCTGCACGACTGACTACGTTGCGATGAAGGAAGCGCAGCTGCCGCTGAAGAAGCGGATGGAAGCGGCGGACCGGGTGAAGATCACTGCGCCGGGTACTGAGCTCGAATTCTCGATCAAGGACATTCCGGTGATTCCGTGCTTCGGCGAGCGGAACATCCCCGACGGCGAAGTTTTCACGGCCCCCGTGCGCGACAGCATCAACGGCGTTATTCGCTTCAATACGCAGTCGCGCTATCAAGGGACGGTGTTCAGCGACATCACGTTCGAATTCAAGAACGGCAAAATCGTAAAGGCTACCGCTAACAATACCGAGCGAATTAACGCCGTGCTCGACTCCGACGAAGGCGCCCGCTACTGCGGCGAATGGTCGCTCGGGACGAACAACCGCGTTCGCCACCCGATGCTCGACACGCTGTTCGACGAAAAAATCGGCGGCAGCTTCCACCTGACGCCGGGCAACGCCTACGACATTGCGGACAACGGAAATCGCAGCCGCATTCACTGGGACTTGGTGCTGATCCAACGCGAAGATTACGGCGGCGGCGAGATCTGGTTCGACGGCGAACTGCTGCGGAAAGATGGCCGGTTTGTGCCGGCGGATTTGCAGGGGCTGAACGAAGGGTTGTAGCCGTCGGCAAGATTTATCCGCGCACTCGTGAAGTGCCGTTGCACTGTTCCTAGCCCCGGGCTCTGCCCGGGGGTGACGTTGCGTTACGCGCGACAATGCCCATCGGAATTGTGACCGACCCCCGGGCGGAGCCCGGGGCTAGTACGCCGCGATGTCCTCAGTAGCCGCTGAGAATGATTCGATCGAGCAACAGTGCCAGTGCCGCACCGAGAGTCGCCGACGCGATGCAGCGCGGGCAGATGGCGTCCCCACTGGCAATCGCTTGTTGCTGCAGCTTCCGTTGGCGGAGCGTGGAGCGCAGCAGATCTGCCGCCATCGTTTCGCTCTTCCCCTCGCGATGAGCCCACGCAGCGACTTCCTTGTTCGACCGCGTCGAACAACTGTCCAGCAGTGATAAGTGGGAGAGATTCATCGCAGCGTCTCGTTAGCCGTCCAGGCTCAACTGCGACATTGGAGGTGGCAATCGGCCCGCGGGTTCGCCGGCTGCCGAAAATCCTCGCGATTCGGCTGCACTGGCCCCGACGTAGCCAACAGGCTTCCAGCGAAATGCGGCACTTGTGAATTAATTCACAAGCGAGAATTGCCTCTTTTTTGTTGGCCGACCCTGTGGTTGAGTGATATTGTTACTATTGGAACCAAGAGTAGGGGCTGCATGGCGGAACCTCTTCTCTACACTCATTGACGACGATTTGCGGATGGGCGGCGCAAATCGCGGGAGCGGTGCGGAACATGACGCAAATCACGGCCCGCGACTGTATGGTGACTGAGGTATATACCCTCACACCGTCGACCGACGTCATCGACGCGGTTCGATTTCTGTTGGAGCACGACATCTCGGGCGCTCCGGTCGTCGACCGTCACGACCGTTATCTGGGTGTCTTCAGCGAGAAGTGTTCGATGCACGTGATGCTCGATGCGGCGTACGAGCAGTTGCCGGTGCGCGACGTGCGAGCCTTCATGGATACCGAGGCCCAAACGATCAGCCCGGAGACGCAACTCCTCTCGATCGCTCAGGTCTTCCTGCTGACGCCATATCGGCGGCTACCGGTAGTGGAGGATGGGCGGCTCATCGGGCTGGTGACGCGCGGCGACGTGATGTCTTGCTGGATGGATCTCATTGACCAATTTCCGAGCGAATCGCCCGAGACTACGCTGCTCTACTTCAGCTCGCTGTTTGCGAGTGAAGAGGCCCCGCTCGCGTAGGTTGGGCTTTCTGGAGACCGCCTCCAAAAGACTCCGCGACGCTATTTGAGCCGTTCAGCGAACGCCTTCGTTGCGGGTTGGCGCGAAGCGTGTGACGCCCCGGCGTGCGGTCTGATAAACCTTGACGGCGCCAGCGGTTCCACCTACCATAGCAGGGTAATCTCTCTGGACGCCCTAGCTCTTGGCGCCTCTCTGATGTCGAGTTCAGCCCTGTTTTCCCGAGTAAATCGCACGTTGGCGCTGATCGCGCTGGCGTCGATTAGCGCGCTCGGAATGTTCGGGCACTCGCTCCACTCGCTACTTCCTTGCGGCGACGGCGCCTGCGGAATTCAGGCTTCAGCGGCTGCGGAGACCTGTTGCTGCTGCCATCATCACGCTGCTGAAGAAGTAGCTGCTGAAGGCCCACGGGTGACAAATCCCGGGCACGACGCTGAGAACTGCCCGCTCTGTACGCTGCTCGCCCAGATGAAGGTGAGCCGTCCGTCGCAAACATTCGCGACAATTGAAACGGTAGCCGTCGAGCTGCCGATCGTGTTCGTCGAAACGCTGCGTTCGCAGCAGTTCGACCTCTCTGCCGCACCGCGCGGCCCGCCGCTGGCGTAACGAGCGCACTTCTTGCGCTCGGCGATTGCGTTCTCTTGTCAGCTGCCCGTTCGCTTGGATTGGCTTCCACGTTCGTTGCATGCGCGCAGTTTTAGCGCCGCTGCGAACGGGCGAGAGTTCCCTTCAGCATTGGTTCTCGCTCTGAATTTTCCAGCAAGGGGTCCATCGTGCGCGCACGGTCTGGATACGGTTTCACGCTCGTTGAGCTATTGGTCGTCATTGCCATTATTGGCGTGTTGATTGCGTTGTTGCTGCCGGCGGTGCAAGCCGCTCGCGGCGCTGCGCGGCGTTCGCAATGTGCGAACAATCAGCGGCAAATTGGCTTGGCGATCCATCAGTTCGCCGACGTGCACCGCGGGCGGTTTCCTGAAATCGCCCACGGCCACAGCGGTCACGAGGAGCCTGAAGACGCCTCCGATCCGCATGATCACGACGCGGAAGACGAGGTCGATTCGTGGGTCTATTCGCTCGCGCCCTACATGGAAAGCGTCGATGCGATCCGGCTCTGCCCGGAGGATCACGAGCGGATCGAGAATACCAATGGGCGCGTCACCAGCTACGCGATGAGCGGCTATTTGCAGGATCCGGCCAAGGCCTATCCGCCGTCGTCGCTGCCGCCGGGCGTCTCGCCGCCGGAGGGAATGTATGGAAGCCTTTTCGATCTTCCGTCGACTCACGCCACGATCATGATGTTCGAGGCGGGGATGACCGTGGAGGCGACCTTCGACCATGTCGAAGCTCCCGAGTGGTTCAGCGAGCAGAACCTCAAGCACAATGCGACCGATCGAAGCGTTTGGAACGCGGTTGAGCGGGAAGTGGCGGTGGACCGGCATACCGGCGCCGTCGCGAACTGTCTCTATGCCGACGGGCACGTGAAGGCGCTCGCGTCGGAGGAGATTGCTCAGTGGTGCGACGAAGGTTTTGATTTTGCCAAGCCGCCGGAATAAGGGCTGGGCCAGCAGGCAAGTTCTGAGCATGCAATCGCCGCCGCAGCTCAGCTGCGGCTTCTAGAGTCCGTGCGCAAGCGTCGCCGCTACAACGTCGCTGCGCTCGGCGTCCTGTTTTTCAACGCGCTTCACCCCGCGAACGCTACCGGTGCGCGCATGCGCTCCACGCTCAGGGGGCAGGGCGTCGTTGAACTCACTCACTTGCATTTATTCAACATTGGAACTGCTAACCATGAAATTTTCTCACCTGTCTCTCTCTTGCCTGTTGGCTCTTAGTACTTGTTCGCTCGCTCCGAACTCTGCTCGCGCCCATAGCGACGCGCTGCTGACGAACGTCGGCGGCCAGGTCGCTGTCGGCACAGCGGCCGACATCGATGGTCCCGAAGAAGCGTTTGGCCTCCACGCCGACGTCTTTGAGGCCATTTTACGTTCTGGATTCGCCCCGCCGACGCCGGCTGATTTCGAAGGGGACGAGCCTGGCTTCTTTGGCCTGCATGGCGTCAACGACGCCGCCAAGCTGGCGGCGCTCGGCGCCGCGGCCTTGCCGCCGGGCGCCGCGGTGACGGGAAGCATCACGACGTTCACCGTCAACGGCGCGAGCGACTCGCTGTTTTACTGGAACGGCGTCGGCGCCGTCGATTTTCAGCCGATCAGCGCGGCTCAACCGGGCGTGACGTTCGCCTTCAGCCCGGCAGCGTTCGGCGCCACCGGACCGAACGGCGCGCTCGACGATCACCCGATCTACCAGATCAACCATCCGACCGGCACGCCCGCCGACGGCGTGTATCTCGTGGCGCCGACGATTGGCGTCGCGGGGCTGAGCGACTCGCGGCCGTTTTACATGGCGTTTCTCGTTGATGCCTTAATCACCGGCGAGGACGAACTCGAACTGGTTGAAGCGGCGCTGGAAGGTTTGGAAGAGGAGGCGACGCCTGATGCACTTGCCGACTTCGGAGGCGGAGTGGCGAAAGACTTTGCGTATTACGAAACGAGCGTCGCGTGGATTGAGGGGAATCTCGTCGTGCCGGAACCGGCGACCGCCTCGCTGGGGGCGTTGAGCTTCCTCGCTCTGTTGGCAACCCGTCGGAAGCGGTAACGCGCGACTTGCGCTGGCTTAGGTTGGGCAGCAGCCTCTCGGTTCACGCCAGAGGCTGCTGCCGCGAGCCGCATCGAACGCTGATTTCTGCTAATCAATCACTTCAACGCCACTACGGCAAAAGCGTTTCCTATGTTTTACTTATTCATCATTACAAGAATACGAAGCCGCCCTCTCGGCGTCGTACTTGCACTCGCGATAGCCGCCGTCGTGGCAGACAACGCGCACGCGCAACATGCGGACGTTTTGGTGCAAACGCTCGGCAATCGCCTGGCGACAGGCAGCGCGGATTTCGATTCGGGCTCGTGGACGCTCGGCCGGCGCGTTTATTCGTCGGAGTTTGGCAGCAACTGGTCGGTGAACAATCCCGGCTTCAACGCCCTCGCCGCGACTTCGCCCTCGATGCCCGCGGGCGCCAGTCGGTTGCCCGGCAACACGTCCCTCGCGTGGGACTTCATGCCGATGAAAATCGACGGCGTGTTGCAAAACGCGTTTTACTGGGATGGAGCCGGATCGACCGCGGCAGCCGTCGACTTTGGCGCGTTGCCGGGGCCTGATTACGAGATCGCACTTTACGGCCGCAACGCGCCGGTCGCGGTCGATGGCGCAGCGTCGCTCGTCGCGGGCGATGTGATTGACGTCACGAGCAGCAGCGGCGCGCTTCACTCGCACCGGTACTTATACCTCGACTCGGGCAACCAGAATGCCGCGGGGCCGCCGGTTGATGGGATCTACCTGCTGTCGTTGCGGATGAAGATGAACGGCTACGATCCGTCGCAACCGATCTACATGGTGCTCGGTACGCCCGGGTCAACGCTCGCGGCATTGCAAGCGGCGGAATCATGGGTAACGGCGTGGGCTGATGAGTTGGCGCCCGACTTCGACGCCGACTTCAACGGCGATTGGGTCGTCGACGGCAGCGATTTTCTCGTTTGGCAGCGGAACTTCGGCGCGACGAACGCACGGTTGGTGCTGGGCGACGCTGATCGCGATGGGACCGTCGGCGCTGGCGACCTTGCGGCGTGGCGCGAGGAGTTTGGGTTGTCGATCGACTCGTTTGCGGGGGCGGTCAATGGGACGCTACCGACGCCGGCAGTGAGTGTTGTTCCCGAGCCGAGCGGCGCGGTGCTTGCGCTGCTTGGCATCTCCGCGCTTGCCCGCTGCGTACGAATGAGATTGCACTAAACGCCGCTGGCGCCTCATCTGAGTTTCTAAAATCGCAACGTAGCGACCACCCTCAATGCCCAACACCTCGACAACCCGATCAACGGCGTTCGCGCTGCTGACCCTCATCGGGTGCGTCGGCGGTTTGGGTTCGGGATTGCACGCGCTGGTCCATCAGTTTGGCGGCTACGCCCACTGCTATTGGCATGCAGTGCAGTGCCGGCACGAGTTCTTCTCGCCCAGTGGCGGAGAAGCGACAGGCCATGCCATTGGTGAAGCTGCCGGCTTCACCGCCCATGAGGCGGCGGGTCGCGGCGAGTGCCCGATCTGCACGCTGGTCGATCGCTACCACGCGCCGCCAGTGACGCCACCGACAACTTGCACGGCAGTGCTCCTTCACACCGCCGTGATCCCGGTTGAACCTTGCCTACCTCACTCAGAGCCTCGCCGGGCGCACCGCCCGCGCGGCCCTCCTCGCAGCGTCTGAGCGATTTCGCACCGCTCCCTCTAGCTGCCGTTCTTTCTTGCGGCGTCTGCCGCAACTCGCCGATTGGCAAAAAAGAACGGCAGCCCCGCGCGCACGCTGCGCCGACCTTACTGGCCCGGCGACCGCGTCGCGTGTTCATTGAAGACGCCATCATTTTTGAATTCATCAATTACGAGGTACTGAATAATGAGGTTTTTGTCTCGAATCGCCGGCTGCGTTGCAGCGCTGGCTATGATTTCTCTGTCGGCTGTCGCAGCTCGCGCGGCGCAGCACAACTACTACGTTACCGTCGACGGGCGGCCGACGCTCACGTCGGGAACGTACGCGGGGCAGGCTAATCCGAATAGCGGCCGGCTCACCCTGTTGTACGCCCACTGGAACGACGCGACGCCATCGTCGAATCACTTCCATGGCATCGGCGTCTACTCGTTGACGGGCCCGGCGGACGCGCCGACGGTGGCCGACACCAACGCGAACAACCGGCTCCCTGAGACCTACACGGCGCAAGTGCCGTTAACGCTTAAGGCGGGCGCCGGGGCTTACGCCGGAAAGTTGGTGAGCGGAGAGAATGGCGAGCACTACAGCGACCTGACGCTCTCCTCGATCCACGATCTGCAAGCGGCAGCGACGGCGAACCTGACGAGCCCTGAGGGGTACATGTACAACAGCAACGCTGGGTACACGAACACTCCGCTAACGGGGCTCAATCTGGCGCTGGAGATTGTTTCGATTTCGCCGGGGCTCAACCTGGGGGCTGCCGGATTGAACCAGCCGGGCGACCGGTTGGCGATTGGCGCCGAAGGAAGCTGGCCGTTTGAACCAGTCTTTTGGACCGACGGCAACGCGGCCGCGGGGAACTATTCTGCGGCGCTGCGGTTCGTTGATCAGGCGAACGTGTTCGGCTCGTCCGGCACGTTCAACGTCGACTTCACGGTCGTTCCCGAACCGGCGAGCGTCGGCATGGCACTGATTGCTGGGCTGGGGTTCGTCGTGGCGACTTATCGGTTTCGTCGTAGTAAGTAGTAGGTAACATCGGCGCGTCGGCCCGTTGCTTGCGGCGGGCCGACGCGATTTTCTTTGAAAGCCACCGGCTCTGCCGGTGGACGGAGTAGGCTGGAGCTTGCCGGCAATTCGTCCACCGGCGGAGCCGGTGGCTTTCATCGAACATTGTAAGGCGGAGCCGGCGACTCTAGCCCGTTTCGGCAAAGTTTGTTACCTTGTCGGCGTTGGCGCGATCGATCCGCCGACCCTCTTCTCCCGCGACGACACTTACCGGGCCGACCGATGACCACAGCCATTGCAGGGGTTGCTCCCGCCACCGAGCGCGAAGTCACGATCATGTCGGTGTGGCCGTCGCTGGCCTCCACGGCCTACGGCCGTTGGTGGGGACGCCGGTTTGAGAGTGAGATTGGCTTTTCGTTCTTGGGGATTCCGCTGACGCTGGGCCGGTTGATGGCCCTCGTCTCGATCCCGTTTATCTTGCCGCTCTATTTTCACATGTTGATCCCGCGAATTCCGTTCGTGATCGCCGGAATTCCGAACGCCGCCTGCCGCCGCTATCGGTTGACCAACAAGCGAGTGATCGTCGAACTCCCCTTCGGCGGCGGAGAACAGCAGGCCGTGTCGCTCGATCGGTTCGACTCGGTGACGCTCGAAGTGTTGCCGGGGCAGGGGTGGTACCCTGCGGGCGATCTCATCTTCCGCAACGGGCAGATCGAAACGCTCCGCCTGAGCGGCGTCCCGCATCCTGAGCCTTTCCGGCAAACCTGCCTCAAGGCGCATCAGGTCTACATCGGCGTCCAGAAAGCCCGCGCGATGGGCGTGGCTGTCTAGCCCCGGGCTCCGCCCGGGGGTGAGTCTCCATTCCGTTAGGCATTGCCCTACGTGCTGCAACCCCCGGGCGAAGCCCGGGGCTAGGAATGCCGTCGCATTGCCGCGTCACGCTTCCGTTTGTAACGACCACGGTATCGCTGCCGAAGTCGCGAGCCGCGCGCATCGTGCCGAATGAGCCCGCCGGCAAAGTTTGGCGCCGGCGCCGCTGTCGCGATCGTCCGAAGAACTTTCTGTTCCGCATTCTCGGTGCGGAGGGGGAGTCAACCTGCGGAGAACTCCATGCGCAACGCGTCGGTGTGCCTGTCTGCAGCGTTGGCTCTATGCCTGTCGGCCGCGCCGACGTTGCGAGCCGAAGAAGCTCCCCACGCCGCAGCTCTTACCACATCGGCTAAGCCACTACTCCGCCACGGCATCTTCCGCTTCACGAGCTATCCCGCCGCTTGGACGGCCGCCCAGGAGTCGAACCGGCCGATCCTGGTCTACGCGACGGCGCCAAATTGCCCCCACTGCGTGCGGATGATCAAAGAGACGTACGGCGCCGCAAGCGTCAAGCAACTGGCCGTCGAGTCATTCGAAACGGTCTACGTCGACCGGGCCGAACAGCCCGAACTCGCTGCGAAGCTAAAGATTCGCTATTTCCCATCGACGATCATCGTCGCGCCGAACAACGAAGTTCTCGACGTCGTCGAGGGCTATGTCGACGCGGCGACGCTGAAGCAGCGGATGCAGACGTCGTTCGCGGCGCACGAACGCTCGACGCGGAAATAAGGCAGAAAAACGAACGAGCATCAAAGCCACCGGCTCCGCCGGTGGCTTTGATGAGCTAGCCCAACCTACGCGTGGGCGACCTCGCGACGATGCGATTCATCGAGCGGCCGGACGCAGTTCGGCGCTTCGAGATCGACCTCAAACGTGATCGGGTACTTGTACCCCTGCGGAGCTGGCGGTTTCAGGCCCGGCACGCGACGGCAAACCCGCAGCGCGAATTCTTTGAGGGCCGGCCGCCAGCCTTCCAGTTCCGTCCGCCGCCAGGTTCCGCCCAATAGGTCGCGGAAGTGGCGGTTGGCCAGGAAGACGTTGTTCCGCCGAGCAGCCCGCGGCGTCATGTGTTCGGTCGAGAGCGAGACGTTCAGCCCCTCGGTGTTCACGACGCGATGGGGCGTATGCTGCGGCCAGGTGATCATTTCGCCCGGCTCAAGGTCGTGGACGACGGCCAGTTCGTCCCATTCGCTGCGGAAGTCGAGCTCTTCGCTCTTCTCGCCGCAGAGGACGCCTTCGATCGTTTCGTCGCTGACGATGCTCGATTCGAGCGGGTAAGCCCACACTCGCTTCTTGCCGCGGAGGTGCCAGAGCATGTTCGCCGGGCAGTCTAGATGGTAGTACACCATCGCTTCGGGCGAAGAGATCAGCAGATTCGCGGAGTGGTTGAATGTTTCGAGGCCGGGGCAGGCCTCTTCGAGATTCTCGTAGAGCGCGAGAACGAGCTCGGCGTATTCGGGGTGATGGTCCATCACGCGGCGAACATTCAGCCAGATGCGACCCTTGCGAGCGGCTTCCAGGAGTTCAGCGGCGTCGAGGTTCCCGGCGCGACCTTCCTGCCAATCGCTGCGGCGGGTCGGGTTCGTCCCCATCGTGTTGATGCCGAGATCGCGACGCGGGTGGCGGTCGAGCAGGTCGATCAACTGGTCGTCGCCGAACAACTCTAGCTGGTTGAGCCGATGTTGCGCGACGAAGATGTTTCGCTCCATGCGAGCGGCTTGTTCGGGGGTCCAGTTCTCGAGCAGCTTAAAGTTGTTGGCCATCCGGAGATTCCCGCGTGCGAGGAGCGACGAATCGCCGCTCCCCACGGAGGCGTCGCGTCGTCTTGAAAGGGTAGGTCGCTGTTGCGGGAGGGGACGACGAGGCCGGGAATAACGGAAATCCGCCGTCGGGGCGTAAAGGGGAGCAATTCGTCCAGCCGTTACAAGCGGACCGGTGCGAGTGAGGCAGGCTCCTTCACGCCGAGTCTGCCAAATAGCCGAAGGGCCACGCCTTCCGGGCGGGAGCGGGATGGGCAATCCCTTGGCAGTTCAACCTGGACCGCGTGGCGGTCCGGCTATTGGTGAGGCGGCTTGAGCAGGCAGCCAATTCCCCACCTACTCACTTAAACACTTACTCACCCGCCTCTGCTTTCACTTTCATCTCTACTGAAAGATCCGCTTCACCGCCGCAGTTCCGCGAGCCTTGATGGCAGTCTCGATGGCGGCCAGCGCATCGGGCGGCAGCCGCCAACCCATCGCCGAGGCGGTTTCTTCGATCTGCCACCCCCGCTTCGCCCCGCACAGAGCCGAGGTGATGCCTGGCTGGCTGATCGTCCAGTTGATGACGACCTCCGCCACCGTGCGGCCGACGTTTGCGGCAATGTCGCGGAGCGACGTCACGAACGCTTGGTTACGTTCGAACTCGTCCCCTTGGTACATCGGGTAGCTCTTGCGGTTGTCGTCGTCGGCTAGCTTGGTTTCCGTGCCGATCTTGCCGGCGAGCAGGCCCTTCATCAGCGGCCAGTAAGCGGTCACCGAAATCCCTTCGGCCAAGCACCACGGGATGGTTGCCTGCTCGATATCGCGCTGCAGCATGTTGTACGGCAGTTGCACGGCGCTTAGCGGGCAGACGGCGTGAAACTCCCGCAGTTGCTCGAGCGTGCAATTCGATGCGCCGGCTGTGCGAGTCTTGCCGGCGTCGATCAAGCGTTGAATGGCAGCGGCCGATTCTACGAGCGGCACGTTTGGATCGGGGGAGTGGAGGTAGTAGAGTTCCACATACTCGACGCCCAAACGCTGAAGACTTTCGTCGCATTCCCGAGCGATCGTGGCGGGCGAAGCGTCTTTGGCTTGCTTGCCCGCGGCGTCGTAGTGAATGCCCCCTTTGGTGGCGATGACGACTTCGTCGCGCGACGTGCCTTCGAGAGCGCGGCGAATGAGGTTTTCGCTCTCACCGTGAGCGCCATAGCAGTAGGCGGTGTCGATAAAGTTGACGCCTGCGGCCAAGCTGGCGCGAATCGTCGCAATGCTGTCCGCATCGTTGACGTCTAGGGACGTGACGCCAGCGATTGGCCAGCAGCCAAGAGAGACTGAGGAAATCTCGATGTCGGTTCGTCCCAAACGTCGGCGATCAGAGGCAGTGTCGAAGGACGGAACGGGCATCGTGAACTCGCTTGGTTGACCGCTGTCGCTGGAAGTGCTGGCAACGCTCCAAGATATCTCCATCGACTCCTCGTTGGCAAATGGCGGCTCTTCCGCCGGCCTTGTCGCTCGGGTGCCGGTCAATCCGATGGAATTGCGGCGGCGAGCCATCTAATCGCCCCGTTTTGCCGGCTTGGCGGCTAGCGGATTGGTATTGACGCACCTGCGTGAGCATTCGCTACACTCCCGTCGATTTTTTCGATGCATGCGGCGCTATCGCTCCGCCGACGTCAGCCCCAGATCATCCTGGCGACTCAACCTATGAGTTTGCAGCTCATCTTGCTCAGTGTGGAAGCCGACGTAGAGTCGGGACGCGCCTCGATGGCGCTCGGGTACTTCGCGTTCATCATTCTGTTCGCCGCCGCAGCGTTGAAGTGCGGCGCCCTCATGGCACGACCGCAGACGCACAAGCTGTGCGTTGGGGCGCTAACGACGCTCTTGCTAACCTTGACGCTCTCACTGCTTCTGACTGCGTTGAGGAACCTACTGGAACTCCCTCACTGGACGAACGTGGCGTCGTTTCTGCTGTGCGCGATCGGCCTCCTGAGCACGCTGGCGATGTCGATTGTTGGCCTGCTCGACTACCGCAGCCGTCCTACTTTATTCAATCAAGGTCGCGTGCAGGCGTGGCTCGCGCTCGGCATCTCGTTCGTTCCCGCCATCCTGGTTGCGATCGGATTTGCGAGAGGGTTTATTGAAGGCGCTCGTACGGCCATCGAACGGAACACGATCCGGTACGCGGAGCGCGAATCTAATTCGACCGCGGGCGACTTCGCCGCAAAGTCACCAGACGCAGGCGAGCGCTCAGAACAATCAGGCGTTAAGGCCGACTCAGCCGTGCGGCCAGCGGCCCACGAGGTCGTCGCGACTCGGCCAAGTTCTGACGCGACGCAGCAGTTCGCCGATCTCAATTTCGAGTTCACGCCGCCTGACGAGGGCTGGATCAAGCTGCACGCCGCGAGCGTGAGCGCTGACGCGAACGTCGCCTATACGAGCAAGGCGCCGCAAGTCATCTTCTTCATCATTGCCGAGCAAATCGGCGCCGACGCCGACGTGAAGGTCGATGCGCTGCTTGAGGTGGTGAAGGCGAATCTGTACGCGAGTTTTGAAGAAGTTGAGTTCGAAAACGCCGTTCCCCGAACGGTCGGCGGGATCGAAGGCGTCAACGTCGTGGCCAAATACACGAAGGGCGTCGTCGAACATCGTCGCGCGATGTGGCTCGGCGCTCGCGGCGGATTTCTCTACCAGCTGATTTCCACGGGAAGAGAAAAGTACGCGGAGCAACTAGACGCGCGGCACGACTTGATGCTGGCCGGCTTTCATGTGTTGGACCGCAATGCAGTCGTCTACTCCGAAGGCAAGACGCCGCTAACAACCTACGTTTCCGCGCACTATGGCTATCGCGTTGATTTGAGCGAAGCGCCGTGGTTGAAGGCCTCGGCAGATGACGATCTGCTCCCCGCCGCCGAAGTTGCGGCGACGCTCAAGAGCCGAGCGGCGTTCGCCGTCGTGCCGCTAGTTCTGCCTTATGATGGCGCTACCGTCGAAGATGCGTCGGCGGCGCTCGCTAGCGTGTTGATCGAAGGCTTTGACGCCGATCGTTGCACCGACTTCACTTCGGCTCCCGCTAAGAATTCGGTAGAGGAAGTGCGCTTCCGCTACGTCAGATCGTCAACGACCGGCGTATCGATCGAGAACCGCTTTCGCATTCTCCGGAAAGGTCGACGCGCCGTGATGGCCGTCGGCTGGGCAGCCGCCGACGAAACGGACCTACTGGCGGAGATTGATCAGGCTCTCGGAACCTTGGAACTGGACGAGGCTGGCGAGGCGAACAACGACAACGGCGAAGAAGAGCAGCGATTTTGGCGTGGCATGGCGGTGAATCGGCTGGGGATGGCGGCCTTCGATCGGCAGGACTTAACTGCCGCGTTGGCATGCTTCGAGGAAGCGATCAAGCTTCAGCCGAAGTACCCAACCGCACTGACCAATTATGTGCACATCCTCGCCGAGAGCGGCAAACCAGAGCAGGCTGTCGCTGAGTTGGAGAAGCGGATCGACCAGTACGAGGATAAAACTCGCCTGCGGGAAAAGTACGCCGAAATGTTGCTCGAAACCGGTGATGAGCAACGCTGTTGCGAAACGCTGCAGCAACTTCTTGCCGAGGGGCATCGTAGCGAAGAGACGTTGCTGGTTCTCGTCGGCGTGCAGATGGGAAATGAACAATACGACGCCGCGCTTGCCGCCGTCGAAGGCTATCTAGCGGGCGGGTCGAGTCCGCAGGCGACCCAGCTAAAGGCTGCTTTGCTTTCAAAGTTGGGGAAGCATGATGAATCCATCGCCATCATGGAAGAGATTCGCAAGTCTCGGCCGCGCGACGTCTCGGCCGTGATTGGTCTGGCAGTCGCCTATCACGAAGCGAAGCGGTTCGATGAAGCGCTGCAGCTGACGCAAGAACTCCTCGACACGGGCAAGCCGACTGAAAGTATTCACCTCCTGCGGGGCCGCTGCCAAATTGGCTTGAAGCTCTATCAGGAAGCGAAGGAATCGTTCGAGGCCGCGCAAGCCCTGAACCCGCGCAGCGAGGACGCGAAGGAGTGGATCTCCGTGGCGTCCAGCATGCTCGGGCAGGGGAATAATTCGCTCGTCAAGACGCCGATCGACCCGGTGCCGTTGCCTGCTGAGATCGCAGGACGGCTCACGCAGATCCCAGCCAACGATGCGGCCGCCGGGACGTTCGGAGCCTACGAGAAGTTCCGCGTCGTCGGCTACGAATATCGCCATGGCGAGCGGTGGCGCTCGACGACGTATCGGCAGATCAAGATCGTCGGCCAAGAGGGCGTTGATCGGTTTTCAACGCTGACCGTGACATTTAATCCCCTGGGCGAGCGCGTCTTCGTCAATCGGTTGGCCGTCTATGACGCGGCCGGCAAGCTCGCCGCCGAAGGAAACGCCGGCGATTATTACGTCTCCGCTGACTCGCAGAGCGAACTCGCGACGGGCGACAACACGCTGACGATTCCGATCCCGCAACTGCAGCCGGGCAGCACGTTGGAGTTTACCTACACGCGCGAGAGTCTCGGAGCTGAGGAATTTGGCTACGAGAACGTCATGCTGACGTCGTCGATTCCGGTGCAAGCCGCGGCGGCGTTCGTCGTCGGCGACATCGATAAGTTGGCCTACACGTCGAGCGGCCCCGAGCCGCGTCGTAGCGCAGAGGGGGGACTGTTTTGGGGGATGAGCGATCCGCCGGTCTACGTCGATGAATCCTCTCAGCCTCCTGTCGCCGAGTTCTTGCCAGTGATTCACCTCACCGACGCAGGGCAGGAGTGGAAGGTTTTGGGGGACGAATACGCTGAGCAAATCGCCGATCGTCTCAAACCAGACGACATTGCTGCGGCAAAAGCTGCGGAATTGACGAAGGGAATTGCCGGACGGGATGAGAAGATCGCGGTGCTCACGCGGTTCGTGCAGAAGCAACTGAACTACCAAGGGCTGGAGTTTGGCGTCCGCGGGCTCATGCCGAACACAGCGGCGAAGTCGCTGGAAAACGGCTACGGCGACTGCAAAGACCATTCTGTGTTGCTCAAGCAACTCCTCGACGCCGCCGGCATCCCGGCGCAAGTTGCAATTGTCAACTCCAGCGGCGACGTCGACGGGCGGCTGCCGTCAGCTTCGCAATTTGACCACATGATCGTTTCGATTCCCGGCCCTGACGGCGGCGACGCCGGCCGAACGTTCGTCGATTGCACGGCTAAGTATTCCGACCCCCGCCAGGTGACCGCTGATGAATTCGACGGACGCTTAGCGCTGCTGATCGAGTCGGGCGCGTCGCGCCTCGTGCCAATCGCGCCGCGGACGACGCTCGCTTCAGAAATTCGCTGCGGGCGCGAAGTGACGATTGTTTGCGACGAGCCGGAACGCGAAACAGCGGACGCCGTAGTCAGGGAACAGGTGTCGTTCAGTTCGACGCCGGCCGGGACGCTCCGCTCGATCCTGATCGGGATGCAGCCGCGCGATCGCAAGGAAGCGATCTCGCGATTGATCTCGGACCACGGCGACGTCGAGCTCACTCGATTGGAAGTAGTGAATCTGGAAGACCCCGCGGCGCCGCTGATTCTCCAACTTGAGTACCGGATGGACAACGTATTCCACCGCGTCGGCGACGGGGGATCGCCGCTTTCCGGCCGGCTCGTAAGTCCCTGGGAAACTTGGGTGACGACGGCTTACGCGATGAATGAACGACTGACGCCATTCCGCACGACGGGAGCGGCGATCGTCGGCTCGACTCGCTACGTGCTGCCGGCAGGTTTTACGCTCGATCGCGGTTTAGACTCCGTTGAATCGCCGCCGTCGAACAGTTTCGTCACCTGGCGAGTCGAAGCAAACCCTGCGGACGGCACGACGCTGTTGCACGTCGATCGCCGTGCGGGAAGTCACCCGGCCTCAGCGTTTGCTTCCTGCTCTGCTGAGGCGAAGCAGTTTCTCGACCGCCTCAGGCGACCGATTGCGATTCGTGAGATTTCCTCGACGGCGCAGGCGCCGGGCTACTCAACATTGCGTTGAATTCGCCCAAACGGCCGCGTCTTCGCCTTCGAGCCGCAGGGTGAGGCATTTGGCGCTACCGCCAGCTTTGACGAATTCGCCCAGCGGCGTTTCGACCGGCGTGAAGCCGGCGTTTCGCAATTGCTCGTGCAAATGCGGGCAGCCAACGTTCGTTACCACCGTGCGTCCGACGACGACCGCATTGCAGGCGAAGCTGCGGGCCTCTTCCTCCTCAACGGCGATGAGCGTCGGCACGTTCGCGGCGAGGACGCGTTGGCCGTAGTCGTCGAACGCCCCCGGGAAGTAGATCGCCGAGTCTGCCGTGAGCGGGCAGAAGCAGGTATCGAGGTGGTAGTAGTACGAGTCGATCAGCTCCAGCGGCAAGACGCGAATCCCAAGCATCTCGCCAATCTGCTGATGCCCCAGCGCGTCGCTCCGCTGGCGGTACCCAGCGAAGAGGGTGTCGCCGCAAAACAGGGCGTCACCGGCGCCTTCGAAGCTGAACTGGTTCGGCGTTTCGAGCGCTTCGAACCCGTCGGCCGCGAGCCATCGGCGAAAGTGCTCCTCTTCGCCTTGCCGCTGCGGATGCTTGAAGTGTGAGATTACTGCCTTCCGGCCAAAAACCATCGCCGCGTTGGCGGTGAAGACCAGGTCAGGCAGGCCGTCCACGGGAGCGAGTTCTTCGATCGTCGCTCCCGCCGCGACCAAGTGCCCGCGCAAGGCTCGCCACTGTTCCTGGGCAAGCGGATGGTCCGCTTGCCGTTCAGTATTCATCCACGGATTGATTTCGTAGTGAATGCCGTAATGGGTCGGCGGGCACATCAAGATACGAGGCGAAGACATGGCAAGCGACCTAGCTGTTCACAACCCACTTACTCACCTAAACACCTACTCCTCAGGCGCCAGCCTGCTGCTCCAACTTCCGCACCTCCGCAACCAGCGCCCGCAAGAACGGTTCGACGTCGGTCACAAGTCCCACCGTCTGGAAGCTGCCACGGTCGTTCAGCTTGATGACGGTCGACGGGTTGATGTCGACGCAGACGACCTTCACGACGGCCGGCAGTAAGTTGCCGACGGCAACCGAGTGTAGCGTCGTGGCCACCATCAGGCAGAAAGAAACGTCCTTCACCATCGACCGCATGATCCGCTGGCACTCCAGGGCGTCGGTCACTACGTCGGGCAGCGGTCCATCGTCGCGGATGCTGCCCGAGAGGTGGAACTGCACACCGTTCTTGATGCACTCGTACATGATGCCGCTGCGCAGCGTGCCCGCCTCGACGGCGGCGGCAATCGAACCCGCACGGCGGATGCGGTTGATCGACCGCAAGTGGTGTTCGTGCCCTGCGTCGACGCTCGTCCCTTCGTTCAGATTGACGCCGAGACTCGTGCCAAACAGCGATTGCTCGATGTCGTGCGTCGCCAGCGCGTTGCCGGCGAATAGCTTGTGGAGGTAGCCGTCGCGGAGCAGTTCGCATACCAGCGGGCCGCTGCCGGTATGGACGATTGCCGGTCCGCCGACGAGCAGCGACTTCTTCGCATCGCGACGGTTTTCGAACAGCTGCCGCGCGATCTCGCGAATGACCACCCCTTTGGGCTTCTCCGTCGACACGGCGCTGTTCATAAACCCGAACGCATGGCCTTGCTCTTGCCGCTCGAGCGGGAAGACCCGCGTGCCGACGTGCCCGACCACGACCTTCATCCCGCGCTTGACCTCGGTCATCGGCAAGCAGCGGCAGGTGATCGATCGGTCGTCGACGATGACGCCGCAGTCCATTTCCTGATCGCCGACTTCGATCCAGTGCCCGCCGAGCCGAATCTCGGTCCTTTGATTAGTTGTGCTGTAGAAGCCTTCGGGAAAGGCCCCATCCATGTCGGCCTCGACTAGTCGCGCGTCGCCTCCGTGGACCGCGACGGCGCCATGATCGGCAATCTGAGCGATGATCGCCTGCAGGGCTTCTTCACTTGCGGCGCGGACCTCGATGCGGGCGAAGCTCGGATCGCTTCGGTCGTGCCCGATCGCCACGTCCTTGATGGTGAACTCCCCCCCGGCGGCGGTGATGCCGTCGAGGACTTTGGGCAAAATGAGGCTGTCGATGATATGGCCTCGAACTTCGACGTCTTCCACGGCGGCGAACGTGGATTTCTGGGACGACGAGACCAGACCTGGATTCGACACGGTGGAAACCTCCATTCGAACCGACGAGGGGGACTTCTGTAGGTATTCTAGGCGTCGACAAGGCTGGCGGCCCGCCGGAATGCCGATTGGGCAAAGTTCGCCGGCGGGGGGCGTTCAACGCAGATTACGGCGAGTCCTATTCGCCTTGCTGACAACACTTTATATTGTTTACAGAGGCTCGGCAGACGTTGCCACGCCTTTCCCAGAGGCCCATCGCGCGCCTCCGGCCCCCACGTGCGGGCTGTCACCATTTTCATCGACGTAGCAGATGGACCAAAACCAGAATTCCTCTTCCTGGGACGACCTCATCAAGGAGATCGGCGCCGCCCCGGCCCCCGACGCGTTGGAGCGGAAACGCCCCGCGATCGAAACGACTGTCATCCCGCCGACGATCGTCGCCGCCCCGCCGAAGGCGAAGCCGAGCGATTGGGGTGGCCTCGCCTCGCAATTGGGCATCGAAGTTCCGCCGGAACCAGAGCCCGTTGCCAAGCCGCAGCCCAAAGCGAAGGCCGAACCACCGGCGAAGGCAGAGCCCAAACCGCAGCCGAAGGCTGAACCCAAGGCAAAGGCGGAGCCGAAGCCAAAGCGAGAATCGAAGCGGGCTCCCCGCGCCGAAGCCGAGGAGCCGCGTCACGAGCCTACGCCGGGCGAACTCGAATCGAGCTTCGCAGGCATCGAGCCGTTGGAATCGAGCTTCGTAGAGATCATCGAAGAAGAGATCGTCTCGGTCGAGTTCAGCGACGATGATTCCGATCTAGCTGACGAGTTCGCTTCGCGTTTGGGCGATGATTCGCTGTCGGGCGAAGCGGCTCGCAACGCGTTCGACGCTTTGTTCGAGGGGACGTTCGCTCCGCCAGCTCCGCGTCCGCCCCGCCCGCCGCGTGCCCCCCGGGGCCGCGAAGAGGGGCGCCGCGGTCCGCGCTGGCGAGAGGAAGGCGATGACGACGAAGCCCCCGTATCGCGCCCCGTTGAGGACGAACTCGATCCGCTGGAAGGCGCCGGTGACGATGAGGAAGATGAAGTCGCCGATGAAAGCGAAGTGGCTGCCGAAGAGACCGAAGGCGCAGTTGGCGAAGAGGGGGATCGCCCCCGTCGCCGTCGCCGTCGTCGTCGCGGCGGTCGCGGGCGCACTCGCGAAGGGCGTAGCGATGAACCGCGCCAAGAACGCGATTTGGAAGATTCCGAATCGGACGCGGACGAAGAACTGAGCGACAGCGTCGAGCCGGCCGAGCAAGACGAAGACGAGGCGCCAGCCGAAGCTGCGGAGGGCGATCGCCCGCGTCGTCGTCGCCGTCGTCGCCGTCGCGGTGGTTCGAGCGAAGGCTCCGAAGAACGTCCCGCTGCCGCTCGCAAGCCCCGTCCTGCTTCGCGCCGTGACGAGGAGAGTGACGGCGAAGAGGAGCACGACGAAGAGGCGGAGCACGATGATGACGACTTCGCTCCTGTCACCCGTTCGCGTGACGATGACGACGAAGATGATGACGACGATGACATGCCGCAAATGTCGCACAAGAACATCCCGACCTGGTCGGAGGCGATCGGCGTGATGGTCGATCTGAACCTGCAGTCGCGGAAGGATTCGCCGTCGCGGCCCGGCGGCCCCGGCGGCGGGCGCGAACGAGGCGGTCGAGGTCGCGGTCGAGGCCGCGGTCGGGGACGCAGTAGTTCGTAAGGTCGAAGTTGTTGCAGTAAAACAAACGGCGGCGCCGTCGTTGGGATCGTCCCAGCGACGGCGTCCGCGCGTTTCAGGCGTTCAATTTAACCAGCACACGGAAGAGGTCGCCGCATGAACGCGGGTTCCCAGACCATTGTTGGACAGGTCGTCGACATTGCCGGTCGGAAGATCGCCGCAGCGGAAGTGAGCGTCGTCGACGGGCGAATCGCCGCGATCACGCCGACGACGAAGCCTGCCGCGACGTTCCTCTTACCGGGGTTCGTCGACGCCCATGTCCATGTCGAAAGTTCGATGCTCGTGCCGAGCGAGTTCGCTCGCGCGGCGGTCGTTCACGGCACCGTCGCCACGGTGAGCGATCCACACGAGATCGGCAACGTACTCGGCGTCGCCGGCGTCCACTACATGCTGGAGAACGCCTCGCACGTGCCGTTCAAGTTCTACTTTGGCGCCCCTTCGTGCGTCCCGGCAACGACGTTCGAGACTGCCGGGGCGACGATCTCGGTCGCCGAGGTCGAGCAGTTGCTCGACGATCCGCGGATCGTGTACCTCAGCGAGATGATGAACTTCCCGGGCATTTTGTTCGGCGATCCCGACTGCCTGGCGAAGGTGCGGGCCGCCCATGCCCGCAACAAGCCGGTCGACGGCCACGCTCCAGGCCTCCGCGGCGCCGACGCGGCGAAGTACATCGCGGCTGGCATCACGACCGACCACGAGTGTTTCACCAAGGAGGAAGCGCTCGATAAGATCGCCGCGGGGTGCAAGATTTCGATCCGCGAAGGCTCGGCCGCACGCAATTTTGACGCCCTTCATACGCTCATCGGCGAACATCCCGCGATGGCGATGCTCTGCAGCGACGACAAGCACCCAGACGAGTTGCTCGTCAGCCACATCAACGCGCTGGTCCGCCGCGCGGTGGAGCGCGTGATCGACGTGTTCGATGCGCTGCAAGCAGCGTGCGTGAATCCAGTGGAGCACTACAAGCTGAACGTCGGCCAACTCCGCGTCGGCGATCCGGCCGATTTCATCGAGGTCGATTCGCTCACCGCGTTCAACGTGAAGCGGACCTGGATCGATGGCAAGCTCGTCGCCGAGAACGGCAAGACGCTCATTCCGCGCGTCGAGCCCAAGGTCGTCAATCACTTCACGGCAACGCATGTACAGCCCGAGCAGTTTGCCGTGAAAGCGCACGCCGGCACGAAGTTGCAGGTGATCGAGGCGCTCGACGGCCAGCTGATTACTAACCGCCTGGAGTTTGAGCCGTTGGCCGTGGAGGGCGTCGTCGTCAGCGATCCGACGCGCGACTTGCTCAAGCTGGTCGTCGTCAATCGGTATACCAAGGCGGCGCCGGCAATTGCGTTCATCAAGAATTTCGGACTGCAAAGCGGCGCCATGGCGTCGAGCGTGGCCCATGATTCGCACAATGTGATCGCCGTCGGCGTGAGCGACGACGATATCGCCGCGGCTGTCAACGCCGTGATGGACGCTGGCGGCGGACTGGCGGCGGTGAACCACGTGCAAGGCGATCACTGGGTGCTGCCGCTCCCTGTCGCCGGACTCATGGCGACAGGCACGTGCGCGGAAGTGGGGCATGCTTACCAGGAACTCGACGCCGCCGTAAAACGCTGGGGCTCGACCCTGCGGGCGCCCTACATGACGCTGTCGTTCATGGCACTGTTGGTGATTCCCGCCCTGAAACTCAGCGACAAGGGCCTATTCGACGGCGGCAAATTCGAATTCACGCCGCTGTTGGCTTAGTGGCGTAAGATTAACCACAAAGGCTCTGAGGCACGAAGAAGTTGCACAAAGAGTTGTTGCTCGCGCATCAACGATTACGGATAGGACTGCCTAACCGCTGATGAACGCTGATCAGGCGCTAATAGAAATTCATATTAGCGCCCATTAGCGTCAATTAGCGGGCCGTACTCTTTAATTCCTTTGTGCTTCCCTTCGAGCCTTCGTGGTTAGCCCCCGCTGAACTAAATCTAAGCCCAGAGAATGCCGATGGATCCGTTTCTGCAAGCCGCGATCGACGAAGCGAAGCAAGGCCTCTCCGAGGGAGGCATCCCGATCGGGTCGGTGTTGGTGATCGACGGCGAGATCGTCGGCCGCGGCCACAATCGCCGCGTGCAGAAAGGAAGCGCTATTCTCCACGCCGAGATGGACTGCCTGGAAAACGCCGGCCGGCTCGCCGCGCGGGACTACCAACGGGCCGTGTTATACTCGACGCTGTCGCCGTGCGACATGTGCAGCGGTACGGCGCTGCTGTACGGCATTCCGCGGGTGGTGATCGGCGAGAACCGCACCTTCCAGGGGCCCGAAGAGTACGTGCGGTCGCGCGGCGTGGCGCTGGAGATTGTCGACGACTCGACATGCGTACAATTGATGCGAGACTTCATCGCCGCCAGGCCGGAACTTTGGAACGAAGACATCGGCGTGTAGTAATTTTCCCCTCCCTCGCAGGGAGGGGCTAGGGGAGGGATTCCCAACGATCGCACTAAGTCATCGCGACACTCCCCAAGCAGCGTTCGAAAAAGATGTTCCTCTCCCCCCGCATCCGCCTCAAACCGCTCGCCACGCTTTGCCGGCGATTGGCGTTCGCCACCAGCGCGGGGATCGAAGACCGCAAGATCTGGCGCGATGAAGCCGCCCGCAGCCGCGGACGCGAACAAGCGGCCCTGCAAGAAGTGGCTGACCAACTCTCCCGCGGCGTGTCGATTAGCGACGCCCTCGCGATGAGCGACGGTTATCTGCCGAGGATGTTCAAGCAGATCGTCGCCATCGGCGATACGAGCGGCCGGCTCGATCATGCTTACAAACGGTTGGCCGAGCATTACGAGCATGCTCAAACAGCGAAGCGGTCGCTGATGACGGCGCTGGCGTGGCCGATGATTCAGCTCTTCATCGCGCTGGCGGTCGTCGGGATCGTGATCTGGATCTCTGGAGCGTTGCAGCTGCAGAACCTCGACGGCGAGCCGCTCGACTTATTCGGGCTAGGAATCTCGGGCTCGTCAGGGCTCATGCTGTACGTCGGGTGCATCGCCCTCGCGGTGGCGGCCGTCTTTTTGGCGATCGAAGCCGGGCGGCGCGGTGTTCTTTGGACGCGGCAGTTGCAGCGTTGGTTGCTCGGCGTTCCCGCGCTCGGCGAGGCGATCCGCACGCTCGCGCTGGCGCGGTTCACCTGGGCGTTGCAGCTGATTCTCGACACCTCAATGGACCTGCGCAAAGCACTGCCGCTCGCGCTCGACGCATCAGGCAATGACTACTACCGCGGGTTGGGTCCGCAGGTGGCGAGCAACATCCAACAAGGAATGTCGCTCCATTCAGCCCTCGCCGAGACAAACGCTTTCCCCAGCGACTTGCTGGAGTCGATCGCTATTGGCGAACAGACGGGGATGATGTCGGAAACGATGGAGCGGCTCTCAAAGGAGTACCAACGTCGTTCGAACACGGCGATCAGCATTATTGGCCAGACGATTGGGTACGTTGTCTGGGCGGTGGTGATCGTGTTGATCGTCATCCTCATCTTCCGCGCGGCGGGCATGTATATTGGGATGATTAATCAAGCGGCGAGTCCGGACTTCATGAAGTAGTGCGACGCGCCGTCTTCGATAGTAGGGCGCCGTTTCACTCCTTCAGCACCATGTCGATGCACAGCACGGCCGCGAGGATTAGCTTGCGGATCGCCGATTCGGGAGGAATGTTGTTCGCCACGTCGAGCGCGTAGCTGTCAGCCGTCGTGAACATCTCTTTGTGGATGCCGGCCCACTTCTTGCTGACGCGGGCCAGCTCGACGCCGTTCGCGGTGAACTTAAACTCCCAGCCGGTCCACTTGCCGGCGAGTTGGCACACCGTCCGTCCGTGCTCGTCGTGCACGTTGAAGGCGCCGCCGATGGAAAAGAGCTTCTGCTCGAATCCGCCTAGCAGCGCGCCCTCGCCGTCGTAGACCTTCACCTTCGAAAGGAAGAGCGAGATGCCGCGGACGACCCGCACGACCAGGTTGCCCTGCATGTCGGTGACGTGGATATCGAACGGCGTCATCCGGCGGTAATCGGTGAAGCGAAGGGCCTGCGTCAGCCAACTGAGGTGCGGCTCACGGCACTCGAGCACCATCTCGCCCGAGTCGAGGTCGTAGATGTCGTAGTTGCTGGCCGCTTTGAACAGGCCGAGGTGTTCTTTGACGATCAGTTGATCTGCAGTATCCCAAGCCATGAATAATCCTTCGACGAGAATGTGCAGTGGAGCAGGCGGAAGACTCCGTCGCCCGGCCAACGCCGGATGGACGAAGGCAGCGTGACAATCTTACCTGAAAGGATCGCCCCCGGAGATCGACTATTTGGATAGCGATCGCAAATGGGCGATGACGGCCTCGTGCGGATCCTTGACGCTCGCTTTCACCCAATCGCCGAGCGAGCCGGCGGGGACGCCCGGTTGCAGCGAGGCGAGGTAGCCGGTGAGGAGCGTTTCGCGGCCCGCTTCCGAGTGGAGCAGGAAGTGGACCCACAGCCACGATTCTGCGTAATCGAGCTGAGTCAGCGCCCCCGCGTCGGTTAGCTGTTCGAGCCGCGGCAGGTTCGGCCGCCATCCGCCGACGGCCAGCTGCCCGCGGAGGTAGTCGAGGTGCATCCGGTTGACGCCATCGAGGCCGCGGCCAACCTCGAAGTACTCGGCCAAACCTTCGTCGAGCCACAGCGGCAAGTTCGGCACGCTCGCATGGAGATAGCCGTGCGCCACTTCATGCCGCAGGTCGTCGGCGATCGCTTCGCCCCAGCTCGCGTAGACGGCGAGCTCGCGGTCGGTCTCGACGAAGATCGCCCGCCGTTCGGGGAAGCCAGGAAAGCGTCGCGAGACGTGGCGTTTGAAGTCGGCTTCATCGGCAAAGAGGTGGACGTGGATTTGCCGGTCACTGGTGGCGATGCGGAGTCGATCGCTGATGAGCTGCCGCTCGGCGACCAGCTCGTCGATGAGCCGGTTCTCGCTCGGCAGAATGAAGTCGGCGTGAAAGACCAGCTGCCCGACGGTAACGGGGTGAGCAAGGTAAGCTGCGGCGTCCTTCTGACCGGCGCCAGGGCGGAGGTCGATCCGGCGGTCGGAGTTAAACGAGCGGCAAGCCCCCAGCGCCAGCATCGCCAGCGCGAAGCAAGCAGTGATCAGGGGCGTTCGACGCATGCAGAGGCTCGCAAAGCCGCGGGAAACGGCGCTGCTGGCGCCGACATTCGGACGCGGGATTCTAGCGGCCAGCGGCCCTTCGCCGAATGGCAATTCACGCCCAGTAGCCGCGGGGCAACGACCCGCCGGGGCGGTGATGGAGGGACAATTGATGTAAATCCGCGTACGGCTCTTCGCTGAGGATCTTTCTGAACTCGCTCCGGCGGGTCGTTGACCCGCGGCTACCTGCCGGCGGAGATTAACGCGTCGAGTTCCGCCTTCAAGCGGGGCAAGATGGCGTCGTAGGGGAACTGGCCGAGCGATTCGCTGCGGCGTTTGAGGTTCACCACGGTCGGACCGCACCAGAGGCCGAGGTCGGCGTCGTCGGTTTCACCGGGGCCGTTCACGCGGCAGCCCATCACGGCGATCGTGATCGCATGCTCGCTAGCATAGCGGGTCATTTCTTTCACCTGCTCGGCGAGGTCGATGAACGCCTCGTTCTCGACGCGCGAGCAGCTGGGGCAGCTGATGATATTCAGCGTGCTCAGGCCGAAGTCGACCACCGAGCGGACGCGGCCGGCGGCGATGTCGGCGAGAATCTTGCGGCCCGCTTCGATCTCCTCCGGTTTGCGCGGGTTCGAAACAGTCAGCGAGACGCGAATCGTGTCGCCAATGCCGCGGCTGAGGAGTTGTTCGAAGGCGATCCGCGTTTTGATGATGCCGTCTGGCGGGAGGCCCGCTTCGGTGACGCCGAGATGAAGCGGCACATCGGGCCGCCGTTCGGCGAAGCGGCGATTGACCTCGATCACCTTCTGCGGGTCGGAGTCCTTCAGCGAAACGCAGTAGCGCGAGAAGCCGAGTTCGTCGAGAACTTGGCAATGCTCGAACGCGCTGTCGAGCATCGGCGAAATCGAATCGTCGTGGGCGTAACGATCTTTCACCGCCGGATCGACGCTGCCGCAGTTGACGCCGACGCGCATCGCGCAGTCGTTGTCGACGGCGATCTTCGCCAGGTAGCGGACCTTCTCCTGCCACGGCTTTTCGCGTTCGTGGTGATAAAGATGGCCGGGGTTGTAGCGAATCTTGTCGACGTGGGGCGCCACGAGTTCGGCGAGGCGATAGTTTTCTTGTAGGTCGACGGAGAGGTTCGCCTGGGTCTGCTTGCGGATCTCGGCGAGGGCGGCGGCGTCCTTCGTGCTGTCGACGGCCACCCGCACGACGTCGGCGCCGGCGGCGTGCAGGGCGTTCACCTGCTCGACCGTCGCGTCGATGTTCTGCGTGTGCGTCGCGGTCATGCTTTGCACCGCGACGGGGTGATCGGCGCCGATGGCGGTCGTGCCGATGCGGACCGAACGAGTTGGATTGCGAGTGATTTGCACAGTGAAGCGTTAGCCGAGGATCGCGAACTTGGAGCGGTTTCCCTTGATTTTACGGCATGCGAATCGAGCGGTCGAGGCGGAAGAATCGGCCACCCGGGGGCGTTAGTTTTTTCCGGCAAACTCGAGGGCGAGGAGGACGAACGTAAACCCGTTGAACAGGACGTGGCAGGTGATGCAGGGGACGATGCGGTGGGTCCGCTGGTAGGCGTAGCCGAGGATCGCCCCCAGCAGAATCAGCGGGGCGGGGGAAACGCCGTGGCCCCAATGGGCCAGCCCGAAGAGCGTTGCGGTCACGGCGATCGGCAGCCACTGTGTCGGTAGCGGAATGTACGGCAGCACGCGCTCCGAAAGAGAAAGAGTCGGGAGTGTTGCCGCGGCCGCTGCCGATTCGGATGCCACTGCTTCGTCCGCTGTCACTGTGGAGGCCGGCGGTTCGACCGCCTCGGGCGAGCCGAGCAGAATGTCGGCGCGTTCGAGCCAGCCTTGTAGCACGAGTCGAAACGCTAGCTCTTCGTAGAGTGGCGCCGCCACGACCGCCGTAAAGGCTGCGGCGAGCATCACGCCGATCGAGTGGTCCTTCATCAGCCGCTCGATGATCGGGTGCTGGTCGGTCGGCTCTAGCGCGAAGTTGAGCGCCACCATGATCGCGTAAATCGGCACGAGCGAGGCGGCCCACATGCGGGCGCCGAGCTGCACGTCGGCGACGAACTGCGTGGCGTCAGCGGGCAGGCCGAGGTCGGTGCGGTTCGCGCGGAATGCGAGGACGAGTAGCGCGAAGCACGCAGCCGCCAGGGTGAGCGTCATCGCCGCTTGGCCCCACATTGCGGCGATCATCGTGCCGGAGTCGATGCCGTAGAACGCTTCGCTCGTGGCGGACGCGGCGACGGCGGCGGCGATCGATTGGCCGCCGGCAGGGAGGCCGGCGCCGGTGAGCGCGGCCGCGGTCGCTCCACCGGTGAGCGTGGTTTCAGGTTCGCCTGGTAGCGAGTCGCTGCCGCCGGAGAGCGCGCTTGTGGCGAGGGCGATCAGCAGCGGAGCGAGCAGCACGAGGGGCGCCACGGCGTTCCACGGCACGATGCGGCGGAGCTCGGCGGGGATCAGCGGCTCGCCGGCGATATGGCGTTGGAACAGTTGGAAGAGCGTTCCCAGACTGAGCGCGACCGCTGCGATTACGGCGTAGCCCATGAAGTCACCAGGAACATTGTCGATCGCCAGTTAGTTGGAAGCCGGTGGCTTTTGATGAACGCTCAGCCATCCATCCGCTTGAGGACCTTCACCGAGACCCAAATGTACTCTAGGCCGGAGTAGATTGTCAGGATCAAGGCAATCCAGAGCGTGACGTGCAGTGTCGACGGCACCCAACCGGGCAGGTCGGCGGCGAAGCTGCGCGAGGCGGCGTCGAACCACTGCAGCTGACCGATGCTGAAGCCGGCGGCGATGCACTGGAACACCATCTTCCACTTGCCGGCCCACTTGGCGGAGAAGTCGCCGCCGTTGGTTTCGATGAAGCTGCGGAGTGCGGTGACGGCGAGTTCGCGGGCGAGGATTACCGTCGCCATCCAGGCGGTAACGCTCGATGCGGGCGAGCCGTCGACGAGTTGCGGCGCCGCGGAGAGGTAAATGAACGTGCCGCAGATGATCATCTTGTCGGCGAACGGATCGAGGATCCGGCCGAGCTGCGTCACTTGGCCGTACTTACGGGCCCAGTAGCCATCGACCCAATCGGTGCTCGCGGCGACGATGAACGTCACCAGCGCCGCGGTGTACTGGCTGAAGCTCATCAACGCGAACAGCACCACCGCAAGAATCAGGCGCGAGATCGTCACCATGTTGGGGACGTTCAGCACGCGAGCCTTCGCGGCGGGAAGGGCGGTGTCCGACATGACGGCGGCTCGTTGGGCGATGCGAGAAAGTACTGAATCAAGATCATCTGCGGGAGACTTCTGCGAGGCAGTAGCCGGTTGTGAACGCCGCGCGTTATCGGCGTCGGAGACGCCTCCCACATACGATCGCGTCCCCCACAGTCGCGGGCCTCTTTAGCGAGGTTTGCCGCTCAGTGCTCCTACTAAATCATACTCCTTGCTTGCCACAATTTCACATGGGGCGATCTTGCCGGTCGCCAGCCCTTTGCCCGTCACGTAGACGATGCCGTCGACGTCGGGGGCGTCGGCGTACGAGCGGCCGATCCAAACGTCGCGTTCGCCCGGCACGGCCGAGTCGATCAGCACGTCGAGTTCTCGCCCTTGCTGACGCTCGTTCCACTCGAACGCGATCTCCTGCTGGACGGCCATCAGGATCTCGCGGCGTTCGTCCATCACTTCCGTTGGGACATGATCGGGTAGCTTGGCCGCGGGGGTGTCGGGCTCCAAGGAATAGGTGAAGACGCCGGCCCGTTCGAACTTTTGCTCGGCGACGAAGTCGACCAGTTCGTTGAACTGCTCGTCGGTTTCGCCGGGGAAGCCGGTGATGAAGGTGGTCCGCATCACGAGGTTCGGAATCTTCGACCGTAGCTTGCCGAGGAGTTCTTCGGTCTCGGCTCGCTTCACGCGGCGCTGCATGCGGCGGAGCATCGTGTCGTTGATGTGCTGCAGCGGCATGTCGAGGTACGGCACGATCCGCTGGCTGCCGGCGATGACGTCGATCAGCTCGTCGGTGAAGTACATCGGGTAGAGGTACATCAACCGGACCCAGTCGAGGCCTTCGACCTTTTCGAGTTCGCGAAGCAGCTCGACGAGGCGCGGTTCGCCGTAGAGATCTTTGCCGTAGTAAGTGGTGTCTTGCGCGACGATCACCAGTTCGCGAACGCCGTCGGCGGCGAGTTCGCGGGCTTCGGCGACGACCTCTTCGATCGGCTTCGTCGCATGCTTGCCGCGCATCTTCGGGATCGCGCAGAAGGTGCAAAGGCGGTCGCAGCCTTCGGAGATCTTCAGGAAGGCGAAGTGCTTCGGCGTGATGCGCAGGCGGGCCGTGTCGGGGAGCGGGTGCGTCGGCGCTGGTTGGAAGATGTTGCGCTGTTCTTCCAAACCGCCGAGCAACCGGTCGGCGACCTTAGTGACGTGCTCGCGGCCGAAGACGCCGACGAGGTGGTCGATGTCGGGACGCTCGACGAGCAGCGCCTCTTGCTGGCGTTCGGCGAGGCAGCCCGAAACGATGACGCCGCGCAAGTCGCCACGGCGCTTCAGGGCGAGCATTTCGTCGATGGCGCCGAACGATTCAGCGCGGGCCGCCTCGATGAAGCCGCAGGTGTTGACCACCGCGAAGTCGGCTTCCTCGGGGGTGTTCACGAGCTTGTAGCCGTCGAGCTGGAGCAGGCCGAGCATCCGCTCGCTGTCGACCAAGTTCTTGGGACAGCCGAGGCTGATGAAGCAGTACTTCCCCTTGACGAACGAAGGATCGGCTCCGGCGGGCGCTGCCGGGGCAGGGGGAGTGCTCGGAAGGATAGGCAACTGAGACGACATCGACGACTCCGGAGGACCACTCGGTCCCCGGCCAAAACGGGCGTGGGGCGGCGCAACCCATGATTGTAGACGGAGATCGGGCGAAAGCCAATTGGCTCCGTAGGACCCGCAGAAGCTGTTTAGTTTAACCGCCAAGGATGCCAAGGACGCCAAGGGGAAGGCGGGGGATTTGACCGCGAATTATACGAATTTGCGCGCATCGGAGGCCAGCGAACGGGTTTGCTTTCACTGCCCACTGCCCACTGCCCACTGCCCACTGCCCACTGCCCACCGACCGCTTTCTATCACCGCTCCGGCGGGTCGTTGACCCGCGGCTGCTTTGTCGCTTTTAGTCGCGAAACGCGTTTTTGGCGACATAAATCGTAAGTTGCTTTCCGCGTGTGGGTTACGCGCTTCGGCGTTGCGACAATTTGTCGCGACCGCAAGCCGCGAGTGCTGTGCGACGGCAGTTTGAATTGCCTTATCGCGCAGCGGCGCCTTGGTAGATCGAGCCTAACAAAAGTGGTGGCCTAGTTTCGACAACAAACTTCGAAGATTTTTGGGCGGCGAGTCGTCGCTTCAGACTGGGGCCGCCTGGCGAGGCGACTTCCGGACGGTGAAGAATCTCACGGCTGGTTACTGGCTTCGAAAAAGATGCGGCCGTTCGCAGCGAACATTAAATTGATGGATGCGAGTGACAGGGTAAGAAATAGTGCATTAAAATCGTCAACTCATAGAGATCGATGGCGCCGGGGGCTGATCTTCTGATGCGTTTCCCTTCGTTTCTGCTGGTGCTCCTTGCCGCGTGCGGCGCGGTTGGCTGTCAACCGGGCGGCTCGACGCCGTCGGCGGACGTTGCTCGGCAGTCGAGCGAGTACATTGCGTCTTGGGCAGACATGGGGATGTACCTGCCCGATGCGAAGCAAGTCGGGTTTTTTCGTGAGCACTTCGATGAGTTGCGACCAGAGCTGGTCGCCGCGCTCTCCGCTCCGGAATCTGCCGTTCAGCAACGCGCCGCCTATGTCATTGACGAGATCGGCGGTTCCGCGCGGGCGTGCGGCCCCGATCTGCTGCGCCGGTTGCAGGAGAATCCTGAGCGGCTGATTCGGATGTACTTGATCAACGCCTTGGCGAGCGTTGGGTACGACGATCCCAACGCGATCGGCGAGCTCCAGCGTCGCTACAAGACCTTGAGCCGTGAGAACGTGCCGCGAGGCATGTTCGCCAGCGAGTATGACGACGTTGATGAGCGGATTAACGTGGCCGCGGCTCTGTATCGACTCGTACCAGTGGAGGATCGCGACGAGTACCGCGAATTTGTTACTCAGTGGCTTGAGCCTCCCGGCGACGGATTGAGTAGCCGCGAACTCAACGGCTATACAGAGCGGCGGTGGCATGCGGTGATCGTCTTGGAATACATGCCGGGGGCATACGAGGCGATCGAACCGCTCGACAAAATGCGGCAGGAGGAAGACGCTCCGGCCTGGGTCGAGGTCCACGTGCCGCGCGTGCTCAAGGCGCTGATGTCGAAGCCGGAGTAAGCTCATTCTTGATTCGGGCGATTCGTAACACGCAGGGCGCTCGAGGAGTCTAAATGGAAGATTTGCGAATTAACCTAGTGACGGCGATCGAGGATCGCTTTGGCATTACCCTTCGCGATGACGAAGCCGAGGCGATCCAAACGGTCGGCCAATTGTTATCGGTGATTGAAGCGCGGCGAGCGGCCGCGCGAGTTGCACCGTGCCGTTCGCTGCCGGCCTTCTTGTATGTTCGTCGCAATCTGCGTGACTTTCTTAGCCATGCCGAGCTACGCCTACGTCCCTCCACGCCGTTGGAACGAGTCATTCCGGCAAGTAGACGGCGCCAGTATTGGCGATCAATTCAACCCTGGGTGGGAGCGGCTCCAGCGTTGGAACTGCCGCTGAGTTTGCGTCGCATTGCGTGGGCGATTTACTTCGTAGCGTTCTTACTCGGAACTTCAACATTGCTGATCGACGTGAAGTGCCTCCCGCTGGGCGTGATGGCCGCTGCCTGTTTTTCGATTTTACTCAACCTCGCAACTACCCCCTTACGCGTGATTCCGCCGCCGAAGTTTGCTACTGTGGGCGATGTTACGCGGCGTTTTGTCGGGCGCTCGACCGCCGTCAATATGGATATTCGCGACGAAGATTTGCTCTCCCCGCTGCAGCAACTTGTTGCGGGCGTGCTCGGGGTCGACCCTGGCGAAGTCGTTCCCGAGGCCAGCTTTGTTAATGATCTCGATCTTGAGTGATCGAGATGGATAACTTTCAGACGTGAGCGCGGTCCTGGAGCCAGCGACGCTGGCAATTGCGGGTAGTCGTCGGGGGCGATTGCAAATTTTTTGGATGCGACAGAAACAAACTCGCCGCGTTGGCGCTTGGCCCTTCGTAGGTCGTCTCATGCGAGTCAATGCCTGCGATTCGCGGCCACTCCCTATCAATCAGGATGAACCATGACGAAGAATCTGTGTTTGCTAGCCGGAATCATCACGCTCCTGTGGACCTCGGCCCTTAGTTCGCCGGCGTCGGCAGTGACCCTTGAGAGCACCTTCGATGCGGGGCTCGAGGGTTGGACTGGCAGCACTGGCGGCGACTTGGCCTTTGTTTCCACCGGCGGTAATCCGGGCGGATTCCTGCAGCAGACCGATACCGACCTGTCGGACATGTTCGTGATGGCGCCGGCCAGCTTCTTGGGCGATAAGAGCGCTTTCTTGAACGGCACGTTGTCCTTCGATGCACGCCAGGTCGGCGGCAACGCTGAGAAGTACGCGGCGTTTGGATTTGTCACGCTCTTCAACGGCGGCAATGCCATCAGTGCCGACATCGCCGGGGCCAATGCACCGTCCAACGACTGGACCACCTTCTCCGTGAACCTCAACGCCGCGGGATTTGAAACGACGCCGGAAGCGGTGGCGGCCGTGCTGAGCAACGTGACGATGATCATGATCACGCTCGAGTCGCAAATCGGCGTCGCCGAAACGACGGGGATGGACAACTTTCGGATGGTGAGCGTTCCGGAGCCGGCGACGCTTGGCATTGCGGGGCTTGGTGTCTGCGGCGTGGCGCTGATGCGGCGGAAGCGGGGCTGAATTTGGCCGCGCCAGGCCCTACTCTAACGACACTATGTTGGCCCCGGAGGGGCCGAGTGATGTAGCCAGGGGCGTGAGCCCCTGGTCTCAGGGCCGAGCTGTCAGTTTAAGCCCCGTGGGGGGCGACATCACTCCGACTTATTGTGACGAATAACGCCGCCCCTCACGGGGCTACGAATCACCACCAGGCTTCGAACCAGGGGCTCACGCCCCTGGCTACATCATGCCGCCCCCTTCGGGGGCTAATCGCCGACCCACCTCTAGCGTCAAGGCGATGTGGCTTGATGGTTCCGTTATCTTCGTGGCTTTTTTAGCGCGCTGCTGATCACGCTTTTTTGATCGGAGATGACGCTACGCGCGACGAAGTCGACTGGCATGGAGATTTGATGACCGGAGGGATGAACCCTCCGGCTCGCCGTAGCGCTGCGCGATCAAGCCGATCGGAATGGAGGCCTACCCCCGGGCGGAGATCGGGGCTATTGGCGCGGCGACGCCGTGGGTTGGCTTGGGGGGCGGCGAGAGGACGATGCTCAGGATGCCGCCGAGGCAGACGAGGGCGATGCCGATCGCGGAGATCCAGTCGAGCGTGTTGCCCCACACGACCCAGCCGATGAGGCCGGAGAAGATCACCACCGAGTAGTTGAACGGCGCGATTTGCGAAGCCGTGGCGTGCTGGTAGGCGAGGATGATCAGGAGCTGCGCGAGCGCCATGAAGAGGCCGACGCCGGCTAAGTAGCCCCACCCACGCGGCGAAGGCATGCTCCAATCGGCGATCGCGAACGGGAGCGTGGCGATCGACGCGATGCAGAAGTAGTAAAACAAAATCGTGTCGGGGCGATTCTGGCCCGAGAGCTTGTTGACGCTCACCAGCGCGATCGCGGAGAAGAGGGCGGCCGAGAGGGCGATCAGTGCGGCGGGATTCGTGAGCAGGTCGGCGCCTGGCTTGATGATCAGCACGACGCCGATGAAGCCGGCGAGCAGGCTGACGGCGACCGCGGGCGTAATCGGCGTGCGGTTCCAGAGCCAGGCGACGAGCGGAATGAACAGCGGCGCCGCGTTCACCAGGAGCACGGCGTCGATGAGCGTCATCTCCTTCACGGCCCAGAAGTAGAGGACTTGCGACAGCAAGCCGGCGAGGGCCCGCGCGAGGTGGAGCGGGAACTGCGTCGTCTTGAGGTCGGCGAGGCCGTGCCGCAGCGTCCAGGGGAGGAAGAGGACGAGGCTGATGAAGCTTTGGAAGAAGCTGATCGTCGCCGTCGAGACGTTGGCGGCGCCTTTGCCGAAGGCGCTCATCACGGCGACGCAGAAGAAGGCGGCGACGATGAGGAGGATGCCGTAGAGGTGTTGCCGCGACATGGGATGATACTAGGTTCTTTTGACTAGCTCTATTGATTGGTCGGGGCAGGCGCCGGTTTCTTGTAGTGAATGTTCTGGCTCCCTCCCCCTTGAGGGGAGGGCTGGGGAGGGGGTGGACCGCTGGTACCCGCTTCTTTCACCCCTCCCTAACCCTCCCCCTCAAGGGGAGGGGACCTCAAAATTTAAGACACTCTGTCCTCTCTCGTTAGCGAGTCGCTAGCCGGCGAATTGCGCCTCCGGCAATCCACGCACACCGGGCTTCGCGGCGAACAGGCTGCCGGAGAGGGGGAACTGTTGGAGCTGTGCGGGCGTGAGCGTTTCGCGGGCGGTGGTGATGTAGAGGGTATCGAGCTCTTCGCCGCCGAAACTGCAGCCGCAGGGGCGGGGGACGGGGAGTTCAATCGTCCGTTCGAGGCGGCCCTCCGGCGTATAGCGGACGACCCGCCCAACCGCGTTGTGGACGCTCCAGACGTGACCTTCGGCGTCGACGGTGAGGCCGTCGGGAAAGGCGCCGGCGGAGCGGTCGACTTCGGCGAAGGTGCGGCGATTGGAAATCGCTCCGCTCGCGGCGTCGAAGTCGTAAGCGTAGATCGCGTAGCGGAAGCTTTCGGTGAAATACATCGTGCGGTTGTCGGGGCTCCAGCCCATGCCGTTCGCGCAGATGACGTCGCTTTGATGTTTGGTGATCGTGCGGTCGGGATCAAAACGGTAGAGGCCGCCGCAAGGTTGGTCCCAATGCTTGTCGCCCATCGTGCCGGCCCAGAAGCGGCCTTGGCGATCGCACTTGGCGTCGTTGAAGCGATTGTCGGGGAGATTTTCTTCCGGGTTACCGAGGCGGGTGAGCTGGCGCGACTTGAGATCGTAAAACGCAAACTCTTTGCGGAGCGAGAGGACGAGGCCGCCTTGCGTTCGTAACGCGAGGGCGGTGACTGGTTCGCCGAGGTCGAACGTGTTGCTCGCACTCGTGCCGGGATGGAAGCGGTGGATTTGGCCGCCCGTGATGTCGACCCAGTAGAGGGCTTGCTCGGCGGGGGACCAGACGGGGGATTCGCCGACGATGGCTTCGTGGCGGCTCACGCACTCTGCTTGAAGAACATCCATGGTTGTCTGTTGGCTTGCGCGATGCGAGATTGGGCGGCGTTCAGCGGGCCCAGCTTAGCAAGAAGACGCCGCCGGCGGCGAGCGCAACTCCTAGCCAGCTCGCGGGGCCGAGGCGTTCGCTGAGGAAGAGGGCGGCGAAGATGGCGACCATGAGGACGCTCAGTTTGTCGACGGCGGCGACGCGGGTGGCGTCGCCGATCTTCAGCGCGCGGAAGTAGCAAGCCCATGACGCGGCGGTGGCGAGGCCGGCGAGCATCAGGAAGATCCAGTTCTGCTGGGTGATGCTGCCGAGCGCGCGGAGCTTGCCCATGAGCGTGAGCGCGACGCCGAGTAGGGCGACGACGACCAAGGTGCGAATGAGTTGGGCCGCATCGGGGTCGACGCCGCGGACGCCAAGTTTGGAGAGGATGGCCGTGAGCGCGGCGAAGGCTGCGGAGAGGAGGGCCCAGAATTGCCAGTTGTCGGTGAGGTTCATGCCGCACTCGTGGCTGTTGTTTGGGTAATGAGGGTGCGTGGCGCGCGGTGCAAATGCTTCGGCGCATGAAAAAGGGCGTCGCCAGTTCCCCCTAAGAGACTGGCGACGCCTCTCCGTGCCCCAACTCGAATCAATGATGTCGATCGGTGTCCAAACGGATCGCTTCGCGTCGTGCGTCCCGGGTTCCGCCGCCGAGCATTCAGGCCGCTGTGAATATAGGCGGCGCGGCGTCGGCGGGCAATTAGGCAAAAAGCATTAACCGCCAAGGATGCCGAGGGACGCATAAGTTGTCACCGATTTCCTTTGCGCCTTTGCGTGAGACCAGTTTTCTTTAAAGATCTCACGCAAAGGCGCGAAGGCGCAAAGGAAATACAAGTCTGACGGAATTGCCTCGCTTCTCGTTTTGTCCGCCGAGTCGTCGTGGTTCAATTCCCCACATATTTCCTTGGCGTCCCTAGCGGTTCAGTACCTATCCCGCGGCCCGCATGGCTAGTTCGCCGGTGACCTGTTGCAGGTTGACGAGGCCATACTCGCCGCATTTGTCGCTCATCTTGCGGAATTGCTCGGCCGTGAATGATTTCGCATCGGCGGAGTCCTCGGCGACAAGGACCGCCTCTTGCAGCACCTTGCGATCTTCGGCGCTCTTGCAATGGATGATTTCGTTTACATATTGGAGCGGGAACAGGCTGTCGGTTTCGGTAGTCATGGAAAACTCTCCGGGGTTTCTATTTGGACGATTAGCAGTAACTGCAATCGCGATGCCAGAAGCACGGCGGCAGGTTTTGCCGGGCATTCTCGCGGGAGGCCGCAGGCGAACCGGCGGTGGTCGGTTGGTGTCCGTCGGGGATGCAATGAGTTGAACGATTTGGAATCAGGACGCCTGCCGATGACCGAGCCGACCCCCTCTTCGCGATCGCTCGTGTGGCGCATGAGCCGGCAGGAGCTCGTGCTGCTGGTGAGCACCATCGGCTGGGGCGGCACGTTCCTGGCGACGCAAAAGGGCGTCGCACTGAGCGGGCCGCTGTTCTTCGTCGGGCTGCGGTTCTTGTTCGCGACGCTGTTCATGTTGGCGGTGGGATTGAAAGTGCTGCGCGGGATGACGCGGCATGAGCTGATCGCGGGGGGCTGGATCGGGCTGACGATGTACTTCGTCTACGCGCTGCAGACGGCGGGGCTGCAGACGATCAGCAGCAGCAAGTCGGCGTTCATCACCGCGCTCTACGTGCCGATCGTGCCGCTGTTGCAGTGGGCCGTGATGCGGAAGCCGCCGCGGCTGATGAGCTGGATCGGCATTGCGCTGGCGTTCACCGGATTGATGCTGCTGGCCGGGCCGGAGCCGGGATCGCTCGGCATGGGGCGCGGCGAGGTGTTGACCTTGTTGGGAACCTTCGCCATTGCGGTCGAGATCATCCTCATTGGGCATTTCGCGCCGAGCGTCGACAGCCGGCGGGTGACGCTCATCCAGTGCGCGGTGACGGCCGTGCTATCGTGGGGGACGATGCCCGTGCTGGGCGAATCGCTACCGAATTTCTCGTGGACGCTGGTGATCATCGCGGCCGGGCTGGGGCTCGTGGGCGGGACGATTCAACTCGCGATGAACTGGGCCCAGCGGTCGGTCTCGCCGACGCGAGCGACGCTCATTTACTCCGGCGAGCCGGTGTGGGCGGGGATCGTCGGGCGGATCGCCGGCGAAAGGTTGCCGATGATGGCGATTGTCGGGGCGCTGCTCATTGTGGCGGGCGTCGTCGTGAGCGAGCTGCGACCGCGGAAACGGCGCGATGAAGAAGATGAAGAATGCGACAGCGAGCTAGAGCCTGAGGGCGTTGACGGCGAGCTGTGCAACTCTTAGACGCGCGGAGCGCGTCGACTCGCGGTCTCTCTTGGCGCCGCTTGATTGCGCGCTCCACTCGCGCGCCGCGCTCAAGTCCACATGTACCGGCAAGGCATTCCGATCTTTCTGCATAGCTTCACGCGCATTCAAGAATCCGCGCTGGAGCGCGTGACAAATGCGGGTTCCTGCTCTTGAATGATGCAGCGGGCGACTCCGATATTGAATTGGTGTAAGTCATTCGTGGCGCGCTCGCGGTGAGCGGCGCGCTGACTTCTCGCCAATTCGAGGTCGCCATGGGTTTGAAGCGTCGCCGTCAACGTTCCGCCAACCGTCACAATCCGCGGCTGCGGTTTGAGCCGCTGGAACGGCGAGATTTGATGAGCGGCAACCAGGTGATTTCGATCACCAGCGGCAACACCTACACCTTCTATGATGCAGATCGTACGAAGGTCAGCGTCAAGCTCACCGGCCCCGGCAGCGGGCAGATGACGCTAACGAACGGCCAGTTGACGGGCGGTTCGATCGATTGGATGACGCTATCGGGGACGACGTCGACGTCGCAGCTGAAGATCACCGCCAGCGGCGGGACGGACAACGGCTCGACGATGAATAGCCTGACCGTGTTCAGCGCGATCAACAGTCAGGTGGCGCTGAAGCAGTTCAGCAGCTCGGGGATCACGCTGTCGCCGAACGGCCAAATTTTGCTCCACGGGAACGTCGGCGATAGCTTCGCGATCGACAACGTGGGCGCTAATGCCTTGATCGACGTGGAAGGAACGGTGGCGACGTTTACTGTGGGGACGATGCAAGCCAATTCGTCGTTGACGGCTGACGGCATGATTTCCTCGTTGAACATCGTCACCATGAACGTCGGTTCCGAGGTGTTGGCGCCTCAGATCGGCAAGGTGAAAGTCACCGGTTCGGCCACCGGGGCGGACATCGCCGCCGGCATCGGGGGCATGCAGTCGGTGTTCTTCCAGAGCCTCGTCAATTCGAACGTCTACACTTCCGGCAACATCGGGCCGGTGGTGATTCAAGCCTCTGGTAACGGCAGCGTTCTTGCCGCCAATCGTTCTCCCGGCACCGACAACGTCTTCGGCACGATCGACGACTTTACGATGGGCGCCATGCCCACCGTCGGCTCGATTGGCACGGTGACGCTTAACGGGGCTCCCGGAACCTTGCAACTGCTTGCTACGGGGACGGTTGGAACCGTGACTGTGCCGCAGGGACAGTCGAAGCCGACGGTCGTCGATGACGTGATGTCGAGTTTCATTCCGCTGGAAATTGCGCAAGCGGTAGCGAACGCGACCGGCTTTGATGACGACGAGGTGTGGATTGCCGTCTTCGGCGAGGAGATCGCCACGCCGGCTGCCGGGGTGACGCCGCCGCCGGGGGTAAGTTACTATCTGGACGCTGGGAGCCTAAGCCCCGTCGGCCCGAACGGCCAGCCGACACCGATTCCCATTTCGACGGCGACGCTTGAGGTGGGCGTTAACACTCCGAACCAGGCGATTTTGCCGAGCTCCACGATCGCAGAGTGGGCGAATGCGTCTTCGGTATGGGGCAGCAATTTGCAGTTTCCGATTCCGGCGCCGGGGAATCAGTTCACTGGTCGCATTTTGATTTCGGTCGGTGCACCGGTGCAAGCGCAAGTCAATTCGACGAACGGCACCATTTCGGCGCCAAGCGCTTCGAACCCTGCCGATCCGAGCAGCGGCACGTTTTACGACTTCCTGGAATTCACCGTCACGAACACGGCCGGCGTGCCGAGCCTCGACATCGATACGTCGCAGGTCGATGCGTTTGGCTTGCCGATGACGCTGCAGTTCTTTAAGGACGCGCAGGGGACGCTGCCGTTCAACGCCCACTTCACGGGCGTGACCGCGACCGGCAGCAAGACGGTTACTGTTCTTTCCGGGATAAGCGGTCTAAAGGTTGGCCAAGCCGTCACGGGAACTGGCATGGCCGTAGGAGCGATCATCGACAGCATCGACACAGGCGCTGGGACGATCAAGCTCAGCTTGAATGCAACGGCGACGTCGTCGGCGCAGGGGGTGGCGTTGTCGGCGCAAAACGGCGGACCGGTGGGCGTCGACGGCACGCGCAACGAGATCCTAGATAATGCGAATTCGAACTCGCTGGCGGCGTTCCTGAATCTGCAACTCGGGGCGGGACATGCGGGAGCGCGGCCTTTCTTGCAATCGGCGTCGCCGTTCGAGGTCGCCGGCGGGGTGCCGATTACCGGCGCGACGACCGCCAGCAGCGTCGTCACGATTACGACCAACAGCACCGCCGGGTTGGTCAACGGCGATCAGGTGTTCATCTCCGACATCCAGGGCGCCACGGCGGCGAACGGATTGTTCACGATTAACAACGTGACGGCCAATACGTTTACGCTCAATGGTTTGACCGCTGCGGGGACGTACGTCGCCGGCGGCGAGTGGTCGCTGGCCATCACCGGCGCAAGCAATCCGGGCGCCAACCAGCCGATCGTCATCACCGCCAGCAGCACCGCTGGACTCCAGAACGGCGATCTCGTCGAAATCTCGGACGTCGGCGGCAACACGTACGCTAACGGCTTCTACTACATTTCGAATGTCACCGCCACGACGTTCGAACTCGACGGATCAAACGGCGACTCCGCAACGGCTTACACAAGCGGCGGCACTTGGCGCGTGTACGGCAGCGGGAGCAGGCTCGTGTCGCCGAAGGACGTCGTCGAAGCGCTTCTCGATTCGAAGTCGTCGAACCTGCTTAACAACTACTACAACGAATACATCGACAAGTTCTTTTTACAGTACCTACCTGCGAATCAGTTCGTCATGTCGGGCGGTCAGCAAGTCTACGGCGGCGGCGAGGTGTGTCAGATCGAGTCGACGGCGTCGGGGAGTACATTGACCTACAGCGGGACGGTGAAACAAGTTGGCAGCTTGGGCTACGTTTTGTATTTGACGACGCCCAGTGAAGCGACGCCGTATTTGGTTTTTTATCCGTTCACGGCTTCGAACTTGCCAAATCCAACCGACTACGTCCCGCTATTTCCCACAGTCGCTGCGCCGGCTTGGCTCGTGACCGCGAAGATGGAGGGGCAGTCGGCTTCGCAGATGCTGTTCGCGTGCGACGGATTCTTTGCTGATAACACGTTCCGCGCCACCTATTACAAAGACCAAAATCTCCCCACGTACTGGTCGGCGGTGATGGGAGACTTGGAGAACTCGATCGCCGCGGCGTTCAATCGCGGCATCGCACTGGAAAGCGGGCTCCTCTGGGGCGACCGCACGTCGTGGTTCCAGCAGAACAACGGTCAGGAGGGAAATTACAACTACTGGGTCCAATATTGGCACGAATCGGGGGTGGCGGTCGACGGCCTCGCGTACGGCTTCCCGTACGACGATAAATTTGGCAGCAGCACGAATCTGAACGTCAGCCAAGTTGGCCTCGCGCAGGTGTTGCTCAATTCGTGGAGCGCGTCGCAGCACTCGACGACGACGACCTTCACCGCGATCCCGGCGAGCGCTCAACAAGGGGGGCCGATCACGCTGACGGCGCACGTCGCGCCGTCCGGCGCGAATCCGACGCCGACCGGAACGGTGACGTTCTTCGTCGACGGCGTGGCGATCAATTCCAACGACTACAGCGCCTCGCCGCCGTGGCAGCCGGTGACGCTCGACGGCAGCGGCAACGCGACGATCAGCGCGACGCTGCCGGCCCTGGCCGACGGCAGTACTTCTCATACCTACACGGTGACTGCGGTCTACTCGGGCGACGCGAATTCAGCGCCGAGCGTTGCGTATCAACCGCTTAAACTCATCGGCGTGAACGGCGATTTCCTGATGACGCTGAGCCCCGCCCAGGCGGCGATGGGAGCGAACGTAGGCGTCACCGCGACGCTGCCTGGCACGACGTTTACCGGCACAGTGGCATTCAGTGCGTCGCTGAGCGACGGCAGCAGATCGCAACCGCTCGGATCGCCAGTTCCCGTCACGAGTTCGGCCTTTAGCGGGAACATCACCATTCCCCTCGCGCTGCTTAGCTTTACCGGAGACGTTACGAGCAGCAGCAACGTGATCACCCATGTGTCAGACGTCTCAAACTTGTTAGAGAATCAGACGATCACCAACGCTAACTTTACGGGGGCCCAACTGATCACGGGAATTACTCCGCCGAGCCTAACGCTCAGCGCTCCCGCGCTCAAGTCGGGGACGACCACGTTCATGTCGAACGGCGTCACGTTCACTGCAACGGCGACGGCAGGGCAATCATCGCTGACGGGACTAAATACGCTGGCCGGCCTTGCCTTCAGCAGCACTCCCATTTCGCAAGTCTTCGGGAGCAGCCAACTCTTGGATGCGAACACGACCGTCATCGGAAACACGCCGGGTCAGGTCGTGGTCCAGGGGACGGCGAATCAGTCGGCAAGTGCAACGACCATGATCAGCAACGGCGCCGGGTCCGTCTTCCCCGTGACCGCGACGTTCACGCCGACGAACGGCGCCCCTTACACGGCGTTCGTCGGCTTCCAGGGCCCGCCGTTGCCTCCGTGAGAAATGGTTGCCGGCTGGGCGGATCGCCGTCCAGTCGGCGCGTCAGCGGACGCTCAAACTCACGGAGTGCTGAGAGGCGCGGTCAACTGGAACAACGTGAATTGCCGACGGCGAAATAATGGCATAGGTTACGGGCTTTCTGCGACTCTTTTCCTCACGCGAAGCCCGCCATGTCGTTGCGTCTTTTCCTCTGGTCGCTCACTGCGGCGTTTGCCGGTTTCTTGTTCGGTTTCGACACCGTCGTCATGTCGGGCGCCGAGAAGCCGATTCAAGATCTGTGGCAACTCAGCCCGCAGTTGCACGGCATCGCCATTGGTTCGGCGCTGTGGGGAACCGTCATTGGCTCGGTGGTGGGACAGTGGCCGACCGACCGCTATGGTCGGCGGGCGACGCTGATTTGGGTCGGCGTCCTGTTTATCGTATCGGCCGTGTGGTCGGGACTCGCGCCCGACGTGTACTCGTTGATGATCGCTCGCTTTCTGGGCGGGCTGGGCATCGGCATCTCAACGGTGACGGCGCCGCTATACATCGCGGAGATTTCGCCGCCGGCGGCGCGTGGGCGGCTGACGGCGCTGTTTCAGTTCAATATCGTGCTCGGCATCGTGATCGCCTACGCCTCGAACGCGGCCCTCGCGTGGATCGGCGACGATGCGTGGCGGTGGATGCTCGGCGTCGCGGCGATTCCGTCCGTCATTTACACGATTCTTGCCTTCGCGGTGCCGGAGAGCCCGAGGTGGCTGATCGGCTTGCGGGGGCAACGCGACGCGGGGCTCAAGGTCCTACGGATGATTCGCCCCGAGGCGAGCGATACGGAACTCGCGCATGTCGCCGACGAGATTGAGCAATCGCGGGCGGAGGAATCGTCGACCGCGGGCTTCTGGTCGTGGCGGTTGCGAACGCCGATCATGCTGGCGTTTCTTGTGGCGTTCTTCAACCAGATGTCAGGGGTCAACGCGATCCTCTACTTCGCACCGCGCATCTTCGGGCTCGCTGGGTACGAGGACCAGGCGGCCCGCTTGACTTCCATCGGCGTTGGCGTGACGAACTTGATTTTCACGTTCGTCGGGCTGTGGCTGATCGATCGGCTTGGCCGGCGGACGCTGCTGTTCATCGGCTCGCTCGGTTACATCGGGTCGCTAGGTCTCTGCTCGTGGGGCTTTTACTCGGGCAACTCGACGATCGTGCCGGCGTGCGTCTTTGCATTCATCGCCGCGCATGCCATCGGGCAGGGGACCGTCATTTGGGTGCTGATCGCCGAGGTCTTCCCGAACCAATTCCGCGCGGCGGGGCAGTCGCTTGGCAGCTTCACCCACTGGATTTTCGCGGCGCTGGTGGCGACCTTCTTCCCGGTGGCGGTCGATGCGTTCGTGCCGGGAACGATCTTCGCGTTCTTCACCGGGATGATGGTGCTGCAACTTGCCTGGGTCGTCTGGCTGGTGCCGGAGACGAAGGGGGTGCCGCTGGAAGAGATGTCGCGGCGGTTGGGGATTGAGGGGTAGGGTCGAGGCAAAATTGGCTCTTGAGGTTCCCATCCCCTTGATGGGAGCAATGAGCACGGTCGCCAGTGGCGACCGTGCGCAGGCGGTAGTCAGTGCGAAGCACCGGGTTAGGGAGGGGTGAGAGGAGCGGGTACCAGGGTTCCACCCCCTCCCCAGCCCTCCCCTCAAGGGGGAGGGAGCCAGAGGGTCCAATGGAATTTGGGTGGCGTTGCGAGGCGGTTGCGTCGAGCGTGATGGAGGCCGACCCCCGGGCGGAGCCCGGGGCTATTTGATCGCTTCGACGACTAGCAGCGTTTCGTCGCGCGTTTCGAGGCCGCGGAGCGCTTCGACGGTACTTTCCTTGCGGACGGCGTCGCGGATTGTTTCGAATCCCGCTTCACACAGGCGGCGGTGGAGTTCTTCGCGATCGTAGAGCCATTTGTGCTCCCATTCGCGGAACGCGATGTTGATATTCTCGGCACGCGTCTGAATGTGTTCGTAGCCGTACTTTTTCATCCACGGCAGCCGCCAGTCGTTCTCGGCGTATTGTCGGACGACGTCGGCGAGGTCGGGCATGCCGATGCGGAGGATGCCGCCCGGCTTGAGCATCCGGCGGCACTCTCGCGACAGAGCAAGTCCCTCTTCGACGGTGAGATGCTCCATGAAGTGTTCATGGAAAATGTATTCGACCGTGCCGTCGTGGATTGGCAGCGAATGGCGGAGGTCCCACGAGACGTCGACGATCTCAGACATAGGATCGCGGTCGACGTTGACCCATCCGGGGAAGTGAACCTTGCCGCAGCCAATGTGGAGGCGGTAGGGCGCCTGGAACTTTTTGAGGGCTTGGCAGGCGGCGCGGAAGTCGCGGTCGTAGTCGGTTTCCGGCGCGGCGGGTTGATTGAGCGGCGTCAGCGCGACGGCAGCAGGCGGCACTGGCGAGCGCATTGGTTGCGGGCGGCGATCGCGACGGAATTGGCGGAGAACAGATTTGAGCGACATCGCGGCGCCTTTCGACGGCATGGACGGTGACGACAGGCGAGCCAACGCCTGCGGAGCGCCCGGAAGTAGAGGAGTTCGCCGTGTGCGAGTCAATGTCGATCGAGCTGCCTAGTTTCGCTATCCTCTCCGAAGTCTTGCGGCGAGCGGGAAAACGTAAAGACGCCGCGGTTCCTCCTGAACCGGCGGCGCCTTTGCCCCTAGCGGACGCGCTTGCTCAAGGCGCGTCGTGCTCCTCGCACTTATAGACCATGCCGTCGCCGACGGCTTGATAGACGCCTCGTCCGCGGACGAGGAGATGGCGGCCGTTGGCGAGCGTGACGATCGTCGACCGTCCGCGGCGCGGGCCGTGGATGCGAAGTTGAACGGAATTGCCTTGCTCGTCGAAGGCATTGATCCATTCGCCTTGTTTGATTGCGGACGAACCCATCTCAGTGACTCCCTGGAAACGAGAAACTGATTTGCCATGTCCGCTTAGGGGAAATGCACGCCGCGTGCCAAGAATTGGCCCATTACGGATGGAATACTCCATCCTGGACGGTATAAACGGACCGCCGGGGTGGTTGATTGCCGACCGGGGCGTTCGATTGGCGATCAGTGGCGGAAAACTCGACAGCCCGGGCAGTGTCAATTTGACGCCGCCGATTAGGCGGCGGCCCGGCGGACGGCAAGCGAACGCTCGACGAAGCGAGGCGGCTGGGGCAGCATTTCCGCGAGCTGGCGGTTTGATTCGCGGTAGAAGTCTTCCAAGAACGCCCTTGAATGCGGCGGCATTTGCGACGCCGACTTCCCGACGAAGACGTCGGCCAAGTTTGCCTGCGACCAATCCCAGGCCGGCATGCCGAGGAACTCAAGCACGCGGTTGAGGGTCTCCGTGCGGTTGAGCTTGAGATCTTCGCTATCGAGCACCAAGAGCTGCGAAGACGAAAACGCGTCGACATAGCGCCGCAGTTGTTGAGCGTACAGCCCCAAGTAGAGCAGGCTGCACGTCAGATGTTGGTTGCGGCTCATGAACTCCGCTTCGCGGCGAATGGCGAAGTCGAAGTCTTCGAACTCTTCATCGAGCCGCGGGAACTCATTTACCAGCTGATCGGGCGCGTACCGCTCGCGATGCAGGCGATGGTAGAAATCGGGATCGTACTCGAGTTGCTGGCGATACATCCGCCAGGAGGAGTACGCCCGCTCCACCGGATCGCGGAGCGTGACGATGAGCTTTACCTTGGGGAACGACTCGCGAATGCGCCCGCACGCCACCGGCGCGGCGAGGTATTGCGGCGAGGCCTCGAATCGGAGCTTGCCGTGGGCCTGCTTTTCGTCCCAGTTGGAGAAGTACCAATCCATCCCCTTGGCGTACATGAAGTCGCTGCCGAAGAAGTCGAGCTCCTTCTCGCGCGACGGCGCCATGCGGGGGTGCTGGGCAAGATAGCTAAACAGCGCCGAGGTGCCAGCTTTCTGGGCCCCGATGATCAGGACGGTGGGCAATCGTTTCGCGTTGTAATAGCGAAAGGTCGCTCCACGCCATGCTGCGCTAAGTTTGCTCATCCGTGACCAGCGTCTCGAGGCGTCTGAAATGGCGATTCGCCTTCCTGGCGTAGTTGCCTAGACAGTTTCCATCGTCATGCGCAACGACGTGCGCCAAAATCTTTCTAAAGAATTGCGTTTCCCCGAAACATCCGGCCAAAGAATCGGCCTATCCCTGACAGATTGCGGAAAAGTAATTCGCTAGCGTGGTCTCGCCAATAGGGATTTCCACCACCACGCGTCATTGCTGGCGATAAAAGAGGCCGCTTTCGTGCGGCGGCGTCCGAGCGAAGTCTTTAACACGCCGTAGTTGGCGCAGTTTCGCGCCAACTGTTGGAAAAAAAGAGGGTGGCGCGTATAGTGCTCCCATGAACTGGAACGACTTGCCCAATTTCGCGCTCCTCCTCCTCGCAGGGGGCGTTGCCAACTACATTTACGCCGAGCCGATTGCCCGAGTTTTTCATCGGCTTGTGCCGGGGCATTGGGACAGCGAACCTGAGTGCCAACGGACCTGCGGGCGAATGCTGAGCGCAGCGGGCGGGCTGCTGTTTGCCGTGACGTTTGTTACTGGCTAGGTGGCGTATACCGGTCGGTAATGACGGCGGCTATTCGACTGCCGTGGCGGGCTGCTCGCCATTCCACCAGGCGTCGAGTTTCGTGCTCAGCTGCTTGACCACGTCGGGGTGGTCAGCCGCCAGGTTTTGCTCTTCGCTTGGATCGAGTTGCAGGTTGTAGAGTTCGATCTTGGCGTCCGGCTCGTTTTGCGGCGCCGGGACGATTAGCTTCCAATGGCCGGAGATGATCCAGCGGTAGCGCAAGCTCACAGCGGGATTCTTGAGGTCGAGGATGTCGTGGGTGAAGCATTCGCCCTGCAGCGACGTGCGGGCGTCGCGGGGTTTTTTGTCGAGCAGGTTGATGCCCGGCATCGCCGCGGTCGGCTTGGCGCCGGCGGCGGCTAGCAGCGTAGGGGCCAAATCGAGCGAGATGGCGAGATCGTCGCTTTGTTCCGGTGCGATGTGGCCGGGCCAGCGCAGGATGATGGGGGTTCGCAGGCCGCCGTCGTACGGCGACTGTTTGGATTTTGCCGCGGCGGCGCCGGTTTCGGGATTAGTGATCCAGCCATTGTCGGCGACGTAGACCACGATCGTGTCGTCGCTGAGCCCTTGCTCGTCGAGGTGCGAGAGCAAGCTGCCGACCGTTTCGTCGAACCATTCGACCATCGCCCAATATTTGGCCACCTGCTTCGACGGCGCGATGGCGCGATACTTCTTCAGGAGCCGTTCCGGTGGCGTGTGCGGCAGGTGCGGCATCATCGGCGCATACCAGACGAAGAATGGCTGGTCTTTCTCGCGGGCGTCGGCGATGAACTCGTAGATCGGCTCCATTGTCTTGCGGCCGATCGAGAGGCCCTCGTCGCCATGCCGGCTGCCGTGCGTCATGCCGGCGGTGAATCCACCCCGCTTGTAGTTGCCTTGCCACCACTTGCCGGTTTGTAGCGAGACGTAGCCGAGGTCGCCCAGTTGTCGGGGCAGCGTGGGAACGGCTTCCAGCAGGCGATTCATTTCCTCGCGGCCAGTTTCGAATTCCGGCGTCTGATGGAACTGAGCCATCGGCAGAGCCGCTTTGTTCGGCGGATCGTTGCCGGTGATGCCGTGCTGATGCGGGTAGAGGCCGGTCACCACCGACGCGAGGCTGGGGCAGCAGAGGCTCGAGGGGACGTATCCGCGCGGGAACGCGAGCCCCTCGGCAGCGAGGCGGTCGATGTTTGGCGTGTGAACATGGCGGCTGCCCATGAAGGAGTAGTCGGACCAGGCGTGATCGTCGGAGACGATCATCACGATGTTGGGGCGACTAGGTGGAGCGGCGGCAGATAGCGCTGGCGGGCAGATGGCCGCGGCGATCGTGAGCAGAAGGAAGATGCGGAGCATGGTGTTTTTGGGATGAAGAGCGGGACGCAAATTGCTGAGCGTGCGTTTCGCAGATTGTATGCCGAAATGGCGGCGGCCGCACGGTGCGGGGAGCGCGAAGTGCGGGGGCGGAAACGGCAGTCGTTTGGTGGTTTATTCTTGAGTGTGATCAAATGTTCATGTACGATGGAGGCGGCAAGCTAAGTCCGAATTGAAGTCGGTTAGATGAGGTGGGGTGTGCTGAACGAAATCCCGGCAGAGCAATTGCGCGGCGTCATCGACGCGGTGGCTCAAGAGATTTTGGCCGAAGCGGAGGTGACGCAGCCGCCGGTCGATTGCCTGCTCGTCGCCGAGCGACTGGGTCTCATCGTGGCCCGCGATCAGCCGCTGCCGAATCAAGCGGTCCAGCCGCGGGCACGGTTTGTGAAGCTATCGGCGGGCGGGGCGCCGGCGGCCGATGCGATCTTTCTGGCCGAGGAGCCGCGGCGTGAACGGCGACATTGGGCCGTAGCGCACGAAATTGGCGAGAGCCGCGCGTTTCGCGTGTTCGCTGAGTTGGGCGTTGATCCCGCGGAGGCCCCGCCGGCGGCGCGGGAAGCAGTGGCCAACGCGCTCGCGGGTGCGCTGTTGTTGCCTCGCGAGTGGTTCGTCCGCGACGGGGCTCGCGTCGATTGGGACTTATTTGAACTCAAGGCGATCTACGCGACGGCGAGCCACGAGCTGATCGCGCGGCGGATGTTGGAAGCGCCGCCGTCAGTGATCGTGACGCTCGCGGACCAGGGGCGATGCGTTTGGCGTCGCAGCAGTGGCGGCCATCGACCGCCGCCGCTCACGCCGCCCGAGCGCGACGCCTGGACCGCCGCGCATCAGCAAGGGCAGCCGGTGCAGTGCGAGCGAGCAGAGTTGCCGGAGGGGATCGTCGACGTGCGGGCCTGGCCGATCCACGAAGAGGGTTGGAAACGCGAAATCATCCGCACGGAGTTGGCTCAGTGGTGAGCCGGCCAATCCGCGGCGGCGAGCCGTTCGAGTTCGTTGACGAGCTGCGTGAGTTGGTAGGGCTTCGCCAGGAGGGCGGCGCCGCCGGCGTTTTGTACGGCTGCGAGATATTCGACGCGTGGGAAGTCAAGCAGGGCGATGACGGGCGCCGCGGCGTTTGCGGTGTGGATCGAATCGGCGAAGGCGCGGAGGGACGCGAGTTCGCTGTCGGCGAGTTGGCCGCCGTCCCAGATCGCGGCGTCGAACGTTACGGCGGGGGCGTGTTCGAGTTGGCGTCCGCGCGGGCGCCATTCGCACTGCCATCCGAACGGGGCGAGGATGGTTGCGAGCGTTTCAAAGACGGCGAAGTCGGGCGCGTCGACGGCGAGCGAACGTGACGCATCCCCGCGAGCATGGGAGCGAGCGGTGGCCATTACGTTGAGTGGCGTTTGCTGCCCGCTGCGAGGATCGTCGAGCGGCTCCGACCAGGCGGGCGTGCGGCCAGCGTCGGCCGTCTCAATTGTTGCCCGCCACCAGGGGGCGAATTCGTACCAGTAAAGGCGAATCACACCGTCGGGCGGACGCCCGGTGCGGAGTTCGCCTTCGCACCAGGAGCCAGCGATGCAGATGATCCGCGTGAGCGGCGCAAGGATGCGTAGCGTTTCGATCGCTGGCTGGTGATTGTCGCCGGGCGTCGGTTGAGCCAGCAGGATGACTTCCGCTGCAAGCGCGACGGCGTCATTGGCGCTGAGTTGCTTGAGCAACGCGCTCAGCGTGGCGGCTGTCGGCCACTCGCGCATTGGATCGAGTTCCGCTTGCAGCGAGGCGAATTCGCCGCGATCCCAAGGGCCGACGGCGACGAGCGATGGAGGGGAGGGGGGCATGCGCGGGCGAACAGCTTAACCAGTGATCTCGGCGTCGCGCTCTAGAAACAACTCGCGAGCGGCGTGTGCATCGGAGGCGCTGCGAAGCGTCGCCGTCCAGTCGCGGTCGTTGACGATGCGACTCACGCGGGCGAGCGTGCGGAGATATTCGTGATCGCTCGTGGCGGCGATCAAAATAAAGATGTCGGTAAGGCCGCTGCCGCTCGGTCCGCCGCCGAAGGGGATGCCGCCGCTGGTGATGCCGAGTGCGATCACCGCTTCGCCCAGAATCGACGACTGCGGCCGCCGCGGGTGGAGCAGGGCGATGCCGTTTTCGAGCGCGGTCGGCGCCATCGATTCGCGTTGCGATACCGCTTCAGCCATCCGCTCGACGTCCCACAGGCGACCCGACGCGGCGGCGAGTTCGCACATGCTGCTGATGACGCTAGTGCGCGTCCGCGCGGCAAGCGGCACGGCGACGGTTTCTGGCAGTAGCAGCTCGCCAAGGTCGATGACGCTGGCGCCATGCGAATCGTCGCGGCGGAGTCGGCTTTCCATGGCGGCGAGTTCTTCGTCGCCGGAAAGGCCCATTCGCTCTTCGAGCCACTGGCTCACTTCGGGCCGAGTGAATTTCCACTGCCCGCCGATGCGCCGCCCCGGCAGCTTGCCGCGTTCGGCCAACCGGGTGACCTGCGCCGGCATCATGTGAAGGTATGCCGCCAGGCTCGCGATGTCGAAAGAGTCGTCGGCCATGGGGGCTCAGGGGGGCTTGGCGCCATGGGTAGGCAGGTGCGGGATGGGGAATCTTCAATTTTCGGCGGGGGGGCGGGCGGCGTCCAGTCTGATCTTGTTGCTTCTGCGGCGTTTGTTGACAATCTGGCCGCTCTTTCCGGACTCTTCGGGCCATAACGGCGTCGACGAGCCCATTCCCGGCGTAGCCCGGCATGTTGGACGATCGCGATGGAACCCCAATCGACAACCTGGCGCCAACTCGCCACCCGCTGGGTGATCGCGGCGGCGGCGGTGGGGTGGATGACGGCGATCGCCTGCGGCGTGTGGTACGAAGTGGCGCGGCGCCGGCAGGCGAACTTTGCGGAGCAACTGGCCGCACGAATCGTCGCCGCTGAGGCGAGGCCTTCACGGGCGGTTGTGGCCGAACTGACGCTGCTCGACGTCGCCGGCGTTGAACCGCTCGTGCGTCTCGCCTCGCTGCAGCGCCGAGATGTGGCAATCGCGGCCCGTGGCGCGGTGAATCAACTGCTGCAGTCGTGGGAACTTGAAGCAACCGAGTCGGGCGACGTGCGACGGTTTGCCGAACGCACGACGGCGCTCTCCGCCGCGCTGGAGCGGCATGCGGCGGAGTTCGGTCCTGAAACGCAGCGCTGGGCGAACGGTTTGGCCGAGCGATTGGTAACGCACAGCGATCAGTTCGCGCCGGCGGATTCTTGGGAGATTCTGGCGAACTGCGACCGCGTGCTGAGCCGGCCGCTGCAACCGCGCGAAGCGCGGCCGGCGCCCATCGTAGCCGTGGCCGAGCCGCTGGTGCCGTCGACCCCGCCGGCTAAGCCATTGGCCGCAGCAGTTCGCCCGCAAGCGAGTACGCCGGCGAGATCAAACGGCGATCAGCAGACTCGCGCCAACGACGGCCCGAAGGGCGATTTGAGCGTGCTGGGGCCGGTGACTTCGTCGGGATCGTCGTTCAATCTTCAACAGCAGTTCGGCAATACGTTGCGATCAGCTCTTCAGTTTGCCGGTGAGCATTCAGGCGCCGCGCAGCGAAGCGATCAACCGGTGCGTGTGACTCCAATGGGACCGGTGATCGACGTACCGTCGCCGCAAGAGGCGCGGTTGCAATCGCGACGATCGCGAACGCAGCCGCCGACAGCACCAGCAGTTGACGCCCATGTGGTGAAACTCGACGCGCGACCGGATGCGAGCGACCAAAGCGTAACGGCAATAGGCCCGCGCGGACGCGACACGGTGGCGGAGCTGACGAAGCAAATCAACGCATTGCCGCCCGGCGAACGGCTTGCCAGTTTGGAGCGGGCCTCGCAACTTCCGCCAGCTGAAGCGAGACGATTGCTGCGAAATTTCGTCGCCGACGGTGAGCCGCAAGTTCGGCTACAGGCGCTGACGATGCTCGCCACGGCGGGCGATCCGCAGCTGATGGAACTCGCCCGCGAGCGAGCGGTGGAAGATGCAGATCCGCGGGTGTCGGCGTTTGCGTCGGAGTTGCTGCGGAAACGGTAGCGGGCCGCTGCAGCATTCCTCGCCCCGGGCTTCGCCCGGGGGTTGCATCACGTCGGATGAAGTCTGCCGGAATAGTTGCCTACCCCCGGGCGGAGCCCGGGGCTAAAAAAAGGGCGGCGCCAATTGGTGACTGGCGCCGCCCAGTGCGTTGCGTTTCAGAAACCCTGCCCGTACGTCTAGCCGCGGTGCCGGCGGGCGGCGATGACGCCTACCATGCCGAGCGCAGCGATCCCCAGCGTTGCCGGTTCGGGGACGCCGACGATTTGCATGTTGCCGAACGGTCCCACGTCGGTCGACCAGACGTTGACGCCCGTGGTTTCGAAACCGAACTGGATGTGGCGCGTCGGGTCGTTGATGGTGTTCAGCGTGACGCTGAAGTCGCCAGTCGCCGACAGCGCAACGGTGGCTGCGACGTTCGAAGAATAGTTCGGAGCAAAGTCCTTGATGAAGGCGACCGTCGAGTGGGCGCTGGTAAACGTGTTGCTAAGGACCTTGCCGACGAACGTGACGCTCTGACCGGAGAGCGTGCCCGTCTGCTCGACGTACATGCTGGCGGCCATGTTCTTGTTGCCGGGAGCACCGGGCCCGCCGCCCCCTTGGTACCAGAAGGTCGCGGGGTCGTTCACCGAGTTTGGTTTGAGCGTGAGCACTGGGCCGGCAAAGGTCGCGACCAAGTCAGCAGGCGCCCAGCTGCTGCCGAACACGTACGCGCCGCCGTTCGAGGGTAATTCGGATACGTTCATGTAGCCGTTCCAGCTGGCGCTGGGATCGACCGTGACGGTCGCGGCCCGCGTGCACTGCGCGACGCTGATCGCGATGCACGCGATGAGCGAAGCTGCCAACATTCGTTTCATGAGTCGTTTCTCCAGAGTTGGCGCCGCGGAACCACGAGGAGGTTGGCAGGGCAGCGCGCGCCACGGCGTCGCGTGCTGCTAGGTATTCCGGCGCATTGGATGCGCTGGTGAGAATGCCGCCGAACGAACAGGAAGTGACAAGAACTGGTACTGCTCTCAGCTCCGAGCCAACGCCCGAAGTTGAGAAACAGTTACGAAACAGTTTGTGCCGCCATTATGCAGCCGAGCGGATGGCGATGTCAACTATTTTTTCCGGTTTTGTCGGTTGGGAGGGGACGCGAATCCAGCGAGCGGCGGCGGAAGGAGGGGGAGGGCTTAGCGAATCATCCGCTCTTCGAGGGGGGTAATGCGGCTGGCGGTGACGTGGGCTCGGCGATACTCGGGCATGAAGCCGCGGTTGCCGAGCACGCCAATCCGCTTGCCGACGTACGACTGGAGATTCACGTCGGGCGACGCGGTGACGAAGGTGACGACGTCGCCGTGGTCGTCGACGAGGGCAAACCGCGGGGCTTGGGCCCGTTTCGAGACGACTGGCTTGAGCGTGCCGACGGCGTCATATTTGGCGTCGGTGGCGGCGAGTTCCGTCGCACCCGGAGCGGCGCCGGGAGTGGGGGTGATCGAGGTATCGGCGCCGAGGTCGCTGCGGATGCGCGCCAGCACTTCGCTCGACTGGCCCGTCATGCCTTGGGGCGTTTGCGCTGCGGCGCCGTTTGTGGTCGGCGGCAGCGGCGGGCTGGCGGCCAGGGCGCTGGGCGTTGCCGGCAGGCCGGCGTTGCGGTAGCGAGTTTGTACGTTTTCAAACGTGGCGATGCGGTCGAGCAGGTCGCGCAGCTGGTCGCGTAGTTCCGGCGTGTCGCCTTGCGCCAGCAGCGCGGCCGCCTCTTCGCGCAAGCCGCCGAGCTGCCAGGCCGTTGGCGGCTGAACGACGATTTGCGACAGGCGGAGCTGCATCTCAACGACGCGCGAATCGAACGGACCAGTCGGCGCCGAGAGCCCTTCGAAGCGGATGCGAGGTTGCTTGGTGGCGAGCGGCTCGAGCCCCGTGTGAGAAATTAAGCCCGGGGCGACCGGCGCCGTGGCCGGAAGTTGCGCCGCGGCGGGCGAGCCGGGGACGATTTGGACTTCATCGGCCGCTTTGGCGAGGCCCGCGGCGCTAGCGGTCGGCGTCGAGGCGCCGACCGCGTTGGGATGCCATGAGGGGTTGGCTGGTAGCGGCGACGGAGCGCCGTTGTTGCCGAGCGCCGCGTCGAGATGGGCGAAGGGATTGGCGCCGGGCGTCGTTTCTGCCTCGCTGTATTGTGCTTGCTCGATCGTCGACGCACCGCCGGAGCTTTTCCAAGCGGCGTTGCCGCCCGCCCCTTCGGTGGGCGGCGACTTCGAGAGCCGGCGGGCCGCGATCCAGCGGAACTCGCCCGCGGGGGGCGCGATTTTCACAAACGGTTGCCCCGGCGTTGGTTGCTCAGTGAGCTGCACCATCTCGCGATGTTCAAGCTGCACCTGCACGGCGCTGCGGTCGTTGCTGAGCGACGTGCCGACGCGGGCCGGCACTTGCGGCGCGATCACCTCGGCGGTGCGGCTATCGAGAATGCGGAGCTGATGAGCAGGCGCCAGGCTGAAGCTCCCCTCGACGGGGCGAATCGCACACCAGCCGTCGCCGTCGTGGCGGTAGACCTCCACGGCGTAGCCAGCTTTCAGTTGGCTCGTCGGGTAAAAATCGCCGCCTGGTCCACTGCGGACGTAGGTGTCGTCCTGCGTCACGTAGGCGATGTACGGAAAGCCATCGGCAGCCAGCGCTGGTTGCACGCACGCGGCGACGAACGCGACGAGGCTCGCGAGTCCGAGTGGAAGTAGGTTGGTCGGTTTCGGACGCGTCGAGAGAAGCATGGCGTGCTCCGTGGCAATGGCATGGCGCGTCCCGGAGGGAACGTCGCCAGCTGTCATAAGCGGTTGCGCCGAGGCTTATAGGAAAATGGGAAGTTGGGCTCAAGATCGGAAGGGCCGGGCGCCGAGGGAGGCCCTTGCTAGCTGGTCGCCCAAGCCAACGTTAAGATGGGGGAACGTCCCTTTTCTGCGCATCGCTTGCTGCGCCAGGGCCGAGGCGAGGCGCCATCATGCAGATTGAACAACTCGGTCCCTATCGCATCGGCCGCAAGATCGGCAAAGGGGGGATGGGCTCGGTCTACGAGGCGGTCGACGAGAAGAGCGGGCAGCGGGTGGCGGTGAAGGCGCTCGCCCCGCAGCTAGCGATGGCCGAGGGTTTTCGCGAGCGCTTTGAAGCGGAAATCGAGTCGCTCAAGAAGCTGCAGCACGAAGGAATCGTCCGGCTGCTCGGCTACGGCGAGCACGAGGGGATCCTGTTCTACTCGATGGAGTTGGTCGACGGGCCGAGCCTGGAGCAGGAAATCAACGCGGGGCGGCGATTCGATTGGAACGAGACGCTTGGCATTGCGGTGCAGATTTGCCGGGCGCTGAAGCATGCTCACGATCATGGCGTCGTCCATCGCGACATCAAGCCAGCGAACTTGCTGCTCACGCCTGATGGCAAAGTAAAAATCGCCGACTTTGGCATCGCACGGCTGTTTGGTTCAACCCAGCTGACGACCGCGGGCGGTGTGCTCGGCACGGCCGACTACATGTCGCCGGAGCAAGCCGACGGCCGGCCGATCACCGAAAAGTGCGATCAGTACTCGCTCGGTTGTGTGATGTTTGCGTTGCTTGCCGGGCGGCCGCCGTTCCGGGCGAAGACGATGCCGGAGATGCTGCAACTGCAACGCTTCGCCGAACCGGAGCCAGTGCGCCGCTTCGCGCCGCAGACGCCGGAAGATCTTGATCGCTTGATCCGGCAATTGCTGAGCAAAGAGCCGAGCGAGCGCTTTCCAAATGTGCAGGTGCTCGGCCGGCATATGGAAGCGATGCAGCGGGCGCTCTCGCGACCGCCAAAGCCGCAGGCTCCGCCGACGGCAAGCGGCAAGCCAAATCAAACGCTGAGCGATACGCGGCTTGATGCGACTGCCGTGTTCAACGCCGACGCAACGCTCGCGCCCGAAGACATGTTGCTCGTGCCGCGCGACACGACCGACAGCGGCGTCTACAACGCGCCGACGCTCGCCGATGACGGACAGTTGGAACTAGAGCCGCCGGTTCATTCTGGTTCACCGCAGTCGCCGTCGATCTCGGCGCCGGCCGGTCCGAAGACGGTGACGCCGCCGAAGACGAGCCGATTCACAACTGTCGACGAAGAGGCAGAGCGGCTGCGACGCGAAGAACCGTCGCAGCTGTGGCCGCTCGTGGGGCAGGCGGCGGGAATCCTGGGCGCGTTGGCGGCGCTCATCATGCTGGGTTGGTGGATGACGCGGCCCGCGACGGCTGATGCACTTTACGAATCGATCGAAACCTACGTCGACGACAACGGCGACGATGATTTGAAGCCGGTCGAGAAACGCATCGATGAGTTTCTCACACGCTTCCCTGACGATCCGCGGATTGCGGATTTGCAGCCGTATGCTGATGAACTGGAGCTGCAGCGGATGGAGCGCAAGCTGCGTTTCCAGAGCCGGCGCAGCGGGCAGGGGGATGCGCACCCGATCGCTGAGCTGTTCAGCGAAGCGAACGCGCTCCGCGAAACGAATCCCGAACGGGCGGCGGCGATACTGCAAGACACGCTCACCCTCTACCCGGCTAGCGGACCCGCGGCGGCCGGTTTGAGCGAAGAGATGCGGCAATACCTGACGCTGGCCGAGCGCGAACTGGCGAAACTCCGCAACACAATCGCGCGGCAAGCGAAAGAGCAGATGCCGATGCTGCGAGATCGACTGATGGCGGCGGAGCGGCTCGAAGCGAAAGACCCGGTGCAAGCTCGCGCGATGTACGAGGCGCTAATCGACTTATACGGCGACCAAGCGTGGGCGTCGGAACTGATCGACGAAGCGCGACAGCGGATGGCGGCGCTGCCGGCGGCAAACGCCGCAAGTAACTAACGAAGACAATTTCTCAGACGGCAGCGGCGCCGCAGCAAAGGAAGCGACATGGCTGGACAACCCTCGAAGGTGGCGCGACCGCGGAGTGTGGCGGCGTTTGAACGCGCCCTGACGCTGATGCCGGGCGGCGTGAACAGCCCGGCCCGCGCGTTCGGCGCCGTCGGGGGGACGCCGATTTTCATCGACCGCGCTGATGGGGCCTATCTCTATGACGTCGATGGCAATCGGTACATCGATTACATCGGTTCGTGGGGGCCGATGATCTTGGGGCATCGTCACCCCGAAGTCGTTGCGGCGATTGAACGTGCGCTGGCGCACGGCACGAGCTACGGGGCGCCGACGGAAGCGGAGAGCGAGCTTGCCGAGCGAATCATCGATGCGGTGGCGTCGATTGAGAAGGTGCGGCTAGTGAGCTCCGGCACCGAAGCGACGATGAGCGCGATTCGTCTCGCCCGCGGCTACACCGGTCGCGACATGCTCATCAAGTTCGCTGGCAACTACCATGGGCACGTCGACAGTCTGCTCGTCGCGGCCGGGAGTTCGGCGGCGACGCTGGGGGCGCCAAATTCGCCCGGCGTCACGGCGGGGGCGTCGAAGGATACGCTCGTCGTTGAATACAACGACGTTGCGGAATTGGAGCAGGCCTTCACAGCTCACGGCGACAAGATTGCCGGCGTCATTCTCGAACCGGTGGTCGGCAACATGGGCGTCGTGGCGCCGAGCCGCGAGTTCGTCGACGCGCTCCATCGCCTCACGCAGAAGCATGGGGCACTGCTCGTCTGTGATGAGGTGATGACGGGCTTCCGCGTCGCGTTCGGCGGGGCGCAGTCGGTGTTCGGGATTCAGCCCGACATCACGACGCTGGGCAAGATCGTCGGCGGCGGGTTGCCGGTTGGCGCTTACGGCGGACGGGCCGAGATTATGAACTACATTTTGCCGGCGGGCAAAGTCTTTCAGGCGGGAACGCTAAGCGGCAATCCGCTGGCGACCGCGGCGGGGTCGGCTACGCTGCGACTGCTGAAAGAAGAGTCGCCTTACGAGCGGCTCGATGCGCTCACCTCACGCTTGGCGAATGGCTTGCATCACGCCGTCGAGCGAGCAGGAATTCCGCACACGATCGCGCGAGTCGGCAGCATGATGACGCTCTTCTTTCACCCTGGCCCGATCCGCGGTTGGCGTGAGGCGAGTCAGTGCGATACGGCGCGGTTCGCCAGCTACTTTTGGGGGCTGATGGATCGCGGCGTCTACATGCCGTGTAGCCAATTTGAGGCGCTGTTCGTGTCGACGGCGCATACCGAGGCCGACATCGATGCGACGATTGCGGCTGCGGAAGATGCGCTGCGGTAGCTCTTCCACCCCCTGGCTCCGCCAGGGGGTGGCGCCATGCGCGGCAGTGTCTCTCGGAATGGTGGCCGACCCCCTGGCGGAGCCAGGGGCTAGGAAGGAGGAGGCGCCGCGTGTTGCTAGACAGCCTCCGCGGCGTCGGCTTTTTCTTCGGCAGCGCTTTTGCGGAAGTAGTCGGGAACCAGTTCTAGCGGGCTGATCGCTCCACCGCTGGCGACTTTGAGCATGCCAAGTCGCCCCACGGCGATGGCAGACGGGTTCCACTGCGATTCAGCAGCGGCGTTGACCCCGGCGGGAAGTTGCGTCTGGAGCTTTTCGAGCAGCGGGCCCGTGACGACGTCGCCGCTGCGGAGTTGTTGCAACCAAGCGTCGGTCGCGATGATTTCGGTTGGCGGTTCGAGTTGCTCTTCAATCGCAGCACCGACGGCGAAGTTGGCGGCAAACAGTTCTTGCCGCTGGGCGTCGAGGATTGTCCAAACCCGCGACGCATTCGGCAGCAGCGGGGCCGCGAGGGCCGCGAGCGTGTGGACGCCGACCACCTGAGCACCGACGGCGTAAGCAAACGTCTTCGCCGCAACGACGCCGATCCGAAGTCCGGTGAACGAGCCGGGGCCGGCTGTCACCGCGACCAGGTCGATGTCGCTGGGACGCCAGTTTTGCTCTTTTAACAGTTGATGGACGGTCGGCAGCAACGAGCGCGCGGTCCGCTCCTCGGACGGCGTGCCCCGTTCGACGGAAAAGACGACTTGGCCGTCGCTGGCTTCGAGGAGCCCGACCGTGCCGAGCCGTCCGCTGGTTTCGAGAGCGAGGATTTTCATGATCCAACTACAATACCCGCCTGCGGCTGAGCATCGCAATCGGCGTGGGTGACTGGTGGGGCCGTTCGGCGTCTCTTTTGCTGCCACCTCCACCTTGGCATTTGGCCTGTTACATTGGGGCCCGCGACGGCAGCGGCCGAGCCCGATTTCCTTGGCATTTATGGGGGGACGAACGATGAAGATCTGGATGGCAATTCTCGCGGCGTTTGCAGTCTGCGGCAGCGGCTCTTGGGCGTTCGCGCAGGAGATGCCGGAACTGCCCAAGCCGCAGAAAGAGCACGAATGGCTAGCCCAACTCGCCGGTGATTGGACGGCGTCCATGGAGTGCTTGATGGGACCAGACCAGCCCCCCATGAAGAGCGAAGCGACTCAGACCTCGAAGTTGCTTGGCGACCGCTGGCTGATCGCCAAGTCGGAGGGGGACATGGGAGGGGTCAAAATGACCTCCGTGCTGACGATCGGCTACGACCCCGCCAAGAAGAAGTACGTCGGCACGTTCATCGCCTCCTGCGGAAACGAGCTGTGGACCTATGAGGGAACCGTTTCCCCTGACGGCAAGAAGCTGGTGCTGGATACCGAGGGGCCCAACATGCTGACCCCAGGCGAGACCTCGAAATACCAGGAAGTGATCGAGATCAAGGACAAGGATCACTACGTCTACACCTCGGCGATCGAGGGCGAGGATGGCAAGCTCGTCCAGTTCATGAAGGCCGACTACACGCGGAAGTAATGTCGTCGCTGGCAGTTGTGTCGCGGGAACCGACCGCAGCGAGCCGAGAACCAGCGCTCAGCCTGCCGAATCGCCAGTCATCCAGGCGACGGTGGGCGGCGAGGTTTTCGGCTCGATCTGTTTTTGCGGCTTCCCGGGCGATTTCGCCCGTCGCTGAGGGCCTGGCCGATCCTTGACCCCCCCACCGACGAGACTTAAACTGGCGGGTTAGCAAGGTTTAGGGTGAAATCGCCTGCGTTGCGGCTGGTCGGTTGGGTAATCGATGTAGCAAGTTGCGGGCGATTCAAATCCCTCCCCTAGCCCCTCCCTTCTAGGGAGGGGGAACCTGAGCGACGCACAGCAGCTTGTCCTCTATGGGATCGACACGACGGTGAAGCGCGCGATCATCAGCGACATCCACGGCAATCTCGAAGCCTTGCGGGCCGTGCTTGCGCATATCGGCGATCAGCAGGTGGAAGAGATTTTCTGCCTTGGCGACGTCGTCGGCTACGGTCCCAACCCGTGCGAGTGCCTCGATCTGGTGATCGACCGCTGCAAGCTGGGCCTGCTGGGCAACCACGACCAAGGGGCCATGTTCGACCCCGAAGGGTTCAACAGCGGCGCCGAGCGGGCGATCTTCTGGACCCGCGAGCAGCTCGAAGGCGCCAGCGGCGATAGGGGACGCATCGACGAGCGGTGGGATTACCTCGGCACCATGCCGCGGATCCACCGCGACGACCCGTACCTCTACGTGCACGGTTCGCCGCGCAATCCGGTCAACGAATATGTCTTCCCCGAAGACATCTACAACCAGAAGAAAATGGAGAAGCTGTTCGGGCTGATCAGTAAGGGGTGCTTCCAAGGTCACACGCACGTGCCGGGTGTTTTCCTGGAAAGCCTCGAGTTTATCACCCCCGAGCAGGTCGAGTATCGCTTCCCCATTGGTCAGGAACGGTTCATGGTGAACGTCGGTTCGGTGGGCCAGCCCCGCGACGGCGATCCCCGTTCTTGCTATGTGATTCAAGAAGACGACAAGATCACGTTCCACCGCGTCGAATACGACTGTAACGTGACGGCTGAAAAGATTTATCGAACGCCCGACCTGGACAACTTCCTGGGCGATCGCATCAAGGAGGGGCGGTAGACGCATCGTGTCTGCCCGCGCCGCGCAGGCTGAAGTTGCCTGAATTATCAGAAGTCTAGCGGAGACTTCTCTCACTTCGAACATTGCTTCGTTCGGCGTCCGCGCCGAACGTCATTGGTCGGGCCCGGAGCGGCCGATCGCTGCGAGGATCGCAAGACGTGGAACGCCGATTTTTAACGTTTCTGGTGCTGTCGTTCGGCATCATGGCGGTGTGGCAGATTCTGAACCCGCCGAAGCCGCCGGCGAAGAAGGCCGATGCCGCCGCGGCGGCTGCCGCTGAAGAGGCGAAGGACGACGAAGTTGCTGCGGACGATGCAGCTGGCGATAAGGCCTCGGGGGAAGAAGCCGCTGCCGACGAAGCAGACGAGGCCGAAGCCGCCCAACCGCAAGAGTTCGTGACGCTCGGTTCGATCGATCCTGCCACCGGCTACCGGATGGGCGTGACGCTGACTAACCAAGGGGCGGCGGTTCACCGCATCGAGCTGTCGAGCGATCGCTATCAAGACCTGCACGACCGCCGCGGGTATTTGGGCCAACTTGAACTGACCGCTGGCAATGGCGAGGGCGTCCTTGTTGGTAATGTGATTCCCGGTTCTCCTGCAGCCGTCGCCGGCATGAAAGCTGGCGATCGCATCGTCGAAGCGGGCGGCGAGAAGCCCGAGAAGATTGCGACGCTCGAAGATTTCCAGAAGGTGCTCGGCGCGATCCGCCCTGGCCGAGAGGCGACGCTCGTGGTGCTGCGCGACGGCCAGCGGCAATCGCTGACCGCCAAGCTTGGGCGACGCCCTCTCGAACTGATTCGCCCCGAATCGGAAAACGTCGCCCTTCGCACCGGCAAGCCGGCGCCGCTCGATTTCGTGTCGCCGCCGTCGTTCTTGATGACGCTGACGCAGCTCGGCGACAAGAAGGCGACCGATGCGAAGCCGCTCGTCGGCGTTGATCTTGAGACCGCGAACTGGCGTCGCGTCGATGCTCCCGCCGGCGGCGACGGCGAAGCGGTTTCCTTCGAGCGTAAGTTGGCGGGTTCGGGCCTCGTCGTCACGAAGATCTACCGCCTGCGTAAGGCGCCGGAAAAAGAGGCCGACGGAAAATCGCTACCGGCGTACGATCTCACCGTCGAAGTATCGGTGCGCAACGACGGCGACGCGAAGCAAGATTTTGCCTATCGGCTCGACGGGCCGAACGGCTTGCCGATTGAAGGCTGGTGGTACGCGACGAAGATTGGCCGCAACTGGGGCGGCGTCGGCTTGCGGGACGTGATCGGACGCTACTTCGGCGGCGACGCGACGCAGTTCGGCGCCTCGACGATTGTCGCAGGCGATGCCAAGCCGTTCGATGGGACGGGACTCGCTTATATGGGGGTCGACGCCCAGTACTTCTGCGTCGCGTTGATTCCGAACGTCGAGAAGCCTGAACAATCCGACTGGATTCTACAGTCGCGCGGCGTCGTTTCTGGGACGGCTCCGGTGAAAAAGGAAGACGGGCGGTTCGCGAATGTTTCGACGCGATTCGATTCGAAACTGTTCTCGCTAGAGGCGGGTGATTCGATCCAACACTCGTACACCGTCTTTTCCGGCCCGAAGCGTCCCGATTTGCTCTCACAGTACAAGGCGGCGAACGAGCCTAATTATTCGCTCAGCGACTTTGTCTACTACGGTTGGTTTGGCCCCGTCGCCAAAACGATGCTCTCGTTGCTCCACTTCTTCTATGGCATCGTCGGCAACTACGGCATCGCGATCATTATGTTGACCGTGCTCGTCCGCGGTTGCATGTTCCCCGTGAGCCGCGGCCAAGCGAAGAGCATGGCGAAGATGCAGGCGCTCAAGCCTGAAATGGATCGCATCAAGGAACGCTACAAGGGCGACCAGCAGAAGCAAGCCGCCGCGATGCAGGATTTGTATCGCAAGCACAGCGTCAATCCGCTCGCGGGTTGCTTGCCGGCGCTGATCCAGCTGCCGATTTTTCTCGGCCTGTACCGCGGTTTGGCGGTCGACGTTGAACTACGGCAGGCTCCGCTCTTCGGCGATTCGATCCGTTGGTGTTCCAACCTTGCCGCGCCCGACATGCTTTACGATTGGTCGTGGTTCATGCCAGACGCGGTCACGAGCGGGCAGGGGATGTTCGCGCTCGGCCCGTATCTGAACGTTCTGCCGTTGGTGACCGTCGCGCTCTTCCTGCTGCAGCAAAAACTTTTCATGCCGGAGCCGGCGAACGAACAGGCCGCCATGCAGCAGAAGATCATGAAGTACATGATGGTGTTCATGGGCCTCATGTTCTACAAGGTGCCGAGCGGGCTGTGCCTTTACTTCATTGCGTCGAGCTTGTGGGGCATCGCGGAGAAGAAGATGATTCCGCCGCCAGTGGCGCCGGTCGAAGGCGCTGGAAGTTCTACCGATTTGTCGCCCGTGCGCAACGGAGGGTCCGGCGGTAAGTACCCCGAGAAGCGTCCGGGTAAGAACGGCGATTCGCGCAACCGCAATCCGAAGCGGAAACGCTAGCCGTCGGCGATTGCATCGTTTGCTATGCCTTACGACGTCAATGACACGATTGCGGCGATCGCTTCGGCGGCGGGCGGCGGTGCCCGCGGGGTGATCCGCATCAGCGGGCCGCAGGCGTTGGAGCGACTTGCGCGGTGCTTCGTTTCGGCTGATCCTGAGGCGACTACGCCTATATTGTCGAAGCGGGCGCAGCGAATCGCGGGCGTCATCAATGTGCCGTCGTCATTTAGCGGCGATCTAATCGCCGTGCCTGGCAAATTATTGGTTTGGCCGAACCAGCAGAGCTACACGCGGCAGCCAGCAGCCGAGTTCCACACGATTGGCTCGCCGCCACTCGTGGCTGCGGTGCTCGAAGAGTTGGAACGCCACGGCGTTCGGCCGGCTGAGCCGGGCGAGTTCACGCTGCGGGCGTTTGTCGCTGGGCGGATCGATCTGATGCAGGCCGAGGGGGTGTTGGGCGTCATCGACGCCGAGGGGCGGGCCGATCTCGACGCCGCGCTCGATCAGGTCGCGGGGGGGATGTCGCGGCCACTGCATCAGATTCGCGAAGACTTACTGTCGTTGCTCGCGGAGCTTGAGGCGGGGCTTGATTTCGTCGAGGAGGATATCGAGTTTATCGGCCGAGACGAACTTGCCGCGCGCATTGCAGCGGCGCAACAGGTCGTCTCGGCGACGCAGGCGCAGCTTGGCGAACGCGATCGCCGGCGCGAGTTGCCGCGGGTGGTGCTGCTTGGCTTGCCCAATGCCGGAAAGAGCAGCCTATTTAACGCGCTGGTCGCCCGCTTCGGCGTCGGCGAGCATGGGGTGAGTTCGATTGTATCGCCCACGCCGGGGGCGACGCGCGACTATGTCGTCGGCTGCGTACGTTTGAATGGCGTCGACGTGGAGCTAATCGACACCGCCGGCATTGAGCACGAACTTCAAACCGGCATTGGCGGCGAATCGCAGCGCGCGACCAGTTTGCAGCAGCGTTCCGCTGACGTACGGCTTCGCTGCGTTGACGGGGCGAGTGGCGTGGCTCCCGGTGACTTCGCAGGCAACGAGATTGCCGTTCATACCAAGTGCGACCTCTGCGGGACGCCCAGCGCAGTGGAGGCCGGCCCGGCGAGCTGTCCGACGATTCAGTGTAGTAGTACGACCGGCGCGGGGCTCGATGAACTCGCCGCTGTCATCGCCGCCCAGGTGACGCTGCTCGCCCGCGACGGCGAAGCGTCAGGGCTCACGGCATCGACCGCCACGCGCTGCGCCGGCAGCTTGCGTCGCGCTGCTGCGTCGCTCGCCGTTGCTCATGGCCTTGTAATGAGCGGAGGCGATGAACTTTTGGCCGCGGAGATTCGCCACGCACTAGACGCTTTAGGCGAAATAGTCGGCGCCATCTGCACGGACGACGTGCTCGATCGCGTCTTCAGTCAGTTCTGCATCGGAAAGTGATTGCGAGAAGCGACGCCCGCGCGGCATAATCACCGCGGCCCGCTGCACAATCTCCCTATCCTCATGCTTTCGCCCCGCGGACGCATTCTATGAAGCTGTTGTTGACCGGTCCCGCAGTTCGGTTTGTTGTTGCTGCATGCTGCCTGTGGGCGACGTCTTGCCTAACAAATGCTCCGGCAACTGCTGGCGAAGGCAGCGCGACGATCGAATCCGCGATCGCGACGATCACCGACGGCGAAATTCTTGAGCATGCCGGCTTGCTCGCCGACGACACGCTTGAAGGCCGCGCCGCTGGCTCACGTGGCGCCATCGCCGCCGCTAAATATCTCGAAAAGCAACTGAAGGCTGCGGGACTCGAGCCGGGCGGCGACAACGGCACGTACATTCAGCGGTTCAGCCCCGGCTACCAGAACATCATCGGCATCTTGCGCGGGACCGACCCGCAGCTCCGCGACGAGTTCATTGTCGTCGGCGCCCATTACGATCATGTCGGCTACGGCAACCGCCAGAACAGCAACGGCCCGATTGGATTTATTCACAACGGCGCCGACGACAATGCTAGCGGCGTCGCGGCGCTGCTCGAAATCATCGACGCTCTGCATCGTTCCGGCTGGCAGCCCCGCCGTTCGATCGTCTTCGCGTTCTGGGACGGCGAGGAAATCAACTTGCTCGGCTCGCGGCATTGGGTGCGCCAGCCGACGGTGCCGCGCGAGGGAGTGAAGCTCGCGATCAACGCCGATATGGTCGGCCGCCTCACCAATGGTCGGCTCGAAATCGCCGGCACGCGCACCGCCGATGGACTGCGGCGTTTGTTCAGTTCCGAAAAGCTGCCCGAGGATCTACGACTCGATTTCACGTGGGAGTTTAAGGAGAACAGCGATCACTGGCCGTTTTACGTCGATGGGATTCCATCGCTGTTGATTCACACCGGCTTGCACGGCGATTACCATCGCCCGAGCGACGACATTGAAAAATTGAATATCGTCGGCATTAATCACACGGCGGCCTACATGCTCGATGTGATTTGTCGGCTGGCCGACGAGGAGACGTTGCCTGAGTTCCGTGCGGCGTCCCGGGCGGAGGTCGCTTCGATGCGTTCGCAGCGGGAAGCGCCGCTCGCGCCCGCTCCGCCGCGGCTGGGCTTGCGTTGGGCATGGGCGCCGGAAGAGACGAAAGAATCGGAGACGCCGGGAAATGGAAAAATGCGCGTCACCGAAGTGACGCGCGGTTCCGCCGCCGACGTTGCCGGCATTCGCGTCGGCGATGTGCTGACGGCGGTCGACGGCGCACTGCTGCCAGTCGAGGAGTACCTGCCAGCAGCCGTGCTGCGCGCGAAAGAATCGATCGCAATCGAAGTCGAGCGCGGTGAGGAGCCGCCGCAAACAATCGACGTGAAGCTTGCCGGCGAGCCAACGGCGCTCGGGTTGTCTTGGCGGCCCGATTCGGCGCTGACGGGCGCCGTCATGGTGACGCGCGTCGTGCCGTATTCGCCGGCGTCGCGCGCGAAGATCGCCGTCCAAGATCGGATCTACAGCGTCGAGGGAGAACCGTTCGCCGATCACGACGCTCTTTTGAAGCGTGTGCGGGAGTTGCTCGATTCGGGCGCCGAGTCGATGACGCTGCAGGTTGAAACAGCCGGTCGAGTTCGGCCGGTCGAAGTCGACCTGCGCTTGCCTGTGGCCGAGCCGGTTGATTCGTCGTTGTGAGCGGCGCGATCTTTCTCGGCTGCTTAAGACGCTGACCCGCTGCTTGTGGACTGCTCGCCTAGCTTTCGCAATCGCTCCCACGTATAGAGCCCCGATTGATGTCCGTCCGACCAATGGATTCGCACGGCATAGGCGCCAACGAGCTCCATCTGCTCGATCGTGATGTCAAGCGGAACGGTTTCCGGATCAAGAATCCTCGCCCCGGTCCACTCGTTGACGCACTGAGCGCATTGGCACTCGCCGCGCGCGAAGCGGAAGGCAAGCCGGTCTTCGCGGTCGGGCCAGACGATGCGTAGTACACTCTCGCCGCGAAGCGCCTGCACGTCGCGGGGGGCGGAAATGATGGACATAGTAAACGGCCAAGTGGCGAGAAATGCTGGGGCAGCGAACGTCGCAACGCGAGGAATTAACCCGCTGCGAAGCTATTTTGCCCTCAGTTCACGCCTAGCCGCAACCCGCCGGCGCCGACTATACTGAGGGCTCGCCGCCCGGCTAGCCGGGTTAGCATTCTGCGGGGACGTGGCGGAATTGGCAGACGCGCTGGATTTAGGTTCCAGTGGGGCAACCCGTGCAGGTTCGATTCCTGTCGTCCCTACTCCGCGGAAATTTTCGTGCGGAATTTGTTGGGAAGCGTACGCTCGCAGGCCGAGAGCATTTTTCGTCCTGCCGAACGTACGCTTCCAACAATTCGTGCGAGCCTGTAGCTCAGTCGGTAGAGCAACGGACTTTTAATCCGTAGGTCTCGGGTTCGAGTCCCGACAGGCTCATTGCCTACGCCATAAGGGTTTACGTCAATCGTTAAAACCCTCTTGGCAGGCTTGTCCGTGAGTTTTGTCCGAGTTTCGTGTTTTCTAACCGCCAACTCGCCCCTTCGGGCGAATTAAGGTTTAGAGCACGATGAAGAGGCAACCACGGGAACCCCAGCCATTCTTCAAGAAGTCCCGTAGGGCTTGGTACGTTCAGACAAGGGACGGCAAGCAGCACCGCCTCGGGTCGGAGATGGACGACGCCGCGCAGCGTCTCTACCACGAGCTGTTGGCGGGTAAGGCCGAGGAAGCTCCTGCGGCGCCAGACGACGAGCTGACGGTAGCCGAGCTTGTCGACGACTTCCTGACCGCGATTCAAATCCAGGTGCGACAGGAGAAGCTCGCGCCGCGAACGTACGAGTGGTACGACGTTCATTTGCAGAGCTTCGCGAAGTTCATCGGGACCAGTCTGCGCGTCAGCCAGTTGAAGCCGCTTCATCTGCGGAAGTGGCTCGATAGGGCCTACGCGAAGTCTGGTAACAATCACCAGAACGGGGCGGTGCGGGCCGTCGCTCGCGTCTTCAATTGGGCGCGTAAGCTCGGGACGATTCCCGCCAATCCCATCGCCGGTTTCGAGCGGCCGTCGAGCCAAGCTCGCGAATGCTATTTGACTGACGAGCAATGGAAGTTAGTCCACGCCGAGAAGAAATAACGCGAGTTCAATAGCGCGATTCAGCTGCCAGCCAGACTCTTAGGCAATGAGCGGGTGCTAAGCAGCAAGTTTGAGATTGCGGAACTTCCGCTTCGGAACCTCCGGCCTATCAAGGTCAGCAGCTTTGATTCTGATTGACCGTCCCACCCGCTGGTGAGGAAGGCTTCCATCACGAATCCGCTTGCGGATCGTGCTGACGTGGACGCCGAGCCGCGCGGCGGCTTGCTCGACCGTCAGCATCTCCTTAAGGGCGCCGGCTTGAAGGGATTCACTGAGGACCAGGGCGGCGGCGGTTGGCTCGCCTGTGAGGCGTAAGTAATGGCGGACGCGGTCTTCGATCATCAAAGTTAATTCGCTCGGCATCATCGAGATCAAAAAAGCCTTCACCGCGACGATCGACTTCCCGCCAGCCCTCAGGCGATTGCGCGTTGACAACGCCGAGCCATCGCTCAGATACAGGATCGAACTCAACTTCGGCGATAACGTGCCCGTCGTCGGTCGCGTATCACTCCGTTGGTTCCGCCGGCGCGGTGCGATCATGAGGCAGGGAAAGCACTTCGTCGAAATGCTCACGAGTGGTGGGTCTCAAGGACATGCCGATGCTCCTGGGTCGCTCAACAAGCTGACACGGCGACCCCAGGTTGAGTCGTTCTGGTAGTTTCACCCTCTGGGGTGGTGACGGTCGTTTCAGTCTTCGTCGATGCCTTATCCGAACAGCCGGTCAAACCGCCGACAGAGACGAGGCCGGCCAGCACGACCAGCGAGAGATAGCGTTTCATCATTCAGCCTTTCAAAAAAGAAACAAAAAACAGGTGGGCGAATCGCCCGCGAACGTGTTAATCAGCCGCCGCGCCAATCCCCCTCCGAGTTGCCCATCCATGAATCGATTGGCGCGGCGGGTTGTTGGCTCCTGAGTGGATCGCGACCGCTTTGACTGCTAAGGGTCCGCATTTCTGAGTCGCGGAGCGTCGAAGGCAGCCGCCGAAGGCTCAGTATTGGGCAGTAACCTGAACCTCACGGCGACTCTGCTGGATGCAGCGTTACAGCGCAATGCGAAAGCCGTGCCGAAGCCACACCGTCAGCGACGCTAGTTTAAGCGGCGCGGCGCCGGGGAACGCAAAGCAGTAGATACCGGCACACGCACTTCGGCTTCGCCGATGAATAGAGAAGCAATTTCTGCGACGCGCTGAATATTCGAGCTGCCGGTGAGCTGGCAATCGGGCCCTGGATGCTGCGCGGCTCGCCTTCGTCACCTAAGGAAGCGGATCGCTAACTTTCTGCCGGCTGCTTTCCTCGGTCCGCATCTAGCGAGTATCGTCCGGGCGCGAGCGTGGGAGATAACGACTAGCCCTTTCCGCACTTTAGACGGTTAGCGCGTAGATCGCTCGCGTTAGGGTTCCCGCGGCCCAAAACGCGCCGGCCATGCCAACCAGTTGAAGTAGCCGCACCAAGATCCGAGGCGCGCTCGATCGCAGGCAACAGACGCCCACGACGACCAGAACCACGGTCGACAAGCCGAAGATCATCCCGATGCCCATCCACCGATTGGGCAGAATTCCCGCAGAGGCAGCAAGATCGCCACACAACATGGCGAGCACTACCATGCAAATCCAAATAACGGCAATGACGATCGAAACCGGGTGAATTCGCACCATGGACATCCGACCTCTGCAGCGGCGTCGGCCGGACGTTTTCCCGGCCCTCTCCAAACTCTAGCATTCTCGATTATGCGGAGTTGGTAACGTCCGGTTATCATCGCTACGACGGTTGTGGCGAAGCCGCTGGGGACGGTGGTGGCCCTGCCCCCGGCCGGGTGATTGGCGGCCCAATCCCACACCGGGCTACTCACTCGCTGGGGCGATGACTGGCGATTGCCGTCAACGCGAAGTACGCCGCCTTCCAGCAATAGAATACCCCCAACGCAAAAATGCACTCCGTCTGCCGCATGGAGGGCCCCGGTTGATGTTAGAGGCCTTCATCTTAACAAATGAAGCGACTAAGCCGCGGACTTTCTGAAGGCGAATATTGCTGCACCACTCAAAGCTAAAAACAGGCACGCTGGCTCAGGGACGACCGTAGCAACCTGTAGGGACGGCGCTCCCCCGAAGTGGCTTTTCCACAGGCTTAGGTCACCCGCATCGACGATGCCGTCGCTATTAGCGTCACCGGTCGTGGGTGTTCCAGCCCCCCCGAAATTTCTTTGCCATATTAGAAAGTCGGCGCCATTCACAATTCCGTCGTCATTGAAATCTGAATCGGCTGGCGCAGCCACGCGCACGACTCGGACATTGTCGATCAATGTGAACTGCAACGCAGCGAAATCGGGATCCGATCCAATATTTGCACTCGGGTCAGATTCGCCAAACATGATGTTCGTCCCCGACGTCGCCGGAACTTTTAGCAGGGCTAGGTCGACCGTAGCCAGCACGAAGGTCTGATTGGAATTGGCGCCCGCATTCAAAACCGACCATGTGACCAGATTCCCAACCTTCTTGATCTCAACCTCGCGCCAATGCATACCCATCGCGCCAGGCATTGTCGTATCGAACTGTGTGGCTGGGAAAAGAGCGGCCTGCCCAGGTGCGGCTACCGATGGGAAGGCGGATTGATACAAGAAACCATCGGTTACGTTGGAATCATTAAGATCCAGCGGCACATCAGGATCTAAGAAGACGCCACGGTTTGATAGCCCAGCATCTGGGTGACCTTCGGGGTAGATGTCGGCGAAGTTCACGCCAGCGTCCAGTACCGGATCGTAATTATTTGCTGGGGTTGCGCTGCTAACTTCCACAGTTGCGCGAAATCCGCTAGGGCCATGGTCAGCGTCGGCGCCTGGCCCTTGAATGCGATAGTCAAAACCAGCTTGCCCATCTCCTGTGTTGGAAAAATAAAGCGCTTCGGCAACGCCCGCGCGAGTCGCCGTTTGGTAATTGTCGCCTACGCCCGAGCTCAAGATTCCGTAGTTCGACAACTTCGTAGAACTGGCTCCTCCCTCCCAGATGCCGTCCGTATTAGCGCTCGTTGCCGCGCCTACCTCCGCGCCGATAAAGTTGCTCCATAAGTCGAAACGCAGCGCGTAGTCTCCGGTAAAGCTCTTACCGACCGGAGAGACGTTGATCCCGCCGGCAACCCCGGACGTGAGGTTGGCTTGGAGCTTCATTCCCCGTGTCGTCCCGCCGGTGCTATTCGGCGCGACGGGAATTCCAACGGCACTGTAGTCAAAGAAGAAATCCGCGTGTTTGTCCGTGCCACCGCCCGCATTGATCGACCACGCTCCCGAGGGCAGAGGAGAGTCAAAACTTTCCGTGTAAAGCGTTTGCCCGAGGCACACTGGAGCGATGCCGAAGAGGGTCGTTGCCACCGCGACGCATGCGAAGGTAACTTTGGTTGGGGTCACTTCGTAGAACATTTGGTATTTCTCCAACTCACGAAGGGATTGAGAGGCTTCTAAAGACAGTCGAACGCGCAGATGCAGCCTAACCTCCGCGACTTGCGTAATTGCCGACCACGCCGATCACGATAATGGCGATTCCGAGCCAACGCAGCACACCTGAAACTCTTTTCGGAGCATCACGTTGCTCCTCAAACTCGACGCGAAGTTGTTCCAACTCCGCAGTTACTTTCTGATACTCCGAATCGATCTCGGAAACACTGCGGCCGTGCATGTTCGGTCGCCGGCGCGCTGAGTCTCGAGCTCCGCCGAGTTGATGAGCTTGCGTCCCTAATTCCGTCATTCGCTGCGACTTTTCTTCTGTCCACGAACGCTCTGCAGGGAAAATCGTTCCCCAGAGAAGGCTCGCTGCCATAAGGCAAAGTCCAACTGCGATCATTACTGTGTAAGCAACTTTCACAGATCATCTTTCTTCGCTGGCACTGCACTACGGCGACGAACAATTTCCCTACAACGAATGAAGTACGCGGGCTACTGAGCGTCCACTCTGCCGTCGTCAATGCAAATCAGTTGGGCAAAGAGCGGGCCGGAAATATCATCCGATATCCAACGAATGCTGCCGTCCGCATTCGCGCCGTATACTCCACTCGGATGGAGACTTCTAGCGGCTGCCGACCAGTAATTGTCCGTTCCTTCGCCCTTACAAGGCATGCCGGCGAATGCCGCAGACGTTTGATCCACGCATTGCCGCTCGAAGTCGAAATTGAACTTTCCGGGCGGATTGTTTGGCATGTTAGCGCGGTCTGTCGCTTCTTGGGTAGGAATGGGGATGTAGGCGCTCGATTGATTGGTTCCGTCAGCGCAACTTGAGTTAAGCCCCAACGTATCGCTGTGATAGTCGAGCCCCAGCAGGCTCGTCCCAGTCCACGCTAGGGCCCACGCTCCGCGTTGATCGGTCGGCTCATCCAACGTGCGCACTTCAGTCAGCATGACGGTATTGGACAACCCGTCCGTAAGGCGTTTCAGCGACTGTCCGCGGTGCACAATCGCACCGCGAAATAGCGTGCAGACGATGTGCTCAGGCCCTGCATACGCGGCATAGTTCCCCTTCCCAAAAGCGCGATTGCCTGTGTAGCGTGACTCAAACAGTCGACCGACCGCGCTATCAGACGGGCAAAGCAGAATAGCCGGCTGAGATCGTTCAGGCGTGGGGACATTAGCGACGACTTCAACCTTATAGTCGTCAAAGTCCTTTTTAAAATCCATCTGCTGGTAAAGCGTTTGGAGTTCGATGTAGGGCAGTATGCGAGCGATCCAGCTCAATTCGCTGCCAGAATACATATTGAACAATGCCTGGTTGGATCCCACAAAATCGCCGTCGCTCGCCGAGGGCAGAATCTTCTTCGTGCTTTCATAGTTTTGAGCCGCTAGCGCGAGATTTTTAAGGCTGGATTGGCATTGCATGCGTCGTGCAGCTTCACGCGCCGCCTGCACAGCCGGGAGCAAAAGGGCCACTAGGACGCCGATGATCGCAATAACCACGAGCAGCTCGACCAAAGTGAATCCTCGCCGAAATTGGCGAGGCTGTTGCAGTTGGTGCGCAGAGTTACTCGCTGCGAATGTGGAGCGATCAGACATTGATCGAGGTCCGTTAAACGAAGTCGCGGCCGGGGCGGAGCGCCAAAGGCACAGATCCCGCGAATACGCCGCGTCGAGCGCAAGCTAAGCAGAAACGGGAGCAAATCGGCGACTAAAGAGAGAAAGCGTAGCTGACCGACACGGTTTCCTGGACACGCATGGCGCCCATCATTCCAACAAATTGTTGAACCTAGTGGCCTTACTCGTCAGCGACACCGGCCGCCCCGGGGTACGCATTGCCAGAGAATCAATGGCTCAGTGCGGTAAATTAGCACTCCTGCCACCATTCACCAAATTAATTCTGCGCAAAAATTGCGTCGCTTAGCGCAGGCGTTGCCCGCTGTGAATCGATATGCGTTTATGCCCGCACGCGCAGGTCCGTCGGTCTCGATTGTGTACTAACTAGGACGAGAAGTGCGGATTTGGCAACTAGCGGGTGGGAGTTCAATAAAAACTCCAGAGCTCATTCCCGCCTTCGATGGTCGCTTCTGCGAATATTCGCGGCAGTCGTTGCCGCTCGACTGGGGAGTCGCGCTCTTCAGTGAGGAAGATGAAAGTAACTAAACCGCCAGCGATCACACCAACTGATCGCTGCCACCATAAGTTTGACTTTGCCAGCGATACGCTCGTGCGTCTGCGGCGGTTGCCAGAATACCCAGGCCAGCAGGGCGCGCGAGGGGCGACGCTTGCAAAGCGTCAGAAAAAGCGGGGCGTCGGTGCTTTCCATGAACAGCGACGCCCTGTCCTTGCCCCAGCTGGAATTGAGAAGCTCGAAGCCTCTCGCGAGTGGACCTCCACCTCTGTGCATCGCTAGACCCGCCCAGTCAGTCTGGCAAGATCCATTGTAGCAAGTCAACGAGTGCTTCACTCTAGCATCAGAGTTACTCAGGTATTCGGTATCCGTTCCAGGAACCACACCTGCGCAAAACCCTGGAAGGCTGGCGCGTTCCGCCGAGAACAGTGCTGATGGCGTTTGCGTCCCGCGCGTGGCTGATCCGAACCACGCCTATGTGACAAATGTCACGCCCACCTTACACAGTTCGGCGACTGCAGCTTAGCCCACAGCAGTGCGTCGCCGAGTCGCGCCCTTGCTCGCCGAGCCGTCCGAGTGTCGCGTGCCAACAAACCGACGGGCGTGTTGAAAAGCGACCGGGTGTTTTTGCTCAGTGTCATACACCCGATAAGTTGCGAGGTCTGGCTATGCAGCTCGGCGTCGCCGAATAGATACAATACTGGCCATCAAGATTATTTGCACCGCGGTTGCCGGCTCGGGAACGGCGATGGTGGCAAACGACGTCGGCGCCGAAAAGCTGCTCCAGCCGCCATAGTTGTCCTGGTAGCGGACTTTCCAGGTGTAAGTGTTGCCAGCGGTCAGTTTGCCGGCGGGAACGGTCAATCCCAGCAAATTGGTTGTGTCCGTACCCGTGTCATAGACGAGCGTGCTTCCCTTGAAGATTTCCCACTCGGCCGCGACGTGCTTGCTTCCGATCGCGCCATCGCTAAAGGCGTTGGCGGTGAGCTTGGGCGTGAGATTCGTAACTAACGCATTCGCCACCGGCGAAACGTTGCTCGGCGCCGTCGGCACGATGGCGTCGGGAAGAGTGATATGGACAAAGAAATAGTTATCGGCGCCGCCAAGGGTCCAGTTGGCGCCAAGACGGGAATTGGAATGGCAACTAACCTGCCCATTGCCGGTGTAGAGGGCGGTGTGATCGATGCCCCACATATTTCCGTTGGCGCCATCGCCGTCCCAGTCGTAGCCGATGACATCGCCAGGCGTAAGCTGGCTGACGGAGGTAACGAGCGTGCCATACTTATACGTGGTGCCGTAACCTCCTGCTGAATTGCCGACCAAGAGTGCGTCGAGCCTCGCCGCCCCGGGTTCGCCGTAGGTGCCGGCGCGATTGGGAATGGTCAAACCGCCCCCCGGGGTTCCAAGAGCACTGGAGACGAAGTGGGCGCAGTCGTTGCCACCCGCCGGCGTCGGCTGCCCGGCGCCGAGATAAGTGGCTGGATATGAGTTGATATAGAAATAGCCGTCGCTGACAACTTTATTCCAATTCGCGTTGGCATACGCTACGGCCGCTGTGCGGTTGTAAACAATCGCCGACGCCGACGGTGCGAGGCCGCAAAAGCTCGCGCCCATCGCCGCCCACAGGGCGAGCTTAGCCGAAAATCTTCTTGGCATCTTGTAATCCATGCGATCTACATACATTTGCTAAAGACAAAAAACGACCAGGACTCGATGACCAGAGCCTTGGTAGTGGTGACCGTGAACGATACGAACGCGACGCGGGCGGAAGAAGGCAGCGAACAAATCGCCGCAGGCCCGCTGAGATTCAAAGTCGCATTAGTTCAGATTGCAAAAAGGTGCTGATCGCAGGTGCTGCAATCAGAATCGCCTGCGATTGCTGGCTTGTCAAGCATGTTCAGCACTTTTTCCAGCGTTAAACAGAGACTGGACATTCCACGCCTGGGGCGAGTTTCGCTGCCGGCCATCCGTATATGCCGCTCCGATTAATATCACACCGCATTTCGCCAAAGGGACAATGACGAACCGACATTGAGCACCAAGTGCGTGTCGACAGCAGCGTTGCCGTAAGTCTCTATCGGCCAGCGTCCGTCTCCCGTCGCCAGGTTACCGCGACCAGCACCGGAGCGATGCCGGGTGCGCCACCAGCCAGGAGTCGGGCAGCAGCGCCGCAATCGCAGGCAGCAAGCAGCTTGACAACTGGACCAAGAGATCGCGCACGTAAACGAATGGCTCGATTTGGTTCGCTTTGGCGCTGGTCATGATGCTACACAGGATCGCCGCAGACTTGCCGCCATTATCGCTTCCCAAGAACAGGTACTTCTTGCGGCCGATTGCCACGGGACGAACGCTTCGCTTACTCAGGTTATTGTTGATCGACAGCGCTCCGTTCTCGCAGTAGCGGACCAGCCGGTCCGTCGTGGCCGCACGTTGAAGGCTTGTTCTCAGAATCGCTTGCGAAGGCGTTTACTGAAAAATCGTTCGGGTGTTGGGGAGAGAGAATATACTTCCCCCTCTGGTTCCCTGCTCTAGTCTTCGCCTTCGCCGCCAGCGCGGTGATTCATATCGGTCGCCAGTTCAGGCTGCGATCGGCGATGTTGGGAACGAACGTCGTCGCCGCGCTGCTGGGGATGGTGGTGGCACTCTAGGCGTTGAAGGGTCAAGTGACGACAAATCGGTACAACGCCCACGCAATTCCTAAAACGATCGCTACCATCAGCGCTACGATAATATTTCTCTCACGCCTTTGACTTGCTTCGATGCGGGCGGGGTCTAACATCATCGCCATTTCTGCCATCATCGGGCCATCCATCGCAGATGATATCCCCGACTCAATTCCGGCGACAATTTGCGGTGCTTGTCCGTTCTTTATTTGCCTTCCGAATTCGGAAAGCGCGTCGACGGTGTAATTGTGATCCGTCAGCGCGAGAGAACGCACGAGGTCAGAACGCTCAGTCGGCGAGCGATTACATTCAGTGCAGGGAGTGAATGCACCGAATTTGGACGTCCCGCAGTAAATGCACACTGCCGCCGTCATCTCGCTGCCATACCCCAGTCAATTCAATTGAAAAAAAGCCGTCGCCAGTTCCCCCTGCGAGACTGGCGACGGTCCTCCTTGCCTTGCTCACTTCAGTGATGCCCGCCGCGGGCCGCATACCTGACGCTGGCGAGCATCAAGTCGAGCACCGGATTCTTGAAATGCTCCTCACGATTGTTGCCGTCTCTGGCGCTTGATCGCCAACCGTCGACTCCTCATCGCGATTCCGAATGAAGGTGCGGCCATCACCGCCACAATCGCCGCACCTGTCGGTTCCGGCACCACGGACGGCCCTGTCACCGAGAGCGTGATCGAGCCGGTGTTGTCTTGGAAAATGTCGTCGTTGAAGCCAAGCAGAATTAGCGTTGCTCCAGTCGGCGCGGCAACGGATAGCGGACCATTCCCGACGAAAAACGGCGTACCCACAATCGCTCCGCTTGCATCAGCGAAAGTGCCAATGAGTGCGTTCAAGTAGGCAGGGTACGTCAAAGGGTTGACGTAAGCACTCGGAAAATAATTGCCCGAGTTGCCGAGGAAGTCATTGGCGAGGTAGTCGATATCCCCATTCGCGTCTGCGTATGGCGGTACTTGGTCGTAGGTTGAAGTTAAGCCGCTGATATACTCGAAGGTGAAAAGGCCGCCTGCGGTAAAATCGAATCCGCTAGTGATCGAAAATGCCGGCGAGTCGGAGCCGTCGCCGTACACCGCAGTTGGGTTCAGGTCCGGATCCCACGGGCCAGACGTTGCATCCACAGTGAAGACTGAAGCGACGCTGTGCGTGGAGATCAGCAACGCGATGAGCATCGACGCTAAGCGAACTCTCATTAGACGACTCCCGGGATGATTCCGCCTGAGCCGGCGCATTCTACTTTTCGGATAGGCCAGTCAACGTTTTTCTCGCTACGGTTGGCCTCTGCGCGCCCCCGCGAGCTCACTGGCTCAAGCCAAATTACGGGAAAGTTACTTTGGCAGGCGCATCGCGCGGGAACCGATCCGATTTGACTGTTGCAAACCTTGATTGAAAGGCGTCAATCTTCGATCCGACGTTGCAGCAACTCAGTCGCAAGGGCTTATTGCTGATCACCTGCGGCAAGCGCTTATGGATAGACAACGGATGGTGGGTTCCGCAGTCGCAGTTGGCACGCCATTCGCGTCCATGCCGGGAATTCAAGTCAACGACCAGTATTCCGTTCTCGTCGTTGCTGCCCGCGGTGCAGGGGCGAACAGGCGTCTCTAGCATCCTACACTCGCGCCAGAGGCGCTCGGCTAGCTCACCGTAGGGTTGATGAGTTCGCCCGCGACGGTAGCCGGCCTAGTAGGCCAGACGCTAGCAAGCTCCTCCTTCAAGTCGCAAAAATTGCGACGAATCGATATCTGAAAAGTGGTTGATCATGTCCTGTATAAAGATCGTGTCCGGACGATTCGAAGCCGGCAAAGCATCTCTAATGTTCTCAAGGATGGAGAGCATTCTACGGTGGACTATAAAGCGGAGAGGGGCATTTCTGCGGCGCCGGGCGCAGCGCTCTTCGTCGATATGGCTCTAGCCCTTGCTGTCGAGCCAATGACGCTCAGCTGCTAAGACGTTCCGCAGAACGATCGCTCTGCACAAAGGCGACTAGCGCCCCCCAGCATCATTAATGAGCCTCCTGCGACATATTCTGAAGGTCTAGTGCATCGCAGATTCGACGGAGCCCAAGCCCGACCGCAAGTAGTGGAAATGGACGTCAGCATGATCAGCGAGGAGGGACATTGGCACGGAGGTGCATACGAGCCGCTTCGAAACCATCAGCGCCGTTAACCGTTGGCCGAAGGGATTGTCGTGACAGCCCGCCTGCCAGATGCTGACGCGATCGCACTTCCAGGTTTCGCGTGGCCCGACGGTGCATGCCTTCGTCGGGATGCTGGCGACTTGCCCGCCGCCGCTGGTGCGTGCGTTCTGGATAACCGTCATCGGATGAAGGTCGACGATTCGCGCGCCGAGTTTGCGATACTCCGTGGCTGGCGGCGGTTCGTGTTTCCATTTACCGCTGCGCGGCAGTGGATCGTTGAACGCCCAATGCTTCACTTCGCCTTGGCCCCCTTGCATCACGGCGCAGTGGAACTGATCGAAGCTATCCGAGAACGCCTTGAGGTCGCCGGTGGGGAAGTGGATGTTCTCGCGGCGCGGTCGCAGCTTGCGGTCGATGCGGTTGAAGCATAGCTCCATGTCTGCACGAGCAAAGCTCAACGGGTGGGCGATACCGACAGGCCGTCCCGCTTCGACCCATTCGTCCATGCCCCAAAAATGAGCATCGACCTTGCTCAGGTTGAGTTCGATCGAGTTGACGATTCGCGCTACGAGCGGCAACTGCTCGGTCGGCCCGATTGGTCCGCAGATGCCCGTCGGATTGTCCGGAGAACTTTGTCTCCAAGCGTCGATGTATTCAAGCGCTTCGGCGAGGTAGAACTCTTCAAGAGTGTCGTAGAGGTGAATTGTAAAGCCTGGCCGCGCGAGCCCCTTCAGCGTGCGCTCGTTCAGACGGGCCGCGTCGGCGAGAATTGCCGGGTCGAGAGTCGTGTAGTCCCACCAATCGGGAGCGACTTTGCTGAGCGGTCGTGTCATGCTCGCCTCGGTAACGGCGTCGCGTCGTCGCTTCAGGTGGGGAGTAGAGATCGTAGACATAGTGAATATCGGCGAGGGGCGGTAGTGAATTTCTGGAAAGTCTGTGGCACGCGGCGATCCCCCGAGGAAATCGACGGCTTCTTCTAGGGTTGAAATTGTTCGACGGCGCCGCTCACTTTTTTTCCTCGATGCCAGACAGATTCGATCGATTGGAAGTTCTGCACATCGTCGGTCGGATCGGCATCAAGGATGACGAAGTCGGCTAGCTTGCCGGCGGCGATGGCGCCGCGATCGTCGAGTCCTAACGCCGCGGCGGCGTTCACGGTGGCGGTTTGCAACGCTTCGAGCGGCGTCATCCCGGCTTCGCACAGCAACTGAAGTTCGCGATGCTCGGCGAAGCCCGGAATGCGGAGTGGATTCGCTCCCGAATCCGAACCGAAGCCGAGTCGTACGCCGGCGCGATGCAAAGCGAGGGCGTTTTGCTGATTCATGACGACCGCTTTCCGGCTATCGGCCAGCTTGCGGTTCGCCAGAATGCCTTCACGCCAGCCATCGCTATCAAACTGTTCGCGCAGTGCAGGCTGAAGCGCGTGTTGGAAGAAATCGGAACTCATCCAGTCGGGACGATCGGCGTAAATATAGGCCGATTCGTCGACGCCGATCGTGGGGATGTAGATGATGCCATTGTCGTTCAGCAGCTTGATCAATTCGGCGTCAAGAGGTTGGTCGCGGACAGCATGGGCCAGTACGTCGACATTCAACTTGGCGAGTCGCTTGGCGTCTTCTAGGTAGTAAACATGTGAGGCGACTCGCAGCCCTTGAGCGTGGGCTTCGTCGATGACGGCCGCGTAGATCTCGGGCGACATTTTCACCGGCAGGCTGCCGCGAAAATCGTCGACCCAGATCTTGATGAGATCGGCGCCTCGCTCCTTCGATGCGCGAACAGCCGCTCGGGCCGCTTCGGGAGTGGCAGGTCGATCGAGTTGTTCCTCGCCGACTTTGACTGCCCCAGCCGGCGGAGCGCCGTCAACGACGCCGATCCCGCGGTCGGCTCCGTAGACGTCGGCGCCTGGAAGTTCGCCGGCATGTAGCTTGTCGCGTAGCTCGTAGAACAGCGGCGCATTCAACCCAAGCGACCCGAGCGTCGTCACGCCGTACGCTTCGTACTGCCTAAGCTGCCGCAAAATGTTGGTTCGAGTGTAGTTGGGCGAGCCGTTTTCCAGACCGTCGACTTGACCGATGTGCGCGTGGGCGGCGATCAATCCGGGGATAATTGTTTTACCTGCGACGTCCACGACGATGGCGTCCGCAGGAGCATCCTTTTGCTCGTGCGCTCCGACGAAGGCGAAGCGATCGCCCTCGATGAGGACGTCGGCATTGGCAACGACGCTGCCGTCGCCAACGAGGACTTTTCCGCCGCGTAGCAACGTCGGGGCTGATAGTGCCTCGCCGGCAGTACCGCCGAGGCACGCCGTTAATGCGACTGCAAAAGTGATTCGTAAGTAATTCATCGTATCATCAGCCTGAATCGATCCTCGTACATCCTTCGAACTCATCGAATCATCGCATAATGCTCAGAAATGGCAGTGCTCATACACAATCGTTGAGTACGCACAATGCGATCCAGTTTAAGGGGGAATGGCCGCGCTGCCGAGTTTCGCAGGACGCTTCGCTTGAAGTTCAGCCGCATGACGCCATGTCTTGAGAAACGCTAGCAAGTCGGCCATCTTCTGTAGATCGAGTTGTTGCTCGAGCCCTTCGGGCATCAGCGACTTTCCGCTGGTGAGCGATTCAAGATCGTCTCGCAAGATGGCGACTTGCTTGCCGTCGGCTCCGAGCAGGACGATGCCGCTTGACGTTTCCGAGCTGATGATGCCGCTATGACCGACGCCGTCGTAGGTGAGCGCGACGTAGTTCACGAAGTTGGCGTCGACCGCTCGGTTGGGATCGAGGATGTCGGTGAGCAACTGCGAGGAGGTCTTCATCGAGGAGTCGCCGATGTCGGGGCCGATCGCAGTTCCTTGATCGCCGACGCGGTGGCAGCTCGCACAATTCACAGCAAACGCCTCGCGGCCACGCCCTGGATCGCCGGTTAGCTCAAGTGCCGCCTGGTACCGGCTGATAACCTCTTCGCGACTCTTCAGTTGCGCGGCGAAGAGTTGCTCCGCTTGGCGACGGATGTCGGCGTCGGCATGTTGCATCAGCTGCAATCGACGCGCGGGATCGATGTCGGCCGCTTCGATCGCCCCGTCTGCGGCGGCCGTCAGCAGTTGCGACGTCCATGCAGGCTGCGAGCAGAGCAAATCGAGGCTGGCACGGCGAATCGCGGGAAGTTGCTCCGGAAACAGCGACAGGATCGCTTCGCCTAAGGTAGGCGTCGTTTGCGCTCGCAAGGCCGCGATAGCGGCTATTTGGATCTCGGGCGGGTGCGACGCTTGCAGTATTTCCAGTAGCGCCGCGCCGGTCGTAGATCGCGAATCAAATTGCAAGAGGTCGGCTGCGGCGATGCGGTCCGAGGCGCTTGCTCCAGGATTCGCGAATTTAGCCAGCGCTTCGTCGAACAATCGCGAAATCGCCTCGGCGGCTGGTTTGTTCTGCTCGGCGACCAACGCAAGCGCGGCCGGTAGGCTGCTTCCTTGAAGTTGCAGGGCGTCGTTCGCAGCTTCCAACAGCAATTGAGCCGTGGAGGAGTTCACGCGGTCGACTCGCTCCAACACGGCGGCGACCTGTTCGATATTCCCCCCAGCAGCGATCGCCGGCAGCAGCTCTCGCACAAGCGCCGGCGAAATAGCGACGTCGTCCTGCCCAGCGAGTTGCATCGATGACTGATCGAGTAGAGCCAGCAGCAACGGCGAGGCTAGCTCCCTAGAAGCCAAGGCGACGGCCCGGCAGGTCCAGAGGTCGTCGCCGCTGGCCGCTGCGATTTGCTTGAGCGGCTGCAGTGCTTCAGCGGCGGGAAGAAACATGGAGGTGAGCGCCGTTTGTAATCTCACGCCGGCGTCCGCGTCGCTGGCAAGCCCCATCGCCTGGTGCGCCAGTTCGGGAGAACTTTCGAGAAATGGTTCGCATAGCGTGAGGCCCAGCGATCGGATTTCCGGCGATGAATCAGCCAGCGCCTGGGCGGCGATCGCCGGCGTCATTCCGCCCATGGCGACGAGTGTTTGCAACGCAACGTAGCGCGTAGCCAGCGAATTGCTCCCGCGTGCGAGTTCGGAGAGCGCCGGGAGGACGCTGGCGTCATTGAGTTCCAGCAACCTTCTGACCGCCGTGTCGCGAATCCACGGATTGGAGGATTCGAGGAGCGGCGCGAGTTCGTCGACAACTCTAGACTTAAGTGTTTCGGGAATTACATTTTCTGCGCGCGGCCCGGCGGCGCAAACACGATAGATGCGCCCGCGGTCGCGACCGTCGTGCATATCTGGACGATTGCGAAGTTCCGGGGGCATCCACTCCGGATGCTCGATCACGGCGCGATACATGTCGACGACATAGAGTGCACCGTCGGGGCCGATGGAGAGGTTCACCGGGCGAAACCACTCGTCAGTCGCCGTTAGAAATTCGGACTTTTCGTCGATCGTCCGAGCCCGCCTGGTCGAACCGTCCGGCGTCACGCGCTCGCGGTGCACGAGATTTGCCGTCGGTTCGCAAACGAATGCGTCGCTGGCTGCGTCGGCTGGCAGCGCACCGCCGCCACGGTTTAACTCGACTCCACAGGCGGCAGTGAACTGCCCGGAGTGCTGGGCCGATGTAGTGATTGCTCGACTGCGCGGGAAGATGCGCGAGTCTGCTCCAGCGGCGGCGGCGTCTTGAACGATGCGCGACAGGACGAGCTTTGGGTTTCGATCGAGGTAGCACTGCTCGATCATCACTTCAATCAGCGGATTGCGGTTGCTGCAAGTAAAGCGGCGGCCAAAATCGTCGAATGTTAGGCCAAATTGGCCGTTTCCGCTGACGGCGCGGCACTTACCCGTTCGCGGATTGAACGCGAAGTCGCGACCATTGATGGAGAGGAGCGGTGCGTCGGGAAGGCGCAGGTTTTTGATCTGCCCGCCGCGAAGTCCCCCCGCGACGTAGATCCATCCGTCGGCGGCGAGCGTCGGATGATTCGCGCGGAGCTGCTCGTTGAGCGTGGCAAATCCTTGGTACCAGGTCTCTTTCTTGTCGGCTCGACCGTCGCCGTCGTCGTCGGGGAAGTAAGCAATCTCGCCCGCCAGCGTCACAAAGGCGCCGGAGCCCCATAGCTGTAAGCCGGTGGGAAAAAGCAGGCCCTCTGCAAAGACGCGAGCCGATTCGAAACGGCCATCGTGGTCTTTGTCTTCGAGGATTTTGATGCACGAGGATGGTTTGTCGCCTTCGGACAACAGCGGGTAATCCCGCAGTTCGACCACCCACAGCCGTCCCTGCGGATCGAACGCAACGGCGACGGGATCGACTATCTCCGGCTCCGCAGTGACGAGTTCAATCTGATAGCCGTCTGGAAGACGGAAATCGACGAGCGCGGCTTCCGGAGCTAGCGGATCACTGGCGTCGACCTGAGCGGACAGTGAAAGCACCGCTAGCGCAGCGAACCACCGCCAGCCATGGCGAGGCCGTCGTTGGGCGAATAATCGACGTTGTTGTTCCATCGCGAGCATCAGGCGGCGGGAGAAGCGTTACTTCTCAGTTCCTTTCAATTCACGCAACAACGCCACGGCAGCGTCGACCATCTGCTCGCCTCCGCCTGGTTCCAGCTTCGAATAGGTCGGCTCGTACCCTCCTTCGATATATCCCCGGCGCGTCGGAATGTAGCCGGGGTAGTCATTGCACAGCTCAAGTACGAGCGTCTTCGCGAAAGGGGAACGCTGCTTGATCGCCAGCCCCAGTTCCGTGAAGAGCTCCCCGGGCAGCGCGACGACTGCCAAGGAATCGCTCAAGCAAAACGCTTGCACGTCGACCGGCAGTGAGCGGACGCCGTAGTCGTTAACGCCAACGATTTTGACTGCTGCGACTTGCTCCATTATGGGCAATTCGCGCGTTCCAACTTTTGAAAGGTTCTCCTTCGCCGCGGCAATTTCGGCTGCAGTGAACTGTTGGAACGGGACTTCGATCCTTTGGTACGAGGAATTAAGTTCTGGCTTACCGAGGGGCACGGCCGTTTCCAGAGATTTCAGCGCCGTGGCGGCAATCGTTGCGCCGATCCGCTCTGCTTCTTCATGGCTCTTCTGCGGGCGATCGTGCGAGACGTCGAAGTGATTGACGTCGCCGCAAGGGCCGATGCCGAAGATCGAAATATATTGCGAGCCAAACGTGCGTCGCAGATCTCGTTCAAGGTAGAAAGGGAAATCTGCCGCGTATTCGGTGCCGTCGGTTGTATCAAGGTGCAGCCCGAACACTGTTAGGCCGGCAAACGGTTTTCCGTCCCGACGAAACTGGAGTAGCCCAAGCTCGACGTCGGTTGGGCCAGCGGGACGATCTATGTCGGGGTTGAGCTTGCCTGGGTTGGTGATGACCGAGCCATTCTTCATGAAGTAACGGCGGTTGAATGCGAGATCTCGTTGCGTAGCGAAGGATGCGGCGACTTCCGCAGGCTGCATGCTCTGACTCGCAGCGGCGATCGCTTCGACGAGCTTTTTCTCCAGTTCGGCGGAGTAGTCGATCGCTTCGTGTTCATCGACGCCAGTTTTCGCGATCGCTTGTTCGTGAAAATAGTCGCGTAGCGCTCCGAAGTAGAGCGGACCTGTATGGCTATGGGTGGCGGCAATCACGATCTTTTCGACCGGGATGCCTGTGGCGGCCTCGGCTGCCTCACGCACCTGCGACGTCAACGAGGCGGGAACGCCCACCAAATCGCAAAAGACCCATGCGAACTGCTCGCTCCCTTGCTTGAAGACGATCGCCCTGGCTTGCAACGGGTTCGCCGTGCCAGTGCTCAATCGCTCGTAAAAGTATCCGCTCATCCGGTGGCCGATTGGCGGCGTGACGTCGACGACGGCGAGGCCGATGGAAAGCGGTTCGGCGTCGTCCGCTGCAGCCAGCGAACTGGCGGAGCAGAAGGCGAGCAGAACGAGGGCGATCACAGCAAGCAGCGACGGTCGGTTTTTCAAGGACCGACCGTCGCCGCGTCTCGTGCTGCCCCGCCGAGACTGCCGTTGAGCGGAACTGGCCGTTGAGGAATCCACAAGCGATAGACAGGAACAAAGACCTTGCAGAGGGGGCGCGGCGGCGAAGGAGACGGCTGCGATTGAAGCGTCGGTTGTCGACAAATCGAACCTCACTGCGGAAGATGAATGACCTGCGTGCCTGGCACCGATTCGATTGCACGCTCATCGCATGGGTCTCAGTCTACTCCCCGCGCGCCGAGTTGGTAGAAAATGCAGGTTGCAATATTTTGCAAAACGTTTTCGACTTCCCTTCAACGCTCAGGCAACGCGGTGTGCGATCTCGCTAGACTGGGCCTGCGAACAGCGATTTCGATCGCCGGAGCGGTCTGCGGCGATGACTTGAAAACCGAGACCGACGCGACGATTCTACGAAAGGCGGGCAATCGAAACGCGAGTTTGGATTCCATACCATGCGAGAAGGGCAAGCGATGCGAACGATGTGGAAGAGAATTCTTGGAGCGACGTTGGCGTTTGTACTGCTGCAGCCGACGCTCGGGTTCGCAGCGCCCAACATTGTCTTCATTTTGGTCGACGACCTCCGCTGGGATGATCTCGGCTGCGCCGGCAACGATTTTGTCAGCACGCCGAACATCGACCGCATCGCTCGCGAAGGGGCTCAGTTTCAGAATGCCTTCGCCACGACGCCGCTCTGTTCGCCGAGTCGCGGCAGCATTCTGACGGGACAGTTCGCCCGAGTGCATGGCATCACAGATAACACTGATCGCAGCGAACAGAGCCATCGCCTGAAGACGTTCCCGCAGGAACTGCAGCATGCTGGCTACGAGACGGCCTACTTCGGCAAGTGGCACATGGGGAACGACAACACCCAGCGTCCGGGTTTTGATCGCTGGTTCTGCCTGACGGGGCAGGGGACGTCGTTCGACCCGGTCGTCAACGACGACGGCAAAGAAGTGCAGCGAACTGGATACGTGACCGACGTGCTGAATGAGGAAAGCGTCAAGTTCCTCCGCACCAAGCATGCGAAGCCATTCATGTTCTACCTTTCGCACAAGGCAATTCACCCCGAAACCTACCAAGGGCCCGACGGCAAGCTGTCGGATCCGACGCTATCGAACTTCATCCCCGCGCCGCGCCACAAAGAACTCTACAGCGACGCCAAGATTACGCGTCGCCCCAGCGCGGGCGTGCCGCCGACCGATAAGCCGGCGCTGCAGCAGAAAATCGACGGCTTGCCGCCGCTCGGCCCTGAAACCGGCAGCAGCGATACGGTGATTCTCAATCGCCTGCGGATGCTCAAAGCCGTCGACGAAGGGGTCGGCGAGATATTGAAGGCGCTCGAAGAGAGCGGCGAACTCGACAACACGCTCATCGTGGTGGCCGGTGATCATGGCTACTTCTACGGCGAGCATGGCCTGAGCATTGAGCGTCGCTTAGCCTACGAAGAAAGCATTCGCATCCCGCTGATCATGCGCTATCCGCCGCTGATTGCCGCGGCGAGCGAGCCGGCGTCGCTTGTGCAAACGATCGACATCGCGCCGACGTTCGTCGAGCTGGGGGGCGGTGAAATTCAGCCGGCGTACCAAGGGCGCTCGCTGTTGCCGCTCATGAAGGGCGAAACGCCGCCCGACTGGCGGCAGGCCGTGCTCGTCGAGTACTTTTCCGACACGGTGTTTCCGCGGATGAAGCAGATGGGATACGAGGCCGTTCGCGGCGAACGTTGGAAGTACATCCACTTCACCGACCAGCAAGGAATGGATGAACTGTACGATCTGCGGAGCGATCCCTACGAACTTCACAATTTGGCTGATAATCCAGACTCTGCCGGCGATCTAGCGGAGATGAAGGGCGAGCTTAAGCAGCTCTTGGAATCAACCGCCTCGCGCTAGCCATGTTCCGCCTTGCCACAATCGTCGGAAGTGACAACAAGATGATGCGACAGATGACAAAATTGCTGACGTTTTGCTTGGCTCTATGCCTCAGCATGGCGCTCGCGAGCGCGGAAGGGCTGCGGGTCGGCAGAGCTGCCGTCGATATTACGCCGCCGGTTGGCACGCCGATGCTCACGCCGCAACGGCCGCCGTTTGAAGTGAAGCTTGCGGGGCAAGCGCTCGACCCGCTGCAGGTGAAGGCAATCGTCTTGGAGCAAGGCGGAGTGAAGGCGGCCCTTGTGGCGTGCGACCTTACCAGCTTGCCGCTGCGGCTTTCGCAGGAAGCTCGCAAGCTGATTGGAGAAACCACTGGCGTCGATCCGGGCGCCGTCATCATTAGCTCAACGCACACCCATACGGCGCCGCAGATTCGGCTGAAGTACCTCGGCAAGGCCGACGACGAGGCGAAACGTAAGGCCGCCGAGTACGTCGCCGCCTTGCCGGCCAAGATCGCTGAGAGCGTCAAGGCAGCAGAAGCCGACTTGCAAGAGGCGACCGCGTACGCCGGCTATGGCGTCGAAGACTCTGTGAGCTTCAATCGCCGCTACTACCTGCGCGACGGAACGGTGGCTGCCAATCCGTTCAAAGGGGAAGACCACCGACTTGGCGAAGTCTTGCGCCCGGCGGGGCCGACTGATCCGAGCGTTGGCTTGGTAGCTTTCAAGAACCGTGAAGGAAAACCGCTCGCCGTGATGGTGAACTTCTCGATTCATCTCGACACGTTAGGAATCGATCAACCGTCGGCCGACATGGCGGCCGCGGTTTCGCGGATGCTGCAGGCCGTTCATGGCGAGCAAATGCTGGTCTTCTGGGGCAGCGGGGCGTCGGGCAACGTCAACCACTACGACCTGAGCGACCCGCAACGTTTCCGTCGCGAGAAAGGCGTCCACGAAACGACCCGCATCGGGACGATCATCGCGGCCGCTGCGCTCCGAGCCTACCCCAAGCTGGAACCGCTTCGCGACGCTCCGCTGCGCGTCAGCCACGAAACGGTATTGTGCGACTACCATCCCGAGAAGACCGCCGCGCTGCGGGCGCGGATGAAGAATTCGACCCGCTACTTCGACGGTGAAGTCGACGTCGTGCCGGATGGGGATCGGCTGGCGTTTGAAGCCGACGTCGAAGTGATCGCGCTCGGCAACGAGTTGGCGTGGGTCGGGCTGCCCGGCGAGATGTTCGTCGAGCTGGGGTTGAATCTGAAGAACGCCTCGCCATTCCGCTATACGATGATCCACTCGCTCGCTAACGGGGCCATCGGCTACGTCCCTATTTTGAAGTCGTACCCCGAGGGGTCGCGGGAGGTGCTCGCCACGCGCTGTGCGCCGGGCACGGGCGAACGATTGATCGAATCGGCGACCAAGCAACTGGCGCAGTTGAAAGGCGTCGTCCTTCCGCAAACGGTGCAGACGCCATGAAGTTATTACCATCGATCACTGCTGTTGGCGTGCTGCTGTTCGCAATTTCGCTGGTTCCGGACGCTTCTGCTGCTTCGCCCGAGCTGAGTTGGCAGCAACTGCAAACGGAGTTCATCGCAGGGAAGGGGTGGAGCAAGACTGTCTCTCCGTTCGATCGCCTACCCGCGGTCGCTGAGAAAGCAGTCCGGCCGCCAGTCTGGAAGCTTTCGCGCGACTCCGCTGGGATGAGCGTTGACTTCACGACCGATGCCGATTCGCTGGCGGTGCGGTGGACGCTCACCTCGCCGCAACTAGCGAAGCCGCACATGCCGGCGACGGGCGTAAGCGGCGTCGATCTTTACGTGCAGCAAGGAGAGCGTTGGCAATTCGTGGCAACTGCACGCCCGACGAAGTTCCCCACGAACGAAGCAATGCTCGCCGTCGGTCTTGGCAAGGGCGAGAAGCGGTATCGGATGTACTTGCCGCTCTACAATGGTGTGGAGTCGCTCGGGCTTGGCATTCCGCAGGAAGCAGCGTTCGCTTGGGACAAGCCCGACGCCCGGCCGCCGATCGTTTTTTATGGCACCTCGATCACGCAGGGGGGCTGTGCGTCACGACCTGGCATGGCGTATCCCGCGATCTTGGGGCGTCGACTCGATCGGCCCGTGATCAATCTCGGGTTCTCCGGCAACGGCCGGCTAGAACCGGAAATGGCCGAGCTGCTCGCGGAACTCGATCCTGCGCTCTACGTCATTGATCCGCTGCCGAACAATTTCCCCCAGCAAGCCGCGCAACGGCTGCCGAAATTTCTAGAGATCATTCGCGCAAAGCGGCCAACGACGCCCATCTTGTTGGTGGGCGGGCCGCGCTACGCCGATTCGTTGGCGCTCGCCGCGCGGGCCGAGCGCGTCGCTGCTGCGGATCGGGTTGTCGAGAAAGTCGTTCACGATCGACTAGCCAAGGGCGATATGCAGCTTCATTTCGTCGCCGGCTCTGATCTGGCAGCGAACGGCGGCGATGCCACCGTCGATGGGACGCATCCGACCGACTTGGGATTCATGCTAATGGCAGATGACTTGGAACCTGCCAGCAAAAACGCTTTGCAACCTCGCTAACCTGAACTTGTAATCTGACTGCCCATTGGGCGGCAGCACGTTAAACGGAGAACTTTCGCATGTCGATTCCTTACCGCCTCCTGGCGTCCGCCCTGTTCCTGGCGGTTGTGACCGCTTGCACCTCCCACGCCGACGAAGCGAAGTCGCCGCCGCCAGCCGAAGAAGGGTTCGTTTCGATCTTCGACGGCAAGACGCTCGACGGTTGGTGGCCACACACTGGCGTGCCAACGTTCCACGTCGGCGGTAAGTGGGAAGTCGTCGACGGCGTCATCGTCGGCCAGCAATTCCCGCCCGATAAGGGGGGCTTCCTCGCCACGAAGAAGAAGTACGACAACTTCGTCATCCGCTTCGAAGTGAACATGGATTACCCGAGCGACAGCGGCGTCTTCCTTCGCATGGGCGAGGACGGCAAGAGCCACCAAGTGACGCTCGACAATCGCCCCGACGGGCAGTTCGGCAAGATTTACCTGCCGTGGACGCAGTCGATGGTCCACGAAAGCCCCGACGGCATCAAATCATTCAAGCAAAAGGAATGGAACAAAGGGGAAATTCGCATCGAGGGAGAACCGTCGCGGATCCGCTTCTGGTTGAACGGCGACCTTGTCACCGACTTCCAGCACACGGCCGAAACGACTAAGGGAGTTCCCGATTCGGGCTACATTGGCTTGCAAGTCCACCCGACCGTGGAGAACATGAAGCACTTCGACGAAGGGAACAAAGTCCGCTACCGCAACATTCGCATCCGGGAGATCAAGCCGGGCGAGAAGGTGGAGTAGGGCCACCCCGATTGTTGAGGCGACTCCCAGCGTCGCTTTTGCCACTCCTACTTTGCCCTGAGCTCGTAGTCGTATGTTGATCGTTCGCCGCCGTTGGTTGTTGGGGGTTCTCGCTTGCGCAGCGTTTGCGTGGGCGCCGCTGGTCGGTGCTCAAGAGTGGGCGAAGGCGGCGATCGAGGCGTCGCCGCGGCACATGGAGTACGTCACCGTCACCCACGGCGATCGCAACGTCGAGTGCTTCGTCGCCTATCCCGAAGTTGCTGAGAAGGCCCACGCGGTCGTGCTAATCCACGACATCTCGGGGATGAGCGATTGGATGCGGAGCATGGCGGACCAGGTTGCGGAGGCGGGCTACATCGCCATCGTGCCGGATCTCCTTTCGGAGATGGCGCCAGGCGGCGGTGGAACGGAAACGTTCGCCAGCATCGATGATGCACGGCGAGCGATCCCCAAGTTGCCGCCCGCGCAGATCGAGGCTGACCTCAACGCGGCGGCGGATTACGTGAGTAAACTGCCGGCCGCTAAGGGAACCGTCTCGGTCGCGGGGTTTTGCTGGGGCGGCGGGCAGTCGCTCCGCTACGCTACGCAGAATCCGAAACTAAGCGGAGCGATGGTTTTCTACGGCTACGAACCGATCGACGCGGCAGGCGTCGCGTGCGTCGCGGCGCCCGTCTACGGCTACTACGCTGAGAACGACGCACGCATCAATATGTCGATTCCCGACGTGGAGAAGCTAATGGCCGAAGCGAAGAAGACCTTCGAGCCGCTCAAGTACAAAGGTGCTGGGCATGGCTTCATGCGGCACGGGCAGGATCCCGCCGGGACGCCGGAAAACAAAGCAGCTCGCGAGGCGGCTTGGAAGCGCTGGAAAGATTTGCTGAAAACTTACTAGGGGCTGTGTCAGCGGCACAGCTCTTCGATGGCTCCCATAAGCGTCGTCTCCACCTGCGGCGCGGTCCGCGACGCGCGACCCGTTTCGTATCCTCCTTCAGCGTATGAGCGATGGAGCCCGATGTAACCGGGCCCATAGTCGCCGTAGGCGGCGACGCAAACGAACCGCGCGGGAGCGAGCTTTTGGGTCACGAGTTGGTACTCGACAAACGGTTCGCCGGGTAGGTGGAGCAAGTCAACGGGGCCGATGCGCAAGCGGCTCAGCACGATTGGCCGGCCGGTTTCGCTCCTGCCGAGGTACGACAAGCCTCGCGCCGCTTGCAGGCGATCGATCAACGGCGACGACTTGTCGGCTAGCAGTTGATCGAGTTCGTCACGCTGCAACCATGCGGCCAGCGGTAGCTGCACCTCGATTGATTTCCAGTCAAACTCGAGATCGCGGAGCGACGTCTTCTGGATATTGCTCCAGGCTCGTTCGTGACCAGCCGCCAGTCGCTCGGCAAGTTCCGCCCGTCGCGGCGGCGTGCCGTCGTTGTACTTGCCCGCGGCCACGTTGCCGCTGGCGCCGTTGAAGTGGATGTGGAAGACGCCGGGGAGCGCCGCTTCGCGCGCTGAGCGTGCCATGCCGACGAAATCGGCGCTTGCCTTTCCGGTGCGATAATAACTCTGCGGGTGGGTGGCGTAGTACGTGAGGGCCAGCAGCGGTTGGTCATCGTTCCAAAAACTGACCACGCGGGCATTCGGATCGATCGTGCCTTCAGGAAGTTCGCGCAATCTTTCGGCCGCCGATGACATTCGTTGCTCGGCTACCTTGCCGTCAGAGCCGAGGATCCGCCGGTTGGAGGCGACCCGTTCGACATCCCCTCGGCCATACCCGAGATGAGTAACTGGCTGTGGGCTCGCTAGCGCCTGCTCTGCAGCTTTTGCCACACTCTCGATTGTGCTGAGCGAGAATTGGTGGTCGAGCAACTCTCCGTTAATGCCAGCCTCGGCAGCGCGTTCCTCGGCGCCAAGGTCGCAACCAGGCGCGTCGTGCTGGTGAAGCGTTTGCACGGCGACGCGCTCGGGAGTCGTGCCACAAGCCTTCGCGACAGCAGCCCGCCAACGCTCGTGGCTCCCGTTGGCGATGCCAACCCAATCGACGGCCACGAGTGCCACCGGCGCCTGTCCCGCAGGCAGAAAAATCACGCCGCGAGCGGTGAGAAGATCGTCGACGCCAGTGGTGCGCGGCGCCAAGCCCAAGCACAGCGGCGTTCCCACCGGCGGCGTCACATCGACTGCGAAGTGGGCGATGCGGAGTTCCGCAGCGCCGCCAATGGTCGCTGAGCAGGTCATCAGCGCGACGACGATGGCGGCAAGCGAGTGAAGGTTCGTTTTCACGCGAGCACTGCTCCAAGTTGAGCTTAACGGCGATGTCACCACCTCGGAGCATAACGGCCTGATCGTTCGTTCGCCCGTAGGAATCACGATCGACCTTGCAAGTTGTCTTAAAACATTTCCAACATCTTGCGAGCCGCCTAGCGCGCTCCGTTATGATCTCGCTACGTCGAAAAAACCATGTGGCGACGCTCGGCTCCATCACTAAAGAACGACTCGCTCCCATGAGAAAATATTCTTCTATCGCCGCGGCATGCATCCTCGCAGTGGCGGCAACCACGTCACTGCAAGCGGCGCCGGCGAGCGAGCCGAGCTCGACGCGCGAGGCTATCACGCCTGGCGACGAGCCTATCATCCTCTTCGACGGCAAGACGCTAGGCGATTGCTACGTCTGGCTCAAGGACGTGGGACGCAGCGACCCGGAGCAAGTCTTCCGCGTCACCGATGGCCTGCTTCACGTCACCGGCGACGGCCTTGGCAGCCTGATCACCAATCAAGCTTTCAAGAACTATCACCTCGTCCTTGAGTACAAGTGGGGCGACAAGACTTGGCGCGATCGCGAGAACTCCGCGCGCGACACGGGGCTGCTCATCCATAGCAATGGCGTTGACGGCGGTTACCAAGGGATTTGGAAACCCTCGATCGAGGTGCAGATTATCGAAGGCGGCGTCGGCGATTTTGTGTTCGTCAGCGGCAAGGACGAGGCTGGGGAGCAAGTTCCTTTGTCACTCACCGCGCCGGTTACGCTCGATCGCGACGGCGAAGTGGTTTGGAATCCAGATGGCAATGTTGAAACCTACGGCACGGCGAATCGCCGCCGCATCAACTGGCGACAGCGCGATCCCGACTGGAAGGACGAAAAGGGCTTTCGCGGTCCGCACGACGTCGATAGTCCTGGTCAGCAGTGGACTCGCATCGACGTCTTAGCCGATGGCGACCGAATCACGACGTTCGTCAATGGCGTGAAGGTCAACGAAGCTTCCAACCCCTCGCCGACGAGCGGGCAGATTCAGCTCCAAACTGAACTCGCCGAAGTTTTCTTCCGTCGCTGGGAACTTTACCCGATCGATGGCGGGCCGGCGCCGGCGCCGGCTGAACAGTAGACAAACGGGGCTGTGACATGATGGCTGACCGCGACTCATTCCGCAGGCGATTGATGTTGCGAGGCCTGCTCAGCGCACTGCTGTCGTGTTGCGTTGTCGCAGCGACCTCGAGTGAATGCGTCGCCGAAAACGCCGCTTCCGCTCCGTCGGGAGTTGCGAAGGAGAACTTTCACATCTATGTGCTGCTCGGCCAATCGAACATGGCAGGTCGCGGCAAGATGACCGCGATGGATCGGCAGCCAGTTGACGGCGTCTACATGCTTGATGCGAACAACAAGTGGCAGCTTGCGGCGCATCCCCTTCACTTCGACAAGCCATCGATCACGGGCGTCGGCCTGGGGATCAATTTCGCACAGACGATACTTGATATAGCCCCGCATGCAACGATCGGGCTGATTCCATGCGCCGTCGGCGGCACGCGACTCGACCAATGGTCGCGCGGCGGGAAACTCTACAACGCGTCACTCGCCCGTGCACGTTTAGGCCAGCAAGTTGGCGAACTGAAGGGAGTTCTGTGGCATCAGGGGGAGTCCGATTCCACAGACAAGCTTGCGCCGACCTACGGAACGAGGCTCGCTCAATTCATCGATGACTTTCGCCGCGACTTGGAGCAACCTGCGTTGCCGTTCGTTGTCGGCGAGCTTGGGCATTTCCGCCGCGACGCACACCCGCAAACTGACGAGATTAACCGTCAGTTGCATGCACTACCGTCCGCACTCCCGCGCGTCGCCGTCGCTTCTGCAGCAGGTCTTGAAGATCAAGGCGACAAGACGCACTTCGACGCCGATTCGCTAAAAACATTTGGGCGACGATACGCAGAAGCGATCATCGAGTCGACTAGCAGTGGACACTCGGGCTCAATAAACGACTGAAATAGCCTGTTTTGGTTTTGACTTAGAATCGCTGCAAGCTGCGTATACGGCCAAGGATCTTCGAGCCCGCGAAATGCCCTAGATTTGGGCGTCGTACGTTGCGGGCTGCCTAGGAACTATGCATGACGAGACCTATAGCCTTTCATTGTCGTCATCGCTTGGACGGCTCTCTTTGTGACATCGCGTAAGCAGTTTGTGGGATCTATCGAAAGCGTTGGAAATGAATTTTTGCGGCGATAAGAATCGACCTGTGGCTTGTTTTTTGCCAAGCAAAGCACCTTCGTCGCGAGCAGCCTGCGGCTGGCGCGATCGCACTGAGCTGAACGAATCACATCGGAGATGGAACATGCATAAGTTTTTCGGCCGAGCCCTCCTCGCTTTGCTTGCGAGTTCACTCATTGCTTCCGAAGGCTTGGGCGATCTGTTGTTGTACGAAGGATTCGATTACCCCGCCGCCGAGCCAGCGGCCTTCCTCGCCGGCTCGACGAACCCATCGGGAAGTTCTTGGACCAAACCGACAAGTTCTCCAGCCGGGCAATACACAAAGATCGTGGCGGGCAGCGTCGGTTATAACGGCCTGGCGGCGCCGGTTGGCAACAGCGCCTCGGTTCCTCGCGCCACGCCGACCACCGGGGAAGACCGCATCGGCCTCACTGGCCAACCCTTCACGCGCGCCAATGGCGGCAGCTACTTCTTCTCCTTCACGCTGCAGATGACCACATGGGTCAATTTCGCCACTGAGACCGGTGACGCCGGAGCCAAGAACGATAGCGGCCGACGCGGCGGTTTCATCGGCGGACTGTTTGGGGCGACGACTGGAAATATGCAATCCGCGTCGGGCTTTGCCGCGCCCATCTATATTCGTCGCGAGGTTGATTACAACCTCACCGGAACTGACGGTACGCCGGGCGCCCAAACAGGTCGATTCGAACTCGGCATCCAAGCAACGGCAACGCCAGTTGGGCTGTTTGATTCGTCGCTGCAAAATAGCCGCGGCGTTGCCTACGATGAGACCGCCTCCTACGCCGTTGGCGACACGATTCTGATTGTCGGCGAATACAAGTTTGTTGACACGGAAACTAACGGATTTGCCGACGTCGCTCGCCTCTGGATCAATCCGACGCCCGGCAATGCGGCTGCCGAGGCGACTCCGACCATCGTCGATGAAAGTTTCGACACGCCCAACTTGGGAGGAACGCTGCCGATCGCCGCGTTCCACATGCGCAACGACACGAACACGCCGGGCAACGTGTTGATCGACGAGATCCGCGTCGGCACTACGTTCGCCGACGTACTGCCGGCGGCGGCTGCGGGGCTTCCTGGCGATTTTAACGGCGACGAGATTGTCGACGGTGCAGATTTTCTGGTCTGGCAGCGCGGGAGCTCGCCGCAGCCGCTGTCAACGAGCGATCTCGACCTTTGGAAAGCCAACTTCGGAAGCGTTGGCAGTGCGGCTAGTGCACTCTCAGTGCCCGAGCCGGCGTCTCTGACGCTTGCCGCGCTGACGATGGCGCTGACCTGCCTTCGCAAGCGGCGGAAGGCTTGCGATTAGTAACCAAACGCAATGCAGGCGGAACATTAGGCGGCTGATTCATTCTTCGAACGCCCAGATTGACTTCCTCGTGGAAAGGAGAATTGTCTAATGCGAGCACTTCTCGCGGTTGCTGCGATCCTGGTCGCGGCGACTCCCGCCTCGGCTGCACTGTTAATGTATGAAGGCTTCGACTACGCCGTCAGCGACAATTTGAACGGCCGGACCAACCCGATGGTCGGCACGCCCTGGCTGAAGTCGGGCAGCAGCCCTGCTGGAACCAGTCAAACGATTGTCGCCGGGTCGGTTAGCTATCCAGCCCTGCCGTCTGCGACTGGAAATAGTTTGTCGACTCCGCGACTAGCAGCAGCGAGCAACACCGCTAATCGCATCACGCTCCCATCGGCTCCATACATTCGAGCAAATGAAGGTTCGCTGTTTTTCTCGTTTACGTTTCGCTTGCTGGAATGGGACGCGATTACGGACGTGCTAGCCAAGAACGCCACGAATCGCAAAGGAGGCTTGATCGCCGGGTTCCATGGCGGCGTGGCCGACACCGCGACTGGCATGGGAACCGCCACCGCCTACGCGGGCAGCATCTGGGTGCGGCGAGCCCTCGACTACACACAAACCGGCACTGACGGCACGGCGGGGACGCAGAATAACACCTACGAGCTCGGCATCTTGAAAACGATCGCTAGCCCGTCAGCCGCTGAGATGGAGACCGCATTCGCCACGTCTCGCCCGCTGACGATCGGGGAGACGGTGCTCGTCGTCGCTGAGTACAAGTTCGTCAACGATGGAACGCTGACGAGCGACGTGGCTCGGCTGTGGATTAATCCAACTCCCGGAGTGGTCACCGCGCCAACAGTCGTCGCCCCGATCAGCACCTCCGGCATCACCACCGCGATTAACAGCTTTTACATCTACAGCCACACCAGTTCGCCCGGAGATTCGCTGGTCGACGAAGTTCGTGTGGGAACGACTTTCGCGTCTGTTGTGCCTGTTCCGGAACCGGCTGCGTGCTCCATGGCCGTTCTGGGAGCAACGGCGGTTAGCGTGGTCGTCGGTCGCCGGCAACGCGAAAACGTAGCAGCGTGAGATGGAACCTCAAACCCGCCGCAAACGAGAGTTGCCTTAACGTGAGAAACTTTAGTAATCGACAAGCATTGAGCGCCGCAACTCTGTTGCGGACGGCAGCCGTCGCGACAGTCCTAGCAGCAGTCGGCTGCGGCGCTGGCAGCAGCCACGGCACTCGCGAGCCAATTTCCGGCTCGGTGACGGTCGATGGCCAACCGCTTGAAAGAGGATATCTCGTCTTCGAGCCTAAGGCGGGGCAGGCGACGCAGTCGGGAGGAATCATTTCCGCTGGAACGTTTAGCGTGCCGGCTGAAAAGGGCGCCGATCCGGGAGCATACTCTGTGGCGATTTTCGCCGAAGCGAAGCTGCCAACGACAACTGCTGAAGCTGGAACGCCCGAATACGAACAGGCGATGGCCGCCGACAAAGGCGGTCAGGTCATGATACCAGAAAAGTATAACGTCAAAACAGAACTTACGGCCGAGGTCAAAACGGGTGGGGAGAATACATTCGTGTTTGACCTCTCGACAAAGTGAAGGTCGACAGCCTCAACGCGGCAAGCCGCCTTCACGGACATCGCAACGCGCGAAGAGTCGATCAGCATTCGGTATTCAAAGTAGTTCGAAATAACTGTGGGAAATAAGGGCGTAGTTGAAATGAATTCGACCCGTCGGGCATTTACTCTGGTTGAGTTGTTGGTCGTCATCGCCATCATCGGCGTGCTTGTGGCGCTGTTGCTTCCTGCCGTGCAGGCCGCTCGCGAGGCGGCCCGTCGTTCGCAGTGCGTCAACAACATGAAGCAAATCGGGCTCGCGATGCAAATGCACCATGACGCGAAAGGGGCGCTGCCAGGGGGGGCGATTTCGTGCTGTTCAGGAACTTGGGCTAACTTCATCTTGCCCTACCTAGAGCAAGGCAGCTTCGCGGCGATCTGGGAAAAGAATAGCAGCGGCAAGCCCGGGCTTTACACTTCGACGAACAATCTAAAGAACTTCATGCAGAACCGGATCGGACTTTACACATGCCCAAGCGACACGCCCAATTCCGCAATGCAGGCAGTCACGGTCCCAATTCCCAATCACAACTACGCTGCCAATTACGGCAACACGACTTACGCACAAAATGACTATCAGAACGTCACCTTCAAGGGTGCGCCATTCGGTAACATCGAAAAAATAACGTACAGTCCAGGCGTTAACCCCTACTTTGATTACTTCGATTCGTACAAAAGGCCGTATCGCGGCGTAGCATCGTTTCAAGAAATTACCGACGGTTTATCGAATACGCTTCTCGTAAGTGAAATAATCCAAGGCGCCGAGGGGGATTTCCGTGGGCGGATCATCGGTTTTGCCGATGGCGGCGCGTTCACAGGCTGGCTGGCGCCGAATTCAAGTCTTCCGGATGCTCCCAAAGGTGCAGTTGTGGATTGTTCGAAGCTACAACCGGACAGCGTGCCATGCGTCAATGCTCCTGGCGGCGGCGATGATACGAGTCATCTTGGCTCGCGCAGTCGCCACCCAGGCGGCGTCAATTCAGCGTTCGCCGACGGTTCCGTCTCTTTCTTTGCCGATTCGACGGACATCGAGGCGTGGCGGGCCGCGACCTCGATCTCGGGCGACGAGACCTTTTCGCGAAATTGACGCAGAGCTTCACTCAAACGAGTCGCTCCAAACGAAGCAGTGGAAAATAGCCGGGGCGACGGGCAATCGTTACCAAGTTGGCGTCACCGGCGTTGGAAGAATGCCGCAAGTTACCGCATCAACTACCTGAGGGCTCTTTTGCGAATCTCCCCCGGCGTTTGCCCAGTCGCATTTCGCACGACCGAATTGAAGTACTGCACCGAGGAAATCCCGACGCGCTGCACGACTTCCTTGATCGGAATATTGGTTGTGATCAATAGCCTCTGCGCCTCTTCTAGTTGGATACGGCGAATTTCGGCGTGGATTGTCCGTCCAATTGATTCACGAAACCTCGCTTCCAGCGTCGAACGCGACATACGGGCGAGGTCGAGCACGTCGCTCACGTGAATGGGCTTGCAGGCGTTGAGGCGAATGAACTCCAGCGCCTCCGCGACGTCGGGATCGGCCACGGCCGTCACGTCGGTCGATTGCCGCGTCACCACTTGTTCCGGCGGCACCGAAAGCTGTGGCTGCGTCAGTTGATTGCCTTGCATCAGCTGATCGAGCATCGCTGCCGCTTCGAAGCCGACGCGAAGCGCTCCTTGCTCAATGCTCGATAGCGGCGGCCTCGTCAACTCGCACATTAAGTCGTCATTGTCGACGCCGAGGATCGCCACATCATCCGGGACGCGAAGCCCTAAAGTTCGACACGCTTGTAGAACGTGCCGGGCACGTCCGTCGTGGCATGCCATAACGCCGATCGGCGCCGGCAGTTTGGCGAGCCACTCTTGCAGCGAGGCTTGCGCTTGGCGCCACTGCTTCGCCGGGCTATGTCGGCCGGTGAACACGTCGCACGGAAACCCAGCTTCGCGAATGACATCGGCAAACGCATCTGCCCGTTCTTTCGCCCAACCGTTGAACTTCGTCAGCGGTTCGTTACAAAAGGCGAACCGGCGGAAGCCTAGGTTCAGCAGGTACTTGGCGCCCAATCGCGCGATCGCGCGGTTGTCAGTGCGGACGTACGGAATCTCGGGATGGTGCTCGTAGAAACCATACCCGCCGCCAATGCCAATCACCGGAATGCCGAGGCTCATTACCGCTGCAGCGATCCGTTCGTCGTCGAGGTTGGCGAGAATCCCGTCGCCTCCCCATGCTTGTAGGTCGGGCAGGCGATCTACCAAGTCCTCTTCAACATAGATCGACCACTCGCGGCGAACGCGGTGGACGTACTCCGCCACGCCGCGCACGATACGACGGTCGTAGGGCGAACCGGGGTCGATAATCAACGCGACTTCAAATTTCTTCGTCATGCACCATTGCTCAGCCGCCTCGGAATGCCCATTTCTACCTTCAGGCTGACACGCATGCAGTAACAAATATTGAAAAATGCTTGCAATATCTTACGTGCCTTGTTCGCCGCCCGGCATCACACGATTCGTGGTGCAGTGGGTGCGAAACTAGTTGCAAAGATTGGCATGTAATGCGTGAAAAGTATAGAAACTCAGAGTGTCAATCGTCTTACGCGCGTACCATTTCGGTGTAATCGACCGGAGATCGCGAAAGGAACCATTACAGCCACGACAGCCACGCGGGCAGAACGCCCCAGCGAGTTAGATTTCGCACGGGCAGGAAGCTACGCAAATGGTCGCTGAATCTAGTAGATTCTGGTTGCCGCGTGCACAAAGCTATGCAGCCTACCCGCTATTCCAATGGAGGGCGCACCGGCTCGCGGCTTCTATCTACCCCGAGTTGCGTCGATAGGTCGTGAATGATTAAGAAGGAATAGGCCGCTCTAGTATCCTATACGCACGTGCGAGCGACCCAACTCGCTCACCTACGGGGCGACGAGCTTCTCCGCGACGGCAGCCGTCTCAGTGCGACAGCCGTTAACAAGCTGCTATCACGAGCCGCAGAAATCGCAGCGAGTCGAGTTTTGCGTTGTAAGCGAAACTTTCTGAGATTCTAAAGTTTCCAGCTTTATGCCTAAACTCGACACTCGTGCTGTCGCCCCATCCGTGTTGGGCTCCCCTTAGTGTCAGCGCTAAAAACATCGAATAGCACGTCGCGGCACTGAGAGGTAAGAAAAAGGGGAGCGAATCGCTGCATTTGGCGAAGGCGAAGGTCATTCGTGTGCGAGATTGCGCGATAGAGGCGGTAGCAGATGGCCAATGTTGAGAGGGCGGGGCAGCGGCTTACCCGGAGGCTACCATAGCTAATTTAAGAATTTTCGTCCGCGTCTGCTTAGTAAGAGCCGGCCATCGATCAATGAGCGAAAGCAACTCGGTTGCTGCTGTGGAATTTGCTGTGCTTTGAGTCAGTGCCTCTATTTTCAACTCGAATTCATCAGTTATTCGAGTCCCGACAGGCTCGTCCGTACAGAAGTGCACTCTCCTGGCGAGTCGTCACCGCCGGTAAATCCGGCGGCGACTGACTCGTCGTACTCTTCAGTATTCTTCGTTACGGCTGCTGACTGCACCGCATTGTGCGCCGCCGGTGCAGTCGCCTTTGCAAAGTCAGCATCAATAACTCGCTAGTAGTTCTTCTGCGCCGCCATCGTCGAATGGCTGGGTCACTCGGGCGGCGACATGCGACGGGTATTCTGCGGCCAACTCCGTCGCTCGGGTCGTCCGTAGGTTCTGTAACAGCTTCGGCCAGGTCTTCAACCAGTCGATTCCGGCTTCGGTGATCAACACACGCTTGCCGCTGGTGATCAGCGCCAAGCCTTTGCGGCTGAGCTGCTATAACGTCGGATCGCTGATCGAAGCCTCGTAATCGAGGTTCGCGATTAGCCTCATGAGTTCGGTTTCTTCGTCCGTTAACGTGATCATGCGGCGGAGTTTAGACGCGTTGCGTCATGTGATCAAGTGTGCACTGTACCTTGCGCTCTCGTTGCGTTGAGCAGCGCATTGAGCACGTCGTCCAATTGATTGCCGGTCTGAGCGTGCTTTTAGTGCGAGCTTCGGCGGTCTGCGTGTCCGAATTGATTGACGCAGGCAGGGTTTTCAGCCATGTTGTTACATGTTGTTTCGCTCAGTCATGGCTATTCGGCGGCGATCACTTGAAATCAGCATTAACCGCAAGAAATTTCCCTGCTCACGCCCTCCTCCTGATTCTGTTCGCCGCGTCGGTTTACGTCATCGACGCTGAGGAAGCGGCCGCTTCGCAGATCAAGTTTGGTGTAGTAGCCATCACGGGCCAAGCTGCTCCTGGCGCAGGTACGGGGGTGACTTACCTCTACCTTGACGCCCCCGTCATTAACGATGCCGGTCAGGTTGGGTATCCAGCTTACCTTACCGGCGTCGATGTAGCGCGCGCAAACGATCGGGCGATCTACGCCGGGCCATTCGCCGCCCCTCAGCTCGTGTCTCGTGCAGGTGACGTTGCTCCTGGCATGTCGGAGGGGGAGATCGTCTTAGGCTACTTTAGCGGGCCGATTCTCAATGACGCTGGCCAAGTAGCCTACCACGCACTTCTCGAAGGTCGCAGAAGCGCTGCAATCTTCGCTGGCCCGCTCACCGGTCCTCAACTCATGTCCCGCGAAGGTGACGCGGCTCCTGGCACGCCAGCGGGCGTGAAGTATTCCAGTTTTTTTGCATCGAGCTTCAACACTGACCCGCCCGTTGTCAATGATTCTGGCCAAGCGGCGTACTGTGCAAAGCTCATCGGCAGCGGACTAACGAGCGCGAACGACACCGCGATTTATGCCGGTCTGCTGGGAAGCCCGCAGCTCGTGGCTCGAACTGGCGATGCAGCTCCCGGCACGCCGGCAGGAGTCAAGTATTCGAGTGTCGGGACGCCAGCTCTCAATGACGCAGGGTGGGTGGCCCACGTCGCCGGTCTCACCGGCAGCGGAGTAACGAGCGCAAACGACGAAGCGCTCTTTGCGGGGCCGGGTGGCGCTCTTCAGCTAGTGGCTCGAAAAGGCGATAACGCTCCCGGTGTGCCAGCGAGCGTCAAGTACGAGGCTCTTAGCCCACCCGCCCTCAATGATGCGGGCCAAGTGGCGTACCATGCCGTACTAACTGGAAGTGGTGTGACGGTCGCCAATGATCGAGCGATTTATGCCGGCTCTCGCACAGCTCCGCAATTAGTGGCCCGAACTGGCGATGCAGCGCCCGGTATGCCTGCGGGAGTCACCTATGCGTCCCTATCTCTTTCTCTACTACCAGTGCTTAACGATGCTGGTCAGGTTGCGTACACGGCCCGCCTGAAGGGAAGCGGGGTGACTGCTTCTAATGACGCAGCGGTCTACGCCGGTCTACCGGGGGCTCCGCACCTCATTGCCCGCGAAGGGGAGCCAGCCCCTGGCACTCCGGCAGGAATTACCTACGCGTCCTTCCTAACACCAGCGCTTAATGACGCGGGCCAAACGGCTTTTCTCGCGCGTCTCGGCGGCGACGACTTAACGGAAGCGAACAGTGACGGACTCTTCGTTAGCGACCCCGTGCTAGGCGGACTGCTAATTGTGAGAGAGGGAGATTTATTTGATGTTGGCGGCGGCGACTTGCGTACAATCGCGAACAACGGTATCGGTTTTCTCGCCGGTCGCAGCGACGACATGTCTACCGGTTTGTCGAACGATGGAACACTGGCGTTCCGGTTGATATTCACAGACGGCACGAATGGCATCTTCACCGCGACGATCGTCCCTGAGCCTACCGCGATGGCTCTGCTTGTCGTGGCCGGCCTAACGGTCGTTTGTTGCAGATCGCTACGGCGATGTTCGTAAGCAGGTCGGCTCCGCAGATTCGACAGGTTCCTTCACAACGCCACCAACATTCCCAGCAACGCGGCGACGACGCTCATGCCTCCGAGTGCCGACCGCAGGATAAACTGGCGGCGTGTATCAGGGTGCCGGATAGATCGCGATTCATCAGCCCTTCGCACGACTGAAAATAATCAGTTCCCCCGATTGGGCAATAATGAGTGATCTCCCTGTAGGAGAAAAGCCAGCGGCACGAAACTCATAAGTGTCTGTTACGCAAATCTTGCTGACACTAGCAGTGGTATCTAGAAAATCCTTCGAGTTCGACGTTAGGAAAATGACGTGAAACGGCCAAGGTAATTGCACGACATCAAGTGACCAACCGTCTGTCGTTCTCGCCCCCAAGCCTCCACCGTGAATGCCGGCAATTGGTATTTGTAACGAAGACCAGCTTCCAATTCCCGGCTCAGTCATCCCCGTTGAATCAGGGTTTATATACGTCGTGTCGTCATCGCGGGCTGTACGTTCGCCGCTCAAGCAATTGAATAAACCGCGCCCCTGGCTTGAAACGACTAGCAAATCATCGGAGTTTTCCCCAAAGCCTACGCCATACAACCCTCCGATTGTCATCCTTTGCACTTGGAGCCACGGCGACGGCGGCACGACTGACGGCATTGCTTCAAGTCTGGCCCGAATTGTCGCAGCGCATTCGCTTGCGGAGTTTCGTTTAGACCAGGGCCACATCGCTTGCTCCATCGCAAATTCTTATGGTTCGCCACCACAACCCCAAGCAGCCCACGCTCGCCGCTAGGCAAATCGCCGCCAAGGCGTAGCGGGTGGTCTTGAGCATGCTTAGGGATTTTATGCCGCTAAGTTTTTCAACGTCGCGGCGATCCTCATTGGCGATTTCATTGATCGCAGCGTGATGGTCCTCCGCGAGCAACCACGAAGGCCGCCATTGCTGCGAGGGCGAGCGACGACGGTTCGGGGATGTTCAACGGGATGTATTTAACGTCGGCCCACCGACTGTACGTCATGAAAGTTCCGATGGTATACAATGGCTCGACGGCGGGTGTTGTCAAGGACGTGATGTAGGGGCTCAACGCGTTGTACGGAGCCGAAGCAATCGCTGTTACTCTGATTGAACTAACGCTCACTGCCTTGTCGTAAGTAATTCGCCGAACCCCTGGCCCAACTATCACTGATTTTGGGTTGGTCAAGTCGCCCGCAGTCCACGAAAAGGACACATCCGTCGGCTAATAAGTCACAATTAGGGGGCTTCTAACAATACTGCCGTTGGGTGGGTTGAATGTAGGACTCGGTACTGTCATCGCCTCGTACGGAACCGAGCTTACGCGAAATTTGTGATCCTCGAAGCTAGACGGTTCCTCCTTCGACGCTGAACGAAATGTCCATTCACCCTGCAGGGCTGCGTTCATCGAGCCCCACGAAGTGTACAACGCTTGTAATCCAGAAGGTGAAATGAACGACTCAATTCGCTTAGGGTCGTAAGTTACGGACGGGGTGATGTCGTACTCTAGATTCCCGTTGTCTTGCACTCTCTCCCGGATCCTGATACTCAGATTGCGCAATGCAGCCGCATGGCCAGTTGTGGCTGCAGTCACGAGTACGCACGCACTTGCGAGCATGAGGATCAGAGTTCTCAACGGGCAGTCCCTCAAAGGCAATCGATCAAGTGGAGTCAAGATTCTAGTCGCCATGTTTTACGTCCGCAAACGTCTCGCCTCAGCGGCTCGAATTGACTCACCACCCACCCAACGCTCATATCCGTGCGGGCGTTTCGGGTGACTAGATTGCCGCGGGACCAACCGCCGGGAATCCCTTCGAACGTCATTCTTTCAAGCCTTTCAGCCTTTCGACTGCTGCTGTCCGAAATCTTCGTCAGCAAATCGACTTCACAGCTTCGGCCAGCAAACTGTTGCGACGCCATGGAAGCGTCCAGCGTTGCAATTGCTTTACCGCCGGTGCCTAGCCCCGTCATTTCGCCAGCGTTGTCGATCGCCGGTTGGATGGCTTCGCGAGCGGTGGCGATTTGCTGGTCGTTCGCCGCCTTCAAGGCGTCGGCCGCTGTGCGGGCTTCCGCCCAAATCGCGTTGACCGCCTCCAACTGCTTTTGAGCCGCAGTGGCCGCCACGAGAATTGGCGGTCGGTGCAAACCAGAGTGACCTGCCTTAGGGCAGGGATATCCGGTAACATTCGCTCACTACACCTTGCAATGGAGTGGCTAATGCTTCGCAATACCGCGCATCGATTCATCGCACTATTCATTGTGGTTTTGACCGCCCGAGAGTCATTCGCCGCCTACACCGAAGCAACTCTCCCTCCTGCATTCAAAATCTTGAGTCGGATGAGAGTGGATTCGCTAGGGTCTTTCGGGCCATCTCAAATCCTGATCAATAGAAGCGGCGAATTCGCTACGCAATCCTCTCGCTGGAGCGATGAGGGATATATTCCATACATTCTATTTAAGTCATCGCTTGGCGTAACTCAGGTTGATTTGCCGGTTGGACTTACGCTTCGAGAACTGTCTTTCAGCAACGGGGGAGCAATAGCAGACTTGGATGGAAATCTCTATATTTCCAGCCCTAATGGAATCGCCAAGCGTATTTATCAGTCCAACATTGGGGTGTCGTGGCCTGCGATTAATGACAACGGGAAAGTTGCGTTTAAGGTGATTACGCCTCCACAAAGCACCTGGGTCTATGATGGGCTCGGTCCCGCGCAAGCTATCGTCGACACTTTTGACCGAAGGGGCAGGCTACTGATCGACAATGCCGGTCGACTTGTTCAGGAACACTATTTGAACGACGCGACTTCCGGCGGCAGAATTACACGAATCATGCGTCTGGAGTCGCCCAACGTATGGCGTGATCTGCTTAGCGGCTGGGATAGCGAAAGCACCATTGGCAGTATTTCGCAGGTCGACAGCCTGAACGAATCAGGAAACGCAATCAATGCTTTGGGCGACTTTGTCTTTTCTTCGAGTAAGCGTCGAGACGCTAAAACAGTGATTCAAAGTTTGAACTTCTTCAGCGCCAACAACGACGAAGTTGTGCCGATCTTCTCATCGGACAAGTCGTTTGATCTGCGGCGACTCTCTATTGCAGACAATGGCGACGTATTCTTCTCAGTAGATGCAGGTTCCAGAGATCTCCAGTATTTGTTTCGAAGGAGCGATAACAATCTCATCAACCTCGACGAGATTGTCGGAAAAGACAACATTCTGTTCTATCCAACGGCTATGAACCGGAATGGCGACTTGCTCTTGTCCATCCTCAATACTCAACTCGGGGCTATGCAGTACTCGCTGATGAAGGCGACTTCATTGCAGCCTAAACCGCTGCTAGGTTTCAGCAATCTGCAGGACTATCCTCGCTACGCTAGCCTCGCAGATGACGGAACTCCTTATTGGTGGATGTATGTAGGGAATGATACATATCTACTTACGACAACCGCCGTGCCAGAGCCGCATTCGTACGCGATGCAAATTGCAGTGGGCGCGACGCTACTGGCGATGACGCCGCGTTTGCGGGAACGAAAGTACTGAGACTACGCACCAGTGAATTTTCTATAGCTCCCGCTAGCCAGCTTCGCTTTCAACCCGCCATCGTCGCCGCCCACGGTCGACGCTACCAAGGCAGTCGGGCTCGCCGAGTGATTGGGCTGTCCAATCGCTTAGCTACGGCGGCTTTGTCGACGGCTGCGGCGACGGGTTTCGCCGCAGCAGCTTTCTTAGCCAGGCGCCGGCAGTGAGCTTCGCCAAAGGATTCACCTAGCCGGTGGTCAACTCGTTTGCCCTAGGCGTAAACTTCAACGTTCTCTTCGACCGATCGTGTCGCGTTCGAACCGTAACCTGCGAGGATGATCGCCTTCGCTTGTGCAGCTGGACAACGCGTGAACTAGACATTCGGCGATGCGTAATTTCGATACTTCTCGGGAACTAGCGCCAACGCATCGTCGTGCAAAACGTACGATCTACCAATCAATTCAGGATCATGGTTGACGATGTCTGGATACCGCATTCCTCGCAATAGCTCGACGGCGAAAATTTCTTGAACGGCATCTTCGAACTTGACGAAGCCGAGTGTTGCGCCTGTCTCAATATGCACCACCCAAACGCCGCAGACGCGCTCGTCTAGTCTCTCGACCAGCGGAAAGTCGCTGAAGACGGCAGACTCGCGAACTTGAGACAGGCCGATAAATGCCAGCGGCCCGATGAGCGACAAACCGCGCGTGAAGCCCGGGAGCCGCGCGATCGGCTCGTATCTCCCCGCGCCTAAATCGACGCGGCCGAACGAGCCGTCGCCGCTTTCGAGCATCCACAACTCCCCGCGGTGCCAGCGCGGGGAGTGGGGCATCGAGAGTCCGCGGGCGACAATTTCGTTCGACTCAACGTCGATTAGGACGCCGCCATCGCGCTTGTTTTCACGCCAGCCGCTAGGGACGCCAGTCTCGCCCAGCGCCGTGACGAACGCCGGCTGACCGTCGCGCACTGCCAGACCGTTGAGATGGCAGCAATCGTTCGGCGCCAGTCCATCGATGAACTTTGGCCGCCAACGGACGTCGAAGCTATTCGCGTCGCTCCGCGTCGAGAGGCAAGAGAACGCCGTGTTAACGAACCAGAGTTCGTCGCCGATCCACGCCATTTCGTGAATTTGGACGTCGCCAGTCGTATGGCTACGACGGGGAAGGAAGCAAGCGTCGTGCTTGATAGGGACTGACGGCTCAGTTGATTCTCGCTCACCTGCAGCCATGCCAAGGCCTGCATCAGTCGGCTTGTCCGCGGGCGGGAAAGGACTTATCGGCAAATCGCCCGTAGGCTCGGAGTTTACTTCCGCATGGGTTTGCTCGTTACGGAAGCTGCGATCGAGGCGGGCGCAGGCGGCGGGAACATTGTGGAACTCGACGACCTCGAGCGCCGTCCCTACGGCGAGTTGGCCGCCAGCTGAAGCGAGGCCCATTGGCCGCATGAAGTTGCGGAAGTGGGTGTTGAGGAGGCCGCCTTCGTTGCGGAGGAGGACCAGTTTGCCGGCTTGGTAGGTGCTGACCAACAAGCTGGAGGCGAGTTCGTTTAGAATTTTTGCAAAGCTGACAGTATGGACGCTGCGCAGCGGCGGTGACTGCGGCAAGTCGTCGGAGGATCCGAGTGGCATTGTGGTGTCGGTACTCACAGGATCTTTGGATTCCCTTATTTACTATTTGTAAGCAAACCCTCTTGGGCGAGTCGCTGGCACTCCATTCCCTTGAAGAGATTATTCTACGAGTTGAGCCGCCGTCGCGAAATATGGTCGCGGCATGAGATGATCATCGCGAGGTAGCAATTGACACGCCAATCGCAAGCTAGTGCGATTCTGGGCGAACCAGTCCGACTAGGCCCCTAAGACTGCCTAAGCTATGCAGCGACATGGCTTAGCGCGAGTCGCCGGTTTTGAGGCCTGGGGCTAAGAAGTTATTCGTCGTGGACGCTTTTTGTATCTGGAGTATTTCCGGCGACACAATTTTTAAAGTGCGGCTCAACATGAGGGTTAAGCGACGATGGCGTGACGCTAGGCGACCATGCGACTAGTGACTGCGAAATGGAACGAGCCAGCTACGAAAAACAGCGCGGGAGCGAGAACTCGAAGCGTGGCCCCTCGGCGCGGTCAAAGCTGTCAGAATAAGCGGTCGATTTCAGTAGTTCTTTTGGTCAATTGGCGAGGCAGAGCCGCCGGCTGTTCGCCATCAGCTTTCAGCCAGACGGAAGGATTGTCTCGGCGTAGGATCCACAATTCACCATGCACTTGCCTTCGCACTGGCAGTAAAGCGAGTCAATAAGCCGAACCGTGGTGCGTCTTCATCCCCAGCACGTTTGACTGTGAGGCCAAGAAAACCCCGCTACTGCAAATCCAGGCTCGTTCGCCAAGATTTAGTTTTCTTCCTTGCAGGAGAGGGCAGGTGGAAGAGGCAGCGACTTTACGGTCTGGCATTCGAGAATTCCGGGGAATTAATCCCATCATTCTTGCTCGATACGCACGCTTTCTAGATACAGTTCATCAGAAGCGATTCGTCTTTCCAAGGCTATGGATCGTTCGTAATCAACCTTTTCCCTAAAAGCGGCAACCGAACCTCCGGGAATTCTTATCAAGACTTCCCCATAGTTATTTCTATCTTGGTTAAAAGTAAGTCCGGAGCACACTAGACGCTCGACAAATTGACCAATGGTTGTTTCGGAATTGAACGCAACATCACTCACATTGAGGCCGTCCGTAAGCCGCAGGGAATTATTGTCATCGCGGTCTTCAAACACAATTTCAATCTTAATTACTCTACTTCCGCTTTTGTCGAATACAATGCCAACATCTTCATACGACCATACGTTGCTTTGATCGCAGCTTAGCGTAGCCTTCCCTTCCCACCACACAGGGATGCCCAATTTGGACTTCACAAAAGACTTCGAGTCTCCGATCGCTAGTTCACCGAACTTGCCGGTCATAAGAAATGATTGAAAAGACACTTCCATTTTATCTCCCGACATATGGGACGATCTGATGTATCTCAGGCCGGGACGTCCCCAAAAGCGAGTGGGCTCGTTGCTGTGTTACCACCTCTCCAAGCTGAGGATCATACAGGACTTGTCGACCACTTGGCAGTACTCGGCCGTATATAACATGACTTCGACTAAATAAAGCGTAATGACCAGGGGTGACGACCTCGGCAAAATTGGTTGGTTGCCGAGCATAGGTCGAAGTTACACCGAGTTTTTCAAAATAGTTGATGGCATCAGTGCTATGTCTAAATGGACTCGTAGTTCCACCCCGAGTACCGAACACGCGTGCAATATCATGCGCATCTTGAAACGAGCGTCCTTGAAACAAAATCAACTTGTTACGCAGAACTGCTCCCACGCATGCCACACAATTATCCAATAGCCCTCCCGGATTGATCGGACCGCCATGTACGCCCGGAGCGCTGGGAGTGCCTAGATGCCAACTTGTGGCAAAGAAAGTGCTTGCAAGCCCTCGTAGTGAAGTTAATCGCCCAGCGCTTGAGACACCAGCGCCTGCGTAAGCGACGCTCGTGGCTCCTGGACCAGAAACAGTGATGACTCCAGTACCAAGCGGCCCCTCGCTTTGCACCGCGACGCCGGAGACGCTCGGGACGCTTCCAGGACGAGCCGGGAAAAGACCGCGAATGCCGCGGTAACCGGCATATGCAGAAATCCCTGCAGCAAGTCCTGCCGTCGCTGCGTGATATCCGGCTTGGAAGTAGTTTCCTTGTTGATACTGGTTGTACGCGGCTCGCCCTCCGCCAATTGCACCCGCTCCGGCCAGCAAAGCGGCTCCACCATTCACCGCCCACGCTGGCGCTAGAGTCGCCACCGTGCCAAAGGCGCCGCCGGCAACGCCGCCGACGCCCGCGGACGAGATGGCGCCTTCCCAGCTGAGCATGTGATCAGGATCAATGGGCTGATTATGGTAGAGATCATCGGCCATCTGGGCGTTCTGCCCCCAAACCCAAAGAGTGTACCCAAAGAGCGCTCCCTCGAATGCGGCTTTAGGATTGGCCACGACGCCAACCGCGGCCAATGTAGACCCTAGGACAACGCTGCCATACAGGACCAGGTCGGACGTTCTCGCTAGATTTTCATCGCCAACGTAACCGCGGAGCGTCTCGCCTGCGGACCGCTGCAAGCCGGTCCAAGTCCCGCCATCGTCGCCGTAAATCTCCGCCAGGTCGGCATCGCTCAGTCCGGCAGTTTCCCCCAGGAACCGATCCCGAGCGGGGTTATTGTTCATGAAGCGGTAGCCGTTCGGTCCACCGCCGTCGCTAGCGTAGCGGCTTGAGAACGGATCGTACCACCGGCCGCCGAAGTTGTAGAGTTGGGCCTGTTCGTCCCAGCGTTGCCCAGCGTAGAACTCTGGCGCGGCGAGCAACGCGGCGTCGCTCACGTCGCCAAAGAGTACTGCGTCGGCGCCTGCGGGGGCGCCGTTCTCAATGTGCAGCGGTTGCTCCAGTCCGTAACCATCGTAGTTGTGATGAAGGAGCTTCCAAACTCCAGTTGCGGAATCGAAATGGCCGACAGTGCGGACCGTGCCGGAAGGGTCGGCAAAGGTCCAAACGGCTTTACCGTCAATATCGAGGGCTGCCACGTCGCCCGCTGGGGAAACGAACGCGGCCGACTTGATCTTCTTGGCTGAGTCTGCCAAGTCAATCTCGAAGATGACGTTGGAACCATCGACGACGTAGCCAGTGAACTGGTCAAGGGCTGGCGTAACGTGATCGACTTTCTTAGCGATTTGCCGGCCCAGGGCATCGTAGGCGTAGTCAGCTCGATAAACTAGCTGGCCTGGCACTCCTTGCGAGTGGTACTCAACTGACAGCAAGCGGCCGCGATGGTCCCACGCATAGTCGTAGTAGTAGCCATTGGTGGCGTGCGTCGGGCCATTGGGAATGATGTCGATCTTGCGCGTAAGCCTACCTTCATCGTCGTACTCATAGATGTAATTGCCATCGTTGCGGAGGCGGTTTTGACGAGTGATGATAGTCAGCGGATCAAGCTTGTTGCCGCCGTCATCTATTTTATCAGTGCCAGTATTCTCGGGCGTCTGCTCGTCAATAGGCGTTGCGAATAGGGGGCTAGAGTTGGTGCGTTGACCGCTCGCGTCGTAAGTATATTGGATCCGTCCGTCATAAAACTCAGTCGCGAGGGCGTCGGATTTATTGAATGTCTGACCTGCAATTGACGTCAGCCCGCGGTCGTTTTTGGTATTGGTGTAGCTAGAGATAATGTTGCCGCCATCGCGGCGGTGATCTAGCTCGCTTAATGAACCATCGACCGCGTAGCTGTATTCCGACTCCGAAATAAGATTGGCCGATAAGTAGTCGGCTGCTTTAAACCGAGAAACTTTTTCGCGCGTTCCGTTAGCGTTAAACACAAAGGCAATAGACTTGTCGACGCCGACTTGGCTAGCCCATTTCGACGCCGCGTCTTGATTGACGTCTTGCGCGACGCCATCAATACGGTTCAATTGGTCGTATCTATAAGCATTAGTCAGGATATTCATCCCGTTAATCGACCAAGTTTCTGACGCGAGACGGCCGACTAGCAGCTCATAGCTATTGGTCAGCGTGCTGCTTGAGGCGGCGCCAAGGAATTCGAACGCTTCCGTATTCGTTATAAGCCGCCCGAATTGGTCGTAGGTCAATGTGATTGTCGAGGAATCGCCGTTGCGATCGACGCCGAGGGCGCCGTCGATGTCGCCGATCCAGGCGTCCTGGGCCTGCTTTAGCGACCCGTCGGAATTCAGGACGGTGGTTGACGTGTATGTTGCGCTATTCGGGTAAGTGGCCGTTTCGGTGCTCGTGCGAGTTGCGGGGCTAAAGGATTTTGTGATCGTAGGTTGGTTGCCGTCTTTATTGTTGCGGTCTTTATAAGTCGTCGTCAGTCCGTTGTAAGTCCAAGCGCGGGTCAACGTCTCCGTGCCTGCGATGTTGCCCTCCGAATCGTACGTGTCAACAACGATCGACTCGGTTTTTACGCGACCAAGCTTGTCGTACTCCCAGGTCGTGACGTTATCGGCGGGATCATCTTCTGCCGAGGATCCTGAAACGGCGGACGCGCCGTCTTTGTTCCCGAGAATTTGCCGCAGGTTCAAGCGATTACCGGCCGAGTCGTATTCGTACTCCACATGTTGGCTGCCGGGAGATGCAACAATGCTCGGAAGCCCTAGGCCGGTGCTGGTCGTGTCATAAGCAAACCAAGATAGCGTTTGCCCCTTCGCATCGGCGACGATTCTGAGCTGACCTGAATCGGTGTAGAGGTTAGTCTGCCGTAGGACGAAGCCGGCTAAGGAAGCATCATCGATGAAGTCGCTCTTGTCTTTGACTTCGTCGGTCGCACCGAGATTACTAGTGCGATCGGCAGAGATCAGCAGATCGCCCTTCGTGTTGAAGACTTGGCGGCTAACGCGAGTTTCGTCGTGAATCCGATTCGTGTTATCGATCTCCAATTCGCCGCGCTTGCTGGTGACGCGCGTCGTCACCGCGTAGGCGAGCTGTTCGGGGACGTATGCGTAACTGTAGAGCGTGACCGGCGCATCGTCGTTCGATGCATCAGGCCCAGGATCAGGCTGCTGCACGGCAATCGGATTTCCGAGAGAATCATACAGCGACTTCGTTGCGGCGCCGGTAGGCGCGGTAGTGACGACGTCCCAATTGCCCGAGATTTGGCCTGGCAAGAAATAGTCGACATAGCTGCGGATGCTATCGCCGAGAGTTGACGCCCCGTGCTGAATCGTCTCGCGAAGGCGGTTCAAGCCGTCGTACTTGTATTCAACGATGCGCTTTAGATCGCCGGCCTCTCCCGTCGCGCGGTAGAAGACCTCTTGCGCAACGTTGCCGGCTTGGTCGTAGACGCGGATCGTCTCGCCACTAAGAGCGTTGGTCTCTCGAACCAGCTGGCCTGCGGCGTTGAGGTATTGTTTGGTCGTTAAGTCGTCGGCTTCGCCCGATCCGTTTTTGACCGTCGACGTTATGACGCGAACCAAGTCATTGTCGATTTCGGTGAAGGCTCTATCATGCTCGATTTTTTCAAAGGCGTAATCGAATTCCGTGATTTGTTCTAAGGCGTCGACGACGCGACGGGTTCGGCCTTGCTGGTCGTATTGGTACTTCGTAACAACCTGCACTGCATCCTTCCTGTTATTACCCGTTCCTTCGTAGATTCCATCCTTGCGTGCTTCGTTTTGTTCGAGGACATTGCCCAGCGGATCGGTTTTGTAGGTCACCTCCGCGCCGAGCGACGCCATAACCTTCGAAGAAGCCAGATAGCCGAGCTCGTCGAATGCATAAGTGCGAGCCGCTTGGCCGGCCTGGCGCTCGAAGACGACGTTTCCGGCGCGGTCGTAGGCGAGAGTCGTCGCTAGGTCGTCAGTCAGGTTGTCAGCGCTAATGTCGTTAATATCAAACTTATGCTCGGAGTTGATCCGGCCGAGGTTCACTCGCTCGGCAATGCGCGTGGGCTGGTCGTGACGAGGATCTGCGTAGAAGTAAGTTGAGTGAGCGCCGGTGAGAAGATTTCTCTCGGAAATCAGCCGTCCGAGAACATCGAACGTTGAGGCGACCGTCAACTTTGTTTCGCTGCTGTCGACCGCACCCGCGTTTAGCGACGCCAGCGTGGCGACGCCTGAGGTGACAGTCCACGATTGCCGTTTGGCCGGATCGGCATACTGATTGACTGCGGAGCCGTTGGGATTGGCGGTCGACTTCAGGGAACCGTCTTTGTAGTAGGTGAAGGATGTGGTTTGTTGAATGTCCTCGTCATTTGGCTGGCCGGAGTAGTGCGGCTCGTATTCTGCGCCTTGAGCGACTGTCGTTGATTTCAATAGGCCGCGTTTGTCGTAGACGTACGTCGTCGCAATATTCAATGCGTTGACAACTTTGGTGGTCGCACCGTCTGGGGCGTAGTCGAACTCCTGCGAAGAGAGGATGGCGCCGGTCGGCGATGCGACCGTACTTTCTCGCAGCAACCCCGTTGCGTCGAAGTTAAACGTGGCGACCGAGAGTTTATTCACGGAGGTGACTTCGTCGAGGTAGGTTTGGGTCGATTCGACGAAACCATACCCGTCATCATCGCCGTTGTACTCGTAAGTGGTGACGATCGTCTCGTCGTCGCTTGAGCCGGCGAGCAGCCCGCCGTCGACGACGGTCGCTTGCCTTACCTGTCGACTCTCCTCGAAGTATTCGTAGGTCGTTTCCAGTCCAAGTGGATCAACGTAGCTTTTCGCCAAACCTTTAAGTGCGGCATCATCTGCCGGTTCATCTCCGTAGTATCTCCAAACTTCGATGTAGTCCTTTGCGCTATCGCTCGTGTCGACCGCGTCGTCCTTGCCCCGGATCGTGCGGGCTTCGAGGGTTTGGCCATCCTTGTTGTAGCGATACCGAGTGACGACGCCGCGAGAATCGACGTGCTTGACGAGTTTGCCGAACGCGTTTTCCGCGGCATCGCGCGTTTCATACTGGAAAGTTTCGATGCCGGAGTATGACAGGATACTAGTGACGTTGCCGCGGTAGTCATCCGGATCGTACTGCTCAGCGGGAACAAGGTGGCTGTTCGGGTCGAACGCCTGTTTATCGTTCGCATAGGCTCCGTCTTTGTTGGTGAAGGCCCCGTCGATTGGCTTCTCGTAATCGTACGAGAAGTAGGTTGTACGACCGAGGGGCTTGGCATTTCTTGCTTCATACGCCGCGGCGAACTCATTTGACTTTTTTGGCTCGCGTAAATGCGAGTCCTCAAATGATTTTACCGAGCCGAGATGGTCGTAGGTCCACCGTTGAACACTGAGCTGGGTGGCTGTGGCACTGCTCGTCGGCTTAAACTGTTCCTCAAGTTGCGTCACGTGGCCGCGAGCGTCGAAGGTGTAATTGGAAATCCAGTCGCCGCTGTTGGACTTTTCAACGCCTGTCGACTCGTTCAGCGAGCGGAGGTCGGTGTTCGTCTTGACGGTGGCGATCCGCTTTGGGTTGATTACCGGCTTCGGGTTCGATCCTGCAACGGCAATCACTCCCTCAATGGCAGCGCTGGCGATGAGGTGGGCGGTGGCGGTTTCACCACTGGGCGTATCGTTGATGCCTACAGTAACGGCATTGAGCAAACCGTTAGCGTCATAACCGAACGTTGTCGAGCGGTGCAGATTTCCCGTCGAGACTGAAGTCTCGTACCACTTGTCGAGCGTCATTAGGTCGCTTGAATAGGCGAACTCGCGAATCCGGTCATTCTCTCCAGGTGATTTTGCGGTGATTCTCCTCAGCTCACGAGTGGAACCGTCAACGGTGAATAGGTACTCCTTTGTCGTGTCGTTTCCGACATCTATAGATTCGACTCGCGGATTGGTAGTGTCGCTGTCGGAGGCGTAGTGGAGTGTTGTCGTCGCGCCATCCGTTCCGGCTATTTTTATGATGTGCAATGGATCGGTTGTTCCATAATCACTCTCTGAGTCGGCATAGTCGAACGTCATGGGGGTTTTTACGCCGGGCGCTTTGATCTGCTTGATTCGCCAGGCGGGAACTGTTTTGGAAACCAGGTCTAGCGTATTCTTGGCAACCATAACCTGTTCGAAGGCATATTCCACGCCGTCGCGGTCAGTATAGACGATGCCCCCGTCTGATAAAGACTTGAGCCGTCCCCATTCAGCGCGATCTTCTAGCGACGTGTTGACGTTGACGGCCTCGAACGCGCCGTTGCCGTATGCGTAACGCTCGCTGCTGCTGGTCGCGCCTTCTCCTGGACGGAATAGGCGAGGCGCCTGACCCGGGAAATAGACGATCAGACGGTCGTTTGCGAGGTTGTAATCAAAATTTGGTCCGTCGAATTGGTCGTCAACAAACAGTTGCGGCACGCCTTCTAGCGCCCAACCATTGCCAAACGCCGGCGTGTAGTTCCACCAAGCTGGGCTTTTGTCGCTATCGCCATCACTGCCTTTAAAGTTGACGTCTGTGACTTTGCGCTGCACGACGATTGGCGTCTCGCCGTGTTGCGTCAAGGTAAAGATTTCATCCCCGCCGTCGTCCGGAGCGCCGTTCTCGACTGTGATTTTGAACTCGACTTCCCAGCTATAAACGCCCGTGAAAAGAGGCGCGTCTGCAGGCTGGAACGAGAACATGAACTCCTTCACGTCCCCGAAGGTTTTGATGTTCGGGTCGTTTAGCGCATTGACAGATGTCGGAACATCATACGTCGCTGTGATCTCCTGCAGCTCCCGCGACCCACTGGCGTCGCCATTGACGTGGTCAATCCAGCGGAACGTCGCCACGATCTTCTTCGGCCAGACGTCATTCTGGCGTTCCAGCGTCGCCTGAATGACTGGGCGGGGATTAACTGTGGCTGAGTCGTAGATGAGCCCCGGCAGCGAAAGTTCAGCCGTTCCGCCGGAGCTGTCGAGAATTAAATCGTGGCGGCGGATAAGTGCGCCGGCGTTGAGATCTACCGTCGCATCGCCGACAGCCTGGATGTCTCGCCCTTCTCGCGCCGGCTGCCTGGCGATCGCGCTCGCGGTCCATTTTGATGCGTCGACTTTTTGCTTCGCCGGTGCTTGAGAAGTGCTTACGGAATCATAGACGTCAATCGGGCCAAGCGACTGACGGTGCGGTTGGACCACGGCCAGATTTGGGGAAACGGAAATTTGGAAAAGCGTGGCAACAGGTTTGCCATTTTTCGGAACATTATCAGTCAGCGAGATTTCGAAGGTATGCCGACTGGGGAAGTGACTTGTGGAGAAGCCGCCGCTAGGAGTGTCGCTCAGATCATTGATTTTGCCGTCATGATTGATCAGCAAATCGCTTGTCCCTGACTTTGTCAGGAACACCTTGCGCAGCTGGGGATCAAGCGTGGGCGGAGTTGAAAGCTTACCTGCGGCGACGGCCCATAGGTCAGTTGTACTTTGTGCAGGCTCATCGTCATTGTCGAAACTCGAAAACGAAGGGTGGGTGCTTGGTTGCGTGTTGCGCAGTTGAACGATTTCTAAGACGTCGCCATCCGGGTCATAGAAGTAGTCGTTAACATCTAGCACATAGTCCGTGTCTCGCAGCACCTCGATGGGCGATTCAAGAGTCGCGGCCTCGTTGCGCGCGATTCTAGAGTCTCCCAAGAAAACAGGCAGATCATTCTTCACCTTTATGGAGAAGTTACCCTCGGCAAGCTTTGACGACGTGCCAATTGAGAAAATCTTGTACCTGATTGAATCGGTCGCCGTGAACCGCGACCCTTCGTCAACGGTTAGCTTGCCATCTTTCGCGAGGTCGGCTTTAGGCTTGTAGGCGAGCGAGCCATCTGCGTTCAAAGACAAGACGCCAAGCGTGAAGTCCCCCGTTCCTTCCTTGACGACTGCCGGCTTGCCATTGACGTAATCGACTTTCAGCTTGGCTGACTCGCTGCCGGCGGAGAACTCGACGCGGAAATCGCCCCGGTTAGCGTTGTCGAAACCAGCAATCGGGTTAAAGGCGAGTTCCTTACGATGAGAAACTTCGTACTCGGCCGAGACGATAGCAGGGATCGTAGGTGCGGCCGGCTCGGTCGCCGCGACAACGTCGATGCGTACTCGAGCGAGAGTCGATTTTCCGCCAGCCTTGACGTCGACTTCGAGCTCAAAACTACCGAGCCCTTTAAGTTTGGACGCATTGATGACTCGAATGGCTCCAGTCTCGGAATCGACTTCCAGCGCAGCTGACCCGCCCGTGGTGCTTCGCTTTGCGTAAGTGATCGGAGCCTTTTCAGGATCAAAGCCGATAACGATGCCGATCGTGGCTCCCTCGTCGACGCCCTCCGAGACGGAGGTGCGCAGCTCCGGACCAACCCAAGGCGCCTCGTCCGCGTTTTCAACGTCAATGCGGACCAGTCCGACGTCCCAATTAGAGGCTGACGAGATTTGCGTGGCTTTAACCTGCAGCAAGTAGCTGTTGTACTTTTCCGCATCAAGAAGCGATGAGTCGGCGACGCTTATTACTCCGGTGTTAGCGTCAATTTTGAATGCGCCAGAATAGTTGCCGCTGATGATTTCATAGGTAAAACGACGCCAATTTGGCCCCGCAGCAGCGGTCGTGACGACGTCGCCGTTGGCTAAATTCTCTTTGACCGAGACACCGAGGTTCGGTAAGACAGGCGGGGCAATGTCGGGTCCGCCGTTGTATTCAGTGGCGCCAATATCTCGACTACTATCGAGTGTTGCCGGTACATAGCCCCGCTGATCCACTGGTGGCGCCACGGTGGAGGTCGTGTTCGGAGCGATAATGGCTGGATTATTGTTCCCCGCATTGCTCAGAAGATAGTTCTTCGTGATGCCGTTGTGGAAATCGAGCGCTCCATCGAAGATCACATGGGTAGTGCCGATGAAGTTATCGGACACGCCCGTTAAGCCGCCGGCGCTGTTCGAATCGCCGATCAGATTTCGAGTGCTTCCGCTGGTTCCTGTCACGAACACGACAGTAGTCGGAGACGGCCGACCCACGTCATTGTTGGAGGTCGTTGCGGTGTTCTTGGCGATAATCGTATTTCGTGAATGAATTGAGGCTGCGTCGCCGTAGATGCCGCCGCCCGTTACAGCTTGGTTGAAGGCAATCGTAACGTTCGTCAACTTGAGCAGATTATTAGTTCCACTGGCGTAGACGCCGCCGCCCGTCGTCGCGTAATTGCCAGCGATTGTCGTGTTGGTAACGTCAACGGTAGATCCGTCAAACTGGCGCAGTCCGCCTCCCTGCACGGCTGGCGACATCGCACTGCCATTGGCATAAATTGCGCTTCCCGCGAACTGGGCATTCGCCGCTTCGACGTTAACGCCAGCGCCGTACGGCGCATTGTTCGCGGTGATCGTGGTGTCGATGACTTGTAAGTAGGCGCCCGTTCCCGTCACGGCGACGCCGCCTCCAGAGCCGTCTGCTGCGTTTCCAGAAATGATCATCCGATCTAGGACGAGCGTGCCGTTGACCAATACGCCGCCGCCGTCGTCGTCGGCGCCTTTTGCCAAGCCTTGAGTGATCGCAAAGTTACGGAAAGTCGCCGCGCCAGCCGCAGTGACATGGAAGACTCGCGAACGATGCAATGCATCAATCTGCCCGCTGATTGTTAGTCCGGACGGCGAGCCGTCGGATTTCGTCCCATCGATGTCAACGGCCGAGTCAATGATCAATTGGTCTGGGAGGCCGTCAAGGCTGCCGTCGAGATTGGCGAGCGAGATCGTCGAATTGCTCGGGAGATCGAAGGTGATTTTGTCTGATTTTGCATCGAGCTTCGCCCACATGAGGGCTTCGCGCAGGCTAAGCGTGGCGCCTGTCGTCGGATCAAGGTTTAGTTCATCCAATGTCGTGTTGACGATTAGATTAACAGGCTTTTGAGCCCTATTAAAGACGACATGCTGCGAGCCGCCGATGACGCTCTCAATTTCGTTGCCAGTAGTGAGCGTGAGCTTGACGACCTCTGATAGCGGTCCGCGCGTTACGGTCTGCGTCCCCGCGTAGCCAAGAGCAATCAGTGCTCCAGCTGAGCCCTCTCGCCAATCGGCGAACTCAATCGCGTCGTCACCTGCCGCATCGACGATCGTTACGTCAGCGGCGAGCTTGTTGCTGACGACGAAAATGTCATCCCCGACGCCCCCGTCGACCTTGACCGTGCCAGTACCAATATAGATCTTGTCGTCGCCATCTCCGCTGCGAACGACGATTCCTTCTGGGCCAAGGTTTGGCAGGGAAGCGGGAACCAATTTGCGGAGATCGATCACGTCGTCTCCGTCGCGGCCGGTAATCGATAGTTCCTTCACGTCGTTGGCGCGAACCGACGTGAGTCGCCCATTGATCCAAATGTAACTTTGTCCGCCATAGTCGCGGACCTCGATAGAGAGCGAATCTTCTTCTAGGTCGAGTGCATTGATACGGAGCGCGCCATTCCCATCGAGAGCAGGTTCAACGGCCTCGCCGTCCCCCCAACTGAATCGCTGCATGAAGACATCGTAGTTGTACGTTGCGACGACAGCCGACCCTACGAGTTGGAACGCTCCGTTTGGCCCGCTCGCGAGCTGGAGGTATGACCATCCAGCTTCGGTCATTTGCGTAAAAGGACCGCTGATGATGGAGTTGCCTTGCTCGTCGAAAGTGCGCCAGACGGATGAGATAATGTTCGCCGCGGTTTCGGTTTCCCCGTATCCAGTGCTTCGGCTCCAGGCGATCCCCAGCCGTCCTTCATGATCGGACGCCATCGCAAGCCCGGAAACTATCTCGCTGCCAGGCCAGTAGACGCCGTATTGAGTGCCGAAAACGCTGTGAGCCGCTGCAAGTTGGACGGGTTGGCTATCCCAACTGACGCCGTTCCATGTTCGAGTGAACAACTTAGAAGTGATGACTTGAAAGAGGTCTGAGTCCGTCGTTACCTCGCTGCCAACCGCACTGTGCCATGCAAGCGATACGCCTTGGCCTGATGCAGCAACCTCGACAGATTCGAAGCGGTAGCTTTGCTCTTCCAAGCTTCCATCGGGAAGTTCGTTCTCCACTACGTCGACTTGAGCGACCGTCTGCAAACTTCCTAACGCGCTTCCGCTCAAATCGAACGTTTGTAGATAGAGCGTAGCGTCTGGCATGTCGTTTCCATCGGCAAACGCGACATAGAATTTCCCGTTGGCATACGTCAGGGGGTGTGATCCGCTGAGGCTTTGGTTGCGGCCAGTTGGGGTTGTAAGCAACTGCAGGGGCGACCCGATCGCGACGCCAGCGGAAGTAAACTTCTGCGAAAAAACTCTAGTCCCCGCATTGAGCGTCCTGCTCCAAGTCATCATGAAGGATCCGTCATCAGCAAACGCGATGGCGTGGGACGTATCGGAGAAAGAGCCGAACGTCAATTGTTGCGACCCCGGCGGCTCTTTAAGACTTTGCCCGTCTAGAGTGTATGTTTTCGCAAAGACGTGCGAGTATCCGCTGATTGTTTGTCTCCATGCAATGAGAACGTTGCCAGAGCTATCAACGTCAGCGCGAACTCCAGTTAGAATGCTCGCCGCCGCGACGAGGAACGATCCGCCCATCGGGGAGCCGTTGGGATCGAACCGGCGCGCGTAGATGCCCGTTCCTGACGGTCCCCCGCCGCTCCAAATGTGGAGCGAGTTTCCAGCGGCGTCGATCACAACTTGCGGCGAAATTTGATTATTGGTGCGATACCCGCTGTCGCCGTTAATTACAATCGGCTCGCCGATGCGCGGAGACACGGCAACGGCTGCGCCCACTTCGCTAACAAAGCGTTGCGTAAAGATTTCGTCGCGCGTGCCTGAGGTTCCGACAACTGGCTTAAGCGTCGTTAGTTGGAAAACTCCTGAGCCATTGGCGCTCAGTCGCGGCGAATGCCAGGCGTCGGCATTCTCGTAGGAGCCGTGATCGACCCATTCCCCGGTCTGTTCGTTGAAACTGCGCCATTCGACGTGCAGGACTGACGCATCGTCGGAGAGGCTAGGATCCTCGGAGGTTGACCACGCAATGCCGATGCGTCCTGAATCGTCGGCGGCCAGGTCGAGGCCGTTAACCCAATTGATCCAGGAAACGGGCCCTGAGGCGGAGGCGGGAGTCAATTCAGCTGCATCATAGTCGGGGATGTCGCCCGTCGGATCGCCGTAAGCGTAGATGACCGTTTCCTGCTCGGATGAAATGACGCCTTCAGTGAAGACGTAACGCCGCAAGTGGATGCTGCGGTCATTGAAATCCGCCCAAGCAACGTACTGCGAGTCGCCGAAGGTAGCGACCGCGCTGTATCGTTGATCGCCGGAGAATCTGTCCGGAATGACTTGAATAGCGCCGATAACTTTGTACTCAGACGATTCATATAAATTCGGCGCGCGAAATCGACTAAAGTAAACTTGCCTGCCGTACCCTTGAGCGAAATCAGCTCGCTCCCAGGTGGCGGAGAAAGTACCGTCATCGTTAACTTCGAGCGAATTAAAGCTGGCTGAACTAACGCCTTCAAAGCCAACTTCCGGGATGTAATGCGGAATGATTACGCCGACGGACGGCTCACTCGGAGCGTAATCGAAATAGTTATAATAAGGAGGCGGCGTTTCAACGATCCCATCAATGCCGATTGTGTACTCGCGGGCGTACAATTGGGTCTGGGCATTTAACGTCTCGCGCCAGGCTACAACGAACTTGCCGTACCGATTCGCCGCCACTCGCGGCTGAAACAGAGAAAATGACGCGTTGACCAAGGTTCCAACAGTGAATGAGTTTATTTGAACACGGGGCGCTTGATTGCCGTCACTGAAAACCACTCGGCGCCCAAACAGCTCATCCGCCGACCTCCATACCACAATGAAGCTTCCATCCGGCAAAGCCGTCACATTTGGCTCGAAGTATTGAACGCCTGGATCAACTAAGAACCAGGTCGCTGCAGTCGCTTCGTCGTCATCTGCAACCTGACCGTTGGAATTGATTCGTTGACCATAGATTTTCCCGCCGGACTCCCAGACGATCAGCGATTCCCCTTCGGCATTGACTGCCGACGTGGGCGTGCGTTGGTCACCCGATGTGGGTGATGTAATCGCGACGAGGCCGCCGTCAGCTGCCGAACCGCTGATGGAATTGCCAAGCGAGTTCAGCGACGTCTTCTGGCCGACGAATCCAGCCGTTTGGTCCCAAGCTCGGAAATGCAAGGCATTCGCAAGCGTGCCTTGGAACGATTCGTTCGGAACGAAGCGAATTCGAGTCTGGGCATCGGCCTTTAATGGCAACGCGGCGCTCTCGCTGACGAAGCCGACCTCGCGCCAGGTAGCGCCGCCGTTCGTCGTATATTCAAACCGACCACGCTCAGCGACGGCCGAATCGACGGCGACAAGCACTAGTCCCTTTAGCGCTCCTGCATCTTGATCGAAGACGTTGCCGAGAAGCTCGCTTGCCAGCACCCCGACGTTGTTAGCAGCCGACGCATTGCGACTCAACGGTATCTGTGCGAACTGCTCGACATCCAGAGAAGGGGCGTCGTTCCGATCCAGAATCGAAAGCGCAAAGGAAACGGAATTTGAGACAATTGGCGCCAACCTTGCGTCTGACGCGGTAATTGTCACATTGAGTACGGGATTCGTCTCAAAATCGAGCAAGGCCGTCGTCTTGAGACGCAGTTCTCGCCCAACGACTTCGAACATTGCCGCGTCGGAGCCCGTCAGCGTGAATTGATATGGAAGATTGGCGTCGTAGAGGAGTTGCAGATTTGCGGCGCGGATTCCTGCGGCGGTGTTGGCGTCTTCGGGAAGCGTTGCAACGCCGTTCACTACAGCCAGGGACACCGGCTGGATGACTCTGTCGTAGATAGCGACTTCGTCTATTTTCCCGGCATAGTACGCGTCGGAGGCGGAGTTGCTCCGACCAACATAATTTTGCGTCCTGGTGACGTTTAGCGGTACGGCGGTTGTTGATCCCGTTAGGGCTAGCTCGACGCCATTCTTGTAGATTTTGACTTGCCCAGAGGAGCTAATAGTGGCCGTAAAGCATTGCCACTCGTTAAGACTGATGGCGTCAAACTGAGTCTCAACAATCGCTCCAGGAGTTGTGCCGTTCCAAACCTGCACAAAAAGTTTGTTAGTAGTTCCTTTGCGAGCGAAAACAATGTTGTTATTCGCAGAACCATTTCCTAAATCAACAATTCGGGCTCCCGATTTGACGCTAGTGGGGTAGATCCATGCCTCGATCGTGATGCCATTCGTGAAGTTGGAAAAACCATCGGGTAGATCAACGTAGTCGTTCACTCCGTCAAATTGGGCAGCAGAATTACCAGTAATTCCTGGGCGTCCGCTAGCTCCAAGCGTGACGCCGCCGCCGTAAAAAGCATGCTTGCCCTTCCCTGAGGCGTCGCCGGCGTGCGTTCCCGACGCCTCGTTGAATTGGTAGAGCGCCGACAGAGGCCGGGTCGACGACGCACCAGCATCGACGACTGGACTGCCCCCCATTGGCTTGTGCGTCCAGCTTGGTCCGCCGTTATCGGCGAGAACATCGAGCTTGACGTTTAAAGACGAATGATAGACGTCGCCGTTCCACCAATCAAAATATCCGCCAATGAAATTGGTTCCCCACGCTCCGTTGCTGCCAGGCAATGCCAATTCAGTCTTCCGATCATATATTTTGGAACCGTAGACATCGCCGATAAAGCTGTAGCTCACGACGCCGGACGTCGCCTCGTTCCTAAACACAAGATCTGAAGATGAATTCGGATCGTTTGGCGTCGGGTCGAGTATTGGATCAGCAAGCTCTAGATCCGCCACGCCGCTATTCTGGGCGATAATCGAATGTGCAATGTCAACTGTTCCGTTGAATTGCTGAACAAATATTCCGCCGCCGCCGCCGTTGTTAACAACGTCTTGACGATTCACGCGATTGGCCGTGACGGTGCTGTACGCGAGGGCGAGTTTAGAATACTCGCCAACTAAAATTCCACCGCCATGAGTCTCAGCGTAGTTGCCTGAGATGGTGGCATTCGTCGCGTCCAATTTTGAGAGGGTGGAGCTAGAGCCGTCGCCGAAAATACCGCCGCCTTGCTGCGCGTCATTCCCGCTAACTGTCGACGAATCCAGCGTGAATACGTTGTCTTTGAAGTAGATGCCGCCGCCTTGGTAGGCCGAGTTGTCACTTATCGTCGATCTGGAAATTTCGAGCGCGCCGCCGACAGCGTAAACGCCGCCGCCACGCGTCTCGACAATCTCACCGACTAAGGGAACTCCTGAATACTCGTGAATACTATCTCGGATATAGACGTATCGTCTTGGGCTGCCGTCAGGATTGGCTGGATGCAAGTCATTACCACGCACGACGCTATCGCGCACGTTGGCTACCGCTCCGCCAACGACGCTAATGCCGCCTCCGTAGTGATCGCTCGTGTTATCGGCGATAAGGCTTCCTTCGAGGGCGTTGAACACCACATTCGCGCCGGCAACATGGATCCCACCGCCTGAGGCCGCTTCCACGACAGACCAAGCGTACGAGTCGGGGCGAGGAAGCCATAAATCTCGGGCATAGTTGTTCTGAACCTTCACGTTCCTAAGCGTCAAGCTTTCTACCGATCGGATGCCGGCGCCACTGCCTTGCACTTCTCCTCCTTGAACGACCAGGTTTTCAAAGGTCGTTAGGAGGGGAGTAGACGAAACCAAATTACCGTCATCGATGTTGAAAACTCTATTTCCGAACGCATTCTGGGATCCCGAAACGGGCTTGCTTCCAGAGACGTCGATAGTAACTCCGCCCGACGGGCCCATGATCGTTAACCCGTCCGCAATTCGCAGCTCGCCTCTCGTAAGTAAGAGCGGAGAACCGGAGTTGATCGTAATCGTCTGAGCGCCCGGCTTGATGTTGGCAAGCGCGATCGCTTCGCGTAGGGAGAGATTTCCGCTGCTATAATCCAGATCGATCACGTCAGAAGTCGTGCTGACGAGGAGAGAGGTCGGAATTGAGGCAAGGTTCGGCGATTCGTAGGCGCCAATATCCACCCATTTGTCGAGCGTTGCGTCATTCAAAGCGTGTACTTCTCGACCGAAACCGGCTCCGCGCTGATCAGTAACGACGAGGCCCCCGAAACGCACTTCTCCAAGTCCAACGCGACTGCCGCCGTTGTTGTCGGTGATCTTGATGTGCACCGCGTTTGCAACGACGGAACTGATTGATAGCTTCTCGCGTCCGCCGCTAAGCCCGTGCGTATGCGTGTACGTCGTGGCAGCGCCAAACGTGTCTCCGCCGTCAGTCGAGAACGAGATCTCGAGAGTTCTGGCGTCGACGGCGAACGTCGGATGGTCCCACAGATAGATTTCCTTCAACAAACTCAGGTCATCGAACTTGAATATGAATTCTGGCGGTGCGCCTCCCGAATTATAGTAATCGGTCGTGCGGTCGAATGACTGCCATGAAGCCGAGCCAGTTGAGTCGACATGTGCAAATTCACCAAAAACATCAGCGACAAACGGCTCGCTTGTTACAGCAACGTTGCCAACCCGTTTGAGTCCGGTACGATTGGTCAAGTTGTACGGCGTCGAATAAAAGTCGGTGACGTCAGTCAATTCATGAGTCGATTTGATCCCTACGACGCCGTAGCCGCCCGCGTCGATGGCGGAGCTTGCCGTACTGACCGCTTGAACAAGAGTTGTGCCGCCGTAGTCTCCCAATGCCCTGAGGCCGACGGGCGTCGCTCCTAGGCCGATCTGATTGGACCGTACGCCGTTCGAAAGCGGGAATTGCAGAGGGGACGGATAAACTGGCGCTACGCCGATGATATTGTACGAGCTCTCGGCGTGGATATTTCCAGGATCAGCGAACCATACGTCGTGCGTGTATGCATAGTTGGTGGCGGCGCCGCCCGTGGGGACAGGCAAGAACTGCGAGTAGCCCACGTATCCGTCAGTGTCTGGGCTGGAAGGAGTCCGCGTCAGCACTCCTTGGGCCGTGTTGCCGGCGATGAGCGTGTTGAGCAGCTTCGCAGCGGCGTGCGTTCGCTTGCGATAATCGACATGATAGTCCTTATAAGGAATAATGTAAGAGGCGTCGACCCACAAGCCGCCGCCCTGATTCTTCGCGACGTTTCCTGAGATCGTTGAATTTACGATGAGTAATTCATCGTCTTCGTTAAAGTCGACGGCGTAGATCCCCCCGCCATTCAACTCAGCGTAGTTTCCGGAAACAGTGCTGTTGATAAGCTCGAGAGTCGCGCTCTCGACGACGATGCCGCCTCCTGAACCGGAGGTATTCGAATTCCCAGTAATCGAACTTCCGGTGATTCGTGCGTGCACATCGCCTTCGAGCTGCACGCCTCCCGCTGTCGCTTGGAAAGGAGCGCCGCCGCCGCCTTTGGCGATATTATCAGCGATAGTGCTGTCTTCAATAGAGACTTGGTAGGTCGGGCCTGCCGGACGATCGACTCGCACGCCGATCACTCCGCCGCCTACCGAGGTCTTGTGCTGGTGGCTACCCCCATCCTCGCTCATCATGTTTCCCGAAATCGTCGACCGGCGAATCGCCAGCGACGCCGGGGCGCCAATCGTGAAAGCAGGGTAATAGCGCTCGTCCTCTGGTGGAAAATCGGGGAATAGATGGTTTGGAAGATCGTAGTCCTCGCCGTCTAGCGCGTCGGGCTCGAAGACGATCCGCTCCTCGGTATCTCCGAAGAGCGTTTCCAAAGTGATCACCGAATTAACTCCGACGTGATTTGCGGCGAAGCTGGAATCCTCGATAGCAACCTGACCGCCGTCGCGGGCGTAAATAATGCCTAGGCCGATATTCCGCTGAAACGTACTGTGCTGAACGAGCAATGATGAATCAATGACGTTGATCATTCCGGGCGTACCCTTGTCCGAGTAGTTGTCCTCAAACACCGAGTTTTTAATGTCAACATTCGCGCGGAACATATCGATAATTGCGCGTTCTTCTACCCAGCCTTTGTCGGGATCGCCTAGAGGACGCTCCATTTCAAATTCGCGCGGAAGATTCTTTGTGAAGAGAACTCCATCGAACGTAACGTTGGCGTAAGCTGCGGCGATCGTACCGGCCGTCATGTGATCGTACGTGAAGTCATTGTCATCTAGCACATTGAGCCCAGCGAAGTTGAATGATGCACCGCCGTTTCCGATAAACTGGCTGTCGGTGATCGTCGCGTTGATCTTGCCTACCGTATTGCCGCGAAGCCCGATTCCTTTGCCGTAAGAGAAGGTAGAGCCTTCAATCACTACGGAAATATCGTCGCTTCCCCAATGCTCGACGTGGACGCCCCCCAGATATGAAGTGGCATTTTGGTCGGTGTAAGACTCTGTCGGCGCTACATACTCGCCCGAGACGGAGTCAAGGATCGTAAGATTTCGGCTCGCGAAGATGTCGTCGGACACTCTATCGCTGTAGAGGCTTACCGAGTCAGAGAAACGTCCGCTTCGGTTGCGCTTAAACGTCGATCCCTGAACGAAGAGATCGCCCGTTGCGTAAATCGCGCCGCCACGGCCATTGCGGACATGTTCATCGTCTCCGTCGCCGTCGACGTCACGCGCGTCGCCATACCGCGATGCGCTGTTTTCCAAGAATGTCATGCCATACAGGTAGAGCTCGTCGGCATTGGTCGAAATTGCTCCGCCGTCGCCGTCGATGTCGCCGCCTGTCAACGTGAGACCGGCGAATATCACCGATTCGCTACTGGCGAGAACAGTAAAAATACGACTGCCATCGCCGTAGGCAGCGCGTTCCTGCGGCGTTGTTAAATCATACTGCTGCGTGCCCAGAGGAGTGGGATCGTACGCCTTGATCGTGATTCCATTCACTAAGTTTTGGGCCGCGATAACCAACGATTTAGAAATGATCAGATCGCCAAGGGGACCCAGTTCAATTGTTCCGCCATCCAACTCGGGCGCGAATCCAATTACCTCTCCGGGCGCTGCGCGCAGAACCGCCTCGCGCAGCGATAGCTTCGCGCTGCCGCCATTTTCGTCGATCAGCGTGTCAACGATAAGCGTCGGTTGCAGCGAAAATTCATACGCGCCGACATCGATGGTCGTGTAGCCATCGAAATCGCCGTCTTCGCGGCGTTCGCGGCCGCGCTGATCGACGATTATGCTGCTGGCCGCTGCATTGCTGCCGCCATCGATGGCGATACTGCCAGGCAGGAGGGCGTGAGTGGGCGTGGAACCTCCGTAATTTCCTAGCGGGCTCAGCTTGATTTGATCGGCGCTGACGCCGGTGATATTCGTATCGCCGCCCAATGGAAATATTCCGGAAACTACTTCTCCAATCAAATTATTAACGCTGGCAACGCTGTAGGAATTGTTGGCGCCCACCATCCCGATATCGGCGCTGGCAAGTACGCCATCATTCTTCGTTGCGTTACGCGCGACAATTGAATTCACGAATTTTGGGATCGAGTCTCCGCCCAGCGTGATTCCGCCAATTTCAACGCCGGCGTCATTGTCATCGACGTCGGCGATATTATCGACAATGGTGACGTTCGTGAACGTTCCGTTGAACGCATATAGATAGACGCCCGCCGCAGTGCCGTCGCTGGTGTTGCCGGATATCGTTACATTTCGAATCGTGCCCCCGCCGTACCGAACGTCAAGCGCCGGGCCGCCGGAATTGTTGATGATAGCGCTGTCAATAATCGTCGGGCTGTACCAGGCGAAGACGCCTCCGCCGGAGTTTCCTTCGACGATCACTCGATCTAGGGTTAGCGCGGCCATGCCGGTCGAATTAATGACGGCGCCATTGTTGCCGCCAGTTAACCGCACTCCCCGAATAGTCGTTGTGAAAGGATCGAGTCCGGAAGCGACGACGCTAAAGACTCGGCTGCGCCCTTGCGCGTTGATCGTCAAATTTTGAGCGCCGGGGCCTTCAATCGTGACGCCGTCGATCGTTAACTCGCCCTGAGTTAGTAGAATTTCACCAGACAGGTCCGGCGAGAAGCGTATTACGTTTTGCCCGGGGGTCTTGCGCGCCAGGAGCAGGGCGCCGCGAAGCGTTAGTTTTCCATACTCTGCCGGCCCGTCGGCAGTTGTATTGACAATGAACTCGGATTGATACTCAACGGCGCCGATGTCGGAAACACTAACGCCTACGCCAGCGATATCGGCGCGGGGAAGTCCTCGCTGGTCGGTTGGCGATGCGACAAGATCGCTTCCGGCGTCGACTGCTGGACTTGTAGGCAGCAGGGCGTGAGTTCTGGTGGACCCGCCGTAAAAGTCCAAAGGTGCAAGACCGTCTGCTTCTCCAGACGCAAGAATTTTGTTGCCGTCGACTCCGCTGCTTAGGCCTCCATAGCCCCCGTTGTAGCCAATAAGGTTGTGGTTGCTTCCCGCGGCGAAATTCAAAGGACCGACGTTACTGGGCGTCGCTGGATTCAGCGTACTGTTACCAGCGATAATCGTGTTCTCAGCGCGAATGAAGTTATTCGCGCCGAAGCTCGCGCCGGACGTCACTCCACCGCCAATAGCTGCGGAATTCTTCGAAATTGTTACGTTGCGAAGAAGATCCTGGTTGAAGTCGCCGTCAATTCGCCAAAGGTAGATGCCGCCTCCCTTTCCCGAGCTGCCAAGCACTTGATTACCCGATACTGTGCTGTTCGATATCGTGAACGCGCTGCTGTAGAGATTGTAGTAGCCGTTCCGCTGAGAAATACCGCCGCCCAGGCCGTTAGTTGAAACGGTTACTTTGTTGTCTGAAATTTCAGAGTCTTCAATATGCAACCAGCCATACGAGTCGATGCCGCCGCCGTTATATAAGGCTTCGTTACCCGTGATGCGAGACTTTCGCAGCGTCAGCGTGCCCCAGAAAGAAATAGCTCCTCCTGTTCCCGCTTTGCCTTTGGTTATAGTGAGCCCTTCAATATCTGCGTCCCCGTCACCGATCATTACGCCGGTCTTGTTCGCACCGCTAATCGTGAGCAGATCGGCGCCAGGACCTAGTAGATGAACGGAACTCAAGGTCAACGGATCCGGATCGGTCCCCACGTCACTGCCGTCGTAGGCGAGAGTAATCGTTGCGGGGCCATGGGCAAACAGATCGCTGCTGAACGAGATCGTTTCCGTCCCCGGCGTGTAGTAAGCAAGTATTAGGGCCTGGCGAAGACTCATCTTGCCTGCCGAGACGTCTGCGTCGGCCAGCGTCGTGACGATGAAGTCAGGCAGATATTCAAAGGCGCCGATATCGGCGATGGCGTTAAGTACGCCGGGGAAATCGTAGCGGGGTAGGCCGCGCTGATCGAGTGCTCCCGCCTCAACGTCATTTCCAGCATCGATAGCAGGACTCGTCGGCAGCAGCGCATGCGACTTCGTGGGGCCGCCAAAATCTGACAACTCAGTCAGCTGCGGATCCTTCAGCGCTGTTTCGCTGCCAACTTGATTGCCGTCGACGCCGTCTCTCAAGCCACTATGACGAGCTTCGCCAATCAAATGAGTCGATTGCTGAAGGCCAAGAATATTGTTCGAACTGTGATTGGTAGGCGTGCCGGCGATGTTTCCCCAGATATCGCGATACTCCGAACTACTCGACTGATTGCCGGCAATGATCGAGTTATGCACGGTAATCGGCGAGCCATAAACGTTGTGCACCCCGCCGGCGACTCCTCCAGAAACACTAGCGCGATTGTTGTAGATCGTGCTTTGAACGATGTAGACGCTTGTGGTGGCGCTGTCGACGCGAATGCCGCCGCCACTAGCGGACGAGTTGCCCGAGATGGTGCTAGTGCTGATCTTTATTGGGGCGTTGGCCGATCCAGCGACGATTATGCCGCCTCCTTTGCCAGCATTCGCCTGGTTTAAGGCGATGTTATTGGAGATCGTGCTGCCAATAATCTCGAGAAATCCGCCGTCGCCAATTACAGCATTGATGCCACCGGCGTCCGTCGCTCGATTGCCGTCGACGGTGCTGTTGACGAGGCGTAGCGCGGCGTCATTTCGACCAGCGAAGTTACGGGTGACGATGCCGCCGCCGACACTGCTTGTGCTCCCGCTCCACGTCGCCTGATTGTTGACGATAGCCGTCGCATCGAGAGTGAGGCGTCCCCAATTGAGAATACCAGCGGCTTCGGTGACCCCGCCGCCGCCCGTTATCGTCAATCCGCTGATCGTCGCTTCGACCCCCGGAGCGACCACGAGGACGCGGTGGGCGCCGGTGGATTTAACAGAAAAGCGACTCGCTCCCGGACCGACGATGGCCACGTTGCCGTCGACTTGAAGTTCCCCTAACGACGTCGTGAGCGTTCCATTGATTAGTGCATCGTCAATTTTAATCTGCTCAGTTCCCGCTAGGTCCCGAGATTTGGCCAGCGCTTCGCGCAGAGTTAGGTCGCTTGACGTAGCGGTCGTGCTGTTGCGATCGATCGCATTGTTGACGAGTAACGTCAGCGAGTCGTCAGCCTCGAAGGCGCCGATGTCCGAGTTTCTACCGAGGCCGTTCGTGACGGGCATATCGAATGCGCGCGAGTGCCCTCTTTGATCGATCGCACCGGCGATCAGATCGCTTGCTCTATCGATAGCGGTGCTTGTATTATTCAGCGCATGCGTTTTGGTTGAGCCGCCGTAGTAGTCTAGAGGGGCCAGCTTAGGATCGACCCATAAGGTCGACGTCCCAACTTGGTTGTCGGCGCCAGTGAGCGTAGCGCCCCCCCACCCTGAGCCGAAGATGTTGTAAGAGCTGCTGACATCGAGATTACCGGCAACGTCGATACGCGTACCGGCATGATTTTTGTTCTCGGCGACGATCGAATTGTGGAGTATCGGCGCGACAGTGTTATTCAGTCGCTGTAATCCGCCGCTTTCGTTGCCAACGTTATAGGCGATCGTGGAATTGACAATGGTGATCGGCGTCAGGCTGTTCTGCATTCGAATGCCCCCGGTGTAGAGCGCTCGATTGCCGGAGAACGTACTATTGGAGATTTGAATGGAACCTGTATTAGTGCCGTCGATAGTTATGGCGCCCCCAGCGGAGTAGGTGAGGGTCTCGAGCCCTAAGCCAACGTTGTTGGAAACAGTGCTGGAGTCAATCACGACTACGCCGCCGCCCACGCTGAGGTAGAGGCCGCTGCCATGCGTGGCTCTATTATCGTCGATGGTGCTGTTAATCACCCTAAGCGACGCAATGTTGCTCGCCCCGTTCTGGGTTAGCGCGCCGCCGCCGAAGCCGCCTGGACTCGTCGTATTGCCAGTGATCACAACGCTGTCGAGCGTGAGGTCGCCGTTGTTGAGTACGCCGCCGCCAGTAAGGACGTTGCCACCGCCGGTGATCTTCAGATCCTCGAGCTTTGCAGTGACTCCAGCGCTGACCAAGAAGACTCGGCTTGAGCCGCCCGCGTTGATCGTTAACTTGTCAGCGCCCGGGCCGATGATTTCGACGTCGCTGCTAACGACGAGCTGCTGCGCCGACGCCAACGACAGCACGCCGCTCAAACCGCTCATGTCGATGACGTCTTTGTCGCTCTCGCCGTCCGCTGCGGCGTGAGCGAGTGCCTCTCTCAAGCTCCACAAGTTATCCGTAGTGGTCCCCGCGACGGCCACATCCGCCAGCGTCGTGATCGTGTAGGTGTCGCCTGCCAGCATCTGCCGCGTTTCAAGCGACTCGATGCGAGACTGCCTTCCCCATGACGTCACTTGTCGCTTCTGGCGCCTTACGACTCGCCGATAACCCAACTTCGCGAGAACTTTATTCCAGCATGACGGGTGGTGGCGCATTGCTAAAACCTTGTTATTGGCCGACTTGAGCTGACTAGACGCGGCGTTGCGGCATATGCACTGGCTGAGACGTCAGCCATGCCGCGAAAGAAATGCGTCGATTCGACGGAATCGCAAGATATGCAGATCCGCCTTCAACAGCGTGCAAACTAGATAGGGCAGAATGCAGCAAGGGGTAATTGCTACTAAGGGCGTCGAAACTGACGTTATCCGCCCCGCAATCGATCAGACATTCCTACATCTTTAGGCAAATAGCCATTAAAATCAGAGTATGCCAACAAATCTCGCACCGATCGCCAGTTAAGCGTGCGCCGGAAATGCGACCTTGAAGTTTGCACCATGCCGTTTCCTCAGCAGGTGGCGAATTCGCGAAGTGACGCATCACGGTATGCGCCCTCCCGCTGGCAAAAGCGGGCTCGCACTGATTCAACTGGTATGTTCTTTGTCAGCACGCCTCTAGATTGCAGTTCAGCTGATCTCTTAACCGACGGCGATTGTAATGGGAAAAAAACCACATTTCAAGAACCATTTTTTATAAATAGGCGTGACACTACGATCGCCACTAAGCCGTCTGACTTGAAGCTTTAAATATGGAATTTTGAACAACTTGGAGGATTCGCAAGGTCCAGATGCCTGAGCTGGCTTCCTGTTGCGATCATCGACGTTTCTGGAAGCGGGCTCGGATTACATTTGCTCAGTAATGCTGCCGTTCTCCATTTCAAATTGATTGAGGCTTTTGTAGTCCGTCATTCAGTGAAGGCGTACCGGAGTGTTGAGTCCTTGGCTTAGTTTGCCACTCTGCCGGTCGCGTTCCCTAGCCTTGGGCTTGCGCTGCCACGACTAACCGGCTACAGCGGCGATATTTGCAAAGACATAGAGCGAGCTAAGTACAGTGGCACAAGTTTCGCGCCCCTAGCGGCGCGTAGGCGTGCTGATGATGTTCACCAGGGTTTACCGAATACTTGCTGACCGGGGTCCACTTCATTGCCAGCGACAAATTGTTGGCAGCGAAGGCTCGCCATAGCGGTCGTCGCCAATGACGGCAGCGGCCCCGGCGTCGGTTTGTCGACTTCGCTCGCGGGCAGTTTTAGTAGCGGTGGCCCGCTGGCTAACTCGGGACGATGAACTCGTCGTTCGACCAATGGGCGTGCAGCAGTTCGCCCAGGCGCAAGCCTGAGACCGTGGCCGGATCATGTGCTCTTCGGCCTTTGTTAGCTGTCGGCATTCAGCGGCCCCCAAGAGCTTTTGCTGCAACCCGTGAAGGGCCTCGCTGTTGGCGACGTCGCCGAGCCTCGACGCCTTTCGCGACTCCACGCGGAGCGTCCGCAAGGGCGTGGAGTTTTTCCAGCAATTTGCTAAGCCGATAACTGAGGCGCATGAGCAGCAAGCGGGGCTGCGATTCAAGCCGAAGTGGATAGGCGCCGCTGCCGCGCAAGAAGAGTTGGCGGCTGCGAGAAGGTTTGAGGGGCTTTTAAATTAGTCAAATCGCCAATGAGTCAAATTGATCGCGCGTGAAAATGTTCTGATTGGGGGCCATTTGGTTTCCGACACACTGTCGCCTCTCGTACGCTGAATCGCTCCTTAAACGCTCGTCGTCAAACCGCGTCCACGGGGACATAGACAGGCCACCACTGCGATTCGCGAACCGCCTCAACGACGTCGTCGAGCGGATTGCGCACTAACCCCTGGCGAATCGCCGTTCTCGCAACCTCGACCGCCACCACGCTGGAAGTTGTGCGCAAGTCGGCGTTCGAGGGAAGCAGCGACGCTCCTGGAGTCGCGGCTGGAGCTTGCCCAGCGACAGCCTGGGCGGCCGAGAAAATCATCTCGTCGGAGACCATCGACGCCCGTGAGACGACGACGCCCAAGCCAAGACCTGGGTACAGCGCGGCGTTGTTGGCCTGTCCGATCGCATAGGCGACTCCGTTCAATTTCACGTCGTCAAACGGAGCCCCCGTCGCAACGAACGCTTTGCCATCCGTCCATGTCAAAATTTGAGTCGGCGTCGCTTCGTGAAGCTTCGTTGGATTGGAAAGAGGGAAGATGATCGGATGCTCTGTCGCCGCCGCCATCGACCTCACAATTTTTTCGGTGAATTGTTGCGGCGTGGTCGATGTGCCGATTAGGATCGTCGGCTTCACTGCTGCGACGACCGTGGCGAGGTCGATGATCCCGCCCTTCGCCGCGGCTGCGGCTCGCAACCCAGCCATCTCCGGCCAGCGAGTTTCCGTCGCTGGAATCGCCTCGCACGGCGTGCGTTGTAGCTTGGCGACTTCTTGATCGTCACGAGCGTAGGGACGCTGGTAATCGAGCAACCCTTCCTTCATCTCGGCGGTCAGCAGGCCAGGCAGATCGACCAACCAAATGCGAAGCGTGGCTTCGTCAACTTGCAGGCCATGCCGCACCATGAGGTCGCGAATCTGATCAGCAATGCCGACCCCCGCGGTGCCGGCGCCGAAGATGACGACGCGTTGCTCGGTCCAAGTGGTTCTCGTTCGTTCGACGGCGTTTAGCAGGCCCGACAGCACGATGGCGCCTGTGCCTTGCATATCGTCGTTGAACGTCGCCACCTTTTCTCGGTAACGACTCAGGATGCGGCGCGCGTTGGTGGAGCCGAAATCTTCCCAGTGCAGCATCGCCTTGGGGAATAGCTTCTTTGCCGCCGTGACATAGGCGTCAATAAAATCGTCGTAGGCCTTCCCGCGCACGCGGCTGCGGCGGCAACCGATGTACAACGGATCGTTCAGCAGCTGTTCGTTGTTGGTGCCGACGTCGAGAACGACCGGCACAACGCCGTGCGGGTCGATTCCCGCCGCCGCAGTGTAGACGGCGAGCTTGCCAATTGAGATGTCGATGCCGTTGGATCCCCAATCGCCGATGCCGAGAATTTCCTCCGCATCGCTGGCGACCAACAGGTCGATGTCGTCGGGGCCCGCGCCGAAGTCGGCAAGCTTTGCCTCGACCTTCTCCGGCTCGTCAATGCTCAGAAATACGCCGCGCGGTCGCGTCATCACCTCGCTGTAGTTTTCAATCGCCTCGCCGACGACCGGATCGTACACCACCGGCAAGATTTCCAGCATGTGCCGCTGCAGCAATGCGTAAAACAACGTCGCGTTGTTGTCGTGCAGCCGCCACATGTAAACGTGCTTTTGGAGATCCGTGGGCGCTGCGTGATAGGCGGCGTAGGCCCGCTCCAATTGCGGTTCCAGTTCCGTTGTTATCACCGGCGGAAGCAGGCCATCGAGATTCAAGGCAGCGCGCTCGGCCTTGGAAAACGCGGTCCCTTTGTTGAGTGCCGGATCACGCAGTACCTCGTATCCCCGCGCAGTCGTCGTCATGCGTCGACCGGAGCCATCCTTGATAACCTTCGCCTGTCTGCTAAACATCCGGATCTCCTGAGAATGAAGGGAAGGCGTTGCTACGCATCCGTTGCTTACCGAACGTGCCAATTTGCATATATCTCATCGAGTTCACGCGCCCGCGACGCCGTGCCCGACCATTTTCGACGGATTGACGATTTCATCAAACTGCTTCTCATCGACGAATCCGCTCTTCACAGCGGCCTCTTTTAGCGTAAGCCCTTCGTCGTTGGCCAAGTGCGCGATTTTCGAGGCCTTGTCATACCCGATCACAGGCGAAAGAGCCGTCACCAGCATCAGCGATTGCCCGACCGTCGCCTCAATGCGGGAATGGTGGAGTTCCGTTCCTTCGACTGAATAGAGCCGGAATTTCTCGCAGGCGTCGCCAAGAATGCGGATCGCATGCAGCGCGTTGTTGATGATGATCGGCCGCATCGCGTTCAGTTCGAAATTTCCTTGGCTCCCTGCGAAGGCGACAGCGTTGTCGTCTCCGATTACCTGGATGCAGACCATCACCATCGCTTCGCATTGCGTGGGATTCACCTTGCCGGGCATGATTGACGAACCGGGCTCGTTGGCCGGCAAAATCAATTCGCCCAAGCCGCAGCGCGGGCCGGAAGCGAGCCAACGCATGTCATTGGCGATTTTCATGAGCGCAACCGCCAAGCCGCGCACCGCTGCCATGACGGCGACGATTGCGTCGAGCGACCCTTGCGCTGCAAACTTGTTCGGCGCCGTGACGAACGGCCGCGCGGTCAGCTGGGCGATTTTTGCTGCGATCTCTTTGCTGAAGCCTGGAGGCGCATTCAGCCCGGTGCCCACCGCCGTGCCGCCGGCCGCCAGCTGATAAATCCCAGCCCTCGAGGCCTCGACCCGAGCCAGCGCATCGCGGAGTTGCACCCCGTAGCCAGACCATTCCTGGCCGACAGTGAGCGGCGTCGCATCTTGCAGATGAGTGCGGCCGGTCTTCACCACTCCCATCCATTGCTGCGATTTGGCCTCAATGACTTTCGTCAGAGCCTCCACGCGCGGGAGGAGCGTTTCGTCTAGTTCCAGGATGGCGGCGACATGCATCGCCGTCGGGAAGCTGTCATTCGACGACTGTCCCATGTTGACGTCGTCGTTGGGATGGACCGGCGATTTACTGCCGAGCGCTCCCCCCAAAAGCTGGATGGCACGGTTCGAGATCACCTCGTTGACGTTCATGTTTGACTGGGTGCCGGAACCAGTCTGCCAGACGTAGAGCGGAAAATCATCGTCGAGTTTCCCGGCGATTACTTCCTCCGCTGCTCTGACGATGGCCTCGGCCTTCCAAGCAGGCAATCGCCCTGCCGCCGCGTTCACCAGCGCCGCGGCCTTCTTGACGTACCCGTAGGCGTGATAGACGCGTTTTGGCATACGGTCGTCGCCGATCGAGAAATGGATCAGCGAACGCTGGGTTTGCGCCCCCCAATATCGATCGGCCGGGACGTCGATGGCGCCCATCGAATCTGTTTCGCGGCGGAGTCCTGTCGCCCTGATGCCAATCGGGAGATCGGTCACAACCGGATGCTGTGGTTCCACTGTCAGAATTCCCCGTGGCGAAAAGAGGAGCGCACGACTCGACGGGGTAATCTATCGAACTTCGCTCGATTGGCCAACGCGGGATAGGTGGAGTTCGTCGAACGGCGGCTAAACCAGGAGGCCGAGAGACGCTAGAACGCTTCCAGCGCAGCAAGTGCGCTCAGTCCCGCCATGGTTGCCAACACCGCTTGATACTCGCGATTGCGAATCCATTCCCGGAGCGTCCAGGTGCTGTTTTGTGGCGCCAGTCTCCGCGGAACGAACCTGGGAGTCGCGAGGGTGTATTGCCGCCAATCCGCGCCAAAATGGTCGGAAAGTTTCCGCTCTTCATGCAGCACAGCACATACGCACATTGCCAAGCACGCGACCGAAGCCAGCCAGACGATCGCAGACGCGTCGGCGATGGCGGCGAAGCCCGCAACCATCATGAACGTACCTACATACAGCGGGTTGCGGATAATCGAGTAAGGGCCTGTCGTCGTGAGTCCCACGTGCTTGCGCAACGTCCCTGCCGCCCATGTGCGCAGAGAGAGACCGCAGCCGACTAGTATCAGACCGATCCCTATGTGAAGGGGGCTATGGCTCGCAGCGTCGTCGTTCTGTTGCATCGCGATAAATTTCCAGGCGAGCAGCGATAGGACGATCATCGTCGTAAAATGTATCCGGTGTTTCGCGATCAATGCGACCCAATCTTGCGTATTAACCATCTAAAGAATCCTATTTTGAGTATGTTGATAGCAAGGCCATCGATGCGAGCGCTTCCAACCGCGCAGCACCTTGAGACTGTTGAAACGAGTGAGCAAGAGTCAGGCGATTCGCTAGCCTGAGACGCGAGACAGCGACGCCGCGCCTGACGATTGGGCTCGCTTGGCGGCGAGAGGCGTGAGATTTAGCAATGATTCACGATGGAACATCCTCAGGCCGCCGTCGGCGTCTCGAATGTTCGCTTGATTCAGCGTCTGCGCGAGTTTTTCGAACAACTCTGAATAGATGGCGCTCAGAGGCGGCTCTTTGTGTACGGTGCGGTAGCCGCGGACGATCTCGAAGGCACGGGACACGATCGAAAATCGGTCTAGCTGGGAGACGTCGAATTGGCGTGCAACGTCTGTGAACACGACGAGATCGCATGTCGCAGCCATGAAGCCCGACCGGAGAGCAAGGCCGTAGCCGCGGTTGGGCTCGTGCGGGACCAATCGCACGCCAGGATTCGTGATGCTGATCGAGTGGATGGTCGCAGCCGTCCAGTCGCGGCCGCCGTCGTCAATGACGAGCACCTCGTACATGTCTGCAAGCTCAGCGATCGCATTCTTGGCGTCAATAATCGTCCGCCCGATGGTGGCGGATTCATTCCACGTGGGAATCAGTAACGAGAGACTTACTAGAGGCGGCTCGTTTTCGCTCTTCTGATTTGTGTTGTTCAGTGCCATTCTTCGCATCCATGCGTGATGGTTAGAGAATCGAGGCGGATGCAGGCGTGCCTGAGGCTAAGCGCTCTAGCATCTACTAATTATTTAGGAGTTAGGCCGAAATTTTTTTACGACATTACCCCGAAGCAGCATTGCTCCCTTTCTCCAGGTCGTGAAGTTGGAGCCTAGAATCAAATTGATCGAAGTCTCTGACGGGGATCTCGAACGCGTGCAACACCGCAGCCGTCCAACGAGGCCAGGGGGAGCACCATGATTTGGCAGACGCCAAGGGATGGGTTGGCAACCAAAGCTGAGCGACTAAAAGCGTGAGGAACAACATCAACATGGGGGCGAACCGCATGATCCGTCCGTCGCCGGCGGTATCGCCGCTCGCAAGCCGTTGCGCACGGACGTTGAGTTCGTGCGGGGAGCGGACAGCGTTGAGGACGGCAGCGTCTTGCGTGTTCTCGCACCGGGCGTAGCGGAGCAGCATTCTCAAGTACCGTGCGGCGGACTCGCCGCCGTCGACGGCCGCCTCATCGCAGACAAACTCTCGCGCAAGGCGCGCTAGTCGTCCTGCAGTCCAGATGGTTGGCATGAACCACAACAGCGTCTGCACGAGCCGTTGGATGAAAACCTGAACGGGATGCTGCGTTTGAAGATGAGTGAGCTCGTGCTGGAGAATTTGCCGAAGATCGTCGGCGTTGCCGATGACGACCGTTCGGGGAAGCAGCACCAGCGGACGGTGAAGTTGATAGCAGAACGGCGCGATCGAGTCAGGGAGAATGCGGAACTCGACCGCATGCCCGTCCGGGCGTCGCAATGACGTTGGCGTCGCGGCTTGGATGACGGCAAGTTCGTTCGGCGTTGCATGGCGGCAGTTGCGGATGAAGAGGGCTAGCTGGCGCGAGCCGTAGGCCCAGCGGATTGCCAGCCAGGCAATGCCTAGCAACCACACGCAAAGCAGCAGCACGACCGCAGCGTTTTCGACGTGAACGACGCGAATCAGGTTGCGATCGCTCAAATACTGCCAAGGATTCGCCCAGTAAAGATGAGGCAGCAGGGCGCCGGTCGCGAGCAATCCAATAATACAGAGATAGTAGGACGTCCACAGGCGCGTCTTGGTCGTCGCGTTCTTGCAGCGCCGTTCGATTTGGCATGCAAGAATCGTGACGATCGCCGCTTGCAGGGCGAACGAAATCAGGAATTGAAACCAGTGGAGCGAGGTCATTTTCGTGCTTCCAGCTGTTCGATGGCGCGTTTGACTTCCGCCAGATCGGCAGCACTTATCGCTTCGTCTTGAACGACGTTCAGTACCAGAGACTTCAGCGATCCTCCGAACAGTCGGTTGGCAATTTCGAGCGACATCGTTCCTTGCGCGACGTCTCGCTCAACGGCTGGACGGTAGAGGAAGGCTCTTCCCCTCTTGCCGCATTGCGTAAGAAATCCTTTGGTTTCAAGGATGCGCACCGTCGTCATGACTGTCGTGTAGGCCAGCTCGCGCGGAAGCCGCGGGACAATATCGGCGACCGCGATCGGAGCATCGTCCCAGATGACGTTCATCACTTCGGCTTCCGCCGCGGTGAGTACGAATGTTTCGCTCTGATCATTCATGCTCTCAGTTCCTACTGACTATCCCGCAGGGCCATCTGCTGATAGGTCGCCGAATCAACGTCATCGCTAACGAGTGAGACATGGCCATCGGCCCAAGCGAACTGGGATCCCCCGGCATGGCGGCTGCCGAATTCACATTCGTCGCATGGCGTGCAGTTGGGTTGAGTGATCGCCGACCCAACGAGACGGCAAGTGGAGTCCTCGCCTCTGAGGTCGACGCCTAGCCATGTCGAGGGCACCATCGCCATGACGCGTTCGCCAATGAGCAGCGTGTTGCTGAGTCCGCGCTCAAGATCGCTGAAGCGAACTCGGCGGTTGTGCACCACGCTCCCCTCGCCGAAAGAGGCGTCGGCCAGAGCAGACGGTTCGTAGGCTTCATCGGCCTCTGCAGTACCGAACACTCCTTGGTAGTTTGCGGAGGGGAGTCGTATGATCGGCTCCGCTGAGCCGTCGTCAGGCGGCATTGTAGGCGGGGCGTCGTGCGACTCTTCCCCCAACGGTTCGCTCCAAAGATCGAAAGCGGGTTCAATGATGTCCGACGGGCAAATGAACGACGGGTGAGTGGTTTCCTCCATTGCCAGCGTCGGTCTGACGCTAAAGTCGAATCGCTTCGCGAGAACTTCCTGTTCGAGATACGGAAGCACTCGCGTCGCCCAGCCATAAGCGAAACGCTTGTCGGAATTCGCAAGTTGCCAGGCAGGGGGGAGGCTGCCGACCTGATCGTGATGACTCTGAAAAGCCACGCCGATCTGCCGGAGGTGGTTGACGCATGTGGTCCTTCGAGCAGCTTCGCGCGCCGCCATGACCGCCGGCAGCAGCAACGCGAAGAGCATCGCGATAATTCCAATCGCGATCAGTAGTTCTAAGACAGTGAAGCCGCTCGGGAGGGCCCGAAGATACTGCCTTGCGTGCATTATTGAAGTTTGATTTCGCATGCGCTACACCGGCTCGTTAGGTCGATGCAGCCGTTTTACTAAGTTATTCGTAGTTGAGGCAACGCCGGTTTTTTGAGAATGATCGGCGAGGCGCCAGCCGCTAGCAACCTAAGAGTGAGCGTCCTTTTGGTTGCGTCGCTTGCGTTAGGAAGCGATTTTTCAATCGCGCGTTAAGCCGTCGAGACGCTTTCGTCTCATGACAGCATTGAAAAGCGTAATCGCCAATATTGCTGCATCAGGTTCGGGGATGCGAAACGTCGGCGATTCTGAAACGCCTTCAAGGCCGAAATTTAGTTGCCAAACTTTCAAGTCGGCTTGGTCGATCTGGCCGTCGTTATTCGCGTCCGCGGGAGCGAATGGTCCCGCATCAGGGCCAGCTGTTCGTTGCCACACGAGAAAATCTTCGCCGTCGACGCGATCGTCTCCGTTGAAATCGCCAGGCCGCGTAAATGTTGCATTGAGGTCGAGGTCGTCCACAAGGACGTCCGTAAAGACTTGAAACGAACTCCCTAGCCTGTTTTTGTGCAAGCCAATTCCATTGGCTTCCCCAGGCATGGCGCGAAGGTTGGCTAGGCTCAAACTTGGTCCATACGGGAGTCCGTTGACATAGGCCTGCAAATGACGGCCGATAAGTTCCACGCCAAAATCAATTCGCTCATTGGAGTCGATATAGCCGTTCTGGTTGACGTCGAAGTCCCCTGATCCAAACGCGGCGGGCAGTGCACCAGGCACTGGCTCGCGCGCGTTGGCCTGCCCCGTGAAATAGTTGAAATTGGCGATCGTGCTCAACCCGCTGGCGCCCAGGCCAGTTTGCTCGCGCACCAGGAGGTCGCCGTTAGGACCGAACTCGACGGCGACCATGCCGTTCTCCAGGGAGGAAGGCGAGCCGAAATTCTGCTGGCTGCGACTCCTAAGCATGAGCAGCAAGTTGTGATTGAATTTATTGGACTCGTCGCCCGCGATTCCCGACGGTGCGGCGCCGACGACGTTGAAGCCGACTCGCATGGAGAGATTGACGTCCGAGGCGTCGACGCCGGACAAGTAAACGCCGCCGGTGGTGTCGGCAGGAGTCGACCCCACGCGCGAACCAGTAATCCGCAACTCGTTGCCCGCGATCTGGATCGTACCGGTCGGAATCAGTTGCGCTGCCGTGTTGCCCCGTTCGACGTAGCTGTAGCCGCCAGTTTCCGGCAGACCGAGGCTGTTCGTCGCCGTTGACCCGTCCGCGCGGGTGAATGAGTCGGCAAGATTTCCGAGTGTCACGGTCGCCATGTAAATCGACGCTTTCTGTTGATGCGACGAATAGTAGCTGACCCAAAGCTTGTTGTCCTTCCATACAAAGCCGGGATAGCCGGTATCGCCGCCCGACGGCAGGCGGAGCAACTCCTGCAACGATCCCGTGGCAGGATTGAGTACGCCCAGCGAGGTACGGGCATTCGTTGAGAAATTATCCAAAAACCGTCCGCCGACGATAATGCGGCCGTCGGGAATTCGGATCATGTCGGGGCCGCCGACGAATACGTTCGTATTCTGAAAAGTCCAGTTCGTCATATCGGAGCTAACGCCAACCAACGCACCGGCGCCCTCGCGGCGAACGAGAGCGACGCCGCTGCCATTGTCGTCGAACAGCAGGGTTGTTTCGTTTCCCGCTGCGAAAGCAGGCACGACGGAGCCGAAGACGGTTCCCGTCGGGCTGGCGAGCAGTCTCGTTTGACCGCTAGCGCTGCCGTAGCTGACGCCATAAGCGGCGTTGTTCGCTGGGTTCCACGTTGCACGCCACAGCCACTGAGAATCGCTCAGTGCAGCTGAAGGGTTCGACCAGTTCGTTCCGTCGGGAGAGAACCACGTGAACGATTGCCTCGTGCCCGACGCCCCCACGTTAGGAACGTCGGTCGCCAGCAACATGAGTCGGCCGTCAGGCGTGACGGTGAGCTTTGGATCGCGAAGGTCGTGGTCAATCGCGCCGAGACTGATGACTGCAGAACTGCTCCAGCTTGACCCGTCGAGAGAAGTGAGGATGCGGACCTTGCCGCCAGCCTGCCCAGCCGCGGGCACCCCATGCATCGGCCCCTCGCGGAAGGTGAGAAAAAACGAGCCGTTGTAATAGGTGAGCCCGGTGAAGGCATTGTGCGGCGCGGCGTCCCAGACTTTGCTCACGCTCTCCAAGCGAGCGTCGCTAATGATGGCCGCGGGAGCGACGCTGATCGCTCCCGCGGCCGTGAACAGCCAAATAATGCACCCGACGACAGCCGGTCTTGAGATCGTCATCGCAACGTCGTCTGTGCGAGTGAGTAATGACGCGAGCCGTGCGATTGCCTCGCGGAACGCCTCAGCGTTGACGCCGACGAGCGGCGCATGCGCAAGCCATCCCTAGCATGGCGAGAGCGGCTGAGGCAGGTTCTGGAACGACGGTGACGTCCAGATTGTCCACGAGCAGATCCGTGCCAACGGCGAGCGTGCCGCCAATACGATTCTTTTGCAAGCCGATGCCGTTGATTTGGCCAGTGGCCGCCGAAGTGAGCGCTAGGGTGATGGGATCTCCGTACTGCACGCCGTTGACGTAGAGATTGAGCGACGTTCCGGAGAGCGCTGCTTCGAAGTGAACGGGTTCATTGACATCGAGATACCCGTTTTGATTGACGTCGAATGTGCCTGATCCGAAATTGGCTGGGAGCACGCCCGGAAGGGGATCGCGGGACGCTGCCAAGCCGGTGAACGGATTGGCGTTGCGCACGAAGACGAGATTCGATGCGCCTCGCTGCTCGCGAACTTGGATGGCCCCGTTCGCCACCATCTCGATCGCGACTAATCCGGCGTGATCCACGGCGGTGGTGCCGAAGTTTTGCCCGACGCGGCTGCGAAGCATCAGGAGAAACGTATTGTTGAACTGATTCGGCGACGATCCGGTAGGCGAGCCTGCGGAAAGCAGAAACTCCAGATCAAGCCCAACTCGCACGTCACGATAATCCACGGGCAGATAGGCGCCGCCAGTGATCAAATTGTGAGCTAACGTGGTGTTTTGTTGGCCGGTGATCAGCAGCTTGTTATTGCTGACGGCGGCAGTGCCGTCGACCGTGGAACCGCTCGCGCTGTTGTTGCGTTCGACGTAGGCGATTCCGCCGACTTCCGTGACGCCAACGCTATTGGTCACGGGCGTGCCGTCGGCACGCGTGAAGGTGTCAATAATCGCGGCCTGCGTCGTCGCCGCGCCCCAGAGGGCGACGAGTGCCGTCGTGAGCAAAGTCTTCATTAGCCAATTCCTCCAAGGTGTAGCGACGCCATCGCGTCACTGAAGCAAGAGTTCGGCGCGTCAATTCAGCTGGATTGACGACCGACTCGACGGAACACTGCCCCCGCATATGCTCCGCGAGTCGGCCGCCCAAACCAAACGGGAGCGCAGGCGCGCTCTCGCAAGAACGAATTAGGCGGGGAACCGTCGCGAACGGCGCGTGAACAGCGCCGCGAAGCCAACGCATGCCATCGCAGCGGTCGCCGGTTCGGGAACGACTCCGACGGCGCCTTCAGCCCCCACGGTCCCGAAGTTGGTCTTCCAATCGTTCAAGCTGCCGACGCTGGTATTGCGTTGCCACACGAGAAAGTCGGCGCCGTCGACCTTTGAGTCGGCGTTGAAATCTCCTGGAATTCCAGTCGGCAGCGTTGCAATGAGAGCGTCGGCGCCGTTGGCGTTCAAGAACGTCACTTGTTCGGGGGTCAAGGCGCGACCGAGGATCATCACGTCGTCCATGCTCCCAGTGAAATTCTCGTTGGCGTACGCTCCGCGGTAGCCGCCGCGATCTTCGCCGATTCGTAACTCATTGGTTCCTAGCGTTTGCACGGTGCCGGCAGGGAGATCGGTCTTGCTGGCGACAAGGGTGCCGTCCAGGTAAAGCTTCACCGAATCGTTCGTCGTCCCGGTTTCGTAAACAATCGTGAGGGTTTGCTTGGTGTTAATGTTCAAGTCCGGCTTGTTCGGCCCAGCGACGGTCAAGGTCGCGGCTCCGGTATTGCTGGGGAGGAACAAACGGATACCGGTGACGGTGCTCGGATTGAAGTCGAGAATCAAGCTGCCGGCGGTCGATCCGGTGCCAGCGTAGCTGCTGAGAATTCGAGCGACGCCGTTGCTCACCTGACCGTTGGTATAAGGATTAACGACTGCCGAAATCGTGAAATTAGGGCCGAGATCGCCGACTTGGCCGGCGTTGATTTGGCTGAAGATTTGATTGCCCGGCGTCGTGGGAGGTTGGGGGTCGAGGAAGTTAAACGAGGTGTTGCCAACCTTCGCGTTAGCTGCAGCCGAATCAACGGTTCCCGACGCGCGTACGATCCCGTTTTGATTTCCATCGAGCGTGAACTTGTCCGTGACCGTCGTGCCCGTATCTCCCTCGAAGTTGTAGTAGACGGCTTTTTCGCCCCCCACGGGCGTAATGACGTTAGAGACGGGAGCGCCTGTGCCGCCGTTGTAAATCGATGAAATCTGAGCGGGCGACAACGAGCGCGAGATCATGAACATGTCGTCGGCGTTACCGACAATCTGCTCGTTGGCGCTATTGGTCCGTGGATAGAGCGAGACGTCCTCGCCAATCCGCAGGTTGACGGTGTTGGAGTAAGCTCCGAGCGTTCCGCTAGCGGTGGTGGAGATCGGATTGCCGTCGATGTAGAGCTGAACCGCGGAGTTTCCGCTGACCGTGCCGTCGACGGTCATCGCGTAATGATGATAGCCAGGCGACAACGCAGGCGTGACCGTGCCGGTGAACTGGATGCCTCCCACAATGCCGCGCAGGCTCGAGTTAGTAGCTGAACGGCCGGAGTCAAGCAGCAAGACGTTGTTAGGGACCGTGCCGGAGGAGAAACTGCTGAAGATGCGGAAGCGAGCCGTCGGAAGGCTCACAACATCTTGATTCACCCATCCGCCCAAGGTGAACGAGGCGCCCGCGGCAAGCGTCGAGTCTGGAATTTCGATCGAAGAAAAGTCGCCTTCCGCCAGCGGCGGCGGGTTGTCAAAGAAGGCCGCTTGATTGCCGAAACGCGGATCAAAATTGTCCGTGGGATCGACGTTGTTGTAGATGACGCCGTTCTGTGCGCCGTCTGACGTGAGCTTGTCGGTAACCGTCGTTCCGCTGTCGCCTTCAAAGTTGTAAAGCAGGTTTGCTGCGCGGGCAGTACCGCCGCACGTAAGAGAAAGTGCGAAGATAGGCGTAATGAGACGGCGCACGCTGTTCATCGGTGACGCTCCCCTGTGGAAATGAGATTGCGAACTAAAAAATGATCGGTCGCTCGCCGCTCATCCGTGCGTCAATCCCAGCGCAGGCGTCCTGCCTACATTCCCGGCCAGCGCGGCGGCATTGCAGCTGGCTCGGCGATTGTTTCCCCTTGATGGAAACCTAACGGCGCCAGAAATCGACTGGCGTCGCTAATTGAACGCACCCCGCGCTTCATCTGATCAAGCAGTTGCGCGGTGAGCTTAGCCGTCGCCGGCTCGTCGACGGTAACGGCGGTGAGTCGTTTGGCGAGCACGTTCAGTCGGCTTGCTCCGCCAAAACTGACTAACGAAATCTGATGCGGCGGCTCGATTCCCGCGCGCAAGAGCGAGAAGTAGCATGCCTCCATGTCCGAGTCCCAAGGATCGATGATTGCCGTGGGGCGACGATCTTCGGGCAACGTCAGCATCGAGGCGAGCGCTTCGTCAATCTCGCGCGTCCGCGCAGGCCCTACTTGGCTCGACTTCGACGCGCCAATCTTGATCAACTCAGGCGGCAGATCGCTGCCGGCTTTGCGGAGCGCCAGGCTGAGAGCCGCTTCGTAGCGATTAACTGCTTCGCTACGGTGACTAGCGAGAAGCGCGATGCGGCGGTGCCCGCGACTGAGCAACGATTCCGCCGCTTTGATGATCACGTCTTCGAATGAAATTGCCACGACCGGCGCCGGGACGCCGTCGATCGCGCGATGGAGCATCACGATCGGGATGCCCTGGCTTTGAAGCTGGCGCAATTGATAATCGGGAATGTTCCCCACGGTCGGCGGGAGCAGGGCGACTCCAGCCACCCGCTTGTCGAGAAGCTGCAGGATGATGTCGCCTTGGCGGCTGGTCTCGTTGCCAGTCGTGCAGACGAGGATTTGGTAGTGCAGGTCGCTCGCCGCTGCGGCGAACCCATCGACAAGCGCCGGGTAGTGGCCAGATTGAATTTCAGGAAGGACGATTGCGAACGCCGCCATGTGCGGCTGGTTCTTCACGGCCTCGCGATCGCATACGACCGTCCCTTTGCCTGGGTGTCGTTCGACGACTCCGTCCTGCTCAAGGGAAAAGAGCGCCTGCCGCACCGTGCTGCGCGAGAGAGAAAAACGTCGCGCTAATTCGGGTTCGGACGGAAGAAAGTGCCCTGGGAGGTAAGCGCCGTTCGCAATTTCTGATTCCAATGCGAGACGCAGTTGCGCGTGCTTCGTGCCCGCACCGGCGTCGGCGATCGACGAATTGTCCTTGATATCGCTCATTGCTTCTTGCTGATTCGACCACAACCCTCGCCGACGCCACTGAATGACAGGATGTTCGGACAGGTTGTATGCTACATGCAGTCCAGCGGGGTTGCAACAAAAAAATTCAAAGTCTCTAGCGATCACCTGCAGAGGACCGTCGACGCAATTAATTTGTTAGGTAAGTTATTATGGAGAAAAAAGTTATGCGATTACTTGTTGCCACTGGGCGAGATAGGTAAGTTCCCGAATCGGTTGTCGGCCAGCCTGTCTGGTCCGCTAAATGACCTACTGGAGAACGTAGTGGCGATTCTGAGGCGGTAGGCGAAGTAAATGGGGCCTAGCCGCCACTGGCTGAAGATCGGTTCTACTTGCCCTTGGCGTCTTGTTCCGATTTCTTCTCTTGGCGACGAGCATCAATGGCCGCGCTGATCGTTTCCGCTATCAGCTTCGAAGCGGCGGCATTGGGATGAACTCCATCCGAAAAGTCGCTGCTGTGCGAGTCGCAGGCACTGTAGACGTTGATCAGCGTGGCGTTCTCGTCTGCAGCAACGCGGCGTAGCTTCGGCACAATTTCCTTGGCGAGAATTGCATCCGTGTCCCATGGTTTGCCGCGATCTCGAAATAGCGGCGGCGGCAAACAAACGAACACGTCGACGGCAGGATTCTTCTCACGCAGCGAGCGAATCAGCGATTTGCAGTCGTCGACGAATTCGCCTCGGTGTTGCCGCCAATCGGCTTCTTTCGTGTCGTTTGTCCCTAACTGCACGATGGCCACGTCGGCGCCATACGCTTGAGCGAGCTTCCATTCGTTGGTCGCCCAAATCGACTTCGCACCTTTCCTGAGCAACGTCGTTCCGCTCATGCAGAACGCGCGAACTTCGTAGTCGCCCCCGAGGATCTCTTGGAGTTGAGCAGGGTATGCTTCGCGTTTCGGATCCTTCAATCCATGCCCGCACGTGATGCTGTCGCCGATACAAGCGACGCGCCGCACGGGCTGCTGATCGACAGGTTCGTCAGCGTGAGAGCGTGGGCTCAAAGCGGCCGATATACCGGCAGTAATAAAAAGGATTGCTGTTTTTCGATGCACGTTACATCCGTCTAGGCGAAAGGATGCTGCGTAGTTTATCGCGGCCGCGCCCTCTTAACGCGGATCAAGCTTGAACTGTGCCGGCGCCCCGCCTGACGCGCTTGAGACGACGAAACCAAGCTCCGTTTCCGCGTTGTATCGCTTGGGGAGCATTTCGCGGTCGCCGTTCTTCTTGCTGATCGTGACGCGGTAAATTCCTGGCTGAATGCCAGGCAGGCCTTTCTCGATCGGCAGGACGAACCCCGCGCCGTCGCTGTTGGTCGTCGCGTGAGCGGCCTTAATTCGTTCTTGCATGAATTCCTCAGGATGGAACTCCACGATGGCTCCATCGAGCGGTTTGCCGCCGACCGTGACGAAGCAAGTGAGACTTTGAAGTCCAATTCTGCCGATCTGGTAGCTCTCTAGATGAGCTTTAAGCTCATCCTGATCAATTTTGGAGTCCTTGTTCACGTCAATCATGGGAATTGCAGCACGCAGCCCAGGCCATGCGCTCAATTCTCTAGCGTCCAAAGACCCGTTGTGATCGGCGTCGTTCTTATCGAACGCCTCTTGAGTCATCTGCACTGGATCAAACGTCGGTACTGTCACTCGCTGCGGCCCGCGGTTGCATCCTGCGAGCGTAATCGCGAGCAAGGGCATCAAGGCGAGCAGGGGCATGTAGTCGGCGGGACAAGCGAATTCACGACGATCGAGTCGTCGGAAGTGAGGTAAGCGCGTCGCCATGTCTCAACCTGCGGCAAAGTTTGGGGAAATTGATTGACACGTCCGCTCTCGAGTCTTAGCATACAACCTGTCCGTACAATCTGTCCACTCCCGAAGGCATGGATTTTGAGGGCTTTCTTATGGCGTCGAATCGGGCTGGTCTTTCGTCATCTCGCCGTCACTTGGCGGCGTCCTGCAATAGCTTCCGCGTCAATGCTGGCTCGACTTCAGCGGTCGTCGGTAGTCGGGGGTTCACGCTTGTCGAACTCTTGGTGGTGATCGCGATTATTGGCGTCCTCGTCGCGCTGCTGCTACCAGCCGTTCAGGCGGCTCGCGAGGCGGCACGGCGCGCCAACTGCGTGAGCAATCTTCGCAACGTGGGAATTGCGACGCTCAACCACGTGGATGTACAAGGGCACTACCCGAGCAACGGCTGGGGGTCTCTGTATACGGCCGACCCTGATCAAGGATTTGGAAAGAACCAGCCGGGTAGTTGGCTCTTCAGCATTCTGCCGTATATCGAACTTCAGGCGTTGCACGATATTGGATCCGGGTCTCCCGGATGGCCTGTTCCAGTCAAGAAGAAGCGAGCGTTACTGCAGACGATACAAACGCCGGTTCCCGTCTTCTACTGCCCAAGTCGTCGTCCTGCTCTGGCTTATCCCGTCAAGCAATGGTCGAGCGTCCTGAATTTCGTCCATGATGGAAGCGATTTAGCGCGAAACGACTATGCGGCGTGCTCGGGGTCGGGAAGCACCATCGCCGGGTTGACGGGCACGTCAAGATATTTCGCTCAAGACTACAACGAGGCTGATACGTTCACGGGGTGGCCTAACCCCGAGCTTTATAACGGCATCAGCTTCATTCGCAGCGAAGTGGCTCTGCGTGAAGTCACAGACGGTACGTCCAATACATATTTCGTTGGCGAAAAGTCCGTCAATGTCGACGCTTACAACGTCAACGGCGAGGCGAGCGTCGTTAATCTTGCCGATCACGGCGACGACCAAGGGTGGTTGATCGGTCACAATGGCGACACGGTGCGCTCGTCGGGCAGCCCGCCGCTGCAAGACACGTTAGGAGTCAATCCTTACGAGTTTTGGGGAAGCGCTCACCCTGGCGGGTTCAACATGATGTTCGGCGATTCGAGCGTGAAGACAATCAACTATGAGATCGACCTGGTGACGCATGCCGCGCTCGGGACGCGGAACGGGGCAGAAGTGGCGGCGACTCCGTAGTTGCCAGGCTTGGTCGTCGCCGATGTTGCACCGCAGACTCCGCCTGCGGCGATCGCTAAATTTCCTCGCCTCATTCGCCAGACGCTGAACGCTGCGATGGAGTGCTGCAGAAATTTTCGCAGGGGCGCCTGTTTGGCCAAAGCGAGGTAAGGCGATTTGATGCAGCGGCGCAAGTGAGCGTCTCGCCTTGCAGTCAGCGTCATTGCCGCTCGAACGCTGCCTACTCCAGGCTCGTTGCCGGCGAGTAGGCTCGGCGGTTTCCAGCAGCTTCTCCGTTCGTGTAACCTACCAAGCTACCGTCAACCAGCCTGCGGTTCGACGCTCGCCGTCCGCCCGTAGATGTAGCGGGGGTTTCTGCCCCAAAAGCCGTAGTCGTAGGCGACGAACAGCTTGTTGTCCTCCGGCGTCTCGGCGATGGCCATGTAGTGCGTCGTCGGCACTCCAGAAGTGAGTCTCACGACGTTGCTCCACGTGTCGCCCTGGTCTCGGCTGAAGGCTAGGTAATTGCCGTTCCAGTGGTGTTGGGCGTGCGGCCAGCAGGCTTTTTGCGGGACGCGAACTCCGAAGGCTGCGACGAGAATTCCGCTCCGAAGTTCCACAAGGTCTGGATCAACAACGGCGCCTTTGAGCTCATCGGGGTTGTTTTCATCCAACAGTTTTCCTGAAGCGCCTTTCGTGCGACGAAACATATCGGCCCACAGCTCGGTGCGGTGAATATCTAGACCGGCGAAGATTCGAGGGCGGGGCTGGCTCCATGTGTTGCCTTCGTCGTCGGACGTCGTTTCGTACAAGTCTCGTCCAGTGCGGATGAAACAAATGAGCCGCCCGGGATGCTTGCCTCCGCTCACGCGGGCGATTACCGGTTCATTGAAGCCCTCGGTTCCCACGGCGGGGTCGACGGCGACGGTGGAGACGAGATCCCAACTGCGCCCTTCGTCGGTTGATCGCACAAGCATCACGCGCGTCTTCATCATCGTCGGTCGGTAGGTCGACGGCGTGTTGTCGCCCTTCATCGTTCCGTACACGGTAGTCAGCAAGTCGCCGTTGGGGAGTGCGATGATTCGCCGATGGACGCGCTCGGCGTCGTGCGGATGGCCGCCGTCGTCTTTCGTGGCGTAAAAGTCGATCCCCGGCAGATTAAACTCGACGTCAATCGGGCCTTCGAGCGTGCGCCAGTCGTCGTCGGAAACGTAAAGTTGCCCCACGCCTTTCCCTGGCGTCTTCCCCGGGGTGACGTAGGTGTCGAGCGCGACGATCCGCCCACTGGCAAGTTGCACCGCCCCGCCTTCGAGATTGAGGCCGTTCTCGCCTGGCTTGAGGGGAATGTTGGTCCACGTTTTCCCCATATCCCGTGAGACGTTGGTGGGCATCGCGTAGGGGTAATGCATCCGCGGCGTGGGCGCCGGTTTATCCGGAGTTTGAGCCTGGACGATCAGCGTTCCATATTTCGTGCAGAGCATGTACGGCTGCAGGCCACGGTTCATCACCATCAGTTCGTCGCCGAACTCAAGCCGCAACTTGCCGTCCGCCTCAATCGTTTGCGGCGTATTACGCACCAGCAGTTCGCCGTCGTCGCTGGCGACAGACGTATCAGCTTTCGTTGATACGGCGGTGAGGAGCGGCGCCGACAGAGCAAACGCTGCCGACTGTCCGAGAAACGTGCGTCGTTGGTACGCCATGATTCCAACCTCTGCCTAAGTAATTGAAGTGGCCGCGCGGGCTCGCGTTTGTTCCCGTCGTAGAGCTCGGTTGCATTGACACGCTCGATCACGCCGATATCATACATACTGTACGGACATGCTGTCCATTGAATTCGGTAAGTATTCGACACTCTGAAATCGTTGCTGGATTGCCACTGCGATGCGTCAGCCAAAACCAACGGCGGTTCCGCCACCGATGAGGCGCCGCAAGCGCTCATTTGACGGGCTGGCGTTCAATATCTCCGCGGTAATAACTCCCGCCTTCTTGCGCATGGCGTCGATCATTGTTCTCGCCGTCAATACGATCGCTGCCTTGGACCTGCGGCAGGGCTACGGACGGCATGCGGATGGGGATGAGAGTGTCTGGACCGAGTTGGATCCTCTACCCGATCCGGTAGGCTACGCAGGAATGTTCTGCGGGACGCTCAACGGAAAGTTGATCGCCGGCGGCGGCTCGCAATTTCATGACCGGCCAGTCTGGCATGACGGTGAGAAGGTATTTAGCGACCGGATTTTTACGCTCGCCTCTGCGAAGGCGAAATGGAACGAAAGTCCGCAGCGATTGCCCTTGAAGGTTGCGCACTTCGCCAGCGCCGTCACGGATGATGCGATTTACCTGGTCGGAGGAGTGAATGCATCGGGTTGTTTGGCAAGCGCCATCCGCATCACGGCAGATGGAGACGAGTTGATTTTTAGCGAATTGCCGAGCTTACCTCGTCCTCTGGGATACGCTGCGGCTGCGGTTGTCGATGATCGACTTTATGTCGTGGGAGGCCTCCCCGCGGTCGGCGCCAAGCAAGCGAGTCGAGAAACCTGGTCGCTGAACTTGTCTCCCCAACGTGAACCTCTCGCATGGCGACGCGAACCAGATCTTCCCGGCCCAGGCGTCCACGTCGCGTGCACAGCCGCTGATCAGGGCCGTGTTTACTTGATCGGCGGCATTGGCTTCGATCCGCAGGGGGCGCCCATTCCTTCGGCTGCCGTTTACTGCCTTAAGATCGGTGCGCAGAAGTGGGAGGTTCTTCCGCCGTTGCCAGCGCCACGCGTGGGCGCTGTCAGCCCTTGTGCCGTCGTCAATGGACAGATTTGCGTGATTGGCGGATACGCCGATGTTTTTCCGGGGCTTCCACGGGAGCATCCTGGTTTCTGCCAAGAAACCTTCATCTACGATCTCAAGCAGAAGTCCTGGCGCGCGGGCATGTCGCTGCCAGTCACTCCGATCGTTGACCGCGATGCGCCCGGCGATTCCGGTCCGAAGCCCATGATCGCCGCTCCGTGCTGCATCTGGGAAAGCAACGTCGTAATCGTCGGCGGCGAGGTTCGCTCCTCGGTGCGGACGCCCACTGTTCTCGCGGCGCCGATTGAGAGCCTCCTCAAGTCGACTCTTCGATAAACCCCAACGCATAGTCAACCGTCGGGCTTCTCCTTCGCGGGAACTCTCGCATGTTCATTACCGACGTCCGCACGACGCTGCTCACAGGGCCGAGCACGAACGATCCTTACCTGAGTGAAGCGCGTCGCTTGCGGAGCGCTGCGTTTATCGAAGTTCTTACCGACGGTAAGCATGTCGGGCTTGGCGAAACGTACGCCGGATATTTTTGCCCTGAAGTAGTTCCTGCGATCGTCGAGTTTTTCAAGCCGATTCTGGTCGGCCAAGCCGTCGACGACGTGCCGGAACTCTGGCGCCGGATGTATCACTGCGGCAATTTTTGGTGTCGGGTGGGCGTGGGCGCTGCGGTGCTCAATGGCATCGAGGCTGCGCTGTGGGATCTGAAAGGTAAGCTCGAAGACAAGCCCGTCTACGAGTTGCTGGGTGGCTTGCGGCACGAGCGCCTCAGTTGCTACGCGACGGGCGGCCCCAGCAATTATCCGCTCGACAAGCTCGCGGCCAAAGTTGACCACTATCTCAGTTTCGGCTTCCGCGGAGTTAAGGTGGGGGCTGGATGCTACTCCGCCGACGGCGGGTGGTACATTCCTCATGGCGTCCAGGAGTCGGCGGAGTTCGAAGCGACGAAGGTTGAGTTCTTGCGCTCTCGATTCGGCGGCGAGATCATGCTGATGCTGGATGCGCACATGGGCAACACCCTCGGTCCAGCGTGGTCGCTGGACGTGGCGACGGCCGTTGCGCGAGCGGTAGAGCCGTTTGACCTATTCTTTCTTGAAGAGCCACTACCTTACGCGAGCTCCCAAGATTACGCAGATTTGTGCCGCGCGACGACGACTCCCATCGCAGGCGGAGAATGTCTCACGTCGTCGTGCGAATGGAAGGCGTATGTCGACCGCGACTCGTTCGACGTTGCGCAGCCCGACGCTTCCTTCACCGGCGGACTGAGTGAATTTCTCGCTGTGGCGGAGATGACGGCCGCCCGCGGGCGTCGCATTGCGACGCACGCCTGGGGCGCCGGCGGCTCGCTGATGCAAAACATCCACGCCGGATTCGCAGCGCCCAATACCTGCATCTTGGAAGTGCCCCCCAACTACGGCGGGCTCCACTTAGAGGTGATCGACGGAGGTTTGACGATCCAGGATGGTTACGTGCTGCCGCCAGACCGCCCAGGACTTGGGATTGTGCTGACGGAAGCGACTCGCCGTCGATATCCGTTCGTCGCTGGAAGCGGTGAATTCAATAGCGTCCCCGGAAAGTTGCTGACCACGTAGATGAAAATCGTTGTTGATTTTACGATCCGCCGCCAACCGCTCGAAGAGTTGGCGCGACGCAGCGACGTGGAACTCGTGGTGCTCGATCCTCCGGCAGAAGCGGTGCGCGAAGTCGATCCGAGCTTAATTCGCGATGCTGATGCGTTGTTCTGCACCTTCCCGCCAGCGAACCTGGCGAGCATGGAGCGATTGAAGTGGGTGCAAATTGCCTCGACGGGTTACACGCAATTGTTTGGTTTGGGGCTGTCTGAGCGGGATATTCGCGCAACGAATGCCCGCGGGTGTTTCGACGTTCCCATCGCGGAGTGGAATATCGCGATGATGGTTTGTCTCGCACGAAACGTGCGTCAGATGATTCGTCACCAGGAGGCTGGCGTCTGGGACCGCAGCGCGGAATTTCAAACCGAGATACGCGGAAAAACTGTCGGTATCTGGGGCTATGGGGGCATCGGTCGTGAGACGGCGAGGCTAGCACGACAATTCGGCCTGCGCGTCCATGTGATGACGCGCAGCGGCGTGCGCCCGCGGCCCGATATGTTCACCTTACCAGGGACCGGTGACTCGGACGGCGTTCTTCCTCATCAGGTATTCTGTGCGGGCGAGGAGGAGGCATTTCTTGGCGGACTCGATTTCCTCATCGTGGCGATGCCGTTGACCCACCAAACTCGAGGATGCATCGGAGCCGCAGAATTAAGGCGACTGCCTCCGCACGCGTTTCTTTTGAACCCCGCTCGCGGGCCGATTATCGATCAGCAGGCGCTGCTTACCGCACTTGGCGAGCATTGGTTTGCCGGCGCTGCGCTCGACGCCCACTACGACTACCCAATGTCCCCGCAGAATCCTTTCTGGAAGTTTCCGCAGGTGATGATCACTCCGCACATCTCCGGTTCGTCGCTGACGCCGACGTTCGCGGAACGGATGTGGAGCATCTTCATGGCGAACGTCGATCGCTTCGCTCAAGGCGAGCCGCTCCTCAACCAACTAAGCGTTGCTGAACTATCTGGACAGTGATTCTCGCGGCAGCGTAGGCAACGGCTTGGATCGTCCGCCGAGGCGAATGTGCACGACATCGCGCAACTAGCGAGTGTGTTGCGGGTGCAGGGCGTCCACCTTGTTGGGCGGATCTTTGTCGCCGGAGGCGAAGTACTCGTGGTATCTCCACTCGTGAGGAAGCGTCTGCGGAGCAGAGGCGAGCGAGTCGTGTTCTCGCGTGAGGCGATCAAGCGTCTTGGACGAGAGTAGGGGATCGTTGGTTGCCATGCGCCACTCGTGCAGCGCTGCTAAGAGATGAGATTTTACGTCCTTGAGTTCCGGCGTTTCAGCGCGGTTGTGAAGCTCGTACGGATCCTCTTGCAGGTCGTACAACTCGACGGGCGGAGGCGTTAGCCAAGTTCGATAAGCGGCTTGGACCTTCGGGCTGCCGGCGGCGACCTCGTCGGGAGTTACGTAACTTGGATGTTGCGGAGTCTCATGTTGGGTGTAAGCCGCGGCGACTGGATTAGGGCGATCTTGCAGGAGGTTAACGATTAGTTTGTAGCGATCGTCGCGTATCGTTCGCTGCGGAAAGTAGAGCGTTGGAATGTGGGCGTGATACTCCGCGCTCAGGTAATTGCGCCACGAGGCGTGCTGGTCTCGACACAAAGAAAGCAACGAGCGGCCAGGCAGGTCGGAAGGGCCGGGAATGGCCGTTGCCTCGAGAATCGTGGGCAAAATATCGATTGATGAGACCAGCCCGCTGCGACTCTCATCGGCTGGAAGCTGCTGAGGCCAGCGAAGCAGCAGTGGGATGTGCAGGCTTGACTCGTAGGATGCGAGTTTGCCGCGCGGAAATTGCGCCCCATGATCTCCCAGATAAATCACGAGCGTGTTCTCCTGCTGACCGGTCCGTTCCAGCACGGAAAGAAGTTCCCCCACGCCATCGTCAAGCCGCATGAGGCAGTTGTAGTAATCAGCTTGGCATTCGCGCAGCCGCGGAGCGTCCAAGCCGATCCAGGGCAGGGGGCGAACGTCGTTCGCGACAAGGGCTTCGGAGGGCGAGCCGTACTGCTGACGCAAGAAGGGGAGGTGAGCGTCGGCGTAATTGACCATCAAGAAGAAGGGGGCTTCTTCGCCGCGGATGAAGTCCTCGGCTAGTTTCGCCACCTTGCCGACGTTGCGATGCGTGAAGCTATTGCACTCGCTAACGTCAGGGCGGTAATCGAACGGAAAAGCCGATTCTGGATTGACGTGTAATTTTCCGATCAAGCCGGTGCGATAGCCATGAGCGCGCAAGATGCTGGGAATGTTGGCGCGCACGCTGCTCATGCGGTAATAGGGGGCGAGTCCAATCTGACCGTTTTGATGGGGATAAAGCCCCGTGAGAATTGCAGCGCGTGACTCGCTGCAACTCGCGGTGGCGACGAACGCCCGGTTAAACCGTATCCCTTCCGCAGCGAGTCGGTCGAGGTGCGGCGTGCGAACGAAGGAATCGCCGTAACATCCCAGTTGAGGGCCGCTGTCTTCTGAGGTGATCAGCAGAATATTTGGCGTCGCGGCCGCGACGATTCGAACTGCAGCGAGCGTCGGCAGGGCGAGGCACGCGATGGCGAGAATTCCCTTCATGAAAGTCACTTTCGATTGCGGGACTGAGCGGTCAGCCACCGGGCGGCAGAAGCCTGCTCGCAGTTTCATTTTCTAGGCTCTTCGCGGGAGAAAGATTGCAATCCGGAAGTCAATTGTACAAGATGTACGTACTTCCTGTATGTGTTGTGGCGAGAGGGATTCGTTTTGCTGTCGAGTGGGCAATTCAGGCCGTCCTTCGCGGAGTTACCAGGGCCCTGTTGGGGTCCCCATCCTTGACCGAGCAGACGCCGGCAAGACGATCGAGAACCTCGGGGCATGAAGAAAATGCTTACGCAAAACCAGATGGCGAACCAAACCCGCCGGCGGCAGCGGGGGCTATCATGGCTAATCGCCATCGCACTCTGCTGGGCTAGCTGGGCGGAAAGCAGTAGCGCCGAGGGACCGATTGACATTGGTTCGCGCCGAGAACTCTTCGTAGACGACTTTCTCATCGACGACATGCGGGGAACGACGCTGCAGTTGCAGCGTCCCGTGGATCGTGGCCAAGCGTTCGCTTTTGATAAGCCTTGGGAGGGAGAGTTTAGCGGGTACGTCACCGTTATTAAGTCTGGCGACAAGTATCAGGCATACTATCGAGGTTCGGCGGGGAGCGGCTCGAAAAATACGGGCGATCACCAGGTCCTCTGTTACGCCGAGTCGCCGGACGGGATCGTTTGGTCGAAGCCAGAGTTTGAGCTATTTGCCCAAGGCGACGACAAGTCGACCAACGTCGTGCTCGCCAACGTCTCGCCCGACACGCATAACTTTTCTCCATTCGTCGACGCGCGTCCCGGCGTTCCCGCGGCAGAAAAGTACAAAGGAGTCGGCGGTTATCATCAAACGGGACTGCGAGCGTATGCCTCGCCAGACGGCGTGCATTGGAAGGCGTTGAGCGCCAAGCCTGTGCTCACCAGGCAGGAGGTCGGCTTCATCGAAGGGAGCGAGGATCTAGTCTTCGATTCTCAGAACGTGCCGTTTTGGTCTGAGAAGGAGAACAAGTACCTGTTGTTCTATCGAGTCTACGTGGACGGCATTCGTCGTACGGCGCGAGTCGAGAGCGACGACTTCATTCATTGGAGTAAGCCGACGCTCATGGAGTACCGCCGACTGGGCGAGTCGGCGCCGATTGAGCAACTCTATACGAATCAGACGCATCCCTACTTTCGGGCTCCGCACATTTTTGTCGGAACCGCGGCGCGTTTCATGCTTGGTCGTCAGGTGCTGAACGCCGAGCAGGCGAAGGCGATCAAAGTCGATCCGAAGTACTTCCACGACACTTCCGACGCCGTGCTGATCACTAGTCGCGGAGGCAACGTGTACGATCGGACGTTCATGGAAGCGCTCGTTGCCCCAGGGATTGGAGCGGAGAATTGGACGTCTCGCACCAACTACCCGGCGCTCAACGTCGTCCAGACTGGACCGCACGAGATGTCGCTGTACGTCAACCAAAACTACGGACAGCCGACGGCCCATTTGCGCCGCTACAGTTTGCGACTCGACGGCTTCGCCGCGGTGCATGCCGACTATGTCGGCGGCGAAATGACGACAAAGCCGTTGATCTTCGCAGGCGACGAACTGCTCCTAAACTTCGCCACCTCTGCGGCGGGAGGCATCCTCGTGGAAATTCAGGGTGAAAGCGGAAAGCCGATTCCAGGCTTTGCGTCGGCCGATTGCCTGGAACTCGTTGGCAACGAGATCGCGCGGCCAGTCGTTTGGAAGGATGGAAAGCTTGGCGCCCTGGCTGGGCAACCTGTGCGGCTGCGGTTTGTAATGAAAGACGCCGACCTCTTTGCGATACAATTTGACGACGGCGCCGCGGCCGTGGCAGAGTCGAACTAGTTCGACGGCGGAATGAGCCGACGCGGTGCTTTCGCCAGCTAATTACTCTACAACGAGTCGCGTAGCGGCAGACTTTGCCAGGGATACGAGTCGAGAATGCACTGGATCGATCTCACCATTATGGCGGTTTACCTCATCGGCTCGATGACCGCCGGGTTGTTGGCGAGAGGCAAAGACGACGACGTCCAGGACTACTTCACCGCGGGCGGGAGCCTCGGCGGTTGGTTCAACACGATTGTCGTGGGCCTGAGCATCGCGGGGACGTTCTTCTCGGGGATTAGCTTCGTCTCTTACCCGAGCGTCGTTTACTCAAGCGGTGTTCTGCTCCCGGTGTGGGGCGTCGCCGTGGCGCTGCCGGTCTCGTTTCTGTTGCTGCAGTGGTGGTTTCTTCCGCGTTTTCTTTCCGGCGAATGGAAATTTCCCTACGACGTCGTCGAAGCGCGTTTCGGCGCGGCGACGCGCACCGTCGCTGCGCTGCTGTACGTGTTGATGCGCGTCGGCTGGATGGCGGCGATGATCTACGCCCCCACGATCGCCGTGATGACGATGGGCGGCCTCGACGATTGGTGGTTCTGGCCGATCGTGTTGATTACAGGTCTGACGAATACGTTTTATACCGTGTTTTCCGGCATTCGCGGCGTGATCGTCTCAGAGGCGATTCAGATGCTGGTCATTATCGTCGGCATCTCGGCGACGATTGCCTCCGCCTGGATGCAGATTCCCGTCTCCGCCGCGGAGGCGGGCAACCACCTGTGGGAGTCGGGACGGCTGAACGCGCTGAACTTCTCCGTCGATCCCAAAGATGGGCTGACGGTCTTCACGGTGGTCATTGGGCTGACGGTTGCGAATTTGATCAACTACATCGGCGACCAAATGTCGCTGCAGCGTTATCTATCGACCGGGAGCGCTGCTTCAGCTGGCCGGTCGTTCATCGTGAACATTATCGGCGTCGCTATCGTTGTATCGCTGCTGACGGCCGTCGGCTTGTCGATGTTCGCTTACTTTTCGTTCGTGCACGATCCAGCGTTGCCTGCAGACGCCGACCAGGTTTTTCCCCACTTCGTCGCGACGCGACTGCCGGTTGGCGTGGCGGGGCTGTTGCTCGCCGCGTTATTGGCGGCGACGAGCATTCCCAGCGGTATCAACACGTTGGCCGGCGTGTTGACGCTCGATTTCCACGCGCGGTTCAGCGGACAACGCGATCCCGGCGTGCTCGCCTGGTGGGGCAGGGCGTACTCGCTCGTCATCGGGTTGGCCGCGACGCTGGCCGCTGGCGTCGTTTCGTCGCTCGGCACGATTTTCGAGTCATCGCAGATTATTCTCGGCATCTTTGCCGGACCGCTGTTGAGTTGCGTCGTGCTTGCCGTGGGCGGACTACGTTGCCCAGGAAACGCGATGATCTTCGCCATGTTCGTGGGTTGGGCGGCGGGAATCGGGGTGACGTATTCCGACATGGCGGCGTTGTGGGTCGCTCCGACTTCCGCGGGAGTGACGCTGGCGGTTGCGCTTGCCATGCAGCCATTGTTCGGTAAAACGCCTCGCACCGACGTGGCTTAGCGTGCCTTAAACGAGAGGTTGAGTAAGTGGCGGATCGAATCGTGGCTACCGTCGACGCCAAGCCGCCGGCGATTAATCCACTGCTTGCATCGGCGCATCGCGTCGAGGCGCGAGACGCCGACTTGTTCGAGCGTCGCTTGCAGACTTTCGTTCCGCCAGCCGCCTTCGACGTCCACGCCCATCTTTACCCGCTCGTGGCGACGGGAGTCGAAGCAAGCGGAGACGAAGCCGACGTTGGCTTGGCCGTCTATCAGAATCTAATGGGTCAATGGATGGGCGCGCTGGCTCCGAACAGCGGCCTGTTCTTCGGCATGCCGCGGCCTTCGAGCGATTTAGAGGCGATTAATCGCTTCGTTGCGATCGAGGTTGCATCCAGTAACGAGCGCCGTGGCTTGATGCTCATCCGACCTCAAGACGACCCAATCGAGGTCGAGCGTGCGCTGCAAGAAGGCGGCTTCAGCGGGTTTAAAGTCTACCACTGCTTTGCGGATCGCTCGCCAACGATGGAGGCGATGCTTGAGGAGTATCTGCCTGATTGGGCATGGGAAATCGCGAATGCTCAAGAGCTTGTCTTGATGATCCATTTAGTTCGGGCTGAGGCTCTCGCCGACGAGGCAAACCGTCGCTCGCTTGAACGCTGCTTGCGCGCGTACCCGCGGGCCAAGGTAGTTCTCGCTCACGCGGCGCGCGGGTTCTGCGCGCAGCATACGCTCGACGGAATTGACGCGCTCGTTCGGTTCGACAACGTCTATTTCGATACGTCGGCAATCTGCGAACCGCTCGCGTTTGCAGTAATCTTGCAGCGGTTTGGCTCGACGCGGCTGCTCTTTGGCAGCGACTTCCCCGTGTGCATGTTCCGCGGTCGAGTCGTGAGCGTGGCCGAAGGATTCTGCTGGCTCGCTGAGCAGAACTTGCACGGCGGAGAAGCGACCCAAGCGACGCCGACGTTGATCGGCATCGAATCCCTGCTGGCCTTGCAACAAGCGGCGCGGCTGCTGCGGCTGAAGGATGGCGAGGTCGAGCAGATTTTCGGGCAAGCGGCGCGATCGCTGCTCGGAATCACTGCGGCGCCGGCGTGCGGCTAAGATCGGCGACGCGGCAGCACGGTTTCGCCAGGATAAAAGCCAAGCGGAACGGAGAACTGCGTGACGTCGGTGAGCGATCGTTCGCCGCGGTACATTTCGTTGAGCAGCTCCACCGTCATGCTGGCCGTTTTCTGCTCATCGATAGTGACCGCCGTCAACTCCTTCGCCAGGGTCGACGATCGGCGCGCTCCGCCGAAGCTAACCAGCGACATCTGTTTCGGCGTCTCGATGCCTGCACAGGTGAGCGCAAAGCGGCAGGCCTCCATGTCAGAATCCCACGGGTCGATGATTGCCGTCGGCCGGCGATCAGCCGGAAGGGACGTCAGCGTTTTGACGGCTTGCTCGATCTCTTGCATCCGCGAAGGCCCGCCGCCGATCACAGCGGAATTGCCAAGGTGAATCAGTTCTTCAGGCAATCCGCTGCCAATTCGTTCCAGTTCCTGCCGCAGCGCCGCGACGTAGCGATCGACCGCTTGGCTCCGGTGGCTAGCCATAAACGCGATGCGCCGGTGCCCTTTGTCGATCAGACACTTCGCGGCCATCGCGGCGATCTCTTCATACGGCATCGCGATTAGCGGCGCCGAGAAATTTGGGATCGGACGGTGGAGCATGACCACCGGAATGTTTTGGTTATGTAATTGCCGAAAGTGATAAGCCGGCGATTCGCCAACCGAAGAAGGAATGAATGCCACCCCCGCCACACGGTTGTCGAGCAGTTGCAAGATGACGTCGCCTTGGCGCCGGACATCGTTCCCCGTCGTGCAGACGAGGATCTGATGGTGCGTCTCGCCGGCCGCGGCGGCGAATGCTTCGACGAGCGCCGGATAGTGTCCAGTCTGAATTTCAGGAAGCACGATCGCAAACGCGGCGAGCGTCACCTGCGGCCGTTCCGGCAAACGGTCGAGGACCACGGTCCCTTTGCCTGGCAGGCGTTTGATCAGGCCGTCGTGTTCTAATGAAGAAAGAGCTTGTCGCACCGTGCTGCGCGACAGCGAGAAGCGGCGCGCGAGTTCCGGCTCCGACGGCAGGAAACTTTGCGGAGCGTACGAGCCACTAGCGATCTCGGCCGCAAGCACCGTGCTCAGGTGCGCGTGCTTCCGAGAGGAGGTGGCCGGCCCGGCGGCCGTTTCAGATGTCTCGGAGCGGGTCATTTAACAAATCTCGGAGGCCGCCTGGCAAACCCGGGAGCCTGCCAAAGGGCAGGCGGTGCGTGCATCGCCGCTCCGTGTTCGAACTACTGACGCTGGCAAGAGTTTTCGTTGCCCGATGCGAATTTGGAACACCCAATTTTAGGTCAAGCAACCGGACTGGGGAATTGCCTGATTACCAGGCCGTCCAGCCGCCATTTACCGCCAAATCGTGCCCTGTGACGAAGGAACTGGCGTCGGAAGCCAGAAAAACGACGGCGCCTTTCAGTTCATCGGGCGTCCCAATCCGTCCCATTGGTGTTTTTGCACTGAGTCGGAATATCAGGTCCGCCGGGGCTTTTTGCGGGTTCGGAAAGGGGCCGGGGCTGATCGAATTGACCCGCACCCCATCCGGCGCCCAGTGCACAGCCAGGTGCCGGGTGAGCTGCGCGACGCCCCCTTTGAGCGTCTGGTAGGCGACAGGATTGGGGGGCCCGATGCCGTCGTACATCCGCGGATCCGAACTGACCTGGCCGTACATGGAACCCAGCATGATGACGCTTCCCGCCGCCTGTCGCCGGACGACGTCGTCTCGCATCAATCGAGCCAAGGTGAAGTAACCTGCGGCATTCTTCAACTGGGCGGCAAAATCGTCCAGCGTCGCATCGCGCCAAGTTTTCGTCGTCGTTTCATGAGCGTTGTTGACGAGCACGTCGACCTTTCCAAGCGCGGCGGTGACTCGATCAAACGCCGCCGTGATCGACGCTTCGTCCTGGTGATCGAGTGCAACGCCTAGATGCTCCTGCCCGGCAGCTGGCGGCAACTGTGCGGCAAGTTCTTCCGCTCGTCCAAGCGTGCGGCTCGTCACCACGACCGTAGCGCCTGCTTCAGCCAAGCCGCTGGCCATCGCTTCGCCCAAATATCCCGAGGCGCCGGTAAGCAAAGCGACGCGGCCAGTTAGGCTAAACTGTTCGAGGACGTTGCGTGAATTCATCGTGATCGTCTTACTTGTTTAGTTGCCGCACTCTTCCCAGCGTTGGGATTCGAGCGACTGGAGAATAGCCGTGACCGTGCGAAGCGTTGCTTCGCCTTCGGCAAGCGAGCATAAGGGCGCCACGCCTTGTTCGATGGCGTCGAGAAAGGCATCAGCCTGCCGTCGGAAGACGTCGTCCTGATTGTACGCATCGACGATCGTTTCCTGCCACGCGCCGTCGACATCGGTGAGCCACGCAACGCGGCGGCGGTGGAACTCGGCTCGCAGCTGGCCCTTCTCGCCGACGAGGGTGATGGCGGCCTCGTTCGCCGGTTGATGCTGATTGAGGTGGTAGAGCGCCATCGCGTCGCCATGTCTGGCGAGCACGTGGGCCGTGTCTTCCACGTCTACGCCGGTTAGCGCGAGCCGATCCGCATCGGCGGCAACGCGCGTCGCCGGCCCCAGCAACCATTCGACGGCGTTGATCAGGTGCGTTAGCGCGTCTTGAATCGCTCCTCCGCCTGTCGCGCGCGAACGGTAGTACGTACTGGCGTACGCCGGCCGATACGTCGGAAAGCTCTGGCCCGCCGACACGGTGGCTTGCAGCGGGCGGCCAAAATCGATCTCTCGCCAAGCGTCCCTCATCGCAGTCATCACGGGATTGGCGCGGTAGGAATATGCGACGGCTCCAAGCAAACTGCGCTCGGCAAGCGATGATTTTAATTCGGCGACGCCATCGACCACCGTGCTCAACGGTTTCTCCACCAGCACGTTGATTCCGCGCTTGGCGAGAGTCGTCGCCTGCTCCACATGCAGATGCGCGGGCGTCGCCACGACGGCGGCGGTGAAGTCGTTTGCCAGGGCGTCGTCCAAGGATGCGTACGTTTCGCCGATCCCGTAGCGCTCGGCGACCGCCGTTCTAAGGTCGGCGTTGGGTTCGCAGATGGCCAGCGTCGTACGGTTGGTCGCGCCAAAGCAACGAACATGGCGTTCGCCGATCGAACCGACCCCCACGACTAGCGTGCGTCGTCGCGTCGACATGCCGCACCCTCCTTCGCCATTTCTTCAACCCACTCGCGAACCTTCCAGACGGAGTTACGGAACCGATCTTCCCACATCTTCACTTCGTCGTCGGTGTATTCGTAGAAGCCGCGACGATCCGCCACGCCGCGGAGGCCCGCCTCCATCATCGACTGCATCGTGGGCGAAATAGTTGGCGAGTTGTCGAGCGTTGGCAGTACGTTCGACATTGTGCGGCCGTAGAGGGCCGGGCCGCCAGTAAGGTCGATCCAGCGGAAGGGTCCGGCGAAGCTGGCCCACAAGCCGACGGAGTTGCGAAATGAGCGGTCGATCGTCTCCGCATCGGCGACGCCTTGCTCGAGTAGACTAAGCGCTTCCCGATACATTGCGTAACCAAGCCGGTTCGCAACGAAGGCCGGGAAGTCTTGCAGAATCATCGAAGGCTCTTTGCCGCATGATTCCGCGAGCGCGATCGCTCGTGCGAATGCCTCGTCCGAAGTCTGTTCGCTGCGAATCAATTCAATAAATCGCGTCGCGTACGCCGGCTCGGCCCAATGCATGCCGAGAAATCGTTCCGGATGCTTTCGCTGGCTTGCCACCGTCGAAACCGGCAGCGACGACGTGTTCGTGGCGACGGGGACGTCTGCGGCGATGCACGCCTCCAGGCCATCGAAGAATTCGCTTTTCACGGCGGCGTCTTCCGTGACCGATTCGATGACGAACGTCGCGCTAGCCAACTCTTCGACGGTGCTGGCAAACGTGACGCGGCTCCGCCATTCATCTGTTAATGACGCTCGAAAGCCGGCTCTCAAGATCAGCTCGCGCATCGCTTGATCGACGTACTTTTCCGTCTCGGTCTTCAACTCCTGAGAACGGTCGAACGCGATGACGCGATGCCCGAACGCCGCCAGGCACGCGACGATTCCTCGTCCCAGAAAGCCAAGTCCCGCAACTCCAACAATCTCGTCTCGCATGTATGTTCGCGCCTCCAGTCTGTTCCATGAGCGCAGCACGTGCGCATCGCATAGCGCGCACGTTGCATTCTTCAATTCTCCACAATTGAGCGTCGCCGCTCTCTATTGTCGCTGAATCTCTCTTGCTATGATCACATAAGCGGCTTAAAAAACGCCGTGTTATCCTAATTCAGTTCGCTGCGCAACCGCGCGGTTTGAAAACAAGCGGCAACAGGAGCTTCCAGGCAATGAAGATCAACGGCATCAAACAGCGTTTGGCGAAGAATGAACCGAGCTTCCTGACGACGCTCCACTTGTTTGATCCTGCCGTTTACGAAATGGCCAGCATGATCGGCGTCGACGGCATTTGGATGGATATGGAACATCGCACGTTCAGCATGGAAACGGCCCAGCTGCTGCTGACCGCCACCCGTGCGGGCGGCGACGCCGACGTGCTTCTCAGAGTCTCTCGCGGCGAAATGTCGAGCGTCACCCGCGCTCTCGAATGCGGCGCTCAAGGCGTCATTTATCCCCGTTGCGAAAGCCCCGAAGAAGCTCGCGAAGTCGTCCGCAACGCCAAGTTCGCTCCGCTCGGCCAGCGCGGTTGCGACGGCTGGAACCGCGATGCGCCGTTCGGCACGATGCCGCTTAACGACTACATTGCGGCTGCCAATGAACAGACGCTCGTCGTGATCCAAATCGAGTCGCCCGCGGCCCTCGAGCTCGCTCCGGAGATCGCCAAGGTCGACGGCGTCGACGTCTTGATGTTCGGCCCCGGCGATTACAGCGTGCTGGCCGGGGTGCCCGGACAGATGCGCAGCTCGGCCGTTCTCAACGCCAGCCGTCGCGTTTGCGAAGCGGCTCTCAGCGCCGGCAAGCACTTCGCACAGCCCGCCGGCTCGCTGGAAGCGGCCGAAGAGCTGATGGCGATGGGGGGACGGATTATTTTTCACGATGCCGACATCTTGATGGTGAACCGCGGGCTTCGCGCAATGCAGGAAATGTTCAAGCCGTACCGCTCTGATTCGGCTAAGGCTCCAACGCCAGCAGTCGCAAAGCGTCCCTACGAATGAGGCCCTCAATCGCCTCTTCGTTGAGGCGGGGGAGCGACGTGCTGCGAACCATGTCGTTCAGGCCGCGCAACCCCGCCATCGTGCCGTTGACCGTCGTGAACGGGTAGTCGGTTCCTAGCAGCAGCTTGTGCCAGACGCCGTACTCTTGCACGAGCATCAAGCTGTGGAACAACTGCCACGGTCGGTAGTAGAGCGCGCTGACGTCGGCGTAGACATGTTCGTGCTTGCGAATCACCGCGATGCATTCCCCTTCGTAGGGATGCCCCAAGTGGGCGAGGATGATCCGCAGCTCGGGGAAGCGAATCGCCACGTCATCGATGTGTCGCGGCAACGTGCACTCCAGCACCGCCTGGCTGACAAACGTCGTCCCAGCATGCAGCAGTACCGGCAGGCGATGCTTGTTCGCGTACTCCCATAGCGGGTCGAGCGAGCGATCGTTCGGCCGAAACCCCGCGTACATCGGCAGCAGCTTGATGCCACGGAGCTTTAGTTCCTCGCAGCCGTACCGCATCTCGTCTTCCCAGCCCGGCTGCGTCGGATCGAGACTCATAAACCCAATGAGAATGTCAGGCCGCTGCGCAACGAAAGCCGCGACGTAATCATCGGGAATCCAAACGCCGCTGAGCTTCGCCTTCCCGCCAAAGACGAGCGCCCGAATGTCGGCAGGGGCATTCGCTAAGTAATCGTCGAGGCGAACGCTCAGATCGACTTCGACGCCCGCGCGGGCGCGAAGGGCGTCCTTGCGAAACGCCGCGGTGAAATGATTCTGGTAATCCCAGGCATGGGTATGAACGTCGACAACCATCGTCTTCTACTTTCCTTGATCGTTAGGCGTTGTTGAGCGAACCGATGGCGTCGTCCATCATCTGCAGCGTGAACTCAATGTCTTCCGCGGTGTGGGCGAAGCTGATGCTTCCCTGCTTCGTCGGCGTCGGGAAGTAGTAAACGCCTCGCTCGATCAGCAGCGAACGCAACTTGGCGTCGAGCGCGAAGTTATGGCCGGAGATGATCTCCCACCAGTTGCGCGGCGGTTCCGGCAAGAAGTAAAACGAGTGAGCGCTCCCTTGCCGCACCACCGTGGCCGTCAGGCCGTGGCGGTCGAAGCATTCCGCCAATCCGTCGGTCAGCCGCTCGGACAAGCGGTCGAGGTAGCCGTACACGTCGAGTTCAGGGTCGGCGAGCTTTCGCAAGCAAGCGAGCGTCGCCGAAACGGTCACCGGATGGGCGTTGTACGTTCCCGCGATGAGCACCCGCCGCGTGGCGTCGCTGCTCATTGCAAGCTCCATCAACTCTGTTTTCCCCGCGAGGGCGGCGATCGGGAAACCATTGGCGATCGCTTTCCCAAACGTCGACAGATCGGGCGTCACGCCGCACACTGCCTGATATCCGCCGAGCGCGGCCCGGAAGCCGGTCTTCACCTCGTCGAAGATCAGCTTAAAGCCGTAATGATCGGCCAACCGCCGCAGTCCGGCGTGGTAACCAGGGTCGGGCTTCACGATGCCAATATTTTGCAGCACCGGCTCCGTGATCAGCGCCGCGATCTCGTAACGCCGCGCAATGTTCTCGACGGCTTCGAGATCATTGAATTCCACCGGATGGAGCAACGCCGCTTCCCCCTTCGGAATTCCGGCAGTGATCGGATTGAGCGGATACTCGCCCCCCGCCGCCTGCCGTCCGCCGAGCATCTCGACGCTATCCATCAGGTTCGCGGCGACGACGTTCTGATTCCCGTTGTAACTCCCCTGAATCAAAATGACATGCTCGCGTCCCGTCGCCGCCCGCGACACGCGAATCGCTTGCGCCGTCGCTTCGGAACCGGAGTTCAAAAACTGCACCCGCTCCGCCGTCGGCACGCATTGCAAGAACAGCTCGGCGAGTTCGCCCTCTTGCTCAGTCGGGCCCGAGCCGAAATTGCTCAGCTGATCGGCGAACGACTGATTCACCGCGGCCTGCTGGTCGGGATCGTTGTGCCCGAGGATGTACGGCGCGAAGCCGGCGTGGTAGTCGACGTACCGATTGCCGTCGACGTCCCACAGATACGCCCCCGCCCCTCGCGCGAACGCCAGCGTCTGGCTCGTGCGGCGATTCACCGAAGCCATGCCGCCGGGGATGAAGCGGCTGTTCCGTTCCAAAATCTGCTGAGACTTGTCGCTCACCTTGCGAGAGGGAAGCTGCGAGACGTTGCTCATCGAACCATACCTCGGGCGTCTATCGTTAATTCTTGGAGAGAACCTTCACTATCGAACCACCATGCCGAGTCCGTCAGATTGATCGTCGGACAGACGTGGTTAGGAATCACCGAAACTCGCTCGCCGACGCGCGGCGTCCGTTCGCACCGTGAGACGTCGATTTGGCCATGCTCTTCGCTGAGAGCCGTGACGACCGCTTCGGGGTACTCGACGACGAAGCCATGCCCAGACGTCGGCGCCGGAATGCAGCGATCAGCGGCGAGCGCTTTGGCGCCGGCGTCGATTACCACCTGCCCCGGCACGGCCGTGCTGACGACAGTCGCGATCATTCGCACCGCACAATCGTGCAGTCCGCAGAAGCCGCCGCGGACGGTGTTCATGTCGTTGAACACGTAGGTGCCGGGGCGAATCTCGGTAACGCCCGGCATCAAATGCGAGTTGAACGCCGTGGGCGTTGACCCGGCCGAAACGATCCGCGGCGTCATGCCGATCGCAGCGAGCGCGCCGATGCATGCCTGCACGAACTCGCCGGCGGTCTGCAGCGGCGCCGCCTGCTCGGCCGGCTTCACCCAAATATGGCCGGGATAGCAAAACAATCCATCGAACCGCAGTTTGTCGCTTGCGGCGATCAACTGCGCGAGCATGACGCATTGCTCAGGATTGCTCGCGCCGGTGCGATGCATGCCGACGTCGGCGTCGACGAGCACGCCGACCCGTCGCCCGCGTCCCGGCGCTGCCGCCGCCAGGCGCTCGATCGCCTCCGCCGAGTCAGCCGCGACGAGCACGTCGCCCCGTTCCGCGAGTTCGCCAATCGCTCGCAAGCTGGCAGGCGTGATTGGCGGGTAAGCAATGAGAATCGGCGCACCGAGCGGCGCCATGACGCGCGCTTCGCCCGGCTTGGCGACCGTCAGTCCCACAGCGCCTGCGTCGAGTTGCAGCTGCGCGATCCGCTGCGACTTGTGCGTCTTCGTATGCGGCCGCAGCGCGAGTCCATGCGACGCGCAATAGGTTGCCATGCGCTCGATGTTCCGCTCAACGAGCGCGCCGTCGATCGCCAAGCAAGGCGTCGCCAAGCGCGCGTCGTCGCGGACCGACTGCAGTCGGTCCAGTGCTCGCAATTCAGTGGTTTTCGACGCGGTATTTGCCGCAATACCAGATATTTGGGCTGACATAAACTAATAAGCGACTATATCCTGAACGTTGGCGGAAGTGGTCACGTACTCGCACTGCAGCTCGCAACGATGAAACTCATTGCCGATAGCCATCTCGATCTGGCGTGGAACGCCCTGTTGATGAACCGCGACCTGACGTGGCCGATCGCGGAGCTCAACGCTCGCGAAGCGGCTCACCGCGACGCCCCTGGCCGCGGCTGTGCGACGACGACGCTTCCCGAAATGCGTCGCGGCGCCATCGCTATTTGCCTCGGCACGCTTGTCGCCGGGGCCTCCTCGCAAGGTAGCGCCTCGCGTTTCACCTTCGCCTCGGTCGACGTCGCCAACTCCGTCGCCCGCGGCCAACTCAACTACTACCAGCGCCTCGCCGCCCGCGGCGAGATTCGCCTCATCGGTTCCGGCGTGGAACTCGCCGATCACGTCGCGCGTTGGCAAGCGGCCGACGAAGCGACTCGCGCTGCGCTGCCGATCGGTCTCGTCGTCGCCTTCGAAGGCTGCGACGCCGTCACCGCTCCCGCAGAAGCGGCCGATTGGTTCAAGCTCGGTCTTCGCTGCGCGAGCCTCGTTCACTACGGTCACGGTCGCTACGCCGGCGGCACCGGCACCACGGCGCCCCTCACCGATCTCGGCCGAGAGCTCCTCGCCGAATTCACCAGCCTCGGTATTCTGCTCGACGTCACTCACCTCAGCGATCTCGCCTTCGAGCAAACGCTCGACGCCTTCGGCGGCGTCATCTTCGCCAGCCACCAAAACTGCCGCGAACTCGTCCCCGGCGGCCGCCAATTTTCCGATTGGCAACTGCAGCAAGTGATCGCTCGCGACGGCGTCATCGGCGTCGCCGGCGACGCCTGGATGCTCTCCGCCAAGTGGCCGTCGCAAGCCTCCGGCGAGGCAAAGCCCTCGCGCGAGATCGTTCCCATTTCGACGATGGCGGATCACATCGATCATATCTGCCAACTCGCCGGGAACGCGCTGCACGCCGCGATCGGCAGCGACCTCGACGGCGGGTTCGGCACCGAGCAGACGCCGCATCAGCTCGATACGATCGCCGATCTGCAGCGGCTCGACGCGATTCTTTCGCAACGCGGTTACTCGACGGAAGACGTTGATCGCATTCTCTCCGGCAACTGGATTCGCTTCTTGCAGCAGCACCTGGCGAACGTGCCGTGCGGCGGCTGAGCGATTGGCTAAGCCGCGGCACGACGTCATCGACGATCGCATCACTTCTCTTGGGGCAGCTCGATCTTCGCCAAGTAGATTTGCGTCTTTCCCTCGTGCGACGAGTAGTAGCTCATCCACAGCAGCCCCTCGTGCCACACCAGGCCGGGGTAGCTTGTGTCGCCGCCGGAAGGGAGCTCTAGCAGCGGCGTCACGTGGCCCGATTCGCGATCAATCTTTACGAGCGCCGTTACCGGTTTCGGATTGTGAATACGCCCCGCGGCGACCCATTCGCCCGAGGGAAGCTGCAGCAAGTTCGGTCCGCCGATGAACCGGTCGAGCTCCTTCCACTTCCACTCGGTGTAGGGGGGAACCGCCGCGCCCAGGAACGCAAAATTTCGCTTCGAGTCTGTGCGGTGGAGGCAAAGCGCCTCGCCATCTCGGCCGAACCGGATTCGCGCCTCGGTCGGCCACTTCGAATCGGCGAGGAACTTTTCCACCACCGGTTTAAAATGCACGCCGTCCGAACTGTTGAGCAGGCTGCTCACGTTCATTCCCTTCGGGGCAGGGTAGGCGACGCCCCAAGCCACGTTGTCGTGCCAAGTGACCGCCCACATCCAGCGGCCCATCTCGCTGATTAGCTCCGGCTGCGTCCAATTGGCGCCGTCAGTGGAGAAGTAGACTAGCGAGCCAGTCTGCCGCTTCCCGTCGAGGACTTGCGCCGCCCCGGCAACCAGCATTAATTTTCCTTCAGGCGTCACCGACAGGCTGGCATCGCGCAGGTCGTATGTGTCGTGCTTGATCTGTGAAAGCGACGTCCATTGCTCCCCGTCCTTCGAGTGAAGGATGCGGATAGCTCCCTGGCTGCCGACATGATTTTGCCCCTCGCGGAAGCCGCAAATCCACTCGTCGCGCCAGCGGAGCAGGTCGGTGAATGCACTGTGCGGGGCTTCTCCCCAGATTCGCTGGACAGAGACGAGGCGGGCTTGTGGAGTCGCTTCTTCCGCGCGGGAGACTGGCTGAAGTAACAGCCAGGTCGCAATCAGTAGCGAGACGCGGCTTAGTATCGTGAGCATCGTGGACGGCCTCGATTGGCGAAGGGACTTACCGGCAAACGTCGAGTGCAATGCGGAGAAGTAGAGAAAGTGGAGCAGCGGGCGTCGTAGCAGCCTGCGATGAGCAAGTGTCGAGCCCGTCTTTGACCGAGGTTTCGATTCAAAACTAAGCAAACTGGAGGGGCGGTTGTCGAGGGTGCATTCTCCGAAAGAGAAGCGTCGCGCGCCGCAAATGAAGTGCGGAGCACGTCGCTCTTCCTGCGTGGAGCTGGCTTGACACCGTCATCACCACGGATATCATACAGCCTGTTCGTACCGGCTGTCTAGTGTTTTTGGAAGGGCAGAAGGCAACTTGGCGGCAGGCGTTTCCAGGGAGTCGCCACTTGTTAGCGTTGCTCTCAAGTCGCTCGCTGATCTCCCATCGATCGGCCACCCCGCCAATGCGGCTGCCCCAATTGACTTGATGCTCTTCCACCGCGGGCTTCGAACAGGCAACTGATAGTCATGAAGCGCGGGATCCATCTTTGATGGGGGGAGTTCCTCTCGCTGCCAATTTGCTAGCGTCTCCGCGGCGCCTTTCGGCACAGCAGTTCCACGGCCGCTACTTTTCTAACTCCCGCAAGTCACTCCCTTCAACAGTGAACGATGGCGAACTACTTCAAAACAGCGCTTGCGCAAGACACATGCCAGCTCGACAACGATGTTCAGCGAAAAGTCGAGGCAATGCTCGGCGACGTCGCCGCGCAAGGCGATGAGGCGGTGCGGCGGTACTCGCGGGATCTCGATCAGTGGGAGCCAGCCAATTTCCGATTATCGCCCGCCGAAATCGAGCGTTGCTACGAGGAAGTGAGCGACGAAGTCCAAGCAGACATTCGCTTTGCTCAAGCTCAGATCAGAAAATTCGCCGAAGCTCAACGCAGTGCGATTCGCGACGTGGAAGTCGAAACGCTGCCTGGCGTCGTGTTAGGGCATAAAAACATTCCGGTTGCCAGCGTCGGTTGCTACGTCCCCGGGGGACGTTACCCGATGGTCGCCTCGGCTCATATGAGCATCGTAACGGCCAAGGTCGCCGGCGTTGGCCGCATCGCCGCCACGGCGCCTCCCAGCGGCGGACGTCCCCACCCGGCGATCGTCGTGGCAATGGACATGGCGGGCGCCGATGAAATCTATTGCCTCGGCGGCGTTCAAGCTGTTGCCGCGCTCGCCCTCGGCACGGCGTCGATCAAACCGGTCGACATGATCGTCGGCCCCGGCAACGCCTATGTCGCCGAAGCGAAGCGGCAACTGTTCGGCCGCGTCGGCATCGACCTGCTCGCCGGACCTACCGAAACGCTGATCATCGCCGACGAAACGGTCGACGCAGAAATCTGCGCGGTCGACCTGCTTGGTCAGGCGGAGCATGGTCCCAATTCCCCGGCAATTCTATTGACGAACTCCCAAAAGTTGGCGGAGGAAACGGCACGAGAGGTCGAGCGGCAGCTGCGCACGCTGCCCACCGGCGACGTCGCGGGGCGGGCGTGGCGCGACTACGGACAAATCATTGTCTGCGATTCGGACGAAGAAATGCTCCGCGTCGCCAACGAGATCGCTTCCGAGCATGTGCAGGTGATGACCGCCGATCCTGAGTATTTCCTCAATAACATGGTCAATTACGGCTCCTTATTTCTCGGCCCCGAAACGAACGTGGCGTACGGTGACAAGGTGATTGGCACCAATCACACGTTGCCGACGCGAAAAGCGGGACGTTACACTGGCGGACTCTGGGTGGGCAAGTTTCTCAAAACCTGCACCTACCAGCGCGTCGCGCCCGAAGCCTCGGCCATGATCGGCGAGTACTGCTCGCGACTGTGTGCTTTGGAGGGCTTTATGGGCCATAAGGAACAGGCCGACATCCGCGTGCGCCGCTATGCGACGGCGAACGCTGCGTCGGGCGCGTCGCGCTAACGTTCGCAGCTTCACTTGATTAGCTACCCTCCCGACCGACCGTTCGACCACGGCGACCCGATTGTCATGAAACTCATTCGTTTTGGAGCGCCCGGCGCAGAACGCCCCGGCGTTGAACTGGAAAGCGGCGTTCGGAAAGATTGCTCGCAGCACTTCGCCGACTGGAACCGCGATTTCTTCAATGCCGATGGGCTCGCGCGACTTGCTCAGCTTGTCGAGAAACGAGCCGATGAACTGCCGAACGTCGCTTCGACGACGCGGCTCGCCGCTCCGGTCGCTCGGCCAGGCAAGGTGATGTGCATCGGCCTCAATTACTCCGATCACGCCGCAGAGTCGGGCATGCCCATTCCGACCGAGCCCATTCTGTTCCTGAAAGGCTCGAACACCGTCGTCGGCCCGTACGACGACATCCTCATTCCCCGCAATAGCCAGAAGACCGACTGGGAAGTGGAACTCGGCGTCGTCATCGGCTCGGACGCCCGATACCTCGCTTCGGAGGAAGAGGCGGAGCGTCATATCGCCGGCTACTGCATCTCGCACGACGTTTCCGAACGCGAGTTCCAGCTCGAACGGGGAGGGCAGTGGACCAAGGGTAAAAGCTGCGACACGTTCAATCCGCTGGGCCCCTACCTTGTGACGCGCGACGCCGTGAAGGCGCCCGGCTCGCTGCAAATGACGCTCTCCGTCAACGCCGAGCGGATGCAGAACGGCAGCACGAGCACGATGATTTTCTCGCCGACGTATATCGTTCACTACCTGTCGCAGTTCATGACGCTCGAGGCGGGCGACGTCATCACTACCGGCACGCCCCCCGGCGTCGGCCTGGGGCAGAAGCCGGCGCGGTACCTCCGCGCCGGCGACGTCGTCGAGTTGGCGATCGAGGGTCTTGGCGCCCAACGTCAAACCTGCCGCAACGCTTAATTGCCCTCGCGACTTTCAGTCTCAACGAGCTTCAGGGTCAACAGAACGCCCCGCGCGTTCCTCGCCCATCACTGTCGGAGATTTCCCTTGAGCCCCCGCGATCAACGCCTGCAAGATCTTGGTTTCCCGCTCGAACGCACGACGCCGGAAGGAACGCTTGTTGATCCGCTGACGGTCGATGGCGACATTATTTACGCATCTGGCCAAGTCCCCTTCGACGGCGACGCGCTCGTTTCCGTGGGCAAAGTCCCGTCGCAGATCTCCAAGGAAGCCGCCACCGCCGCTGCCGCCCTGTGCGCCGCCAACGTCCTGCGGGCCGTTCGCAAGCATCTCGGCTCGCTCGACGAAGTCGAACGCATCGTCCGCATCACCGGCTACGTCAATTCCGACCCTGACTTCACCGAGCAACACCTGATCATCAACGGCGCCTCGCAACTTGTCCGCGACGTCTTCGGCGAGGCGGGCCGCCACGCTCGGACGGCGCTGGGCATGGCACAGCTGCCTCTCGGTTCGTCTGTGGAGGTAGAAATGATCCTCCGCATGAAGAGCAAGTAGTCCGCTCTTGCTTGTTTTTACGGTCGCATAATACTTGGGCCGGCGTGCTGCGCGGATTTGCGCGATTGAGCAGCAATCGAGGCGCCCACTTCTAGAAGCAAATTCCCCGTCAGCCGTGAGGCCGCGTGGTTGAGTCGCTGCCAAACGGCGCCGTGCAATTCGAGGGTCGATACGAGAACGCACGGTCGCCGTCGGGCAAACGACCAGGAAGACGCTCTATCTTTTGCGAGAATGGCCGAGCATGCCGAGCGAGCGTCTCCCACAAGTGCATATGTGCCGAACGAATGAATTGCTTGCAGCCAATTTGTATGCACGCCTGGAAAATTTAATTCGCTGCTAGTGCAGTGCAGTTCAACGAGCGCTAGTTCGTGAAGAAGTGGCGACCCTGCTTTCGCAAGAAGTCGATCGACTCGCAAGAGCCGCTCCACCGGCAGTGGCCAATCAGAACCGAATGCGCTCAATTTCCGGGGCTAGGGTTTTTAGAGCGATCTCCGTGGCAGTGCAAGATTTCCGGGCGGAGGCGACATACGCTCCGCGTACTGACTTCACTCCACGGAGGCTTGGCTGATGAGAATTGCACTACTGTTTGGCTGCGCTGCGATCATTTTCGCTTCGATGGAAGCGGCGTTCGCGCACACGTCGATTTACACGACCACGTTGAGCGGCCCCAACGAGTTTCCCGCTAATCCGTCGCTGGGGACCGGAACCGCGAAAGTCACCGTCGACTACGATCTGCTCACCATGCGGGTGCAAGCGACGTTTAGCGGGTTAAGCGGCAACACGACGGCGTCGCACATTCATGGGCCCATTCCAGCTCCGCCGGCCAACCCGCTCGCTGGGGTCGCGACGCCGACTCCCTCGTTCCCCGGATTTCCGCTGGGCGTGCAGTCGGGAAGCTATGATCAGACGTTCGATATGACGCAAGCATCCAGCTTCAACCCAGCGTTCGTGACGGCAAACGGCGGTACCGTAGGGACGGCGATGAATGTGTTCTTTGCCGGGCTCGACGCCGGCAAGATGTATCTCAACATTCACACGACGAACACTCCTGGCGGCGAGATTCGCGGCTTCTTTACTCTCGTGCCTGAACCCTCGACGTTGGGCCTTGGCGTCGTCGGCCTCTTGGCAGGCGCCGCTTTCCGCCGGCGTGCATTGGCAATCGCTTAGAGACAATTTCGTCGCCGTCCACGAAACCGGCTGGCGCTTACCGCGGCGATAATCGCCGATGTGAGCGCCGCCGGCTCGGGGACGGCGCTGACCGGCGCCGAAGAACCGAATGCTCGTTGCCAAATGAGGAAATCTGCGCCGTCGGTGTCTCCATCGTTGTCGGCGTCGGAATCTTGATTGACGCCGAAGTCGCCTCGCCATTGCTCAAGATCGAGCCCGTCGACCTTCCCGTCGCTGTTAAAGTCTCCGGCAATGCTGGGGCCGGCGAGCACCAAGTCGAGGCTGTAGTTGACGACGTTGTCGGTATCCTGAATCAGCAGCGTGTAGTCGCCAGCAGCCAATGGCCTCGCGAAGCCAGGCGTAAAGGGAGCGACGCTCATGTCGATGAGCAAGTCGGCCCCTACGCCAGAGCTGCCTTCGGCAGCGATATGACTCCAGCCGAGCAGTTTCGAGGGATCAACGTCGAAGTCGAGTCCAGCCGTCCAGGTTGTCCCCGCGCCGAGGCCAACGAAGGAGACGGCGTTGAATGGATTGACGTAGGACGCGAGCGTGAGCGACGTCAGTGAACTCCCGACTGGAACTGAGAAATGAATCAGATCGAAATCGCCGGCGCCCGCGCTGCCGACGACTAGATTTGATCTAGAGTCGAGAACAATTGTGGTGGGAAGCGTTGGCGTTCCCGAGAGGTCCGTCAGCACAGACTCGTCGTAATTTGCGCCCATCGTCGTGCGTGGCGCGAGAACCAGGCTGGAGACTAACAACGGAGCGATCATCAATCGGCGACGCATTGGTTTCGGCCCTGAAAGTTTCTCGGAGTACCGATGAAACTATGTCGCCGCGGGCCGCGGTCATTGCACGCATGCGTCAACAACAGCGTTGACAACGCAGAATCTAATCAGATCATTCGTCGCTGGCGACCGTCGACATGGCGCGATAGAGCTCAGGAGCAATCTGCTCTTCAAGAAACTCGACATGGCCGTCGGCGAACGCGAATAGTGCACCGTTAGGATGATAACTTCCCATGGCGCCGTTCTGGCGTTCATAGGAGTCGCCGTGGCCGGGCGGGGTATTGATGGCATACTCCGTGGTGCGCAAGCAGTCGGCATTCAGGCGGGCGTATGTCCAGGTATTGGAAGACTCCCAAACATCGGACATCAGGACTTCGCCGAGAAGCATCGTCCGCGAGAGCCCGTCGGCGACTTCGCTCGCTCGCCGCGGAATCACATAGAGGAACATCCCGTCATTTTCGTACTTGGCGACGGCGCGCGGCGCCGCGGGGCCCTTTGTTCCTTGGACGAAGCAGTAACTGCCAGTGGCGGCCAAGACGGGCGCGTAAACCTCGCTGACGGCTGCTGAGTCGTCGCTTGGGCAAACAAAGATCGGCGGGCGCTGCATGACGCCTTCAGCTTTCTCCGGACTGGAAAACCATCCCAGATCATCGATATTGCGGTTCCACAGCCCTCCTTGGCTAACATTGAGCTGCGCGTAAAGCGGCTCTTGTTCCAGATACGGCAGGAGCGTCACAAATCCGCTGGCGGCTGTCTTACGCGCCACAGGCAACCCTGGCGGGCACGCGGAAACGCCGGTGGTGTCGTCACAGCCCACTCGTCCCGCTGGGAAATGGCGAATTTGAGCCTCGTACTGCGCGGTCGCTAGGGCCAGCTGCCGGAGATGATCGCCGCAGAGTTGCCGCCGCGCTGCTTCTCGCGCTGCTTGAATCGCGGGCATCACGATCGCTACCAGGCTGCCGACGATCGCAGTGACGACCAGCAATTCGACTAACGTGAAGGCTTGCCTTACGCACGCATCGCCTTGTCCGCGGGCAGCGTCTGTCGTCGATCTGGAGTTTTCCATTGCAGACATCGCCGCAACTGTGACTGATTAGCCGCGCTGGCGGCGCAGCAGGTCGAGACAAGCTCTCGTCAGACTATCAGATTCAGCAGGAGAATGCAGGTAAATTCGTCGCCGCGGAATTTTGCAAGATTGGCGTCGCTTGGGCACATTGGTACGGCAGAGCGATAGAATTTGGGCAATGACCCTACCGAACGACGCCACAGCAGAAATATCCGGCGGGGTTCCCGATATGACGGACCCCGTTATTTTTGCTGCGCACTTCCAGGATGCGTATCGTCGACTGACGCTTGTTGCGGCAGGCGTCACGGGAGAACGCCAGGCTGCTGAAGACATCGTGCAAGAAGCCGCGATCGTCGCGTTCGAAAAGGTTGAACAATTCCAACCAGGCTCCAAGTTTTCTGCATGGATGGCGGAAATCGTGCGACGCTGCGCCTTGAACTATCGGCGAAAAGTTCAGCATCGGCGAACGTACGCCGCCGATCCGGCGATCATCGCGGAAGTGCAAGGCGACGCTACCGTCGACAAGCGATCGCCGATTGCCCGCAACGGCGGCGAGTTGGTTCCCGATCAGACCGCTTTCGACGACGAAGTTTCCAGCGCCTTGCAAACTCTCAGCGTCGAGGCTCGCTCTTGTTTGATGCTGCGAGTCATTGAGAATTTAACGTATGCAGAGATCTCGGAACTGCTCGGCATCCCGGAAGGCACGGCCATGAGCCACGTCCACCGGAGTAAGTCGGCGCTCAGAAAACATCTCTCCGAATCGCCTAAGATGACGCGCCAGCAGCGCTAGTTTTTGCTATGCCCCAAGATCAAGAACAACCCGACGACGAATTGCTCGAGAAGTTTCTCGACAATTTGACGAACGATGACGAGCGCGAGTCGTTCACGGCGGCGTTGCGCACTGATCCGGGGCGTCGGGCGGAAGTTGAGCTTCAGCGCCGCATCGATGATTCGCTTCAACGAATGTTCACGATCAACGTGCCCCAGAGCAGAATTCCCACTATTGCTCCGCCGGCTGATGAGGAATTCGTCGAGCGCCCCGCGGTGAAACCTTCCAAGCAAAGACGGAACGTCATCATTGCGGCTCTAGCAGCGTCGTTGCTGGTCGCTTCTGCGCTGACGTTTCTGTGGCAGAACGCCCAGCATGGCGGCCCCGACGTCGCGGCGCGGCCGCTGGTCGACATCTACCGGAACGCAGTGTCGAGTGGTTTTGAGCCGACGTATGAATGTCACGAGCCCGAGCGATTTGCCGCGACGTTCGAGCGTCGGCAAGGCGAGCCGCTGCGATTGCTCGAACTGCCCGCGAACATGCGCATGCTCGGACTGGCGTACACGGGCGGCCTGAGTCGCAACGCCACCGCGATGCTGGCGTACGTCGACGATGCGCCGGTGATGGTTTTCGTCGATCGCTTGGAAAATGACGTCAAGCAAGCAGCCCCAGCGGCGGGCGATCTACACATTTTCCGCGATGAGCGAGATGGTCTAGTTTTCTACGAGGTCACGCCCTTGCAGTCGCCGCTCGTGACGCCATTTCTCGCGAAAACCATGCAAGACTCCCCCTAGTCGCCTTGCAAGTCGCTTGGTTGGTTCTGGAGCGTCAGTCTTCGATCAAGCTGCGGGGCTAGAAGCTCTTCTCTTCGAGCGTGCAAGATTTTTCACGCGTCGACACATTCTGAAGTACGACACCCGCGTAGTTTTTTCGCCGGACTCATCAAAGAAGGGGGCTGCCATGCGCCAGAACAGTGCATGCTTTGCGTTAATCGGGTCGATTGTTGCTCTTCTGCTGCGAAGCGAGGGGGCGGCTCAGCCTTACACAACCCCGATTGCGAAGGGAGCGATCTCCGTACGGCTGGAGCCAGTCGCCACTGGAATGGCGGCCCCGGACTACGCGATTAGTCCGCCGGATGATGCTTCAAGACTATTTGTCGTCGAACAGCGTGGTCTGCTGCGAATCATTCAGAACGGCGCGCTACTGCCTGGCGCCGCGCTCGACGTCAGCGGCAGAGTGAGTCCGCCATTCGTTGCCGGCAACGCGAACGACGAGCGAGGTCTGTTGGGGCTGGCGTTTCATCCTGGTTTCAACGACAGCGCCAGCGTCGGCTACCACACGCTCTACACGTATGGGAGCGAACCGATCCCAGCTGGAACGGCTCCTACGTTCGTCGCGCCGAACAACGCGGCGCAGGCCTACAAGAACGTCGTCAATGAATGGAAGATCAGCGCGGCGGACCCCAACGTCATTGATCCAGCGTCTCGCCGCGAAGTCGTCTCCTTCGGCAAGAACGCCGGCAATCACAACGGCGGCACGCTCGCTTTTGGGCCCGACGGGTACATGTACATCGGACTCGGTGACGGCGGAAACGCCAACGACACGGGCACCAGCCACATCGAACCGGGGGGGAACTCGCAGAACCTCTCGACGCCGCTCGGCAAAATGCTGCGCATCGATCCAGTGAACCCCGCGCTGACTTCGACCAGCGTCGACGCCGTCAGCGGCAACGCCCAATATCGCTTGCCAGCGACGAATCCGTTTCAAGGGGCGAATCAGCTGCGCGAGATTTACGCCTACGGATTTCGCAACCCCTATCGCTTCGCCTTCGACACAGCGAACGGCGAGTTGATCTTGGCCGACGTCGGGCAGAACAACATCGAAGAAATCAATCGCGTGACGCTCGGCGGGAACTATGGCTGGGCTGTGAAGGAAGGGACGTTTTTGTTCAATCGCTCGAACGGAACCATCGGCGCGCCTCCGGGAAATAACAGTCCCGGCTCGCCCGCTGGCATGATCGATCCGATCCAGGGAACGCTTGGAACCCTGCAATACGATCATGGCGACGGCATCTCGATCACCGGCGGATTCGTTTATCGAGGCTCAGCTATTCCCCAACTCGTCGGCAAATACGTTTTCGGCGACCTCGCGTTACGCGGCACGCCCGTTCGCGCCGACGGCCGGCTGTTCTACGCCGATTTGACGACGGGCGTGATCAACGAGTTCCGCATTCCACAGTTCGCCAATGACCAGCTGCCCAACGGCCTGACGGTTCATGGATTTGGCGAAGACGGCGCAGGCGAACTCTACGCGCTTGTTACGAACACTCCCGCCAATGGGGCTGGTGGCATCGTCTACAAGTTCGCAGCTGTGCCAGAGCCTGCTGCATTGCTACTTGCCTGCTGGGCGGGACTTGCGGCAACGCTTGCACGAGGCCAGCGGCGACTTTGACGATGAACATTCGCCGCGCAGCAAATGATGATGGCGAGAACCAAGGCTTCGGCAGCAACTTGCCTCAAATGTGCCTCGACCCGTTGACGCGATTTTCCGACCCAGTTTGTCAACAGTTTAAGTTCGTCGAACTCACTTGATTGCGAAAGGGACTTGCGTCAACGATGTAGCGAGTCAAGATAGTGCAATCCCCCCTTACACTTTCCATGACTCTCCCGGCCGGCCAATATGGAATATATCGTTCTGGCCTTTGGCCTGATTAGCTTCTTTGTTCACGTCGGGTTGGCCATCGCGGTGCTTGCAGACGCGAAGAAGATCGGAACCGATCGGCAGTCCATGGAGATTGGGCCGATGCTGTGGGGCTGGGCGACGCTCATCGGCGGAATCGTCGCTGTGGGCATCTACTGGTTCATCTACCATTCGAATTTGCGGTCTGATCGCAACGAACCTCCGCGGTGATCATACCGCTCCGCGGTCACTGCTCTATTAGCGATCCACGCCAAACGCTTTGATAGCGTGTTCTCGCTCCCGCTTTCGGTCGGAGTCGTCGCCCTCTTGATCAGTGCGAGCGGCTGAATTATCATACAATTCACCGTGGTCGCGACGGCAGGCATTTCGAGGTTTATCTCGGGCCATCTTCGTGGTTTTTTCAGCTCTGCTCGGCGTGCGGCCCCGGCTTGTCATCTCATTTGCCGTACACGGATCGGAATTGGTTCCTCTCAGCTTGCCATCCGTTCGACGGCGCTGCGCACGACTACGCGTAGCAACCCTCGTCAAGAAGGCCGTTGCAGTCGACCAACATCGAAGGCATTCGCGATGCGATGAGTTTGGGGCGCCAATCCGCAGGCGATTTCATCGACCAAGCCACTTCGACGAGATTATTCAGTCACGTGTAAACGGATGAATGGTACGCAACGATGCCGCTTGTAGACGCCGCCGCCGCCGAGTCGTACATCGGTTCCCTTTTCGAACGATTGGGAACGCCCGAGCGCAGCGCGCAGCTCGTAGCCAATCATCTTGTGGAGTCCAGCCTGCTAGGCCATGACTCGCATGGCATCATGCGCACCGTCCAGTACTGCGCTGCCATCGAGCGGGGCGACTTGATCACGGACGCGCAGTTGGAAATCGTTCGCGAATCCGCAGCTGGCGCCGTCCTCGATGGACGATGGGCTTTTGGGCAGGTTGCCGCGGCCGAAGCGATGCAGCTCGCCATGAGCAAAGCCGCTAAGTGCGGCGTCGGCACGGTAACGTTGCGCAACTGCAATCACACCGGTCGCCTGGGCGCCTACACGGCGACGGCTGCCAATGCCGGCATGGTCGCCATGATGATGGTGAACGCGGGCGGGGGGTATCAGTCCGTCGTACCCTTCGGCGGTCGCGAGCGGCGACTCGCCACCAATCCGTTGTCACTGGCTGCTCCGTCTGGCGGCGAATTTCCGCTCGTGCTCGATATTGCGACCAGCATGGCGCCCGAGGGGAAAATCCGCGTCTACAAGCAACGCAATGCCGCGCTGCCGAGCGGTTGGATTGTCGACGCCAATGGCGAGCCGTCGACAAATCCAAATGATCTCTACGCCGATCCGCCCGGCGCCATCCTGCCTTTCGGCGGAGAAGTCGGGCACAAAGGGTATGGACTGGCGTTCATGGTCGACGTTCTCGCCGGCGCGCTGACAGAAGCTGGTTGCTGTCGAGCAGGCGAGATCGTCGCACGCGACGGTTCGTTGCTCATAGCGATCGACGTGAGGCATTTCTCAAGCGAAGACATTTTCAGCGGCCATGTCAGGGGCTTGATCGCGCACATCAAATCCTGTCCTCCCGCTCCGGGATACGACGAGGTCTTCGTACCAGGAGAGATGGAGTATCGCACGGCGCAACTTCGTCGTAAGGAAGGGATTCACGTCGAAGAAGAGGCGTGGAACGGAATCGAAGCGATTGGCGATCGGCTAGGCGCGACTCGCATTTCGTATCTTCGCAATTGAGCCCGAGTTTCCGCGATTTAGATTTGCATTTCGAGGGTTTTCTATGACTTACCAAGCCTTGCTGCACAGGCAATACGCCAACTTTGCCTTCCGATGTCTCGCGATGGCGTTTATTGCCATGCACGGCTTCGTCGCCTCTCCACTTATGCACGCTGCCGTTCCAGCAGCTGCGCCTACTCAGGAGGAAATCGCGGCCAAAGATGCGTGGGGCAAAGCGAACTTGCTAGACGCCGAGGCGCAGCCGCCTTTTTCGCTCATGTTCGGCTCGGATAGTCGTTCCGATTTTTTCCGCACGTGGCCTCGCGAGACGAGCACGCGGAAAATCGACGCCGATCGCACCGAGCACACGTTCACCTGGCGGGACGCGGCGTCTGGGCTCGAACTACGGTGCGTCGCCGTCGACTACGCAGACTACCCAGTGGTTGAGTGGACGGTCTATCTCAAGAACACCGGCGACAAGCGCACGCCGCTACTGAAAAACATTGAAGGGCTCGACATCGTCGTCAATCGCAACGCCGATGGCGAGTTCACGCTACACGGCATTAAGGGCGACTTCTGCGCCGCCGACAGTTACGAGCCATTCTCGCTGCCGATGCCCGCAGGATTCGAGAAGAAATTCGGCACGCCGATATGGTCCGGCAAATCTTGCGACGGCCCCGATGGTTGGCCGTACCATAATTTACAAATGCCCGGCGGCGGAATGATCTTCGCCATTGGTTGGCCTGGCGCATGGCACAGCAACTTTACCCGCGTCGGCGAGCAAGGCTTGCACGTGGCCGCTGGCCAACAACATACGCACCTGGTCCTGGAGCCAGGCGAAGAGATTCGCACGCCCCTGATCGCCGTTTTGTTTTACCAAGGCGACGACATCATCCGCTCCCAGAATCTGTGGCGCCGGTGGAATCGAGCGCACGTGATCCCGCAGGTGGATGGGAAGCCGCTCGGCCCGCTGTCGCAGGTGCAAGTCGACGGCGTCGACAAAACGTATGTTCAAAGCTTGCTCGACGCCGGCGCCCACATCGATCTTTGCTGGCGTGACGCTGGCGCCGGCGGCCCGAACACCTGGTATCCGAGCGACAAAGGGCCACACCTGCCGAAGCCGGGGGAGCCGAACAACCAATGGCTGAACACCGGCACGTGGGAAATCGATCGCAGAAGGTACCCCGACGGTTTTCGCCCCTTCAGCGATTGGTGTCGCGAGCAAGGGATGCAATTCATCATGTGGTTCGAACCGGAACGCGCCGGCTCGCCCGAAACATTCCTCGGCAGCAAGACCGAGTGGCTGTTGCCGCAAACCCCGTCGACCGTGGGCAGCATCGTCAACTTGGGAAATCCTGAATGTCTTGCTTGGCTGATCGATCACATCGACGGGATGATCGAATCACAAGGGCTCGATTGGTATCGCGAAGACATGAACGGCGACGGTCCCTTCACCGCGTGGCGCGCGGCAGACGCGGGAGATCGGCAGGGGATGACCGAAAATCTCTACATCCAGGGCCATCTTAAGTTTTGGGATACGCTCGTGGAGCGCAATCCTGGTTTGCGGATAGATTCCTGCGCATCCGGCGGCCGCAGGAACGATCTTGAAACGATGCGCCGCGCCGTGCCATTCGTGCGCAGCGATTTCCAGTTCCCCGACATTCAAGAGAACGTGTTCGACGCGAATCAATGCCAGACTTACGGCCTGTCGAGCTGGCTGCCGTTCAATGGTTCAGGGGTCTACCGCTACTCGCCATATGAAATGCGCAGCTTCTACCTCCCGTTGTTTGGCACGGGATGCTTAAAGTCTGACGACTTCAAGGCGCAGGCGGAAGCCTACAAAGAGTGCGCTCGCGTTGCTCCCTCCATGTTATTCGGCGACTACTACCCGCTGACGCCTTACAGCTTGGCGAAGGACGTTTGGATCGCGTGGCAGTTCGACCGTCCGGAGCTAGGGGAGGGGGCGATTCAAGCATTTCGACGTGCGGGTGCGGAGGAGGGGACCATTCGATTGAAGCTGCGCGGACTCGATCCGAACGCATCCTACGAAGTGACCGATTTCGACCATGGCGACAGCACGCATCTCGGCCAGAAGCTGATGGACGAAGGCTTGGAGGTGGCCCTTGAGCCAGAAGGATCTGCGGTGTTCACGTACAAGGTGAAAGCCGCGGAAAATTGAACGGGCGTAGAACTGCAGGCCAGACGTTCGCGCTTCGGTACCGGCAATCGGCGTCACGACCTGCCACTGAGAAGCCGTCTCCGCTTCGTTTGTGAGCGAGACGGCGAGTTCGGTCCGCGCTTTGTTCTGCTGGCGAGGCTTGTGTACCATGTGAGCGACGAACGCGCTACTCCGACATCGACGCCAAGCTCAACGCAGTGAGAAAGCATGCGAAGCCTGCTCCTGATCGCCATCTTGTCTGCTCTCGTTTCCGCTCCATCAGTTCACGCCGCGCGACCGAAGCCCCCCGTGCGAGATCCGCAGGAGGATGGTTTCGTCGCAGCCGTCGAACTTCCGGACGGCGAGCTGCCGCCGAAAGACGCCGTCGGCAATTTTGTCCTCGGCCCGAAGCACCCGGTGGCGCCGGAGATGCTCGATCCGCCCGGCGGGCTGCGGGGTAGGGTGGTCGAGTTCACGATGAAGTCGGCTGACAGCAAGATCTATCCTGGCGTCGCGCGCGATGCCGGCACGTCAGGCAAGGTTGATCCGGCCGACCCGGCAAAGCTGATCGTCACAACCAGCCGGCCGGCGCCATACGAGCGTCGCGTCGCCGTCTACATTCCGAAGGACTATGTGGCGGGGACGAAGGCGCCGTTTATCGTCGGCGCCGACGGGCCCGACAACGGCCTGTTCACGGCGCTCGACAATCTCATCGCTGAGAGACGGGTGCCTCCGCTCGTGGCGATCTCCATCGGCAACGGCGGCGGCGACGCGCAAGGGAGCCAGCGCGGACTCGAATACGACACCGTGTCGGGCCTCTATGCCGAGTTTGTCGAAAAGGAAGTTTTGCCGCGCGTGGAGAAAGAATGCGGCGTCATGCTCACCGACGACCCCAACGGCCGCGCGACGACCGGCTGCAGTTCGGGCGCCTCGTGCGCGTTTACGATGGCGTGGTTCCGCCCCGACCTGTACCGCCGCGTTCTCAGCTACTCGGGCACTTACGTTAATCAGCAGTGGCCGTCGAACCCCGAGACGCCGCACGGGGCTTGGGAGTACCACGAACGCTTGATTCCCAGCAGCCCGCCGAAGCCGCTCAAGATCTGGCTCGAGGTAAGTGATCAGGATAACTTTAACCCGAATCGCATGCGCGACGGCATGCACGACTGGGTGCTGGCCAACGAGCGGATGGCCCATGTATTGGCCGAGAAGGGGTACCAGTACCAGTTCGTCTTCGCGAAGAACGCCGGCCACTGCGACGGCGCGGTGAAGCGACAGACATTGCCGTACGCACTCGAGTGGCTGTGGAGCGACTACAAGCCGGCCGAAGCGAAGCCGTAGGGCCGCGCCTGCAATAGCTTGTCGCTCAACGAGCGTTTGATGCGTCGCCGCTCTTCTCGGGCTCGATCGCCACCTCAAACCGCCCCGACGAATCAGCCATCCCGCGCGGCATCGCTGCCGTGTTGAACTCCGCAACCAAATCGCCTGCGTGATCGACGGCGATTAGCCCGGCCGTATCCTTCGGCAAGCGGTCGCGGACTTGCACAATCGCCGCGTCGGCCAGCGAAACGTCCGCGTAACGCATCCGCGCCGCGACGTCGTAACACACGGCGTTGCGGATGAACAGCTCGCCGACGCCGGTGCCGGAGATCGCGCACGTTTTGTTATCAGCGTACGTGCCGGCGCCGATGATCGGCGAATCGCCGATGCGTCCATACTTTTTCATCGCCAATCCGCCGGTCGACGTGGCGGCGGCGAGATTTCCATGCGTGTCGAGCGCGACGCAGCCGACGGTGCCGTAGTGATCGGGGGCCGCGAGTTGCGAGGTCTTGGGCTTCGCTTCGCCGTCGCGCGCTTCAGCCTCGGCTTTTGCTTTCGCCTTTTCGTATTCCGCCCGCGTGCGATCAGTCCAAAAATAATCGGGCGAAACGATCTCGGCGCCAACCTCGCGCGCAAACTTCTCTGCACCGTCGCCGGCGAGCAGCACATGCTTCGTATCGGTCATCACGCGACGTGCCAGCGAGATCGGATTCTTCACCGTCGACACCCCGGCGACGGCGCCGGCCGTGTGGTCGGCGCCATTCATGATCGAGGCGTCGAGTTGATGCTGCCCCGTCGCCGTGTAAGTGACGCCATGGCCAGCATTGAAATAGGGCGAATCTTCCAGCACGCGCACCGACTGCTCGACGGCGTCGAGACTGCTGCCACCTTTGGCAAGGATATCGCGACCGACAGTGAGCGACTTCTCGAGCGCCTGCTCAATTCCTTTGCGAGCCTCAGGCGTCAGATCGGCCCAACCGCCCGCGCCGCCGTGAATCGCGATGGCGTACTTTGCCGGCTCCGCCGCCACGGCCGGCGATGCGGCGATCAGTCCAACGGCAAAATGACAAATTGCGAACGCGGCGAGACGATTCACGGCATTACCTTCTTGGGCGTGAGGAATTCCGGGCGCTGCTGCAGCATAATGGCCGCGACTCCAACTTGCCACCAATTGCGAACGGAGAAGCGATGCGGCGCCTCGGCTACGTTTTACTAGTGCTCGTCATCGGAATCGATCGGCATCGTGCGAGCGGCGCCGACGAATCTGCGCACGCAGCGAATCCAATCGTTGCCGAGAACGCGCAGGAGGGATCGCTCGACTGGCAGCTCACTCGCGTCCGCGTCGACGATCGCGGTTTTCGTTCGCCATGGATTGAGGGCTACTGCTCGCGGCAAAGCGTGAAAGCGGGCGAGTCCATCGACATCATGGTCTCTACGAACCCGCCGCAGCGATTCGAAATCGAAATCTTCCGCATGGGCTACTACGGCGGCCGCGGCGCGCGACTCATGACGAAGCTTGGCCCCTTCGACGGCGTAACGCAGCCTGATCCGCCCAAAGGTGAAAAGAACCTCCACGAATGCCGCTGGCCCGCAGCCACAAAGCTGACAATCCCCACTGATTGGCTCAGCGGCGTCTATCTAGGCCGACTGACGACGCTGCCCGAAGATAAGGACAAACCTTACTGGCAGAGCTACGTCATCTTCATCGTCACCGACGATCGCCCGGCCGACATTTTGTTTCAATGCTCCGACAACACTTGGCAAGCCTACAACCGCTGGCCAAATGATTTCTCGGTCTACACGCATCCGCAGGGAGGGCAGGGCCCTTGGGCCGACGTTAGCTTCGATCGTCCCTACGCCCGCGAAGCTCAGCACAACGAGATCGTCAACGACCCGCTCACCGTCGGTGCCGGCGAGTTTCTGCCCTTCGAGTTTCCACTCGCCTATTGGTTGGAAGAGCAGGGGTACGACGTCGCCTATTGTTCGAACAGCGACATGCTCACGCCCGATCGCGGCCTCAAGTGCCGAGCGTTCATCAGCGTCGGCCATGACGAGTATTGGGACATCCGCCAGTTCCGCAGCGTCGAGGTGCTGCGCGACGCCGGCGTCGACTTGCTCTTCCTCTCGGGCAACGCCGTCTGTTGGGTGACGCCGTATCGAGCGAGCGTCGACGGCCGCGAGAATCGCATCATGTTCCGCGGCGGGCCGTACGGCGCCGACAACGACTATGCCGAGCAGCGCCAGCGCGAGCATGGTCCGTTCCCCGAACGCGGTCCCGACGAAGGGCTCCTCATCGGGGCCCGCAACATCGAACCGGTCAACGGTGGCGGCGATTGGATCGTCACCCAGCCCGAACATTGGATGTTCAACGGCACGGGCCTCCAGGCGGGCGACCTAATCCCCGGCCTCATCGGCTGGGAGTACCACGGCGCCCCGGCCGACATCCCGGGATTAGAAGTTGTCGCCGCGGGCACGGCTTGGGTCGGCGGCGACGAACCGCAACAGTGGACCGCGACGATCTATCCGGGCCCGAAGCAAAATTTCGTCTTCAACGCCGCCACGATCTTCTGGTCGCAAGGCCTCAGCACGCCGCCCGGGCACACGCTCCCGTGGTCGCACTGGTCGCGCCCTCACGGCCCTGACCGGCGAGTCCAGCGGATCACCAAAAACCTGCTCGACCGAGCTCTCGCTCCGCCGACAACAGAATAAGTGAGTCCGGTCGGGTGCCACTGGCGTGCCGCCAGTGCTGAAGTACCTCAACGGCATGGCTACTGAACGACTTGCAAGCAGCCTGAAGAGTGGGGCTGTCGGCTCACCTCATAACTGAAGGTGATCCGTGTCCCCGCTTCTCACTGGCAAGATGCCAGTGGCACCCCCGCTCATCTGTATAGAGAGCCCCAACCCCACTCGCGGCCTGCCAAATTGGCGGAACCCGCCCGCGGCAAGAAATCGCCTCCCCAACCCTCGCCCTGCCAATTTCCCCCACGAAACACCGGCGTTTCGGGCCCCGAACCAGCAGTTTTTCCCCGTTGGCACGCCCATTGCCTTAATTGGCCCTCACACCACGGTCTGCCTGCCATTTCCGGCAGAACGCCCGCCTCGACGCCTCAAAATGCGGCCCGAGCGGCTATCGCAAACCCCTTAAGCCGTTTAGATTTAGCGATTCGCCGCAGTCCGCTCCAGGCAACCATACACACCTCGAATCACCGTCCGGCCGGCCCATCGCGGCCCCGGACTGATCGCATCAGTCTTTTAGGAGGATTTCACGTGCCCAAGCAGATGGTCTTTGAAGACGACGCACGCAAGCCCCTCGCGGCCGGCGTCGAGAAGCTGGCCCGAGCCGTCCGCAGCACGCTCGGCCCGCGCGGCCGCAATGCGGTGCTCGACAAGGGATGGGGTTCGCCCAAGGTGACCAAGGACGGCGTCACCGTCGCCGAGGACATCGAGCTGGAAGACGCCTACGAAAACCTGGGCGCCCAACTCGTTAAGGAAGCCGCCAGCAAGACCAACGACGTTGCGGGCGACGGCACCACCACCGCCACCGTGCTGGCCGAAGGGATCTTCCGCGAAGGTTTGAAGATGCTCGCCGCCGGCGCCGATGCGATGGCCCTGAGCCGCGGCATCCAAAAGGCCGTCACGGCCGTCACCGAAGCGATCCAAAAGGCCGCCGAGCCGCTCGACGTCAAGGACAAGAAGTCGCTGCAGCAGATCGCCACGATCGCCGGCAATAACGATCCGACGATCGGCGCCGTGCTGGCCGATGCCTTTGCGAAGGTCGGCAAAGACGGCGTCATCACCGTCGAAGAGGGCCGCGGCAACGAGACGACCGTCGAGGTCGTCGAGGGCATGCAGTTCGACCGCGGTTACCTGTCGCCTCACTTCGTCACGAACGAAGACGACCAAACCGCCGATCTCGACAACTGCCTGGTGCTGGTCTTCGAAGAGAAGATTTCGAGCGCCAAGAGCCTCGTGCCGGTTCTTGAAGCCGTCTCGAAGGCGGGCCGTCCGCTGATGATCATCGCCGAAGACGTCGAAGGCGAAGCCCTCGCGACGCTCGTGGTGAACAAGCTTCGCGGCATCGTCCAGGTTGTCGCCGTGAAGGCCCCCGGCTACGGCGATCGCCGCAAGGCGATGCTCGGCGACATCGCCGCGCTCACCGGAGCCACGGCGATCTTCAAGGACCTCGGCATCAAGCTCGACGGCGTCCAGCTGTCGGACCTCGGCAAGTGCCGCAAGGTGATCATCTCCAGCGACAACACGACGATGGTCGGCGGCGGCGGCAAGAAGGAAGCGATCAGCGGCCGTGCCGAGCAGATCCGTCGCGAAATCGAAACGACCGACAGCGACTACGATCGCGAGAAGCTGCAAGAGCGTCTGGCGAAGCTCGCCGGCGGCGTGGCCGAAATCAAAGTCGGCGCCGCGACCGAAACCGAAATGAAGGAACGCAAGGACCTGCTCGTCGACGCGAAGTCGGCCACGCAGGCCGCGCTGGCCGAGGGCGTCGTCCCCGGCGGCGGCGTTGCCTTGCTGCGTGCGGAGAAGGCTCTCGACAAGCTCGGCCTCGAAGGCGATCTGAAGCTTGGCGCCGACATCATCCGCAAGGTGCTCGATTACCCGCTGCGGGCCATCGCTGAGAACGCCGGCGTCGACGGCGCCGTCGTCGTCAACCGCGTTCGCCAGCTCAAGGGCAAGACCGAAGGCTACAACGCCGACAAGGACGAGTACGGCGACATGATTGCCGCCGGCGTCATCGACCCGGCAAAGGTCGTTCGCACGGCTCTGCAGAACGCCGCGAGCGTCGCCGCGCTCTTGCTCACCACCGACGCGCTGATCACCGACCTTCCGAAGAAGGAAGAAGACGGGGGCGGCGGCCACGACCACCACGACCACGGCATGGGTGGAATGGGCGGCATGGGTGGCATGGGCATGGGCGGCATGGGTGGAATGGGCGGCATGATGTAAGAAGCGAGGAAGTGGTCAGCCGTCAGCTCTCAGCCAATAAAGGCTAGTGAATTATCTGACTTGAATGGCTGACTGCTGATCGCTGAAAGCTGACCGCTAAGCCGTTCCACACAAACTCGATCAACACCTCAAATAAACATAATCAAGGAACCGTTTTCATGGCCAAAATCAAGCTTCGTCCGCTCGACGATCGCGTTGTCGTTCAACCCCTCGAGGCCGAGGAAGTCACCGCCGGCGGCATCGTGCTGCCAGGCGCCGCCCAAGAGAAGCCGCAACGCGGCAAGGTCGTCGCCGTCGGCGTCGGCAAGCTCCTCGATAGCGGCAAGCGCGGCGAACTGTCGGTCACCGTCGGCGACGAAGTCATCTTCGGCAAGTACGGCGGTTCGGAAGTCGAAGTTAACGGCGAGGAATACAAGATCCTCCGCGAGAGCGACATTTTGGCCAAAGTCGTCGGCTAGTAAGCCGCGTCCGCGCATCGGACTGGTCGCTTAAGCGACCAGTCCAGCCCCGACGAAGACTTTCCATTCAAAACAAATTCACTCCTGAATCAGGAACCTTACAGTGCCAAAGCAACTCATGTTCGACGACGCAGCCCGGGCGAAGCTGCTCCGCGGCGTCGACAAGCTGGCCGACGCGGTGGCCGTCACCATGGGCCCCACCGGCCGCAACGTCATCATCAACAAGTCCTTCGGCGGTCCCACCGTCACGAAGGACGGCGTCACCGTCAGCAAGGAAATCGAGCTCGAAGACCCCTTCGAAAACATGGGCGCTAAGCTCGTGCACGAAGTGGCCGACAAGACCTCCTCGCTTGCCGGCGACGGCACCACCACCGCCACCGTGCTCGCTCGCGCCATCCTCCGCGAAGGCGCCCGCAACATTGTGGCCGGCAGCAACCCGATGGCCGTCCAACGCGGCATTCGCAAGGGCGTCGAAGCCGCCGTCGCGAAGCTCGACGAAATGAGCAAGAAGGTCTCCAGCAAGGAGCAAATCGCTCAAGTCGGCGCCATCAGCGCGAACAACGATCGCGTCATCGGCGACCTGCTCGCCGACGCGATGGAGAAGGTCGGCAAGGACGGCGTCATCACCGTCGAAGAAGGCAAGTCGACTGAAACGACCCTCGAGTTCGTCGAAGGCATGCAGTTCGATAAGGGCTACCTGTCGCCCTACTTCATCAACCAAACCGCCGACATGGCGTGCGTCCTCAACGACGCCTACATCCTGATCCACGAAAAGAAGATCAGCAACCTCCGCGAGTTGGTGCCGATCCTCGAGCAGGCCAGCCAAAAGGCGAAGCCGATTCTGATCATCGCCGAAGACGTCGAAGGTGAAGCCCTCGCCGCTTTGGTGGTGAACAAGCTCCGCGGCATCCTCAACATCTGCGCCGTGAAGGCCCCTGGCTTCGGCGATCGTCGCAAGGCGATGCTCGGCGACATTGCAGCCCTCACTGGCGGCACGCTGATTAGCGAAGACCTCGGCATCAAGCTCGAGAGCGTCACGCTCGAACAGCTCGGCCGTGCGAAGAAGATCACCGTCACCAAGGACAACAGCACGATTGTCCAAGGCGGCGGCTCGAACGCCGACGTCAAGAAGCGGATCGATCAACTGCGTAAGGGCATCGAAGGGACCACCAGCGATTACGATCGCGAAAAGCTCCAAGAGCGGCTCGCGAAGCTCACTGGCGGCGTGGCCATCGTTTCGGTCGGCGCCAACAGCGAAGCCGAAATGAAGCAAAAGAAGGCCCGCGTCGAAGACGCCCTCCACGCCACCCGTGCGGCGGTCGAGGAAGGCATTCTTCCCGGCGGCGGCGTCGCCCTCATCCGCTGCAAGGAAGCGGTCGAGGCGGCTCGCAGCGGCGCCAAGGGTGACGAGAAGATCGGCGTCAATATCGTCGCCGGCGTCCTCAGCGCCCCGCTGAAGCAAATCGCCGACAACTGCGGTCTCGACGGCAGCGTCGTCGCCGACGAAGTCAGCCGCAAGTCGAACAGCATCGGCTACGACGCCAACAACGGCGAATACGTCGACATGTTCAAGGCGGGCGTCATCGACCCGACCAAGGTGGTGAAGACCGCCCTTTCGAACGCCGCGAGCATTGCCGGCCTGATCCTCACGACCGAAGCCCTGGTGACGAACCTTGACGGGAAGGACCAGGACAAGCGTGCGGTATCGGGCAGCGTCCGGTAACGCGTCAGCCGTATAATTAGGAAAGTTCGCAAGCCGGGCCACTCGATTGGCGATCAAACGAGTGGCCCGGTTGCGTGTCACAGCATGAGAAGAGGGTTCAGGAGTTGGGGTTCGGGGTTCAGTTGAGGGAGTCAGTGGTCCGTGGTCTGTTGCTGAAAAGGCATGAGCCCAACGTCTTTAGCAACTGACGACTGACAACGGGCCACTGACAGATCAACCAATCTCGTCGCCCCTACGGACAGCTTCGAATGGCAACCAAACGCTGTTATTACGAAACGCTCGAAGTCACCCGCACCGCGTCGGGCAGCGAAATCTCTGCGTCCTACCGGAAGTTGGCGGTAAAGTATCACCCCGACAAAAACCCCGGCGACGAAGAAGCGATCGCACGCTTCAAAGAATGCAGCGAAGCCTTCGAAGTTCTCAACGATAGCGACAAGCGGGCTCGTTACGATCGCCACGGCCACGCCGGCGTCAACGGAGGCGGGGCGGGGCAGTTCAACGACGTCGAAGACATCTTCTCGGCGTTCGGCGATATCTTTGGCGACATCTTCGGCGGGCGTCAGCGCGGCGGCGGTCGTCGCGCGCGTCGCGGCCGCGACGTGCGCTGCGAGGTGACGCTCACGCTCAAAGAGGCCGCCGAAGGCGCTCACAAGAAGGTGACGTTCCACCGTCACGAAAGCTGCACAACCTGCGAAGGCTCGGGCGCCGCGGCCGGCAGCAAACGCGAAGTTTGCTCCTACTGCGGCGGTCGCGGCCAGGTGATCCAGCAGATGGGCATCGTCCGCATGCAGACGACTTGCCCGCAGTGCCACGGCGAAGGTTCGGCTGTGTCGAACCCCTGCAAGTCATGCCGCGGCTCCGGTCAAACGGCGAAGAAAGTTGAAGCGGAAGTCGACGTCCCCGCCGGCGTCGACAACGGCATGCAGATTCGCATGACAGGGCAGGGCGAGCCGAGCCTCGAAGGGGGGCCCGCCGGCGATTGCTACTGCGTCGTCACCGTGCTGCCGCATCCGCTGTTCGAACGCGAAGGCCAGCATCTCATTTGCCGCATCCCCATCGCCTACTCGCAGGCGGTGCTGGGCGCGACGCTCGAAGTGCCGACGCTCAGCGGCCCGATGGAACTCAAGGTCCCCGCCGGCACCCAGTCAGGCGAGGTCTTCCGCCTCCGCGGCAAAGGCCTCCCCGATCCCCGCGTTCACGGCCTCGGCGATCTGCACGTGCAGGTGACGATCGAAGTCCCCAAGAAGATCACCGCCGAAGAAAACGAACTCCTCCGCAAGCTCGCGGAGCTGGAACACAAAAACGTCGCCCCCGCGCGCAAAGGCTTCTTCGACAAAGTGAAGGAGTTCTTCGCCCCGGAGGAAGAACATACGGAAGTCGAAGCGTCCTAACGCTCGCTGGAGAGAAACAATGCCAAGCCATCCTTTTCGACAAGATCAGCCGTCGCGCGACGGCGGCGAAGACAACCCGTCCGACGCCCAGCTCGAAGGCGCCACGGCCGACGGTGCGCCGGGCGACAACGCCGGCATCGCCGACGGCATGAACGGCGGCGACCTGCTGGAAGCCGAACTTGCCACCGAACGCGATCGCAACTTGCGGCTCCGCGCGGAGATTGAAAACCTCCGCACCCGCAGCTCGCGCGAACTCTCCGACCAAATCCGCTACGCCGCGCTGCCGATGGCTCGCGACCTGCTGCCGGTGCTCGACAACGTCGACCGCGCCATCGCCGCGGGCGAAAAGGCTGGCGAGAAGGGTCCGCTCGTCGACGGCATCAAAATGGTCCGCCAACAGCTGATCAGCGCTCTGCAGCAGCAGCAGTGCCAAGAGATCAAAGCCCTCGGCGAACCGTTTAACCCGCAGTTCCATGCCGCGATCCTGCAGCAACCCTCAGCCGACGTCCCCGCGAACCACGTGATGATGGTCACCCAAGCCGGCTACCAACTCCACGACCGCGTCGTCCGCCCCGCGCAAGTGATCGTCTCCAGCGGACCAGCCGCCTAGCGGCGTCAGTCGTCAGTGGTCCGTAGTCAGTTGCTAGAAGACGTTGAACCCAAAGTCACCAGCAACTGACGACTGACAACGGACCACTGACATCCCCCAACTGAACCCCGAACCCCGAACCCTGAACCCTCCCGCTTCTCCAATGCCCACCTACGACTACGAATGCGACGCCTGCGGACATGAGTTCGAGTTGTTCCAGGGAATTAACGACGCCGTCCAGCGCAAGTGCCCCAAGTGCGGCAAGCTGAAGCTGCGGCGCCTCTTCGGCACCGGCGCCGCCGTCGTGTTCAAGGGCTCGGGCTTCTACGAGACCGACTACCGCAGCGACTCGTACAAGAAGGCCGCCGAGAAGGACAAGAAGTCGTCGTCTGAGTCTTCAAGCAGTTCCAGCGAGAAGTCGTCAGAGAAGAGTTCGGAGAAATCGTCGTCCTCCGAGAAGTCGTCTTCGAGCAGCAGCGAGACTAAGTCGAAATCGAAGAAGCCGAAGAAGGATTAGAAGAAAATCCACGCTTCATTCTTTCTTCGTGCGTCTTCGTGACCATCGTGTCTTTGTGGTGAGTTCTTTTGATCACTGCTCCAGCGGGTCGTTGACCCACGGCTACTATGCGTTGTCCCACCTGCGAACGCGAATTTCAGCCTGCTGAATCGACGATGCTCCCGTTCTGCAGCGAGCGGTGCCGCACGATCGATCTCGGCCGCTGGTTGGAGGAAGGGTACGCCCTTCCCGAACTGACCGAAGTCGACGACGAAGCTTTCGGCGACGGCGAATAACCCGTCTGCGTTCTTTCTCAGCGACCGCAATTTCGCGGTCGCCGCCAACGACGCGATTGGCCTATAATCCGGCCAACGCCGCGGCCCACGTTCCGCCGCTGCGACCAAGCTCGCCATCAGACGCACGCCTCATGACTCCCTCGCCGCATCAGCTTTCCTCCGTCCGTTGGCCCGCCATCTTTCCGTGGCTCATCCTCGTTCGCGCCGCTCGCGTCTCGCTGATGTTCCGCGTCATCGTCCTCGCGCTCCTCGGCGTCGCGGCAACGCACGGCGGTTGGCGGCTGATTGATTCCATGCTGCAAGGCAGCCAATCATTGGAGTCGTTGGAACGCGCGCCGCAGATCTCGATCCCACTGATGCCCGAAAGGCATGAGCCGCCGACGACGTTCAACGAGCCGATCATCGTGAAATCGGAATTGACGGTGGGAGCCTTCCTCTCCGCCTGGCATTGGCTCGGCCGGCCGTTCGGCTTGCTCGCACTGCGGCCAACGCTGCAAGAGAGCGTCACGCTCGCGCTCGCTGGCGTTTGGAGCGTCGCCGTCTGGGCCCTGTTCGGCGGAGCGATCGCTCGCATCGCTGCCGTTTACCTTACCTACGGCGAGACGCTCGGGCCAATCGCCGCCATCCGCGCAGCGGCCCGCACGTGGCTGGCGGCCGTCGGCGCCATCGGCCTGGTCGCGCTCGCGACGCTCGTCGTTGCGCTGCCGTTGATCGTCGCCGGGGCGCTGCTCCGCTTCGATCTCATGGTCTTGCTCATGGGCATGGCCTGGATCGTCGCACTTCTTTGCGGAGCCGTGGTCGCCATCCTCGCCGTCGGCCTCGCACTCGGCTGGCCGCTCATGTGGGCCACCTCCGCTGTGGAGCGCACCGACGCGTTCGACGCGATCAGCCGCGGCTTCGCCTATCTCTATCAGCGCCCGCTGCAGCTCTTGTTCTACGTCCTCGTCGCCAGCCTGATTGGCGTCCTCGCGCAACTCGCAGTTTCCGCCGCCGTCGTCGCGACGACGACCGCCACCGAGTGGTCCGTCGCCCTCGGCGCCGGCGAGGGCCGCACGAGCGACCTCGGCTTTGATCAGCAGGGCGTTAGCGGCGACGTCGATTCCGTCGGCGAGATCGGCGCCGGCGGCATCCAGTTCTGGACCGGCGTCGTCCAGGGAGCGTCGACTTACTTCCCGCTCGCCTACTTCTGGCCCGCTGTCACGGCAATCTACCTGTTGCTGCGACGCGAAATCGACGGGACCGAGATGACCGAGGTCGTGTTCGACGAAGGCGAATCGTTCCGCGGTCTGAAGCCCCTCACGCCAACCGCCAGCGGCGTCCCGCAGATTGAAGGCTCCGGCAGCGAGCAGGCTACGACGAGCAAATAAAAGCCACCGGCTCCGCCGGTGGACGGATTGAAAGAATCTCTACGAGCGCTAGGTAACTCGACTGGCACGTCGTCCACCGGCAGAGCCGGTGGCTCTTACCGCGCCAGCGCCGCGACGAGCGCATCAAGCCGCCCCTCAAACTGCCCGCGGGTAACGACCTCGTCGCACCCCGCCGCCACGGCCGCCGCGAGCGAATCGCGCTGCACATGCGGCCCGCCGGCCAGAATCTTCGCTGCCGGCGCCGCGGCGCGGAGTTGAGCAACCGCCTCCGCCACATCGAGCGCGGGCAACCGCAAGTCGATCGCAACGAGCGCCACGCCGTCCGCAGCACAGCGCGCCACGGCGTCCGCCGCGCTCCCCGCCACGCCCACGGTCGCCCCATGCCGATCCGCCGCCCCCTGGGCCGCAGACATCAGCATCAAATCAGAACTCAACAACAAAAAATGCATCCCAATCCCCAGTCGCTCGCGGCGTAGCGACTACCGGCGTCGCGAGTCCGAACAATTAAATTAAATCGCTCCCGGCCCGCGCGCTCCGTCGCTCACCTGAATCGCCTCGTCCATCGGCAACACAAACACCTTGCCGTCGCCGATCGTCCCTTCGCCGCCGGTGCGGGCAACTTGTTCTAGGACCTCGATCGTCTTCTCAACAAAATCGTCGTTCACGGCGATCTCAAGCGCCACCTTCCGCAGCAAGTTCGTCTTGTACTCGGCGCCGCGATAAGTTTCGTCCTGGCCGCGTTGTCGGGCAAACCCCATGGCGTCGCCGACGGTGAGCCGCGACACGCCGATCCGCCGCAGCGCTTCTTGCACCGCTTTCAGCTTCGGAGGTTGGATGATTGCGATGATGAGCTTCATAACTGCCGCCGACTGACGAGAAACCGTTCTTTTTGGGTAAGATAGAGCATACCCCGCCGCCCGCGATTCGAGTAGGTCGGCCCACGAGGCCCGCGACATGGAACAACTCGTCAAAGAGCTCGTTGCGACCCTCGGGGCGTGGCTTCCAGCCCCGCACGCGGCGTTGTTTGCTGGGCTCGGCGAGGGAAGCAGTTTTAGCGGCGCCGGGCTCTGGCGGGTCGAGCATCGCGATGCCATCTACGTGCTACGCCGCTGGCCTGCCGCGGCGACGTCGCAGCGCCTCGACGAAATCATTCGCCTGCAGCGTCACCTCGCTGCGGCGAATCTCGCCGTCGCCGCTCCGCTCGCGCTGGCGGACTCGCCTGAGAAATTCGTTCACACGCATTTCGGCGCCAACGCCGAGTTCTGGACGCTCTCGCCGTGGCTTGCGGGCGTCGCCGATTACTGGACCTACCCGCGTGCCGCGAGACTCAAATCGGCGCTCCGCACCCTCGCCGACGTCCACCTCGCGGCATCCAGCCACGCTCCCCCCGACGCGAATGGCGGGCCGCGTACCGCTCGTTCGCCCGCGCTGCAGAAACGAGCGGACCGCCTCGCCGCGCTGCAAGCCGGCGATCTCGCCGAACTAAAATCATACGTCACCCGCGGCCCTGCCAGTCTTACCCGCGAGTTGGCATTCCACGCCCTCGCGCACAGCGAACGCGCCCTCCCGCGACTTAGTCACGAATCGCACCGCTGGCGCGAAGAGTCGCTCCCGCTGCAGTGGGTGCTCCGCGACGTCTGGCACGACCACCTCCTCTTCACTGAGGACCGCGTCACCGGCGTCCTCGACTTCGGCGCCGTTGCCGTCGATTCCCCTGCCGGCGACGTGGCACGCTTGCTCGGCAGTCTCGTTGGCGACGACGAAGCGGCATGGCAGCTCGGTCTCGACGCCTACGCCAGTCGCCGCCAGTTAGCGCCCGACGAACTCGCCGCCGCACGGTTCTTCGACGCCAGCGGCACGCTCCTCTCGGCGATGAATTGGGTCCACTGGCTCTACCGCGATAGCAGCTCGCTGGGCCCGAATGTCGACCTCCCCGCGGCACACCGCCGCTTGGAACGGCTCGTCTCGCGGCTCCGTTCGCTCGCCTCCGTCTAAAAACCGCCAGAAAAAGTGTCGCTTTTCTCGGCAAACCGCACGCCGCTGACGCTCGGCGCCGCAAACCCCGGTCGCCGATCGCCGTTGACCCGGTTTTCGCCCCAACCGTAAAATCTTCTCATCGGCAGAGGCGGCGGGGATTCCGCGCGCGATGCTGGCATCTCCCGGTTAGGAATTCGACGGAATGACTCTTTCACGATATCGCGGGGCCTCCGCCCGGTTGGCGGCGTTCCTCTGTCTTCTCGTCGCCGTGCAGACGGCGGCCGCGCAAGAGTTCAATTTCGGCAAGTTCGACAACAAGCTCGGCGGCGGCCTGGGCGGCTTCGGGCAGAACGACCAGAAGGTCACCGTCTCGGCCGAGTTCACCGAGCCGACCGAAACGGCCCCGGCGATGCTGTTCGTCACGGCGAAGATCGTCCCCGGCCTCCACCTCTACGCCGCCGACCAAGGCGCCCTCGCCGACGGCGACGGCCCGAGCCCGACGCGCATCAAGCTGCAAGACGGCGAGCCGGTGAAGCTGCTCGGCAAGTTCCAACACATCGAGCAACCGAAGACGCACGTCGACGGCATCATCTGGAAGGGCCTCGAAATCCGTGAGCACTACGACCAAGTGACGTGGTACGCACCGGTCGAGCTCCCCGCCGGCTTCAACGCCGCAACCGCGGCGATCAGCGGCGCCCTCGACGGCCAGGCGTGCGACGAAAAATCATGCACGCCGATCGACGTCGCCTTCACGGCCAAGCTCGGCAAAGGTTTCGACATCCCCACGACGCAAGCCGCCACGCCGCCAAGCCCCGCGTCAACCCTCTCGCTCTGGACCGTCGCCGGCTACGGCATCATCGGCGGGTTGATTCTCAACCTGATGCCGTGCGTGCTGCCGGTCATCGGCCTGAAGGTACTGTCGTTCGCAGAGCAGGGGGGCCGCAGCCGCGCTCGCGTCCTCGGCTTGAATCTTGCTTACTCAGCCGGCCTGCTCTCGGTCTTCATGATTCTGGCGACGCTCGCCGTCGGCGTGCAGCTTGGCGTGAGCCGCGAGAATTTTGGCTGGGGCGAACTCTACACGCTCACTTGGTTCAAAGTCGGCATGACGGCCCTCGTCTTCTCGATGGCTCTCAGCTTCATGGGCATCTGGGAAATCCCGATTCCCGGCTTCGCCGCCTCGAGCACCGCGTCGAAGTTGTCGGCAGAGGAAGGTCCGCTTGGCGCTTTCTGCATGGGCATCTTCACGACGCTACTGGCGACGCCCTGCAGCGGGCCGTTCCTCGGCCCGGTCTTCGGCTACACGATCAGCCAGCCCGCCGCCGTCACGTTCCTGGTCTTCGGCTCGGTGGGCGTCGGCATGTCGTTGCCCTACCTGCTGATCGGCATGTTCCCGTCGCTGGTCAGCTGGCTGCCCAAGCCCGGCCCATGGATGGAAACGCTTAAGCACCTGCTCGGCTTCGTGCTGCTCGGCACGGTCGTCTACCTCTTCTCGACGATCAACGAAGACTACTTCCTGGCGACGCTGGCGATGCTGTTCGGCATTTGGTTCGCCTGCTGGTTGATTGGCCGCGTGCCGATCTACGCCGAGTCCGGCGAAAAAATCCGCGGCTGGGTAACCGGCGCCGCGATCGCCGCGCTCATCGGCTACGGCTCGTTCCAATTACTGACGCCGAGCGAGTCGATGCTCCCCTGGCAGCCTTATTCCCCGGAAGCGCTCGCGATGGCCCGCGCCCAGGGCAAGACGGTGATGGTCGACTTCACCGCCGACTGGTGCCCCACCTGCAAGACGAACCTCAAGTTCTCCATCAATCGCCAAGAGGTGAAGGACGTCGTCGAAGAGAACGACGTCGTGACTTTGCTGGCCGACTGGAGCGACAAGAACGACACGATCAAGCAAGCGGTGATGGAACTCAACAGCCGCAGCATTCCGCTGCTGGCGATCTACCCATCCGATTCGAGCCGCGAAGTGATGGTGCTGCGAGACGTGATCACGCAGTCGCAAGTCCTCGAAGCCCTCGCCGAAGCGGGCCCGTCGCTCGACCCCAAAACCGCCGCCGTGACGAGCGAAAAGAAGTAACGTTGCTACAGTAGCCGCGGGTCAACGACCCGCCGGAGCGTTGAGGAAAAAGGCTAACCACCAAGACACCAAGGGCACAAAGACGCACTAAGCAAGCGAAGGAAGAAGATATTCCGAAGCGTAGGCTCCGGCTCACTCTTCCTTCGTGATTCTTAGTGCCCGTCGTGCCTTCGTGGTAAAAGCGAACTTGTTTCTACGCCCAACGCGCCTCGCCCTTGCCCTCAACAATCCGCCCAATCCGCCAGCTCTCAAACCCCAGCCCGTTGAGCTGTTGCTGAATGCTCTCGGCGTAGTAGTCGCTCACCACCAGCGTCAGCCCGACGCCCATGTTGAAGACGTGGAACATCTCGGCCTCTTCGACGTCGCCCAGCTTCTGCAGCCACGGGAACACCGGCGCGATCGGCCAGCTGTCGCGGAAGATCTCCGCATCGACGTGATTGGGCAGCACCCGCGACAGATTCTCGTGTAGCCCGCCGCCCGTGATGTGGGCCACCGCGTGGACGACGCTTTTTACCTTGTAGTGATTGAGCACGTCGCGGACCGGGCGCGTGTAGAGCCGCGTCGGTGTCAGCAACACGTCACCGACCGTTTTGTCGCTGAAGTCGACCTTGTCGTTCACTTTCAGTCCGGCGTGATCAAGCACGATCTTGCGTACGAGGCTGTAGCCGTTCGAGTGGATGCCGCTCGACGCGATGCCGATCACCGCGTCGCCCGGCGTCACGTTCTGCCCGGTGAGCATCCGCGACTGCTCGACGATACCGACGCAGAATCCGGCGAGGTCGTAGTCGCCCGGCTGGTAGAGATCAGGCATGATCGCCGTCTCGCCGCCGACGAGGGCCGCGTCGCAGTCGAGGCACCCTTGGCTGATGCCGCTGACGATCTGCTCGAGCAGCCCTGGATCGTCCGCCGCCATCGCCACATAGTCGAGGAAGAAGAGCGGTTCCGCTCCGCAGCAGATCGCGTCGTTGACGCACATCGCCACGAGGTCGATGCCGACCGTGTCGTGCCGGCCGAGCAATTGGGCGACCTTCAGCTTCGTGCCGACGCCATCGGTGCAGGAGACCAGCACTGGCTCATTATAGTTCCGCGCGAACAGGCCGCCGGCAAAATCGAGCTTGAACAGCCCCGCGAACCCATTGGCCCACGGCAACACCCGCGGGCAGTGCGTCCGCCGCATCAACCGCGGGAGCCGCGACATCGACTCCTCGTAGGTGGCCAGATCGACGCCCGAATCTTTGTAAGTCAGTTTTGCCATTGAACTTGCTTGCGTGAAGATGGCTGCAAGGGAGCGATTTTAAGGGCCCAGCCGCCGACCGTCGAGGGTCGGAGTAGTGGGAGGGAGAGGGGGAAATGACGAATTCCCGAATGACGAATGACGAATGAGGATCGCTTGAGTCCTCCATTCGTCATTCGGATTTCGTCATGCGTCATTCATTTCTGGGGCCCAAGCGATTCAATCCCCGCCCCTGCCAACAGCCCCCGGGGCTGGCATCTCGCCCCCGCCCGGGTACGATTGTGCAGGTCCTATCGGTGAGCGGGCGACGGCGGCCGGCGCAACCCGACAGTGGCGCCGCGTAGCGAAACAAAGCCTTCCGCGCCGGTGCGCCTACCTGCTCCGCCTAAGCTATGTTGAAGCGGAGGCACGGGTTGACGCGCGTGTGCGGTAAGGCGAAGGTGCGCTGCGGCACATTTGCGTTTTCAAGACTAACGGGAGATTGAGTCGAAGCATGAGGCGTGGCCCAGCGCTGCGCCTTCAGGGAAGCAAGGCACAGCGGCGGCAACTGGGACCACACCTCCTGAAGCCGGCCACCGTCATCCCGAGAGCCTTCCCGATCCATGCTGACCCAATGGACCCCCACGCTCACCACGCCGTCGTTTACGCCCGTCATGCCAGCCGCGCAGCGATTCATGCAGTTTCGCTATCCGCTGCCTTACGGTGCGCTCTTACAAGACGGCGGGGTGCAGTTCGTCGTATACAGCCGCTCGGCTACGGCCATGCGGGTGTTGCTCTACAAGCGAGTTACTGACCGCGAACCGTATCGCATCGTCGACTTCAATCGCACCACCGACCGGTGGGGCGACATTTGGAGTCTCTTCGTGCCTGATCTTGAAGCAGGCGCGTTGTACCATTTTCAAGCCGACGGGCCCTACGCCCCCGAGCGCGGCCACCGCTTCAATCCGCAAGCGCGATTGATCGATCCGTACGCTCGCGCGTTGGCCGGCGCCTTCCAAGCGTCGGAAGACGGCATCATCCGCCCGCCGAAGTGCGTCGTCATCGACGATAACTTCGACTGGCAAGGCGATCGCCACTTGCGCCGCCCGCTGTCTGAGTCGGTGATCTACGAGATGCACGTCCGCGGGTTCACCAAGGGCGGCTCCAGCAACGTCGACTCGCCTGGTAGCTATCTCGGCGTCATCGAGAAGATTCCGTATCTACAATCGCTCGGCGTCACCGCCGTCGAGCTGATGCCGATTCACGAGTTCCCCACGAACGGCGTGTTCGGCGGCAAGCTCGATCGTCCCAACTACTGGGGCTACGACTCCCTCGCGTTCTTTTCGCCTCACCGCGGCTACCAACAGGGGAACGAGCCGGGCGACCAGGTTCGCCAGTTCAAGGAAATGGTCCGGGCGCTCCACGCGGCCGGCATCGAAGTGATTCTCGACGTGGTGTTCAATCACACCGCCGAAGGAAATCACATGGGACCGACGCTCAGCTTCAAGGGGCTTGAGAATCGCGTCTACTACATGCTCAATGGCGACGGCACCTACAAGAACTACTCCGGCTGCGGCAACACGGTGAACGGCAATCACCCGATCTGCCGCGAGATGATTTTCCACTGCCTCCGCCACTGGGTTTACAACTACCACATCGACGGGTTCCGTTTCGATTTGGCGTCGATCCTCAGCCGTAACCGGAACGGCGAGCTCGTGCCGAATCCGCCGATGGTCGAGCTGATCGCCGAAGATCCGATGCTTGCCGACACGAAGATCATCGCCGAAGCGTGGGACGCCGCCGGGGCGTTCCAAGTCGGCAACTTCGCCGACAAGCGTTGGGCCGAGTGGAACGGCCACTACCGCGACGACGTCCGCCGTTTTTGGCGCGGCGACCAGGGGATGATCGGCCCGATGGCCACTCGGCTGTCAGGTTCGAGCGACCTCTACCAATCGAGCGGTCGTCATCCGTATCACAGCATTAATTTCGTCACCTCGCACGACGGCTACCCGCTGAACGACTTAGTCAGCTACGAACACAAGCACAATCAGGCCAACGGAGAAGACAACCGGGACGGAGAGAATAACAACAACAGTGCGAACTACGGCGTAGAAGGTCCGACTCGGCGAAAGCACATCGTCGAGCTGCGTCGCCGCCAGGCGAAGAACATGATGGCGTCGCTCCTATTGAGCGAAGGGACGCCCATGATCGTCGCCGGCGATGAAGTCCTGCGAACCCAGCGCGGCAACAACAATGCTTACTGCCAAGACAACGCGACGAGCTGGTTCGATTGGAATTTAGTTGAGAAGAACGCGGAGATGTTGCGGTTCACGCAAGCCATCATTGAGTTTCGCAAGGCTCAGCCCAACGTCCGTCGTCCAATGTTCCTCACCGGCCAAGCGGCCCAAGAGGGACAGATTCCGGACGTCAGTTGGTACGGGCCCGAGGGGCATGGCGTGAACTGGGGTTCCCAGCAGAAGAGCTTGGTGTGCGTACTCGGCACCGCGGGTCTCGACGACCCGTCCGCCCGGTACATCATGCTGCTGCTCCATGCGGGGGGCGATTCGCAAGATTTCACCATCCCGGCGGCCGTGCGACGGCTTCCTTGGCGCCTCTTCGTCGATACCGCGGCCGAAGCCCCGGGCGACGTTTACCCCGGCGTCAACGGCCCCGCAGTCCCCGCCGGCGGACGCGTGAAAATGGTCCATCACTCGATGCGGTGCTATGTAGCATAGCTAGGCTCTAAGTTGTAGGCTGTAGGCCGTAGGCGGGGCATTGCTTCTCGCCTACGGCCTACTTCGTTTAGCTGGGCTTTGTTCAAGAAGTTGACAGTGGGAGCATTGACTGTGGGAGGCGTCTCCGACGCCGATAACGGTAACCAGAACGCGCCGTTGCGGCCCTCAACGTCGATTCGGGGTCGGAGACCCCTCCCACAATTGAAGGCTGATTAGGCTCTGAACTCGAACCACGAACTTGCGGCAATGGCGGTATCACGCTCCAACGTTTCGATCATCGGTATTGGCGACGACGGGCTCGACGGCGCTTCCGAAGCCGTTCGCCGCATCATCACTGAGGCGGACTTGCTGGTTGGTAACGACCGCGTGTTGGCGCTCGTCCCCGGCAACGTGACGGAACGGCTCGTCCTCGGCGCCGACGTCGAAGCGGCCGCCGACCGCATCGCCGCCGAACATGGACGCGTCGCCGTGCTCGTTTCGGGCGACCCGCTCTTCTACGGCTTGGCCCGCTATCTCTGCGATCGCGTCGGCATCGAGCGCTGCGAAATCGTGCCGCACGTCAGCAGCATGCAACTCGCCTTCGCCCGCGTGAAGGAGAGCTGGGACGATGCTTACCTCACCAACCTTGCGAACCACTCGCTCGAAGCCGTCGTCGAGCGGATCCGCACGGCCGAGAAGGTCGGCCTGTTCACTACCGACGAGCATGGCCCCGACGCCGTCGCAAAGGCCCTCGCGAAGCGGAAGATCGACTACTTCACCGCCTACGTTTGCGAGAACCTCGGCGCCCGCAACGAACGCGTCACCCGCGGTTCGCTCGCCGACATCGCCGGACAGAAGTTCGACCCGCTCAATGTGATGATCCTCGTCCGCAGCAGCGACGCCCCCGACCGCCCCCGCGACGCCTCGGTGCGCAGCCTGTTCGGCAACCCCGACGAGGCGTTTGTTCAATCAAAGCCGAAGCACGGCCTGCTCACCCCGGCCGAAGTCCGCGCCGTCGCCCTCGCGCAAATGGCGCTCTCGCCGCGGAGCATCGTGTGGGACGTCGGCGCCGGCAGCGGTTCGGTGAGCGTCGAAGCCGCGCTGTTGGCGCCCGCCGGGCAAGTGTTCGCCATCGAACAAGACGCCGAAGACGTCGAACTCATTCGCGAGAATGCTGACCGCTTCGCCGCCGAGAACGTGACGCCGGTCGTTGGTCGCGCCCCTGAAGTGTGGGCCGACCTGCCCGATCCCGACGCCGTCTTCATCGAAGGGAGCGGCCGCGAAATCGCGCGCTTGGCAGAACTAGCGTTCGAACGCCTCAAACCGGGCGGCCGCTTGGTCGCAAGCGTCTCAAGCATCGAGGGCCTGCACGAAGTGAAGGCGAACCTCGCCGCTGCCACCTCCGACGTCAACGTCTGGATGCTAAGCGTCGCCCGCGGCACCGACCAACTGCAACGCCTGCGCCTCAACGCGCTCAACCCCGCGTTCCTAGTCTCCGCCACCAAAACGGCCTAGCACCCTACAGGCGAGCCGGAGGCTTTATGCCTCCGGTCTTCAAGCCTCCGGTCTCCCCTCTATCACTCATCCCGATGCACCGTGGTAGGCGAAAACGCCGGCAGACAAACCGCCACATACTCCGCCCCTTCGACGCCCGGGCTGCTATAGCGAATCCATTCGCCCGCGTCCGTGATGATCGCTTGCCCCGCGGCAACGTCGAAGGTCTCGCCGCGTGTTTCCACGCGCAGTGATCCGCGCAGCACCAGCGTGTACTCCGCGAACTCCGGCGTCTGGCCCGGCTCGCTCCAGCCTGATGGGCTCACCATCCGCGCGACGCTCACCTCGGCGGTCTGAGAATTGACCCGACCGATGTATTCCTCAATCACTTTGGGCGGTTCGCCGTGGGCGTGAATACGCGTCGGCGAATTGATGAGTCGCGGCATCGCATTTGCTCCTGAGTGGTGTCTGTTGGAGTTCAGGATTTCAACCGAACGGTTGGCAACAGTTCGGCAACCACGGAGCATACATGCGTTACCAAGCCCTCGCCACCGACTACGACGGCACGATCGCCCATAACGGCGTCGTCAGCGAGAGCACCGTCGCCGCGCTGCGCGATCTGCTCGCCACAGGCCGCCGGCTGATCCTCGTCACCGGCCGCGAGTTGCCCGAACTCCTCGAAATTTTCCCCGAGGTCGATCTGTGCGAATGGGTCGTCGCCGAGAACGGCGGCCTCCTCTATAACCCCGCGACGAAGGAAGAACGTCCCCTCGCCGAGGCTCCCTCGCCAGCGTTCTTGGAAATGCTCCAAGCCCGGCAGGTCGAGCGCGTCTCGGTCGGCCGGGTGATCGTCGCCACGTGGGAGCCTTACGAAAACATTGTTCTCAAATCAATTCGCGACCTCGGTCTCGAAAGCCAAGTCATCTTCAACAAAGGCGCCGTCATGATCTTGCCGGCCGGCGTCAACAAAGCGAGCGGCCTCACTGCGGCACTGAAAGAGATGGGCCTCTCGCCGCACAACGTCGTCGGCGTCGGCGATGCCGAGAACGACCACGCGATGCTGAAGCTCTGCGAGTTCTCGGCCGCCGTCAGCAACGCGCTTCCCGCGGTGAAGGAGACTGCCGACTTCGTCACCTCCGCCGATCACGGCGATGGCGTCGCCCAACTCATCGCCGCGATGGTCGAAGACGACCTCGCGAAGTTCGATGACCGCCTCGCACGTCACCACCTCATCCTCGGCAAAGCAGGCAATGACGAAATCGCGATTCCCTCGCACGGTCCCTGCATTCTCATCTGCGGGCCCTCGGCCAGCGGCAAGTCGACGCTCGTCACGCGGATTGTCGAAACGCTTGAAGAGCAGCATTACCAGTTCTGCCTGTTCGACCCCGAAGGCGATTACGAAAACTTTGCCGGCGCCGTCGCGTTCGGCAGCCCCGACGCGCCGCCGGCCGCGGACGAAGCGCTTCAACTCCTCTCGAACCCCGACGCCAACGCGATCGTCAATCTCACCGGCCTGAAAATCCCCGATCGCCCGCCGATGTTCCTCAGCATGCTCGGCCCGCTGCTGCAAATGCGCACCCGCACCGGCCGGCCCCACTGGCTGATCCTCGACGAGGCCCACCACCTCCTCCCCGCCGATTGGCGCCCGCCCGAAGGCGTGGTTCCCGAGGAGTTTCAAAATGTGATCATGATCACCGTGCACCCGGAACTGCTCGCTCCGGAGATGCTGCAGCGCGTCGACATGCTGCTGGTCGTCGGCAAGGACGCCGAGGAGATGATCGCCACCTACTGCGACGCTTCCGGCCTCGACGCGCCGGCGCTTGAGCCCGCGCACCTACAGCAAGGCGAAGTGCTGCTTTGGAAGCCAGGCAACGAAGAGCCGCCGCTGAAGATCGCCGCGTACCCCTGCAAAACCGAACGCCGCCGCCATCGCCGCAAATACGCCGAGGGAGAACTCCCTCCCGACCGCAGCTTTTTCTTCCGCGGCCCCGGCGCCAAGCTCAACCTGCGGGCGCAGAATCTCATTATGTTTCTGCAAATCGCTGAAGGCGTGGACGACGAAACGTGGGAGTACCACCGCCGCGCCGGCGACTATTCAAAATGGTTTGGGTCGTGCGTCAAAGACGACGACCTCACTGCGGCGGCGAAGCAAATCGAATCGCTCGCCGCCCTCGATCCCCACGAAGGCCGCGAGATGCTGCGGGCTGCCATCGAGCGGGAGTATATCCTGGCGCCAACGTCAAAAATGCCCGTCGTCGGCGCGAGTTGATTATCGTCAATAGCAGAGATGCCGCGACTGGTGCAGGTCGTCGCGTGCTCGAAATGCTGAACCGCGGTGGAACTCTCCGCGGACTTCCCATACTCATGTCTGAGAGGCGAGAGTATGGTGCCGTGCGACGTCTTGGTTGCACGCTAGACTACCCCGAGACATCCCGGCGCTTTTTCTCGCCGACCAGGGTTGTCAACGCATCGTTGGGTCCACGATGGAACTCCTCAAGAAGCGTTCCATCTCGCGTTAATGTTCTGCTATTCATGAGCACGTCATACGCGAACTCCATCTCGCGATACACGGTGCCGTCGTCGTGCCACTCACGCTCAATGCCGTGACGTAAACCATGCACATAAGGGACTTCGAGCTTATTTGTACCCGCTGGATGATACTCGCGCGTGATACCGTGTTGGAGCCCAGCCTCGAAGTGTAGCTCACTTAACAGGGTTCCATTCGCGTAAAACTCGACAGCCGTCCCAGTAAAACGGAGTCCGTTAAATAAGTATATGTGGTCGTTTGAGTACTCTAATTGATCATAAAAGACTTGCATGGTTGTTGCGCGAAATTGCTTGAAATCTTTGTTTGATACAAACGAGGTGGAACCGACACGCGGGCGACGGGGCGTCGTGGAGCGCCGGCCTGCTGGACCACGATCGGGCGTCTGCGAAGGTTCGGCATGCTCACGCCTGAGGGGCGAGAGCATGGCGCCCTGCAGCTAAGCCAACAGTCTACCGCCGCGGCGAGCGCGATTGCGAACCTTTCGCTCCCTTAGCCCCTTTGCCCCCCTTCGGCCCGCCAGCTCCCTTCGCCGCCGGGTGCTTCTTATGCGGTCCAAGAGTGGCCGCAGCCGCCGCCCGCGCTTTCGCCGCATTCTCCGCCTGCCCGGTCATCTCGTACAAAAACCGGCTCGGCACCGTGTCCTTCGGCTTCCCCCACTTCCGCCGCGTGAGGGCGAACGACATCGTCAGCTTCTCTTGCGCCCGCGTGACGCCGACGTAGCAGAGCCGTCGCTCTTCGTCGATTTGCGATTCGTCCGGCATTTCGAGCGTCCGCTTGTGGGGCAGAATCCCTTCCTCCATCCCCACCATGTAAACGTACGGAAACTCCAGCCCCTTCGCTGAGTGGAGCGTCATCAGCGCGATCGCGTTGCGTTGCAGCTGGTCCTCTTTCTCGTCGCGGTTGTCGCTGCCGCCGAGGGCGACGTCGTCGAGGAATCCGCGGAGCAGTGGAATTTCCTCTTCGTCCTTCTTCGTCTTCTTCCCTTTGTTGTACGCGGCGCCGGCGTTGATCAGTTCCTCGATCGACGCGGTGCGGGCCTCGCGTTCCATGGGATCAGGATAGAGCCGATCGAGCTCGCGGCGATACTGCGTGCGGTCGACCACCGCGTCGACCAGCTTGTCGACCGGCGCCCCGCGATCGGCGATCTCTTTCAATTCGCCAATGAGTTTCACAAATTTCCCAATCGCGTTGCCCGTGGCTCCGCCGCCGCCGGCCGCTTCGCGCAGCACGGTCCAAATCGGCTCGCCGCGATTCACCGCCTCGGCCAACAGTTGCTTTACTGTAGCGTTGCCGATCCCGCGCGGCGGCGTGTTGATAATCCGCAGCAGCGACGTTTCGTCGGTCGGGTTCTCGACTGTCTTCAGGTACGCCAGCAGGTCGCGGACTTCCTTGCGATCGAAGAACGATTGCCCGCCGACCAGAATGTACGGCAGCTTCAGCCGTCGCAGTTCGGTTTCGAACGCCCGCGGCTGCTCGTTTGTGCGACACAGGATCGCAAAATCTTTCGCCTGCATTCCGGGCTGCGTCAGCTGCATGTGGATGTCGCCAACCACCCGTTCCGCTTCCTGCGCCTCATCAGGCAGCTGCATGATGATCGGCCGCTGTCCGGCGCCGCGGGCGGGCCGCAAGATTTTGTCGTGCCGCTTTTTGTTGAACGCAATGAGCGTGTTGGCGTATTCGAGAATGGCCCCGGCCGAGCGGTAGTTCTCCTCAAGCCGCACGACCTTCGCGTCGGGCCAATCTTCTTTGAACCGCAAAATGTGCTCGACCTCGGCGCCGCGCCAGCCGTAAATCGACTGGTCGTCGTCGCCCACGACGCACAAGTTGCGATGCCCCATCGCCAGCGCTTTGACGATGCGGTACTGGCTGCCGTTGGTGTCCTGATATTCATCGACCAGCACGTGGTCGAAATGCCCTGCCTCCTCGCGGCGGATGGCCGGATACTTGGTGAACAACTCCTCCGTGCAGAGGAGCAAGTCGTCGAAGTCGACCATCCCGCGAGCCTTCAGGCTGCTTTGGTAGCGCCGATAAGCCGCGGCGGCGAGATGCTCCTTATCGCTCGTCGCCTCCGACGCCGCTTGCATCGGCCGCAGCGATTTGTTTTTCCAGTTGCTAATGATCGCCAACAGGTCGCCCGGTCGCAGCGAATCTTCGGGGCAGCGAATGTCGCGCAGCGAGGTCCGCGCGAGCGACTCCTGGTCGCCCCGATCGCAAATGGCGAACTGGGGGGGATAACCCAGCTGAGTGATGTGCCGCCGCAGCACCTGGACGCACAGTGCGTGGAAGGTCGAAATCTGCGGCCGAATCTTCGGCCCCTTCGGCTTCGCTCTGCGATGCGTCTTGCCGGGCTTTTCCGGCCCGCCGAGCAGGGCCAGCGCCCGCTCCTGCATCTCGCCCGCCGCCTTGCGGGTGAACGTCACCGCCAGAATCCGATCGGGCTTGATCCGATGCTTGATGAGATTCGCAATCCGCGTCGTCACGACGCGGGTCTTCCCCGTCCCAGCCCCGGCTAAAACGAGCAACGGGCCGCTTAGCGTCTCAACGGCAGCGTGTTGGGCGGGATTCAGTCCGTGAGCCATCGGGCATCCATGCAGGCGGGCAAAAACTAGGCGGGCCGGCGGCGACAGCCTCAGCGGCGCCGCGCGACCCGCCAGTCTAACGGCTTCGTCGAAGAGAATAAAAGCCACCCGCAAACTCACCCCAGTCTGCTCTTTGCGCCTTCGCGCCTTTGCGTGAGATATCTTTCCTGAAAATCTCACGCAAAGGCGCGAAGGCGCAAAGAACGGGACTTTCCGGCCGAACCGCATTGCGACGCTAGCCTTGACGCAAGTCGTTTCATGGCCTTACACTTCGGGTTTACAGGCGGCCTCCGGTGGTCAGTGAATGGCCCTCCAACGCCCCTAGCGGTTTCGATCTGCCCACTGCTCACTGCCCACTCGCATTCATGAATACCGAACGACGACACGAGCTGGAAACCAACGCCCTGGCCGAAGGGATCACCACCTGGAGCGACAAGGCGCGCCCCTACACGTCGGCGCTCCTCGGCCTCATCGCCGCGCTGCTCGGTCTGTTCATCGTCGCCTCGCTCTGGAACTCCTACCAAGAACGTCGCAACCGCGAAGCGTGGCACGAACTGGAAGTCGGCCTCCTCGAAGGCGACATCGAATCGCGGAACCTCCGACTGATCGCCGACCGCGAAGATCTGCAGGGGACCGACATGACGGAGTGGGCCTACATGAGCTGGGCCGATCGCCAACTCCTCCGCGCGTCGCAGCTCTACCTCACCGATCGCGAAGATGCCAAGAAGCGGCTCGATGAGATCGAATCGATCTACGAGCAATTCGCCGACAGCGCCTCGAGCCCTGAGCTGAAGAATCGCGCTCGCCTCGGTCTGGCCCGCGTCAGCGAAATGCAAGGCGACGTCACTGACGCAGTGGCTCAGTACGAACTCATCGACGGCGCGTTCGCCCCGCTTGCCGAAGACCGGATCAAGGCGCTTAAGGCCAAGCCAGCGAAAGAGACTGTCGAGTGGCTCGCTACGGTTGAACTGCCGAAGCGCACGCCGCCGGGCGGCCCCGGTTCGCCTGGCGCTCGCCCCGGATTTGAAGCCGCTCCGCCGTCGGCTGATCAAGGCGGTGTGAATTTCGAAACGACGCAATCGCTCGAAGAGATCCTCGGCGGCATCAACGCTGCGGAAGACGCGGGTAAGCGGTACACGGAAGGCGCGGCTCCGGCCGAGGGCGCCGCGGCGCCTGCCGCTGAAACTCCGGCCGCCGGTACGACCGAAGCGCCGGCCACCGAGGAGAAGCCCGCCGCTGAACCAGCCGCCACGACTCCCGCTGCGGAAACCCCGGCTGCTGACGCTCCCGCAGCCGCCGAAACCCCCGCTGAATCGCCAGCCGCCGATGGCGCCGTCGCTGAGAAACCGGCAGCTCAATGACGCTGGACGACGAGGGGGCTTGGGATGATGAAGTCGCGCCAGTCACGTCACTGGCCAGCGAGTTCGGCGACTACACGCTCACTGTCGACGAAGCGATGGCCGGTCAGCGCATTGATGCGTTCTTAGCCGCAGCGATCGATGGCGTCAGCCGCGCCCGCATTCGCCGTTCGATCGATGAGGGCCTCGCCACCGTCAACGGCACGCAGCAGAAGGCCGCTTACCGCACGCTGCTGGGCGATCAGATTCAAATCCGCATTGCCGCGGCGGTCGAAGCGCCGCTCCCCGAGCCGATTCCGCTCGATCTGCTCTACGAAGACGACGTCATCGCCGTCGTCAACAAACCGGCCGGCATGGTCGTCCATCCCGCCAAGGGACATTGGGCCGGCACGCTCGCCGCCGCGCTCGTCCATCGTTTTAACGATGGCCTCAGCGCCGTCGGCGGACAAGTCCGCCCCGGCATCGTCCACCGCCTCGATCGCGAGACGAGCGGCGCCATCGTCGTTGCTAAGAACGACGCCGCCCACGAGTCGCTCGCCCGGCAGTTTCACGATCGCGAAGTGCAGAAGGAATACCTCGCGATCTCCGCCGGCCGCTTCGATCGCGACGCCGATCGCGTCAACGAACCGATCGGCCCCCATCCGACGCATCGCGAAAAGATGGCGATCCGCGGCGACCACCCCGACAGCCGCCCGGCGGAAACTTTCTTCGAAGTGCTTGAGCGCTTCCCCGGCTTCGCGCTGGTTCGCTGCCGTCCGAAGACCGGCCGCACCCACCAGATTCGCCTCCACCTGATGCACCTCCGCTGCCCAGTGCTGTGCGACAAGCAGTACGGTAGCCGTTCGCGAATTACTATCGGCGAGGTGCGCGGCATCACGCGGCAGAAGCGGCTAGGCGGCGACGCCCTCGACGACGAAGTGCTGCTCGCGCGTCACGCGCTGCACGCCCATCGGCTCAGCTTCGCTCATCCTATGAGCGGCGCGGCGATGACGGTCGAGGCGCCGCTGCCGAAAGATATGGAGCGTTTCCTGGAAGTGTTGCGATCGGCCGCCGGATCGTGATACAACGGCGGCGCGTCGATTCCTGCGACACCCGCCCTCAAGGAGATTCTCAATGGGACTACTCAGCGAATTCAAAAAGTTCGCCATGCGCGGCAACGTCGTCGATATGGCAGTCGGCGTGGTGATCGGCGGCGCCTTCGGCCTGATCGTCACCGAGATCGTCGGCAAGGTGATCACGCCGATCATCGGCTATCTGCAAGGCGGCGTTGATTTCAAGGAACGCGTCTACACCTTGCAACTGCCTGAGATTGCTGACGGAATGAAGCCGCCGGTGATCGGCTACGGCGCCGTCCTCCAAGCGATCCTCAATTTCATCATCGTCGCTTTCGTGCTGTTCCTCGTGATCAAAGCGATGAATCGCATGGTGAAGAAAGAGGAAGCAGCGCCCGCTCCTCCTTCGGAAGAAATTCTCCTTCTCCGCGAGATCCGCGACGCGCTTAACAAGCGCTAGTAACCGCAACACTCGACTCACTCGTGGCCTCGTTTTAGTTACGTAAAGCTCAACGGTTCTGGCTCCCTTCCCCTGGAGGGGACAGCAAGATGCATTTACTATCAGCCCCGACGGGGGCGGCATGATGTAGCCAGGGGCGTCAGCCCCTGGTTCGGCGCATCGTAAATGCCCCAAAGCCCCGTGAGGGGCGACACAACTCCCCTTTGTCGAGGACGAACAGTGCCGCCCCTCACGGGGCTGAGAAAGCTGGTCGCCCGAGAGTCCAGGGGCTTGCGCCCCTGGCTACATCACTGGGCCTCTTCTGGGCCGGGATTGGCAACAACTCATGCCACAAGCAAGCGCGTAATCCTGTTAAGGGCTGGGAAGGGGCGAGGCGCTTGCGCACGGCCTCGACCGTTTTCCGCCCAATTGAGGCCGATCTCGCGTTTGCACGTTTGCGCGCTCGCCTTGTTCAGCGAATGAAAAGGCCCCGCTCGCGCTGCCGCCATTTAACGCACTTTCTCCGCATTTCTCGGCAGATGTCCTAAAATCAGGCCCAATAGACGCAGGGGCCTGTAGTGGTAAAATGCCCGCTTCCGAGGCTCAAGAACTCTTGAGCGCAGTGCGAATTTAATAACGGAAGCGAACAATGCCAGAAGTCGACGTCAGCAAGAAAGAAAAGAACTACTTCACCGACGTGCCGCAGCAAACCCCCGGGTTCTTCCTCAAGGGAAGCGGCAACCTCGATTGGGGCATGAAGCACCGCCTCTCGCACACCTTCAATCCGAAGACGGGCCGCACCGTGATGCTCGCCTTCGATCACGGCTACTTCCAAGGCCCCACCACCGGCCTCGAGCGCATCGATCAAACGATCGTCCCGCTCGCCCCGATGTGCGACGCCCTGTTCTGCACCCGCGGCATCACCCGCTCGATGATCCCGGCCGACATTCAGAAGCCGGTCTTCCTGCGTGCCAGCGGCGGCCCGAGCATCCTCAAGGAACTCTCGGACGAACAGATCGCGATGGACATCGAAGATGCCATCCGCCTCGACGCGGCCGGCATCGGCATCCAGGTCTTCATCGGCGGCGAGCATGAAACCCGCTCCGTCCACAACATGACGCGCCTCGTCGACGCCGGCATGCGTTACGGCATCCCCGTGATGGCCGTCACCGCCGTCGGCAAGGAACTCGTCCGCAACGCCCAGTACTTCCGACTCGCTTGCCGCATGTGCGCTGAACTCGGCGCCCACGTCATCAAGACCTACTACGTCGCTGAAGAGTTCGAAACCGTCACCTCGTCCTGCCCTGTGCCGATCGTCATGGCCGGCGGCAAGAAGCTGCCGGAACTCGAAGCCCTGACGATGGCTTACAACGCCGTCCAACAAGGCGCCGCCGGCGTCGACATGGGCCGCAATATCTTCCAGTCGGACGCGCCGAAGGCGATGATGACCGCCGTCAACAAGGTCGTTCATGAAAACATGAAGCCGGCCGAAGCGCTCCAACTCTTCGAATCGCTCAAGGCGGAGTCGAAGTAGTGAGCCAGTTCGCAGTCCTTGACGTGCTTCGGACGCGGCCCCCGAAACTGAGCGTCGGCATCCTTGCCGCCGACGCGATGGACTACGGGGCCGGCGTGCGGCTGCTGGAGCAGTTCGGCGTGCTGTTGCACCTCGACGTGATGGATGGCCGCGTCTGGCCAAGCATCACCGCCGGGGCGCCGGTCCTCGCCGGCCTGCGTACCAGCTTGCTCAAGGACGTTCATCTGCTGATCGAAGAACCCGAGAAACACGTCGCTGCGTTCGCTAAGGCGGGCGCCGACGTGATCTCGTTCTCGATCGAGCATTGCGGCGACGTTTCTGCGACCCTCGATCTCATCGGCCAGCAAACGAACGCCAACGACCCAGCCCGCGGCATCGTCCGCGGCGTCTCGCTCGATCCGGCGACGCCGGTCGACGCGATTCGATCCGTCGCTGACAAGATCGACGCGGTGACGCTGCTCGCCGTCGGCCCGACTACCGGGAAGCAGAGCTTCATCGACGCGCTCCCTGCGAAGATCGCCGCCGTTCGTGCGTTGAACGAGCAGATCGTCATCTTCGTCGACGGCGCCGTCACCAAGGACAACATCGGCCAACTGGCCGCGATGGGCCCGAACGGCATCGTCACCGGCAGCGCCGCGTTCGCCGGCAATCCCGCCGAGAATATTCAGTTCATGCTGGAGCAAATCAGTGTCTAAGGTTTTGAGCGGCAAGGTCGCGGTCGTCACCGGCGCCGCCGGCGCCATTGGCTACGGCATCTGCGAAGTCCTGCTGGAAAACGGCGCCACGCTCGTCGCCACCGACCTGCCGGGCGAGAAGCTCGACGCCTTCGCGAAAGACCTCGACGCGCTCGCTCCCGGGCAATCGATCGGTTTGCCGATGGACGTCACCAGTCCGGAAGGCGTCGGCGCCGCGCTCGACGAGATTTACGCCAAGTTCGGCCGGCTCGACATCATGATTCACAACGCAGGCATCGCGTACGTGTCGAAGATCGTCGACATGGACATCGCCCGCTTCCAACTGCTTGAGAAGGTGAACGTCGACGGCACGCTCGTCGTCCTCAAGGAAACCGGCAAGCGGATGATCGAGAAAGCGGCCGGCGGCGACATCGTCGTCATGTCGACCAAAAACGTCCCCTCGCCAAGCGCTGGCTTCGGCGCCTACAGCGCGACGAAAGCCGCTTGCCATCAACTCGGCCGCATCGCAAGCGTCGAGTTCGCTCCGCACGACATCCGCGTCAACATGATCGCCCCCGACGCCGTGTTCGCCGAAGGCAAATACAAGTCGGGCCTGTGGGATCTCGTCGGCGAAGACCGCATGAAGTCCCGCGGCGTCAGCGAAGCGGAACTCCACGAATATTACCGCAACCGCAACCTGCTGAAGGCGTCGGTCACCGGCCGCCACGTCGGCAACGCAGTGCTCTACTTCGTCTCGCGGCAAAGCCCCACGACCGGCGCCACGATTCCCGTCGACGGCGGTTTGCCCGACGCGACGCCCCGCTAGCCGCACGGCCCCCACTTCCGCTTGGGTGGCATGCCCTCAGATATTCCTGTGGGCATGTATTCAGTGCTAAGGGCGAGGATGCTCCGCGCGCATGTATTGTAATTGTGTGGCCCCCTCCCCATGGAGGGGAGGGCTGGGGAGGGGGGAAGAACCCTGATACCCGCTGCCGTCACCCCTCCCTAACCCTCCCCCTCAAGGGGAGGGGACCAGACGGTTTATTGATGCAAGTGGGAGCCCGGGGCTACATCGGCGCATCCGACGGCGGTGACACCACCACGTCTCCAAACATCGCTCCCATGAGATCGCGCGTCCCGAGCGTCCGCGGCGTCACGAGCAACTCGCCCGCCGCGAACCCCGCGATTTCTCCCATGTGTTTGGCCTGCGCTTCAACGCGTCCAAACACGTGCTCCTTCTCTTTTGGGAACTGCGTCGCATAGCACCGTACCGCCGCGAGCTTCTTCTCCAGCGTCGCGCTGATGTCCGAGATGAGATGCCCCGCCCCCTGCAGCGGCGTCGCTGAGTAGAACGCCAGCGTGTAGTAAAGCTGCGCCGCAATCTTGTGCGGCGGCAAGTTCTCGAACTGGTCGTCCCACTTCGTCAGCCGCGCGTAAAAAATCGCCGCGTCGGTGATCTGCATCGCCTGCCAATGGTCAGGCGACGCCATCGGCGTTTTCTCGCCAAAGCCAATCACCAGCTTCGGCCGATACCGCCGCAATTCGATCGCGAGCGCCACGCGATTCTCGTACGAATCAAAGAGCTTCCGATTCGAAAGCTGCAGCACGATCCGCTTGTGAATCCCGAGCGCCGCCGCCGCCGCCCGCGCTTCCTCAAGCCGCGCCTCGGGCCCCGGCGAATTCGGCGTCGGCTCGCCGTCGGTGAGATCAATGATCCCCACCTTGTGCCCCTGCTCAGCCAACCGAGCGAGCGTCCCGCCGCAAGCAATCTCCACATCGTCCGGATGCGCCCCGACGGCAATCACATCAAGCGGTTCGGGAAGTTCAACAACGTTCGACATGCTGCTCGCCTTCTCTCTCGTATTTCCTTTGCGCCTCTGCGCCTTTGCGAGAAATCTTTCCGAAGAGATGTCTCACGCAAAGGCGCAAAGAAGGAATGCCTACTTCAGTTTGTCCCGTAGTTTTTCCGCGACGCGCTCAGCGATCCGCTCCACGAGCGCCTCTTCATCAAACGGCCCGCCGCTGCGCTTCGTCCACTCCGCCGCCGCCCGCGACCACGCCGGGATGCCAAAGGCCCCGCCGTTCACGCCGCTCGCGGCCCACGCCTCGCGGAAGATATCGTCGGCGAACAAATCGCTTCCTTGGTAGCTCGCCGCATGCCGCGGATCGTCGATGCCGAACCGCTTCTTCAGCGCGAGCAACTCCCACCCTTGCTGCTCCGACAGAAACTCAACGCCGCCGACCTGCTTCGCCAGGATGAGAATCCGGCAATAGGCGTCGAGAATCTCCGTGAGCCAGTACGCCCGCTCGACGCTCTCGCCGTAGCTCACGACGCCGTGGCTGGCGAGAATCATCACGTTCGTTTGCGCGGTGAACGGCAGCACCGTCTCGGCAAACTCCTTGCCGCCGGGCGTCTCGTACCGCGCGATCGGCACGTTGCCGAGAAACACATCGACCTCCGGCAGCACGCACGACGGAATCGCCTCGCGGGCCACGGCAAACGCCGTCGCATGCGGCGGATGGCAATGGACGACGCTTTTCACGTCGGGCCGGGCCTTCAAGATTTCGAGATGCAGCAGCACTTCGCTCGAACGCTTCCGCTCGCCGGCAAGTTGATTGCCTTCAAGATCGACCGTCGCGATGTCGCTCGGCTTCATGAAGCCCTTGCAGATCATCGTTGGCGTGCAAAGAACTTCGTTCGGTCCGATGCGATACGAAATATTGCCGTCATTCGCGGCCGCGAACCCGCGCTTGTACAGCCGGTCGCCAATGTCGCAAATCTCTTGCTTGATCTGTTCGGCGTCGACCATGGCAGAATTCAAATTCATCAACACAGAGGACACAGAGAGCACAGAGAAGACAATAAGTAGTTAAAAAGTCTTCTCTGTGTCCTCTGTGCTCTCTGTGTTGAAATGTTTTTTTATTGCAGTTGAGATGGTCTTTGCACCGGGCGTCCGCAGCGCTCACCTCATTCAAATACTAATCGTCAATCATCGCCCCGCCGCGCGGCCGCCCCGCGACAATCCGCACCCGCCGCCCATCGAGTTTGATCCGCCCCGCCGCCAGCAGCTTGAGCACGTGCGGATACGCCTCTTTCTCGACCTCGAACACCCGCGCCGCGAGCGTGTCCGCCGTGTCGTCGTCGAACACCGGCGTCGGCTGCTGCCAAATGATCGGCCCCGCATCGTACTCGTTGTCGACGAAGTGCACCGTCACGCCGGCCACCTTGGCGCCATACTCCAGCACCGCCTCGTGGACGCGATGCCCATACATGCCGTGGCCGCAGAACGCGGGAATCAGCGACGGGTGGATGTTCACCACGCGCCCCGCAAAATCGTCCGGCACTGGCGCGAGCTTGAGGAACCCCGCCATCGCCACGAAGTCGACCCCCGCCGCACGGCACGCCGCAAAGATCGCATCGCCATACGCCTGCGCCGACGAAAAATTCTTGCGAATGAGCACTTCCGTCGGCACGGCCGCATCGACGGCGTACTGCAATCCGCCCGCGGTGGGGCTGCTCGAAATCACCAGCCGCACGTCAACCGGCAGGCTTCCCTCGGCGGCTAGGTCCAGAAAATTCTTCAGCGTTCGCCCGCTGCCCGAGATCAGCACGGCGATCTTCAGCGGCTTCACCGGTTCGCGACTCATGACGCCACCTGCAGGTAGAGTTCCACATCGGCGTCGCCGACCTTCGTGGCTAACGGCGCCGCGTTGGGAATCGCCTGCGTCGTCAACTTAGCCGCCAGCGTTTCCGCAGAGATATACTCGCGGAAGCTCTCGACGGCGCCGATCAGTTCCGGCGCCGCGGAAACAACGCCGACGTTGATCCGGTCCGTAAACTCGCAGCCCATTTCCTTACGGCGATCCTGAATCACCCGCACCAAGTCGCGAGCCAGCCCCTCGGCGAGCAACTCCGGCGTCACTTCCGTCGCGAGCACGACGACGACGCCTTTGTCGTTCGCCGCCGTCCATCCCGGCTTCGCTTGAAAACGAACCTCCAGCTCTTCCGGCAGTAACTCCACCGCTTCGCCGTCGATCACGAGATCGACCTTGCCGTTGTCGCGCAAGTTGGCGAGCAACTCGGCCCCGCTCTGGCTCGCCAGCGCTGGTTTTACCTTCGGCATCAGCTTGCCGAGCTTCTTGCCCAGCAACTTAAAGTTCGGCAGCACCTCATGTTCGACGTACTTATCCGGCTCGTCGCTGAACTCCACCAGCTTCACGTTGAGTTCTTCGGCAATCACCGCCGCATGCTCTTCAAGCCATTTTTGATGCGTGTTGTCGGCCAGAATCACTTCCACGCGAGCGAGCGGCTGCCGCACCTTGAGGCTCGCGCTCGTCCGCGCTTGGCGGCCGAGCGACGAAATGTGCCGCACCAGGTTCATCCGCGCGGACAACTGCTCGTCAACAGCCGAGGCATCGCCCGTCGGGTAGTCGCACAGATGCACGCTCTCCGCAGCACTGCCGGCCTTCGCGCCATTCAGCGGCTTCGCGACCAAATTCTGCCACAGGCTTTCCGCCAAAAACGGCGTGAACGGCGCGATCAACTGAGCCGTCGTGGTGAGGCACTCGTACAGCGTCCAGTAAGCGTCGAGCTTCTCTGCCGATTGCTTGTCAGCCGCCCAGAATCGATCGCGACTACGGCGGACATACCAGTTCGACAACGCATCGACGAACTCGGTGATCGCCGCGCAAGCTGCGAAGTTGTCGTAAGCATCCATCCGCTCGACGACGATCGCCGCAGTGCGATTGAGTTCGCTGACGATCCAGCGGTCGAGCTCGCTCCGCTGAGCCAACGGCCGCTTCGCCGGGGAAGTCGCCGGATCAAACCCGTCGATGTTTGCGTAGATCGTGAAGAACGAATACACGTTCCACAGCCGCAGCAAAAACTCCGGCACGCTGTCCTTGATCGACTGCTCGCTATACCGAATCGAAGTCCACGGCGGCTGATTCGCAAAGAAGTACCACCGGAGTGCGTCGGCCCCGTAGCGATCAAAAATCTCGCTGGGTTCGCGGTAATTCCGCTTGCCCTTCGACATTTTGCCGACCTTCTGAACAAAGCCGCCGTTGCCGCAAGCCGTCAGTGCAGCTTCTTCTGACAGAAAGAGTTGCTTTCCATCTTTTGATTCCCACCACTCGGCAAGCATGTGGCCAAGCACAATGCAGTTGCGGAACGGATGAGGGTACGGCATCGCCGTTCCTTTGGCGGAGCCGGGGGCTGAACCCCACAGCATCGTGCTGATCGCCAACTGGCTATAAAACCACCCGCGCGTCTGATCGATCGCCTCGCTGATAAAATCGGCCGGGAACTGCGAATGAAACCGCTCCGCGCTCTCGCTTCCCCCTTCCGCCTTCCCCCCTCCGCCTTCCCCTCGATATCCCCACTGCGCAAACGGCATCGCCCCGCTGTCGTACCAGCAGTCGATCACCTCGGTGACGCGCTCCATCCGCGCCCCCTTCGCAAACGGCGAGTCGTAAGTCACCGCGTCGATGTACGGCTTGTGCACCCGCAGGTCGTCGACGAGTTCAGGATTCTTCCGCTTCGCCTCGTCCCACACGTCGGTCCCGCGCACGCCCGGCTTGGCGAGCAACTCGTCGTACCCGCCGAGCGCCTCCATCTTCCCAGTTTCGGAGCAAACCCAAATCGGCAGCGGCGTTCCCCAAAACCGTTCGCGGCTCAGCGCCCAATCGACGTTCGATTCCAGGAACTTTCCGAACCGCCCGTCGCGAATGTGCTCCGGCAGCCAGTTGATCTTCGAGTTGTTCTCCAGCATCGCGTCCTTGAACGCGGTGGTGCGGATGAACCAACTCTCGCGCGGGTACTGAATGAGCGGATCCTCTTCGGCCCGCCAGCAGAAGGGATAGTCGTGCAAGTACTGCTCTTGGTGAAACAGCAGCCCGCGCGACTTGAGGTCGCGAATGATGTCCTTATCGCAATCCTTGACCCAGCGGCCACGGACGAACTCAGGCGCCTCCGCGGTGAATTTACCGTCAGGGCCGACACAGTTGATCAGCGATGGCGCCTGCTCGCCCAACTGTTCGCGAAGTTGTTGCAGAACGTTGTAATCGTCTTCGCCGAACGCGGGAGCGATGTGAACGAGGCCTGTACCGCTGTCGGTCGTCACAAAGTCGGCTGATACCACTCGCCAGGAGGACTTGATGTCTTTGGCTTGGTAGCAGTCGAACGGGGGAGCGTAGTGCGATCCGATCAAGCTTTCCGCTTTGAGTTCGCCGACAACCTTGAGCGGACGTTTTAGTTTTGCTTCCAGAGATGGCGCCAAGTCGGAGGCGACGATCAAGGTTTCCTGGGAGTCTTCATCGTAGATGTTGCAGTAGCTCAGCTTGGGGTTGATGGCGACAAATTGATTGCTCGGAAGCGTCCAAGGTGTCGTCGTCCAAACCAAGAGCGACGCTCCAACTGCCTTACCCTTGTCATCCACAAGCGGAAACTTCACATACACGCTAGGATCCGCCACCTCGCGGTACCCTTGCCCCACCTCGCCGCTCGATAGCGCCGTGCCGCCCTGGGCCCACCACCAAACGATCTTGTGCCCCTTGTACAGCAGCCCGCGGTCAAACAAATTCTTCAGCGACCACCAGACGCTCTCGATAAAGCTCTGGTGATATGTCACATAGGCGTGCTGCAGATCGACCCAAAACCCGAGCCGCTCGGTGAGACGCTCCCACTCGTTCATGTACCGCCAGACGCTCGCCTGGCACTTTTGGATGAACGGCTCGATCCCAAAGTTCTCGATCTCTTCCTTCGAGTGGATGCCGAGCTCTTTGCAGACCTCCACCTCCACCGGCAAACCGTGCGTATCCCAGCCCGCCTTCCGCTCGCAGCGGTAGCCGCGCATCGTCTTGTAGCGCGGGTAGAGATCCTTGATCGACCGCGTGAGGCAGTGCCCGGGGTGAGGCATGCCGTTCGCCGTCGGCGGCCCTTCGAAGAACACAAACGGCGGCGCCCCGTCCCGCGCGTCGAGCGTCTGCTGGTAAACGTTCCGCTCCTTCCAGAAGCGAAGGACGTCGAGCTCACGCTCAGGAAAGCCGCGGTCTTTGTCGACAGGTGGGAACATGGGCGGAATTGGTGATCAGGGATCAGTGACTGGTGATCGGTGTGTCGTGAGCTGCCTTCTAGCCCCGGGCTCTGCCAGGGGGGGGCGCTCTGCCGGCCGTGAGGCGTGGTCGCGCAAAACAACCGCCGCAGCCGTAAACGCTTAAGTTTAAGGGATTTCGGTCCACGAACCCAGGGGAGCGGCAGAACGGCGGCTCGCGCGCTCAAACCCGTAAAAGCCACCGGCTCCGCCGGTGGACGCGCCACGAATAGAGCGTCGTTGGCCGCTTTGTCCACCGGCCGAGCCGGTGGCTTTTGTTAGGCGCTAGGCTTCGCGTCCCCCGCGGCATCCTCTTCCGCCTCAGCCTCCTCCAGCACCTCGCGAACTTTCTTCCGCGCTGTCACATAAAACGTCGCCCCGATCCCCGCGACCACGTACGTCATCGCCCGGTAGCAAATCGCCGCGAGCAACCCGTCGCCCTGCTGGCTCCCCACTGCCTGATAAAGCTGATCCATCGCCGCCTCAAACGTCCCCAGCCCCGCCGGCGTCAGCGGAATCGCCCCCGCACACAAGCTCAGCGGCCCCACCAAAAACGTCGCCGCCAGCGTCGGCGCCTTAATGGGCAACCCCTGGCCGATGAGCCAAATCGCCGCGACCAGCGACAAGTGGGTGCAGCACGCCACCCCGATTGCCGCGAACAGGTACCGCCGCTCGTGCCGATACGCATCAGCTGCTCCGAACAGCCGCACGAGCGTCGACCCGACGCCCGGAATCTTCCGCAACCGCTCTCGCAACCATGGCCCAGTGAGCGCCGGCGTCATCAAGAGCGCGATACCCACGGTACCGATGACGGCCAGTGTGAGCACGAGCGCCATCAGCCCCCGCAATTCATCGTCGAGCGCAAGCGACTCGCCCGCCGCAACGGCGCCCACTGACGCCACCAGCAGCAGCGCATAGAGCCCCACGACGCGGTCAATGATCACGCTCGCCACCGCCTCGGTCCGCTTCCCCGGGTGCTCGCGGGCGACCACCATCGCTTTAAAGACGTCGCCGCCAACGCTTCCAAGCGACACTTGGCTGAGCAGATGGCCGAGCGCCCCCAAGCGAAACGCATCGCGAAACGAAAAATCGAGCTTCAGCGCCCGCACCAGAATCTGCCAACGAACCCAATTGAGCGAGATCCCCACGAGTACCAACACCTGAGCGAGCGCGAGCCGCCCCCAGTGTTTTGGCTCGTCAACGAGCCGCGTGAAGACCCCTTCGCCCCGCAGCCGGTAGACGAGGAACGCGAGGATTGCCGCGGCAATCGCCATTTTCAACATGCCCACGACCACCCGGCGACGGTGGTGCGACGAGTGGGGCAGGGGAGCAGGCATCGGCGGCAGTTTGCAGAAGGTTGGATTATCTAGCCCCGGGCTCCGCCCGGGGGTGGCGTGACGCTGGAGTCTGGCGAGTGCACTGAGAGCAGGATGCCCGCCAAATAGTTCTTCTGGCTCCCTCCCCCTGGAGGGGAGGGCTGGGGAGGGGGGATGAACCCTGGTACCCGCCGCCGTCACCCCTCCCTAACCCTCCCCCTCGAGGGGAGGGGACCAGATGGTTTTGTTTTCCAGCGGCGTCGACGGCAAGTTGCAGCGTGAACCGCTCACCGAAGGCCCCCTAGTGTGACCGCCTCGCCCCCAATCCACCAGGGCGACCCGAGCCGCAACCCTCCAAAACGCCCATTTTGCAACTCGCTTTTGGCCACTCATCGCGATATACTGTACAGGTGTTTATTTCTGCAGTGGGCAGTGGGGGGGGCGCGGAGCCGAATCGACCGCAACCTCCTGCTTTAAGCCCCCGAAGGGGGCGACATGTTGTAGCCAGGGGCGCAAGTCCCTGGTCAGCTGCCCAAAAAATCCGCAGCCCCGGAGGGGCGACACAATTCCCACGATGGGGGGGCATTTGTGGGAGGCGTCTCCGACGCCGATTCGACGTTCCATCCCCCTCTGCCGCTGGCCCCTAAACTCGGGCTCAGCTCCAAACCCGCTCTTTGAAAACTGAATTTCCAACCGCTTCACCGGGCTCCGGCCAACCTGTCGTCACCTCCCGATCGAGGGGCAACTGTCGCCTCCAATGCGACATTATGCGCGACACAAAGGCGTGTAACTCGTTACACAAAAACGACTTACACGCCAATTCTTAGTGTCGCCTAAAATCGCGTTTGGCTCTTGGGAGCAATGCGACACGACACGACAACATCCGTCGTCGCCCCCTTCTCAATCGCTCGTGCCGCCTAGCCGCCCTCTCCGCCAACCGCGGCCCCTCATCCTTCCGGTCGCCCGCACGACCGGCCCAACCGGACGCCGTCGCACCGCGTCCGGATAAAAAAAGGGGACCAATCTGCCCCAAAAAATTGCCGGTTTCCTAATCGGTGACTAGCGTGGAAGTAGAGCCCGCGCATTTTGCCCAGGCCATTCTCTTTCACCGCATTCCCTAACCGGACGAGGCAGGACTAATGACGGACTTCGACGCTCGCTGAGCGTCAGCCCTTCATCAACTACCGCAGACCGCTCCGGCGGCCCGCGTTTCTTCAGTCCACCTTGGGATGCGCTTCTTATGATTTTCCGACACCGATGGGGCCGCCGCGCGCTTGCGGCGACCTGCGCTTGCCTCGCCGCGACGCTCTTCGCGTCCAACGCTCTGGCTGTCAGTCAGCTCTCCGGCTACACGTACGTCGATCGTTATAACGATGGAATACTCCTGTTTAGCGATGCGCCGCACCCTGATCTCGTCATCCCCAACGTTGAGATTAAGCTCTACAGCGTTTCCGGGATGACCGAGACGTTGCTCTCGACCGTCGTCACGAGCGACATCGGCCTCTACTCGTTCACGAACCTCGCGGCCGGCACGTACTCGATCCGTCAGACCCATCCGTTCCAGTATCTCGACGGCATCGACACGCTCGGCACGATTCGGAACTTGAATAACAACAACGTTCCGCCAGGCGCCAACATCGGCACGCTGGCCGCCGATGCGTTCACGAACATCGTTCTGCCCGACAACGCTCGCGGCGAGATGTACAATTTCGGCGAACGGGGCCTGCTCGCTCAGTACGCCTCGAAGCGCAACCTACTCGGTTCCGCTCCGCCGCCGCAGTACGCTCCCGATCCGGAAGTCCTCCCGGAACCGGCGACCGCCTCGCTATTCGCTCTCGGCGGCATGGGGATGCTCGCCATGAAGCGTCGCGCCAGCCGCAAGCGATAAACTAGCCCCGGGCTCCGCCCGGGGGGCGGCTTGAAGTAGGGGCGACGTTCCATAGCATGGTGCGCGACCCCCGGGCGGAGCCCGGGGCTAGCAGGCGGCGTCGCGCGCCGCAATGATTGCCGCTAGGCTGCGATCAACGTCCGCCTCGGTCGTCGCCCAACTCGACACGCTGATCCGCATCGCCTTGCGACCTCGCCACATCGTCCCGCCGCACCAGCACTCGCCCGAGCGTTGGATGTGCTCGAGCACGCGATCGGTCGCCGCGTCATCGGCAAATCCGACGAGCACCTGGTTAATCACCACCTCGTTGAGCACGTCGATCCCCGCCGCACGCAACCCCGCGGCGAATCGCTGGGCGTGATCGCTGCAGCGATCGACCAGGTCTGCAAGTCCGCTCCGCCCCAGCGTTCGCAGTGCGGCCCACGCATCGAACGCCCGCGCTCGCTGCGACGACTGCGGCGTGTGGTGCATCGGATCGAGATCTCCCTCCGGCAAGTAGCCGGCCCGCGCCGACATTGTCGGCCGTAACAGGGCCGCATCGCGAATGAGGATGATCCCCGAGTCGTACGGGACGTTGAGCCACTTGTGCCCGTCGGTCGCCCAAGAGTCGGCGCCGTTCATGCCCGCGGTGAGATGCCGCCGCGCGGGCGACGCTGCGGCCCACAGCCCGATGGCTCCGTCGACATGCACCCAGCTGTTCCGCTGGCGGGCCCAATCGATGATCTCGTCGAACGGATCAAAGGCGCCGGTGTTCAACTCGCCCGCTTGCGTCGAGACGATCACCGGGCCGTCGACACTGGGCAAACGGCTCGCGATGATTCGCCCTTGATCGTCCGTGGGCGCGACGATCACCCGCTTGCGGCCAAGGCCAATGATTGAGAGTGACTTGGCGATCGTCGAGTGGGCCTGCTCGCCAACGATCACGCTCACCGGCGGCGCGCCGATCAGCCCGTCGCCCGCAGCGTCCCAGCCGACTTGAGAGAGCACGAAGTCGCGCCCCGCCGCGAGGCCGCAGAGGTTCGCCACGGTCGCGCCGCCGACAAACATCGCCTCGCTCCCGGCGGGCAGGCGGAGCGCATCGACCAGCCACCGCGAAACGACCGACCGCACGCGGCTCGCCAGCGGCGACATCGCCGAGAGCGCCGCGTTCTGATCCCACGCCGTCGCGAGGATGTGGGCCGCCATCGCCGCCGGCAGGACGGCCCCGTTGACGAAGCCGAAGTAGCGGCCACCTGTCGTCGCCATCGTCGCCGGCGAGCCGAGCCGATCGAGCATCGCCAGCGTGTCGTCCGCAGCGGCGGGCCGTTCTGGGAACGGCTCGTCGAACTCCGCCAGCGCGGCCAAACTTGCGGGCGTTGGCGCCACGCCCCGCTCGGGCAGCGAGGCGTGGTAGGTCGCGGCGCGCTCGGCCGCAGCGCGAATCAGGCGGGTCGTCTCGTCGAGGTCCATCGACCAATTCGATCGGTCGATGGACCCGCCGTCAACCTGCCGCAGTGATGCCTTCGCGCGACTGTGGGAGGCGTCTCCGACGCCGATTCCGTTCTCCACTCGCCGCCGCTTAGGCCCAGCGAGCCGCTTCGGGGTCGGAGACCCCTCCCACAGAAGGCGACCTCCAACGCTGAGCCTAGAACGTCAGTTCCAGCCCTAGGTCGGCGCCATGGGCGACCACCGTCGTGCCGAACATCCCCGGGAACGCCGGCTGCGCTCCGCCGCCGCCTTGCACCGGCGGCAAGTTCCGCGGATCGCTCGACAAGCCCGGCGGCAACTCCGATGCGGCTTGCACGACGTCGGTCCAGACAATCACGTTGTAGCCGAAGCGAGCGCTGAGCCGTTCGGTGATCTGGGCGCCGAGGCCGAGCCGGAAGCGCGGAATGACGACTGCCTTCGTATCGGTGTAGTTGCCGATGTTCGTCTCGCCCGAGGTTAGCAGACCGCCGGGATTCGAAGTCGTGCCGCCGCCGGCCGGAACAGTGATATCGGTGCCGCCGTTGATCGACACGGCGCGATTGTTGGCGCCGATCGCCATCGTCGCGAGGCCGTCGATCCAAATCCAACCCTCTTGCCGGCGACCTTGCAAACCAATTTCACCGCCGTGGAATTGGTTGCGAGCGCCGAACTTGTCTTCGACGTATACCGTCGTTCCCGGAACCAGTGGCGAGGTCGTGTTATCAAGGATTAGGATGTCTTCGTTAACTTGCAGTGCGGAGTTGTGCTGGTAGTAGCGGTACCCGCCGACGAGGGTTACCCAACCGCTCGGACCGCACGAGTTCGCGTTGCCGCAGCTCAGCAGGCATTTTTCCAAGCCGAGGCCGGCGCCTTGGAACTGGCTGCTGCTCTGCACGTGGACGTTGCCTGCCTGTTCGTCCGGCACGTTCACCAGCTGGGCGTCTTGCAGCCCGGTCTCGCTGTTAAAGAACGGACGGGCGTAGATCGTGCCGTCGTCGGGGCCAAGGCTAGAATTGAAGTTGTTGCTGCCGACTTGGAAGTAGTCGCCGACGACCGCCAACCCGTTGCATGGATCGAGCCAGTAGCCAGTGCTGACGGCGAAGCCCGAGCGCCACTTGTCGGTCAGCGCATCGTTGCCGACGAGCGTCGTCGTCGTGTTCTGGCCGAGTTGGCCTGCCGTGGCGAGCGACGTGCCGTCGGGGCTCGACGTGACGAGCGCCGGCGAATCGGCGCCGGTGACTTGCCAGTAGAGGTACTCGCCGCGAACCCAGAAGCGATCGCAGCCGTTCGACTTGCAGGCGCCGCCGCAGTTCGAACCGCACGAACCGCACGAATCGCACGAGGTGCAAGAGTCGTCCGGAAAGCCGCAGACCGGTTCGCCGCAGTCGACGATGCCGCAATCTTGGGCGCTGGCGGAAAGCGGGCTAGAAGCCAGCAGAAGACAGAGCAGAGCAGCGCCGCGCCGCCCCGCCGAAGCGGTGAAAAGCATGAGATTCCCCCCCAGGAATTTGAACGGCGAGCTGCCCCATTGTGAATTCGCGCCGATTGCACCGGTCGCCGCAGTCGTGTTCACCTTTCCTATCGGCGAAACTGTGAGGCCCGATTGACCGCCAGTCTTGCTCCAAAGGCCTCACGGCGGTTTGCGGGGTTTAAAATGGGAAGAGTTTGACGGCAACCTCCCGCTCGCTGGGGTGATCGGTCCAGTCTGGAGAGCGTTGGGCTGCGAGCCAGCCGGTTCCGGCTCCTGAATTTCTTGCTCCTGGGCCGCTCGGGATATAATTGTCGCGCCGGTTGCGACAGCCGCCGGCAGAAAGCTCCGGCTGGCACGCATTGCCGGCCGATCAATCGAGGCAAGGCCAGTGATTTCGGCGGAATTTGGCCGCGACAGCCCACTTTCCGGGCGGTTGGCGAGCCGGCGACCGTCGAAACGAGGCGTCAAGCAACCCCCGGGTGCGTTGACAGTCTTCGCAAGGCCTGATAATTTCGGCTTTCTGGCAACAACCTGTTGCCGCCCAAGGGGGATTAGCTCAGTTGGGAGAGCGTTTGGCTGGCAGCCAAAAGGTCATCGGTTCGAACCCGTTATCCTCCACTTTGACGTAAGTCATTGCTAACTCATGCTTAAAGGCCGCTTGCCCGGACGGGGCAACGCGGCCTTTATTCGTGAAGGGGCGCGAAAGGTTCCACCTTGTCTCTTAGAAAAGGAGATCCGCACTAGGCCGCGTCTAACTCAGGCGATTCCCAGTATCGCCTCCACCGCCAATCCGGGCAGGCAATTGTTACGCTGCACGGGCGTGACCATCTTTTCGGGCCGTATAAATCAGCGGCTAGCAAACTTCTCGACGACCGCCTCGTCGCCGAATGGCTCGCGAACGGCCCGCAGCCGATCGTTTCTGCCGAGGACGGGATCACGATCACTCAACAGATTGCCCGCTATTGGTATCCCGCAGGCTAACCACTGCGGGGCTCTCTCAAGTCCTCCGAATAGCTCGCAATTAGTCGCTGTCGCCTAGCGCCAGAATCTCTCCTGCCTGCCCTCAAGCCATAGAGCGAGTCACTGGGCAGCGCCCCCGCCAAATGACGCTGCATCGTTGGTTTCGTTGTAACTCTCACGGCGTGAAGCTTAAGACGCTCGTTTGTGGCGGCCGTCACATGAGTAGCGTGCCCGCCGTGAAGCGATTCTTCGAAGTAGCTACTGCTGCCAGCGATGGCGTGACAGAACGGCCAGTTCGCACGAATCGTCAGCGTGAGGCAGCGATCGCCAAAGCCGAGCGAGAACTCAACAAGGCCGGGATCTGACTAGCCTCAACTCGGTCAGTGCCTGCGCCGAAAAGCCCGGCTCCCGCTTTGACGGAAAATCTAAACGGGAACTGGGCGTGGACTCACGCCAAGCCGTTAGCATCGCTGAGCCGCGGAACCTGTAGGGACTAGCAGGTTAGCTCGTCATCCCTTTTCCGAAAGAACAGACCTGCAACAGCCATCGCCCCCAGGACCGCTGCGCCTGGTTCCGGAACAGTTGCCACGCGAAAACCAAATGTTTCATGACCGAACATTGGATGGGCCCAGTTCCGCCAATCGACCTGCATTTCTGGATATCCGCCCATGGCTGAGCTGCCCCGCAGGTCGCGTGCGAAGCCAGGCCCCACCGATTCGTTCCATTCTTCTACATTGCCGTCTTGGTCGAATGTTCCATAGGGGCTTGCGGCCTGCGTGTAAGCGCCCACATCGGTGAAGAGAGCGCCGGGGATGGGGCTCGTCGACCCGCTCACGGCATAGCCGTCGTTGAAGCCGTTCGCCAGTCCATCGTCATTGAAGTAATTCGCGGCGGATGGGTTGTCCGCCGGTTTGTCGCTAATCGGAATGGCGTTGCTGCCGGTGGGGAAGTCGAAGTAGACGCCGGCCGTGCCGGCGGTTGAATCGTGGTACGCCGCCTTGTACCACTCGTCTTGGCTCGGAATCCAAAACTTGGCGTTCGCCGAACGCACCTCGTCGATGCCGCTGCCGATCGTGTAAACGCCCGACTCCGTACCGCCGTTGCCTTGGCCGTTGTGCAGCCAGTTGACGAACCGCATCGCATGAAAGAACGACACGGAACTGACAGGCTGCTGCTCACGGCCAGCTCTCGCGACATACCGGGCGCCGTCTGTCGCGCCGGTCTTCTCGATGCCGCCGTTGACGCCTGCCATGCTTGCGTAGAAGAGGCCTAGGGCGTTACTGCCTGCGGGGTCTACCTTATTGAGAAACTCGACGTACTGGGCATTGGTGACTTCAGTTTTGGAAATCGAATAGCTGTACGCAACGGCTCCAAGTCCCGTCCGAGGATCGGCCGCGTTGCCGGCGTTGCCGACGTGAGCGAAGCTGAACGAGACCGCGTGGGCCGGCGTCGCCCAAGAGGCCACAAAGGCGGAGAGAATCAACGCTGCGGTAAGTCTCATTAGTCATCCTCTCAAAGGCGTTGTCGAAAAACTTTCGCGTTCCAGGCTGGACGAGATAGGTTGTTAGTGTATCACGAAGTCGCAAGCCGAGGGAAGAAGTCATTCGGACTGCATGTGCCGGACGTTGAGCGACTTTCACGCAAACGATTGCCGAAGTAAGTAGCGGAGACGCGTCGAGTTTCGAGAACGAAATGCTGACTTAGCTATCGTGAACGCCATGACCGCCTACCTCCGCTACGCCCTGGCGACAACCTGCTTCGTGCTGAGCGTGGCGTGCTTGGGGCTATGGGGGTGGGCTTCAGCCGACCGTGACTTTTACTGGAGTTACCCACTGGCCTCAGAGAAGGTCGTGGTGCAGTCCGCTAACGGCATGGTCACTTTAGGGAAAATCCCGTCCTTCTCGCGGCGGTCAGGGATAGAACTGTATTTTTTTAACGTCCGTGAAGAGGCGAGATTCGAGAAATTGGGCTATCCCGAAGGCGGCGATGAGAAAGTTGGGTGGTTCGGGGCTGTTGGGCCGTTCTATTACTTTCCCCTCTGGTATCCAATACTCGTCTTCACTCTCGCCGGCATCGGCGCCCTCCGCCTCGGCCGCTTCACGCTCCGCTCGGCGCTTATCGCCACGACGGTTGTGGCGGGGCTGCTGGGGATGGCGGCGGCGTTGTAGGAAGTCGTCGGAGGGAGACGGCTCACAGATCTACGCGTTCGCGCCTTCTCGCGCAAACGAACAAGCCGAAAGCCATCAAGGACACTCCCGGCGGTTCAGGTACGGAAGTGAACCGCAGGTAGTCAAACGAGCCAAAGAGGCTGCCCTGGGGGCTTGAAAAAGCCCGCGCGTATCCGATGTCTGCAATCGGGCGCGAGATGCTGAGCGTCGCAACCTGCTGTCTGCCGAGTGGCGGGGAAAAGACGGTTTCCAGCAGCGTTCCGTTGGGGCTGAACACTTCGAGCGTGCCGATCGCTGAAGACAAATCGCTTCTTCCAATGACGTCCACAGAAACAGAACTCGCTGCTCCCATGAACTGCATGGCGATTTGTCTCGACTCTGGCGTGAAACCGATGAGATAGTGGCCGAACGACTTGGTTCCCGTTGACGTGTAATATCCCCCAAGGACTGAGTCATTCGTCAGCGCGGTGACGGCAATAATGCCAGGGTCTGGAAAGACGCCGAAGTCCGTTGGAAAACTTGTGCTGAGGACGCCGTCGAAGATCCTGAGCTTCACGCGCGGATTCACGTCGTTTAAGACGGTCCCGTCCGCGTAATCGTCTGGTTCGATCACGAATGAGTCAGCAGCGAAAGAGGGGCCGCCGACAATCGCGATTGCGAATCCAAAAACCAGCAAACGGAAACGGATCATTAGCAACTCTCCTGAGTTAAGGACATTTACATCGATCGCATGGTCGGGCCATTCTAAACAGATTAAATGAATCCCGACAACAAAATAATCGTTCCTCTCCCGCCCGCCTCGGCGGCGGTTAGAATGGGCGGCATGGCTAGCTGGCACACCAAGAACGTCATTCGCACGCTGTCGGGCTACCTCGTCGTTGACGGAGACGGCGAGATCCGCGTCTATGGCGATCCCGAGGGACTTCGATCGCTAGGTCAGGCGCTGATCTCAGTCGCCGATTTGGACCAGTCCGCTCTGGACGACCGTGAATGTCCGCCAGACGACTCGTTCCATCAGCACTACACGATCATGCAGGCGGACGGTTCGCTTGGGGGACTCACTGTTGGCCGAGTCGATGAGAAAGCTTCCGGCCGAATACGCGACTGCTTTCCGGCAGTTTGATCTGAACCCGCCCCGGAATTCGGCGGCTCGGTCTGCTTACGAGGTCGCTCAGCATGGATGGCCGATTAATACTATCGGGAATGCCGCTGGCGACCGCTGCCATTGGCTTGTGGTTGGCGGGCCGATTTCGCGGCCGCCAACGCAAGGCGACCAAGGAAGAGAAAACTCTCGCGGCGGTCGTGTTGGCGTGGTCTGCTTTGCCGCTACTCATTTATTGCGGACTGTACTGGCTGTCGATTGAAGGCGGCTAGGTCTGCTTTTGCTGGGGAACGGCGGGTTGTGCCGCTACTCCCCTCGCAGCCGACTAGTCTGGCCGATTACAATACTTCCGATGTAGTCCGCCATGCGATTGCTCCAGAGACGTCACATGACTCGATCGCTCTTCTCGCTAATCTGGGCTCTGTCGTCAACGAGCTGTTTTGCAGCGCTCTCGACTGGATTCGAAGACTTGCAGCTGACAACGCCGACAACGCGTTACGCAACCGGAAGTTCTTTTAACTCTCAGGGAATTAAGTTTACGGTCGTCCCCTATCCGGAAAAATTGCAAGTGTCAGTAACGGGCAATAATTATGCGAAGGGCGGCGGTAAGGAACTATACATGGGAGGCGGAGTTGGCGTCGCGATATCAATTCCCCCGCAAACCACAAGCATCGGTTTTAAATTCGGTCAGTACAATTCATATAACGGCCTCACGATTAACGGTCAATCAACGTCAAGGCAGTTGTCGATTAAGTACATGAACGGCATTTCTGTCGGGGGAGTCGCCGTCTCAGTGGTAAGCTCGCCGTCTCTCGCCTATGGCACGGTGACCCTGACGGGAGCAATCGAAACGCTCACGATTGGCGGAACAGAGTTCGCCATCGACGACTTGTCAATCACGGCGCCTGTCGCCGACCCTGCGTTTGCCGATTTCAATGGGGACATGGTCGTGGACGGCACTGACTTCCTGCGATGGCAACGCAACCTCGGTAAAGCGAGCGCGACGCGCTCCGACGGCGATGCCGACAACGACCAGGACGTGGACAGAGCGGATCTCCTTGCATGGCGGTACCACTACAGCAGCGCGGTTTCGGCTGCTGAAGCAGTGGCGGTTGTCCCGGAACCCGCGGCGATCATTATGGCGATGATGGCGACGATCCCTATTGTCGCACTTTCCGGCGTTCGCCGCCCGCGGCTTGCGTAGCTTTTGCCCCGCCCGTCGCCAGCGGATATCGTGGCGGGCATGGAACGACTTGAACGCATACTCCGTTGGGTTGCATTGTTTTCCTGGGGAGTCGCTTTTGTCGTCTTAATTTTCTTCCTGCGCGATCGATCGGGCTTTCCGCTTGGATTGTCGATGAGCTTCGTCGCGGCGTTCGCCGTCGCCCTCACGCTATCGTTTGCTAGTTTCGTCGTCGAACGGGTGGCTCGCCGAAGCTGCACCAAACAGACCACAGGAAACGTCGACGATGATCGCTAAGCTTTGGTTTTCCGCTTTGTTCTGCTGGGGAACGTCATCTACCTGTGGGGTAAGGCAGCTGCTAAGTAGGCGTGATGCCGCGGAACAATTTGCGGCCGGGGAGCGGGGGCGGTAGAGTGGCCGGCTCTGAATCTCACTTGTCGAATAAAGTTCATATGGCAGATGACTTCGATCGAATCGTCGGCGCTCTCGATAGGTTCGATGAATCGCGTCTTCTTGCAGTCTGTTATTTCTGTGTTGGCGCAGTGTCGCCAGTTGTTCACAAGTGGGGCGCGCGTGAGACTACTGCCGCATTTGACGAGATCGTCGACATCTTTGGAGTCGGTGACGAAAAGATTCTTAACGAGAACTACTTAGCGAAACTAGAATCGCTTCCCGAATCAGAGCAAGATGATTCGCATAAACCTGCTTACTACGTAATGAGAGCAATCGGCGTCGCGAGTTATTGCGTGGGTGCGTCGAGCGATCGCACGCGTTTGGATAGAACAAAATCGGCGTGCGTGAGCGTCTTTAATTTAGCACGCGATTTTGACTTCGAGTGCAAAGACGACTGCGATGCAGCCGTGGTGACTGCCTGCTGCACTCTGGAGCTGGATGCCGTTGTCAAACTACTCAGTGGCTCGATGGACGATTCACAGGCTCGACGCCTCGCACGGAATCATTCAAACGCTCTGGCGAAAGCCTTTGATGATGCGTTGCCTGGAGTGGTGCGCAATCACAACTGGTAGCAGGGCGCGCCGGAGGAGCGAGTCGCCCGCAGGAGGCCATTAACGATGAACCTCTCGCCGCCGGCCGGTCGGCTAAGCTAATTGCCGCCAGCCGCTTCCGCGTATCCTCCCGAGCGGCAGTCATCGCTTTCCCGGCCGCGTTGAACGAGGCCTTCGCCATTGCCTTGATCGCCGCCGGCTCGGTGGCGTCGATCGGCCCGTTGAGCGCTACGACTCTACGGGGTCGAGCACATCGGCCGCCGCCTGGGCCTCTGGGCTAATGGTGACGGCGTCGTTGGGCGACGACTGCGGAGTCGAGCGTGGATCTGGGAAGGGGCTAGTCGGGGAAAAGAGTAGTCCATCCTCTGGGTTTGAGAGTGTTGTCGGCGGGCCAGTAATATATCGGTCACGCGCCGAATCCGCGTAATCCGCTGAGGGAATTGGATTTCCGGTTCCGCCCATGACAAGTGCTACGGCCATGTTTGCTGCCACGCGAAAAGAATGAGAGAAGAGGGACAATTGTATAGAAGCCTACTGTGCAAAATGATGCCAAGAAGCAACCGCGGGACGTTGCAAATCGTCACCGCGGAGGTCTGAAAAGATGGGTCGCACAGATTGCGCGGCGGTGCGGCTACGGCGATTGGCGCACAGAATCAGGCCAGCCGCCGGCGGGTTGCGCGAGGGGCGGCGCTGCGGGGTAGCGCTATGAGGCTCAGTCGCGGGCATTCACTCTGCGGTGCGTCAATCCCATCGCGATCGCTGCTGCGGGAGCCAGCGAAAACAGCGATGGTTCGGGGACGGCAGTCACGAAGGAACGCACCGTGAAGGAGGGCGAGCCGCGGCGGGGTTATTGGCGGCGGCGGAGGGCGGCGAAGCTCACGATAGCAACGCTGGCCAGTCCGATTGACGCGGGCTCGGGGACGGCCTCTCGTGAAATACCACTGATGGTGAAACGGGCGCCATCAAGACTGCCTTCTCTCATCGATACCGTTACCTGAGTAACGTCGCTGAAATCGACGCCAGCGTAACCGAGTTCATTGAAGGCGAAAGCGAAGTCGCCGGCAGCAGTGAACGTTTTCGTAATAGAGCCGGTGCGGATCGTGCCACCTGCATGGTCGCCGCTCTCGAATGCGACTGTTAGGTATCCAGTTGAGACAGCGGGAAAGTTGTTGGAGCGGGCGAATGTGACGCCGACTGTCACATTGTCCCACTGGGCATCGAAGTCGATTCCGCCCAAACCGTCAGTCAGGGGGGTAGTGCGGCCATAATCCAACAAGAAAACGCTCGCTTCTTTGAAGCCCAAGCGGCTCGCTGAGGAAAAGGAGATCGAATGCTCACCGCTTTGCTTCCGAACTGTGGGGAGATCCAAAAATCCTCCGCCCGAGATCGAGATGAAGCGTTCTCCGCCGAGCGTAACGGCAGGATCAATTCCGTCGGCAGCAGTTTGGTTGAGGGTGACGGGAATATTCAGCCCAGAAGGGGTCGTCGAAGTCGGGCTTAGATTGAAGCTTGTCGCGTCATCAAAGGTGTCGATTTGATCGGCGCGGAGACTTGAGGCTCCGAAGTCAGTGGACGTGATCACGGCCAGTAGGAGAGCCGTTCCCAAGCGACGATTGATAGTGGAGTGCAGCATGGAGCAGTTCCTTAGAGCGCATCAAAGGGTGCCGAAGTACGACTGAAAAGTCGTCTCCCCGTTCCGGCAGGGAGCCATGACGTCAGAATAGCGGCGGCGAGAGTTCTCCGCAAACTAATATCCTGAAATCCCGAGAATCGTGTAGAGAAACTGGGATTGAATTAGCCCATTTTCATTAACGTCGAGCAGGGAAGCCTTCGAGAGGCCCGCGATGTGAGCGGGACCCGGAGACAGACGAAGGACGCTACGCGCGACCGCGGAGGGCGGCGAGGGCGAGCAGGCCAACGCCAAGAATTGCGATCGTCGACGGCTCAGGGACAACGCGAAGTTCGCGTAGTAAAAGTCCGCGATCGCCCGAGAAGCGTGTGGCGAATTGCAGTTCGTTCAAGTGCGGAGTGAATGGCTGAACGGCGTGCAAGATCGTCAGCGAGTCGAAATTCAACTGTGTCTCACCCGGCGACGGCGTCCACCGAAGGATGTAGCCCGGCCCATTAACGTAAGCGTCGCTGACAACCGGCGCCACGGCATTGGTCGGCGAGTAGTGTGGCGATTGTCCGGCAATCGTCTTGTTGAGTAATCCGTTCTTCGAGTTGAACTGGAATTCGAAGAGGCCGTTGAGTTCTTTCAGAGTTACGTCACCAGTCGCTGGATTGTACTCAGCATACGGTGTCGCAAAGGCCGCCGACGACAAAAGGGCCACTAAGAGAACGAAGAGTAGTTGTCGCATTGCCTCTGTAGCTCCCGTGTTGTTCCCCCACGGTCTACTGCAGCTGAGCATATGCGGTCTGAAATGTCGAGTCAACAGAATTCGGACCATCTCGTGTTTGTTTCTCTTTAACCCCTGGAGGCCCGCCAATGGCACCGCGCGGCGACGACTACATCAATTTCCAAAACGTAAAATTCCGGTTTGCGAATGATACCACAGACTCCACTTCCGCTATTGCCCCGAGAAGCAGCGAAATGGCGTGCAATGGTTTGCAAACGGGGCAGGGGGCTGTAGAATGCCGTAAAGCCAAATTAAAACGCCTAAAAACAGGTTCGCGGAATTCGTCTAGCAGCCAAAAGGTCATCGGTTCGAACCCGTTATCCTCCGCTTCGACGTAAGTCGTGAATCTGTAACGCAACCAAGGCCGCTTGCCCGGACGGGGCAAAGCGGCCTTTACGCTTAACTGGCCGCAATCGATTCCGTCTTTTCTCGTTTGTAGTGCACTCTCGTGGCAGTCGAGCCGGGGCGGCGAGGCTCGTGGTCGACTTGTCGGAGCAGCCTCGCCAGCCGTTAGAATCTGGACATGCCTGAAGAACCTACTCCTGAAATCGAGCTCACCTTCGAGCCGATCCCTCAAGCTCTGGCAGATCTTGGCATCTCTGCGCAGGAGTTCGAGGCGGCTTTGGCCGTCGCGCTCGAAGCGTTCGACGACGATTCGTCGATCGAAGAGGCGCCGATTATCATCAACGGCGTCGAGCACGAACTTGTGAACGTCGCTCGCATCTTCGTGCGGGGCGAGATCCAAACGCTGCGTGAGATGTTCTCGCCTACCGACGTTGCCGATTGACCGACGCGCCGCTTGCCTTCAATGGAGGTCGTTTGCCATGAACCGACGAGCTGCCGGTATCTCGATGTGCGCGCTGGCGCTGTTTTCATTTCTTTCGCGATACGCATTCGCACTCTGGTATCCCGGCGACACTCCGACCCGCTGGGGGGCCGACGATTTCGCGACCCATGTCGGATATGTCGGTCTTGGGCCGTGGTTTGTTGCCGCGGCGCTCTTGCTGGCTGGCATCGCCTTCCTGGCGAGTGCGGAGCGAGAGTCGTAAGTTTTCACCGCGGACCAACGCCAGTCGCGAGAAAACGCGGCCCCACCAAGGCCGGATCGTACTGAACAGTTGCACCCTCGAGTTGTAAAACGGGGCGCCAAGCAACGGCGGGCAGGATTTGTTTAATCACCGACTGTTTTTGTCTGGTTTCTCTTGAGAAAAAGGAGAGTTGAAAACGATCGTCAAATCCACTACTATCTGGGCTGTCTGGTGATCCGCTTTTCAGGAATAGGAAAGGGCCGCTCCATGAGAACTGCAGCTTTGAGTCTTCTTCTCGCGTTGGCATCGACGAACGCCTTCGCAGCGCTCGTGCTCGACCAGGAATACAATCCGGGAGCGCTCGGCAAGGTCGGATCGATGACCTTTATTACTGGCGGGCAGTATAAATCACAGCAAGCTCAGACATTTACGGTCGGCGTGGCGGGCCAATTGAAGGCAGTCGAGATGTATCTCGTGAACACATCCGCCACGCAACCGCTGCAGGTGGAGTTGCGAACGACGGCTGCGGGAAAGCCGACGAGCACCGTGCTGGCTTCCGCCTCCTTGCTCCCCTCGCAGGTTCCCACGATCAGTCAAATCCCGGGAATCATCGGCGACTACACCCCCTGGGGCGGCCCGATGACTCGGTTCGAGTTTCCCGGCGTTGCCGTGACGCCGGGCGACGTGCTGGCCGTGTCGGTCAGAACCACTGATCCGCAAGTCGCTTACCAGTGGATCGTGCCGTCGATGCTGCACATCAGCGATCCGCCCTATCCCAAGTACATGGGCGGCAGCCTGTGGGAAACAAGCACGTTGGATCCCGATTGGGTGACTTCGCCGACGACCAGCGGCGTATTCCGCACGTTCGTCGACGTCGTGCCGGAGCCGGCGTCGCTGGCGCTGCTGCTGCCTGCCGCGATGGGGCTCGCTTTCGCTCGCCGTCGGACCGCCTAGCCTTGGCGGAATCGGTTGGCACGTTTCTAGTCGCCGAGGCAAATGTTTGGTCTCGGTCGGCGTCGTGATTAAAACAAAAAAGGACCGGCGAGCTTAGCTCGCCGGTCCTTATTTTCTTGTCGGCGCGGTTCAAGCGGCCGTCGGCGGGCTGCTTGCTGTAACTTTCCCTTAGATCAACCCCCGCTGTCGGCAACCGCCAGCGGCATGTTGACGAGGTGTTCCGCCAGGAACCAAGCTTGCAGTTCGTTCGGCCGGATCACGCCGCCGACGACCATATCGTTCGTGCCGTCGTCGCCGGCGTCGGCCGCTTCCTTCGCGATCGTATGGCTGAGCTGTAGCACGATCTCGTGGGCCTGCAGCAGCCGCGAGATCTGGACTGGGGCCTCTTCGCGACCTTTCGGCGGACGCGGAATCGTCGTCGTTTCGGCCACATCGTGAGCCATTGCAACGCTCAAGCCGCCGAGCGTCATGATCCGCTCGGCAATCGTGTCGACGATCTCCGACTGTTCCCCGAAGTGCTTATCGAACAGCAGATGGAGTTGGTAGAACGTCGGCCCTGAGACCTGCCAGTGGTGCTTCTTGTACATGTCTCGCAGCGTCATCGTATCGGCGAGCAACTGGTTAAGGTTGTCGACGCTTTGCTTGCGGACTTTCTCGCTCAGTGCGAGCGGCATCGCCACGACGTGGCCGAAGGCTTGGATTTCGTGGGCCTTCTGGTTGGTGATCGGGGTGGCGCGGTTGCCGGCCGTCGGGGCGTTTTTCGTAGCCGTGGTCATATTGAGTCACTCCTGAAACAAGTGATAGAGAACATTGAGCAGTTGCTAAGCATATCAGATGCCAATCTCCCCCTCGGCGTCCCTGCTAATTACGGCTTCGTAATGGCGGGCGAACGACCGGCGATGAACACGTCGCCTTGCGGGAACTTGGCGAAGAATTCCGGCGGCTTGCCAAAGTGGTCGGCTAGCAAGTACGCCGGGTTGCCCGACATCCATTGCGAAATACTGATCGCCGCGTAGACGCCTGTATTGAATGCGATCAACAGCCGCGCGGGAGTCGTCCCGGTGTTCTCGATCGAGTGGCCGTACCCTTGCGGGATGTAACCGACGTCGCCTCCTTGGAGCGTCTCCGTGCGGAAGCGACCATGGGAGCCGAACATGGTGACGCTCACCTCGCCCGAGATGACGTACTGCCATTCGTCGGCGGTCGGATGCCAGTGGAGTTCGCGGAGCGCACCCGGATCGAGATCGAGCACGACGCCGGTGATCGTTTGCGAGATCGGGAACTTATCGGCGCCGAGCCGCCACTCGCGACCCCCTTCGTGCACCGAGTGGGGCGGTTCAGAGAGCAGCGCGTACTTGTGCGTCGACTTGCTAACATTCGCTGCCGCTTGCAGCGGCGGAGCGGGCGTCGCCGGCGGTTGCTGGCCGTGGATAAAGTAAACTTCGGTGGACGGAATGCCGGCGAAGTCCTGCGCGTCGAGGCCGAGGTTTTTGGCCAGCAGTTCCTTCGGCGCGTGGCCGAGCCAGTCGGTGATACTAAACGTGCCGAACTCGCTGAAGTAGCCGTTGTCGAAAATGAGAATGAAGTGGCACGGCTTGTCGCCGAGGCACTCGATCGAGTGGGCATGCCCGCGTGGGAAGTACCAGACGTCGCCTGCCGCGAAGTCGTCAGTCTCGGAGTTGCCCGCGGGATCGACGAGCGTCGTGCGGCAGCGACCTTCCAACACGAAGGCCCACTCCGCTGCGGTGGCGTGCCAGTGGAGTTCGCGCGTCACGCCCGGCTCCAGCCGCATCGAGACGCCAGCGATCCCCTTCGAGATCGGCAGCTGCTCGACGGTCGCTTCTTTGCCGAAGCTGCCGTTATCGACGCGGCCCGTCGTCGCTTCGAGTTCAAACTTGAACGTCGGCAGCGTCTTTCCTGAAAGAAGCGGATCGGGCGTGTTGTTGCGAAATAAAAAGTCGGCGGTGGCTCGCGGCGGAATTCCGAAGTCGGTCATAGCGATTGAAATGAGCGGAAGGGGAGACTAGTTCGCCCGCGATTGGTCGCGCTGCTCGGGTTCGCGGAGGCGACCTGCTGTCGATATCGAATCGCGACGCGGTGCGAATGGAGGGGTTTTAGGTGAAGTCTACCGCTTCCGCGCGGCGGCTGGCGACACATCTGGTTTGAACGGAGCAAACGGCCAGTTGCTGCATCGTCTCGCTGGAGTTACCAGCAAACTCGTTGTTGGCGTCGCGCGGCGCGGCACTGCAGCGCTGATTCGTCTGCGTGCATGCGCAAATCGACAGAGGCTGCCAATCGCTATCGCCTCAAATCGCAACAGCTATACAGATATCGCTAAAATCTAACGATCGTTCCTGCTATGCGTTCGCGCCTCGGCCATCTTCGCCGCTGGAGATGATCTTGCAACACCGCGGAATCTCCGACTGGCGACCACGAGGAACCTGCACAGTTCGCGGCGTTTGCGCTCCATGGGTTCTTTGACAGCCCCAAATCGATTCATTAAGCTGCCAGCTGATTTGTATTATTGGAAACGCCCGCCACTCATCGCGAGCGTCGCTCCCGCCACATCACCTCGCCCATTCCAGGTACTTACCGCGTCGTCTGCAAAGTCTCCACTGGCAAACGTCACTGCTGACTTCCCGCAACGACTGCCTGAACTCTACAGCTCACCAGTGATGGATTCTGCGTGAGTTCTTTTTTGCCCCAGCCGTCCCCAATGGAGGGTGTTCGTATGGCGCTTCTCAGGTCTCCGCTTCGCCGTCGCAGTTTTCTGGCCGTCGGCGTCGCTGGATTCGGATTGGATCTCGTCGACTTCTTCGCGATTCGCAAAGCCCAGGCGGCTGAGAATCAATTCGAGACGCCGCCCGTCGTCGCTGAGAGCATCATTCACATCAACCTGCCGGGCGGCATCGCCGCGCAGGAATCGTTCGACCCCAAGCCCTTCGCCCCGCTGGAGTACCGCGGCGAGCTGAAGGCCATCCCGACCAAAATCGCCGGCGAGTCGTTCAGCGAACTGCTGCCGCTGACGGCCAACATCGCCGACCGACTGACGGTCGTTCGCTCGCTCACCCACGGCGAAGCGGCCCACGAGCGCGGCGAACATAACATGTTCACCGGCTACCGTCCGAGCCCCGCGCTCCTCTACCCCAGCATGGGTAGCGTGGTGAGCCACGAGTTTGGCCCCCGCAACGATTTGCCGCCGTACATCTGCGTGCCGAATGCGGTGACGCCGTACGCGGGGCCTGGTTACTTGAGCTCGTCGTACGCGCCGTTCAGTTTGGGCGACGACCCCGCGCGTGCCGGTTTCAAAGTGCGCGATTTGAATCTGCCCGGAGGCGTCGATCAGGCTCGCTACCAGCGTCGGCTCTCCGCGCTCGAGTCGATCAACGAACACTTCGCCAAGAAGACGCAGGCCGACAACGTCGCCGCGATGAGCACCTTCTACGAGCGGGCGTTCGATCTCATCGGCTCGCCGAAAGCGCAAGAGGCGTTCAACATCGACGCCGAAACGCCGGAGATGCGCGATCGCTACGGTCGCCACGAAGCGGGGCAGCGGATGCTGATCTCGCGCCGCTTGGTTGAAGCCGGCGCCCGTTTCGTTTCGCTCACGTACGGCGGTTGGGATCACCACGTCAACATCATGGCCGGCGTGCGCGGATCGCTGCCCGCGTTCGACCAAGGCTATGCCGCGCTGATCACCGATCTCGACGAACGCGGCTTGCTCGACAAGACGCTCGTGCTCGTGACCACTGAATTCGGCCGCACGCCGAAGATCAACGGCACGGCCGGTCGCGATCACTGGTCGAAGGTGTTTAGCGTCGTGCTGGCCGGCGGCGGCACGAAGCGTGGCGCCGTCATTGGTTCGTCGGGCCCGACGGCGATGGAGCCGGAAGATTGCCCAATCTCGCCTGAAGATTTGGCGACGACCGTCTACAACCAACTCGGCATCGCAGCCGCGAAGGAACTGATGGCGCCAGGCGATCGACCAATCGAAATCGTCGACGGCGGCAAAGTCCGCAAAGAACTGTTGGCCTAGCATCGAACCGCGCGGCGGCTCGTTCGATGCATTGCCGCGCGAGTTCGTCCTTTTGTATTGAGGGCGAGCATGACCAAGTCTGTGGGTTTTATCGTCGCGGTCTGCGGCATTGCGACGGCGACGGCTGTGAATGCGGCTTCGCCGCGGCTTGACCACCTGCAACCGCAGGGGGGGCAGCGCGGCACGGAGGTCGCCGTCACGCTCATCGGCGGCCGCGTCGGGCAAGAGCCGCAGCAGGTGTTGTTTTACGATCCGGGCATCGAGCTGAAGTCGATCGAACGGATCGACGACAACCAAGCGAAGGCGACGTTTGCGATCGCGGCCGATTGCCAGCCCGGCATCCACGGCATTCGCGTTCGCACGGCCACGGGGCTGACTAACCTCCGCACGTTCCATGTTGGGACGCTGCCGGAAATCAACGAGACCGAGCCGAACACCGAGTTCGAAAAACCGCAGCCGATTGCCCTCGGCTCGGTGGTGAACGGCGTCATCACAAATGAAGACGTCGACTACTTCGTCGTCGAAGCGAAAGAGGGCGAGCGGATTTCGGTCGAGGTCGAAGGCCTCCGGCTCGGCAGAACCTTCTTCGACCCGGCGATTGCGATTCTCGATGAAGAACGATTTGAAGTCGCGGCCAGCGACGACGCACCGCTGCTCTTGCAAGATGGCTTTTGCAGCGTCATCGCGCCGAAGACCGGTAAGTACATCGTCGAGATGCGCGAAACTTCCTACCGCGGCGACGATGCGTCGACCTACCGCCTGCATGTGGGCAAATTTCCGCGGCCGACCGTCGCCTTTCCCGGCGGCGGCAAGCCGGGCGAGGAAGTGGAACTCAAACTGCTCGGCGATCCGCTCGGCGAGAAGGTTGCCAAGGTAAAGCTGCCGGAGACGCCGCCGCTCGATTTCCGTTTCGCTGCCGAGGACGAGAATGGCGCCGCCGCGACCGGGCTGCCGCTGCGAGTCGTCGACCTGCCGAACGTTGTCGAAGCCGAGCCGAATCACGAGCTCGACAGCGCGACGCGCGGCGAACTCCCGGCTGCGTTCTGCGGCGTGATCGGCGAGGCAGGCGACCTCGATCGGTTCCGCTTTGCTGCGAAGAAGGGTGAAGTGTGGGACATGAACATCGTCGCCCGCGAGATTCGGTCGCCCCTCGACGCGATTCTCCGCGTGCGGAAAGCGAGCGGCGAAGAACTCGCCGGTTCCGACGACAACGCTGGACGGCCCGACAGCTACATTCGTTTCACTGCCCCTGAGGATGGCGAGTACGTCGCCGACGTCGTCGACCAACTTAACCAAGGCGGCTCGACGTACGCTTACCGCCTGGAAATCACGAAGCCGCGGCTCGCCGTCGACATCGTGCTTGAGGAGCGGAGTCAGTTTGAAACAACCGAAGTCGTCGTCCCGCAAGGAGGCCGCGCGGCGGTGATGGTCACGGCCAATCGCGCGGAGTTCGGCGGCGATCTCAACGTGGCCTTCGGCGCTCTGCCCGAGGGAGTGACGCACGAGACGGTGATGCTCACCGGCGACTACAACCGCCTACCGGTGCTGCTCAAGGCGACGCCCGAAGCGCCCCTCGCGGGCCAGCTGACGACCGTCACCGCCGAACTCACCGACAAGTCGCAGCCGGTGCTCAACCGCTTCCGTCAGCAGACGTGGCTGATTCGCGGCTCGAACAATGTGAACGTTTGGAGCCACTACGCTACGCAAGGCGCCGTCGCGGTGGCGCAGCCGCTGCCGTTCTCGATCAAGATCGTCGAGCCGAAGGCGCCGCTCGTGCAAAGCGGCTCGAAAGACTTGAAGGTCATTGCGGAAAAGAAGGACGGCTTTGACGGCCGCATCGCCGTTCGGATGCTCTACGATCCGCCGGGACTATCGTCGCATCAGGGGATCGGCATCGAGCCAGGCCAAACTGAAGCGGTGATTCCGCTCACCACCAACCCGCAAGCTTGGCCGCGCGACTGGAAGATCATCGTCGTCGCCGAGGCCGACGTGAATGGCACGGTCCGCACGGCGTCGGAATTTGCCACGCTGAAGATCGCGCCGCAGTATCTCGCGATGGCTTATCCGACCGTAGCGACGGAACAGGGCAAGTCGCTTGATTATGCCATCGGCATCACGCAGGCGACGCCATTCAACGGCGCCGCGAAGGTGGAACTCGTCGGCCTCCCGCCGGGCGTGACGACGCAGCCGCAGGAAATCACGAAGGATTCGACCGAAGTGAAGTTCCCGCTGCAAGTCGCCGCCGATGCGCGGGTCGGCCATCACAAGCAACTTTACTGCGTCGTCACCGTCATGGAGAACGACGAACCAGTGGTCCACACGGTCGGCACCGGCGAACTGCGGATCGACGCCCCGCTGCCGCCGCCGCAAACCGCTCAAGAAGGAACTCCTGCGACAGGAGAAGCGTCATGAAGATTCCAGCGACGTTCTTAATTTGTGGGCTCATCACGGCGATGGCGAGCTTTGCCGTCGGCGCGAAGACCTCGTCCCCGCCGAGCGATTTGGCGCCTGCCGGCAAGCCTGCGCTCGTGAACGACGTCGTCAGCCTCGCTGTCTATCCTCCCGAAATCGTGCTCGACGACGGCGACGATTACCAAGGCGTGATCGCCGTCGCCACGCGCGCCAACGGCGTGACGCTCGATGTGAGCGATCAAGTCGACTGGGCGGTCGATGGCGCCGCTCGGTTGGAAGGCAAGCGGCTGCTGCCGGTCGCCGACGGAGCGACTGTGCTCCGCGCCGCCTACGGCACGCACCAAGCCGAGGCGCCGGTGAAGGTGGCCGGCGTCGCCGAGCATCCCGCGGTCAGCTTCCGTCATGATGTGATGCCGATCTTCCTGCGCGGCGGTTGCAACGCCGGCGGTTGCCATGGTTCGTCCCGCGGTAAGGACGGCTTTCGGCTCAGCTTGTTCGGCTTCGATCCGGCCGGCGATCATTTCCGTATCACGCGCGAGCAGGCCGTGCGCCGCGTCAGCGTGAGCATCCCGGAGGAGAGCTTGCTGATCACCAAGGTTGTCGGGCAAGTGCCTCACACCGGCGGCAAGCTATTTGAGCCCGATAGCGTCTATGCCAAGACGCTCCGCGATTGGGTCGCCGCCGGCGCCCAGAGCGACGTTGCCGCCGCGCCGACGGTGACGCGCGTCGACATCTTCCCGCCCCGAGTCGTCATGGAAGGGGAGGGCGTCAAGCAGCAATACATCGCCGTGGCCCACTACTCCGACGGCAAATCGCGAGATGTCGGCGACCTCGCGTTGTTCATGTCGAACAACGAATCGTCCGCGGCGATCGACGCCAATGGCCTCGCGACTGCCGGCGCTCGCGGCGAGGCGTTCGTCATGGCACGCTTCGATACGCACACCGTCGGCAGCCAAACGCTGGTGCTCCCGCAAGGGGTGGAGTTTGTCCCGAAGGAGGAGGCGCCGGCCAACTACATCGACGAACTCGTCGGGGCCAAACTCCGTACGATGCGGATCAACCCAAGTGATCTCTGCAGCGACGAAGAATTTCTCCGCCGCGTCTCGCTCGACGTCGCTGGCCAGCTGCCGACCCGCGCCGAGTACGAGCACTTCATGAACGACTCCAGCCCCCAAAAACGGGCGGCAAAAATCGACGAACTGCTCGAACGCAAAGAGTTCGCCGAGATTTGGGCGCTCAAGTGGTCGGAACTGTTGATGGTCAAAACAGTGCCGAACCGCATCGAGTACAAGCCGATGTTCCTCTACTCGCAGTGGATCACGCGGCAGATTGCCAACGGCGTGCCGCTCGACGAGATGGTGCGCAACCTGCTCGGCGCCAGCGGCGGCTCGTTTTCTAGCCCCGCGGTCAATTTCTACCAAATTGAAGAAACGACGCAGAAGACTGCCGAAAACGTCGCGCAGATTTTCCTTGGCACGCGGTTGCAATGCGCCCAATGCCATAACCATCCGTTCGATCGTTGGACGATGGACGATTACTACTCGTTCACGGCGTTCTTCGCGCAGATCGGTCGTAAGACGGCGGAAGATTACCGCGAGACGATCATTTTCGACCAGCGCGGCGGCGAGGCGACGCACCTTGTCGACGGTCGGCCGATGAAGCCGAAGTTTCTCGGCGCCGCCGAGCCCGACGTTTCGACGCGCGACCGCCGTGTTGTGCTCGCCGAGTGGATCACTTCGCCCGAGAACCCCTACTTCGCGGTGAACGTCGCGAACCGCGTCTGGGCCCACTTCATGGGCGTCGGCGTCGTCGAACCGGTCGACGACGTGCGCGTGAGCAACCCGGCGAGCAACCCGGAGCTGCACGCGAAGCTTGGCGCCAAGCTGGTGGAGTACAAGTACGACCTTCGCCAGTTGATTCGCGACATTTGCAACAGCCACGCGTACCAGCGTTCGTCGCAACCGAACGAGACGAACGACACGGATAGCCGGAACTTTGCCCGCTCGCAGGTGCGCCGCATTCCGGCGGAGGTGCTGCTCGATTGCCTTTGCGCCGTGACTGAAGCCCCCGAAAAGTATCCCGGCCTGCCGATGGGCGCCCGTGCGGTGCAAATCGCCGACGGCGGTCTGAGCACCTACTTCCTCACGACGTTTGGTCGAGCGCCGCGGGTGACTGTGTGCGCGTGCGAGGCCAAAAGCGAGCCGACCCTCTCGCAAGCCCTCCATCTGTTAAACGGCTCGGCCGTGCAAGACAAAATCGTGCAAGGCAAGCTGGTGGAGACGATGCTCGACGGCGGCAAGCAGCCAAACGAAGTAGTCGACGAGATTTACCTCCGCTGTCTCGGCCGCAAGCCGACGGCGGCGGAGGCGACGCGGCTGGCAGAACTTTACGGCGCCGGCGAGAAGCCCGTGGGCGAGTTGCAGGACGTGTTTTGGGCGGTGCTTAATTCACGCGAGTTTTTGTTTAACAAGTAATTAGTAGAAGACCAACCGCCAAGGACGCCAAGAGCGCCAAGGGGATGCCGTTGAATTCAATCACGACGGCACGACGGACACGGCGGATAGACTTAGTGAATATAGGAACCACGAATCACGCGAATTGACGCGAATCGAGAAAGAGCGGAAGAAACAGGCTGACGTTATTCGCGGAGATTCGCGCGATTCGCGGTCAACTCCCCGTACTTCCTTGGCGTCCTTGGCGGTTCAAAAGCACCTCCGCAACTGATCGACCGCTACGAGCAACTAAAGTCATGAGTTTACGAATGAATCTGTTTTTGAACCGCGGACGAAAAGCTGTCGTTAGCGCGATCGCCCTCGGCTGTTGCACTGCTTTTGCTAGCCTTTCGCAGGCCGACGATGCCGCGGAGAAGATCACCTATGCCGATCACATTCAGCCGATTTTCCGCCAGCACTGCTTCGCCTGCCACGGGCCCGATACGAAGAAGAACGACCTCGGGCTCGATTCGTACGCCAACGCGATGACCGGCGGGGCCAGCGGCGAGGTGCTCTTCGCTGAAGATCTCAGCAGCTCGCAACTCTGGCTGATGGTAACTCACGAGATTTCCCCCTCGATGCCGCCCGGCGGCGCGAAGCTCCCCGACGCCGAGTTGGACATGATTCGTAAGTGGATCGAAGGGGGCCTCCTGGAAAAGGGCGATTCGCAAAAGCGGGCGCCGAAGAAAAACGCCGTCGCTGCGTTCACGCCTTCGGCCGACAATCGTCCCACCGGTGAGCCAGCGATGCCGCAAGGCCTGCTGCGCGAGCCGGTGCTTCATGCCGACCATCGCGGCGCGGCAACTTCGCTCGCCGTCAGTCCGTGGGCGCCCGTCGCGGCCGTTGGCGCTCCGTTCCAAATTTCGCTCTACAACACCGACTCAGGCGAGCACCTCGGCGTGCTGCCGTTCGTCGAGGGGATGCCGTTCGTCCTGCAGTTCAGTCGCGACGGAAGCATGTTGCTTGCCGCCGGCGGCGAATCGGCCGCTCGTGGCTTGGCCGTCCTCTATGACGTGAAAACTGGCAAGCGGCTGACCGCCGTCGGCGACGAACTCGACGCCGTGATTGCCGCCGACCTTCGCGCCGACCACGGTCTCATTGCGATCGGCGGACCGCGCAAGGTAGTTCGCGTCTACCGCGTTGCCGACGGTTCGCTCGCTTACGAGATCACGAAGCATACCGACTGGATCACGGCCCTCGAATTCAGCCCCGACGGCAAATTCCTTGTCACCGGCGACCGTAGCGGCGGCCTGCTGCTGTGGGACGCCGAGACCGGCCGCGAGCGCGGCGACCTCCGCGGTCACGCCGAGCAAATCACCAGTGTTTCCTGGCGCGGCGATAGCGCTGTCGTTGCGTCGTCCAGCGAGGACGACACCGTGCGGCTCTGGCAACTCGACGCTCAGCAGATCAAAAGCTGGGCGGCTAACGGCGGCGGCGTTGCTTCAGTCCGTTTCTCGGCAGCAGGCGATCTGACGACGACTGGCCGCGATCAGGTCGTAAAACTCTGGAAGGCCGATGGCGCCCATATTCGCGACCTGACGACGCTCGAGGATCTCGGCCTCGCCGCGCGGTTTACGCACGACGGCGCCCGCGTCGTCGCTTCCGACTGGCGCGGCAATGTGCGGGTGCTCAATGCTGCTGACGGAGCCCAAGTGGCGGCGTTCGATCCCAATCCGCCGACCGTCGCAACTCGCTTGGCAGCCGTCGAAACCGAGGTCGGCCAGCTGCGCACTGAAGCGCAAGCCGCGAGCGAAGGGCTCGTATCCGTCCAATCGCAAGTTGCCGCTGCCGAAGCGGCGCTCGCCAACGCCCGCGCAGCAGCTGAAAGCCAAACCAAATTGCAAGCCGAGAAGGCCGCCCAGCTAGTCGATGCCGAACAGCGTTTGGCCGCCGTAGCCGCGGAGAAAGCTGCAGTCGACAAAGCAGCGACGGCGATGATCGAACAGCTTAGCGCCGCCCAGCAGGAACTCGTCGTCGCTGAAACGGGCGCCGGCGCCGTTCGCGAGACGGTGAAGGCAACCCAGGCCGACGTTGCCAAGCAAGAAGGCGTCGCCGCCGCCGCTGCCGAGCAACTCGCCGCCATCCAGAAGCAAGTCGCCGAGGCTCAGGCGGCGCTCAAGACCCTCAGCGACTCGCTTGCCGCCCAAAGCCAAGGCGCCGCCGAGGCCGACGCGAAGGTTGCCGAAGTCCAGGGAAAAATCGACGACCTCGAACGTCAGAATGCCGAACTCGAAGCGATCCGCAAGCTGCGGGAAGAGCACGCCACGGCCAAGTGACGCCGCTGGCGAGGCCGCTCGACGGCGAAGATTCCATGAAGCTCCTCTCTCGACGAGTTTCAGGCAAAAAGCGTCGCCCTGCTGTTGAAAACAGACGTTCCGCGTTAGATGATGGGAGGGCGGCGGTTTTCTTCTCCCATGGGCGACGCAGGATCGCGTCGTAGTTCGCCGATGAGTAAGCGTGCCAAAGTTGCGCTGCTGATTGACACCGCCACGACGTGGGGCTCCGGCCTCATCGAGGGGATCGCGGAGTACGCCCACGCTCACGAGGATTGGCAGTGCTTCCTCGGCCCGCGCGGCAAATACGACCGCTCGATTCTCCCCGACAATTGGGACGGCGACGGGGTGATCGCCCGCGTCACCAACCAGGAACTGGCCGACCAGCTGATTGCCAAACGGATTCCGGCGGTGAACGTTTCTTGGTACCGCTACGGCGAAGGGCAGATCGCCCGCTGCACCTGTGACGAGGAGAATATCGCCGAGTTGGCGGCCAACTACTTCATCGATCGCGGCTTTCGGCAATTTGCGTACTGCCCGTCGACCACTCGGCCGAATTACGTCGATCGCTTCGGTCAGGCGTTCATCGAATCCCTGCGGCGCCGCACCTTCCCGTGCCATGCCTTCGTGCCGGAGCCGGGGATTGATAATTTCTTCCCAACCGCCTCGGAACTGGCGCGGATGGTGGAGTGGCTGCAATTGCTGCCGAAGCCGGTCGGCCTGCTGGCGTTCGATAGCGTTCAAGCGCGGCAAGTCACCGAATCGTGCCACTTGGCGAAGATCGATGTGCCGCATGAAGTGGCGGTTCTCGGCGGCGAGCACGATTTGCTGAGCTGTACGATCTCCAGCCCGCAGCTGTCGAGCATCGACCACTCGCCGCGTCAGGTAGGCTGGGCCGCCGCCCAACTGCTCTCGCGATTGATTGCCGGCGAAGAAGCCCCGCGCGAGCCGATTTACGTCCCGGCGACGCGCGTCATTACCCGCCAATCGACCGACACTGTCGCGGTGAACGACGATCTTTTGGCGCTGGCCCTCGATTTCATTAAGCAGCACAGCCATCGCCACATTCAGGTGACCGACATTCTCCGCGAGGTGCCGATCAGCCGCCGGGCACTGGAGAAGGGCTTCCGAAAATGCCTGGGGCGTTCGCCCGCTCAGGAGATCCGCCGAGTTCGCGTCGACCACGCGGTTCAGCTCCTGTGCGACACCTCTTGGGCGATGCCGCGAATCGCCGTCGCGTGCGGATTCGAGCGGTCGGAGCTGCTCACGCGGGCCTTCCGTCGCGAATTGAAAACGACGCCGTCGGAGTTCCGCAAACAGCATCGCAAAGACCGCCAGGAACAGGCGGCCCGCTAGGCCGGTTTGCGGCGGCGCGCAGGGGCGTTTGCGGCGCGAACTGTCTCCCCGCGAGACGAACTTCATGCGGCGGTTGCTTGCAGCCGCAAAGCGTCGCAGGCGCTGCGCGTTGTCCTGTCAATTGCCGCGACGATTGCGGCTACTCTGGGGAGAAATTGACGCATTTCGCATGTCACCCCCGGTGAGTTCGCCATGTCGATCCCTTCCGCCGTCGAGCGTTCACTTTCCGTCTTTCCCGCCGGCTGCAACGGCGAGTTCAATCTCCCGCCTCGCCTGTCGAAAGTGATCGTCCGAGGCGCCGGGTGCGAGCTGTGGACCAGCGACGGCGAGCGAATGATCGACTTCTCAATGGGATGGGGATCCGTGCTGCCAGGCCACGCTCACCCGGAGGTCGTCGAGGCCGTTCGCGAGCAAGTCGGCCGCGGAACCAATTTTTCTTACGTAACGGACGCTTCGCTCCAACTCGCTGAAGAGATTCTGGCGGTCAGTCCGGCCTGCGATCAGATTCGCTTCGCCGCCTCGGGGACCGAAGCGACGATGTACTGTTTGCGGCTTGCGCGAGCGTTCACAGGCCGGCCGAAGATTCTCAAATTCGAAGGCGCTTACCACGGGTCGCACGACGTCGGCGTCGTCAGCCTGTTTCCGAGCGATCCCCCTGAGTTTCCGCAGTCCGTCAGCTCATCGGCTGGCATCGAGCCGGGTGCGGGCGAAAACACGCTGGTGGCTCCGTTCAACGACCTAGAGAAGGTCGCAGAAATTCTAGAACGCCACGGCCATGAAATCGCCGGCGTCATCGCCGAGCCGTTTCAACGCTGCATTTCGCCGCTGCCAGGCTTTCTCGCAGGGCTGAAGCAATTGGTGCACCGTGCCGGAGCGTTGCTGATCTTCGACGAAGTAGTGACCGGGTTTCGACTCGCCTACGGCGGCGCCCAGGAGTACTACGGCGTCATTCCCGACCTGGTTGCTTACGGCAAAGCGCTTGGCGGCGGGCTGCCGATCGGGGCCTACGGCGGCCGACGCCAGATCATGGAGCAAGTTTGCGAGGACCAACTCGGCCAGTCGGGCTACGTGTGGACTGCGTCAACGCTGGGCGGCAATCCGGTCTCGACGGCGGCGGCCAGCGCGGCGTTGTCGCTCTATCGCAGCGAAGGCGTCTACGCTCGCCTGCATCGCCTGGGAGCCTATCTGCGGCGAAATATGGCGTCGGTGCTGGCCGAGCAGGGCGTGAAGGCTCAGATTCTCGGCGACGGTCCGATCGCCCAGGTCGCGTTCACCGACGTGACGCCCCGCGACTATCGCACGAGCCGCCATCTCGACGCCCGCATCGGTCGCAAGCTGATGCTTGAGCTCTTCGAGCGCGGCGTGTTCCTCAATCCGATGGGAACGAAACTCTACTTGTCGATGGCGCACACCGAAGCGACCTGCGACGAGTTCTGCGAGCGGTTCGCCCAAGCGCTCAGCGTCGTCACGCGCGACGGGGCGACTGCCACGGCTCTTGCGTAGCGGCCGTAGCGGTGCATTGAACGCCGCGCGGTTGACGCCGGCGGTTGCATGCAAGATGCAATCGGACGCAACGTGGCGGAAGTTCGCACGCGCGTCGCTATGTATCTTGGCAACTGGCAGCCTAAGAGATTCGGTTCAACAAAAAAACGCCCCCGGAGATTCCGGGGGCGTTTTCGTTGAGAGTCGCCATGCTAACGTCTGACTAGCGGCGGATGGCACCGGTATCCAGAACCTGACTGGCCCGCGAGCCGTAGTTGCTCCAGACCAGGGCGTCGACGCTATCCTGAATTTGCTCGACATGCCCGTCGACGAACACCATCTGCACGATGCCGGTATGTTCGCTGCCGAACGCTAGTTGCAGCGATTGGCACTTCGTCGACTCTTCGTTGGTGCACCATTGCTGATGCTCTTCGGGAGTTCCGCGTTGGTAGTTGGGCGCGACTCCCGTTGAGCCGAGAAACTCTGACAGGTCCGATCCTGGGGTGGTGTCAATGTCATCGCTACCCCCCCACCAGTGATCTTTGCGATTCCCGGCCCTCTTCTCGGCGACTCCGCCATTAGCTTCCTGCGTGACGTAGTCGTGAACCGCTTCGCCCACCATCACCGTGTTGGACGTGCCGTCTTCGATCCACGAGTACTTGACGCCTTTGTCAGCGACGTCGTCCTTGTCGATGCCGTAGAGCACGCCGTCGGCGCCGTCATAGAAATCGTTGCCGTCGCCACCCGAGCCCTGGTCGTCTCCTTTTTTAGGATGCCCTTTCAGGAAGTAGACGGAGCCGCCGGCATACTGCTGGGTGACGAGTCCCGACGCGACGCCGATGTAAGAGACAGGCGAACGCTTCATGATCCAGTACTGGTCGGCAGTCACGTCCAGCTGGTGTTCCGGCAAGGCCACTGACGGACAGCGATAAGCCGGCACCACGCTTTCGATAACTGCAACATTGCGTTCGTCCTCAGGCAGCGTCGACGCATCGGTATAGGGACCGCCCTGATGGCCCCACTGCATATTGAAGTTTTTATTGTCGCCGATTTTAAGATTCTTGAAGGCATTGCCGCCCTCGAGGAATGGCAAGGAGTATGCCGACCAGGCGCTGCCTTCGTTCATCAACGCACCAGGCGGTAAATGCTTTTGCGTCCCTTCATAGTTGTTCATCGCCAAGCCAACCTGCTTGAGGTTGTTCATGCATTGGCTCCGTCGCGCGGCCTCGCGAGCAGCTTGCACTGCCGGCAGTAGTAGGGCGACCAAGACGCCGATGATGGCGATCACCACCAATAACTCGACCAGGGTGAAACCTGTCGACCGCCGACGGCGAGGCGAGGGGGAGAAGGAAACCATGTCAGACGCTCCGTGTCGAAACGAGTGTGTTGAAGCTGTTGACGGTAAGTGGACGAATCCAAGCAACGTTTCCGGTAGCTAGTTGTAGTAACTTCGCTGCGCGGACCCCAGTATTTCGTGCGCAGATCAGCAGACGACTTGCGGCCGACGCCGACGGCAATCAGACGGATTGCGCCGCCGGACCGTCGCGACGAGTCCTGCTAGCGAAATCGCCCCCAGCAAGCAGGCGGCCGGCTCCGGTACGCTTTGAATGAGAGCCATCGCTGCGGCGCCCATCGCCGGGTTCGCCTGATTCAAGATCGCCCAATCGGAAAGGTTGACCCGACCGTCGTAATTCAGGTCGCCGATCATCCGTGTGCTCAGATCGCCGACCACAAGCTCGCGGGGATTGCCCGCTTGGCTCCAGGTTAGCTTCTTTTCGTCAAGCCAGTGATTAGCAAAGATCGTCACGTCGGCCATCGTGATCGCGTTGTCGCCAGTCAGGTCGGCGACGTGGGTTGGCTTGAAGAACGCGGCGTACTTGTTGTCGCGCTCGAACTTGAACTCGCCGCGATCTGAAGTCGTGTTGAGGCCCATCACGAACATTTCCAAGTCGTCGACGATGCCGCGATAGTAGCTGTTGTTGGCCAAGCTGAGGGGGGATTCGCTCGTGTTGGCGCCAACGACCAGCGGGCTGTTGTCCTGCTTCGTCGCATCGACTTCGTCATTCGGGGCGTCTTCGCCGAAATAAAGGCCGGTGGCAGCCGCCTCGGCCACGCCGTTGACGTACAGGATCGAGCCGCCGCCCGGACCCGTCGGGCGGACCACCATCAGGTGGTACCAGGTGTTCGGCACGACGGTGGTTTGGCCTACGTAGTCGAGGTTTGAATACCTCATTGAAAACTTGCCGGCCGCGTTGATCAGGACGCCGTGGTTGTTCGTGTCCATCACGATGTGCTGCACCGCGGCCGACACCGCCGGCTGCACCCATAGCTGGAAGCCGCGATCGTTGATGTAGGCGTAGTCGAGCGTGCCGTTGGGAAGCGTGCCGTCCAACGACGACGGCGACTTTTCTGGGAAGTTGAGCGCTTCGTCCGGCGCCGTACGCAGGAAGTTGCGATCAGTCGCCAACGCATTGAGGCGGATGCCCAGGCCAGTGCCGCCGTCAGGGCGTCCGCTAATGGTGACGTAAGTCGGCTTCACGGCCGTCTTGCTCAACGCGGTCATATCGATGAGCTGGTTCTGGCCCGAGGCGCCAGCGCTGTCGTAGGTGACGTTCACCGTACCGCCGTTGGCGGCGCCTGGTTCCACGTCGCCCATCCGATAGTTGCGATCGACGAATGGCGCCGGCACGACTTGGGCTTCGGCGGCCGATGGCGTCAGCGCGACCGTCGAGATCGTCGCCGCTGCGGCGACGGCGGCCGGAGCCAACCGCCGGTTCAAGCGGCGTCGAACGGAGACGACTAAGCCGAGGGCAGCGCCCAGCAACGTGATGCTGGCCGGCTCGGGAACGGCCGCCGTCGCCCCGGTCGCGAGACCGGTCATGCCATACTGCGTCTTCCAGATCGCGAGATCGTCCGCGTCCACGTCGCTGTCTCCATCTGCGTTGCCTTGGGCCAAAGTCGTCCCGGTGCCGAAGCCGCGCTGCCAGCGGAGGAAGTCGGCGCCGTCGACGTCGCCGTCCGCGTCGAAGTCGGCGTTCGCCGGCGTCGAGACGTATTGCACGATGCCGTTGATCACGTCGCCGAAAATCGTCGTGTAGGTAAACTGCAGATCTCGATTCGCCGGGGCCGTGGCGGTGTTAAAGATTTTTCCCAGCGATTCGGTGCGGCTCGACGTGAAGGCGGAGTTGCCGTCGAGGAAGAACTCGGCAAACTGGTTCGGGTTGGCGGCGCCGAGTTGCCACGTTTCATTAATGGAGTTGCCGACGGTCGAATCGGGGTCGGAACCGTCGATCGAGTTCGGCTTCGTGAAGCTCAACCCAACGTTCCCGGTCGGGGCCAGATTGCCGTTGGCGCTGGAGACGTCGAAGCTCGTGATCGACGTACTGATGACGTCGCCACCGACGATCGACGCCGTCCCCGTCGCGGTGTTTACGCGGAGGATGGAAGGTTCGGCGGGAACGAAGACGCGAACGTTGTCGATCGCCCACCACCAGTTGTTCCACGACTTGCCGAGACCGAACTCAAGCTGCACGGAAGTCGCCGTGCCGTTGTAGTTCAGGTCGAGCAGGATCGCTTCGTTCATCGTGTTGGGGTTGCTATCCGGCGCTTCGGGGCCGTGGTAAACGCCCGACGCCGGCGTTGAATCCCACGTCAGCACGGGAGCAAACGCGCCGGCGCCGTACTTTACACGGATGGTCGCGGTTTGATTGTGGAGCGTGCCGATCGGGGCGCCGTAGTCGAGCCCCGCGGGGTTTTCCGGCAGCCAACTCGAATCGAAGGCGAGCTTGATCTTGCCCGCCGGAGTTCCCGCTGGGATCGGAATGACGGGAGTCGTAACGAACGTGTCATAGAAATCCTTCGGCGCTACGTTCTTGTCTTGCCATTCGTCCGAATCGGCAATCATCACGGTGCCGCTGCCGCGGGTGAAGTTGGCGCGGCCTTGGTCGCCCGATGCATTGACCCAAAAATCCTTATCAGCGAACGCCCAGCCCGCCCAATCGGTGACGCCGTCGTTTTCGGGATTGCCAACGCCGGGGACGCCGGTGCGGTCGACGGTCCAACCCGCGGGGCCGCTGCCGTTCCAAACGGCGAGCTTGCTGGGATCTTCGTCAGGGCTCGGACCGAGAACGACTCCTTCAAAATTTTCTACGAGCAGCGGCAAGTTGGCGGACGCCGGCGTCGCAGCGCTGGCGATCAGTACGCCGACGGCCACGGCCGCTGCAGAGGAAAGCCGACGACGGCGCCGACGACCGGCGAAGAGCCCCACCGCTCCGCAGATCATGCCAAGCGCCGCCGTCGACGGCTCAGGAACCGCCGCCAGCGCCGCGGCGAACGCCCCGGCGCCGAGCGCCGCATCGTATTGTCTCTTGAAAATCAAGAAGTCCTTTACCGTGTGCTTTTTATCGCCGTCCAAATCGCCGAGATTGTATTGCTGAGCCACGGTCTTTCCTGTGAGCGAGACGTTGTATCCGGCCAGGAACGCTGCATAGTCGCCGATTTCGATCGATCCGTTGAAATTCAAGTCGAGAGGATTAAACGTTTGGCTGCTATTGCCGACGAATTCGATGATGCCGGTTTGCGGCGTGTTGTTGCCGGCAATCAAGTATTGGAACGAAATGTCGCTAATGTCTTCGTGGAACTTGCGCCATGACGTCCCCAGGTTGATTTTGCCGAGGGTAGGATTCGACGCGAACGTCGGCATGGCGTACTGGTCCGGGATGTAGCCTTCGCTCAGTTCCGAGTGTTCAGGGCTGTCGAAAATCGTCCAATTCGGATTGGCGTCGCCCAGGAAGGTCGCGGCGACTTCGTCGAGGGTTCCCTTGCTTGACTGGATCGAGTAACCCCGCAAGTTCACCACGCCGTTTGTATTGTTAGCGATGCTCACCTGCCCGGTTCCCCGGTCGATGGTGAGCCGCAGCGCGCCATCCTGAGCGGGCGAAGCTCCAGTGAACATATTGAGGTTGTCGATCGCCCACCACCAGTTGTTGTCCGCATCCCACAAACGGAACTCCAGCGACGCCGTCGTGGCGCCGGCTGGATTGAGCATGTTGATGCTCACCGCCTCGTTGACGGCGTCGGGCTTAAAGTTGGGGTCGGATTCGACCGACGCCCACTTGAACAGCTCAATGACGGTGGCGCCGGGATCGTTGTACTTCACCGTCAGCGACGCCTTTTGGTTGTCTTCAGGTCGCCACGACGAGTGAAAGAAGAGCTTGGCGGTGTTCGCCGCGACGCCTTGCAGCGGGATGGCGGAAATCTTGAGCGTGGAATCGTAATCCCGATCAGCGGCCGGCAGGCTATCCAACGTCCCCGTGCCGAAGTCGTCCCATTCGTCTGAGTCGGCGACCGCGATCTTACCGCTGGCGCTGACGAACTTGGCCCGGTCCTGGTCCCCGGCCGTATTAATCCACCAATCGCGATCGACGAACGTCCAGCCTTCGAATTCGGTGACGCCGACCAGCGGGTTGCCCAGCGAGCCCGCCGGCATGCCGGTGTCGTCGATCGACCAGGTTCCCTCGGTTCCTGGACCTGTGGGGACCGATTTCGTCCACGCGGCCCGGCTGCGAATTTCCGTGTCGAACGTGACGATCGGATTGAGCGTCAGGCCTTCGAAATTCTCCGTGAGCAAGTCGACGGCGAAGGAGATGTTGGGGAAGAGCGCCACGCAGGCGATCGGTGCAATGGCTAGATGGCGAATCGTTCGGCGAACCATGGCATTCATCGGAGATTGGCTCATTGAATTAGGGGAGGCCTACGAACAAGCGCGGCTTGTCGATAGGCGGGTGGTGGTGACGCGGCCTCGACGAGCGTGACGCGCGAAATCGAACCGACGACGATCGACGCAGAAGCGTGCGACGACCCCAGAATCCTCCTTGTGACTGAACCGCGTAACCACAATGCACGGGACACAAGTCGCATCCCCGCCGGCGTATTCCAGCCGGGATGCCGATGAACTGCTCAACATGCAGACAAGCGATACCGCATGCGCTGCATCACGCCAAGCAGCGTGATGCAGCGGCATGTCGGCGAACTTTAGCGGCGGCGCCGAGCGGTCGCGCCAGCGACGGCCAACCCGAGTGCTACCAAGCCTAATGAAGCAGGCTCAGGCACGGCGGCCCCGATCTGCACGTTATCGAGGGCCCAGAACCAGTTGTTGCCGCCGGTATACTTGAACCGGACCTTGGCCGTGGTCGCTCCCGCGGGATTGTCGAGATCGACGAGGACCGTTTCATCCAGGTTCGTCCCATGGAACAACGGATCTCCGGAGATCGAGTTCCAATTCAGAACGATCACTTCACCGGCGCCGTAATCGACGGTGATGGCGGCGAGTTGCCCTTCTTCATCCTGCCAGCTCGAATCGAATTGCAGTGCCAACGTTCCCGCAGCCAGGCTGGAGATGTCGATGATCGGCGATTCGAGCACGGTCGTGATCGGCTTGGTGACGCCGTCGGCGCCGGCCAAGTCGTCAAACTCATCCGAGTCGGCGATAACGATGTTGCCGCTGCCCTTGGTGAAGTTGTTGAGGCTTGTCTGCGACGCGAACGCCGAGAAGGCGCGAGTCGTGACGCTCCAACCTTCCCATTCAAACACGCCGATGTTGTTGTCGCCGATCGCAGCGGCAGGAATGCCGGAGTTGTCGATGTTCCAGCCTGCCGGCACGGTGTGCGAGAAGGCGTTCGGATAGGGCGTCGATCCGGCGTCGGTATTAAGGCCAGTGACTTTGGCGAAGGCCGCCACCGTCGAGACCCGCTCGTTGGTGCTCGGGCCGAGCGTCACCGATTCAAAACCTTCCGTCCAGAAAGCCGGATTGGCGCCTTGCGCCAGCGAGAGATTGTCGACCGCCCACCACCAGTCGTTCGCCGCGTTGATGAAGCCGAAGGCGAATTGAACATTCGTCGTGCCGACTGGGATGGCTAGGTTGTACGACAGATTCTCATTGAGCGCATCCGGCTTGTAGTAGTCGGAGGCGGGGCGATCGGGAATTGTGTCGCCCGCGTTCGAATTGCCGGCGTCCGAATCCCAGAAATCAATCGGTTCCGGCGAGCCGCCGTCGTAAATGGCGTAGACGATCGCCGTTTGATTGTTGTCGGGACGGCCCAAGGTGACGTGGTCGTCGTCAAAGCTTTCGGCGCGCCAGCTCGAATCGAACTTGAACGTCAGGTTTTGACCAGCGTAGGCGGAGACGTTCACCGCAGCCGAGGTCATGCCGGTGTTGTAGTAGTTCCCGCCCAAGCCGTCGCCCAAGTCATCGTATTCGTCGGCGTCAGCAACGGCGACGTTGCCAATGGCGCTGGTGAACGCCGATCGGCTTTGATCGTCGACGCTGGCCCAAAATGTTTTGTCGGCGAAGCTCCAGCCTTCCCATTCGTCGACGCCGTGCGCGGCCGAACCTTTGTTGCCGACGCCCTTGTTGCCGACGACGTAGCCGAGATTCGGAACGCGGTAGAGCAGCGCGGGCACGGGATCGGTGCTGATCACGCTCGTGCCGAGAGCGTTCGTCGGGTCAAACAGGCCGTAGTTGTCGAAATCGTTGTCGACGCTCCAGCCGACGGGACCGGTGTGCGTATAGGCGTTGGGACGCGGAGCGGAATTCGGGTCGGTGGCAAGCGCCGTGAGATTGGCGAAGCTCAACGGACCGCGACGCTCGTTGACGCTGTCGCCGAGCGCGATGCTGTCGAAGTTTTCTTGATAGAGAATCGTTCCAATTTGGGCATAGGTAGGACACGCTGCGCCCATTGAACCAGCAACTGCCAAGACTGCCAGATGTCGTCTCATTGTCGACTCCCAGGAGCATCTCAAAGGATTGCTGGGGCCATCGGCTTCGCGGCGCGTTGGATCCGCTCCAACCCAATCAGGCGCCGGCCTCTTCTCATGCAGTTCCTTGCCTGCGGTTGTTCCGTCCGCAAGCAATTCCGATGGGGGTTCGCACCATGCGAACCAATTCCAGGCTGCTGAACGGATTGTAATGACGATATTTGAAGAAACGAAACAAACTTTCCCCGCGACCCGCGCAAAGATTAAGCCGAATTGCGTCGATCGCAAAAGCCTCTCGCACATTGCGCACGCCGGCCCCACGAGAAGCGGGCAAAAGCAGCGCGCATGACCGGAATCGCTATCCGAAATGTGTTGAGATTAACTCTCAACGCAATTCGACGTCCACTCATGAGAGCCACCGGCTCCGCCGGTGAACGAAGTGCGAGTTCGTGTTGTTTTTGTCGCGTCAACGCAGACCGTTGGCGGCTTCCATTGTTGCGAATCGCGATCGTCTTTCGCTTCGCCTATGGGGTTTCGCCGGCTGCAAGCAACTTCTCGATCTGGTCGAGAACCTGCGGCAATTCAGCCACCGAATCAATCACGAAGTGGGCGCCGCTCGCTTCCATTCGTTCCACGGCGGCGCGCCGTTTAGCCGCCAATTCCGCGGCTGGCAGGGCCGCCGTTTCCGCTTCGTTGAGCCCGATCATATTGCCTGATACGGAAAGTCCCACCGACCACATCCCCGCGTTGAGACCCTCCTCGACGCCGACGATCGTGTCGTCGACTTTGACGATCGCCGCCATGGGGTAGACCCCCAGCGTGCGGGCGTTCTCAAAACTCATCCACGGCGCCGGCCGCCCCTCGGCGAAGTCGCTCGCGCAGTACATCGCATCGACTTCCAAGCCCTGTGCACGCGCGGCGGGAACGATCACTTCCATCAGTTCGCGGATGTAGCCGGTCGTCGAACCGATCCGCATGCCGCGCCGGCGACAATCGGCGACGGCCTCCAACGCGCCCGGAATGAGCTGGGCATGATCTGCGAGAAACGTTTTCTGGGTCTCGAGGAAGCGAGCGTAGAGTTTGTCGATCGCGGCTTCGTCGGCTGGCGCGCGATGGATTTCTTGCCAGGCCGCGGCGATCCGCGGCATCTCGAGCATCGTCCGCAGGTGGTCTCGCTTGGCCATTCCCATCGGGCCGCGCGCTTCCTCAATCGAAACGGGGACGTCGAACGAGCGAAAGACGCTCACCACCGCCAGTACCGGCGCCTGGCTGCCGTAGTCGAGCAGCGTCCCCGCCCAATCGAAAACGACCGCTTTTAAGGGACCGACGTGCCGGCGGACTGTGTTGAGGGTGCTCATTCCGCGGAAGATCCTATGCAAAGGGGCAAATCGCTCGCGCCCGCCAGTTGAATTGGCAGCGGCGATTGTTGTCGGGAGAGTGGGCGAACCGAACGTCCGCCGCGATTAGGCCGGTGATTCTACCGTGCCGTTCGCCGTCGTGCGCAGCCGCGCATCGAGCGGATCCCAGCGATCCCACAGTCGATGGGCGAAGCCGAACGACATCGTCATCCCGCATCCGCCGGAGGCGATCACCACCTCGACGTTCGGCTCCGGTTGATTCTCATACTGAATCAGCCCCGGCGACTTCGGATAGATGCCGTGCCACCGCTGTTCGATGGTCCAGTCGGGCAGATCGATCATCCGCCGTAATTCGCGGAGCATCAGCTCGTCGATGTCGCGTTTGTCGAACGGCGTGATCTCGGCGTCGTATTCGTGCGAATCGCCCAGCACGACCTCTCCGAGCCCGTTCTGCGACGCCATCACATGGATGCCGTACTTGTCGAGCTCGGGCGTCTCCGCGGCCACGCGCGCCTTCAGGGCCGGCAGCGAGGGACATTCGGCGAACGCCTCGTAGTGCCGCAGCGTCAGCCCGCCGGCGAGCATCGGCCCCAGCGTCCAGCCGCGCGGCTGGACTGGCGTCCGCATCATTTGCAATTTGCATTGCCGGAAATTAGCTTCGGCGAACAAGTCGGGATAGAGCAACCGGAAATCGGTTCCCGCCGCCACGACAACGCGATCGGCAGCCACCCGACCGCCGTCGGCCAGTGCCACGCCATGCCGATCGACCTTCTCGACCGGCGAATCGAAGCGGAGCTCGACGTTCCAGCGCTGCTCGAGCCAACTCGGCATCTCGCGGATAATTTCGCGCGGATCGACGCAGACTTCGGTCGGGCTCCAGAGCGCGGCGAGCAAGCCTTCCGCCTTGGCTGCCGCCGACATTTTGAGCGCTTCTTGCGGCGGAATGAGCCGACAGTCGTAGTCGAACGCCGGCGCCATCTGGGCGAACTCGTCGAGTACGGCGAGTTCGTCGTCGCGGTAAGCAAGGTGCAAGGCGCCGCACGGGCGCGCCCACAGGCCAGTCTCTCGCGCCAATTCAAGCCAGTATCCACGGCTTTCCACGGCCGTTCGGTAGAGCTGGCCATGCTCTTGGCCAATCGGCCAAACCATCCCGAAATTGCGAATCGAGGCGCCCTGGGCCTGTCGATTTCGCTCGATGAGGATGACTTCCCACCCCCGCTTCGCCGCCGCCCAGGCGTGAGCAAGGCCCACAATCCCGGCGCCCACCACGGCGACGCGCGGACGCTGGCCATTGAAACGCGGAACCGAGTTCAGCGAATGGTTGAGCGCAGTCACGGAATCGCCTCGGCCGCCATCGGCGTGGTTAAGACTTCGCGAAGAATGGGAAGGTAGTGGGCTAGCGGCGGGGTTTGCCGCTCGGGATCTTTCGCCAAATCGTCCCACTTCCGCACGACCAGGCTTTGTTTGTAAAACGGCTCCGTTTCGTATTCCGCCACCTCGCTCGGCGACATCGGTCCGCCCTGGAGCGCTAGACTTTGCACCGAGGGAGGACTCAGCGTTTCAAAGTAGCCGGGTTCCATCGCGCACAGGTAACGCTTGGCCTCGACATGCATGCGGACCGGTTCGGAAACTTCCGGGCCGAACCAGCGGTGCAGGAAGTTGTAGCCAAGCCGCTCGTGAACGTCGTCGACTCCCTCATCGGGGGCGTCGTCCGGCAGACTGTGCAGCAGGTGGCCGACGTCGTGCAGCAGGGCCGCCGCGATCAGCGCGGACGAGGCGCCGCTCTCTTCGGCCAGATGCGCGGCTTGCAGGGCGTGCTGCTCTTGGGTGACCGCTTCGCCCCCGTAGAGCGAGCTTCCCTTGCGCTCGAAGACTTGCTGAATTTTGTCGATGACGTGGAGGCGGGGCATGGCGGGATCACTCCGTGAACCGAAGGCGTGTTCTCAGCATACGCGGGCCGACAAAATAGGGGCGTCGGGCGAAAGCGCAAACTATTGGACTGTTTGCGCAGCATCGAGCCGTCCACACACACTTTGCGTCGCGCCACTCGCCCGCGTGTCGAACCAACCGCTACCCGACTCGCTCCCCACCGTCACCGGACTGGTCGCTTCAGCGACCAGTCGATCGGCTTCCCACTGCGCGAACGAGCTTAGTCACGATCCAAATATCGCTGCAGCGCCCCAAGATCATCGGTTCCAATGACATCGACGCCCGCCCCTTGCAGCACGCCCCAGAACTCCGGCGTATCAGGAGTTCCCCAGAATCGCAGCCGCCGCCCTTGGCCGTGGGCCTTCGTGACAAACGTCTTCAATCGTTCGCGTTCCACCGCAGGAAAGTCCCCTTCGCCGCGCCATTTGAAATGCGATGACCAATTGTCGCTCACCAGCGGCATGGCCTCGGAGCCGTTGGCATCGTCGAGATCGCTTACCCGGCCATCGAGTCCTGCCAATCGCTGCTTGTCGTTCGCTACAAGTTCGATTGGCCGATTGCCGCTGATGATCACGTCAATTTGTCGCGGCGTCCACTTGCCGTCGTGCATGCCGGAAATGAGGTCTTCGTACTTTTTGAGAGTCGCCGCTAGGACGGGATAAGTTTTCTCGCCGTCCGATTTGAAGTCGATGAGCAGCGTCAGCCGTTGATCGCCGGGGAAGAGCTTCCCGCCGTTTTTCTCGACCTGTTCCTTGAGTGGTTCGAGGTAGAGGGCTTCGAGCGTGCGCTGCGGACGCAAATCGATCCAATCGTGGGCAACGAGCAACTTGCCGTCAACGAGGTAGACGTCAGCCTCGACGTTGCAAAACCCGCGGTCCAATGCATCGAGCAGCGGCCGGTCGTGCTCGTAGTCGTTGTGCGAATGAGCCTGCGGCAACGGGCGGGGCGGGGCAGGGGCCTCGCCGCGGCAGAGGCTTGTCGCCAAGGAGAGGACGAAGATGCAAGGCAATGCAATGGTGGAACGCATCGGCAGTGTCGAGCGAAGAGACGAGAAGGGAGTCAATTTTTAACGCGTCGCGCAGATTACAGCGTCTTACGATGCCGGCGCCGAAGCAGACAAGCCACGCCGCCAACGGCCATGAGCGCCGCACCGCACGGTTCCGGCACAGCCGTCACAGGAGACAGGTTCACATACTGAACGAAGCCCGTCGCCTTCTCACCGGCAAGCGTGGTATAGACGAACTGCAAGTCGCGGGCGCCTTGCACCGCATCATAACCGGAGCCGATCGCGCGATCACTCGCAAATGTGGAACTACCCAACAGGTATGATTCGATGAGCTTTGAGTCGTTGGCGAGCAGCGTGAGCCACGTCGAAGCGGGATCGCTCGTCTGACCGAATTGGCGCTGCCAGCGCAAGAAGTCGGCGCCGTCGGTTTTACCATCGCCGTTCGCATCGCCGCCCGCGGAGGCGCCGAACGCGGTTTTCCAAATCGCAAGGTCCGCGGCGTTGACGCCGCCGGCGCCGTTGAAGTCGGCGCTACTTGGCACGGGCGTGCCGACGTTCTGGGCGTCGAGATTGCCGTTCTTCCAACCCGTGGGGTTAAGCGAACCGCTCGGACTGGAAATCTCGTACGCGGTGAGCGCGACGCTGGAATCGCCGAGGATTTTCATCGCGCCCGACTGGGCGTCGACCTGCAGCGTCAGCGGCGTGAAGACTGCGAGATTGTCAACGGCCCACCACCAATTGTTTCCGGCGTTCGTCATGCCGAACGACAACTGCATGCTCGTTGCACCCGCCGGATTGTTGAGCGGAACGACGACGGTTTCATTCGTGTTGGCCTGCTTGTAAAACGCTTGGTTGCCCCCTTCTGATTCCCAACGCAACACCTCCGACGGCGCCCCGCCGTTGTAGGCGACCGTGATCGTCGCGGTCTGCACTCCTTCCGGCATCCAACTGCTGTCGAAGCGGAGCCGCGCCGCGCCGGCGCCCGCCCCGGCGAGCGAAATCGAGGGCGTCTTCAAGAACGAGTTATACGTCCCGGCGGCGTGCGCGATGTCGTCCCACTCGTCAGGGTCGGCGACGGCGATGGCGCCGGTCCCCTTCGTGAACTGCGAACGCCCCTGATCCTCAGCCGCGGCGGCCCACCAACTCGGGCTCGCGAACGACCAACCGCGCCATTCCGTCACTCCGCCCGTCGCCGGCATGCCGGTGTCGTCGATCGACCAACCCACAGGAGGCGTCTTGCTCCACACATTCGTCCCGGCGAGCGTTTCGTCAACCTTCGGCCCCAGCGCCACGCCATTGAAGTCTTGCTGCAGGTAGACGGTCGCCTGAGCAGGGTTCATCGCGAGCATGCACATCGCGACGCTGGCGGCCGCTGCGGCCCCGCGCACGCGGCTTCGCAGGGGCCGCTTGCGGCCAACTCCCAGGAAGATTGTCGCACCGATAGCCAGCAACCCGAGTCCAGTCGGTTCGGGAACTCCCGCCACCATCGCTGCAAAGGCGCCGACGCCATTGGCAGCGTCGAAGTCGAGCCGAAACTGCAGCACGTCGTCAATCGTGAAGGCCCCGTCAGCGTTGAGATCGCCCGAGCGATACCGCTGCGCCGTCGACTTGCCGGCGAAGTTCGAGCCGGAGAGACTTGCAAGCGTCGACCAATCCATCGAATCGAGCCGCCCGTCGAAATTGACGTCGCCACGCACATACGCCGAGCCGCCGTTGCCGACGAATTCGACAATTCCCTCCAGCGGGTTGTCGCCGACGCCGTCAGCGTACAGGAATTTCACATCGCTGTTTTCTTGGTGGTACTTCGCCCACAACCCGTTGCCGAGCGAGATTGACGCGCCGTTGACGAGCGCCCCGACGCCAAGCGACGCCTCGCTAAAGTCCGACACCGAGTTCGCGGCGGTCAACACGACCCAATCATCGTCGACGTCGACGGTGCCGTTGCCCGAATCATCGAGTCGCCCGGCAATTGGCGTCCAGCCTGCTCGGTTAAAGGCGCCGGCGTCGGAGGTGATCTGGTAGCCGATAATCGGCTGCGTGGCTCCCATGTTGTTCTTAATCGTCATCTGGCCGCTGTTGCGATCGATCACCAACCGCAGCCTCGAATCGACCACCTGCGCGCCGAGGTCGATTCCCGCGCCGGTATTCCAAAGTTGGCTCGCCTCGCCCGGCGAGAGTGCACGCCGCCAAATCGCCAACTCGTCGACGGCGCCGGTGAATTCGGGGCCGTAGTTGCCGGTCCCATCCTGCCCGACGTTCCAAGGGAGGCCGCTTTGAAAGGTTCCTTGGGACGAAAGGTTGATTGTGCCCGTGTTGACGCCGTTGATGTAAAGCTTCGTCGGCCCGTCGCGATCGATGGTCATCAGTACGTGGCTCCAGACGCCGACGCCGAGCGGGGCGCTGTTTTGCGCTGTATCGAGGTCGAGCCGATTGCCGCCGCTTGCGCGGGTATTCAGGTCGAAGACCCCGTTCCCTTTGACGGCCCAGTTAATCCCAACGTTGTCGCCGGTCGCCCAGTTCTTGTTGCTGAAGACGGCCGGATCGCTCACGAAGTCGTCCTGTCGAACCCACATCGAAACGGAAAAGTCGGTCGTCGTGCCGAAATTGAGTTCCGTCAGCGTCGCCGGGTTGAGCGACATGTAGTCTTTCACTCCCGGCAGCCACATCGCTTGGCCGATTTTGCCGGCAGTGAACTGGGGGCCGTTGACCGGCGTCCCGTTGCTGAGAAACGGCGATCCGGAACTATCGAGAAAGTTGCCGTCGAATTCGTACAGCGCGACCAGATTGTCGGTGAGCGCCGCCGACGCCGCGATCGGCGTAGCCGCCGTTGCTGCGAGCACCGCAGCGCCCGACAGTCGGCTGGCACGACGGAGTTTGCGGCGCCACGCGGCAAGCGCCGCCACGGCGAAAGCCGCCAGTCCGCAACTGGCGGGCTCCGGAACGCCGCGAATGCTCGCGAGCGCGGCCGACGCCATCGCCGGGTTGAGACGATTAAGAATGATCCAATCCTTCAGGTCGGTGACGCGGTCGAGGTTCAAGTCGCCGCTGCGGTAAGACTCGAGCACCGAGGGATGGTTGCGGGTCAGCCAACCTTGTACGAACGCGGTAACGTCGTCGCTCGCCGCGGGGCCTTTGCCGTTGCCGGCGATGATGCCGTCTTGGTTGACGTCGCCGACAATCCCGTTCGGCGCCCCGAACGTCAGCCCCACGACCTTTCCGTCGACGGGCGTGCTAAACGGATCGACCCCCATGTGCCACAGCGCCGTCGGCACCACGTCCCGCAGCGTCCCTTGCGGCAGTACGGCGCCGTCGGGGATGGCCGGGCCGCTAATCACGAACGGAACGTGCCAGTTAATCGTCCCCTGGCTCGCGTAGTGAGACAGTCCCTGCCCGCCGTGGTCCGCCGTCACCATCACCAGCCACGATTCCGTGCCGTTGACGACGCCGGGCCGGGCGTTGAGCGCGCCCATCACGTTCCCGATAAGACCATCGACAGTTTGCAGTGCTGTGTAGTACGTGCCGGTTCCCCAGCCGATGCTGTGCCCAGCGTGATCGACCTGGTCGAAGTGAAGAAAAATCGCGTCGGGATCGCCGTTGGTGAGCAGGTTGACCGCGGTGCTGGCGACCGTGGCGTCGTCGACCCCTTGCACGGAAAGGTCCGCGGTCGACTTGTCGAGAATCACGTCGTTGATCGGCGCCCAATCAACGATCGACGCCGTGTATAGCGACGGATCTTTCTGCTTGAGATACTCGAAGAAGAAGGGGTATTGATCGAAATGGCTGCCGCCAAAGCTGTTGTCAATGACGCCGTGATGGGCCGCGGAAGCTCCGGTAGTGATCGTCGACCAATTAACCCCGCTGGCGCCGTACCCTTCGGGCGGATTCTCGTAGAGGGCGCCCTCGTTCAACCAGTCGTAACGAGCCCCGCCCGCCGCGGCGAGGGCGTCGAGATTCGGCATGTTCGCGGTTTGCGTGTAGCTGCCGCCCGCCCCGTCGACGCCGATGATGAGAACGCGTTTGCTGACAGCGGCGGAAGAGGCGTCGATGCACAGAGCGAGGGAGAGCAGCGCGAGGCAGAGGCTCAATCGATGGCTACGCATGCTGGTTTCCAGGGGGAGCTTGTCGTCGATGGGTCTGTTCGAGGAAGCCGTTGGATCCGCGTGAAGTTTTACTTGGCGTTCTTTAAGAATGCGACAAGATCGGCAAGTTCTTGGACGGTGAGCTGTTTGTCGAGGCCGGCAGGCATCACGGAGATCGTGTTGGGCTGCACTTCTTCGACGATGTCGCGCGGTAAGCGGACTTCTTCATTCGGGCCGGTGGCGATGACGTACTCGTGCTCAGTTTCGTTGCGAATAACGCCGGAGACAGCGCGGCCGTCGCTCGTGACGAGCAGCATCGGTTCGTAGCTGCGGACGAAGCTGAGGCTGGGGAAAAGGATCGATTCGAGCAGGTCGCGCTCGGTGCGGATTTCGCCGATTTTGGAGAGTTCGGGGCCGGTGACGCCGCCTCCGTAGCCCATGCGATGGCAGGCGGAGCAAGAGGCTTTCGCGCTGTTGAAGACAGCGTGGCCGCGGCGCACGTCGCCCGAAGCCATCGCCGGGAGCAACTCTTCGATGCGGGCCCGCTGCGCGGCGGCGTCGACGTTCACCAGCGCTTCGATCGCAGCGATGCGGTCGGTGACCGCGGCGTCGTAGTCCTTGAGCGTGATTCGCAACAGATCGAGGCGAAGCGAGGAGAGGGCAGGGGAGTCTTCGAGCGCGTCGAGCAAGGCGCGGCCGATGGCGGCGTCGTTGGTTTTGGCGAAGGCGCCGACGAGTTTGTTCAGCTCCAGCGGCCCCGCCGCGGCGATGGCCGCGACGAGCTGGGCGAACTGATCGGGGTTGAGGGGCGCAGCGGCGAGGGCGTCGGCGGCTGCGGTGCGATCGGTGTTGGGCGAATCTTCGTTGAGGGCGCCGGTGAGGAACGCGAACTGCGGGGCGCTGAGCGACGGGAGCGTCGGCGCGACGAGGGCCGCGGCGGCGAGGCGTTCAGAGGCGGCGGCCCCTGGATTGTTAAAAAGTTCGACTAGAGCAACGTGCAGCGGCGAATCGTTCGGCGACTGCGGGGCCTGCCGACGCGCGGCGGCGAGGGCTGCGGCGTGGAACGCGTGCTCGTCGCTGCTGAGGATGGCCGCAAGGGCGGCGGACCACGCGGCGGCATCGGCGGGCGGGGCTTGTTGCATCGCCATCAAAGAGATGAGGCGTGCAGGCTGAGGCGCGGTGGCGTCTTGAGCCGTGGCGGCGATGAGCGCTTGGATGTTTGCATCGCCGCTCAGAGCGGCGAGCATTTTTACCAGCAGCGAGAAATTATCTCTGTCCGAGGTATTGTCGTTGGCCGCTCGCGGAGCAGAGTCGCTGGGAGTCGTGGCTAGCACGCGGCGGAACCAATCAGCGAGTTGGCTTCCCCATTCAGGATGGTGAGTGACGATCCAATTCGCGGCGACACTGAGCTGCGGGTTCTGGGCGTCAAGCTGGGCGAGGGCGTAGCCGGCGTCGAGGTTACCGCCAGGCATTTGGTCGAGCGCGAGTAGCGCAATGGCGATGGTGCTAGGAGCATCGCTGACGATGCCGATACTGGTGGCCTCTGCGTCGCCCAGCTCGATGAGAGCATAGGTAATTGAATGCTGCAAAACGCGATCATCAGCCTTCGCGGCGGCGTTCAACAAGTGGGGAATGGCCATGGGATCCGCGAGCCTGCCGCTCGCTTCGGCGGCCGTGCGGCGGACGGCGGGGTCTGAATCGGTGAGGAGTGCAAAGACTTGCGGCGCCGCGGCGCCGTCGCGATGGAGACTGACGCCGTGGAGAGCGGCCTGTCGAACGCGCGGATGGGGATGGTTCAGTAAAACGCGGACCAGTTGCTGAGCTGCGGGGCGTTCGACTTGGATGAGCGCCCAAGTGCGGGCGAGGTCGGCGATGAGTTGGTCGCAGTCGTCGGCGATGTTCCCGCCCAGCGGTTCGTCTTCGGGGCGGCTGGCGAGGAAGTTGGCGACGCCGGCCGAATCGCGTTGCCGGGCGAACGAGCGTGCCGCCCGATGGCGTACCGCTGGGCGGGCGTCGCCGAGAAGTTTCCAAAGCTCGGCAGGCGTTTGCTGGTTCCAGTCGATAGCGAGGCCGCGCGGGTCTTCAACCGACTGACCATCGTCACGGCGAACGCGGTAGATGCCGCCGAGCACGTCGGGCTTCCACAGCTGCGACGTCGGGCAACAAAGCTTGTACCAACCGCCGGTGTCGACGACCAGCAGCGTGCCGTCGGCGTCCATCAGCACGTCGGTCGGGTGGAAGTCGACGCTGTCGCCCCAGACGAAGTCGCTGCTGGCGGCGGCGAACGTGCTGCCCGCCGGGGTGAGCGCCTGTCGCGAGACTTTGCGGGTGTTGAATTCGGCGACGAAGAGGTTGTCGCGGTAGTCGTCGCCAAAATGGTTCGACTCGTAACTTTCCAAGCCCGCAGGGGCGGCGGAGTTCATCAGCAACAGCGCTGGCATCAGTTCGCCGGTGCGGGGATGGCCGTCGAGAACGCCGTGGTTCTTGCCGTAGACGCCGCCGTAAATGGCGTGGGCGAGCCCGTCGCGACGGCCGTCGCTTTCGAGAAACGTGGCGGAGAAGATCCGCTCGCCACTGGGGGTGAACACCACGTCGACGGGGTTGTCCATGCCGCCGGTCATCACCGGTTCGAGGCCGCTGCCATCGGGGCGGCTGCGCCAGATGTGGGCGGCGCGGCTGCGGAACTCGCGGCCGTTCACCTGGTGAACCTGCTCGGCGAAGGCGCCTTTGCACCAGTAGATCCAGCCGTCGCGGCCGGCGTAGGGGCCGTGGAGGTCGTTCGCGCAGCCGGTGAGGGTTCCCTTGAACCACTCCTCGCGCTGTTCGGCGACGCCATCGCCATCGGCGTCGGTCAGCTTCCAGATACTCGGCGGGGCCGAAACGTAGAGCGAACCATCGAGAAACATCGTGCCTTCGGGAAACATCATCCGGTCGGCGAAAACGACGCGCTTGTCGTAGCGGCCGTCGCCGTCGGTATCGGTGAGGCGGACGATGCGGTGAGGCTTCTCGGCGAGTTGTTGCTCGACGGGATCGTTTGAGCCGGAGGACTCGGCGACGTAGAGGTGGCCGGCGTCGTCGAAGGCGGCGGTGATGGGGCGCTCGACCAGTGGCGGGCCGGCGACGAGCTCAATGGAGAAGCCGTCGGCGACGTGGATGGTCGGTGGAGCGTCGGCGGAAGGTGACGCTGCGGGGGGCGCCTGCGCGCGGGCGCGAATGGGCGAAACGGCGAGAGACGCAACAAGCGCGAGCAGCCAAAGCCAACGAGCGGTGAGTCGCATGCTGCCAACGCCGAGGAGTGGGGTGACCGCGGCGCGCCCCCGGCCGCGGATCTGGCGCGTAGTATAGCGACCCAACGCTCAAAACCAAAAAACCGCCACAACGCGGACGCAAAGACGCTGCGCGCGAACGCAAACGACCATTGTTGTCTGAAACCGGAGCATGGCGCGGGCTTCTCGCGGAGCCCAAGTAGCAGTGCGACGCTCGCACGTAGCGCTTCGTTTGACGCCGCTGCGGCGAAGTTGACATCGAGCAATGCCCCCCGTACCTTCCGGTGATGCGCGCCACCGTTCAAATCTCGCTTGATGTACTCTCGATTGACGAAGCTCTCGCGACCGCCGAGATGGCGATCCGCGCGGGCGTCGATTGGCTGGAAGCAGGCACCCCGCTGATCATCGCCGAAGGCATGCACGGCGTGCGAGCGCTGCGATCTGCGTTCCCGGACGTGCCGATCGTCGCTGATCTCAAGACGATGGATGGGGGGTACCTCGAAGCCGAGGTGATGGCCAAGGCAGGGGCGACCCACGTTGTCGTCATGGCTCGCGCGCACGAAGAGACGATCCACATGGTGGTGAAGGCTGGCCGTGACCTGGGCATCAAAGTGATGGGCGACAATCTCGGCTGCGAGGATATGGTCGCCGGAGCGCGCCGTCTGGAAGACCTCGGCTGCGACTACGTCATCCATCACATCGGCTACGACGAACGCCGCGGCATTGCCGCGCGCGGCCTGCCGATGCCGAGCCCGCTCGACCAACTCCGCGAAGTCGTCGCCGCCTGCAGCGTGCCGGTGCAGGCAGTAGGAGGGCTGACGCTGGAGCAAGCGGTGCGGACTCCCGAGTATGGCGCGCCCCTGGTGGTGCTCGGCGCCCCGCTGACGATCGACGCCGATGCGTTCAAAACGGCTAGCGGCGATCTCGAATCATCGCTGCGACTTATCTGCGAAAAAGTGCACGCCTACGGCGATGTTGCCAAGTAGGCAGTAACCCAGGCTAGATCATGCAAGATCTCGGACTCGTCAACTTCTCGCCCGAGCCCCATAGCGTCGAACTTCGCGACATCCCCCGCGCGACGATCGCCGACGATCAGGTGCTGCTCGAAGTGCAAGCCGTCGGCGTCTGCGGCAGCGACCTCCATATGTGGACCGCTCAGCAGAGCTGGCAAGTCAACTACCCGGTGGTCTTGGGCCACGAGTTCTGCGGTGTCATCCGCGAAGTCGGTCGCAATGTGAGCGGTTGGCAAGAAGGCGATCGGGTCGTCAGCGAGACGGCGGCGGTGATCGACCCGACGAGCCCGCTGAGTCGCCAAGGACTCTACAATCTCGACCCGAACCGTCGCGGTTACGGGGCGATGATCGACGGCGCCATGCGGAGCTTCGTGCCGGTGCCGGCGCGGATTCTGCACCGCATGCCCGACGGCATGGCCTTCGAGCAGGCGGCGCTCACCGAACCTTGCTGCGTGGCGTTCAACGCCGTGGTGAACAACGTGCGGATCCGCCCTGGCGATCGCGTCGTGGTGCTTGGCCCGGGGCCGATTGGCATTTTGGCCGCGGCGATGGCTCGCCTCTGCGGAGCGAGCGTGGCGATCGTCGGCTTGGAGAACGATCGCACGCGCTTGGAAGTCGCCCGTGCGTATGGCTGCGAGCCAATTGTCGGTAACCCTGCGGCTTGGGCGCGAGAAGTTGACGGCCTCGGCGCCGACGGCGTCGTCGACGCGACCGGCGTTTCGGTCGCGCTGGCGACGGCGCTCGACGTCGTGCGTCCCGGCGGCTGGATCAGCAAAGTCGGCTGGGGCCCGCAGCCGGTCGGTTTTTCGCTCGATCCGCTCGTGCAAAAGAACGTGACGCTACAGGGGAGCTTCAGCCACAACTGGCCGGTTTGGGAGCGCGTGATCCACCTCATCGCCAGCGGCACGCTCGACGTGCGGCCCATCACCGGCGGCGTCTGGAAGCTCGCCGATTGGCACGAAGCGTTCGAAATGATGCACTCGGGGCGGATCGTCAAGGCGGTGCTGACGCCGCAGTAGCGGTCAGCTGTCAGCGTTCGGCGAGCAGCTAAGTGCGGGAACCGAACACGCTAGCTCCCCACCTACTCACTTAAACACCTACTCACCTCCTCTCATGCGACTCCAAAACAAATCCATCATCGTCACCGGCAGCACGACCGGCATCGGCGAAGCGATTGCACGGCGGGCGATTGCCGAGGGAGCTCGGGTACTCATTCATGGTCGTGATGAGGAACGAGGCCGAGCGCTCGTCACGAAACTCGGCGACCGCGCCACGCTCGCCATCGCCGATTTAGCTGATCCCGCCGCAGCGCCGCAGCTCATCGATGCCGCCATCGAGGCTTATGGGCAGTTAGACGCCATCGTCAACAACGCCGCGTGGGTTGTTCGCAGCGAACTAAAAAACACCGACGCCGCGATGTTCGACAAGGTGATGGCGATCAACGTCCGCGCCCCGATGCTGCTCGTGCAGGCGGCGTACCCGCACCTGAAAAAGTCGCGTGGCGCTGTGCTCAACATCGGGTCGATCAATGCCTACACGGGCGAAGGGAACTTGCTCGCGTACAGCGTCTCGAAGGGGGCGCTGATGACCCTCTCCCGCAACCTGGCCGACTACCTCTGCTACGACCACATCCGCGTGAACCACTTCAACGTCGGCTGGGTGCTCACCCCCAACGAATACGAAACGAAGATCAAAGACGGTTTGCCCGAGAATTGGCCGAACGAGGTCGAGCCGCAGTTCGCGCCGTCGGGACGGATCTTGAAGCCCGAGGAAATCGCCGCCGCGTCGGTCTACTGGCTGAGCGACGAGAGTCGCCCCATTAGCGGCAGCGTCGTCGAGTTGGAGCAGTATCCGATCATCGGCCGCAACCCGACGAAGCGAGGCGATTGATGCCCCAACTCGCTGCATTTCCAAAAGCGTTCATGGACGAACTCTGTTTGTCTGGCGCCATGACGATCCGCCAATGGATTGAATTGGCGGCAACGCTCGAAGTCCCCGGCCTCGAGTTCTACAGCGGATTTCTCGAGTTGCGCGAGCGCGCGGCCTGGGTCGAGTCGCGCCGCATTGCCGCTGACTTGGGGATGACGATTCCCATGCTCTGCTGCTCGCCCGATTTTACGCACCCCGACGCGGCTTTTCGCCAGCGGCAGATCGAACAGCAACGCGGCTGGATCGAGATGTGCGCGGAACTCGGCGGCGGGTACTGCCGCGTGCTGAGCGGCCAGCGCCGGCCCGAAGTCAGCCGTGCGGACGGCTTGCGTTACGCCGCCGACTGCATCAAGGCGTGCCTCCCCGCAGCGGCGGAGCGGGGCGTGACGCTGATCATCGAGAACCACTACAAGGACAACTACTGGGAGTTCCCGGAGTTTGCCCAGCGGATGGACGACTTCTGCGACTTGGTGGCGATGATCGACTCGCCCCACTTCGGCGTGAACTACGACCCCAGCAACGCCCTGCTGGCGGGCGACGACCCGCTCGAACTGCTGCGCCGAGTGAAGCATCGCGTCGTCACGATGCACGCGAGCGATCGCTATCTGGCCGAGGGAACGCTCGCCGATCTGCAGCGCGAGGAGGGCTCGGTCGGCTACGCCAAACGCCTGCGGCATGGCGTCATCGGCCGGGGCATGATCGACTACGACGGCGTCTTCAGTGAACTGAGCGGCGTCGGCTTCGATGGATGGATTAGCATCGAAGACGGCGTCGACGGCATGGAGCAGCTTCACGAGAGTGTGGCATTCCTTCGCAGAAAGATTGCACAACATTGGGGAGCGGACCGCTGAGCCCCACGCTCAAGTAGCCCCTAGCCGGAGGGCCACGCCTTCCGGGTGGCGTTGCGACTGAATTTCCACACAATGGGCGGGCATGACGAACTCTTCTCCACGCACGCCTCCCCTGATTCTCGGTTTTGGCGAGGCCCTGTTCGACGTCGTCGACGGCGTCGCGATCCTCGGTGGCGCCCCGTGCAATTTTGCCGTCCATGCGCAGCAGTTGTTGGCAGCCGACGGCGGCGACAGTTCCGCAGGCCGTGCGATGCCGGTCAGCCGGGTCGGCAACGACGCACTGGGGCAACGGCTGCGCGGCGAAGTCGCGGAGCGAGGCGTTGCGGTCGATCAGCTTCAGGTTGATTCCGCGCTGCCGACGGGGACGGTCGAGGTCGAACTCAACTCCGAGGGGCACCCCGCCTACGACATCCGCCAAGGCGTCGCTTGGGACAACATCGAGCTGACGCCCGCGCTCGCTGAACTCGGTTCCCGCGCTGCTGCCATCTGCTACGGAACGCTCGTGCAACGGACCGCCGCGAGTCGGACGGCACTCCGACAATTGCTCGAAGTCACGCCGCAGGCGCTCCGCGTCTGCGATCTCAATCTGCGGGCGCCCCACTACACGCCGGAAACGATCGAAACGTCAGTTCGTCTGGCGACGGTGCTCAAACTGAACGGCGACGAGCTCGTGATCGTGGCTGAAGTGCTCGGGCTCAACGTCGCGAGCGGGGCCTCGAGCGACTTGCCGGCCCTCATCGAAGCCGTCGCCGCACGGTTCCCGCACCTGACGACGATCGCAGTGACCGAAGGAGCCGCCGGCGCGCGATTGTGGCAACAAGGCCGCCACGAAACTGCCGCTCCGCCGCGCTGCGCAGTCGTCGCGGGGGCCGATTCCATCGGCGCCGGCGATTCGTGGTGCGCGGCGCTGGTCATCGGGTTGCTGCGCGGTTTGCCGCCGCTCGCCATTCTCAACTGGGCGAACCGCGTCGCGTCGTTTGTCGCCTCGCAGCGGGGCGCCACTCCCGTGCTGCCGCGTGAATTGCGTACGCCCTAACTGCGTATTGGGGCCACGAGCCTATGCGTCGTAACGGTTGCGCCGATCGCAGCGCTTGCGCCCATCGCGTCATCTAGGCATTCTTGTGAAGAGGTTCCCGTGGGGCGCCTTGCGCGGGTTATATTTTTGCCGACCCGCGATGTTTACAAAACTCCCCATCGGTTAGCGCACGAGCCATGACTGCTCGCATTTTTACGTTCGTTTTGCTGACGCTGGTCTTGGCCGGATGTCGCGAAAAAGCAACGCCCCCGTCGGCGGCGCCCCCGGTCGTCCGGACCGAAACGCCGTTCAGTCGCGAGGTGGGCGACTATGTCTACTTCACCGGCCGTTTGGAAGCGGTCGAGTCGGTGGAAGTCCGTTCGCGCGTCACCGGTTACTTGGTGAACATCGACTTCCAGTCGGGAAAGCCGGTGAAAGCGGGCGACCGGTTGTTCAAGATCGATCCGCGACCCTATCAGGCGCAGCTTGACGAAGCGAACGGCCAGGTGGCGCTAGCCAAGGCGAAGCTGCAACTCGCAGTGGCTGACAACGCTCGCGCGAAAGAAGTCGCCAAGACGCCTGGCGCCATCAGCCAACAAGACGTCGACAAATACCAGGCGGCGGAAGAAGCCGCGGCCGCCCAAGTGACTGCCGCTGAAGCCGCATCCGAAGTGGCTGCCCTCAATCTCAGCTTCACCGACGTCGTGTCGGCCGTCGACGGCATCGTCAGCCGCAACCTGCTAACGATCGGCAACCTCGTCACGCAAGACCAGACGCTGCTGACCACCGTCGTTTCGCAAGACCCGATCTACGCCTACTTCGATGTCGACGAACTTACCCTATTGCGGGCCGAGCGGCTGATCCAGCAGAAGAAGATCCAATCGACTTCCCAAGGCGCTGTGCTGCCGGTGGAATTCGGCCTCGCGAACGAAGGGAACGACTTCCCCCACGCGGGTACGGTCGACTTCATTAACAACCAGATCGATCCCTCGACGGGAACCCTGGAACTACGCGGCATTTTTGCGAACCCGCTGCTCACGGCGGTCGGCCCGCGGATGTTCAAGCCGGGCGAGTTCGTGCGAATTCGCCTGCCGCTAGGACCGAAGTACGACGCGTTGATCGTCTCGCAAGCCGCGATCGGCAGCGATCAGGGCAAGAAGTACCTGCTCACGGTGAACAAAGAAAACGTCGTCGAGTACTCGCCAGTGACGCTCGGGCCGCAGCAGCCGAACGGTTTGGTGGTAGTTAACCCGGTGAACATCCAACGAACTCCGGCCGGCGTGCGGTTCGCGCTCGAAGGCGAACCAAGCGAACCCAGCATCACCGCCGACAGTGTGATCATCGCCGAGGGGCTGCAACGGGTCCGCCCCGGTGCGAAGGTAACGCCGAAGCCGATGGAGCGAGACACGCTCCTAACGCTCCCTGCCGAAAAGCCCGCGGAGACGTCCGCTGCGAAGCCTGAAGCGAAGGCCGCGGCGCCGCCAGCGACGAAGCCCGCCGCCGCGAAATAACCTGAGGCAAGCTTGCCTCAGGCTAGCAGTTCACAAGACTCGCAGATTGTTTTGACGCACCGCCAGTTCTAAGTCCGTTCTCCCCACCCTCGCGACCTGTTTGCCATGTTAGCCCGATTCTTCATCGAGCGGCCGATCTTCGCCTGGGTGCTGTCGATCGTCATTTTATTGGCGGGCGGCGTTTCGGTGGTTACGCTGCCGGTGGCGCAGTACCCCGACATCACGCCGCCGACGGTGCAGGTGACGGCGTCGTACCCTGGCGCCAGCGCGCAAGTCGTGTGCGACGCGGTCGCCGCTCCGATCGAAGAGCAGGTCAACGGCGTCGAAGGCCTGCTCTACATGTCGTCGCAATGCACCAACGACGGCGCGTACAACTTGACGCTCACGTTCGAGCTTGGCACCGACCTCGACATGGCGACGGTGCTCGTGCAGAACCGCGTGTCGTGGGCGATGGCGCAACTGCCGGTGCAGGTGCAGATGCAAGGCATCAACACGAAGAAGAAGTCGCCGAGCATTTTGCTCGCGATCAATCTGATTTCGCCCGGCGGCACCTACGACGACATCTACCTGAGCAACTACGCCACGATCCAGGTGAAAGACGAAATCTTCCGCCTCGACGGCGTCGGCGACATCACCTATCTCGGCGAGCGCGACTACAGCATGCGGGCGTGGCTTGATCCGCAGAAGCTCACCAGTCGCAACATCTCGGTGAACGAGGTCATTTCGGCAGTTCAAAACCAAAACATGCAGGTCGCAGCCGGCACGATCGGCCGGCAACCGGTGCCGGAAGGGCAGCAGTTTCAGCTGACGCTCACCACGCTCGGCCGGTTACAAGATCCCGATCAGTTTGGCGACATCATCATCAAGACGAGCCAAGGGAACGACCAAACGGGTCGTCCCTCGACGCAGGTGGTACGGCTCCGCGACGTCGCGCGCGTGGAACTTGGCGCTCAGCAATACGATCAGATTTGCAAGCTCGACGGCATGCCGTCGGTAGCGTTAGCCATTTTCCAGCAACCTGGCTCCAACGCGATGAAGGTCGCCAAGGAGATCAAGGAAAAGATGGAAGAGCTCAAAAAGAGCTTCCCCGCGGATCTTGACTACCGCATCGTCTACGACACGACGCCGTTCATTCAGGAGTCGGTCAACGAAGTGTTCAAAACGCTTCGCGACGCCGTGATCCTCGTCGCCATCGTCGTGCTGTTCTTCCTGCAAGATTGGAAGGCGATGATTTTGCCGATGATCGACGTGCCGGTGTCGCTCGTCGGCGCCTTCGCCGTGCTCGCGGTGATGGGCTTTAGCTTGAATAACCTGACGCTGTTCGGGTTGGTGCTTGCGATCGGCATCGTCGTCGACGACGCGATCGTGGTGCTCGAGAACGTCGAACGGCAAATGGCGACCGGTCTCGACGCCAAAACCGCCACGATCAAGGCGATGGACGAAATCACCGGTCCGATCGTGGCGATCACGCTCGTGCTGTCGTCGGTGTTCTTGCCGAGCGTGTTTATGCCGAGCATCACCGGTCAATTTTACCGCCAGTTCGCGCTCACGATCTCCGCGGCGATGGTGATCTCCGCGATGAACGCGATGACGCTTACCCCGTCGCGGGCGGCGTCGGTCTTCAGCACCGAGCACGTCGACGAGCATGGCGAACCAATGCGCGAAGCGCTGCCGTGGTGGATCTTCTGCCTGTTCGGCGGGCTGCTCACTTACTGGCTCGGCGCCAACTTCCTGGGCGGCGTGTTCGGCCACGACGCGCCCCCTGCCGATGGGCATGGCGAAGGCGGGCACGGCTGGGGGATGTCGATCGCATACTTCGCCGTTGGCTTCGTCCTCGGCGGCTACGTCGGCAAGATGATCATCCTGCCCGTGAACCGCGTCCTGGCGAAGTTCTTTGGCGCGTTCAATCGGTTGTTCGATCGCATCACCGACGGCTACAGCAGCATCGTCAAACGCTCGATCCGCGTGAGCCTGATGGTGCTGGCGATCTACGGCGGGTTGCTCTATCTGACGGCTCACGAACTTGTCGTGGCGCCGAAAGGTTTTATTCCTACGCAAGACCAAGGCTATCTACTGGTGAACGTGCAACTGCCTGACTCGGCGTCTGTGCAGCGCACCGAAGCGGTGATGGATAAACTCGCGCAACTTGCGCTCGGCGATCCCGACGACCCAAACAAGCCCGGCATCCCCGGCGTGCAGCACATGATGTCGGTCGCCGGCCAGTCGGTGCTGCTCAGCGCCAACGCCAGCAACTTCGGCTCATGCTTCTGTATTTTGAAGCCGTTTGAAGAACGCCATTCGCACGACGAGTACGACGCGGTGGTCGCCGAGAAGTTGCGGGCGATCGTCGCTCAAGAAATCCCCGAAGCGCAAATCAACATCTTCCGCGCTCCGCCGATTCAGGGCCTCGGCACGTCGGCCGGTTTCAAGATGCAGATCGAGCAGCGTGGCTACATCGACTTGCACCAACTGCAGAGCGATGCCGACGAAATGGTGGCCGAAGCGGCCAAGAATCCTGATTTGCTCGGCGTCTCGACGATGTTCCGCGCCGAAACGCCGCAGATTTATCTCGACATCGACCGCACCAAGTGCGAATCGCTCGGCGTGGCGATGAACGACGCATTCACCGCGCTGCAGGTTTACATGGGCGGTTACTACGTCAACTTGTTTAACGAGTTCGGCCGTACCTGGCAGGTGAACCTGCTCGCTGAGCCGAGCTTCCGCACGCAGGTCGACGATCTCAATCAGCTGTACGTCCGCAATCGCCTCGGCGACATGGTGCCGCTCGCGACGCTCATGCAAGAGCAAGACGTCGGCGGGCCCGTGATGGTGAACCGCTACAACATGTACGCCTCGGCGTCGATTCAGGGGCTTCCCGCTCAGGGGACCAGCTCCGGCACGGCGATGGAGATGATGGAAGAGCTCGCCGATAACCTCGGCCTCTCTTTCCAATGGACCGAAATTGCCTTCATGCAGCAGGAACCAGTTACCGTCGGTACGTTCGAAATCTCCGCCGGCCTCGTCGGCATCTTCGTCTTCGCGCTCGGAGCCATCCTGGTCTTCCTGGTGCTCGCGGCGAAGTACGAAAGCTGGAAGCTGCCGTTCTCCGTGATCCTCGTCGTGCCGATGTGCTTGCTCTGCTCAGTGACGGGCATGCTCATCGCCGCGATGCCGGTCGACATCTTTGTGCAGATCGGTTTCATCGTGCTCGTCGGTCTCGCGGCGAAGAACGCAATTCTCATTGTCGAGTTCGCTCACCAACTCCATTTGGAAGGCAAGCCGCTCGACGAAGCGACGGTCGAAGCGTGCCGCTTGCGGCTGCGGCCGATCATCATGACCAGCTTCGCGTTCATCCTCGGCGTCGTACCGCTGGTGCTCGGCACCGGGGCAGGGGCCGAGATGCGGAACTCGCTCGGCACGGCCGTGTTCAGCGGCATGATCGGCGTGACGTTCTTCGGCATCTTCCTGACGCCGGTGTTCTTCTACGTGATGGAACGCTTCGGCCGGAAGAAGAAGGCCGCGGAGCCACCCCACTAGTAGCAGTGCCCAAATAGCCGGACCGCCACGCGGTCCGGTAGTGGCTCCGTCACACGCTAAGAACCGAGTTCTAAAGCTACCGGTTGCACAAGCGAAGGCCCGCCGCGCGAATCAGCCGCCGGGGGCGTCGGCACGACCGGCCCAGGACCTGGCGCAGGCAGCGGCAAATTCTCTGGGTGATCCGACTCTGTTGGAGCCTGGTCCACGCCCGCTCCATCAGTTGGCGGCAGCGCCACGGGCCCCTGCGACGCTTCGAGCCGAATCTGCCAACCGCCGCCGAGCGCGCGGTAGACCTCGATCAGCCCGAGCGCAATATCGCCTTCCGCCTGAGCATACAGATCTTGCTGCTGCACCAGGTTCTGTTCAATGAGCACGACGCGATTGAAGTCAATCATGCCGAACTCGTACTGCTTGAGCGACACGTTGGTCGCCCGCACCGAGGCGTCGACGCTCTCGTTCAGGAATCGCGCCTGCTCCTGCGAACGCAAGAACTGCACAAGCCCCGATTCGACTTCGGCGTTCGCCTTCAAGACCGTGTTCTGGTAGAAGGCGATCAACTCAGCGAGGCGCGCATCTTGCGCCCGTACGGCGTTGAGCAACCGGCCATAGTTGAGGACGTTCCACTGGAAGCTTGGGCCGATCGTCCCCTGCAGCGCGTCGCTTGTGAACAGGTTGCTGAATTCTTTCGACGACACGCCGACGGCGCCGGTGATGCCAATATGCGGGTAGAGGTCAGACTCCGCGACGCCGACGCGAGCGCTCTGCGCGGCGACTTCGCGTTCAGCCCGCCGCACGTCGGGCCGCTGCGTCAGCAAACTCGCGGGGATGCCCACGGCCACCGCTGGCGCCGCCGTCGGAATCGCCCCTTTGCCGATCATCCGATCCAAATCGGTCGGCGGAATGCCCATCAAAATGCAGAGCCGCAACTCGGCCTGCCGCAGCGGAATTTCTAGCTGTGGTTCGAGCGCCTGCGTCTGAGCGAGGTTGCTCTTCGCCTGATCGACGTCGAGTTCGCTCACCATGCCGCCCGAGAATTTCGCGCTGACGATCTTCAGCGTCTCGGTTTGCAGCGTTGCATTCGCCCGCACGAGTTCAATTTGCTTCTGGAACGTGCGGACTTCGACGTATGCCGCGGCGACGTCGGCCAGCATTGTCACCAGCACGTCGTCGTAGTTTTCCACCGACGCGTCGAGATCGGCGTCAGCCGCTTCGATCGCCCGGCGATAGCGGCCCCAGAAATCGAGTTCCCAACCGAGGTTGAAGCCACCTTCGTATTGATCGAAGAACCGGTCCTGCAGGAAGCCGGTGTTCGCTGCCTGATTGCTCATCGCGTTGCGCGAGTAGCCGCCGGCGACGTCTTGCTGCTGCGGGAAGAACTCGCCGACGGTCACGGCCCGTACGGCGCGGGCTCGCATTACGCGGAAGCCCGCTTCACGCAGCGAAAGGTTTTGATTGACGGCGTTGTTGATCAGCGCATCAAGCGCCGGGTCGTTGAAGACGGTCCACCACCGTTCGAGGTGGGGCGATTCCTCGCGGATGCGAACGTCGGCGGCGTCGATCCAGTCGGCCGCCACCGGGGCGACTGGCTTATTATAGTTAGGGCCGACCTTGAAGCCGTTCTGGACGTACTCGCGCATCGGCGTGCAGCCGCACGTCGCCACGAGCACACCCGTCAGTAACGGCGATCGCCGAAATCCCCCCCGCATCGGTCGAACGTCCCCCCCGAGACTTCGTCGATTGGCGTCAGCTGCACCGCGACCTGCTGGCCGCGCGAAGAGTGCGCACCTGTACCGCCGTTCGTCACTATCGGCACGACCGCCAGAGTCGATCTAGTTTTTCGCCAGTGGGGAGCCGGCTGCTGGCAGGACCGCGCCCGGGCGGACGGGGGGGCGCGGCGCCGGTAAGCCGCGCAGAACACGCCATCTATTCGCATTGCGGAATTGAGGCGGGCTCTTAGAATGCGGAAGTCAACGCTGGCAGCCAGCGGCGACCCGGCCAGCAAGCCCTCGTTTGGCCGGCATTCCCACGGCTCGGATTCTCTCCCTTGAATCATCTTCAGCGATCCGTTCGCCGCTCCGCTCGCGTGGCGGGAGTCAGTCTCGGCAGTCGGCCAGCGGTATTCGCCGGCGAGGCGGGCAGCCGATGAGCACTGCTCCCGACGACGATCCCGAGTCGCTCCTTACGGTCGTTCCGCCGGAGCAGATCCCCGTTCCGGCTCCGGTGCCCGAGGAGGTCACGCACGTTGGCGTTACCTTACGGTCGAAGATCGGCGTGAAACTCGCCATTGTGATGTTCCTGCACCACTTCTCGGTAGGAGCATGGATCGTCACGCTTAGCAGCTATGTCAACGCGAACGCCGGCGACGCCGGGCTGGCGATTTTTGCCGCTGGCTTCGTGGGCAAGGTCTACAGTGCGGGCCCCTTGGGCGGCATGATTTCCCCGTTTATCACGGGATTTTTAGCTGACCACTACTTCTCGACTGAGCGGCTAATGGTGCTGCTCAACATCGGCGCCGCGACAGCCCTCTACGGCGCGATCAACGCCGATTCGCAGTCGACGTTCTACTTGGCGGCGCTCGCCTACCACGTCTGTTTTATTCCGAGTTTCGCCTTGGCGACCTCGATGGCGCTTCACCACCTGAAACAGCCGGAACGCGACTTTCCCGCGATCCGCGCTTGCAGCACTTCGGGGTGGGTCACCGCCGGATTTTTCGTCGGCTGGTTTTGGCCTTGGATGACGGGGAGCTCGATCGAAGCGACCGCGACCCCCATGAAAATCGCGATGGTCGGCCAACTAGTAACGGCAGCATTTTGTCTCGTACTCCCCCACACGCCTCCCACCAATCGGCAACCGGCGGGGCAGGGGGGAGGATTCTCGCTGGCGGCCACCGTCGACCTCCTAAAAAACCCCCGCTTCCTGTTCCTACTCGCCTTGGCCGTGCTGGCGCACGCGCCGCCGCAGTTTTACTATTCCTATCTGAACGTCTACCTCAACACCTGGATCGATATGACCGACACCGCCGCCAAGATGGCGCTCGGGCAGGTCGTGGAAGTCTGCTGCATGATTTTCCTGCCCGCACTGCTACTGCGGATCAGCGTGAAAACCTCGATTTTGATCGGCTTGGCGATCTGGACGCTGCGGCTTTGCATCCTGTCAGCTAGCGCCTCGCCCGAGATGTGGGGCCGGACGGGCTGGATCTATTTCGTCATCCTGATTCACGGGTTCGCGTTCACGCTGGTGTCGATTTCCCTGCAACTCGACGTCGACCGCTGCGCCGGCCGGAAGCGGCGGGCGACCGCTCAAGGATTGCTAGCAATGTCGATGTCGGGGTTCGGCTCGTTTATCGGGGCAGAGATTTCGGGCGAAGCTGGCGCCCGCTGGCTGCCTGCGGAATTGGAGCAAGCTACCGCGGGCGGTTGGCATTCTTTCTGGCTCCTGCCAGCGGTTCTGATGGGCGGGGTCTTCTTCATCACGGCCCTGTTTCTGCCGCAAGACAAGAAGCAGTAATGGCTTAGCGATTTCGGAACCAACCGTTGCACACCGCCACATCGGCTTACGAGATTTTCACCTAATTTGGTAAGCGTTAGGTTTGCACTTTCCCGAATTGCTGATACAATCGACACCAAGGGTCGGACTACATCTTGCTTATCATCCGGATCACGCGCTCGGGCAACAGCGCGTCATTACATCGTTGAGGAGAGCGTTCTAATGATGTTGAGAACTCGAAAAGCTTTCTCGGCAAGCGCCGCTGCGCTTGTTCTGGCCCTCTTGGCCTTCGCCCCAGTAGCTCGGGCGGCTTCTATCAACTACGGGAACTTCGGCCCAATCGCGCCGGGGCTTACCTTCACGGCTGTGACCGAGTCCTCTGGCACTGATGTCGTGCCGCTGTACGGTCCTCCGGTTCCATTCGTCACTGGGCTCGACTTCGACCCCAAGAGTTTTGTCGCTTCGGGCGCCGGCGGTTCTGCCGACATTACCGACGGGCAGATGAACTTTGGGGTTTCCGGCCAGGTGAGCGGAAACAACATCGTCGCGATCGGCGGCATCAGCCTCAACGAAGGCGGTGATTACACGGTCGTCGGTACCGGAACGGCTGCGACTCAAGTGGTCGGCGGCGCCATCCTCGCCGTGAAGGTCACTGAGATTGACGGCGTCGCGGTCGCCCCGATTAGCCTGTCGCCAACCAATGCGTCGGTGACTTACAATCTCGTGGCGAATGCCGGCGTCGTCAAACCATGGTCGCTGGGAGTCTTCGTCGACGTCGAAGCTCAACTGACCACGCTTGGCGTGCCATTCGTCGTTGGCGCCACCAAGGCTGAGGTCGTGATCAACAATCAGTTGGTCGCCATCAGCGAGGCAGCCAGCGTCTCCTTCATTGCGAAGAAAGATTTTGTGATCGGCGTTGTGCCGGAGCTTGGCACCTTGCCTGAGCCGGGCACGCTCGGCATGGCCGGCCTCGCCCTCTGCGGCATCGGCGCCGTTTCCCGCCGGAAGCGCAGCTAAGTTGCCAAACGCTGCTTCCTGAACAGATCTCCTCAAAAGGCCTCCTTCGTTTGAAGGAGGCCTTTTTTTATTGTCCGAAACGCCGCCGCAATGCTGCCTCTGCCGGTCCCTGAGCTGAATCGCGGCAATGAGCTTCGACGAACCTTCGGCGTTGCGGTTACTGGGCGCCCATCGTCGGGAACAACTCGTTGACCATCGTGATGGCCGCCGGCCCGACGAGCACCACGAAGATCGCCGGGAAGATGAACAGCACGAGCGGGAAGATCAGCTTCACCGCCGTCTTCGCGGCCTTCTCTTCGGCCAGTTGGCGACGCCGCGTCCGCATCGAATCGCTTTGCACGCGCAGCGCCTGAGCCACGCTGGAACCGAATTTATCGGCTTGAATCAGAATCGCCGCGAGCGCCTTCAAGTCGTCGACGCCCGTGCGCGACCCGAGATCGTGCAGCACTTCAGTCCGCGCGCGGCCCATCTGCAACTGCATGTTGCTCAGCGCGAATTCTTCCGAGATGACCTTGTAGGTCTTCTTCATTTCATCGGTGACCTTCCGCATGGCTTGGTCGAGACCGAGGCCGGCTTCCACGCACACCACCATCAAGTCGAGTGCATCCGGCAGGCCGTAGAAGATGTTGTCTTGCCGACCCTTTCTGATAACCCACAGAATGACTTCCGGGAGGTAGAAGCAAACGCCGGCGATGATGCCGGTGTAAGTGAGCGCATCTTTGTTGACGCCCTTGGTGAGCAGCATGACGCCGCCGCCCAGGAAGAAACCGGCCCCCAGGGCGAGAATCTTCAGCGACCAGTACATCTGCGGCGCGTTGGCGCCGCGGAAGCCGGCCATATTCAGCTTTTCGCGGACTTTGCTAACTTCGGCCTCGGTCTTCGGCTGCAGCGGAGCCGAGAGCGCGGGTGACGCCTTCTCCAGCACCTTCGAGATCGCGCCGACTTTGCTCGATTTGCCGCTCAGCAGATCGCTCTTACGCGAGTTCGGTTCGCGGTACTCCTCAAGGCGCTGCTCAGCGCGCGGCTTGCTGCGCGACATCGTGTCGAGCACCCACCACGCGACGGCGGCGACGGCGCCGAACACGGCCATCTGCGTGATCGTCGATTGGCTGACCAAAGCGGCGAGTAGTGGTTCCATTGTCAGACTCGAATGTTGATGATCTTGCGGATGACCAAAGCGCCGACGAACTGCAGGATGATGCCTCCGATGAGCATCTTCTTGCCGAGTTCATCGGTGAACAGGACCATCAAATAGTCCGGATTCATCCGATATACGGCGAGGAACAACAGCGGCGGCAATGCGAGCAACACGATGCCCGACAAACGGCCTTCGCCAGTAAGGGCCTGCACTTGACCCCAGATTTTGAACCGCTCGCGGACGAGCGTGCCGATCTTGTCGAGAATTTCCGCTAAGTCGCCGCCCGTCTGGCGTTGCAGAATCACGGCGGTGACGAAGAACTTCAAATCGAGATTCGGCACCCGTTCGGTAAGGGCGTCGAGGGCTTCTTCAAACGGCAGGCCCAGGTTTTGCTCTTCGAACACGCGGCCGAATTCTCGTCCGATTGGTTCGGCCATCTCCGTGGAGACAAGACGGAAGCCCGCTGCCAAGCTGTGACCGGCGCGCAACGCCCGTGAAACAAGTTCCAGGGCCTCGGGCAACTGAGCAGCGAACTTGCCCAACCGCCGTTTACGCATGAACATCAGCCACGCCATCGGCAACAGCGCGAAGCCGAAGCCAACGACGGGGGCAAAGGCATAGTGGACGCCAACGTAGGCACACGCGAGAAACGCCACGAATCCAAGTGCGGCGGAAATCGCCACGAACTTCGTCACCGACATATGGACGTCGGCCTGGCTAAACACACGCGGCAGATTGAACCAACGCGAGACGACCGATTCCAGGAAGCCTTTGCCGGCGCCCCGTTCTTTGGCCAATATCTGCGTTAGCTCGGCGAGCGTGCCTTCGCCGCCGCCCTTGCCGGTCAGCGTGTTAAGCCGCCCCTCCATTTGCGAGATCGACTTGTCGCGCATCAGCGCCGCGATCGCGACGACGAGTAGCGTCACGCCGACGAACACCGCGCCGATGATCAGGATTGTAAGCATGAACGTCTCGCTGACTTAGGAATGGCTCTTCTGCCGACGGCTCGATCAATCTCGGAGCATGATCCGTTCGCGGAACACGCTCGCGGGCAATCGGACGCCGTGCGACTCGAAGCGCGGAATGAACGACGGGCGGATGCCGGTTGCTTCGAACCGACCGACGCCGCGGCCGTTCTCGTTCACGCCTTCGAGAACGTACTTGAAAATGTCTTGCATGATGATGGTGTCTTGCTCCATCCCCATGATTTCGGTAATCGCAGTCACCTTACGCGGCCCGCCCGGCAGCCGGTTGACCTGCACGATCAAGTCGACGGCGCTCGAGATCTGCTGCCGCATCGCTTTGATGGGCATTTCGAAGCCCGCCATCATGATCATCGTTTCCAAGCGAGCGATCGCGTCGCGCGGCGTATTGGCGTGGCACGTCGTGAGCGAACCTTCGTGGCCCGTATTCATCGCTTGCAGCATGTCGAGCGTTTCCGGACCGCGACACTCGCCGATGATGATCCGGTCTGGCCGCATACGCAGACAGTTGCGCACGAGGTCGGTCGCCGTGATGCGTCCCTTACCTTCAATGTTCGGCGGGCGCGTTTCCAGCCGCACGATGTGTTGTTGCTGCAGCTGCAGTTCCGCCGCGTCCTCGATCGTCACGATGCGGTCGTGATTCGAAATAAAGCTTGACAGCGTGTTGAGCAGCGTCGTCTTACCGGAGCCGGTGCCGCCGGAGATGATAATGTTCAGCCGCGCCTTCATGGCGCCTTCGAGCAGCATGACCATTTCGGGCGTCATGCTTTTGTAGTTCAACAGGTCTTCGAGCTTCAGCGGATTCGAGCCGAACCGCCGAATCGTCACGCTCGGGCCGTCGAGCGCGAGCGGCGGGATGATCGCGTTCACGCGGGAGCCGTCGGGCAAGCGGGCGTCGACCATCGGGCAGACTTCGTCGACGCGCCGGCCCACCTTCGAGACGATGCGGTCGATGATCTGCATCAAATGCTTGTCATCGCGAAAAGTCACGGTAGATCGTTCGAGCTTGCCGCCGTTTTCAATGAAGATCGCCTTCGGGCCGTTGATCATGATTTCGCTGATCGCCGGATCCTTTAGCAACATTTCAAGAGGTCCGAGTCCGAAAGTTTCGTCGAGCACCTCGTCGATCAGCCGGTCGCGCTCGTTGCGATTGAGGAAGGTGTCTTCCGTATCGCATAAGTGTTCGACGACGAGACGAATTTCGCGGCGCAGGACTTCGCCTTCGAGGTCGCCGATATGCGACAGATCCAATTTATCGACGAGCTTGGAATGGATCCGCTGCTTGAGCTTCTCGAACTCGGCTTCGCGATCTTTATTGGCGGGCTGCTGTTGAGCCTGAGTAGCGAGTCGTGTCATGGCGGTCGTCTTTTGCTACAAGCTGTTCCGGGAATGCGCACGATCCCCGCATGCGTTGGGGAAATACCCCGCGCAACGCCGCTGGGGCGTCAGAAAAGGATAGTTCACGCTGGCGGCCCATGGCGCAAACCCGCAGCCGGCGGAGAATTCGCGGCAGATCGCACAAGCGGAATGTTCCGCGTGGAGCGATTGAGTGGCCGTAGGTCAGGCGTTCAGCCTGACAGAAGCGCCGGCAAGGCTGGCGCGTAATCAAGCGACCCGCCGTCGGGCAGGAATGCCCAACCTACGCATCGGGCAACAATACCCAGCCTACGAGCGGCTCGACCAGAGATTGAGCCAACGCCGACTCTTGCCGTCTCCGGCTCCTTCGTCGTCGCTCTTCTTGCCGCACAGCGAGTCGGCCAACTGCCCGATCGATTGCGTGATCGCAGCCTTCGGAGCGTGCTGCAGCAGCGGCACGCCGTTGTTGCGCACCTCGACCATCACGCGGTAGTCGTTCGGGATTTGCCAATAAACGTCGCGGCCGATCGTATCGCGGGCCTTCTTCAGGCTGATCTGGCCCGAGTCCTGGCCGTAGCGGTTGACGATCACCTTCGTCTTCGAACGCAGGCCTTCGTCTTCGTCGAAAGTCATCAGCAAACGGACGACGTTTCGCAAGCAGGGCAGGTCGAGCTGCGTCAACATCAGCACGTCGTCGGCCGTGCGGAGCGCGAGCATATCGAGTTCGCTGAAACTCTTCGACGTGTCGATCACCATGTGGGTGAACGACGTTTTCAGCAGGCCGAGCACCCGCTGCAGTTTGTCGGGCGTGATCTGTTTGATCTCGTCGAGCTGCATCGGCCGCGGCAGCAAATGGACGCCCGTCGAATGGACGGTCAGCGATTTGCGGAGCAGCGTCAGGTCGAGGCGCTCGACGTTCTGAGCGATGTCGGCGAGCGTATATTCGGGGATCGTGTCGAGGAAGACGTCGTCGTCGCCCAGGGCCACGTCGAGATCCACCAAAACGACGGAGTTGGCGGGATCCGCAGCTAGGGCACACGCCAGATTGACGGCGACGCTCGATGAACCCACGCCCCCCGTCGCGCCGGCGACGGCGAATACCTGGCAACCATCCTTCGCGGTGGGCGAGGCGTTGCCGCTCGATTGCCGCTTCACGCGCTGCAGCGCGGCCGAAAGATCTTCGGTCCGCAATGGTTCCGTGAGAAACTCTTTGGCGCCGGCCCGCATCGATTCGAGAATCAAGCGGCCGTCGGTCGAGCTGCTGGAAACGAGGATCGAGCAATTCGGCGATTTGGCGAGCGTTTCTTGGATCAGTTTCACCGCCCGCGGCGGGTCGCTGTCCATGGCGATGAAGCCGATGTCGGGCTTCGTTTGTTCAACGACGTCGACGAAAAAGGCGTACCGCGAGCACTCCGCCTCTAACCAGACGGTTTCCAACCCCAAGAGAACCGATTTAAGGTTCTCGCGTGAGGCGTCGTTCGGGTCGACGATCGCTATCCGCAGTACGTTTGCCATGCCCAGTTGCTGACTAGGGTCATTGCTCGACGGCTCCCACTCACACGGCAGTTGGCCGGAGCGGAATCGACTATCGAGTCGGTGACCTGCTTGGAGCCCTTCTCTCCGAGCAAAATTAGCTTATTTCTGCACGTCGTAGCCGATCGGCCCAATCAATCCCGGAGTACTTGTCGCTCGAGCCGACGTTTGCCGAACCTGGTTCGGTTGGCGCTGATTAACCGGGCTGTAGTGGGCCGCTGGCGCCGCCCGGAACTGCGGCCCTTGGATGCTCGCCGCCGGGTCGGGTAGCGTAGCAGGGGCAAGTTCCGGTTGTAAGGGCTGTATCGGCATGCCGCCGGAAGGCACGGCCTGAATTGGGCCCTGGTAGATCTCGCCTTCGTACTGCGGTCCAGCGTTTTGGTAGTTTTGGCCACGATAGACTTGGTTCGGAGCCATTCCGCCGCCGTCGGACGCCATCGCTGGGCCGCCCCCGGAGCCACCGCACGGACCGAAGCCATTCATGTTGCAATCGAGGCCCGGAGCGTTGCAGTAGCAGGGATCGCTCGCTCCGCATGGACCGCAGGCCGGAACTTCGAGCATGCCTTTGCAATAGAGTTCGCCGCCGGACGGAGACATCGTTTCCATGCCCGGTCCGCACAGCGGGACTTCGTGCGGATCCATCGCTTCCGCGAACTCAGGAGTGACAAGGATCAAGAGTTCGATTTCTTCGACCTCTTCTTTCACCTTACGGAACGCTGCACCGACGACCGGGACGTCCATCAAGTAGGGCAGGCCGCGGCGTTGGGCTTTGACGCGCGTCTGCTTCAGACCGGCCAAGGCCAGCGTTTGTCCTGCCTGCATTTCGACGCCGGTGTCGACGTAGCTGACCTTCGTCCGGAACAGTTCATTTCCGAGCGGCACCGTATTGTCGATCTCGCTGATCTTCGGGCGGACTTCGAGCCTGATTCGGCCGTTGCCCATGACGATTGGCAAAAAGTCGACTTGCGTACCGAAGTCTTCCGACTGGACGGTGCTGCCAGAGATGCCGTTGTTGATTTGGAAGAAGATTTCACCGCCCGCGTTGAAGGCGGCAGGACGACCGCTCACCGTCACCAGCGTTGGATTGGCGAGCGTCTTCACCAAGTTGTCTTGCTGCAACGCTTCCAGCGTTCCAAGGAACTGCGTGTTGCCGTTGACGATGTCAAACGTCACGGTGGAACTTGGCGCGACGAAGGTCTGTCCGCTGCGGTTGATCGAGGTCAGCACGCCCGACGCCGTTTGCGTCAGGAAGCCGCCCGTGCTACTCAGGTCGAAGTCGAAGCCCAAGCTGCGGAGCTTGGTGCGGTTGACTTCCATGATCTTCACCTTCAGCAAGATCTGCTGAGCTCCCCCGACGGTGATGTTGTTGACGACCTTCGGGGCGTAGTCTTCCGCAAGTTGCCGAATCGTGCTGACGATTTCCGGCCGATCGACCTGACCTTCCAGCACCAGGCTGTTAGTCAGACGAATCACCCGCACCGACGACGATGGAAACATCCGCTGCAAGTTCACCTCAAGCTCGCGAACATCGCCGAAAATCAGCAAGTCGACGGTGTAAATCTCGCCGTTCTCGTCCCACAGGTTGATCTGCGTCACGCCAGGCTTGCGCGCCGCGATCTGCACTTGCGTATCGCTCACGGGCGTGGCGGTCACCAGATCGGGATTGTTGACGACGATTCGCGGGATCCGCGTCCCCAGCGTCAGAATCTGGCTGGTGTTAACCGTCATCTCCAGCCGCTCGTTGGCCTGCGACAAGTTGCGCACTACCGAGGCGCCTTGCTGAGCAAACGCGGGCCCCGCGAGCGTCGTGTTCGTCAACAACGCCACTGCCATGACGAGTCGAATGCCAGAACGGCGTGAGAAACGAGTTAAGTACATCCGTGTACATCCTTCGCAGGTGGAGGGCAGGGGAGCGAGAATCCGCTCCTCCCGACCCCGGCTCCGGAACGTCCTTGTTCCGCAGGATTTGTCGATCTAGCTCTGGCCGGCCGGGCGTCGCAGCGACGACGCGCCATGCCGGGCTACTTACTCAATTTCAGATCAATCGGGAAACCAGCCGGCGTCGATGCATCGCCGGTATCGGTCGACACGGGAGCCGGAGCAGGCGCCGGTGCGGCTGGCGCGGTCGCGAACGGACCCGCTACCGGTAACGGCAACGTCGTCTCAGGCGTGTTCGTCTCGCTGATCGGATCGCCGTTCTCCGAGAACTGCACGGTCGAGATTTCGTTCGGGTAGATGATCTTCATCTGGAACTGCGGCTTCTTCGGTTGCGGGTTCGAAGCCGCGGCCGCCGCCGCGCTGCTCAGCGCCTGCTGCATCAGCGATTGGAAACCAGACATCGCGCCGTCGGACGGTTCTTCCGTCGCGGCGGCGTTTTGTTCGTTCTCACGATTGTTCGTGGTGCTGCGGCCGAATAGCTCGTCGGCGCCTTGCTCGGAGTCCTCGACGACGGCGTCGTCGTCAGGATTGCGCGGGATGAGGCTGATTTCGCCCATGTTCTCCGCGAGGTTAATCCGGTTTGCCTGGGCCGGCGTCACGATCAGCGAGACTGTCTTCGCGACGTTGCGGGCTTCTTCGCCGTCGGTCGATTTGTCGATGGTTTGGTCGACCGCGTAGACGCGGATGTTCTGCAAGAAAATCTTCGTAAAGGGGCTGGCGATCCCGTGTTCGGGGTTCGCTCGCACGAAGATCTGCACGTCAACGCGATCGCCAGGGCTGAGCAAACCGGCGGCGCTCTTGCGCGCATCGACCTGAATTGTCTTCAGCCGCATGCCGGCCGGCACGCCTTGGATCGGATCGCTGCGCTGCCCCTTGGCCAGCAACTTGTTGTCCAGCAGGGGTTCGCCCTGGTAGATATTGCTGCGCGGACGACGATCTTCGAGCTCTTCCCACTTGGAAATCGCGCCGAGCGGAACCTTGTCCTTCGGCCATTCCTCAAGGGCGACCATCTTCTCCGTCAGCGGGTCGCCGACGTTGACGTTCTTGAGAGCGACGTAGATCGGCGCCGTTTCCACAGCCGCCGGGCGATTGCTGCCGTCGAGAACCTGGCTAATGCCAATCGACGCAACCAGGCCGCAGCCTAGCGCAAGCGCAAGCAGAATTAATGATTTCGGACGCATCATACCCCCCTGGCATGAAGCGATAGACGTTCACCGGCAATGCGCCGGCTTACAATCCGCGCCTCGTCGTTGTTTTCGGCGCCCTCGTCACAATCGGTTCAATCTAAACTTCCGACAAAGGCCGAATCGCCGAGTGCTAGCGGCGATCCAGGCCTTGTTCGGTCGTTTCGTTGAGTCGTTACCTAGACCAGCATCCCGGCCCACGCGAAGTAGGCGATCGAGCCGATGGCCATCGGAATTCCATAAGGCAGCAGGAACATCCGCGGCTTTCGCTCGGCGGCGATGGTCGCCAGCTGCTCAGGGTCTTTGATCGTGGTGAATTCGTTAAGGATCGAGAAGAACTGAGTGCGGTGCTTCTGCCAGGCGCCTTGCGACAGCACCATGCCGACGGCGATCACGCCGCCGACGATAGCGGACACAGCGAAGGCGTACAGGGCGACGGTGGCGCCCAACCAGGCGCCAACGCCAGCCATCAGTTTCACGTCCCCTGCGCCCATGCCGCCAACGGCGTAAGCAGGCAGCAACACGGCCAAGCCGACCGCCGTACCGCCGAGGCTGTAGAGCAACCCTTCCCAGCCGGCGTACGGCGAGAAGAACGTGCCGTAAATCCAGCCCGAGGCAATCATCGGGAAGGTGATCCAGTTCGGCACCTTGAGCTCTCTGCCGTCGATGATAGCGGCGACGACGAGCGTAATCGTGACGACCCAGCAGGCCCAGTTTTCAGCCAAGCGAGAGCCAAGTTCCTGATAATCGGACATGTCGGACTTCCCTATCAGTGCTGCGGAATGATTCGGATTGTTGTCTTACCAGCGCGGCGTGAACATCACCGCGGCGAACGCGGTGAACGCTGCGAAACCGTAGCATGCCAATTGAACCGCGCTGCGAACGACGTCTTCGGGCAACAAGCTGAACATGGCAGAAACTCCGGAATCAGCGATTCAAACGTCCTCAGCCGACAAGGAGAGGGCGCGCCGCTATACAAACCTAGCTCATAAAAACGGCAGGCGTTCCGGCTGCGCGCCGCCGGGGAAAATCAAAATCACTCCAAAAAAACCAGCCAATTTGGCCGCGCGCAGAAAAAACCTCTCGGAACGCCGGAGCGTTCCGAGAGGGTCGTTGACGCAACTGTGATCTTGGCGTCGTCAGACGCAGATCAGATTAGGTGCCGCCAAGCTGAGTGGCGACCTTGTTGAACGTGGTGTTCGCGTTGCTGCCGATGGCGCCAATCGCCGTCAGACAGACGATCACGATGAGGGCCAGCATCACGGCGTATTCGACCGCGGTGGGGCCATCTTCCGACTTGAGGAAACGTTGTACCTTCAGAGCGAGATTCTTCATAGCATCCTCCGATTCTCGAGCCGTCGACCTTTGAAGTCGACCGCGCTCTACTGGTTGTCGAGAGCCGTAACGCTCTCGGTGGTTGGTTTGGACAGTTGCCTCTGTTCGTCGCCGAACCTAGGAGCCTGCTTACGTTGCCCCCGTCCAAACCGAAAAAAGTGAAACGATAAGTTTTCCTGCGTCACATCTCGGTGAACTCATTTCGTTGCGCCGCTGCTACGACGCGGATCCCTTCGGCGGCCGAGCTAACGTCAACTTGCTTTCGCAAGCCGCCGTCCTCTAGCTTTGCGTCCCGGCCTTGCGACCGGTTTGCCTTTATCGAGGATGAAAACGCAGCAGGCTCGGCGTCATACGCCTCTTCGCCCGGCTTCGTCCAATGAAGCGTCCGGTGAACCCGGAACCCAAGAGAAGAGAGGTCATTCGCCGGCGAACGCCTGCTTGCATTCGCCTTCGAGTCGCCGCCGCTTGCACGGCTTTGACTCTGCATGAAACCTATGTCGAGTTCTCAGGGTGTCAAAAGAAAATGCCCAGGATGCTCCCGATTTCAAACTCTTCCCTGTCGTTACAACCGGCCCCGCCGAACCAACCCGATCCAGCTACCTCAGAACCGCTATATCCTGAGCACGCGCGCCCCTCCGCGACCTAAGATTGGGGCGTTAGCGGGCCGCATGGCGGAACGATTGGCTGCGCTATCTACGCTATTTGATTGACGGTCGAGAGTAAGAGAGTAAGAGAGTAAGGGCGAAGTAATGCTTGCGACGGCGTTGGCTGCGGCTGCAATGATCTGGGCGCTAGGCGTCCCGTTGCCCAACGTCTGGCTTCCGCTCGCGGCCAGCGCCTTGCTGTGGGCCGTCAGCTTGAAGTGGCAGCCGAATTTACTACGCGGCCTCGCCACGTTAGTCGCGTTCTCCGTCTCTTTCACGCTACTGATGGAGGCCGCGGCGTTCGCCAAACTTCCTCTCGCCGACGGCACGCTAGCATCAATCGACGCCGCGCTCGGGCTCAGTGCCCCAGGCTTGGTGGCTTGGGTCGCGAAGCATCCTTGGATTGCGCTGCTGATGAAGTGCGCATACTTCTCGGTGATGCCCCAGACCTGCCTGCTGATTTTGATGAACGCCGAGAAGCCTGAACTATGGGTCTTCCTGCGGCGATTCTTTCTGGCGGCGCAGATTTCCCTCTGTCTCTTCTTTTTCTTCCCGGCAGAAGGCGTGGAGACATGCCTCTCGCCGCCCGTGATGGCGCGCTTTCACGCGCTCCGCGGCGGGGCGCCCCTCGATTGGCAGCAAGCCCAAGGGATTGTCACCTTTCCCAGCTTCCATGTGGCTTGGGGGCTGATCCTTCTCGCCTCGTTCTGGAATTCGCCGCTCCGCTGGCCAGCGGCGGTGCTCAACGGACTGATGATCGCCTCAACCGTGACCACGGGCGGGCATTACTTCATCGACGTCCCCGGCGGCGCTCTCGTCGGCCTCGTCGCCATCCTGCAACCGAGCACGGCCACTGCTCCCGGCGCCTGGGTGAGCGGCGTTTGGAAGCAATTGACGAGGCGAGTTGCGAAACTCCCTTCAGCCGGCACTGGTTGACGCTCCCTGCGACGATCGCCAGTCGTTGCTGCCATTGCTAGCGGCGTGTGCCGACTTTGATGTCTGGGCAACTCCTAGCAGTCTCGCAAAAAGCTGGGCAGCGACCTTCCGGTTCGTGTCGATACTGACGACGGTAACGCTTCCACGGCGGCTTCGCGCCGACGCAGCGCTATCCCGACTGCCTTCGAACACCTCGGCCGTTGGCCTCGCCACGTCCCGCTCCGCAGGATCGATCGATGAAACACTTCGCCGTTTGGACCGCATTGCCGGCCGCGATGCTGCTTGCCGCATCAGCTCAAGCTCAACAGTGCGCTCACCGGGGCGGCGGATGCGTCGTCGGGCCGAATCATCACTACACCTGCGAAGAGGCGTACTACCAAAATTCGATTTGGCCCCGGCAGTATATTAGCCCGGCTCGCCGCGGCATCTGCACGGCGTTCGACACGATGACGACCAACGGCTGGCGTCGGCAGAACTTGCTGGGCCCGTACCACTTCGAAGCCGACGGCGTCCAACTCAATGAAGCCGGCCGCTTGAAGGCCGAGTGGGTGATGACGCAGGCGCCGCCACAGCAGCGAGTGCTCTACGTCCAGCGGGTCGCCAACCAAGAACGTACGGCAGGCCGAGTCGAAGCGGTGCAAGAATACCTCGCCAGCATCCAGGGCATGGGTGGTCCTGGCGACGTCCAAGAAACATTGGTTCGCGACGACGGCTATCCGGCCGGCATGGTCGACGCCGTGTTCACGGGCTTCAAAGCCAACCAGCCGATTCCTGCGCTGCCGGCCGCCGGCGCGCTCGAATCATCAAACTAACGCCGACCGCTCTCCATCCCTTCGTCTGCCGATACGACCAACCGTTCAGGGAACGCCACCATGCGAAAGTTTTGGTTCGCAAACTGCATGCTCGCGGTCGCCGCTCTCGGCTGCTCGAGCACGAACGGACCCGGCGTTTCCGGCGGTTACGTCTCGAAGGGGGGACCGCCCGGTGCGCCTGGCGCCGTCATCGCCGAGGCGGGTTGGACCGATAAGTTCGTCGCGTCGATGAAAGAGTACTCGCCAAGCATGTTTGGCGACGCAAAGCCGAACGCCGTCGCCCCCGCTGCTCCGTCGAGCGACGTGCCGTTCGACCCGAAGAAGGCGACGCCTGAACTTCACGTCTCGCTCGCTCACTTCGCGCATCGCGCCGGTCAGATTCCGCAAGCTCGTCAGCACTACCAGAAAGCGCTGGCGATGGACCCGAAGAACCTCGACGCCTTACTGGGCGCCGCACGGTTGGAAGATCGCGAAGGACGGCTCGACGTCGCGCAAATGCTCTACGAGCGCGCCGCCAAGGCTCATCCGCAGAGCGCCACCGCGCAGAACGACCTCGCGCTCTGCTACGCCCGCCGCGGCGATCTGCCGACCGCGGCCCGCGTCCTCGACCAAGCCGTCCGGTTGGAACCGCGCAAGGCTCTTTACCGCAACAACTCGGCCAAGGTGTTGGTTGAGATGAATCAGGTGAAGCCCGCCATGGATCACCTCATGGCCGTCCACACGCCGGCCGTCGCCAACTACAACATGGCCGTCCTGCTGAACGACCGCGGCCGCAGCGCCGAGGCCGTGCCGTTCCTGTCTCAGGCGACTTCACTCGATCCGACGATGCAGCCGGCTCATCAAATGCTCGCGCAACTGACGGCGCCGATGACGCCGCAATACGAGCACTCGATCGTCGCTCAGCAACAACCTGCAATGCAGGCCCCCGCGGCTGACGGCGCTGAATCGATCTTGCCGACCCCCGAAGCGGTCGCCGCAGTGCCGAACACGCCGTGGATCGCCCCCGCCGCTGCCACGCAGCCTGCGGAATCCGCGCCGATGTTGCTCCCGCCAATCAACCAATAATGCAAGAACGGGGCGAGATCGCCCTGGCCCTGGGCTCCGCCCGGGGGGCGGTAACCATTCCGATTGGCGTCGCGTCGCGTACTGCGACCCCCGGGCGGAGCCCGAGGCTAGAAATGCGATGCAGCGGGTTGCAATCGCACTACCTTATCGCGCAGACGGCGCGACAAACGTCGGCTGAGCAGCGCTGCTCGGCTCGGCGGTCGCACTCTCCGTTAACGGCGCCTCAAACGCCACGGCGTCGACTTGCCCGTCGACAAGCACTGGCGTCGCCGCCAGCGGAGCGACTTCGATTGGCGCTTCAGCAATCAGCGGAGCCGAAGCACGCGGGCTAATGCCATGCTTCGCTTCCAGGATCCGGTAGACGATCGTTGCTGACAGCAGAGCGAGCAACACGCTTAGAAAGCTGACGCCAATCACCGCGTCGCGGCGACTGATTCCATCTTGTTGATCCATAAATGATCCGTGGGGTTTCCGTCCCGCTGCACTACACCGACGTTCGCTCGGCGACTCGCAACTTGGCGCTGCGAGCACGCGGATTTCGACTCGACTCCTCCTCGCTGGCAATGATCGGCTTCCGGGTCACCGCGTTCAACCGGTCATCTGTTCGAAACGCTTCCTTGACGATTCGATCCTCCAGCGAGTGGAAGCTTATGATCGCAAGTCGCCCGCCCGGCTTCAAGTAGTTCGGCAGCCGCCGTAGTGCCGACTGCAGGGCGTCGAGTTCGCCATTGACGGCAATTCGGAGGGCTTGGAACGTTCGCGTGGCCGGATCGATGTTGTGGCCGCGGCTGCGCGGGACGCAACTTCGTACTAGCTCCGCTAGCTGTGCGGCGGTCTTGACCGGATCGGTTCGTCGCTGCTCGACGATCTTGCGCGCGATCCGCCGGCTGAAACGCTCCTCGCCATAATGGTAAATCACGTCCGCCAAGTGTTCTTCACTCATGCGGGCGATCATCTTCCATGCCGGTTCGCCGTTGTCGGCGTCGAATCGCATATCAAGATCGCCGTCGGCCATGTAGCTGAAGCCGCGGTTCGGGTCGGCGAGCTGATCGCTCGACAGGCCAAGATCAAGCAGCACGCCGTCGACGGCGGCGACGCCGATCTCATCAAGAACTTCAGGGATGTCGGCGTAGCTGGCGTTTGCGACGGATACAGGTAGGCCGGCCAGCGTTTCGGAAGCGCGCTCCACAGCAACGGCATCGAGATCAACCGAGATGACGCGACCGGCATCGCCGACTCGCTCAGCCAGCGCCCGCGTGTGTCCGCCGCCGCCTAGCGTACCGTCGACGAAAACGCCGCCAGCGGCAGGGCGAAGCTGTTCCAGCACTTCATCGAACAGAACTGGAATATGGACGGTCGCATCATTCATCGCTCCAGCTTAATGGCTGGCGCGGGCAATAAAAATGCCCCATTCCAAAGCACGTCCCTGCGCCTTGGATGAGGCCGCGGATTGGAGCGACGAATTTCGCCGATCCAACCCAATTTCCGCTCCGTGACATCCATGCCGCGAGCGGATCATCGAATTCCCCAAAGGCGACGCCAGACTGTGGCCTCGCCAGCGTCGCCCCAGGGAAATCGAAATGAACGGTGGTCGTGGTTCCTCCACGCAGGTCTGCTGTTCGTTACCGCGGCGCCCGCGGCATCGCCTCGTGGGGGCTCTCTTCCCCATTGGGAGCGTTGTTCTGTTGCAAGAGCTGCGTGGCAGCCCCGCCCATTAGCGCTGCTTCCGCCAGTTGCTCGTACTGTCCGTCGCACTGGGCGACGTAGGCCTCCCAGCGGTCGGCGGCCCAAACTTCGATGTGATCGCGAACGCCCACGATCATCGCCTCGCCGCTGAGCTTCGCCCAATGGATCAGTTCTGTCGGAACGCGCAGCCGCCACTGTGAATCTGGACTAACTGTCGCCGACTGAGAGAAAAACAGCCGGCTGTAATCGCGAACTTCCCGAGTCGCGGGAGAGGTCACTGCCAAACGATCGGCCAGCGCCGCAAACGCTGCGGGCGGGTAAATAGCCAAGCAGCCATCCAGCCCGGGAGTCAAATAGAGCGGCCCATCGGCCGCCAATTGGTCACGGAGAGGTTTGGGAATCGCCAGCCGCAGCTTGTCATCGAGGGCGCGACGATACGACCCCGTAAACAGCATGACCTGGCCCCCATTTTTCCCCAATCATCACCAACGGTCCCCAAGATACCCCCGCTAAGCCACTCGTCAACGCCGAACTTCCCCCTTCCGCGCGAACGACGAACGGCAGACGGAACCTTTCTGTTACTCGTGCAACGAGTTACGGCCGATCGCGAAATTTCAAAATTCGCCGCCGCGCTCGTTCGCGGCGCCGGCAGTGCTGATCGAGCGGCGCGACCGGCCGGCGATTGCGGTAGCCGGTAAACTATTGCCCGGCATATACTTGCACGTTTTCGATCTGTTCGCGTTGCTTCGTCTGCAGGAACTTGCCCCGCATGGAACCTTGGTTCGATTACGATCTGCCCCAAGAACTCATCGCCCAGGAGCCGCTCCACAATCGGGTCGACGCCCGTTTGATGATTGTCGACCGCGCGCGGGGCACGATCGATCATGCCCATATTCGCGATATCCCTGACTTCATCCATCGCGGTGATCGAGTCGTTTTGAACGACACCAAAGTGATTCCAGCCCAGCTCCGCGGCAAACGCATCGAGACGGGCGGCCAATGGCAAGGGCTGTTCCTCGGGTCGACCACGGAAGGGGACTGGAAGCTCGTCTGCAAGACGCGTGGGCATTTGAAGGAACCTGAAGCGGTTCATCTGCTCGATCGCGAAGGCCGCGTCGCGGCGAAGCTCTGGATGGTCGAACGGCTCGACGACGGCCAGTGGCGGGCTCGTCTCGACGAACCCATCGAGACGCTGGCGTTGCTCGAACGCGTCGGCCGCGTGCCGCTGCCGCCGTATATCCGCGACGGCAAGATGGTCGACGCCGACGTCGAACGCTATCAAACCGTGTTCGCCCGCCGGCCCGGTGCGGTGGCGGCGCCGACGGCGGGGCTCCACTTCACGCCCGACCTGCTCCGCTCGGTCGCCCAGCGAGGCGCCGACGTTTCGGCGGTGACGCTGCATGTCGGCATGGGAACCTTCCGCCCGATCGCCGTGGAGAACCCAGCCGATCACCCGATGCACGCCGAGTGGGCGGAAGTGACCGCCTCAGCCGCTCGCGAAATCTGCGCCGCCCGTGCCGCTGAAGGTCGCATCGTCAACGTCGGCACCACTGTCGTCCGCACGCTAGAAACAGTAGCCGCGGCTCAACGAGCCGCCGGAGCCCCCGACCTGGTGGCGCCCTGGCAAGGCGAATCACGCCTCTACATCCGCCCGCCGTACGAATTCCTGGCTACCGACGCGATGGTCACCAACTTTCACTTCCCGCGGACGACGCTGCTGCTACTTGTGCAGGCGTTCGGCGGCGTCGAACTCATCCGGGAAGCCTATGCGAAGGCGATCGAGCAACAGTATCGCTTCTATAGCTACGGCGACGCGATGCTCATCCAATGACAAGCGTCGCATCGCCGTGGCGTCTCTAGAAGTTAAAGCTCGTTGGAGCTGGCTGTCGCCGATCGCAAACGCGTTACGAACCCCAAACGCTCGACAGATTGGCAGCGGAAGTGTTGAAGCTTTCGCCTGTCCGTTGAGCCAGGGCCGTGACCGACGTGATGCAGACCCCGACAATCAGCGCTAACATGACGGCGTATTCAACGGCCGTGGGGCCATCTTCTTCCGTCAGGAAGCGTCGAATGAAGTCGCGCATGGGACACGTCACAAGAAAAGGGGGAAAAGAGGAGGGGATGTGCAGGACCGCAGGCATTCGCCTTCAATCCCGACATCTAAACTCTATGTCGCACCCGGCCGTGTGCCGGCGATTGTTTGTGGGAATCGCAGACTTTTGGAATTATTTTTCGTCGCCGGTCCGTTTGTAACGCCCCGTGACGATCAAGGCATGATCGGCCGCTTGCCCCTTAGCGCGAACGCCCCAATGGCCGCTGCGCAACAAAAAAGGGCCCGTCCCGCAGGACAGGCCCTTCGTGTCTGATTCGCTTCTCGCTGCCGATGCGTTTAGGCCTGGAACGAGCTGCCGCAACCGCAGCTCTTCACGGCGTTCGGATTGTCGAACGTGAAGCCACGGCGATCGATGCCTTCGTAGAAATCGACCGTCGTGCCGTCGAGGTAGAGGGCGCTCTTCTTGTCGACGACGACCGGCACGCCGTGGAACTCGTACTTCGCATCGACCGTTTCGTCGAAGTCCTTGGCAAAGCCCAGGGCATAGCTGAAGCCGCTGCAGCCGCCGCCGGCGACGCCGACCCGCAGCACGTGGTCTTCGTACTTCTGGGCTTCCATGATCCGCTTGACTTCGTGGGCTGCTTTTTCGGTGAGAACGATGCTCATGGGAGACCCCTTTTTCCGTCTTTCGATGACTTTAACAAGCCGCCCACGCGACGGGGCGGAGATTTGCTTCATTCGCCGGCGACGCCTTACAGCGCCGCCAGCCGAGTACATTATACCACTTTTACGTCCGGGAAAAGACGCGTTATCGTAGCTCCCGCAATCTGGCGACGGCAGCCGCAACGGTTTCCGCCGCCGCTTCGACCTCCGCGATCGTATTAAACCGCCCCAGGCCGAAGCGGAGCGTGCTGCGGGCCAAATCCTCGGTCAAACCAAGGGCCAGCAGGACATGGCTGGGGCTCGGATCGGTCGAACTGCAGGCCGCCCCGGAGCTGACGGCCAGGTTTCCCATCGCCAGGAGCAGGGCCTCGCCGTCGACGTTGCCGAAGGCCACATCGAGGTTGCCGGGAAGCCGCAACGGGCCGCCGGTCGCTGCCTGCCCTGTCAAATTCGGTCCGCAGAGTTCGGCGCCGTCGATCCGGCTCCGCAGCAATTGCCACAGGCGGTCGCGAAGTTTTGCCAATCGCTCGATCTCCGCCGGCAACTCCAGCGTGCAAAGTTGCAGTGCCGCCGCAAACCCGACGATTCCCGCGACGTTGAGCGTGCCGCTCCGCAGCCCATCTTGCTGCCCGCCGCCGGTGATCTGGGCTTCCAGTCGCACCGCCGGCCGGGTGCGCCGCACGTAAAGGGCGCCGATTCCTTTCGGGCCGTACATTTTGTGCGCGGTGAAACTCATCAAATCAACGCCGAGCGTCCGGACGTCGACCGGCAGCTTGCCGACCGCTTGCGTCGCATCGCAGTGAAAGGTCACGCCGCGCTCGCGGCAGATGGCCGCAATTTCGGCGATCGGTTGGAGGACGCCGATCTCATTGTTGGCGAGCATCACGCTCACGAGCGCCGTGTCGTCGCGCAAAACATCGGCGACGCGCTGCCGATCGAGCCACCCAGCTCGCGAGCTTCCATGCGGTTCCACTTCTAGCAGCGTCACGTCGTAACCGCGTCGCGCGAGTCGCGCGAGCGGATCGAGCACCGCTTTGTGCTCGGTCTGCACGCTGACGAGGTGGTCGCCGCGGCGCTTCGGCCGTTCGGCAACGCCGCGGATGGCGAGGTTGTTGCTCTCGGTGGCGCCACTCGTGAAAACAATTTCTTCCGGCTCGGCGCCAATCGCGCTGGCTATCACGGTGCGAGACTGCTCGACTGCTTCGCGCGCCGCTTCGCCGAAGGCATGACCGATGCTCCCGGCGTTGCCGTACTGCTCCGTGAAGTAGGGGAACATCGCCTCGACGACGCGCGGGTCGACCCGCGTCGTGGCGTGGTTGTCCATGTAGATCGGAACAGAAGCGGGCATGGATGGTTCGCGGCAGCCTCGGATCGCAACGAGCTGAATCAGGCTTCCATCCTAGCTGGTGCGGCCCGCCCTACGCAAAGAGCGCCTTCAGCACGATTTGCGACCACGTTTCGCAGCGGTCGATTTCGGCCAGCAACTCGTGCACCGGGCGGAAACCGGCGTCGAGGATGTCTTCCTCGCGCGGCCGGACGCCGGGGTTGTCGACGTCACAGATGTGAACCACGCCGAGGTGAACCTGCCCGACCGGCGTTTCGTCGTCGTTGATCAGCCCGACGCACTTTTCGCGGTACTGCGTTTCGATGATCACCTCTTCGGTCAGCTCGCGAAGCATCCCTTCGCGGTAGACGTCGCTGGTGGTCGTCTTCTTCGCGGCGTCGTCGGAAGAGATGTGCCCGCCGATGCCGACGCTCCGCTTCGCGTGCAGCCGCTTCTCCCCCTGACCGCCGCCGCGGGTGTACTGGAACAACTGCACTGCGCCGTGCGGATCCTTGAACCGAAACAGCACGTAGGGGATGAGCTGCTTGAAGCTGGGGTCTTGCTCCATCTCGCTCCGCGGGCGATAGCCGAGGTCGCCCCCCTCGAGCAGCGCCGGCAGGTACTTGTCCATCTCCGCCGAGAAGCCCTGAAAATGCCCGAGCGAATGAAAACGTTTCGTGGGAACGACCAACACGCGTTCTTCAGCGACGGCAGGCATCAGAGAATCCTATTGGCAGGGCAAGGCAGGCGGTAGCAGAGCCGCAAGTGTAAGCGCTCCGCCGCAAAACGTCGACCCGCTGGTTCAGCTCCGCTCAGTAGCCGAACTTCTTTGCGCCTTCGCGCCTTTGCGTGAGATCTAAATCGAGATGATCTCACGCAAAGGCGCGAAGGCGCAAAGGAAAGTGCGGGAATTAAGAAAAGACATGAGGGCCGTCGCGAGTTCATTGGAGATTTGCTTGACTTGACAACTTGAAAACTATAAAACCAAATCTAATGAACCAAATAACTGACTGCGGGGGCCGCGCATGGCACGACCAAAAGCTTCTGATCTCACCGAACGCGAACTCGAAGTGATGCACGTCTTCTGGGAGGCCAGCGAGGCGCCGCTCACCGCCGCCGATGCGCAGCAGCGGCTGGCGAAGGCAGGCCGCGAGCTGGCCTATACCACCGTTGCCACGCTCGTGCGGATTCTTGTCGAGAAAGAATTCCTCCTTCAAACCAACGAGCAGCGGCCGTTCGCCTACAAGCCGGCCCGTTCGTTTGAAGACGTCTCGCGGAGCATCGTCGGCAATCTCGTCGACCGCGTGTTCCAGGGCTCGCGCGAGCAACTGCTGCTGCGTCTTGTCGAAACCAAACGCCTCTCTGCCAGAGAGCGGGCGCTCCTCGAAGAAGTGCTCAAGGAGAAGAAATAGATGGCTGCGATTTTTTCCACGCTGTTTTGGTGTGCATTGCAGGTGTCGCTGTTTCTGCTGCTTGCGACGCCGGTCTACTTGCTGGTGCGGCGGCGAAACCCATCGGCGGGAACCGCGGTCGCGGCGAGTGCGCTAACGGCGGTTGTTGTGTTGAGCGCCTTGGCGATCAGCCCGTGGCCGCGGTGGTCGCTGGAGTGGCCGACGGCAACTAACGCAGCTGCTGAGCAAGTCGCGGCAGTGAAAGGGGGTGGAGAAGCAAATGTGAACGCTGCCGCAATCGACGATGAATCGCCGACGCCTGTTTTGAGCGGCGCTGCCTCCGCGAACGATGATTCGCTACTCGCCGTGTTCTGGCGAGTCGCGCAGTATAGCGGCGATCCTGCTGCGACGTCGGCCGGGAGCGCAGCGCTCGCCGACGAACGCGTCGCTTGGCCGAATTGGATCGTCTGGGCCATCGCCGCCGGCGTCGTGCTCGGCGCAGCGCATTTGCTCATCAGCCTCGCGGCCGTGCGGCGATTGATCGATCGTAGCGCGCCGCTCGACGATCCCGCCACGCAGCAAGAACTCGACGACCTGCGGCGGCAACTCGACGTGACGCGACCGATTTCGCTTCACGTCTCCGCGGAGATCTCGACCCCCGCGACGGTCGGTATGCTCCGCCCGGCGATCATCCTGCCGACGAGTTGGGGCACGTGGACTTCGGTCGAACGTCGCGCCGTCCTCGCCCACGAACTCGCCCACATCGCCGGCCGCGACTTCGCCGCGTGGCTCGTCGCCCGGGGAGCGGTCGTGCTCCACTTCTATCACCCGCTCGTGCGATGGTTCGTCGGCCGGCTGCAGCTCGATCAAGAACTCGCGGCCGACGACACGGCGGCGCGGCTGCTGGGCGATCGCAAGGCGTACCTGCAAGCCTTAGCCAGCCTCGCCCTTGCCACGCCGCACGAGCGGCTCGCCGGATCGTTGCGTACGTTTATTCCTACTCGCTCCCTTCTTGTCAGGAGAGTTGAAATGCTTCGCACGAATGAAAGTCGATTGGCGTCGAATCGAACTCGACCGAAGTGGCGGTGGGCGACGTTGCCGCTGATCGGAGCGCTCGCGCTGTTGGCGGCGGGGCTGCGGCCTTCGGCGCCGGCGAGCGCGGTGGCGGCTGAGTCACCCGCTAGTGCTGGCTTGAGCGTGCCCGTCGTCGCGCCTGCTGCGACGGCCGGGCAGTACGACTTTGCGTACCTTCCGAAGGAGTTCCTGTTCTTTGTCGCGATGCGGCCCAGCGAAATCGCTGCGTCGCCTCGGCTTGCTCCGCTTGCGGAACTGTTCAATGACGTCGTCAGACCAAGCATTCCGGCGGAGTCGATGGGGCAGATGACTTTTGCGATGGCTGTCGAGAAAAATGTGGCGTTCGGCGACAGTGCTTTGCCGGCGGCAGGTGAGTACACCGTGTGGCGCACGCTTGAGCCGGTCGATTTTAAAGAATCAATCGCTGCAGGATACGGCGATGTCCGCGTCAGAATAGTCGATGGCCATCCGCTGTATTTCCAGCCGGGAGACGACGAGCTCGCATCCCCCGAGCGCGGCGGACTCATGGCCTACTACGCACCTGATGAGACGACGCTCGTCGGTGCGCCCCGCTGGTTGCTCCGCGACTTGGTTAAGAATCCCAGCGACGGCGGGCTGCCTGCCGACGCTGCTACGTGGAATCGCGAAGCGAAGGGCCCGGTTTTCATCAAAGTTGACTTGCCGGCCGTGAAAGCGATGAACATCGGCCTGATGGGCGGAGCGCCGCTGCAGATGTTCCAGCCTGTCATCGACTTAGCGGACGACATTTTCATCACGATCGAAGATCAGGATCCGCTGCTCTTGCACATGCGAGTCGCGTGCAAGTCGGCGGAGGATGCCGTCGCGGTTGAAAAAACCGTGAACGCGGTGCTAGTGCTGATCGAGAACGTAGTGAATACGCAATTGAAGTTGCTCGAGCAGCAACTACCCGTGACGGCGAAATATCACAGCGGGCGCGATCTGGTGGAACTTTTGGTGCTCGGCCGGAAAATTCTCGACACTGCGAAAGTGAACGTCGACGGCGCCTCGGTGAGCGTGACGGCGTCGGTGGACGACCCGCGGCGGACGATTAGCGAATCGCTCATTCCACAGCTTCGTCGCGCGCGGCAAGCGGCCCAGCGGGCGCAAGCGCAGAATAATCTCAAACAGTTAGCGCTGGCGGCGCTGAATTACAACGACACGTTCAACGACGGATATCCGCCGGCGGTCGTCTACGGCAAGTCGGCGTTTCCGGGCTTGAACGCCAGCGGCGACAAGAAGGCTCACGTGCCGCGTAGCTGGCGCGTGGAACTATTGCCGCTACTAGGGCAGGAAGAGCTCTACAAGCAGTATCGTCTCGACCAACCCTGGGATAGCGAAGCAAATCTCAAAGTCCTGCAGCAAATGCCCGCGGTGTATCGTTCGCCGTTCGACGCCCCGAATTCCACTAACGCTTCGTACTTCGCGGTGACCGGACCTGGAACGGTCTTCGACGGCGAAGAGGGAACGCCGCTGACGGCGATTGCCGATGGAACCTCGAATACGATCCTCTGGGTCGAAGCGAAGCGAGAAATTCCGTGGACGAAGCCGGAAGATATTGCGTACGCGCCTGACGAGGCGGCGCCGACGTTCGGCGGTTGGACGAAGGAGGGGGAATTCAACGTCGCACACTGCGATGGGAGCGTCCGGATTCTCAAGGACGTATCCGAGCCGGCGTTGAGGCAGTTCATCGAAAAGGCTGATAGCGGCGTGGCGAAGTGAGCGGATGCTCGCTAGGCATCGGTACTTGCGAGTAGAGCAGCCCCGACCAAGCTTGGTCGGGGCTGTTTGCTTGCGCTTGACGCGATGACTCAACCCGGAGGGCGTGGCCCTCCGGCTCCTGGTTGGCGTCAACCGTTGGGGAGGAGCTCAAGCATCTTCTGCGACCAATCAAACGTCGCTCTGAATTGCTCCAAGAATCCTTCATTGCCGAGCAGCAGATAGTCCTGATCTGCGAAGTAAGCGCGGCCTTGCCAACGGACTGTCTCTTCCCCTTGGCGGAGCTCGAATGCTACCGTTGCCGGCGAAGCCGAAATCACCGCTTCGCCAATGCCCGTTAGCTCAATCATATTTTGAGCATCGAACGCCACTCCAAGTTCCTGGCCTAAACTCGACGGCAGCAGGGTGAAGTCAGCCCCGGTGTCGACTAGCGCCATCCGCCGCACCATCGCTCGCGGGCCGTGGATGGCGAGCGGAACGACCGGTCTGTAGACGGTCGCCGGTCCGGCGCCGTCAGCATATTGGACTCGGTAACGACGATAGTTGAACTTCATAGCCGGCCGACGAAGCCGCTGTCGGCTGGCGGGGCTTTTTCGATGATTGGCTCCGCGACCCCTGCAGCTTTCGCTGCGGCAGTCGCCGCCTCAGCGCTGTCACCCGAGGCGATGATCTTCAGCCCTGCGTCGTCCCAGGCGATCCATTGACCGCCCAACTCCAGCGGCACGACTTCGGCGAATGGCAGTGGATCGGGCATGGCGGCGAATTCTCCAGGAGATGTGCCGGCGTTGAGCGTACTCTGAATTATACACGATTCAGGGATTGTGGCCTCCAGGTCGCCTGCACCGCCTGTCACAACTAGCCCTGACCAAGCTTGGTCAGGGCTGTTTCTTGCGATTGGCTTCAAGCTTTTCAGCCGCCTGCAAAGCACGCAGCAAGTAGGGACGTTCGTCGGGAACAACGTTTGGCGGTAGGAAATCGCGGATCGCCAGGTACACCCGCAACGCTCGAGCTGACTCCTCGACCTTCGCCGCATTGAAGTACGGATCGCTTGGATCCCAGCGGAGGTAGGCCAGGTTGACCGACTTGGCATGGTCGCCAATGACCACGGTAAGCGTTTTGCTGCCGCCGTCGGGGACAAGATCGCCGTAGCGATCGTCGAGTTCGAAAAACCGGTCGGTGACGAGCAGATCGCGAATCACCTGCTGCTGCTCATTCGTGAAATTGAAGGATTGGGGGGCTGCGGGCTCGTAGACGCCCGGGTGCAACGTCGCGGCGCCGGCGGCGTTGACGCTCAGTTGCCAGTTGGACTCAATCGTGGAGCCTTCGCTGCTGATGGCGATGGTGACGGGGAACGTTTTCAGGACGTGGTCGTTGGGGGGAAGCGGTTCCTCGGGAATGAGCGACAAGATCTCGTGACGCTCCGCCGCCCAACGTCCTGACGCGGCGGCCCAACCAACGGCTAGCGCGACGACGCTTCCCAAGGCGAGTAGCGTCAGCAGCGAGTAACGCGGCCTGGCTCTCTGCTCGGTTTCCATGCGTGATCTCAGGGAAGCTCACATAGAGTTGTCGTTCAAACCTTCGCCCCTAGCCCCGACCAAGCTTGGTCGGGGCTGTTTGCTTGCGCTCAGCGTTTCGCTCAGTCCGCGATCTGCACCTTGAACTCATCCGAATTCGCCCGCAGTTCTGGCGCGTACATGCCTGAACCCTTCGCCGGCAGGGCGCTGAAGCGGCCGGGAATCTCCGCTCGCAAGCGGTAGCTCACGCTATGCTGCCCGCGGGCGAGCGTGCGGCAGAACAGCACGACTCGTTCGTCGCGGAACTCGACGTAGGCGCCAAGTTCGTTGCCGTTGTAGCCGCTGCGGACTTCGAGCGCTTCGAAGCCAGCCGCCTTCATGTCTTCGAGCATCACGTACTCGTAATCGTTCTTGCTGTCGACCGTGAGCTCGACCTCAACGAGGTCGCCGCTCTTCAGTTCTTGTAGGCTGGTGATTTCGCTGCGGTCGTACTTTTCGACCTGCTGCTCAACCACTTCGCCTCGACCGCCCGCGACGGCGGCCGTCTTTTCGGCGGGCGTGAGCTTGTAGAACTTGCGGTTCACCTTCAGCTCGAGGCCGGCGGCTTTGATGTCGTCTTCCAGCGTAAAGTTGGTGAGGTAGCCGTTGAAGTAGATCGGACCATCGCCTTTCTTGCGGAGTTCGACGGTATGCTCGCCGGCGGCGAGGGCCGCCCCTTCGAGCACGAGCGCGTTGTCGAACGTAAACAGCGTCTCGGCGGTGATCTCGACCGCCTTCTTCAGTTCGCCGTCGACGAGGACTTCCAGCGACAGGTTCGGCTTCGCTTCGCCAGTCGCCTTGAGGTAATCGGCAAACGCTTCGACCACGAGGGCCGTGTCGCGGGTGCTGTTCCAGTAGGTGCCATGCTTGCGGTTGTTGAGCAGGTACTTCACGAGCCGCGGGGCGACTTCGCTCTTCGGCTCGTTGGCGACGAGCAGCTTGAGGTAGTAAGCCATCGCCTCGTTCTCGCTGCCATACCAGTACCACCAGATGCCGCCGGGCAGGTCGAGCCACGCGGTTTGATTGTCGTCGTCTTGCTTGACGTACTGCGAGAGGTTTTGCATGACCATCTTCAGCATGTCGGCGACTGCGATAGCAGATTCCGACTTCTGATCGGCGACACCTGCTTTCTCGATCTCAAGTGCCAAGCCGAATGTTGCCAGGCTGTAGACGGCGAGCTTCGTGCGGTCTTGATAGAGGTAGCCTCGCATGCGGTTGCGCGTGGTGGCGGTGTTGTCGGCGGGGTCGACTGATTCCTCTGTCGGTACGCCGGCCGGGGGCGGGGACGCCCCGGCTCGCTCGGCTTCGGTGAGGACTAGGTAAACAAGCGCGTCGAGGTTGTCGGCCTCCGACTTTGCTGGCGCGCCTTCGTTGCGGCGCTTCTTCGCTTCGCGGTCCCAGTTGTCGAGCTTCGCCAGCTCTTCGCGCTGGTAGCGCTGCAGCCATTCAACGCCGCGCTCGACGACGCCTGGCACGATGGCCACGTCGTTTTGCTTCGCGACGAGTAACCCGCGGACGACGGTCGCCGTCGTGTGAGCGGTCGAGTGCTCGCCCCAGCCGCTGAACCAACCCCAGCCGCCGTCGCTCAGTTGCATCTCAGTGAGACGGTTCACGCCTGCCTTCACGACGTTCGTCAGCTCGGCTTCGTCGAACACCGAGTTGCGGTCAAACCGCTTCCACTGCTCGGCCCGCGCCTTGTCGTCGCCGATTTCTTGCGCGTTGAGGTTCGTGCGCTTCTCCTGAATCGCCTTCAGGTCGACGCCCATTTGCTGCAGCGTCTTTTGCGTCAGCACCGCCGGCAGGAACCGGTTGAGCGTCTGCTCGGTGCAGCCGTAGGGGTAGTCGACGAGGTAGGGGAGGGCGTCGACCATCGCCCCGGCCAGCGTCGGCGAGTAACGAACCTCGAGCCGCGTTTGCTCGGCCCGCCGCTTCTCCGGCACGTTGATCGTGAACTTGCCGCTCTCCTCGCTCGGGCGGATAACGCCGCTGTAAGACTCGGTTTTCAGCATGCCGTGCACGAGCACGGGGAAGCTTTGCTGCATCGCGTCCGACTCGGCGTCGGTGAGGGCCGACATGCGAATCGTCGCTTCGCCTTCGCGGACGGCCTTCACGCGCCAATCGACTCTTTGTTCTCCCCCTGCCGGGATTTCGTACTGAATCTCGCTGAACTGCGGAATCTTATTACCCGCTTCGCTCTTGCTGTCATGCAGTTCCAGCGTATTGCCCTGAAGATCAAGTCGGACTCGGACCTGCTTCGCTTCCTTCAGGTAGTTGTGCACCACCGCCGACAGCACGACTTCATCGGTCTCGACGAAGAACCGCGGGGCCTGCAGGCGGACGATGATGTTCTTGCGCGTCACCGTCTCGGCCGAACCTTCGCCGACGCGCGTGCCGAGGCCCATGCTCCAAACGTTGATCTTCCAGGCGGTGAGATTCTCGGGCATCGTCAGTTCAACTTCGGCGAGACCCTCGGCGTTGGTTTCGAGGTTCGCCACCCACAGCGCGGTGTCGGCGAAGTTTTGGCGAACGGTCGGTTGAGCCATCTCGCCGCCGCCGTCGCTCGGAGCGTTCTGCGTCCGGGCGTCGGCCAACTCGGCTTTGAACATCGCTCCCTCGGGAGCGGGCGCTGCGGGCGCCATCGGGGCGCCGAGCGCCATCGCCATTGGCTGTCCTCCGCTACGCATCATGCGGCCATCGGCCAACGCCGCCCCAGCCATGGCGCCGCCGGAGGCGAAACTCAGCGACTGCCCTACATCCACCGTGCTCCCGCCGAACACGCCCAAATCCTGCATCACCTTTTCATTCGGCTTCGTCACCGGATACTCAACGCGGCTGAGGCTCGTCTCGCTCTGCGGCGAGTGGCTCCGCCGCCACTTCCAGAAGAACTCGCGAATATCGGGCACGTTGCCGCCGCCCGAAATGTATTCGAGCGCTTTGTCGTACATCGCGATCACCGTCGACGCGACGACCGGCTTGCCGTCGGCGCCGGTGAGCTTCACCTGCACCTTCGCCTTCTGGCCCGGCAGGAACGCATCGGACGACGGCACGACTTCCACGTTGACGATCCGCTTCGCCGGCGGCACGAAAATCTCTCGCACGGCCGTGTGGAGCTTGCCCCCGTGCACGGTCATCGCCTCGACGAAGAAGTTCGGCATGTCTCGCAGCTCGACCGGCACTTCGACGACGGTGCTCTTTCCCTTGAGCGTCACCACTTGCGGCGGCAAGTAGACGCCGTTGGCCGGCCGCAGGAACAGCAACACCGTCGAACCCGCGCGGTTCGAACTCACCTGCAATTGCACCTTCTCGCCCGGCGCATACTCGCGTTTGTCGGCGATCACTTCCACGGCGTTGAACCGGAAGTCGGTTCCGTCGAATCCTTCGCCGCGCACGACGATTACCTGGCCCCCTTCGATGGCCACGCTCTCATCGCCGCGCTTCTTCGTCACCTTGTAGGAAAGGCGGTACTGGCCCGGTTCGGACGCCTTCACTTGGAAGCTCGCCCGCCCTTGCGCGTCGGTTGGCACATCCCACTTGGCGACTTCGTTCTCAACAGGCTTGCCTTCTTCATAGTTGATCTTCAGCAGCTGCAACTCGCCGCGGGCCTTCACCGGCTTGCCGTCGATGGTGCGGGCCGCCATGTCGAGCTCCATCGTCTCGCCCGTGCGGTAGAAGCCGCGGTTGGTCCAGACGTAAACCTTGAACGGCTCGCGCGCCACCAGCACGCGGCCCTCGGCGACGATGCTCCGCCGCGATTGGTCGACCACTTCAGCCTGAATTTGGTAGCTGTGATCGGTGTTCGGGTGGAACTGCTTCGCCGCCGCCGTGTCGATCGTGATTTCGTACGTTCCGTCGGGGCGCAGCTCCGCCTCCTGCTCAGCGACGACTTCCGGCTGTTCCGGCGCCTGCCAGAACCACGGCGGCTGCGGCCGCATGCAGCCCCAATGCCGCCACCCGGGGAACCAGGTGTAGTTCTCGCCAAACCACCAGTAGCCAGGCCCGTACAACCAATCCCACGGCGCCGGCGGGAACCACGGTTCGTTGAACGACGTCCGCAGCACCTTGTACTTCACCGTGCCTTCGGTCACTGGCGAGCCGAAGTAGTACTTCGCAGAAATCTTCGCCGTGATTTTGTCGCCGAGCTTCACCGGCTCGCTCGGCGCGTCGACGGTCACTTCAAACTCAGGCTTCTTATATTCCTCGACGCGGAAACTGCCGCCGCCGTGATTGACGACGTTGAGCTGGTACTGCCCCAGCGCCGCCCCTTGCGGCAACTTGAAGACGCCGTCGATGCCGCCGTACGCGCCGGCGACGAGTGACTTCGTATAAACTTTCTCGCCGCGAGCGTCGAGAATCTCCACCACAAACGACTGCCCCGCATACGGCGACGCATCGGGTTGATCGAACTGCGCGTTCGCCACCCAGAACTTAAACTTCACTTCCTGATCGGGCCGATAAACCGGCCGATCGGTAATCGTGAAGACTTTGACTTGCTTGTACTGCTCGTCGATGTATTGTCCCGACCAGACGCCGCTGAAGCCGAGGTAGGCGAGCCGGCCGTCCGGCGTCGACGCCGTGGCGATCCACTGGAAGCGGCGATTCGCTTCGTCGGCCGGCAGCTTCACCATGCCGGCGGCGTCGGTCTTCTCAGCAAAGTTCTTCGTATTGACGCGGTAGCTCGCGCCTTGGTCGACCGGTTCGTTCCAATAGCCGAAGAACTCGACGTTGCACTTGGGAATCGGCTGCCCCGTCACCGCATCGGCGACGTAGTAGAGGGCTTCGTTCTCGAGCGGCTTCTTGACGATCGCCGTATCGGCGACCCACACGACGACGTTGTGGGTATTCCCTTTCTCCATCTTTGCGGTGAGCAGGTAGGCGCCCGCCTTTTGCAGCGGCGTCGTCACCGTCACTCGGCGATCGAAGTGGGCTTCGCGCGGCTCGAGTTCCAGCGACCAACGGGCCGCCTCGGCGCCGAGGTACTTTTCCTGGCCGTTCACCACGAGCCGATGCCCAAGGTTCTCCAGATTCATCTGGTCCCAATCGAGCTGCTTCGGCTGGCTCTGCAGATACTTCTTCATATCTGCGAGCAATTCCGGCACCTTGATCGCCCGCGCGGTGAATTCCACCCGCTTGCCGTTGCGGTAGCGATACTCAAGCGTCGCCCCCTTCCACGCCGGCTGCGTTTCGACCGGTTCAAGCCGGCCCCAATTGCCCACAATCTGCTCGAACCGCTCGCGGTACGGCGTCGACGTCGGTGACGACGCGAACAGTTCCTTCCACTCTTGCGCGGCCCGCGGATACTGCCGGCGATTCTCGAACTCCTGCGCGAGCGCCGACTTCGCCTGCTGCCAATCGTGCGCGGGCGCTTCCGTATTCTCGACGATGCGCTTCCGCAGCGCGATGTAGTTCTGCTCTTCCGGCAGCTTGAACCGCTTGATCCCCGTGGCGAGCTTCGCCATCGTTTCGTCGTCGGCGAGCGTGTGAAGCGCGAACATGCTCTTCGTCACTTCGGCGTCGTCCGAGTTCTGAGCAAACCACCAGCCGTAGTCGGCCATCGTTTGCACGCCGAACTGGCTCACCAGAAAATCGGCCCGCTCGCGCCACTCGTCGATTCCTGCACCAGGTTGCCAAACAGTTCGCTCGGCCAGCAACCAACGCCAACGCTCGCCGTCGTTCCTCGCGGATTTCCAATCGGCCGGCACGTCGTAAAAAATCGGGTTGCCCGCCTCGTCGACCGGCGCTCCCTGCGGGCCGCTGTTGTAGCGGTAGCCCCAGCCATCCTCGTAATCGGGGAGCGTGCCGACGTCGGTAAGCATTTGCAGCAAGAACGGCTGGCGATACGAACCGCCATTGAGCACCGCGTTGGCGTACCCGCTGAGCAGCCGACGAGCTTCCTCGGTCTTGCGAGCATCGGGCGCCTTCGCCGCCAACTCAAACGCTTGCTGATAGAGTTGCAGCGCGCGAACGCGGTCGCGCTCCACGGCGTTCACCACCTTGCCGCCGCCGCGATGTTGCCCGCGGCGGAACTCGCCGGCGATCATGAATCCTTGGTGATCAATCGTCGTGTAACTCTCGGCAACGGCGGTGAGCACGATCCAATCGTCCTCATGCGCCGCAACGACGTCGGCGCGATAGGCGTCGATCGCGTGCATCTCGTTGAGCTGCTGCAGGCAAGAGAGGGCGCTGTAAAAGTCTTCCGCCAGCGCGCGAGAGTCGTCGGCCTTGTCGTTAAGCGTAATCGCGCGGAACTTAACGAGCGCATCCTTGAAATTGCCATCCTTCATCAATTGCCGCGCTTGTTCGCGCTCCGTTGCCGGCGGCGCTGCTCCGTTCAACTGGTGAACGCTGGCAGCCGTCGCCGCCAAAACCGTCAGAATCGCCGCGACCTTGAAAAAATTCGTCATGAGTTGCCGCCCGTATGTTGAACTCCCGCAGGCTCCGCCGCGTGGAGAATTTCAGCCGATTGATTGGCTTGCTACGCCCTAGTTTTATGCCACCGCTGTGGGACTGGTCCACCCGAACCGTTCGCTTCCTGTTTGCTTACGCCTGTGTCCTGCGAAGGTCATTCGCTGGAGCGCGAGCGATATTTTCGACGCCCGCTCCGCCAAAAAGTTCCCCGCCACGGCCAAAAACGCCCATTGTGCGGGTTGTACCCGCCAAACGGCTCGCCACATTTCCGGCTCCCTGATCCCCGCTTCCCCGCCATTCCCCACGAAAAACCTAGATTTGCAAGCGCTCCGGCGACCCGTCTGCAACGTCGCCGTCGGCGTGAGCTTCAGGCCAGTCCACCACCGCTCCCGGGCCATCGAACCGTGTCAGGCAACGACAACGTCCGCTTTCGCTCACATCGTTCGATCGTCGATCTCGCGTACCGTCTGTCGGACGCGGCGGCGATCATCGCGGCTGCGCTGGTTGCCATCGAGTTCACGCCCGACGCGCCTATTTCCAGTCTCGCCATCGTCGTCGGCACGACGCTGCTGATTCATGTCGTTGCGATCGAGGTCAGCGGCCTCTACCGCAATTGGCGCGGTTCGAAAATCGCTCGCGAACTCTGGTGCGTTATCATCACCTGGGTGTATGTGGCGCCGACGGTCCTCGGCATCGGGTTGCTCACCCAAACGAACGCCGAGTTCAGCTACGCTAGCAAAATTTGTTGGCTCGCGCTCACGCCGGTCGCCATGGCCGCCGGCCGCATCGTGATGCGCATGTTGTTGCGGCAACTTCGCATGCGCGGCTTCAACTCCCGCAAGTTCGCCATTTGCGGCATGAACCGCCTCGGCATGCAACTAGCCGCCAACATTCAAAATTCCCCCGAACTTGGTTTGCAGTTCGTCGGCTACTTCGACGACCGCCCCGAACGCCGCACCAACGAAGCCACCGGCGCCCAACTCCATCAGGCCGGCAACCTCACGCAACTCGTCGAACTCGCCCGCACCGGCGAGGTCGACATGATCTACATCACCTTCCCGATGCGGGCCGAAGAACGGATTCGCACCTACCTCGGCAAACTAGGCGATACCACCGCCTCGGTCTACATCGTTCCCGACTTCTTCGTGTTCCAGATGCTCAGCGCCCGCTGGAACCAGATCGACGGCTTGCCGGTCGTCAGCGTGTTCGAAACGCCGATGAGCGGCATCGACGGCGTCTTCAAGCGGCTGTTCGATTTGGTCGTCGGCACGTGCGTGCTGGCGCTCGTCGCCGTGCCGATGCTGATCATCGCCGCCGCGATCAAGCTCACCTCGCCCGGCCCCGTCTTCTTCCGCCAGAAGCGTTACGGCCTCAGCGGCGAGCAGATCGGCGTCTGGAAGTTCCGCAGCATGCGCGTCTGCGAAAACGGCGCCGAGGTGAAACAAGCCTCGCGCACCGATGATCGCATCACCCCCTTGGGCCGCATCCTCCGCAAAACGTCACTCGACGAACTGCCGCAACTGTTCAACGTCCTCGACGGCAGCATGTCGCTCGTCGGCCCGCGCCCGCACGCGAACGCCCACAACGAGCAGTACCGCCCGCTGATCGACGGCTACATGCTCCGGCACAAGGTGAAGCCGGGCATCACCGGCCTGGCCCAAGTGAGCGGCGCCCGCGGCGAGACCGAAACGCTCGACAAGATGGAACGCCGCATCGAGTTCGACCACCGCTACATCCGCGAATGGTCGCTGTGGATGGACTGCAAAATTCTCATCAAGACGTTCCTCGTCGTCTTCCGCCAAGAGAACGCGTACTAATCGCGCTGCTGCGGCAGCGTTTTTTGTGGGAGGCGTCTCCGACGCCGATTTCGCGTTGCCTTTCAAGCGAGCCGGGTCGTCCCGACCCCGGCGCGCCTCCGCTACGTAGTAACAGCAGCGAAGACGCACCGCTAATAAACGCTAACAAGCGCTAATAAAAAGAAAGAGTGTGTGCGAATCACTGTCATGTGATGGCTGCCGCATCTCATTTCAACTTTCGTATTCGCATTTTGTTAGCGACCGATCAGCGTCAATCAGCGGTGCCAGTAGCTTGCCCATCTTCACACCCCCTAGGCACGCCATTCGCTCCCCAAATTTCCCTAACCAAAAGACTTCCCCAATTCCGCGGCCTGCATAGAATGGAAATGTACACCAGTACACTAATGGAGCCGCCCGATGATTCGCACCAATCAGAGCCGCCGTTCCGCTAACGTCCCCGTCGTCACGAATGAGGAGATCGCCCAGACCTTGGTCGAAATCTCCGACCTCCTCGAACGGCAGGGGGCCAATCCCTACCGCATCCGCGCCTACCGGCAAGGCGCCGAGACGATCGCGATGTGTCCGACGCCGCTGCAGATGATTCTCGCCCGCGGCGGCATTCGCGGGCTCATGGAACTCCGCGGTATCGGCGATTCGCTCGCCGCCGCGGTGCAAAAAATCATCCACGCCAAACGCCTGCCGCTGCTTGAGCGACTGCGCGGCGGCGGGGCGCCCGAACGGCTCTTCAGCACGGTCGCCGACATCGGCCCGAAGTTGGCAACGAGGATTCACGAACAACTCGGCATCCGCACGCTCACGCAGCTCGAAGCCGCAGCGTGGGACGGCCGTTTGGCCCGCGTCCCCGGCATGGGCGAGAAGCGGATTCGTGCCGTGCGAGAATCGATCGCCGGCCGCTTCCGCCGCAGCGCGAACCCGACGCCACCACCCGTGCCGCTGCCCACGAACTCGCAGGTGGCGGCTGCCGCTGATCCCACGAAGCCCGCCGAAGCCCCGCGCCATCAGGGCATGCTCTGGTAATCGCTGCGGGAAGTCTCTCGCAGAGGCGCAGAGACGCAGAGGATCGGCAGCGACGTCTCCTTCTTCTTACTCGACCGGTGACTCGAACCGACTACGGCGGGGGAACTGCGGCGGCTCTCTTAGTGATCGCCACGCGGCCCAAAACGGGATGGTAACGAGACCGAGTATGTCTTGAGTCCACCATGGCGGCGCCTTATCCTCGGCCGCCTCTTGGATTCCGTCCGCCAACCATACGGGATCATTCGCCACAATCACTCGGCTATACCCGTACTCTCGCAGGAAGGCGCGCATCTCGTCCTTCGTGCGGACTGCTCGCAGTTCCTGGTACTGCTGATAGTTGAAGTACAAACCAACGATGTGCCGCTTGCCAAACTCGGCAATTAATCTGGCGCCTAGCGAGTGCGTGGGTTGAGCTTCTGCAGCCATCAAGATTCGACCATCTAGAAACGATAATTGGCCTCTTGGCCGCTAGTTCTCACACAGCGAACAGATGATAAATCTCATGCTGACCCGCGAAGGGCGTTGCCTACTGTCGAAAGCAGCGCGTTATCTCTCTGCGCCTTTGCGCCTCTGCGAGAGAATTGCATTTAAAATGCCGCGGAATCTCAGCGTCCTCGCGTGCCCCACCATGCCATCCAAATCATGACGGCCTGCAGCGGCAGCCGCAACAGATGTCCCCACAGCGGCACATCGTGGCCCGCTACCGGGATATCGTTCATCGCGATGTGGATATTGGCAGGAAAAATCGCAATCAGCAAGGCGATGACGCCCAGGCCGGCCCAACGCCGCGTCCAAGGGAGCAGCATTCCGACGCCGCCGGCGATTTCAAAGACGCCGCTCAGGTAAACGAGCGGCAGATGCGCCGGAAGATAGGGCGGCATCATCGGCAAATAGACTCCGGGCCGCAGCAGGTGCAGAGTCCCGGACGCAATCAGCAGGGCTGACAGCGTTCCTACGGCGATCCACTTGCCGATTGTCATCCGAACGAATTCCCCTCGAGTAAGGCAGCCGCAAGCTAGTATGCGCTCAGATGAGAGAGAAGAAGTCTCACGCAAAGGCGCGAAGGCGCAAAGATAAATTCAAAGACATTTGCGATCGTTTCTTTGCGCCTTCGCGCCTTTGCGTGAGATGTTTTTTTAGCAACCAAGTAACTCAGCCCGCTTCCTTTAGCAGTTTTTCGACGGCCGCGTCGATATCCTCCGCCGTGAACGCCCGTTCGGCAGCCGGATCGACTTCGAATACTTCCCGCAGCTTGCCGCTGCGGTCGTACAGTTTGTAGTGGGGCGCCGAGCCGCTCGTGATCTCAAACGCCTCCATCGCCTCCGACCCGCCGCCGAGATTGCTGTGCAGGTGCATCACCGGGGCGTCGCCGACGCGCTTCGCAAGTTGCGCCGCCGCTTTCGCGCCGTCCTCCGGTTCGTCGAGACTGACGGTCATCACGACGAGGCCGTCGTCGGCATGCTTCTTAGCGACTTCGGCTGTGTGCGGCAGTTGAGCGAGGCAAGGAATACACCACGTCGCCCAAAAGTCGACGAGCACCACCTTTCCTTTTTGCTCCGCGACGAGGGCGTCGAAGGCTGCGCGATCGACCGGTTGCAATTCGATAGCCACATCCGCCGCTGGCGGCTTAACTTCGCCCTGCTCATGACTCACAGTCGATGAAACGGCAACCGAGTCGGCGGCGGCCGGCGCACTCGCCGGCCCGCCGCAACCCGTACTACTCAGCGTCGCCGCGCCGCACGCGACGGCAATCATCGTTGCCGCCAACCGCGGCCAAGCTCGCTCAATCATAGTGAATTCCGCAACCAAACTGCTTCGTTTCCGCGACTTGCGGCTTCTTCCCCCCGAGCACCGCTTCAACAGCGTCGCGCACATGGTGCTTCGACGCCTTCGCCGCGTCTTGGCTGTCATCGATGGCGCCCTTGTACACGACGTTCCGCTCCTTATCGAGCACGAACGCATGCGGCGTTACCGCGGCCCCGAAGGCCCGGCCGATCTCTTGCGACGGATCGTACAGGTAGGCAAACTCAAAGCCCTTCGCTTCGCCGCGCTCTTTCATCGCCGGCAGCTTGTCGGCGTCGGCGTTGCTGACGTTGATCGCGACGAGTTCGACCTTCTTGTCCTTGAAGTCGTGATCGAACTCAACCAGCCGCTCTTCGTAGGCCTTGGCCACAGGGCAGTGGTTGCAGGTGAAGACGACCACCACGGCGTCGGCGTCCTTCAGATCAGCGAGCGCGTGCTTCTTGCCGTCGATCCCTTCGAGGTCGCTCCAGGCCGGAGCGGCGTCGCCGATCGCGAGGCCCTTCTTGGCTTCTTTCTTCGCTGCGGGCGTATCAGCCTGAACCGCGGGCGCTGCGAGCGATCCGCCTACCATCGCCAGCGCGGCGGCGATAATCGCAGCACGCAGGCCAAAAAACTTCCTCATCTCTCAATCTCCTGGGGTGAGAACGAAGTCGTCAACGTATGACGCTGAGAGTTATACCCCGCGCGCATGGCATCGGCCACGCGACGGCGACGAACAACGGCAAAAAATTACCGCGAACCCCGCTGCGTTTGCTGGCGACGCGCGCACAACGACGACGAAGAGTTGATTCTTTCGACATCTGAAGAACGCCCCGAACCAAAGCTTCAAGGTGTGCGTACAGACTCGTTCAGCCAAGCGCAAGCTTGCAGCGGTTCAACGCATCGCATCGATCCGCTTCGTTAGCCGGCGTTCTTCAACATCGATCGACAAGCCGCCTCGCACGCGCGACACGACTCCGCGCACTGCTGCATGTGCTCGTCGTCTTTGAACGCACCGCAAGCATCGCCGCACTTCTTGCACGCGTCCGCGCACGCCTTGCAGCTGATCTCCACGAACGGCCCGCCGCGCGCCATGATGCGCGCCGCCGCACTACATAGCTCAGCGCAATCGCGGCAAGTCATCAGCGTTTCGAGATGCTTCGCATGACCTTCGGCCACATGCTTCGCGCAATGCGTTGAGCAGCTTTCGCACTCCCGCGCGCAGTCGCTACACGCCGTGGAGCAGGCGAGCATCTCGGCCGACAGGCCCTCGTGAGCATGCACATGGTCGGCATGCGCATCGCCTTCATGCTCATGTTCGCCGCGGACGACGCCAGCGCCCGCGAGGCCCGCTGCGAACGCCGCTGCGCCAGCAGCGCTAAAGTGACGCCGATTCATGATTATTCCTCCGCTCAAGGGTGGGAAAAGAGACGGCGGAAGCGCTGGGCACGCGGCGCCAACGCTTCCGCCGCTAGTGAGCGAAAGAATTTACGAGCAAATTTCACGCCGCCATCTTCCGAGCACGGCGCGATCGGCACAGATCAGCGAGTACGGCGGATTTACGGGTTCGACTCCGCCGGCTGCTCGATCGCCGCCGGTTCGGCTTCGTCCTCGCTGGTCGCTTCGTCAGCTGGCGCGGCGTTCTCCCCGGCCGGAGCCTTGCCTCCTTCTTCGAGCGTCTTGTCGACAAGCCGCTTGAACTCATCCGAAGGATCGACTTCCGGCACCTCTGCCGGCACGCCCGCCGCGTCCGCGTCGGCCTTGGCGTTCGTGAGGAACGCCCGCAACTCGTCGTCGGTTACCTGATTCTTCAACTGCACGTTGCCGTTCTTGTCCTTCGTCGAGACCGGCTCCATCGCCTTATTCATCTGCGCTTGGGTGATCTTCTTGTCGATCGATCCGCGCATGAACCGCTGAATCGTCACTCGCGCCTCGGCCTTTTCTTCGTCGCTGAGTCCCGACGGCGTAATGTACTTCTTGTCGATCACCGACATCACCAGCGTCGTCAACAGCGGCGATTCGACGAGCTCCGTGAAGAACGACTCAATTTGATCGCCCGAAACTTTTCCGTCTTTCGCGGCCGTCGCCAAGCGATCGATCTGGAAGTTAATGTCGGCCTTCTCCTCAGCCGGCAACTCCGTCTGGTTGATCACTTCCTTCGCGAACGTCGAACCGAGCGACGCAGCGAGCGTGCCGATGTTTTTGTACGCCCACCAGATAGCGATGGCGCCGAGCACCAACATCACGACGAACGCGATCAAGCACCCCGTCAGGCAGGTCGCGAACGCGCTCCGCTTCTTCGGCGGCGCCGGCGCGTACGCCTCGCCTTCGAACCGATCATCCTGAACGCGAAACTGCTGCGGGTCGTTGGCCATCGTGCGAAACCTTCAACGTCGTGTTGGTGTGCGGGAGATTCAAACGATCGGCTAAAGAGTAGCAGATCGCGAGAAAATCTGAAGATTGCCGACGGCAATTATTTTGCAGCGCCGGTGCACGCTGGCTGGCTGGCGGGCGGCCAATTGAAAGGGGGATTCTGTCAGTGGTCCGTCGTCAGTTGTCCGTGGTCAGTTGCTGAAAAACGAGGGCGCATGCTCCTGCGACAGCAGCAACTGACCACGGACAACTGACGACGGACGCATTCAGCCCCCATCCTCCCCCATCAGCAGCCCAATCACCTTCATCACGGCCAGCATCCGCAGTGGTTGCTGCACCGTCTGCCGGGAGAGAAACTGCCAGGTGCTGCGCGCGTAGCGCAAATATTCAGAACGCGACTCCGCGACCACTTCGGGCCCCAACTCGGCGACCGCTTCCCGCCAGAGCGGCTCGGAAGCTTCGACGGCCGTCATGTCGCCGTCGATCGCCGGAAAAATAACGTCATCCAGCGTTTCGAGTTTCGCCACGGCCGCCGGCGACAAGTTTAGAGCGTCGCCGCCGCCAACGAGCCTTAACTCAGGCCCGCGGCACGCACTTTCCGGTTCACCCATCGCGAAATCTCCCTGCTACGGATTTCCCCCAGAAATCGAGCCGTCCCCTCTCTACGGAAGGGGGGCGCCACTTGGTTCGGCGGTGACAAGAAATTAAGATTCGACCGGAAAACGCCCTAAAAACCGCCAATCTCGCGCATCCCAAACCACCCAACTAGGCTAAATTCGGCACATGTCAGTGGTCCGTAGTCAGTTGTCAGTTGCTGAAAAACGCGGGTGCACGCCTCTGCGACAGCCGCAACGGACCACGGACCACTGACAACGGACGTCCTTCCCAGAAACGGAGTTCAACCCAACATGCCCCGCCTGCTCTTCCTGATCGCGATCGCCTCAGCGGCGCTCGCTTCCTTCGCCCCCGTTCGTTTCGCGGTCGCCAACGACCCGAACGTCACGATCCAGGAAGCTGAGCAAGTCCTCGCCGAGCAACTCGCGATCCCCGTCCGCCGCATCCCGCAGAAGCTGCTCGCAGAAGCTCAAGCGATCGCGATCATCCCGCGCGTCATCAAGGTCGGCTTCGTGGTCGGCGTTCGCCGTGGCCACGGCGTCGTCCTCATTCGCGACGCCGACGGCGAGTGGAGCCTGCCGCAGTTCATCACCCTCACCGGCGGCAGCGTCGGCTGGCAAGCTGGCATCCAAGGGACCGACGTCGTCCTTGTCTTCCGCACCCGCACCAGCGTCGAGAACCTGATGCGCGGCAAGTTCACCATCGGCGCCGACGCCGCGGCCGCCGCGGGCCCGGTCGGTCGCAACGCTTCGGCCGCCACCGACGCGCAACTTCGCGCCGAGATTCTGTCTTACTCGCGCAGCCGCGGCCTGTTCGTCGGCGTCTCGCTCGACGGCACGGTGCTTGAGGTCAACCAAATGGCCAACACCGCCTTCTACGGCGCCCCGAGCACGCAGATGCCGCAGATCGTTCCGCAGTCGGCGTATGATCTCCGTGCGTACCTCAACGAACTCACCGGCGGCGCCACGGCCGTCGGCGCCCCGCCCGCCGCAGTGGCCGGCGGCCCGCCGACCCCTCCGCCCGGCACGGTTTCGGTCGCCCCAGGCGTAGCAGTGCCGACCACTCCGCCAACCGGCGTCGTGCAAACCTCGCTCGTCACGCCGACGCGGCTCGAAGCCATTCAAAGTGCGCTCTACTCCGAGGGCGCGCAGCTCCACGCGGTCCTCTCGCCCGAGTGGCAGAAGTTTCTTGCGCTTCCTGCCGAAGTTGAACCTGCCACCGCGATCGACCGCAACGCCCTCGCGTCGGTCTACGCTCGTTTCAATCGCGTGAACGCTTCGAACGAATTCAAGGAACTCACCAGCCGGCCCGAGTTCCAAACAACGCTGCAACTCCTCACCGAGTACAGCGCCGCCCTCGACGCGAACCCCGCGATCCTACGGCTCCCGGCCCCGCCGACGGAGTAACGCGTCGCATCGTCGATGCGCTTCCCCTAGCCCCTGGCTCCGCCAGGGGGTCGGCCACCACACCGATGGGCGCCCCCTCGCGAAGTGCTACCCCCTGGCGGAGCCAGGGGCTACAGGACGATTTTGTGGGAGGCGTCTCCGACGCCGATTCCGCGCACCACAGCGAGCGCACCAGTGCGCCCAAACTCCCCAATGATCATCGTCCTCGGAGCCACAGGCGCCACCGGCCGACTCGTCGTCGCCGAGCTCCTCAATCGCGGCGAAACCGTCCGAGCTGTCGTTCGCCCCGGCTCAAAACTCCCCGACGCGCTCGCCCACCGCGAGCGGCTAAGCGTCACGCGCTGCGATCTCCTCAAGCTCAGCGAGTACGAACTCGAAACCCTCGTCGCCGGCGCCACGGCCATCGTCTCCTGCCTCGGCCACACGATGTCACTCCACGGCATCTTCGGCCCGCCGCGCCGCTTGGTCGCCGACTCGCTCCGCCGCGTCTGCCGCGCCGTTCAATTACAACCCCAATCGACTCCCGTGCGCATTGTCCTGATGAACACGGCCGGCGTCTCGAACCGCGACATCGGCGAGCAAGTCTCGATGCCGCAGCGCGTCGTGATCACGCTGCTGCGACTCTTCCTCCCGCCGCACGCCGACAACGAACTCGCGGCCAACTACCTCCGCCTGATGTTCCCTCCCGACGACGCCGCGCTCGAATGGGTCGTCGTCCGCCCCGACACGCTCCACAACGACGCCGAGCCGAGGGCGTACGAACTCCACGCCTCGCCCACCCGCAGCGCGATCTTCAACGCCGGTAAGACCAGCCGCCCCAACGTCGCCCGCTGCATGGCCGACCTGCTGACGAACGCAGCGCTCTGGCACGAGTGGAAATCAAAGATGCCAGTCATCTACGACGCCGCGTCGAGCTAACTCGCCCGCAATGCAACGTCCGCCCCGTTGGCCGGACCGCAACGCGGTGCGGTTGGCGCCATCATCGGGCGTCACTCAAGAACGTCTTCAACTCCCGCATCGAGCGAATCACAATCACGCGTAGGTGCGCGCACTCCGGAGTCGCAAACAGCGCCGCGTACTCCCGTCGCCGTTCTCGGTACGTCCGCAGCACCCACCATGGGATCCAGTACGAGTGCAAGAAGCCGAGCAGTGGTTCGCGGTTGCCGTTGAAGAGTTGTTCGCGAGTGACCAGCCGCCAGAAGGTGCGGCGGACGGCCCGAGGCCAGAGCGTCCGCAGCGGCAAGTCGAGCCAGATCGCCGCCGTCGCTCGTCGCAACACGAGGGCTCGCGTTGCGGCGTAGTTGCCGTCGACGATCCATCGCTCGGCAGACGTTGCTCCGTCGACGCTGTCGGCGAATTCTTCGGCAGGTCGCGCCGTCCAGTTCGGCCCCCAGTACAGCTCGTCGAGATTGACGTGCGGCGCGCCGGTCCGCTCGCTCAGCTCGCGCGCGAGCGTCGACTTGCCGGCGCAACTCGTGCCGACGATCGCGATGCGTTCGAGTCGATCGTTCAATATCGTCAAGTCCTTGCTTCGCGCCTCGCGCCAGACGACAAGTCAAGCTGGCAGATTTGGCCAGCTCAACAAACTGGATGAAGGCGAGGATAATGAACGACGCTCAGAGTTCCAACGCGACCGTTGGCTAGCCGATCGGGGGTAGCCCAGGTTGGCGTCCAGCCTACCTGAGCGGCGCAGCCGCAGGAGGCTTTGCATCGAGTGAATTGCTTGGGTGGATCAGCCAGTCGTAGTTGCCTCTTGCGGCTGCGCCGACCCGGTAGCCGCTTGGGGCGGCAACCGGGGCCACCCGCTACCCACAAACGAAGTTGGTGTCGCCTAAAACACAACAACACGACACATGCGACACGACATCACACGACACAAGGCGACATCAAGCGACATAAGCTTACGCCGCCGCCGCGTACCGCAACCGCCAACGCAGAAGCAACTTACTCCACACAACAACGCCGCAACCGCGAGCCAAAGAGTTTGGATGTCGCCTAAAACAGCAAAAGCGACACATACGACAGATGCGACACGACTCACTTCACCCCGACGCCCTTATTCACAAACTCCGTCGTCACGGCCCGCGTCGGATCGATCGTCATCTCCTCGTACATCCCCGCCGCCACCATTTTCGCGTAGAACGACTTCACCCGTTCCGCGTCGATCGCCCCGATTCCTTGCTTCCGGGCGTCGCCGCCGCGCAGGAGTTCCAACTCGCCCATCTTCCGCCGCGAGAAGTTGATGAGGTCGTCGCTCATCGACGGGTTGTCCTTCTTGATGAGCGCGTCGGCCGCGTCGGTATCTTCGGCGTCGAGATAGGTATTCCAGCCGACGATCGACGCGTCGACGAACCTTTGCACAAGGGCAGGATTCTTCGCGATGAGATCGTCGCGCGTTTCGAGCACCGTCGAGTAGCTGTTCCAACCATGGTCGGCCAGCAAGAAGACCCGCGGTTCCTTGCCGCCGGCGAGGCGAATCCGTTCAGGCTCGGCGGTCGCAAAGCCCTGCATTGCCATTTGCTTGTCGTTCAAAAACGGCGCGAGGCTGTGGTTGTAGGGCCGCAGGTTGGCCCGGGGGAATCCATAGGCGTCGTGCATCCACAAGAAAAACGTCTGCCGCCCAGAGTTGCCCATCAGCACCGGCGCCTGCTTCAGATCGTCCCAAGTCTTCCACGGCCCGTCGGCGTGCGCGAGCATACACTGCGGATCTTTTTGGAAGAACGCCGCGACCACCCGCGTCGGAATTTGTTGCTTCAGTGCGTCGAAAGGCTGAATGAGATTCGTCCCGATGAGGAAGTCGACCTTCCCGAACGCGAGCAGCGGCCGATTGTTGATCAACGGGCCGCCTGGCTTGATCGTCACGTCGAGGCCATGCCGTGCGTAGGTGCCATCGGCCAGCGCCTGATAGAAACCGCCCAACTCCGGCTGCGCGAGCCAATTAGTGGCCAGCGTCACCTTGTCGGCTGCATGCGAACTAGCCGCGATGCCGAGCAGACAGATAAGGAGGAGAAACGCACGCTTCATATTGAGGACTCCTACTCTACTTCCACCCACCGATCACGGATCCCCGATCCCCGATCACCCACTCCCCACCGCACTCGCATGCCAGCGCCGCAACAGCAACCAACTCACCCACTCCATCGCAAAGAAAGTGACGATCCCCGTGAGCGAAATGAGCGCGAGGGCTGCGAACATCAGCGGCGTGTTGGTATTGAGTTGACTCGTAAAGATTGTCGACGCCAACCCCGGATTCTCGACTTGCGACCCAATGACGAACTCCGCCACCACCGCGCCGACGAGGGCGAGGTTCGCCGAGACTTTCAGTCCGGCCAGAAAATAAGGAAGCGCCGAGGGCGCGAGCAACAACCGCAACCGCTGCCAAGGAGACGCGCCGTAGAGCGCGAACAAATCGCGCAAGCCGCTATCGGCGCTTCGCAAGCCAACGGTCGTGTTCGCCAAGATCGGGAAGAACGCGACGATCCACGCACACACGAGTTGCGTCAGCCAGATCCGCTCCCAACCGACCCAAATCACAATGAACGGCGCCACTGCCACGAGCGGCGTCACTTGCAAGATCACTGCGTAGGGATAAAGGCTGGTTTCGATGAGACGCGACGAAGCGAACAACGCGGCCGCCGCCACGCCGAGCAAGACCGCCGCGGCGAGCGCGACGAGCATTGTCTTCAGCGTCACCCACCACGCCGGCGCGAGCTGCGACCATTGGGCCGCGATCGTCGAGGCCACGTCGCTTGGCGCCGGTAGCAAGTATCGCGGCACTTCCGCGTACCGTACCCAGGCTTCCCAGGCCACGAGCAAGATCATGCCGAGTAGCACTGGAGCAGCAATGCGAAACGCGAGTCGATCGCTCATGCCGACCTCCCTGCGCTCGCGCCGCCCGACATTGCTCGCTCAAGCGCCTGCGACGCTTGTCGGCAGAGCTCGTTGTAGCGGACGCTCGTCCGCAACTCGGCCGTGCGCTCCTCTGGCAGATCGACGACGATCTCTTCGACGATGCGTCCCGGCCGCGACGACATCACCAGCACGCGATTCGAGAGGTAAACCGATTCAAACACGCTATGGGTAATGAACAAGGCGCCCCACTGCCGTTGTCGCCAGAGGTGGTGGAGATCGTCGTTGAGGCGGAACCGCGTGATCTCGTCGAGCGCGGCAAACGGTTCGTCGAGCAAGAGGAGCTGCGGCTCGGTGACGAGCGCTCGCGCGACCGAGGCTCGCATCTTCATGCCGCCCGAGAGTTCGCGGGGATAAGCCTGCTCGAATCCTTGCAGGCCGACGAGCTTGATCGCTTCCTCCACCCGCGACTTCGCCGCCGCCCGGCCGACGCCGCGCAACCGCAGCGGCAAGTAGACGTTGTTCCAGACCGAACTCCACGGCAGCAGCGTCGGCTCTTGGAAGACGCAGCCGACGGGATGCGACCAAGCGACGCGGCAATCGCGCCCGGCGGTCGGCTGCGGCGCGACATCCCACGCGCGCGTCACGCGGCCGCTCGTCGGCGCGGTGAGGTTGGCAATCAACCGTAGCGCCGTGCTCTTGCCGCAACCTGAAGGACCGAGCAGGCTGACGAATTCGCCGCGGCGGATCGAGAGACTAGCTCCCGCGAGCGCGACGGCGCCGTTGGGAAACGTCTTTCCGACGTCGGTGAGTTCAACCAAAGGCGCGGCATCCATGGCGGGCTGTGGCGGAGTGGCGGTAGAGATAGGTGCGGCAGGGCAGGGGAGCGATCGCCGCTTAACTTACCCTATTTCGGCCGATGATGCTGCGGCGCTTTCGCCTTCTGCGCGTACATGTCCGCGTCGGCGGCGGCGATCAGCCGTGCCTGTTCGTTGCCATCGCGTTCGCTCAAGGCCACGCCGATGGTGACCGAGAGTTGCACCGCAACGCCTCCAGCTTCGATCGGCGCGCTCGTCGCTTTGCGTAACCGCTCGACGATCGGCGCCGCCTCGCCGCGGGTGCGAATGCCGCTGAGCAGCAGCACGAACTCATCGCCGCCGTATCGCGTGAGTAGGTCGCCGTCGCGAATCGCGGCGGACCAACGCTCGGCGAGTGTGGCGAGAACCTCGTCGCCCACGGCATGCCCATGCTGGTCGTTGACTTGCTTGAACTCATTGAGATCGAGAAAGAGCAACGCAAACGGCGCGACCGCCCTGCTCGCCTCCCGCCGCCGCGCGGCGATCCAGGTTTCGACTGCCGTGCGATCGGCAAGCCCCGTAAGCGGATCGCAACGCCCCGGTTCGCTAGTCGGCGCCGGCCGGACGATCGCCAGCAACAGCGGGCCGTCGGCGCTCTCCAAGCGGCGGAGTTCGACCTCGCGAGGCGGCTCATCGCCCACGGGACCCACAAGCGCGGTCACGATCCGATCGGCCGACTGTTGGGAGAGCAACTCCTCCAAAATCAGCTCGGCCCGCGGCTCTCCCACCAGGTCCTTTAACGAGGCGACTCCTCGCGGGCCGTTTGGGCGAATCGTGGCCGCCCACGACGCGGCCGTGGGATCGGCCGCCACCAGCCGACCAATCCTGTCGAAAAGGTAAGTCCCCCCGGCCGCCAAATCGCCGTCTGCCGGGGGCGATTCCGGTGCGTCGGCGATGTTTGCAACTCGTTTCAGCATGGGAGATTGCGGCTGGCGAAATGAATGAAGACGGGGCTTAGGTCCGATCGTAACGGCCCACCGCGGCTCCCCGCAGGCCCTGGATGCGGGAAAAGTCCCGGCTTTTCGTTCGACTCGATAACTTCCCTCATTATAATCGACACCGTGCGTGTTGCCCCCGCGGCAGCACGTGGCGAGGTTCCGGGGCGATGCGCGTCCGGAACAGAGTGAGTCGCCGACGCCGCACACGTCACATTGAGCATGGATACCCGCCCGCACGCGCACGCCCGCCCCATCGATGAACGCTTGGTTCTGAGTCGCGTCATGAACCTCGCGAGAATGCATCGCTTTTTTTGATTAGTAATAGGCGATTTCGAGGAAAGTCTGCGCGTTGGTTCCCAACGCCGTGGGCGATCGTCGAGGCCGCCGTCAGGATGGCAGCGTCTCCTCCAGGGTCGAGGGAGGAGCCGTTCAGTTTGATTCCGCGCGCTCACGTCGCGCGGCGTCCGGCTGTCAGGATGATTCTGCAACTTTGAATTAGCACCGCAGCAGGATAGTCGACACCAAATGCCACAGGACACCGCTGTGCGCCGGCTCCATGCCCGCGTGCTTGCTCGGCGAAGCGCGCCCGCGCCGAGCTTCCTACTCAATGACGAAGAGTTCCGCTTCGCCGCGGATTGCGAGCGAATGCGCGTCGACCGGAATGGTTCGGTCTTGTCGTTGCTGCTCATTCGCCTGCCGCGCGGGCATGCGGCGACGACCGACGTGACGTTCATGGCTCGCCTGCTGGAGGGGCGACTCCGCCTGACCGACACGCCGGGCGAACTGAGCGACGGCCGCATCGCGGTTCTCCTCCCCGATACGCCGAGCGAAGGCGCTTGGAAAGTCGCCACCGACCTCAGCGAGGTCTACCCGCCCGGCCCCGCGCGGCCCGAGTGCGACGTCCTTGTTTACCCGCCCCATCGCAAGCTCCGCGATGATGACTCCGAACTCGAAGAAGAAGCCAGCGAAGCGCCCACCGAACTTGCCAGCGAGGGCGAAGCGGCCGAGCCGACCGACAGCGAGTTCTTCTTCGCGAAGAGCACGCCACCCTGGAAGCGGGCGATCGACGTCCTCGGTGCCATCGTCGGACTCACGCTGGCCAGCCCGGTGATTCTCACCGCGGCAGCGGCCATCAAAGCGACTTCGCCCGGCCCCGCCTTTTTCGTACAGAAACGCGAAGGCCTCGGCGGACGGACCTTCCCGATGTGGAAGCTCCGCACGATGCACCAAGGCGCCGACGATCTCAAGGAACAGCTCCTGGAGCTGAGTCAGCAAGATGGCCCGGCGTTCAAGATGCGCAAAGATCCCCGCACCACGCGGCTTGGCCGGCTGTTGCGGTGGACCAGCATCGACGAACTGCCGCAGTTCTGGAACGTCCTCCGCGGCGAGATGTCGCTCGTCGGCCCGCGGCCGCTCCCCGTGGCCGAATCGCAGGCCTGCGATACATGGCACCGCCGGCGGTTGTCGGTGAACCCCGGCATGACCTGCACCTGGCAAGTCTCCGGACGCGGCGCTGTGAGCTTCGACGAGTGGGTGCGGATGGACCTCCAGTACGCCCGCAAACGGAGTGCCTGGCAGGACGTCAAGTTGATTGTCATGACGGTTCCAGCGCTCCTCTTTCACCGCGGCATGCGGTAGCGATCTCGTCACTCCTCTGTCACCACGCGTATGAACTCATCGACTCCAGAATTGGCGCCGCGGCGGGGGCTGTTGATCACGGCTTACCACTACGACCGCCTGTATTCGATGGAATCGCGGCTGTCGTGGCAGCGGGCCGAGCAGGCTGCGCAAGGGTACGATGTGACGGTGCTGTGCGCCCGGGCGCCGATGGATTGGGATGGCCGCAAGTCGGAGGCATCGGCCTCGTCGCGCGGCGTGCGATTGGAACTTCTGCCGCTCAACGGGCTTGAACGGCGGTTGATGCGGACGCCGGGACTCTACTATCTCGGCTACCGGATGTGGCACCGCCGCGCCCTACGACGCGCGCAAGCCCTCCACCTCAAGCAGCGCTTCGCCCTGGTCCATCATGTGAGCTTCTGCGGCTACCGCGAACCGAGCGAGATGTGGCAGCTCGACGCGCCCTTCGTTTGGGGCCCGGTCGGCGGCACGCAACCGCTGCCGAGCGCCTTTCTTGGCGAACTTTCGACGCTCGACGCCCTGCGCGAGCGGATTCGCGCGAGGGTCGACGCCATTCAGATTCGCTTTGATCGCCGAGTTCGCCGGGCCGCTAAGCATGCGAAGTGCGTGCTCGCCGCGAATCAAGCGGTTGCCGCCGACTTGGCGCAGGCGCTCCACGTAAAACCGCTCGTGCAGTTGGAAACCGGCGTGGAACCGATCGCCGATGTTCAGCCGCGGAGCGCCGATGGCACGCAGCCGTTACGCATTCTGTGGTCGGGCCGCCTCCAGGCTTGGAAGGGCCTTTCGCTGTTGCTGAAAGGCTTGGCGGCGCTCCCCGCCGATGTCCGCTATGAGGTCCGCGTGATGGGGCAGGGCCCATGCGAGACGCGTTGGCGGGGGCTGGCCGAGCAACTCGGCGTCGCGGCGAACATCCACTGGATCGGTTGGCCCGACTACGACGGCCAGCTTCCCCACTATCAGTGGGCCGACGTCTTCGCCTTCACGAGCCTGCGCGATACCTCGGGCACGGGTTTGCTCGAAGCGCTCGCGGCCGGCGCCGTCATTGTCGGACTCGATCACCAAGGCGCGGCCGACGTGATGACCGGCAACTGTGCGATTCCGGTTGTCGCCGATTCGCCGACGACGGCGATCGAAGGTTTTCGTTGGGCGATCTCGCGACTCGCGAACGATCGCCAACTGCTTGCCGAACTTAGCGCCCACGCCATCGAACGGGCCCGCGACTTTACGTGGGAACGCCAGTGGAACGTGACGCAAGAAATTTACACCCAGGCCCAGCGATGGGCCGTCGCGACGAGCGCCGAGGCGGCGCTTCCCGAACCGCTTGTTCGTGAACTTCAGTTAGTCGAGACCTTTTCATGATGAACCATTCTTCCGACCGCACCGCGACCAACTTCTTCGGTCCGATGGAACTGCTCCGCACGTTCTATCGCCACAAGAAGAAGGCGATTTTTTGCGTCGCCTCGATCATGGCGTTGGCTACGCTGGTGCTGCTGTACGCGCCGCGGACGTACCGCTCCGAAGCGAGGCTCTTCCTGCAAGTTGGTCGCGAAAGCGTCCGGCTCGACCCGACGGCCACGACTGGTAAGACAATCGCCTATCAGCAAAGCGGCCGCGACAACGAAATCGCTACGGCGATCGAAGTGATGAAGAGCCGCGCGATCGTCGAGAAGGCGGTCGATCAGCTCACGCCCGAAGTCGTGCTCGGCTGGGGCGGCAGCGGCGCTGGCAGCGGCAGCGAACCGAACCAAGTCGCCGACACGGTGATGGCCCCGTTGCATTACGTGGTCGGCGCCATCAAGAGCATCGACCCGATCTCGCCCCGCGAGGAAGCGATCATCCAGATCATGCGGAACCTGGAAGTCGACGCCGAGTTCGACTCGACGGTGATTGTGCTCACTTACGACGCCGAAACGCCGCAGTTGGCGCAGCAGGTAATGACTTCTGTGGTCGATGCGTTCCGCACGGAGCATGTGCGGCTCCACCGCACGACCGGGTCGAAGCCGTTCTTCGAAGAACAACGGGCGTCTCTTGAGGCCTCGCTGAAGCAGTCGGAAGGAAAGCTGCGCGACGCGAAGAACAAAATGGGCGTCGCCTCGATCGAAGCTCGTCGCTCGACGCTCGAGACGCACCTCAGCACGATCGAGCTGCGGCGGAACTCGGCGATCCAGCAGATTGCCGCGGCCGAGGCCCGCATCAAGTCGTTGCAGGCTCATACCGACGCGATGCCCGAGCGGCTCCACACCTCGACCCGCAAGATGCCGAACACCGGCACCGATGCGTTGCGGTCGCAACTTTACACAGTGCAGGTGAAGCTGCTCGATCTCGAGTCGAAGTACAGCGCCGATCATCCGTTGGTCACCTCGGCCCGCGCCCAGATGAAAGAGGCTCAGGAGATGCTCAAGGGCGAGGTCGCCGAACGCGAAGAGACGGTCGACAGCCTCAACGAGAATCACCGGACGCTGACGCTCGACTTGGCCCAAGCCGAGAGCCAACTCGCTGGCCTCGAGGCTGAGATGACCGAGCTCAATTCTCAGCGCGAGCAAGCCGTCGGCGATCTCAAGCAACTGAATGAGTTCGAGGTCGAACTCGATCAGCTGGAGCGCGATCGCACGCTCGCGAAGACCAACTTCTTCCTCTACGCCGAAGCGCTGGAGCAGACGCGGATGGATGAAGCGCTCGACGCCCAGTCGATTTCGAACGTCAACCAGGCCCAGGCGCCGACGCTGTCGGAGAAGCCGGTCAGCCCGTCGAAGCTGATGGTCGGGGCGCTGTCGCTGATGTTCGCCGCCACCGGAACGACCGCGCTGGTGCTGGGCTGCGAGAAGCTCCGGACCGACAAGTTGCAGCGACAGCAGGGCGAATCGCCGGCGGCTCAGGTCAACGGAGTTCGCGCCGAACGGCACGAGTACGTTCCCGCCAACCCTCGTTAGTCCGTAACATTTTCCCCCACAGAGACCTAAGGCTCGCGAGCCGATAGGCAGTTGATGACACCAGACTGGCACTACCCATCGTCGACGCGGCCTGCCGCGTGGAACGCCCGCCTCGCGGCGGCGGCGACGATCGTGCTGTCGTTTTGGGTCGTCGGGCACTCGTTGGGGCAAAGCCGGACGTTGTTCGAGCAAAGTACGCTCGATGCGAATCGCGTCGAGAACCGCTTCGCCGCGCAACAAGGCGTGACGACGACCAGCTCCGCGGTCGGCTTCTTCCTGCTCGGCGGGATGGGGTTCGTCTGCTGGGCGACTTCGTCGTCGGCAGGGATCAATTGGCGCCACCCGCTCATGTTCTTCTGCGCAGCCTACGTCGGCTGGTGCGTGCTGAGCCTCGCGTGGTCGGCCGATTCGGCTCAAACCGTTCGCAAGCTCGCGATTCTCGCGCTAATGCTCGTCGGAGCCTACGGCGCGGCGACGCGGTTCGATCTCGACGATTTGCTCGCGATCACCATGCTCGCGCTCGGCGGGCTGGTGGGCGTCGGCTTACTCGCAGAACTCGCCCTCGGCATGTTCCGGCCGTGGCGGAGCGACTACCGCTTCTGCGGTACGTGCCATCCGAACGATCAAGCCGTGCAGTGTGCGCTACTGACGCTTGCCGCAGCCGGGGCAACCTGGCTCAAGCGAGATCACATCTGGCTGCGCCGGCTGATCATCGCTGGCGGGTTGGTCGGCCTCGCCCTGACGAAGTCGCGGACGACGCTGCTCGCGCTCATTGTGGCCGCGGCGATTGCCGCCGTGCTCAGCGCCAAAGGTCTCCACCGCTGGCTGGTGCTGTGCGGAGGCATCGCGCTCCTTTGCCTGGCGGGCATCGCCTCGAACTTCATTTCAGTCTCGGATATCGACCGCTCGATGGACGTTGCCTCGATGGGGCGCCGCGAGAACGTCAGCTCGCTTACCGGACGGTTGCCGCTGTGGAATGAACTTTGGAAGTCGGCCGTCAAGGAACCGATCGTCGGTCATGGTTACGGCGGCTTCTGGGGCGAGCGGAACGTACTGAAGTACTCGGCGATTTTCGCCTGGCATATTCCGCACGCGCACAACGGGTATCTCGACTTGATGTTAGCCGTCGGCGTGATCGGCGCCGTGCTGTATGTGGCGTGGGTGGTCGCGACGGCGGCCGTGGCGGCGTGGCGGTTTGAACGCACGGAGTGGGCGGCGGAGCTGTTCGTCGTCTGCTTGCTGGCGTTTTCGCTGATCCATGCCGTGACGGAATCAAAGTTTCCCGGCGCCGGCATCGGCGCATACTTCGTGCTGATGATGATGGCCGCGGTCGCGATTCGTCGACCAGTGCTGAGCGGTGCGCTCGGCGCTCTGCAACCGAGCCATTCATTCGGCAATGACGGGGCCCACCAGACGTGGCCGCTGGGAATGAACCCTGCGTCGATCATTAGCGCCCATCGTGGCGATCAACTTAGCAACTAGCGAAAGAGCTCGAAGCGTGTCAGAGATTTCCACTTTGTCGACCGCTGCCGCAACGCAAGACGTTGCCGTGCTGCTCACCTGCTTCAACCGTCGCGAGACGACTTTGCGCTGCTTGCGGGCGCTCTACGAGCAGGAACTACCGGCCGGCTTTACGCTCCGGGTGGCGCTCACCGACGACGGCAGCTCCGACGGCACCGGCGACGCGGTGCGCAGCGAGTTCCCCGGCGTGACGGTGCTGCAAGGCGACGGCAACCAGTACTGGGTCGGCGGCACGATGATGGCGTGGGAAGCAGCGCGCCCCTCGGCCTTCTACCTCTGGCTGAACGACGACGTGAAGTTGCGTCCCGGCGCCATTCGGAAGTTGATTGAAGTGCAAGCCGCGTCGGGCGATCCGGCCACGATCGCCGTTGGCGCCACGTGCGATCCCGACGAAGGGAAGACCTGCACCGGCGGCATGGAACGTCGTGGTTGGTACGACGTTCGCGTGATGGAACCGACCGACCAGCCGCAAATGTGCGACAGCATCAACGGCAACATCGTGCTCATCCCGCGCGTTGCCGAGGAGCGGATCGGCGCCCTCGACGTGGCCTACACCCACTTCTTCGCCGACGGCGACTACGGCATCCGCGCCCGCCAGCATGGGATCCCGGTGCTGTTGGCGCCGGGGCATCTCGGCGAGTGCAAGTTGAACCCGATCGCCAATTCGTCGTTCGACGCCAAGCTGCCGCTGCGGCAGCGGTGGCGGCGGATGCTCGGCCCGAAGGGGTACCGCCCTCCGCGGCAGTGGTGGGCGTTCGTGCGAACCCACGCGCCGCGGCCGAAGACGGCCTACTGGTTGGCGCCTTACCTACTGTTCGGCTTGGAGAGCCTCACCGGCGGCCGGATGCGGCTGCGGCGGAATGTCCGCCGGCCGATGAAGGTGACCTAACCCGTAGACCTGCAGCGGCCGTTTCAATGCGAGCCGCTGGCGCCAGCAACTCGCCTTTCCGCTTCGAAGAAACTTGTTAACGACTTGATGAGACTTCCTCGCTTCAATCTTGCAACCGCTTCGCTCGCCGGCACGGCGATCGTCGAGCGTGCGCTGCTGGGAGCGACGACGTTTGCGGTGACGATTCTGCTGGGACGCTGCGGCGGGCCGGCCGAACTTGGCTTGTTCAGCATCTTCTTCCCACTGCTGTTCATCGCGATTGCGGTGCAAGAGTCGTTGATCACGGCGCCCTACACCGTCTATTCGGCGAACCATGCCGACGCCCAAGCTCGTCGCGGATACCTCGGCGGTGTGTTGACGCACACGTTGCTGCTGAGCATGGCGACCTCCGCGGCGTTTGCTGCGGGCGCCATCGCATTGTTTGCGATGGAAAAGCCGCAAATGGCGTGTGTGTCGGCGGCGCTCGGCGCGGCGGCGCCCTTTATTCTGCTGCGGGAGTTCGCGCGGCGCGTCGTTTACGCCGAGCTCAACCCCATGGCGGCGGTTGCCATCAGCGGCAGCGTGAGCTTGCTCCAACTCGCGATGATGGCGGCCCTCCACTGGAACGGCAACCTGAACGCCGCGTCGTGCTTTGCCGCGATGGGGGCGTCGAGTGCCATTGTCGGCGGATTCTGGTTCGTGATGAACCGGCGGTTGATTCAGTTCCGCAACGCCCCCGCAGCGGCGGCCTTCCGGCAGAATTGGAGCCTCGGCAGCTGGAGCGTGGCGACGCAAATCGGCGAGATCGTGCGGACGCAGATGTTCCCCTGGCTGCTGGCGATCGTGGCGAACGATGCGACCGCGGGGCTGTTTGGCGCCTGTGCGATCGTCGCCGCGCTGCCGACGCCGCTGCATGTGGCGCTCAGCAACATTTTGCTGCCGCAGTTCGCACGCGAGCTGAAAGAGCGCGGCCCCGCTGGCGCCGATGGACTAATGTGGCAAGCGACCGGCTGGCTGAGCGGCGTGATGGCCGTCTACTTTGCGATCATCGTCGCGACGAGCGCCTGGATCGTGCCGGCGATTTACGGCGCCGATTATCAGGGAACGCAGCACGCGCTTATCGTGCTCACGTTGGCGCAAGTCTTCGCCGGGGCGTCGTTGCCTGCGGCGCGGGCTCTGTTTGTGCTGCACCGGCCGGAGCAGGTGTTTTATGCCCACCTCGCTGGGATTGTGATTAACCTTACGCTCGGCGTGTCGTTCGTCCATTCGTGGGGCATCACCGGCGCCGCGTATGCAACGTTGGCGGGCGCGGTGTTCAAGGCGGGGCTCGGACTGTGGTGGTACCTCGTCGAGGCGCGGCGCCAGTTGAAAGAACAAGGTCTCGGCGAGCTACGGCCGCATGCCTTCGGCGGCATCGGCGTCGCGGAAGCCGCGCTGGAGGAGACCGCATGAGAGTCCTCCTCTGCCATAGCTACTACACGCAACGCGGCGGCGAAGATCGTTCGTTCGAGGAAGAACGCGAGTTGCTGCAAGCGAACGGGCATGAAGTGATCGAGTATGTCCGCCGCAATGAGGAACTTGTCGGCCGCGGCAAGCTCGCCGCGGCGGCGACGACGCTCTGGAATCGCCAAGCGGGCCGCGAGGTCGCCGCAATCATCGAACGCCATCGGCCCGACGTGCTGCATGCGACGAACACCTTCCCGCTGATCTCGCCGTCAGTCTGCGATGTCGCTCATCGCGCCGGCGTGGCCGTAGTGCAGGCGCTGCGGAACTACCGCCTCCTGTGTGCGAACTCATACCTGATGCGCGACGGCCAGCCGTGCGAAGCGTGCGTTGGCAAGGCCGTTCCGCTGCCTGCCATTCAGCACCGTTGCTACCGCGACAGCGCCGCCGCGAGCGCCGTCGTGGCGGCGATGCAAGTTTATCACCGCACGGTCGGCGTCTGGCGGAATCGCGTCGACGCCTTCTTCACGCTCACGCACTTCGCGCGGCAGAAGTTCGTCGATGCGGGACTGCCGGCTGATCGCGTCCATGTGAAATACAACTCGGTGTCACCCGACCCCGGCGTCGGCGATGGGAGCGGCGGGTATGCCGTGTTCGTCGGTCGGCTCTCGCCGGAGAAGGGCGTCGGGACGGTGCTCGCCGCTTGGGAAGCGAACCGAGAGTTGCCGCCGCTGGTGATCGTCGGCGACGGCCCGCTGCGCGCCGCCGTTGAAGCGGCCGCTAGCCGCGATGCTCGCATCACGATTCGCGGCGAGCTCTCGAACGCTGAAGCCCAACGCGTTATCGGCGCGGCGAACCTACTCGTGATGCCGTCACTGTGGTACGAAACGTTTGGCCGCACGATTGCCGAGGCTTACGCCACCGGGACGCCGGTCGTGGCGTCGCGACTTGGAGCGATGGCCGAACTGGTCGAAGAGGGCGTCGCCGGCTCGTTATTCAATCCGGGCCATGCGGCCGACTTGGCCCAGCGGGTTGCCGAACTCACGTTGCGGCCTGCCGACGAGCAGCAAGCGATTCGACGTCGCGCGCGACAGGCGTACGAGCAGCAATTTACCCCCGCGCACAACTACCGCCGCTTGCTCGAAATCTACGAAATCGCCCTGACCAGTGCTCGTGAGCGCTGCGGGGCGTCGTCGCACGCCGCGAAAGCATCGCAACCGAATGAGTTGAGTGAAATGCAGCCCCAGGCCATCGAACCGCTGAAACATCCAATGGCTGTTGGATAACCGTACGAAGTAAGTCTCACTGACACCGCACCGTTTGAATTGCACCTGAAGACACCGCTATGAGCATCGCCATTGTTACCGGCTCGGCCGGACTGATCGGCTCGGAAGCCGCCCGTTATTTTGCCGAGAAGGGCATGGAAGTCGTCGGCGTCGACAACGACATGCGCCGTCGCTTCTTCGGCGACGAAGCCTCGACGCTTTGGAACCGCGACCGCCTACAAGCCGACCTCGGCCAGCGCTACGAGCATGCGTCGCTCGACATCCGCGACGATGAAGCGATTGAAGCGCTCTTCGCTCGTTACGGCAACGCGATCGAGCTGGTGATCCACACCGCCGCGCAGCCCTCGCATGATTGGGCCGCACGCGAGCCGAAGACCGATTTTTCGGTGAACGCCAACGGCACGCTGAACCTGCTCGAAGCCGTGCGAAGCAACTGCCCCGACGCGACGTTTATCTTCACCTCGACGAACAAGGTCTACGGCGACGCCCCGAATCGCTTGCCGCTCATCGAGCAGGCGACCCGCTGGGAAATCGATCCGACGCACCAGTACGCCGACGGCATCGGCGAAGATTTTTCAATCGACCAATCGATGCACAGCCTCTTCGGCGCCTCGAAGGTCGCGGCTGACATGCTCGTGCAGGAGTATGGCCGTTACTTCGGCATGAAGACTGTCTGTTTCCGCGGCGGATGCCTCACCGGGCCGAGCCATTCCGGCACGCAGCTTCATGGGTTTCTCGCGTACCTGATGAAGTGCATCGTCACCGGCCGGGCCTACACGGTGTTCGGCTACGGCGGCAAGCAAGTGCGCGACAACATCCACAGCCTCGACCTCATCCGCGCGTTCGAAGCGTTCCACGCGAATCCTCGCAGCGGCGCGGTCTACAACATCGGCGGCGGTCGCGAGAGCAACTGCTCGATGCTCGAAGCGATCGGCCTCTGCGAACAAATCTCCGGCCGCGAGGCCCAGTGGACCTACGCCGAAGAGAACCGCGCCGGCGATCACCAGTGGTGGATCAGCGGGTTGCAGCGGTTCAAGGCCGACTACGCCGGGTGGCGGTTGGAGTACGACGTCGCCGAGATCTTGCAAGAAATCTACGACGCCAACGTCGAACGCTGGACGGAGGCGGCCGTCGCATGATCGATCGCGGGAAGCACAATTTGCTCGGCGTGGGAATCGACGCCGTCGACTACGACGGCGCGGTGAACCGCATTATCACGGCGGCGCGCGAGCGGCGGCCGCTGGCGGTGTCGGCGCTCGCCGTGCATGGCGTCATGACTGGCGTGCTCGACGCTGAGCATCGCTATCGCCTCAACAAGCTCGACCTCGTCTGCCCCGACGGGCAGCCGGTGCGGTGGGGGCTCAATCTGCTCCATCGCGCAGGGCTCAACGAACGCGTCTACGGCCCGCGGTTGATGCTAGAAGTTTGCGGCGCCGCGGCGGAGGCAGAACTACCGATCTTCTTGTTTGGCGGCGACGAAACGCTGCTGGCGACGCTCTCGCAGAGCTTGCTCGAACGTCACCCCGCGCTGCAGATCGCCGGCATGCGGTCGTCCAAGTTCCGCAAGCTCGACGCTGCCGAGTGGGACGAACTAATGAGCGAGGTCCGCGACAGCGGCGCTCGCATCTTGTTCGTCGGGCTTGGCTGTCCGCGGCAGGAAGTCTTTGCGTTCGAAGCCCGCGAGGCGGTCTCGATGCCAACGCTCGCCGTCGGCGCCGCGTTCAACTTTCACAGCGGCCTGTTGCCGCAGGCCCCGCCGCTGATGCAGCGGTGGGGGCTTGAGTGGCTCTTCCGGCTCGTGCAAGAACCGCGTCGCTTGTGGCGTCGCTATGTGCTGCTCAATCCGGCGTACGTCACGTTGCTCGTCGCTCAGAAGCTCGGGCTACGGCGGTTTGATCGCGAGTCGCTCGATCCGCCCGAGAACAGCGTCCTTTACGGCTAACCTTTTCACCCTAGCGACCGCACTCGCCTCCGAAGTTTTCAGATTCAATGCAGTCCTCACTAAACCAGCATTCGAGTTCGACGTTGACGCCCGTGAGCGTCGTCGTGCCGATGTTCAACGAGCGCGAGTGCGTGGCCAGCCTTATGGCGTCGCTCGCTGGCGTCGAAGCGCAGTTGGGTGATCGCTATGCGTTCGAGTTCGTGCTGGTCGACGACGGTAGCCGCGATGAGACGGTCGCGCTGTTGAACGCTGCGATCGCCGGCCGGCCGAACTACCGGCTCATCGAGCATGGCGTCAATCGCGGCATCGGCGCCGCGATCGGCACCGGCATCGCTGCGGCGTCGCACGAGTTCGTCGTCTCGATGGATTGCGACGGTTCGTACGATCCGCTCCTCATGGGCGAGTTGCTGCCGCTGCTCGCCGACAGGGTCGATCTCGTCACCGCCTCGCCGTACCACCGAGCCGGCGGAGTCGAGAACGTCCCGCTCTGGCGGCTACGGCTCTCGCGACTCGCCTCGCAACTGTATGGTTTGGCCTGCCGTCACAAGCTTTCGTGCTACACGAGTTGCTTCCGCGTCTATCGTCGCTCGGCCGTCGTCAACCTGCAGCTCGAGAACCCCGGCTTTGTCGGCGTCGCCGAGTTGCTCTGCCAAGTACTGCACCAGGGCGGCGTCGTTGTCGAGCATCCCGCCATGCTGCGGTCGCGCGTCGCCGGGCATTCGAAGATGCGGGTCGTCCGCGCGTCGCTGGGGCACCTCCGGCTGATCGGAAAGGTCGTTGCCGCCCGCTTCGGCTCGGCCGAGAACGCTCCGATGGGCGTCGCGAAGCATGCAGATCAGACGCTCCATCAACTCCGAGAAACTACAACGTCCGATAGTCACACCACCGAAGAAACCCCAGCCGTCCAGCTTGCCTGACGGTTTCTGTTCAATTTGCATCTCTGATTCACCTCTTTTGACACCAGGAACCAGATTCGTGGCCACCGACCTGAAAGCTCCTCTCGAAAAGATTCAACTCCCCTCCGATCAAGACGCGACCGGTCGCGAGCTCGGCGACGACGAAATGGTCGCGCTCGCCGAAGCGATCGAAAGCGGCACGCTGACGAGCACCAAAGGCAAGTTCGTCAAGCGACTCGAAGAAGAGTTCGCCGCCTACATGGGCGTCGAATCGGCCTACGCCTGCTCGCACGGCACCGCGGCGCTCCACACGGCGCTCGCCGCGATCGATCCCGAGCCGGGCGACGAAGTGATCACCACCGCGATCACCGACATGGGCGCCCTCACGCCGATTCTCTACCAGTCGGCGATCCCCGTCTTCGCCGACGTCGATCCGCTTACCTACAACCTCACCGCCGAAACGATCGAGAAGGCGATCAGCCCGAAGACCAAAGCGATCATGGTCACTCACCTCTTCGGCAATCCGGCGCGGATGGGCGAGATCATGGAACTCGCCCGCAGCCGCAACATTCCGGTGATCGAAGACTGTGCGCAGGCCTTCGGAGCTGAACTCGACGGCGTGAAAGTCGGCGCCTGGGGCGACATCGGCTGCTTCAGCCTCCAACAAGGCAAGCACATCACCACTGGCGAGGGTGGCATCGTCACCTCGAACGATCCCGACCTGGCCCGGCGCATGTACTTGTTCATCAACAAGGCCTGGGGGTACGGCGATGCGAAGCCGGACCACTACTTCCTGGCACTCAACTACCGCATGAACGAGCTGACTGGCGCCGTCGCGGTTGCCCAGATGCAAAAGCTTGGCGACTTCGTCGAACGCCGCACGCGGATGGCGGCGCAGCTTACCGCTGGCTTGTCGGATCTACCCGGTCTTAGCACGCCGGCGGTCGACGCCAACGCGAAGCACACTTACTGGAAGTACTGTCTCCGCGTTGACGGCGACAAGTTCGAAGGAGGTATCGACGGTCTGGCGAAGGGGCTCCGCGAACGCGACATCCTGTGCGCACCGCGTTACATCCAGAAGCCGGCGTTCGAATGCCAGGTGATCCGCGATCAGCGGACGTTTGGCAACAGCCGATTCCCCTTCACGCTGGCTCGGCCGGAAGCGGTCGACTACAGCCGCGACAAGTTCCCGGGCACCTACGAAGCGCTCGCTTCGGTCTTGGTCTTGCCGCTGAACGAGAAGTACACCGATCAGCACGTCAATTACGTCATCGACTCGATTCGCGACGCCGCGACTCAACTCTTCAAGGGCTAACATCCATGAGCAACTCCCAAGAACCAGTCCGATTCGGCTTGGTCGGCGCCGGCGCCATCGCGCAGGCGTACGCCCAGGCCTTCACGCAAACCACCGCGGCCAAATTGGTCGCGGTGGCCGACTCGCGCCGTGAAGCGGCCGAGAAAATGGCCGACGCCGCTCAGTGTCAGGCGTTTACCGACGCCGAGTCGATGGCCGACGCCGTCGAACTCGACGCGGTCCTCGTCTGCACGCCGCCGTCGACGCATCGCGAAATTTGCTGTGCGTTGCTGGAGCGCGGCATTCACGTGCTGTGCGAAAAGCCGCTCGCCATTTCGAGCGTCGATGCGGAAGCGATGATCGCCGCCGCCGAGGCCCGCGGTCTGCATTTCACGATGGCGTCGAAGTTCCGCTACGTCGCCGATGTGCAAAAGGCGAAGGAGCTGATCGCCAACGGCACGATCGGCGAGGTGGTGCTGTTCGAGAATGTCTTCACCGGCCGCGTCGACATGAGCACTCGCTGGAACTCGAACCCCGAGATCGCCGGCGGCGGCGTGCTGATCGACAACGGTACCCACTCGGTCGACGTCGCCCGCTTCTGCCTCGGCGAACTTGCCGAGGTGCAGGCGATGGAAGGGAATCGCATCCAACTGCTGCCGGTCGAAGATACGGCGAAGATGTTTATCCGCAGCCGCAAGGGCGTCCTCGGCAGCATCGACTTGTCGTGGAGCGTTAGCAAGGAGCTGCCCTACTTCATCGCCGTCTACGGTAGCGAAGGGACGATCCTCGTCGGTTGGCGGGAATCGAAGTTCCGCCGCGCCGGCGACGCCGAGTGGACGGTCTTCGGCGCCGGTTACGACAAGTTCGCGGCGTTCCGCGGGCAGATCGAAAACTTCGCCGGCGTCGTCCGCGGCGAAGAATCGCTCGTCGTCACGCCCGAGGATGCGCTGGCGTCGGTGCAGGTGATCGAAGCTGCGTACCGTTCGCTGGCGCGCGGCGCTTGGGAGCCAATCACGGAACCGACCGCTGAACTGGCGTAGCGCGTTGACGATTTGAATTGAACCGCCAAGGACGCCAAGGTACGCCAAGGAAATGCGGGAACAGATACAAGAACATGGAACCGCCGATAGACGCCGATGAACGCAGATAGTTCTTCATCAGCGTTTATCTGCGTTCATCAGCGGTTCCAGAATTGATTTTGTATTTACTTGGCGAACCTTGGCGTCCTTGGCGGTTAGTCTTCTGCATTACAACCCGATTTAACTGAGCCGATCATGGCCACTGCTCCAGACGTTCGCATTCACCCCACCGCCATCATCGAGGCTGGCGTGCAGCTTGGTCGCGGGACGAGCGTGTGGGATAACGTCCACATTCGTCGCGATACCCAGCTCGGCGAAGAGTGCATCGTGGGCGAGAAGACCCACATCGCCTACGAAGTTCGCATCGGCCATCGGGTGAAGATCAACGCAATGGTCTACATCTGCTACGGCGTGACGATCGAAGACGGCGTGATGATTTCCGCGGGGACGATTTTTACCAACGACGTCTTCCCGCGGGCAACGACGCCCGACCTCTCGCAGCTTCGCTCATCCGATCCAGACGAAGAGACGCGCGAGACGCTCGTCGACGCCGGCGCGACGATTGGCGCCGGTTGCACGATCGGCAGCAACCTGCGAATCGGCCGGTTCGCGATGGTCGGCATGGGAAGCGTCGTCACGCGCAGCGTTCCCGATTTTCATTTGGTCGTCGGCAATCCGGCCCGCTCTGTCGGTGCCGTTTGCCGTTGCGGGCATCCGATCGCTCGTTGGCAAGCCGGGGAAACGCCGCTCGACGCGGACGTGACGTGCCAGAAATGCGAATCGCTCTATCGCATTGAGGCCGGGGTCGTCAACGAACTCGCCCCTCAACCCGCGGCGGTGAACGCATGACGCAGGTCGTTGAATCACCGAGTTTGCGCTGGGCGGTCGTCGGCGGCGGCATGCTGGGGCTAACGCTTGCGCACCGCTTGCAGCAAGCGGGCCAGCAGGTGACGCTGCTCGAAGCGGGCTCGGAGATTGGCGGTCTCGCCGGCGCCTGGCAAATCGGCGATGCGACCTGGGATCGTCACTATCACGTGACGCTCCTCTCCGACCTGCGGCTCCGCGGGCTGTTGAAAGAGCTCGACCTCGAAGCCGACATGCGGTGGGTCGAAACCCGCACCGGTTTTTACACCGACGGGCAGCTTTACTCGATGTCGAACACCATCGAGTTCCTTCGCTTCCCGCCGCTCGGGCTGATCGACAAGCTGCGACTTGGCGCGACGATCTTCATGGCTTCCCGCCGCAAGGATTGGCAAGCGCTCGAGCGGATCCACGTAGCCAACTGGCTGCGACGTTGGTCCGGCAGCCGCACGTTCAACAAGATTTGGTTGCCGCTGCTCAAGGCAAAGCTCGGCGAGTGCTATCGCCGCACGTCGGCGTCGTTCATCTGGGCGACGATCGCGCGGATGTACGCCGCCCGCCAGAGCGGCCTCAAGAAGGAAATGTTCGGCTATGTCTCCGGCGGCTACGCGACGATCTTGCAGCGGTTTGCCGAGTCGCTGTCGGCGGCCGGCGTGACGTTGCAAACGAACGCCGCGGTCTCGCGCGTCGCCGTGGAAGACGATGGCACGGTGACCGTCCATTCGAATGCAGGCGAGCAGCAGTTCGATCGAGTCGTCCTCACGGCGCCGTCGCCGATCATCGCGAAGCTTTGCCCGCAGCTCGGCGCCGATGAACGCGAGCGGCATGAAGCGATCGAGTACCTCGGCATCGTTTGCGCGTCGGTGCTGCTGAAGCGGCCGCTCGCCAGCTACTACGTAACGAACATTACCGACGAGGGGCTGCCGTTCACCGCGGTGATCGAGATGACGACCCTCGTCGATCCGGCGGAACTTGGCGGTCACTCGCTCGCCTACCTGCCGCGATATGCGGCCGCCGATGACGAAATCTGGACGCTTGGTGACGCCGAGATTGAAGAGCGTTTTCTCGCGGGGCTGGAGCGGATGTACCCCGGCTTCACCCGCGACGACGTGGCGGCGTTTCGCATCTCGCGGGCCCGCCACGTGATGGCGTTGCCGACGCTCGAATACTCGACGCAGCTCCCGCCGCTGCAAACGGCCTTGCCGGGCGTGTTCGCGGTCAACTCGACGCACATCGTCAAGGGAACGCTCAACGTCAACGAGGTCGTCACGCTCGCCGAGACGGCTCTCCGCGATGTGCTGCTACCGTCGACAGAAGTTCTGTGGGAGGGGTCTCCGACCTCGAAGCCGGTAAGCGAGCCGACCCGCGCGTGGAGTGAAGTCGAACTCGGCGTCGGAGACGCCTCCCACAAACAATCGCATGCCCACGCGTCGGCGGACGCCGGCCACACGCCTGAGCCGCTGCAATGCGAGGGCTCCCGATGAGCAAAGAAAAACCACTCGCGAGCTTGTCGCTCGATCTTGATAACCAGTGGTCTTACATGAAGACCCATGGCGATGCGGGGTGGGAGGCGTTTCCCAGCTACCTCGACATTGTCGTGCCGCGCGTGCTCAAGTTGCTTGATCGCCGCAACTTGAAGATCACCTTCTTCGTCGTCGGGCAAGACGCCGCGCTCGAGCAAAATCGCGCGGCGCTGCAGTCGATCGCCGACGCCGGGCATGAAGTCGGTAATCACTCGTTCCATCATGAGCCGTGGCTCCACCTCTACTCGCCGGAGCAGATTGCCGAGGAACTTGGCGCCGCCGAGGAGGCGATCGCCGCGGCGACCGGCGCGCGGCCGACCGGCTTCCGCGGCCCCGGTTTTAGTTTTTCGCCCGACGTGCTCGCCGAACTCGCTCGCCGCGACTACGACTACGACGCCTCGACCTTCCCGACGTTCCTTGGGCCGATCGCGCGACTCTACTACTTCTTCACCAGCAGTCTCTCGCGTGAGGAGATGGCCGACCGTAAGCAGTTGTTCGGCAAATTCTCGGAAGGGTTTCGCTCACTCAAGCCATATGTTTGGCGGGAGTTCTCGCGGCCGCTGATCGAGATCCCCGTGACGACGATGCCGATCTTCAAGCTGCCGATCCATGTGAGTTACCTGCTCTACCTCGGGCAGTATTCGCCGGCGCTCGCGGCGTTTTACTTTCGGCTGGCGCTCACGCTCTGCCGTGTCATGCGGGTCGAGCCGTCGATCTTGTTGCATCCGCTCGACTTCCTTGGCTGCGACGATGTGAGCGAGCTGTCGTTCTTCCCGGCGATGGGGCTACCAGCGGCGCGGAAGCTCGCCATTGCCGAGCGGGCGATCGATCAACTCGCCGCCAGTTATGAGATCATCACGATGGAGCAGCATGCCGCGGCGATTCGCCGGCGGCTGGGAGTTCGCGAGGAACGCGAAGCGTCGTCGCCTCGAATCCCCGCCACCGTCTAGACCTGAAAGCTGCAGAGAGTCGTGAGCCGCATCCTCCGACGTTACGTGCCGGGACACTTTCGCCAACCATGGCGGTTGGCTGGTCGGCTGCTGCAAACGCGCGATCCGGCCGCGTTCGCAGCGATGTCGTTCGCGGCGCTGGGGGTGGCGTTCTCGCCGTTAGATCTGCTGCTGTCGCTGCTCGAGTCGAACGGTCAGGGCGCCGTCGCCGGCGAAACGGGGCCGCTGCTGTTTATTTGCGGGGCGCCGCGCGTGGGGACGACGCTCGTTCACCAAACGCTGGTGAAGCACCTGCCGGTTAGCCATTTCACGAACCTGACGTCGCTCTTCCCGAGCGCGCCGATTGCGGCGACCCGGTTGTTCGGGCGCTTTCTTGGCGAGCCGGTGCGGGAGTACCGCAGCTTCTACGGCCGCACGACGCGGCTGTCGGGGCTCAACGATGCGCTCTACTTGTGGGACCGCTGGTTGGGACACGATCGGCTTGATCCCGAACCGCAGCTGACCGACGAGGCGGGCCGCGAAATGCGCGAGTTCTTCGTTGCTTGGCGGGGACTCACCGAGCGGCCGCTCGTTGCCAAGTGCAATCGGCTCAATGCGGCGGCGGCGACGGTGGCGGAAGCGTTGCCGCAGGCGCGGTTCATTTGCATTGAGCGAGAGCCAGTGTGGCATGCCCAGTCGCTGCTACAAGCGCGGGCGATGATCACCGGCGATCCGCGGGCTCCGTACGGACTCACTGGCGAGGCCGGTGAGATTGCGGACGACCCGATCGCGAGCGTGGTAGAGCAGGTGCGGTTCCATCGCGCGCTCGCGGAGAAGCAGGAGCAACTTGTGGGGGCGGAGCGGTTTTGGCGCGTGCCGTACGAGGAGTTTTGCCGCGATCCGCGGGCGCTGCTCGGGCGTACGGCGGAGACGCTGTGGCCGGCGCACGCGCGGCCGCAGCTTCCGGCAGAGGTTGAGCCGCATCGGGTGGCGAATCGGCGGACTGTGGATGCGGAGACGTTCGAGCACATTGAGAAGTCTTTGGCGGAAGCGGCCTAGTGCGGCGCGTGAGGCGGAGCGGCGGCAGTAATGAGTAGTGCGAACAGCGAGCAAGTCACCGAGATCGAACGCAGCAGCGATGCGCGCATCCCGTGGCTGCTGGTGATCGGCGTGATCGCCCTCGGCTTTCTACTGCGCGGTTGGAACCTCCACGGCCGCGGCTACACGGCCGACGAAGTGACGGAGCTGTTGCTCGCGCGCAAGCCGCTAGCGTCGGTGGTGATGGACGAGGACGACGATCGCTTCCCGCCGCTATACCGCACGATTCTTGTCATTTGGGACAATGCGTGGGGATCGGAGGAAGCGGCGCGGTGGTTGAGCGTCGTCGCGGGCGGACTGACGGTGATTGTCGTCTGGCGGGCCGGGGCGGCGCTGCTCGACGAGCGCGACGCCGTGTGGCCGGCGCTGCTGATGGCGTGCTGCCCGTTCAATATTCACTTCGCCCGCGAGGGTCGGGCGTACGCCGTATACGGGCTGTTCGCGGCGATGATGTTCTGGGCGGCGCTACGCCTCCTGCGGCGCGGCGAGCGGCGTGATTGGGCGCTGATGGTCGCCTCGACGATTGCGGCGGTTTACTGCCACTGGTATGCCGTACCGCTCGGCTGCGTGCTGTGGTTGTTTGTGTTCTACGCGGGATGGCGCCGCGATGGTTGGCGGCGGCCGATCGGGGCGGCGATCGCTACGGCGGTGTTGCTGATCCCGGCGCCAATCCTGTTGATTCGCGCCTCGGCCGATTTGCCGGACGAGGAGTTGTACGCCGGGTTTGATCTCGAGGCGCTCGGCTACACGTTTGTTTCGCTAGTGGGCGGATTCACCATCGGACCCGCGATGAAGGAGCTCCGCTCGATGCCGGCGGCTGACGGGATTCGCCAATTTCTGCCGTGGCTCGCGGCGGTCGGGTTCGCTGGGCTCACGCTCGTTTGGCAGGCCGTTCGTCGGTTGGGGATCGGGCTGCCGCTGGCGATGCTTGTCGCCTCCTCCGCGTTGCTGGTTCCTGTGCTTGGTTACCTCGGCAACGTCAGTGGCTCGGGCTTCGTATACCGCTACGTCGTGTGGCTCGCCGTTCCTTATGCGTTGATTCTCGGAGCGGGCGCAGCGCGCTGTCGCGTGAGTTGGTTCGCGCGTCTCGCCGTGGTCGTGCTGCTCGCGGTAAACGCCGCTGCCCTCTACAACCGAGCGTATGATGCTCGGTACGACGAAGAAGACTTCCGCGCCGTGGCGGCGAAGCTCGAAGAACTCGGCGCCGCGGAGGCGCCGGTGCTCGTCGCTTCGAACTATATGGGCCACGCGCTGCAGCACTATTGGCCGGCGGATCGCTCGCTTACTAGTTTCCCTATCTTCGCCCACCATGGCGAGCAGCGTGCTGAGCGGCTCGCCGAGTTCCAGGCCGCCCATCCGGCGGGGACAAAGTATTGGATCGTCTCGCAGTGGCTGCCGGAGGATGATGTGCGGCGCGAGACCCGCGATGCGGTGCTTACGGAACTAGGCGCGAAGCGTGAAGCGGAATTGGTGCAGATGGAAATCTACTCGGCAGAGGTGCGTTGAGGTTCAGGTTTGGTTGGCGCTTGCGGCGCGAGTTCGTCGAACCACTCCGTCGTCTTCGTGACGATCCCGCCGTCGGCAGTTCGCGTTTGAAACAGCGCAGCGATCCGGTGCTCAACGCACCACTTGTAGCCATCATCTGGCCCCATGATAAGGAGCGGCGTGTCGAGCGCATCGGCCTCGGTGCAAGTCTTCGCGACGACCGTCACCGACGCGCCGACGTACGGCAACGCCCGCCCCGTGCGTGGATCAATGATGTGCGTAAACCGCCCGCCATCGGCTGTGCGAAAGTTGCGATAGTCGCCGGCCGTGCTGAGGGCCATGTCGTGCAGCGGCACGATGCGGGCGAGCGTGCCGTCGGTCGCATCGACTTGCTCGACGCCGATCCGCCACGGCTTGCCGTCGGGACGTAGTCCGACGCCGCGCACTTCGCCGCCGATCTCGACCATCGCATTCGCGAAGCCGAGCTCCTGCAGCTTCGCGATGATGAGGTCGACGGCGTAGCCGGGAGCGATCGACGAGAGGTCGACCTCGACGCCGGCAAAATCTTTCTTGAGCGCCGGCGGTTCTGTTTGCACGTGAATGTGTTGCGAACCAACGAGTCGTCTAGCGGCTAAAAGCGCCTTTGGCTCGGGCGGAACGATCGGCTCGTCACGCTTCGCCCCAGCACTAAAGTTCCACAGCCGCAACAGCGGCGGCACCGTTACGTCGAGCACCCCGTCCGTATCGCGATAGTACCGCAGCGACTCCTCGACGACTCGCGCCGTATCAGCCGACACGGGAAACCACTCGCCCGCCGCGGCGCGGTTGAACTGCGACAGTTCCGAGTCGTCGCGGTACGTCGACATCTGCCGATCGAACTCGGCCAGCAACTCGTCGATCGTCGCCTTCACCTTGGGCGGATCGTTCGGCTGGTCGCCCCAATATTTAATGTGGTAGGTCGTCCCCATCGTCGGGCCGGTGAGGGAGGCCAGCGGCGGCTGGGCGGCGGCCTTGCCGGTGATGAGGGCGAGCAGCAGAAATGCTGCGGCAAAGTGACTTTTCATTGCGCTAGGACGGCGGTTGGCCGGTTGTCTGCCGGGGCGGCGGGGGGCTATACTCGGTCGCTTCCCATGCATTCTTCTATGAGCGACCGCCGCTGCGGGGCTCGTTTCCTCGAGATTTCCATGAAAATTCACGAATTCCAAGGTAAGGACCTGCTGCGGAAGGCCGGGATCAGCGTTCCGGTCGGTTTCGCCGCCAAATCGGGCGCTGAAGCGGCCGATGCGTTCGATAAGCTCGGCGGCAAGCTCGCCGTGGTGAAGGCTCAGATTCACGCCGGCGGTCGCGGCAAGGGAACGATTAAGGGCAACGAGTCGCAGCGCGGCGTTGAACTCGTGAAGACCCGCGAAGATGCGAAGCGGGTCGCCGACGCGCTGCTCGGCAAGGAATTGGTGACGATTCAGACAGGTCCCGAAGGGAAGAAGGTCCAACAGGTCCTCGTCGAAGCGGGCTGCGACATCGATCGCGAGCTCTACCTCGGCATCGTCGTCGATCGCGCCTGCAGCTTGCCGGTGCTGATGTGCTCGAACGAAGGCGGCATGAACATCGAAGAGGTCGCCGCGGAAACGCCGGAGAAGATCTTCCTCGAACCGTTCCACCCGACCGACGGTCTCCAGTCGTACCAAGTACGCAAGCTGTGCCACAAGCTCGGCATCGCGGGCGACAGCGTTCGCTCGGCCGAGAAGCTGATGAAGGGCTTGTGCAAGCTGTTCGTCGACCTCGACTGCAGCATCGTGGAAGTCAACCCGCTCGTCGTCACAAAGCAAGGCGAGCTGATCGCGCTCGATGCGAAGATCAACTTCGACGACAACGCGATGTTCCGCCACAAGGATCTCGTGGAGCTCCGCGACCTCTCCGAAGAAGATCCCGCGGAAGTTCGCGCTGGCAACGCCGGGCTGAGCTACGTCCAGCTTGAAGGGAACATCGGCTGCCTGGTGAATGGCGCCGGCCTCGCGATGAGCACGATGGACCTCGTGAAGCTCCACGGCGGCCAGCCGTCGAACTTCCTCGACGTCGGCGGCGGCGCCCAGGTCGATCAGGTCACCGAGGCGTTCCGCATCTTGCTTGCCGACAAGAACGTCAAGGCCGTGCTCGTAAATATCTTCGGCGGCATCATGCGGTGCACGACGATCGCCAACGCGATTCTCGAAGCCTACAAGCAAGTCGATTTCAACGTCCCGCTGGTCGTCCGGCTCGAAGGGACCGAAGTCGAAGAAGGCAAGAAGATCCTCGCCAACAGCGGTATCGCTGTCATTACTGCCGAAGGCCTCACCGACGCGGCGAAGAAAGTCGTCGCCGCGGCAGGGGCTGCTTAATCCATACAACGAACATTGAACCACAACGGCACAACGAGCACGAAGGAAATACAGTAAGCACGATCGGCTAAGCCCATTCGTCTTCGTTCCTTCGTCGTGTCCTTCGTGTCGTCGTGGTAAATCTTCCGACGGAATAAACCAATGAGTATCCTGGTCGATAAGAACACTCGCGTCATTTGTCAGGGCATCACCGGCAAGGCTGGCGAGTTCCACTCGAAGAACTGCCTCGAATACGGCACGAAGATGGTCGCTGGCGTCACGCCGGGTCGCGGCGGGCAGTCGGTGCTCGGCTTGCCGGTCTACGACACGGTTGCCGAATCGGTTGAGAAGAATGGCGCCGAGGCGACAATGATCTTCGTCCCAGCGCCGTTCACCGCCGACGCGATTCTGGAAGCGGCCGACGCCGGCATTCGCCTGATCATCGCGATTACTGAAGGCGTGCCGGTCCTCGACATGGCCCGCGTGTACGCCCGCCTGAAGGCCGACTACCCGAACTCGCGGCTCGTCGGCCCGAACTGCCCCGGCGTCATCACCGCCGGCGAATGCAAGATCGGCATTATGCCGGGCTACATCCACAAGCGCGGCAAGGTGGGCGTCATGAGCCGCAGCGGCACGCTCACCTACGAAGCGGTGTGGCAACTCACGGGTCTCGGCCTCGGCCAGACGACCTGCGTCGGCCTCGGCGGCGACCCGATCGTCGGCACGTCGTTCATCGACACGCTCGCGATGTTCCAGGAAGATCCTGAAACCGAAGCGATTATCATGATGGGCGAAATCGGCGGCACCGCCGAAGAAGAAGCCGCCGCGTTCGTGAAGGCGAACGTCACGAAGCCGGTCGCCGCGTTCATCGCCGGCCGCACGGCGCCTCCCGGCAAGCGGATGGGCCACGCCGGCGCCATCATCAGCGGCGGCAAGGGGACCGCGGCCGAAAAGGTCGCCGCCCTGCAAGACGCCGGGATCGAAGTCGCCGAGAGCCCCGCCGACATGGGCGAGGCGGTCGTGCGGGCGATCAAGCGGGCCGGGAAGTAGCTTCCCGCCGCCATTCGATATTTGTCGCATTGACCCTTTCTGTCGCCTCAGCGCATTTTTGGCGACAGAAAGGGTCTTTTTCGTTGGCTTTCGGCGATGCGTCGATTTGTAAATGGCGGTAGCCATTCGAGTTGTCGTGTCGTGAAGCGGCGTAAGCTTTGTGTCGCATGGTGTCGCGTCGTGTCGCATTTTTCGATTTTGGGCGACATTAACGTTGGGTAGTCGGCAGGGAGCAGTGAATCGCGTTTCATGCTCCATGCCGTTGCGGCCATTTAGCCGCGGGCGGTAGCCCGCTGCGGAGCGTTTGAGTTACGGCGCACCGCCGCACTGTTACGCCGATACGCCCGCCGCGAGCGGACGGGGCTAAATGGGCGTGGCGGGATGGCGAACCTCACGCAGCGGCCTTGGCGTTATTGTCCGAAATTGGGTGGCCTAGTTTCAACACAAAAATTGGCTGAACGCGCCGATTCTCTGAATGCGTTCATTTGCTTGAATCTGCTCTCTGTGGCCGATTTGTGGTGCTTGACAGCGAGGTCACTACAATCCGGGGATGGCGTTTGCCCGTGGCTTTGATCTGGGCTTTCGTCGGAACGGAACAGCGGATGAGGAGCGGAGAATGGCTGGTCGCACGATTCGATCACGCCTCCTATGGGCGGCGTGTTCACTGTTAGCATTGTGTTGCGGCATCGCCGTGGGAACGGTGCAAGCTCAGGAGTTCGAGTACGCGCGGAAGCTGAGCGTGCAGGAGCCAACGGCGCTCGATTGGGTCTACCCGCTCGCCATGAAGAGTCCGGCGACGACGCCAAAGCAGATCGCGGAGGAGTCGCTCCGCGGCGGCGATTTTACCTACGAGTTCTGCGGGCCGCGCGACGGCGGCGATCGAGCGTGGCCGCTCGTGATCTTTGTGTCGCCGGAGAATCGGCCGGTCGGCTGGCCGTTCTGGGAGGCGACGTGCCGCGATCGTGGCGTATTGTTCGCCGGGATTCGCGATGCGGGAAACGGCGTCGTCAAAGCGCGGCGGGTGCGGGCCGTCGTCGAAGTGCTGGGTGATTTGCGGCAGCGGTATCGGATCGATCCAGATCGGACGTACTTGGCCGGATTTTCTGGCGGCGGGTACATTGCGTCGGAAGTGGCGATGGCGCTGCCCGAGTATTTTGGCGGGGTCGTGAGTTACGGGCATTCGACGGGACCGCCGCCGAGCCCGTGGGGGCGGCAGCGGGCGAGCGAGCGGCTGAGCGTGGCGATTGTGTGCGGCGAGCGCGAGTCGGCGGCAGTGTGGGCGAAAGAACTCCACGCGCCGCAACTGCAATGCTTGGGATTCCGCACAGACTTGCAACTGATCGACGGGATGGGGCACACGATGCCGGGGCCCGCCGCAACGGAGGAGGCGTTTGCGTGGCTGGAGCAAGGACTAGCCGAGCGGCGTGGTGCGCGGCGGAATGGGGCGGTAGATCTTGATGGGGCGATGGGCCGCGAAGAGATGGCGGCGGCGTGGCTAAATGCAGCGAAGGCGTGGTTGGAACAGCCGGAAACGATTGGGAAGGGGCTTATGCAACTGCAGGGAGTGGACTCAAGGTGGCATGATCTCCCTGCTGCGGCCGAAGCGAAGAAACTGCTGGAGGAATACGAGCGGCGGGCAGAGCGACCATGGATTGAAGAGCAGCGTCGCGCGAAGCTGGCGATCGATCAGATTGACGCGGAAGGATATGCTCGGCTGGCGGCGTATCCCGCGAGCGCGCTGGCCGTCGACCGCGGCAGCGTACTGCGGTTCGCGCTCTCGGCTTGGCGGCAATTGGAGAAGCAGGCTAAGACGGCGGAGGATCGCGCGGCAGCTGCGGCGCAGATTGCAGAACTCGAACGGTTGACAACGGAGGCGCCGAAGCAGGATCTGGAATCGAAACCCATGCCCTTGGCGAAAGTTCGCTTTCGGATGGTGGCGGACGTGACGCTGGCAGAGGGAATCGATTACTACGGCAAGGTGCTTGCGCAACTTGGATATCGGCTGGAGGTCGACGAAAGCGCGAAATCGACCATCGCCGCGGGCAGGGAGCGAATCATCAAACTCAACCTGCCCGCGGCAAGCTTTAGCGACGTCGACCGGCAGTTCTTGCGGAGGAATGGATTGAAGTCGGTGCGGAAGGGGAGGGAAGTGCGGTTGTTGCCGTCGGAGGCGAAGGCTGTGAAGGTTGTTGAGGTTGTTGAGTAGTCCGAATTTTAAGAATAAATTCCTTTGCGCCTTCGCGCCTTTGCGTGAGACATTCTTCGTTTAATTTTCACGCAAAGGCGCGAAGGCGCAAAGAGAATTGCAAGCATAGTGCTGAGGAAACTACCGTTTCACCGGGGCGTCTTCCTTGGCTTTGCGGCCGCCCTCTTTCTCTTTATTGATTTGCTGCCAGCCTTCGTAGCCGTCGGCGAAGTCGAAGACGTTCGTGAAGCCAGCGCGTTCGAGTTTCTCGGCGCCCTTGGTCGACGAATCGCAGCGGACGTTTGCGCAGTAAACGACCACCGTGCGGTTCTTGCCGCCAGCGCGCTGCTCAACTTGGTTGAGGAAGTCGCTAGCACTTTGCGGAATGCTGGCGGCCCCGGGGATCTTTGTTTTCTCGAAGTGTTCGCCGTCGAGGGTGTTTACCAGCAGGAACTCCTCTTCGGCGTCGCGCATCTTCCGAAGTTCGCGGGCGGTAATGGTTTTCATCGCTCACTCCTTTGTTAACTGCCCTTTGAGAATGTTGACGTCGGCGTCACGCGGCCGGCGTCTGTTAGGGCAGATGCTTCATCCCGGTCTGGCGTGAAGAAGGCGTCGGTGATCGCGGGGATGGATCGGACAGCAGAGCGCGTGCGAATGGCGTACCTGAGGCGGTGCTGGCATGTTTGCCAGGTTGAATAGAAGCCACCGGCTCTGCCGGTGGACGTCGTGGGGCGGCGTTAACTCGCGGTTCGTCCACCGGCGGAGCCGGGGGCCTTGATTAGGTCGGATTCAGCTTACTCTTGAGCATCGCTAGGCTTTTACCGCCGCCGTAGAGAAGTTCAGTGGGAGGGTTCGCCGTCGTTTGATATATTGTCGATCTCGTTGACCAAGAAGTCCGCAAGACGCGGACGTATCAAGAGACTGGAAGAGCGATGCGGGATGACCTCGTGACGGTGGCGAGCTTCGACAATGACCTCGATGCAAGGCTAGCCCGGGAGTGCCTGGCGGGCGCGGGGATTCGGGCCTTTCTGGCGGACCATTCGCTGGTCGGTACGGCGTGGCATCTCGCGGGGGCGCTGGGCGGGGTGAAGTTGCAGGTCTCCGCCAGCCAGCGCAACGAGGCGGCGGCGATTTTGGCCAAAGCCCAGGCGGGGGAACTCGAAATCGACGAGCAAGATTGGCCGGAGGACGACGAAGAAGCTGACGACGAGACGGTAGCAGAAAGAAGCGAACGCGATCAAATCGTCGACCGAGCCGGTCGGTCGTTGGTGCTCTCACTGTTGTTCTTGCCCGTTGCGTTCTACACGGGGTGGTTATTGCTGGATGTGAGCACGAAAGAAGGGCCGCTGAGCGCAAAACACGGGCGCCGAGCGATTTGGATTGGCGTCGGGACGGCCGTGGCGCTCGCAATTTTTCTGCTATTCTTGAGAGAGATAGTGCGTTCGCTCATTGCAGACTGATGGCGAACCATCGGCGCGGGGCGGACAACTTGCAAGCGAGCCGGGCATGATTCAGACTTCTGCTCCTAATCTCGTGACGGTAGCGTCCTTCGGCAGCGTGACCGAAGCGGAGATCGCGCAGCAGTGCCTCGCGGCGGCGGGGATCGAGTCGTACCTCGTCGACGCCGCGATGGTTGGGACGATGTGGCATCTGGGCGTGGCGATGGGCGGCGTTAAGCTGCAGGTGGCCGAGACGGACGCATTAGAAGCGGCGGAGCTACTGACTGAAGCTCGCGCGGGGCGGTTGGAATTCGAGTTTGACGACTCCAGCGCAGCGGAGTCGGAGACCGAAATGCAGCGCGAGGCGCTCTCCGAACGCGAAGCGTTGGCGAATCGAGCGTTCAAGGCGACGTTCTTCTCGATGCTGCTCGAGCCGCTCGCGTTCTATGCGGCGTGGCTGCTGCTGCGAGTCGCCGTGGCTGAGGGGCCGTTGCGCCAGCCCTACCGTGGCCGAGCGATCGCCGCTGCGGTACTGTGCCCGCTCATCGTGGGATTCGCAGCGACGCTGCTGTGGTTTTTCGTCACCGGATCATCGTTCTGACAGACGCTGCGAGCGCCTGCGGAACGCAATCAGTAAGTAACGCCGACGCGGGCCATCATCGTGTCGTCGAGCGAGACGTCGGGCGTGGCGCTCTGGTAGTCGAGTTCGCGCGCGAAGACGTAGCCGGTTTCGAAGCGGGTAGCGAGCCCGTTGAGAATCTTCCGTTCGAAGCCGACGACGACGCGGATGTCGCTGTAGCTGATCGTATCGATCTCTTGATCGGAGGGGCGGGTAATGCTCCAAATGCCGCCGCCGAATTCGCCGCCGATGTAGAACCAGCGTTCGTCTTCGGGGGTGCTCGCGGCGGTTTGCCAAGAGAACCGCGGCCGCGGGAAGACGAGGTCGAGACGCGTCCGCGGCATTTCGGCGGGTTCGATGATCAGGCCGGCAATCGGCAGCACAGTGGCGCCAGCGCGGTTGAGGTACGCGACGCCGAAGATCCACTTCTTGCCGGGCGTGGCCTCGTAGACGCCGATGCCGCGGCCAGTGACGCGGGTGGCGTTACTGTAGCTTTGTTCGAAGTCGCTGTAGTAGCCGACGCCAACGCCGACGTCCATCGCCCAGGGGCCGTCGCCGAATTTGCGGAGATGGCGGAAGTCGACCGAGGCGTCGTAAAGCGTGCTCGGGATGTCGAGGGCGGCGGCGTTCTCCAGCAGGTGCGTGCCGAAGTGGGGCGTCACGAGCAGCGGCGTGTCGCGGCGGAAGAAGGGAAAGCCGAGGACGACGCCGGCTTCGATGTCGCCCATGCCGAGGGTATCGGGCTCGTCGCTCATCCGCGGGAGCCAGGTGCCGGTGAAGTAAATCTTCTGGAAGACGCCGGCGCGGGCGCCGGGGGGAAGTTCGCTCGCCGCCTCGGGCGCCATTTGGTTTTCGGGGGCGACGGTTTCTTCGGCGAGATTGGCAACGCGAAGGTTCGGATCGACGCCGGGCGTGAGCGTGGCAGGAAGCTGGTCGATATCGATCGGCGTGATCGGCTCGGGCGTCCAGGGCGTCGGCGTGATCACCGACGACGCGGGAGGCTGGTTGCCGTTGGCGTTCGATTGCGTCTGCAGCGTAGAGTACGCGGGGTGCGGTACGCCGGCGAACGGGGAGTCGGACGCCGTCGCTGTGTAGGGCTCCGCGGTTTGTGCGGTCGCAACGAGTGGCGCGAACATTAGCGCGGCGCCTGCAGCGGCTGCTAGCAAGCGACGGGTAACGCCGGCTAATTTTGCGGCGCGTCGCCGCCCTGAGCGCGTGGCGAGCGCTGGATCTGCTAGCAATTTGAAGAGTGGGGCGACGCTCAAAAATCAAATCCCAGTCGGAACATGATCGTATCGTCGAGGTTATATTCGGGCGGCAGGTTCGTCTGGGAGTAGACAATCTCGCGATCGAAGACGTAACCGATCTCGGCGTGGCCGTGCAGGCGGGTTTGCGTTTCCCATTCAAGGCCGAGCATCACGCGAATGTCGTTGTAGTCGATGTCGTCCCGGGCGCCGTCGGCGGGGCCGTCTTCGGAGCGGGTAATCGTCCAGGCGCCGCCGCCGTATTCGCCGGCGACGTACCACCACCATTGGATTTGGCCGAGGTTCTGGAATCGCTTGCGGATCTTGGGGTTCGGGAACAGGAGCCACAGGTCCCACTCAGGATTCGGGCGCCAGTAGACGCCGCCAGCCGGCAAGATTTTGACTTTGTTGCGGTCGAGGTACCAGACGCCGGCATGGACGTCCATCTTCGGCGAGAGCGTGTAGACGCCCAAGCCGCGACCCATAAAACGCATCGAGCGGCTATCGAAGTAAGAGAAGTCGCTCCAGACGCCGGTGCGGAAGCCGAGGTCGGCGCTCAGGCGTTCGGTGAGCTTCGGACTCCAGGCGGTGTCGAGGTAGGCGTCGTAGACGCGCGGCGGCAGGTCGGCGTTCGGGCCGCTGGGGCCTTCGAGCCAGTTGAAGGCGAAGCCGGGGGTGATCAGGAGCGGCGTGTCGGGATTGCGGAAGATGGGGACGCCGAACGTGGCGGCCATTTCGAGCCGATTCCATGCGAGCTGGTCGGGGTTGTGATTGCCCATCAGGTACGTCGACTCGACCGTGAGCTGCTGCATGAACCGCTGCAGCCGCGAGGTGGAGCCGTCGGGATTCGTGTAGTCGTAAGTGCCGCGATTCCACTGCACTGTCGGCATGTTCTGCAGGATGTTGCTGTTCGGCGGCGGAGCGTACGGAATGCCCTGCATCGGCGGCGCGACGGTGGCGGGATTCATGCCGTAGGGCGTGACGGTTGGGGGCGCGGCGCCGAAGTTCGGCGTGAGCGCCGGCGCCGAGTACGGAACGTCGATCGGCGGGGCCGCCATGCCGGGAGCGGCGTAGGGATCGAAGCTTTGGATGGCTGGCGTGAGCGAAGGCTGCGGCGTCGCGGGGTAGACGGGCGACGGCGCCGCTGCGAACGGACTGGCGGGGGCGACGCTTGATGGAAATTGGACGCGTTGCGCGTGAATTTTTGTTGCAGCGAGCGCGCACCAACAGCCGATCACTGAAATGATGAGGGTGAATGCGCGCCGATGGTGGACGGATGCTGGCAACTCGGAGCGGCCTCGAACGGTCGGAATCTGCAAGATGCGGAATTTCGCGGCAGATTAGTACCAATCGAAGCGGGTTGGCGTCAAGGTTGGCGCGTGGCCCTGGCGGAATACACGGCGCTGCTAGCGGCGTTCTTAGCCCGGGCTCCGCCCGGGGGTAGCACAACGCGCGACGACGTCGACCGGTATGGCGGCCGACCCCCGGGCGGAGCCCGGGGCTAAATGGGCGATTCGGGGTGGTCGCTCGGTGCTGGCGCGGCGGGTGGCGTCGAAATGCCGGGGCCGCTGGGCCGTTTGCCTGTCGGTCGCTTGCGCGTGCCGGCGGTGCGGAGGACGCGGCGTTGGCCGCGGCTGCGGAGCGCGGCCAAGCAGATCTCTTGGCGGTTGAATGCTAGCTGCCGGAGTCGCACGTCGCGGTAGCCCCAACTGCGGACGCGCTCCACGAACGCGGGGAACTCGTCGACGAGCGCCAGGTCAGGCAGCTTCAGCGTCAGCAGCATTCCGCGAATCGAGATGCCGGGGTGCTTCACGACCGCTTCGACGGCGTCGAGCGTGAACGACGGCGCCACGTTCATATCGGCGGCGAGCCACTGCACATGGCGGAAGACCTTGCGCGAGGTCTCGACCGAGCGGCTGCGAACGTGCGTGAAGTTGGGGTCGGCCAGAACTGATTCGTCCACCTCGGCGGGGTCAACGCCGATCACTTCGAGCCCCGCATCGAGCAGCGCCTGCGACGCGCCGCCGGGGGCGCAGCCGAGTTCAACGACCCGCTCGCCGCGAGACATCGGCAGCGAGGCCCAACTCATCGCTTCGGCCATCTTCAAGTAGGCACGCGAGACGGCGTGTTCGGGGAGTTCTAAATCGGGGACGCCCCCTGGCCACGAGGCGACGCGGCTGGTCGTCCGATGGCAGCCGACGAACCATTGATTCGGTTCGATGAGCGACACGTCGAGCACCCATCGATTGCGCGGCGTCGACCGGCCGGCGGCGGAATCGGGGCGGAGCGACTCGATGGGCGAGAGCTCGCGGATGGCCTCTTCGGCCTCGTCCGCAAGAATGGTAGGGCCGGGTTCGAAGCCGCGCTCGCCGGGAGTCCGTTCGTCGCGTTGCCAGACGTGCAGGCCGGCGACTTCGTGCGACTCGAGAAACGCCTGCACGTCAGGGAGTTGCCAGAGTTGCGCGGCGAGATCGTGGAGGCGCTCGCCTTTGACCGATCCAAGTGAGAAGCCGCTCGTGCGGGCGAAGACCGCGGGAAGGGCGAACTTCTCGGGATCGGTGCACGGAGCGTCGAGCTTGAACGTGACGAACCCCGGCCGCGAGAAGGCTGGGCGGAGTTGCGGGGCGCGGACAGCGAGTTCGCGCTTGAGGACGGCCTCGGCCCCGTGTTGGCAGACGGCGTAGAGGAACTGAGGTTGCCAGGGGGTGGGCATGAGAGGCGGGGGCAGTGCTTGGGTGAGTCGGGGCTTAGGTGGCAAACGGGCGCGGATATTGCGGGTGGGCTCACCCACCATATCGCCAGAGAGCGTGGCTCTCCGGCTTGCTGGGCGTCTCCCAGCGTCGCTGAATTTGGGGTAACCTCACATTGTAGCAGACGGTTGCCAGGCAGATAGTTACGGAGGTTTTCAGGCATGAGCGAGCAAACGAAGTCAAATGACGCCGAATTGCGGGCCCGGCTAACCCCCGAGCAGTACCACGTCACTCAGGAAAAAGGAACCGAGCGGGCCTTCACTGGGAAGTACTGGAACCATAAGGAAGACGGCAAATACCACTGCATCGTCTGCGGCGAGTTGCTGTTCGACTCGTCGACGAAGTTCGATTCTGGCTGCGGGTGGCCGAGCTTCAACCAACAAGTGACGCCCGAGGCGATCGACGTCCACGCGGACCATAGCCACGGGATGGTGCGGGAGGAGATTGTGTGCCACAAGTGCGGGGCGCATTTGGGGCATGTCTTTCCTGACGGGCCGAAGCCGACGGGGCTGCGGTATTGCGTGAACTCGGCTTCGATTCAGTTTGAGAAGTAGAGCGAAGAGGATTAACCGCCAAGGATGCCAAGGTGCGCCAAGGAAATGCAAAGGAACTAATTACCACGACGACACAACGATCACGACGAAAAACTAATAAGAAAAAGTTTTGAGCGGATTTCCTCTCACGAAGTCTTTCCTTCGTGTCCGTTGTGTCGTCGTGGTAAATATCTTTCCTGTATTTCCTTGGCGAACCTTGGCGTCCTTGGCGGTTCGATTCCTTTCTTCACCGCCCCGCGGGTCGTAGGGGGCTGTGGGCGAGGACGAAGCGGCGTTCGCCGGCTGTAGCGAATTTCACTGTCGCGCGGCGGTTGGCGCCGCTGCCGCTGAGGGCGACGATCTTACCCGGGCCATGCTCGGGGTGCATCACCGTCATTCCCTGTGCGAAGGCATCGGGCGAGATGCCTGAGGCGGCGAGCGGTTTCGCGCCGGCGAGACGGGCGGCCGTCGTGACTTGCGACGCGGGGATCGACTTGGCGGGAGCGGGCGCGGCGTTGGCGCCGAATGCGAACGAGTCGTCGTCTTCCGTTGGCGCTTCTGCTTCGACGCCGTGATCGTCGACGGCCGGGTCGATTTCGAAGTGGTGCGAGTCGTCGTGCAGGTCGTGAACGTCCTCCCAGTCCGTCGGCACGTCCCAGCCGCCGGGGGCGCCGATCGAGACCAACTCCATCTCTTCACGCGGCATTTCTAATAGGAACGGGCTCGGCACGGTGCGACGGCGTTGGCCGCGGAAGTCGCGGTGGACGGCGTAGCTGAGTTGCAGGTGCTCCTTCGCGCGGGTAATGCCGACGAACGCTAGCCGCCGTTCTTCTTCCATTTGCTCGTCGTCGTTGAGACTCCGCTCGTGCGGGAGCAGGCCTTGCTCGAACGCGACGACGAACACGACGGGAAACTCGAGCCCCTTCGCGGCGTGTAGGGTCATCATCGTCACTTTGTCGCTCTCGGTCTCCCAACTGTCTGTCTCGTTGACGAGCCAAGCGTTCTCGAGGTACTCCTCCAAGTGGCCGCCGCCGGGGTGGGCTTCGTCGAACTGCCGCGCGTCGGTGAGGAGTTCTTCGATGTTGGCGAGGCGATTGAGGTCGTCTTCCGATTCGCTGTCTTGCAGGCCCTCGCGATATTTCGTTTCCGTGAGGATGGTGCCGAGGATTTCCTCGAGTGCGGCGCCGGCCAGCAAGCTGAGTCTATCGATTAAGGCTGCGAACTGGGCAACCGACTTGATCGCGCGGGCGTTCAGCCCTTCGACTTGCCCCGCTTCGCGGCAGGCGTCGAGGAGCGAGATGCCGTGCTGGTAGGCGAACTCGCTGAGGCGGTCGATCGTCTTGCGGCCGATGCCGCGGACCGGCGTGTTGATCGTACGGAGCGTCGCCTGATCGTCGCGCGGGTTGTTGATCAGTTGGCAGTAGGCCAGCACGTCCTTGATTTCTTTGCGCTGATAGAACTCTTGGCCGCGGATCATCTGGTAGGGGATGCCATGCTCGCGGAGCCCACGCTCAAGCACGCGCGAGAGGGCGTTGACGCGGTAGAAGATCGCAAAGTCGCGCGGTCGACGGCCGGCGGCGATACCTGCCGCGATCTGATCGGCGATGCCGCGGGCTTCGTCGTCTTGCGTCGAATACTGCACGAGCTTCACCGGATCGCCTTCGGCGTTGTCGGTGAAGAGCGACTTCGCCTTGCGGCGCATGTTCGAGCGAATGAGCTGATCGGCGACGCGGAGCACCGCCTTCGTGCTGCGGTAGTTTTGCTCGAGCCGAACGACGCGGACCTGCGGGAAGTCGGTCTCGAACTGCAGGATGTTTTTGATGTCGGCGCCGCGCCAACCGTAGATCGATTGATCGGGGTCGCCCGTGGCGGCGAGATTCGGGTGGTCGACCGACATTGCGCGAACCATCACGTATTGCGCCCGGTTCGTGTCTTGATACTCATCGACGAGGATGAAGCGATAGCGTTCGTCGAGCTCGGCGCGGACGTCGTCGTTTACGTAGAGCATGTTCGCGACGTGCAGCAGCAAGTCGTCGAAGTCGACTGCCGACGAGGCGAGCAAGCGTTGCTGGTAAGCGGGGTAAACCTCGGCGACGATTTGGCTGAGCGGGCTGCCGATGCGGGGTTCGTAGCGATCGGCGGTAATGAGCTGGTTCTTCGCGGCGCTGATCGCGGCGGCGATGCGGTCGGGCGAGTAATGGGCCGTGCGGATCTTGCCGGCCTCGATGACGCGCTTGAGCGTTTGGCGGGAGTCGTCGGTGTCGTAGATCGTGAAGTTGGGCGTCAGGCCGACGAAGCCGGCGTACTCGCGCAGCAGCCGGGCGCCGAAGCGATGGAAGGTGCTAACCCAGACGCGCGAGCCGGGGGACATCGTCTCGACGCGGAGCTTCATCTCCTCCGACGCTTTGTTCGTGAAGGTGAGGGCGAGAATCTCGCGCGGGCGGACCCCTTCGCGCAGCAGGTGAGCGATGCGGTGGGTGACGACGCGGGTCTTGCCGCTGCCGGGGCCGGCGAGGACGAGCATCGGCCCTTCGACGTGGCGGACGGCTTCGCATTGGGCGGGATTGAGGTTGGCGAACAGCGGGTCCACGGGCGATCCTTCGAGGCGGCTTTCGATTGCAGTAGCTAGCAATAGGTATGGTACGCCTGTCCAGTTCGGTGCGCCAATGCTCGCGGTACTGTCGCGGGCTGAATGCGGGGAGGTTTAACCACGAAACACACGAAACAGACGAAAAGAAGGAGGGAGATTTGCTGTTCGAATAGCTCGAAGAATGGGAAGCGGATTTACGCGAATGAGCGCGGAGTTTCGCGGATTGTTGCAGGCTGGAATCTCATTGATTGAGAGCCGGTGCTGTCGTCACGGGCGCGCTCGAACGCGGGTTCCTTCTTCTCTCTTCTTCTTTCGTTCCTTTCGTGTGTTTCGTGGTTAATCTCTTCGCCCCCTCGCGCGAGTTGGCCTGCTAGCATCGTCGCGACGCCGGTGAGGCAAGTTTGAAAAAATGATGCGGTTTGGGAGAGATTTACGCGCGCAAGACGAGAGTCGTTTGATATATTGCCACGCAAGTCAGGGCTGTCGCATCGGAGGCGACTTCGCGATCCCGGTGCAGGATGACGGCCGCCGCTATCGTGCCGGCGCATGGGGCACTGGGTTTCTTACGTTAGGGGAGGGATTCCCGCATGTCGCGCATACCGCTCAATCAAGTCGAACTAGCCAACCAAGGTCTCAAGGATCGGTTGGAGATGAGCACGGCCGAAATCGGCCTCGCAGTTCGCACCACCAACTGCCTCGAAGAGCGGGGCATCTTCACGGTGAACGATTTGCTGCATTGCACTCGCGATGACTTGCTCAGCATTTCGAACTTCGGCGAGAAGACGTTGGAAGAGGTTTACAAGTCGCTGGAGAAGATCGGCTTCTGCCGTCCGGTTCGCCCGGGTCGGCCTCGCTAGTTGCTGATCGCTGGTCATTGACCGCAGCGTTGGTTCTTTGAATGCGGGGAGGTTGGCCACGAAACACACGAAAAGACACGAAACAAAGAATTGAGTTAGTGGGGGAGAACGTTCTTTAGCTTCTCTCTGTTCCCAGTTTTTTCTTTCGTGTCATTTCGTGTGTTTCGTGGTTAAAAATCTCCCCGCATTTTTTAATGGCTCAAAGGCAACCGCCAAGGACTCCAAGGACAGGGAATGCAGGTAGTAGTCGCAGCGCCGCTATCAACGCAGCAGTGCGTTTGGTAGAGGGTTTCGAATTGATTGGCGTTTATCTGCGTTCATCGGCGGTTCCATTTCTTTTCCCGATTCCCCTCCGCGAATCGAACACGCCGGGCGTGTGGTTCGTACGGGGCGGTGTGCGCGGGCGGCTGATTTGAGTGCTGTCTGAGTGCAACGCGCCCAGGGGGGCCGCGTTGCGTTTTGGCAACATCGCCGCCAATTGGGTCCCTTTTCGGGCCTCTTCTCGCCAGGATGGCGTCGCGGCGCAGCGGGGCAAGCTACGCTTTCACCAATGAGCGGCCGATCGGCTGCCGGCATGCGGGTTGCTCTGTTTGCGGGGGCGTTCACGAGAATTCAATGAATTCGCGATGGCGCCGCTGGCAGATGGAGATGAATTTCGCGGTTGGCGTCGAGCGCCGTGCAAGCTTTTCCCAGAGCGCAGATTCTCCCCAGAATGTATTGACGACCAAATGGCGCGGCGGGAACGAATAATCGTTGCCAACGGGCCGGTCGGCAGAGTAAAGATGAAGGTTGGGGGATCAACTCTCCTCGTACACTTTTGCGAGAAGGCAGAAATCATGACTCGTTTGTCTTTAGCCATGTGGAGCCTCGCCGCGACGCTCGTCGTCGGGGCGACTGCCGTGGAACCAGTGCGAGCTCAGTGCTCGACGTGCGGAACGCAAACCGTGTTTTCGCCCGTGATCGCGCAGCCACAGCAGGTCGTGGCGTTTTCTCCCGTCGTTTCGACGCCTGTGATGTCGACCCCGGTCGTCGTCGCTCAGCCGGCGCGGACTGGTTGGTATCCAGGCCGGATGCTCGACAACATGCGGATGAACCACTGGGCGCGGCACTCGGGCTGGGGAACCACGGCCGTTCCGGTTGGAGTTCCGACGGTGCAGACCGTTAACTTCGCGCCGACGCCTGTCGTCCAAACCGTGGGCTTCGCTCCAACGGCGACCGTGCAGACGGTGAACTTTGCCCCATCCGCATCGTTTGTCACGCCGTTCGCGCCGATGCAGCGGACGGTCGTCGGTTTCGCGCCGATGGCGACGACGGTGTTTAGCCCTGCGGTAATCGAACCGGTAATGACCGCGAGCCCTTGCTCGTCGTGTGCGGCCGCGGCGCCGTGCTCGGCGTGTGCCGGCGGGACGACGGTGGTGGAACAGGCGGCGTACACGTCGCCGGTGACGACGGTTGTTCCCGAGAGCGGCTGCTCGTCGTGTGCGGCGGCAACGACTAGTGTTCCTGCGGTCCAATATGTGACGCCGGGTTCCGTGCCGACGCCTGCTGGTCCGCCGCCGTCGGCGATCAGCGCTGGTCCAGAGACGCCGCAGCCGTCGTTGGCTCCGAATGAAGGGGCTCCTGCTGCTGGATCGCAAAACTATGGCGCCCAGTATCCTGGCACGAAGGTTGACGGAACCACCAACGGCACGCCCGCTGCGACGCCGGAAGCGAAGACGGAGGCTGAGAAGAGCGTGATCGAACCGAAGCCGATGGGCGACGCGGACCCTGCCGGCGATAGTGCGACGTTCCAAGCCCCGCCATTGCTGGGCCCGCAGAACAACCCGACCGCCAATCGGCCGACCGTCGACATCCACGACGCGGTCTACCGCCAACCGGCCCGTAAGGCGAACGTCAACACGACGACCGTCGCCAAGCCGGCGACCCCCGTGAGCACCGGCTCGGCTCCGCAAACGGACGCCTACGGTTGGTATCCGGTGGCTGAGTAATCGACGGTGAGAACCGTCACTTGATCGACCCGGACGCCCCCCTGGTAATTGCTCGGGGGGCGTTTTTATGCGCCGCAATGATGGGAACCGGCGGCGAGTGCTTCGTATCAGGTGTCGCTTGCTAGCTCTGCGTCGGTTACGATACGACGATGCGCATCCACGGCGGGCGTCATCCGTCGACAACTCATTAAATTTGGAAAGGACCTTCCGATGGCAAACAAAGACCAGTCGAACAAGAAGGCGAAGACCAATCAGCCGAAGCTGACGACCAAGCAAAAGAAAGAAAAGAAGGCGGCGAAGGCTGCCAAGGGCGATCGCAGCTAGCGACGCCTAGCGTCCGCTCAGTTCGCAGAACTTGCAGGGGCCGTCGCCAGCGCGACGGCCCTTGTCGTTGATGCGTGATTGCTCGCTTCGGTTGCGCTAGGTCGCGATGGCGGCGTTGTCGTTTGCGGCCGGCGGTTCGAAAACTTCGCCGCGGGCAGTCGCGGCGGCGGCCTTCATCAGTTGCAAGGCTTCGCATTCGCCGATCTGACGGGAGACCATCGAGGCGACTTCATCGAGTTCGCGAGCGACTTCTTCGCCTACTCGTTCGCCCTGGGCTACCGAGTCGGCGATCAGTACGCCATTCGCAATGTAGCGGGCGTCTTGTTCCTTGCGGCAGGTGTGCCATTGGTCGCCGCTTAGTAGGACTTGCCATCCGACGGTGGCGACGTTGCGAATCGTGACGGCAGGTTCACTCGGCATGAAAACTCCGGAGGGGCAGCTTAATAGGTAGCCTCATCGTGACGTTGTGACGCGGGAATAGCAAGCGAGGCTGGTTGGCCGCTCGGTCTTGCTCTGCGCGAATCAGAGTGCTCATGCCGGCAGGCAAGCGCCCCTGGCCCCGGGCTGCCGACCTCTTCTAAACTGGTAGCATGACGAACCAAGAAATTGCCGCCGTGTTTGAGCAGATCGCCGATCTGCTGGAGTACCAGAGCGCCAACCCGTTTCGCGTACGGGCCTACCGCAACGGGGCGAAGAAGATCAGCGAGCTGGCGGAGCCGCTGGCCGCGATCGTGGCCGATTCTGGGCGGTCGCTGACCGACCTCGACGGCATCGGCAAAGATCTGGCGGAGAAGATCGAAACGCTGCTCGCGACCGGCACGCTGCCGCTGCTGGAGGAACTGCAGGAAGCCATTCCGGCCGGCGTGCTGACGCTGGCGCGCATCCCCGGCGTCGGGCCGAAGAAGGCGGCGGCACTGCACAAGGAGCTGGGGATCAGCTCGCTGCAGGAACTGCGGCTCGCCTGCGAGCAGCAGCGCATTCGCGGGCTGAAGGGCTTTGGCGCCAAGACCGAAGAGACGATCCTCAAAGGGCTGTCGATCGCGGAAGAGGCGGCGGTGCGCGTGCGGTGGGCCGACGCCGAGCAGATCGTCGACGAGTTGCTCGACCACATGCGGAGCGAGCCGGCGATCAAGCAAATGGAGATCGCTGGCAGCTACCGTCGCGGTCGCGACACGATCGGCGATCTCGATTTGCTCGTCGACGCCACCGATGTGACGGCGGTGATGGACCGCTTTGGATCGTTCGCTCAGGTGGGCGAGACAATCGCTCGCGGCGAAACGAAGATGGCCGTGCGGCTCAAGTCGGGGCTGCAGGTTGATCTGCGGGTGGTGCCGGCCGAGTCGTTCGGGGCGGCGCTCCAGTATTTCACCGGGTCGAAAGACCACAACGTCGTCATGCGCGGCCGTGCGAAGCAGCAGGGGCTGAAGGTCAGCGACTGGGGCGTTTTTCGCGTCGCCGACGACGGCAGCGAAACTTACATCGCCGGGCGGAACGAAGAAGAGGTTTACGCGGCGATTGGGTTGCCGTGGTTTCCGCCGGAGATGCGCGAGGCCCGCGAAGAATACAACTGGGCGGCGGCGGGCGAGTTGCCGACGCTGGTGACGCTCGAAGATATTCGCGGCGACCTCCACATGCACACGACCGCGAGCGACGGTCACGACTCGATCGAAGACATGGTCGCCGCGGCGCTGGCGCGAGGGCTCAGTTACATCGCGATTACCGATCACTCGAAGCGGGTGTCGATGGCCCACGGGCTCGACGGCGAGCGGCTTCGGCGGCAGTGGCTGGAAGTCGACCAGGTGAATCGGCAGACCGAGGGGATTGAAGTCCTCAAGGGGATCGAGTGTGACATCCTCGAAAAAGGGGGCATGGATCTGCCCGACGACGTGCTGGCCGAGGCCGACTGGGTGATCGCGAGCGTTCACTACGGGCAGAACCAATCGCGGCAGCAGATTACCGAGCGGATTTTGGAAGCGCTCGAGAACCCGCACGTCGATATGCTGGCCCATCCGACGGGGCGGCTGATCAATCGCCGCGATCCGTACGAGGTCGATCTCGACCAGGTGATGGCGGCGGCCGTGAAGCATCGCAAGCTGCTGGAGCTCAATGCGAATCCGGCGCGGCTCGATTTGAACGACATCTATTGCGCAGCAGCGAAGCGGCTGGGCATTCCGATCGTCATCAACACCGACGCCCACACGACTGATGGGATGGAGGTGATGCGGTTCGGCATCCTGCAGGCGCGGCGCGGCGGGCTGACGGCGGCCGATGTGGCGAATACGCGGCCGTGGGCGGAGTTCAAGAAACTGATCGGCGGCTCGTGAATGCGGGGAGATTAACCACGAAACAGACGAAAGGAACGAAAAGGGAATAATACAGGCCCGCGAATCACGCGAATCGGCGCGAATTAATAAAAGCGAGATCACTAAAAACTCATTCGCGCCGATTCGCGGGCTGCTTTTTCTTAATTTCTCTTTCGTTCTTTTCGTCTGTTTCGTGGTTAAAAAGCGTAGCACGTTCAAGCAAGAGCCTTCGCAAGCAATTCTTCGGCAACGGCGAGATCGATGCCCGTGATAAGGAATCGCTTCTGCGAATTTGTGGGGCTGCTGATTAGTTCAATTTGCGACTTGGCGGCACCGAACGCCTCGGCCAACAGCGCGATGATCGCTTCGTTGGCTTTGCCTTTCTCCGGCGCGGCAGTAACGTCGACGCGGAGGGCGTCGGCGTGGATGCCGGCGAAGCCGTTGCGGCGGGCGCTGGGGCGGGCCTTCATGCGGATGACGACGCCCGACGGATGGGGTTCGATTGGCGAGGCCATATGCTACAACACGCCGTCGAAGAGTGACGAACCGATGCGGACGATCGTGGCGCCCTCGGCGATCGCCGCGGGGAAGTCGCCGCTCATGCCCATCGAGAGTTCGGTGAGCATGACGTTTGGCGGGGCGTTTGGTGCGAGTTCGTCGCGCAGCCGCCGCAGCGAGGCGAAGTTGGCTCGCGCGGTGATTTCATCGCCGTCGAGGGCGGCCATCGTCATCATGCCGGCGATCGAGAGGCGACTGTAGTTCGCGAGCGTTGGCAATAGCCGGCGGACTTCTTCGGGCGCGAAGCCTTGTTTCGCCGTGTCGCCAGAGCAGTTCACTTCGAGGAGCAACTGCGGCGCGAGATTCGCGGCGGCCGCTTCTTCATCGAGCGCGGCGAGAAGCCGTGCGCTATCGACGCTGTGGATGAGCGAGGCGAGCGGCAGCGTGCGGCGGATCTTGTTGCGCTGCAATCGGCCGATGAGGTGCCATTCGACGCCTGCCAGGCTGGGGGCTTCGGCCTTCTCCCATAATTGTTGCGGTCGGGCTTCGCCGAGTGAGCGGCAGCCGGCTTGCACCAATAGCGCGGCGGTGTCGGCGTCGACGTATTTTGAGACGGCGACGAGTTTGATCTCGCCGGAGTCGCGACCTGCCGCGCGGGCTGCCACACCGATTTCATCCCGCACGCGAGCGACGTTGTCGGCGATCAACTGTTGGGCGGTGGGCATGGGCGTGCGAAGAGAGAATGCAGATTTCCTGAAAATGACGAATGACGAAATCCGAATGACGAATGAAATACAATTCGGCTTCGAGTATTCGTCATTCGGATTTCGTCATTCACCGCCTTAGCCTTCGATCTCCATCAACTCTTCGACCTCGCCGTCGGGAGCGGCGAAGCGGGCGATGTAGCATTCCGACGAGGTGTTCTGCCCCATGAAGGTGCGATTCCCGCGCTGGCCTTGCGAGCGATAGAACACCCACTGATCGGGGCCCGACTGGACGCGGTAGCTAACGGCGACGTCGGTCGTTTGGATGGCGAGCGCCTGGGCGACCGTCAGTTGCCGCCACGTGGAAGCTTCGGTCGAACGCTTCGAGCGAAGGTCGATGAACAACGGGCAAGCGACGCTGCGGCCGACGACTTTCTGCGTGAGCCGCAACGAGTTCCCTTCGGCGGTAAGCTCGCCGACGCGGGGGTCGATCCGCCACTCGGGCAAGGCGAGCGGCATCACGCGGGCGAGCGGCTTGCCGTCGACGAGCAGCGCGTCGCGGGTTTCGCCTTCGCCGCAGAAGAGGACGGCGTTGCCGAGCGGCAGCTGCCAGGTGTGTTCGAGCGTTGCTTCGCTTCCGCCGTAGAAGTTATCGCAGAGGTAGAGAAAACCATCGCGGCGGGCGAGCAAAATCTGGCGGTCGATGCGGGCGCCGTCGGCGAGGAACCGCGTGAGCTCCATGTAGTCGACGTCGACGTCGTTGAACCAGCACGTTTCTTCCCAGTCGCCGTCGGCGGCCACGGGGACGCCGTCGATCAGCGATTCGGTCGTCCAATCGCCGCCGAGCAGCCGGCGGCCTTCGGCCCAGGCCTCCAGGCGAACATTGTCGCCTGAGTAGTCGACGCCGACGACCTCGTTCTCGGACGACCAACCGGTGCGGAGCAGGGCGAGGCGGGACCAATCACACTGGTAGGGCGCCTCGGGCGTCTTGCCCGACTCATCGAGATCTTTCGCGACGAACTTCTTGCCGAGCAGTTCGCGAGCGGCCGCGACGTCCTTCTTCTTGCCGGCGAGTTGCAGCGCGGCGTGAAGAAAATCGGGCTGCCAGGCGTCGCTGGTCGGGCGAAGGATTTCGGCGCCGGTCGGCGCGGTCCAGCGGAGGGCGTTCCGCACGAGGTGGCGATACTGGCGCGTTCCTTCGGCGGTGAAGGGGCGCTGCTTGTCTGCGGCGGCGATTGCCGCGCACCGCGTCCAGCTGGCGAGCAGCGGACGGAGTAGGCCGAGACGCTGGCCATGCGGCAGGCCCTCGCCGTTGTGGAGTTCGACCAACCCCTCGCTCAGTCGTTCGCGCGCCTCGGCACGCAGAGCGTGGAGCGGTTTCATCTCGTCGAGGATGTACGACAGCGTCAGCGGCAACTCGCCGGCGAGCAGCTGTTGAGCCAGGACTTGCGGGTCGGCGGCCTCGGGGTTCCAGGCTTGAGCGTGGCGGGCGAGATCGGTCAGGAAGTCGACGAGCTTCCACCCAAGTTCGGCCGGCAACGCTCCGCCGACGGCGCCGAGCAGGTGAGCGGCGGCCAGGGCGCCGAGCGCAAGTTGCGGATCGGCGGCGGCCCGCTTTGATTCGGCCAACCAGTCGCTGAGCGCGGCTTGGAGTTCCTTATTCTTCTTGCTCTTCGCGAACTTGGCAGCGTCGGCCGGGGCGGTAGCGGCGGCGAGCAGGTCGAGCAGCCGTTGTGTCGTGCCGCTGGGGCTCGCGACGATGGGCGCCCACTGCAACGGCTTGGCATTGCTGTTGAGCTTGGCGCCAAACGTGGAGCGGGCGGCGCGTTCGGCCCAGTAGAGCTGCCACGCTTCGTGGGCGGGGTGCTTGCCCTTCTTCAAGACGGCGGGCGCCGAGCTGCGCCAAAAGCCGCTGCGCGTGGCGGCTTGCGAAGGGGGCGTGTCGAGCTTGCCGTTGCTGCGGGCGGAGGCATCGGGGTGGCGGAGGCCGGCTTCGGCGGTGGGGTCGAACGTGGTGGACATACGGCGAGAGCGCTCCGCGACGGTGCTGGGTGTGCTTCCTGGCTCGAACGGCAGACTGGCCGGCATTGTACGGGGTTTAGGGAAGAGAATCACGGGGCGCCGGCGGGGAATTTCCACAGGTTGCTGAGCGGGGATTTACCGGCTGAGTATGAAGGCGTCGCGTGGCGAGATGCTGCTTGCCGCGGTCGCTAAGATGGGCGGCGACTTCTAGAATGAGCAATGTAAATCGCCCGCACTGCTGGCGAAGGATCTCAGCCCGCCAAACGTAGGAAACGACGGATCATGCGAACTGCTTGGAATCGAGTCGACGGCTCGCTGTGTTGCGTCGCGTTGGCGGCGTTCGTGCTGCTGGCGGCGCCGGCACGGGGACAGTTCCCAGGCGGCGGAGGTCCGCAAGAGGCGCCTGGCGAAGGTGGCAAGAAGGCCGACCTGCCGAAGCTGCCGGAGCCCGAGGGGGCGAAGCGGCTCACGAAGACCGACGAAGTCTGGATCGACGTGAAAAAGCACGAGGTCATGGTCGACGGGTATATCGCGCTGCGAGAGGGGTACCTCGAAATGCTGTCGTGCCTCACCGGGACGAAGGAGCACGAAGCGATCATCGGGGCGCAGACAAAGGCCCAAACGGTTCATGCCGCGCTGTTGGCCGTGGGGGCCAAGTCGGGGCACCCGGTGAAGTTCCGGCCGAAGTTCGAGCCGCCGACCGGCACGGAGATTGAGATCGAAGTCCGCTGGCTCGACGACAAAGGGAAGTGGCAAACGGCCAAGGCGCAGGACTGGATCCGCGACTCGAAGACGAAGAAGACGATGACGCAGCCGTGGGTCTTCGCCGGCAGCGGCTTTTGGAAGGACGACAAGGGAAAAGACTTTTACATGGCGGAGTCGGGCGACTTCATTTGCGTGTCGAACTTCACGACTGCGATGCTCGATATTCCGATCGAGAGCAGTCAATCAAACGAGGGGTTGTTGTTCGAGGCGAACACCGTGAAGATCCCGCCGCTGGCGACGCCGGTGCGGATGGTGCTGCGGCCGAAGTTGGAGAAGAAGCCGTAGGAATGCGGGGAGATTAACCACGAAACACACGAAAAGGACGAAATCAATACAGGAGAAGTTTGTTCTTCAGCGGCTGAGTTAAAGTTCTAGAGCGGCTGTCAATCAGCAGTAGCGTCATTCCGAGCGAAGCGAAGAATCTGGAAGATCGCTTGAGCTACTAGATCCCTCGCTCCGCTCGGGATGACAGACGCTACGCTTAAACAAAGCTCGCACCAACCACTTGGCTTCCCGTTCTCATTTTTCGTTCATTTCGTGTGTTTCGTGGTTAACTCTTCTACTCATTACTTTCCTGCGGCAGCGTCGCCATTCTCGCTGATGTCGTAGCAGTAGATGAGATTCTGGTCGCGGAGGTAGAGCTTGCCGTTGTTGATGACGGGGTGCGTCCAAATCTTCCCTGCTTCCTTCCGCTGATCAGTTTGCGGATCGAGCTTGAATCGGCCATGCTCCTCCCAACCTTCGGGCGAGGCTTCGATGAGGACGACTTCTCCCTCGTCTTCGCTGAGGCAGTAGAACCGGCCGTCGGCGTAGGCGATGGCGCCTTTGCCGAGTTTGGAGCGTTCCCGCCAAACTTCCTCGCCGGTTTTCAGATCTTGGCAGGCCCAGCCGCCCGGGTCGGTGTGACCGTAGACGTGGTCGCCGATGAGGATCACCCCGCCGTGGTGATTCTTCATCACTTTGTTGTCGTAGAGCTCGGTGACTTTGTCGTCCGCGCCGATTTCGATCGCCTTGCAGCCGACGCCGTAGCCGGAGGTGACGTAGACGTAATCGTCTTTCACGATCGGCGTCGGAATCACCGCGACTTTGCCGGGCCACGGGCTCGACCAGAGAACTTTGCCGGTCTTCGGCTCGAGGCCGACGATTTGGTCGGGGAGTAGTTGGACGAGTTCAGGTCCGTTATTGCCGGGGCGAACGACCAGCGACGAGTAGTGGGCGCCGGTGGTGATGTCGGACGTTTGCCAAATGACTTCGCCGGTGTTTTTGTCGAGCGCGGCAATCGCGCCTTTTTCACCGCCCGGGGTGCAGAGGACCATGTTTTCGTAGATGAGCGGCGACTCGGTGAAGCCCCAGGTGGGAACTGTGCCGCCGAGCTCGATCATCGACTGCCGCCATTTCTCCTTGCCGGTAGCGGCGTCGACGCAAATGAGATTTCCCTGGGCGCCAAGGGCGTAGATAATTCCATCTTCGACGGTGGGGGTGCCGCGCGGGCCGTCGCCCCAGTTGTTTTCGAGTACCTCGCCGATCTCAACGGCGGCCAGTTCCTCGCCAGTGTTGGCGTCGAGTGTGAGCAGTAATTCTTTGCCGTCGCGGGCGCCCATCGTGTAGAGCTTATCGCCGACAATCGCGGGACCGGAGTAGCCGACGCCGGCGTTCTCGAACATCCACACCCGCTTGGGGCCCCCCTCAGGCCACTCCTGCAGAAGGTTTTCTTCCTTGGAGACGTCGTCACGATTAGCGCCGCGCCATTGGGGCCAATCGGCTAGGACGGGGACGGTCGCTAGCAGGACTGCGGCGACAGAAAGTAGTAGAACCACCGGAAACTGGCTGCGACGCATCGCGATTGCGCTCCATCGTGGCGGGCGGGGAGGGGAGACGCCGAGCCCGTTGGCCAGAGCTTTAGGGCAGGGCGTTTTCCCCAGTAGTTGAGGCGCATGCTACCAGATTCGACGATTCGGAAGCAACCAGCGAGGCCTCGGTGGCGGGGGCATGCCGCAGGGCCACAAAACTGTCGTTGCCGCAACTTGGCAACTCAGTACGATGGCGGTCCTTCGACATGCGTCTGATAGCTAATTGCCCGAGAAAGGATTCCCGATGGCCAACGAAAATGCGCTCAAGGTTCCCGGTCCCGCGATGCGCGACCCGAAGTCGTTCGAAGTCGTGCGGGCGTGGATTGCCGAGAGCAGCCTGCAAGTGAGCCTCCGCACCGGCGTCTGGGACAACCCGGCCGACTACGGCGTGCTGTTGTTCGACATCATGCAGCAAGTCGCGATCGCCTACGAAGAGAACGAAGGCTACAACCAGTGGGAAATCCTGGAAAAAATCAAAGCGGGGCTCGATGAAGAGTTTGCCGCGGCGTTCAAGAAGCGGAAGAGCGCCTAAGCAATTCTGCTTAGGATCAAATCTAGTCAGCCAGATCCAAGCCGCCGGCTTTGCCGGTGGACGAAGTGCTTGCACGCGGTGCTTTTGCTTCGTCCACCGGCGGAGCCGGCGGCTTTTATTCGTTTTGGAGTCTGCGTTTTTTCGAATCGTTGCTAATTGAGAGTGCGGGAGACCAGCGAACCGGCTGAGGCGGTGCGTTGTCTCTGTTGTCGCGTCGCCTGTTTGCCAATTTCCTGGCTCCTTCGCGCCGACGATGATTAGCGCTGCGCTGACACGCTATCGGAACGCCTACGCCGGGCTTCCCCGCGAAGTCTGGTGGTTGGCGTTTGCGCTATTCGTCAATCGCTGCGGCACCATGGTGCTGCCGTTTCTGACGCTGTACCTCACCCAGCGGCTCGGGATGAGCGAGTCGCTCGCCGGGCGGATGGTGAGCGTCTACGGACTGGGGGCGGTATGCGGCGCTTATCTTGGCGGCCGACTGGCGGAGCGCTTTGGCGCGATCCGCTTTCAGACGGTGTGCATGTTCGCGGCTGCGCCAGGGTTCACGCTGATTCCGCTCTGGCAGAGTTGGCAGGCGATCGCCATCAATCTGTTCCTCGTGAGCATGGTCGCCGAAGCGGTGCGGCCCGCGAACGCCGCGGCAGTGACGCAGCTAACGCCGCCCGACAAACGCCTGCGGGCGTTCGCGCTGCAGCGGTTGGCGGCGAACTTTGGCTTCTCGTTCGGGCCAGCGCTTGGCGGGTTGTTGGCGACGATCGACTTCCAGTGGCTATTCTTCGTCGATGCGCTGACGACGGCGTTGGCGGCGGGAGCGCTCTTGGCGGCGTTTCGATTGCGGCAGATTGCGCGCGTGGGACACTTGGCACAAGCGGCGAGCGATGCTCCGTCGCCGCTGACCGACCGAGTCTTTGCTGGCTTTCTACTACTGATGCTGGTTAATTCGATGGTCTTCTTTCAGTTCGGATCCACGTACCCCCTCTACCTGAAAGATCACTTTGGCTTCGACACCAAGTGGATTGGCGCGATGTTCGCCGTGAACACGAGCGTTATCGTGTTGTTCGAGATGCTGCTCGTCGATGCGATTCAGGCGTGGCCGCTATTGCGGACGATTGGGTGGGGCTGCCTGATTTCGTGCGTTGGTTTCGGGATGCTGCCCTTCGGGCAGTCGGCGCCGTACGCGGTGCTGGCGATGTTGGTGCTGACGATGGGCGAGATGCTGTCGTTGGCGCTGTCGACGGGCTTTGTCGCCAATCGGAGTCGACGAGGCAACGAGGGCGCCTACATGGGGTGGTATATGGTGATGCTCGCGACGGCGACTGTCGCGGGGCCGGCGATCGGCTCGGCTATTTACCAAGTGAGGCCCGCTGCGGTCTGGTACGTCGCCGTGTCGGTGGGCGTCGCGGTGCTGGCCGGCTTTCAATGGCTCGCCCGGCGGGAAACTCGGCCGAGCGAAATGCATGACGCCCCGCCTGAGTGGCCTGAGGCGATGCCGCAGCTTCACGATGCGTGAGCAACAAAAAACGGCGTCGGAGAGCGTGAACCCTCCGACGCCGTTGCAGGTTTTAGCGGTGGCGAAAATCGGCGGCCGGGGCCGTGATTAGCGCCGGTTGAGCGACATCAGCAACTGCAGGACATACCAGAACATCAGCGCGACCGACGCGAACAGGGCAAGGGCGGCGGCGACGTGTTGGCCGACCTGGTAGTGGTGCAGCACGTTGCTGGTGTCGTACAGGATGTAGCCGGCGCAAAGCAGCAACATCGCGGCGATGAAGATGATGCCGAGATTGAAGCCGAACAGCGCGCTGCAGACGATAACGCCCATCGCGGCGAAGCCGCCGACGATTAGCGCAGAACGCAGGAACGAGAAATCGGCGCCCGAGACGAACACCGCGCCGGTGAGGGCGATGAAGATGAAGCCGGTCAGCAGAGCGGCATTCATGATGATGCCGGGGCCCTGCATTGCGAGCGCCATGTAGATCAGCGGCAGCGTGATCACCGCTTGCGCAACGACGTACAGGCTCAGGCCAGCGTATTGCTTGCCTAGGCTCGTGGATGACATCGCCCAGGCGTTGGCTAACCAGCTGACGCCCATGAAGGCGCCGAGGATGATCAGCCAGCCGAAGCGGCCATTGCCGCTCATGAACTGGAACATCAGGTCGGCGAGGCCTGTCTGCAGAAGCACCGCTTCGATCGCACAGAAGGCGACGACGGCGCCGAGCAGGTGGAGGTAGGTCTTGCGAATAAAGCTCGCGCGCGACGTCGAGTCGGCTTGCGCGGCGCTGAGGCCCCAATTCTGGTACGGATTGTTGTTGTCGTCCGCGTAGTTCATCGCATTCTCTCCTGAATGGCTGGAATCGAATCCTGTCTGGCAGGGGAGGGGACGCGGCGTGCGCACCCTCTCCGCAGTTTCGTCCCAGAATTCTACCTCATTCTGGGGATGCGGGTCATGCCAGTCGCGCCGATTGGGGATAATTCCCAGTTTCGGGCGCTAGATTGCGACGAATTAGCGGCCCGAATCGGCTATCGCCGACCGGTTTGGTCGCGGAAGGTGCTCTCGAAAATCTTATCCGCATTGGCCGTTTCAAAGCCGTCGCGGCGATGTTCGCGGCGGATTTCGGCCGGCGGCAGCGTCGCAAACTGCGGCAGGACGCGGCGTTCGGCGAACTCGACGTACGAGCCGGCGATTTGCTGCGTCGTTTCGCCCCCGGCGGCGAGCGGGAACGTGGCGTCGACCATTTCAGCGACGGTGGAGCTCTGAAGCAGCAGCTCGTCGCCGCTGATCTTCACTTCGCCGCCGGCGTTGTTCAGGTGAATGCCGTGCGACTTCAGGAACTCGTTGAACTTCGCCACGGTGTCGTACTGCGCCGGCAGGTTGTGGACGCTGACGGTGAAATGGTTGAGATAGTACCGGTTGTAGATCACCCACGAAGCGTATTCGCTCTCCTCGGCAAGAACCTGATAGTCTTCCCAGGTCGGCGTCCGCCAGAGGGGGCTGTGGAGGAATTCGTCGACCGCCGGACCGTTGTCGAGATCGAGCGAGTCGGCCGGATCGCTGGTCACCTCGTCGGTGTAGGAGTGAATGATTCGCTGGACGTTGTCCGAAAGTTCATCCACGCAAAGCTCGCTGATGAAAATCCGCGGATACTTGGCCACCGGCGGAGCGTACCAGTAGGCGTCGAGCTTCTTGCCATCGAAGCGGAGGAAGTCGCGCTTCTCGTAGCCGTAGTGGAGGAAGATTTTCTCGAACGAGGCGATGCCGAGATTCGGGACGCCCATCGTGCGGAACGCGATGTGGTCGTTTTCGATGCCGCCGACCGAATCGACGAGGCCTGCCTTGACCATCGCTTTGACGACGCAATCGACGTCGGGGACGCGTTCGCGGTAACGACGCATCAGGCCATCAAGCACGAAGTCGAGGGGAGCGGCGGTGGAGGCGGTGTGGATCATCGGCGGGAGCCCTGGGGCGGGTGGAGAAACGCGATCGGCCATGCAACGCGCGGCTGGCGAACGCCCCGCAGCGGAGCGACTGGCTAGCGAGCCCAGCGGCGGATGGCGTCTCGTATCGCCTGCGGGGTTTGCGCGTTCGAGAGAACAATTCTCACTATAGCTATTATTGCCGAAGAACGTGAGCCGGCGAGTGGGGATTTAAGCAACTTCCCCGAAGAGTTCCGCGCGTGCCGATTTTTCCAGGGTTTGCCGACGACTTTGCGTGCCGGCGATCTCGAGCGCCGCCGGGCCAGTTGATCTATTCGCGCACTAGCCGCTTCGCTTTGCGCGGAACGAACATGGTCGCGGCGAAGAGCAGCAGCGTCGCAGCAGCGGGCTCGGGGACCGCCATGGTCGCCGCGACGACACTGCCCAGCGACTCGCCGAAGTGCTGCTTGAAAATGGCTAGGTCGAGGGCGTCGACTTGCCCGTCGCTGTTGCCATCGGCGGCGAGTCCCGTCCCGCTGGTTCCGAAGGCGCGTTGCCAAACCAGAAAGTCGTCGCCGTCGACGACGCCGTCGCCGTCGAAGTCGCCCGGCTGCGTGACGATGGCGTTCGCGACGGAGAGCTGAAGTTCGTAGAGCTGAACGTTGGCGGTCGAACCGGCGACGCGGACGTAATATTGGCCCGCGGCGGGGAGGCTGATGCCGGCGAGCGATTCCGCGAAGCCGGCGGCCGTGTTGTTCGCCGTGCCGAGCAGCGTCGTGCCGTTCGTGCCGTAGATTGCCAGAGAGAGATCGTTCCGCGCGTTCGCATCGAACGTCGACTGCGCACCACCTTCGGCGCCTTGCGTGAAGACACCGCCGAGCGGCGTCAGGGTGACGTTGAGCAGCGAGGCTGAGTTGACCGTGAAGCTGAAGAAATCAAAATCGTTGGAGTTCGCGATGCTGACGAAGTCGGTCTCGTCGGGGCCGACTGCTTGGCCCGATGCGGCGGATGTGCCGATCGCCTTCGACGCGCCGGCGGCAATGGCGCCGAGGCTGGTGGCGAGGCTGTACGAATCGTTGCCGGCGCCGTTGTTGGTTTTCTCAAGGGCGTCGCCGTAGAGGCCATGCAGTCCGCGGATGTCGTCGAGCTGCGGGCCATCGAAGGTCGTGTCGATGTAGGGCTCCATCAGCAGGTGGTCGCTGGACGATTCGATGTGGAGCAAGCCGAACGCGTGCCCCAACTCGTGCGTGATCGTATTGCGAAGCTGCAGATAGTTGTTCGCTGAATTGTTGTAAAAGTTGGTTTCGCCCGTATCGACGACCATATCGCCGTTGTTCGGCAAGTAAGTGTAGGCGAGCGTGCCGTTGGGGCCGTCGATGTTCGCTCCGCCGATGCGAATGTCGCCGCGGACGCCCAAGACTCCGGCCGTGTTGCCGCCCATCTGCACGCCATTGTCATTTGGCTCGTAGACAAACTTGATGCCGCCGAGTTCAGTCCAGCGATCGAACGATTCTTGAAAGAGACTGAACCAGGGGCGCGTCGTGAGATTGCTCCCCCCTGAAGAGCCGAAGAGCCCGTCCATGTAGGAGACTAAGTTACTGGGGCCCTCGCTGACGATGGAGGTGCCGTCGGCGACCAGGCTCCAGGTGATCGTGGCGATGTCGCCGTTCGTCCCCGTCGAGCCGGAAGCGGTGGTGCTCCAGCGGTCGTCGGGGACGTACGCGGAAGCGCCGTCTGGGGAGGCGAACGCCCCGAGAATCGCCGCGATGGCGACAACGAGGGACTGCGTGCGTTGGCTTTGGAGATGGTGCATGGTGCGGTTCATTTATCGTAACACAGGCGCGTGAAACTCGTGGCTTGGCTGCTGGTTAAAAAACGTTCAGTTGCCCGGCGCCTGGCCTGTTGAAATGCGTGAATGCAAAAAAAAGCGGGACGGCGGGCCCTCGTTGGAAGGGCAACGGCGCTGTCGGAAGGCGCCGACGGGAACGACCCGCCGCCCGCGGCCATGTTTAGGCGGCGAGTCGGCTGCTCCGCCGCAGCGCTCGCCAACCAATCGTTGTCAGAATCGCGGAGGCGAGGCCCGCCGCTGCCGAGGGCTCGGGCACGACCGTCGCTGTGGGCGGCGCAGCTCCCAACGAGCCGCAGCCGCCCGCCTCGCCGAAAGCGAGTGCACGGAGGGCAGCTGAGTCGCCGTCGTCCGCCAATGTTCCTCCCCCGGCCGTGACGATCTCGTCGAGGTAGCTGGTGAGATCCGTCTGAAACGTCGTGAAATTAGCGAGGTCTTCGGTGAGCGAGGTCTGCTTGTAAGTGAGCGTTTCGATCTGCAGCGTAAGCATGTCCTGCGCAGCGTTGATCCAATCGACAATCCGGTTGAGGCGCGTTTCCGAAAGATCGTCGCGCGCCTCGTAGTCGGCCAGCAGGTCGTCATAGAAGGCGAGGTCGTCATTCGCGCTGGCGATGTAGTCGTCGAGACGCCCGATGGTTCGTTCGACTCCCGTGACGAACCAGTCATAGCTGTCTACGAGCCACTCCGTCTTGCCGACGAGATCGGAGTAGTCGTCGCTGCTGTAATAGTCCTCGCTCGCCGCGACGCCTTCGTCGTACGCAGAGGTGATGTCGGCGAGTTGCTCTTCGAAGCTGCTCTGGATCGCGTCAACGCTCACGCCGCCATGTCGCGGGCCGCCGTGGGGAGGACCGCCTCCCATTCGGTTGCCGGAGAAGCTCATCGTCCCGGCCGACGCCTGTGCGGAGGCGAGCACGAGAATGCAAGCAGCGGAATACAAAGCTAAACGTTTCATGATGCTGTTCCTTCGCGTAACCAACATTGTTCGACCCCAAGGCGGGCGAGCGTTCGCATGAGGCGGGGGGAGGATAAACGATGCGCGGGCGATTCTTTACCAACCGGACTTACCGGCGAAAGCCACGATAGAAAAAGCCCATCGCGCGACCGTCGACGCCGAAGACTCCAAAGCCGCCGCCGCCGTGACCGCAGCCGCCGAGCAGCTCTTGCTGCTCGCCGAGTCCGAGGTTCGTAGCGCCGCCGATGATGGCCGTTTCGGCGACCGTTACCGTGTCGTCCTCGTTCGCGCTGACGACGCTGAGATCGCCGTCGATTTGGCCGTCGTGCGTGAGCGAATTGTCGCCGTCGCCAAGTCGCGCCACGACGTCGTTTGCGATGATCGCCGTTTCCGCGATGGCGACGAGGTCGTCGCCGTCGCGACCGTCGTACAGCACGGAACCGTCGATCGTGCCGGCGATCGTCGTCGAGTTGTCGCCGTCGCCCAGGGTGAGTTTGAGGTTGCGTTCGATTTCGGCCGCGGCATCGATCGTCACTTGGTCGTCGCCGTCGCCCCCTCGAATGGTCAGACGGCCGATCGCGCCGGAGATTTCAACGACATTGTCTCCGTCGCCGAGCTGCAATGAAGCGGAGCCGTCGATGGTCGCATCGAGCGTGACGAAGTCGTCGCCTTCCCCGCCGCGGTAACTGACGTCGTCGATCGCCGTGCCGGTCAGTTGGAACGTGTTGTCTCCATCGCCGAGACGGGCGTACACGGCGTCGACCACGTTGCTGTCGAGGTTGACCGTCACGGAGTCGTCGGCGCCGGCGGTCTTGTCGATGTTGATGCGAATGTCGTCCGTGACGCCGGTGAGAACGTCGGCGTCGGCGATCACGACGCCGTTGTCGGTCACCCGGTAGGCGCCTTCGCTGACGGCCACGATCTCGACGGCTCCGTCGGCGTCGCCCGAAACGATCAGGTCGCCGCCGGCGGAGACGGTCGCGGTGACGGCCAGCGCCCGGCGGTTTTCCAAAGTTTCGAAGGTTGTCAGTCGTCGGATGCTCATCACCGTTGCTCCTCTCGTTGGGTGTGTTGCAGTCGTCCGTTGCGGGACCGGAGGCGAGCTAAGAGGGAACGAAGTCGCCATGCAACTTTGCTCGCCTGCAAGTCGCTGAGCGGCTGTTGCCGGCGTCCGCGAGTCGCCCAAGCCTCTCTGGTCGACTTCGTCCCTGGGGTGAAGTGACCGGTAAAGCGAGCGGAGCGCAACGGCGCCGCGGGCCGCGGAAAAGGCAGGAGCCGGGTAATGGGAATCGCGGGGGACCGCAATGACGCGACAAACCCGCCCGAGCGGGGTTGAAAGAGCTGTCCGCCGGTGAATTATTCCTTTAAATGAGGAGGCTTCAGCCCCCCAACCACTACACAGCCGGCGAAAATGCCGAGAAAGCGGCTATTTCGCCAAACCGTTGCGCCAGACTGAGAGAATCGGTCTTACAAGCAGGTTTCCAAACAGCGGGCCGTCCGCAGGCACGTTTTGACGAGTAATTTGCCATGGGAATGATCGCCGCCATGTCCGCAGACTCCGCCAACGGCTCACACGGGTTCGCGGGGGATGATTCACGCGACAATATCGCTGCGCTGATCAGCAGCGCCCGCCGGGGAAGCGCTGATAGTTTAGGCCGGCTGCTGCAGATGTACCGCAACTACCTAACGGTGCTGGCAGGAACGCAGATCGAGCGGCGGCTGCAGCCTCGAATGAGCCCCTCCGACGTCGTGCAGGAAACGATGCTGCGGGCTCACGCCAACTTTGCCCAGTTCCGCGGTGCTTCCGAACCGGAGCTGGTCAGCTGGCTGCGGCAAATCTTGGTGAACAACTTGGCCCGGTTTGTCGAACAGCATGTCCTGGCGGCGCGCCGCGACGTGCGGCGCGAGGTGTCGATCGAGCGGCTCGGCAACGCGCTTGAGCAATCGACGATTCAGCTCGCCGCGCTACTACCCGCGGGAAGTCGTTCGCCAAGCGCTGCTGCGCAACAGCGTGAAGAGGCGGTCGTGCTGGCCGATCGATTAGCGTTACTCGCGGCGGACTACCGCGAAGTGCTGATGCTGCGTAACCTGCAGGGGTTGCCGTTCGAAACCATCGCCGAGCAAATGGGGCGCTCCGTAAGTGCGACGCGGATGCTCTGGCTGCGGGCCATCGAGAAGCTTCGCGGATTGTATTCTGGGGATCAACTGGATGAAGGCTGAAGCTTCCACCGAGAACTTCTCCGCTGCATCTCTCCCGCCCGAGGAGCAGGAACGGCTCGCCTGCATCCTCGACGAGTACCTTGCTGCGCTCGAACGCGGCAAACCGATCACCCCGGAACAATTGCTTGCCGCGCATCCCGGCGACGCGTCGCGGCTGCGGGCCTATCTCAGCGGGTTGCAGCTATTTCACGCGGCCGGCCCGGCGGCAGTGGCGGGGCTCGCCGTCGATCGCCCGCGGGCTGGTCGTACGATTGGCGACTACGAGTTGCTGCGCGAGATCGGTCGCGGCGGGATGGGAGTCGTCTACGACGCGATGCAGCGCTCGTTGCGGCGGCGGGTCGCTCTCAAAATCTTGCCGATGACCTCCGCCCAAGATCCACGACATATCGCGCGGTTCAAAAATGAAGCGCAGGCGGCTGCTCAGGCTCAGCACCCGAACATCGTGCCCGTGTTCGCCGTCGGCGAGGCCGAGGGCGTCCACTACTACGCGATGCAGTTGATCGAGGGCGAGTCGCTGGCCTGTTTCGTGCGCCGGGGCTCAAACGCTCCTGATCAACCGGCGCCAAGTACGCTGCTCAACAATACGCAAACAGCCTGGGAAGCGGCGACGCAGCCGTTTCTGATTCCTTCAAGCGTTAGCGAAGCTCCCGTCGCCGGCCCCTCGCGGCGTAGCGTGAGCGGAATTCTGAAAACGGCGTCGCACGTGGAGTGGGCGGCTCAGCTTGCCGTACAGGCGGCGCGAGGCCTGCACGCGGCCCACGAGTTCGGCGTCATCCATCGCGACGTGAAGCCGTCGAATCTGCTCGTTGATCGCAACGGCAAGCTGTGGATTACCGACTTCGGCTTGGCGCGGATGCGCGAGGCGGAGGCGCTCACCCACACGGGCGATATCCTCGGCACGATGCGCTATATGAGCCCCGAGCAGGCGCTGGGGCGAACGACGCTCGTCGACCATCGGACCGACGTTTATTCGCTGGGAGTGACGCTCTACGAGTTGGCGACCTTCGTTCATCCCGCGGGGGAAGCCGGCGACGTTCAGCTGTTCTTCGAACGGACGCGGCAGAGCTATCGATCGTTGCGGCATTGGAACCCGCATGTGCCTGTCGATTTCGAGACGATTGTCTTGAAGGCGATGGGCGAGTTTCCGCAGGATCGTTATGCAACGGCGGCGGAGATGGCGGACGACCTCGAGCGATTCCTACGGGGGGAACCGATCCAGGCCTGTCGCCCGAGCGTGGCCACCCGTGCGGCAAAGTGGGCTCGCCGGCATCGCGGGGCGGTGATGACCGCCGTGGGTTGCGCCTGCCTGGCCTTCGTCGGGCTATCGGTGAGCGTCGTGAAAATCGCCGCAGAAAAAGCCAACGTCGTCGCTGAAAGCGAGTTGCGCGAGAACGCCTTGCGCGTCACCCGCGAAGCGCTCGATGAGTTTACGATGCTTTACGGCGAGCAGCTCGCCGGTATCAACGGCGCCGAAGGCGTACGCCGACACGCCTACGAACGTGGCATCAAGTACTACGAGCAAGTCGCCCAGCAATCCGCCGATGATCCACGGTTGGCCGCGGACCATGGAATGGCTCTCGGCAAGCTGGGTTCGCTCAAAGCCAAGCTCGGGGCCGACGAAGAAGCGCTCAAACTCCTGCAACAAGCGCAGCGGAAGTACGAGCAGCTCGTCGCCGACGAACCGGCGAACTCCGAGTATATTCGCCGGCTGGCATTGATCTATAACAACGTCGGCCTGCATCTTGGGAAGATTGGACGCAGCGCTGACGCGCTCGCGTTGCTTCGGCAAGCCGACGCGCTGCAGTCGCAGTTGGCAGCCTCGGCCGACGACGCGACGGAGTTGTCGGCCGACGTTGCCGCGACGCAGAGCAACCTCGGAATACTCCTCGGCGGCAGCGGCGATCAGGCAGAGGCCGCGCGGCACTTCGTCGAGTCGGTTCGGCTGCAGACGGAAGCACTAGAACGCTCGCCTCACGATCAGTTGGCGATGGCGGATCTTGCCGCCGGGTTGAGCAATCTCGGCGCACAGCAGCAGAAACAAGGCGATCTCGCTGCGGCCGTTGCTTCGTTCGAGCGCGCGATGGCGTTGCGCGAAAAGTTGCTCGCACTGGCGCCGCTCAATCAGAACTACCAGGCGGAGCTCGCCGGGGCGCTTAACAACGTTGGATATGCGCTGTCGGTGCAAAAGGAGTGGGCGCTTGCCGAGCGACACTACGCGGACGCGATCGAATTTCAAAAACAGCTGGTCGCCGCCTCGCCGCTAACGCTACAGCATCAGCGAAATTTGGCGGTGACGTACAACAATCTCGGCCAAGTTCAGCTACAGCGAGATCGCAACTCGGCGGAACGCCGCTCGGCCGCGGAACAATCGTTTAGGACGGCGCTTGAGTGGCAACTGAAGGTTCTTGCCGCTGAGCCGAACGACGTCGCCACGTTGAGCCATCTGGGGGGCGTTTACAACAACCTGGCGATGCTGCATGAAGCGGCCGGCCGAGCCGCCGATGCCGAGGGTAACTTCAAGCTCGCCATTGAACGTCAGCGTCAGGCGCTCGAGCGGGCTGCGAATCATCAACTCATCCGCCAGATGCTTGGCAAGCACTATTACAACTACGCTGAATTTCTGGCGAAAGAAAGCCGGCACGAGGAAGCGCGCCGAGTCGCGTTGCAGCGTCGCGATCTGTGGGCGAACAATCACGCGCTGCTATTCTCCGCCGCTGAGCAACTCGCCGCCCTTAGCGGTCGCGCGGCTGAGAGCGAGCAGGACGCGGAGGCTGCCGCGATTGCCGCCGTTGACACGCTGCGGAGCGCCGTCGCAGCCGGATTGGATGCGTCGTGGCTCAAGTCGGCGACGCTGACGCCGCTGGCGGCGCGCGGCGATTTCGAGCGGTTGGTGCGCACCGCGCCGGTGACGACGCAGACTCCCGAGAATCTTGTCAGAGAATAAGCAACGACGATGTGGCAACGCATTGAACGACTGATGAGGTCTCTGCGGCGGGCAACTCCCGACCGCGATGGCGCGAGTGCGCGCCCCACCCGGCTAGAGATCGAGACGCTCGAGCAGCGCACTGTGCTCTCCGCGAACTTCGTGGGCGACGAGGACGTTTTGGAACGTTTGGCGACGCGCGAACCGCCGCGAATGGATCTGTTTCACGACGCGACGGACGCCCCGTTCGCGCTGTTCGCGGAGGGGGCGCCAAAGTTGTTCGTCGCGGACCGAGGAGTGCCGCGCGACGCAGGCGATACGCCATTCCTCGGCGATTTTGCAGAAAACGGTTCTGCAGAAAACTACGAAGAGCAGCGTTTTTCGAGCACTGATCGGCAGGACTACAAGGGGCCGCTGGGGTTGAGAAACGGCGGCGCCGCGATTGGCGGAAACATCGGCGGTGGAATCTTCGAAGACTTGCAAACCGGAGCCGCAGGCGCCGACGAAGATCCGCCGCCGCTGATGATGAGATCGCCGGGTAGCGCGAGCGACGAGCGCGACCAGAGAAGCGTCGAAGACAACTTCGTCGCCAGCACCTTCAGTTCGCTGCAACCGCCGCCGATCGGGGCGCTGGTGGAACGGATTGCCAACGCACGGCACACGGCGCTGTTGCCGATGGTGGTAACCACCGGCAACGATGCGCTCGAAGGCGATGTGAAAGCGAGCGATGACGCCTCGTTGCTCGCTTCTTCCATGACGCTGGCCAACTCGACCGTCGAAAGTCGCTTGGGGGCTGCGGAACGCGATTCGGCGTTCGAGGGATACTCGCCGCTGAGCAGCGACGAAACAGAATCCGACGCGTACTTGCAACAACTCGCCGAAGATCAGATGCGCGATGCGTCTGCCGCTGATGCGGGCGGGCTCGCCGATGCAGTCGACGACGACGTTTTCGATTCAGAAAGCCGCTCCAATGCCGCCGCCGATAAGCAAGTCGCGGCGATCGAGGAAGCATTGCGTTCGCTGGCGGCGCGACGGGGCGACGCCCGGCCGCCGTCGCTTGCGTCGCAATCGGAGTATTCGTGGCAACCTCGCACGGCTAGCAAAAACGGAGAGGCTAAAGGCAAGCCAGGCATTGAAGATCCAGGGGGAATGATCTTGCTGCAGACGCTGGCCGCCGCCGACGAACTGCTTCCAGGAGGCGATGCGAGCCAAATTGTCGAAACGGCCATCGAAATGGAAGCGACAATCGGCGTCTACCAGGCCTTCGACGTGTCGGTCGATGCGGCGCCGTCCGCCGCTATCGAGACCATTCCCGCGGCAGATCCGAGCCAAGCGCACGGGGGCGACGCCCAGCAGTCGAGCGGCGCAACCGGCCGCCAAGCGTCGGCTGGACTGGGCGGCATAGCCGTCGGGGCGATGATCTTGGCCGCCAATCGGCAGCGGAACGCGAAACGCCGTCGGCCGCAGGCGTAGCGTTTGGGGGGCGGCGCAGTCGCTGTCCTGCAGCTTCCAGCGGCCATGCTTCGGGTTAGCTGGGCCCTCTGATCGCTTGTATGATCGTGGCCGGTGCGCCTAGTTTCGGCGACGCAGAGCGACGAGACCGACAATCGCCATTCCCGCAAGTGCGACGGCCGTAGGCTCAGGCAGTGCGCGAAAATAGATCTCGTCGAAAACGACGCCGTCGCTCAGCGCACCTCGGTAGAAAGTAATGGATGTGAACGGCGAGCCTAGAAGTCCAAAAAACTGTTCACTGTCGATGGCGTCGATTGCGACGGCCGCGACGCCGCTGTCGCCGGCGTTCGTCGAAAACGTCAGGGGCGTCGAGTGCGTTGGGTAACCGTAGTCGACGATATTCAACCCGAAGGCCGCCAAAGGCGCCGGGAACGTGAACGTCAGCGACGCGGAGGTCGTCAGGCCATACCAAACCAAATACTTGTCGCCGTGCGTAGCATGCCCCGCCGACGCCGGCTGATCCCAAATATCAAAATCACCCGTGGCGGTTGAGTTGGTGATGGTGACTTGCCCGGAGGCGATCGACGCCACGCCGGGAGACGGACTTGTGGCCGGCAGAGCCTCGAAGCTTTCAAGTGCAACCAGGCCGGCGCTGCCCAAAAAGCTCGCCTCGTTGTTGAACGTCGTTGCGCCCTTGGCTGTGATGACTGGAAACGTCATGAGGCAGAAAATCATGATCAAACGCATGAGCGGATCTCCGAAGATGCAGAACTTGCCGACGTTTCACTGCGAAGGCGCAAGTCGACCCAGTCGCACCAGCAGGTAACGTAAATTGCCAGTTTATCAGAAGGGAAGTCCGAAAATAGGGTGGCGCAGCTCTTCTGCTGCGCCACGCGCGGCGATCAATCGCGAGATGTGAACTCCGTCTTCCTAATCACTGCGAGCGGAGCACCGCACATGCGGGACCGGAGAATTGGTCAAGCTTCCTCAGAATCTCCACGGGCGTCTGAGAGTAGAGGCCAGAAGATCCGCATTGCGCAGCAATGTGTCGCGTAAAACGCTCTGGCAGGTCATCATCCCTGGCTGAGAGAAGGCTGCAGCCCTGTGGTAGAATGCGGTGCAGGCAGTAGCCGTCAGCGAATGTCGCGACCAGTCCCCGGAGCCAGAGTTTGCAGCGATGTGTAGCAATTCCGGGGGATTTGGTGTAAATCAGTACACCCCACAGGAGTCGAACCTGTAACCTTCGGATTCGTAGTCTCCCCGAGACAAATAGGTCTGAATAGTATCACGTCGCCGAGCCTAGGAATCCCCGCGATTTCTAGGCTCGGCGTCTTTTCATTGATAGGGTCGGATAGCGTCGCGTAGTAGAACAGTGGAGGGTTATTGGAGGGTCGTGGAGGGTGAAATGCTAAAGCGAAATCCAGAACCAGAGCCGCCTATTCTCGTCACCCGGCGCGAAGCTGCACGGCTTCTGGCCGTAACCGAACGCCATCTACAAAACCTTGATAGGGCAGGGGTGTTTAAGCCTGTTCGCTTGGGGACTGCGGTCAGGTATCGACGCTGCGACATCGAAGCCACGATTGCCAAGCTGGCGGAAGGCGGCGACCAATGAAAAAGCCCGAACCCGAAAAGCCGATTCTGCTGAGCCGCAAGGAAACCGCCCGGCTACTCGGCGTCAGCGAGTCGCATGTTAAGTCGCTGACGAAGTCCGGCGTGCTGGTTGCGATCCACCTTGGCCGCACCCTGCGTTATCGACGCGACGCGATAGAAGCCGCCCTGAAGCGACTGGAGGGCCGCTAACGAAACGAAAGCCCCATTCCGATCCGCTGCTCATTTCCCGTCCGGAGGCGTGGCGGCGAAAATTGACCACCGTCGCCCGGTGCAATATCCTATTATCTGCACCGCAGAACAGGGGAATTGCATGATCCAGCGAATACTCGCCGCCGCAACGCTACTTGCGGCGCTGCATGCCAGCGAAATCTCGGCGGCGACAGTTGACCTAACAACCGCGACGATGGCCGGCCCCGATGCCCATTTGCACGGATCGCTAACCGATGAGGCCCAAGTTAACCCCGGCTCATTTTCAATTCTGAAAAGTTTGCCCGCCGCGGGAGGAGTATATGAATTCCGCGGATACCTTGTGTTCAACGTCAGCGGCATCCAAGGCCACGTTTCGGACGCGGCGTTATTACTGCCAAACGGGACGCTATCAACCGAAGGTCAGCAAAGCGGTCTTGCAACAATTCAACTGCGTGATTTCTATTCGCCGGTTACAGAGATTTTTAACCACCCCACGAAAGCAATGTTCGATGATCTCGGTGCAGGAATTCTTTATGGCGAAAACTCAGAGTTTTCTACCTCCGCACCTCCTACAACTGTGAGGATCATTCCGCTGAACGTTGCGGCGATCACGGCAATCAATTCGCCGATCGACGGCCGGTTTATGATGGGCGTATCCATATCTTCGGAGGGGCAGCAAGCCCCGTGGTTCCGCTGGCTCAACCTAACGAGAGATGTTCGGAACATTACGTTACGTCTGACCGTCATTCCCGAACCAACTGCCGCCATGCTTGCCGCTTCTGCGGTGATTGGCTTAGCAGCGCTTCGCCGCAGAGCAGTCACTGCGTAGCGCACAAAAATGCCCCGCACCCAACTGAATGGGGCGGGGCTAGGCGGCGACGAGCCTCTGACGTGAGGCGTGAGACGCTACGAGCGTCCCGGGCGAAGTTACATCCCCCGCGTCAGCGATTGCGTTGCCGCTTAGTCGTGAGCCGCATTAAACCCCTCAACGAACGCCCTAATCTCCGCGTACCGGGATTGCGAAAGCTTCACCTTTGGCGTCACCAACGCCCGGTAGCCTTGTTGGTCGCCGCCGACTGTCAGCGACACGCCGAACCGGCGATTGACCATCACCGCCACCGCCGTCGCGTCACCCGCGGCGACGTGGCCGAAGCTGTGAACGGCCGCGAATAGCGGCCAACCGTGCTTGGAATACTTGGGTCTGGCGACGGCCGGCATTGTGCTTGCTCCCTTGCAAAGCCCTGTTTTCCCCGGCGAAAACGTCCGCCGGATACCGGGGCGCCAGCATAGCCATTGGCGATTTCGGCGCCAAGAGGTCGGATTGTAACGACGCGCGGAAGTCACAACTTTTTCACTTTTGCAAAGCGAGGCCCAAAAGAAAGATGCCGGGGGAAGAGTTAAATGCAGGGGCAGAATGTCCCCTAACTTCTCTCCCCGCGAGCGTCTTGCATGAAGCCTTTTCTTTCGCTGCTGACCGTGTCGTTGCTTTGCGGCGTCGCCGTCTTTTCTTTCGCGGGCGAAGGGTCTGCCATCCTGGCGAACCCGGCAATCTCCGCGGCGGTGCAAGTCGAGTGTGTGCGGCCGGAAGGCCGCCGCATGTTGTCGAGCCTAGGTAGCGGCACCTTGATTAGCGGGCGAGTGTGACCGCGGTTTTTATTTGTCCCGTGCAAGTTGCTAACCAACTAGGAAAGGAGAAATCGGCAATGGCAGTTTTGGGAGTCGGCGAAATGGCCCGCGAGATCTCTGCGGAATTCGGCGTGGCAGTTCACCCGAAGACGCTGAGCGACTTGTTTTACTTCGGCCATCTGAACACGACGGTTTGCCCGATCATCGGCGGGCGGCGGCTCATCCCCCGCCACTACAAAGAGCAAGTCGTTTGGGCGCTTCGCCGCGCCGGGAAGCTTCGATCCGCATGAACAGGTGCGTAGCAATCACGAACTTCGCCAGCCGTTGCGATTCAATCGCGTCGGTTCATCCCCTTTGCTTCGGAATAGTTGGTGGCCTACATGGTGAACCGCTTCAATCGCCGCCCAAGTGAGCCACTTTTGAGCCCGACAGGCTCAATTTGAAAACGTCGAAATTGCCTTATTCCAGCCGCTTCTGCAATTCACGAAGGAAGACACGCGAACATGAATAGCCCCTCTCCGCAGCCTGATCGCCGGCCAACATTGTCGGATGCAAGGCTCGCGTTTTCCGAAGCCGAGACGGCTGAAATGCTCGGAATCGCCAAGCACGTTCTGCGCGATGCCCGATATCGCGGCGAGATTCGCGCCAAGAAAATTGGCAGGTGTTGGCACTACCCCAAAGACGCGATTCACGAATTCCTAGCCTGCTAGTTACTTCCCACCCTGAGTTACTACCTTTGCCCCTTCCCCAAGCCAGCTTCGGCCAATCACGGAGATTTGCGAGAAGCACGGCGCGACGTTAATCGTCGCCCACCACACCGTTAAATCAGGCCGCCGCGGCTCGCTTGACTTGCAATCGCTCGTCGGGGCTGGTGTCGCGGAGTGGGCACGGTCGTGGGTCATCTTGGACCCCTTGGCGGCGTTTCGGCCGGCGACCGGCGAGCACCGTCTACGGCTGTCGATTGGCGGTTCTAGTGGCCACTGTTCGGAATGGGTGGTGGATGTACGAGAGGGCCGGCAGGACGAGCCCGGGGGCCGCGTTTGGGACGTTCGGACGCAACCGGGCAAAGAGCCCAAGGCGTCGGGCCGCAAAGCCGTGGAGGCTGGCAGCGGCGACGAAGCGGCCGTCCTGGCTGCAATGCAGTCGCTCGGCACCGCTGAGACGAAGGGGATTATCAGCGCGGCGGCCAAGCGAAGTGGCAAGCAGGTTGGCACCGCCCTGGAAGCGATGATCGCGTCCGGCAAGGTTCGGAAGTGCCGAATCGCCAAAGGCACCCGCCCTTACGACGGCTTCGAATTGGTGGAGGGCGTGGTCCATGCGACTTAATGTCGCGCGATGGCTCGGCCGTCCTTTGCGGAGCGGCGACCCTTCATGCAACACGCGGACTTTCAAAGAACTTGGGGCCCGCCAATTGGCGTTGCCGGTTCGTTCGAAGCGCCTTCCGAGTTGGATGACAATTATGCCTCCGATCCTGCAATTTCTAGTACGCTGCGATAGCAAAACGCCAGCTATCCTACCGCTTTTCAATTCTCAATCCAACAACCCGATCCGCTATAATGGCTTCCCGTCAAATCCACTCTTCCCCCGGAGTCTCCCCATGAAACCCCTCTACCTGTTAGCCGTTGGCGTCGTTGTCGGTTGGGCCGCGTCGGGCGTCGATTGGAACCGCGAAGCGGTGGGGCAAGAATCCTCCCCGCCCGCAGCCGCAGAGCGACCGATCCGCCGTGGCGAAGGCGTGCTGCGTGGTCGTCTTATGCGGCAGACAGAAGCGGCCGCGCCCGCTCTCGCTCCGGCAAATGACGCACCTGCGTTTACCCCGAACGACGGTGCCACGGCCGTTGCCGACGCCCCGAAACCTGAAGCTAGTCCTTCTATGAGCAACTTCATCACTGTTCCGAGACAAGAGGTCGACAGTGAGGGGCGCACGATAACCGTTTACGAGCAACATCACGCGCGCGAAGCCGGGCGGCCGAGTACCTCCGCGAATCCGGTCGGTCGCTTCCAAGTCTCGGCCTACGGTTCGCCGAACGGAACTGGCTGCTACGTTGTTGATTCGACGACGGGGCAAACCTGGCTAATTCGCAACGGTCAACCGCCGGAAGTAGTTACGAAGGCTCTGCTAGGCGTGGCGTCTGCACCGGCGGTCGTTGCGCCTACGCCGGTGCTCTTTCCGCCTACGGCGGCCCCGCCACAAGTGCAATACGGCGAGCCTACGCCGCAGAACGCCAACTAGTCCCGGCCCCATCGATGCTGAAAGCCCTACGCTACACCTTGGCGGCGATTTGTCTAGCGGCGAGCGTGGGCTGCTTGGCGTTGTGGTGGCGTAGCCATGCGGCTTGGGACTTCATCAATGTTCCGTCGTACGTCTATCGCACACGCACAGTAAATTTGCAATCAATGCCGGGAACGGTTTCCGTTCAGCTATTAGACAAGGAAGCGTCTGCGTATCTCGCCGCAAACAACCTCCTGTGGCGACACTCAGTGGCGTTTGAGTCCACAATCGATGATCGTTTGCTATCCCTCATACACGCCAGCGGAGCATTCGGCCGTCTGAGCTATGGGGTCTACTTCCCACATTGGTACGCCGCACTCGTCTTCGCCCTCGCCGCCGTCGCGGCGATTCGCATCGGCCGCCAGTTCACGCTGCGGTCGGCATTGGTGGGAATGAGCGTCGTCGCCGCGTTGTTGGGGATGGTGGTGGCGTTGTAGATCGCGATTGCATCAGCAATTGCGTCGAAGCCGTACTTGCGCGATACATGGGCTAGGCGCGCTAAGGCCCCCCGATCGTCGAGCCCAGCAAATCGTGCCGTTGCGATATGCTCAGCCACCTTGATCGCGAATGCGTCGGCTAAAGTCGCACATTGAATTAATCGCCCATCGACTTCGACGGTGTGCGGTTCCGCAGTCTTCGCGCCAATGACTGATGACGACATCTCGTCTGCCTGCAATAGTTACGGGAAAGTAAGCTACTGCGGGAGTATAAGTAAGACAATTATCGCCGGCGACTGCAATTTGTGGCGGAAGATTGCAGTATTCTACTGACCCCTCGCCCGGCCGTTCCAAGGCATGGCGTCGCGCACGAAGACGCCGCTCGTGCCTCGATTAATGGAAAGTACATTCGCTGTTCCGTCATTGAAACAGCGAGCCTCTACGGCTTCAGGCGGGGCGGCAGTTCGATCTTGTACGAAATACCACTGTCCTGCCTGTTCCCAAGCGAAGACGTTTGGCAACTGGTCATAGATTGGCATTGATGCGAAGTAGAGAACGGCCGCTGCGCATAATCCGACGTACCACTGGCTGAACTTGTAGCAGTTCCGCTAGAGATAGCAAAGACTGCGCATAAAAAGACCGTCGCCAGTCCCCCTAGAAACTTGCGACGGTCTCCTGCGACGCGATTAAGTACGCAGCTACTGCAAAGCTTCAATCGCATCGGCGATGGCTTCGAAGCCGTATTTCCGAGCAATCTTGCTAAGATTCTCAGGCGTTAGTTCCTCAAGCAGGTCCAGCTTGCCAACCGTGGCGGCGTGTTCTGCGATCTTCAAGGCGATGGCGTCCGCAAGCGTTTCGCAATTGATCTTTCGGCCATCGACCTTCGCGGTGTGAGCCTCGGCGTTACTCCCACCTACTACTGACGAGTCCATTCCACCTGCCCTGCAATTCTTGGTGGCAGCGTTCCTTTTGAATAAGCATCGCGCGAGCCGCAACTCGCGCGATGCCCTGAGCGCTCGCAGGAACCGCAGGCCGCGCAAGGCGGCTTCGGCAAGGACCACTGCGAGTGCGACCAGATTACCGACGTTCAACTTTGACGGAATGCCAAGAACCGCGATTGTAACACAATTTCTGTAAAACCTGACAACGGAAGAATAAAACCTTTTAGGTCATCAATCCGCGCCGGCGTACAGGTTACTTGGTCGCGATCTTAGCGCTGCAATTCCCCGGTCGGCCTCGCCCATATCTAAGGCCGACCGCTACATCTCGGAGCGAAATCGCTTTGAGACTGATGATGCGATCTATTTCTGCATGCAATGCGATTTCCGCGTCATCGAATCGATCGAACTTTCGACGCGGCCGGTTGACTTTCCACTTGCACCCCACGAGACGTACAACGCTGAATCGAAACGCGCCGTTCAGTGCTAAAAATACGCGGCCGGCGACTTGCCGATTTACCGTCGCATACCAAGCGCAACCTATCTCAAGTTCCCCACGGACGGCCTCAGAGGTAATTTGAGTAAAATGATCATGGGTAATCGCCTGTATTTCCATGGCAAGCACTCCGTTGGCCGTGAAGTACGAGAATGGCTCGACGCCGTCGTCCGTAAGGGTGCCACGCCGCCCCGGAATGAGCAGAAGCGGAGCGGCGCGGCTTCCTAAGCGGTCGCCCTGGGGTTATCTGGGCTCCGCCCGGACGCCAACCTACCGAGAGGTGAATCCGTTGCAACGACTTCACAGCGACGCCAGTCGCGATTTCTGATAACCCTGACAGCGTTGCGCGCAAAGCCCTACATCACGGCTCGCCAATTAGAGCGTATGCTTGGATTGCCAAGGAATTCCGCTCAACGGAGGCAATCGATGGTGACACCATCCAATGCTTGCAAGACTTGCAATAACTCGGGCCGCTGTTCCGTTTGCGAGGGAGTAGGTTCGCATCCTGCGAGGGATGGGGAGCCAATCGATGCGCGTCGGGTTTGCCGCGTATGCCACGCCACCGGGCGATGCGACAATTGCGGAAGCCAGTTTCCGAAAGTGTCAGACGGTAGTAGTCGCGCGCTCGCAGTGAGTGGGTAGCGGTGGCGGTCGAACTACCGGACGCAAACGGATGCCGGTTCGGTAGAGGTTTGCCTAGTCCACCCATCGGGCGCCCGTTACCCATGGGCGCCCGCCACCCCAATGGGCGCCGCCTCCCCGCCTAACCATCTACAAGACTTGGTATTCCGCTCTGTTCCGATGCGCGTATATTGGGCGCCCGTTTGGGTGACCCGAATATCACACCAGCGAGTCGGAAATGGAAATCTGCAAGCTCCGCGGCTTCACGCCGCAGACCCAGTGGCGCGAAGCTCGCCAGCAATTCGAGCGACGCCATACCCCGCCAACGCTCATCGCCCGAATGGAGGCGTTGGCGCTCGACGACTTCGAACGCCTCTGCGGCGAGCCTTCGCTGCCAGACGTGCCGAGCATGGTCGACGGCTTCGTTGAAGCCTTGCGCCTTGAAGGCGTCGACCGCGTGTCTCTGGCGATCTACCGCGAAGCCGTCGAAGGGGTGGTGCAATGGGCGACACAAAGCCTCAAAGCGGCGGCGTGAACTTCAGGTCGCTCGGTTGGTTCACGCTCGCCACCGCTCGGAAGCTGCTTGGCGACGAGGATTATCGCCAGCTGCGCGAAGCGATTCAGTTCAAGGAAATTCGCATCACGCGGTTTGGCAATGAGTACCTACTCGACCACCAAGACTGGTTGGCGTGGGTGGCGAGTCGGTTGCCCGCCGGTCGACATTGTGAAATTCATCTAACTGGAAAGGGCTAAGTAATGAACCAAGCCGCCGCGCAATCTTGGAAATTGTTCCTGCAGGGGCTTTGGTCAAGCGGACTGCGGCTCGGCGAGGCGATGCTGTTGCGGTGGGACCATCGACCAGGCGGCGTGTCAGTTCAACTGGACGGGAAGTATTCTGTGCTGGCGTTCGATGGCGAATCGCAAAAGTCGGGCCGCACTCAGATGGTTCCGCTGGCACCAGAGGCCGTGCAGCTGCTCACGCCCCTTCAGAAGTCGAGGGGGTTCGTCTTCGAGCCTCTCACCAAGCGTGGCCTTCCGATGGCGCGAGACCACCAGAAGGCAGGAAAGATCATCGCGAAGATTGGAGAGGCCGCTAAGGTTGTGACTGACCACGCTGCCGGCCGTACAGCTACGGCACACGACCTGCGTCGAGCGTTCGGAGCCCGCTGGTCAAAGCGAGTGATGCCGGCCGTCTTGAAGGAGATCATGCGGCATGCTGACATCCAGACGACCATGACGTACTACGTCACGCAAAACGCCAAGGTCACCGCGAGCGAGCTTTGGGCAGCCGCTACTCCATCAGAGCAGCGTCTCGAAACGCCTCAGCCAGAGGAAGACGCTCGTCCTTCGCCCTAATGATCGCTAGGTCGAACTTATCTAACTCACCAGTTGCAACCTTGCCATCGGCAAGCGTGACCGTCAGGCTCTTCCCAATTACCTGGACGACGCAATCGAGATGACCAGCGTCGGCCAGAATGGCCTGAAGCTTCTCACGATCGGCGAATGGATCGCTTGTTGCCATACACCCAAGAGAGTTGGGTAACATTTTGGGTAACAGAGACCCAAGAAATCAGTACACCCCACAGGAGTCGAACCTGTAACCTTCGGATTCGTAGTCCGATGCTCTATCCAATTGAGCTAGGGGTGCAACCTATCGCACGTAGCGCAACTGCCGGGAGGGCAGCTCGCTTCGTGCCATCGCTGCGGGAAATGCCGAGGCCTTAATCGGCCGCTGGCGTCTCTCACAGATGAGTTAGTCTATCAACTTTCGAGGGCCCATCTAGGGGGGCGACGCCGCTCAATTCGCTAGTTTTCTCGGCTCGATAGTTCAGTATTTCCGGATCGAAGCGGTGGTGACGCGAAAATTTGCGGCGTTCAGGCGCCGATCATTGGTTCGCCGGCGTCGACGGCGGCTTCAGCGGCGGCGGGGAGGCTGATTTCCTCGGCGGAAACCGGGGCTCCGTCGGCGACGCGCAGTCGGCCTGCCAGCCAGAGGCTCACGAGCGTCGCGCCGGCGGCGATCCAGCCGACCGTGCCGAAGTGCTGCAGCGGTTCGCCCGGATTCTGGGAGACGATCTTCCCGCCGAGAAACGCGCCGATGCCGCTGGCCACGTGCTGCACCGAGGAATTGGCGCTGAGAAAACCGCCCCGGCGGCGCGGTTCGACGCTGCTGGTGACCATGGCCATGGCGGGAATCATGCGGCCGACATTGCACATCATTAGGCCGCCGAACACCGCGAGCGCGACGATCATGGGAACGCGCGGCAGGTGAGTGATCACCACCAGGAGCACCATCGAGAAGGGAGCGATGACCCGATAAACGGCCAGCTTGCCGAACCGATCGGCGAGCCTACCAACGACCGGCGCCGTCAGGAGCGTGAGTGCGCCGCCGGCGAGGTAGGCCAGCGAAAGCTCCTTTTCGCTGAGGCCGACATTTGAGACCAGGTAGGGACTTAGGTACGGAAAGACGGTGAAGCTGCCGATCATCAGCGTGACGATCAGCGTGAACGCGCGTATGTGGTTGCTGTGCGTAAACGTTTCGGCCAGCGATCGCAGCGGATGATCGTGCGACTTGCCGACGTGAGCATCGAGCGGCGGCAACGCGGCCGGAGTCAGCAGGAGTGCCGGAACTCCGGCAGCCGCGAGCACGAAGAAGGGGATGTGCCAGCCGTACTCGGTGCCGAGGTACTGGCCGAGCGGCACGCCGGCGACCGATGCGATTGCAAAGCCGGTCATCAACGAGCCGGTGGCTCGGCCGCGGCGTTCTTCAGGGAAGACGTCGCCGATGATGGCCATCGACATCCCGCCGATGATGCCGCCGAAGGCGCCGGTGACGATCCGCGCCACCACCAACCAAAAGTAACTCGGCGCCAATCCGCAGCAGAGCGTCCCAATGAGAAACCCCGCGTTGAGCACCATGAACGTCGTGCGGCGCGCGAAGCGATCGACGATGGAGGACGCGACCAGCCCGGCGGCGCCAGCGGCGAAGGTGTATGAAGAAACGATCGTGCCAAACTGGCTGGGGTTGATTCCCAGCGTCCGCATCAACTGCGGCCCGAGCGGCATGACGATCATGAAGTCGACGATGGTCGTGAACTGGACGGCGGCCAGAATCAGCACGACCAATCGTTCACGACGTAAATTGCTTGGCGAATTCAACTCCGCCCCGGCGACTGCCATTGCTTGCCTCATTCCCACTGCTGCGAATCCGCGCCAGGACGCTGGACCTCTTGGTGCGGAGAGACCATTGTAGGCGCTGGTGGAATTCTGGTTGAGGACTTGACCCGAGCGATCGAGGTTCGCGGGCATTTTTTGCGGCGATTGTCCTAAGGTTGCGGCAGGCCGAACCTATTGCCAAGCACAAGCATACGGCTCGATGCGAGGCGACTGCTTGCGCAGAAGCGGATCGATCTCGGCCGGAAAACGCCGACTGTCGGCGTTGCGGGCGGCTAGAATGCCGGCTTGGGCTCCCATCACAGCGAGGGTTGAGCGGTTCTTTTGGGCAGGCAAACTGATCATCACACCTATGCGATTACAAGTGCGTAACTTTTTTCGGCGCTGTCACGCGGCAGCGGCGATGACGGCAGTCGCGGCGATTTTTTGGGGAAGTTCCGTGTCACTCCATGCTGAACCAGCCGATTGGACCGCCGATTTTCTGCAGCGCTACGCTGAGACCTACCGCTTCTCGCACGGGCGACCCGCAGCGATTGTGGTGACGCCGCAAGAAGATGCCATTCTCTACTTGCGTTCGGGGCCGCGGAGCTTCGTCCGCGATTTGTACTCATTCGATCCGGCGACCGGCAAGGAAAGCGTCCTTGCTACGGCCGACAAGCTGCTGGGCGGCGGCGAGGAATCGCTCACGCCGGAAGAAGCTGCGCGTCGCGAGCGGATGCGCGTCGCGGCGCGCGGGATCGCGTCGTTTCAACTGTCGAAAGATGGAGATCAGGTACTGCTGCCGATCTCGGGTCGGCTCTTCGTGCTCAATCGTCAGGATGGGAAAGTCACGGAACTAAAGAGCGACGCTGGCGACCCGCTCGACCCGCAGTTCTCGCCAGGCGGAAAATCGATCGCCTGCGTTCGCGATGGCGATCTTTACGTCATCGATGTGTCCAGCGGCGCCGAGCGTCGGCTGACGACAGGGGGCGGCGGATTAATTTCCCACGGGCTGGCGGAATTCGTCGCCCAAGAAGAAATGAACCGGATGCACGGTTTCTGGTGGTCGCCTGATAGCAAAAAGATTGCGTACCAAGAAACCGACGAGACCGGCGTTGAAGAGCTCTTCATTTCTGATCCGGCGAATCCGAGCAAGCCGCCGCAAAGTTGGCGGTACCCCCGGCCAGGGCGGGCAAACGCTGCCGTGCGATTGGCAGTCGTCTCGGTTGAGGGAGGCGCGCCGCGGCAAGTCGAATGGGATCGCGAGCAGTTTCCTTACCTCGCAGCGGTGACTTGGGCGAAAGGAGCGCCGTTTACGATTGTCGTGCAAAATCGCCGACAGACCGAAGAACTGATTCTTGCGGTTGACGATCGTACGGGAGTGACGCGCGAGTTGCATCGCGAACGCGACGACGTCTGGTTGAATCTCGTTGATGAAATGCCACGTTGGATCGACGACGGGAAGTCGTTTCTATGGATGACCGAAAGGGGAGGGGCCTGGCAACTCGAGCTGCGCGGGCCGACCGGCGATTTGCTGGGAACGCTCACGACGCCAGAGTTGGGCTTGCGCGGCATCGTCGCGGTACATGAAGATCGGAACGAAGCGATCGTTGTCGCTGGAGAGAATCCGACGGAAGTACAACTCTATCGAGTCTCGCTTGATCCGCAGAATCCACATGCCGAGCGTATTACGACAGAGTCGGGAATTCACGGCGGCGTCTGGGCTGCGGATGGCGGCGGCATCTACGTGCACTCGTTTGCCAATTTGCGGGGCGAGAACCGCTTGGATGTTTGTCGTAGCGATGGAGAGAAGATCGGAACGCTACCGAGCGTGGCCGAAGCGCCCGGTTTTGTTCCCAATGTGACGATCGAGCGGGTGAGCGCCGATCCCGAGCTCTACGCGGCGATCACGCGCCCGCTCGACTTTAATAAGAACAAGCAATACCCTGTCATCGTCAGCGTCTACGGCGGTCCGCACGCGCAAACCGTCGTCAGCAATTCGGCGAAGTACCTGCTCGATCAATGGCTCGCTGAACACGGCTTCATCGTCGTGTCGATCGATGGCCGTGGCACGCCGTCACGCGGCCGCGAGTTCGAGCGTGCGATTCACGGCGACTTCATTACGCTGCCGCTAAAAGATCAGGTGGCAGGGCTGAAGGCGCTAGCGAAGCAACATCCAGAGATGGACCTCGATCGCGTCGGCATCCATGGTTGGTCGTTCGGCGGCTATTTCACCGCGATGGCGCTGTTGCAACAGCCTGAGCTGTTCCGCGTTGGCGTTGCTGGCGCCCCCGTGGTGGATTGGGCCGACTACGATACGCATTACACCGAGCGGTATCTCGGCCTTCCCGACGAGAACATCGAGGGCTATCGCCGTAGCAATGTGCTCACGTACGCGGATCGACTGGCGGCGAAGCTGCTATTGGTCCACGGTACGGCTGACGACAACGTCTACTTTCAGCACAGCGTGAAACTTGCCGACGCCCTGTTCCGCGCGGGACAGCCGTTCGAGTTCTTGCCGCTGCGCGGGATGACCCATATGACGCCGGAACCGCTGGTGAATGAGCGGCTTCACGAGCGGATGATCGACCACTTTCAGCGGTATCTTCAGCCGCAGGATGATGCGGCAGAGGGGGCGGCGTCGAGCGGAAAGTGATGACTCGCGAGCGGTGCGTCAGGGAGCGGCCGGCAACGGCGCGCTTGGCTTGATTTCGTAGGTTCCATCTGCGCGACCGGTGACGTCGACAATCTGGTCGTGCAGGTAGACCCTAGTCACCGTGAGTTCCGGCCAAGCCTGCGGCAACTGCGGGCGGACATTGCAGCCATCGACCGTCGGCTCGAAGCCAAGGAAGCCGTAGAGCATCACCTGCGGCACGAGAATGCTCTCGAAGAACTCGTGATCGAGTCCCAAGCCGCCGGCGACATTGCCCCCTTGTTGGGTGCCGCGAGTCGAATCCTTCGCGTAGTAGGGGCGGTATCCCCCTTCGGCTTCGACCTCTTCAAACCACTTGGCAATCTCCGCCAACCGCGCCGCGGTTGCGTCGGGGCCATCGGTGCGCAGTCGCACCATCAAGTCGTGGTACGAAAAGCCAAGCACGGCGCCGCCGTCTTGTACTTGGCTTCCCCACGGGATGTCTTCGGGATTCGACCAAACCCACGAGTAGTAATCGAGGTTTCGCCGCGTCGTTGAGCGCGGCCCGAATCGCCAGCGGTAGATGTCGGGCCCCGTCGACGTATCGCCGTCAACAATCCGCTGGCCGCTGATCCAGGCGTTGATCGATTTGGCTTGCTCCGCAGTTGCGAAGCCGTGGTAAATCGCCTCGTTGTTCAGGAACGTGAATCCGTAATCGTGCAGGACGCCCTCGAGGTCGCGCGTGCCGAATCGTCCGGTCGCCGCGTTCCAAAACCGTTCGCTGCCGTAGGCTTTCACCTCTTCAGCGTGGCGACGGAGGTCCGCAGGATCGTAGGCAGCGGGTTGCGCGTCGCTCGGAATCTGCCACTCAGGATGCTGAGCGATCGCTTCCTCCAACGCCGCGAGATCGTGAAGCGCGTCGTAGTAATAAACGGTCGCGAGCGCATCTTCGCCGCCGAACGGCAGCAAATCCCAGTAGTTGCTGCCGACGCCCTCGCCCGGCACGACGGTCTTCGCCCCATCGGCGACGCGGACGCCGCTGCGGCCTTCATGGCCGGGCCAGGTGGTGTAGATGCATTTTCGCTCGCGCGTCTGGAATTCTCGCTCCACGAACTTCATCGCGGCGCGAATCCGTTCGATTTGGCTTTTCAGGAACTCAACGTCCCGCGTCCACATGAAGTAGTCGTGGGCACCGCGAATGAAATTGAGATTGTTGACGTTGTGTCGCGTATCGACGGCGGTATGGATCGATTTGAACAAAACAGCCGCTGGTCCCTGGTTGCCAAAGCCGATTCGCAGTCCGGTGATCGTCCCTTTCCATTCCGGGTGGCGGTAGAGCGCCACCATTGTTCGCGTTTCGCGACTCGAAGCATCGACGCCGCCCTCGCTGCGGAACGCGCCGTCCGCCGCAGCAAACGCGATTCGCCGGTCGGTCGACCACTCGGGCGCAGTTTCGGTCGTCCATTCAACATAGGGCGCGGCGCCATTAAGCCCGGCCGCCCACCAGCTGATACGCAGCCACGGCGATCGCGCCGCTGCGATCGAAAACGGCGGCGCGGTGATCGTCGCCTTCGGTTGCTCCAGCATCACCGGCCACCCTTGCGGCGTGAGAGCTGCGCCAGTTCCATGCTCGACGCGCCAACCTTCGGCTGTCGTGGTGGGCGCCTCGTAGCCGGCGCCGACGCCGATCGGAGCGAAGTGCCAGCCGATGCCGCCGGCGTGCATCCAAAACGGAAAAGGCCAGCCCTCGGCATGCGCCGGACCGTCGTGTTGCTCGGTGAGGAGATAGCCTTCGGCATTGAGCGTGCGCGCCGACAACGCAGCGCGCCAGCGGCGCCGCATCTCGTTGAGCGCGTCGGTCGTCCCCGCCACCGACGTCGTCGGCGTGCCCTGGCCGACGGCTGGCCACAGCGTCGACTTCGGCATCCACTCGTCCCAGAGCGGAATCAGCGGACCCGCCGGCGCGTAATGCAGCCAGAAGAGGCGGCGCACCGTGTCCATCTCTGGCTGGTCGCCCGGAACCACGAACCGCGGAAAGTCCGCTGGCGGTTCCGCCTGCCCCTCGGCGACCAACGAGAGAGTCGCACCAAACGCACAAAGGATCGCCGCGAGCAACCGCGACGAACGTGCGGTAGAAAAATAGTATCCGGACATCTGTATTCGGCACTCCGTTCGAAGTAACGTTCTGCCGGCTATTGTGACAGATGGATGCCGCTGCGGCGAGCCGCAAGCCAAGGCGTCGCGCACGCGTCGCGAGGGTTACGTTTCGACGTAATTGATTGCAGCTTTATCTGTGCGAGCGCAATCATTCGACGAGAAAGACGTCCTGCGCGGCGGGCAGCTTTTTCGTCGGCGCTAACGTGGTCTCGCCGACGGTTAGCACGCGCATCGTCCCGCATACGAATCGCAAGTCGTACGTGCCGAGCCCGCTCAGAAAAATGACGTGGCCCCATTTGGCATAGATAGAACCCGAAATCGCACCGCCCCCCAGCAGTTTCAGGCCGCTCAAAATGATCGGGCGCCGATCGATGCGACGCTGGTAGATCAGCATGCCGTCAAACGGGCTACTTGCACTCTTCAGCCCCGCGATCGTTGATCCCGGCAGTAACGGAGCGAGTAGCACGCTTGGCACGACGCTGCCGAGCAAGTTCGCCGGCGTCGCCGTTTGACTATCGGAAGCGTCGGGCGAACCGGTCGCCGCGTTGTAGGTGGGTGACTCGGTGATGTAGAACATCACGCCGTCCGCCTTGATCCAGCCGCCGACCACGCACAGCGACATTTGCGTGATCGGGCTCCGGCTACGAATGATGTAGACGCCGGGATTGAACTTTACTTCGCCGAGCGACACGATGGTCAGCGAATCGTAAACGCCAGGATTAAGCGTCCCTGGATTGAGCAAAACAGGATCGAGCACCGGCTGCAGAATTCCTTGCAGCAGCGCCGACAGCGATCCAAGCACCGGTCCCAAAGAGACGAGCTTGATGAGAACCTTGTGGCCATTTTGCGTCGCGCCTGCAAGCGTTGGCTGCGGCAGGTCTTTGTAGGGATCGGCGACCGCCAGTCGACTCGCCTGCAGCGGATGCGAACCGCCGTTCTGATACGCACCGTAGTTGTTGACCGCATCGACGCCGCCTACCACGCGCAGATCGCGGGCGAGCACCTTTGTCGTCGCCAGCAGTGGCATGCAGGCGACGCCGTAGGGCAGGGGCGAGTTAATTCCGGCAGTGGCGCCATGCTCGTCCTTGCCGCCCCATTCGGTATTCACCAAGATCGCGCCGTCGACCTTGAGACGGCCGAGGCCTTCAACTTCGAAGCCGGCTGTGAGCGTGGGCAGCGCTGGCAGCGTGAGATCGCCGAGGAGGCTCGGTAGGACGCCGTTGAGCGCGGTGACGATGTTGTTGCGTAGCGTATTTAGCAGTCCACCCAAGCCGAGCGGCGTCAGCAGCGAATTCAGCGGCAGTTGATTCACCAAAGATGCGAGATTGATGTTGGCGACAATCGTCGCGGCGCTCGCCACGGAGATTCCGGAGGGATTGGGGTCGAGAATGACGATCGCCGCTTGCGCCGTCGCGTCGCGAACGCCCGCGACCGAGCGGACCTGCAGTGTGCGATTGATCGCTCCGCCCAGCACCGGCATCAAGTGCGTTTTGTAGGTCGACTCGGAGATGACCTCCACGTAGTTGGAATTCCCGGCAAACGGCCCCGTCGTCGGCGGGATATGAACGGTGACGTCGGCGTCGGCCTTTTCGTGGGCGATTTGCACGGCACTGGTTGCGGCAGATCGGGCTGCGGTTGCGCCATGCGCGAGGCGCAATTCGGTCGCGGCGGTCGTCGCGCCCGCGTCGCTGGCATGCTGCAGATCGCGATACTGGTCCATCATCATGCCGCCGTCGATGACGAGTCCGACGATGCCAATCAGGACGGGCAGCAAGATCGCCAGCAGCACCAGCACATTGCCGTGACGGCGCTTCTTGGCGTTGATCCGATTGCTGTTGGGGTTCATCTCGTCACCTAACGGGTTAATTCACGATGCGCATCTGCGAGCTTGATTCCAGGTTGATCGGCCCCCAGGGCGTCAGTCCCGGCACCAATGGCTGATGCTGATACTTGAGCTCGACGCGCACGCGACTACGGGAATTGTTGGTGGTATCGGGCCAGGTGAGGCGAATCCCCACGTCGGCTGGATTCATCGTCGGCAGCAACGGGTGAATCGTTACCGCCGGATCGATCGAGTCGGCGGCGGTAGCGACGATCGTTTCAGGTCCCCAGTCGCCGCCGATTTCGGATGGCGTGTCGTCGCCTCGCATGACGGCTGCCCGCGCCAGCCGCCGCGCTGCTTCCGCTAACGCGTTGTACCGCAGCGAGGCAAGGCCCAGATCGAGGATCACGAACAGCGCAAGCAGCGCGATCGGCAGGACGATGGCCGTCTCGATGGCCGTCGCGCCGTTGGATCGCCGCTCCACGATGATTGTGCGCCTCGTGTTCATTATCTCTCGATTACCTGAATTGCCGCACTCGCGACAACGCTTTCATGTCGAGTTCATGCGGCAGGCCTGGCCAGGAGACCGCCGATGTGAACGGGTACGAGATCTCGATTTCAACCGTCGCCAAATTGTTGGCGTCCGTCGTCGTACTCAGCGCGTAGTCCAGCGAGCCTTCGTTGAAATCGGGCAGCCCAGCGAGCTCCTCGACGACTGCTTGGCGTACTTCGTTCTCCCACTCGGTGCGGGTCAGCGTCGTGAATTTGCGCATCGCGCCTGTCTCAGCGCCGGTGCGCGCGGCATTTGACACGATTTGGTAGTGATGCATTACGCGCCCGAAATCGGCGCACGCGAGAGCCATCAGCATCAAAATCGGCAGCGAGACCGCCAATTCGGTCGCCGCGATGCCGCTGCAGTTGCGAGATCGTGAGACGCTCATTTCGCAAACGCCTCCTGGATTTGGATCATCGCGGGGCCGACCAATACGACGAATACGGCGGGGAAGATCAACAATAGCGTCGGTAGTAGGATCGCGACGGCCGCTTTCTGGGCTTGTTCTTCGGCCGCTTCTTCACGCTGCAGACGCAGCATTTCAGCGTGAAGCCGCAACGCCTCGGTCAGTTGCGTGCCAAATCGCTGCGATTCTCGCACGAAGGTGCTCAGCGTGCGGACGCCTTCGTAATCGCTGCGCAGTGCGAAGCGGCGAAAGGCTTGATCGACGGTCGCGCCGAGTTCGACGTCGCGCTGGACGATCGAGAGCTCGCCAGCGAGTATAGGATGCGCCAGTCTAAGCTCATCGCCCACGCGCCGAATCGTCTCCTGAATACTCAAGCCGCCCTGCAGGCAGACGACCATCAGGTCGAGGAAATCTGGGAGTGACCGGCGCAGAAGCAAGTGACGTTCTTTCACCGCTCGATCGAGCCAGAGGCCAGGAGCTAGCCATCCCGCGGCGGCGGCGAGGCCGCCAGCGGCGAGCGCGAATGAGAGCGACCAGTTGAAGAACAGAGCGCCGAGGATCGCGACGACGGCTGGCGTCAGCGTGAGCAGCGTTTGCACGCCCAGGAAGGTAGAAGACGCAGACGGATTGTAGATTCCACCCTTGGACAAGCGGGCTTGCAGCGTGCCGGAAGCCGACGAAGTCGAAGGCAACATCGAAGCCAGTCGCCCAACCAGCGACGTCGCTGTGTCTCTGCGCTGCCCGCGAGCGGTGCGCCGACGCTTGTGCTGCCCGTAGCGTTCTTCGAATTCGGCGACGCGCGAATTGATCTTGTGCGCCGCTGGGTCGAGCCAAGCGGCGGCCACGGCGATCGTCACCGCGATCAGCCCGACGGCGATCCAGATAAAGAGGTATTCTCGTTCGAACATGTTGCAGTTCCCCCGGAACTAGACCTCGAAGTTCACGATGCGGCGGATCCACAGGGCGCCGAGTGTTTGGGCGCCCGCCGCGACTCCGAGCAACCACGGCCGGTCGAGCAAGCTTTGTGCGTATTCGGGCGACAGCACGAGCATGGCGCCTAGCGCGGCAATTGGCAGCACAATCAGCACGATCGCCTGCATGCGGCCTTCGCCGGTGAGCGCCCGAATGCGATTCTGAAGCTTGAGTCGTTTGCGGATCATCGTCGCCAGATTATCTAGCAACCCGACAAGGTCGCCGCCCGATCGCTCCTGCACCAATAGAGCGACCACGAACAGTTGCAATTCCATAATGCCCGTGCGCTGCGCCAGTTTACGCAGCGCGGTTTCGCGACTCATGCCAAGGTTCTGCTGCTCGTAGCAAAGTGCGAACTCTTCCGAAATCGGTTCGTCGAAGTCGTCGGCGATAATGCGCAGCGCCGCCGGCACCGTCTGGCCGGCGGTTACCGATCGGCTGATCATCTGAAAGGCCTCAGGCAGTTGCTGGCTCAGCTTCTTCTGCCGAGAAAATCGCTTGACGTACAGCGCCAACGGGACGAGCAAGAAGCCGATGCACGCGGCGAGCGGGATCGTCAGCGGCGCGAACAGCGCCGCCGGCAAGCTAAAGCCAACGGCCAGTCCCAGCGCCAGTGCAATGCCTTGGCGTAGCGTTAGCGTCGTCGCAGACTGTTCGAACAGCTGATCGACCATTTCGCGAAACGTTCGCCGCTGGATGCTTTGATCGGCGAGTCGCTTCAAATCTTTGAACAGCGACGCCGAGCGCGTCGAGTCGCCGATGCCCGAGAGTTCTTTGACCCGTTCCTGCACGGCCAGTCGGTTGCGCAGGTAATGGTCGTAGAACATCGACCCCGCGCAGGCGACGGCGGCGGCGACGGCGGCGAACACCAAGATGATGATCCAGAGCGTCGACATCAGCGAATCCTCAACGATTGAAGTCGATCGGCCGCATCGAGCGGGCGCTGCTCTGCTATTGGCGCCTGGAGCCCGTATCGCGAGAGCCGTTCCGCACACTGCGGCGGAATGCCGGTTGTGTGGAATTGCCCGACGACTTGTCCCTGGGCATCGACGCCCGTTTGTTTAAACACGAACAAGTCGTGCATGTTGATGGTGTTGCCGTTCATGCCGGTGATCTCAGAGATCTGCGTGATCTTGCGCGAGCCGTCGGACATGCGCGCCACTTGCACGATGATGTGAATGGCCGAGGCAATTTGCCGGTGGATGAACCACATTGGCAGTTCAGGCGCCGCCATGCCGACCAACATTTCTAGGCGACTGAGCGCGTCGCGCGTTTCATTCGCGTGGATCGTCGTCATGCCCCCTTCGTGCCCGGTGTTCATCGCCTGGAGCATATCGAACGCCTCGGCGCCGCGGCATTCGCCCACGATGATTCGGTCAGGACGCATCCGCAGTGCGTTCCGCAAGAGGTCGCGCGCCGTGACGGCGCCGTTCCCTTCGAGATTGGCCGGCCGGGTTTCCATGCGGGCGACATGCGGCTGTTGCAGTTGCAGTTCAGCGGCGTCTTCGATCGTCGCGATCCGCTCGTTCTGCGAGATGAAGCTGGAAAGAACATTGAGCAGCGTCGTCTTCCCGCTGCCGGTGCCGCCCGAGATCATGATGTTCAAACGCGCGCGGGCGCACGCGGCGAGCAGATCGAGCATTTCTGGAGCGGCGGCGCGTCGTTGGAGCAACTCGCCAGTCGTCATCGGCTTTGACGGAAAGCGGCGGATCGACACGAGCGCCCCGTCGAGCGCCAACGGCTTGATGACGGCGTTCAACCGGCTGCCGTCCGGGAGTCGGGCGTCGACCATCGGGCTCGATTCATCGATGCGCCGCCCTACGCGCCCCGCGATCCGCTGCACGATGCCGATGAGGTGATCGAGGTCGCGAAACTGAACGGGCACGCGCTCCAGTTTGCCGCGGCGTTCAACGTACACGCACTTGGCGCCGTTGATGAGGATGTCGGAGACCGTCGGATCGTGCATCAACGTTTCGAGCGGGCCGAGGCCCAGCGTTTCGTCGACCAGCTCCTCGATCAGTTGGTTTCGCTCGGCGCGAGTCAGCAAATCGGCGTGCAGGCTGCAGAGTTCTTCGGCGCCGCGCCGAATTTCCGCCCGCAATCGCTCCGGATCGACGGAGCGCAGGACGTCGAAATCCATCCCGCTGATCAGCTGCTCATGCAGCTCAACCTTCAGTTGATGCCATGGCTGCTGCTGATCGTTAGTCGTCGTCGGCGTCGGCAGATCGCACTTGGCTCCTAGCATGTCATGACTCTTTCTTGATTACTGGGCCGTTGGGCGACGCTATTTCGCCGTCGTCGTTGAAGTCTGCAGACCAAACAACGCCGCCGCATTGAAAGGCAAAAGGCCCCTGCGTACGGCGGCCTTCGCTGGCGCGACCGCCGGGGTCAGCAGGGCGGCTAACTTTGTGATCGCACGCGATGCCTTTGATTGCGGACATTCCCTGACCGCGGGATTCCCAATGTTCAGCGACACGGTGACCGCCGAGGGATCGTCCGGAATCTGGTGCACGACCGGGACTTGCAAGATGCGGCACGCGGCGCGCGGCGGAACTTCGCCGGCACAGCCGGTTCCGGCGGCCACCACCACCGTCCGTTCGATCGCGTTCGTGCTTTTGCGGATGTAGTCGAGATGTCGTTGCGTCCGGTACAGCGAAACAAGGTCAAGCCGGGTCGCAACCAGGACTCGATCGCTCTCCGAGAGGATCCCGATTTGCTCTGCATGCTGCAGGTCTTCAATGCTGACGACGCAGTACGCCTGGGCTGCTTGTGAATGGGCGACCACTTGTCGGCACAGCGCTGGATCAATCTCATGCGTGTCGGCAAATAGATCGGGGCCGGCAAGTAACTCGATCCCGGACTCATGTTTTACTACAGCCTGCTCGAACATCATCTGATCGACAGACTGCCGCCGTCGCACGAGATCGAGCAGCGTGTGACGCGGCGCCAGCTTCAGCATCAAGGCGGCATCGCCGCCGCGCAGGTTGAAGTCGAGCAGTCCGCATTTGCCGTGAAGCGCTGCGATCGCCGCGGCGAGGTTCACGGCCAGGAAGGCGCCGTCGCCCACGTCGCGCGAGGGAATGACGGTGAGCAGCAATCCGCCCGTCTTCTTGTCGACCGCGGCTGACAGCCGCTGGAACGCATTGGCCAACTCTGGACCGAACTGTTCGTCGAGTTTGACGAAATCATCGGCGCCGGCTCGCACGGACTGGATCACCGCTGAATGATCGGCGGCAATGGCGGCGACGATCAGCTTCGCGGCGCTGCCGGCCCGCAGCTGGCGGACGATTTGCAGTACGGGCTCGTCGACCCGCATCGCCGCAATCAGCATCAAGTGCGGCGCCGCATCGACGCTCATCACTTCTGTGAGCGCCGATGTCGTCGACAGGACCCGCGCCGGCGACGAGCGTAGCTGGAGCGCATCGACTTGCGATTTGACGCTGCCGCCGAGGTCGGTATTGTCGCTGATGATCCAAACGCCCATCGTCGCCGCACTGCATCTTCCGCTGACTGCCAAGCGCCGCGCCGCCTCACAGGGAGTGCGGCGCCGGCGTGGTGAAATCTGCCGCAAACCTAGGTTTGCCGGCCGGGCAGTCAATTAGCGCGACAGCTGCAGGAGACGAGGGGAAACCGCCGTGGAGGGAAACCTCTAACGGCGTACGGGCGACTTCCGGAAAAGTACCGCCCATGGGGGGAAACGCGTCAATTCCCAGGCTAAGAAAACCTCGTAAGACCCCGAACGGATTGGGTGGGCGTCGAGGGACTGCAGGGCACGCGACCGCTGCGGGCGGAGTGCTGCCGCCAAGCGAGCACAATCGCGTTCAGCCCACCCGCGGCGCCGTGGCGAGTCGCGTCCGATTGGGAAGAACGTGGTAGGCAATTTCAGGCGGCGGGGCCGTCGTTTCGTTAATTTCGAGCCATGCCGTCTGTTTCCGCGCCGTCGTCGCCTCCGCCTCGCTGCCGGCGATTCTCGCCAACAATCGCTCGAACGCCACCTGCCCTAGCATCCGCGAATCTTGGCAAATCGCGGTCATCTTGGGGTAGATCAGCGTTCGCATGTCGGTGTCGTCGAAGCCGACGATCGACAAGTCTTCGGGGATCTTCACCCCCATTTTATGGGCTTCATTAATAGCGCCGACGGCGACCAGCGGATCGGCGATGAACACTGCCGTCGGCCGATCGGGCATGCCCATCAAGTTTCGGATAAGCTTTTCTCCATCCAAGCGATGGGGCGGAATCCTGCCGATGAGATCGGGATACAGCAGGCCGCGCGATTCGAGGGTCGAGCGATAAGCCTCGAAGCGGTCGCGGTGATCGCCATCTTCGCGCTCGCACGCGGCGAACGCGATCCGCGTGTGCCCCAGCGACAGCAAATGCTCAATGGCTTGCCGGCTCGCCGCCGCCGATTCTGAGAAAATGAAGGGGAGCCCGGGGCGATGGAAATGGTCTCCCAACACCACGATTGGCAAGCCCTCATCGGCGATTTGCTCAACGATATCGCGTTCGGCCGCCGTGGAGCGTAGCACAGCGCCGCAAATCCCCTTGCGGGCGAAAAATTGCCGGAACGTCTCGCCACGCGCTTTGTCGCGGCGAATATCGACAATCGTCAGGTCGTGCTGGCTGCCGCGCATCGCTTCGACCATGCCGTCGATGCACGCCGAGTCATACGGCGAACCAGGCGTGAAGGGGCCAGTGTAGATCAGGGCGACCGCATGCTGAGTCCGCACGCCGACCGCGGGGGCGTATTCGCAGCGATTGACGGCTTCCATCACCTGCTGCCGTAGATGCGCAGCGACTGTTTCTCGGCCGTTAATGACGCGAGAAACGGTGGCAATCGACACGCCTGCTTCCTTGGCAACGTCGCGAATAGAGGCCATGGGTGGTCCGGGAGTTACAAGTATTGAAACTGTTTCACTTGTTGCATGGTACGAACGAAATGGTCAGAGATCAATCAAAAATGGGCAACTAAAATGCTTGTTTTCTCGGTTGTAATGCTGCGGTCGCGAAAGTAACGATTCTGCGGAAAAATCGTTGACAGGCATTGTGATTCAGGATACAAGAGAAAACGTTACGGATTTGTTACTCGCTGTTGCTCAAAGGCCGCCCGCGGCGCTGAGCATCGACGCGAGGCGATCCCGGCGGCCTTATCAGCACTCTATTCAGCAAGTCAGTTCGAAGCGGACGTTTTGCGTCCGGCCTACTCGCGATTGACCATGCGTGGCGCATGACCTAGCGGCGGTCTACTCGCCCAGCTTCTCCCCTCATTCAGCTATTGGAGTACCCCATGCGATTCTCGGCGGGAACCAGCGCAATCGTTCCATTGGCGTGCAGCGCGATTGCCGGATTGTGCATCAGCGCCTCGACGCTCTTCGGCGCCAACGCCACGGTCCTCGACACTGACCCGAACGCCGACGGCCTGGGCTTTGGCAAGACCGACGCTTTTGCGTACGGAGGGGTTTACAGTCAAACCGACACGGCCGTTTACAACGGCAACCAGATCCTGGTGCAGACGCAAGCGGGCGCCTCCGGCAACTCGGGTGCTGGCATTTCGGTCCCCGTTTCGAACGGCGAGAATGGACGTAATCAGTCGCTCGACGGTGGTTCGAATCAGGACGTGAACATCGACGTCCCGAATGCCACCGCGCCGAATTCTGTTTTCGCGACGATCGGCAACACGCCGGTGACGGACCCGCTCCACGGCCAAGTCGCCAAGCTGCAGAACGGCAACGTCCTGCGATTTTCGATGTGGGTCCGCGAAGATCCCAACAGCCACATCACCGCCGCCCCGCAAATTGAACCCGTCATCAAGTTCGAATTCTGGAAAGAGGCGTTGAGCACGAACGCCGACACCAGCGGCGGCGTGCCCCAGCCGAGCTATGGCGACAAGATCGTCGATACCGATCAGCATCTTGGCCAAGGCATTTGGATCGATCTCAACAAGAATGGCTCGGTCATCGACGGCGCGGCGGCCTCCCAGGGACGTATCCGCACGGTGAACACGACGAGCTGGACGCTTATCGAAGCTTCGTACACCGTCAACGACGCCGATTGGTGGGGCATCGCCGATGATGTTTACACGGTCGCCGACGTCGAAGAAGTCCGTGCCGTCATGTTCTGGGGCGATTTCGCGAACACGAACCTCGGCGGTAGCTTGTGGTTCGATAACCTGCAGTTCGAAGTCTTCGCAAACGTCGCCGCCGTGACGCCGAACGCCAATCCGAACCCCACGCTCAGCGAAGGCGTGAGCAGCGCCGATTTCAACAAGAACGGCATCGTCGATGGCGCCGACTTCCTGGCGTGGCAACGCGGCTACGGCATGACGACCGGCGCCGTAGCAGCCAACGGCGACGCTGATTCCGATGGTGACGTTGATGCGAACGATCTCACCGTCTGGAAGAACCAGTTCGGCACGCCTGGGGCGGCGCCGGCGATCGCCAGCGTACCGGAGCCGACCGCGTTGGCGCTGGTGACGGTAACGAGCCTGTGCATCGGCGCCGTTTGCCGCCGCCGGCGTTAGCAGTAGCAAACGGAAGTCTGGCTGCCGGGGGCTGCGCCAGGCTTCGATGGCGTGACGTCGGCGGGGGGCAGCCGCCGACGTCTCTCCCATTTGGTCTCTGGAAAAGCGTGCGAGTTTTGCTCAAACCGCGACTGTTCAGTCAATCTGTAGGATTCTCAAGATCATGAACGTCGACTCCCCCGCCACGAATGGCCAAGCCTATCGCCGCGGCTTCACGCTCGTGGAACTGCTCGTCGTGATCGCCATCATCGGCGTCCTGGTCGCGCTGCTCCTGCCAGCGGTCCAGGCGGCGCGCGAAGCAGCCCGCCGGATGTCGTGCGGCAACAACGTGAAGAACATCGCGCTGGCGATTCACAACTTTCACGATACGAAGAAGCACATTCCGTTTAGCGTTCTTTTCAAAGCGGACGTCGGCAAGGAGGCATACCGTCTGCCAGGAGGCGGCGAAGAAGCTGCGTCTCCCTCAAAATACTATTCTTCAAATCTTAATGGGAAGGGATGGATCGTCGACATTCTTCCGCAACTTGAGCAGCAAGCAATGTACGTTGGGATGAGGCCCGGCTTCGAGCAGCCTGCGGGCACGTACAATACGTTCTCAATCACCGGAAGCGGCAATGGTATGGGGCGTACCGAGATTCGCCAATTCATGGATGATCAGTTGCCGGTCTTGACGTGTCCCTCGGACGCGTCTGCGGCGCCTCGGATTGGGAATTACCATTGGGGAAATGTGGCCGGCACTGCAGGCGCTCTGACCGCGACCACGAGTTACAAAGGAGTGGCTGGCGATACGGCAGTGGGGGAAGTATTCAATGCCGGCGGTCTGTGGAGTAACAGCCAGTGGGGGTCGGTTCCAGATTGCTTCCAGAATCTTGGCTGCAACGGGCTCTTCTGGAAGATGAGTTACTACGACCCAATCAACTTCCGAGAGATTTCAGACGGTCTTAGCAATACCTTGATGGTGGGCGAAGCTGTGGCCGATCAAGATTTTCACGCGATGGCGTACTTCTCCGAAGGCGATTGGGCGTCTGCGAACATGCAACTCAATTATTTTCAATTGGGTGAAAAAGAACTGATTATTCAAAATTGGTGGGATGTTCGCGGCTTCCGTAGCTTGCATCCTGGCGGTGTTCAATTCGCGATGGCTGACGCCTCCATTCAATTTGTTTCAGAGGGGATCGACCACGCACTCTACCGTGCGCTCTCCACGCGAAACGGCGGCGAAACGGCTTCACTCCCTAGATAGTTTGGCGCCCTCGTTCCGCGTGTCACGGCGCATGTGAACAGTGAGTCAACTTTTGCTTCGCTTAACACGGAAATCCGAAAGTTGATGATGCCCTTACGAACTGCCTGGCACTGCGTTCAACTTGGCATCGTCGCGATCTTGCTGATCGGCTGCGGCGGCAAGCCTTCGCAAGTCTCGGGCACTGTGACGCTTGACGGTAAAGCCATCGAACGAGGTATGGTCGGCTTCACACCAGCGAACGGCGGCATGCGGGCATCCGGCGTCATCGAAAGCGACGGCACTTACAGCCTAACCACGAATCGCGATTCCGGGCTTGAGCCGGGCGAATACATGGTCACCGTCGTTTCGCGCGAGCCAGGCCCGCCGGCGACCACCGGCCCGCCGGCTCCCGGTCCCTATATCACGCCGCAGCACTACGCCGCCGAAGCAACTTCCGGCCTCAAGTTCACCGTCGAACGCGGGAGCAACAAAATAGATCTAGCGCTAACCACCGCAGGCGCTCCCGCGGCGTCTGGGCGTAAATAGAAATTGATCGACGGGCAGTGGCGAAACAGACCATGACTGTAGTGAACACGACCATGACGCGAACACCGATCAATCGTCTCGCCCGCGCGCAAGCCTTCGCCGTTATCGCATGGCTCGCCGCGGCGTCGACGGCCGTCGCCGCCCCTCCTGGCTACACGCAAATCTGGAACGACGAGTTCGACGGCACAACGCTCGATCAATCAAAGTGGACCCCCGAGACGGTTCAAAATCCCCACAACAACGAGCGGCAAGCTTACCTGCCCGAGATGATCACCGTAGCTAACGGCGACATGGTCATCACCTCGACCAATCAGCCCTCCGGCAACAAGCAGTACCGCTCGGGCCGCGTCCACAGCGATTGGACCCACCAGTATGGCCGCTGGGAAATTCGCGCGGACCTGCCAACCTCGAAAGGGATGTGGCCCGCGATTTGGCTCTTGCCCGATACGACGCAGTACACTTGGCCGAATCAGGGCGAAATCGACATCATGGAGAACCGCGGCAGCCAGCCGCAGCTCACGAGCAGTGCGTATCACTACGGCACCTTTTCGCCCTACAACCATCAGTACAAGTACAGCGAGCAGACGGCGGCACGCTTCGGCCAACCGGTGAACTTTCACCAAGGCTACCATACCTTCGCCGTCGATTGGGACGAGACGAAGCTTCGCTTCTACGTCGACGACGTTCACTACTACACGCTATACAATTCCGACGTCGGCGGCTTCATTGGCAACCAGACGGCGCCGATGCAGACGATTCTCAACACGGCCGTTGGCGGCGACTTTCTTGGCGACCAGCAACCCGATGCCTCGACCGTTTGGCCGCAAAAGTTTCTGATCGACTACGTCCGCGTTTTCGAGCGAAACGACGATCCCCTCCGCCTGCAAAATGGTCGCTTCGAAGCAAACGACGGCAGCCTTGCCGGGTGGACGGTTTTCGGCAATCGGCTTAACACTAACAATGTCTCCGTCCACAACGAGGCGGTCGCCGATGGCATCGCATCGCTAAAACTCTTCGGCCAATCGGCCGGCGGTACGAACTATAGCGGCGTGAGCCAAGGAATCTCGGTTTCCGGCGGCGACCAAGTCACCGCCGCCGTCGAGTCGTTCATCCGCTCGCAAGATTCGATTTCTGGCACGAACAACTCGGTGCAACTGAAGATCGAGTTCTACAATGACTTCGGCGGAAAGTACGGCACGCCGGCGATGCTGGGCGAGTTCGTCGAAACGATCGTCAATGGCTCGACAGCCAACAATGTCTGGCAGCCGCACGATCTCACGGCCACAGCTCCCGCGGGCGCCGTCGAAGCCCGCGTCGCGCTCGTCTTTACGCAAACCGGCAACGCCGCCGGCGCGGTTCACTTCGACAACCTCTCGTTCAAGAACCTCAGCCTGCCCGACTACGCCGACGCCGACGGTAACGGCACGATCGACGGCGCCGACTTCCTGATCTGGCAACGCAACATGGGGAAGGAATCGCCAGTCGGTCCCGCGGAAGGCGACTTCAACTTCGACGGCGTCGTCGACGCGGCCGACCTCGAAATTTGGAAGTCGCAGGACGGAACCACCGTGCCGCCTGACAACCATGGCGCCTCGCTCCAAATCCCGGAGCCCTCGTCGGCGATGCTCACGATCACCACCCTCGTCGGTCTGATGCACTGGCGCAGCGGACGCTTGCCGGCAGTCGCTGCTGAAGCGAGCCCGGTATGAAGGCGAGCATCGGGTTCAAGTTTCGGCAATGCTGCGCCCTTCTCGCAACCGCGCTGATTGGTTTGAGCAACGGTTCGCCCCAGCTCCTCGCAGACGAGGCGCTGGTTACCGCCGAGAAAACCGCAGCATTGCAAGATGCATCCGCGGAGCCTCGTGAGTCGATCGCGAAATTCAACTCCGCGGCCGCTGATCGAGCCGCAGAAGTTGATCGCCTTCTCGCGGCGATGACGCTCGACGAAAAAATCGGCCAGATGTGCCAAGTGTGGCCAGAGCAGGGCGAGCTAACGCCGGCACTCGTCGAATCGCTCCGCCAAGGCGAGGTTGGTTCGCTAATCAATTGCCCCGATTCCAAATTCATCGTCGAAGTCCAGCGAATCGCTCAAACAGAAAGCCGACTCGGTATTCCGCTGCTCATCGGTCGTGACGTCGTCCACGGTTACCGCACGATTTTTCCCATCCCGCTTGGACAAGCCGCGAGTTGGAATCCGGAGCTTGTCGAGCAGGCCGCACGCATCGCCGCTAACGAGGCGAGCAGCGAGGGAATCAACTGGACGTTTGCGCCAATGGTCGACGTCGGCCGCGATCCGCGGTGGGGACGCATCGCCGAAACTTTTGGTGAAGATCCGCGCCTGTCCGCCGCCCTGTCGTCAGCCGTTGTTCACGGCTTTCAGCAAGAAGACGACGAAGGTCTGCATGGTCTCGTCGCTTGCGCCAAGCATTTCGCCGCGTACGGTCTGTCGGAAGGAGGCCGCGACTACAACCGGGCCTCGCTCTCCATCGCCGACCTCCACAACATCCATCTACCAGCATTCAAATCATCGCTCGACGTCGGTTGCCGCACGTTCATGACGACGTTCAGCGAAGTGAACGGCATCCCCGGCACCGCCCATGCCTACCTGCTGCAGGATGTCCTCTGCGACAGTTGGAAATTCTCCGGCGTCGTGGTGAGCGATTGGAACTCGGTAATCGAAATGGTCGCTCATGGATTCAGCGCTGACGAAGCGGAAGCCGCCCAGCAGGCGGTGAACGCTGGCGTACACATGGAGATGGTGAGCCCGACGTTCCATGACAATCTCTCTCGGTTGGTGGAGCAGGGGAGGGTCGACGAAGCCGCACTCGATAACGCCGTGCGCCGCGTACTGCGTTTGAAGTTAGAGCTCGCTCGGAACGATTCGGCGAATCAGTCCGCAGAGAAATCAGTTGCTACAGGGGCAACCGCGCCGCGGCCGGGCGCCAAGCTCTTGCATCCGCGCTCGCTTGAGTTGGCGCGTCGCGCCGCACGCGAAAGCATCGTGCTGCTGAAGAACGCGGAGCAGACGTTGCCGTTGCATCGCGAAGAGCTCCGCCGCGTCGCCGTCATTGGCCCGCTCGCGGATGCGCCGCTGAGCCAACTTGGCTGCTGGTCGGTCGATGGTTCTCCGGCCGATGCGATCACACCGCTCGCCGCCATTCGCAACGCGGTGGGCGATACCGTGGAAATCGCCTACGTCGCTGGCATGACGTCGAGTTATGCGAACAGGCTGACTGAACTTGCGAAAGCGCAGAAAGCGGCCGAGCAGGCTGACGTCGTGCTGCTGTTCGTCGGCGAAGACGCGGTCCTCAGCGGCGAAGCTCGCAGTCGGATGACGCTCGATCTGCCGGGAGCGCAGGCGAAGCTCGTCGAAGCCGTTGCTGCGTCAGGCACGCCGGTGGCGATGGTCGTCCTTGCCGGTCGCCCGCTCGCGATCGGCGCCGAGATCGACGCCGCCGCCGCCGTGCTTTATGCGTGGCACCCGGGCACGATGGGGGGGCCAGCGATCGTCGACCTGCTGCTCGGCGATGCGGCTCCCACCGGCCGACTGCCGGTGACGATGCCGAAGCATGTCGGCCAAGTGCCGCTTTACTACAGCCATTCGAACACCGGCCGACCTAGCCCTGCCGACTTCCGCCCGCTATCGCAATCGCAGGGCAAAGATCTTCCGGCAGAGTTCCAATACCGTTCGCACTACGTGGACGGCGATCCTTTCCCGCTCTTTCCGTTCGGCTACGGCCTCACGTACACGACGTTCTGCTACGACGGCTTCGAACTTGGCGCCGCCGCGATTGGGCCGCAGCAAACGTTGGCGGTGCGGGCTCGCATCACGAACACCGGCACGCGCAGCGGCGTTGAAACGGCGCAACTCTACGTGCGCGATTTGGCCGCCAGCATCGTCCGCCCGGTACGCGAGTTGAAGGCGTTCCGCCGCGTCCATCTGCGTCCCGGCGAGTCGCAGGCGGTGGAGTTTGCCCTCACTGCGGATGATTTGCGCTACTTCGATAACCAAGGGAAAAGCGTCCTGGAGCCGGGCAAGTTCGCGGTGTGGGTCGGCGGCGATTCGACCGCCGCTCTGGGGGGCGAGTTCGAACTGACGACGGCGAGCGACCCGTCCTCGCAGTCGGCTCCCGCCGTCGCGCGGGCGCCCAAAGTCGAGACGACGAAGCAGCCCGTGCGGGCCGACAGCGGAACGTGATTTCGCATGCTGGCGATGCTAGCGTCTCGTTACGTGATCTTCGCCAAAGACGCTCCCCGCTCTCTGCCGATACCAGCGGTACGACCCAAACTTCTTCGCGCACTTTTGTTTGACCCGCATTCAGGGTGCGCGCCCGCCCAAAACCCGCTGGGTGACGATATGTCTCGCCTCGTTCGCCGCCGCATCGCGGCCGGTTTGTGCACGTTCGCGCTGTTCGGAGCCAATGCGCTACCCGTCCGGTCGGCGCCGCCGCAGCAACAAGCGAAGCCTGCCATGCAGCGGAGCGCTACCGCGTTCGTTCCCGGTAACGGCGCCTGCATCAATTTCGTCGGCGACGACTTTGAAGAAGCGGGTTGGTCGTACGACCATCGCCATCCCAAGAGCTCGCGAGAGCAAGACGAGCAAGTTCGCTACCCGATGGGCAAGTCGCTCAACGACAAGTGGCATGAAGGGCCGGAGCGCGGTCAGCCCGATCAGCTGCAAGTGATCAAGCTCCCTGAACCGGGCCTCGAAGGGAGCGAGCACGGTCTGCTGATGCGGACGCGTAACTCGTATATTCCGGGCCGCAACATTCGTGAAGTCCACCAAGACGACTTGATCGCGAACTGCGTCTCGCGGCTTAGCGGCGGCATCCCCGTCTCCGAGCGTCCCAGCGTCGTCACCCGAGTTTATCTGCCGCCGGCGGAGCAATGGGAGCAACGTTCAGGCCCACACTTCGGTTACCGTTCCAGCGTTTCGACGATGACCGTCGGCAAAACGAAGGGCCTGTTCAGCCTGTCGCGGGAAAACGAAGTCGAGCCTTACTGGCCCGGCATGTGGATCCATTTCCGTCCGGCTGGCACGCGCGGCGCGAAGGAGGCCTCGGCCTATCTCACCGTCCGCAGCAATCGCCTGGGGCACGACTTCCCGGCCAAGGAAATCACCGAGTTTGGCTGGTGGACGCTCGGCATGTCGTTCTCGCCCGACGGCATGGTCCACTACTACGCGAAGCAAGGCGTCGAAGATCTCACCGAAGCCGACTACCTAACTTCGCAGTTTCCCTACGGCTACCAAGCGAAGCAATTCCGCACGTACTTCTTCGACGTCTGCAATCGCAGCGACGGCCAGACCTGGTCGACGCCGTTCGTGATCGACGACCCGAAGCTGTACGTCGGTAGCCCTGGTCGCATCAACGCGATCGTCGCTAACAAGGAGCGGCAGGCCGAGCAAATGGCCGCTCGTCGGGCTGCTGCGCAGGAGCGGGCCGCGATGCAGAAGTCGTCACGCTCGACGCAGAAACGCTAACGCTATGAGCCAGCAGTGGCACGCGCTCGAGTGGAGTTCCGTCGCGCTGAAAGCCCGACCTATTAAAACGTCAGCTTGAACTTCTCCGTGAGGTTCTTGCGAACCGTCTCGGTGTTCTTCTGCAGCTCGGCCATTGTCTTCTGCGCTTCCTGCATCATCGCGTAGGTTGCGTCGGCGTTTTTCTGCGCCGTTTCACGGTCGGCCTGAGCGTTGTACGTCGCCTTGTAATAGGGGGCGTACTGTCGCATGAAGTAGCCGCCCCAATTCACCGTGCGAAACGTCGGGATATAACCCGTTTCGTAAGTCATGGCCTGTTCGGGCTGCTCTGATTGAGCGATTTTGTCTTCGATTCCATAGGCCTGGTCGACCACGTAGCGGAACGTTTGCGATACGTAGGCGCCAAACTTCACTAGATCCGGGTCGACGTTGCGCGTCGACAGATTGTCGATCCGCCGGGCGAAGTTCTCCAGCCACAGCGCCGCTTGCTGTAGCGAACCGGCGCGGTTGAGATTCTTCGAATCTTCGATGTACTTGTCGACAGCTTTGAAGTAACGGAGCGACGCCTTCGCGGCGATTTCCTCCGGCGTTTGCGGCGGCGTTTTCTTCGGCGGCGCGACCGGCAGCGTCTGGGCGGCGACCACCGGGTCGCTACCGCGGATCACCGAGGCGTCGATCGACAGCAAGCTAAAAATCCGCCGCAGGCCGGTCGGCGTCAACTCGCCTTCGAGCGAGAGGCTCGTCCCCTTCGCTTCGGCTTTCCAATCGCTGAACTCGTCGAGCATCGCTCCCGCGCTGCCGACGATCGCCAGAATCAGCGGCTTCGCCACCGGAGCGAGCGCCGAGGCGTCCCCTTCGAAATCGAACTGCAGCTTGCCGTTGAGCTTGTCGGTGACGATGACGCCGAACTTTACCCCCTGCAAGCCGTCGAACAGCTTGGCCGTGGCCGCTTCATCAAGCGGATCGAGAATCTTCGATTCAGCGACCTGGGCGCGAATCGCGTCGGTCCGCAAGGCGCCCGCCAAATCGACGGCCAGGATCATTTGCGTGCCGGCGGTGTCGGCGTAGCTGACCGAATGTTCGAGATAGGCCGAGAGCGGCTCTTCCTTCGCGTCGGTCGCTTCCTTGATCCACCGCGTCGCTTCTTGGCGGTTCGCGTTGGTCAGCATGGAGAACAGCTTCGGCCCGAACTTCACCACGCAAACGTCGGCGGGCAGCCACACGGCGGCCACGTTGCCGATGTTGTCGACCATCCCATGATGCCGCTCCGCGACTTGCTGAAGCGTCGGATCGACCGACAGCGTCATCACGGCCGATTCCCACTCGGGCCGCAGCGACGCAATGTCGAGTTCCGCCGCCAGGACGGCCCGCTCGGTCGACGGCGGCAGCATCAGCGGCGACGACTCGGCGGCGTCGGCGAACTTCTCCCGCCAGTTTTCTTTCTTCCCCAACGGACTGTCGTACATCGCCGTAGCGTTGACGACGATCACCGCATTGGCGTCGGAGGGCAAGCGGCGGCTCAGTTCAACGAACGTCTGGGCGTCGACGGTCGCCGTCACGGCGAGCGAACCGACGCAGGCGATCATCGCGACGGAGCGGCGGAAGAAACTCATCAATTCAATCTCCGGATGGCGTAGCGAAAGACAGGGAAGCCGATGCCGCGGCGAACGTCGGCGGCATCTATCGTGAGCGGCGAGCTCCGCTCAATCCGCGGCGTCATCCGAGACGTTCCCCGCGCTGTCCTCGCACGGGTAGGGCGCCGACTCTTCACGCAATTCGCTGATCGCGTTGTGGGCCGCCCGTTGTTCCGATTCTTTCTTGCTCTTGCCCCACGCAGCCGTGAAGCGCCGCGAGCCGATCTGGGCCGAGATCTTGAAGCACTTGCTGTGATCCGGACCCTTCTCGTCGAGCATGATGTAGTTGGGAGTCACGCCGAACTCGCGCTGGGCGAGCTGTTGCAGCAGCGACTTGAAGTTGCCGCCGAATTCGCACGACACGGCCGCTTCGATCTCGCCGTCGACGTGACGCAAGATGAACTGCTCGGCCGCCGGCATGCCGCCATCAAGGTAGATCGCGGCGATGAGCGACTCAAAGGCAGCGGCGAGCACCGAACGGGGAACGGTGGGATCGGCGGCCATCCCTTTGCCGAGAATGAGGTGGACATCGAGCCCGAGCGCTTCGCTCATCCGTGCGCACGTATCGCGACTAACGACGACTGATTTGATCTTCGTCAGTTCCCCTTCGGAGTATTCGGGGTATTGCTGAAACAGCCGTTCGCAAACGACCATGCCGAGGATCGCGTCGCCGAAGAATTCCATCCGCTCGTTGGAGGAGAGCCGATGCTGCACGCCCGAAGCGTGGGTGAGGGCGCCTTCCAGCAGCTGCGGCTCGCGAAACGCATAGCCAATTTGCTGCTGACAAACTTCAAGATCGCCACGGCGCACATCGCTGGCGTCAGACACAGTATTTGTACTCATCGCAATGGTGTATTGCGGAGGCTTCGCTGACGCAGCCTGCGGGGATGAACCCGTGCGGCTGCAGCGGCAGAGCCCTCGCGGAGGATAAGGATGGTACGGGAGAGAACGCCCCTCGCCGACCCATCCGTGAAATCCGGCCGAGAACCAAGTTGTAGGCTAAACTGGGCGGCCCCAAACGTCAACGACAGGGGCAAAGACGCCTGCCGTCCGGGCCAGCGTTAGCGTACACTTACCGGGCTACAGTCCGGCCCCGTTTTCACGCAGACGGCATGATCAACACCCTCCTACTCCCAGAGCTTCGGGAAATGCTCGCGACGCACGACGCCGCGGGGCTGGAGGATTTTTGCGACGCCATGCACCCCGCCCGGGCGGCGGAGTTTATGGAGGGGCTCACCGCCGCCGAAACCTGGGAAGTTCTCCAGGCCGCCGAGCCGACCGAGCGGGTCGAGATCTTCGAATATCTCGATGGGGAGCGGCAGGTCGAGATTCTCCAAACGGCCCCCCCCGAGGAGACGTGCCAGGTCATTGCCCGGATGGCGCCGGACGATCGCGTCGACTTGCTCAAACTGATCGACCCGGCGATCGTCGAGCGGTTGCTGCCGCTGCTGCCGAGCGAAGAACGCCGCGACATCACTCGGCTGAGCCAGTACCCGGAGGGGACGGCCGGCTCGCTGATGACCACCAGCGTCGCCCGGCTGCCGGAATCGGTGACTGTCGGCCAGGCGCTGGAAGAGATCGCCCTCCAAACCAAGAACCACGAGACGATCTACTACATCTACATCGTCGACGCCGAGAATCACCTGCGCGGGCTGATCACCGCTCGGCAGTTGCTGATGCATCTTGGGACGCCCGATGAGAACGTCACCGACCTGATGCAGCGAGACTTGGTCACGGTCGAAGCGACCGACGATCAAGAAGTCGTCGCCTCGAAGGTGGCCGACTACAACTTCATGGCGATCCCGGTCGTCGACCATGAGCATCACCTCGTCGGCATCATCACGCACGACGACGTCATCGACGTGCTCCGGGAGGAGGCTGAAGAAGACGCCTATCGCGCGGGCGCCATCGCGCCGTTGCAAGAGACCTACCTCAATACGCCAATCCACACGCTTTCGTGGAAGCGGGGGATGTGGCTCAGCGCGTTGCTCGCGGCTTCGTTCCTCACGGTCTACGCGCTGCAGTCATTTCATGAGACGCTTGACGCCGTGAAGTGGTTGCCGCTCTTCCTGCCGCTGATTGTGTCGTGCGGCGGCAATTCGGGCGGTCAGTCGGCGACGCTGATTATCACCTCGCTCACCGGCGGCGATTTGACGCTGAAAGATTGGTGGCGCGTGTTGCGTCGCGAGCTGCTAATGGGGCTGCTGCTGGGCGCTTGGCTTGGAGCGATTGCCTACATGGGGGCGTTGCTCGTAGTCGACGGGCCGACGCCGGTCGACAAACTCGTCGTCCCGATCACGCTACTCTTGGTCGTCACCTGTAGTACGATCGTCGGCGGCGCCTTGCCGCTGATCTTCAAGCGACTGGGGCTCGACCCCGCCTTGATGAGCAACCCGTTCGTCGCGGGGATCATCGACATCACCGGGATCGTTATTTACATGTCGATCTGCTGGCTGATGCTCGCCGAAATCTGACTCGCGCCGAATCCAACTCTAAACGTCCAGCACGGGCTGCCCAACGTACATCTGTAGCACCTGGCTTTGCACCTTGATCGCGCGAATCAGCACCCACACCTGCTCCTGCGAGAACTTCTCTGGATCGGAACCGGCGAGTTCTTCCAACTCTTGCGTCATCGCCGCGTGCTGATCGGTCGCCAACTGCATCTTCAGCGACGTCGACTGGCAGGCCGACTTCAACTTCGCGTCGTCCTGCAGAAACTCGAGATCCGCGTGATCGTTCGCCAGCAACAAGCAAATCCGGGCGACGTCTTGCGGCGAGGCGTCGGGCTCCAACGCTTTGACGCGTTGAGCCAATTCGTGGCAATTCATTAGGCGATTCTCCGGGGACGCAGGGCCGGCCAATTCGAGTGCTCTTCAGTCGATTTCCGAAAACTCTGCGGAACCTTAGGTCACGAACCTGAAGCCCTGCGGAACGCTCCTTTGCGTCATACCGCGAGCCTGCCGCAGGCGTTCGCATCGGGCCGGTTATGCGACGCTCGCCGCCGCTAGACAATCGGCCTGTTGCCGCCGTAAAACGGCGATGTTGCGGCAATCGGGCGTTCCCATTCCCGATGTTGCAATTGTGAAACACCAGCCTGAATGTGGTGTTTGACGAATCGACACCCCCCGAACGGCGGCCCCCCGGCGGCAGCCCGAGCCCTCCATCGATCACGAGCAAGATATGGCCCTCCTCGGCGTTAACATCGACCACGTCGCCACCGTCCGCGAAGCCCGCAAGACGAACGAGCCCGATCCCGTGTGGGCTGCGTCGCTGGCTGAACTCGGCGGCGCCGACGGCATCACGCTGCACCTTCGTGAAGATCGCCGCCACATCCAAGAACGCGACCTGCATCTGCTCAGCCAGACGGTGACGGTGAAGCTCAACCTTGAGCTCGCCTGCGACGACGACGTGTTGAAGATCGCCTGCCAGGCCAAGCCGTTCCAAGCGACGCTCGTCCCGGAACGCCGCGAGGAAGTGACGACCGAAGGAGGCCTCGACGCCGCAGGGCAGGGGGCCCGCGTCGGCGACGCGGTGAAGCGGCTCCGCGACGCCGGCATCGTCGTGAGCCTGTTCCTCGATCCCGATCCAAAACAAATCGAAGCCGCCGCGAAGATGGGCGCCCAGGCCGTCGAACTCCATACCGGGGCTTACGCCCACGCTACGGCGAAGTTTGCCGGCGAGGACGAACTGGCAGCGCTCACAGTAGCCGCGAAGCACATCGTCGACGCCGGCCTTACGCTACACGCGGGCCACGGCCTCACCTACCGCAACGTGAAGCCAGTGGCCGCGATCCCCGACATGTGCGAGCTCAACATCGGCCACAGCATCATCGCCCGCGCGATCATGGTTGGCCTGGAGCAAGCTGTTCGGGATATGAAGCGGCTGATATCCGAACCCCGCTAGCCTGCCAAGGAAAATGCTTTAACCGCCAAGAGTGCCAAGGGAGTACAAATTCAGTTTAGTGGAACCCCAGATGCACGCCGATGAACGCAAATGAGGGCAGGGCAGGATTTGAAGGCACGAGATCCACGCCAATTTGCGTGTATCGGCGTGCATCGGCGGTTCCAAGTTCCGCTGTTTGCATTCACTTGGCGCTTTTGGCGTCCTTGGCGGTTCAATTCCGCGGGCATCGCGGCAATCCTCGGATTGCGTTTACCCGCCGCTCCAATGATGATAAGGAGCCCTGTCCAGCGTGACGTGACGCAACGAGCGCAGCCTGGGACAGAATCGCTTTCGGCTACTCTGAGTGATGTCGCAACACGCCCCGCCCCGCGCCAACTCGTCCGCGAGAGGCGCTAGCGCAGATCTCTCGCTTCCGCTCTGGAAGCGGCGACTCTACACGCTCGTGCCGGCGTTCGACTCGCTCCGCACCTACACGCCCAACTCGTTCCGCCGAGACCTCATCGCCGGCATCACCGTCGCCGCGGTTGCGGTGCCGCAGGCGATGGCCTACGCCAGCATCTTCGGCATGCCGGTGCAGTACGGCCTCTACACGGCAATCGTGATGACCGCCGTCGGCGCCTTGCTCGATTCGTCGAAGCAACTCATCAACGGCCCGACCAATGCCATTTCGATCGCCATGCTTAGCGCGCTGGCGTTCGTTCCCTCGGATCAACGTATTCCCGCCGCGATGCTGATGGCGGCCCTCATTGGGCTGTTTCAAACCGGCATCACGCTGCTAAGGCTCGGCGACCTCTCGCGATTCATCTCGCACGCCGTCATCGTCGGCTTCACCGCCGGCGCCTCGGTGCTGCTGGTCCTCGATCAGCTAAAGAACGTTCTCGGCCTGAAGGCCCAGGGTGAGCATCACGATCACTTCGTGAAACGCTGGATCCTCACGATGTACTACGGCGGGCCCGTTCATCTGCCGACCATGTACGTCGCGCTTGGGACGATTGCCGTCGCACTCGGCTTGCGCTGGATCAATCGTCGCTACAAGCTCGCCTTGCCGGAACTGCTGCTGGCGATCATCGCGGCGGGCTTGGCCGTCTGGCACTGGGAACTCGCCGACCAAGGGGTGAAGCTGATCGACAAGGTGCCGCGGATTCTGCCTCACTTCGAGTCGCCCCAGTGGGATTGGGGGCTGATTCGCCAACTCGCCCCCAGCGCCGCGGCCGTGGGCATGCTTGGCCTGCTCGAAGCGATCGCCATGGCGAAAAGTATCGCGGCGAAGACCGAACAAAAACTCGACATCAATCAGCAGTGCCTTAGCGAAGGACTCGCCAACCTCACCGGCAGCTTCTTCCAGTGCTTCCCTGGTTCCGGATCGCTCACCCGGTCGTATATCAACCACCAGGCCGGCGCGGCGACGCAGTGGTCTGGCGTGATTTGCGCGGCCATGGTCGGCCTGACGATTCTCCTGTTCGCGCCGCTCGCGCAGTTCATTCCGAAGGCCGCCCTCGCCGGCGTCCTGATGGTCACCGCGACCCGGATGGTCGACGTCGCCGGCATTCGCTACCACTGCCGGGCGACCAAGTTCGACGCGATCATCGTTGCCGCGACGGCCCTCTCGGCAGTCCTGGTCTCGGTCGAATTTTGCATCCTCGTCGGCACGATTCTTTCGTTCCTGATGTACGTTCCCCGCGCGGCCCGCGTGGAAATGCAGGAACTTGTCATTACCTCCAATCACCGCATCCGCGAACGCAACGACGAGGATGTGCCGAGCGACCAGTTGCGGATCTATAACTTCGAAGGCGAGCTATTTTTCGGCTCGTCGCCGGAGTTTGAATCGCATCTGGAGCAGATCGAAGAGGAAATCGACGACCAGCTGCGGATCCTCATCCTCCGTGTGAAGCACCTTCGCAACCCCGACGCTGTCTGCATGCACCTGCTCGCCGAGTTCATCGCAGAGACGGAAGCCCGGGGCGTGGTGGTCTGTCTCACAGGCGTCCGCGGCGGGTTCTACGCGACGCTGAAGAAGGTGGGCATCGTCGAACTGCTGGGTGACGAACGCGTCTTCCGCGAAGTGCCCCGCGACTGGACCAGCACTGTCGCCGCCATCGAATGGGCGCACCGCCAACTAGGCGACGAACTGAGCGGCGGCGCCCTCCCGCCCGACGAAGAATCGGTCGCCGTTCGCGACTGGCACTTCACCATCTAGCCGCGTCGCAACGCGACGCAGTAGCCGCGGTCAACGACCCGCCGGAGCGGCGCACATAAACGCTATAGAGCCAAGGCAAAGAGTAGTACGCGGATTTTCACGGGTTTAACGGATCTGCGCGGATGCAAAACGGCCTGACGCGGTGATGCCTCGGCACTCATAACAATCCGCGCTCATCCGCTTAATCAGCGAAAATCCGCGTCCCATTCGTTCTTTAGCGTCAGTGAAGTCTCACAAGAGTTACCCGCGGATCGACTCGACGCACTTTTCAGCCACCCACTCCGGCAGCCCATGCGATTCGCTGAACCGCAGCACGTAGGATTCAAGTTCACGAATCCGTGAGGGGAAAATATCACCCTGCACCAGAATGTCGGCGCCTGGATCAGCGTCGATGTAGATCAAAGTTCGACCATCGTCGTGTCGTCGAACGATCAGCTTCTCGGCAACATAGCCGCCGTGTTGCACGCTTGTGCGGCAGGCTGAACCGATTTCGGGCCATTCGACCGGGTCGAGCTCGATCTTCAATCCACTCGACAACCGGATGGTCATGATCCGTGACACCATACTCCACTCCCCTTGTGCTAAAGGCTCGCGGGTGATCCAGAAGAGATTTGCATTTTACGAGCGGCAGCAAACAAACCAAACGAATTCGCGAATTTGCCGCAATTTTCGCAAATTAAACCAGCATGACTTTTCGGAAGAGCAGCGTTGGCAACCTGCAGTGCAGGACCGCACGTTGCCAACGCGTTTGATCTCGTCAGACCGATGAGCGGCTGATATCGTCACTCCTTCCCGCCACTGTCGACACAATCGGAGCGGCGGAACGAGGCGACGGTTACAATCGCGGTTGCTGGCATTGCAACTCGCGTGCCCGGTCATCGAGAACCGATTTTGTCGGTTGCAGCATGGCCGGCGCGGAAATCTGTGGGAGGGGTCTCCGACCCCGAAGCAGCGCGGAGCTGTTGAAACCGCTCGTGGTGGTGACCGGAATCGGCGTCGGAGACGCCTCCCACAAGCAGTCTCGGCAATTTCATTAGGCACTTCGAATAGATGCAACTAGGAGCGAGTGAACGGATGACGGAGACGGAGGGGGTACAGGAACAAGTATCGTTGGGGCAGACTCTCGCGCGGCAACTGCCGCCGCTCGATCCACAGGCGGCCGCGTCGGCGCCCCCTGTCGCCGGCGCCGTCACGCGGGCGATGAAGTGGCTCGGCGACGAAATCGAAAAACTCCTCGGCGTTGCCAAGGGGGGCGACTGCGACGCCTTCCTCACCGTGTTCGAAGACGTCCGCCGCCGCGCTCGCGCGCTGGAGCCGGTTGTTCAGCAACTCCGCCCCCGTTGGGTTGCATCGGGTTCTACTGCCGCCGACGTCGACGACGGCAGCGAAGCCGTCGGCCATCTCGGCCACTACCAATGGTGCCGCCAGGTGATCCTTACCGTTTGGGCCGCGGCGATGCCGAAGAAGCTCAAGGCCGCCATCGCAGCGAGCAACGGCGCGCTCGTCGACTTCGACGTCGCCCCGCTGAAGGCCCACTGGCCAAGCGTCCGCGCCGCACTCGATGCGCTCCCAGAGATCAACGCCTCAAAGTTCCACACCGCGATGGAAGCCGAGCTCCGCACGATGACGAATGCGCCGACCGTGGCGCCCGTCGCGAAGCCGAAGCCGGGCGAAATTCCGCGTGAGCACCTCAGCCGACCGATCGGCAAGGCCGAGGCCGCTAAGCTCCACAGCGGCGCCAGCGTCCCCGACCCTGCCGCCTACTTCCGCGACCTGGTCGCGCAGAACTTGATGAAGCCGCCGATCGTCAACGGCCGCAGCTTGCAGTTTGACGTCCGCGACTTCCCGGCGAGCAAGCGGGAGTCGATGCGGTAGGATTTCGCGAGCCAGTTGGTCCCGCGGGATGGTATGAGGTTTGCCAAGGAAGCTCTCATGCGCAAACCCCAAGCCATCCCGCCATCCACTGCGGACGAGCAACTCCCGCAGCTCGCGCCAGAATTGCAGCTACTCGCCGACTGGATGGACGGCGTCTTCCGCGTGCCGGGCGTCGGCTGGCGGTTTGGGCTCGATGCGATTCTCGGGTTCATCCCCGGCATCGGCGACACGGCCACCTCGGTCGCCTCGCTCTATATCCTCACCGCGGCGCATCGCTACGGCGTGACGCGGACGACGCTGCTGCGCATGGCGCTCAACGTCGTGCTCGACGCCGTCGTCGGGGCGATCCCGCTGATCGGCGACATTTTCGACGTCTACTGGAAATCGAACCAGCGAAACGTTGCCATCCTCAAGCGGCACATGCTCGCCGTACCGGCCGAGCAACGCCACTTGCAGCGAGCCGACCGCTGGTTCGTCGTGCTGCTGGTGACGGTGCTCGCCCTGCTGCTGATCGGTAGCGTCATCGTCGCCGCCATGCTGCTTACATGGCTAATAAGAACCCTCGCCCAAGCTTTCTAATCTCGTTCCCACGCTCTGCGTGGGAACGCCCTCTCCCGACGCTCCGCGTCGCGCATTGTCCGCCGTTTCGCAAGAATGCCGCAGAGCGGCGACAACGCCATTCCCACGCGGAGCGTGGGAACGAGGGGCAGCAGGGCTCCACCCAATTGCACGCCAGCCCCCGTCGCCGTATCATTGCCCCCCACGGCGCAACTTGCGCCTTTCATTGCTTGGCTTGCGCAAACGTAAGGAGAATTCTGCTCGATGAGCACCAAAGGAGAAGCATTCGCCGGCCTGTCGGTCGCGGTAGTCACGCCATTCAAGGGAGATGAGGTCGACTACGACGCCTTCCGTGCTCAGATCGAGTTCCAGATCGATGCGGGAACCAACTGCATTTGCCCCGTCGGCACCACCGGCGAATCGCCGACGCTGACCCACCCCGAACACGAACGGGTCATCAACTTCGTTTGCGAAGTCGCGAACAAGCGGATCAAGGTGATGCCGGGCGTCGGCTCGAATAGCACCGCCGAAGCCCTCCGCCTCACCAAAGTCGCCGAAGCCGCCGGCGCCGACGCCGCGCTGCAGGTCGCCCCGTACTACAACAAGCCGACCCAGGAAGGCTTTTACCAGCACTTCAAGCGGATCGCCGAAGAGTCGGGCCTGCCGCAGTGCATTTACAACATCCCCGGCCGTACCGGGAAGAATGTCGAGCCCGAGACAATCATCCGCCTCGCCGAACTCCAGAACGTGACGATGGTCAAGGAAGCGACCGGTTCGCTCGACCAAGCGTCGACAATTCTCGGCGCCACGAACCTCACCGTCCTTAGCGGCGACGACAGCCTCACCCTCCCGCTGATGGCCGTCGGCGCCCGCGGCATCATCTCGGTGGTTGGCAACATCGTCCCGCGTGACATGATCGCGCTCATCGACGCCGTCGACCGCGGCGACCTCGTGCAAGCGCTCAAGTGGCACCGCAAGCTGTTCCAACTCTGCCGTGACATGCTGGGCCTCTCGACGAACCCGATCCCGCTCAAGGCCGCGATGAAGATGCTCGGCCGCGACACGGGCGAGATGCGGCTGCCGATGACGCCGCTCGAACCGGGGCAAGAGGCTTCGCTGCGCAAGACGCTGACCGCCTACGGGTTGCTGTAGTCGCACTTAGCCCCCGGTCACTGACCGGGGGCTAAACCGCGGCGGAATCGATCGTCGCTCCACGATTATCAGCTCGAGTGATCTGCATCGCGTGGCCTTGCCACGCCGTCATCGCGCGCATGCGGGTGACGATCTCGTCCGCGTGCGCCTCATCGGCCGCAAACGCGAACACCGTCGGCCCCCACGACGATTGCCCGACGCCTCGCACGCCGAGGCTGCGGAGCGTCTCAACGCACGCCGCGATCTCTGCGGAGGCATATGGCCCGCCTTGGACGCTCGCGAAGCACTCGCCCGCGAGGCGGCCGTACTCGAAGAGCGCTTCCCCGAACGAGGTGAGATCGCGATTCCACGTTGCCGGCAGGATCGACTGTTCGGCGAGTTGAGCGAGCCGTGCCGTCGTCGCAGCGGGAACCGGCGGCAACTGGCCGAACGCGCTCACTTCAGGCTCACCGCTCAGCCCCGCCGAAGTCGATGCGGCGACGAGGATGACTCGCCATTCGGCTGGAACTTCCACGCGCTGGGCTAATCTTCCCAATGGCTCGTTAGGCAGGCTGCCGAGTTCGTAGAGCAGTCCGCCCTGCAAGAACCCGTGGCAGCCGATTGCGCTGCGTCGACCGCGGCCGACCATCGCGGCGAGGTCCTCGGCACTGGCCGGCGCGAGGTCGTAGAGCGATCGAACACCCGCGGCAACCGCGAGGGCAAGTTGGGTGCCGCTGCCGAGGCCTTGGTGGGGTGGGATCGAGTCGAGAACCTCGATGTGGAGGGCTTGGGGCGTTTGCTGGTACGCTCCGGCCGGTCGTTGACCGGCGGCTACTAGATGCTCCAGCGACTGACGCGCGTGGGCGAGAGCGCGTTCGGCATCAGGGCCGGTGGCTTGCCATTCGGTCGACGTAGCGAGCCGCAGCGTGCAGCGCGGTTCGGCGATCATCATCCCGAGGCCGCCGAAGCTTGGACCGTCGGTTTGTTCGAACCGCAGCAGCCCGAAGTGGAGGCGGCTCGGCGTGGAGATTGTCACGCTCACTGTTGCTGCCCCGCTTGCTCGCCGGCGCGACTGACATGTGAACGCAAGAATGCCAGCGCCCGGTGCTCGGCAGCGGCGCCCGTTTTATCGACGGCAATCTGCAAGCGGTCGTACTCCGCCAGCACCACTGCCGCTCCGGTGAGGTGCACTCGCGTCGCCAGAATCGCCGCTTCGAGCACCGCATGCTGGGCACGGTTAAATCCCAAAAACTCCCGCAGCGTCCCGCGATCGGTCACCTTCGCGACGATGCTCGTCCGCTCCTCCGCATCATCGAGTGATTCAATCTCGAACGCATACCAGCGGCAAGCGCCCGCCAGAATGATCGCGTCGCCTGCCGGCGTCGTTGCGAAGCGGGGCAGCGGAGTCGGCTGTCCGACCGCCGCTTGGGCCAGCAGCTCCACGTCGTCGGTGACATGAAACACGCCGCGGCCAGTTCGCTTGAGATTCCGATACGTCGTCGACGTTCGAAACGGCCGCAGCCAAAGGCGGTCAAGCGAGTCGTCGACGATCGGCCCCATCGGCGAGACGTTGACGCCGCCGACGGCGTTCAGCGTCGTGACGATTCCCTCCAAGATGCGGCCATCGGCGCCCAGCGTGGGCGGCGTTCGTGGAGTTTCTTCGGCAGGCATCGCGAACTAGAACGTGAGAGGTTTTTTCGGCGGCGTGTAGGGCGGCGTGATCGGGCTGCGATCCTCGCTCGCGGCAAGCACCGCCACGTCAGCAGCGACCGTACAACCAGCCAGCCGCAGGAAGTTGGCGAGCATCGCGTAGCCATGCTCGGTGAGCGTCGCTTCCGGGTGAAATTGTAACCCAAACAGCGGGGCCGTGGCGTGCTGCACCGCCATAATCACCCCGTCGGGCGTGCGGGCCGTCACGCGCAGCGCCGGCGGCAGCGTCGCCTCGTCGATGATGAGCGAGTGGTACCGGCAAACGGTGAGCGGCGACGGCAAGCCGGCGAACAGCCCGCTGCCGTCATGTTCGATCGGCGAAGTCCGGCCATGCCGCGGTTCGGCTGCGCGGATCACCGCGCCGCCGAACGCCGCTGCGAGCGCCTGATGACCCAGGCATACTCCAAGAATCGGCACATCGCGGTGCAACTCACGAACCACGTCAACCGAACACCCCGCCTCCGCCGGCGTGCACGGCCCCGGCGAGATGACGATCGCCTGCGGATTCAAGCGACGAATCTCTGCAAGGCTCAACTCATCGTTCCGCGCGACGCGCGTTTCCGCTCCCAGCCGCACGAAGTAGCGTGCGAGGTTGTGAACGAAACTGTCGTAGTTATCGATAAGCAGGATCATGTTAGACGAGCGCCTTCAACATCCCCCGGGCTTTGTGCCAAGTCTCGCGGTACTCGTCATCCGGATCACTCTGAGCCACGATGCCGCCGCCGACCGGCAGTTGCCACCAGCCGCGGCCGGCGGTGATCGTGCGAATGAGGATGCTCGCATCCATCGCGCCGTCGAAGCCGAGGTACATCAGCGAACCGCAGTAGGGGCCGCGAGCCGTTGGCTCAAGTTCGGCGATGATCTCCATCGCCCGCACCTTAGGAGCGCCGGTGATCGAGCCGCCGGGAAAACTCGCCCGCAGCAAATCGAGCGGCGAACATTCCGGCCGCAACTCGCCCCGCACCACCGACACCAGATGCTTGACGAACGCATAGGTTTCCAAGCGGCAGAGTTGCTCGATGTGGACGCTCTCGGCGGTGCAGACCCGCGACAGGTCGTTCCGCATGAGGTCGACGATCATTACGTTTTCGGCGCGATCCTTTTCGCTACTCTCCAGATCGTCGCCGGCGAACAGGTCGGCTTCCGGAATCGGCGAGCGGCCGCGCGTCCCCTTGATCGGTCGTGTTTCGACTTGGCGGTCGCGGACAGTAAGAAAACATTCGGGGGACGCGCTGCAGATTTGCCACTCGCCGAGGTCGAAGTAGCCGGCATACGGCGCCGGGTTCCGCTCGCGTAGCCGCAGGTAGAGGTCGCGAGAGGAACTGGTTGCCGCATGGAGCAATCGCTGCGAAAGATTCACCTGAAACACGTCGCCAGCATGGATATACTCGACGCCGCGACGAACCATCTCGCGGTAGGCCGCGGCCGACATATTGCTGCTGACGCCGAGCATCGGCATATCGAATTGCGGCGCCAGTTGCTCCGCGCTCACCGGAGCGTGCGAATCGTCGCTGCCAGATTTCCCCGCACCGCCCGTCGTTGACGTCGCCGGTAGATTGCCAAACAGCAGTCGCCTGAATTCCGCCAGCCGTGCTTCGGCCCGTTCGCGCCGCGCTCGCGGCTCCACCTCCGGCAGCCCTTGCGAGATCAGCCACGCACGGTGCTCAACATGATCGAAGGCGACGATCACGTCGTACGCTCCGATGGCGAGGGCCGGCGTTTGCAAATCTTCGAAACGCGGCCGCGCGATTCGTTCCAAGCTGCGGTTGAGGTCGTACGATAGCAGCCCCGCGACCCCGCCTTGAAACGGCGGCAGGTTGGGCTGAATCGCGGCATGCGGAGCGAACTTCCGCCATAGCGTTTCGACCTCGGCGAGCGCATCGCGACCATCAGCAGGGCATTCAATCCAAGCGAACGGATCGGCCGCGACGAACGAATAGCGCCCCAGCCGCGGGTCGCGCGCGGCGCTATCGAAGAACACAACGTGCGGCAGCGCCGCCAGCCGTTCGAACGCGACCACAGCCGACGCGCCGCTGGGCAGCGGTTCGATGAGGGGCAGGGGAGGGGAGGCCGATCCGCTCATGTCGCCTCCTCTGCGTCCAGAGCGTCTAACTCCGCGCCGCTCGAAGCCGCTTTCGCGGAGGGCCGTTTGAGATAGTGTCGCGCTTCCTCACGCGTCGCGAACCCCCAGTCGAGCGGCTCGTCTTGCCGGTACGTTTTCCAGAGCGTCAGCGCGGTGAGCGCTTTGCACATTTCGTAACCGAGATAAAAAGCGTGGCCTGGATCAAGATTTTTCGGCAGCCCGCCGTCGGGACCGGAACGCCGCAGTTGTTCGACCACCACAAACGGATCAGCGTCGTGCAAATGCAACCCGACGCCAACGAGGTGCACCTCTCCATCGGTGGCGTAGATGCGATAGTTATTGTCGCGGACCTGCGTCGCCAGTTCAGCGATCGACGCGACGGGCGTCTCCAGAACCTCGGCGTCGCGCAGCATCACCAGGCGCGGGTCGAGATGCTTCGGCAACACGCGATGCGTCACCGCGTGGTGCATCACCCGCCGCGCGACGTCGCATTCGGCGACGCTGGTTCGCGCCCAGTTGATTACTTGCGTTGTGAGGACGCTGCGAATTCCCTGTTCCTGGCAGAAGCCCATCAGCGTTGCATTGACGCCGGCCGAGTCGACGTCGGTCAACTCGGTAAGGTTGCCGATCCCCATCATCATCTCGGCGTCGGGATACCGGCGACGGACGTCGAGATACCTGCCGAGGCTACTGGCGAAGCCAAATCCGATCGGCTCAAGAATCGGATCAATCCGCAGCCGCACGCCGCGCTGAGCTAAAAAGTCGATCGTCTCGTCGAGTCCTTCGAGCGTCGCCGGCACATCGGGGGTGACGATCACCTCCACGCCCCAGTCAACCGCCGCCTCGCGATTGGTGCTGTTGACGCTCAGCACCAACTCGGCTCCTGCTTGTACCGCAGGACCGATCTCCGCCGGATTGAGGCTATCGACCGAGACGCGATGCCCCGCGTCGCGGAGCGCCCGCACGACGTCGGCCACGCCGCTCCACGTGCCGCCCGGATGACAGCCGACGTCGATGAGGTCCGCGCCGTCACGCTGCAGCAGCGCTGCCTGCCGCAAGATTTCCGCCAGCGGCAACCGCGGGCAGTGGTTAATCTCGGCGATGATCTCAATATCGAACGCCCCGTAATCGCTCGGCGGCGGCTGACGCTTGAAGTACGAGTGGAGTTGCCGCAGGTCGCGCGGCCCAACTTCTACGGGCGTCTCCGTGGTCGCCGTTAGCGGCGCAAGATCGCCACCGCAGTAGCCGGGCAGAATGACGCGATTTGCCGCCGTCGGCACATGCCAGTGCCGCGCAATCCAAGCGGGCGACATTAGCGCCGCCACCGTGATCGGCAGCACTTCTACCGAATAATCAAACCCCACATCCGTCGCCAACGGCGCGACGACCGACTTGAGCGCGTGCTCAGCCAATCGACCGGTAACAAAATGGATGTGATCGCGATGCATGAACAGTAAGCAGTCGCGGGTCAACGACCCGCCGGAACGGCGTAATCAGATGTGCAACAACAAACAAAACTATCGACGCCGATAAGCGGATTGATCACTGCCGTTGCGCAATCCAACACCGCCTCATCGCCGCCCCCCGTTCACCGCAATGACCTGCCCATTCACAAACGAAGCCGCATCCGACGCCAAGAACCGCGCCACATGGGCAATGTCTTCCACCTCGCCCCATCGTGCCAACAGCGATTCGCCTTTCGCTCGTCCCTGCCAATAGTCGGAAGCGTCGGCGCCCCATGCGGTGCGAATCCAACCAGGCGCGATGCAGTTCACCCGCACCGCCGGCGCCAGCGACTTGGCCAGGCTGCGGGTGAAGTTCATGATCCCCCCCTTCGTCACGACGAACATCTCGCCGCTGTCGCCTTCCATCCCCGACTCGGCTTGGTCCCAGCCGATATTGATGATCGCGCCATGGCCCCGCTCCTTCATCCGCCCGCCAATCTCGCGGGCGAGCTCGATCGTTCCCAGGACGTCGACGTTCCACAACTGCTCGAACTTTTCAGCGAACGATTGCTCAACCCCGTCGCCCGTGAGGACATCGACGCCGGCGTTATTCACCCAAATGTCGATCGGCCGCCGCTGCCACAAGTCGGATGCCAGTTGGCGACGGTCATCCGCATCAGCCAGATCGGTAACAGCCGCCTCGGCCTGTCGCTTTAGTTGGCGGATTGCGGTGCAAACTTCCTCGGCCGCCTCGCGGTTTCGACCATGAACAACGACGTTCGCACCAGCCGCGGCCAGTTCGAGGGCAATTGCCTTGCCGATTCCGCGGGTGCTGCCGGTCACAACGGCCCAGCGATCGTCGAGTCGGTAGTCGGAGTCGGGCATAGCAGGCGGAAACTGGGCGCCAGCATGGCGTCTGGCAGGGCGGGGAACAGCGTCGAGCTACTCTTCGGTTGTAGTTTGGCCGCTGGCGGGCCGCAACCGAACGGCCCTGGCGGACGTATTAACGCTAGAACCGACGCAGTTTGGCAGAACTCGGCTGGCCGCGGCGTTCGGCTCGCCGCTGAGGCGCCGGGGTTGGTTGCCTGTCGCAAAAAGCAACTTTACGATTGACCATACTCCAGACCGTTTCTCCGTGACATGAGCTGCGTGGCGCCTGCCCAATCACCAAGCCTGAACATGCTCCCCAGCGCCAAGCCGCGGCTGCGCCGTGCCAGGTCGCTCGTGGCGTGGGTGCTGCTGCTGGCAGTCGTCACCGCCGGCGTCTGGTCGACCGACATCTCGAAAGACTACAAGAACATCACTCTCCAGGTGACGCTCGTGCTGGCTGTGGCCGGCCTCTCGGTTTGGATGCTCCGCCATAGCCTCTTGCCGCGACGGCTGCGGCTGATGACGGCCGCTCTGGTCTGGCTCCCCGTCTGGGCGGTGACGCCGCTCGGGCCGGTGCAACTCATCAACAACGGCAACAGCGGTTTCGTCGACTGGCGGTGGCGGTGGGCGGCAACGCACGACCAATCGCTTGCAGGAGTCGCGGCGCCGCCGCAGGTGCGGCTCGACTGGCAAGAAACCGAGCGCGACTACCCCCGCTTCCTCGGCAACGGCTACTGGGCCGAAGCCAAGGGAATCAATCTCGACGCCGATTGGAAGGCGAACCCGCCGAAGCTCCTGTGGAAGCAACCAATCGGCGCCGGCTGGTCGGCGTTCATCATCGTCGGCGACTACGCCGTCACGCAAGAGCAGCGCGGCAATCAAGAAATGGTCGTCTGCTACGAGCTGAAGACCGGCCAAGTCGCTTGGTCGCACGCCGACGACGCCCGTTGGGATCCTTCCGGCCCCGGCGCGCTCGGCGGCATCGGCCCGCGTGCGACGCCGACAATCCACGACGGCCGCGTCTACACGCATGGCGCCACCGGGATCGTCAATTGCATCGACGCCGCCACCGGAAAACGCCTCTGGTCGCACGATACCCTAAAAGAATACGGCGCCGAGAACATCAGTTGGGGTAAGGCTGATTCGCCGCTGATCGTCGACGGCAACGTCATCATCAGCGTCGGCGCCCTCGACGACCGCTCACTCGTCGCCTTCGACGCAAAGACTGGCGAGCAAGTTTGGGCCGCCGGTGCGAGACGGTCGTCATACGCCTCGCCGATACTCACGGAACTTGCCGGCGTTCGCCAGATTTTGGTCGTCAACGAAAACTTTCTCACGTCGCATGACGCGACTACTGGCGAAATCTTGTGGGAACATCCTTGGGACGGCGACAGCAACGGCAATGCCTCCGCCTCGCAACCTGTACCGGTCGGCGACGACCGCGTTTTCCTATCGAAAGGCTACGGCATCATGTCGCAGCTATTCCAGGTGACGCACGACGAATCGGCGGAGCCTGAGAAGCAGTGGTCGACCGAGGTGCTATGGTCGAAGCCGGTCCTCCGCACGAAGCTCGGCAACGTCGTCATTCGCGACGGCGTCATTTACGGCATCGACGACATCGACATGGACTGTGCCGACCTCGAAACGGGCCGCCGCCGCTGGAAGAAACGCCGCCGTCCGGAACTTGGTCATGGCCAGATCATTCTGGTCGGCGACAAGATTCTGGTGATCAGCGAATCGGGCGAGCTGGTGCTCCTCGCCGCTGACGCGAAGAAGTATCGCGAGCTCGCCCAAGTGCAGGCAATCGAGGGGATCACCTGGAACAACCCCGCGATCTCGGGGCGGTACTTGCTCGTCCGCAACGGCCAAGAAGCGGCTTGCTTCGAGCTCCCCGTCGCTGCATCGCCAGCGCTCTAGCCCTGGGCTCCGCCCGGGGGTGGGTTTCCACTCCGGTAGACGTCGCCTCACGCCACGCAACCCCCGGGCGGAGCCCGAAGCTAAAAGTACGAAACGTACGCCAGCATCTACGGCGTCACCGTCTCCGCCATGTCGATCTCGACATGCGCCTCAATCGCGGCGCTATCGAGCCGCGCTTCCGCTCGCAGCCCTCGGAACCACGTGAGCAGCGGCAGCTGAAAATCCTCCGGCGCCGCCGTCAGTTGAAACCGGTTCTGCGGCAAGATCGCCGTCGAAGTCCACATCGGTTCGCCGCCCGGCGCCTCGACCAGCTCGTACGTGCCGCCGAGCGGGCAGACGAACTTCCCATCCATCAGCCGCTCGGCCACGCTCAGGCATTCCTCACGCGGCACATGGAGCTGATTCGCCAGGGTGTTCATCAACCGACAAGCTGCGACGGAGGTTTCGCGTGTTCGCATGTAGCCGAACGCGCTCACCGTCGCGGCCAGTTGCTTGTCGCTCAAGTCGGCGACGTCGATCCAGAGTTGCCCTGGCTTCTCGGCAGGCACCATTTGCAGTTGTGGTAACACCTCGCGCACGAGGTCGGGCTTGAAGCTGATCAACAGAAAATCGTCGCGCTTGGCTTGCCACGTCGATTGGGCGCCCGGAATCGGTTGCTCGCCTTGCGCCAGCGAATCGCCCATGAAGAGTCGTAAGATTCCCGGCTTGGGCCACGCGCCGACGTACATGCGAACCAGCTCCGCCGGCGCCGCGCCGGCAGCGACGCTGCCGTTGTCGACAACCAGCGGCGTGCGGAAGTCGCGGATGCCCAGAAACATGTGATTCGGCTCCGCCGCGGCGGAGCCGAATGGCAGCGGCGAATCGAGCACCGCCTCCGCACTAATGACGTTGCCGACGATCGGTCCTAAGCGCTCACTGCTCGGCGGACCGAAGGTCGTCGGCAGCCGGCCAAGCTTCACGTCATTCAGCGGCGTGGCGACGACGTCGACGGCGATCGTCTCGCCGCCGCCTTCGATGGGGACGCGCGCGATGCCGGCGCCAATCGGCGGCAGTTGACCAATCTCTTGTCGAAAGCGTTCACTGAAATCGCGATACGCTGCCACTTCAGCTGCGGAGGCGGCCGTCACTTCAACTTCGCCAGTCGGCAAGAACAATCCCGGTCGACCGCGCACAGAATCCGACGCCGCATCGCCCAGCACCACCAACTGCGATCCGTCAAAACGCTGTCCAAATCCGGCTGGCAGCAATCCCGCCGCGATCAACTGCTCGACCGTCGTCGCATCGATTCCCTCTGCCCGCGCTTCGAGCTGGGCGAGCTCAAGCAGCTTCACTTCGCGGGCTGAGCGTGCGCGACGCTGCGACTCGATCCACATCCCGGGGCTCGACAACGATTGGAAAAACTCCGGCGGAATGTACGCGAAGACCGCATCATTCCGGCTCATCGGCAGCCGCTTCCGCATGCCGAGAAACCCGATCGACGCCGCAAGCGAGCGTTCCCCTTGCCCCGCGAGCAAGAACAACTGCACCAGCCGCTCCGAAGTCGTCACCAAGTGGAAATCGCCATCCTGCACGTAGTACGATCGAACCTCTCCTCCCGGCGTCGCCACCAGCGACACGTCGCGCTCGGCAATCTTGACGGTCGATTCCGCCGCGTCGGGATAATTCTTCAGCGCCTGTCGCCGCTGCGTGTTGAGGTCGTTCGCCAGCAGCGGATTCGCCTTCGCCTGAAACAAAATCCCCGCCGCGCCACCTTGAGCGATGTACGGATCGAGCCCAATCATCGCCACGTCGGCAATCACTTGCGGCCCCAGGAACTTGGCGAGCGCGTTTTCCCGCAGCGAGAGCTGTTGCTCAAGTCGCTGCGTCGCCGCGCGATCAATCCCGCGGCGCATCAGCATGTTGCCGAGGTCGCCTTGCCACTTCTTATTGAGGTCGCGGAACCAAAGGTAGTTTGTAAAGTTGCCGAACCGCACGTAGAAACACTCCACCGGTACATGGAGCGCGATCGGTTCCACTTCGACGCCGTTCAGTTCCTCGCCGCCTTCCGGTAGCGCGAACCACGGCATCGGCGCTGGCAATGGCTGCGGCTCACCGGCAGCGGCTGGCGTGGCGGCGAGGATCTGTTGATCAAGCGCCAACTGATGCGACTCGGTGTTGAAAAGTTCGTCCCACACCGTCGCTTTCGGCGACGAGAGCGAGGCGAGCAGCCCGCCCGATGGCTCCGGCAGCGGCTTGCCGAGTCGGCGCGAGAGATTAGCCGCCAGGAAATTCTCTACCACCGGCGGGAACTGCGGGTTTTGCCGCAGGTTCTTCCACCGGGTCGAGTATTGCTGCCACCACTGGTCGAGTAGCGCCTGCCGACCCGCCGGATTGATTCGCGGCGTCACGCGAATCTTCTGCTCCGTCGGCGCGAAAGCTTCCAGCTCGAACGGCTGATCGCCGTGAAAGAGGAAGTACATCGTCACCTGCCGCGGCGAGTCGACCTCCAGCAACCGTCGCAACAGCCGTCGCACCGGCGCGTCCTGGATCACCGGGTACAAAACTCGCCCACCGGGCGACGCCACCGTGAAACGCTCATCCTCGCCTGGCGTGACGGGCCGATCCGCCGCCACGGCGACCGTAACGCGGCCGACCCCGAACGGTTCCCCCGCGTAGGCTTCGACTTCTGCGGACTTCGCCGACGTGGCGACGATGCTGCCGCAAAGGAGCGTCAGCAAGCTCAGGCCGAAAACGTGGGCGGGAACAAGGAGTGGAGAGGCAAGTTTCATGGCGTCCGAGCGAAGAATGCTCACCGAGGCGAATTACATGAGGAAAACCTTGGTATCATGCTACCGAGTTGTCGGCTCGGGGGCACGACGCGGTGCTGGCTTCGCGACTGGCGCCCGTTGTGAGAGGCCTCTCCGGCTGCGACCTCGGTCGCCATCGGGAGCAACGATTCCTCAACGCGCAACTTGCAACCTACCAACAAGTTCTGGCAAAATCAGCGGCATGACGAAACCCCGACTTTCCATTCGCCGCCTGGCGCTGATCGTGCTCGTCGCAGCGATTGTCTTTGCCATCGCTTCCCAGCCCCCGGTCATCGCGGGGATCGTCATTGGACTGCTGAGTTTCCCGCTCGCCTTTCTCGTGCAGGCGGCGTTCTTCACGGTCGGCTCGGCGTTCGGTCGCTGGTTAGGTCCCGTCGACGTCGTCGCGCGAACCAATCGCGGCGGCATCGAGCACTCCTCGCTCGCCACGGCGGCCAACGCGCGCGACACGGCGGCTGACCCATCTTCCGGCGCCCCATGAAGGACTCCGCATTGGTCTGCACTCGATTCAAACTGGTTGGCTTGCTGGCGCTTTGCGCAACCTGCTGCATGGCGAGCGGGCTTCACGCTCAGACGGGTCGCTCGCGCCAGCCGGCGGCTCCCCAACTCGCCAACTCGCCTTTCGCGGCGATTCGATCAGTCATTGCCGCCGTTGGTCCGAATGGCCTCGTCGATGTCGGCGTTGATGGCGACGGCCTGACGCTTCCGATGGGGCCGAACGGCGCCGAGTACTCGACCCCCAATCGATACCGCCTTTCTGTGAAGAGCAACTGGCCCGGGATGTACGGCTACCGCCCCGTGCAGGTGAAGATTCGCGCCGAGAATCCGGCTGCGAGCGATCACGAGCTCGAATTTCGCTTCGTCGGCGGCGATTGGAATCTCCGCTACAACTCGATCACGGCTCGCACGAAGTTCATGCTCCGCCAGGGCGAACAAGAAGCTTCAACGACGTTACTCGTTCCCCAGTTTCAGTCATGGTACCGCTGTAGTTGGCAACTAAACGTCGATGGCACGCGCGACGATGACCTGACCCTGATTTCCTTCGATGCCAACGATCTCGTGGCGAATCGCGGGAACAACGGCAACGACGTGGCGGCGGCCGGCGTCTTGCTGAGTAGCTCGCAGCAGCTTGCAGCGATCGAGAATTTGAGCCAAACGCATTCCAACGCCACGGTGGCGCTGGAGATGCTCAAGCCCGAGGAAATGCCGACCGACTGGCTTGCGTACACCTCGCTGAACGTCGTCTTTGTGCCGGCCGCTCAGTTGCAGACGCTGATCGACGATCATCCGCAGCAGGCGACGGCGCTGCTCCGTTGGGTGTCGATGGGCGGAAACCTTTGGCTCGTCAGTGCTGGCTCGCGTTGGCAAGAAGTGACCAACGTCGAGCAGTTGCTGGCCGCTCGTGAGGGGCGCGACCGACCGCAGCCTAACGAGGCGTCGCCCGCGTCGAACGAGAGCTCCCTACCCGTGCGTTGGAAATTCGCACAACTCGACGGCCGCGCCCTCGATCCCGACCAAGGCGCCCTCTTGCTCACTGACTACGAGATTGCGGAAGTCCCTGTCGCCGAAACGCCCGTCAATCCGGCTAATCCCGCCGCCGCTGCGGCGGCCGCTGCGCAAGCGATGATCCAGCCCATGATTGACCCCAAGCTTCCGAAAGACTCGGCCGAATGGTTCGCCGTGCGCGGGTGGGGGTTGGGAACCATCGTCGCCTTCCGTCGCAACCTTCACGGCAGAAGCGAAATGGACAACCAAGAAGCGACGCGCGTCTTCTCGCAGTCGCTGCTCGCCCCGCGACAACTTTGGGGCGGACGCTTCGGCAGCACCCCCGACGACGGCAACGTCGAGTTTAACGACTGGCTCATTCCCGGCGTCGGCCTGGCGCCTGTCGGCAGCTTTCAAATCTTGATTACGCTGTTCGTGCTGGCGATCGGGCCGCTCACCTATTGGCTCTTGCGTCGCGCCGGCAAGCTGCCGATGTTGATCGCCATCGTGCCCGCCGCCGCGTTCCTGGCGACGTGCGGGCTGTTCGCTTACGGCATCCTTGCCGACGGGCTCGGGGCCCGCGTCCGGGGACGTAGCGTGACGCTGCTCGACCAACACACCGGCGCGTCCGCCAGTTGGGGACGCTACTCGTACTACGCCGGCATCGCGCCGCGCAGCGGGCTGAGCGTCCCCGTCGATCAGGCAATGTTTCCGATTCTCCCCAATTGGTCGCCGGTCTTCGGTTTCGGCGGCCGGCGTTCGGCAAACGACCGCGAAATCGTTTGGTACGACCGGCAGGAACTGACGCGCGGGTGGATTGCATCGCGCACGCCCACGCAATTCCACGCACTCGCGGCGCGTAAATCCTCGAAGCAACTGCAGCTGCGCCCGACCTCCGCCGGGATGCGCGCCACGAACAAGTTGGAAGTCCCAATCATGGGCATCGCCATCCACGATTATGACGGCAAGTTCTACTGGTGCGAACCGCTGGCGCCGGATGAAGTTCGCGTCGTTCAGCCGCTTGAGCAGACGGAGGTCGCGTCGAGAGTGCGGCGCCTGTTCACCGAAAACTTGCCGGAGCTCCCCGCCGGCGATGATGGTCGGCAGCCCGGCAGCTACATGGGCTACGCGATCTCCGACAGCATCATGGAAGCGCGGTTGGCAGCCATCAATTCGCCGCAAGTCGCCGGTTGGGGACCAGGCCGATACATCGCGTTCACGGAACGTGCGATCGAACTCGACCCCGGGTTGGAAGAGGTCAGCGAAGAACGAAGTTTCCACGTCGTCGAAGGGAGCTGGTAACCATGTTCCTCCCCCGACGCCCTCTCATTGAAGTCCGCGGCCTCCATCGCTACTTCGGCCCCACCAAGGCCGTCGTCGATATGAACTTCGAGGTCTACGCCGGCGAGGTTTTCGGCTACATCGGCCCGAACGGCGCCGGCAAGACCACCAGTATGCGGATTATCTCAACACTTGATGAGCCGACCTACGGCGACGCGCTCGTCGACGGTTTTTCGGTGGTCGACGACCCCGACCGCGTTCGCCGACGGTTAGGCTTCATGCCCGACTATTTCGGCACTTACCAGAATATGAACGTCGTCGAGTACCTCGACTTCTTCGCCCGCGCGTACGGACTACGGGCGTACGATCGCAAGCGGGCGATCGACTATGCGATGGAGTTCACGCTGCTCGACCGCCTCGCCGACAAGCCGATCAACGGCCTGTCGAAAGGCATGAAGCAGCGGCTCGCCCTCGGCCGCACGATGATCCACGACCCGGCGGTGCTGATTCTCGACGAACCAGCGGCAGGCCTTGACCCGCGGGCCCGCATCGAACTCCGCGAAATGATCGGCCGCCTCGCCGAAAGTCAAAAGACGGTGCTGATCAGTTCGCACATCCTCACCGAGCTTGCCGAGATGTGCCACCGCGTCGGCATCATCGAGCAAGGCCGCCTGCTTGCGGTCGGCACGGTCGACGAGATCAGCGGCCAGACCGAAACCCGCAGCGAGGTGCGGCTCCGGGTTCTCGACGATCCAACGGCGGTGTTGAACTTCCTCGAAGCTCGGGGTGACGTGCGCGACCTCACGATTCGCAACGGGCAGGTGATTCTCACTCACGACGGCGGCCCTGAGGATCAGGCGAACCTCCTGCGCGTAATCGTCGACAGCGGTTTTAAGGTCGTGGAATTCGCCAGCAAAACCAAAAGTTTGGAAGACGTCTTCATGCACGTCACCGAAGGACGAGTGCAATGACCCCCTTTTTAGCCGCTGCCGATACGGTAGACGCCCCGCCGCGCGCTTCGGGTTGGGGGCGCGCGTGGAACTCGCTCGAAAATCGCCTCGCCGCGATCGCCGATCACGCGAATCCGATTCTCGTGAAGGAAACGCGGCAAGCTCTCAAAAGCCGACAGTTCATCGTCACGTTTCTCGTCGTTCTCTTGGGCTGCTGGATCGTCAGCTTCGTCGGCATCGCCGTCGTTGGCCCACAGATCTACTTCGCCGCCGCCGGGCCGGGCATGCTTGCGGCCTACTACACGATTCTCATCGTGCCGCTGACGCTGATCGTCCCGTTCACCGCGTTCCGATCGCTCGCCGCCGAACAAGAAGAAAACACGTTCGACCTCCTTTCGATCACCGCTCTCGGTTCGCGGCAGATTGTCACGGGCAAGCTTTCCAGCTCCCTGGTGCAAATGGTCGTCTACCTGTCGGCGGTCAGCCCCTGCATTGCGTTCACGTTCTTGCTCCGCGGCGTCGATGCGGTGACCGTCGCCGTCCTGATGATCGTAGCAGTCCTCGCTTCGGTTGGTTTGTCGATGATCGCGCTAATGGTTGGCGCTATCGCTCGCGTCCGCAATTCGCAGGTGATCATTTCCGTGGCGCTTGTACTGGCGCTGGCCGGCGCCTGCTACGGCATGTGGTACGTCGGCATCGGAATCATCAGCAGCGGATCGGCGACGTTCCGCGATCCGGAATTTCTGGCCGTGGCCGTCATGATGTTCGCGTTCTATGTCGCGACGTTTGGCATCATCCACGCGGCCGCGGCCGCCCAGGTGGCGTTCGTCAGCGAGAACCGTTCGACGCCGCTCCGTTGGTGGATGCTGGCTCACCAGGCATGCCTAGTCGGGGCCCTGGCGGGGCTCGCTGTCGCGTTGCGATCGGACGGCTCCGCCGCGCCGCACCTAGGCAACGCGATCGCGATTACCGGCTGCGCAGTCGGCGCCGGCTACTGGTACCTGATGGGGGCGCTGATGACCGGCGAATGGCCTCATCTTTCGCGGCGCGTCCAGCGCTCGCTTCCTGTGTCGGCGGTGGGGCGCCCCTTCTTCAGCCTGCTCAATCCAGGGCCTGGTTCCGGCTATCTATTCGCCGTCGCCAATCTTTCAGCCATTAGCTTATTTGGTTTTGCTGCCGTGATCCTGCTAGACGGCGGCAGCAGCTCCGGCCGACCGTCGACCGAGCAAGCGGTCTATTTCGCGATCTTCTCCTGGTCGTACCTCGTCGCCTTCCTGGGCTTTGGCTGCCTGATCATCAACGCACTCCGTAAGTGGGTTTTCGTGCCGATGACGGCGGCGTTTCTCGTTCACGCCGTGCTGTTCCTTACCGCGATCGGCGTACCGACCGTCATCCAAATGACCTCTCGCGAACTCCGCAACAGCGGCTACACGCTCTGGCAGATAACAAATCCAGTGTGGACGCTGAGCGAACTAGCCACCAGGAACCAAGGCGTCGACAACGTCCAGGCGGGCGTCCTGATCTACATTCTGCCGACCGCGGCAATCATCGCCCTGATGCTCAACATGCGAGCGATCGGAACCGAGTTACTGCTCCAGCGGATTCCGGTGCCAGTACGGATCGTGGAAGACGAGGCCGAACTGAAGGCCGCCACGTCGCGCGGGCCCAGCAGTCCGTGGGACGTCGATGATGAGGATGCAACCGCAGCCACCTCTTAGAACGAGTTGCGCGGACGCATCTAGCCCCGGGCTCCGTCCGGGGGTAGGCCGCCGCTCCGGTCAACGTTGCCCTAGGTAGTAGTGCTATCCACAGTCGAAGCCGACGATTGCTCGCGAAGCAACGACGACGCGACGGCCGCTCTATTGCGCCTGACCCGTTTCCTCGTTCAGCACAAACGGCTGTCCCGTCACCGGGTTGAGCGGCAGCCCGTCGGGAAAGAACTCAGGATCGTTGGCCAGATCCGCCATCGCCGTCGGCCATGTGCCATGCTCCGCGTGATAACGCTTGACGGCGACGTCGATCGCGGCGGCGTAGTGGTCGCGAATTTTCTCTTTCCCCAACGATTCGTCGATCACCACGCGCGGCACGACGATCGCGGCCAGAATTCCGACAATCGTCGACACAGCGAAAAATTCAATCAACGAGAAGCCGTAGCGCAGCGGCCATTTCACGCGGATCATGACAATGTTCCCCCTAGGCGACGCTGACTCGAACGCGGCTCCAACGGAGCGGCGCAGCACGGCGTCGAAAAAATGTACGTCGCCCAGCCCGCATGCGGATGCGTGACGCTAGGGACGAGCGGGGGCCTGGTCGCTGACCGCGATGAAGCTGCCGACTGTAGCGATTGCAACGCCGCGCGGCGTTGAGTCGGCAAACGCCGACTAGCGCCGCAAGCCGCACGCCTGCGGCTGCGATTCGTACACCGCCTTCAGCACGTCGCGTCGCGAAATCAACCCCACCAGCCGCCCGCGGTCGAGCACCGGCACGCGGCGGACGCGGTGGACGATGAACTGGTCGGCAACCTTGCGAATCGGGTCGTCCGCGTTCACCGACAGCACTTCCGCCGTCATATGCTGGTCCACCTTGTCGCACGCCGTCTTCGGGTCGTAGGCGGTCGTCAGCAGCGCGAATTCCGTGATGATTCCGACCAGTCGATGGCTTTCGTCGACCACGGGCAACCCGCTCACTTCTCGCAGCATGATCAGTTCGATCGCCTCTTGCAGGAAGGCGTCAGGGCCAATCGTAACGACGCGATCGGTCATAATGTCGCGGGCGGTGAGCATACGGCATTCCTTGCGGGTTGCGGCGAGCGTTCAGGACGAACGTCGCGGATGAAAAGGTTGGCCGCGCGGCGCGGGCCGTTGCGGCATTAGGAAACATAGTTCAAGAATTTGCGATGGCGAGACTGCCGAAAGAGAGTTTTCGCGTCCCGTCGGCGCTTGCCCGGCGACGCGGCGCGGGCCCTCCCAAACGGCACAATCCGCTCATGCAACGCCCACCCGCCGGCAACATCCTCGTTCGCGCGAGGCGACCAATCGCTCGGTTCTGCCTATGATGGGAGTATCTCGCTCCTCCCTCGCCCTTCATCGCGTCACGCGCCCCATGCCAACGCCGCTGGGTACCGATCTCGAAGACGTCGCACTCGCTTATCGCGGGTACAACGTCACGAATTTGGGTCGCACCCGCGAGTTGCTGCACATTCCGGCGTACGCCCGGATCGTCAGCGAAGAACTCGTCCGCTACGGCCGCATTTGCAGCGAAGTGACCCGCCAGCCGTGCGACCTGCTGGCGTTGACCGAAACCAACGTCGAGCCGGGCCTCGATCAGTACGCTCACGCGATCGCGCTAATCGTCGCCGCCGAGGTTGCGCAGCTGCGACTGCTCCGCGAACTCCATGGCGTCGAATACACGCAAGCTCGACTTGCCTTCGGTTACAGCCTCGGCGAGATGATCGCGATTTGCCAATCTGGCGGGTTCGCGACGGAGGACTTAGTCCGCGTTCCGCTGGCGATGGCGGCCGATTGCGCCGATCTCGCTCGCGACGCCGAGATGGGCGTGCTGTTTTCGCGCGGCGGCGCCATTTCCGAACACGACGTCCGCCGCCTGTGCACCGACATCACCCGCCAAGGTCGCGGCACGATCGGCCTCTCGTCGATCCTCTCGCCGAACACTTACCTGCTCATCGGCCAGGGGTACACGGTCGACCGCTTCAAAGAAGCGATGAAGGATGCATTGCCGGCCGCCGCTCACCTTCGCATCAACGAACACCGTTGGCCGCCGCTGCACACGCCGATCATTCGCCAGCGATACATCACCGACCGCGCGGCACTGATGCTCGACCAACTCGCCCCCGGCAAGTTTCCGCCGAAGCCGCCCGTCTTCTCGTTGGCGACGGGCAAACTGAACTACGACGAGTACTCCGCTCGCGACGTGCTAAGGCAGTGGATCGATCACCCGCAACGCCTGTGGGACGCGGTGGTCGAAACGCTTAACTGCGGAGCGACGACGGTGCTCCACATTGGCCCCGAGCCGAACCTAATTCTCGCGACATTCGCCCGTCTGGCCGAGAACGTCAAGCAGCAAACAAACGGCAAGACGTTCGACAGTTACCGCATGAAAGCGATGTCGGGCCTCGCGTCCCGGCCATGGTTGGCGTCGCTGCTGCCGAAGCGGGCTGCACTGCTCCGCGCACCACAGCTAAAACATATCGTCCTCGAAGACTGGCTCGTCGAGAACGCGCCGAAGCGATAATGGCGACTGGTCGCCATTGCACCCTAGCCCCGGGCTCCGCCCGGGGGTGAATCACCATGCCGGTCGGCATCGTCGCGCGTTGTGCCACCCCCGGGCAGAGCCCGCGGCGATCCGAAAATGCGAGCAGCGCTCTACGAACCTAGCTGCACGTCATGCAACTGCACCGCCGGCGGCAAAATTCGCTTGCCCGTGCGAGCCTCTTCCAACAGCGTCTCCGCCCGGTACGAGCTCCGCACCAGTGGCCCCGACGCAACGCCCTTGAAGCCCATTTCGCGGGCAAGCATTTCATACTCAAGAAACTGTCGCGGTTCAACGTACCGATCGACCGGCAAGAACCGCGTTCCCGGCCGACCCGGCGCGAGGTATTGACCGAGCGTCAGCAACTCGACGCCCGCGCTCTGCAGTTGCCGCATCGCATCCACGACTTCGTCGTCAGTTTCGCCGACGCCAACCATCAGGCTGCTCTTCGTCGGGATGTCGGGCCGCAACGCTCGCGCTCGTGAAAGAACCTCCAGGCTCTGTGTGAACGACGCCCGCGGATCACGCACCACTTTATCCATCCGCGGCACGCACTCGACGTTGTGCGCGAACACCGAGAGCGGAATCCCCTCAACCAGCGCCAGCAACGCGTCCCAGTTGCCGGCGAGATCGCTCGACAGCAACTCGATTCCCGTCTGTGGCAGCCGACGGTGAACTGCCTCGACGCAGCGGCGGTAATGGCCCGCCCCGCCGTCCGGCATGTCGTCGCGATTCACGACGGTGATGACGACGTAGTCGAGCTTCAATCGCTCCACCGCATCGGCCAGCCGTTTCGGTTCGTCGAAATCGGGCAGCGGCGGCGCCTTGAGCGTCTCCACCGAACAGAACCGACAACCCCGCGTGCAGCTTTGCCCGGCGACCATGAACGTCGCCGTTCCGCGAGCCCAGCAGTCGTGAATGTTCGGGCAGCGGGCCTCTTCGCAAACCGTGTGGAGCTGATTCCCCGCTACGGCGCCCTGCGTGATGTTGAACACTTCCTGCCCGCGACCGGCAGGCAAGTTCACGCGCAGCCACTCCGGCAACCGCCGACGGGGCGGATCGACCACAGGCAACGGATTAGCGACGGGCAAGGCGGCGGCGGGCTCAGTCATGCGATTCGGCAGGCTCCTTAACCACCCATTATCCTCGACTCTAGGTCGACGACAATAGGCCTAAGAAGCCCGCCAATGCTCGATCGCGATCAGCCCGTCAGCCCCTCGAACAGCGGCGTTGAGAGATACCGCTCGCCCAGGCTCGGCATGATCGCGACGATCCGCTTCCCCTTCCACTCGGGGCGGGCCGCCAGCTTGGCCGCGGCGCAGATGTTGGCGCCGCTCGAAATGCCGGCCATGATTCCCTCTTCCTTCGCCAGCCGTCGCGCCCATTGGAACGCTTCTTCGTTGCTGACGGTGATCGTCTCGTCGACGAGCGACGTGTCGAGGTTCTTCGGAATGAACCCGGCGCCGATGCCCTGAATCTTGTGCGGGCCCGGGTTGCCGCCCGAGATCACCGGCGAATCGGCCGGCTCGACGGCGATCGCTTTGAAGTTCGGATTCTTCGACTTGATGAACCGGGCGACGCCGGTGAGCGTGCCGCCCGTGCCAACGCCCGCGACGATCGCGTCGATGTTGTGTCCCGAGTCTTCCCAGATTTCAACGCCGGTCGTCTTCTCGTGAATCGCTGGGTTGGCGGGATTTTCGAACTGTTGCGGCATCCAGGCGTTCTTTTCTTCCGCGACGATCGCCGCGGCGCGGGCGATGGCGCCCTTCATCCCTTCGCTCGCCGGCGTGAGGACCAACTCGGCGCCGAGCGCCCGCAGCAGTGCGCGGCGTTCGACCGACATCGACTCAGGCATCGTCAGCGTCAGCCGCAGCCCCTTCGCCGCACACACAAACGCCAGGGCAATGCCCGTGTTGCCGCTCGTCGGTTCGACGATGTGCGTGTCGGCCTTCACCTTGCCTTCGCGTTCGCCCGCTTCGATCATCGCGACGCCGATACGATCCTTCACGCTGTTGAGCGGGTTGAAGAATTCGCACTTGGCGAAGACGGTCGCCTGACCCGCGGGGATCAGGCGATTGATGCGGATCATCGGCGTATCGCCGATGGCGACGGTGACGTTGTCAAAGGTGCGATTGCGAGGCATCGGTTTATTCCATGTTTCAGGTCGGGCGAACGCCGCCAATCGGTCGTCGGCCCAAGACTCAAAGTGAAGTCAGACTGCCCCGTGCAGGCTCGTCGACAATATCTGCCAGTTCAGGCGCGACCGATTATCAACGTTCCCCGCCTCGCCGACAACCCCGGTCGCGCTCGATCCCCCTCCCTTGCAGGAGCAACCGAGCACGCTCGCCAGTGGCGAGCGAGCGCAGGGCGGTAGTCTTGTGGAGCGAATGACTTAAAGTGCAAAAAAACGTACCCACCGCCGCCGTCAACTTCACCCAATCGCCCGCAACCCCCGCCGCAGCCGAGCGAGCCCCTCCACCAAAGCAACTTCGTCGCCCCCAAACCCAATCCGCAACGCCATCCCTTCGGCGGGATAAAAGAACTCCCCCGGCGCCACGACTACGCCAAACTCATCGATCAGCCGTTCCACCAGTTCCATCGGAGGCGTCTTCCCCAACCACTGCGGAAAGACAATGCAACTCTCGCCAATCGGCGCCGGCGACAGCAGCCCCTCGTCCGCCACGGCCCCGAGCCATGCCGCCATGATCGACCGGACGCTCGTCAGCTTCTTACCCACGAGCGGTCGCCAGCGATCGAATTGATCGATCGCCCGCGATCCCAAAATCTCCGTCCAGGGACAGCCGATGTTTTCGAGGTCGATCCAAGCATCGAGCGCATCGGGAATACGCCGCCGATCAACTGTCGCCCACCCGCAACGCAGCGAGCCGAGCCCATAGCACTTCGTCAGTCCGTTGATCGTGATGATCCGCTCGTCGATGTTGCCCATCGGCCAACCTGCCAGCGAGGAGAGATCAGCAAACGTTTCGTCGACGACCACGACGCCGGCTTGCGTCCGCGCGCCAACAGCCTCAGCCAATCGCCGCAGGTCAGCGGCGCTCAACAGATCGCCGCTCGGATTGTGCGGGTTCGTCAGCACCACCGCGGCCGTCGTTGGCGTGAGCCGACCGGAGACTTCATCGACGAACTGACGCCCGCCGCCGCGTGGCGCGAGCTCGACAGTCGCCCCGAGCCGTTTTGCCACGCTCAGCAGCGGTTCATAGATCGGCTGCTCAGCGATGAAGTGCTTCGGCCGGTCGCCCGCCAGCAGCAGTTGGAATACAAACCGAATCGCTCCCGACGATCCGCTCGTGAGCAAGATTTCGCGCTCCGGCGGAACCTGGTAGGCCGCGCGGATGCGATCTTTCAGTTCAACCAGCCCGAATTCGTTCGAACTTCGCGTCGCGGCCGCCACGAGCGCATCGCCTCGTTCGCTGATCTCCGTTTGCAACCAAGCCGTTGCCTCTGGTAAATGAAACGCCGACCCCGCGAGATTGATGACATCCCGCCGACCCTGCAACCGTTCCGTCAGCTCTTTCACCCACCGCAAGTAAAGCATTGGCGCTCTGCAGAACTTCGAAGGAAGAGAGTTAACCACGAAACGCACGAAAGTAACGGAAGAAAGGCAAAGAACGAGGAGCTTGTTCTCAACTCCGCTTATTCCTCTCCCCCTTTCTTCTTTCGTGTCATTTAGTGTGTTTCGTGGTTAAAAAAGCATTTGCATTAGCAGCAAGGCAAGACAACAAGCTCACTTCTCTTGCAGATGCTCGTCAAACCAATCCGCCAGCGTCTCCAAGTCCTTCGGCAAGTCGGGCCAGCCATGCCCCGCCCCCGGCTTCGTGACTAGCTTCGCTTCGACGCCAGCCTTCTCCAGCGCCGCCACCATGATCTCGGCCTGCTGAATCGGCACCAGCTCGTCGGCGTCGCCATGAATGATCAACGTCGGCGGATCATCATTCGATACTTGATTCACCGGCGAAATCGCTTTGCCGATTTCTTGCAACTTCGCTTCGTCGGTAATCTCGACGAACCGCTTCGTGTCGTTGTCCATCTCTTCAAAATCAAACGGCGCCCGGAACCCCTTCAAGATGCCGCGGCCCAGCGCATCTTCACCCGGCTTGCCGTAATTAAAAAAATCGGTCGGCGGAAAGAAGCACGCCACCGCGGCCACGCGGCTGCTCTCGCGATCGACTTCATCCTTAGCGTTCGGATCGCCTGCAACGCCCGCCGTCCCCTGCATCAGCGACAAATGTCCGCCCGCCGAAGCCCCCATGATGCCGAGCCGCTCAGGATCGACGCCATACTCAGCCGCATGATGTCGGATGTAGCGCACCGCGCGGTGCATGTCGCCCAGGATCTCGGTAATGTTGAACTTCGGCTGGCTGCCGTGAACGACCGCGAAGACCGTGTAGCCACGATCCAGAAACGGCTTCATGAATCCTTCGTTGATCACCGCGTGGTCTGAGTACCACCCGCCGCTGACGACGAAGATTAGCCCGACGCCATTCGGCTTCGCCGGCTTGAAGACGTCCATCGTCAGCGCCGTCCCGAATTTCCGGCCATAGATCACGTCTTCCGTCCGCTGAAACGCCGGCGGCTCGTCGGCCCGCAGCGTGGGAGCGAACATTGCCAGTAAGCAGAGCAGTAATGCCATGCGGCAATTGGTGGACCCCATCGCGCTAGCCTCCTCGACCATAGAATTGAGAAGAAAAGAATTGAACCGCCAAGGACGCCAAGAGCGCCAAGAAGGAACAGAATACAGATTTCCCGCTAATGACGCGAATCGGCGGTAATGCCAATTGGCTGCAGTAGCGTCCGGAGATTCACTGCAGCACCGCTGATGAAAGAGGGTATTTATGATTTGTTGTCAGCGCATATTAGCGGTTTCAACGTTCCCCGTATTCCCTTGGCGCTCTTGGCGTCCTTGGCGGTTCAATTCGAAAATATTCCAATAGAGAGAAGAGTCCAACCTTCCGAGCAAGCAGCACCGAATCGATGCCGAACATCCGTGAAACCTGGCAAGATCCCGATGAAGATTGGGATGACGAAGACGACGACTTCGAAGAGCACGACGAGGACGACCAGGAAGAGCCGACCGTCACCTGCCCGTACTGCCGCGCCGAGGTGTGGGAAGAAGCGTCGCAATGCCCCAAGTGCGGCGAGTATCTCTCGCTCGAAGATGGGCGAGCCCGCCACCAGTGGCAACCGCGGTGGATCGTCCTCACCGCGGCGCTGCTGCTTGGCCTGATTCTGCTCGGATACCTTTCGAGCCTTGGCGGCTAGCGGGCCGCCGTTAAAAACTGCGGCGCCGACATCCCCATCGACACGTACATGCTCATGAACGCGTCGACGCTCAGGTTCGCCGGCTTCACCGACGCCGCGGGGACGAAGATGAGACTACCCCCCATCGGCACCGGCGCCGAAGGAATGAGGACGGCATGGTACTCCATCTCGCCAATGCGAAACCGCTCCGGCGTCGGTAGCAGGGCGAGAAACATCGCCCCCGAGTCACCGCCAAAGGTGCAGAACACGACGCTCATCCCTTTGAGGTCGCTGTTCTCCTTATCCATCATTCCCATCATCTGTCGCACGGTGCCGTAAACGCCGCCGAGCATCGGCAGCTTCCGCCCGATGCGGTCGAGGTTCCCCTGGACGAACCGCTTGGCGCCGAATTCTACGAGCACGCCAAGCCCGAAGATCAACGCCAACACAAATCCCCACCCGACCGTGTAAGCAATCCACGGCGCCGTGGTCGGAGAAACGACAAAACCCATCTGGGCCAGCAGCCCGCCGAGCAAGGTCCGCGGGCCAAGGAGCCCAGTAACCGTCTGAGCCACCCAACCGACCACCGCCACGGTGATCACCAGCGGCAACACCGTCACCACGCCGGCCAGAAAACACTTCACAATCTTGCGGATCATCGTGCGGAGGCTCCGAGGAAATTGAAAACGCCGCGAGCGTTATAACAATTTCCTTTCGTCCCGCCGCCCCGAATATTTCCATCGTGGGCGCCCCTCGTTCCCACGCTCCGCGTGGGAACGTCGCCTCCGCCGCTCCGCGGCAGTCAAGTTGGCGTCTGTCTCAAAATCTCTCGGCTGCGGCCGCGCGACGCAGAGCGTCGGCCCTTACATTCCCACGCAGAGCGTGGGAACGAGACGCTGCCTCGCAAAATCAGGCCGTACTTTCAGGCCAAAAACGCCCAATCAGTCCAACCGAACCAAGGCCTACAGTCAGCGACGCCCCGGCGCGTGTATATTACCGAGCAGCATCCCACGGCAAGGTGCGTACCCCGTCTCCCCGTTCCAGGAGCCCAACATGGTCGAAGCAATCCCCACCGGGCACGAACAGGTCCTCGGCTTCAAGATGAGCGGCAAGCTCCACGACGGGGACTACAAGTTCTTCGTCCCGCAGGTCGAAGCTGCCGTCGCTCAGTTCGGCAAGGTCCGCATGCTCGCTCAGTTCCACGACTTCCATGGCTGGGACTTGCACGCGCTGTGGGACGACATCAAGTTTTCCACCAAGGAATGCACCCACATCGAGCGGATCGCCCTCGTCGGCGAAAAGACGTGGGAGAAGTACATGGCGAAGGTTTGCAAACCGTTTACCTTGGCCAAGATCGAATACTTCGACGCCGCCGACATCGAGAAGGCAAAGGCCTGGCTCGCCGAAGGCGTTTGACGTAAGCTGCCGCCCAATCTCACCATCAATCGGCATGGTCGGATCACCGGCCGTGAGCTAACGAGTCACCGCAGAAACGATATGAGCAAAGAAAACCACGGCAACCACCACGGGCACCACGATCACGGCCATGTCCAGCATCCGAAGAGCCGCGGCCTTCACAAAGATTGGCGGGCCTGGACCGTGGTCGTCCTGATGCTCGCCGCGATGGCGGGTTACATTCTGTCGGTCGACGAATCGGTCGAACCGGGCGAGCCCGATCAACAGCAAGTTCCCGCCGCCGCCGAGTAGCGGATTTGTGGGAGGGGTCTCCGACCCCGATGCCGCGCAGGCTGCCGCTTCAAATTGTGGTGGTAAGCGAAATCGGCGTCGGAGACGCCTCCCACATGTTAATTTCCTCAGTCGCTCGCGGCTTAGCGGAACATCTCGTTGAATTTTCCAAACGCCGTGCGCGATTGGCTGTTCCGGTTCCGTCCGGCAACGCCCTCGTTGCCACGGCGGGTAAGATTCTGAATCGTCTGCCCGCGCGGCGGAATGACGTACAGCTCGGGATCGTCGACCACCCACGGCGTCGACCACGTCTTCCCGTCGTCCATGTTGGCGACGTTGAAGAAGAAGTTGTTGAACTCCAGGCATTTGTTGCCGTACGGGAAGCTCGAGTAGAGGTGATCTTCTTCGGTGAGGTTGCCCACGCCCGGCCGCGCGTACTGGTGAACTTGCCCGTCGGGCGTAAACGCGAGGCCGAAGGTCCACCAGCCTGGTTCGTCGATCACGGGACCAGGAACATCCTGCCCGTTGGGACGAGCGCGAACGGTCAGCTGAGCGAAGTCCCGCTCATACTTCGCCGTCGTTTCGCTGCGGAACATGATGAACATGCCTGGCCAGTAGGGTTCGGTCTTGCCGTCAGGCGTTCTACCGCTGACGTCGGCGCGAACGCCAAACGACGCCCCGCTGCGATTCTCCCAACGCTTGAAGTCGGGCAAGTAAACGCGGACGACGCAACTCGGACTCCAACTCACCGGAATCGGCCGGCCGAGCCGCGACTCGACGCTCATCAGCAGGTCGTCCTGCATCTGCTCGCCGCTATAGCTGCGCGGGACGCCGGAGTTCTTCGTCGCCAGGAACAGCGAGCCTTTGCTGCCGGGCAGCCCGCCTGGCGGCGTTGCGATGCGGCGGATCACGTCTGGCTGTCCACGCTTGGCGCCCTCGTACCAGCGGCCATTCACCGAGCGGCCGCCCGGCGGCCGTTGCTCGCCATCTTGCTCGTGGCTCGCCTTGGCGCCATTCATGACGTACCGCCAATCGGACGCTTCGAAGTTGTCGCCGCACTGGACGACCTTCACGCCCGTGCCAGGAACAAACGGCTGATCCGCAGCTCGTAAGGAACTGCCAGCCAGCAGCGAGAGCGTCAGGGCGAACGTCGTGAAACAGAGCGGAGCAATGCGCATAGGACATCCTTGTCGCGTCAGCACGAGGCGCGAGTCTGACGGCGCAGCGGTGCGCCATCCCTTCCGTTATCGGCAGATCTTCCGCGAGAGTTAAAACCTACCCAGCCGGAAGAGTCGCCAGCAGCGGTGCTAGCTGCGTGTCGGTGGGTTTTCTGTGGGAGGCGTCTCCGACGCCGAGACAGCGCCCCACGCCAAGCTGCCTCGGCCCACAATCCGGCTTCGGGATCAGAGATCCCTCCCACATCCCGAGGTCGTCACCGGTCGCCGGCGCCCAATCCCTCGCGAATCCGATCATCAATCACCCGCAGCATCAGCGGATGGAGCCCCAGCGGCGGCGTCACCACATGCGTCACGCCTGCGCCGACAAACGGCTCAGCCGCCTCGGCCGCCAACTGCGGAATGTCCTGATGCCAGTGGCGGCCCGGCGCCAGAAAGTAGGGAAAGATGACGACATGCTTGGCCCCTTGCTCAACGCACCGGGCAAACGCCATGGCAATCGACGGCTCCGCCAACTCCATGTGAGCCGGCTCAACAATCGCCCACCCTGAGTGCTGCCGGTAAGCCTCTGCCACTTCCAGCAGCAACTCATTGCTCTCCGCACGCCGCGACCCGTGATCGACAATGATCAACCCAGTCGCCGCAGGGCAGGGGAGTGGATGCGACTCAGGCATGGGGCGATATTTTCCCTCTCCCTTGGAGGGAGAGGTTAGGTGAGGGATTCAAAAGTGTTGCTTAACAAACAGACGAGCCCAATTCTAACCGCCAAGGACGCCCAGAGCGCCCAGGGGAACCAAGAGCCAATACCGAAACCGCCGATGAACGCCAGTAGGCACCATCGGCGGTTCCAAAATTCCTTCCCCGCATTTCCTTGGCGCACTTGGCGCACTTGGCGTCCTTGGGGGTTAAGTCTTAAAAACTCCCCAGTTTCCCGCCCAGACTGCAAAAAGCTGGCCCGCGCCAAAGCCTGTGGTATCCTTGGGGAACCGGGAGGGCTGTTCTATCCAAGCACCCGCCCGATATCGGCCCCACCAGATTCCTGGCGCCACCCGCACAGCCCGCTGGCCAGGTATGCGACTGCTAACCACCCGCTACCACAAACGCTTCCAGATGGAAGTCGATCTGCGCCGCTCCCGGCGCACGCCGGTCGCGGTCTACCCCGACTATCGGATGGTTTCGTGGTCGCCGGCGTTGCTGCACGATCACGCGGAAGTGAAGTATCTCAGCTTCCGCGATGAACTCGACGCCACCGTGTTTCCCTGCCTGGGCGAATTGCAAAGCTGCGTCCGTCTCATGGAGGAAATCTCCGACCGCGACGGGTTCGTCCCCGAAGCGACCTGGCTAGCCCAGTACATCGGCGCCGGGGACCACCGCATGGAATGCTGCGGTACGATCCAAGCCATCCGCACGACGCGGCAGCGGGCAAACATCCAGAACATCGGCGTCACGCCCCATCACCGCGGCCGCGGTGTCGGCGCCGCCCTCATCATTGCCGCGCTCGAAGGCCTCCAGCAGGTGGGAGTCTCGCGCGTCGGCCTGGAAGTCACCGCCGAGAACGACGCCGCGGTGCGACTCTACCAACGCCTTGGCTTCCGCTCGGTGAAAACCGTCTACAAAGCGATCGAAGAGCTCCCGCCAGCCTTCCGAGCTGCGGTCCGGTAGGGTATTTCTGCCTGCATTAGCAGTTGCCGCGTGCCGGGGACCCCGGTAGGCTTCCTGCGAGGCCGATAGGCGGCCCGATCCTCGGAACACCATCGTCCCCGCCCGCTCTAGGGCCGGGAAAGCCTGCATGACCTCATCGAGCCAAGTCCAGCGACGCACGGTCGAGACCCATCAACTGGCCAACGGCCTCATGCTGCTGGCCGAGCCGGTGGCGACCGCCGAGTCGGCGGCCTTCACGCTCATGGTCCCCAGCGGTTGCAGCACCGATCCCGCCGATCGCCTCGGACTGTCCAGCTTGCTCTGCGACATGGTGATCCGCGGCGCCGGCGAACGCGATAGCCGCGCTCTGATCAACGACCTCGAAATCCTCGGCGTCGAGCGCGGCGAATCGGTCGGCATCTCGCAAACTAGTTTTAGCGGCGCCACGCTCGCCGATAACTTGCTCGACGCCCTGGCGATTTACGGCGACATCGTCCAGCGTCCGCAATTACCGGAAGATCAACTCGATGCCGCGCGAATGGTTTGCTATCAAGAAATTCGCGGCGTCGAGGATGAGCCATCGCAGAAGCTGATGGACGACCTCCGCCGCCGCACCTACCCCGATCCGTGGGGCCGCGCAAGCCATGGCACGGAAGCGGGCGTCGAAGCCTCCACCGCTGCCGAAGTGAAACGCCACTGGCAAACGAACTACCGCCCGAACGGCGCCATCCTTGGCGTCGCCGGGAAGATCGATTGGGACCAACTCGTCGAGTTGGTCGAATCGCAGTTCGGCGCCTGGAAACGCGTCGAACCGGTCGCGCCGAAAGAAACGCCGCCGGCCGAATCGTCGCCGCATATCGACTTCGACGGCAACCAATGCCACATCGGCATCGCGTTCCCGAGCGTGCCCTACAGCGATCCCCTCTACCTGCAGGCCTGGGCCGCCGTCGGCGTGCTGTCGGGCGGCATGAGCTCGCGGCTCTTCACCGAAGTTCGCGAAAAGCGCGGCCTCTGCTACAGCGTCAGTGCCTCGCTCCAAACGCAACTCACGCGCGCCCGCGTGATGTGCTACGCCGGCACCACGTCGGAGCGGGCTCAAGAAACGCTCGACGTCACCTACGCCGAGCTGATCCGACTCCGCGAGGGCGTGTTGCAATCGGAACTGCAGCGGCTCAAGGCCCGCATTAAGAGTGGCCTCATCATGCAGCAAGAGTCGACCTCCGCCCGCAGCGGCTCGATCGCCCGCGATTGGTACCACCTCAACCGCGTCCGCTCGCTCGAAGAACTCGGCGCCCAGGTCGACGCCCTCTCGGCCCACAGCATCAACGAATATCTCGACGAACACCCGCCGAGCGATTTTACGTTCGCCACGCTCGGCCCGCAGCCTTTGAAGATTCCGGTTTAATGAATTGAACGCACGGAATTGAACCACGACGGCACAACGAACACGACGTAAATACAAAGTCGTAAATGCGTGCTCAAGTGATTAGGAATTCAGCAAAATCCAGACTCTTCTTCGTCGTGTCCGTTGTGCCGTCGTGGTTAGTCCTTAAGTCGCTCAGTAAGTCGTAAAGATTGGAACCCGCCGTGAAGTTTCGCAGTGCCACGCTCGACAACGGACTGGAGATTGTCGCCGAGTGCAACGACCTTGCCCATTCGCTGGGCGTCGGTTTTTTCGTGCGCACCGGGGCCCGCGACGAAACCGATGAAGTCGCCGGCGTGAGCCACTTCCTTGAGCACATGATCTTCAAGGGGACGCCCCGCCGCACGGCCGAAGACGTCAACCGCGACTTCGACGAAATCGGCGCCCACTACAACGCCTTCACCAGCGAAGAGAACACGGTTTACTACGCCTCGGTGCTGCCCGAGTACCAGGCCGCGAGCATCGACCTCCTTGCCGACATCATGCGCCCCAGCCTCCGCGGCGATGACTTCGACATGGAGAAGAAGGTCATCCTCGAAGAGATCCAGATGTACGCCGACCAGCCGCCCTTCGGCATGGACGACCACATCAAGGTCCTTCACTTCGGCGGTCATCCGATGGCCCGCAGCGTGCTCGGCACGTGCGATACCGTCGGCGCCCTCTCGGCCGACCAAATGCGGGCCTACTTCGAAGCCCGCTACTGCCCTAGCAACATCTTCGTTGCCGCCGCGGGGAAGGTTGATTTCGACCAACTCGTGAAGCAAGTTGAAGCCGGTTGCGGCAAGTGGGAACCACGCACTGCAAACCGCGATCTCCCCAAGCCAGCGTCGAAGCCACGCACCGAATGCGTTACCCGCGAATCGTCGACGCAGCAGTATATCCTGCAACTTGCCGACGGCCCCGCGAGCGAAGACGCTGATCGCTACGCCGCGAAATTGCTGGCAACGATCCTCGGCGACGACTCCGGCAGCCGCCTTTACTGGGAACTCGTCGATCCCGGCATCGCTGAGACCGCCAGCCTCGGCCACTACGAGTACCAGGGCCTCGGCATGCTCTACACGTGGCTGAGCTGCGCCCCCGAAGACGCCGCGGAGAACTTCGCCAAACTCCGCGAGGTCTATGCGACTGCTGAGAAGCAGGGCATCACCGAAGAAGAACTCCGCCAAGCCCGCAGTAAGGTGAAGGCTCGCGTCGTCCTCGGCAGCGAACGCCCCCGCAGCCGTCTGTTCAACGTCGGCGGCAACTGGATGCAACGCCGCGAGTATCGTTCCGTGACGAACGATCTCGTGACGCTCGACGACGTGACGCTCGACGACATCCACGCCGAACTCGCGAAATACCCGCTCACACGCGCGTCGACCGTGAGCATCGGTCCGCTCAAAGAACTCGCCGGCCTGGGTTAGTCCGGTCGCGATGGTGGTGCGGCACGTTTGGTTTTTAGTTGTGTGGCTCCCTCCCCCTGGAGGGGAGGGCTGGGGAGGGGGGAAGAACCCTGGTACCCGCATCAGTCACCCCTCCCTAACCCTCCCCTTCAAGGGGAGGGGACCAGAGGGTTTAATAGGGTACGTGTTCTCGTTGCGGGGTAGCTCTAAAAACACCCTCTCGCTCCCATTCATAAACTCCATCGCGTTTGCCTCTACCCGCGACCCGCCGCCGCTCGCCCGCCCGATTTACCCGCACAGCCCCTACCAACCGCTCGATTTCGGGCCCCGCCGCAAGGAAATGCGTCGTTTCGTGCGCCGCGCCGTCACAATCGCTCCCCCGCGTTCGGGCGGCGCCATCGACGCGCCGCTTCAGGAGCTATGCTTCCAGTGAACATTCGCCGCCGGCGGAATTTCCGCCCATGCCGCGCGTGTTCGCCAGTCATGGTTCCCCATCGAATGCAAGCTTGAGATGACGACGATGCTGCGGGTTCTCATCGTAGACGACGACGCAGAGGCGCTGTATCGCACCCAGCGGCTGCTGCGCGGATACCGTAGCGACTGGCAGATGAAGTTCTGCTTCGGCCCCGAACCGGCGCTCGATGCGCTCGCCATGGAGCCGTACGACGTCGTCGTCGCCGATCTGAAAATGCCAGGCGCCGACGGCGGCGAATTGCTCGCCTGCGTTCGCGACCTCTATCCCGATGCGATCCGTCTGCTCGTTTGCAACCAAGCCGAACACAACGAGCTCCTTCGCTCGATGGGCCCGGCTCACCAATATTTAGCGAAGCCGGTTGACCCGGTCCTGTTCCGCGATTCGATCGCCCGCGCCGGCATCATCGGCAAGCGGCTCTCGAAGCCCGGCCTCAAGGCGCTGGTCTCGCAGATCAGCACGCTGCCGTCGCTGCCGTCGGTCTTCATGGAACTGATGCGCGAGCTCCGCGATCCGAACGCCTCGGTCGTTCGCGTCGCTCAGCTTATCGGGTCCGACGTCGCGATGACCGCCAAAGTGCTGCAGCTGGTCAACAGCTCATTCTTCGGCCTCACCGTCCACGTGAAAGACGTCCACCACGCCGCCGCGCTGCTCGGGCTCAACGCCCTGAAGCCGCTGGTGCTGTCGGCCGGCGTCTTCCGCCAACTCGAAGAGTCGCGCGTTCCTGCCGCGCTTGCCGAGCAAGTCCTCGAACACAGTCTCGCCGTCGGTTGCTTGGCGAAACGCCTGGCCGAAGCCGAAGGCCTCGACCGCGATCAAGCCGACAACGCGATGCTGGCCGGCATCTTGCACGACATCGGCAAGCTGGTGCTCGCCGATTACTTCGGCCTTGAGTATGCCCAGGTCTGTCTCGCCGCCGAAAGCGCCGACCTGCCGCTGCTAAATGCCGAGCTCGACCAATTCTCCGCGTCGCATGCCGACATCGGCGGCTACTTGCTCGGCCTGTGGGGCCTGCCGCAAGAGTTGATCGAAGCGGTGGCGCTTCATCACGACCCAAGCGCCCACGAAGGTACGGCCTTCTCGCCGCTCACCGCGGTCCACGTCGCCAACGCGCTGGTGCACGCGACGCTGGAAGGGGACGCCGATCCTGAATCGCTGCGGATGTCGGCCAAGTACGATCGCCGCTACCTGTCGCGCCTCCGCTGCGAGCGCCGCCTCTCGGATTGGGAAGAAATCGCCACGTCGATGGCAGCGTGCTCGCCGTAGATTCTGCCGCGACTTCGTCTTCCCTAGCCCCGGGCTCCGCCCGGGGATCGGCCGCGATTTCGTTTTGCGTCGCGTTATGTAACGCCACGCGACCCCCGGGCGGAGCCTGGGACTAGGATCGCATTGCTCAGCGCTCCCACCCCAGATAGCGAAAGTAGTCGCCCATCGAGTCGCGCTGAAACGCTTCGGCATCCCACGCTTCAGCGCTCGCCAATTGCCGATGGTTCTGCGGTAACAGATAAGTCTGAGCACCCACCGCACCGCTGCCGTCATCAAGGATCGCGGCCACTTCCACGCGGTCGTAAAACGACGCCTCGTACCGATCGAGCGCCGCGAGCGCTTCGGCCGAGAGATTGTAAATAACGATCCCCCGCGCCACGTCCTTCGCCGCGCCGGCCATCATCACGGGATACAGCTTTCCTGCCGCTCGAACGACTTGCATGCCGCGCACTGTTGCCGGCGCTTGCCGATACCGCCCGTCGACCACGCGCTCCCACACCTCGGGAAACATCAGCGTGCCGTAAGCGAACAAGTTCGTCATGCAAATTCAGGCTCAGTGACGCTCGCAACTCGATTGCAAGCCACTGATGCGGGGGGGGCAGGGGAGCGAGACAGAATGCTCACCATCCTAATCCGCCTCGACAGCTAGCGGCAGATTCCGCTTCACGTTTCAGCCGGGCAAGACCACGTTCGCCGCAAACGCCCGCGGCCTGTCCATCAGTTTTGATGAACAGGCCGCAGGCCGAACGTTCAATATCCAAACGGTGACGACGCACCATCCACGATCTAGCGCCGCTTAGCGGCCGCGTCGACGAGCCACAGCAAACGTCGCCGCCGCGCCACAAATCGCCAGCGCCATGCAACCCGGTTCCGGCACCGCCAGCGGGGCCCCCAGTATGAACGCGGTCGTCGTCGCCGAACGCATCACTTCCAGCCCGGTGATCGCCACGTTGTTCTTCAAGAAGACGCTAATCGCCGGGTTGCCGGGCACCGCGCTGCCGTCGAACCGGTAAACGCCAGCGATGAATGTGTAGCTCGGCATGTCCGCAGCAACCGCCGTCGCCGTCGACGCGAACGGCACGTCGAGCCACGGCGTCGTCACCAAGCTCGTCCCGCTAAACGCCCGCAACTGAAAGTTTTCCGGCGATGCCGAGCCATTGTCGAGATCGCCAAACTGAAAGTAAGTTCCCACCGGCAGCGCCCCAGGGGCGTAGCCGCCGCCGATCGAGAAGTCGTACATAGCCGTTCCGGTGACGGGCGGCCCGGACGGCGGCGTGTGCGGCATCTGCCCCGTCGCCGGAAACGTTCCGATCCACGCCGGATTCGCCGGAACGCTCCACGTTCCTGTGAACGGTCCCCCCGCCAACCCAGCCGCGACGTAGTTCTGCCGCGCCGGGTCGCCTGTGGCGCCAGGGAAGGGCAGGACGCCGCTGCCAGTAAGCGGTACGGCAACCGCAGGAACGATCGAAACGAGAGCGAAGAACGAAACCAGCGCAACGCTGAAGAGAGAGCGGCTCATGAGCTGAAACCTTTGCAGTGTGAGATAGAAACGATGAGCAATTGCCAAAGGCGGCATTCGCTAGGGAAAAATTCCGACCGTTTCTATTTCATTCGCTGCAACTCGCTCAGAACCAAGTTCGAGAGGGGGCCCATTCACTGAAGGAACGCGACCAACTTCACGCAGCCTAACGTCTCGTACGAAGAATGAAAGCCTTTTTTCAAAAATCTTTCGCACATTTCAGCCATGCATGCGTCAAACCCACGATAGCGCGAGCGGATAGCCCGGGTCTACCCGGGCGACGCAGCCGCACGAGGCAGAACCTCGTGCGGCCGATATCGAGCGAGCTATCACTCGACGCGACCCCTCGTCCCTAGGGTGGCCGAAACTGCCAGCTACGAATCAGCCGAGCACTTCACTACGGTAGAGCCTCTGCCTGCTAACTGCGCCAACGGAACCTGCGTAAGCCAAAAAACGATTTGCTGAGCAAATTTTTGATAGACATTGGGTTTTTGCGTTGAGGCTGTATTGTTAGGTCAGTAGCCTCGCAGCAGAGGCGTCCGATTTCGCCGCCAGTCTAAATCCGGAACGAAGTGATGGCCGCGCGATACTCGCTCAAATGGTTCTGCTGGACGTTCGCATTGAGCGTCGCCTGCATGCTGGCGTCTCGCAGTACCGTTGGCGCAGCCGAGGCGTCGACGGACCCGCACACGATTCGCCTCAAAGTCGTCGACGCCGCCGGCAAGCCGATCGAGGGCGCCGCCGTCTCCTGCGGCATCTTGACGGAGCAAAAGGGTTTCAACCCCAACCAAGACTACGTGACTTCGGCCGACGGCATCGCCGATTTAGCCGTGCCGCAAACGATGCGCTACGTCCGGCTCACGATTCATAGGGATGGTTACGCTGGACTGCTTGGGGAGTGGTGGGCGCCCGCCACGGAGCACATCCCCCAAGAGCTCCGCGTCAACATGACGTCGGGAACGACCGTCAGCGGCGCCATCGTCGGGCCGGACGGCGAACCGATCGCCGGCGCGAGCATCGACGCCAGCTTGGATGGGGGAATCCAGCAGCTTAATCCCGAGACTCCATTCCGGTACCTCGACAAGTTAGGCCAGTATGCCAAGGCCGTCCGTTCCGATAAGGAGGGAAAGTGGACCCTCGCGAACGTGCCGCCGGGCGACGATTTCAACTTGCTCGTCCGCATGAGTCACCCCGACTACATCGGGGATGAGCACGACGGCCAACTAGCCGCCGCCAGCGGCGTGACGCTGCAGCAACTTCGCGACGGGACGGCCCGCATTGTGATGCCGCGCGGGGAGATTGTGCGCGGGCAAATCGAAGACTCGCACGGCGCCCCAATTCGCGAGGCCCGGGTCGCATGGTCGAGAACCATGAGGTCAATGGATGGCAACTTCGTCACCGCCGATGAGCAAGGCGAGTTCCAACTGCCGCCGATGAAAGCCGGCAAGCTGTTCCTGGCCGTTGCCGCCCAGGGGAAGCAACCTCAGTTCAAGGAAGTCGCCGTGGTTGAGGGCATGTCGCCTGTGCAAATCATCCTCGACTCGGGGCGGGAGTTACTCCTGAAAATCGTCGACGCCCGAGGGCAACCTGTCCCAGACGTCAACGTGCGCGTCGAGGCGTGGGGCAAGCTCCGCTCTGGCGTAATTGGCAGAGAGTTGCACTTGCTGAAGGGCCTCTATCCGCAGCAAGCAAACGCGCAAGGGAGCTATGCGTGGCCAGCCGCGCCGCAGGAACCGCTCAAGCTCCGGATCGGCAAGGCGGGCTGGAATGACTACGCAGGCGAAGTCGCGGCCGACGACGCCCTCCACGAGATCGTGCTTCACGATTCGGTCGTTATCTCTGGCGAGATTCTCGACGCCAAAACCGGCGCCCCGATCAAGTCAGCCCGCATCACCGAGGTCGCTCATTACCCGGTTAGCCCCGCCAATCCGATCGTGCAGGCGTCGCAGTTCCGTGTGGTTGACGAGGGGCGCTTCTCGTATGCCGCTAGTCAATGGCGAGCTAGCGAGGAACTCGTGCTGCAGATCGAAGCCGCCGGCTATCGGCCCAAGTGGATCGGACCTTTCGATGAGACCGCCGGCGAGGTGGAGGCCGACGTCCGGCTCGAGTGCGCCGCTCCGCTCCGCGGGCGCGTGCTCGGCACTGACGGTCAGCCGTTAGCAGGCGCCGTGGTCTCATTCACGACGAAAGACACGGATCTGCTCGCTCGCGATGCAACGTACGACACCCCTGGCCTCAGTACGCGGACCAACGACGCGGGCCAATTTGAATTCAACGCGACGATGACGCGCCCGATCATCGTCGCAGCTCACGATTCAGGCTACGCCGAAGTCGATCTTGAGCTCGACCAACAGCCAGGCGACCTGCAGCTCCGCCCTTGGGCCCGCGTCGAAGGCCGCGTCACGCAAGCCGGCAAACCGGTCGTCGACCAAGTGATTTACTTCAACCCGATTCGCCTCCTCGGCGGCGAGAATCCCCATCTGCAAGACGACTTCAGCGCGACGACCGACGGCGAAGGCCGGTTCGTGTTTGAAAAGGTTCCGCCGGTCCCTTCGCATGTCTACCCGGACGTGTCAGTGTGGGACCAAACGAAGCTGATGTCGGGCGAGAGCATCCCCGTCGATTTGCAACCAGGGGAAACGCGCGTGGTCGCCATCGGCGAACAAGGGGCGACGGTGCGCGGACGACTTCGCCCCAACGGCGAGATCGCCCCCAAGCTCGATATGAACTACTGCATGAACTACCTGCTCCAGCGCGGGCCAGGCATCACGCCGCCGCCCCCAGTCCAGCGCGCCGGCTTCGACTGGCGAACCGGCTGGTCGTTCGATTGGAAAGATTCCGAGGAGGGCCGCGGCTTCTTGAACACGCTGCCGCACCACTTCGTGAAGTTTCAACCGGACGGATCGTTCGTCGTTCATGGCGTGCCGGCCGGCGAATACCAGCTTGCCACCTCTGTGTATGAACCGCCGGAAGGTTGTCTCGTCGATCCCGTCGGACGTCGCGTGATTGACTTCTCCGTGGCGGACGCCGACGTCCAGCGCGGAGAGCTTGATCTCGGCGTCATCGACGTCGACGTGAAGCTTGGCCCGCAAGTCGGCGATCCCTTCCCGGCGTTCGGCTACGAAGGGCTCGCCGAAGACGAAATGGGTTCCATTGCCGATTGGCAGGGACGCTACGTCCTGGTCGCCTTCTGGGCAACTTGGTGCGGCCCCTGCATCTCCCATTTGCCCGAGTTGCAGGCAATTGCCAAGGAACTCGACCCCGAGCGAGCGACGCTGCTCAGCATTTCGCTCGACGAAGATCCGGCGAAGGCGCGGGCCTTCATCGCCGCGCGTCAGATGGATTGGCCGCAAGGGTTGCTAGGGCAACGCGACAACCCGCTCGTGCGGCAGCAACTCGGCGTGAGCTCCGTGCCTGCGTACTTTGTATTGGATCCCTCAGGAAAATTGGTCAACCGCTCTTCCCAACTGCACGAGGCAGTGTCGGCGCTCGAGCAGGCGCTTGCCGAAAGTGGTGAAAAGGTATCGCAGTAGCTGGATGAGCTGGATTGTCACGGGAGGTCGGTGCGATGTCTCGCCTGTTGGTCCGCATATTGCTGCTCACGTCCCTCGGCACCGTCTTCTCGATGGCGCAGCGCTCGCACGCCGAAGCTAACGAGTCGACGCCCTCGCTCGACGCCGACGCGCTGGTCTCCCAAGTGATCGCGCGCTGCCGCCCCTGGCTCCGCCAGCCAGGTCCGGAACTCAAGTCGCTCAAATACACATACCACTTGAACGGCGACAAACGCGTCGTCGAAATCGCCGCGGCCGCCGACCCGGTCCGCCGCGCTTTTTGGCAAGGCGCCACCCTCTCGCTCGGCCTTCACGCGCTCGCCAAATCGCCGGAGAAGTTCACGGCGGCGGCCGAACGCATCGCCGGCGACGCAGATGATCCGCAGCCCTTCATCCGCCTCACGCTCCGGCCGAAGGCGCAGGCAGACCCGTTCCGCATCGAAGTCGGCAACGGCATCGAGGGCTCTTGGTACGGCTACTACATCCACGCATTCGACGAGTTCCAGATCGATCTCGATCCCGAAACGCTTCTCCCGCGGCGAGAGACACACGCCTTCTCGCACTACGCATTCAGCGATTGGCAAGAAGTGCAGCCCGGCGCCTGGATTCCTCAGAAGGTGGTCGCCAGTCGCAACGGTTACGAGTATCGCATGAACTTCGCGTGGCAAGGCGACGCCGCCTGGTTGCTCACTCACGCCGAGACCCTGCACGACGGTCGCCTCCGCCCTGTGGCGCGCGTCAGCGACGTTCAGGTCAACGACTCAGCCGTCACCGTTGCCCTGAGCGCCGAACAGCAGCGGCTCGACGCCGCCCGCCGCGTCGTTCGCGATATGCTCGACCGTAACGCGGCGTGGCTCGCGCCGAAACCTGCGTTCGATTCGCTGCAGTACTCCTTTCACATCGAGCCGCAAGAGGTGACGGAGACGTGCGTCGTCCGCCGCGACGGTTTTACGTTGGTCGAAGTCACTGGCGACGGACAAGGAAAGATGGAAGGGCAACTCGGCGATCGCAAGATCGTCACCGCGGCCGACGAATTTGCCAATGCCCGCCGCGACGACCTCCGCGCCAATGTTCGTGATCGGTCGCCCGACGCGCCGGAGCCGAACGACGCCCTGCAGTTGCGTCGCTATGCCCTCATCGGCTGCCAATTTGATTTGCCGCTCTTCGAACTTGGCCGCACGCTCGACAATGCGATGGTCGAGGTCAAGGAAGGTGAATGGCAAGGCGTTCCCTGCTTTGTCGCGACGATCACCCCGCCCGGTCGCAGCCACCCCCTCGGTTGCGGCGTCATGCTCGGCTTCACCTCATGGTCCTACATCCACCACCTCTACGCCGAGTCCGAGACGATCTTCATCGATAAGGAGCGGCTCGTCCCGCTGCACGAAACGTTCATCGAGAGCCGCGACGGACGGCGATTCGAGATCGATTTCAAAAACTATCAACCGTTGGCGGAGGAGGGCGATCGGCTCGCACCGCTGCAGATCGACATTTCATCCAAAGACTACTTCACCTGCCAGTACGAGTTCCAACTCATCGGGGGCAAGCAGTGGCTAATCCGCTCCGCCGAGTCGTGGTTCAAGGCAGATGAAAAGAGCCGCGGCGTCGTGAGCGACGTGCGCATCGACGAGCCTTCGCCGGCAGCCGACGCGGCCCTACGCCAAGTGGCGGCCTTTCAGGAAGTCTTTGCTGTCGATTCCGCGGCTTCCGCTGCGGAACCGCACGCAACGCAGACTGTCGACACGCTCCCCTTTAAGCTCGGCCAACCGCGAACGATCGGCGCGGCCGAGGTTCTCTTCACCCTCAATGGCAAACAGCAGCTGGTGCTCCGCGCGACGAGGCGCGCCGACGCCGAGTCGCCTGGGGATCGCGTCACCGTGCTGCTGCTCGACAAGCAAGATCGATTGCTGCAAGCCGGTTCCGTAGAGTTCACCGGCACGGAAGCAGAGCAAACGGCGGAAATCAGTTTTGGCGGTTCCTACGCGCTGCGAAATGTGGCGCGCTACGCGATCGCCGGCCTCGGCAACGTCGCCACGCTGCCCGACGCAGAGCCTCGCTCGCTTCACACGTTCGCCCTCGTCGCAGACAAGCCGACGCCGATCCGCGGCGTCGCCGACCCTTCAGGCAAGACGCGAGTCGTCGACGCCATGCTGCAGCGGGACGCCGATGGCGACCTCGTCGCGACGCTCGGCGTCGTCTCACGCGATGGCATGCAGCAGTTTGAAGTCGACGCCTCGCTGGCGATGTTCGATCAAGCAGGCAAGCTGCTCGCCGCCGCATCGAAGTCTGATTCAATCACCGTGAAGAGCGATCTCTACGCAGGCGAGTGGACGCTGGCTTTTCCCGCGTCGGTCAACCGCGCCGACGTCGCCGCCATGGCCGTCGGCGTCTCACGCGGGCAGACCACCAGCATGCCGATGGGCTCCATGTGGGCCGCGCTGATGGACTTCGATGGCCCCTTCGGCGTTGACGAGTTACTGGGCGCTGCGGACGAGGGCTGCTGGCCGGCGGGCCTCGAAGCGCTTCAGCGAGAACTGAGTGAAAGCCTTTCGCACGGCCTCTTTGGCCGGGACCACGACTGGCGCGAGAAAGACTCTCGCCATGAGCCCCCTGTGAAGCTGCTCGCCCCGCACGTCGCCAATCTGCTGCGAATTGTCGCCGCCTCTCGCGAACCGAAAACGCTTGCCGCGGCGATTCGTTTTCTTGGCTATGCGGACGATCCCCGCGCGGTCGAGGCGATCCGGCCTCTTCGGCAGCATGACAATGAAGCCGTGCGGGACGCGGCCGCCGTCGCACTGCTCATGTTGCGAGACGACGCGCAGCTGCCAGCCGTCGAAGCGATTCTCTCGCGCGAGCCGGCGAAAGATCCCGATGAATCGTACCGTGCGAATTACGAGCTGCGCCGCGACGCGCTGCTCGCCCTCGCCTCCTGCCGCAGTGCGCAGTCGATCCCGCTCGCGGGTAAACGATTGCTCGCACTCGTGGACGGCAGCGAAAAGATCCGTAACGAAGGAGGCGGCAGTCATCTCAATCGCGCGGGCTACGAAGCGGAACAGCTTGCCCAGCTGCTCGGCAGAGTGCAAGACGAACGGTATCTGCCGATTCTCGAGGCCGCCTTGCAACGGGCCGAACAACACGATGGCGACAATCCGCCGGCCGAAGCGGAGTTACTCACGGCGATCTTGAACTACGGCCCTGCCGCGCGACACTGTCTCGAATCGCTCGTGCGTGCAGGAAATTCCTCGGCCGTGAATGCCGTGGCCGACTCGAAGGACGATTTTTACGTCGCCGCCGTCGGCAGCTTGCTGCAGACGAGCGACGATCTCAACGCGTGGGATCCGGCGATCGGGTACCTGTGGAATCAGCAGTCGCCCGCATCGCTCGCCGCACTGCAGCAGGCATTCGACCGCGGCGTCCCGGCCGGCGAGCGGCAAGCAAGCATCCAATTGGAACTGGCAACCGCCCTCGCGGCGCTAGGCGACGCCCGCGGCCTGCCGCTCGCGTTCGACCTGCTAGTTAAGTTGGCTGAGCCGGGCGTCGCTCCCGACGATGCGAAGGCCAAACGCCAGTGGGAGAAGTCACGCGACGATCGACGACGTGACGTGCTTCGCGTGTTCAGCCGGGCAGCCACCGACGACGTCGCGGCGCTGCTCGCCGAGCGGGCGTCAAACGCCGACGCGCCCGCGCGGCTCGCGATCATGCAATTGCTCGGACAGTCGCACTCAATACCCGCCGCGCTGCGCCCCGCTCTCGAGGAATGGGCGGCGGACAAAATCTCAACGGAAGTTTCACAGCAAGCGGAACGACTTCTACTGAGGTTGAGAGAATAATTTGAAACGGGTAGCCCAGGTTGGCGTACTCGCCTACCTGGGCGGCGCAGCCGCAAGAGGCTTCCCTCAAGATTCACCACCCCGCACGAACTATCACCACGCGCCAACCATCGCCCCAGCGAACTCATCGACCGTTGCACCCGCCGCTTCCTCTTCGTCGAGCGCCGCGAAGCAACTCTCCAATTCGGCGGGCGAGTCGCTCGCGCCCCGTTCTTCGTAACGCAGCCGCCGATTCACAAAGCCGGCGCTTGCCTCAATCGCATCGGCCTGCTTCGTGAGCGCGGCAAAAGCCGCATCGCGTCTAGTCACGCCGCTGCTTGTCGCCAACCCAGCGAGCGGCGCGAACACGGCCGCTGCTGGCTGCTCCTCAGCGAGGCCGTCCTCGAACTGGTCACGCTCGTCGCCGCTGATCGCGGCTGGCGCAGGCGCAGCAACGGTCACTTGCATCACGCTGGCCGGCGTCGCAGCAACAACCGCGCTCCCGCCGCTCGGCTGTCCAAACTGCCCGCGCCACACATTCAAATCAGCGCCATCAACGCTCCCGCTCCCATTCCCGTCGGCTCCGCTGCCGCTCGGCGCCGCGGCGGAACCGAACTGCCGCTGCCAAGCGAGGAAGTCGGCCCCATCGACGCGACCGTCGTAATTAAAATCGCCCGACGCGACTTCGACGGCGCCCAGATCAATGCGGCTCCCCAGCAGTCGTGCGTAGCCCGCCCCGCGTTGATCCACCAGCGGCAAGCCAGCAGCGCCAGGAATGCTCGCTGGATTTCCCCCGTTGATGGCCGCGCTGCCGGCGAGCGGCGCTCTTGTCCGCGTGAGGCCGCCGTTGTTTTTCAGCGGGCCGAGCAGCGCATCGCCCGTGATCGTGTTCGCCAATCCGCCGGCGCCATCGCTGATGAGGTTGTAACTGCCGGCGAAGGCGCCGATAAAATCGGCGCCTATCGCGACATCGGCGCCAGCGGCGCTGTCGATGATGCTGTTATTGAGGGTGACCGTGCCCCGGCCGTTGGTTCCACCAGTGTTGAACGGGGTGCCGTTGTCGATGCCGCCGGCGCCGGCGTCGGCCGAGTTTCCGAACAGGGTGCTGCTGGTAATGGTCAGGTCGCCCGCATTGTAGATCGCGCCGCCTCGCACCGCCGCCAGGTTTCCGTCGACCGTGCTGTTAACGACCGTCGCCGTGCTGTACACGCCCCAGCCTGCCTGGAATTCGCTGGCTAGCGCGCCGCCGTAGCTCGCTGAGTTTCCTGACAACGTGCTGTTAATAATCAACGCCACTCCCCACCCGGGTTTGTTCTCAAGGCCGTATTTGTAGTTGTAAATCGCTCCGCCGCCGAAGGCTGAATTGCCTGTGAAGCTGCTGTCCGTGATGGTTGCAGTCCCTAGACTGCGGATGGCTCCCCCGTAGGCGCCCGTCGTGTTCCCGGAGAAGGTGCTATGGGTGACGTTCAACACGCCGCCATACTCGATGGCGCCGCCCCCCTCGACATAGCTGGTACCGGTACGCGTCGAATTGCCCAGGAATAGGCAATCGACCAACGTCATGATTCCGATCCCCCCGACAATGGCGCCACCCCGATACCCGGCGCTGTTGCCGACGAAGTTACAACTGGTGAGCGTGAGCTTGCGGCTCCCGGCTATCGCGCCGCCACTTTCGGCAGCGAAGCCGTTGCGGAAAGTCAGGCCGGAAATAGCAACGCCGCTGTAATCGCCGTCGGCCATCTCCGAATAGATCGAAACGATGCCGCCGTAGCCGTTCGGCGTCGGCCCCACGTTGTGCCCGTCGATTGCTAGTGCGTTGGCCCCTGGGCCAACGATGATGAGGTTGCCCGTGATATCAGGCAGTTGCTTAACGCCAAGTTCGATGGCGCCGACCACGTTGGCCGCGAAGGTGATCGTCGCGCCGTCGATGGGCAGGTAACCGCTCGCGTAGCCGATGGCTTCGCGCAGCGACGTCCCCGTGCCTTGCGCGGCACTGATCGTGCCGTTATCCTCATCGATGACAGTCGTGACTTCAATTGTCTCTGCTCCGACCTCGACGGCGCCGATATCCACCGTGCCGTTCTTAATTCGCTTCGCCCCGCGCTGATCGGTCGTGACGCCGCCGGGAACCAGGCTATTGTTGCCGACGTTGAGCAACGGGCTGCCAACGAGCGGCCGCATCGTGGCCGTCGCCCCGCCGTTGGCGATCGTCAACGGTCCCAACATCGCATCCCCGGTGAGCGTGCCCGTGAGGCCCGCGCCGCTGCCGTCGCTGACAAAGTTGTTGCTGCCGCTGAGCCCGCCGCCGCCGACAATGTTGCCCGAACTGTTGCTAGCCAGTACAGAATTGTTTAGTGCTAGCGTTCCGCCGTTGTTGATGCCGATGCCGTTGCCGGCAATGGTGCTGCTTGTGATCGTGGCCGTGCCGCCGTTGGAAATGGCTTGGCCGCTGTTCGCAGAGAACGTGCTGTTGACGACCGACAGCACGTTGTAGTTCACAATGCTGTCAGGCGTGCTGCCAGTCACCGTGCAGTCGATCAGCGTGAGACTGCCCGCGTTCGTGACGCCGCCGCCGACGCCAGGCGGCAGGCTGCTGTTGTTCTTGATGCTGCAGCCGATCATCGTGAGCGTGCCGGTGTTGTAGGCGCCGGCGCCCTCCATGGCGTTGTTGTAGGCTAGCACGTCGAACGCGAACTTCTGAGGAAAGTTGTAACCAGGCGCCACCGGCAGTTCTGTGGGGCCGACGATGCCGTTCACCGTCATCACGCCTTCATTGAAGATGCCGCCGCCGTTGGCTGAGGCCGAGTTGAACAACATCGACACGTCAGTGAAGGTGGCGTTGCCGCTGCCGGCGTTAAAAATCGCGCCGCCGTAGCCTTCACTGACATTCGCGATGAAGCCGTTGGCAGTCGGTCCCGTTGAGTAGAGGAACGTCGGATCGTAGCCGCGATGGCTGCTGCTGACATTGAGCGTGCCGGCGTTGAAGATGCCGGCGCCAAACATGCCGGCGAAATTGTCTTGAGCCGTCAGGAAGGTCGCGGTGAGCGTGGCGCCGGCGGCGTTATAAATCGCGCCTCCCGAGTCGCCCGCATTGTTCGCCCGGAACGTGCAACTCGTGAGCGTCAGATTGCCGGCGTTGTAGACGCCGCCGCCGTTGACGTTCGCGTAGCAGCTTCGCATCGTGAAGCCGGTGATGCTCACATTGGCGCCGGCATCGATTGCCAGGCCTCGGGTAAACAGGTTGCCTTCGAGGGTGATCGGCCCCTGCAGCGCGAGGTTGCCGGTAAGCGTGGGCAACCCGCCGGCGATGCTGATCGTGGTGCCAGCAACGCCGGGGGCGAAACTAATCGAGTTGGCGCCCGAGGTGGCGTTCGCGGCGAGGATCGCCTCATGCAGCGAAATGCCGTCCGCGCCGGGGCTGGCGATCAGCGCGGCAATCGACGAAGTATCGCCGTTGACGACGTTGTTCCCCACGCCGACGACGACCGCCGCCAGCACTCGCCGGTCTTCGAGCGTTTCCATTCGCAACGGCCGCGTCTCCGGCCGCACCGTGCGATTCCGCTTTGTGTTGCCTTGCCCCAGAAAAGAAACCGCCGAAAACCACTGGCCGCGGGAGCGACGACTCATTGATGCATTCCTTTGGGCTATTTCTCGATGGCCGATTGAGGCGAGAACAACTCGGCGGCCGCGATGAGCGGAGCACGGAACCTTGGATGGTAGTTCGAGGCTTCCGCAGACGGTATCGCCTGTTTAGGGTAGGATTCAGCGACCGCAAACAACTGATAGCGAAGGGTTTGCGGAAATAATCGTTTGTACGATGAAGCATCCGTGCAAGGCGTTTTTGCAGCAGACGTTGCTTCCAACTAGCTCCGCCGAGATTGAACGCCTTGCCGCAGCACGAACTCACCGCCGCCGACCACGACCGCGTCTACAAACTCTGGGATGAACTCGCTGCGTTTCCTTCCGCGGAGATCGATCGCGCTTGGCGTCACCTCGCCGAAACGATCGCCGGCTGGATCGGCGCCAACACCGGCTTCTGGGTCGGCACGGTCCGCTTGCTCGACGGCGCCGCTGCCGAGGAGGACCTACTCCACGGCTGGCGTGTGAAAGTCGTCACGTTCCTCCACCCGCCCAGCGAGGAAGAAGTGCAGGCCGCCCAGCGGGCCGTCGCCACGCGGCCGCCTGATCTAGGCATGGCCACCGTCGCCGCCGTCCGCGGCAGCGGCCGCTTTCGCGTCCACCGCTTGCACGACGGCTTCGTCGATTTAGAGGCGTTCCGCGAGACCGACTACTTCAAGTCCCACTTCGTGGCCTTTGGCGTCGACGACCAACTGTGGGTCGCCGCGCCAATCAGTCCGCAGACTGAAGCCTACTTCGTCTTCAATCGCTCCGGCCCGAGTCGCTTCACGGAAGCCGATGCAGCACTAGCCGGCTTTGCACTCCGCGGCCTCAACTGGTTTCAGCGTCAACTCTTCTACAGCCACGGCCTGCTCGTCGCGCAAGATCCGCTCACCCCGACGCAGCGCGACGTGCTGCAACTGCTCCTCTCCGACAAAACGGAAAAAGAAATCGCCGCGGAAATGGGCCAGAGCTTCCACACGACGCACACCCACGTGAAAGACATCTTCCGCAAGTACAACGTGAAGAGCCGCGCCGGCCTGATGGCCGTGTGGTTGACGTAGCGTTGTCGCATTGGGCGCCATGCCGTCGCGCAGCATCGGCATGCTTACAGGTGGTGCACAAGAGGGTAGCCCCGGTAGCCGCTGAGGACGCTAACCCGGGCGACCCGATCAGCGCTCTAGTCCCGGGCTTCGCCCGGGGGCCGGCGACCATTCCAGTAGGCGCCCCGTATGATCCTACCTCCGGCTAGAGTCCGGGCGAATAAATCGCGATGGAGCTTCCACGGCTACGGCTTGGGAAAGTTCACGTGCTGCCCTGGCGACGGCCGCCGGATGATTTGCAACTGTTCGTTGTCGGCCGTCCACGGCTCCAATCGCAACTCGGTCGACTCGGCGAACTCCTTTTCCGTCACCATCGCAATGCCGTCTGGGTGGATCGCCACCAAGCAGAACGGCTCGACTTCTGGAGGTAGTGAAAATCGTCCTGATGTATCTGTTTTCGTGACGCGATTCCCTTCGTGATACACCGCCTTACGGCCGTCAAGGTTCGTTCTTGTCGTGGAAAGATAGACGTCTGCCGCCGCGAGCGGCTCGCCCTTCAAGCCGAGCACCGTGCCGGAAAACGGTTCAGCTTTGTGAAGTTCAACGCCCCAAGCGATTTCGCCCTGATCGGGTTTGTACGGCCGGAAAGCTCGCGATTCCGCTGGCATGTATCCCTCGGCTTCGACGCGCAGCTGCCACGAGAATTCCTCTTGGTCGATGCTGGTTTCGAACCGCCCGCCCGCCATTTGCGTCGTCATGAAATTCGGCCACTCAGGCGCTCTGCCGTCGCCGTAGTCGATCCCTTTGAGCAATGTGAATTGACCGATCGGCTCTCTCGTCTCCGCATCGATCACGGCGCCCTTGATCTTCAGCGGCGCTTTGAGCGTGACGATGGTCTCTTCGCTACCTGGTTTGAGAGCGAGGTTTTCGACGCTCATGTACCCTTCTTTGGAAAAGTCGTATTGAATATCGTCAGCTGGCGCATCTGTGATCTCGAAACGGCCGTCAGCATTCGACTTCATGCCCAACCCGAGTCGGTTTCGCTGCCCGCGCCACTGCCGCTCGATGACGCCCACCCCTTCCACCGGCTGACCCTGCGTGTCGACAATACGTCCGCGCAGCGTCTGCCCGCGCCGCAACGTAACGGGAGGAATGACGCCCCCTTTGTCGACGCCGATTAACTCGGGGGCGTACCCCGCGGCTTGCACGGCGACGTAAAGCGGGCTTTGGCCATGCAGCGCCAGTCGTTCGTTCGGCTTGAACTCAATTCCGACGATGCGGAACTCGCCGTTCTCGTCGGTGGTCGCACGCGGCGGCTCGTCGCTCCACCAGTAGTAACGCTCATCCACGTTAATGGACGCCCCGGCGATTGGCTTTCCAGTCTCATCAACCACTTGACCGCGTACGTCGTCCCCTCGCCGCATGGCGGTGACGGCCTTCTGGTCGAACAGCTTTTGAAACGAAGACGACGGATAGAGCGGGGTCGGAATGTAGCCGCGCCTCACATGGTCGCTCACGTAGTCGGGGTGGGTGAACCAGATTCGAACTTCATCCTGTTCGACCTCCGCCGGCATCTTGTCGATCTGCCAGCGTCCCTGCTCGTCGGTCGTCGTCTTCGCGTTGATGTTCGCGCGGATATGCGGCGCCTTGCCCTCGCCAGTCGCCCAGTAGTGAATTTCGACTGCCACGCCCGAGATCGGTTCGCCCGCTTCATTCTTCACAACTCCGCCGATGGGCGTGGCGCGCGTCAGCGGAACCGTGATCGCGGCGGGCAGCTTCGCCCAGGGCGCACCTTCCCAATAAACTCGCAGCGGGACGTAACTCTCCTTCGTCGGATAAACGCGAACTGCTGTGGGCGGTAGATCGCTCAACTGCAGAACGGCTCTCCCGTTGGCGTCTGTCGCAAACTCCCTCACGTCTTGGAAGTCGATCCCTTCTCCCTGATTCTGCAATTCAAGGGTCACTCCCGGCAGCGGCTGCTGCGTTTCGGCGTCGACGATCCGCACTTCTAGCTCTTGCCCTTTCTTCCAGCTGCCCTCGCCGGCTGCGACTGCCGCGGTCGCATCTGCCGCTGCTTCCGTCGGGCTTTCGGCGCGACTTGTGACCACGAGCGCCGTCGGCAAGACAACGCACGCCGCCGCCAGCACTGCCCAGCGCGCCGCCCAGGACGCGCGGCGAGCGAAGCGCCGGTGCGGAGTCATCATCGCCGCGATCCGCTCCTCCACGGCCTCGACCTCTCCTGCCACGGCAAGCGCCGGCGCAGCCTGCCGGCCGTGCACCGCGTGGGCCATCATTTCGACGATCGCCTCGCAGTATTGCCGCGGACTGGCCAGCGAACTGCTCAGCACGATTTCGTCGCAGCACTTTTCGCGCTCCTTGCGGATCTCGCGATTCGCCCGCCACACGAGCGGATGAAAAAAGAAGATCGCCTGCACGAACAGTTGAGCGTGATTCATCGCCGCATCCCAACGGGCGACATGCGCCAACTCATGCATCAGCACCGTCCGGCGTTGCGGCGCATCGCCCAACTGCTGGAAGTCCGTCGGCAAGTAGATGCTGCCAGTCAGCCAACCCCACACAAATGGCTGCCCTGCGGCGGCGGACGTGAAGACTTCCGGCGGTGTTCGCATGCCGAGTGTTCGCGAGAGCTCCGCTACCAACTCCAGAGTCGCACCATCCGCCGCCGAGCGCGAGCATTTAAGTTCCTGGTGCGTCCGCCAGATGCGAGCGGCGACCAGCATGCCGAACGCTGCGCATCCCAGTAACCACGCTGCTGCCAGCACAGCGCGAATTGGCAGGCCTCGCGTTGCATCGTGAGCCGGCCGCGCCTTGATTGCCACGCGCGTCATCGCATCGTCTTGAATTTCCGTCGCCGCAGCCGCCGACTCGTCGGCTACACCTTGGGCTTGAGAGACGACCGTCGGCTCGATAGGAACATCAGCGAGCGGCGCCTCAGTGAGCGGCGTGCTCGGCAACAAAACGGGTAGCGACAAATTCACCATCGGCGGCGTGAGGCATTTCGCAAGCACCAGCAACCACAACAAATACCGCCAATGAGCGCTGGCGGAGCGGAGTATCCAGCTTGTGCCGGCCGCTAGCAGAAAAACGACGCACACCAGCAGGCTTTGCTGCACAATTGCATCAGCAAGCCGATTGAGAATGGCTACCATCGCGTCTCCGTGCCGCTATTCGGCTTTGTCTTGAATGGATTTCTTTAGTCGTTTGACGTCTTCCGGATTTAGGTCGCTACTGTCGGCCAAGTGCAGCAACAACGGAACAGGGTCGCCGCCGAACAATCGCTCGACGAACTCAAGCACCGTCTGCTTAATCACCTTTTCGCGCTTCACCGCCGCGGTGAACACGTGCGCCTTCCCGCTCGCTTTGTGGCGCACATATCCCTTTCTCTCCAGCCGCCGCAGCAGCGTTTGCACGGTGGCGTAGGCGATGTCGCGGTCCTTTGGCAGCGCGTCGCAAATCTCTTGAACCGTCGCCGATTCAAGCTGCCAGACAAGTCGGACGATTTCCGTTTCCGCTGGACTGAGAGCCGGTAGCATAAGAGTCGCCTCGCAAGATGTTGTACAAACGTAAAAGAAGAATATCGTACAAGTGTACGAGGTGTCAACCTGAAGTTGGGAAATCCGGCCTGTTGCGGCCACTGCCGCGCCGATCGCGAACGTCAGGCGGCCGGCTCGCGAAGGCCTGCGCCTTGCCTGCACACCCTCGCATGTGAAAAATGCAGATGTGACCAACGCAATAACACATTCCTCGATTTGTCACAGTCATCTACGATAAAGCTTGGGATTACGACTTTTCTTCTTCTCTAGCGACATCGCTCCACGCCGCGTTTCATTCTTGTTCGGTTCGATTCGCTCACACGAAACGGCGTGGTCTGCTAGCTAAGGGCGTGAGGTTGATATGTCATTGCGACAGCCGTTTCGCCGTACTCACGGCGGATTTACGTTGGTCGAATTGCTGGTAGTGATCGCCATCATCGGCGTCCTGGTGGCGCTATTGCTCCCGGCGGTGCAGGCCGCTCGGGAAGCGGCGCGTCGCAGTCAGTGCGCGAACAACCTGCGGCAGTTTTCGCTGGGATGCCTCACGCACGAAGGCGCCATGAAGCGGCTGCCGGCCGGGTTCACGACGACGCCTAACGCCGATGTGCACCACACCTGGGCCGCCTATGTTTTGCCTTACCTTGAACAAGGGGCGCTGTTCAGCAACATCGATTTCAAAATCGCGTCGTGGGAGGCTTGGGCGAAGGTCGGCTACGGAGACACCCAATCGCCCGCCGTTCCCTGGCTGTGGACTCAACTCGATCTGCACCTCTGCCCGTCGGATCAGCAACGAAACATCCACACTGGCACTCCGCGGGCCTTCGCTCACGGCAGCTATTTGGCCAATGTCGGTTGGGGCTCGCCTTGGAAGCAGGTCGATACGCAAGCGGAGTACGAGAAACGCCAAGCGCAGCTCGTCATCGACAACGCCGCCGACGCAGCCCAGAGCGGCGATCTCCGCGGACCCTTCGAGAAAGTTTTCACGACCGAGAACAAAGGCTTGCCGTTGAAGGCGATCACCGACGGCACGAGCAACACCGTGATGCTTGGCGAGGTTCGGCAGTACCCCGGCAACGACGGCCGCGGACTCATGTACCTCGGCAGCGGCCTCTACGATCATCGCTACCCGCCTAACACGGCGTCGCAAGATGAGATGGAATTCTGCAGCGAAAACGACAAGGCCGGAGCCGTCAATCCAAGCGCTCCCTGCAACAACGAGCGGGGAATTGTCTTTCCGCGTTACACGTCTCAAACCTCGCGCAGCCAGCACGCTGGCGGCGTGAATGTTTCGTTCTGCGACGGCCGCACGGTCTTCGTCAGCGACGCCGTCGATCTCGCCGTCTGGAAGCGCATCTCGACTCGCGCCGGCGGCGAAGTCGCGAGCGAACTCTAACCCCAGTTCACGCATCGCACGCCGCTCCTAGTCCCGGGCGAAGTAGATGAAACCATGAGGTCCCCTCCCCTTGAGGGGGAGGGTTAGGGAGGGGTGAAAGCATCGTGTACCAGCGGTCCACCCCCTCCCCAGCCCTCCCCTCAAGGGGGAGGGGGCCAGAGCTTTCAGATCGGCCAAGTCTGCAATTGAACAAGCTGCACAGCACTGGCTGAAAACGCGAAAACCACTAGGCATCATTCGCATGATTCGCAACGCGCACAATCTCGCTCTTAACCTGTGCCTTGCGTCGACGCTCTGCACGCTACTCGCGCTGGCGGCAAGCACCGGCTGCAACTCCGCCAACTCCGGCCGCGCGTCGATTTCCGGCAAGGTCACCTTCGACGGCCAACCGCTCAAATCGGGCGAAATTGTCTTCGAACCGCAGGGAACCGGCCGCCTCGGCATCGCCCAAATCGTCGACGGGGCCTACCAAATGCCCGCCCAGCAAGGCCCCACGCCCGGCAAGTACCTCGTCCGCATCACCGCGAATCGCCCAACTGGCAAGGCGGTGCAACCCGCGGCCGACACCTCCGGCCGCTCCTCGGGCGTCTCGTACGAGCAATTCATCCCGGCGAAGTACAACGAGAAATCGACGACGACCATCGAGATCGGCGTCGAGCCCGCTGCCGTTCACGACTTTGCCCTCACCGCCAGTTAGCGCGGAACTCGCTCAAGCTCAACGCGCGTCGAGCGACGTCGCTTCAAGCACTCCCTGGCGGCCGCTGCGCCAAATCATTTATTTGCTTTTCGAGTGCGACTCGGTTCTAATCCGCAACGAGTTCTGAGTCGGCCGCTTCGGGCGCGACTCAGTTGCGTTCGCTGTTTCTTGCACGTGACGCAACGCCCGCGCTAACCCTGCCGACTCTCCCGCCTTACGCAAGTAGGTCGCCTGTTTGCTGCGGCCTGCGCAACACGCCGCCCCGCAGAACGTGCTGACGAACGCCACTTCCTGCTGTCGAGTCATCGAAGGAGATAACGATGAAAGCGGCGCGAATCCTCGAATACAGCAAACCTCTCGTCTTGGACGACGTTCCCGTTCCTGAAGTCCAGCCCGACGAGGTGATGGTTCAAGTCCGGGCCTGCGGTATGTGCCGCTCCGACGTGCAACTCGTCGACGGGTACTTCCGAAGTTACGGCGATATTCCGATGCCGATTACTCCAGGCCACGAGATCACCGGCGTCGTGCGCCAACTCGGCGAGCTCGTTTCTAAGTCGTCGACGATTCAGGAGGGCGATCACGTCGTCGTGGCGCCGGGCTGGGGCGACGGCACCTGTCGCCATTGCCTGGTCGGGAACACGCACATTTGTCCGAACGTCCGCTGGCCGGGGTTTGGCTTGTATGGCGGTTTCGCCGAATTCATTCCCGTTCCCGCTCGTTACGTCATCAAAGTCGATCAGCGGCTGAAGTTCGAAGAGCTCGCTCCGCTCACCGACGCCGGCGTCACTCCCTATCGCGGGCTGAAGAAGCTCCGCGACGCCGGCGCTCTCGCTGCGGACCGCGTCCTCGGAATCTTCGGCATCGGCGGACTCGGCGGATATGCCGTGCAGTATGCAAAACTTCTTGGCGGAGGCGCCACCGTCGTCGCCTTCGCGCGCAATGCCGAGAAGCTAGCCGTCGCGACCGAATATGGCGCGGACCACGTCATCAACGTCATGGACAAGTCGCAGGCCGATGTGGTGCGCGAGCTCAAGCAGGCGACAGGGCAGGGTGAGCTCGACGCAATCATCGACTGCGCCGGCGCGCCGCAAATGATGCAGCTGGCGTTCAGCCTCCTATCAATTAGCGGCCACTACGTCGACGTTGGCCTCGTCGGCGACCGCATCGACATTCCGCTGTTTCCGCGCGTCTCGCGCGAGCAAACGTTCCACGGCTCGTTCTGGGGCAACAACCTCGATCTCAGCGAGATCATGGCGTTGGCCGCGCAAGGCAAGATCCGCCACACGATCCAGACGATCGAGTTCGATCAAATCAACGAGCACATCGACCGGCTGCGACAGGGCGAGATCGTCGGGCGCGCTGTGATCAAGTTCTGAGCACCCTCGGGACCAGCACGATAGGAGGCGGAGCGAAACTACTCTCACCGGCGTCGGTTGGGCTATGGAAAAGATCGTCATCGTAAAGTGGAGAATCAAGCAGTCAGAGGCCCCGCGCCTCTTGAAGCTGCTGCCCGAGCTGGCGGAGCGAACCAGAGCCGAGGCAGGCAACGTTTCTTACGCTGTCTACCAATCAGAGCAAGACCCTTGCGAACTCCTGCTGCATGAGCACTACGTCGACGCCGCTGCCGCCGAAGCGCACAAGCAATCAGAGCATTACCAGAGAATCGTCGTTAATGAAATCATCCCCCATCTCGAGCTTCGCGAGGTCGCCTTAGTGACGCGATTCGCGTAGTCTGATGGGACAACAAACCCGCCAACGCATCCTGCCAGAAGTCATTCGATGTCCAAGAAAATCCTCATCATCGCGTCGAACACCTCTTCGATCGGGCCGCACAAACGCCGCACCGGAATTTTCCTGCCGGAAGTCGCCCACCCGTACGCCGAGTTCGACCGCGCGAAATACCATGTCGACTTCGTCAGCCTCACGGGCGAGCCGCCTTTTCTCGACGCGCTGAACCTGGCCGCCGATCCCGACAACCTCGCTTTTTTAGTCGGCAAAGGCTGGAGCGACATGCTCAAAGCGAAGAAACTGGCCGACGTGGACGTACGTGCCTACGACGCCATCTTCGTGCCGGGCGGTTTGGCGCCGATGGCCGACATGTCGGAGCACCCGCTCCTAAAGCAGGTTATTCAAGAAACGTACGAGCGCGGCGCCGTCGTCGGGGCCGTCTGCCACGGGCCCGTTTCGCTGCTCAACGTGAAGCTCAGCAACGGCGAATACCTAATCGCCGGCAAGAACATCACGTCCTTCACCAACGACGAAGAAGAAAACTACGCGAAGGCCGACGTTCCCTTCGAGCTGGAAACAGCCCTCGTGAACCAAGGAGCGATTTTCCACAAGGTCGACCCGTGGCAGCCGAACAGCCTCGCCGACGGCAAGCTCGTCACCGGGCAGAATCCCGCCTCCGCGAAAGGCGTTGCCGAGAAAATGATCGCGCTCTTGAGCGCTTAGGAAGCGGCGTCGCAATGACTCCAACCGCGTTCATGCTGGCGCTTTAAAGACTTCAACCTCGATACGCCTTCTCAATCGCTGTGACGTCGATTTTCGTCATCTGCATCATCGCCTCAAACGCCCGCTTCGCGGCGGCTTGGTCGGGATCGGTGATCGCTTGCGAGAGGATGGTCGGCGTGATCTGCCACGAGACGCCCCACTTGTCCCGGCACCAACCGCAAGCATTCGCCGCGCCGCCGTTGCCGATGATCGCATCCCAGTAGCGATCAGTTTCCGCCTGATCGACGGTCGCGACCTGGAATGAAAACGCGTGCCCATGCTCGCAACCAGGACCGCCATTGAGGCCGAGGCAGGGGATCCCCATCACCGTGAACTCGACGGTTAGCACGTCGCCTGCTTTCCCCGCCGGATAGTCGCCGGGGACGCGGTGAATCGCGTCGACCGACGAATCGGGAAAAGTCGCCGCGTAGAACCGCGCCGCCTCTTCGGCTCCGCCGTCGTACCAGAGGCAGATCGTGTTCTTGGCCGGCGGTTGCAGCTCCTACTCAGCAGTCAGCGGCTGCGCAGCCACCCCTTCATTCGTGATCCGAATCGGTTTAATAAAACCCTTCTCATCGAACTTCATCCGATCGATGCAAGTCGCCCGCGCATTGCCGTCGGTTTGGTCCAGCGGCCGGCGATGGTACACGGCGTAGTAGTCGTCCGTCCCCGGCGGCTGGATCACCGAATGGTGCCCGGCCCCCGTGGCAATCTTCGGATCCTGCTTTAGCACCGTATCAATCCGCTTGAACGGCCCGAACGGCGAGTCGCCGATCGCGTACGCGACGCAGTAGTCGGGCCCGGTCCAGCCCCCCTCCGACCACATGAAGTAGTACTTGCCGTCGCGAATGAACATGAACGGCCCCTCGACGTACCCCTCCGGCGTAATCTCCTTAAACGTGGTACCGTCCTCGAAGGGAACGAATCCTGTGAAGTCATCGTTCAGCCGCGCGATATTGCAGTGCCGCCAACCGCCGTAGATGAGGTAGTAGGTTCCGTCGGCGTCCTTGAACACAAACTGATCGATCGGCTGAGCGCCGTTGTGAAACTGATCAACGAGCGGTTTTCCTAAGTGATCCTTAAACGGCCCTGCCGGCCCGTCGGCCACCGCGACGCCGATGCCGCCGTGAGCGTCGTTGTTCTGAATGTCGTTGGCGCCGAAAAAGAAATAGTACTTCCCATCCTTCTCAATCACCGCCGGCGCCCACATCGCCCGCTTGGCCCACTTGATGGCGTCGTTGTCGAGAACCCGCGGATGTTTTTCCCAGTTCACGAGGTCCTTCGACGAAAAAGCATCAAAGAACACCTGCTCGTCGTAAGGCGCCGAGTACGTCGGATAGATCCAGTACGTGTCGCCGAAGATGATCGCCTCGGGATCGGCGTACCAGCCGTCGAAGAGCGGGTTGCCCGACATTTTTACTTCTAGTTCCTCGGCCGCGAGCGGCGACGCGACAAGGAGTAGCGCCACGGCAATCATCAAACAAATGCTTCGGTTCATCGCGAGGCCTTGAGCTGAATGCTTAAGAAAAGGGGCGCCAACCGCTGCGGCCAGCAACGGCGGATTGTAGCACACGTAGGTCAGGCTTTCAGCCTGACGGCAGTACGTCACGGTCCCCAATCCCAAGCGGCATACGTGTCAGACTGAAAGCCTGATCTAAGTGGGGTGCCACTGGCGTGTCGCCAGTGCAGAAGCACCACAACGGCGCGCCGCACGCCCGACTCGTAAGCAGCCTGAAGCACAAGGCCTCCGCTTCCCACATGGTTAAGAGGAACTCCATCTCTACTCAGCGTCAGAATTCACCCATCGTCGTCGGGTGAAGACGTAGCAGATGGGACCCAGCACGGCCCCGAAGAGAGCGCCCCATCCGCATACGAGTGCGTACATAAATAGAATCCCGCCGATGAGTTCCCACGGTACGCCATTCTCTCCCAGCCGTGATAACGAACCCCGGTAGGCGGTCATCGCGAGGCAGAACGCTAGGACGCCGCTCGGAATCACGCCGCAGGCGAGCACGCCAATCAAGTGCGCCCATTGCAATCCGATCCACGCTCCACGCTTCACAGACTCCAACGTCGTTGCGACGCCGTCAAAATTGGAGATCTGAATGAGGCGGCGAATGGTCTTCATGCGAAACGGCGGACCATGGGGAGAGTGAAGCGGCAGGCCTGCGGCGTTAAGCCTCGACCGCCCGAAGCGACTTCTCGTAAGCCGCGTGGAGCTCGCTAGCGTTGTCGACGTACAACTCCGCATAACCGCAGTCGCCGCAGATTTTCGCCTTCAAGTAGCCGCTCTTCGTCTCTTTGAAGATCATCGCGCTAGGGTTCGCACTGACGCAGGCGACGAGTGCTCCGCCGCCAGCAGTTTCATAGGTGTGTGCATCTGGAATGATCTTGGTCGAACCGCACTTACTACATGAAGTTGCCATTTTCCGGTCTCTCTGGTTGAGATCAGGATACTGTCTCTAGGATCGCGATTGTATGCGAAGGAGACTTCCGGCTCAAAATCCTTCGCGCAGATTGAGCCATGGTGCGTCTGCGACGGTTGGCGAAGCGGATCAGGCCTGTGGGCGGCGGAGCGCGCAAAATGCCGAATACAACGCCGACGCTCTAGCGGCTAAAGAAACCAAAAGCGGCAGCCGATCCAGCGAGTAAGCCCCATCATGGCAGCGGGCGGCAACCTGTGAGCGGAGAAACCACATGCGTGGTCACATCATCATCGCGCTGCTTATCTGGAGCGTCTTCGAGTTCGCGTACTACCGCTACCTCGATCGCCACGCATGATGACGCTTGCGTGCGCCCTCAGTTAGTCTTCACGTATCCGGTAGCACTGGGCGCCGGGTAGCACTGGATCTCGATCCAGTGTCGCGCAACTGCTAGCCCAGGTTGGCGTACTCGCCTACCTGGGCGGCGTAGCCGCAAGAGGCAGGCGTCAGGCGCCATGCTTTCGCCCCTCAGGCGTGAGCATGCTCAACTCTCAATCGACTTCACGACATGTCGACGCCACTGCGACGCCATGCCACTCGCCGCATCTTCTAACGGGCGTTGGCCGTTTCATACATGCATTTCGGCGCACCTTCTTCGAATGCATGAAACTCACGCATCGATTCGATCGCCGTAGATGCAACGTCGGCTAACTGCTTTTTCTGCTCCGCGTTAAGGAGAGAAATAATCTCAAGGTCGAGCGACGCCGACATACGGCGAAGATTTGCAGTGATCGCCGGCAGGCTTTGCATTTCATCGTTCCGCAGCGCGAAGACGGCGGCATGAAGTTGATGCGACCCGGCATGCCCGTCGTTCGCATTGTGCGTCAGAATGTACTTGTCTTGAGCTAAAGAAACGATTCGTTGCTGCAACTCTCGCGGAACGTATCCTGCCTCGGCAAACCATCGCCGGCGCAGTGCAAGTAGCCCTTCCAGGTTCAGATACACGCTTGCCAGTCGTTCGTGCTGTTGCTTCGTGAGATAACGTTGCAAAACAATTCGCGTAGCTAGCCGTTCCTTAGAGTCGAATTGTTCGCAGCACTCGCCCAATTCATCGCGAGCGACGGCCGGCTCGCGCTCGGGGGCGGCGTCGTGAGAGGCCTGGGCGGAAACTTTGCTCTGGAGCGCAGCGAGCAACTCATCGCCGATTCCCAGCTCTTCGCGAAACTTTGGCGAAGTGAGGATGCGATTCAACACATATTGGTCGGCGGTCGGAGCGAAGTATGTGACGGCCACGCCTCGGTCCATGAGCAACGCTGAGGTTGCGAAGTAAGTTAAGCAGTTGTCGGGGTTCGAAAACTTGTAACGCTCCTCCGCCGTTGCGACTGCGCCGTACGATGCTAGTGCCACGGCCGACAAGCTCAGAAGCACGCGAGCCGTCCGCATAAGATTATTCGCGAGCCGCTTGTTCGAACGGATTTCGTAGCTCGCAAGTGGTTCTTGCCAACGTGCAGGCTTCATGGCGGCAAAGCTTTCTCGACCAACAGGTTTCTTGTTGTGTTAGAGATGTCCCGAAAGGGCAAAGGGGGTAAACTCCAGCGACGATAACAAAGCATCAACCAAAAAAGATCGCCAAATGGCCTCGCAGTTCATGCTGAATCGACGCGTATGCTACGCCCTGCTGGCAATCACGGTGTTTCCTCTACTGGACTCGGATCCCGCTTCGTCAGCGTGCGCGGCAGACGACGCAGCGGTGTTCCCCATCTCCTCCTTCGAAGGAGATCCGCTGATATTGCCGGTAACCATCGCCGAAACCGAACATCTTTTCGTCGTCGACTCAGGAGCAACCTGCCACCTCTTCGACGCTGCACTCAAATCGTCGCTTGGCCCTTCCAGGGACTTTCAACTGGCGTCTCAGGCGGACGGAAGCGAGGTGCGCGTGGAGATATTCGATGCGCCCGATGCCAAAATTGGCCGTCTTTCGTTGGGCGTTGAGGCGCCCGTCGCCTGCGCCGACTTGTCCGCCATGAGAGAACGCTTCGGCCGCAACGTCCAAGGCATCTTAGGGCTGCCGTTCTTCGCGGCTTACGTTATCCAGCTCGATTTCGAAAAACGCGAGATGCGAATCCTGCCGGGCGATGCCGAGCCACAAGAAGAGTGGGGGCAACTGATCATGGTAGCCAAAGAAAAACACTCGAACCTCGTCGGCATCCGGGCAAAGGTGGCCGGCTTGGATTTTGACGAGGTGGTGGTGCTTGATAGCGGCTTCAACGGCGAACTCAGTTTGCGCTCCGACGTATACGGCTATCTCGCGCAGGAGGGGCAGATTAGTTCGGGCTGGATGACGGAGATTACTCTCGTGAACAAGGCGGTCCCAGGACGGCAGGGGCGTCTTGAGTGCCTAGGCGTAGGCGGATTCACGCACAACCAAATCGTGGTCTCGGAAGGCGACAAGAAGGGTTGCATCGGGCTGCTCTACCTGCAGAGATATCGCGTTACCCTCGACTTGGGACGCGGCAGGATTTTCCTGGAACCGAATTCCAGGTTTCACGAGCCAAGTGCAGAGCCGAGCCTCTCAGGTCTCACCGGAGTGGTGATGCTGCGGAAGGCCGGCAAGACGATCATTACCAACGTCTTTGCAGGAAAGCCGGCAGCGGAGGCAGGGGTGCAGGTCGAGGATGAGTTGCTTTCCGTCGGCAGCGTCCCCATAACGACGCAACCGGTTGCGGAGATTGCATCATTAGTTCGCACGGAGGTGGACGACAGCGGCAACTTAGCGCTACTCGTCGATCGCGAGGGCAAGACTAAGTCATTCGTGCTTAAGAGCGTCAGACCGCGGACGCCTGCCGGCAAGTAGGCCAGGCTTTCAGCCTAACAGCAGCACGCAACGGTCCCCATCATCGCCCGGCACGTCCGTGAGGCTAGAAAGCCTAACCTAAGCTACCGCACGTGATTCAACTTATTCAGCCCGTTATACGCCGCCACCTTGTAGCACTCGGCCAGCGTGGGGAAGTTGAACACATTGTTAATAAAGAACTCGGCGTCGCCGTTGAGGGCCATCACCGCCTGGCCGATGTGAATCAGCTCGGTGGCGCCGGTGCCGATTGCGTGGACGCCCAAAATCTTGTGCGTCTCTTGGTGAATGAGCAGCTTGAGCATGCCCGAGTCGTCGCCCAGCAGCTTGCCGCGGGCGATTTCGCGGTAGTGAGCGACGCCTGATTCGTATGGAATTCCCTCGGCCGTGAGCTGCTCTTCAGTCTTGCCGACCATCGAGATCTCCGGCACGGCGTAAATGCCGTACGGGAACAACTGCGTGTTGTAGTTGCCGACGTCGCACACGCCGAACGCATGGCAAACCGCGCGGCGGCCTTGCTCCATCGCGGTCGACGCCAGCGACGGGAAGCCGATAACGTCGCCCGCCGCGTAGATGTAGTCGACGTTGGTTTGATACTGCTCGTTGACCATCAACCGTTCGCGGTCGTCGAACTCGATGCCGACCTTGTCGAGGCCGAGTGCCTTGCACACGCCCTGACGGCCGACGGCGTATAGCAGCGTCTCGGCGCGCAGCGTCTTGCCCGATTCGAGCTGCGCCTGGACGAGGTGATGGAACTTGCCGTTCTGGATTTCGATTTCTTCGATCTTGCTGACCTTCTCGCCCAGCCGCAGCGTGATGCCTTTCTGCCGCATGTGGTACTGGAAGGCGTCGCTGATTTCGCGATCGAGGAACCCGAGCAGCCGGTTGCTTCCTTCAACGAGCGTCACGCGCACGCCGAGCGTCGCCATGATGCAGGCATATTCGACGCCGATGACGCCGCCGCCGACGACGATCATCGTTTTCGGCAGGCGGTCGAGGCAAATGATTTCGTCGCTGGTGAAAATCGTCTGTTCGTTGAACGGCACCGAGCTCGGCCGGGCCGGCTTCGTGCCGACGGTGATCAGAAACTTGTCGGCTTCGAGGACTTCCGTCGAGTCGGCGTTTTGGACCCGCAGCAGATGCGGACCTTCAAATTCCGCGCGGCCCCACAGGAGCTCGACGCCGTTCCGCTCGAACTGCCGGCGAATGACTTCCCACTCGTGGCGGATGACCTGTTGCGAAATCGCCGTCAGGTCGGCGATCGTAATGTGCTTCTTCACCTGCTGCGTGGCGCCGAACAGCCCGCGCTGGTTGGCCCCCGTGAGGTAGAGCGCCGCTTCGCGCAGCGCCTTCGACGGGATCGTCCCGGTGTTGATCTGGGCGCCGCCGAGGACCGGGTTCTTCTCGATAATGGCGACGCGCTTGCCGAGCTTGGCCGCCTGGATGGCGCCCTTTTGGCCTGCGGGACCGGTGCCAATGATGATGCAATCGTAGTGCTTCATAAAACGCGCAATCGTCCCCCTCCCTTGAGGGGAGGGGCTAGGGGAGGGATTCGCATCCTTGAGCAGAGCCTTCTCAGCCCAAGACTGCAATTTACGCCGACGAAGCAAGCCTTCGTCGCCGCATCGAAAGAATCGGTCCTTCCTTTAACCAAGTTCAATCAGGAAAACTTTGCCGTTACTACCGGAAGCGTAAGGGGCGGGAGGGGCGCCGGCGGTAACGGTTATGCGGAGTCTGCCGCAAGGAGGGAATCAAAGTATACAATGGTTTACCTGTCTCGAACATCGCGCGCATGAAAGCCACCGGCTCCGCCGGTGGACGAGCAACCGCAAAACTCCGCCACTAGCACTAGCGCCCACCACCACTTCGTCCATCGGCAGAGCCGGCGGCTAAGAACGACAGTCGTCGCTCGCCCAAGAATTCCTGAACCCCGAACCCTGAACCCTAACTCCCCCTCATGTCCCTCTTCGAAGCCGCCGAAGCCGAAAACCGCCGTTCCGCCCAACCGCTCGCCGCGCGGATGCGTCCCCGCACGCTCACCGAGTTTGCTGGACAGCAACACTTTCTCGGCGAGGGAAAGTTGCTCCGCCGGCTGATCAAGGCCGATCGCCTCACCGCGCTCCTCTTCTACGGCCCGCCCGGCACCGGCAAGACGACGCTCGCTCATTTGCTGGCCCGCGAGACACGCGCGCGGTTCCGCCAACTAAACGCCGTCACCAGCGGCGTGAAGGAACTTCGCGCGATCCTCGACGAAGCCCGAGACGCCCTCTCCGCCGAGGCGACTCGCACGCTGCTGTTCATCGACGAGATCCACCGCTTCAACAAAGCACAGCAAGACGCGCTCCTGCCCGACGTCGAAGAGGGGGGCGTCATCCTCGTCGGCGCGACGACTTCAAACCCCTTCTTCGCGGTGAACGACGCGCTCGTAAGCCGTTCGCGAGTCTTCGAGTTCCAGCCGCTGAGCGAAGACGACGTCAAGCAAGTTCTCCGCCGCGCGATTGCCGACAAGGACCGCGGCCTTGGCCGGTTGCCGATCGAAGCCGACGAAGAAGCCCTCGATTTCTTGGCGAAAGTGAGCGACGGCGATGCCCGGCAGGCCCTTTCCGCCCTGGAAATCGGCGTCCTATCATCCGACGAACGGCCGATCCGCATCACCCGCGAGCTCGCCGCCGAAAGCGTCCAGCGGAAAGCGATCCAGTACGACGCCGACGGCGACTCGCACTACGACTCGATCAGCGCGCTCATCAAATCGATCCGCGGCAGCGACCCCGACGCCGGCATCTATTGGCTGGCGCGAATGCTCGAAGGCGGCGAGGATGTGCGGTTCCTCTGCCGCCGACTGGTGATCCTCGCCAGCGAAGACGTCGGCAACGCCGATCCGCAGGCGCTGCCGATGGCGGTGGCAACGATGCAAGCGTGCGAGTTCGTCGGCCTGCCCGAGTGCCAGCTCGCTCTGTCACAATGCGTGGCGTACCTCGCCTGCGCGCCGAAGTCGAACGCCGCCACCGTTGCGATCGGCGAAGCCCGCGGCGACGTCCGCGAAGGCCGACTCGTGCCGGTGCCGACGCATCTCAAGGATGGCCACTACGCCGGCGCCAAACGCCTCGGCCACGGCGAAGGCTATGAGTACGCCCACGATGCCGAGGGAGGCGTCGCCGCGCAAGACTACCTCGGCATCGAGCGAGAATACTACCGCCCCGTCGACCGCGGCTTTGAAGCGGAACTCGGAAAGCGACTGGAAGCGATCCGCATGAAGCTTCGGCAAGCCCGCGAGTAAACCGGCGCTTCAGAAGACTAACCGCCAAGGACGCCAAGAGCGCCAAGGAACAGCGGTTACAAATTCGTACTCTCTTACGTCGTGTTCGTTGTGCCGCCGTGGTTCAACGCCTCTGTATTTTCTTGGCGCACCTTGGCGTCCTTGGCGGTTAAATCCCCGGCAGTGCCAAACGGCGCTGGTAGTCCGGCAAGCCCGCGCAACCCGCCGGACTCAAATGTTAAAATCCGCAGATTGCATCACTTTTCCTTGACCAACCCCGCCATTGGGTGGCAAGCTTACTTGGGTCCGCGGCGGCCCCATTCCCCAGGCAACTTCTCCAGTTTTCCAAGTTCACACGCGCTCGGCCCTTAGCCGACGGGAGCTTTCCAATGTTACGATTCGCGGTCGCAGTTCTATGCGCAGCGTTTGTCGCCGAAGTGGCGCAGGCTCAACAACCGGCGACTCCTCCGCCAGTCACCCCGACAGCGACGCCGCCGACCGCTGCCGGCACGCCTCCCGCTGCAGCGCCCGCGGTCGCCGACGACACGACCGCCGTCCAGCAAGCAATGGCCGCCTACATCGAGGCCTTCAACCGCCACGACGCCGAGGCGCTTCTCGACCTTTGGACGCCCAACGGCACGTATGTGAATAAGGAAACCGGCGAACGCTCGAGCGGCCGCGAGGCCCTCGCAACAGATTTCGCCAAGGTCTTCGACGCCACGCCCGAGATCTTCCTCTCCGGCGGCGCCGACGAGATTCGCGTCATCGGCGGCGACACCGCGATCGTCGACGGCGTCACCAACGTCGTCACCCCCGGCGCCGAACCTTCGCTCTCCGCTTACACCGCCATCCTGGTCAAGCAAGATGGCAAGTGGCTCGTCGACACCGTTCACGAATCCGATCTGCCAGTGCCGGAATCGCCCCGCCAAGCGCTAAAGCCGCTCGAATGGATGGTCGGCGCCTGGCAAGACGAATCTGACTCGGCCACGGTGTCGTCGATCATGCGCTGGTCGCCGAGCGAGGCGTTCCTCATTCGTTCGTACGATGTCGTCCGCGAAGGCGAAGAGCCGTTCCAAGGAACTCAAATTATCGGTTGGGATCCGATTGCGAAGCAAATCCGCTCGTGGACGTTCAACTCCGACGGTTCGTTCGGCGAAGGGAGCTGGTCGCAAAACGGCGCCGAGTGGATCGTTCGCAAAACCGAAACGCAAGCCGACGGCCGCTTGGCCTCTGGCACGCAAGTGATCACGCAGATCGACCCCGTGACCGTCACCGTGCAAACGATCGCCAAAGAGATTGATGGCGCTCCAGAGCCGGCGAGCGAACCGGTCACGATGAAACGTATCGGCGACGTCCCCGCTGCGGCCGCGCTGCCGACGACTCCTCCCAAGCCGGAAGTGGTTCCGGCGACTCCCCCGGCAGTTCCCGGTGCTGCCCCGCGCGCCCCAGGCGCAGGAGCGACGCGATGAGGAAACACCTACACAAAACATCCGCCGTCGCCTGCGTCATCGCGATGCTGCTGGCGTCGGCAGTTGAAGCGCGCCCCGGCGGCGGATTTGGCGGCGGTGGCGGCCATGGCGGCGGCGGGGGAGCGATGCGCGCCGGTGGCGGCGGAGGAGGCTTCCACGGCGGCATGTCGGGCGGCATGGGCGGCGGTGCGCGCCCGACCAGCGTTCCGCACATGTCGAGCTCGCGCCCATCCGTGAATCGACCGATGCCGAGCCGGCCTTCAATGGGCGGCGGCTCTGGCGGAATGAATAGTCGGCCCTCGATGCCGACGCGCCCCACGATGCCGAACATGGATCGTCCCAGCGGCGGCATGCGACCGAGCATGCCCGGCTACGGCGGCGGTGGCAGCGGCAGTCGACCAGGTTTCAACCCTGGCGGCAGCGGGCAGCGCCCCGGCGGCGGTTCCGCCTCGCGCCCCGGCAACAGCTTGCCGAGTTTCGGCGGCGGCCAGTCCGGCGGGCGTCCCGGCGGCAGCGGTCGACCCAATTTTGAATTCCCCACCACGCGCCCTGGCGGCGGTGGAAGCGGTGGTAATCGTCCTGAATTCGGTACGCGACCCGGCGGCGGTGAACGCCCCGGCGCCGGTACGCGCCCCAACCCTGGCGGTGGCGGCGCGACGCGTCCGAACCCCGGCACACGTCCTGAATTCCCCGGCACCGGTGGCAGCAATCGACCCGGCACGGGTAACCGCCCCGAGTTCGGCGGAAGACCCGGCGGCGGCACATTCCCCGGCACGGGCGGTCGTCCCGGTGGCGGCGGCGCAGGCACGCGTCCCGGCGGCCCATCCGCTGGCGATCTCGGCGACTTCCTCGGCATCGGCCGGCCCGTTCGTCCCGATCCTGGCTTCAATCGCCCAGGCAGCGGCGGTACGCGCCCCGGTGAAGGCGGCGCGGGAACTCGTCCCGGCGGCGGCAATCGGCCTGGCGATGGTAACTTCCCCGGACGCCCCGGCGACGGAAATCGCCCCGGTGACGGCGATCGTCCTGGCGCCGGCGGTGGCGGACGTCCCGGCGACGGGAACCGGCCCGGCCGCCCTGGCGATGACAATCGTCCCGGCCGACCCGGCGACCGTCCCGGCAACGGCACGCGTCCCGGCAGCGATTGGTGGTCGCAAAACCACAACCGTCCCGGTTGGAATCACACGATCAACCATCGGCCCGGTTGGTCCAACAACATCAACAACGGCACGATCAACAACATCAACAACAATTGGAATACGATCATCAATCGCCCCGGCAGCGATTGGCGCCCGCGGCCCGATTGGATCAACGATCGCAACAACTGGGGCAACAGCGTTCGCAACAATTGGAACCACCAACACTGGCACAACAACTGGTTCCACGACGATTGGTGGAACGGCCGTTGGAACAACTGGAACTGTTGGCACTACGGCTACGGCGGCTGGGGCAGCCGCGGTTGGCAGTACTGGTGGACCATCCCCACCTGGGGAGCGCTCAACAATTGGTTCGTCTGGGGCACGCCCGGCACGTCCTACTGGCAGCAACCGGTCTACTACGACTACGGTCCTGGCGGCAATGTGACGTTCCAGGACAACTCGGTCTACATTGGCGGCCAGCAAGTCGCTTCCACCGATGAGTTTGCCCAAAGCGCCGCCGTCCTCGCGACGGTCGCGCCGCCGGCAACCGAAGCCGACGCCGAAGCGGCCGAGTGGATGCCCCTCGGCACGTTCGCCGTCTCAACGAACGAAAAGGAAACCGACCCGACCCGTATCATGCAACTGGCGGTCGACCGGCAGGGGGTCGTGAGCGGCACCTATCACAACACGGTGACCGATCAAACCCAAGCGGTGCAGGGCCAAGTCGACAAGCAAACGCAACGCGTCGCATTCCGCATCGGCGATAACGAAAACGTCGTCGCCGAAACGGGGCTCTACAACCTCACGCAACCCGAGGCGCAACTGCTCGTCCACTACGGAACCGAACGAACCGAAACGTTCCTGCTCGTGCGTCTCGACGCCCCGAAGGACGACGGCTCCGGCAGCTCCGGCAACTCCGGCAGTACACAACCAGCGGCAACGTTTCCGTAACCAGAACGCCGCAAATTTAAACCTCAAGCAGCGATCGGCCACGCGGTCCGGCTATTGGCTTGCGCCCATTGCTACGCTGATAGCGAGGTGTTTCTCGCAAAGCCGCGAAGGCGCAAAGGAAACGCAAAGAAGAAACTCACTCAGCCACGAAACATATGACGGGAACGAGTGACGAATTCACGAGAGTCGGCAGTCGAGCGACTCCCCGTATTCCTTTGCGACGCCTTTGCGTCTTAGCGCCTTTGCGTGAGACATAAACCGCACCGCAAGAACGGAGCAAGTAGCGCTACTTCCCCTGCAACTGCTCCGTCAGCCGCTTGAAGCAATCGAGCGTCTGCTTGCTCACGTGGTGCTCGATCCCTTCGGTGTCGATCGCCGCGACCTTCTCGCTCACGCCGATTGCTAGCAGAAACTGATAAACCACTTCATGCTGGCGCCGCGACTTGGCTGCTAGCTGCCGCCCCGCCTCAGTCAGTTCCAGCGGCCCGTACGGCTCGCTCGTCACGAGCCCCTCGCGCTTCAGGCGGGCGACTACCTTCGTCACCGTCACGTGGCTAACGTCGAATTGCCGGGCTAAATCAACCACGCGGCACTTGCCAGACGCCCCGTTCACCTCGTCGATCGCTTCAACGTAATCCTCTGCAGTCTCCTGCGCATGGTCGTTGCGCGTCCGGCGGTGGCGATCGGAAATAGCGGGCGGCTTGCTCATTGATAGCAGCGATGCGTCGTCGTCAGGGAGCTGGGTGTAGCCTTTGCTACAAATTTGCCAAGGTCGAGTGACGGCGCCCCCGGTCGGACGCCGATAATTACCATGCTAGCCGCTACGCGTTCGTCGCGGCCTGCCGTTCCAGCGTAACACAAACGCCTGAAACGTTGCAGTTGCTGCGGACGCCAACTCGAAGAAAAACCCCTTCCGTCGCGAAGCTCCTATGAAATCGTGTCGCCGGCAATGTGGGCAGTGTGCCGTCCGACGATTCGGCCAAAGCCTGGCCGTCGTCGCCGCGCTCAGCGGCCTTGATCTCGCCTGCCCCAACGCGGCGTTCGGCCAAGCGAACACAGTCTTCCGCTGGAGCAGGGGCGACGGCGGCGAAACGAAGAACGCCGCGGAAAAACTCGCCGAGCCGCTCGTCACCGACCGCCCCGACTTTACCGAAGCCTCGTCGACGGTCGGCCTCGGCGTCTTCCAAATCGAAGGAGGTTATACCTATTCGTACGACGCCAACGCGACGTCGAGCACGACGGGCCATTCGTATCCGGAGACGCTGTTCCGTTACGGCGTCTTCGCCGAGTGGCTCGAAGCCCGCGTCGCATGGAACTACGCCTCCGTCGGCGAAACTGAGTTCGGCGGCAATCGCACGTCGGATGCCGGCGCCGAGCCGCTCTACCTCGGCCTCAAAATCGCGCTCACAGGACAAGAAGGTTTTCTTCCTGAGATGGCGCTCATGCCGCAGATGACCGTCCCCACCGGTCCGAAGCAATTCGGCGGCGACGAAACGCTCCCCGGCCTCGGCTGGCTCTATGGTTGGGACCTCAACGATTGGCTATCGTTCGGCGGCGAGACCCAAGCGAACCGCGCTCTCGATGAAACGACCGCGAACCCTTATCTCGAATTCGCCCAATCGCTGACTGTCGGCTACCAGCTTCACGATCGCATCGGCGCCTACACCGAGTGGTTCGTCATCGCCCCCGACGGCGCTGACGTCGATCACACGCAAAACTACTTCAACACTGGCCTCACATTCCTATTGAACGACAACCTGCAGTTCGATATTCGCTACGGCGTCGGCCTGAACGAAGCCGCCGACGACTACTTCACCGGCAGCGGTTTGGCCTGGCGACTCTAGCCCCGGGCGCAGAGCCTCATTCAATTGCCGACTCCGTCTCTATGAATGCTCTGGCTCCCTCCCCCTTGAGGGGAGGGCTGGGGAGGGGGTGGAACGCTGGTACACGCTTCAAGCACCCCTCCCTAACCCTCCCCCTCAAGGGGAGGGGACCTCACGGTTTCATCTCCTCCGCGCTTCCGGCGGCGACCTGTTGAATAAGCTCGAGAGCCCGGGGCTAGAACTTCGCTCCTTCAATCGACCTGCTTGACGCCAAATGTAGCCCAGGCTAAACTTCCTGCACGAGTGTAGCCAGGGCTACAAAATCAAGCGGGCGGCCAGTCGAGCCAAGGAGCGAATTGCATGGCGTTCAAACGAAAACGGGCCTTCACGCTGGTCGAACTATTGGTCGTTATCGCCATCATCGGCGTGCTGATCGCGTTGCTGCTGCCGGCGGTGCAAGCCGCCCGCGAGGCCGCCCGCCGCACCGAATGCGTCAATCACCTCAAGCAACTCGGCCTCTCGCTCCTCAACTTTGAAGCCGCCCAGCAAACGTTCCCCGCCGGCTACCTCTCCGATCGCGCCGCCGATCCGAACCCCGATCCCTCGACCTGGGACGCCGCCCCCGGTTGGGGTTGGGGCGCGTTGTTGCTCCCGTACCTAGAACAAGCCTCGTTGCGCTCGCAGGCCCCGCTCGATCAGCCGCTCTGGCGACCCGAGTACCGCGACCTCGTCACGACAAAACTCCCCGGGTTCCTCTGTCCTTCGGCCACCGGCGGCAGCGATGCGTTCGTCGTCGTCGACGAATCGGGCAGCCCGCTCGTCAAGGATGGCCGCGAACTCGAACTCGCCCGCTCGCACTACGTCGCCAGCCACGGCCAAGAATCGTGTTGGGGCGGCATGTCGGGCCCCAGCGGCGGCTTCGACGGTGACACGTCGCGCATCGCCGACGGTCCCTTCTATCGTAACTCGAAGGTGCGGATCAAAGACGTCAGCGACGGGCTCACGAACACCGTCTTCCTCGGCGAGCATACGTCGCTGCTCAGCGATAAGACCTGGGTCGGCGCCGTGCCCGGGGCGTTCGTTCATCCAAAGCTCGACTCGCCCGACAACGCCCCCGAATCGGCCGCGACGCTCGTCTTCGCCCACAGCGGCCCCGCCGCCGGCGAACGCGACGCCCTCGGCAACCCGATTATCCACCCGCCGAATTTTCCCACGCTCCATGTCTGCCAAATGCAGTCGGAACACCCCGGCGGCGCCAACCTGATGATGGGCGACGCCTCAGTGCAGTTCATCGCCGACGGCGTCCACCTGGAAACCTACGCCGCGATGACCAGCATCGCCGAAGAGGAGGTCGTCGATGCACCGTTCTAGAATATGTCGTCTGTTCGTGCTTGGGTTGGCACTGCTTGCCGCCGGCTGCGGCAGCCACCCGCCGCTCGAACGTCCGAGCTATGATTTGGCGAAGGCGCTTTACGCTGTTTGCAATCGCCAATCGACCGATGGCCTACAGAAGTTCGAAACCGTCCTCACCGAATCAATCGCCGCCGGCAACGTCGGCCCCCACGAAGAATCAGCCCTCCGCGAAATCGCCGAAGTCGCCGCTGCCGGCGACTGGCAAGCCGCCCAAGAACAGGCCCGCGAGTTGATCGCCAGCCAAAACCCGTAAAAATCAACCAAACCAATTCCCCGCATTCTTCCTTTGCGCCTTCGCGCCTTTGCGTGAGATCTCTCTTCAGCAAGAAATTGTCTCACGCAAAGGCGCGAAGGCGCAAAGGAGAGAGAAGAGATCGCGACGGTATCGCATGACAATTAACTGTAGATGGTTCACTTGGTGCGCGCTCATTCTGGTCAGCGCGACTGGCTGTAGCGAGTCGTCCTCAACCCACGAGGGCGACGCGCATGACGCGCCTGCCGCCAAGGCTCACAAGTTTTCCGGCGAGCACCCGCTAAAAATTGTCGCCACCACCGGCCCCGTCACCGAAATGGTCCGCCGCGTCGGCGGCGATCACGTCACGGTCGAAGGCCTCATGGGCCCCGGCGTCGATCCTCATCTCTACAGCCCCGTCGCCGCCGACGTGCGCAAGCTCTCCGACGCCGACGCGATCGTCTACAACGGCCTCCATCTCGAAGGCCGCATGGCCGACCTGTTCCAGAAGATGTCGCGCAACAAGGCGACCTTCGCGGTGACCGCCGGCCTCGAAGCTCGCCACGACACTCGCCTGCGCGCGACCCCCGCGTTCGACGGCCTCTACGATCCCCATATCTGGCACGACCCCACGATCTGGGCCGACTGCGCCGCAGACGTCGCCCACGAACTCGGCGAGTTCGACCCCGCCCACGCCGCCGACTATCAAAAGAACGCCGCCGCCTACGCTGAAGAACTCAAAGCGGTTGACCAATTCTGCCGCGAGCAGATCGCCCGCATCCCCGCCGACCGCCGCGTGCTCGTCACCGCACACGACGCCTTTAGCTACTTCGGCAAGCGCTACGGCGTCGAAGTCTTCGGCCTCAAAGGGATCAGCACCGAAGAAGAGAAGGACCTCAAGCACCAGGAAGAGGTCCAGCGGATGCTCCTCGAGCGAAAGATCCCCGCGGTCTTCGTCGAGTCGGCCGTCGCTCCGCGGATGGTCGCCTCGCTCGTTGAACCATGCCGCGCCCAGGGCCTCGACCTACAAATCGGCGGCGAACTCTACGCCGACGCCCTCGGCGCCCCCGATAGCGACGCCGCCGACTATGGTGGTATGATTCGGCATAACGCCAAAACGATTGCCGACGCCCTCAGTCGCGAGAAGGCAGGTGAGTAGGTGGTTGGGTATTCAGGTGAGTAGGTGTTTAAGTGAGTAGGTGGAGAATGGATGCCAGACTTTGCCTACACACTTAAACACTCACTCATCCGCTCACTTACTCACCTAAACACCTACTCACTCCCCCCCGCCATGCCGCAAGTCGCCCTCGAAATTCACGACATGACCGTCGCCTACCACCGTCGACCGGTGCTGTGGGACGTCGACCTTCAAGTCCCCGAGGGCAAACTGGTCGGCGTCATCGGCCCCAACGGCGCCGGCAAGACGACGCTCATCAAAGCGGTGCTCGGCCTCGTCCCCCTCGCCAGCGGCAAGGTCGAAATCTACGGCCAGCCCTACGAAGACCAACGCAAGCTCGTCGGCTACGTGCCGCAGCGCGAATCGGTCGATTGGGATTTCCCCGTCACCGTCCGCGACGTCGTGCTGATGGGCACCTACGGCCGGCTTGGTTGGTTCCGTCGCCCGCGTCGCCCGGAACGCGAACTCGCGGAGCATTGCCTCGAACAAGTCGGCATGGCCTCGTTCGCCCGCCGGCAGATTCGCCAACTCTCCGGCGGGCAACAGCAGCGGGTCTTCCTCGCCCGCGCGCTTGCCGAGCAAGCCCAAGTCTATTTCCTCGACGAACCCTTCGCCGGCGTCGACGCCGCCACCGAGTCGGCGATCGTCGACTTGCTGCAGTCGATGCGCTCCGCCGGCAAAACGGTCTTCGTCGTCCATCACGATTTGCAAACCGTCCGCGAATACTTCGATTGGGTGATCTTGCTCAACATGCGGCTCGTCGCGTGCGGCGCCGTGAGCGACACGTTCACCCCCGAGAACATGCAAAAGACCTACGGCGGCCGACTGACGATCCTCGAGGAGGCGGCCGAAGCGATGCGCAACCGCGAGCCCGTGCGATGACCGGCCTATCGCTCAGCGACAAAGTGACGATCGGCTCCGCACTGCTCGGCGGCGCCGCGGGCGTGGCGGGCAGCTTTGCCGTCCTCCGCCGCCGCTCGCTCGTCGGCGACATGCTTGCTCACGCCTCGCTTCCCGGCGTTTGCATCGCCTACGCGATCACAGGCTCGCGCGAACTACTCGGCCTCTCGATCGGGGCGCTCGTCAGCGGCCTCATCGCGATCGGCCTGATGACGCTCGTCGTCCGGTGGACTCGCACGAAGGAAGACGCCGCCATCGGCATCATGCTCAGTGGCTTCTTCGGCCTCGGCATCGTGCTACTGTCGGTGATCACTCGCTCCGCTGCCGCCGGCGGTAGCGCGGGGCTCAGCTCCTACATCTTCGGCGAGCCGGGCAACATGCTCGACAGCGATCTGCTCACCCTCGCCGCGGTCGGCGCCGGCGTGCTGTTGCTGGTCGTCTGCTTCTACAAAGAATTCAAGCTCGTCTCGTTCGACCACGAGTTCGCCAAATCGCAAGGCTGGCCCACGCTCTGGCTCGATCTCGGCATGATGGCCGCCGTCGCGCTGGTGACGATCATCGGGCTGCCGATCGTCGGCGTCATTCTCATGGCGGCGATGATCATCCTCCCAGGCGCCACGGCCCGCATGTGGACCAACCGCTTCAACGTCCTGCTGATCCTCGCCGGCATCATCGGCGCCACGACCGGCGCCGTCGGCGTGCGACTCAGCTCGAGCCTTCCCACCGGCCCGACGGTCGTCCTCACCGGCGCCACGATTTTCGTCGCCTCCATCCTGTTCGCACCCGAACGTGGCGTCATCGCCCGCGTTTGGAGCGAAACCCGCCTCCGCATTCGCGTCGCCCGCGAGCACTTGCTCCGCTCGTTGTACGAACTCAACGAACCGACGCTCCCGCGACTAACGCCGACTTCGTTCCAAACGCTGCTCTCGCACCGCTACGCCACGCCCTGGATGCTCCGCTGGCTCGTCGACCGCAGCGAACACCGCGGCTTGGTCACCCTACGCGGCGATCAAATCACCCTCACGCCGCTCGGCTTCCGTCGCGCCGCCGAGGCGACCCGCACCCACCGCATGTGGGAAATTTACATGATGGAGTTCGCCGGCTCGGCCCCCGACCACGTCGACCGCTCCGCCGACGCCGTCGAGCATTTACTGCCTGAGTCGCTGCTCGTAGAACTCGAAGACCGCCTCGCCCGCGAAGGCCGCCTCCCGGCGATCGCCACCGAAGTCCCAGCGTCGCCGCACGAAGTCAACACGGAAGGGAACACTTCGTAATGCTTGAAGAATTGAACCACAACGACACGACGAGCACGACGGAAAGAGAGAATAAACAAAGCTGGGAACCGCCGGTGGACGCAGATGAACGCAGATAATTCTTCATTGGCGTTCATCTGCGTTTATCAGCGGTTCCACATTCTTCCTTTCCCGATATTTCGTCGTGTCCGTTGTGCCGTCGTGGTTAAATTCCCTCGTATTCCCTTGGCGCTCTTGGCGTCCTTGGCGGTTAATCTTCGAAACTAAGCAAGCGTTTCAACGCCATGGCCCACGCACTCATCATCGCGAGCACGTTCAGCGACCTCTGGAACCCCAACGGGCTCTGGATCGTCGCCACCGCCGCCGCCACCAACTGCGCCTGCGCGCTCGTCGGCTGCTACCTAGTCCTCCGCCGCATGAGCCTGATGGGCGACGCCCTCTCGCACGCCGTCCTCCCCGGCCTCGCGGTCGCCTTCATCCTCTCCGGCGCCTACGACATCGGCCCGCTGATGATCGGCGCCGTCGCCGCCGGCCTCCTCTCAACGTTCCTGATCCAAACGCTCCACCAGTACGCCCGCGTCCCCAGCGACGCGAGCATGGGCGTCGTCTTCACCGGCCTCTTCGCCCTCGGCGTCGTCCTCATCAAAAAGGGGATCCCGCCCGGCGTCCATTTTGACATCGCCTGCGTGTACCAAGGGACGCTCGAACTCACCCCCTTCGACACGGTGAGTCTCCTCGGCCACGAAGTACCGCGGGCCTTCGCCGTCACCGCCGGCGTCTTCCTGCTCAACGCCGCAATCATTGGCGCGCTCTGGAAAGAATTTAAATTGAGCGCGTTCGACCCCGCTCTTGCCACGACGATGGGCTTCTCGGCGTCGCTACTTCACTACCTGCTGATGGCGCTCGTCGCGATCACCGCCGTCGCGTCGTTCGAAGCGGTCGGCTCGATCCTCGTCGTTGCGATGCTCATCATCCCGCCGGCGACCGCCCACCTCCTCAGCGATCGCCTGGCGCCGATGGTGCTCATCTCGCTCCTTGTCGCGATCGCTGCCGCGATCCTGGGCTACATCCTCGGCACGCTCCTCAACACGAACCTCGCCGGCATGATCACCGTCGCCGCCGCCGGCCTGTTCGGCCTCGCCGTCCTCTTCGCACCGCAGCACGGCGTCGTCAGCGCGCTCGCCCGCAACCTCAGCGTGTCGCTCCGCGTGGTCCGCGAAGACTTGCTCGCGATGCTTTACCGCATCGAAGAACTCGGCAGCCCCCGCCGCCTCGCCGCCGCTGAAGCAAGCGCTGCCGTCGGCGGCGGTTGGCTCGCCCGCCTCGGCCTCGGCGGACTCGTTCGCGAAGGCAGCGTCACCCGCACCGGCAACCGCCTCGACCTCACCCCTGCCGGCAGAGAAGCCGCCCGCCAACTCGTCCGCTCCCACCGCCTGTGGGAAACCTACCTAGTGAAGCATTTGGGCCTACCGCTCGACCACGTCCACGAACCCGCCCACCGCGTCGAACACTTCATCGGCGACCAAATGCGCGAGCAACTCCAACAAGAACTCGACGCCGCCAACAAAGACCCCCACGGCCGCGAAATCCCCGAATGATCTCAATGTATTTTCTTTGCGCCTTCGCGCCTTTGCGTGAGACAATTTCTTATCGAAGAAGGAGCTCACGCAAAGGCGCGAAGGCGCAAAGAAATTGCTGGTATCAGTGAACTTTTCGCGTTTCTTGCGCCTCTTCGCGGCCAAAAAACCCCCGCACTACTCAACCAGCCCTCTAAGCGTCGCCAGATTAATTTCATCCAAATCCCGCCCCTTCTCCTCCCCCTTCGGCGTCTCAAGATACATCGGCATCTTCTTAAACCGCCGGTCGTTCATCAGATGCCGGAACGGCGCCAGCCCCATCTCGCCGCGGCCGATCGCCGCATGCCGATCGACGCCCGACCCAAACTTCGCCTTGCTGTCGTTCACATGAAACGCCCGCACCAGTTTGAGCCCCACCGTCTTGTCGAGGGAGCGCATCGTCGCCTTCCACTCGGCCTCCGTCTCCATCGCGTACCCGGCCGAGAAGATGTGGCACGTATCGACGCACACTCCCAGTCGATCAGGATCGGCAACGCCGTCGAGAATCGCGGAGAGATGCTCGAACTTGCACCCCAAGCACGACCCTTGCCCCGAAGTCGTCTCGAGCAGAATTTGCGCACTCGCCCCCGCCGTCTGCCCATGCACCTCGTCGAGCCCTGCCGCAATCCGCACGAGCCCCAATTCCTCGCTGCTCGTCGTATAAGCCCCCGGATGGGCGACGATGTAAGGAATGCCAAGCAGCTCGGCCCGCTCCACCTCGACGACCATCGCATCAATCGACTTCTTCCAGAGCGCGTCGTCGGGACTTGCGAGATTGATCAAATAAGAATTATGAGCAATCGGCGCCCCAATCCCCAAATTCGCGAGCGCCTCTCGAAACCGCCGCACATCGTCCGCAGTAATCGGCTTCCCCGCCCACTGGTTGTTGTTCTTGGTGAAGACCTGAACGCAGTCGCAACCGACTTCTTTTGCTCGCTCGATCGCCTTATAGGCGCCGCCCGCGGCAGACATGTGAGCACCGAGAATCGCCATCATTAACCCATGAGGTTTGGAAGTTATTTTGCAGCAAGAATCCAAAGGTGGTGGGAGCCACTCCGGCCGATTGGGTGCCGGCTAACGAAGAGGCGGCGGAACTAAACGCCACCGTGACGGCCGCGCAGGGCGGCGACGTCGGGCCCGCGACGTTAAGTGCGCCCAAACCCCAAAGGGTAAACGCCAGGGCGACGACGCGTGCCCTGGCGGCCGGACACACATTGGGACGACATGGCCATGCCGCAGGCGTTACCGACGCAATGATTGCCGAGGTAGACGCGGAGTTTGGGAAGGCTAACCCGGTGGAATCAGAGATTCATTTGCGCAACGCCTATCACGTGATCCGCGGCTACTTCGAGGCCCTCGGCATGCCTATCCCGGCTGCATCGGCGAATGTTAACGCCAGCGACGCCGCGAGCTAGCCAAGTAGGCAAGTGCGACGCCAGTGAGCACGATTGCGGATGGCTCCGGAACAGTGGCGCTGGCGGGCACCACGGGTTTGCTCGCATTCCTTTGCCAAATTAGGAAATCAGCTCCATCCACCACCAAATCATTGTTGGCGTCACCGTTGGTGCCCCACGAGCGACTGAACCCCTCTTTGCCAAAGTTCGTCTTCCAGGTTGATAGGTCGGTTCCGTCCGTTGACAGGCTGACATCAAAATCGCCCATCGAGAAACTGCTGTACGGAATAGGCTCGTAGTAGGGAGGAAGGTTGATCGTAATGGTGACGCTGGCCGCACCTACGCTGCAGAACGTCGTCATCGCCGCTACAGCTAGTAGTGAAGCCAGAAGTCGCATTTCAATCTCTCCAGTGACAGGCATCTAAAACAAGCAGGATCAGTGTATCTAATGCCCGCTCTGAACACAAGAAAACGCAGTTCCGAGCTAGCGCATGCAGCGAATTGACGTAGTACTTGCTCTCGTACCCCAACTCACGTCCGCCGACCGAGCCAAGGTCGCCGCCCTACTCGGCGTTTCCACCACTCCCGCCGCCCCGCAATCCTACTGCCAGCGGAACGGGCATCGTTACAAGCCAATGGGTAGAACCCGAGGGAACTGGTTCAAGCCTTCCGCGCTAATCCTAATCTGTGAGCGCTGCGGTCGTGAGAGGAACATAACCTAGACAACATCACACCATGATGCTCGTGAAGGATGTCACGAAGAGGATCTTTTGGTTGTTTGTGGGTTTTCTTGCGATCATCTCGTGAATCGGCGTCGGGCGGTTACTGGATTCGCATTGTCATCACGACTGAGGGCCTGTGCATCGCAAAAACTTGATACCTTCCCTTTCTAGCCAAGCGAAACCGAGAGGGGGCGAAGGCCATGTCATCCTTGGAGTACAACGCGTCCCTCACGCCGTTGGAGCGTGTTAGCCTCCAAATGCAGTATCGCCCGGTATCGGAGGGGGCCCCAACTGGTAGCGCGCTACCACTTCGGGACGAGGTCATCGAAGGGATTCAGCAGAAGAAGCGGTTCACCGGCCAAGCCCGCGAGTACCGCCTCGCAGTTCTTGCCTCTCTTGTAAACGACCATCACAATCTGGCCCACGAAGCACTGCAGAATTATCTGGACAACGTGTACTTCGCGGGTGAGGCGCTGGAGGAAGCGAAGCGGTTGCTTAGTGGCCGGAGAAAATGGGGTCGGTGGTTAGAGGCGAATTTTCCCAAGAGTGGGGAAACCTCGCGGGTCTACCGGCGCGTGTACCGCGAGTGGAACGATCCGCGGTTCGTCGAAGCGCGTGCGTCGGATGCTCCGCCGCGAACCCTGAACGCGGTGTTGCGGGTCCTTCGAGGCCAGCCTATTGAACGTCACTTTGAGCAAGACGAACTGGATGCGGATCAGATAAACCGGAAGCAGGTGTGACGGTGGTTTGCAGATTTCGTCGATGGGTTGAACAAGGAAGAAGCAGAGACCCTGTTCTCACGGTTCTGCGGGAAGCTTCTGCCACGGTGGTACGAAGAATTTCGCCACTAAATGTGTGTAGTAACGGAGAGCGACTACTACGACGACCAAGGGGATATTAAGAGCGAAGCGCGGGCCCGTGTAACGGTCGTGTTGAACCCAGTTTCCTAGCGGGGAAGCGATTATTTGGATCGTTCGTGCTTAATACCGAGTTCTTGCTCGATTGTGTATTCAGCTAGTGCTTGAACCACCGGCAAGTCCAATTGCAACCGTATCAGGTCACCGCAGCGGTCGGGATTGGCTATTGGTGATTTGTTCGCATGAGCAACCGCACATCGGCCCGAGCCATAGAGATAAACTCCGATATCCGGTTCGGTCGCGAGCAAATCAGCAATTCGGGGAAGTGCTTTACGGCAAGTAAGCTTTGGGACCGTCGCCGTTATCCAGGTTTTCTGCTGTTGATCCGTGTTATTGATATTGAGGATTTTGAAGTAGCCGAGGAACTCGTACGGCAGTGAGTTGACGCTCCGTGCTTCACGGTACAGCGCTAATGCGAGGCAAGTTTTTTCGTCAGATATCGTCGTGGTTAGGGAGTCAACTTGGTGCCGTCGATCGCTCAAGCTGAAATGCCCGCCGTCACCGAGCCTCGTCGGAGCACTGCAAAACATATGGATGCTCGATTGCGCCGGGCAGCGATACCACCATGACCATCTGCTTAGGAAACGTTGAATGCGTTCAAGTGCATTTAGGCGGTCGCCGGGATGTTCGTACTGTATGCGCACATCCGGGAGCGCAGTTTTGGTCGGCGGGCGGAGGTGTAGGATTTCTCCTTCGAACTCCTGTGTAGCATCGACATCGGGCCAAAGTTCTACCCGTGTAACGCCGACGATGCACCACATCTTCATTTTGCGGCCTCCGTCGATTGAAGTTGGCTCTTCGGCCAGAGCATCAACTCCCAACCGTCTTTCAAGCGGTATGGCCTCTGTTTTTCGTCCATGGCAGCTAGATGGTAGAAGATCTTTGCAAGCCACTCCTCAATGATTTTGCACGCGGTGTTCAGTAGAACTAAACCGTTCGACGGGTCGTCAATAGCGCCCCCTAGTGACTTGATGAACTCCCTCGCTACTTTCAACACCGCGCCGCTGTTGCCGTGCACAACCTTGGACCTCAACGAGTAGAGATGGTTTAGTGCGTGAAAAACTGTTAGACGATCGATTTCTGTCGCGGCGTGTAACAGCGACGCACCGTTGACGCGAAACCGGTAGGTCGATTCCTGCATGACCGAACTCTCGTTGGCGGTGAGGAACAGGCTCTCCATCGCGATGACGTAATCAACAACCTTATCCCAGTGCGGTGAGTTCATTCGGTTGGGATGATGCTCCCACGTCTTCCTTCCAATGAAGTACCTGTCAACTGCGGCTTGCAATATTGTGTCGCTCTCCGCATCGCCGAGGAACTCATACGCCCTCACCACCAACGCCAAAGATTCAGGGGTGATATGTTCCGGCTGTTGGGCCGTAAGCCCCATTCCTTGCCAATAGCTACTGCGATCCAACTCACTATTCCAACGGACGTGCGTTACTAGGGGAGCATTTTTCACGACGCCACTTAGCATGAATGCGTGCTTGATCTTGTTGATCAATGCCTCGGTCTCATCGACGCCCTTCAGCTTACCAGTGGCTGAATATGAGCCGACCTTCTGGATAACCACCTCAACGCGGTGAAGGGAGGCCGTTTGCGGCGTAGGTGGCACGGGGAACTGCGGCAGCACGTACCCGGGACCACCAGAATAGCGGAGGTGTGCTTCCCGTTCAGTGATCCGCCGCAACTTGACGCCATCGGCTAGTTCATAGTCATTGTCGATGTCTATCCCCGAAAGTCGCAGGATGATCTCCATGTTCACGGTTTTGGAAGCAACGCAATCCGCGAAAGCCTTCAGGTATTCGAGGCATGTCTTCACATCGAGCGTGAAGGATTGACCAGCCTGAGTACAGGCGCACGGGATGGTATTTACCAAAACCATGATGGTTCGAAGTTCAGCCGGTGGACCGGCCGGTGACTCTTTTCCATAGAATTCGTCGACATTCTTTTCACCTAATACCTTCCGTGGCTCGGTGTTTAGATCAGTCAGCGGCAATGCTTGGCATATCACGTGAGTTGGGTCCGTGAACGTGGCATCGCCGTACTTCCAATCCTTTGGCCCAATCTTCGCGACCATTGCCGCGATGCGACCAACGTAGGCTTCAAGTTGCGATGCAACATCTTCCATGCCACCGACTCCAGCGAAACAAAACAGGCGAAAAATCCACACCAACAGCACAGCTACCCCATTGGACGCTAGGGCCATGCGTATGGTTCACACGGTTGGATGAGCGGCTATGCGGGGCAAGGGTGTGCAGGGGCTACCCTAGCGGGTGACAGGGGGACGGCAGGGTGGCGAGAAAAGCTATCCCACGCACGCACCCGCTCAAGCCCTCTACTTATCGAAGTTTTGCAACGTCACCACCGAACTTCCCCGACCACCGCATAACCGCATCAATAGTGTAGCAATCTGCCACTCCTCCGCGTAGCGCCCGCCCGGTGGGTATGTGGAGTGTGCAGTTTGAACCTCCAAAAATACGCCCATGTCCGCGTAGTGTTTCCTGCAGCAGTTCCGCACCCTCTACCCCCACCGTGTGTGTAGGGCATGGCCAATAATTGATCTCTTGCCAAGCTCCCGGAGCAGCGGCTAGCCCTAAAGAAGTTACACGGATCACCTTTAAGCCGGCAGCCAGGAGCAGCAATGGCACGCAAGAGCTCCTTTGGCAGTCGACCCGGCAGCCAGCCCGCAGCAATCGACCTAGCGCTTAGTGACCAACCTCAGGCAGTGAAGCAGATTGCCCCCCTGGCGGGAGCGGCCTCCCGCAGGGTTAGCAATCGCCTGCCAGGGCTGCTCTAAAAAGAGGCTGATCGAGGCTGTAGACGGCAAGCACCGGACAAAAGAATCATCTGCCGCCCAAGGCCCCAGGCGCCCTCGAAGCGTCCTCAGCCCAATCCCGCCCCAGCGGCCACGAACGGGCCCAAAACAGGGGCAACGGCTGCAAGTGGCCGGCAACCGGCCAAACCAGCCGCCTCTCATGCCATATCAAACCGAGTGCCGCCCTGCCGAATCTAGTACGACGGCCGCTTCGGATTCAGGAAGAGCAAGCACTTCGCCAGTGCAGTCGAGGCGAGGTGGTTTTATGGGGTGAAGCTCCTTGCTGGTAAAAACCCCTCGGTGAAGAAAGCCGGCGTAACACTCAGGGCCAATACCAACGCCCTCGCATGATGGCGCACGCAAGGGCAACGAAGACGAAGCCCAAGAAAAACGCCAAGAGCGCCCCTCTCTTACTCGCAGCGATTGCAGCCACTGCCACGAATGGCATCACCGCGAACAGCACGACGCGCAAGTTGAATCGCATGGCACTCGACAACTAGGGCAGTGACCGCTCGTTGTTGCTTTCATCCCTTTCCGCGTCGCTTTGGGTTGATAGCGAAAGCAGGCGGCAAACTCCCCACCATACGACGCAGCACGCAAGGACAGGTAAGACCAAGCGGACGCTGACTGCCAATGCTATCTCGTCTCTGCCGAGCCACGACGCCAGTAACGCCACAACTGGCATGACCACGAACAGCACGAGCTTCAAGTTGAATCGCATAGCACCCGCTGCGTCAGATCCGCAATGCCAGGAAGAGACCGCCAACCAACGCACCCCCGCCGAGCGCAAGGAAGAGGATTTCCAAGCTATCGCTCGTTTCCAAACCAAGATCTGCACTGCTTAGCAACCAAGTGACGAGTGCGATTAGCGGCACGGCAATCAGCATCAAATTCCGCAAGCTAAATCGCAGAGCCGCTGGCGGAGCCAACGTCCGCACGACATCGATCGCGAGCAGTACGAAAAACCAGACGATCGTAGCAATCAAGCAACTAAATGCTCGGTCAACTAGCGTCGCCGACTGAGGGGGCGGCCCGTGGTTGGAAGCGGCCGCCCAGTGCCACGCCAACGCCATCGAAATGACGTACGGCGTCAGCAGCAGAAGCACGAATCGCAGGCTAAACCGAGGTGGTTTCATCACACCAACATATCAGGAATCGTTGCATGCCCAAGCACCTCGCGATCTACTGTCGAGCTTCTTCAAAGGCGCAAAAGCTCGACAGCCAACTTCCAGACCTCAAGAGCAGCGGATCGAAGTTAAAAAGCAGGGATGCAATTTCTGCAACTCGGCCGGTTCATCCGACGCGCTTTTTCAGTGCTAGGCAGAGTGCGCACTCGAGCAATATGCGCAGAGCCAGTCCGGAAAATCCGGTGGCTTGAATAAGCGCGAACCAACGCGCCGCCCGTCAAGCTGCGGCTTTCGCAACTACCACGCCTCAGCTGCCAATGGCAGCTCGTTGAGTTCCACCCGCGCCTCCCGCCAAGTCGCGAAGTGCTCGTCCAGGATGGCGGCAAAACGCTCGCTGTGCGTTGGCTCCAGCAGATGGGCCAACTCATGCACGATGACGTACTCAAGAAGATCTTTGGGCTTTTTTACCAGCTCAGTGTTCAGGCGAATATTACCCGCAATGTGATTACAGCTCCCCCACTTCGTCTTCATGCGCTGCAAGAAATAACCGGTAGGATTGACGTTCAGCCGATGCTGCCACTTCTGCATCAACGGAGGTACAGCTTCATGCAAAAGCTTCTTGTGCCATTCGTGCACGATTCGTTTGCGCTTATCCTCGTCGCTGCCAGGACGCACGGTCAGAGTAATTCGCTTGTGATCGATCGAGACGCCAGGTTTAACCTCCTTCTCTACGATGGTCATCAGGTACCGTCGTCCCCAGAGGTAGTGGCTCTCTCGTTCGATAAAATTGCGAGGCGACTCCCTGGCTTGCCTTTCTAACTTCCGTTGCTGCTCACGAATCCAGCCGAGCTTCGAAATCGCATAGGCTCTGGCAACCTCCAGGCGAGTTGCTTTCGGCGCCGTCAAGGTGACGCGGCCATCCGGTGGATAGACCGACAGATGGACGTTTTTGATTTTCTTCCGCGTGACTTCGATATCCTCGGCCTCCGCGCCGTCGACGTAGCGCGGCAAGTTGAGATTGAACTCGTGCCGCTTGATTTCATCGAGATCGACGAGGCGGGAGTAGCCACGGATCTCGATCTGGTTGTGGAACGCGTCGACAATCTTGTGGATATCCTGCTCACGGAGGCGATTCTTGTTGCCGTCCTTGATGAACCCCTTCGAGGCGTCGATCAGGAACACGCCCTTGCGGGCGGCGGCGTTTTCCTTGTCGATCACCAAAATGCACGCCGGAATGCCGGTGCCGTAGAAGAGATTCGCGGGCAGGCCGATGATTCCCTTGAGGTAGCCGGAGCGGACGAGCTGCTCGCGAATGACCGCCTCGGCGTTGCCGCGGAACAACACGCCGTGCGGAAGAATGCAGGCGCCTTTGCCCTTGGCCTTCAGCGAGCGAACGATGTGCAGCAGGTAGGCGTAATCGCCTTGCTTGGCGGGCGGGACGCCCCAACCGAAGCGGCTGTACTTGTCACTGGCCCCGTTCTCACCGAGGACGAGGCCGGTGGACCACGTTTTGTCCGAGAACGGCGGATTGGCGACGACGTAGTCGTAGGTGCGAAGTTGCTCGCCCTCTTTAAACTTCGGTTCGACCAGCGTGTTGCCGGAGATGATGTTCGCACCGGGGAAGTCATGCAGGATCATATTCATGCGGGCGAGACCGGCGGTGGTCACGTCCCGTTCCTGCCCTTCGAGCGTGATCTGCTTGCCCGACTGGGCCGCGACCTTCAGCAGCAGCGAACCCGACCCGCACGTCGGATCGTAGGCGGTGGTAGCGGCCTTCGTGTTCTGCGGCGTGATGCCGATCACCTGGGCAATGACGCGGCTGACCTCGGATGGGGTGTAGAACTGTCCCTTGCTCTTGCCGCTCTCCGTGGCGAAGTGCCGCATGAGATATTCGTAGGCGTCGCCGAGGATGTCGTCGTGCTCGGCGCGATTGCGCGAGAAGTCGAGCGCGGGGTTCTGGAAGATGCCGATGAGGTTGTCGAGGCGCTTGACCATCGCGTCTCCCTCGCCGAGCTTGTTCGGGTCGTTGAAGTCGGGGAAGTCGCTGCGGGCAAGACGTGCATTCGCGGCGACCAGCGGGGCGATCACACGCTTGTTGATGCGATCGCCAATGTCGCTCTTGCCCTTGAGAGCGACCATGTCCTTGAAGCTTGCGCCCTTGGGGATGTTGACCGACGGGGCGAAATCATCCGACTCGGCGTACTTGTCGGACACGTACTTGATGAACAGCATGAACAGGACGTAGTCCTTGTACTGGCTAGCGTCCATGCCGCCGCGCAATTCATCGCAAGAGGCCCATAGAGAGGAGTACAGGTCTGACTTCTTTATCGCCATGCGCGCAACATCCTTTGCGTTCTAACACGTTCGTCCGCTGGCCGTCCTAGCCGCAATCTGCTCGGCGATCTGCACGGTTCACTAGACTGGGAGGCACGCTGCCATTACCACGCATTGGTAAGCGGACAAGCGCCAGCACAGCTTCGCCCGCACATGTGCGAAGAAAGTGTGCTTGTTCGTCGAACGAGTGTAACAAACCGCTTGGCGTTCTGTCAGCAGAAGGAAACCTCTCCGTTGGGCCGCCAAGTGCCCAGCGGAAGGGGCCAGATCGGGGGTGATATGGCCAGTGGGGGATGCGACTACACCGCCTGCAAGGAAGCGTCGAAACGACTAAGCGGTGAGTTGCGCAACAGCTCCGGCTCGGAGCGAGCAGCCTTCCTTGGCGATGAGACGCACCCGCAGCCTCCCGGTAGCTCTTTAGCGACAAGAAGGAAATAGACGTCGACTTCAAACCAAGAGTGAGCGGTACGGCTCTCCAATTGGCCAGTAACCAATCGGCCAACCTTGGCGCAGCGCTTATCGAAGTGAAAGAAAAGGCAATCGACCTCATGCTCGAAGGCGTTGAGGCATTCGTGGGGTATTTGGGCGACAACGGAGTGAGTAAGTCGAAGATCGATCGCCTAAAGAAAATGGCGAGGGCGTTCTACAGCGAAGCGGCTATGATGACGAATATCACTAAGCCGCGCGACTCCTGTAAGAAACTCGCTCCTCGCCTTCGCAACTCTCGTGAACTACTACAACGCGTTCATCCGACTAGCATCCGACAGCGCCGCGACGCACAGCGCCGTTCCGCCGGCTCGCGGCGAGAAGCGGACGATCCCCGTGATCGAATACGAATTGCTGGCTGCGAAGCCCTACTTCTACACGCAAGAGGAACTCCAGTTTGCCGTCCATGTCGAGCGCGAGGGGATCGCGCCGGCACAACTCAAAGCGAAACGCCGGGAGCTCTGGGCGGAGTTTTTCAACAAGCCCCGCGCCTGCCTGCGCTGCTCGTCGCTCCCGAAGAAATATGGCTGGGGCCTGCACTTCGACGAGCAGGGCCGCATCGGGCTCGTCCCCGTGGAAAGCGCAGCCTACAAGAAGTTCAGCGGTTCAAAAACGCTCAAGGTCGTGCCGGCGATGAGCAGCAAGCGCGCTTGATTCAACCGAGCGGGAATCGCAGCCGCTTCGTCCCGGAGTCAATCCATAAGATATGCTGCAACGCTCAGTTGTCTTCGCGCTATTAGCCAAGAACAAGATGTCTGCATTTTCTTTTTTCCGACCTCGCTTCTCCATCCGAGCCCTGCTCGCGCTGATGACGCTACTCGCACTGTTCCTCGCCTATCACCTCAACTGGATCCGTCAGCGACGTGCGGCGATCGATTCCGGCGTCGTGACCGTCCGTGCCCACGTCGCTCAGCCTTGGATGCAACTTCCTCGCGCTCCGCGGCCCTCGCGCATACTCCGCCTGTTCGGCGAAGAAACCTACGCCGCGCTCTGGGTGAACGAGAAAGCAGGCGACGACCTTGCCGCGATGGCTGCGCTGTTTCCAGAAGCCAATCTTCGCAAGCGGTATCGTCGAAACTCGCCTTCGCTCAGCTACCGCAGGCCTGAAATTAAAGCGGTAAAAATGGCGAATCCTCAGCGATCGCCATCAAGGTACGGCAACTAACGTCAGGCTCGCCTGAGCCACCCATGACGCCAAAGCCTTGCGTCGGTAAAATGTCGGCGTCGATCACTCCCGAGCGCGCCAATCGCATGAAACCAGCCCCTCCCGCCCACGATCCCGGCGGCAAAGTCCGCCCCGCCTGGCCGGCGGATTCCACCGTCACCGCCCGCTTCTCCGATTGCCAGCGCTATCGCTACCAACTCCGCGAAATTTGGAACCCCGCGCAACCGCTCGTCCTTTGGCTGCTGATGAACCCGAGCGTCGCCTGCATCGACTACGCCGACCCCACGCTCCGCAAGACAGGCAAGTTCGCCCGCGCCTGGGGCTTCGGCGGCCAACTCGTCGGCAACGTCCACGCCTACCGCGCGACCGACAAGAACCGCTTGCTCGAAGTCGACGACCCCGTCGGACCCGACAACGACCGCCTCATCCTTGCGATGGCCGCTGAGGCGAAAACCGTCGTCCTCGCCTACGGCCAACCGCCCAAAGCCCTCCGCCAGCGCGGGCAAGACTTGGCGGCGTTGCTGCGGCATCATCCCGGACTGAGCTACCTGCGGCTCGCGAAAGACGGCACGCCGGTCCACCCGCTGTATTTGCCTGAGACTCTCGTGCCGACTTCGGCTCATTGAGCCAGAGCAACCCGCGCGCATGCTGCAGCGTGAGCCGATCGCCGAGCGAGCGGCAGCCGTGCGCCGCGTGAAGCTTGCATCTAGCTCGACGCGTCGCCGCAGACGGCAAAGCCTTGATCCAGGCTGAGCGGCGCGGTTGGGTTGAAGCGCTGCCAATGCTAAGCAGCTGGATCTGCAACTGGCGCTGGTGGAATCGGGACGAACGCTGCCGGCGCCTCCGGCGCCGCGGGAGCGGCAGGCGCCGCTTCAGGCGCTGTCTCCTCAGGCGCTGTCTCCTCAGGCGGTGCTTCAGGCGCTCGAAAAGGCTCCGGTAGAGGCGCTTTAGGGTAAAGATTCGATCGGGCCGACTTTCCCAGCGAAGTATGTTGCAGGATCAAACGATGGGCCTGCGTCACTTCTCGACCATCCGCAACTGCGAGGAAGGCCTCATAAATGTAATCTGGCAACTCAACTTCAGGGATAATCTCCAGCGTCTCTCCATACTCGCCCTCAACGATGCGGCTGCGCCGATCATGGGCGAGCGCTCGATAGATCTTCAGCCGGTCCTCGTCGGTAACTTTGTATTTTGGATCAAGAACTACTTTCGCCAACGTGGCGTTGGGCGATTCGACGCAAACGTCGACGAGCGATCGCTCAAGCTTTCGATTCCGCCCGCGCGACGCTGCATTCAGCCAATCGTTCAGTTCAGTCGCCGGCTCGTCATGCAGGACGCCAGACTCAATCGCTTCGTCGAGCAGTCGTGCAATCTGCTCTGGAATGTAGGGCCGACCGTCGCCTTCGCGAATAATCCTCAAGACATGGTCGGCCGATACGGCGAACGCCGCGACGCTGACCGCCAGGCCGATGCCAAGCCATGCCGCTCGCCGCTCAGTAGGATCATGCGGCGCGCCGATGCTCCTCAGTCGCCGCCATACCCATGCCGCGGCCGCAGCGCTCAGCAGAACGGCAAGGGCCCAGATGCAGAGTGCCATGCTATTCTTTCCAGTTCTCTTGGAGTCGATTGACCTGATCTAGATCGTTCTCGTGGAAGGTCAGTTCTTCGGGAGCCAACGTGTCCACGTAGTACCGGTCTTCCAGCTGGCCGTTGACGAGAACCTTCACCTCGTACCTGCCCGTCCCGGGGCGGAGCACGTCCGCGTCGACCAGGAGCCGGCCGCGCGGCTTGAGAAACATGCCGACGTCGGCGACGGAACGGAGCCGTTCGACCTTCGCCAGACGCAGGCTATCGAAGGCGAACTCTAGCCGGATGACGTTTTCGCCGACAGGTTCGACGTGCGGCGGCTTGATGACTAGCGTTTCAGGGACACCAGCTTCCTCCTGGTACTGCATTGGCATCTGCGGCGGCCCGACGCGCGGGTCATACCAAAGCAACGCCGGCGAAGGACGGTAGTAAGCCAGCGAAGCGGGGAGATCGAAGAAAATCTTCGTACTGCGAAGTTGGCCTGCAAGGCTCTTGTACTCAATCAAAAACAAAGCCCCTTCGTTCCAGGCAGTCGGCGTCAGCTCCTTGAGTCGGTTGAGCGTCCGGACGATCTCGTACTGCACGCCGTTGTGCTCAAAGATATCCGCGCTCGGCTCGACCTTGACGCCCTCGCGCCGGTAGAAAATCGGTTGCAGCAGTTGGGCGGAACCGTCGATGATCGAAGGTCGAAAATGCTCCGAGGGGTCCGACCTCTTGGCAACCTTGCCCGGTTCATCGACTTCGTCGTAGATCGGCGTAAAGGTTTGCTTTTCCAACGCGAGTCTCACGGTGGCGACTTCGTGCGATCCGCCGATGTAGCAACCAGCGAAGTCAACGTCGCGTTGCACTTCGTGAATCACCTGGGCTTCCCGCGTTAGTAGCCACATGCCCCCTTCGGTCGATAGCGTGCATTGGACGTCGACCGCCGGGCCCAGCCCATGGTTCTCTAGCTTGAGAACTTGCTGCTCGTCGTACTCAGGCAGCTTGCCGTCCGCGATGACTTGCGCCCATTCCGGGATGCTGGCCTCAACATATTCAAGCGAATGGACGAGGCGCGGCCGCACTCGGAGTTCATTCCAAGGAAACTCGCCTGGTTCGGCCTTACGAACTTCCACCGCAACTTCAGACAGAAAAAACGAGTTTAGGTAAGAGCAGTTGAGTAACTCGCCGCGCCAGCGTTGGACGCACTCCTCGCTGCTCACGCCTCTTCCCGCCCGCTTGGTCTTCTCCGTGATGACTCGCGGAGGCGCGAATTCTGCAGCGGTTTCCCAGTAGCGGAAATAGTCTTTGCGAAAGCTAGGATCTCGTCGGAAGAAATGCTCCGAGAACGACTTCAGGTAGTTTTCCCGCTCTCGCGGAATGGCGGAGACAACGCCAGGTTCCGTGGCTTCCTCGAACGGCCCGAGGGGGAACATCACGCTGCGATTGGAGGTCGTCAGCCCGCTCTGCCAATAGAGGATGGTAAGGACGATTGCAGCAATGCCGCCGACTACCCACTTCAACGTTTTCAGCGATTTTCCCCAGTGCGTCGCTGAATAATGACGCGCGTTGCGAACCCACGATGCGGCCGCCGGAGTGAAACCGTCGACGGCTTCTGTCAGTTCGGAGGCGCCGGCTTGCCCTGCTCGCACGAATTGGACCGTGGTGCGGACATTCCTTAAACGCTCAACGACGCGTTGACGCTCCTCGTTGAGCGTGCTCGAAAATATGCCAAGGCTCGGAAAAGCTCCATAGCCCGTGAGGGCGTCTTCGAGCGTCAGCGCATCGGTCTCAATGGAGTCTAGGCAAGTTCCACTGCCGGCGGCTTGATACAGCGCAGAGGACTTTCGAATTGACAGCGCGAGGTCCGCGATTTTGTCGAGCGAATGCGGTGCGGGAGAGGGGCTTTCTCGGCTATCGCTCATATCATCGTCCGCTCAACTCGGTTCCATCGCGGTTCGCCCATCCATTCAATGACGGGCCGGTGAGTGCGGCAATGTGCGTAAGCTACCAGCAAATTATCCAATTGCAATACTTTTTGTAGTTCTTGCGCGCGATTGGCGCTATTCGGATAGTTTCGATTGCTGCGGACGATTAGCGACTAGAAGAATTAGAACACGACGAAAATGGCTAGTTGGAGAAACACCTGCCAGCCGAGCGCGAACTGAATGCCCGTCGCGAGCAGTGCGCCGGCGAGAGGTCCATTCAGCGGGCGACTGAAATCCATACGCGAGCGCGGCCGAAACGGCCGCACCGCCTAAAAAAGTGCGCAAAAAATCAAAAATAAATTCCACCAATTTTATAGTCGAAACTAGGCCACGAGTTTTGCTAACGTGAACGCCGGTTCACATCGCAACATGCAGCGCCGCGCACACTCCAAGCGAGCCCCCTGGTTTATCCAGGGGGTCGTCCGCAGTGCCCTCCGCATTGCCAATCGCAACGTAGCGCACGCCGAATTCCCCCCCGGACAAGCCGGGGGGCTCGCCATCACTCGATCACGCCGCGCCAAGCGCGCTTCTTCACTTACTCACCTAAACACCTACTCACCAACCAAACCAAACGATTCAACAACTTCAGTCACACGTTCACACAGAGGAGAACCTTCCCATGCAACGTCAATACATCCGCCAACGCGAGCGGGTCTTCACCGAAGAAATGAAGGTAAAATTCTGCCGACTGGTGCGAGAGAGCTACTCGCTCGCCGAGGCCGCTCAAGGAGTCGGCGTGACGCTCCGCACGGTGCAGCGCTACCGCCGTGAGGAAGAAGATTTTGACCAAGAAGTTCGCATGGCCAAGCTCGCCAAGCCCGACCCATTAAAACTGATGGAATCAGCCGCGAGAACGCACTGGCGCGCCGCGGCGTGGCTGCTCGAGCGGACCAAACCCGAAACCTACGCCCGCAAGCGCGGCGACCTCGCCTCGGGCCTCAAAGTCACAAAGGCCTTACGGCTGATGATGGAAACCGCGCTCGCGAACACGCCGGAGGAAGCGCGTAGCGAGCTCTTCAAGCATCTCGACAAAACCTACGAACACGCGCTCGACTGCTGCTTCCCCAGCCTCGGCCCCTGGAACCGCCCGCGCGAGCCAAAGATGGCCGACACGCCGCTAGTCTTCCGCGAGCGCGCCAAGTCCGCGCCCGTGATCCACAACTACGGCATCGGCACCCCCGACGAATGGTCCTTCGCCGCGAAGCCTGAGCCCCCTCGTTCCCACGCTCCGCGTCAAGCACCCAACGCCGAGGTCACCCCGCCCCCGGAGCCAACCTTAGCCCCCGGTTCTTCAAACCGGGGGCACAACGCGCCGCCCGCGCTCACCGAAGCAGAGCGCGCCCAACGCCACCAAGACCTCCTCGACTGGGGCCGGTTCTTCAAACCGGCGGCTCGATCGACATGGCCCGAGCGCACCGCTGGGCGCTACGCTCTCGCCCCTCAAGGCGTGAGCATGCCGAACCTGCGCAGAGGCTCCAGCGTGCTTCAGCATGTCGACGCTCCGCGACGACATGCCGTCCGACGCTGGAGCGGCGAAGAAGGTACGTCCCACGCAGAGCGTGGAAAGAGACCGTGAGGGCGAACGTGGCGGGAAAGCGCAGCCGTTCGCGCTCACGCGCGCCGGCGCCGCGCAGAAGCCACGGCAACGCCAACCGCCGCGCCAACCATCAGCAGGCTCGATGGTTCAGGCACGGGCAAGACGTTCAGCGAGATCTGATTGCCGAACTTGAACCCAAACACGAACTCCAACGCATCCGCGCCGTTGAGCGATACGGTGCTCGGCGACGTGAGCCACGTCGAATGGCTCGCCAGGGCGAAGTTCCCCGCCGCGTCAGCGTTGACGTTGTCGAACGCAAAGATCCATAACTTCGTACCGGCGCTTAGCGCCGTCACTCCCGAACCCGAGAACGAGCCGTCAGCAGCAACGTTGGCTCCACTTCCAATCGGAATAAAGTTGCCGTCCGCAATCGCCTGGGTCAGGCGGGGAGAGTCCATGTTGCCAGCACTGTCGATGCCGTAGACGTATTTGTAGCTGTAAGGATTGAACGTCGGCTTGAACGTGCCGGCAATCACGTAACCCGTAGTCACCGGCGCGCCGTAATTCGTCAGCTGGCCCTGATAGTTGACAGTGGCAGCGTTGGCCAGTTGAGTTGCGCCCCATAACAGCGGAGCCGTGAAAGCGAGCGAGCGAAAAGTCAATGCGAGGCGGTTCATGAGCATTCCTACTAGCAGCGTCGAAGAAGGGATAACGTCCGATGGATAAGCTGTCGCTCAGCATATCGTTTCGCGGATCCGATGTCCAATTATCTTAAAAAACCTAGATCGCAACGGCCAGAAACGCTCGGAGGCCAGCCGGACGTGCTCAGCAGGCCCCCGGTCGTCCCAGATTCGTCTTCCCATCCATGTCGGCCAAGATTTAAGATGCTCTTGCCGCCGTCCCTGGCGAGTTCATATGCCGCTCTCCTTCATCCGCCGGCCCCGCTTCACGCTGCGAGCGCTTCTCGTCGCGATGGCGGCGCTGTGCGTGGCAATGTGGCTTCATCTCGATTGGATCGCCCGCCGCCGCGCGGCGCTCCACGACGAACGAGTGACGGCGACGCCGATCCTCGACGCCTCTGGCATCGAACCGCGGCCTCCTTGGCTGCTGGGGTGGTTCGGCGAAACGGGCCAATCGCTGCTGATCGTTCACGGTTACGACGCCGACGCCGACTGGCTGCGCGAGCAATCGCGGCTGGCCCGCTTGTTTCCCGAAGCAGAGATCCGTCGCGCCGTCGCCGAATCAATTTTCAACGATCCGCAGAGTCACGACGCGGAGCCCCTCCGGAATGTAACGCCGCACCGGTAGGCCCGCGGGCAAGGGGCGCGCCAGCGGTTGAGCGACGCCCGCTATTCCCCTACAATCCGGGGTTTCCCGGCGGCCGCGGGCCAGGTTCTGGTTCACTGCCTTTCCCCGATCACCAGTCACCGATACCCGATCACGAAACATGGAACGCACTTTCATTCTGCTCAAGCCCGATTGTGTCCAGCGCCGCCTCATGGGCCGCATCATTACGCGGTTCGAAGAGAAGGGGCTCAACGTGATCGCCGCGAAGATGCTCGTGATCACTCCCGAACTCTCGAAGCAGCACTACGCCGAACACGTCGCCAAGGGTTGGTACCCGACGCTCGAGGCGTTCATCACCGGTGGTCCGGTGCTCGCCGCGGTCCTTGAAGGACTCGAAGCCGTGAAGGTCGTCCGCGACATGCTCGGCGCCACCAACGGCCTGAACGCCGCCCCCGGCACGATCCGCGGCGACTTCAGCTCGAGCCGCCAGATGAACCTCGTCCACGGCTCCGACGGCGCCGAAGCGGCCGCCCGCGAGATCGCGCTCTACTTTAAGAAGGAAGAGCTCTGTGCGTACGAGCCGACGATCACCAAGTGGATGCGCGCCGGCGACGAGTAAGAGTTTTCAACCTTCTGGTTCCCTCCCCTTGAGGGGGAGGGTTAGGGAGGGGTGATAGAAGCGTGTACCCGCGTCGTCCCCCCGCCCCAGCCCTCCCCTCCAGGGGGAGGGAGCAGGAGGAGAGTTATTGGTGGCGTTCGAGTTTCTAGTGCGGATCGGGCGGCACATACTCGCCCACGATCTCCACGTTCGCCCCCTCCGCGGGAATCGAAGCCTCTCGCCCGAGGCCCCACAGAATCGCATTCACCAGCAGCCGCCGCGGACCTTCCTTCAGAAAGTCCCGCGGATGGCCCAAGCTCGTGTAAAAGACCCGCTGCACGCCGCCATCTTTGAGCGGCAGCTCGCGCGTCCAAGCCATCGGCTCGCGGTTCCCGAACTTTTCCCCGCCCGGCTCCGTCCCCTTGGTAGCATCGCCGACCATCAAGACCGTGCAGTCTTCCGGTAGCTTCACGTCCCCGTCGTTCACCACGTAGAGCCACGAGTTCAACCACTCGGGCGACGAGACGCCTCGAAGGATGGGATTGTCCGCTTTTGCCTCGCTGTCAACGACGTGCGCTTCGGTCGAGTTGCCGTGGCCGTAGTGCGAGATCCACTTGTGGCCAAAGTAAGTTAGCGGAAACTCGGCGTTCCACCGGTCGCGAGGCGCCTCTGCGTAGTTGAAGGCATGGCTGCTCGTGCGAAGGCCGATCAGCGGCTTGCCGGATTCGGCAAACTTCACGATCTCGTCGAGCTGCTCTTGCGGCAGCTGGCGAAACCGCATGTAGAACACGGCGAGGTCGGCGTCGCGGAGCGCTTCGAGCCCCGGAATGCTGTTGCCATGGCGATCGCGTTCGCCTTTGTCGTTCACCGCATAGAGGACGGTCGTCCGGATCCCATAGTGCTTCTCGAGGATCTCGGCGATCATCGGCATCGAGAGCTCGGACGAATACTCGTCATCGCCCGTGACGAATACCACATGCGGCGAGGCGTCTGCGGCTTCAGCAGCGCCCCCAGCATGCGCAAAAACGGTCCCAACAACAACCGTAGCAATAACAAGAAACCAACGGCGCAAAAGCATGAGTAAACCCGCCGGGATGAACAGGACCGTCAGTCGACGCCGCCCATCATACGCCGCGGCGGTCCGCTTCCAAACCATACCGGCGAATTTTTCGGTCGAGCGTCGAACGCTCGATCCCCAGAATCGTGGCCGTCTTGCTCTTGTTCCACGCCGTCGCAGCGAGCGTTCGCAAGATGTGAGCCCGTTCGACGTCGGCCAGCGAAACGGGCTGGTAGCTCGCCTGCGGTTCGCTCCGCTCCATCCCCATCTCGGTATCGCCGGCGGTGTTCAGCCGCGAGAGGACCAGATCGTCATGGTCGATGAAGTCGGCCCGTGCGAGCACGACCGCCCGCTCGATGACGTTCTTCATCTCGCGGACGTTGCCCGGCCAGCGGTAACGCAGCAGCTCTTCCATCGCTCGCGGCGTGTAGCCGCGCAGCTTGCGGCCCGTCTCTTCGTTGAACTTGCGAAGGAAGTGGGCCGCCAGCTCCGGAATATCCTCCGGCCGTTTCCGCAGTCCGGGAACGATGATCTCAAGCACATGCAGCCGGAAGTACAGGTCGCGACGGAACTTCCCCTCGGCGACGTCCTTTTCCAGGTCGCGATTGGTGGCCGCGATCGAACGGACGTCGACCTTGATCGCCTCCGTGCCGCCGACCCGCTCGAACGGATGGCCTTCGAGCACGCGGAGGAACTTCGCTTGAATCGACGGGCTCATCTCGCCGATTTCGTCGAGCATGAGCGTCCCTTTGTGGGCCTGCTCGAACTTGCCGATCTTCCGCTCGGTGGCGCCGGTGAACGCGCCCTTCTCGTGGCCGAACAGTTCGCTTTCGAGCAGCGTCTCGGAGAGGGCTGCGGCGTTCAAGCAAACAAACGGCCCCTTCTTGCGCGGGCTGGAGAAATGGACGGCGCGGGCGACCAGTTCCTTGCCGACGCCGCTCTCACCGCGAATGAGAACCGTCGCACGGCTTGGCGCCGCGCGGGCGATCTGCTGCGTGACCCGCATCATCACTTCGCTCGAGCCGACGATCTCGCTTTGCACGCCCAGCTGCTCGCGCAGTTGAACGCACTCGGTTTGCATCTGGTTGAGATCTTCCGCCAATTCTTGCCGGCGGTTGAGGTTCTCGAGCGCGACGCCGAGCGTATCCGCCACCGCGAGGGTGAACTCCAGGTCTTCTGGATCGGTCGATTTATCGGGATCGGTCGAGTAGAGGTGCACCAGGCCGAGCAACTCGCCGCCCAGGCGGACTGGGGCGCAAATGACGCTGGTCGCCAAAATCTCGCCGCGGCTATCGCGGTTGCCGAGCTGGCTGTCATCCATCACGTTGCGCGCCATTACCGCCTGGCCATCCCGCATCACAGTCGCGGCCAGGAACGACGAAACGCGGTGGTAGGCGTGCACTCCGTCGCTACGAGAGGCGACGATCTCAAGTTCTTCGCTGTTGCGGACGCCCCGTTCGTCGCGGCTGCGGAGCAGAATGGCGCCGGCGTCGACCTGCGTCCCTTCGAACAGCCCGGCCAGGGCGTCGTTAGCCAGCGAGAAGACGTCAGTGCTTTTGGCCAGTTCGAACGCCAGCCGGCAGAGCTGCGCAGTGGCGCGGTTAACCTTCGGGCTCGATGCGCTTGGATCTTCACCGCCGCTCCCTTCGAGGAAGCGGCTTTGGCCTTTGCGATGAGTGATCATCGTCGGCTCGAACGCGTCGAAGACGCTTTCGTCGTCGCCGTTCACCGCGACGCCGATGCCCGTTTCCCCCTCGACTGCCTTCGAGGTCTTCAGCAGCGTGCTGGTATCGGGAAACGCCTGGGCCAGATCGTGCACAAACGCCAAATGCGAGTTACCAATCTGAATAATATCGCCCGGCTGCAGTTCGTAGTCGCCGCTGATTCGCTGGCCCGAAACGACCGTGCCGTTGCGGCTATCGAGGTCACGGAGCTTCCACGCCCCGCTGGCTTGGAAGACCTCGGCGTGGTTTCGGCTGCAGCGTTCGTCCTTCACGACGACCGCGTTCGTAGGGCCGCGGCCAATAGTGACCGACTCGCCCGGCACGAGCCGGAAGACATCGGCCCATTTGGACCCTTCACGAATGATGAGGTAAGCGTTGGACATGTAGCGTTTTAATACAACGGCCTCGTCGCCTGCCGGTCCCTGACGGCGGGCGCGGAGCGCGTTTCCTACCTTACACCTTATTCGCAACGGCCCCCCCGTTTCAAGCTGATCGGGAAACCGAAAGCTCCGGCAGGGCAGGGGGTTAGGACGATTGAACCGCCTGAGGACCGTTCGGCGGGTGCTCGGCCGTGCAGCCGAATTCCGGTCGATTCCCGCTCCCTGGCCGCCCAGACGAAAACTGTTGAACTACAACACCTTAGCAACTACGCTAAAGACTTGCGGAGGCCTCGGGGGCGGCGTTTCGGGCCGGCCAGCGGCTTCGCACACTTCTAGAGCACATTCCGCGCTTCGGGCCTGCGTTCTGCTTGCCGAAGGGGCGGTCGTTACGGATCAGGAGAAGCTTTCGATGACGCGGTCGACATTCGGCTTGTTAATTCTTGCATGCGGGCTCGTCGCGGCGAGTCTGCGCGACTGTCCGGTCGGCGTAGCGGGCGGTTTTTTTAACAATCGCTCCGTCGGCGGCGTCGCCGTCGATGCCAACGGCGTCCTCGAAGCGCCGACTGTCCAGGACGATCAGGAACTCGCTCAGCTCCGTGAGCAGACCAAGCTGCAAGTTCCAGCCGGACTGCAAGAGTACACCGACCTGCGGGCCGTCTCGCTGAAGCAGCTTGAGGCGACCCTCAAGCAGTGCCACGATGAAATGAAGCCGATCCCGGACGAGGTGAAGTACCTCGCCGGCCTGCAACGCGTGCAATACGTCTTCGTCTACCCCGATCGCAACGATATCGTCATCGCCGGCCCGGCCGAGGGATGGCAGTTCGACGCCCTCGGCAACGTCGTCGGCGCCACGACCAATCGCCCGGTGATCCTGCTGGACGACCTGATGGTCGCCCTCCGCAGCGGGTCGACCTCGCGTACCGAACCGATCACTTGCTCGATCGATCCGACGGAAGAAGGGCTTGCCCGCTTGCAAGCCGCGGTAAGTCGGATGCGGACGATTGGCGACTCGGAGCAGACGCTCAACCGCATCGAAGAGGCCCTCGGCCCGCAAACGATTTCGGTCACGGGCGTCGCCGACACGAGCCACTTCGCTCGCACGATGGTGGCGGCCGACTTCAGGATGAAGCGGATTGCGATGGACTTCGAACCGGCCCCGGTGAAGGGACTGGAGAGCTTCCTGTCGATGGTCGGCACCGGCGGCAAAGGCATGAACAACATGCTCCCGCGCTGGTGGCTCGCCCCGAACTACGAACCGCTGGCCCGCACCTCCGACGGCCTCGGCTGGGAACTCCGCGGCCAAGGCGTGAAGTGCATGAGCAACGAAGATTACGTCGATTCGACCGGCGAGCGGACCGTTGGCGTCTCGAAAAACCCCGTCGCTGAGAAGTGGGCCAACACGATGACCCAGAAGTACTCGGAACTAGCCGGGAAGGATTCGTCCTTCGGTGAACTGCGGAACATCATGGATCTTGCCGTGATCGGCGCCCTGATCGAGAAGGAGCAACTGCTCAACACCGCCAGCCTCAAGCTGCCGCGGCTGATGGGCGAGCAATCGCTCGAGCGTTACCCGGCTCCGAAGCATACCGCCAGCAAGGCGAGTGCGATCAAGAAGCGCGGCCAGTGGGTGATCAGCGCCTCGGGCGGCGTCGAAATGCTGCCGTGGCACATCGCCAACGAGACCGAGACCGTCGAAAGCGTCGGCGACGTGCGGAACGACCTCTCGGCCGACGTGAAGGAGTTCTGGTGGGAGTAACTCGCCGCGGCGAGTTGGCTGCTTGCTGGGGCTAATCAAACGATTAACGATAAGAGGCCTGGAACCTGACGTGGGTTCCAGGCCTCTTTTTTTGTTGGTTCTATTTCCAGTGGCAGCGGGGAGCGGGAGCGGCACGGATTGGTGATCGCAAGCCGCCGCTACAGCGCGGTGGTGGTTGCGCTGGGCGGTTCTTCGCTCGCGTCGTCAGCGACGGATTTCTCCGTGCTCGCTGGCTCATGCGTAGCGGCCGCCTCGACCTCTGGCTCCTTCGTCGATTTGCCTTCCCGATACCGGACGGCGGAGACGATGCCTTGTTCGAATTCCACCGTCAGCCATTTCAGCCGGTACTTACTGCCGAGGCTAAATTCGTCGACATAGTGGACGTAGAGGTATTCCAGGCCGGTGGGGGCGTAGACAACGTCTTTTGGGCAATGCCGCGTGCCGTTGGGCGGACCGAGAATGCTTAGCGCCTCGTCGCGGGTGGTCTTTCCGACCACGAGTTTTTCGCGTTTGTCGGCGTCGAAGTCGGTATGGTTCGACTCGTACGACGAGTAACGCGCCTGAGCGATTACCAGCTTGTCCTTGATGACGAACAGCTGATTCTCCAACGGCATATCGTCGCCGTCGCGGCAGCCTTTGACCTGCGGATCGTACTTCAGACTGTAGAGAGCGTATTGAGTTTCGGGATCGTCGTTGTTGAACACCGCGCTCGGCAGCGGATCGCCAAACTGTCTCTCGAGTTCCGCCAACGTGGTTTTGCCCAGCCTGACGGAGGTCGTCGCCGTGCGTTCCAGCGGCCAGGAAATGATCGCCGTCGGGTAACGAAGGAGTTTGTTTTGCTTCGTGGGCCGGCTCAAGCCTATGCCCATCGCGCAGCCAGAAGTCATCGTCAGCAGGAGTAGGAGCGCAACAACGCTTGCCTGTCGAGGGAGAGAAATGTCCCCGCGAGCGTCCTGCTCAATCGTTGATCTTGGAGTTACCATTCCCTGGTAAGCGACGCCTTCGCTAGCGACGGAGTAGCAGATAGCACGCGGACTGTAGTGCTTCTGCCTGCCGGCGGCAACACCGACATTCCGGCGGTTGAGCGAGAGGAATGGCGGATCTGGCTCGCCAGTGCGCGGTGCTAGCCCACGTCTGGGTTCGTGGGTGGCCCCGACACTCGGCCGAGGTAGCTGATCAATTTTTTAGCGACCGACCGGCCGCGTGTCGGGGGTCGCGCAGCGACAAGAGGTAAGCGACGTCGCGGGTAGGCGCACCGCCTCTGGTTGCCGTTGGCAACAACGAACCCCCGGCGTCTCAGCGGAGTGGAACGGCGGATCAATCTCGCCGGGGTGTCGGTGCCACCCGATCCCTGCGGCGAACGCTTGGGTCAGCCGGCTTGCTGCTTCGTCCACACCCGCGGCAGGACGACGTTTTTCACCAGGCCCACCTTTTGCAGCGCGCGAATCGTGATCCAAGTCACGTCGAATTCCCACCACTTGTGGCCATGGGCAGCGGCCCGTTGGTCGGCGTGGTGGTTGTTGTGCCAGCCTTCGCCGTTGCTCCACAGGCCGACGAGCAGGTTGTTGCGGCTGTTGTCGTTCGTGTCGTAGTTGCGGTAGCCCCAGACGTGGGTCACCGAGTTGATCGACCAGGTGATGTGCCACGTGAGCACCGTACGGACGAAGACGCCCCACACGACAAGACTCAGGCCGAACTGCACGCCGGCGTCGAGCGAGCCGGTCATCGGCCAACCGACGGCCAAGCCCCCCAGAAAGAAGACGGCCATGCTGCCGAGGTAGATGTAGAGCCAGTTCTGGCCGCGCTCGAGCTTCATGTAGAAGGGATCGCGAAGCAGGTCGCGCGTGAACCGTTGGTAGTAGTTCACGTTGAGGAAGTCGCGGTTCTTGAAGATCAACCAACCGCAGTGGCCCCAGAAGAAGGTCACCAGCGGGCTGTGGGGATCGGGCTGCTCGTCGGAGTGCTTATGGTGAATGCGGTGCATCGCCACCCAGCAGGCGGGGGTGTCTTGCAGCGTGCAGACGCCGAGGACGGCGAGGCTGTGCTCAAGCCACTTCGGCGCGACGAACCCTTGGTGGGTCAGCAGCCGGTGGTAGCAGAGGTTGATCCCCAGCGTGCCGAAGACGTAGAGCCCCAGGATCGCAAAGACGACGCCAGTCCAGCTGAAGAAGTAGGGGACGAACGCGAGGCACGCCAGCACGTGGACCATCGGGATACCGATCGCATACCGCCAACGGACTTGGCTCGGCTTCACCGTCGTTTCGGGGCGCGGCAAGACGCGACCCGCAGCAGAGCACTCGCCCGATTGATCGGAGAGGGGCGCGACGGCCTCAAGATCGGCGTCGACTGCACTTTCGGGCAGGAGGTCGGTGGACATGAAAACTCGCGAGGGGAGGGCGTCAGGTTCTGCAGGCTCTGACTGGAGTTTGACGATCGCAACGATCGGGCAAGAGGCCCATTATACAGGCGACTGCCAGCGGGCCAATCTGAATGCGCTCGGCTTTCGCCGCGGCCCCGCTGCGCTCAGCGAGTTATCGGCGGCCTGCAATCGGTTCCCCCAGCAACGCCCAGGCAATCGGCAAACTCGCCGCCATCGAACGGGCCGCTGATAGCTGTTTTCAGCCCGGCCCCTCGCCGGGGCGGGGGACTCTCGCCTCAATGGGAGGCTCGGCTCGCAGATTGACCAGCCGCGTAGGGGGAAGCTCCGGCGCCATCAGGGCCAGGATCGAGTCGATGTACCCGACCGCGGCCAAGGCGCTGAGCTCGCGGCTCGTTTTGCGGCGGGGCAATGCCGACTTCAGGAGGACGAACTCGTCCGCCAGCAGGGCGGCGGCGAGGCGGCCGGCGATCGAGTCGCTCGTCGTGTCCCAATTGCTGGGAAGCCAAGTGCCCGGCAGGCCTGGTTCCGACCGGCGCATCCAGGGGGCAGGACCGAAGATCGTCGCCCCTTCCTCGCCGACTCGCTGGCAGAGCAGTCGGTCGTCCTCGACCAGCGGCACTTCCGGCAGCCAGGAGTGGAGCAGGTGGGCCGTGACGGTGAGCAGGTCGACGCACATCCAATGGGCGGCGGCCTCTTCGATCGGCTCGGCTTTGTCCCACGCGCGGATTTGCTCGACGAGCGGCCCGCCGCCGGCGATGAGCACGTTGTGCGCGGGCGGCTGTTGCGCAAGCCAGCCCCGCAACCTTTCGGGCAGGTCGGGGAGATCGAACAGGCTTCCGCCAACTTTTACGACGCGAATCATCTGCAGGTGGGGTGAGTCTCTAACTCTCGCGCCAGCACGGCCAGCGCGTGGGCTGGGGCACAGCGGCTGACCGCGGGCCCCAACTCTTCGGTCAAGGATAACACGTCGCAGCGCCAGTGGAGGCGATCCAGCAAATGTCGCAGCAGAAACTCGCCGTGCCCGCTGAGGATCACCCGCTGCGCAGGCCCGCCGAGGCGGGCGGCCACCTTTTCGACAGCGTGCTGCAACTGGTTGAGCTGGGCCTCGCGGACGGTCGCCGCCGCTAGGCGGGCGTCTTCCGCGGTGAATGAATCGGCGTCGGCGCACACCATGCGGGCGAGCCGGCTGAGCGCGTGAGGCCACGTGAGCGGGCGGCCATCGGCGGTCGAGAGCTCGTGGGGATCTTCGGCGAGTTCGCCCAACATCAGGTAGGCGTCGGCGGTGGTGGCGAATACCTCCGCGGCGACGGGGCAGTCGTGCCCCTGCCAGGGGAGCTCGCGGACGAGTGCACAGAGCGGCGTTCGCTCGACGCCAGTGTAGATCAACTCGCCGGCGAGGAGCCGTTCGCCGTCAGACATGCCGAGGGCGCGAGGGCCGTTCGGCGTGAGCGGAATGACGTCGGCGGTCGTTGAGCCGAGGTCGAGGAGTAGCGCGGGCTCGGCGTCGATGTAGCGGCAGGCGAAGGCGGCGAGGGCGTGCCAGTTGCTCGCCGCAGCGAGGGCAGGCATTCGCTGCACCGCATCGATTGGCAGCAGTCGACCGTCGACTTGATAGACGAAGGCGGGAAGGTCGCCCGCGGTGGCTTGCACGGCCGCGAGGATTTGCCGCACGCCTTCCGATTTGGTTTCGAAGCAGTCGGCAAGCTCGGCCGTCATTGTGATCGCGAGCGCGTCGGCAGCAGGGGCTGCGGCGAGGAGTTCCCGCAACTCCAGGGCGAGGCGTTCAGGCTGACGCCAGATGGCGAATGGTCGCGAGTCGGCGTAGCCGCGACCGTCCGCCGCTTTCAGATTGGCGCCGCCGATGTCGATTGCCAGCCAGCTCATGGGGACATTCTTTCGGCGATTTGCTAACTGCGGGTGAGCCAAACGTTGCCGTCGGCTGCGAATTCGATTGCGCGGCTGCGAACACTGAGCTCGACCGGCTTGCCCTCGATCGAGTCGAGCAGCGCGCCGGCGAGGTTCTGGTGGATCGCCTGCCGCAAGCCGACATAGGAGGTGGTCGCTCGCGGGTTCACCTCGATGACGGCGTCCTCGTCGCCGAAGACGTTCGGGCCGAGGATGAGGTCGATGCCGACGAAGCCGCGGGCAGCGGGGAGGGCGGCGAGCGTGCGTTGGGCGAGTTCGACGGCGCGATCTGCCAATCCAGCTTCGCCGATGAGCCCGCCGCCGAGGTAGGTCATGCGGCCGTCGTCGCTGAGGCGTTGCCACGTCGGCGGCAGGAATGTCGCGCCGGCTGGGCCGCAAATGGCGGTGACGCTCGCCGGGCGGCCCGCGTGGAACTGCTCGAGCCGCCGCGTCCACGCGTAGGCCGGCGGTTCGTCGTGGTGGCTCGTCACGAGGTAAGTATCTTGCGAGCCGGCGCCGTCGACTGGCTTGAGGACGGCGGGATAGCGGAAGTCGGCAGGCAGTTTGGGTTCGCCTTCGTCGAACAACCGGCCGGCTGGCGCAGGGACGCCGGCCTGACGGAGCGCCTCGGCGGTGCGATGCTTGTCGGCGGTGAGTGCGATGAACTCTGCGGAAGCGTTGAGCGTGCGGCCGCCGCCGTCGGCCACGCGATCGGTCAGCTTGGCGAGGATGTGATCGAATTCCGGCGCGACGACGAGCGTGCGATCCGCCGCGGCGGCGAGGCGGGCGAACTCTTCCCGCCACTCAGCGCCGGATTGAATGTCGAGCACCTCGCAGCCGGGAAACTGCAGCGACTCGAGTCGCATGTCGCGCAGCAGCGTGACGCGGCAATCAGGCAGCTTCGCGAAGTCGGCAGCGAGTGCCGCCGCCATGGCCGAGCCTTCGCGGAGCAGCGTCGGCGGCAGCGAGCCCGACTCTCTGATCAAACCACCGCCGGTGATCCACTCGTACAGAAAAACGTGCATGGGGCGGGGAACTCGGGCTGGCGCCGCAAGCGTCATTCTGAGCGGAGTGAAGAATCTAGACGTTCGCTGGAGGCGAGATCCTTCGCTTTGCTCAGGATGACAGGTTCTGGGCCTTTAGAAGATGCCCAACTGATCGCGGGCGTCTTCGGTCATGCGGTCGGGCGTCCACGGCGGGTCGAGCACCATGCGAACGTCGACGGCGGCGACCCCTTCGATGTTGCCGACGGCCGCCTTCGATTGGCCGAGCAGTTGCGGGCCAGCGGGACACGCGGGGCTCGTCATCGTCATTTCGACGTCGACGTTGCACTTTCCCTCTTCAGCGTCGGTGATCTTCACCTCGTAGATCAAGCCGAGGTCGACGATGTTGACGAACAACTCGGGGTCGATCACGGTCTTGAGCGCTTCGCGCACGGTATCTTCGGCGATGGCCATGGGATGTTCCTCGTTTAAGCGTGGTCGTGGAGTCGCACGAGCACTTGATCGCCTTCGATCTTCACTTCGTGGGCGACGGTCGGCTTCGTGGCGGGCATTGTCACCGCGGCGCCGGTCGCGAGGTCGAACTTCGCCCCATGCCGCGGGCAAGCAATCGTCTTGTCGGCGGAGTCGACGGGCCCGTCGCTCAGCGGGCCGCCATCGTGCGTGCAAACGTCGTCGAGCGCGTACCAATGACCGGCGGCGTGGATCAATACGATCAGGCGATCATCGACTTCGACCAGCATCGAACCTGGATCAACAACTTCGCGAATTCCTGCTACGGGGATAAACGCTTTCTGCTTGCTCACTGTTGCTCTTTTCGAAATAGTCGCTGACTGAAGATTGATATCAAAGCGCCGGCGATTGCAAACAAGAACGCGTACCCAGGCACTATCATCGCGCCGATGATGAAGCAGATGGCAGATGCAACCAATAGCTCGCTCATGCTTCGGAGCCGATATCGCGAACCCGCTGCCCAATCGCTTCGCCGAGGGCTTCGCTGACGCTCTCGATCGGGATGCGGTCGAAGACTTGCTGGAAGAAGCCTTCCACAATCATGCGGACCGCTTCTTGGCGGGTGTAGCCGCGGGTCATCGCGTAGAAGACTTGCTGCTCGTCGACGCGGCCGCTGGTGCTGCCATGCGTGCAGCGGACGTCGTCGGCTTCGATCTCCAGCCCAGGAATCGAATCGGCGCGGGCCGTGCGCGACAGCATGAGATTGTCGTTGCGCTGATAGGCGTCGGTTCGCTGGGCCGGCTTGTCGACCTTGATCATGCCGCGCCACACGGTGCGCGAATCGTCCTGCAGCGCCGCCTTGTAGAGCAGGTCGCTGCGGCAGTGGGCCGCCATGTGGTGCTGGTGCGTGTTGTACGAAAGGTGCTGCCGACCTTGCGTGAACATGACGCCGTTCACTTGGGCCTCGGCGTCTTCGCCGGTGAGGGCGACGTGCTGGTTCACCTTCGCCAGGCGGCTGCCGAGGGCGCCGATCGTCCACTGCAGGCGGGCGCGGGACGCGATGTGGGCCTTTTGGTGGGCGAAGTGCCAGACCTGGTTACCCCAGTTCTGCAGGTTAACGTAGCGAAGCTTCGCGCTCGGTTCGACGATCAGCTCGATCGAACCGCAGTGGAAGCCACTGCCGTTCTCGGAGATGCTGGCCGTTTCCGACAGCAGGGTCGCCTCAGCGCCTTCTTCGAGGATGACGAGCGTTTTGTTCAGGTCCACGCCGCCGTCGGAGAGCGCCGACAGGGCGTGGAGCGGTTCGTCGATCGTCACGCGACGCGGCACATAAAGCAGCGCCCCGCCAGCCCAAGCGGCGGCGTTGAGCGCCGAGAACTTGTCGTGATTTGGATTGACTACGTTACGTTCGAAGAACGGACGCAGCACGTCGCCATGCTCTGCGACCAGCGTGGCAATATCGCCGAACAGCACGCCCTTGGCGGCCCACTTCTCGGCGAGTTGGGAGCCGACGACGTGGCTGTCGCTCGTGACGGCGCTGCCGCCGAGTTCGACGCCTTCAGCGAGCAATGCCCGCGGCATGTCGCTGCCAATCGGCGGGACGGCAGGGAAGCCGAAGCGATCGAGCTTGAACAGCCGAATGTCGGTGCGGACCCACTCTTCGTCGTTGCGAGCGGGCATGCCGAGCTCGCAGAAGCGAGCCCAGGCGGCGCGACGCAGATCGAGGAGCCAACCAGGCTCGTTGCGCGACGCGAGGAACGAATCAAATGCCTCCTGAGCGAACCCAGCGGCCAGTAACGTGTTTGACATCAATCTCTACTTGTTCAACGACTTTGTCTTACTCAAATAATTCGTCGACCGGCATCTGCCAGCCAGGGACGGCGGGCTCGGCTTCGGCCAACTCGCCGCGGCGGTAGGCGGTCGGAACTTCCGGCGCCGCTGCGCGGTAAACCTTTACCACTTCTTCGCTGTCTAAATCGACGTCCCAGACGACTTTCGTGCCAGCTGCGAAATAATCGGCTCGCTTCTTGGCCATCGCTCGCTCGGCGCCGGGACCGTAGTCGCCTTCGCTGCGGACTTCGACGGCCAAGTCGGGCGGTATCGGGAGGAACTTCATCCCTGCCCGTGGCCCCGTGTAGTACGCGGCGTCAGGGCAGAACGATTTGCGACTGGGCAGGTCGGCGAGAAACGCGGCGTTGTCGCTGTAGGCTTTACCGCCGTGCCGTTTCGCATAAGCGTGCAGGCTAATGAAAATTTCGCCAGCTGCTACGTTTGGCCGATCACCAGTCGGGCTCATGAGTACAATCCTCCCGTCGACGATCTCCGCCTTGCCTTCCGTTCGGTACAAGTCAGCGATCAGTTTTTCCGTCAACGGATCGGAAATGGTGCTCATTTTCGAGTCCTCCCGAGTCTTGCGCGCCTAGCCCACGCTCCCTTCCATCTGCAGTTCAATCAACCGGTTCATCTCGACGGCGTACTCCATCGGCAGCTCCTTGATCAGCGGTTCGATGAACCCGCTCACGATCATCGAGCTCGACTCGGCTTCGCTCAGGCCGCGGCTCATCAGGTAGAAGAGCTGTTCCTCGCCGATGCGCGAGACGCTCGCCTCGTGCTCGATCTGGACGTCCGACTCTTCCACTTCGATGTAGGGGTACGTATCGCTGCGGCTCTGCGGGTCGAGAATCAGCGCGTCGCACACGACGTTGCTCTTACAGCCGGTGGCGCCGTCTTCGACCTTGCACAGGCCGCGGTAGCTGGCGCGACCGCCGTTCTTGCTGATGCTCTTCGAGATGATGCGGCTCTTGGTGTTCGGAGCACAATGCACCACCTTGGCGCCGGCGTCTTGATGCTGGCCCTTCGACGCGAACGCGATCGAGAGAATCTCGCCGCGAGCGCCTGGTTCCATCATGTAGACGGCTGGGTACTTCATCGTGAGGCGGCTACCGAGGTTGCCGTCGATCCATTCCATGAGGGCGCCTTCGTAGGCCATCGCCCGCTTGGTCACGAGGTTGTAAATGTTGTTCGCCCAGTTTTGGATCGTCGTGTAACGGCAACGGCCATGCTTCTTGACGACGATTTCCACGACCGCCGAGTGCAGGCTCTCCGACGAGTACATCGGCGCCGTGCAACCTTCGACGTAGTGCACCTCGGCGCCTTCGTCGACGATAATCAGCGTCCGCTCGAACTGACCCATCCGCTCAGCATTGATGCGGAAGTAAGCCTGCAGCGGGAACTCGATCTTCACCCCCTTGGGGACGTAGATGAACGAACCGCCCGACCAGACGGCCGAGTTGAGCGCGGCGAACTTGTTGTCTTCCGGCGGGATGATCTTGCCGAAGTATTCCCGCAGCAGATCGGGATGTTCGCGAATCGCGGTGTCGGTGTCGGTGAAGATGACCCCCTTCTTGCCGAGGTCTTCCTGCAGAGAACCGTAGACGACTTCGCTCTCGAACTGGGCCTTCACGCCGGCGAGGAACTTCTTCTCCGCTTCGGGAATGCCGAGCTTATCGAAGGTTTCCTTAATCTCCTGCGGCACGTCGTCCCAGGTCTTGCCCTGTTCGTTCGTCGGCTTCAGGTAGTAGTAGATGTCCTGGAAGTCGATGCCGATATTGCCGCCCCAATTGGGCATCGGCTTCGATTCGAAGATCTTCAGCGAGCGGAGGCGGAAGTCGCGCATCCACGCCGGCTCTTTCTTCATCTCGGAGATTTGCTCGACGATCGTGCGGTTCAGCCCCTTCGCGGCGCGGAACACGTCGTGCGACGGCGTGATGAAGTCGTACTTGTTGATATCGCCTAAGGCGTCTTGTTCGAGCACGTCGGAGGACATGGCTATGCCTGTTGCTTACCTGACCGGACCAGAGGAATCGAGAGTCGACGGAGTTGAGAAGCCACTGCTTCAATCATCCTGTCGATACGCGAAATCCTGCGATCCTGTCAAAAAATGATTCTCTTCTGTTTCCAAATTAAACGGCGGCAGCGGTCGATTGCTGCATCTCGGCGTCGACCGCCGCGGCTTCCGGATACGCGGCGCGGATGCGGTCGTAGCCTTCGGTGTACAGTTCACGGGCGAGTTCAACGCCGCCCGTTTCGACAATGCGGCCGCCGAGCATGACGTGCGTGTAGTCAGGCGTGTTGTAGTCGAGCAGCTTGTCGTGGTGGGTGATGATCAGGATGCCCATTTCCGAGCCGCCGATCTCCGCGATGCTTTGGCTGGCGAGCTTGACCGCGTCGACGTCGAGACCGCTGTCGGTTTCGTCGAGGATCGCGAACTTTGGCCGCAGCATGGCGAGCTGCAGAATCTCGGCCCGCTTCATCTCGCCGCCGGAGAAGCCGTCGTTGACGTACCGGCGAGCGAACTCGACGTCCATCTTCAACTGATCCATCTTCTCGGTCAGTTCCTTGCGGAACTGCCGCATCGGGATCAGCTCCTCGCCTTCCTTGCGGCGCGGGTTGCGAACGTTGGTGGTCGCGTGGCGGAGGAAGTCGGCCATCTTGACGCCGGGGACCGACATCGGCCGCTGGAACGCCATGAAGATGCCGGCGCGAGCCCGCTCCGACGCGTCCATCGCCAGGACGTCTTCGCCGTTGAGTTCGATCGAGCCTTCGGTCACCTCGTAGTTCGGGTGCCCCATGATCGCGTTGCCGAGCGTGCTCTTGCCTGAGCCGTTCGGTCCCATCAGGGCGTGGATTTCGCCACGATTGATGGTGAGGTTCACGCCCCGGAGGATTGGCTTGCCTTCGACGGAGACATGGAGGTTCGTAATCTTCAGCGTTTCAGCCATCGCAACAATAATTTCACTTTCGAGACTGGTTGTGAACTAAGCAGCGAGCCGGGGCGTCTCGCCCCCGGCGCACTCAAGCTTTAGCGTTGCCAATTACCCAGTAATCTTTTGGTGATCAAACACCGGCGTCACGTCGATTTGCGGCGCGACGTAACCGCTGTGATGCGGCACCGGCAGTTCATCTTCGACCTTTTTGCCGATCGCCTGGCCGGCGACGCGAGCAATGCGGTGTCCTTTGATCTTGTCTTGAATTCTCATCAACCCTTCGAGCAGCGCCTCGGGCCGCGGCGGGCAACCGGGAACGTACACGTCCACCGGCACCACCAAGTCGACCCCCTTCACCACGTGGTAGCCATACTTGAAGTACGGTCCGCCGCCGACGGTGCAGGCGCCCATCGCGATCACGAATTTCGGATCGGGCATCATGTTGTAAAGTCGCCGCACGCGGCTGGCCATTTTGTAAGTGACCGTGCCCGCGACGATCATCAAATCGGCCTGACGCGGCGTGGCGCGAAACGCCCCGGCGCCAAACCGATCCATGTCGTACCGACTCGCTCCCGCCGCCATCATCTCGATCGCACAGCAAGCCAACCCGAACGTCAGCGGCCAAATGCTCGCCTGCCGCGCCCAGTTGATCGCCTGCTCGACGGTCGTCGTGATGACGTTCTCCTCAAATCTTCCTTCAATCCAAGGTTGCGACATGGCGGTTCAATCGTCCTGTGAGTTGTTACCACGAGTTCGACAGCCACTAGCCAGGCTTCCGCTGCGACTCCGCGCCAGCGGCTAAGCCCTTACGGCGAAAGGCTTAGCGTATCACGCTAGCTTTCGGCCGCCTAGGAGCCGAACCACGCTACCCGGCCGCTCCGCTCGCCTCGAAGGTGCAACAGTTTGCACCATCGAGACGGCACGAACTCAGCCGCACCGACTCTCCCAACACGCTCGACAGCAACATCTTCTCCATCGCACAAATCCCCCGATCTTGTTCCGCGAGATCGGGGTAGGGGCAGGCCAGCGCGGTGAGCACCGGCAACTGCTCCGACTCTTGTAGTTCAAACGGCATGTCTTGGCTCGCCATCAGGCGGGCCAAGTCGGCCATGCGTTCTTGCAATGTTTCGCCATGCACCTCGTTGCGGTAGTGGTCTGCGAGACGCTCCGAGATCCGCTTCAACAGCCCACGACGCACCTCGATGTCGCGGATCTCGCGGATTTCGTTCCACAAGACCTGCACGAGCTGGTCGTAGTTGTTGGCGCCCGAGCGTACGCCGGCGGGCGTCAGCGAATACCGATGCGTCGGCCGACCACGGCCGACGACTTCCGATTCACGGGCGAGCAGGCCTTGCTCCATCAGCCGAACGAGCCGCTGACGAACAGCGGTGGCCGTCACTCCAGTGAACTCGACCATATCGCCCACCGTCGCCGCCGGGTGGCGGCGGAGGTAGTCGACAATCGTGCGGTCGGAGAGGTCGGTGATCGCGCTCATGATCCATCGCAGGTTAGGCGTCCCACCAACGGCAGGCCGTCCGGTGGATACTCAATCCTACAGGTGATCTGATTTATGACAACCGGCTGTTTGAAAAATGCCTGGTTGCGTCAAACCGAATGGGCGTAAGTGATTGACCTGCCGAGGCTTATCGTATAAAAGCGGGCCTACCAGCTGCCTATTTTAAAGCCCTCGACGAGCGACGCCCATGTCTGAGAAGCCAGGCGGTGAACAGTGGACCTCCCGGATGGGGGTGATCATGGCCGTGGCAGGGTCGGCCGTCGGAATCGGCAACTACCTGCGATTCCCGGGACTGGCGGTGGAGCATGGGGGCGGGGCGTTTATGCTCCCCTATTTCGTCGCCTTGCTCGTGCTTGGCATCCCCCTCTCCTGGGCGGAGTGGACAATGGGCCGCTACGGCGGCATCCGCGGGTTCAACTCGGCGCCGGGCATCTACAGCGTCATTTGGCGGCACCCAGCGGCCAAGTACTTTGGCGCCCTGGCGTTGATGATCCCGCTGATCGTCTACATGTATTACGTCCTCATCGAGGCGTGGTGCCTCAGTTATGCGATCGACTATCTCACCGGCGACCTGATGACCGGACACGGCGGGCGGATTGATCAAGTCATCGCCGGGATGGACGTCGCGGACGACGGGGCTGAGCTGAGTTCCGCCACGAAGGTCGCCGCGTTCAGCAAGTACTTCGACGAGTTTATTGGTGCCGGCCAGGATGGTTCGGCCATCTTCGGCGGGCGGGGCGTGTGGCTCGTCATTCTCACGTCGGTCTTTCTGCTGAACTTCGCCTGCATTTACCGCGGGCTGAGCCATGGGATCGAGAAGCTCTGCAACATCGCCATTCCGGTGCTGTTTGTCCTCTCGTTCGCGGTGCTGTTCCGCGTGCTGACGCTCGGCACGCCCGACCCCTCGAAGCCCGATCAGAACTTGATGGCCGGCCTGGCGTTCATGTGGGAGCCAAACGAAGAGGCAATTGCGGAACTCAAGAATCCAAAAACCTGGCTTGACGCGGCCGGGCAGATCTTTTTCACGCTGGGCGTCGGGTTCGGGATCATCATCAACTACTCGAGCTACCTCCGCCGGAAGGATGACATCGCGCTGAGCAGCCTCACCGCGACCTCGATCAACGAATTCTCCGAGGTCTGCCACGGCGGCCTCATTACCATCCCGGCCGCATTCGTGTTCCTCGGCATCGGCGGTTTGGCGGCGACGAATCTTGATTCGACGTTTGCGGTGGGCTTCGTCGCCCTGCCGAACGTCTTCGACGCGATGTGGGGTGGGCGGCTCTTCGGCTTCATGTGGTACTTCATGCTCTTCACGGCGGCGATTGCGGCGTCGGTGTCGATGCTGCAGCCGTGCATCGCGTTTCTAGAAGAAGGTTTTGGGTTGAAACGCCGCGCATCGGCCGCGATCCTTGGCGGCGTCTCGGCGTTTGGCTGCGTGTTCGTCCTTTATTTTTCGAAGGGAAGCGTGGCGCTCGATACGTTTGACTTCTGGGTCGGCACCTTCCTCATGTTCATGCTCGCCTTGGTGCAAACCATCCTTTACGGTTGGGTGCTCGGCATCGAACGCGGGCACCAAGAACTCCATCAGGGCGCCAACTTGAATGTCCCCTACTTCGTCCAGTACGTGCTGAAGTACGTGACGCCGACGTATCTGATCACTGTCTTGATCGCCTTCATTTGGCTGAAGCTAGGATCGCAGCTGGAGACGGTCGGCAAGAGCGTCGTCGCACAGTTGTCGCTGGCGATCATCGCGATCTTGCTCGGCGGCCTGATGGTGATGACGTGGAGCGCTGGGCGGCGGTGGAGCCGCGAAGGGCGATTCAAAGGGCTCGATGCGATCGGCGAGCAAAGACTCGAACCGGGAGAGACGCGATGAATCTGGCTGGCTGGGCGATCATGATCGTGTCGATTGGTTCGGTGTGCGCGCTCTCGGCGTTCTGCTTTTACCGGCTGTTGATGCTGCCGCCGCGGGAACTGCTAGAGCATGAAAAGGCGCCGCTCGACATTGATACGCGCGATACGGATGAATCGCGGTAGTTGCCGCTCATGCGTGCGATCGACCCCTGCATGGATGTAACACGACTGTGCCGCTCAACGAACTGATTCCTGTTCTGCAGACCGCCATCGGCCCGGTGATTCTTATCTCCGGCATTGGGGCGCTGCTGCTCTCAATGAACCATCGGCTGGGGCGGATCATCGATCGGTCGCGGAATCTCGTCGACCTGCGGCGGACGGCGAGCGAGAAGCGGCTGCTGCGGATTGAGCTGCAGCTCGGCATCTTGTGGCGGCGAGCGCGGATCTTGCAGAAGGCGATAACCTTGGCGGTGACGACGGCGCTGCTGGCCGTGACAATCGTGATCGTGCTGTTTATCGGCACGCTATTGGTGCTGCCGATTTCGGTGGTGATTGTGATCTTGTTTAGCGCGTGTCTGGCGTGTTTGGCGGCTTCGCTGGGGTTCTACCTGAAAGATATCAACCTCTCGCTGCGAGCGCTGGCGCACGAGCTTGATCAGGAGTAGGCGACGCCTGATGCTCGTTCTAGCCCCGGGCTCCGCCCAGGGGTGGGCATCTATTTCGATTGGCATCGTCGCGCGTGGCGTTACGACACCCCCGGGCGGAGCCCGGGGCTAGAGGGGGAAGTAGCGTTCGACGACGTCGAAGAATTCCTGCGGCGTCGAGATCGTCGCGACATACTTGCGGAACTCGCGGGCGCCGGGGCGGCCTTGGGCGTAGCAGCAGGCGTACTTCCGCATCAGCACGCTCGCCTTCTCCTCGCCGAAGCGCTCGCAGACGAGCTGATAATGATGGAGCATCAGCTCCTTTTGTTCGGGGAGCGTCGGATCTGGCGGGATCGGCTCGCCGCGCACCGCGGCGGCGGCTTGGGCGTAGAGCCAGGGTTTGTTGAGCGCCGCGCGGGCGATCATCACGCCGTCGACGTCATAGCGCTTGAACGCATTAACGACCTTTTCGGCCGAATCGAGGTCGCCGTTGCCGATGAGCGGGATCCGCTTGAGATGCGGCTTGATCGAGCTGATGCGATCCCAATCGGCTTCGCCGGTGAACATGTCGGCGGCTGTGCGGCCATGCACGGTGAGCGCCGAGGCGCCGGCGCCTTCGACAACCTGCGCGACGTCGATCGCATTGATCTGATCGCGCGTGCAGCCGAGGCGGATCTTCGCGGTGACTGGCGTCGGCGCGCAGGCGGCGACGACGCGCTCGATGATTTGTCCCATCAGCTCGGGGAACCGCAGCAGGTAGGAACCGCTGTGGGCCCGCTGCGTTACCTGCCGCACGGGGCAGCCGAAATTGATGTCGACGACGCTCACCTGGTATTCGGTGGCGAGGCGGTGGCCGACCTTGGCGAGCGTTTCGGGCTCGTTGTCCCAAATTTGCACGGCGAGCGGACGGGCCTCGGCGGCGACGCCCCACAGGCGGTCGGGGTGTTCGGCCTCGTGCTCGTCCATCCAGACGAAGCCGCGGGCGTTCACCATCTCGGTGGCGAGGAGTCCGGCGCCGCCGAACTCGCGGACGATCTGGCGGAAGGCGTAGTTGGTGAACCCCGCCATTGGGGCCTGCAGGATCGGCGGGTCGACCAGCTGCGTGCCGATGTAGAACGGCTTCGCCAGCGGACGCGGGAGGTCGGCGAAGTCGATCGAAGTTTCGGTCGTGGCGGCTGGCATGATGTGCGAAGAGCCCCCGGGATGAACCCGGGGGCTCGCTAGTTGCTGTGTAAAGGTTGCTAATTCACTCGAACGCTTAGTCGCGGTCGAGGACTTCGCGGAGGCGGCGGACGACGATCGAGCGCTCGCGTTCGCGGCCGAGGAGCCGTTGCAGCGGGCGGCGGACTTCCTGGTGACGTTCGGCGAACGTCGACGGGGTTTCGTCGTTCTTCTTTGTCGCTTCAGCGCCTTCGGTCGGCGTCACCGGTTCGGTCGCGGCGACCGGTTCGATGCCGCCTTGGCCAAAGTTCAATTGATCGGTCGTCGTTGAGACGCGGATCATCATCGCGACCAAGCGATCGGCCGGCACTTCCGCCGGGGCGGCGAGTTCCGTGTAGGCAGCGATCTCTTGGTTGTACTCGCGAGCGCGAGCGACGAACGCGCGACGTTGCAGCGAGAGCAACTGTTGCGCGGCGAGCAGGTCGCTGCCGTCGCCTGACGGGTTGCGGTTGGCGCTGACCAACGCGCGGAAGGCTTCGGCGTCCTCAATCGCTTGGGTCATGTCGCGCAGCTCGGCGTGACGGAGCGAGAGGACTTCAGCGAGTTTCTTCGCCGTGAGGTCTTGGCGTTGGGCGAAGATCTCTTCGTACTCAGCGTTGTAGCGACCGCAGTGGGGAACGTCGGCCGGGAGGGGGAGCGAGCTTGCCCCGCCGCCGAGGAGAGTGTGGAGTTGCAACTGAGCGGATTGAGCGGCCTTCTTCGCCAGTTCCACGCGGTTGGCCAGTTCCGTGCCGCGGGCGTCCCACTGTTGGCCCGGAATGCTGACGCCGGCGCGCAACGTGGCGAGTTCTTGCGTTTCGAGCAGGGCCAGATAGTAGTCAGCCGTGGCGGCGGCGAGGTCCCAATAGGCTTTGGCCCGTTGGGTCTGGTCTTGGCGGGTGCGGGAATCGCGGACTGCTTCGCCGAGCGTGACCGGCGTGCCGGTGAGCGTCGCGGCGGCAGGAGCCTTCATCAGGTCCTGCATCATCTTCGAGGGTTTGGGACCCTTGGTGAGAAGCGACCGTTGATCGGTGGCGGCAGGTTCCAGGGCTGCGGCAGCAGCTGGGGGCGTGTGAGCTGCGGCACTGGCGGCGGGACCGGCAGCAGGGCCGAGCTCAGCGGCTGCGGAGGCGGCGGGAGCGGGCGCCCCAAATGGGTTGCCGGCAGGCGTCGGCTCCGAGGCGCCGGCGGGCGGGGCCGCCATCGTCGGGGCGGGCGACCCATCGAACATGTTCTTCAGATCGGCGTGCGCGTCGGCGGCTTCGGCGGGAGCAGCGGCGGGTTGGCCTGCCTCGGCCACGGGGGCCGATTCGGGGGCTGCGGCCGCGGCGTCGGACTCGGAGTAGCGGCCAGTTTGAGCGTGGGCGACATGCCCGAGACAAGCCAGGGTCATCCCGGCGAGAAGCAGCCTCATCGTGTAAATCCTCCGTCGGTGGTCGGCGCCGGCGTGGCGGGCGAGGTTCGTAGGCAGGCGGGCGAAGTAGGCGGGCGGGCGAAGTAGGCGGGGGGTGTCCGAATCCCCGGAAAGCAGAAGGTATTAGGGTCGCACGGGGTGGGCCGGGAGTCAATCGTTTGGCGGGCTTCCGCGGGGAGAGATTGGGGCTGCGGTAGGCGTTTTGTCGGACTCTGGGTGGGGTAGGTGGTTCGGGCTAAGTTCTGGCGCTGGCTTGACCGGCGGAGATGTCGTGTCGCGTGGCTCGAATCGGTGAATGCGATTTTAGGCGACACTAAGAAATCGTTGTTAAGTTGTTTCTTTGCATGAGGTTGCGATGCTCTGTGTCGCCTTTGATGTCGCATTCGAGGCGACATCAGGGACGACGCGACAGGTCGACGGCTGCGGCATTGGTGAACCCGTTTCAGGGAGCTTCCCATCGGTGCGGTAGTGTGTACGGGTGTTCATTTTCTGAAGTGGCGCGGCCAAATGCAAGTCGCAAAATGCTATATTTGCTCGGCCCAGGCCTCCTCCCGGAGAGGAGCGCGTTTTCGGAACGCGGATACAATGTCTGCCGCGGTGGGGGCGGAACCCGGCGACTGCAAACGAAACCTGTGACGCGAAGCCGATGAAGAGCAATCCTCCACCCGCCGCCACTCCAGAGGAGCCCGCCGTGCTGGCGGCCTCAGGGTCCAAGTCGTGCGTGCAGAAGCATGGGGCCGTGGCCGTGGGGGCGCAGGCCTCGGGGGCGATGGCGATTGCCGCGTTCACCGTCGGCGCGCTGGCCGTGGGGGCGGTGGCGATCGGGGCGCTCGCGATTGGCCGCTTGGCGGTGAAGCGGCTGACGGTGCGGCAAGCTCGGTTCAATCGGTTGGAGATTGACGAGTTGTCGGTGGGGAAACTGCGGGTGCGCGAGATCATTACCGACTGATGGTAGTTGATAACGCTGCTTCGCTAGCGCCGTTAGGCTGACGCCTCTTGCGGCTGCGCCGCCCCGGTAGGCGGGTACGCCAAGCGGGGCTACCCGCTACGCGACGACCTGCCACCCACCCGCCAGTATCTTAAGTAGACAAGTTGGGCGAATAGACTGGAAACTCTCCAGTAAATCATCTCAATCAGCGTCGCTTGTTTCGCATCTCCTCGCAATGCGCCTCGGCAGCGTTTCCGAGAAAAAGTTGCATACGATAAGGTCCATCGGTAGACTGGCCGCATCGTGTGCCCGGAACACCCACGAGAAGAGGATTCTGCTAATGCGCTCAAGTTATCTTTCTTATGCCGTATTCTCGGCATTCATTAGTTTTTCTTTCGCAGTTGGGGCGTTCGCAGCGCCCCCCAGTCCGACGCCCCTGGCCACGTTTCACGTGCCGGGACTGGCGACGAACGATTATCTGGGGTGGAGTCTTGCCACCGACGGGCAGCGGGTGTTGGTTGGGACTGGCTTAGGGTCTGCCTACTTATACGATCCATTCACCCAGCAGCAGTTGGCGAAAGTGACGCTCCCGAGTGCAGATGTCGGCACTTCCGTGGCATTGCAGGGGGATAGCGCCGTTATTGCCGGGACTTTCGATACGTATGTCTACAACTTCGCAGATCTCACAAATATTTCGAAAATCAAGCTCACCCCGAGCGACTATCCCGGGACGCGAGTTGGGTTTTCCGTCGACATGAGCGGCGACGTCGTGATCGCAGCTGCTGCCAAAGACCCGAACAATGCGGCGATCGGCGGTGCAGCGTATTTGTTCGACCGCGTTACGGGCAATCAAATTGCGAGATTGGTCGCGAACGATGGCCAGGAGAACGACGGCTTCGGCGTTGCCGTCGCGATCGACGAAGGTCGCGCTGCGGTGGCTGCTCTGCAACCCTTATCTTCCAGCGGGGGCGCAGTCTACCTGTTCGATGCGGAACCAAGCACTGTCGGTAATCGACAGCTCGCGAAGTACGCTCCTGCTCCCGGCCTGCAAAGCCCTGGCCAGTTCGGATACAACGTGGACCTGAACGATGAGACGCTCGTCGCCACGCAGCCGTTCGGGCAATCATTCATTTGGCCGACTGCCGGAACGCCGGCGCCGTTGGCGTCCTCCTCTGGGAATATTCGTGCGGCTGCCGATGGAGTGAGCGTAAGTAGCGACTACGTCGCTCTGGGCATCGAGATCCAAGGATTGGTTCGGATCTACGACAAGACTGGAAAAACCGTAGGCATTCTCGCTCCGCCTCCAGGCAGTCCGATTGGTTTCGGATTGGCGGTTGCCATCGAAGGCGACTTGCTGGCTGTTAGCGCTGGTGGAGGCTCTCCCGCGGCGAGCACCGTGTACGTCTATCGCGTGCAGGACGTCCTTGTGGTGCCCGAACCTAGTAGCGTGGCGATGACGTTGCTGGGCGTTTGCGGGGTCGCCGCTTCAAGCCGACGCCGCCCCAGACGGTAGTTGGTAACGCTGCTTCGCTGGCGCCGTTGGGGGGATGCTTCTTGCGGCTGCGCAGCCCCGGCAGGCGAGCACGCCAACTCCTGCTCTAGCATGTCGACACTTCGCGGCGGCACGCCATCCAGCTCCGCTAAAATCGTTCGCATATTGCGGTCACAGGCATTAGATTACCGCTCCACCGCATGTTTCTATATCAGGCTCAAAATATGACAGTCGCGCCCACGGGCCGGCCGTCAGCACGGCGGCGGGATTTGAGTTGCGCAGGCTAACTAGGGAAATTGCTAATGTCTAACTTCTGGCGCAAAGCAGCGATTGTAGCAGTACTAATCCGTTTTCTTGCCGCAACGCCCGTCTCCGCATCGCCCGTGCTGGAGTGGTCTCGACAATTCGGCACTGCCGGTGAAGACCGTGCTTATGCCATCGCCACTGACCTGCTGGGAAATGCGTACATAACCGGGGACACGCGAGGATCGCTCGCCGCGCCCCTCTCCGGCATTAGCGACGCCTTTTTGAGTAAGTTCGATGCGAGCGGCAACCGAGTTTGGACGGCGCAACTCGGCTCCACAGGCGGCGAGCGAAGTTACGGCGTCGCGACTGACGGCGTCGGAAGCGTATACATCTCAGGCGCGACCGGCGGGTCGCTTAATGGTCCCCAGGCTGGTTTCGGCGACGCCATTCTCAGTCGATACACGACGGACGGAGTGCTGCTGTGGTCCAGGCAGCTTGGCACAGCCTCTGCCGACGTTAGCAACGCCGTGGCTGTCGACGGCATTGGCAACGTTTTCATTTCAGGATACACGGAGGATACATTCAACGGTCCTCACGTCGGGCTCCAGGACGCATTTCTCGCCAAGTACGACGTTGCCGGCAACAGAATTTGGACCAGGCAGCTCGGTACGAAGCAGCTCGATTCCAGTCTTGGCCTCGCCGTGGACGGCCTTGGAAACGTCTATACCACCGGCTTCACGGGAGGCGATTTAGTCAACGGCACGAATCACGTCGAACTCGATGCGTTCCTTGCCAAGTACGACGCTGACGGCAATCGACTTTGGATCAAACAGCTTGGGCAGCTTGTAGATACGACTACTGCCATTCGTAGCAATGGAGTGACGTATGACAATTTAGGAAACGTTTATCTGACAGGCTTCGTCGGAGGCGAGTTCGCCGGACCAAGCGCTGGAGTCGACAGCGCCTTTCTTTGTAAGTTCGACGCTAACGGCAATCTCCTTTGGAAGGCTCAACTCGCCGCCGGCGAGGGCGCTCAAGGCCAGGGCGTCGCCACGGACGGCCAAGGGAATGTGTACATCTCCGGGGCAGCTTCGGGCGACCTACAGGGACCTAGCGCCGGCTTGAGCGATATGTTTCTCAGCAAGTTCGACCAAGCTGGAAATCGCCTCTGGACGATGCAACTTGGCTCCGCGGAGACTGATTTTGCCAGCGGCGTGTCAGCTGATTTTCAAGGTAACGTTTACATCACCGGCTTCACGAGCGGAAGCCTCGGCGGCGCCAACGCGGGCGACGACGACATCGTCATCGCCAAGATTCGCGACACCGTCCCTGAGCCCAGCGCCTGTTCCCTGAGCGTTGCCGCGATCGTCGCTTTGATCAGTCGGAGTCGGCGAAGTTCCGTTAGAAAACGCGACGATGTTTTGCGTTAACGCAACCGGATCGTGCTGCGGAACATGTGGTTGCAGTCAATGCGGGAACATGATTGGCATATCGCTCGACAGCGCGATTGGCGAGCAATGACGAATCGGGCGAGTCGCGGACCGTGCTGATCTGGCAGGCGAGTTTGATGCCTCTCGCGGCTGTGCCGCCCCGGTAGGCGGGTACGCCAACCGGGGCTATCCACTCCCCCAATCATGTTGGCGATTGGCGGCGACGTGGGGCCACCGCGACCGACGGTCGCGGCTTTTTGCGGAGGCTGGGGGGGCGCTTGACGGTTCGCTCGTCGGCTAGTGCCGATTCAATTCGTACGGCGTCGCGACTGGAGGACGATGCTCAGTAGCGCCAGTCCCACCATACCGACGCTCGTTGGTTCTGGTACGAGCGACCAGCGAATCGCGAAGCTATATCCATCTGTGGTGAATCCCCAGCCAGCGATGTTGCCCAACTCATCGACGTCTGTCGCCAGCGAAAACAAGAAGTTCGGTCGCGTCTGTTGCTCGAGGATACTATGCAAGTCAACGACGCTGTCCGCGCTTCCTCTCCAAGCTAGAGCTCGCGCGTGGAGGCCATTGCCGACCCCCCCGCTACCAACCTGCCACTCTCCTGCAGTCGCTTCAGCCTGCGTGTAGGCAAATCCAGGCGGATGAAGGTTGACAACGCTGTTCGCACTGCCATGCCATAGCAGCGCGTTGCTTTGGGGCGGATCGCTCGATGTAGATCCGTACCCAACCTGAGACGTCGCTCCGCCTCCGTTGGCCCTTGTGCGCGCGAAACCATCGGGATGGAGATCGACGACGCTATCGGCAGTTCCCTTCCACAGCAATGCGTGCTCCACGAACTGCGACTCGCTTGGTCGGACGATGCCCCAACCTGTCTGGCCGCCGCCTTCGCCATCGCAGGCGTATGTCTCCGAATAAACCGGTACGTGCAAGTCAACGACGCTCTCCGCAGTTCCTCGCCATAGTAAGGCGTGATACGGTGCGCTCCCGTCAGTCGGCACGCCTGCTCCTACTTGAGAGGATTCGTCGACGCCGTTGGCGTCCGAGTAGCTATAACCGAGGGGGTGGAGGTCAACGGCGCTTTGAGCCGTCCCATGCCACAGGAAAGCATGGCGTTCCCCCCCAGCGAGTTGCCCGTAGCCAACTTGCGAATTGCCGTGAATGTCGCTTGCAAACGACAAAGCAAACCCGGCTGGATGGAGGCTTATCGGGGACGCCGCCGGGCTGGGCCAGATTGTGGCCTCATTGTACGAGCTGTAGAGGGAGCCAATCGTCGCATTGCCATACACTCCCCAGCCAGCTCCGAGTTGCGAAGTTTGGTTTAAGAGATGCACTCGGTAGGTCGCTGCGCTTAGCTGGCTACACAATGCCGCTGCGAGCAGGAGGGGCACTCCCGCGAACGTGTATTTCATTAGTCTGCATCACTTCTGTTCAGTCGATTGCCTGGCGGTTTTGAATGTAATAGACGTGGATGTCCTCGTGAAGTGTTCTGCGCCGAGCAGACGACTGCCGACTCGCTTCATTGCTCTCGTGATTCCGTGACGTCTTGGCGGCGATCCGCTGTTCGCCGAGCATGGGGTGGTTGGGGCGGGGATTATGGGGTGAACGACGCGGTTCCGCCACCCCGGTAGGCGAGTGCGCTAACCGGGGCTACCTGGTTTTCGATGTCGGGTGGATCGACGCCGATTTTTGACGTCGCTTGGTGGGGCTTGGCGGCTACGTGGCGGCCACTGCGACCGGCGGTCGCGGCTTTTTGCGGGGAATGGGGTGAACGGTTGACGGTTTGCGCGGTTGTCGGCGAGATTGAGGAGTGGCTTGTCTTTCCTGGCGAGGAGTTTCGCGATGCTTGCTCGGTGGTTGTGCGGCGCTGGCGTGCTGGTGATGCTTTTGTGCGGCGTTGCCATCAGCGCTGAGTCGCCATCGAAGGCGGGCGGCGCGACTGTCGACGAACGCGATCCGGACGATCCTCGCTTTGCCGGGAATTTTCGCGGGGTCGTCAACGGGCCGGATGGCCAGCCGTTTGCCGGGGCGCGAGTGTATCTCATGCCGTATGACGAGGCGTTGGCGCCGTACGACCAGACGCTGAAGCCGGAGGTGGCAGGGCTCGGGCCGGTGCGGGCGGTGACGGACGAGGCGGGCCGATTTGAGTTCGAGGCGCCCGACGCGACGTTCGTCGATCTTGACTCACTGCCGTCGCGGCGGAATGGCCTCCTCATCGTGACGGCCGATGGCTACGGGGCTGACTTTCGCAACTATCGCGGGCGGATCGACTCGGCCCTGCCGACGGCTGCGGAACGGATCGAGCGGAACTATTTTGCCTTTCAGTTGGCGGCGGACGACGTGCCGATTCGCGGGCGACTATTGGGAACCCATGGACAGCCGCTCGTTGGAGCGCGCGTCCGGTTGGGGAGCGTCACGATTCCGCCGGAGCGCGACCTCGACGCCAAAATCGCTCAGATGAGGAAAGCGAGCGTATTTCATTCGCCGCCGTTTCCGGGACAGGTCATGTACCGTCCCGACTTGCTGCCGGGCGTGACTGCGGAGGCGCGCACGGATAACGACGGCGAGTTTGAACTCAGCGGGATTGGCGCCGACCGTCTGGTGCGACTGGAAATCACAGGGGCTGGCGTCGTCACCACGCAGATGGCCGTGATGACCCGTGAAGGCGACGACGTAGGAACGATGCTCGATCCGGATAGCAGGCCGACGCAACTTGTCTCTGCCGCCCGCTTCACACGGATTTGTGAGCCGGGACGAACGATTACGGGACGAGTGATCGACCGCGAAACGAGGCAGCCGATCGCGGGAATGCGGGTGGGGAAGTCGCTCGGGAGGCCTCGTGACGGCGTTGGCTACGGCGTCGTCCTTACCGACGCAGATGGCAAGTTTCAGTTGGCTGGATTGACGCCTTCGAGCGACGAGGTGTGTATCACTGCTGCGTCGTCGCCGGGGATGGCGTACGAATCGGGCGAGGCGACTGCGAAAGATGACGGGCCAGTGGAGATTGAGTGCCGGCGCGGGATTCCGTTTCGATTGAAGCTTGTGGATGAACTGGGAAAGCCGGTCGAGGCGCGAGTCACGTACGCCGACGTCGGCCGCAATCCTCTGGCGCAGAGCCCCTCATGCAATCCCTGCCGGCAGCCCTATAGCGTCGCGATCCGCGACGCGACGGGAAGCTATCGCGGCTTCGTTGAGGCGGGCCCTGGCGCCATTTTGGTGGAGGCGACGGATGGCGTCGCGTACCATGCGACGGACGTGAAGCCCAGCGAGTTCTTTGCGGCGGAACTCGCGAAGCTCTCGCCGAAGTGGCAAATCGAGGCTTTCGGGACGAGCCGAGTTCTCTACAGTTCCATTGGCGGATTGGATCTCGATTCCTATCCGGCGATGGTGCTCGTGAATCCTGAAGTGGATTCGCCGCCGTTAGAACTAACGGCGACGGTTGTGTGCGACGTTCCGCAGCGGGTTGAGCTGGTCGATGGCGACGGGCGGCTTGTCGAGGGCTGCAGGACGCAAGGGATGACGCAGCACTTGTACGATGCGGAGACGCGACCGCGGGGCGGAGCCTTCGGCATTCGCGGCTTGCATGCGGAGCGCGCGAGGCGGATTACGTTCTTTCACGAAGATCGCAAGTTGATCGGGTTCGTGCTCGCCCGCGCCGGCGTCAAGGAGGTGATTCGCCTACGGATGGAGCCGTGGGGGACGATCACTGGACGCCTGCTGGACGAAGCGGGCAAGCCGCTAGCTCGGCAAGGCATTCTGGCGGGCAGTGCGCTCGGCGAGTTGAATCTGGATCCCAAGATCGGCGAGCGCGGGTACGTGCACACCGATGACGCGGGGCGATTTCAGATCGACGAACTCGTACCGGGGCAACGCTACGACGGCCGCTTCTATCGCGAGCCAGGGAAGCCTGAGCAGACGGTGTTCGAGGGGGTGACGCTCAAGCCGGGCGAGACGATTGACTTGGGCGACGTGCAACTGAGACCGATCGGTGTGGCGCGGGTGCGCACGCATGGTGCTCAAGCTCCCGCGGTGCTGTTGGCCGCGCGAGCGCATCGCAGTGAGTGACGTGCGCGTCGCGGTGCATGCGAGCATCTCGCCCTACTAGGTTCAGCTTCAATTCACTAAACTAGGAGAAAGGCAGGCGGCGGCACCTTCGAGAACGAGCATTTACGATGAGCGATAACGACGCGTTGTTTCAGCCGCTGCAGGTCGGGGCGATCGAGTTTCCGCATCGGATTGTGATGGCGCCGTTGACGCGGGCGCGGTCGACCGACCGCGTGCCGAACGAGATGATGGCCGAGTACTACCGGCAGCGGGCCGGGGCGGCGCTCATCGTGACCGAGGCGACCGCGATCAGCGCCGAGGGGTATGGCTGGCACGGGGCGCCGGCAATGTACACCGACGAGCAGGCGGCCGGCTGGGCGCGCGTCGTCGCCGGCGTGCACGAGGCGGGCGGCCGGATTGTGCTGCAGTTGTGGCACATGGGGCGGGTGTCGCATCCCGACTACCAGGCGGGCGGGGCGGCGGCGGTGGGGCCGAGCGCGATCGCGGCCACGGGCGAAGCGCACACGCCGACGGGAAAGAAGCCGTACGTCGTGCCGCGGCAGTTGACGATCGGCGACGTCAAGCGAATCGTCGGCGACTATGCAACGGCGACGCGGCGGGCTCGCGAGGCGGGGTTCGACGGCGTCGAGATTCACGGCGCCAATGGTTACCTTATCGACCAATTCTTGCGCGACGGTTCGAACCAGCGCCGCGACGAGTATGGCGGTTCGGTTGAGAATCGGAGTCGGTTTCTACGCGAGGTAATCGAAGCGGTGACGGCGGCGTGGTCGGCCGATCGAACTGGCTTGCGGGTAAGCCCGACGATGAACGGGCAGGGGATGTCGGACAGCGATCCGATCGGACTCTATTCGTACGTCGGCGAGATGCTGAATCAGTACGGGCTCGCTTACTTGCACGTGGCGGAGTCGATTCGGCCGGGGCGGTTGTTCAACGCGGACGCGCCGCGGGTGACGCCGTCGATTCGCGCGGCGTATCGCGGCGTGCTGATTGCCAACGGCGGCTACGACAAGCAAACCGCGGCCGCGGCGATTCGCGACGGCGCGGCCGATGCGATTGCATTCGGGCAGCCATTTATCGCGAACCCCGATTTGCCGACGCGGCTGCGAAGCGATGCGCCGCTGAATGAGCCGAACGTGGCGACGTACTACTCAGAGGGTGCGGCGGGGTACACGGACTATCCTCTAATGCCCTAGTCAATATGCGACACCGTTAGACAATTAGCGTCAACGCGGCGTTTTCTGAGTTACCGCACTTTAAGTTGACGCACGCTGGCAAGCCGTGGCGGCCACTGTCTGCAATGGATTATGCAATGGGTCGGTCGCCGCTTCAAAGTGCACGTCGAGAGTACGATTGTAGTGCTTATCGCCGATCGTTGGCGAGTTGCCCATCCACGCCGCGGTGACGTGCGATGGGAACACTTCGTTCCAATCCGTCTGCCGGCTCGCGCGCAGCGTGTGCAGCACTCTCGGCTATTGGTCGAGACCGAGTTTTTTGACGACTCGCTTCAGTCGCTTGCCGTAAACGCCGTCGCCTTCGCCCAACATGCCCGGCAGGACCAATTCTTCGCCTTCAGCGGCTCGGTCAAACTGCTGCTCGAGCAACGGTATCACCTCCGGGGCGATCGGCACGACGCGCAGATCGATCGTCCTGAAAATTCTTGCCGAGTACGAAGCACGCCTCGACGCCGAAGAGGCTGAGCGTGCAGGCCGTCGCTCCATCTCCAGCTGCAACCGTCGGAGGGGAGCATGAGCATCGTCAGCGAAGTCATCGAGCGACAACAGCACAACTGCAACGTCGCACGTGCCAAACGATCGGTCTGGCGTCAGCTGGAGTGGGACAATTTGTCGCATCTGTACGTTGAACCGCCGCGGCGAACAGCACGCCCGCGAGATCGCCCGAAAGGAAAACGCCCAATGACCGACTCCCTCCCCGACCCGATTCGCCGACGGCTCCGCGGCGACGAAATCGATCCTCAAGAGTTCGTCAACATCGCCCAGCAGTCTGGCAAAGGCGTCTAGTGGCTGCAGGATTTCGCCGAGACGGTCGCGAAGGGTAAGCAGCTGTTCGACTAGCGCCACAGCCGCGACTAGGACGGCGAGATTCAGAAGTCGATCGATGACTACCGCGAAGCCGTCAAAGTCGTCGACTTAGCCGCTGCCGCTATCCGCTTTGGCGTAGATCTTCTTGAGAAGTTCCTGCGACTCCTGCTGCATCGCCACCAGCTTGAGCACTTCGAGCTCGTAGGCCTCTTTGGCGCTGGGGCCACAACCCGCAAGCAACAACAAGCAGGCAGCTAAGGCAGGACGCATCGTCACCCTCTCACAACCCGCGGCCAGCGGTCCCGGCCTGACGCTCTCAATTTAGTCGCCGCTGTCGGAAAATCGAGCCAAGACGCTAGATACCGGGTTGAGTTGGAAAACGAAAACGCCCGCATTCCCGGCCGGTGGCTGAGAACGCGGGCGGAATTGGTGAGAGGGCTAACTGGTGACCTTGGCCGGAGGGTGGCAGGTAATCAATCACCGGGCTGCGTTGCATTCATCGCTGCGATTGCAACTGCTCGCGTTCATATTCTGATATTTCCGTTGAATCTCCTGATGTGTTATACCCACAAATTCGTATGTCGTTATCAAACTTTAGCTAGCTTTTGACGGAGATTGTAATGGTTGCATCGGCACGGAGGACGGTTGTTTGTGCAGCGATATTCTCAGTTTCAGCTGTCTTGATGAGTTCCGTAATGGCCGTTGAGTTCGTTGAGAAGGCGCACTACTGGGACCCAGTTGCGATGCAGTATAACCCACTTTACATCCCGCCGACGCTGCCTCGCCCATCTGACAGCATCATGGCAAAAGTGCAAAGCTCGTCTGGGGTAGTGATTGCACCCAATTGGATTCTAACGGCCTGGCATATCACTAATGGTGAGTCATTTAAGCCGGTGGGTATATCGGTTAACGGCGTGCCGTACTCGGTGGTGGACGAAATACTAGACGCTCCTGGTGATATGGCACTCCTGCGGATTGGCCTGCCTGACGGCGACGATGACCCTTGGAACAATTCGCCCACGCATAATTTACCTGCGAACTTCACAGATTATGCAGGCATTGACCCCGATCTCGAAGTGCCGGCTGGCTCAACGATTACACAGGGTGGATTTGGCGACGCATTCCTCAGAGATCCAGGCACAGGCTTTGTAATTAGCGGGCAAGGCCCCCAAGGCCATTTGCGTTGGGGTAAGAACGTTGTCACCAACGCCTTCGGTGGACCATCTATCAATTACAATTTCTCGTCTGTTGAGGAGATTGAGTTCGAAGGCCACGGATTGGGTAATGATTCTGGGGGCGGCTATTTCGTTAAGGATGGGTGGGATTGGAGGTTAGCGGGTATCACTCGCGACGTTGATTTTGCAGCGTCCGCAATGTACGCACCAAACTACAGTTGGATCGCCACTGCGCTTGGCGGAGACCTACCGTCGCTCACCTACGCATCCAAGCCGTCCAGCAACGTTGCGTGGATCGGGGCGGCGAATGGTGCGTGGATCACGCTGGCGAACTGGGAAGACTTAGACACGCCAGGCTCGAACAACAAGCTACCGACTGCGACGGATGTCGTTGAAATAACGACGATTTCCGGCCCTCAGATCGGTTCAGGCGTTAATGCTGTAGCGCGAAGCCTGCTTGTCGGCCGATCCACAGTGAATCCAGCCGATGCTGCTAAGATGACAATCGCCACGGGCGGGCAAATCAAGGCCGACCAAATTTTTGTGGGCGAGGGTGCCAGTGATATAGGCAAGGTCGATATCACGGGCGGGGCAGTGGCCGTCGACACAGAGTATGTAGGTTTCCGCGGTCAGGGCAGCGTCGCCCACACGGGCGGAACAAATACGGCGGCCAAAATCATTATCGGCAAAGACAATAACGGCCTCGGAGGCACTTACACACTGACTGGGGCCGCATCGGCAGGAAGCACGCCAGTTGTCAACGTCGGCGCCATTGAAATTGGCGATGAAGACTCAAGCTCGGGCGAATTCATTATCTCCGGAGGAAGCTTCGCAACGGTCAATTCCGAAACCGTCATCGCGGGAAAGAACGGCGAGGGCGTGTTTACTCAGCAGAAAGGCCAGCACTCCGTCTCAGGGTCTCTGGTTATCGGAAAAAACAGCGGTAGCGACGGACTATACGAACTGTCTTCACCAGGGATTCTTACATCGAAGCGCACTGTGGTCAGCGAGAATGGGATAGGAGCTTTCTTCCACTCAGGCGGGAAACTTACAACTGAGGAACTGAAGATTGGCGCTAACGGTCACTATCTGAAGACGCTAGGCACAACTCAAGCTGAAATTGTGGAGGTCACGGGCGAGTTCGCCCACATGGGCGGAACACTTGAGACGCGAAAAATTGTCGGCGAGATCGACTTCGTCAATGGCAGCAGCTTAGTCAAAGCGAACGGCCTCGCGGACTATTCTGCAGCCAACTTCACCAACGCCCTTAACACTGAGCTTCTGATTGGGGAGGAATCTCTTGTCCTCTTAGGTAGCGCAGGACAGTTCGGCGCCGTTACACCACTCGGCGATTTGGCGCCGCACATTGTTGGGAGCACGCTTGAAGTCAGTGACGGCGGATTTCGTGGCATCGGAGCAATATCGGACCCGGTCGAGTTTTACGACGGGGCCTACGCGATCGCTTCTGACAGCGGCGAGAAATTCTTGAGTTTTGAAGGCGGCTTCACGGCTGTCTCTGGCAGCAGCACGTTGGACACGGACGGCTCAGATGGATTTCTATTCGGAAACAGCGGCCTACAAATCGACTCTGGCGCGGTCCTCGCACTGGGTGGAGGTGCGACACTAGAGTCAAGCGCGGCGTCAATCTCCGTAGAAGGCGCTCTAGCGTTACCCCCTAGATCGGCGACTAGCCAAGGATTGCTATCCATCGACAGCAACTCTACTTCACCGCACGTAGCGATTGAATTCGATTCCGGCGCTCAGCTGCAGATTGTGGCCAAAGGCGCTGCCTCAAGCTCTCAGTATGACAGGATACTAATTGAGAGCAGTAACGCCATCGAACTTACGGCTAGTCTAGATGGTGAGTTGTCCCTGGAACTTGCCAGCTACTCGCCAAGTCCGCGCGATGTAATGAAAATCATAAGCGTCTCGGATGCGTGCACGATTAGTGGAAACTTTGCGACAGTGAGTGTAGACGGTGGCGACGTGATTATAGACAGTTTGGATATCGCCATGGCGGTTTTGTACGACTGGCCCGGGGTGTTTGGAGGAGGAGTTGCTGTGCGCGCTACGCTCCCTGGCGATTTTAATCTCGATGACGAAGTGGACTCCGAAGATGTTGGGGTCTGGTTAGACAATTTTGGTCTGACCGGCGCGACATGGAAGGATGGCGACATCAACGGCGATGGCGCAGTCGACGGCTATGATTGGATTCCATTGCAATCGCACATTGGAGATTCTTGGCCGTCACTAGTCTCAGTTCCGGAACCGGCTTCAGCGGCGATGCTGCTAATGTGCGGCGTAGCGCTCGGGGCACGCCGGATCGCTCGCAAGCGTACCTGAATCGCGCTGATTGCCGCCAACTCTGGAAAAGGCCCCTCGCATCGTGAAAGCGGGGGGCCTTTTCGTGCGCGCATCACTTGCGCACGACTCAAACCTGTAAATACTGCCTTGGCCGAGGAGCAGATGAGAGCGATTACGGGGCTGTGGCCTGCGAACCCGCTGCGATTCTCGGCGCTGGCTAACTTGCGCCCTCAGCCTGGTTGAGGCTCGTGCCGCACGCGACCTGACTTGGGGACGTCCGTGCTATGGGTGGCGCTCGAAGTTGAACTCGACGAGTAGCCGAGTTGTTCCTCAACAATTCACTCGCCCCGCGAACCTAGCGAATCTGGCGGGGCGCTCTTTTTGCTCAAGGAGTACGTATCCACTCGCTCGGCGTTGCGTTAGTGCATAAGCGATTAACAAGCCGAGCGTGGCTATTACGAAGCTGGTGGGTTCCGGCACGAGCGACCAACGAATCGCGAAGCGGCCTTGCCCTCTAACTTCTCCTATACCGACAACGTTCCCACACTCATCGACATCAGTCGATACAGACGAATAGAACGTTAGCCCCGTTTGCTGCTCGAGGATGCTGTGTAAGTCAATGACGCTGTCTGCACTCCCTTTCCAGGCGAGAGCCCGTGTGACGTTGCTGTTAGCGAGTGCGCCGTTGCCAACTTGCCACTCGCCAGCTGCGGCCTGGGCACTTGTGTAAGTGAATCCAGGCGGGTGGAGGTTTACAACGCTGCTCGCGCTACCATGCCACAGCAGTGCGTGGGCCTGAACCGGTTCGCTTTTGGTCATTCCGTAGCCGACCTGTGACGTCCCTCCGCCTCCGTACGCAGTCGTCAGTCGATAACTATCTGGATGCAAGTCGACGACGCTTTCGGCAGTCCCATGCCACACTAACGCATGGTAGGTCGAGGGCGAACCGACTAATCCCCAACCTGTTTGGCCAGTTTCGTCAGCGGCCCATGCATACGTTTGGGAGTAAGACGGGGCATGTAAGTCGACAACACTCGCCGAAGTCCCACTCCACAGCAGGGCGTGATACGCACTGCCACCTGTCGCGATACCCGCACCGACTTGAGTAGATTCGCTCACGTCGGTGGCAGTAGATTGCCTATAACCTTCAGGATGAAGGTCAATGACGCTCTCAGGCGTGCTATGCCAAAGTAGAGCGTGGGTCTCTCCTCCGGCGATCGTTCCCTGGCCAACTTGTGAATTGCCGTGAATTTTGCTAGCTGACGACGCAGCAAACCCAGCTGGATGGAGGCTTACAGGCGGTGAGGACGGGGTTGGCCACAATGCAGCTGCATTGCCTGGATTGCCGAGCCCTCCGACAGTTGCATCGCCATACAATCCACCGGCTGCCGCTTGTTGGGGAGATTGGTTTAGGAGCGATACTTGATACGTTGCCGCATTGAGTCGGCCGCATGCTGAAATTAGCAATACGAGTAGTGCTTCCACTAGAGTGGATTTCATCAGTGTGTCTCTGCTCTTCCCCTGACTGGCCGCTTGCAACTGTAATTGATGTGGACAGGGTTGGCAATTATTCTGCGTTAGTTAAGCGGCCCGAAGAATATCAGTCCGCTATACTGCCCCGAATGCTCACCTACTTCCGCTACGCCCTGGCGACGATTTGCTTCATGCTGAGCATGGCGTGCTTGGGGCTGTGGGGAGCAAGCTACGCGACGAAACCAGCGTTGGATGTAGTGATGCCATCGTGGGATCGCTCTCTAAGTCTCACTGCGATCAAGGGCATGTGCTACCTAGAGAGAGTCCGAATCGGGGGTAAGAGCGCTATAGCAGCCGATCTCAACTTGAGCATCTCAAGAGAGCGTCTTGGGTTTGTTGACGCCTTCGTTCGAAATGGAGATCTGAGCAGCATCGGAGGCGACGTCGACCAAATCCGTTTCCCGACCTGGTATCCCGCCCTCGTCTTCGCCCTAGCCGGCGTCGGCGCCCTCCGCCTCGGCCGCCGCTTCACGCTTCGCTCGGCGATCATCGCCACGACGGTTGTGGCGGGGCTGTTGGGGATGGTGGTGGCCCTTTAATCGCTCGTCGAGATGTATATGCCTCGATTCAATCTTCGCAATCTAATGATCGCCATGACGCTGGCCGCGATCTGGGGAGCGACGCTCGTTAACTATCGTCGTTTGATCGATCATCCGAGCGGATGGGCTTTAGCGATTTGCCTGCCGCTGTGGGTGTATTTGGTTGCCGGACCGTTCGTTGTCGCCGGGGCTGCTTTTGGGAACGTCGTGACCGGGATAAAGTTCGGCTTGACGTGTGCGGTGCTTCTGTTTGCGTTCATCTTAATGCTTTGACGAGAGGCCCTTCCTCTCCCACCCGCTTCGGCGGCGGTTAGAATGGGCGGCATGACGCTCGATGAGGCTAAACACGCTGCAAAGATCATGGCTGGCGAGAAAGGCGTTGTCTTGGGCGAGTTGCTCTGGAGTCAGGCCGCGATTGAAGAAGGCGCATGGGCTTTAGGATACGCGGTGACAGACGAGCCGCTGTGTTTTTCCTGGAACTTTCTGCTCCGCCCGTCACGCCAGAATGAAATTATGGTCTGCGCTCCGAACGTCCCGAAAAACTGGCGTCCCGACACGGGTGGAATGCTAAGCATGAAATGGAAGAACGTTTTAGGTGCTCTACTTGTGCTCTTCGCCGCCCTGGCGTTTCTGTACGCCACGGGACTTGCCATCGTGCTGATTCAGGCGTCCAAGTTTAAGGATGCTTCGATCGTCTGGACTCTTGGAGGATTTATCGCGATAGTCCTGCTCATCGCGAGCGGAATGGCGTGGGCTGGTGTCCGCCTTCTCCGTTCGCCTAACCCCGCCCCGGAAGCCGGCGGCTAGGTCTGCTTTCGCTGGGAAGTGGCGGGGGGCTGCGGTCTTCTTCGCCGAATCAACGCCACGGCACTCAAAGCTAGCAGGTGGGGCGTTGACGGCTCGGGAATATAAACTGCTCGAAAGCGCGCTGTCACGTCACTTTGGCCGACGAACTTCAAGTCACCGCCCGTAGTCGTCACTGGTTGATCTTCGGGGTAGTTGTACAAAACACCAATCCCGACTGTTTCCTCAAGCTCGGACCCTATTCTCCAGCCACTAAAAACAGGATCGTGTGGGCCATTGAATATGTCAGCAAGAGAGGCTGAACGACTCCATCCAATCACGCTAAGTTCGTTATTACAGAAGGTCCGAGTTCCTGACGTTATTCGAAATTGTCCCACGTCCTGAATATCTATAGTAGTAACTAAGTGATTGAGGGAGAAAAGTCCTATCCCAGGAGGTTGCGCAGGGTCGGACATTCCGGTGAATGTGACGTTCTGTGTGTCGGCAATCCCTGTGACCTTGAACGCCTTGTTGTTGAAGATCGTGTCTCCGATCTGTCCAGAACCCTCCCCGAAATGTTCAAGGCGAATCGGGTAAGCTGAAGCTACGGTTGAGGCAATGGCGAGACTTATCAAACTGAGAAAAATGCATATGCGGGCGTTCATTTGCGACTCCTAAGAAACGGCGTGTTGGGAAAAAGCATATGCGGAGAGATTAGCTTACCGCAACATCACACCGCCTTATCCGCCCGCAAAGATGAGGGATGAAGTAAGTCGCTATGCTCGCACTTCCTGCCACAGTTTGATTATCTCTCGCATCCTTGCTTTCTCCGTCGGGGCCTCAATCCCTCGTTGGTCGAGGCGATCGTTCACGACTGACAGGAATGTGGCTTCACCGAATCCCTTAGTCTCCCAGGCTCTATTGAAGCCGTGCAAACTGTTAGTGGCGCTATTGGCTTGGCAAAAACGTAGCACCGTGTCCATTCCCATAAGTAACCCAACGAGCCCCTCCGCTGTCCCTGAGAATAGGTGCGGCGCACTCTCAGCTAGTTCAAGAATTTCTTCAATGAACTTGGCGACATCAGCGGCACTTCTTTCCATAACTATCGCCGTGAGCTATTCGGAGGGTGAAGCTGGGGCGGGGCATTGGGGGCGTATTACGACTTACCTCGTATGACGCGGTTTCCTCCGTAGATCAATGCTCCCGCGAGAGAAAGGATTGCTAGTCGTCCATACCAACTGAAGGTGATTGGCATGTCTTTTGGATGAGCGAACCAGTCGAGCAGCATTGCCGCGAGAAGAATGGCGGCAATTGTGTAAGCCACTAGCCCCTCCCACCGCGGCGGCGGAACGCTGTACAGCCGCAAGCACTCCAGGCACTGACGGCGGGGTGACACGACGATTTCATTCTCTTGCCCAGTCGCGATTCTGAATCGCAGCGACCCACAATCTGGGCAGCCCTGACCTGGAGCTGCTCGACGCTCGCACCGTTCCCTGTAACGGAACCAGGCGAACGAGATCAGTGCGAGCAGGCTGACCGCTGCGACCGCTGCGAGACCAAGGAGGTTGTTATCCATCGGCGACACTGCTGCATGATGGTGGCGTCGGTCACATTGCCGACGACGCCAATCTCTCTCCGCAACGTTTGTTTTGCAAGCGTTGGCGGAAATCGGTCGCACAGATTGAGCGGTGGTGCGTCTGCGGCGGTCCGCCCGACCATCGAGCCGCGCAACGCGGGAGCGTAAGAGGCGGGCTGCTAGCGGCTGTGGCCCAATTCACAGATTCCAGCGTATCGCCACCGTGGTCGGCAACTGCATCCCAGAAATCGAGCTCGTGAACGATCAGCACCCGCTGTCCATTCCGCCTACGATGAACCGCATCCTCGACTTTGCGCCCGTAGCATGAGTACGCCCAGCAAGGGTTGCCGTTAGCGCCGACGATCAGGAAATGCGTATCGTTGCGAAGGCTTTTATGAAATTCGCCGCCGAGTTTCTGGATCACTTCGACCAGTCCCGACCGTGTAGATCGCTTTGACGCGCCGGTAAAGCAAAAGAATCGATTCTCGAAAGCGATTTCTGGCGCAAACGCGCAAACTCCACTCACGGTAGAGGACCGATCAAGGGCTCCGACTGCCTTCCTTCCGGGCGTAATGGTGAACTCGCCGAAGAACTGCAGAAGCGCTTCGTGCTCCTGGTCGTCGATCTTCCCGTCTTTCAGTACATGCGCAATCACGGTCTCAAGCTCATCGTATGGCCAGCAAGCTCGCAGATGCGCGTGGTCGTCCACCCAAGCGGAAAGCTCGTCTAGTTCCTGCTTGTTGATTCGACCGTCGGCGACGATGCCTCCGAGGAACCCGTGGAGCTGTTGTATGTCGGCAGTCACGTCATCGTAATAGTTACCGGCGCCGCTGAATCGCTCGCAGAGCCAGAGTAAGTCGGATCGCTCTTCCTCATCGATGACGCCATCGGCGACGACGGCGTGAATGTGAGGAATGAGCTCGTTGAACGGATGCCGGTCTAGGAACTCATGATAGTTGCCTAACCATTTTGTCAGCGCAGCAAGCTCTGTGGTGTTGACGCGGCGGTCAGCAACTAAACCTCCAATGATTCCGTAGAGGCTATTGGTCGCGGTCTCAAGCCGCTGCTTGCCGGTGTATTGCATGTACCCCTGGTGGTCGACGTGACGGTCGTCTTCGTACATAGAGCACCTGTGGAGAAGAGAAATCGCACCGACTCATATGCTAATACGCGGCATGGATGATAGCAAAGCTTCTGGTTGACTTTTGCGGCGGACTTCCCGCAATAGGCCCCATCGTGACGCACTTTGCGGAGCGAAGTCGGTCGCAAGACTGAACCGCCGTCGACGTGGACGGTTGAGGAATCGTTCGGCGATCGCACCGCACGCAACCGCCCGACCAACTGGGGCTTTAAGTTGGCCAACCAGCTGATGCAAGAGATCGAAGAGGGCGAGCCGATCGACCTCGACGACTGTTGCCCGGCGGCGGTGTAGCGTGTGGCTGCCGATGCTCGCCGCGTTCGCGTGAAGCGATTCCATTCCGGTCGAAGCGACGCTAGCTGGCTTGCGAAGTGACGCCGTACCGAGGGGCAGGTCGGTACGGTCGTCAGCTTCACAACGTCCATTCGCCGCGGGAGCGTGATACGCGGCGACAGCGACATTTATACCGCCAATCGGACGACAAATGCATCTGATAAATAGTAGTTTTGAGATTCCCTCGCGGGAATGCGAGATTGTTGTCGGGCAGGCGGCGGGGTTATTTGCGACGACGGAGGGCGGCGAGGGCGATTGCACCAACTCCGGCGAGTGCGATGGCTGAAGGCTCAGGAATCACATCTCCATAGATGGTCATCGCAAGCCCCGCTTGATTCCTTCCGTATGCGAACCAAGTTCCGTAAAGATTCGTTTTCGCAGCAAGTCGCCTCCACGGTTCCGTCAGCGCGCTGTAATTCCACGAGAATCCGTAATCAGTTTCCGGGTCATTCTCGACAACCGAAATAACGTGGACTGCGGTAGGGTCATAACGGATTAGAAGAGGCGTTTTAAAAATGGATTCAAAGCGATAGCTGGTCAAACTGTATTCGGGCAGCAATTCGTAAGTGGCTTCGACGTTCAAGAGGTCCAGCGGGGTTTGCTCGATTGGAATCCGTGGATCGGTCGTGTGGTGCCGAATGCTAATTTCGAAATCAATTGTACCCCCGTTATTCGGCGCGGCTTTGTCGATCGGCTGCCAATCCGGCCCGCGATTGTCTAGGTAATGGCCGATCCAGGTGATGCGCGTCACCCGAACGTCGCGGGTTCCGAAATTGATAATTTGGCCGCTTTCTCGTCGATCCGGCCAATCCGGAGTTCCGCGATTAGAACGTTCGCCTAGCGTTAACGCCGCCGGCTCATTCTGAAGAAGGATCGCGGCCAATGTGTAGTTCGGCCGCAATGTGCAGCACAGGCAGAGAGCAACTGCTGCAAAGGCTTTCGATAAGTGCATCGACTGATGTCCGTGTTTGCCCCACGGCTCGCGGGAGCGAGTTTATGACGGCCGAGTCTGTTTGTCAATTTTGTTTCCCCCTAACCCTTTGGAGACCCGCCAATGGCAAGTTTAAGTACCGGAGCCGATGGGCTCAGCAAAATCTATTTCAAGGGCGCCGGCGGCAAACGCCAGTGCCTCTACCTATAGGCCGCACGACGAAGAAGAAGGCGGAGGCGATCGAGCGCGCCGTTTCCGATCTGGAACGTTGCCGCGTTGATGCGAACGTTCCCCACGCCTCGACGACGATGTGGCTGGCTGACGTCTCGGGCGAGCTCCACGTCAGCGAATCGCGAATTACCCAGTGCATATTCCAGCGCACAAGCCCCTCTGGAACCACTCCAAGGCGGGAGTGCGTAGACGAGGCCCGCGGGGCTCGTCCGAATGACCTTTGCAACGAGCGGCGCCGAGGCAAACTCGGTTTCGTTCGCATCGGCTCGCGAATTCTCTCTGAGCCGTCAGAGTTGCGGCGGTGGATTACCGTCAACCGCGTTCCAGTTTCGAAGTCGGGGGCGAGCATGAAAGCGATAGCCAATGGAATTCGACTCACCCCCAGCCTACCGGCCGAGGTCAGCAGCCGAATCGCCAAGCAAAAACGAAGAGTGCTGCCAGCGCAGCCAAGACGAGAATCGCGGTTGCAGGAGCCTGCCCCGCCGCCGCGAGACATGCCCCGATCGCCGCAGCTAAGACGGCGGCTCCGCAAATCGCTTGGAACGTCCTCTTCAGAAAAGGGTCAAAGTCTGGCATGCCCCGCATTCTAACCGCCGGCGGATGCGGATAGCTAACCTGCCGCCGGCTGCCGGTCCTACAACCACTTTGCTCGCGCCGCGTCTCGGCATTGGCGTCGGTGAGAGCTATGGTCGCTGAGGTTCGTCGCGGGCTTCCATGAAGCCTTCCGTTACAGCCTTCGCCATCGCCTTCATGCCGCGTTGGGTATTTTCACCTATGTAGTTCACCACGTCCTTTGCCACCGGCGCCGTTTCGCCAGCCAAATAGCGCTGGACGACGCCAACGTACCCAAGCATGGACATGACGCCTCCGACGAACATCATTGGCATTCCCAGAAAGGCACACCAAAATAATCGGGGTGCGCCGCCTCCGCTCATTGCAAAAAAGAAGATCCCGATCGCGATGCCCGTAAAAAGAAGTCCGGAAGCCAGCAGCACCGGCCCGTCTACCTGCATTGCAAGTCGAAAACTGGAATGGCTGGGAGGCCGCAATCGACTCTCATGCATGCCGAAAACTCCGAAGGGCGAATTAGGTCGGGAGTCAAATTCAGTTTGATTGGTTTTCGCCGCTAGTCGACAGATCTTGGCGTCGCTTTCGGGTTTTCAAGCGAATTCGAGCCGCCTTCGCCTACTTCCGCTGTTCCCGACCAGCAGGCTTCGGCGGTTCGCTGTTCAGAAACTTGAAGATAGCAACACTGCCAAGGATGAATATAAGCGTTCCAAATATTGCCTTCCAAAAATCTTGAACGTGAGCCAGCAACTGATAGAACACCACAACGAAGATGATCAACCAGCAGAATGCGATCGGGGCAGCTAGAAGTTTTGTACTAAGTACAGAGAAGATGCGAGTCTGAAATCTTCCATTAATAGGCGGCTCGTCGTTAATTGAAGGCTCACGCCTGAATCGCGTGGCTGGATCGTCTGCGTCATTCTCTGAGTGGTGGTCATCCCACCAATCTTCGAGGACCTTTATCTGGCGATGTGCTGCGTTCACTGAGACGCTAATGAATATGCACATCGCAAGCCCCACAATAGATATCCCAGCCAAAATACACTTAACTTTAAAGCTGTGCCTTCTGAGTCTTTTGAGCTTGCGCTGCTCGACTTCGGCCTCAACTCTCGCCTTTGCCTCGGCCTCAGCAGTGGCTTTGGTCTTCGCAATCACGATATCGTCGGCTTCAGCCTGCACCGATTCAGATGTAGTCGTAGTGCGGCGGCATGGCGGTTTGCTACCCATCGAGGGAGCAGCGACAAGAATGTCTTGCTCAGGCGAAGGCGCGTCGCCATCGAGAAAGTCATTGACGACTGCCGCTTGAAAAATCAATGCGAATGCGGCGAACAGAAAAGCTTGGGAGGCAATCAGCCAAGTTATTCGGTGATTTACGAGTAAGTTTTCATGTTCGATAGACGTCCGAATTCTCTTCCAGTTGACAATCGCAATGTCATGGAACTCATCCCAGCCTGCCTCTCCTCGCTGGGGCAGTGAACCGCTTGACTGGGTGGAAACAGCTGCTGGAGGGGGATCTAGCTGAGGCGACGGATCACTCGACGACATTAGTTTACCCCGGCACACGATGAGGAGATTAGCGACTCAAGTCGACGCGGCTACCAGAGCACATAATCTGCCGTCTCGACATGGATTTTGCAATAGATGTGGAAAAATCGATGGTCTTATCGATTCTTTTCTCGCTTTTTATTGCTTCGCCCAGCTGCCGCGGCGCTAGAGCGTGATTAGCTGGCCGGCCGTGCGCCTGCAATGGCAGGCGCACGCTGAGGTTTTCGTCAACCAGCCGGCAAATCTCATGGTCGGACATTGGTAGAAGGAGGCAGCATGAGCATTTCGCTACCCCTCGACGTTCGCAGTCGCAGTTTGGAACTGCATTGGATGAGCCCGGCGCAAATCAGCGAGGCCGTTGGCGTCGCGCTGGAGCAAGTCGAAGCGGTTGTCTCGGAGCCCATCGCTGAGAGTCGCCGAGGTTGCGGGCGGCACGAGCGGACCGTCCGAGATTCACGTTAGCGACGAGGCCGCTTAGTTGCCGATCGACCCGTCGCTGACAGGCGGCGGGGTTACTCAGCCGCTTGTTCGTGAGGAACTGTGCCCCCCCGCCTCCGGCTGCGGGGCGGGCGCACATTGAGTATTCGCGGCCTCAGCTTTCGGTTTGGCATGGCGTAGACGACTTAGCAGAGCGGCGACGGCGTTCTCTTCCGCCGCCTGCAGAATGTGTGGAAGGAAAGCGCGAGTAGTCACATATCCGATTAGAAAACCGCCTGCGCTAAAAAGAACGATAACTGCTGTCGCGACGCTTAGCGATGCGGGCGCATCGCCAAAACCAATAGACATCAGAGCCGCAAGTCGATTGACCAAAGTCGGGATCTCGTTCAGTTCAATCAATCCGACGCCAACAATGATCTTAGTTAGCCAGTCGGACACTTGCTCTAAATTGGTATTCGCTGCGAGTCGATGTCTTTTCACTTCATCAATTAACGTCAGCTCAAGCGGCGAGTTAACCTCGGGCTGCGTCGTCCGCGCCGGCGGTGGAATTGAATCTGACACGACGCGCGGAATCGCAAAAAGAAAACCGATGATAGCGCCGACCGCGCAAATACCGAACGACCAAATGAGCATCGTCGCCGACTGTGGCCAATCGGATGAATAGAGTACGCAAAGCGCGAACAGAGCAACCGCTAGGAAACCCGACATCCACAGCAGGAGAATTCGCAGTCCAAAAAAATTAGGACCATGAGATGACGGTTTAGCGTCGCCGTTTTGGGGGTGAGGGTCTTGGCCAAGACAAATCTGGAAGGTTTTAAACACTTCTTTTCTCCTGGATCTTATATGCGGCGACATGAATCTATGCAGTCACTATCAAACATGCAATCGCTGGCAATTTTGTCTTCGCAGAAAAGAACCCGACAACGCTGAACACAGTTTCCAAACACCGGGGACGCGGTCGCAAATATCGACAGCACGTCTTCGCTGCGAACCCTTTCGAAGGGGTGAAGCGAGGCTCCTACGTCTCGCCCCGCGAGGCTTACGCGACGCCGCGAAGAGGCGTGAATTTCTGAACCTGAAGCGGATCTTATCTTCACCTCACCGGGGTCTCAGCCGGCTGGGCGATGATTCATGCAGAGTTGATTGGCAACTCTCTGTGAGTCTAAGGAGCCAGCCATGCGTCACACGTCGCCCCAGCAAATTTCGTCGCCCGTCCAACAATCGCCCGAACGTAGCCTCGCCATCGCGACGGCGATCGCCTGCCTGATCGCGGTAGTATGCCGGCTGCTTGCCCGGCTGATTTCCGACCACCACGCGGAGCTCGACGGATTTATTTTCTTGGCCGCGATCTTTTGGGGGTATTCGGCGGTTGGGTACTTTGCCGCAGTTGCGAAGCAGCGGCGTCAGCGGACGGCGAACCGTCGTTGGGGATTGGCGCCGATTCGCTCCGCGATCATTGCGACGCTGGGAGCGGGACTGCTGGGAGCGGTAGTGGCGCTGTAGGGAGATTTACGGCGGCGCTCCTAGCCCCGGGCTTCGCCCGGGGGTTGCGCTATGTGGGGCGATGCGTCACGGAATGGTTAGCGACCCCCGGGCGGAGCCCGGGGCTAGGTTGTTTGCTTCGAGCCCTTGCTGATGCGCGTTTAGAGCATCGCTTTCGCAATGCTGAGAACGAGCAGCACACCGGCGGAGATGAGTAACGCGGCGCCAGTGCGACCGAACAATGCGCCTAAAGCGAGAATGGGCCAGCAGGTAACGGAAAGCACCTGGAGGCAGTGCAATAAAAGGACTCCGTCGAACAAATTCGGAGCCCAATGGGAGTCTCGAACATCTCCCACGACGAACTGAGCGAGGCCTGCGGCGACCCAGAACATGGCGAAGAGTGCGTTTCGCAGTTTGAATCGAAAGCGACTGCTCAACTGCGAGACGATGCTAACGCCCATCCGAACCTCGAGGTTCCATTCCGCGCTCCGCTATTGCCGGAGTGAGTATCGTGCGTCTTAGGCAACTTGTCGAGGGCGATGCCGGAGCGAAGCGAGCGCGGTCAACCCGCAGAGCAAGAGACCAAGCGTCGCGGGTTCGGGGACTTGAATGATCGTCCCCTTGCGCAATGCCGCCGCGTTGTACGGATCGTAGTAGCTCAACTCTTCGATCGGCGTTCCTGGAGGAACGAGTTTGCGAAGCAACACCGAGTCCAAGTTTAACTCTCGCGGCCAGAGAACGAAGGTTTCGCGGGGGGACATGCGGAGGTACTGTGGAATCAGCGGCTGCGATGGGAATAAGTCGATCGAAGCAATTGAGTAGTTGACGTCAAAGAGGCTAGAAGCTGAGAAGATGTGGAAACTAGTCAGGCGAGGTTCGCTCATTCCTTTGACGCGCAGATCGCCCGTCGCGGGATTATATTCTGCGTAGGCGGGCGCCTGCGCTGACGCCGTCGGCAGGTAGAGGAGCGCGAAGAGAATGAAGAGAACGAGAGAAGAGGGCCGCATCGCTTGGACTCCGGCTTGGATCGGCTGCTGCGAATCGGAATTATAATACAATTTATTTGCGGAGATGCAACGAGTATTAGCGCGTGCGGCCAGCCGGCTCGTCGCAATGCCGTTCCGCAGGTGATCAGCGCTCGGGAATCGCGCCGTCGTCTTCGGCGGAAATGGTAGTCATGGCCCGGAGCGAATTCGGATCGGTCTGCTTTGAGAGCAGTTGGGTATGACCATCAGCGAATAGGGCGAGAAAAGAATCGATCGGGTGCTGTGATTTAGGCTCATCACCCGCGAACATTCCAAACAACGCTGTTTCGTCGACGTCTTCCGGCGACATCCAATGGACCGCATTTTCTTTGGGGGCGTCGATGACGAGTAGGGCGTTGGCGGCGACCTTTTCGAGCTCATCGGGCGTCCGGGAATTGGCGGCGCGGATCGCGCTCTCCGGCGTGACGACGGCGAGGTAGGTTGTCAGCGGCGACTTGGGGTCGTCGAACGCAACGGACGGGCATTGGTAGCATTCCATGACGGCATTCGCAGCTTTCGCGTTTGCAGGATCGTTCCAAGGTTTCGTGAAATCAATCGATCGGTAGCCTTCCCAGTCTTCCATGTACGGCACAATAAGCGTCCGCCAACTGTGGAGACGATTGCCTTCGGCGTCGGTTGTGTAAGCGGGCGGGTAGTGGCCGTGGACGTTGGCGTACATCTGAAGACCAAGACCGATTTGCTTGAGGTTGTTGCGGCAACTATTGCGACGGGCGGCTTCGCGGGCGTCTCCCATCGAAAGCAGCAACATCGCGATGACGAGGCCGACGATGGCGAACAGAGCAAGGAACTTAAGCACCGGCGTCAACCAATTGCGGGTAGGCTGCAACTCGCCGCGGAGGATTCGTAGTTGACTGACTGGCTGGTCGGCGTTCATGAGTATGATGAGATCGAGAAGCAGGCCGGAGCCGCGTGCGTTGCGGCGAGCGCACCTTGCCGCTCGGCTCCATCATATCGCTGCCTGCGTGAAAATCGATCGGTTCGTCGTGGTTCGCCGAAAACCGACGGCGGAGTATAGTTCCTCAGGGTGGCGAGCGTCGGCACTGGGGGCTGAAGCGCTCGTGTGTTTGGGTGTGATTTTCTAACCAAGGGTTCAGTCATGCGAAGAATTTTGATTGCGGCGGGCGTCATGGCGATTGGTTTCCTGGCGGGCGGAATGCTTGGAGTTGCCGAAGAGAGCAAGCCGGTTGATTTAACGAGTGCGCCAGCGGGGGATGGGACAAGCTTGATGGGGATGCTCAGCCCGTGGGCCTATCCCGACGCGACGTGGATCGAGGGAGCCTCGATGTCGGACGGAGGCAATCCGAAACTGCCGTCGGTGAACTGCAAGACCGTGCTCGTGACGCCTGACTCGTTCGAGGACGTCACGAAGTACTACGGCGAGAAGCTGAACATTGATGAGAAGGGGAACGACGCCGTGAAGAAGCCTCAGTTGGGTGGCGATGGCGGCCGGTCGGTGACGGTCGTTAACGACAGCGTTTTTGATGAGGGTGATGAGCGGCCGGTGAAGTTGCAGGTTATCACGGTGAACAAGCCTGAGTCGTCGACGACGCTGGTGATCAGTCGGGCGGCCGAGGAGCGGGAGACGCATATTGCGTGGTCGCACTTTCAGCGGGCGCCGGGCGAGAAGTGAATTGGGGGACGAGTCCGGGGGGAGCGGGCGTTTGGGCGAGGAGCGCGGTTAGTGGCTGAGCGGGTTGCCCCCGGTTTGAAGAACCGGGGGCTAAACAGCGTGGGGTGGCGTGGTATCTTTAGCGGTTCGGTGCGGCGGCTTGGCCGCGCACTGGGCCGTTTTCCGTTTGTACATCCGCTGAACCCTTGGCCGTTCCATGCCTGCCGTTGATTCGCTGCAAGAACTTCAGTTGCGGCTGCTGCCGCTGCGCACCACGCTGCTCGAACATCCCCTCTACCGCCGGATCAACGGCGCCGCGGCGCTGCGGACGTTTATGGAGCACCATGTGTACGCGGTGTGGGATTTCATGTCGCTGCTCAAGGCGCTGCAGCGGCAACTCACTTGCGTCGAGATTCCGTGGCGGCCGACGGCCGATCCGGCGGCGGCGCGATTGGTGAACGAGATCGTGCTCGGCGAAGAGACCGACGCGGATGGCGAAGGGGGCTATGCCAGCCACTTCGAACTGTACTTGCGGGCAATGCGCGATGCAGGAGCGAACACTGCGTCGATCGAGAAGTTTGTGAAGCACATCGACGAGGGGGCGGGGCTGGAGACGGCTCTGCAAGTCGCGAAGGTTCCGGCGGCGGCCGCGGAGTTCGTCGAGGCGACGTTCCACACGATCGAGCAGGGGAGCTTAAGCGGACTGGCGGCGGCGTTCACGTTCGGGCGCGAGGATTTATTGCCAAGCGTGTTTCAGAAGATCGTGGCGGAAGCCAATTCGACGGCGGGCGGATTTGGGCGGTTCGAGTTTTACCTCAAGCGCCACATCGAACTCGACGGCGACGAGCATGGACCGATGGCGGCGCGGTTGGTGCGATCGCTGTGCGGAAGCGACGCGGAGCATTGGCGGCAGGCGGAGGCGGGGGCGCTGGCCGCGCTGCGAGCACGGGTGAAGTTGTGGGACGGCGTGTTGCAGGCCGTAGGACCATAAAGCCGCGGCCGTTGGCCGCGGGTCTTTTGCAGCGCGATGATGGCGCGGATCACACGCGGCGGGAAGTAGCGCGGGGCGACGGTTGTTTTTGAGTCGCTCCGGCGGGTCGTTAACCCGCGGCTACTTGAGGGTGACCGTGGGGGTCTTCTTGCTCGCGTCGAGTTCGACTTTGTCCTCGCGGGCGAGCCAGCCGAGGGCGAGCAGCACATGATCGGCGGGAGCAGCGACCGCCTTTTTGAGGGCGGCGAGGGTGACGCCGCCGTTTTCGTTCGCCGAGAGGGCGCCCCAGACTTCGCCGGCGACGTGGCCAATCTCTTCAACGGTCAACGGGCGGGCCGACGCGGCTGGCGCCGCGGAAGTAGGGGCCTTCTTCTTCGGAGCAGCAGGCTTGGCGGCTTTGGCGGGCTTCGCTTCGGCCGGTTCGTTGAACAATGTCTTCGGAGCGGCAGCCGGCTTGGCAGCGCTCTTCGCGGGCTTCGCGGCGGCGGGCTTTTCTTTCTTCTCGTTCGATGCTTGTTTCTTGGCCACGGCAGTTTCTCCCCTCAATGCGCCGGCAAACCCACCCCAAGCTGCCTGGCATGGCTAAATGTCTCACTCCAACAGATCAGGAGTATACGGGGGACGGCTGGTTCGGCTCAAGCATGTTCATCGGCGAGATCTCCCGGCACGCGATTCGCTTTTCCCGTAAGCTGAACGCGGATACGACAGGTGTTTAATTGCGGCGGGGCATTCGCCGGCGCTTAAGGAGATTAACGGGCTGATGGTGCAAGAAATCATCGATGCAATTGCGGGGGAGTTCGACGACCTAGCCGATGCCGGGCAGGCGGCGGTGGTGGTCTTTCGGCTGTTTCTCGCCGCCATGCTGGGCGGGGCGCTCGGCTACGAGCGCGAGAGCGCCGGGAAAGCGGCGGGCGTGAGGACGCACATGTTGGTCGCAATCGGTGCGGCGATGTTTCTGATGGCGAACACGCTTGCCGGCGGGGGCGGGCCGGAGAACTCGCGGATTATCCAAGGGCTCGTCGCCGGCATCGGATTTCTGGGCGCCGGGGCGATCGTCAAAGGCAAGACGAACGAAGAAATTCACGGCCTGACGACGGCCGCGAGCATCTGGACGACGGCTGCGATCGGCATGACGGCCGGGTTGGGACACGCCTCAACGGCGATTCTGAGCACATTCTTCGCGCTGGTGATTCTGGCGGTCATGCAGCGGTGGTGCGGCGGGTTGCATCCGAACGGGCAGGGGCATCGCCATGGCGGGGCGCGGCATGAAGCGGACGCGCGGGAGAGAGAGTAGGGGAGCGGTTGGGGCGACGTTGTTTTTGGGTCGCTCCGGCGGGTCGTTGACCCGCGGCTACTTTGGAGTGTGATATACGCGCATAAAAAAACCGCCGAGCGGGCCTGGGGCGCGCTCGGCGGTTAATTTTTGCTCAGGCCTGGGCCAGCATCGCGGGTGCGATTAGGCCATGTCCTTCAGCTTCTTCAAGGCGCGAACCTTGACGATGTTCTTGGCGGGCTTGGCAGCCACGTCCATCATCTCGCCTGGCTTGAAGGGGTTCGGGACGTTCTTCTTGGCCGGTTGGGCCGGCTTGTGCTGGACCACGATCTTGCACAGACCGGGGATCGTGAAGGCTTGCGCGCCCTTCTTGCTGAGGGCCTTCGCGATTTCGTCCGACAGGGTGTCGAACACAGCCGAGACGTCCTTCTTGGCCACGCCGGTGGCTTCCGAGATGCTCGCGAAGATTTCAGTCTTGGTGGGCGGCTTCTTGGCAGGGGCTTTCGCCATGATCGGAACCTTCCTTAGTCAGTTTGAAAATTGGGTGGGGATGACACTTGTTTCGGGTGTGGCCCGGGGCCCCGGGCCTCGACGTACTAGCAATCTAGCACGCAACGTGCTGATTTAAGGGCGATAGCGGCTAAATTACAAGCCGAAAGTCGGCAAAAACCCTAGAAAAGCCGTGGTTTCCCCAACTTTCCTCCCAAAAGGCCCTAGAAAACTGGGGCTAAAGTTATGGGTGCCCCCGTTTTGGGCCGGAAAATAGGGGATTTGGCGGTGCGGACAGGCGCGGGCCCCCCAGGGCGGGGCTAACGGGCCGGCGGCGGTACGGATCGCTCAATTGCCATAATCGTTACCCGGTGTAAACTTAGATTGGGCAAGACGTTACGGGTGACGCCGGCGCCACGCGGCGAGGAATGCCGCCCGGCTGAGGTCACTCGGCCCAGAGGGCTCGCCCGAGCCTGCCACTGAGGGAATAGGGAGAAGGCGATGTCGAGCTGGAGGATCGGACGGACCGCTGGACGCATTCTAGCGGCGGGATGCACTCTCCAGCTGGCATGCGGGCTATTCAGTGGATTTGGCGACTCGGCCTTCGCTCAAGCGCCCGTCCCGCGAGTTCGCCGGACCGCCGTGATTCAACGGCCGTCTGAGGAGCCGATGGCGGGCGTGCAGCCGCCGACCGATCGGACGCTCAGCCGTGGCATGCAGCGCGCCGAGGAAAGCATTGCCGGCGGCGAATACTCGCAAGCGATTCGCTTTCTCGACGAGATTTTGGGACGCGACGAAGACTTTTTCGTCGAAACAGGCGACGCTGGCGAATATTCCGGAATGAAGCAGGCCGCACGGCGGCTCTTGCGAGATCTCCCGCCCGAAGGGCGGCAATCGTACGAGGAGTCGTACGGAGCGGAGGCGCAGCGGCAGCTCGAGGGGGCCATCGCGAGCGGCGATGCGACGGCGCTCGCCAAAGTTTCGCAGCGGTACCTGTTCACGCCCGCCGGCTACGAGGCCGCGCTGCTGCTGGCGATGGACGAGGCCGACGCTGGCCGGCATTTCTCGGCGGCTCTCGCCTATGAGCAACTGCTCGATGCGCCGGAAGCGGCGCGTCGCTTCGAGCCATCGCTCTCGATTCGCGCCGCTTCCAGTTGGTTGGCGGCGGGGGAAGAAGAAAAGGCGCGGGAGATTCTCGATCAGCTGATCGCCCGCGGCGAGCAGTCGATTGAGATTGCCGGGCGGACGCGGAAGCTCGATTCTCAGGCGGCCGCGATCGAGTGGTTGCGGAGCGTCGTGGGCGAGCCGACCGGAGCGATCGCGCAGCAAGAACGCCAATGGCTCACGTACCGCGGCAACGCGGCTCGCAATGGCTCAGTAAACGGCGGGCTTCCTCATTTGCGCGTGCGGTGGGAAGTGCGGCTGCTGGGGCCGCCGCGGTTGGAGACGATCTTCGAGAACCTCGTCGCTGAATTCATCCGCTCAGAGCAGCCTGCGCCCGTCGCGAGCAACGTCGTCGCCGCGGGCGACTACATCGTCACCCGCACGCCGCAGGGGGTGCTGGCGGTTGATTTCCGGACGGGAAAGCTCGTCTGGCGCAGCCAGCCACAGCGCGAGCAGACGCTCGACAACCTGATGCAATCGTCGCTGAGCGGCGACGAGCAAGCGGGCAATCCGGAACCATTACGCGCGTTCGCGCGTCGCGTTTGGGAAGACTACCTGTACGGCGTTGTGAGCAGCGATGGCGAGCGCATCTACGTCGTCAACAACCTCAACATGCCGGCGAATCAGCAATATGAGGTTTCGCCGATGTTGGGAGGCGATGCGTCGGCCGATCGCACGGCGACGAACCGCCTCACAGCGTACGATCTTGCGACGCAGGGCAAATTGTTGTGGGAGATCGACGGGCAGCGCACGGACGGGGAACTGCCAGGGACGTTCTTCCTGGGGGCGCCGTTGGCGGTTGGGCAATCGCTGTACGTGCTGGGAGAAGCGAGGAGCGCGGTGTATCTGATCGCGCTCGATCGCGAAACGGGCGTTGTCGAATGGCAGCAGCAGTTGGCAAGCCTGGAAGCGAGCGTCCAACTCGATCTACGGCGGCGGCTGCAATCGCTGTCACCCTCGTATGAGGGCGGGATTCTCGTTTGTCCGACGGGCGCCGGCGTGGTGATGGGCGTCGATCTGGCGAAACGCTCGTTTGCTTGGGCGTACCGCTTCGATTCGCAGTCGTCACTACCGAACTTTTATCCCGGTCGCGACGCCGGGAATCCCTTCAACCCCGCGAACAACTGGACCGACAATGCCGTGGCGATCGCTGACGGCAAAGTGTTGCTGACGCCGCCTGAATCGACGTCGCTCCACTGCCTGGAACTGGACAGCGGCAAGCTCCTGTGGAAGACCAAGCGGGACGAGATGAAGCGGCTTGCCTGCGTCGAAGGGGGCCGCGTATTGCTCGTCGGCAATCGAAAGGCCAAGGCGCTGCTGCTCGAGAACGGCAAGCCGGCTTGGAAGAAGGAGACGCTCGGGTTCGCCAACGGGGCGTTTCCGGCGGGCACCGGCTTCGTGAGCAACGGCAAGTATTTCCTGCCGCTGACTTCGGCCGAGGTGATCGCGATTGATCTGGCCGATGGTCGCGTGGCGGCGCGAACGGCGCCTGCGGACGGGGCTCCGCTGGGGAATCTCATTTGCCACCGCGGTTCGGTGATCTCGCAAAATGGCGAGTACCTCGACTGCTACGACCAGATCGACGTACTGCGCAAACGCTCGGAGCGAACGCTCAAGGAGAATCCCGACGACGTCGCCGCGCTGCGGACGTTGGGCGAGGTCGCGTTCAACGAAGGACGGCTCAGCGATGCGATCACGCTGCTTGAGCACGCTTATCGTGCAGCGCCGGATGAGTTGGAAACACGCGAGGTGTTGGCGGAGAGTTTGTCGGAAGCGCTCGACGTCGACTTCGCCGGCAATCGCGACAGGCTAACGCTCCTGCAGGAATTGACCGACGGCGGCGTCGCTCGGCGGGTGGCGACGTTGCGCATCGAAGCGAAAGGCCTGTTCGAGGTTGGCGAGTTGCTCGCCTCGGCGGACGCCTGCTTGAAGCTATACAAACTGCCGGAACCGGCGGACGAGTTGATGCCCATCAGCCGCGGCCACCAGACGACGGCCGCACGTTGGGTGCAGGCGCAATTGGCCGCGATTTGGGAGGCGGCGAACGACGAGCAGCGGGGCGAACTTAAAAGTCGCATCGATAACGAACTCGCTGGGCTCGGCGCCGAGCCGCGCGGCGAGGCCTTGGACCGATCGCTGGCGTTCTTCGGCAACCTGCCGATGACGGAATCGCTACGGCTGCTGAAAGCACGCGAGCTGGCGCTGGCGGGCCAATCGCTCAGCGCTCAGCAGATTTTTCTCGATCTCGCCGATTCTGCCGAGCCGCGCGTCCATCGCGAAGCGGTAGGCAGAATCGCCTGGCAACTGCATGAAGCAGGGCTGCACACGCTGGCGACGGCGTACGACGCGGAGTTGGCGGGACCGCTTGCCGACGAGGTGTGCTTCGATGAGTTTACCGGCCGGGCGCTCGTCGCGCGGTGGAAAGAAGCAACGCCGACCGATCCGAACGACTGGCCGCAGGGTCGCGTGATCGTGGCGGAGGCGCAAACCGCGCCGTCGATGGGCGCGCGGATGCGCTCGCCGACGTTTGGGATTCGGATGGAGCGGACGGATTCAATCCTCGGCTATTCGTCGCCGCAGTTCGCGCAACGCGGCAGCGAAGTGCTGGTGACCGACAACTACGGCCAGGAGTTCTTTCGCAGCAATCTCGAAGGCGAGAACCAAAGCATCTACCGGAGTTTCCCCGGCAACTTCTACAGCGTCTCGCGCGGCAATTTGTTGGTCGTCTCGCTGGGGACGCAATTGGCGGCGTTCAACACGCTGTCGGCGACGGATGCGTTGGCGCCGAGTTTGATGTGGCGCGCGAACATCGTGACGAACCTGAACTACGACCAGCCGATCGCGCAGGGCAACGCCGGCGGCAATGCGGCGCGGCCGGGTTCGTATCGAGCCGCGCGTGCGGCGGATGCGGAAGGCAAGCCAGTGGGCGTGATCGGCCCTGTCACCAGCCGCGGGGTGATTTTTCAAGACCAGCGACGGCTCGTCTGCTTGGACCCGACCACCGGCGAAGTTCGTTGGTCGCGAACCGACGTGCCGCGCGGCTGCGAACTGTTCGGCGACGACGACTATCTATTCGCCATTCCGCCCGACAAGATCGAAGCGCGCGTCTACAGTACGGTCGACGGCCGCTTCCTTGGCAAGCGCGTGACGAAGCCGTTCCGGGAGCAAGTTGTCTCGATCGGCCGGAATCTGCTTTGTTGGAAGACCTCAGGCAGTAAGGCGACGCTTACCTCGCTCGACATTTGGACGGGCGAGGTCGAGTGGTCGCAGGAATTTGCTTCCGGCGCGGCGATCGACGTCGACATGGGACGCTACGTCGCCGTCGCCGACGGCAAGGGACGCGTGGTGATCGTCGATGGAACCAACGGCGAAACGCTCGTCGACTATCAGGCGCCGGAGTCGCTGCGGGCGGATGAGCTCCACCTGCGCGTGGGGCAAGACGATTTTCTGCTGCTGGTGCGGGGGCCTTCCTCCATGAATCGCGGGCCCGAGATGCAAGGGTTCACGATGATGGAATCCCCGGTGATCAACGGCAACGCGCTGTTGTTTGACCGCCGCAGCGGCGAGATGCGGTGGAATCGGCCTGCGGAGATCGAGCAACAGGCTTACCCGCTGAATCAGCCGGTCGACTTGCCGTTCATCCTGTTCGCCGGCCACCTGCAGCGTGAAGGGAACGCCGGGCCGCGCACGGCGCTCTTGGCGCTCGATAAGGCGACGGGGCGGGCGATCATGCGGCGCGACGATTTGCCGATGAACAACGGCGGCACGATTGTCGCGCGGATTTCTGATGCGGCGCAACATCAGGCCGTCGTCGAAACAGCGGGGCGGACGTTTTTGTTGCAGTACACCGATCAGCACCGACCGCCGGAACCTCCCTCGCTTGCCGAGGTTGAATCTGAGCGAAAGGCGAGCGGCGGCGGCTTGATGGGCATCTTGTTCAAATTTGGTCGCGAGTAAACGGCCGTCGCAATTTCGGAAATTGACGCTCTGATGTTGAAACGGACCTTCACATGCTTGGCGGCGATGGCGTTGCTCGCGGGGATGCTCCGCGCGGCCGCGGCGCGCGTTCCCGACCCCGACGTGCAGGTCCACGTCGACGGCGGGTTGGCGTGGCTTGCCTCGCAACAGCGCCAACCCGGCCATTGGACCGCCCAGGAACGGTATCCGACCGCGATGACGGCTCTCGCCGGCATGGCGATGTTGTGCGAAGGGTCGACGACGACGCAGGGCAAGTACGCAGAGAATATTCGCCGGGCCGTCGGCTACCTCACCAATCGCAGCCGTCCGAACGGGTTGATTGGCGACGCTGACGACGATCACTACACCTATGGCCATGGCTTTGCCATGCTCTTCCTGTCGGAAGTGCTGGGCGAAGAAGAGGATGTGGAGCGGCGCGAGGAACTGATCCACGTGCTCACGAAGGCGGTGGAATTCACTGGCTACGCCCAGACGCCGGCCGGCGGTTGGGGGTACGTGAGCGCGAAGGACGGCGGAGGTTTCGACGAAGGCTCGACGACGATCACGCAAGTGCAGGGCCTCCGCGGCGCCCGCAACGCGGGGATTCCCGTGCCGAACGAGGTGATCGAAAAAGCCGTCAAGTACATCCATAATTGCACGTTGCCGGATGGGGCCGTGCAATACAGCTCGAAGGGCGGGGGAGGGCGGCCGGCGATTACGGCCGCGGCCGTCGCCTGCCTGTACAACGCCGGAGAATATGACGATGATTACGTGCCGCGAATGATGGAGTACTGCCGGAAGCACCTCGATCCCGCGGCGCAGGATAGTTTCGGTCATTGGCACTACGCTCACTTCTACTACTCGCAGGTGCAGTACCGCGAAGGAGGCGAAGCGTGGAATGACTATCGTGCGGCGGTGGAGAAGCGGATTCTCGCCGAGGCGACCGCCGTAAAGATTGGCGACGGCACGGCGTACACTTGGAACCAAGGGTACGTCGGGCCCGTCTATACGACGGCGCTGAACTTGATCATTTTGCAGTTGGACAACGCGTACTTACCGATTTACCAAAGGTGAGGGTTCAGGTGTCGGGGTTCAGGGTTCAGGAAATGCGGGAGCGAATTTCGCACTGAACCCTGAACCCTAACAACTGAACCCTTCCCGAACCCTGAATCCCGACACCTGAACCCTCCTAGAGATTTCCTGCATGAACGATTCCGCGGATGCCGTCGCCGACGGTCAGGTGATTGAAAAGCTCGGTTCGGCGGTCGAACGGATTCGGGGCCAGTTGGCTCAGGTGATCGTTGGGCAGAACGACGTCGTCGATCAACTCCTGATCAGCCTGTTCAGTCGCGGGCACTGTTTGCTCGAAGGCGTACCGGGGTTGGCGAAGACGTTGCTCATCAGCACGCTCGCGCGGACGATGAATCTGTCGTTCAGCCGCATTCAGTTCACTCCCGACCTGATGCCCGCCGATATCACCGGCACCGACATCATCGAGGAGAACCGCTCGACCGGTCAGCGCGAGATGCGGTTTCTTGAGGGTCCGCTGTTTTCGAACGTCATTCTGGCGGACGAAATCAACCGGACGCCGCCGAAGACGCAGGCCGCGCTGCTCGAAGCGATGCAAGAGCGGCAAGTGACGGTCGGCCGCGTGCGGCACCAGTTGAGCGATCCGTTCTTCGTGCTGGCGACGCAAAACCCGATCGAGCAGGAAGGAACCTATCCGCTGCCGGAAGCGCAGCAAGATCGTTTCATGTTCAAAGTGCTGGTGACGTACCCCAGCTTTGCGGAAGAATTTGAAGTCGCCCGGCGGACAACGTCAGCGATCACCGATACCGTCTCGTCGGTGATCTCGCCGGAAGAGATTCTCACGCTGCAGCGATTGGTGCGCGAAGTGCCGGTGAGCGATCACGTGATTCGCTACTCGTTGTCGCTGGTGCGGCAGACACGGGTCGGGGAGTCAGGGATTCCCGACTTTGTCGCCGATCAACTGGCATGGGGCGCCGGTCCGCGGGCCGTGCAGTTCCTCATCATCGGCGCCAAGGCCCGCGCGCTAATGGAGCGGCGGACGCACGTGACCGTCGACGACATTCAGGCGCTCGCCAAGCCGGTGCTGCGGCACCGCATCGTCGTCAACTTCGCCGCCGAGAGTGACGGCGTTACGTCAGACGACGTGATCGATCGGCTCATTCAGTCCACCCCAGCCCGCGAGGATGAATTGGCCAATGACGCCCGATTCAAAGCGATTTTTGCATCCTGAGGCGATTCGGCGGATCGGGCGCCTGGAGATTCGTGCACGGCACGTCGTCGAAGGGTTCATGAGCGGGATGCATCGCAGCCCGTACTTCGGCCGATCAATCGAATTCCTGCAGCACCGGCAATACGCCCCGGGGGACGATCTGCGCCACGTCGACTGGAAAGTCTGGGCGAAGGCCGATCGTCTGTATGTGAAGCAATTCGAAGAAGACGCCAGCATGCGCTGCACGCTGCTCGTCGACGTCTCGAAAAGCATGGAGTATGGCAGCGGGCCGCTGAACAAGTACGAGTACGCGGCGACGGCGGCGGTGAGCATCGCCTACCTGCTGCTGCGGCAGCACGACGCGGTGGCGTGCTTGGCGTTCGATGAGAAGATTCGCGCTCGCACGCCGATGCGGAGCACGCAGGTGCACTTGGCGTCGATCGTCCAGGCGCTCGATGCGAATCGGCCGCAGGCGAAGACCGATCCGGGCAACGTACTTCGGTTGATTGCGGAGGAGAACTATCGCCGCGGGCTGATCGTCGTCGTGTCGGACTTGCTCGGCGATCCGGCATCGACGCTGCGGGGGCTGCGGCTGCTGCGGCAGCGCGGGCACGACGTGCTCGTGTTGCATGTGATGGATGACGACGAGCTTGATTTTCCGTTTGATGGGCCAACGCGGTTCGAAGGTTTGGAGTTGCCGGCGCATCTCAACTGCAACCCGCGAGCGCTGCGTGAGGGGTACCTCGAAGCGGTGGAGAAGTTTGTCTCGACGTTACGGCATGGATGTGCTCGCGACGCGGTTGATTACGAGTTGATTCGAACGAGCCAACCGATGGACGCGGCGCTGGCGGCGTTTTTTAGCCGGCGGTTGGCGGCGCGGAAGTAATAAGGAGGTGATCGGTTACTGGTGATCAGTGATCGGTTAATCTCGGCAAGCATGGATCTCAGTAAATCGAAGGCCCTCGGGCACTATCAATTCCCGATCACCAATCAGCAGTAACTGATCACCCCACGACGTGTCGTTCCTACTCCCCACATTGCTGGCGTTCGGATTGCCGCTCATCGCGGCGCCGCTGGTGATCCATTTGATCAACCTGCGGCGGCATCGGCGGATCGAGTGGGCGGCGATGGACTTTCTGCTGGAGAGCCAGAAGCGGAACAAGAAGTGGATCGTCCTCAAGCAACTACTGCTGCTATTGCTGCGAACGGCGGCGATCGCAGCGGTGGTGTTCATGCTGGCTGGCCCAGTAATTAAATCGACCTGGGCCGGGCTCTTCGGCCGCGGGGTGACGCACCATTTGCTGTTGATCGACGACAGCTATTCGATGACCGATCATTGGGACGAGACCTCGGCGTTTGAGCAGGCGAAGCGCGTCGTCGCCGCCGTGTTGGAGCAAGCTCAGGGGCGGTCGGAGAATCAACTCGTCACACTGCTGCGGTTTTCGGAAGCACGTCGGCTCGCGGCCGGGGCTGGACCAGAGATTGATCGCCGTCCGCTCGACGCCGCGCTGCTCGCGGAACTGGAACGGACGCTGGGCGAGATGAAGGCGTCAGAAACGAACGCCGGGCCGATCGACGGGCTGCAAGCGGCGACGCGGTTGCCCGAGGCGGTCGAAGGCGAGACGCGGATCGCGTACCTCGTCACCGACTTCCGCCGGCCGCAGTGGGAAGAGCAAGCGCAGCTGCAGCAACTGATGACGGAGCTGCGCGAACGTGTCGGCGACTTACAACTCGTGCAGACCGTGTACGACGAGCGGCCGAACCTGGCGATCACGCGACTTGAGCCGGAGTCGGGCATTCGCGCGGCGGGCGTCGAGACGTGGATGGAACTGACCGTAGCGAATTACGGCAAGACGCCGGTCGCCGCCGTGACCGTAGCAGTCGAACAAGATGGCAATCGCTTGCCGGCGGTGGAGTTCGACGAGATTCCCGCGGGCGAGAAGGCGACGCGGCGGTTCCGCGTGACCTTCCCGACCGCCGGCCCGCACGAACTGACGGCGGGGCTCGAAAGCGATGCGGTGCTCACCGACAACAAGCGTTACTTCGCCGCCGAGATTCCGCCGGTGTTTCCGGTGCTGGTGATCGACGGTTCGGCGAACGGCGACGACGGCTACTACCTGCGGACAGCGCTCAGCCCTGGCGGAAAGAACGTCGGCGGCTGGAATCCGCAGGTCGAGCCGCCGAGCTATCTGCGGAACCACGAAGCGCTCGCCAACTACGCGGTGATCGTGCTGCTCGATGTGCCGCGGCTCGACGACGCCGAAGTCGAAGTGCTGGAGTCGTACGTGCGCAGCGGCGGCGGACTGGCAATTTTTGTTGGGCCGCAATCGCAACAGCCGTTTTATAACGATCAACTCTTCGCCGATGGCGCGGGACTGCTGCCGGCGCCGCTGAATGTTCCATCGCAGCTGTTACGCGATCCATCGGAAGCGGGCGCCGACGTTCGCGTTGCCGAGCATCCGATCTTCCGCGTCTTCGCCGGGCAGCGCAACAGTTTTCTGTCGGTGGCGAACGTTGATTTCTATTACGCACTCGATCCGAACTGGAAGATTCCGGAGTCGGGTGACGTGAGCGCAATCGCAACGCTGCGCAATGGCGCTCCGCTAGCCCTGGAGAAGAAGTTCGGCGAAGGACGCGTGCTGCTTCACTTAGCGAAGCTGGCCCCGACGCCGACCGATCAAGGGATTTGGACGAACTGGAGTCTTAATCCCGTGTTCCCGATCTACGCAAACGAACTCGTCGGTTACCTGTCGGCGACGCGGCGGCGATTCGATGTGCGGGGCGTCGACGAACCGATCAAACTAGCGTTGCCTGAGGCGGCGTATTTGCCTGAAGTAAAAGTTCGCGCGCCGGGCGTTGGCGAAAGCAACGCAACGCCGATCGTGGCTGCGGCGAAGGAAGGTGTTTACGAGATCACGGCGCCGGGGCAACCGCGGAGCGGCGTGTGGCGGTTTGAGCTGACGACGCGCGAAGGAAAGCCGCAGGTCCGTTACGTCGCGGTGAACGTGCCGACCGGCGAAGGGGAACTCGCGATTTTGCCGCAGAGCGAACTGGCCGAGCGGCTGCCGGGCGTGGAGTATCGCTACGCTCTCGCGTCGGAGTTCACGAAGGCTGACGACGAGTTGGAAGGGTACCAGCTGGGCGATGCGTTTCTTTACGCATTGGCGGCGATTCTCATCTTCGAGCAGTTGCTGGCTGTCTCAGCGAGTTACCATCCGGCCGCGGCCAGGAGCGCCGCATGATCGCCTGGAACCGCTTGTTGCTGCTCGCGCTGGAGACCGCGAAGTCGCCTGGAGCGGCCACCGATCCGCCAATGCCGACGCCGACGGCTGCACCCACGACTGGCGAGGGGCTGACGAGCTACCGGTTCGGCCGGCTGGAGCAGTTCGACGATCCGCGGTGGCTATGGCTCGGTGTCGCGGTGGCGGCCGTGCTGCTTGTGTTGTTCGTCGTATGGCAGTATCGCCGCGAGCGTTCGGCGCTGCCGACTTGGGCGACGTTCGCGCTGGGGGCGTTGCGATTGGCGGCATTCGCGGGGGCGATCTTGTTTTTTCTCGATCCGCTCAAGCGGACCGATCAGGAGATTGTCACCGAATCGCGCGTGACGGTGCTCGTCGACGCCAGCCAGAGTATGGCGGTGGAAGATGAGAAGAGCGGCGATGACGGCGTGAGCCGCAGCGGGGCGGTGCTGCAGGTGCTGGCCGACTCGCCGTTAATCAAAGAATTGCGCAGCCAGCACGACGTGACGGTAAAGGTATTCGACGCCGAAGTCCGCCGCATCCAACAATGGAAGCGCGACAAAGCCGCGACCGGCGGTCGCGGGCATTCGCCGGACGGGGCCGCCACTGAATCGAGTGATGACGGCGACGGCGCGCGTGATGCCGGCCGTGATGAAGACCGCGACCAACGGTCGCGGCTTTTTGAAGCAGGGAAACCCATTGGCGCCGAAACGCGGCTCGGCGATGCGTTGGCGGCGACGCTCGCAGAACCGGCGGCGGGGAAGCTTGCGGGAGTGTTTACGTTCTCCGATGGCGGGCAAAACCTCGGCGTCGATCCGCTCGCCGTTGCCGATGCCGCGGCTGTTGCCAAAACGCCAATCATCACGGTTGGCGTCGGTTCAACGGCGCCGCGGCGCAACTTGCGGCTGCAAGAATTGATCGCGCCGTCGCGGGCTTACCCTGAAGACAAGGTAGCCGTGCGAGCGCTCGTCCAAGGCGAAGGGTACGCGGGGCGTTCGTTCGACGTGGAACTCTACGCCCGCGAGGGCGAAGGGAGTGCCGAGGTTCGCATCGGCCAGGAGTCGGTAACGCTCAACGCCGACGGCGAGACCGTGCCGGTGGAGTTCGACATCGAACCGTCGGCAATCGGGCGTTTGGAATTGGAGGCCCGCCTCGTTGCGCCGCCTGACGACCAGTACAGCGACGACAATCGCCGTACGGCGGAAATCGACGTCGTCGAGACGAGCACGAAGGTGCTGCTCATCGCGAGCGGAGCGACCCGCGACTATCGCTTCCTGCGGAACCAACTGAAGCGCGACCGGCATGCCAACGTCGACGTCTGGCTGCAGATGTCGCCCCCCGGGATCTCGCAAGACGCCGATAAGGTGCTGCAAGAGTTCCCGAAGACGAAGGACGAACTGTTCGACTACGACGTCATCGTCGCGTTCGACCCCGACTGGACGCAACTCGACGCACAGCAGGTCGATTTGCTCGAGCAGTGGGTCGCCGAGGAAGCGGGCGGCATGATCGTCGTCGCGGGGCCGGTCCACACGGCGACATGGGCTCAGAGCCCCGAGCATGGCAAGATTCGCGCGCTCTACCCCGTCGAGTTCCAACGACGGATGGGGTTGCTCGACGACGGACTATACGGCTCGCCGACGCCTTGGCAGATTGATTTCACGCGCGAAGGGATGGAGGCCGACTTCCTGTGGCTCGGCGATACGCCGGAAGAGAATCGCGCGCGGTGGGGACGCTTCCCGGGCGTCTTCGGTTGCTATGCGGTGAAGGGGCCGAAGCCTGGCGCGCAGGTCTACGGGCGGTACAGCGACCCCGAAGCGGGGATCTCGACCGAACGGCCGGTTTACTTTGCGGATCAGTTCTATGGCGCCGGCCGCGTCTTCTACATGGGGAGCGGCGAGCTGTGGCGGTTGCGGACGCTCGATCCTGGCTACTACGAACGACTCTACACGCAACTCGTGCGGCACGTGAGCCAAGGGCGATTGCTGCGCGGCTCGTCGACCGGCCGGTTACTGGTCGAGCGCGATCGGTACTTCGTCGGCGATACGGTGGTGGTGCGGGCGCAGCTGAGCACGCCCGATCGCGAACCGTTGGTGGCGCCGCGCGTTTCGGCGAGAGTCACGGGGCCGAACAACGCCGGGCTGAACGTCGAACTGATTGCCGACGAAAGCCGGCCGGGGAACTTCGTGGGGCAGTTCACCGTCTCAAACGAAGGTTCGTATCGTATTGAACTGTCACCGCCCGGCGATCCGGGCGAGTCGCTGGTGAAGCGGATTACCGCGGCGGTGCCGGACTTGGAGTTTGCCGAGACGCGGCGGAATGAAGCACTGCTCACGGCGATCGCGGCCCGGTCGGGTGGCAAGTATTACGCGAGCCCCACGCTCGCGGCGACTGGCGACAGTGGTCTGCCGGCGGCGGGAACGCTCATTGAAAGTCAGGCGAAGACCGAGATTGTGCGCGGCCAACCAGATAAGGCGTTTGCGGAGTCGCTCCATCGCTGGTTGCTGGCGGGCATTTGCGGGGCACTCTGCTTGGAATGGTTGCTCAGACGGTTATTGAAATTGGCGTAAGCGTTTAACGTGAGAGAGATTGACTGACGAAATGGCTACGGCGTCGTTACCCTTCGAAATTCCGCGTCCGGTCGCGCAGAAAGTGTCGCGACTGCGGATGCTGGTGCGGCTGTACAGCCTCGCCGAAGGGTTCGCAGCGGTGGCAATTGTCGCGGCGCTGGCGTTCTGGCTGGGGCTGGCGATCGATTGGATGTTCGAGCCGTCGGCCGGCATGCGGATTCTCATGTGGCTGGCGGCAATCTTCTCGGTGCTGGTGACCGGCTGGCGGTACATCGGGCGGCGGCTGTTCGCGCCGCTGCCGGATGATAGCCTTGCGCTGCTGGTTGAACGGCAGTACCCGCAGTTGCGCGAGGGAATGATCACCACCGTTCAAGCGGCGGGCGTTCGCGCGGGGATCGCGCGGGATGCGGAAGCGGTTGATGCGACCGACCTCGAGCATTCGCATGGCCATGGCGAGCAGTCGGCCCTGGCCGGCGCCAATCGCGAGTTGATCGACGCCGCGGGGCGCAATGCTGCGGCGGCGATGCAACAAGTTTCGCTGCGGCGGGTGTTCGACATGCGGCCGCTCGCACGCAAAGGTGCGACTGCCATCGGTTTGTGCGCGGCGATGGCGATCTTCGCGCTGACGCAGCGCGGGGCGTTTGATTTCTATCTCGATCGGCTCGCCCTCAGCAAGCAGCTCTGGCCGCGCCGCGTGCAGCTTACCGTCGTTGGGTTCGAAGATCGCGAGAATGCCGACGTGGTGAACGTCGCCCGCGATGATGATTTTGAGTTGACGGTGCTGGCGTCGATCGTCGGCAAGCATACAGCGCCAGACGAAGTCGAGATCCGCTGGCGGCGTCCGAGCGACGGCGGCCGCGGCAACGGCCCGATGCTGAAGATCGGCCAGGCCGAGCCGGGCCGCGACGAAGCGCAGGAATACAACTACACCTTCAAGGTGAGCAGCGATATCGAGTTCGACGTCATCGGCGGCGACGATCGGATTCGCAACCTACGGCTGCGGGCGGTCGAGCGGCCGGCGATCACGCGGGTTTGGCTCGAGGTAGATTACCCGAAGTATATGGAGCGCGAGCCGCGGTCGGTACCGGTGAGCGGCAGGGCCGAGTTGCCGGAGGGCGCCAAGGCGGTCTGCCGGATTCAGGCAAACAAACCGCTCGTCGCGGCGACGGTGCGCGACTCGACGGCGCAAACGAATTTGGCGACGACGATCGACGACAAGAACGCCAAAGAGTTCAGCTTCGAGATTCCCGCTGCGTCGAGCGATCAGGTCTTTAGCATTTCGCTACGCGACGCCGATGGCGTCGAGAATCGCGATCCGTTCCGGTTGCCGGTCTTGGTGCTGCCCGACCAATTGCCCGAAGCGTCGGTGGCGTTGCGCGGGATTGGTTCGGCGATCACTCCGCAGGCGCGGATCATGCTAGCGGGGAACGTGTCGGACGACTACGGCCTCGAAGAGGCGTGGTTCGAATATATGGTGAACGAAGGCGCCGCGAGTCGCCGACCGTTGCGGACGCAACCGGATGGCCTCACCAACCTCGCGCTGACGGAATCATTCGACTTAGCCGATGCCGATCCGCAGACGAAGCAGCCGCTCGTGGCGGTGGCGCCGGGGCAAAAACTGTCGCTCGCGGTGAAGGTTCGCGACGCTTACGACTTGGGGGCGGAACCCCATATCGGGGGGAGCCAGCGGTTTGTGCTCGACGTCGTCACGCCGTCGGAATTGCGGGCGATTTTGGAACGCCGCGAGCTCGGGCTGCGGCAGCGGTTCGAAGCGATCCACGAGAAAATGGTGGCCGTCCGCGAGCTGCTCGACCGCATTGATCTTGCCGCGGCGACGCCACAGGCGGACGATACTGCGAACGCTGCGGGCGAGACCGATGCCGCCCCGGCGAACGATGAGAGCAACGCCTCGGCAACAGAACACGAACGAATCCGACAGCGCGACTTGTCGCGCATCGGCGGCGCGCGGCAGAGCTCGACGCAGATAGCGTTCGAAACAGGCGGCGTGGCGACCGGGTTCGACGACATCGTCGCCGAGTTGATCAACAACCGCGTCGATACGGAGGAGTTGAAGGAACGGCTCGAAGGGGGCATTTCCGAACCGCTGAAGGAGATCAGCGGCGAGTTGTTGCCGGCGTTTGAAAAGGAGCTCGAAACACTGGAAACGGCCTACGAAGCGGGGCCAGCCGAGGCGGCGGAGCCGCTGGCGGCGGCGAAAGCGGCGGCTCAAACGGCCGAAGAAGCAATGAAAGCCGTGTTAGATCGTATGCTGGAGCTGGAAGACTACAATGAATTGGTCGAGTTGCTGCGGGGCATCGTGAAGGATCAAGAGCAGCTCAAAGAGCGGACGCAGCAAGAGCAACGCGACAAACTAAAGGGCCTGCTGGAAGATTAGGCGATGAGGACGACGCTCCAATCCTGGCGCTGGTGGACGATGGCAATGTTGTTTGCCATCTGCGGCGCCGGTGTTGGCGGAGTTCGCTTCGCGGCGGCCCAAGAGGCGCCGCCGGCCGTCGATGGCGCGCCCGCGACTGATCCTGCTGCGGCGACCGGCAGCGACGAAAGCCTCGCGCAGATTGAGGCCCGGTTGGCCGAGCGCTTCGCCCGTTTGGAAACGCTCGTCGAACGGCAGGCCGAACTTTCGCGCGGCACGCAGCCGCGGCGGGCGACCCTGTTGCGGCAGCTGATCACGCAGAGCCGCTCGCGAGACGTCAACGGGCAATTCAACAAGGTAATCGCGGCGCTCGAGCAAGAGAGCTTCTCGTCGGCGATCGACGGGCAGGCCTCGCTCGAGACCGAACTGAACAAGTTGCTCGAACTGCTCCTGCAAGAAGATCGCGACCGGCAGATCGACTCCGAACGGAAGCGGGTGAGCCGTTACCTGCAAGACGTCAACCGCCTCATCCGGCTGCAGCGCGGCGTGAAGGCTCGCACCGATGGCGGCGACGACGACGAGGAACTCTCGAAGGATCAGCAAGCGGTCGGCGACAAGACCGACAAGCTGGGCGACGAAATTGAAGACTCGGAGAAGACGGCTGCTCAAAAGGCGGCCGAGTCGCGAGAGTCGGGTGAGAAGGACAGCGAGTCGCCGCCGAGCGAATCTGGCGAATCGGAATCGCAAGCTGAGTCTGAGTCGAAGGGCGAAGAGGGCAAGCAGAGCAAATCGAGCGAGGGGAAGGAATCGTCCAAGTCGGACGAAGCGGAGAAGTCTGAGGAGTCGAGCGAAGAAGAATCGAACGAAGGCAAGCCGTCCGACGACGATTCGAAGGAAGAGAGCAAGCCGAGCGATTCTAAGCAGAGCGAAAGCAAGCCAAGCGACGGGGAATCGAAGCCGAGCGAGTCGGGTGAATCGGAATCGAGCGAGAGCCAACCGAGCGAAAGTCAGCCCAGCGAGGGACAGCCGAGTCAAAGCAAGCCGAGCCAAGGTTCGCCGTCGGAACAACAGCCGGGGCAGTCGGGAGAGCAATCGCCTCAGAATGGCGAGCAGCCGCCGGACAACCCGATGCAGCGGGCCGCGCAAAAGCTCCGGCATGCGCAGCAGCGGATGGCTGAGGCCCAGAAAAAGCTCGAAGAATCGCAGCGTGACGGCGCCGTCGAAGAGCAATCGAAGGCGGTCGAGGAACTCGAACAAGCGAAGGCCGAGCTCGAGCGGATTCTGCGGCAGCTGCGCGAGGAAGAGCTTGAGCGGATGCTTGTGCTGCTCGAAGCCCGGTTCCGCAAAATGCTCGACGAGCAGATCGAGGTTTACGACGAGACGAAGAAGCTCGACGCCGCGTCGCAAAAGGCGCCCTCGCACGAGCTGGAAATCGCCAGCGGCCGGCTCGCGCGTAAGGAGACCTTGATCGTCCGCGAGGCTGATCGGGCGCTCGTGCTGCTGCGCGAAGATGGGACTTCAACGGCGTTCCCCGAAGCGATCGAGCAGGCTCGTGACGATATGGAGTCGATTGCCGAGCGATTGCGCGAGACGCGCGTCGACCTCATTACGCAAGGTCTGGAAGAGGACGTCATTGCGGCGCTCGAGGAAACGCTCGCCGCGTTGCAGCAGGCCCTCAAAGATTTGCGCGAGCAGAAGCAGCAGGGCCAACCGCAGCAAGGCGGGGGCGAGCCGGGCGAGAAGCCGCTGGTCGACCAGTTGGCGGAACTGCGGATGATTCGCTCGCTGCAGGTGCGCGTCAACAAGCGGACCCAGCAGTATGGCGCGATGATCGAAGGGGAGCAGGCCGAGGATACGGACCTGATCGAGGCGATTGAAGGCTTGGCGGTGCGGCAGCAGAAAATCTTCCAAGCCACGCGCGAACTGAACACAAAGGAAGACTGATGGACGCGCTGCGCGACATTCGCCGGTTCGTACTGGCCGCCTGCTGCGGGATCGCCGCGCTGGCGCCGACGATGGCGTTTGCGCAAGTCGATTTTGAAGCGAGCTGGGACGCCCCCACTTATCCGGTGGTGCGCGAGGAGGTGCTTGCGTGGCTTGAGCAGAGCGATCTGAACCGCGTTGAGGCGGCGAGCGTTCGCAAACTGTGGCCCGCGAAGCCGCCCGAAGAGCTTGACTCCAGCCAGATGCTCGATTTGGCGGCGGCTTCGTTCGCGGCTTCGTCCGAAGATGCGGCGAAGCTCGTCGCGACGTGCAACGCGGCCTATAAGGGGCCGGCGGTTGCCGAACCGGAGTGGCTGGCCGACGCCGAGGTGCCGCTGCTCGTGCGTCACAACTTGCGGCTTTATTACGCGCGGTGGCTCGCGCAGTACGGGCTTTACGACGAGGTGCTCCACCAGATCGGCGATTTGCGGCCCGACGAAGTGATCGACCCCGCGTCGCTCTTGTTCTATCAAATGGTCGCGTACCACCAGTTGGTGCAGCCCGACGAAGCGCGGTCGGCGATGGTGCAGTTGATGGAGCACGACGATTCGCTGCCGCGGCGATTCTTGCAAGTGGCGCAATTGGTGGAACGCGATTTGGCGGGGCTCGAGGACGAATCGCTCGACCACATCGCGCGTCGGATGCACGACATTCGCCGCCGACTGGCCTACGGCCGGGCGGGCGATCAGGTGCAGAAGATCGAGCAGGGCGTGCTCGATTCGCTCGACAAGATGATCAAGGATCTCGAAGACCAACAACAGCAGCAACAGCAATCGTCTTCGTCGTCGAGCGGCGGCCAACCGCAACAGGGCTCCCAGCCGATGCAAGACAGCGGCCTCGCCGAGGCGAAGCCGGGGATGCAAGCGGAACGCCGCGACATCGGCGACAAGTCGGGCTGGGGCGATCTGCCGCCGAAAGAGCGCGAGCAGGCGCTGCAGCAAATTGGCCGCGAGTTTCCGGCCCACTACCGCGAGTTGGTTGAGCAATATTTCCGTGAGCTCGCCAACGAGCAGGCCATGCCCGCCGACAAATAATCGAAGACTCGCGTTTTCCGTTCCGACACTCCGACGAACAACTACCGCATGACGCCTTGGTTCGCATTACTCGCCGCACTGCTCGCCGTCTCGGGGGATGAGGCGTCGTTGACGACGCTCGATGGGCAGACGATCAGCGGCGTCGTTTCGGCGTGGGATGGGACGGAGCTGACGATCGACGCTGCTGACGGCGACCAAAAATTAGCGACCGATGCGATCATGGACGTCGCGTGGAAGCGGGAACCGAGCGCTGGCCCAACGCTGCGCGTGGCGGAACTCGTCGATGGCTCGCGGCTGGCGTTCGAAGAGTTCACGATTGCCAAACGGACAGCGACGTTCCAGTTGCCGGGACAGCAAGCGAAGGTGGAAGTCCCCACGGCGCGGATCAAACGCATTGAGCTCGTCGCGGCGAGCGAACCGCTCGCGAAGATGCTCGCGGAGATCGAACAGAAGCAACCTGCCGGCGACTCGCTGGTGATCGTCAAAGGCGAGGCGATGGACTACCTGTCGGGCGTCGTTGAAGACGTCACCGCGCAGCAGGCTGACTTTCGCTGGGATGGCGAGAAGGTGCCGGTGAAGCTGTCGAAGATCGCCGCCATCGTCTTTTATCATGCGAAGGAAGCGGCGCTGCCCGAGGCGCTCTGTCGAGTGTCATTCACCAATGGCAGCGTTGTCGTTGCGCGGCAAGCGCAACTCGAAAAGCAGCAGCTGCAACTGAAGTCACTCGGCGGCGTCGATGTTGAATTCCCGTTCGACCAAGTGGCCCGCATCGATTTCTCATCCGGGAAGATCGCCTACCTCAGCGACCTTAAGCCGGCGACGAGCCGTTGGACTCCGCGGGTGGCGCTGCCGGCAGACGCGAAGCTGATCGCCAGTTTTGGTGCGCCGCGGCAGAACGTGGCGTTCGACGGTTCGCAGCTGTCGCTGTTGTGGGACGACGACCCCGTGCCGGCTCGCCGCGACGTGCGGACCTACTCGCGCGGGCTGGCAGTGCGGAGCCGGACGGAACAGACGTATCTCGTTCCCGAGGGGATGACGCGGTTTGCCGTGACGGCGGGGATCGACCCGGCCACGGCGGGGCAGGGGAACGTCGCCCTTGAGATCCGCGGGGATGACCGGATTCTATGGGAAGGGACGATTGACGGGGGGGGACCTCCGGTCGAGATCGACGTAGAATTGCAGGCGGCGCGCCGGTTGCAGTTGGTCGTCGACTATGGCGATAACCTCGATTACGGCGATCGCCTTCACCTGATCGAGGCTCGCTTCATCAAATGAATTGCTATCACCCGATCTTGATCGCCGCCTCGCTGTTGTGCAGCGCTGCCGCGGTGCGCGGCGCCGTGACGCCCGATCCGGCCGTCCTTAAGGCGGAGGATGAGCGGGCGGAGGCGATCGCCAAGGCCTCGGCCGCGACGGTGGCGGTGTTCGACGGTTCGGGCGGCGGGGGCGGTTCGGGGGTGTTGATTTCCCCTGACGGCTTCGCGGTGACGAACTTCCACGTGACCGCTCCCTGCGGCGCCGCGATGAAGTGCGGGCTCAACGACGGTAAGCTCTACGACGCCGTTATCGTCGGCATCGATCCGGTGGGCGACGTGGCCCTCATTCAGCTCTTAGGCCGCGATGACTTCCCGGTCGCCGAGATCGGCGACAGCGATCAGGTGCGTGTCGGCGACTGGTGCTTTGCTGCCGGCAATCCGTTTTTGCTGGCGGACGATTTTACGCCCTCGATTAGCTACGGGCTGGTGTCGGGAACGCACCGTTACCAGTACCCGGCCGGCACGCTGCTCGAGTACACCGACTGTATTCAAACCGACGCGGCGATCAATCCGGGAAATTCGGGCGGGCCGCTGTTTGACGCCAAGGGACGGCTCATCGGCATCAACGGTCGCGGCTCGTTCGAGAAGCGCGGCCGCGTGAACGTCGGCGTCGGTTACGCGATCTCAGTCAATCAGGTGATGCGGTTCGTGCCGATGCTGAAGAGCGGCCGGATCGTCGACCATGCGACGCTCGGCGCGACAGTGTCGACTGACAAGGGATCGGTCGTCGTCGACGACATTCTGGAAACGAGCGACGCCTTCCGCCGCGGCTTGCAATATGGCGACAGCATCGTTCGCTTCGCCGATCGCGAGATCTCGACGGCGAACGCACTTAAAAATGTGCTCGGCGTCTACCCCAGCGGGTGGCGGGCGCCGCTGACGTATCGCCGCAACGGTCAAGCGTTCAGCACTCAGGTGCGGCTGATGGGCGTGCACGACGAAGCGGAGCTGATCGAGCTCGTGCAGAGCGAGGAAGAGCAACCGAGCGGCCATCCGGGCGATCCGCAGGAGAAGCCGAAGGATGAAGGCCCCAAGCTGCCAATTCCGCAGCTGGAAGGGTTGCTCAAGAAGAAAAAGATGCCGCCAGCGGTGGTGCAGCGCTACGAAGCTCGCCGCGGGTACGCGAATTATTGGTACAACGAGCAGGCGCAAGAGCGGCTCTGGACGAATTACGTCGATCGGAGCGCCATTGCCGATCTTGGCTACGACTGGCGCGTTGGCGGCAAGGTTGAAACTGGCGGCGTGTTCCAATTGGTCACCTCGGCGAACCGTTCGGAATTAACGCTGCCGTCAGGCCACTCGGGCGCGATCTTCAACGGCGACGTTGCGGCGCAACTTAGCCCGCCGCGATCAGGCGGCTTGCTGCTAGCGATCAACGCCTGGCAGCGGTTCATTGACAAAGGCCTGCACCGCTTCGGCGAGATCTACTACCTCGGCAAACTGCCGCACGGGCCCGACGGGACGCCGGAAGACTGTCTCGTCGGTTACTTCGAAGGAATGGAGACGCGGTTCTTCTTCGCAGAAGATTCGGGCGATCTAACTGGCATCGAGCTCTTCTCGGCGGACGACGCCGATCCGTGCGAATTGAGCTTTAGCGATTTCAAGGATATCCAAGGACGGCGATTGCCGACGCGTTGGCTCGTGCAGCACGGCGACGGCGTCTTTGCCGAATTGGCGATTGAGCAGTGGGACGTCGGCCAGGCCCCGAGCGGTCCGCAGGATGGAGCCAACTAGCGTGACGGAAGTTCGCCATCAATTCTCGCGGCTGCTGTTGGCTGCGCTCGTCGCGACGAGCGCGCCGCTGGCGACGTTGGTTACTCATGCGAACGCCCACGCCGCTTCGTTTCAAGAAACGATCCGCGATGTGCAGCGGAAGGTCGTAAAGATCTACGGCGCCGGCGGGATGAAGGAGTTGGAGGCTTATCAAACGGGCATCCTCATCTCCGGCGATGGGCATGTCCTCACGGTGCAGAGCTACGTGCTCGACACCGACGACCTGGCGGTGGTGCTCGACGACGGCCGGAAGTTCAAGGCCGAGGTTTTGGGCGTCGACCCGGTCCGCGAACTGGCCGTGCTGAAGCTGCCGATCGAGGCCGATGCGCTGCCGCATTTTGATTTGAACGCGGCGCCGCTCGCGAAGGTAGGCGAGCGGGTGCTGGCGGCGAGCAATTTGTTCAATATCGCCGGCGGCGACGAGCCGGTGAGCGTGCTGCAAGGCGTCGTGAGCGGCATCGCGCCGCTCGACGCCCGTCGCGGCGCGCATCAGGCGAGTTTCCACGGCAACGTTTACATCGTCGATGCGGCCGCAAATAACCCCGGCGCGGCCGGCGGCGCCCTGGTGAATTGGCGGGGGCAACTTGTCGGGCTGCTCGGTAAAGAGCTGCGGAGTCGTTCGACTGGCGCGTGGCTGCACTATGCGATCCCGGTCGATCAGTTCGTCGCTTCCGTGGAAACAATGGAAGCGGGGCGGACGATCGACGCCGACGATGAAGCGGCGCCGAAGGCGAGCGATCCGCTGACGCTAGCGGCGGTGGGGATCGTGCTGGTTCCCGATATTTTGCCGCGGACGCCGCCGTATATTGATTCGGTCGTCGCTGGTTCGGCGGCGGAGCGGGCCGGCTTGCGGCCTGACGATTTGCTGGTGTTCGTCGAAGGCGAGCCGACTTCTTCGTGCTCGGTGGTTGCCGAGCAGTTTGGCCGTCGTGAGAGTTTTGACGATGTTCGGATTTCCGTGCTGCGCGACGGCAAGCTCGTCGAAGCGACGCTAAACGCTGAGGAAGCTGTAGAAGAGCCTGCGGACGAGGCATCGCTCGATGATTCCGACGAGGCGATGGCGGAAGAGGAGCCAACGGCCTCCGATGACGCCGACGCTGGCTCGCCTGACGAGAGTGATGGTGAGACCGACGCTGAAGCGACTGTCGACGGTGAAAAGCCTGCCGCGGACGATGATGATACGTCGCCAAGCGAAGATGCAAGCGAAAGCGGCGCCAGCGACGCTGAGGATGCCGACTCTGACCAACTTGATGTTCCTACTGAGTGAGCCACGGCAGGTGACGCGATTCTTCTTGCGATTGGCGATTTGCTTCGCGCTTGGTTTGGCGGCAACTCTGCCCGTGCGCGGGTTCGCTGCGGACGATCTTGATCAACTTGAACAGCAAGCAATCTCCGCCGCGGTGAAGGCGGCCGAGAAGTCGGTCGTCCAGATTCGCACGATCGGCGGCGTCGATCAGATTGACGGAAAAACGCTCGCCCAAGGGCCGACGACCGGGGTGATCATCAGCGATGACGGGCTGATCGTGTCGAGCGCGTTTAATTTTGCTCAACAGCCAACGTCGATTCTCGTCCGGCTCCCCAGCGGAGAACAAAAGGCTGCGCGGATTATCGGCCGCGATGAGAATCGCATGCTCGTGCTACTCAGGGTCGCTACAGACGAACCGCTCACGGCGGCCGAACCGGCGCTGCTCGGCGAGGTGCGACCTGGCGATTCTGCGATCGCGTTGGGGCGGCCGTTCAATCCTGAGGATGTGAGCGTTTCGGTCGGCGTGGTGAGCGCGCTCAATCGGATGTTTGGTCGGGCGATTCAAACCGATGCGAACGTTTCGGCTGCGAACTATGGTGGGCCGCTGATTGATCTCGAAGGCCGCGTGCTCGGCATCTTGGCGCCGATGGCGCCGCCGTCGCCTGGAGCGAGCGAGGCCGACGTCACCGCCGGGGCAGAGTTTTACGATTCGGGGATCGGGTTTGCCGTACCGCTCGTCGACGTGCTGGCGATCGTCGACCGCTGGATCGAGGAAAAAGATTTGCATCGCGGACTGCTGGGGATTGGGCTCAAGGCGGGCAATCCGCACTCGACGGCGCCGATCGTCACCAACGTCTGGCCCCGTTCGCCGACGGCGATTGCCGGTTGGAAGGCGGACGATCGCATCGTTTCGGTCGACGGCGTGAAGGTCGACACGCAGACGGCGCTCCGCTTCCAGACGATGCCGCGTTATGCGGGCGACACGTTGGCGGTGACGTTGCGCCGCGGTTCGGGCGACAAGGCGAAGGAAATTGAAACCAAGGTTCGGCTTGCTGCGAAGCTGCCGCCGTATGCGCATCCGTTTCTGGGCGTGCTGCCCGAGCGATCGACCGCTACGGGCGATGATGAAGCGAAGGCTGAAGAGGAAGCCGACGAAAAGAAGCCGGCCGACGCAAAACCCAAGAAGGAGGACGCGGCGGGTTTCGTGATTCGCAACGTCTGGCCTGATAGCCCTGCCGACGACTCGGGGCTGCGTGCGGGCGATCGCATCGTGAAGGTTGGGGAGAAAAAGGTCGCCAGCGCCGCCGAAGCTCGCGCTGAGCTGAACGCAAAGAGTCTCGGCGACGCCGTCGAACTCCTTGCGAAACGCGGCGACGAGGAACTTGAGTTCGAAGTGGAACTGGGCGAACTACCGACCGGCGTGCTGGAAGCTTCAGACCTGCGGGCGACTGGCGCGGCGTCTGAGGAGTCGAGCAGCCTCGGCGATCCGAAGCTGCAGACGCTCAAGCTCCCCGAGATGTCGCAAACGGCCCGTTACTTCCAACCGCCGAGCGGCGGCGCGACTCCTGGGCTGTTGATTTGGCTCGGCGACGGCAAACGCGAGACCGCCGAAGCGATGGCCGCCGACTGGCAGCGCACCTGCGTCCGCGACCGACTCACGCTGCTGATGCCCGAACCGGCCGACGCCGGCGGTTGGACGAACGACGATCTGGAATACCTGGCCCGGCTGCTGCAAACGGCGGGCAGCCGCTGGCGGATCGACCCAAGTCGCGTCGTGATCGCCGGCGAAGGGAAGGGGGGCCAGCTGGCCTACGCCCTTGGCCTGCGGGGCCGCAAGATGATCCGCGGGGTGGCGGTCGTCGATAGCCCGTTGCCGCGAACGCTCGAAGTTCCTGAGAACAATCCGAACGAACGGCTGGCGATTCTTTCCGTCGAAACGCAAAACACGCCGCTGTCGCTGCTCATTCGGCAGGATCTCAAGAAGCTCGAAGACGTCGGCTATCCGGTGACGCAACTTGTGCGTCGCGGCGAAGAGAGCCGCTCGACGACGCTCGACGCGGCGACGCGGGCTAAGATTGGGCGTTGGATCGACGGGCTCGATAGGTTGTAAGACAGCGCGCTTACGGCGTTTCGGCCGGCGCCGCTTGGGCAGCGCCTGTTGCGGGCTGAGCGGCTCTCGCCTTCCTGCGTTCGGCTTGGCGCGCCTTATCCTTTCGTCGATGTTCGCGCAGGCCGCGGTAAGCTTCCGCGGCCATTACGTCTTTAACCGGAAACTCGCCGAGGTCGCCGACAGGCACTCGCCGTTCGGGCGTGAGCAACAGCATCTGCCAAGCGCGCGTCTGATCGACATGCCCCTTTGCATCGCGTAGTTCCTTAAGACTGCTGAGTTGAGTGATCTCTTCCCAAGATTGGCCTGAACTCTCTAAGAATTCAGTGAGGGACAGCAGACGAGCAGGTGGGTCGATGTTGCCATTGCTCCAAGAACCATGGACCGGGACCGTGATTTCCGTCTCGCGCGGTCGAACCACGGCGCCGCCGAAGCCCATCAAGTTGTCATAGCAAAAGACGCCGATGTACAGCTCGCGATCGTTTGGTAGACCGACGAAGGTCGACCGCGGCTGGGAGTAGTGAGTCGCCGCAATGATATGGCGATTGAATTCATCGCCCCAGCCGTAGTAGCCAAGGACCGGATCGAGCCGCATCGGCGCCGTGCTCACGAAGATGAACATTGGTTCGTCGTTGGGATCGAGACTCACGGTGAGTTGCCGCGTGCCCAGCTCTTTGATGAGGGCATCGGTCGTTTCTCCGGGACGCACGACAACGTTTTCCGCCGTCCCGTGAGCCAGGGTCACGGCGCTGGGGAACTTGGCGCACTGCTTCATGCTCTGCATGCCGTTCACGCCCGCCCATGACTGCACAAGCAGTCGATACTCGCCGGCCGGCATGTCAGGGATCTCGAAAGTGGAGCCCTCGCTCGTGACGCAGTGCCAGAGGCTTTCAGGGCCTTGGAAGTCGCCGGCACGCAGAGGTTGACGAGTCTCAGCCGCCAACGGCAGCCCCGACTTCGGATCGCAAACAATCACGACTGCGGATCCAACCTGCCGCTGCTGGTGGTCCGCGGTGAGCAGCATTCCGCGAATCGCGCCGGGCTTGGCCTCTTCCGCTGAGGCGTTTGCGGCGATTACGAGGAACGATGCCGAGATAAACAAAACGCCGAATTGATTCCGCATCGCTAACTCCCGCACGATGTACAGACTCAATGAATTCCGGCGGGCGGCGCCGCTTACTTGTCAGTCTCAGCCGCTCGCTCTGCCTCCAGCTTTTTCTTTTGCTCCGCCCATCGCTTCTCCATCTCCGCGAATTCCTCGGCGGTGGTGAACTTCAGCGTCAGTCGCGTGAAGTCGTCGACGGGGCGGAAGTTGATCTCGAGCATTTCGCCCGCTTTGTTGCGGTAGATAACGAACGACTCGAAGTCTTGCTCCGTGGGGTGGTCGAGCGTCGGCTCCCAGCCGAGTTTGCCGAGGCTTTCGCGGTACCACTTGTCGGCCGCGGCGAGGTCGCCGGGGTATTCGACGTACAACTGCACCGGCGGCTCGGAGTATTGCACGGCCTTCGCATCGGCGGGAGCGGGGAGTTCGGCGGAGAGAAGCTCCGTGAAGTAGGTGACGACCGTCTTCCCCTCTTGTGCAGGCGCCGTGGCGGTGGTGGCGAGCAGGCGGACGGCGTTCTTGCGGTAGAACCGCGTGTCGCCGGCCGTGCCGTACGTTTCCCAGCCGGCGGCTTGCAGGTCTTTGTCGATCGCCATCGAGACCGCTGCGACGCCGTCGGGCGTGACGTACGCGAGGCTCGCCGGCATGTCGTAGAGAACCTCCGCATTCGGGGGCTTCGGCAGCGTGCTGAGCGTGAGGTTGCCGAGGTTCGACGCGAAGACCATCGTCGCGGGCTTGTCGCCGCCGGCAACTTGCGACGCCTGCAGCGTGACGGTAAAGCCGTCGCGCGTGAACGAGCCGCTGCCCGATTCTTCGGTGATCGACTCGTGAGGCGAGATCTCCCAACCGGCGTCGACGAGTTGCTTCTGGTGGAACTCGTAAGCCGCCTTCGGTGAACAAGGCGCTTGGTAGGCGAGTCGCGCGACCGAGCGGCCGCCCGGATTCTCGCTGCCGGCGACAAGCGGCAACGTCCGCAGGTCGATCACCTTCACGGCTTCGGCGACGGTGGGCGGCGTAGCGTTCGGCGTGCTCGCCGAGGCCGTTTGGGAAGCCTGTGCGTCGCCGTTTGGAGCAGCCCGACCGCAGCCAGCGCATTCCAGTAACAGCGCAAGGCCCAGACCAGACGCGACGAGTCCGAATCGTTCGGAGAACATGATTCCAACGAGGCGTTTCGGCCCCGATCCTTGGTGCTTACGCCTCAATCCGTCTAACTGCCTAATCGCCGCGAGCCGACTCGCAACATGCGGCTACACTAACGTCTCAGTCTTTCGCGGGTCAGCCGCGCCGTCGACGCCGAGATCGACTTCCGGCGACGCATCGTTGTGGATGTCGAACCATTCCTTCTTGAACTCGATCCGCTTCCCTTGCTTCATCGCGATGTTCGACGTGAGGGCGATGATCGCGTCGGCCATGGCGACCTTGGCGCCGCACTTTGGTTGGTTCTGCGGCGAAGGATTGCGGATGCACCAGGCCCAGTGCTCCATTTCTTCCTTGTAACCGCGGCTGACGTTCTTCGTCGCCGCTGCAGCCGCCGCGACCGGCGGACCGCCGCCGGTTTCGTAGGTGCTCATGGCCGCTTTCTTGCCGCCTTCATTCACCTGGATCTTGGTGTTCGCGTCGCCGCTCTTGTAGAGCATTACTTCGGATTCGCGATCGAGGACCAGCGTGCCGCCGGTGCCGAGGACGACTTCGCCGTAGCCGCCGAAACCGTTGCCGTTGATCGACGAGTAAGTGACGACGATCTTACTGTTCGGATCCTTGACGTCTTTCTGCTTTTGAATGTCCTCGTAGTAGTTCTTACCGGGGAATTCGAAGTTGCAGTGGACGTGATCGTCGACGTCGCGGTCAGCGGGGAACAACGAACGGAAGCCGATGCCTTGGACGGCGATCGGGTAGACCTTCACGCCGTCATTCGCCTGCGAGCTGACGAAGATGCTTGAGGCGTCGAGTTGGTGGCTGCCGAGCTCAGCCATTAGGCCGGCGCCGGTGCGGTCCCACAACCGCCAACGAATCAGCTCTTCGAGGGCCGAGCGCTTGTTGCCGTTGGCGAGCGTTTTCGACTCGTAGCCGTAGGTTTTGCCGGCGTCGAGCTCGATCGAAATGTCGGCGAGTTGCTTCTCGATTTGCGCGAGCTTCGCCTTCTGCAGGTCGATGTCGCTGCCCTTGGCGTTTTTCAGGGCGCCCTTGGCGGCGCGGAGCTTCGTGTAAAGCGGGTGAGCCGCGACGAGGGCCGCCTTCGCCTTATTGTCGCCTGCTCTCTCTGCATCGACGATCGCAGCGTCGAAGACGTCGTATTTGTAGTCGGCCGCTTCGGGAAGTGGCGGGCACCAGCTATCGTTGCCGGGCAAGTTGCCTCGGTGCCACTGGGCGCGAATGTGGTGGAGCTCGCCGAGCAGGCCGCGGCGGATTTGATCGACCGCGTTCGCATAGAGGACGCTGTAGTGGCGTTGATGACCGACAGCGAAGACGATCGGGTCGCCGTTCGCGGCCTTCGACTGTTCGGCGAGGCGGCCCATCTCCTTACATCGGGAGACGGTTTGCCCCATCAGCTTTTCGGTGAGGACGTGCTTGCCGGCCCGCATCGCCTTAAACGCGGCGACGTCGTGAAGCCACAAGGGGAGAGCGATGATCACTGCTTCGACGTTTGGATCGTCGATCAGCTCTTGGTAGTCGCCCGCGTAGACCGTAATGTGCTTCTTCGCATCAGCTTCGTCGGCGTAGCCGTATTGCTTGATGAGGCCTGGCCGAGCGCCGATGTTGTCCTGGTCGCCATGGAAGGCGCGATGTTGGTTGTAGGGACGAATGTCGGCGATGGCGACGACGTCGAGGTACTCAGGATTGAGCGCGCCGATCAGGACGCTGCCCTCGTCGCCGGTGCCGATGATGCCGATGCGGAGCGGCTCTTCGACCTTGGCGCCGTAGCCGAAGTACATGGCGCCGAGGCTGCCTGCGGCAATCGTGCCGGCGGCGAGGCCCATCATCATCTCGCGACGATTGAGGTCGGAGCCGACGGCCTCGTTGAAGTTCTGCTTGCCGATGTCGCGTTGTTCAGGCGTAAGATTCATGACTAAACAGACTCCTTGCGGCTGCAGCACTTACCGGTGATGCGGCTGATGAAATAATCGAGACCCGCGTAGCGTCCTGCCGAGGAGGCGAAGATGACGGCGAACGCGGCGATCTCGACGAGCTGGAAATAAAACACGGGGTTGTTACTTCCGGCGACCCACGGCGGTTGCGTGGCGATAACCGAAAGCAAGAAGGCGATGCCCGCCACCGCTGCGACTCGCGTGAAGAGTCCCAGAAGGAGGCAGACGCCCGTGCCGATGATCAGTGCGGTGACCGCGACATTGAGCTGGTGAAGTTTACGCGCGTCCTCGTCGACGAGGGCTTCGTCGACAAGTTTCGAAGTGGCGGGATCTTCCGCTTGTTCGACGGTGATGATTTGGCGAAGGTCGCCCTTGTAGCCGTCTTCGATCGAACGAACCTCGGCAATCCAAGCGCCGCTGGCGGCTTTCGTCTCGGCCGATTTCTCGCTGATGCGAGTTCCCAGGAACGGCAGGCTCACCGAGCCGGCTTCGTTTTTCATTTGCTCGAGCCGGTAGAGCTCGTGCTCCCACTCCGCGATCGCGTCGGTTTGCGATTCAAGGTAATCAGCCAACTGCTGATGACGGTAGTCGAGGGCAGCGGCCGCGGCGGCCCGCTGATCGTCTGAGAGGCCGGGGATGATTACGAACTGGTCGTGCGCGCTGCGCCAACCATCCTCAATCCGATCGGCCCAGTCATAGTAGGGCGAGTGGGGGGGAAACTCGATCGGCGCCGGTTGCTTCTTGGCGAGGGCGGCTTTGCGGCGAGAGGCATAGTCAGCCTCCCATTTCGCGCGGGCGGTCAGTTCGTCCTCGGTCGAGGGACGGGCCTGCCGCGGAACAGCGAGGTGCTTTTCCCAGTCGTAGACGTTGGGGAGCGTTTCCTTGATCATCTTCGCCGCGGGGCCGACGGCCATCCGCAACATTGGCTCGGATGAGAAGACGAGCGTCGTCTGCCCGGTTTCCGGGTTGTAGGCGAGTTTCTTCGTCCCTTCGCGGTAGAAGTGCCAGCCGGTGGCCAAGCGAAGGACGATCAGGGCGATGACGAGGCCGGTTGGCAAGTACACCGCGGGGCGTACTGGGGCCGGCTTCGGTTCATCATGATGGGGATGGGCCATGGCGCTTGTGGGTTGAGCGGAGCCGCGTCTGGATTAGGCGACGAACGTCGCAGTCGGTTGTCGCACAGACGCGAGGGAGATGCAGTAAAAGGGCACGTTGGCTGGACGCTTAGCCCTGCAGGGGAAGTCGCCTTCACCCACCTGCCCACGCCGCCCCGGTAACGATATTCTACGAAACAGGTTGCCTACGCTCTAGGGTATGGCGCCCCGCCAGCCCGATCCAGCAAAATCAGTCACTCACGAACCTATAGCGGTCGTTTCTCCGAACGCCGTGAAAGTGTTTCTCATGCGAATTGTTCTCTGCTACCCGGTTGAATCGCAACACATCGCCCGCATCCAGAGCGTTTGGCCGGAGGCCGAACTGGTCGACGCCGGGCAGGAGCGGATCGCCGCACAACTGCCGACCGCCGACATCTACTGTGGGCACGCGAAGGTGCCGGTGCCATGGGACGAGGTGGTGGCCGGCGGCCGATTGCAGTGGATCCAATCGTCGGCCGCGGGCCTCGACCACTGCCTCGTACCGAGCGTGGTCGATAGCACCATTACGGTCACAAGTGCCTCGGGGGTTCTGGCGAAACAGGTCGCGGACCAAACTTTTGCGTTGTTGCTCGGGGTTTTGCGGAATTTGCCGACGTATTTCCGGGCCAAAGAGGCGCGGGAGTTCATCCGCCGCCCGACCCGCGACTTGTACGGGGCCCGCGTCGGCATCGTCGGCTTGGGGGGGAACGGCCGGCTGTTGGCGAGATTGCTCAAGGCGTTCGATTGCTCAGTGATCGCCACCGATTGGTTTCCGGAGCAAAAGTCGCCGTTCGTTGACGAGATTTTGCCGGCCGACCGCGTGGACGATTTGTTGCCACGCGTTGATGTGTTGATCCTGGCGGCGCCGCTGACCGACCACACCCGCGGGCTGATCGACGCCCGTCGGTTGCGGATGTTGCCGGCCGGGGCCGTAGTGATCAACGTCGCCCGCGGGCCGATCATCGTCGAAAGCGATTTGGTGGAGGTATTGAACTCGGGCCACCTGTGGGGCGCGGGCGTCGACGTTACCCAGGTGGAGCCGTTGCCGAACGACAGTCAGTTGTGGGCGGTTCCAAATGTGATCATCACGCCTCACGTCGGCGGGCAGCGAGCGAGCCGCATCGACGACATGACGGATCTGTTCTGCGAAAACCTGCGGCGCTACCGCGCCGGCAAACCCTTGGCGAACCTCGTCGACAAGCGGTTGGGATTCCCCGAGCCGAGCCAAATCTACGGCGCGGTGTGAGTGCCCCCACAAAGCCGCGACCGGTGGTCGCGGTCCGGTAACTTCACCATTACCATCCCACATCCGTGGCAGCGCGCATCGCCCCCCGCGTCGAAGCCTCTCAGCGCCACGAAGTCAATTGCGAATTCCCGCACCAAGATTGCGTGTTTTGTTGCGAAAGTGTCTACAGAATAGGCAGTTTGCGTAGACTTCCGATCTGGACCGCGGCATCACCCGCTGCGTAATATAGAGGTGTTAGCAGGCGGCCCGCGCAGTCGGATCGCCAAGCGCCGCGTGATGAGCCGCACCAAATTCGACCAGGAGGGATTCTGGCGCCAAGGTGCGAACCTCGAGCTCGTCCGCCGCGACTTATCTTTCGAAGGACAACTATGAACCCCTCGACGACCATTCTTCAAGGCACTCGGACGATTACGTTCGATGGGCAGGAGGCCAACCGCTGCCCGACCGATCTTTACGATCGGTACGAGCAACTGCTGGAAGGTCAACATCTTGGTTGGACCGAACACCTCCGCTTCCGTCGCCTGTTGGGGACGGGCGGGCAGGGGGTCGTCTACCTCAGCGACCGTCGCGGCTGCGACGGCTTCACGCTGCCGGTCGCCGTAAAGGTTTTCTCGCCAGAGCGGTTTTCCAGCCAACAAAGCTACGACATGGCGATGGCCCGCATCGCCCAAGTGTCTTGCAGCGTCGCGAAGATTCAGCACGACTCGCTGCTCGACGTGCAGAACTTCATCGAGCGCAATCGCATCCGCATCATGGAGATGGAGTGGGTCGACGGCTATGACCTCGATCGGCTTCTGACTCCCGCGATGCTCGCCCGCGTTCAACAACGCGTGAGCCATCGCCGTTGGGAATACATCAACAACGTCATCGTCACCGCGGGCCCCGTGCGGCCGCGGCTCAAGCCGGGCATTGCTGCGTCGATCATTCGGCAATGTTTGTCGGCCTTGGCGGCGCTCCACCGCGAAGACATCGTTCACGGCGACCTCAAGCCGGCGAACATCATGGTGAAGCGGACCGGTAACGCTAAGATCGTCGACATCGGTTCGGCGCTCCACCTGAACAACATGCCCGACCAGCGGACTTGCACGCCGCAGTACGCCGCGCCGGAGATGTTGGAGCGGAACGAGTTCACGCCGCGGAGCGACTTGGCAAGCCTCGGTTACGTGCTGATCGAAATTCTCGCCGGGCGACCGCTGTTCGCTGGGCTGAACAGCTTGGGCGAATTGCTCGAAGCGAAGTGGACGCTGCCGCAGCGGCTGGAGCGAATCCTGCCGGACGAAGTCGCCGACAGCGAACTGCTGATGTCGGTTTGCCGCCGGTTGACCGCCCCCGATCCGCTGCTGCGATTCGCTTCGGCGGAGGATGCGAACACCGGCCCCGACGGATTGGCCGAGTTCCAACGGACCCTGGTCATCGGCGACCTGGCGAGCGAATATGACAACGAACTGCGGGTCTGGCTCGAAGAACTCGACTGATCCGTTCAACAAATCGCTCGATAAAAAGCCGCGACCGGCGGTCGTGGGCATTTCGCATTTCTTGCATTTCGCGGTTGTCGTCATGCCGCAATGGGACCGCGACCACCGGTCGCGGCTTTATGCTATCCGGCGTTCGTTGTGGCGGTCGATGTACCGTTTGGTGTTCCACCAAATGTGCTCGTCGAAAATGAACGAGCGCCAGCGGCCCTTGCACCAGACTGGGCGTTCGTGTGACGTGTGGCGATGAATCGCCTTCGTGGTTTGATCCTTCAGCCACTTTACGACGTTATCGATGTCGCGATTCGTGCGCGTCATCAGCAGATGGGCGTGCGTTACCTCGATCGTAATCGCAGCGAACGACCAGTCTGACTCGCCCTCGCAACGCTCCAGCGTTGCGGCGATCACAGCTTGCATGGGTGGTGTGAACTTCGTCGGCGGATGCTTTTGTCGCTCCTGGGCCATTCTTCGTCGCACGGCATCGCCGGCGTTTAGCTTATGCGGCTCGACGAACCCAAGCTCCACATCCCACGCCTCCGACCAGTGGCCGCGCTCATCGCCAGGGAGCCACAGGCCGTAACCCGAGATCACGATGTGGTAGCCGATGGTTTGTGCCATGCCGGCGATGGTATTTTCGGCGTACAGTAAATGCCACTTAATTTATTGCCGTTTTATGCAAAAAGCCGCGACCGGTGGTCGCGGTCCCCGCATTTCCCCGCATTCCATCGAATGGCGACGCACAAAACCCCGCGGAAAATGCCCGCGACCGCCGGTCGCGGCTTTTTGGCCTACAATTGTCGTCGCTGGATTTCCATCCGCTGGGTCGTTGGGATTGTTTGCCATGTCGTCCGCCGAACGTCCGCTAATTGTTGGAGCTGGTCCCGTCGGGCTTGCCGCCGCGTTGTTTTTGCAGCGCGAAGGATTTAAGCCGCGCATCGTCGAGACGAAAACAGAAGCGGCGTCGCAGTCGAAGGCGCTCGCCGTCAATCCGCGGACGCTCGACTTGCTCGAATCCACCGGCGTCACGGCGCGGATGCTGGAACTCGGCAGCCCCGTGCGGGGGATGCAGTTCCACCGCAACGGCAAGGTTGTTATTGGGCTGAAGCTCGACGGCATCCATCCGAAGTATCCGTTCATGCTCGGCTTGTCTCAAGCGACGACTGAGCGGCTCCTCGCCCAAGCGTTCCTCGCGGCGGGCGGCGAGATCGAACGCGGCATCGAGATGACCTCGTGCAGCAACGTCGACGGCGGCGCGAACGTCGAACTGCGCCACATTGCCGACAATGCGGCCGAAACCGTCGCCACGCCGCAGTTGCTTGCCGCCGACGGCGCTCGCAGCTTGGCGCGTCACCAATTAAACGTCGACTTCGTCGGCTCGACATTTCCCGGCGAGTGGTACCTCGCCGACGTCACGCTCAAGACGTCGCTCGCACCGGAGTTCGCTCACATTATCTACTGCCGCAACGGCGGGTTTTTATTCGTCATGCCGGTTTACGGCGACGAGCAAGCCCACACGAACGGCCAACTGCTGTGGCGGGTGCTCGGCAATCGTCCGAACCCGCTTGCGATGCTCGAAGAGGCCGAGCCAACCGCGGCGCCGGTGTGGGAGTCGAGCTTCCGTGTTTCGCATCGCGTCAACGCGAAGCTGTCGGTCGGCAACGTCTACTTCGCCGGCGACGCCGCTCACATTCACTCGCCGATGGGCGCCCGCGGAATGAATCTGGGCGTCGAAGACGCGTGGGTTTTCGCGAACTTGCTCCGCATCGGCCAACTGGGCCGTTACCATGACCTGCGCCACCCGGTCGACGTGAAGGTGGTGAAGGAAGTCGAGTTCTTCTCGAAGCTGGTCGCTTCGGACGCATTGCCGTTCCGCTTTGCCCGCCGCTATGTGATGCCGATCGTCGCGCGGACGCCGTTACAATCGCGGATTAAGCAGACTGTGACGGGGCTCGACCACTCGCTACCGGCCGACTTGGACCCGCCGGAACACGAGCCGTCGCGCGAACCTGGCGTAAAGCAGCTGGCTCTCTGAGCTAGCTCGGAATCACCGCCGCTACCCTCCCGCGAGAGACGCATCGCCATGGACGAAATCGCGTACCAACTCGAGCCGCAACTCGCCGCTGAGGAGTTCGTTGATGTGCTGCGGCGTTCGACGCTAGCCGAGCGTCGGCCTGTGGAGCATCCCGAACTGATCGCGCGGATGCTAGAGCATGCCGACTTAATCGTCACGGCGCGCAATGCTGCCGGCAAATTGGTGGGCGTGTCTCGCGCGCTGACCGACTACAGCTACGCGACTTACCTCTCCGATCTCGCCGTCGACGAAGCCTACCAGCGGCAAGGAATCGGCCGCGAACTCATCCGTCGCACTCACGAGGCGGCCGGGCTCGAAACGGCGCTCATCCTGCTCGCCGCGCCCAAGGCCCGCGACTACTACCCTCACATCGGAATGGATCGCCACGATTCGTGTTGGATCGTTCCGCGGCGGTCGCCCTAAACCGCCGGCGGTAGATTACTACTTCGCGACTTTCGTGAATTTCCCCCACTGCCCAATCAACTTCACGACGCGCGTGTCGACTGGCGTGAACAGCGGGATGTCCTTGAAGTAAATAAGGTGGCTGTGCGGACTGGTCCGCTTCTGGTTAAGGCCGATGCGCTCCAGCGTCTTGCAGGCCCAGTCCATGTGCGGAACTGGCGTCGTCACGAGCAGGCGGCCGCCCGGCTTTAGCAAGTCAAACATCTCTTGATAGAGGTCGACGTGTTCGATCACCTCGAACGCGATGATCACGTCGAACGAACTTTCCTTAAGTCCCAGATTGCGCCAATCGCGCAGGTCGCCCACGATGTCGGCCGGCGGGACGATGTCGACGCTGACGTAGTTCGTCCAACCTTGCTCTTTGAGGTAACGGCCAACCCAACCGTCGCCGGCGCCGACTTCGAGAATCGAAGCGTCCTTAGGAATGTCGCCGAAGAAATACTCGATCTTCTTGCGGCGGGCGTAATCGGAAAGCATCGGCATGTTCGGGCTTCCAGCGGCGGTGAGTTGCTAAGAGGCGATGAAGAAACTGCGGAGGCGGCTTGCAAGCAGCGTCAAATTGACCAATTCCAAGCTTCCAATATAATCCCTCGCCCGACTGGCGGAGATAGTGGCGATCGCACGGGAGGCCGATTATCGCCCATTTTGGGCGTTCGTTGCGGCTGATGCGGTTACGACCGTCGCATTCGGAACATTCACCATTCTCGTCGTGGATCTTGGTAAAACGGCTGGTTCCGCCCGGCCCGGCGCCGTGACATAAACTTTAGCCGAGCTTACCATACTGGCATATTGTGACGTTGCGCAAACCGCGCGACGGACTGTCCGTTTCGCCCCCGCGGCGCCCCGTGTTCGCCTGGTTCAGTAGGTTTCCGCTCGCCCTTTTCTCGCTCCAGCAACTTACGAGTTCTCGTCGCCATTGCTATGCAAGACTCCTTCGATCAAGCTCCCACGCGAAATCTGCTTTCGGTCATCGTGCCGTGTTACAACGAGCAGGAAGTTATTGAGACGACGCACGCGCGGTTGATGGAACTGTTCGCGACGCTCGATCTCGATTGCGAGGTTATTTACATCAACGACGGCAGTCGCGACCGCACGTTGGAGATTCTGAAGCGCCTCCAGCAGTCGGATGATCGCGTGCGGGTGCTGTCGTTCTCGCGGAACTTCGGCCACCAGCTTGCCGTGAGCGCCGGCATCGACGCCGCGGCCGGCGACGCGGTGGTGTTGATCGACTCCGACCTGCAAGATCCGCCAGAGCTGATTCCCGAGATGGTCGCCAAGTGGCGCGAAGGCTACCACGTCGTGTACGGCGTACGAGCGCAACGCGCGGGCGAGTCGGCCTTCAAACTGCTGACCGCCAAAGCCTTCTACCGGATGATCAACGTCATCTCCGACGTGGCGATTCCGCTCGATACGGGGGACTTCCGGCTGATGGACCGCCGCGTGGTCGCTGTGTTGCAGAACATGCCGGAGCGTGATCGCTTTGTGCGCGGGATGGTGAGCTGGGTCGGCTTCAAGCAATTCGCATTGCCGTACGCTCGCGCGGAGCGCGCCGCCGGCGAGAGCAAGTACCCGTTGCGGAAGATGCTGTTGTTCGCGCTCGACGGCGTCATTTCGTTTTCGCTCGTGCCGCTGCGGATCGCGACGGCATGCGGTTTCCTCGCAGCGGCGATGGCGGTACTCGGCATTCTCTACGCATTGTTCTTGCGGTTGTTTACCGGCAACTGGGCGCCTGGCTTCACGCTGCTGTTTATCAGCATCTTCTTCCTTGGCGCCGCCACGCTGATGAGCTTGGGGATCGTCGGGGAGTACGTCGGTCGCATTTACCGAGAATTGAAACGTCGCCCGCTCTACATCATCGACGAGCGGCTGGGATTTCGGAACCGCACCCTGGCGACGCAGGTTGATTGATGAAGCATTGGACGCCGGCCCGGGCGCTGCAGCTGACGATCGCGATTGGCATCACGATAGCTTTCCTCTATCTGGCCTTCCGCCGCGTCGATCCACGTGAATTCTGGAGCGCTGTGCTGCAGGCGAGCCCCGTGCTAGTCGCCGCGGCATGTGCGTCGTGCGGCGCTGGCTTGGTCGTTCGCGTCACCCGTTGGTGGTGGATGTTGCGGCAAACGCAACCTGCCGTTGCTTGGCGAAATTGCTTCACGCCGTTCATGGGCTGCTTGGCGCTGAACAACTTGCTGCCATTTCGCGCTGGCGACGTGGTGCGAGTGGTGGCGTTTCGCGAACGGTTGGGAGTCACCTCGAGCACGCTGCTGGCGACGTTGGCCGTGGAGCGCGTGCTCGATGCGTTCTGCCTGCTGGCGTTATTCGCCTCGTTCTTGCCGTACCTCAGCCGGAGCATTTTGCCGCCGGCCGGCCAAACGGCTTTGGTCGTGTTGGCAGCGGCGACGATCACATGCGGCTTGCTAGCGCTTTTCGCGCTTCGCCCGTTGCGGAAACTGTTGGGCTGGATTGCCACGCTCGGCATCGTGGAGCGGCGGCCATTCGCTGGGAAGACGCTCCATTACATCGACGGCGTCTTCGCCTCGATGCAAGACGTCGTCGGCCCGCGATCGCTGGTGGCGCTCTTATTCCTCTCCGCTGCCGTCTGGCTGTTCGAAGGGGGGATCTTTTTCTTCGTGGCTTGGTCGCTCGGCATCACGGCGCCGCCTGTCGCGGCTTGGATTGCGATGACGCTCGCGTCGTTGTCGACGCTGATTCCGAGCAGCCCCGGCTACGTGGGGCCCTACCACTACTTTGCGATTCTCGGCATCTCGACGTTCGGCGTGGCCGACCATCACGCGGCCGCGTTCGCGGTCGTGTCGCACGCGATTTTGTATTTGATGATCACCCTGTGGGGGGGCGGACTGCTCATCGCCGCGGGCGGGTCGTCACGGCTTCGCAAAGCGAGCGAACTTTCCGCTGGCGGCGATTCGCCGGCGGACGAACCTATAGGCGATACCACCACTCAACGTTCGATCACGGTTAATGGATAAGACTTGCATCATCATTGGCGGCGGGTACACCGGCCTCTCGGCGGCGTTTGAGCTCGTTCGCGCCGGCATCAAGCCGATTGTCTTTGAGGCAGACTCGCAGCTCGGCGGCCTCGCCGGTAGCTTCGACGTTGGGGGCGTGGAACTCGAGAAGTTCTACCACCACTGGTTCACCAGCGACACGCACATCAGCGACCTGGTGGCCGACCTCGGCGAGACCGATCGCATCGTCTACCGGCCGACCAACACGGGAATGTATTTCGCGAACCGCGTGTTCCGCTTGAGCACGCCGCTCGATTTGCTGAAGTTCTCGCCGCTGAGTTTCTTCGATCGCATTCGCATGGGCAAAGTAGCGCTCGTCGCGCGGCGGATCAAAGACTGGAAGCCGCTGGAAGACATCACCGCGGAGGCGTGGCTACGCAAGGTTTGCGGCAATCGCGTCTACGACGCAGTGTGGGGCCCGATGCTGGCCGGCAAGTTTGGCCCGTTCGCCGACAAGATCTCCGCCGTGTGGATGTGGAACAAGTTCAAGCTGCGCGGCGGCAGCCGTGGCAAGGGGGGAGCCGAGAACCTGGCCTACTACCGCGGCGGTTTTGCGGCGCTCTCGCAAAAATTGGCAGAGCGCGTGGTGGAACTTGGCGGCGAAGTTCACACCTCGACGCCGGTCCAGGAAATCGTCGTGCGCGACAAGCGCGTCGTCGGCGTTCGTACCGCCGATGGCGTAGTGGAGGCCGACGCCGTCATCGCAACGCCGGCGCTGCCGCTGATCGATCGGTTGGTTGGCTCCGAGCTGACGGAGGCCGAACAGAAGAAGATTCGCTCGATCGAGTATCTGGCGAACGTCTGCTTAGTGCTGCGGTTGAACCGCAGCCTCTCCGGCACCTATTGGCTGAACGTCGCCGATCCCGAGTTTCCCTACGTCGGCGTCATCGAGCACACTAACTTTGAACCAGTCGAAGCTTACAACGGCCAGCACATCGTTTATTTGTCGAAGTATCTGCCGGAGTCGTCGGAACTGTTCCGGATGACCGACGACGAGGCGCTCGACTTTAGCATTCCGCACTTGCAGCGGATGTTCCCGGAGTTCTCGCGCGACTGGATTGTGGCGCACAACGTTTGGAAAGCCCGTTACTCGCAGCCGATCGTGACGCTCCGATATTCCGAAGCGATTCCGGCGAGCGAGACGTCGGTGGACGGTCTCTACATCGAGACGATGGCCCAGGTTTACCCGGAAGATCGCGGTACGAACTATGCCGTTCGCAACGGTCGCCGCATCGGCCGGGAAGTCGCCGCGAAGCTGAAGCAGGGCAGCGGCGTCGCCGCATCGCGCGCGTAGCGGCGGCCGTCGGTCACGTTCGCTAATCCGATTTACGCAGGGAATACGATGAGCAAAAGCGTCGTTGCGTCGGACTCGTCTCCTCAGGCCGGAGCGCTGGCTAGCGAGCAATCGCTCGACTGGCGCTGGTTGGCAGTGAGCGGCATCGCGCTGCTCGCATTGCTGAGCTTGGCGGCCAACCCCTCAATGCCTTGGGAGTCGGATCACGCGACGAAGGCCGCGCAGATCATGGAAATCGCCAATCGGCGTGATTTCCTCCTGAGCGACGACCTACCCGACTACTACCGGCTGCGGCTCTTCCCGCTCTACTACTCCGTCTCCGGGCTGATGGAATACGCCACGGGGGCGGAGATCTTCAGCCTAATGAACTACACGAGCGCCGTGTGGGGAGCGATCGCCGGCGTCGCCCTGGCTGCGGCGCTCCGCCGCACGTTCGGCGTTCATCCGCTGTGGACGACGTTCGTGCTGCTGGCGATGCCGCTGTTCGTCATTACGTTTTCGTACGGTAACGAAATCTCTTGGGCGCTGGGATTGTTCTGCTGCTCACTGGCGCTGGCGGCGCGTCCTGGCGTGGCGTCTCAAACGGCGGCTGGCGCGGCGGTGGCGGCGGCGGTGATGTGCCGGCTCGACGTGGTGTTGCTAGCGCCATTCTGGCTCGGGTGGACGCTGCTATTCGGGCAGGGCGAAACGCCGCAGGCGTGGTGGCGGCGGTTGATTGCTCCCACGATTGGCTTTCTGGTGGTGTTTGCTGTCGTGTGGATGCTGCTGGTGCGGCGCCCGCCGGTTGACGACGCTTCGGCGACCTTCGGCTTCAATTTCAATCCGCTGTTGGCGGTTGCGTACTTCACCTATCCATTCAACCCGTCGATTGTTCTCGTCGGCGGCATCGGTTGGCTATTCCTCTGGAAGCTCCGCCGGCCCTACGCACTCGTTCACTTGTTGCTGCTCATTCCCGCCGCATACTACTTCCGTCACTTGTCGACGCCGAAGTACATCATTTGGATGTTAATCTTCTACGGCCTGCCGACGGCTGTGCTGTTGCAACATGTGCGGCGGTCGTTCCAGGCGGCCATCGTGGCCTTCATCGCGATTTGGGCTGTGTTCGGAATTTCAAACTACGGCGTTTTCGGACCGGCGCAAGCAAGCCTGTGGTATGTGCCGACTGCCGATGGACCTTGCCCAATCGGCGGCTACGTCGACTTCTACCGTCGCGAACACCGCGGCGACTACCAGAGCAAGCAGCAAGCATATCTCGACCAGATGCGCGAGCTGGTCAAGCGCGGCCATCAACCCGATGACAAGTTCCGCGTCGTGGGGCATTGGTCGCACGTGGCGCTGCCGTTCTTGGGGGCGAGCGGCGAACTTGGCGATGACGAGAAACGCCGGCAATGGGAAGAGTTTGCCGCAAGCTCGCTGAAACTCGGTGGCGACCTGAACGACAACGGCCAACGGTTGCTCATGTCGCAAACCGGCTACTCCGATCTTTCGCACACTACCGAAGAGTTCGCGACGCAAATCCGCGATTGGTTGGGCAAAGGCCAAGTGCGGGCGCATCTGCTGCGCGAGGGCGAACTCATTCCGCTTTGGATCGAGATCGGGACGAGTGTGCCGGAGAACGAGAATCCGGACCTGGGCAAGCGGCTGCTCCGCTTCCTGGAACTCTACCAAAACCAGATGGTCTTCCCACAGCAGCAGTTCGTCGGGGCGTACAAATCGAGCGCCTGGGTTCCTGCGAGTCGCGTGAGCGAACTGCAGGCCACTGGCGAACCCCTGTACCAAGACGCCGAGGCGGCCGCGTTCGACCGGGCCGTCGAGGGCGCCGAGTTGTACGGTTTCCCCTGGCCGGAGCGGTATTACCGAATGAAGTCGCCGAAAGTTCAGCACAACCTGAAGAAGTCGGGCGACGCGGCCAATCCGCAAGCCAAGTAACCGCCTGGCAGGCCATCGCCTGGCGTTGGCGAGAGCGATCTATGAGCTACCTTTGCCAGCCATGGACAAGCAAACTCTTGCCATTCTCGTGACGATCGGCTTCAGCCTCGTCGGCGTGATCGGCGACTACTTTCTGAAGCGGGCTAGCCTCGCGGAGCATTCGCTTCGTTCGGGGTGGTTCTACGTCGGCTTTATCGTCTACGCCTCGACGGCGTTCGGCTGGGTCTTCGTGATGAAGCACCTCAAGCTGGCGACGGTTGGCGTTGTGTATTCGGTGTCGATGATCCTGCTCCTCTCCGCCGTTGGAGCTATCGTTTATCGGGAAACGCTCAACGCGACCGAACTCGTAGGAATCGGCCTCGCCATCGGGTCGCTCGTGCTACTGATGCGTTTTGCCTGACGCCGAACTTTGCCGATGGCGAATCGTGCCGTCGATCGAACTAATAACCGATTCCAAGCGAATCAACTTTCTAGGAACCAAGAGATGATGATCGTCACCACCGGCAACCAAATCAGCGGCTACGAAATCACCGATTACCTCGGCGTCATCCGCGGGGTCGTCGTTCGCTCGCCGAGCATCACGCAGGGGATCATGGGCGGCTTGAAGCAGATCGTCGGCGGCAACATCGAGTCGTATGCGCAGATCTGCGAGGCGGGCCGTGAGGAAGCCTATGTGCGGATGGAACAGCACGCAGCCAGCGTTGGCGCCGACGGCGTCATCGGCATGCGGTACGACGCCTCCGGCTTCGCGGAAGGCGTGACGGAAGTTCTCGCCTACGGCACGGCGGTGAAGTTGCAGAAGGTGCAGTAAGCGGTTTGCTGTCGCGTCGAACAACCGCGCCTGCGAACGGCGCCGCTGCCGACAGTTAGATGTTCACGACGGTCTGTTCGAGAGAATCCTCGAGCAGGCCGTTTTTTCTTGCGCCGGATGCGCTGCTCGTCGCTCGGCTTGCTTGCATCGTCGAGAAGTTGAGCCTTGCCGCTAACCGCAGCCGTGCAAAGTCGGCCACGTTGCCGTAGGATATCCGCAGTCTGTGGTCGGATTCCAACAACTCTCTCAGCAGAGGGCGACGATGCCGCGATTTGCTTGCTTCACATGGACGATGGCGTTGGTTCTCGGGTGGTGCACGCAGAATGCTGCTGCGGCCGACGGCGCGGGCGACAGAGTTTCGCGAGAACGCGTGCAAGCAGCGATCGCGAAAATCGAAAAGCTCGCTGAGCAAACGATCAAGTCGAACGGCGCGCCCGGCATCGCGATTACGGTCGTCCACCAGGATGAAGTGATCTACTCGAAAGGTTTCGGCGTCCGTGAAGCGGGCAAGCCGGAACTGGTCGACGCCGATACCGTCTTTCAGATTGCCTCGATGTCCAAGCCGCTCACCTCGACGGTGCTGGCCCGAATGGTCGGCGACGGCGAAGTCGGCTGGGACGATCGCATCGCCGATCATGACCCCGGCTTCGTCATGTACGAGCCGTACGTTACGCACGAAGTGCGGCTTCGCGATATGCTCTGCCATCGCAGCGGGTTGCCAGATCACGCGGGCGATCTGCTCGAAGATATGGGCTACACGAAGGATGAGATTCTCCATCGGTTGCGTTATCAGCCGCCGAGCAGCAGCTTCCGCGCGGGGTATGCTTACACGAATTTTGGCTTCAGCGAGGCTGGCTACGCCGCCGCGAAAGCGGTCGACGCGGATTGGAACGCCGTCGCGGCCGATCGCTTGTTCAAGCCGCTTGGCATGAACTCGACCAGTTACCAGTTCGCCGACTACGATAAGGCGAAGAACCGCGCGAAGATCCATGTGCTCGTCGACGGCAAGTGGACGCCCAAATACACGCGGCAGCCCGACGCCCAGGCGCCCGCGGGCGGTGCGAGCTCGACCATCAAGGATCTCGCCCAGTGGATGCGACTGCACCTCGCTGAGGGGAAGTTCAACGGCAAGGAAGTGATCAAGGCCGACGCCCTCGCCGAAACGCACACCCCGCAGTTCGTCACCGGTTTTACGCCGGCGGAAGGGCGGATTGGCGGCTACGGCCTCGGTTGGAACGTCAACGACGAACGGGACGGGCGAATCACGCTGAACCACTCCGGCGAGTTCTCGCTGGGCGTTCGCTCGCAGGTGGCGCTGATCCCGATCGAAGAGTTGGGGATTACCGTGCTATCGAACGGCGCCCCGACTGGCGTGCCGGAGGGGATCTCGCAGAGCTTCTTCGACTATGTGCTCGACGGCGAGTTGCAGCGCGATTGGATGACGCTGGCCAATCAGAAGTTCGAGCAAATGACGCAGGATGATCAGGATCAGCTGGCTGATTACAGCCATCCTCCCTCCGACCGCGCGGCGCCCCTCAATCTGAAATCCTACGCGGGGAACTATCAGAACGACCTATACGGCGTTATCGAGATTGCCGAGAAGCAGGGAGGCCTCGTGTTGCGATCAGGCCCACAGCTGAATGAATTCAAGCTGCGGCACTGGGATCGCGACCTCTTTACCTATGAGCCAACCGGCGAGTCGGCTGCAGGGACGGCGGGCGTGATGTTCACGATTGGTCCGGAAGGAACGGCGGAGCGCGTGTCGGTGGAGAATCTCAATCTCAACGGCCAGGGCGTCTTTGAAAAAGCCGACTGATTGCCGCGTCCCCTAGCCTCGGACTCTTCCCAGGGGTCGGTATGCAGTTCGTGAGGCATCGCCGTACGTGACGCGACCCCCTGGCGGAGCCAGGGGCTAGAAATACGGACAACGGCTGCGGGGCTACAGCACGATCATCACTAAAAACCCGCAAGCAATCGCGGTGAGGACCAGCCCGAGGCAGAACAACACGTCGACGAGCAGCGTCATGCCAATCGCCCGCCTCCGTAGCGGCGTCCGTAGGGCGATAAATGAGATGATCGCGGAGCCAAGGTAGACGAACGACGTGACGGCGAGAACCTCGTCGCACAGCGTTTCGATCTCCGCCGTCGCTTTGATGACGCCGATCAGCCCGATGGCCGTGAGGCAAACGCCCAGCATGCCCGCCGAGACCGAGATGATGTTGAGTAAGTGATCATGCAGCTTGTCGTCGCTGTTGTGATCTTGCATCGGGATGTGCGTTGGCTCGTGGTGGTCGTGTGGCTCGTGAAGCATGGGGCTCGTTCAGTGAGTGAAAGCGGATGCCAATCCTGTGTGCAAACTCCGACCTTAGGCTCTCGTCTTGCCGCTAGAACAATGGCGGCCGACCGAGTTGACGCCGCACAATCACCCACTGCCCCGAGTGCATCAGCCAGTGGCTACCGGCCATCGAAAAGAGAGCCGCGACGGTCGGCGCCCAAAATATGCCTGTCTCGCGGCCCAAATCGGCGTCGCTTTGCTGGTAGAGGGCTTCGATCGTGGCCTGTTGCTGCACTTCGCGGGCGGCGAGTAGCTCAGCCTTCGTGAGCAGCTTCGCGGGATCGTCGACGCTCGCCGTCTCGGCGTTGTAGATCGACGTGAACCCCTCGGGCAGCGGCTTGAGGAATTTCGGCGCGCCCATCTCCAGATGATGATGGTCGGACCAGATGAGATGCCCGACTTGCCAGTTGATATGATTGGCGCCCGGGGCAGGGCGGTGGAGCATCTCAGCGTCGGTAAGATCTTCGAGGTAGGAGAGGGCGACCAGGGCGCCGCAATCGATCGAGATCTTGATGGCGTCGCGAGCGTTCATGGGGAGCGGCTCCGGGATCAGAAGACAAAGCGAAATCGAGGCGGCGCTGTCGAGCAGCGCCGCCCCGATAAGCTAGTTTGATCTGACGCGGAGGCCAAGAGGGGAATGGGGATTCGAATGCTGGAGTCGCAGGTTGCGTTGCGGTCAGGCAACACCATTGCACGACAGAAACATTCCGCGGAATCCCTCCCCTGGCCCCACCCTTCTAGGGAGGGGAGATCACGCGCTCGTCATTGAGCGGCGGCGGGGCGATTGTTCTTCTTCTTGCCTTTCCCCTTCGCCTGCCCTTTGCCTTGGCCCTTCTTTGCAACGACTTGCGGCTTCGCTTCGGGTTGCTTCGCTAAAATCTCGCGAAGCTGGGCGACGACTTCCGGCTGCTCAGCCGCGAGGTTTTTCGATTCCTCCGGATCGGCTTGGAAGTCGTATAGCTCGAGGATCGCCTCTTCGGCCGGCGCGCCCGGTGTCTTCCACTCGACGAGCCGATAGCGATCGGTCCGCACGGCGCGGCCGAGTAGTTTACCGCGCGGGAAGACGTGGAACGCAACGCCATCGGTGTGAGCTGATGCGTCGTTGAGGACTGGCGCTAGGCTGGCGCCGTCGAGTTCGTAGGGCAAGTCAATGCCGGCCAACTCGCAGAGCGTTGGGTAAATGTCGACCGTCTCGACGAGTTCCTTCGAAACTTCGCCCGCTCGAACGCCGCTCGGCAGATCGATGATGTACGGAATGCGGGCCGCTTGCTGGTAGTTGGTGTGCTTGCACCACATGCCGTGGTCGCCCAAGTGCCAGCCGTGGTCGCCCCACAGGACGATGATCGTATTCTTGTCGAGGCCGTTGGCTTTGAGCGCGTCGAGCACCTTGCCGATCTGGGCGTCGGTGAAGCTTGTGGCAGCGTAGTAACCGTGGATGAGTTTGCGTTGCAATTCGTCATCGACGGGGCCGCTCTCGGGAGCGTACTTGTACTGGCGGAGCTCTTGCCAATTCGTTGGCGCAAATTCAGGCGCGCCTTCCGGCGGCTTCCGCAGTTTCGCGAGTTCGAACTTCGCCGGATCGTATAGGTCCCAATACTTCGTCGGCGCACAGAAGGGAAGGTGCGGCTTCACGAAGCCGACCGCGAGGAAGAACGGCTCGTCCGGCTTTTCGGCGGCTGCAGCGAGGCGCTTCACTGCCTCCGCAGCGACCTGACCGTCGGCGTAGACTTCATCTTCAACGTCGGCCGATTCGTAAGCGGCGCCGCGCGGCAGACGTCCCGCTTTCTGCTCGGGCACGTTGGTGAAGCGAGCCTCTTCGCGCGTCCCCTCAGGAATCCGATTCTCTTCGAGCGCGTAGTCGCCTTGCCCGCGGAAGTGAGGAACGCTCCACGACGCTTTGTCGTCGAAGTTGCCGTGGCCGACGTGAAAAATCTTGCCGAGGTTTTCGGTGCGGTAACCGGCGTTTTTAAAGGCCTGCGGCAACGTTACTGCGTCGGGCTTTCCTTGGCGGAAGTTTGTCTGGAGATCGTAGATGCCAAGCGTCTGTGGGCAGAGGCCGGTGAGCAGCGAATTGCGCGACGGGGCGCAGACCGCCTGATTGCAGTACGCCGCGTCGAAACGGATTCCTTGTGCGGCGAGCCGATCCATATTCGGCGTTACGGCATGCGGATCGCCGTAGCAGCCGAGGTATGGTTTCAGATCGTCGATGCAAATTAGCAGCACATTGGGGCGATTGGCGTCGGCGGCCTGCAAATCTGCGGAGTTGCAAGCATATGTCATTGCCAGCGCGGCGATGATGACGGCCAAGCGGCGAGAAGTCGCGACGAGTTGTTTCATGGCAATTTCGAATCAGCCGCGACTGGCGGCGATGACTCCCAATCAAGACTGGTTGTGAGTAGGATCAAGTCGCTGGAGCAGCGCGAAATGACGGCAACGCTCCGTTCACTTTAACAGATTTGAGCGAGGCAAGTTTCGCGATGCATCGATATTCCGCATTTGTCACGGCGTTGGCCTTGCTGCTCGTGCTCCCATCGGTGGTGCAAAGCGCGGACCGCCCGCCGAATATTATTCTCATCATGGCCGACGATCTGGGCTACGAGACGATCGCGGCCAACGGCGGCGATTCTTACAAGACCCCGAATATCGATCGACTCGCTGCGGAAGGGGTGAGGTTCGACGATTGTTACGTCCAGCCCGTTTGCACGCCGACGCGCGTCGAGCTGATGACGGGGCTCTCGAATGTTCGCAACTACATCGAATTCGGCGTGCTCGATCCTGAAGCGAAGACGTTTTCGCAGTTGTTTAAACAAGCGGGCTACGCCACCGCGATCGCCGGCAAGTGGCAGCTGGGGCGGAAGCCTGGTTTGCCGCAACATTTTGGCTTTGACGAATCGTGCCTCTGGCAGCAAACGCGCCGGCCGCTGCGGTACGCGAATCCTGGGCTTGAGTACAACAACGAGGAACGCGATTTCACCAACGGCGAGTACGGACCTGATCTCATTAACGAGTTCGCGCGCGACTTCATCACGCAGCATAAGGACCAGCCGTTTCTACTCTATTACCCGATGTTGCTGACGCACGACCCGTACGTGCCGACGCCCGATAGCCCCGACTACAACCCGCACGCCAAGGCCGAACGCGAAGATCAAGCTCCGCGGCATTTCGCCGAGATGGTGGCGTACATGGACAAGGAAGTCGGCAAGATCGTCGCCCACGTCGACGAACTCGGCATTCGCGACGAGACGATCATCATCTTCCTCGGCGACAACGGTACCGGCCCGTGGATGACTTCGCAGTTCAAAGGGAAGCCGTACAAGGGCGGAAAAGGAACCAGCACCGCGCGCGGCATGCATGTGCCGCTCATCGTGAACTGGCCAGGCCACGTGCCGGCGGACAAGGTAAACGACGACATGATTTCAGCGGTCGACTTCTTTCCGACGCTGTGCGCGGCCGCGGGAATTTCCATTCCTGCATCACTGAAACTCGACGGCCAAAGCTTCTGGTCGCAGGCATTGGGCGAAGCGGGGACGCCGCGCGAGTGGCGGTACTCGTGGTTCTCCTCCGACGGCGGCGAGAACAACAAGCGGGAGTTTGCGATGACGAAAGAGTACAAGCTTTACCGCGACGGGCGTCTGTTCGATCTGGGGGCCGATCCCTACGAGGAGAATAAGCCGCTCAAGCAGTCGGCGCTGAACGACCAGCAGCAGGGAGTCGTCAAGCAGCTGCAAGACGTGCTGGCGTCGTACAAGGACGCACGCCCCGCGAAGTTATTGAAGCCGGGGCAGCCGCTGAAGAAGCGCAATGCGCCTCAGAATCCTAAAGCGAGCGAGTAACGTAGCACAGCTAATCCTAGCCCCGGGCTCCGCCCGGGGGTTGCGTCACGCACGACAACGCCTGCTCGAATGGCGGCCGACCCCCGGGCGGAGCCCGGGGCTATAAATGCATTAGCTGAAAAAGGAGAGGGCGAAGCTATCCGCTCCGCCCTCGCGCTCATCGATCTCTTTCAACCGCTGACGGCTAGTTCACCAACTTCGCGTCGAGCGTAATCTCCGCCGCAGCGAGCACCTTCGAAACGGGGCAGTTTTCCTTCGCTGCCTTGGCGATCGCCTGGAACTGTGCCTCATCAAGCCCCGCCACCTTCACGGCGGTCTTAAGCTTGATGCTCGGAATCTTGAACCCTTCGCCATCCTTCACGAGGACGACGTCGGCGGACGTTTCGATCTTCTCCGGCGGGTGGCCTGCCTTCGTGAGGGCCCCGCTAAGGGCCATCGAAAAGCAGCCGGCGTGAGCGGCGGCGATCAACTCTTCGGGATTCGTGCCCTTTCCATCCTCAAAGCGAGACTTGAACGAGTAGGGGCCTTCCCAGGCCCCGGTCCCGAGCTTCATGGTCCCATTGCCGGACATAATATCGCCGTTCCAAACGGCGGTGGCGGAGCGTGCGGGCATGGTATTTGTCCTTTTCCTGTTGAGGAGTGGGTTTGATTAATCGTGCGGGAGGCAAGTTCGTTTTGGCTCGCGCCGCGCGACTGCGATTTTAGCTGAAGGAAGCGACCGTGGCAGCCGGCCGCACGCTCGCAACGTCTGACTCGGCCATCGCGCCAGCTGTCCACAATGCTCCGCTGCCCATTGTGGCGCCTCTTGCCGAAATATTTGCAGCGGCCGCCATGGGTCCAGAAGAGGCCAAATCTTGGTCAGTGGTTGCCCAGAGACCAAGCCCGCGGGCGGAGCAAGGTCGCCTGGCCTGGTTCCTCGATTCTCTATCTAGAACCGCCCCCCGCCGGCCTTTCTGCGGCGTTCCACGTCGCCGGCCGGGAGTCCAGGGTTTTCCCGGCCGGCACGCCCACAACTTTGTGGAAAAGCGAAACCGCCCAGGCATGGGATTTGCTCGCCGATGAGCCGCTTGTCGCCGGTGCGTACGGCCCGGGCGGCGTCTGTTTCTCGCTACGGCCGGAAAAGTCGTCGCCCTTTGACGGCGAGGAGATCGACTGGCGTTTGGAACAACTGTTTCAAACGGAACGACTCGTCGGGACCGATAGCCGCGACGAGCTATAATTACTTGGTGAGTTCTCGGCCGCCTTGTCAGGCTTTTCCGACGGCCGAGCTCCCGGTGGTCCTGGTAGAGGAGAACGCAACGTGCAAGTTCAAGTTCACACCGACAACCACGTCAATGGCAGCGCTGGATTGACCAGCCATGTAGAGGACGTCGTGTCGGCTGCGTTGAGTCGATTTGGGAACCGCGTCACTCGCGTCGAAGTGCACATTGGCGACGAGAATGGTCACAAGGGAGGCAATCACGACAAGCGTTGTGCGATGGAAGCTCGTCTCTCTCATTTGCAGCCAATCGCCGTGACAGCCACGGCGCCGAGCGTCGACGCCGCAATTCACGCGGCCGCTGAAAAGCTACTGCGGACGCTTAGCAAATCGCTAAATAAGAAGTACGACGCGAAGGGCCGTACATCGACGGCCGAGTTTGCCGCCGTGCAGCAGGTTGAAGAAGATGTTGAGGAGTTTGCCCTCGAAGATTAAATGTGGGCTCGTTCGTTGCGAGTCTTCACTTAACCAAGTTCAAGACCAGGCCGCGGGAGGCAACTTCCGCGGCCTGTTTTTTTGTGAGCGGGTTGTGCGTGCTATCCGCGGGCGCCGCCCGCGGCTTTATGGCGAGGGGCACGCTTTGTACAGCGCTCTACGCGTATTTCTCGCGGAGCCGCCGGGCGGCGGCGACTTGGTTCTTCAGCTTCGTATAAACCTCGTCGATGCTGACCACCGCCGCCGAACCCGGCGCAAAGCCGCAGTCGGGATTGAGCGTGATCCGCTCGGGCGCCAAATGCTTGAGCGCCAACTCGACGCGATCAAAAATCGCATCGGCCGAGTCGATGCAACCTGGTTGGCAACTCACGCATCCCAGGCCGATCTCGAAATCTTCTCGCAGTTTCCCAAACACGGCCATGTCTCCTGCGCCGGGAGCGGTAAACTCCATCGTGAGATGTTGCACTTGCAGCCGATTGAGCTGCGGGATGATCGCATCGTAACCGCCGCTGTGCTGCAACTCGCCGCGACCGCGAGCACCCGCGCGGCGGCATAGGTGCACCGCGAGATGAACGTCTTTTACGCCTGAAACCACCTGGTTTGTCATCTCGACGGCGAAGTCGGCCGCGCGGTCTGGATTCTCGTACTGCCGCCGTACCTCGGGATCGACGAACAGACACAAATGGGGATCGTCGATTTGCACTACCGACGCCCCTTGCTTCTGCAATAGTTCGAGCTCGCGCTGCAAGATCGGTACGCACGCTTCGACGAACGACTCGCGCGTCGGGTACGCCTTTGCGGAGAGCTTGGCGTCCCACATCCGTTCGCCGAGCAGGGCGGGCGCGGGAAGCGTCGCCTTAATTTGTCGTTTGGTGATCGAACTGAGGAACTCCGCTTCGCGGGCGATGAAGCCTGGATTCTTCGGCGACAGTTTGTCGACCACGATCGTCCATGGCCGGCCGTCGGCCGGATTGCGGCTCAGCTCGAAGCCGTGGGCCAGTTCCGCAATGACGCCGATGTAAGACTTCCGCCACCATTCGCCGTCAGTCACCACGTCGAGGCCCGCGCACTCTTGCAGCGCGACGACCGATCGCACGGCCCCTTCCATCCAACGGTGGTAGTCGCCCGGCGAGCCGGTGAAACCGTCCGAGATGAGATCCTTCACGTATTCGGGCCGCGGCATCGAACCGACGACCGACGTGGGGAACAATACTGACCCGCCCATGGCTCGCTCCAAAAATGCTAGACCCCGCCGCTAGCCCAGTTGCGGCGGGCGAAATCAAAGTCTTGTTGCGTGTCGATCTCGATATATCCGCCGGGCGTATCGGTGTGGCCAAACTGCTCGCCCGCTTCGATCATCGACTGGAACAGCTGAATGAGGTACGCCTTCTCGAATGTGCGGCCGTCGCGGAATTCGCCCACGGCGAATTGTTCGCGCGCTGCGTGGTAATGCTGCTTCAATCGCTGAGCGCCTGCAGCAGTGAACTTCGCCACGCCGGTGAACTCGCCGTAGGCTTCGCCTTCGGGGATCTTGCGATCAACTCGCGTGACCAACCCGCCGGCGACCGTTGCCTTTTCGGCATCGTCCGACGGGTGCTCGGTCCGTTCGCCGTAGCGGTTCAGCCACTTAGTATCGATCGACAGCGTCATGTCATCGCGACTAGCGAGCAGGCCCTCGATCACCGAGGGGCGATACAAAATATCGGAGTAGCTGCAGATGAACGGCTCGTCCATGAGGTCTTCGGCGAAGAAGAGCGAGGCGAGAATGTTGTTCTGCTCCCAGGCGTGGTTGTGACGAAAGTCGAACTCGGGATACGCGGCGCGGAGTTTCTCGATTTGGTAGCCGCCAATGTACGCGACGTCGGTGACGCCGTTCTGTCGAAAAGCTTCGACTGCCCAGTCGATAATGCGCATGCCGCCGACTTCGGCAAAGCACTTGGGAGCGTCGGCAGTGGTCGGCATCAACCGGCTGCCCCGGCCGGCGCCGATGATAATGGCACGCATGGCGATCAAGTTCCGAACGAAAGGTGATGAGAAGCGGCCGGTATCGTAACGGAGTCGCGGGCGAGTCGCAAACCGCTTGGGGTTGTGCTCACGCGAGTTGTGCAATTCAAAAAGATTAACCGCCAAGGACGCCAAGAGCGCCAAGGGAATACAGAAGAATCTAGGAACCGCAGATGGACGCAGATCAACGCACGTATGTTTAACTGCGTCCATTGGCGGGTTCAACCTCCCCGCATTCCTTGGCGGTTCAAAAATTTGCAGTACTTCCAAGGCATCGGCAATAAACCGGCGGCTACAGCGAATCGCCTACAACCACCCCACACTTTGGTCGCCGCATCCCAGCCACTCCACACCGGCCGATACGGCGAAAAACCGTCCCAATCGGCGTCTCCACAACGCCCAGCACCCCGAGAAAACCTTTAACTGATATCCCCCACGTCCCATCTCTAAAGTAGACTTTCGCACACGCGCATTTAGAGCAACCTGCGCCGTCGGTCTGTTGAACAATCCGTCTCGCTGGAGCTCTCGAAATGTCGATTCCGATTCGCTGCGTTTGCGGCCGTCATCTTCTTGCGCGCGACGACTTCGCCGGCGCGCGGGCTGAATGCCCCACCTGCGGGCGTACCCTGCAGATCCCTGCCGACCCGAGTGCGCGACGCCCGACCGCCGCTCCGGCCACGCCGCCGCCAGCAGCGCCTCCCGCGGCCGCCAGCGCGGCCCCCGATATCGAAGCGCTCGAGATCACCGAATTCCTCGACCCGCCTAACGAACCGAGCGGAGCCGCCGCGGCTGCCGGCGGGGCAGGGGCGCCTCCCAAGTCGACCAAGTCGGCCGCCGCGCGGATGTTCGAGGCGCTGCTCGATCCGCGCAGCATCCAATGGATGCTGATGATCGGCGGCGGGCTTTGCGTCCTCGGGTTCATCGTTTGGCTCGTCAGCCTCGGCGTCTTCAAAGATCCTCACGTTCTGGCCGTCGTGCTCGGCGTCGGCACGCTCGCGATTCTTGGCGCCGGTTGGTTCGTCGCTCTCCGCACGCGGTTCAAGGTCGCAGGGCAGGCGCTCACCTTCCTCGGCTGCGTCGTCGCTCCGCTCAACTTGTGGTTCTATCACGCACAAGGGTTGCTAACCGTCGACGGCCATCTCTGGGTCGGCGGCGTTGTTTGCTGTTTGCTCTACGCGGCGACGGTCTATGTGCTGCGCGACCCCCTCTTCATGTATGCGGTGGAAGTCGGCGTGACGCTGACAACGCTGCTTCTGCTGGCCGACATGGGCAAGATTACTGATGCTCCCATGCTGGCGATGTTCCTGATGGCCCTCGGCCTCATCTCGATTCACAGCGAGCGGGCTTTCTCGCCTGCCGGCGACGCTCAGTTCCTGCGTCGTCGCTTCGGGCTGCCGCTGTTCTGGTCGGGGCATGTGCAGATTGGCACGTCGCTGCTGATTTTGCTCGCCTCGCAGCTTCTCAGTTGGCTCCTGACGCCGGCGAAAGATCTGTTCGACATCGAATGGACCGGCAACTTGCTGACGACGAACCATTTGCTCGCCGGTGGGCTGTGGCTCGCGGCCGTCTACGCTTACCTTTACTCCGATTTGATCGTTCGCAAGATCGGCCTCTACCTCTGGCTGGCCGGTTTTTCGTTGGTGATGGCCGAGTTGACGCTGCTCGTCGGCTTCAATGTCCCCATGGAGTGGATCCTAGCCGTCATGTCGGCGACGGCGCTTGCGGTGAACTTTGGTTGGAGCCGATTCGCTACCGACGATCTCAAACTGGCCCGCATCGTTCCGCCGGTGGGGATGGCCCTCAGTTTGCTGCCGGTGGCGGCGGGGCTGATCTTGCACATCCGCGCCACAAGCGGCGCCTTCAACGCGATGGACTGGGGTTACAACACTGGCTTCGCGTTCGTTGTGGCGATGCTCATCGCCGCGGTTTGCAATCGAATCTCGGCGGCACTTTACCGCCGTAGCGACGCCCGTACCTCGCAGCTCTACTTCTTCCTGAGCGCGGCATGCGTGCTGGTGGCGGCAGCGGGGCAACTGCGTGATCGTGGGCTCACTGATTGGAGCGATCAGGCCCCGTGGCTGATGCTGATTCCGCTCGCCTACCTGCTGGGGGCCCGACTCTGGCGCGGCCACAGCGCCGAACGGCCGCTGTACTATGTCGCTCAAGCGGCTACCGGCATCATTCTGGCCGCCGGATTCATCGCGACGATCAAGGATCCGACCGCGTTTCGGCCGCTACTGGGTGAGCGCACCAGCTTGCTTTACGGCTTGGTCTTCACCGAAGCGGCGATCTTTTACTTGCTCGCTGGGTTCTTCAAACGCCGGAGCTGGAACACCTATCTCGCCGCGGCCGCGGCGTGCGGCGCCATTTGGCAGTTCATGGGCTACTACGGCATCGACGCCAGCTACTACACGATGCTTTATGCAGGTCTCGGTCTGGCTTGCCTCGTCGGCGCACGCTCGTTGGGACTGCAGCCGGTGACCGTCTACCGCGAGCGCTACCGTTCGGCGACAGTGCTGCGTGGTCGTGGTCTCGCATTGCTACAGTGCGGCCATGGCATCCTCACCGTCGCGGCGCTCGCGGCGTTGATGCAGGGCCTCGCCGGGCTTGCCGCTCGCGACGCGCAGGTGATCGACATTGTCTCGATCTTCGTGACCGCACTCGCAGCTGGGGCGGCCAGCTTTGTGGCGCCGCCAAGTCCCTGGAGGCGTTTGTACGCCACCGCGGCGGTCGCCCTAGCGGCAGTGGGGTTCCTGCGACTCAATATCCTCATCAATCTAAACGGCTGGCAGAAGTTCGAAATCTTCGCCGTCGTCGCCGGAGCGATCATGCTCGCCGCGAGCCATTGGGCTCTCTTCCGCGACACCGACACGCAGCATGACGACTCGGTGAGCATCGGCCTCACGCTCGGCAGCTTACTGGTTGCGGGCACGCTGCTAGTCGCCGTCCTCTACAACCGCTGGGCGGGCGACGGACCGTCGCTGTACGACGAACTCGCGCTGCTGACGTTCACCATTATCATGGCAGTGACCGGCGTCAGTTGGCAGATTCGCGCGACGACGCTCTTCGGCGGCGGCGCGCTCGCCATCTACCTCGTGGTGCTCGTAACGACGCTCGCTTACCGGCCGCAAGTTGCCGTGGGCGTCTACCTTGCGGTTGGCGGCGGCTTGGTCTTCGCCACCGGCATCGCGCTGAGCGTCTACCGCGAGAAGTTGTTGCGGCTGCCGGAGCGCATCTCTAACCGCGAGGGAATCTTTAAGATCCTCAACTGGCGGTAAGGTATCGCTTCAAGGTAAGAAAAAAGCCGCTGGAGCCACGTCGGGCTCCAGCGGCCTATTTTTTATGCCAACGGCGTACGTTCTGATCCAATGGTGCCGACAGGCTTACTTCTGCACCGCCAAGCCATTGAACAGAATATCAATCATCGCCGCCGACCGCTCCGACAGCGGGCCCTTGCTTTGGCCTTCGAAGTAGTTGAAGAACATCGCTCCGAAGACGAACCGCGACAGCGTGTCTTGAATCTCCGCGACTGGGATCGGCCGGATCTCGCCCGCGTCGATCAGCTCCTGCAGCCGCACCGCCCATTCAGCCTTTCGCTTTTCGTCATGCTCAAAGAAGAGCGACGGCCGGCGATTGCGGAACAGCGACCGCTCTTCGATGATCAATTCCACGACTTCAGGCCGCGAGTCGAAGAATCGCAAAATGTCGTTGATGCACGCCCGCATTTCTTGCAGCGGCGGCAGGCCTGACTTCTTCGACGCATCGACGGCCACGATCATCTGATCGCGGGCATGCGCCACAGCGGCGAGGAACAACGCCTCCTTATTACCGAAGTGACGGTAGACCGTTCCCTTGCCGATGCCGACGCGATCGGCGATCTCCTGCACGTCGGTCGAGTTGTAACCGTTGGCGGCAAACGTCACGATCGCCGCGTCGAGAATCTCGAGCGAGCGTTCAGCGTGCGGCGTTTCGCGGCGTTCAGGGGCGAGGGACTCTGTATCCATCGTGTCTCGAAGTGGTGAAGTGACCTGTGGCGATCTCTTCTATATGGTTCCGCGGGGAATGTGACAATCTATTTGCAAATCGGCCAGCTTGAGCGAGTTGAGTTCTACCTGCTCGCTGCACGTTGGTTTCGACCCGTCAGCAGCTAACTAATCGACGCCAAATGCCGCGGTTTGCCGCAGTTTCTGGCACCCTGCTTAAAATCGGCCGTGAACCTCGGTTGGCTGGCGGCCGTCTTTCAATATTAGCGTGGACGGGCGCGTCCGTCCACGCTATACTTGACCATCGGTCCGATCCTTGCCGCGAGTCTTCAGGGCAATTGGGGACCGAAAGCCCGCCTCCCAGACCCTTCCTACCTGAATCCAACCTGCCTGCGAAGCGGACAGTTCTGCGAATCACCCCCCGGTTTCAATCTCATATGTGTTCTCGTTCCTTGTGGATCGGCTCAGCCCTCGCCGCCCTGGCGCTGGCGGGCTGTAACAACGTCGCCAATCAAATGGTGAAGATGCCCCCGCCGGCCGTCACGGTTGCCAAGCCAGTGCAGCGGGAAGTCGTCCACCAGCTCGAGTTCACTGGCAACACTCGCGCCACCGAGGCCGTCGATGTCCGTGCTCGGGTCAACGGCTACCTGCAGAAGATCGGTTTCGAGGATGGCGCCGAAGTGCAGGAAGGCGACCTCCTATTCGTCATCGAGCCAGCGCCTTTCGAGGCCGCTCTCGACGCGGCGAAAGCCGCGTTGCAAAAGGCCGACGCGACGCTCGCGCTCGCCAATGCCGACCTCGCTCGTACCGAGCCGCTCGTCCAACGCGGCGCTTCCACGGCGCAGGAACTCGATATCAAGAAGGCCGACGTCGCCACCGCCAAGGCCGACGTCGCTTCGGCGAAGGCGGCGCTCACTCAGGCCGAACTCAATCTTTCTTACACGCAAGTAAAATCGCCGATCACCGGTCGCGTCTCGCGGCACATGGTGGACATCGGCAATCTCGTGCAAGCTGAAACGACGATCCTCACCCGCGTCGAAGCGTTCGCTCCCATCCACGCCTACTTCGCAATCAGCGAAGCCGACGTCGTGGAGCTGATGCAGAACACGACGGGTTCGAGTGCAAAAGACCTCGAAGCCAGTCCGCTCAAGCTCTACTTGGGGCTCACCGGCGAAAAGGGCTTTCCCCATGAGGGCAAGCTCGACTTCGCGGAAGTCGGCATCGACCCGCAATCGGGCACGCAAATGCGGCGCGGCATTTTCCTCAACGAAGACCGCAAGCTGGTCCCCGGCATGTTCGTGCGTTTCCGTCTGCCAGTCGGCAATCCTGCGCCGGGCTTGTTGGTTCCCGATCGCGCGATCGCGACCGATCAACGCGGCGAGTACGTGCTGGTCGTCGACGATAAAGACACCGTGCAGTACCGGCCGGTGAAGCTCGGCATGCGCGTCGCCGACATGCGAGTCGTCAAGGAAGGCGTTGGCGCCGACGATTGGATCGTCGTCAACGGCCTGCAACGGGCCCGTCCAGGCGCCACAGTGAAGCCGGAACGCGAAGGCGAACTCCCGGAAGCGAAGCAACTCGATGCGGCGAACGATCCGGCCGTCCCGGCTGCTGAAGCGCAGCTCACCACCACTGCCCGACCGAAGGCGTCGGCCACGGGGGGGAATTAAGCTCACGTGTTAAGCCGATTCTTCATTGATCGACCGATCTTCGCCAACGTCATCGCGATCGTCACGATGATCATGGGCGGCATCGCTGTGTTCGGATTGCCGATTGAGCAATACCCGGACGTCACGCCGCCGACCGTCATGGTGAACGCCGTCTACCCGGGCGCCAACGCTCAGGTCGTTTCCGACACCGTCGCCTCGCCGATCGAACAGTCGGTCAATGGCGTCGAAAACATGCTCTACATGTCGTCGGTCTGTTCCAGCGACGGCACTTACGCGCTCACGGTAACGTTCGAGATCGGCACCGATCTCGATCAGGCGCAGGTTCTTGTGCAGAACTTGGTCGCCGTCGCTCAGCCGCTGACGCCTGAAGAAGTCCGCCGGCAAGGCATCGTCACGAAGAAGCAGTCGACCGCGATCGTCATCGTGGTGAGCCTCACGTCAGAGAACGACCGCTACTCGTCGTTGTTCCTGTCGAACTACGCAAACTTGCGGATGAAGGACGAGCTCAGCCGCGTCTCCGGCGTGGGCGGCGTGACGATTTTCGGCGGCAATAATTACTCGATGCGCGTCTGGCTCGATCCCGAGAAGCTCAAGGCTCGCAACCTGACGACGCAAGACGTCTACGCATCGATCCAGGAGCAAAACGTTCAAGTGGCGGCGGGGCAAGTGGGGCAGCCCCCGTCGCCCAATGAACTCGACTTCCAGTACATCGTCTCGGCGCTCGGCCGTCTCAGCACGCCGGAGCAGTTTGAAGACATCGTCATCAAGGTGAGCCAGGATGGCCGGGTCACCTATTTGAAGGACGTGGCACGCGTCGAATTGGGCGCGCAAAGCTACGATCAATACTCGGAAAAGGGCGGCGTCCCCTCGGCGAGTATGGGCATCTATCAGCTGCCGGGCGCCAACGCGCTGTCGGTCGCTGAAGGCGTTCGCGAGTCGGTCGCGAAGATGAAGGAATCGTTCCCCGAGGGAATGAAGGTCGACTTCCCGCTTGATACCACCGCATTCGTCGAAGCGTCGATCGAATCGGTCTATCACACGATCATCGAAGCCGGCGTGCTCGTGCTGGTCGTGATTTTGGTCTTCCTCCAAGACTGGCGGGCCGTGCTCGTACCGGCCACTACAGTGCCGGTCACCATCATCGGCGCCTTCGCCGCTATGTACGTGATGGGCTTCTCGGTGAACATGCTTACGCTGTTCGGCTTGGTGCTGGCGATCGGCATCGTGGTCGACGACGCCATCGTCATCGTCGAGGCCGCCGCGCACCATATCGAGAATGGCCTGCCGCCCCGCGAGGCGACGATTCGCGCCATGGAGCAAGTGCTGGGGCCGATCATCGGCATCACGCTCGTGCTGATGGCGGTGTTTCTCCCGACTGCGTTCCTTGGCGGCATCACCGGCCAGCTCTACCGGCAGTTCGCACTCACCATCGCCGCTACCGCCCTGATCAGCGCCATCAACGCGGTGACGCTCAAGCCGGCCCAGTGCGCCACGTACCTCCGCAAACCGGCGGAGAAGAAAAACTGGTTCTACCGCGGCTTTAACTACATCTACGATAAGTTCGAGCGCGTTTACGTCGCCATCGTTCGTATTCTGCTGCGTTTCCGTTGGGTGACGATGCTCGCGTTCATCGGCTTAGTCGCGGGCACGGCGTATTGGTATCAGCAAGTGCCGACCGGCTTCTTGCCGATCGAGGATCAAGGCTACATCATCGCCAGTATTCAGCTTCCCGATGCCTCGTCGCAAGCGCGGACCAAGGAAGTGACTGACAAAGTCAACGAGATTCTTGCCAAAGAGCCGGGCATCATGACCTGGTTCAACATCGGCGGTATGTCGCTCATGGACGGGAGCGCCGCCTCGAATGCTGCCACCGTCTTCATGCGTTTCGAAGATTGGGACAAACGGCAAGACCCCAAGCTCAGTTTGGGCGGTATTCTAACGAGCCTGACTGGCATTCCTGCGAAGGGGATTCCAGGAAAGTTCACACACATTCGCGAAGCCCAAATCTTCGCCTTCCCGCCGCCGGCCATTCGCGGTCTCGGTTTCCGCAGCGGTTTCCAGATGCAAGTCGAAGATCGCACAGGCGTCGGCCTGGGCGAACTCGGCGCCGCGACGGCCCGCATCGTCGAAGCCGCCAACGGCCAGTCGAAGCTTGCCGGCGTCAACAGCTCCTTCCGCCCGGGCGTGCCGCAGCTTTACGTCGACATCGACCGCGTGAAGGTGAAGACGCTCGATCTGCCGCTGTCGTCGGTGTTCGGCGCCTTGCAGACCTACCTCGGTTCAGCCTATGTGAACGACTTCAACAAGTTCGGTCGTACCTTCCAGGTCCGCGTCCAAGCCGAAGAAAACTTCCGCCTCGACCCGCGCGACATCGAACGCCTTGAAGTCCGCAACATGCGCGGCCAGATGATCCCGCTCGGTTCAGTGGTGAAGGTGACCCGTTCGTACGGCCCGCAGATCATTCAGCGGTATAACCTCTATCCGACGGCAGCCGTTCGCGGCGAGCCGGCGCCGGGCGTCAGCTCGGGCGAGGCGTTGTCGCTGATGGAGCAAATCGCCAAGGCTGAACTGCCCGACTCGATGGGCTACGACTGGACCGGCGAATCGTTCCAAGAGAAGCGGATCAGCGGCCAAGCCGTCTGGGTTTTCGCCTTCGCCGTGCTGCTGGTGTACCTCGTCCTTGCCGCTCAGTACGAAAGCTGGATCTTGCCGGCGGCGGTCATTCTGGTGGTGCCGCTCGGTTTGCTCGGCTCGGTCGCGGCCGTCTCGTTCCGCGGCATGGATAACAACATTTACACGCAGATCGGCATCGTGCTCATCATCGCACTGGCGAGCAAGAACGCGATTCTGATCGTCGAGTTCGCCCGCGACCTTCGTAAGGAGGGCCGGTCGATTTACGACGCTGCGGTCGAAGCGGCCCGGTTGCGGTTCCGTCCGATTCTGATGACCTCGTTCGCGTTCATCCTCGGCGTGGCCCCGCTCGTGTGGGCCACCGGGGCGGGCGCCGCGGGCCAGCAGGCGCTCGGCACGGCGGTGTTCGGCGGCATGATCACGTCGACGGTCCTCGCGGTCTTCTTCACTCCGGTCTTCTTCCTGATGTTGCAGGGAGTGTCGGAATGGTGGAAGCCGATGGTCGCCGCGGAACCGGCGATCCACAAGTTCGCCGGCGACGACGATGACGATCACCATCACCCCCGCCGCAAACCGCTGCAAACCGCCGGCACGCACTAGCGCGTCACCGGCGCCTAGCGAGCCCCTCCCTTGATGGGAGGGGTAGTATCGAAATCAAGAGGCCCCTCAAGGAGCGACGCGAGAGTCCGCCCCCCGACTCGCGTCGCTCCGAACGGGGCCTTTTCTCATTCTCGCTCCATCTGTTGCGAGATTTCGCGAACTGAACTCCCTGGCGCCGCTGAACGGGCGCACTTCGTATACTGGAGCGGTCGGCTCGCACGCCGCGTTGCATTCCCAGCACCAGTTGAAGAGGTAGGTTCATGTCGGCCGATCGCTCCCCCGCTCGTGAAGGCAAGTCTGCCGTTCGATTCACCCGCCGCGACGCCTTGCGAATTGGCGCCGCTGCGATGGTCGCCGGACCTTTCCTACGCACAGGCCGATCGTTCGCTGCCGGGCCGGAGCAAAAGGCTCGCATCGCGTCGATCGGCGTCGGCAACAAGGGGTGGACTGATCTGCTGGCGGTCGCGTCGGCCCCGGGCGCCGAAATCGTCGCCATCTGCGACATCGACTCCAACTTCCTCGGCGTCGCCCAAGAGAAGTTCCCGCCAGCTCAGGCCTTCCGCGACTACCGCGTGCTGCTCGACAAAATGGGCAACGGCATCGACGGCGTCTTGATCTCCACTCCCGATCACATGCACGGCGCCATCGCCCTGGCGGCGATGACGCTCGGCAAGCATGTCTACGTGCAGAAGCCGCTCGCCCACAACCTGGCTGAACTCCGCGCCATGTGCAACGCCGCGGCAGAACAGGGTGTGATCACCCAGATGGGAACGCAAATTCACGGCGACGAGTCGTATCGCACCGCGGCGAAGATGCTGCGCGACGGCGCCATCGGCAAGGTAAGCGAGGTCCATTGCTGGATAGGTCGCGGCTTGCCGTTGCCGGCGAAAGAGCGTCCCGCCAATCGGGTCGACAAGGTCCCCGCGACGGTCGATTGGGATCTCTGGCAAGGCGTCGCGCCTGAAGAGCCGTACGTCGAGGGATTCTACCATCCGTTCAACTGGCGGATGTGGCGCGACTACGGCGGCGGCGTTCTAGGAGACATGGCCAGCCATATCTTCGACCCGATCTTCACGGGGATTGATTTGAAGGCGCCACTCACGCTCCGTTCCGGCGGTCCAGCCCATCTGCGCGATACTTACGCCACAGACACCGAGGTTCTTTACACCTTCGCTGGCACGCCGTTAACCACTGGAGAGGTCAAATTCCGTTGGACGAACGGCACGTTCAAGCCCGACGCCGAGAAGGCGCAGCTTCCCGACGGCGTGAACCTGTCGGCCTCGGGGTCGTTCACCGTCGGCGAAAAGGGCGTGATGGTCCTGCCGCACTGGGGCATGCCGACCTTTTATTCCAACGGCAAGCCAATGGACTTGGAGATCAAGTCCGAGGGCAACGTCGACCACTACCATGAGTGGGTGGAGGCGATTCGCGGCGAAGGCCAGACGAGCACTCCCTTCACGTTTAGCGGCCCGCTGACCGAAGCGGTGATCGCGGGAACCGTCGCCGGCGCGTTCCCCGAAGAGACGTTGAAGTGGGACTCGGCGGCGCTAAAATTCGATCACGACGGCGCGAATGCCCTGGTCCACCGCAAGTACCGCGACGACTGGCGCCCGCTCGGCGTGTAGCCGAATCCGCGCAGCAGTCGGTATCGTCATAGTGAACCACGGGCATCTCGCCCGTGGTCTTCCCGTCGCCGGCAAACTTCATCCCAAACGCTCAACAATCGCAAACATCGCGTCGAGGTACTGTTGCGCCTCGTCAAGCTCCATCGTAAGCGGCGGAGCGACGCGAATGACGTCGCCGTTGAGCGGCCCGAGCAAGTGGATGGCCAGGCCAGCGTCGTCGCCGTCGTAGCACGCACGGACGACTTGGCTGGCGACTTCGTTCGACGTGCGGCCGGGCAGGGCGCCGCATTGGATGCCCCACACGTTTCCCTCGCCCCGGATGGCTGTGATGGCGGCCGTTTCCACGAGACGCTGGAGCCCGGCCTCGAACACCTTCGACAGCTCGCGACCATGGGCGAGTACGCTGTGCTGTTCGAACTCATCGAGCGTCGCCAGAACTGCGGCACAGCCTAGCGGGTGGCCGCTCCAAGTGTCCGACGCTTCGCCGTAGTTCAGCTTCTCAAAGAGTTCGCGTCGACCGACGACCGCATCGACCGGGATGCCATTGCCCATGCCTTTGCCGAGGATGACCATGTCGGGTTCGACGCCGTAGTCGGCGTAAGCGAACAGCGAGCCGGTCCGCCCGAAGTTCGATTGCACCTCGTCCAGGATGAACAAGATGCCGCGGTCGCGGCAGAAGGTTTGCAGCAGTTGCAAATACTCTTTCTGCGGGTGGTACGAGCCGCCGCCGCCGAGGTATGGCTCGGTGATGAGGCAACAAATTTGGTCGCCGAGTTCGTCGGCCAACTGCTCCAACTCTTTGATGTAAGGCAGCAGGTTGAGCGGTTCCAATCGCTTCTCCAGCGAGTAACATTCCTCGCGTGGGAAGCTGATAAAGCGAACGCGGGGATCGCGCTCTGCATCTCGTTCGCTGCCGGTAACGGCGCCCGCGAGGCCTTTTTTGCCGTGGAAGCCGTGCCGCGTCGCAAGGATCATTTGCTTCGCCGGATCTTGCGCGAGCGCCGTTCGCAACGCTTTGATGACCCCTTCGCTGCCGCTCGCCGACCAAACGACTTGTTCGAAGCGATTGCCGCCCGGCAGCACCCGCATCGCTGCGAGCAGCCTGCGGCAAGCCTCGGCTTCGAGCGGCGTGATCGCGTTGTACGCGGTCAACGGAACGGCGGAGAAGTAGTCGCCTTCCGTATCGGTTCCGGTCGCAGCGTTCGGAGTATTTAGCAAATCCGGCGTGTGACCAAGATACTCGTAGACCCGCTGCCACCAGCGGCGGGGATTGTGGCCGAGATTCGCGACCAACACGCCCGACGTAAAATCCGCGAGTTTGGCGCCGTCGGTCGTGTAGTGGTAAGACCCGGCGCTCCGCTCGATCACGGCCAGCGTCGGCGTGAAGGTGCGCAGCGCTCGTGGCTCTGCTTGCCCAATCGAGCGTCGCGTTGCCTCGCTGAGCGGTTCGTGGCGCTTCACGACTGGCTGAATTGGCTCGACGGAACTCATAGCGAACTTTGTTGATAGGGGGTAGACGTGTGCAGGAAGCGCCGTTTAGACGGCCGGCGCGTAGAGGACTTCGTCGCGGGATTCGCCTGGAACTTTCAAGACAAGCCCGCCCGCAGGAGCATTCACTTCGACGACGCACTCGGGGATGCCCGCGGCATGGCGGGCCAAAATGATTTCCATCGCTTCGACGGCGGCGACGACTTGCCGATCCGCGGCGAGATCGTTGTAAGCCAGTTCTCGCGCCGCGGCCAAGCGAATGGAGCGTTCTTCGAGCGGACCGCCAAACTCAACGGCGGCAGCTTCGCGCATGAATCGCTCGATCACTTCAATGCCGTAGCCTCGCTGCGAGCGTTCGCCCCACGGCTCTAGCACCGACGCGTTGTAGTGGTTGTTGATCGTATTCTTAATTTTGTAGGGCGTCGCGCCTTCGATCGTGCACTCAACGCCGCGCTTGCGGCTGTGGCCATTCCAAACGCCGTTGTCGAACCTAAACTGCACCTCTTGCTCAACGTACCCCGGGAAGTTGTCGGGCGTTACCCAGCTCGTGTGGATGTCGAACGCCGCTTCGCGCCCGTCGTTGTGAGCATAAATCAGCCGTAATTGCGTCGAGTCCCACGTCGGGCCGTCGGCGGGCCCGACAATGCCGCGCTGCCCTGTGCAGGTCACTCGCTTCAGTTTCAGGCCGAACGTAAAGTCGATCAGCTTGATGTAATGGACGGCTACATAGGTTCCCGGGTTGCGGCCGACGATCCATTCAGCGAACTGCGAGCCAGCGATTGATTTCGGCTCCAACAGCGAGCAGTAGCCGTTGTTCACGTGCTGCAAGACGCCGTCGGCGACGAACGTGCGAAGCTTCTTGTGATCGGGATCGAGCAGCTTGTGGTAGACAACCTTGGCGAGAACGCCGTGCTCCTGGGCCATTGCATCGAGCTCGTCGAGCTCTCGCAGCCGTAACACCGATGGTTTCTCGATGAGAACGTGCTTGCCTGCGTTGATCGCGAGTTTCGCCGCAGCGAAGTGACGATCGTCTGGCGTCGCGATGCATACGACGTCGACCGGCGAGTCGATTAGCTGCTCAACGGCATCAACGCCGAAGAAGTTTTGGAACCCCTGGAGGTCCTTGGGGGCTTTGGCGCGGTAGGCGGCGGCCCGCTGGCCCGTTCGCGTGGCGACGGCGTTCAGCGGCGCCGAGCAGACTCCGAACTCCGGCCCGTACAGCGGTTGGGTGGCGACGCGTTCAAAAAACGGCCGGTACGTTTCGTCAAAGATCATCCCCATGCCGACCATGCCGACGCGCAGTTCACGAGAGACGGCGATGGCAAGTGATTTGGCCACGTGACGATGAAAGTAAATTGTTGAGGGAGAAAGTGTGCGGGCGATCCGAGATTTGGATGTTCAGAGCGTCTCGACAGGCGTCAGACGACTCGCCCTGCCGGTCGGTAGGAGGACGCCAAGCGAAGGTGGAGTTCCATCGCCGCAGAGGCCGTCGCCGAGTCACGCGCCGCAAGCGCCCCAAGGATCGTGCGATGCTCGCGCAAGCCGCGGAGGACGGCATCGGTCCGTTCGGGCCCTAGTGTGTAAGACAGCCGTTTGTACTCCCAGCACTTATTGATGGCGCCACGCAGAGGTTGATTGGCGGCGTGCTCGGAAATCGCCAAGTGCAACGCGAAATCGAAGTCTCTCGCGCGCCGGACCCAATCATCGTCATTCTGCGGATCAACGGCATCTGACTGACGCTGCAGCCGCTGAATGGCGTCGATTGGCATATGCTGCGCAGCTCGTGCGGCGGCCGGCGGCTCCAGCAGTAGGCGGAGTTCGTGAATTTCTACGAGCCAATTCTCCGCGCCGGGACGAACCATGGCTCGCATGTTCATCTTCTGCGTCACAATTCCGTCGGCAATCAGACGCGAAAGCGCCTGGACGACCGGAGTGCGGCTGACACCCAACGCTTGTGCCAGCTGCGTCGATTTCAACTCGCTGCCGCCGGGCAACTCGCCGCGAACAATGCGCGCCAGGATGCCGTGGTAGACGTCGTCGACGCGCGACTGCTGCGCATCGTCGACAGTGCTAGCTTCTGGGAGTTCGATGGTCGTGGCTTTCAGCATGACGCTACGCCGAGGAGGATAAATGCATTCACTTCGGTCAGTCTCGTCGACTTTCATGCTCCCGTCAAGCGATGCTGCCGTAAAACAGGGGGATTTGCCCGGCTCCGTGGAGCAGAACACTTCCGGGTACGCGGTGGGGCGTTTCTGGCTCCGCTGGCAGAGGCGAGGAGTTAAACGGCGGGCGCCCAGCCTTCGCGGTACTCGCAAGACCATAGGTCTTGGCCCATGGATTTGTTGAGAAGGCGTCCTGTTGTCGCATCGACGTCGACCGACTGCCCTGTTCGGTAGGCGATGTTGCCGAGATGGCAAAAGAGGGCGCTCTTGTGCCCCTCTTCGATGCTCGCTGCCGTGCGATGGCCGTCGCGAACGGCGTCGAGAAAATCTCGCAGATGTTCCGCGTCGCCTCGGCTCCCTTCAAAATCCTCGACGACGTTTCGATCCAGGTCGTAAATCACCGCCCCCTCGTCGTTCAGGCACAGCGCGCCTTCCGTCCCGCGGATCTCGATGCCGAAGATGCTCGAGCTTTCGATCGGTCGCATCCAGCAGATCTGTTCCCATGTGATCAGTTTGTCGCCGCACTCGAAAATGGCTGTCGACGTATCGGGAGTTTCCTGGTCGTCGTCGTATCGAAGTCGCCCGCCAGCGCACGTGACGCGCGTTGGGTAGTCGACGCCGAGCGCTAATCGGCAAATGTCAATTGAATGGACGCCGTTGTTGCCAATTTCGCCATTCCCCCACTGCCAGAAGAAGTGCCAGTTGTAGGGAATCGCGTTGCTCTGGAACGGGCGTTCCGGCGAAGGCCCTTGCCAAAGCGCGTAGTCAAGCGAGGCGGGAGGAGTCGTTTTCTGTCCGCGGCCGATCGAGGGACGAGGGGTGTGGTACCATGACTTGGCGTGAAGCGGCGCACCGATGGCGCCGTCGCGGATCTTGCTGATTACATCGCGATAGAGCGAGCCGCTACGGCGCTGCATGCCGACTTGGACGACGCGGCCCGACTTGTTCGCCGCGGCAATCATCATCTCGCCCTCGGCCGCCGTGTGGCTGCAGGGCTTCTCCACGTAGACGTGCTTCCCAGCTTTGCAGGCGAGGATTGTGGCTGGGGCATGCCAGTGGTTTGGCGCCGCGCAGATGAGTGCGTCAACCGTCGGGTCGTCGAGTGCGTGGCGAAAATCGCGAATTCCTTGCGGTTTTGCCGCTCCGCGCGACGTCGCTGCCGTGATGCCCTTGGCAATCGCCTGCTCGTCCGGATCGCATATATAGGCGATCCGACAACCAGCTTGCTCGGCGAATTGCTCGGCAAGTTGTGAGCCGCGGTTATTCGCCCCCATGATCGCCAGCACCACTTCGCTGTTCGCCTCCGCGGCGTGAACGCGGCTGGCGGCGATGGCCGCCAGCCCGGCGGAAGCGGCAAGAAAGTCTCGGCGCGTCGAAGCCATGGTCAGTCCTCGCCTGTCGGATTGAGCGAATTGGTTGCAAAACTGGCGCTAGCGAAACTGATTAATCGGCAGCTTTGAATGCAAGCGATTTCTCCGCGCGCTGAATCATCTCCGCCGTGCTGACCATCGCTCCGTCGCGGCGAATGCTTTCGTCAGCGGCTTCCATCAATGCGAACATTTCGATTGTTTCAGTCGCTGGCACTGGCGGCTTCCTGGTCACGAAAAACGTGCAGATCTCGTTCACTAGCGGTTCGTAGCCCGAGAAGCCGCGATCGAACGCGACTCCTTTCGATCCAAACGCCGTGAAGGCATAGTCATGTCCGCCTTTGAGGCCGCGCCACACGGCAAGCCGACCATCCGTCCATCTACCTGTGACGATCGTCGAAGCGGAGCCGTCGACTCGGCTCACGGCTTCGCATCCTGGCTTCATGATCGCATAGATCGCCTCAATTCCGTGAACGCCGTACCAAGCGAGATCAATGTGGCGGGGTTCAATCTCAAACGGACTGGCAACGCTACACCCCGTGGCGTCTCCGAGGGCGGGATCATCGGCGAATTTGGTCACTGCCGTGCAGTAGCGGAGAGCAGATGACGAGAAGCAAGGAGTTTTGGTTTGCTCTGCGATGCGGAAGATGGCGATGACGTCGGCGAGATTGGCCGCCGCCGGCTTGTCGATGAACACTGGCTTGCCGACGGCGAGCTGTTCGAACTGTTTCAAATGGGGGCGTCCATCGACGCTCTCCAGGAGGATGACGTCGCACTTCTCGACCAGTGCGGGGATGGAGTCGACGATTTCAACGCCCATCTCGCGCAACTGCTTTACGTACCCCTCAACGCGATCGGCGCTGCTGGGGAGATCGGGGCTCCCGCCAGGAAACGCGGTGACAACTTCGACCTCCGCGCGTGGGCCGGTCGCTTGTGGATCATTAATCAGTTTTGTGAATTCAATTGCGTGCGAGGTGTCGCACCCGACGATCCCCGCCCGCAGGGGTTCGACTGCGTAGCCGGTAACGGCCCAGATCACGAGTGGAAACACTAGGTAAAAGCTGGTCCAAGGCACGCTGAGTTTCCTTGTGGTGGCGAGAAGTGCATTCAGTAGGCTCCGTTACGGTACCTTGGCTCCGCGGGTGCTGTCAATTCGCTTGCCGCCCTCCCCCCGACTGCATCCACGCACGGAATCGACGCCCCGCCATTTCGGGTCGGTAGAAACTAACGTCGATTTTTATCTGCGATCGCCACGAGAATGATGACGAACGCCGCAAAGCGAACCCAATACCAAGAGGTGTCGGCCTCGGAGGCGTCCCCGGACATCGCCAGTCCGAGCCGCGTGAGAGCCAGCAGGGCGAAGGCAATCGCAAACAGCATGAATAGCCGATCGCGCGTGTCACGCCAAAACCGCAAGAAGAATGCAGCGACGACGATCGACGCCATCGCAATGGCTCCCATGATGAAGTGTTCCATGGCGCGTCACTCCGACTCCCAGATGAGGCCGAACAACAGCGCGACGGTCGCAAGCAGGCCAGGCAGCTTCCGCCAAATCACCATACTGACTTCTGGAAAGAGATGCAGATCGGCGTAGAGCATGCAGTTGTCAATCATGAGTCCAAGAAAGCATATCGAACTCCAAAAAAGCAGCGGCACGCGTCTCTGGCGGTAGCCGCGAAACAGAAGAATCGAACAGAGCAGACAGGTCGCTGCGCATAACACGAAGACGCTGCCAGGCATCATAGCTTGTCATCCTTCCGCAGACGGAATGCGTCGGCAAATGTCTGGACTTTCGAAATAGGCGTAGAGTGAATTTCGCTGATTACCGCCACTCGACGGTCGCGGTAAAGTTCCGTAAGCACGGCGACCGTCGCATCTGCCTCGAAGTTAAGGCACTCGTAACGAACAGATTTCTTGAGCGGATCTCGGACGATGAACTTGCGTCGCTCCAAGTCCTCTAGCATCGAGCGACACATTTTTTCAGAGATATAGAGCCGGCTAGCTAGCTCTTGAGCATTCCACGATTGCTGTGGATCTGTTCTTAGGAGGAGCAGCGTTTCCAGCTGCGCCACAGATTCAATCTGATCAGCAATAAATCGGCGAACGTTTGCGGGCAACGGATCGTTCACAGCATTTTCAGTAGACGTCGCGTTGGCTTCAGAGTCGACGCTCCAACTCGAAGACCTGGGATTCGTCGCCAGCCTCGCTTTGAATAAGACCTAGGAAATCGGCTTGCGCGGCGAACACTCCCACGCCTCGCTGACCGTCGCTTCGACGGTAAATATCAACTCGCGCAGATCAATCGGCTTCGACAGGTAATTCTGCATTCCAGCCGCCAGGCAACGCTCGCGATCGCCCATCATCGTGTGGGCCGTGAGTGCAATAATCGGCGGCTGATCGCCTGGCAACGCGCGAATGGCGGCGGTGGCTTCAAACCCGTCCATGTCGGGCATTTGCAAATCCATGAGAATCAAGTCGTATGTTCCCCGCCGCGCCAGGTCGACGGCCGTTCGTCCGTCTCCGGCGACGACGACTTGGTGTCCTCTCTTGCCTAGGGCGTGTCTTACCAGCAATTGATTCGTCGGCGTATCCTCGGCAAGGAGAATTTTGATCGAAGGCCTGGCTCCACTCGGGGCGAGCGCCTCCGTTCCGAGCAGTTCCAGCGAGGGGGCCGATGCAGGGATCTCGTCAAGCTTATTGCGTTCGATCAACAGGGGAACGACGAAGCTGAACTTGCTTCCTTTGCCGAGCTCGCTCCGCACCGAGCGACGCCCGCCCATCGCCCGGATGAGATCGGCGGAAATTGCCAGTCCCAGCCCGGCGCCATCGCGGCGCCGTTTCGTCGACGCGTCTACTTGAGTAAATGGCGAGAAAATCCGCTCCTGATCTGCCTGAGAAATGCCAATTCCCGTATCAGAAACGGCGAATCTAATCCAGGCTTCGCGGTCGCAGGACGATTCGACGCGAACGTCGAGCGTGACTCGTCCGTGATCGGTGAACTTGATTGCATTCGTCAGCAGATTGAAGATCACTTGCCGCAGGCGAAGCGAGTCGCCGATTAAGTGATTCGGAACCGCCGGGTCGGCGATGACCTGTAGCTCCAAGCCTTTCTGATCCGCGCGATGTCCGAAGGTTTGCTTCAACTCGCTTAGAATGCGCCTGAGCTGCAGCGGAGCCGACTCTAGCGTTAACGTGCCGGATTCCAGCTTCGATAGGTCCAGGATTTCATTGAGAAGCTCGAGCAGCAAGTGCGCATTGGTGCGAACGGCTCCGAGATACTCGCGGACGTTTGCAGCGAGCGGTTCCATCAAGGATAGATCCGTCATCCCAATAATCGCCGTCATCGGCGTGCGCAATTCGTGACTGATGTTCGTCAAGAACTGGCTCTTAGCGATGCTCGCACGCTCGGCCTCCACGCGCGCTGCCTGCTCTTGCGCGAGCAGAACGCGCTCGTCGGCTTGCAGCTTTACCTGCTCGCGTTTGTGGAATAGGTCCACAAATACGCCGACTTTGGCTCTTAGCATCTCCGGGGTCGCCGGCATCAGCAGATAGTCGACCGCGCCGAGTGCGTAGCCGCGATGCTCGAACGCATCGTCTGCGTACGCTGTGAGGAAAATAATCGGCGTGTGCTCCGATTGGCGGCGTTGTCTGATGTACTCCGCCGTTTCGAACCCGTCGACGCCAGGCATGTTCACGTCGAGCAGGATGACCGCGAAATCCTCCTTCAGCAGCCGACGCAGCGCTTCCTCGCCCGACGTCGCCGAGACAATCGTTTGATCTAAGCTGTGCAGCACCGCTTCGATCGCCATGACCTTGCTCGGGTCATCGTCGACAACGAGAATCTTGGCTTTTGGCAGGCTGCCGTCAATCATGTCGAGAGCCAGGCGCGGAGCGCGGTTAGCATTTGTTCGGCGTCAACAGGTTTTGACAGGTAGTCCCAGGCGCCTGCCTCGATGCACTTCTCGCGGTCGCCCTTCATCGCCTTCGCAGTGACTGCCACGATCGGCAAATCTTTGAAGCGAGAAATCTGGCGAATGGCTCGCATCGTGTCGATACCGTCCATTTCCGGCATCATGATGTCCATGAGAACGACGTCGACGTCGGAAGATTCCTCCAGCAAGCTGATCGCCGAACGGCCTGTTTCGGCGGAAACCGTTTCCATGTCGTGCCGTTCGAGGACGCTGGTCAGCGCGAAAATATTGCGAATGTCGTCATCGACAATTAGTGCTTTCTTTCCCGACAAGATGGGCGAGCGATTGATGACGTCAATGATGCGGCGTTGCTGCTGTTCCGGCATCTCGTTGATGGGCTGGCACAAAGCGAGCGTCGTCCGGTGGAGCAGTTCTTGCGGGTCTTCGACGTACTCCAGATCAAACTCTCTGGCCATGTGCATCAAGCGGTGCCTGCTCTCGGCGCTCTGCTCCCCTTCTGCGTAGAGAAACACGGGGATTCCCTCCGGTTCGCAGTGAGATAAGGCGATTTCGGCTAGCGCCGGCAAGCTCATGTCGACCGGATCGGAGGTAATGATGACGCAGTCAGCACGTTGCTGCTCCATCTTCGCCACCGCCTCGAGCCCCGAGCCAAACTCCACGATTTCGACTTGCGCACTTGAGAGCATGTCGTAAACCCGGTGACGACGGTCGGCGTCAGCATCAACGACAAGCACGCTGCGTTCGCGACGGTCGACGAATCGCCGCACCCCCTCGAGAAAACGTTTCAGCTGCTCAGCCGTGTGAATGGGCTTCTGTAGAACGCCCTTCGCTCCAAGATGTAGTCCGTGCTCAAGATTGTCTGAGCTCGACACAAGATAAATCGGAATGTGTCGCACGTGAGGGTCGTTCTTGAGCCGGCGCAGTACCCGCCACCCGTCGATGTCGGGTAGCGAAATGTCGAGCAGGATTGCGCTCGGTTGATAGTCTCGCGCTAGCGTCAGCGTCATCGCGCCCGACGAGGTGACGAGCGTTTTGAATCCTGTCGTCCGCGCGGCGTCGCGGGCGAAATCTGCGAAACCCCGGTCGTTGTCGACGATTAAAATCGTCCGGTCGCCGGCGTTGATCGAATCGCGATCGTCTGCCGCTTGCGAAAGCTGCGCACCGTTGACGGCAGCGACTGCTTCGTTGGAGCGGTTGAGTTCGACGCTCTCGCGTAACGGCTTGTCGCTTGGCGATGGATTGGGAGGAGCTGCAAGACGTCTGACCGTCTTCTGAGGAACGAAGACTTGCGGCAAATACAAGGTGAACTCGCTGCCCACGTCGGGCGTGCTCGCGAGCCGAATTTCGCCGCCCAGCAAGCGAGCTGTTTCGCGGCTGATCGCCAACCCCAGGCCGGTTCCTCCATACTTCCGGCTCGTGCTGCCGTCCGCCTGCTGAAACGCCTCGAAGATAATCTGCTGCTTGTCGATCGGGATCCCGATGCCCGTGTCGCGCACGGTAATGGAGATCACTGAATCGCTGGAAGCCAGGGCGGCGTTGTCCGCGTGCCAACCGTCGTAAGCGATGCCAACTCGCAACGACACTTGCCCGTGATGCGTGAACTTGAACGCATTAGAGAGCAGATTTTTAATAATTTGCTGCAGTCGCTTGCTGTCCGTCGTCAGCGATCTGGGTAGATAAGGATCGAGTTCAACCACGAACTCCACGCCGCGATTTTCGGCGACGTGGCGGAACGTCCGTTCGACGTAGTTGTGAAGGTCGCTGAACCGTAGCTCGCCGACGTCCAGCACGACCGTCCCCGATTCGATCTTCGATAGGTCGAGGATATCGTTGATGAGAATCAGGAGATCGTGGCCGGACGAATGAATCGTCTTCGCGTAGTCTGTCTGTTTCGTCGTCAGGTTTCCATCGGGATTCTGCGAAAGCTGGTCTGAAAGTATCAACAGGCTATTGAGCGGCGTTCGCAGCTCATGCGACATGTTCGCCAGGAACTCGCTCTTGTATTTAGAAGTCAGCGCGAGCTGCTCTGCTTTCTCTTCGAGCGCTTGCCTCGCTTGCTCGACTTCGGTGTTCTTCTGCTCTACCTCGACGTTCTGGTGGGCCAGCAATCGCGCCTTCTCTTGCAGCTCTTGATTGGTTTGCTGCAGTTCGTCCTGCCGGCTGCCCAACTCTTCCGCGAGCGATTGGGACTGCTTCAGCAAGTCCTCCGTCCGCATGTTGGCTTCGATCGTATTGAGCACGATGCCGATGCTCTCAGTCAGCTGGTCAAGGAACGCTTGGTGCGTCGGATTGAATCTTTCGAAGGAGGCAAGTTCGAGGACCGCTTTGACCTGGCCTTCAAACACGACAGGTAGGACGATGAGATTGACCGGCGGAGCGCTGCCGAGTCCGGACGAGATGCGGACATACTCCGGCGGCACGTTGGCGAGCACGATCTTTTGCTTTTCAAGAGCGCATTGCCCTACCAATCCTTGTCCTAGCTCTAGTTGCTTGCCAACTTCGCTCGGTCGTTCGTGAGCGTAGCTTGCCAGCAGCGTCAGTGAGGGTTGCTCCCGCATCGCGTCGTAGGTGTAAAACACGGCGTGCTGGGCAGAGACGACGGGCGCAAGTTCCGAAAGGATCAGGCGGCCAACGGTCAGGAGATCTTTCTGTCCCTGCAGCATGCGGCTGAACTTGGCGAGATTCGTCTTCAACCAGTCCTGCTCGGCATTTTTAAGAGTCGTGTCCTTCAGGTTCACGATCATCTCGTTGATATTGTCTTTGAGTAGCGCGACCTCGCCCTGGGCTTCCACTTTAATGGATCGCGTCAAATCGCCTTTCGTCACGGCGGTCGCGACTTCGGCGATCGCGCGGACTTGCGTCGTGAGGTTGGCCGCGAGTTCGTTCACGTTGTCCGTTAGGTCTTTCCATGTGCCTGCCGCGCCAGGGACGCTGGCTTGTCCGCCGAGCTTCCCTTCGACGCCGACTTCGCGGGCGACGGTCGTCACCTGATCGGCGAACGTCGCAAGCGTGTCGATCATGCCGTTGATCGTGTCGGCCAATGCAGCGATTTCGCCTTTCGCCTCGACGGTCAGCTTCTGCTTTAGGTCGCCGTTGGCAACGGCGGTGACGACGCGCGCGATGCCGCGGACTTGGCTGGTGAGGTTGCCAGCCATGAAGTTCACGTTGTCGGTGAGGCCTTTCCAGGTGCCTGAAGCGCCTTTGACTTGGGCTTGGCCGCCGAGCTTGCCTTCCGTACCGACTTCGCGAGCGACGCGCGTCACTTCGGCCGCGAACGAGCTCAATTGATCGACCATCGTGTTGATGGTCACTTTCAGATCGAGGATTTCTCCCTTCACGTCGACGGTGATTTTCTTCGAGAGGTCGCCGCTGGCGACCGCCTTCGTCACTTCGGCAATGTTGCGGACTTGGCCGGTGAGATTGCCGGCCATCGAGTTGACGCTGTCGGTGAGGTCTTTCCACGTGCCGGCGACATCGCGGACTTCGGCCTGCCCGCCAAGCCTTCCTTCGGTACCCACCTCGCGAGCGACGCGCGTTACTTCAGAGGCGAAGGAGCGCAGCTGGTCGACCATTGTGTTGATGGTGTCTTTCAACTCAAGGATTTCGCCGCGGACGTCGACGGTGATTTTTTTTGACAAGTCGCCGCTAGCGACGGCTTTCGTTACCGCCGCGATGTTGCGCACTTGGGCCGTCAGGTTTCCCGCCATGAAATTGACGCTCTCGGTGAGATCCTTCCAGGTGCCGGCGACGCCTTTCACGTCGGCTTGTCCGCCGAGCTTGCCTTCCGTGCCGACTTCGCGCGCAACACGCGTCACTTCAGAGGCGAACGATCGGAGTTGATCGACCATCGTATTGATGGTGTTCTTCAGTTCGAGGATCTCGCCTTTCACGTCGACCGTGATCTTTTTCGACAAGTCGCCCGTCGCGACGGCCGTCGTGACGTCGGCGATGTTGCGGACCTGGCCGGTAAGATTGCCGGCCATGGAGTTCACGCTATCCGTGAGGGCCCGCCAAGTTCCTTCGACGCCGCGGACGTCGGCTTGTCCGCCAAGCTTGCCTTCGGTGCCAACTTCGCGCGCCACGCGCGTCACTTCGTCTGCGAAAGAGCGAAGTTGATCGACCATCGTATTGATGGTGTTCTTCAACTCCAGGATCTCGCCCTTCACGTCGACCGTAATCTTTTTCGAAAGGTCTCCGCGCGCGACGGCCGTCGTTACCTCCGCGATGTTGCGGACTTGGCCAGTAAGATTGGTGGCCATCATGTTGACGCCGACGGTGAGATCCTTCCATGTTCCCGCAACGCCGGTCACCTCGGCTTGGCCGCCGAGTTTGCCTTCCGTACCGACTTCCCTCGCGACGCGCGTCACTTCAGAAGCGAACGAGCTGAGCTGATCGACCATTGTGTTAATGGTGTTCTTCAGCTCAAGGATCTCGCCCTTCACGTCAACGGTAATCTTCTTCGAGAGGTCGCCGCGGGCCACCGCGGTGGTCACTTCAGCGATGTTGCGAACCTGGCCGGTGAGGTTGCCAGCCATGAAGTTCACGCTATCGGTAAGATCTTTCCAGGTGCCTGCGACGTCCCGAACCTCGGCTTGGCCGCCGAGTTTGCCTTCCGTGCCGACTTCTCTCGCGACGCGCGTCACTTCAGAGGCAAACGCGCGGAGCTGATCGACCATCGTGTTGATGGTGTTCTTGAGTTCGGATATCTCCCCGCGTACGTCGACGTCGATTTTTTTCGACAGGTCGCCATTGGCGACGGCCGTCGTCACCTCCGCAATATTGCGAACTTGCGTCGTCAGGTTGCCGGCCATGAAGTTCACGTTGTCGGTGAGGTTTTTCCAGGTCCCCGCGACGCCTTTTACTTCGGCTTGACCGCCGAGTTTTCCCTCGGTGCCGACTTCGCGAGCCACGCGGGTCACTTCATCAGCGAAAGAACTGAGCTGGTCCACCATCGTGTTGATGGTGTTCTTCAGCTCCAAAATTTCCCCCTTCACGTCGACGGTGATCTTCTTCGAGAGATCCCCATTTGCCACCGCCGTCGTCACCTCGGCGATGTTGCGAACCTGGCCAGTGAGATTGCCGGCCATCGAGTTCACGCTCTCCGTCAGATCTTTCCAAGTGCCGGAGATTCCTTTCACCTGAGCCTGGCCGCCGAGTTTGCCCTCGGTGCCGACTTCCCGCGCGACGCGCGTCACTTCGTCGGCGAAGGAACTGAGCTGATCGACCATTGTGTTGATCGTGTTCTTCAGTTCGAGGATTTCGCCTTTGACGTCGACCGTGATTTTCTTCGTGAGGTCGCCGGTCGCGACGGCGGTTGTCACGGCGGCGATGTTGCGGACCTGAGAGGTAAGATTCGACGCCATGAAGTTGACGCTGTCGGTCAAATCCTTCCAGGTTCCGGAGACGCCTTCCACGCGGGCCTGCCCGCCCAGCCGGCCTTCGGTGCCGACTTCTCTCGCCACGCGGGTCACTTCCGAGGCGAACGATCGCAGCTGGTCGACCATCGTGTTGATGGTGTTCTTGAGTTCCAAAAACTCGCCGCGGACGTCGACGGTGATCTTCTTCGATAGATTGCCGTTTGCCACGGCGGTGGTCACTTCGGCGATGTTGCGGACTTGGCCCGTGAGATTGCCGGCCATCGAATTGACGCTGTCGGTCAGGTCCTTCCAGGTGCCGGCGACTCCCTTCACGGCAGCTTGGCCGCCGAGCTTGCCGTCCGTGCCGACTTCCTGCGCGACGCGGGTTACTTCCGACGCGAATGACCCAAGCTGATCGACCATTCGATTGACGGTCTTCGCGGTGCGGAGAAACTCGCCTTCGAGCGGGCGGCCATCAAGATCGAGCGACATTGACTTGGAGAGGTCACCCTTCGCGACCGCTCCGATGACCCGCGCCATTTCGCTTGTCGGATGGACAAGATCGCTGATTAGGGCGTTGACCGATTCGATGTTTCCCGCCCAAGATCCACTCAGGCCGCCAAGCGACGCTCTCTTCTTAATCTTCCCTTCCTTCCCAACTACCCGACTGGTCCGCGCGATCTCGTCAGTCATCCCTTCCAGCTGATCCATCACTGCGTTGAACGTATCGCCGACTTTACCGGCAATTCCGACCCAAGTGGCCGGCAACCTCGCGCTGAAATCGCCATGTCGCAGGGCGGTGAGCGCCTCAAGTAACGCTGAGATGTCGACCGAATCAACTTCCGCTTGGCTTGGCTCGACGACAGTCGCCATAGGGGACGCTCCCTTCCCGTTTCGAAGTTGCAGTTAGCAAGTCGCGTCTATGCGACGACAAGGCGCAGCGCAAGTGGTCTGAAAGCAGCCAGGCTGCTTCCTAAGCGACCAAGCGCTTGCGTGCTCCCGGCGTTAATCAACACTGTGGTTGCACCAGTACAGTAAAAGCACGCGGTGTGCCAAGGGGAGAGATGAGGGGAGCACTTGTGCGAGTTATGCGGTTTGTTGCGACGCGCGCACTACCCGCATGAACGCAAGGCGTCGACCGTGATGACGACGCTGTGGCCGCATGAACCTGAGCTCAGTGACGAGCTTCAGCGGCCTGTGACTCGATACAGTGAAGTATCTGTTCGCAGCAACAAGTCGCCATCGATGGCCGCGGGAGAGGCCATGAGCATCCCGTCGACGTCATTTTGCGAGAGCAACTCGAATTTGTTCGAATCTGCCACGACGTTTGTACGCCCCTCGTGACTCCAAAAGTAGACGCGGCCGCCGCCCGTCAATGGCGACGCTGAGTACTTGCCCGGCATTCGCTCTCGCCACAGCGTCTTCCCGGTTTCGCTATCCAAGCAGCTTGCCACGCCTCCGTCGGACACCATGTAGAGTCGCCCATTGCTTAGTGCTGGTGAAGACATCGCGGGAACCTGCCGCGTTTCACGCCATGCGACATGCGTCTCGGTCACATCGCCGGCGCCGTCCGGCAGCACCGCCCACAGTTGAGCCTTCCCGAGACCGGTATTGAGGAAGAGCAATTGTCCGTCGAATACGGGCCGCGCTATATTCGAGAAGCCTGAGCCGTGATCAATACGCCACAGTTCGTCGCCGCTGAGCGGATCGTAAGCCACGAACCACTGGGCGCCTGGAATCACCGCCTGCGGCCGACCATCAACCTCGATGACGAGCGGCGTGGCGAACGCCTTGTGATGGTCGGTATTGTTCTCGCGAATCGGCGGCCGGCTTTGTTCCCAAACCGTCTTACCGGTCGCGACATCGAGGGCTGCGATGTACTGGCGATCGATCCCGTCGTTGGGAATGATCAGCAAGTTTTTGTACAGCGCAGGCGAACTTCCTGGTCCGACCACGTGGTCCAGTTCGAGTTGCCGCTTCCAGACGATTTCGCCTGTGTGCGTGTCGATGCAACAGGTCCCAAACGTTCCGAAGTGGCAGAACAACCGACCGGTTTCAGTATCCAACACAGGCGTCGGCGACGCGTAAGTGTTTAGCCCGTGGATAGGCGGGGGCGACTCCCGCTCAAACAGGTTGATCTCGCGCAGGATCTTGCCGGACTCGAAGTCGACTTCGATCACCCTGAGCGAGATCGAGTCGAATCGCAGAAACTGTTCGTTGACGGGAAGTTTTTCGTAAGACTTCAGCAACTCCGCTCGCTTGGCTTCGTCCTGAGCCTGTTCCACGGCGGTAGTCAGCCAAATCCTTCCATTGGCGACGACCGGGGACGACCAGCCTCGTCCAGGGAGCGGCGCCTTCCATTTAATTCCCTCCGATTCACTCCACTCCAGCGGTAGCCGCTCTTCTTGCGCTTCTCCCTGTCCCGTCGGCCCGCGAAACTGAGGCCACGCTTCGGCGCCTCGCGCAGACGCGCCGACCGCCATGAGCAGAATCGCCAGCAGAACTTCGCTACGCATGTACGATCCAACCAGACGCCGCTTTGCGCGACGTCATTTGCTTCGTGGCGATCCCATTCGTGCTATTGCTGTTTCAGGCTGAGTAGATACGCCAATAACGCATAGTAATCGTCGGGCGGAATCTGATCGGCCACGTTGTTCGGCATCGGCGAAAGCGAGGTCGTCATGCGTTCGATCACTTGGTCGATTGGCACGCGGTGCTCTTTGCCTTCTGCATCGTTGAAGACTAACTGCTGCTCCTCTTCGCGAACTCCAAAGCCGCCGAAGACTTGGCCCGCATCCGTTAGAATGGTCACGGTACGGAAGGCGGGATCGACGTTGCGATTCGGATCCAGGGTGTCTTCCAGCAACCGATCGAGCCCGCGGTTCCCGATGCCGTCGAGCGCGGGACCGACGTTGCTGCCAACGTCGCCGATGCGATGGCAACTCGCGCAGATGCTCTTGGCGAATACGACGCGTCCCTGTTCAGGGTCAAACTTACCCGTCGAGTAGGCCGCTCGCCGCTCTGCGATGAGGTTGGCTTTCTGTTCGTCGGCAGGTTCGAGGTCTGCGGTCAGCCGCGCGATGCGCTCATCCGCACCCTGCAACTTTCGCGATCGCAATCGCTCGACCACTAGCGGCTCGAGCAGGAGCGACGCTGAAGCTTTTCCGCCTTCGATCATCTGAAGAATCACTTCGGCCGATTCAGCGCGAGCGGCGATGCTCGCGGCTATCGCCGTTGCAAGTGACTGGGGGGCGGAGGGGAGCGCAGCCAGTAGCTGACGTCGTGCCTCGTTCGAGTCGATCTGTCCTAGTTGCTCGGCGGCCGCGACTCGCGCGGCCATGGGCAGATTTGAATTAGCCAGCAGCGTACAGAGCGGTGCAACCGCCGACTCCACATCGAGTGCAGCCAACGCTTTCGTCGCTGCAAGTCGCGCGGGCGCGCTCTCCGCCGCGGAAGTGGCCAAGGCCAGAACGACTTCGTTGAGTGGATCCAATTTTAGCTGGCCGACCAATTCGATGAGTCGCAGACTAGCGTTCTCGCGGCTTTCGACTGCTCCACGAGGGAGCGCGGCCGCGGCCGGTTCGAAATTCGAGACGGCGAGCCAAGCAAAGCCGTCGCGATCCGTCATGCCGTCGACGACCTCGATTCGCCCCCAGTTGCCTTCGTGCGATTGCACATCCCACTCGTAGCTCTGCGCGAGATCGTTGCGGGGGGGATAGCTGCGAGCGACCTCCGTTCCATCCGCCAAGACGAGTCTTGCGTAGTTCAAATGGCGGTCGGGCTCGTTTGGCAATCCGTCATGTCCGCACATCCAAAAGTGGATGCGAGCCGGAAGCTGAAACTCTGGGCTGCGGAGCACGCCGCCGCCGCGCTCTCCCTGTCCAGACAAGGAGCTGATCATGTCGAGGAGCCCCCCTTGATTTGAAGGACGCTGCTGGCGCTCCCAAGGGCTGGGCGCGGTCGCATGACCTTCGAGAGGGGCATTATGCCACTCAAGAGTAGCGTTGCCAGATAGCACGGGCTTGATGAGCGCCGCCATTGCTTCACGCACCGACGCGTTCAACGGAACGCCGCGACGCACCGACGCTTTGGCGAGGGCTTCCAGAGCCATCAGCCGACTGGCTGGCTTTGACGCGAATCGCTGCTCGACGTGGTCCAGCATGGCGGCGATTCGATCCGTGTCGACGTACTCGGCGGCTGTGGGGAGGGCGTTGAGCAATGCGTCGTCATCGATGCGACCGTCGAGGGCCTCGTCGAAAATCAAAATTGCCGCAGGGCCCTTGGGAGCGGTCACGGCGAACGCCACCAACTGTTCGCGTTCGGCCGCGGAGAGTTGAAGATTCAGTAAGTCGCTCGCGATCGCCGGGCTGGCGATCTGATTGCGTATGGCGATGCGCGTCTGGTGATACAGTTGCGCGTCCTGAGAATCCGTCGCGTTTAGCAAGGTGAGAAGTGGAGCCAAATTTTCGGCGTTAGGATGCTTCGAAAGTGCGTCGGCTCCGGCGCGACGGACAAAGGCGTCGGCATTTTCCAGGGTACTGCGGACTGCTTGGAAATGCCAAGGCTGCCAATCGGACGTTTCTCCGAGCGCCTTGGCTAGATGGACTTGGACTTCTCGCGGGACGCCTGAACGCAAAAGCCCCAGCGTCGTTCCCTTGGGAATCCCGCCAGTGCGTTGCAGAATCCAAACGGCATGGCTCGCCTGATGCGCGGCGCGATCGAGCGACTCGTTGTCGTCTTGCGCGGCAGCCTCAACCAGCTCCGCCAGCAATTTGCTTGCCATCGCGCCCGCCTGCTCGGGGAATTCATCCACGATGCGGTTCGTAGCGAGGACCCTGGTCGTCAAGTTCGCATGACCGAGGAAAGCAAAGAGCTCTTCCGCGTTGAAGGTTTGTAAATCAGGGGCCGTTTGGGCTGTACGCGACGAAGTCGTGGTCTTATCGCCGGTGTAAACGATGCGCCAGATCCGACCGCGTTCGCGGTCGCGTTTCGGGTGCTGCAACGGCACTTCGTAGTGCCCGATGATGCAGTTGTAGAAATCAGCGACGTACAGAGCCCCGTCCGGCCCGGCCTGAACGTCTACCGGACGGAACCACGGGTCGTCGCAGGTGAGAAAGTCCTCGACTTTGTCAACGACCGGCGTCGATCCGCTCCACTTCAGTCGATCGCAATGGACGCGGTTGGTGATCACGTTGCCGACGAACAGTACGTCGCGATACTTGGCCGGAAAGTCTGGCAGCGTGCTGTAAACCACGCCGGCGATGCCAGTGCCACCATGATCGAGGTTGGTCATCACGGGAGCATACCCGAGCCCGTCATGGGGCTTGCCAAAGCTCTGGTAGTAGCCGCCGCGGAGCAACATCGACACGGCCGACGAGTGGCAATCAGCGGAGTAGAGGTTCCCTAACGGGTCGAAGCTGAGCCCGAAGGGGTTCACCTGGCCCCATGAATACTGCTCAATCGCCGAGCCGTCGGCGCGAAAGCGGTAGGTGTTGCCCGATTGCAGTCGGAGCACTTCTTCGCCCTTGCCGCCGATCTTCACGCTGCTGTCGTTGTTAAAGCCGTGATTGGCGTAAACCCATCCGTCGATCCAGCGCGTGAACGCATTCTGATTTCCGTGCGTGTCGGTGATCCCAAACGGACCGAAGGCGATGGACCGTTCATCAGCTACCCCGTCGCCGTTGGAGTCGATGAACCGGTAGATGTTCGGAATCGACCAAGCGAGCGCCTCGCTTTCGCCGAGCGGGAGCAGGCCGATGGGAATATTCAGGTGGTCGGCGAACTGCTTAACCGTTTGCGCGGTCCCGGCGGCGGAAAATGAACTGAGGATGCTGATCGCATCCCTAGCGGCTTCGTCGCTTGCCGCTGGAAACGGATACTCGAGGCTGTGCGAGACCCACAAGCGACCGCGAGCGTCGAACTTCATGTTCATCGGCTTGTGGATCTCCGGCTCCTGGGCGACGAGTTGAATCTCAAACCCCGCCGGAAGATGAAACTTCTTCAGCTGCTCCTGCGCCGTGAGCGGCGGCGTTTCGGCGACCAGCGATTGCGAGAAGCCGCTGGTTGCACAGGTGATGCAGTAAAGGAAACTCAGGAGTGCCGCGTATCGCATGGAGTAATGTCCAAACTGGTTTTCTGGTGAATGCGATCGGATCGCTGAAGCGACGACGAAGCACGCCTAACGCGCTGCCGCGCTGGAATCATGATTGGTAACGACGCGTGCAGCGGCAACGGCTCGGCCAATTTCGTTCAAGTCGAGTTCTGCCCTGATATTCTTAGCATCGTTGATCTTGAGAACGGACTCAATCTTTCGACCAGGTTCGATAGTGATCTCAGGAGATGAGCAAGTACATCCTTGAAACTTCAACACGCCCTTTGCCGTTGCGTCGCCGAAATTGTATGCAGTTAGGCGTAGCTCTCGCTGCGCATCGAGCTGGAACGCCGACTGCTTGACGTCGCCGGCGCCCGAAATCTGCAGCACGACAGGGCAGGGACTACCCTTGCGCCACGCGGGCTTCGAGGGCGGGGGCACGACCGTGACGCCTGGAAACCCTTGAGCAGAAGTCACTAGGAACAGCGGTGACCGCGTGAGCTGCAGCTTGGCGATCTCGGCGACTTCGCGTCCCAGGTAATCGTACGCTTTGTCGATTGAACCGAGCTTGAGCGCCGCAGGCTTCGTCTCGCTCCAAGCGACGAGCGTGCAGCGTTCCTCGCCATCAACGACGGTGCGGAAGAGATAGGCTTTCAGCAAATCATCGCCCAAATCGATTCGCCCTAGCGGCTTCGCGCCGTTTAGCAATCGGCCTACCGCGGCAAATGCAACGTACGCGGGCCGAGGCGTGAGGTCGTGGTGGACGAGCCCGTACTGGAGATTGCGCTCCACGTAGTCGCCGAGAATAAAGTAAAAGGCCTTTTCGCTTCCCTCGTAAAGCGCCTGCGTGAAGACCTTCGCCACGCGGAAGCCTTGCACTCGCAGTTCTTCTGGCGAGGGTTCTTTCGTGGCTTCGTTCGCCCAGTTCACCGGAAGATTAAACTCGGTAGTCCACAACGGCCTACCGCCGCTGCCGTCGCGATGTCGTCCGTACGCGCGGGAGTATTGCGGCAGTGCGATGTAATGATGCAAGTCGTAGCGATCGAAGTATGGAAAGACTTCGTTGGCGCCGAATTCTTCGAGGGTTTCCGCACGGTCGATCGCGAAGACCGTTCCGCAAACCGGTTGCTGCGGATTGCCCGCTTTCAGTCCCAAGTAGGCGGCCTTCTGAAATGCGGCGATCTCGCAGCCTGTGTGGCCGCCGAACAGTTCGATGTCTGGTTCATTCCAAGGCTCGATGGCGTCGGCCAGTCCTTTCCACCGCGCGGCCAGGCCTCGATAGAATTCGTAGACAAGTTGCAAGTCCTCGGGGAAACGCGACTGAGCGTCCGTCGCCCAAGCAGGCGAGGCGTGATTGACCTGCAACACTTTCAGCCCCGCTTCGTGCTCGATCCGCATGGCGCGTTCGTAGCGTCCCTCGTCCGTCCACGCGCCTCGCGCGGGTTGCAGCTCAGGCCAGCTCAAGCGGTCGCGAACCCATTCGACGCCAGCGAGACGGCAGAGGGTGCACGCCTCGCGAATCTGCTGTGGCTCTGCGTAAAACCAAGCGATCGCAGTGTCGAGCGCGATCGGCGTGTCGGCGACCGGCGTCACGGGGGCCACCACCGCTGCGGTGACGATTCCAGGCCCTGATGATTCCAAGACTTCGAAGTAGCCAACGGGAAGCTTCCCGAGGTCGACCGACTCCTCCGACGTGCTTCCGTGGCCGACTTCCTTGCCGTCGACGTCGATGGCGCGCCAACCGGCCCAGGTCGCTGGAATGGGGACGCGCACCGTCTCGCCTGCAACATGCACATTCCCGGGATGGCTCGCGACAGCGGTGGAATGCTCTTCGGATTGCGCTCGGCGGAGCGACGTCAGCCAAGCTGCGGATAAGCAGAAGCAAAGCAGAGCTGTCGAAATTCTCATGGAAGATTCTCTCTGTGTTCCGTAGTGGCACAGCGCAGCCGCTTAGCATAGCGCGCAGTATCCTCCCCCACGCGCGGAAAACGTGTTCCGGCTATCGACCCTTAGCGGGCGCTAGGGAGAGGCGACCGCGCGACGGCGCGAGCCTCCATTGGCGAGCGATCCGTTTTTGGAGTGTTTCGCAGGGGCGTCAGTTCGCGAGAGCTTGCCTTTGACAAGCTTCTCGATTTCGCGACGGGTGGGAGCAGACGGCTGAGCGCCGACGCGAGTCACGGAAATCGCGCCGGCCGCATTGGCGAACCGAACAGCTTCGAGAATCGAAACCCGTTCCGCCAAAGCGACGGCGAGGGCGCCATTGAAGGTGTCGCCGGCGGCGGTCGTGTCGACGGGCTTTGCGGAGTAGCCGGGGACGCGTTCGCTTAGCGTAGGAGAGGCGACAAAGGCGCCTTGCGAGCCGAGCGTGATGATCACTGTTTCAACTCCGCGAGCGCGGAGGATGTCGGCGGCGCGAACGCACGAAGCATCGTCGCTGATTCGTACGCCCGTCAACAGTTCCGTTTCTGACTCGTTGGGAGTCAGGATGGTAATGTGTTTCAGCAGCTTGTCCGACAAAGGCTGAGCGGGAGCGGGATTAAGGATCACCGTGGCGCCGCCCGCAGCCGCGAGCCTGGCCGCCGTTTCGACGGTCTCTAAGGGAGATTCCAACTGCATCACGACGACGTCGGCGTCGGCAATGGCTGCTTTCGCCTTACGAACGTCGGCCGGCGACAGTTTCGCATTCGCGCCGCTGCCGACGGCGATGCTGTTCTCGCCGTCTTCGCCGACGAATATCAACGCCACGCCGGACGGGGCCTTATCGAACTGCACGAACTGCACGTCGACGCCGTTCTCAACGAGTCCAGCGACGGCTTGTTCGCCGAACATGTCCTGCCCAACTCGCGCGACGAAGGCCACGGAACCGCCGGCCCGCGCCGCGGCGACGGCTTGATTAGCGCCTTTGCCGCCGGCGGCAGTCAAGAACTCGCCGCCCAGCCGCGTCTCGCCCGGCTTCGGGATGCGATCGAGTTTGATGATCATGTCGGTATTGGAACTGCCGACCACGACAATATTGGCTTTCATCATTGAATCACCAGTAGGTGGACTAAATGTTCATATGTTGAAGCGATCCGTATGCTTCAGGCAGGCGCCTCACTCGTGACGTTATTTGATGTTCGCGTAGATGATGAACGCCAGTCCGATGACGAATAGCAAAAACATCAGCGCGAGCAGGCGGTCGGCGCGAGGTTGCGCGTCCTTGAATTCCTTCCAGATGAAGACGCCCCAGAATGCGGCGACCATCGTTGCCCCTTGCCCCAATCCATACGATATGGCGTACCCAGCTGCGTCGCCAGCAAGAATCGCAAACGACATGCCGACGCACCAAATCATGCCTCCGAGCACGCCGACGAGATGGAGTCGCAGATTCCCTTTCCGGAAGTAATCTCCGAAGGGAACGGGTTCGCCGACGAATGGTTTCATCATGACCGCCGTGTTGATGATGAAGCTCGACAGAAACAGGCCCAAGGCGAAGAAGAAGAGCGCCGTGTAAGGCGTGAGTTTCCCGGCGTTCTCCGGATCACTGATGTGGTCGAGAGGAGGCATCGCGGCCGCGACGAACTGGAAGAATTGACCCATCAAAATGCCGCACAGCACGGAGAGCACGATTCCTTTCACGGTCGTCTTTTGCCCGCTTGATGGGATACGCCGGTACGCCAAGGCATCAACGATGATAGCGACTGCGACGCAGGCGACGCCGGTAAACAGCAGGAATGGATCACCCGAAGGATCGACGCGGTAGGTGGTGATGACGCCGATCACCAGGGCAAGCCCAATGCCGACCGGGAAGGCGACAGCCATGCCAGCGATGTCGATCGCGGCTACCAGCAAGATGTTCGCCACGTTGAAAATCACGCCGCCGATCAAGGCGTAACCAATGTACTTGCCTTGGGCTTGGCGCAAGTCGTCGAGAAAGCCTCGACCATCGTCGCCCATACTGCCGAGCGTGAAGGCGAAGATCAACGTCAGCAGCAACGCTCCGAGACAGTAGTCCCAGTAGAACAGCTGGAATCGCCATTCTTTCGTCGCTAGCTTTTGCGTGTTCGCCCATGATCCCCAACAGATCATGGTGACGATGCACATCAGCACGGCGACTGGATAGGATTCAACGATAACCATGGATTGGATCCGCCTGAAAAAGCGATGGAAGAGACGCGACTATTTCGCGGAAGCTTCGTCCGCGTGAGTTGTTTGATAAGCAATCGCCGAAAGCAGCAGCATTCGCCGCCCTTTGCTGTTGGGATCGGCGTCCGATCGCACCACGAGCCGCACCGTGTGTTCGCCGGGCGCGAGCCCGTAGACTCGCCACAAGTCGTCGTCGATCGTGTTCGGCACAATGTAATTATCTGCGACCAGATCGCTCTTTACCCCGTCAATGTAGACGTCTGCACGGCCGCCCGCTTCGGAAAGATTTCCCATTAGCGCCAAGCCGGTTCCGTTGAATTTCAACGTCGCCTCGCTGCCGGGAACGTTCGTCACCTTGGCGGGAACATTCTGCCGATCTCTCACGTCGCGCCATTTGCCGGTCCAGTGCCAGGCGGGATCGTTTGCTTTCCAGACCTTCGTGGGGATACCGAAGTTCCAAAGTTCAAGCTCCGGCGGCTGCGGCGCCTGCGGCGGGATCGTCACTTCAGCGTCGGTGACCATGCCGCCGGCGTCGCGAATGACTTCCAAGGCGCGCGTCTCAGTCGACTTCACGATGTCGTTGAACGAGTAGTCGGTGTGGCTAAACTTCGTGTCCGCCAGCTTGGCGATTTCTTCCTTGTCGCTACTGGGCAGCTTGTCGAACCCAAGCATCGCCCCCAGAACGCCGAGCGCGCTTGCTGGATTACAGTCTGAATCTTGTCCGCAGCGGGTCGAAACCTCCATCGTTTGCTGCCAATCGCCGCGGCCGTAGAGCAGCCCCATCGCGACGTACGCTCCGTTAAGCTTGGCGTCGATGTTAAACGGCCGGTGAACCCCGTTAGGGCAAACGTCATGCTTGTCCCACTTGTCTTCGAGTTTCTGCCAAACCTTCCGCCAATCGTCAGGTTCCTCGGCCGACCACGCGAGCGTGTCAGCGATAATCTGCCCGTAGGGGCTGTCAGCGGGGATGCAAGCGAGGCCGGCCTCGACGACTTTACGCGGGTCGGTTTCGAAATAAGCGGCTGAGTACATCCCAGCGATAAACATCCCGCCGTAGAGGCCGTCGCCGTAGTTCATCACGCGCCCCACGCGGTCGCAGAAGGCGTTGGAGGCCTGAGGCAGACCGGGGCACATAATGCCGATGAAGTCTGCTTCGATTTGAAAATCGATGTCGTCGGCATGCAGGTTGTAAGTCGGGTGCCCCGACATCGGCGCCGCGATGCCCCGATTGAGATTGCGTCGCGCCGCGGCGTTGGCGTGCCACAGTTTGTACTTGGTGCTTTTGAACGCATCGCCGTAGTCGGCAGTGGTCGCGTCGAGCCCTTTGGAGTCCATCACCCGGGCGAACGTCATCTCGACGTACAAATCGTCTTGGTCGATGGCGTTCGAAAGTGGATCGCCTTTGATCTCACCCTCGATCGTCTTACCGACGGTTTTGAATTCCGTCGGCGCGCCGTACGACACGCCGATCATCTGGGCAGCCCAGGCGCCGCGGATCTTGTCGCGTAAGACGCTGCGCGAAAGCTGCCGGGCAGGTTCAGCGTGGGCTTGAGCTGCGGCCGTCAGCACGGCCAGAAACAGCGTAAAGAAGCGTAGGGTAGGCATGGCATGAGTACGATTCGCCTGCCGGTTTGGGCAGGCGAGTGTCGCTTGGGTTGATAAGTAAGGAGAAGTGAATAGCGAATGCAAACGAGTCGCTTGATCTGCGAATTACTGCAGAATCAAGCTCATCAAACGTATTTAGGTGCAGCCACGGAACTCCGCGACACGAACTCCACCGGCAGGCGGTGCAGCAAGTCTCGCGGTTTTTTCCCCGTGCGAATTTGGTCAATCAACAGTTCCGCCGCTCGGTGTCCGATCGCGTCGACGTCTTGTCGAACGACGCTCAGCGGGGAGGCGAGGAACTCAGCGAACGGCGCATCGTCGAACATTACCAGCGAAACGTCGCCGGGGATGCTCAGTTTCCGTTCGGCGAAAGCCCGCAGCGCTCCCAAAGCATTTTGGTTGCTGAACGCAAACATCGCTGACAGGTTAGGATGAGCGTCGAGCAGTTCGCAAGCCGAACGGTAGCCGGACTCTTCGCTGAAATCATCGCCGCGAACGAGCGTCGGATCGACTTCAATGTTGTTAGCTTGGAGCGAATTCTTGAACCCCAAGAGGCGTTCGTCATTGGATGACGTTCCCGGTCGGCCTTGTAGACAGCCAATGCGACGATGTCCTTTATCGATCATCGCGCTCGTTGCCATAAAGGCGCCGCGCTCGTTGTCCGAGGTGACCGTCGGGAGGTGGACCTCGGAAAACCAACGGTCGACGACTACGACGTTGGTCCCGGCTTGTTTTAACGACTGCAAATGCGAGCTTGAGCCGCCAATCGCACAAATGATGAGGCCTTCGACCTGTCGAGATTGGAGGTGAGTCAGAAGTTCTTTTTCATGGTCGATCGAGTCGTGGCTGTCTGCCAGCAACGTCGACAACCCGTGCTGCTCCGCGAACACCGTGGCCTTTCGCGCGATCGCCGCGAAGAACGGGTTGGAGGCGTCGGGCACTAACAAACCGATCAGGCCCGAGCGGCGATTGCGGAGCGATCGCGCGACGTGGCTAGGCTGAAATCCTAACCCTTTAGCCGCCAAGAGGATCGCTTCTTCCGTCTTTGCGCTGATGCGGCACTCGCGTGCCTTACCGGCCAATGCTCGAGAGGCCGTCGACGTCGAGACGCCCGCCGCGGCGGCGACGTGCTCCAGCGTTACGGGTTCTTGGGTCATTTCGCCTCCGGCGATCCGGTCGTGAAATAAATTTCAAAAAAACCTTGCACAATCGTTTGTGCAAGGTCATATTGCACACAGAGAAAGAAAAAGTCAATCGGTTTTGGCAAGTGGTACGCCAAACGGTTGACGCGAAACTCATCTGCTCCTGACCAATCCATCGGCGTCGTTCGCGCCAAACAATCAGTCGGCGACGGTTGCGTCGGATTAGCCGTTCGATTGGAAACTTTTCACTTTTGGAGACTGATCAACGTCGCTGGAAACGGCGCTCTGCATGCGCAAGCGTGAAGCAAGATCGGTAGGCGTCTCGCCGCCTCCGCGACGCGTTGATTGTTGCAACAGGCGGATTCAACCAAGAGGGCTCTAGGCATGGCTCGAAGAAACTGGCCGTCCATCCACATCGGGAGCGGTATGCTCGCTTTGATTTCAATCCCGTTTGCCGGCCTCGTCGCTTTCGGCCAGACGAGCACCTACGTAACCGATACCGACGCCTCGGGATCTTGGCATGCGGCCGGGAACTGGGACAACGGGATCCCTAACGCAACCGATGCTGTCGCAATTCTGAATCAGCCGATTTCCACCGGCGTTTCCGCCGGCTCGACGTACACCCTCTCGCTCGGCGGCAACGACACGGTCGTCGGCACGCTCACCTCCAATAATCATCCGACCGATCCGACGAAATACTTCCGCACTCAGATCACGCAAGGAACGCTTGTCTTCAGGACGAGTTCCGGCGCCGCGACGTTGAACGAGAATCTCGGCGCGGCCGATCAGCTGGAAAGCCGTTTGCGGATCAACGTCCCCGTCCGCGTCGAGTCCGATCTAGTCGTCAATGCGAACAACTCGCTCAGCAGGAACACGAATACTGAGTTTGCGCAGCGCATCGACGGCGCCGCCGCCCGCACGATCACGAAAGAGGGCCAGGGAAATTTGCAGTTGGGATTCGCCGGAACGCTGGGGGCGACGGAAGGCTTTCTGGGGAATTTGGTCATCAATGCCGGCGGCGTGCGGTTGATTATCCCCAACGGTTCTGCTGCAGGGATGCTGAATCCGACGCTCAGCAAGGCGGCGGGCGTCACTGTGAACAGCGGCGGCCAATTGCAAATCGGCAACGCCCTGTCGAGCGTCACGCTCGGACCAGGCGCCGAGTTGAAACTGAACGGTCCTGGCAAGCCGGCGTTTCCAGGATTGGTCACCCAGAACGGCGCCTTGCGGTTCGATGGCGCCGGTGAAGTTGTCGCTAGCTTCAACAGCCCCGTCAACTTGCAATCGGCGTCGCAAATCAACGTGGCGGCCGCCGATTCTACGGGCGTCCTGTCGGCTGAGGTGAGAGGCGTAGGCCTTCTCCAAAAGTCGGGTAACGGTTTGTTGAAACTCGCGGCGGCCAACGTCTACTCAGGCGGCACGACCATTTCCAACGGCGCCCTGGCGGTCAGCAACGCCTCCGGTTCGGGCGTGGGCACGGGCGACGTCGCCGTCAACGCCGCGATCCTTGGCGGCACGGGCACGTTGGGCTCGGTGGGCGATGCGTCGAACGTCACGCTTGTCGGCGGCACGCTCGCGCCCGGCGATCTTGCATCAACCCTCGGAGCCAATTTGCCGACTCCGCAACTGCCCAATCTCTACACGTCGGCCGGCAGGCTTACCATCTTGGGCGATCTTGCTTTCGATGCAGCCTCGACGATGCAAGTCGATTTGACTGGCGCCGTCGCGGCGACCGGTTACGACCAAGTCGTCTCCAGCGGCGCCATCTCGTTGAGCGGCGCCACGCTCAATCTGTCGCTCGGCGCCTACGTGCCCGCGGGCACCGAGACGTTCACGCTCATCAACAACACGGGGAACGGTGCGATTAGCGGCGCGTTTGGCAATTACGCACAAGGCGCCGCGGTCGATCTGGCCGGGAAGACTTTCTACATCAACTATATGGGCGGCACGGGCAACGACGTGGTGCTCAGCGCCACCCAGCCTGGCACGGAAGACGCCGATTTTGACAACGACGGCGACGTCGATGGCGCCGACTTCCTCACTTGGCAGCGCAACTTTGGTACGGCCGGCGACAACGCGCACGGCAACGCGAACGGCGACGGTACGGTCGATGGTTTGGACCTAGCCGTTTGGCGCAATCAATTCGGCGCCGGCAGCCCCGCCAACGTGGCCGCGTCCGCGATTCCTGAACCCGCATCGGCGGCGCTGTTGCTGCTCGCCGCGGGCGCGTTGGCCGGAGCCCGTCGATCAGCGACCGCATGCCGGAAGTAGGTAGGAAGGTCGGAAGCAGGAAAGTTTGTGGACCGCGGGGTGTTTCGGAGGAGAGGCCGAGCCCGGTTGGTTCATCTGGTTCGATGCCCCTAGTGAAGTGGTGTCCGCAATGAATGCTCATCGTTCGATAGAGTCCCGCAACTACTGCTTCTTGGCGTGCCTTCGCACGTCGCGTGTGAAGCGTCGCTCGGGGTTCACGCTCGTGGAATTGCTTGTGGTCATTGCGATCATCGGCGTGTTAGTCGCGCTCTTGCTGCCGGCCGTTCAGGCGGCTCGCGAAGCGGCTCGCCGGTCGCAATGCACGAACAACCTAAGGCAGTGCGCCTTGGCCGCGCTCAACTATGAGGGCGCGAAGAAGGAGTTTCCGATTGGACGGCGGAGCGGACAGAATGCAGATGCGTCTACGATCACTCAATGGGGGCATTTAGCGCATATCCTGCCTTACGTCGAAGCGAATACGACGCATCAAATGATTGATTTAACTGCGTCGCCGAAAGATAGCCCGATCAAATTTGTTTCGTTTCCGTTCCTGCTTTGTCCGTCGGACCCGGACGACCGCGTCAATAATGATACCTGTACCGCCGGCACCGATTGGCTCAATGTGGGACGAACCGGCATCCGCGGCAACGGCGGCAACGACACCGGGGTGACTCCAATCCCTGGAACGACGCCCGGACCGGGTCGCCCTCCCTTGGAACGTAACAACGGCATCTTCGTAACGAACGCGGCTATCCGGATTAAGGAGATAACGGACGGCACCTCGCATACCGCGATTTACAGCGAACGCGTACGAGGCGACGGTGATACTTCAGTCGTTGAGGAATCGAGCGACTGGTTAAGAATGGGCGGCGCCGCCGAAGATACGGCTGACCAGTCGTACACGTCATGCACGTCGATCGCCAATCCGGGCGTACTGACCGGTACGAGTCAGTTTTGCTGCGGCGGACGCAACTGGTTGCATGGCGACTATTCGACTTCCCGCTACAACCATTTGATGCCGCCCAACTCCCGCAGTTGCACGCACGGTAGCGGCGGCTTGACTGCCGTTCCGGTCAATGAGCAAGGCACGGCGACGACAGCCTCAAGTAATCACAAGGGGGGCGTGAACTTGGCAATGGCTGATGGCAGCACGCGCTTTGTCGCTGACGGCGTGGATCCCATCGTTTGGCGAGCAGCGGGCTCACGGGACGGCGAAGAGGCGGTAGGCGACTCCCTATGATGCTTTCCCACTTTCGATCGATCGTTCGCCAGCGATGCCTGGGTATGCCTGCGGCATGCCGTTTGGCGTTGCTGCTAACGTCGTGGTCGGCGGTTGTCGCGAGTTTTCCTGGGGCAGCACTCGCGGCAGCGCCGGCCAGCGGCGCGAAACCGAACATCGTCCTGATTTTGGTCGACGATCTCGGTTACGGCGCGTTGGGATGCTACGGCCAAAAGCTGGTCGCTACGCCGAATATCGATCGCATGGCGGCGGAAGGGCTACGGTTCACCGATGCCTATTCTGGCGGTCCTGTCTGCGCATCGTCGCGTTGCGTGCTGATGACCGGGGTGCACGGCGGCCACGCCCGCGTGCGCGGCAACGGCGATGCGTCAATGCCAGGGCTCTCATTGTTGGCGAGCGACGTGAGCCTGCCGCGCGTCATGAAGGATGCAGGGTACGCCACGGGCCTGATTGGCAAATGGGGATTAGGCGACGTCGGCAAAGCACAGGCCGGACTGCCGACTCGACAGGGGTTCGACTACTTTTTCGGCTATCTTCGCCACGGCCACGCGCACAACTACTATCCGGCGTTTTTATGGCGAAATGAGTCGAAGGTGAAGCTCCGCAACGGTCCGACAAAAGGATTGGCCGCTGATCGCGGAACGTCGGCAAAGAAGGTGGAGTACAGCCATGATCTGTTTGCGGAAGAGGCGCTCAAGTTCGTGCGCGAACATGCTGACGAACCATTTTTCTTGACGGTGGCATTCACGATTCCGCACTGCAATAACGAAGCAGGCGCGAACGGCATGGAGACGCCGAGCTACGGCAAGTACGCCGACCGCGATTGGCCCGAACCGCTAAAAGGTTACGCGGCGATGATGGAGCGCATGGACGGCGACGTCGGGCGACTGCTCGCGCTTATTAAGGAGTTGGGCATTGACGATAAAACCTTGGTGATCTTCGCTTCGGACAATGGGGCGCCCAGGGACGAAGGCGGGTTCGACGCCGAGTTCTTCGACGCCAACGGGCCTTTCCGCGGCTTCAAGGGCCATGTGACGGAAGCGGGCATCCGCATTCCGCTCATCGCTTGCTGGCCGGGGCATGTGCCCGCAGGCGAGACCACCGCAACGCCCGTGTACTTCGCCGACGTGATGCCGACCTTCGCGGCGCTAGCCGGCGGCGCCGCTCCGCAGCAGACCGACGGCAAGGACTTCTCGCCGTCGCTCGCCGGGAAAGATCAGCCGGAGTTGGCGGATCGATTCTTCTACTGGGAATTCGATAAGCTCGATCTCCAGCAGCAAGGATCGCGTTGGAACAATTGGAAGGCGATTCGCGATCCGAAGTCAGGCGCGATCGAACTCTATGATCTTGCTACCGACGTCGGCGAAACAACAAATCTCGCGGCGGAGCATCCAGATATCGTCGCTCGATTCGCTGAATTTTTCCGCACCGCTCGGACCGATTCGCCCTACTGGCCGGTGACGGCCGAGAGCAAAGCGCCGGTGAAACGGGAAAAGTCTGCAAGTCCCGCAAGCTAAGGCGCCGCGAATGCAAATGCTCGTTCACCTAGTCTGTTTGATGCTCCTCGCGCTGGGCGGGACTGCGTTTGCAAACGCCGACGATGCTACATCGTCGAAGCCCAACGTCATTTTAATCGTCTCGGACGATCTCGGCTGGACTGATCTCGGCTGTTACGGCAGCGATCTCTACCCGTCGCCTCGCATCGACGGTTTGGCACGCGACGGCATGCGATTCACGGCAAACTATTCGGCCTGCACTGTCTGCTCGCCGACGCGGGCCGCGATGCTCACCGGCAAATACCCGGCACGGCTGCATGTGACGGACTGGATTCCCGGCTTGCCGCCGGCGAACCCCAAACTCATCGTGCCCGATTTCGTCAAGCATTTGCCGCTCGAAGAAGAGACGATCGCCGAACGACTCCACGCAGCCGGTTACGCGACGGCTTCGATTGGAAAATGGCACCTCGGCGGACCGGAGTACTATCCGGAGAAGCACGGGTTCGACGTAAACATCGCCGGCAACGATCAGCCGCAACCGCGGCCTGGCTACTTCGCGCCGTACGCAATCGACACGATGAAGCAGGGACCGAAGGGCGAATACATCACGGATCGCATCGGCAAGGAAGCGGTTAGCTTCATTCGCGAGAACGCGAAGCGACCGTTCTTCCTTTACATGCCGCAGTTCGCGGTGCATACGCCGATTCAGGCGAAAAAAAAGCTGATCGCCCGTAACCAAGAGAGAGTGAAAGATGGGATGCGGCACACCAACGCTGCCTATGCGGCGATGGTCGAGAGCATGGACCACACGGTTGGCAGCATCCGCGCGACGCTAAAAGAACTCGGTATCGCTGACCACACGATCATCATCTTCACCTCCGACAACGGCGGTCGCATTCCGACGACTTCAAATGCACCGCTCCGCGCGGGGAAGGGCTCTTGCTACGAAGGGGGCGTCCGCGTGCCGCTCATCGTTTACTGGCCGGGCGTGACGCCGGCCGGCAGCGTTTGCGATGCACCGGTCATCACGATGGATCTTTACCCGACCATCTTGGCAATGACGGGCGTCGCCGATGCGTCGCCCAGCGACGGCGTCAGCTTGGTTCCGCTGCTGCATAAAACGGGCGGTCTCGCCGATCGCTCGCTGTATTGGCACTACCCCCACTACCAGCATTACCAACAAGAAGGCACGACCCCCTATGCCGCCGTTCGTCGCGGCGACTGGCGGCTAGTCGAGTTTTACGACGATCACCGCGTCGAGCTTTACAACTTGAAGGATGATCCCAGCGAGCGAACAAACGTCGCGGCCTCATCGCCGGAACTCGTGAAATCGCTGCAGGACGAACTGCACGCCTGGCTTGGAGCGGTGAACGCTCAAATGCCGACGCCAAACCCGAACTACGACCCAACTAAGCCCGAGCACACGCCGCCAGTTACCAAGAAGCAAGCGAGGCTTGCGAACGGGCAGAGCGGGGATGCCTAAGCGCCGCGTTGCGCGACGGCAGTCTACGATTAATTCGAACCGATGATTCGCCAGATTGATACGCACCTTGTCTAACCCCTTTTGTCGCGAGCCCGGCGGGCTCACTGGAGGTTGTCTCATGAAGATTCGCAACTTGGTTTTACCTACAGTAGCGGCGCTCCTTGCCGCGACGGCTCCGCTGGCTCAAAGCGCCACGATTAGCGGCTGGGCCATTCACAATGGAACGTCGACGGTTGGCGGTACGCCAAGCGCCCCGACCTTCACCGCCGCCGACAACATCGCGGCGATGGCCCCGTTCGATCAGCCCGTTTTGCTTGATAGCAACGGCGACTTCGTCGAAGTCTCGACGACCGTGACGATCACCGGCCGCACGGGCGGCGTTGGCGTCAACACGCTCAACACGCAGTTGCGAATCGGCTTGTTCAACGGCCCGGCGGGCGCCGTCGCGGCCAGCGATATCCCGAACCAGGGATTCATCATCGAATACAGCAACCTGGCGGCCGGCGGACTCATCCGCGAGCAACCAAGCGCCTCGCAAACCAACCCGTTCAACAGCCCGACGAACCTCGGCAACGGGACGCCCGACGCCGGCGGCGATTCCATCCAAGGCGCCAACCCCGGGCCAGTGACGCTGACGCTCAAGCTGACCCGCAACGCGGGGATGCTCGATCTTTTCGGAACCATCACCGGTACGGACAGCGTGAGCGGCAATCCCTACTTGTCGAACTTCACGCTCAATGGCATCAACACGGCGAATTTTCCCGCGAACGGCACGTTCAATTTCAATCGCATCGGTCTGTTTCTCGGCGATGGCGTGAACGGCGCGAGCGCGGCGCTCTCTAATTCCACTATTCAGACAAACGTCCCTGAACCTGCCGCCGGCCTACTCGCCGTAGCGGCAGCCGTGGGCGGAATCGCTACTGCCCGCGGTCGCCGGCAAGCGCCGCAGTTTCACTGCGTGCAGCGGTAAGCGGGGAGTGCCCATGAAACCCCGCTACTGGTTGATTGGCCTGACAGCGCCGGCCTGCACGGCGCTGTCAGGTCAGGCCGTGCGCGCCGACGCCCCGCGCCCCAACATCATCCACATTCTCGCGGATGATCTCGGTTGGGGAAGCGTTGGTTTCAACGGCCAAACGCAAATCGCTACGCCGAACATCGACCAACTCGCCGCCCAGGGGATGCGGTTTGAGAATTCCTACTCGGCGCCCGTTTGCGCGCCGAGCCGGGCGATGCTCTACACCGGCTTCCACCAAGGCCATGGCAGCCTGGACGGCAATGACGAGATCACTGCGGGGTTTCGCGCTGAAGACGTGATGACGCCCCAGGTGATCGCCGCTGCAGGATACAACTCCGCAATCTTCGGCAAATGGGGCTTCGGCGCGACCCAGGGTAGCGCGAGCGTGGCGCCGGTCGTCAACTCCACGGCAAGTTTGCCGAACAATCACGGCTTCACCGACTTCTACGGCTACCTCAACCACGGGGCGGCTCACGACTACTTCAACAAGTGGATGTGGCAGACCAGCGGCGCCCCGCAAGGCGTGTCGACGACGATCAACAGCGGCGGGCCTGGCGGCACGGCTCAGTACACGCACGATCTGATCGCCGCCAAGAGCGAGCAATACGTCGCTGCGCACGCTGCGGACGAGGCGCCGTTCTACATGGAGGTCGCCTACACGATCCCGCATTTCGATCTCGACGCGATCAGCAGCGCTCCGGGCGGATACGGCGTCTACGCGTCGCAATCGACTTGGACGCCGCAGCAAAAGGCTTACGCCGCGATGATCACGCGGATGGACGCCAGCATCGGCTCGTTGATGTCCCGACTCGACGATCCCAACAACGACGGCGACGACTCCGACAGCATTCGCGAGAATACGCTCGTGATCTTCACTTCCGACAATGGCGGAAGTCCCACCGAAGACAATGCTCCGATCGATTTCTTCAACGCCAACGGCGACTTCCGCGGCGGGAAATTCGAACTTTACGAAGGCGGCATCCATTCGCCGACGGTCGCTTACTGGCCCGGCACGATCGCCGCAGGTTCCGTCAGCGACTACCGAACGGATTTAGCCGACTTCATGGCGACTGCTACAGATCTCGCTGGCGCCGAAGCCCCGGTTGGCATCGATGGAACGTCGATCGCTCCCACGCTCACTGGCGTCGGCCATCAGCGCGAGCGCGACTATCTTGTCTTCGAGCATCAAGGCTCGCGCGGCGGCGATCCGGATCCGCGCATTGGGCGCTGGGCAGTCGTCCGTCAGGACGGCATGAAGCTGATCCAGTACTACGACGAGACCCAGGCTGTTTTCAATCTCAACGCCGATCCCAGCGAATCGAGTCCGCTGAGCCTCGGCAATCCGGCCAACGCTCAAATCGCCGCTGAATTGCAGGCAGCGGCGGTCGCCGAAGGCGCTCTGCGCGGCGTCGTTGAATACCGCACCTACACGGGCAGTAACGGCAGCAACGTCCAAGACGACTCTAGTTGGGACGGCGCAGGGCGTCCCAACGGCTATTGGTCGGCGACCATTGCGAACAACGGCGCCACGCCGCGGATCGCGCACGTGAGCGACGACGTGACGACGCTGGGCGTCGAAATTCGCGGCCAATCTGCCGAACAAGTGGTCGACGTTCATGCGGGGCAAACGCTTACCGGCCGAAACGAAGTTCGCATCGGCGCGCACGGCCGCGTTGATCTAAGCGGCGGCACGCTCGCCTCCAATCGCTGGACAAACATCCGCGTTGGCGGCGAACTTCGCGGCCAGGGGCACGTCGTCGGCGACGTTTACAATGAAGGCGAACTTTCTCCCGGCCGCGCCGACGCAACCGCCTGGCCTGTCGTCGCTCCGCCTGCGCTGCCGCCAAGCTCGCTCAACACGGGCGTCGTCAGCGGCGCCAACTTTAACTTTAGCGGCGTGCAAGACGACGTCCCGCTGCAAGCCACGAGTACCCTCAGCCCCTACGCGGAGGTTTCGCATGGCCTCGACTTCGGCCCCGGCGTCTCGCCCAAGCTGGGGAACGGCGGCACCGACGCGGGCAACGAGTTCAATATTATCGGCCAGACGGGCTCAACGCTCGCCGCGGCGATCAACAACGGCGACTACATCTCTTTCACCGTCGATCCTGTCGCTGGAGCCGGCGCCATCCCCTCGAGCGTGAGTTTTCGCGTGTGGCGAAACGGAGGCGCCGCCGCGAAGAACTTTGCGATTCTTTCCAGCATCGATGGCTTCGCGGCAACCACCGCCCTCGCGCAAGCGACTTACACCGATAGTGGCAGTGGCAATCAGCACACGCTCACGGCGACGCTTCCGGAAATCACCGCGACTAGCGATCCAATCGAGTACCGTCTGTACGGCTGGGGCGCCACCGACGGCGGCGGCAATACGCACATCAATCTCGCATCGTTGAACGCGAGATTCGTCGGGATACCGACGCTCGAATTCAACCTCGCACAGCCGAACAATGGCGCGCCGCTGACTGCTCTAAAACGCAGCGATTCGCACCTGGAACTGGCAGCGGGGCTCGCCCGCGGCCCGGGGCTTTCGACGCCCAATGGCGGCAATGCCCCGAATGAACTCGGCGTCACGGGATTCTCAAGCGGCGCATCGCTACAGTCGGCCATCGATGGAGGCGACTACTTGTCGTTCGCTGTGCGGCCGATTGAGGGGATGGCGATGTTCCCCGACAGCGTCACCTTCTCACTGTGGCGGGACAGCGCCGATTCCGCCGCGACCTACGCCGTACTTTCGAGCGCCGCCGGTTTCATTCCAGGTCAACAGCTTGCCGAGGTTAATAACTTCACCTCGGGTTCTGCCAATCGTTTCGAAATCACCGGATCATTCACCGGCGCCCAGGCGACGACCGAATCGGTGGAATTCCGCCTGTATGGATGGAACGCGACGGCGTCCCTCGCGAGTACGCACCTCGTTGGCGCCTCGCTGCGAGCCAGATTCGCGTCGATCGTCGGCGGCGAGGTCGATCCGTCCGGTCAATTGTCGGTTGACGGGGACTACTACCATCTTGCCGGAAGCATGCTGGCAATCGACCTTGGCGGCCGCTCAGCGGGCGTCGACTTCGACGTCGTCAACGTCAGCGGCGCCGTCGATCTTGAGGGAAGCCTGGAGGTCTCTCTCGTGGACGCGGGCGGATCGTTATTCTCGCCGACGCTCGGCGATACGTTCGAAATCCTCACCGCCGCTCAAGGTTTGTCTGGCAGTTTTAGCGACGTCTCGCTCCCGGCGCTCGCCGCAGGTCTCGATTGGTTTGTCGATTATTCGCCGAACGGCGTTTCGCTCGATGTGGTGGCGTCTGCTGATTTCAACAGCGACGGCAGCGTTGGCGCCGACGACCTGCTCGTCTGGAAAAGCAACTTCGGAAACGAGCACGCCGACCGAACGGACGGCGATGCCGACCACGACGGTGTCGTCGATGGACGCGACTTCCTTTACTGGCAGCGTTGGGTTGGCGTGACCGGCAGCGCCACGAACGAATCGCATATGCCGATCCCAGAGCCGGCAGCCGCATTGTTGGCTTGCGCTGGCGTAACAGGATTCGTCTGTCTGCGGCGGATAGCCGGATCTGCGCTGGGCAGTTGACGCATATCTTTCGGCATAGAACTTGAGGGAACGCGTTACACATCGATCGCTTCGAGCGGTATACCTTTGGTTTCTACTAGCCAGTTCCAAATCGCTGCGAATCCGATCGCACACATGGCGCCATAAAGCCAGAAGACGCCGTGCGCTCCGAGACTGCGATTGAGGAAAGGGAAAGTAAATGTGAGCGCGCCGCACGCGGCCCACAGGCAGAATACGGTGAGCGACATGGCGACGCCGCGGATGCGCGTGGGGTAGAGTTCGGCGATGACGACCCACGTCACCGAGGCGAGCGTCATCGCATAGATTGCGATGGCGGCGATCACTAAGCCAACCATGACCATGCCGGCCTGATCGGTGTAGTAGGCGGTTCCCAACGCGACGTTGATCAACGCTAACCCTGCGGCCCCGACGAGCATCAGCGTTCGTCGGCCGATGGCATCGACCGTGGCGAGCGCGACGAGCGTGAACGCTAAGTTGACGGATCCGGTAATCACGATCGACCGCATCACGCCGCTCACGTCGTACCCAGCGGCGCGGAAGATCTCCTCCGCATAGTTAAAAATGACGTTGATGCCGCACCATTGCTGAAGGATCACTAACCCGATCCCGAGCATGAGCGCCCGCGATGCTTTCCGTTCAAGTAAGTGGCGCCAATCAAAATGCTCAAGCTCGCCTTGATTCAGCGAGTGGCGGATGGCTGCCATTTCTGTTCGCGCCTCAATTGCTCCGCTAATCGTCGCGAGAACCACTTCGGCTTCGGAATTTCGCCCCGCTCTAGCAAGCCAACGCGGACTCTCCGGCAGGATGAAGGCGAGCCCGAGGAAGGCCATTGCCGGAACGGCCCCGGCCCCGAACATCCACCGCCAACCCGCTTGGCCATACCAGGATTGTAGTAAGGCGTCCGCGGAGATTTCTGCCGGGACGTCGCGCGCAATCGCCCAATTCACGATCTGCGCGGCGAGAATGCCGATGACCACAGTCATCTGGTTGATCGAAACCAGGCGACCGCGCGAGCGAGCCGGGCTGATCTCCGAGATGTACATGGGCGAGACCGTCGACGCCAGCCCGATGCCGATACCACCAGCAATGCGCGCCAGGTTAAAAGACAGAAGGGTCGTGGCAAGGCCGGTCCACACGGCGCTGGCGGTGAACAGAAATGCCGACAGCATTAGCAGCGGCCTGCGACCGAACCGGTCGGTGAGGGCGCCGCACGCGACCGCTCCAGCCAAACATCCCACGAGGGCGGAGCTCATCGCCAACCCTTGCTGGAACGGGTTATCGGCGATGCCGAAGTAAAGCTCGTAGAATGGCTTCGCGCCGCCGATCACGACCCAGTCGTAGCCAAAGAGCAGCCCGCCCATCGCGGCGATTAGGCAAATCCGCCACAGCACATCGTGGCGGATGGAGGGCTCAACGTTCAACGATGGCATGTGCGTGGATCCTGAGCGAGCAGTTGATGCACATCATCTTACGACCGCCTAGCCGCTAACGCGATGTCCGCGTCACCGCCTGGTGTAGGTATCGATGCACTAGGGCTCCAGTGTGGTTGACGTTAAGAGCAAGGACGCGAGCAAATTGCCTTTCTGCCATCTCGTCGTCCCGGCGTCCCAAGTAGCCGAGAGCGAGCATGTACCGGCAATGGATCTGGTTAGTGAACGATAAATCATCGTCGAACATCAGCGATTCGGGCAGCGATACGGCAAAGAAATCGATTTCCGGAGCATCGTCGAGGTGATCTCGTCCGTAGTCGATCAGCTGGTTAAACCGCTGCAACGCCTCGTACTCTCGCCCCAGGGCGCGATGAGCCAACCCTTGGTAAAAGATCATCTCGGGAGGCTGATCGTTGTAGTAAATTGCCGCTGAGGGTTCATCGAGTCCAACGCTCGCGCGTTCGAAACAGGGCTGAGCCGCCGTCTCGCGGCCGACGGCTCGATGGGCGCAGCCGAGCAAGTAGTGAATATCATTCTCCTGGATGCCTGCGAGCTTTCCCTCCCCGAGCGAATCAGGCCAAACCTTAGTGCGGTTGAGCAGTTCGATGGCGTACTCAAATTGCTCGTCGGCAAGAGCGCGACGCGCCAGTTGGGTGAGACTCAAGCGATACTGCGCTGAAACCTTTCCCTCTCCTCCCTCCCACGGATGAAACTCCCGTTCCAGCAGATGACCAAGTGCTTCCTCATGCTGGCCGAGTTGATTGAGCAGCGTGACGCGCTCGAGCTCAAGATCGTCACGTCGCGCGACGACCTCCGCGTAACGCTGCAAGCGGTCGAGCCGTTGCTGCGGATCATGGTTGAGCCGCTTGGCAAGCTGATCGTACTCGAACAGAACACGCGCGTCTGTTGGATTCAATTGGAATGCTTCGGTGAGCGATGCCGACGCAGCGAAATGATCGCGTCGCTTGTTGAAATAGGCGAGCGCCAGATTGCGGCGCGGCGCCGCGAAATTCGACGCAAGTTCTGCTGATCGCTCCCAACAGCTGATCGCTCCCAACAGCTGATCGCTTCCTCGTAGCGTCGTTTGCTGTAAAGAAGGTTGCCTAGGTCGCACCAGGCGCGGAAATCGCTGTCGCGTTCCGTGACGACCCATTCGAGGGCGGCAAGATCTTCCAGCGTGTGAGGGAAGAATCCGCTGCGCGGAACATCACTTGCACGCTTTCGCAAGGCGTCCGCCGGCGCAGTATTTGAAGCGAACTGGGAGTAGCGGGCGGCATGGTACAGCGTCATGGCCGAATGGAATCGATCGTGGGTGCTTTCCAAATACTTGGTCAAAACGCCCGCGGCATCGACGTAGAGCCCCGCATGTGCGTAGTCATGCGCGAGCTCTACGAGACCATGTTCGGATTGGCAGGCATATTGGTAGTCTCCGCATAATTCCGGCAGCGCGTTCTCCATCTCGTAACGGACGCCAACATTGAATGGCTCGCGGCCTAGTCCCTCAGCCGCGAGTTCCGCCGCCGCGGCGCTTTCACCAAGATGTCGTAACGCAACCACGAGCAAATGGATTGCCTGGTGATGTCGCTGATTGTTGGCAAGACATTCCTGCAGTAGTTCACGCGCTTCAAGCCACTGGCGGCGTCGCATAGCGAGTCGCGCCAACTGAAAGTAGGCTGGCGCCTTCTGCTCGGCGTTCCAAGTCGCTTTGTAAAAAGCGCTCTCGGCCAACTGGTGTTCGCCCTGCGCGACGAGCGTCAGACCCAGCAGATAGAACGCTTCTCCGTCAGCTGGATTCGGATTGTGATGCGTCGCCTGCCGAATAGCGGCTCGGAAAACGTTCGTGGCATCGCTGTACAGCCCTCGCCGTAACAGCAACTTCCCGAGCCCGATGTTGCAGCGGATATCAGTGGGCTCGCGCCGCAATCCTTCTCGATAGTAGCCTTCCGGATCGCGCGTCGGGTGGCGATACTGCTCGAGATGCACTCCAGCCAGGTAGAGGGCTTCAACCGAATCAAGTGCTCGCGGCGATTCGATGGCTATGGCCGACGCTGGAACGCTCGCATCGATCGGTTGCGGCGAGTAACAAACCAATTTCCTCCCCGCCTGATCGTAGACCGCCGCGTTCAGCGGCGCTGTTGCGTCTGCCGAGGTTACGGCGCTGAATTCGCGATAAGCCCACGGGCTGAGATCGACGCGCTCGTCAATCAGGGTTGTAGAGCCTCGGTGCAAAACGAGCCGTGCCTGAAGAAATATTGCCGTTGCGTACACGCGCACCGTCGCAATATCGCCCGCTCGTTCTAATCCGACCGCAGCGTCGACCGTTGCGTTCTTAACCAGTCCGACGCCTTTGTACGGCATGAAGTACTGTGAGAACGATTTTTCTTCGCCTGGAGCGAGCCAACTGAAGTCGGGTTGATTGTCGGTGAACGCGCCGCACATCAGTTCGACGTAGGGTCCGTCCTCGTCGGTGAGCTGACGATCCCAGGCTCGGCCAAATTCCCCGCAGCCCCACGTCCATTGCTTTTTGCCAGGCGCGATGTGGTGGCTAGCCACGTGCAACAAACCTGCTTGCCGTCCGTGGTCGTATGAGCCGACGAAATCGTAGTCGGAACGATACGCCATAAACGACGTCGGCACGGGGATGTTGCGGTAACGGCTGATGTCCGTCCCCGGCGAGTAGTCAACCTTGTAGTAGGTGCCCGTTGCGATCGGAAATTTGCTGACGTCTCGCTTGCCGTGATCCATCACCGCCGTCACGTCAGGCGGAAACACGGACTGATGATCGTCGTTCGCCTGCACGGCAGGATTCGCCCACCACAGAAACGTCTGCGGCAACGAGGTTCGATTGAACAGGCGAACGCGCACTTCCAAGTAGGCCTTATCAGGATGCAAGGTGAGCCCGTGCATTCCCTTCGTGCCGGCCATGCGGTCAATTTCGCTGCACCAAACGGTCGACGACCCGTCATCATTCTGCACGATCTGAGCATCGACCGGATGGAAGGTGCTCGGACGATGGTGCTGCGGCCAATTGAATTCGATGCCGCCGCTGATCCATGGACCCGCCAATCCGACCAGCGCCGGCTTGATCACGCGGTTGTAGTAGACGAAGTGGTAGTCGTTCGTCTTGTCGAGCGCCATCTGCACGCGGCCCCCGAGTTCCGGCAAAATCATGATCTTCAGGTACTGGTTTTCCAGGAAGATCGCGTCGTATGTGCGAAGGCGCTTTTCATTCGAAACGGATTCGATCACCGGGTAGGGGTAGACCGCCCCGCTGCTGCCCTGGTAGACACGTTTCTCCAGAAAGCAGGGGTTCAACTCCGGCTCGCCAACGGCATAGGTCGGGATCGCCACCTGCTCGCGCCAGGCTCGGACATCGCAGGAGTTAAAGTTCTCAGGCATTGAATTGCCGCGGAAGCGGATGGAAACGCGGAGAAGAGCTATCAAGGTCTCGAGAAAGGTCGCGAACTCTTCCCCAGCAATCCATCAGACGCCGCGACTCGGAACGAGTCATTCAGCAGAAACGTCAATCGATTTTCACATTTCGTCAGGAGCGTGGGGGGCTAGGTGCGGCCAGAAGTGACTCGCCCTGCGAATTCGGCGGCAGCGTCCACCGGGGTGGCGCCGCGGATGAGTGAACGCGGCTTGACTTCCCCTCGCTTTGTTTCACGATGGAAGGGTGCTGATCCGAGCGCCGGTGGCGCCTGTTTTTCGGCCGTTTTCTTCTCCGCCGCTCTCGGACTGTCGCGACGTGCCTGAACTCAAACGTGTGATGCTGCTCATCGAGAGCTCGCGGGCATATGGCCGCGGCTGTTTGCTGGGGGCAGCAGCGTACATTCGATCGCACGGCCGCTGGAGCGTGGTGCACGTTGAACGCGGTTTGGCCGACGAAGTTCCCCGCTTTCTGCGGAATTGGAAAGGAGACGGGATTCTCGCACGCATCGAGAACCGCCGTATCGCCGACGAAATTGCCGAGATTGGCGTCCCGGTCGTCGACCTCCGCGGCTCCCATCGGCCGCTTCACGGCGCCATGCTCGACACCGACCCGCGCCTGACGTCAACGCTCGCAGCCGAAAGCTTTCTCGATACCGGCTTCCGCAACTTCGCCTATATCGGTTATCCCGGCGTCGATTTTTCCGACTACCGCTGCGACGCTTATTGCGAGTACCTCAACAGTCGCGGCATGGATGTGAGCGTCTACGCGCCGCCGCAATCGCGGCAGCAGAAGTCCGACGTGCTCGCTTGGGAAAGCCGCGGCGAATTGGAAGGCGACGCGATCGCCGAGTGGTTGCAATCGCTGCCTCGTCCGGCCGCGGTATTTGCCTGCAACGACGTCCGCGGCCGGCAAGTCATCGACGCTTGCAGCCGTTCGGATCTCTCCGTGCCGGAAGAAATTGCCGTTATCGGCGTCGACGACGACGAAGTGATTTGCGAACTCTCCAATCCGCCCTTGAGCAGCGTTCAGCCCGACACGCTGCGGTTAGGCTACGAAGGAGCGGCGTTGCTCGACGCCATGATGGACGGTCACCTGGCCCCGTCGGAGACCGTCTACATCCCGCCGAAAGGGGTTTCGCGGCGCCTCTCTTCCGAGGCGACGGCGGTCAACGATCGGGAAGTGGCGGCGGCGATGCGGCTTATCCGCGACCACGCTTGCGAGGGCGTCACCGTACAAGATTTGGTGCAGCGGTTGAACGTCAGCCGCTCGACGTTGGAGCGTCGATTTCACGCCGTCTTCGGTCGCTCGCCCGCGATGGAAATTGAGCGCGTGCGAATGTCGCGGGCGAAGATGCTGTTGATCGGCACGCGATATAAGCTTTCGAAAATTGCTGCCACGACGGGGTACGGAACTGCCTCGCAATTCGCTACGGCGTTCAAGCGACACACCGGCTTTACGCCCGGTAAATTCCGCAGTCAAACGCAGATTTCTCCCTAGTTAGGACCCACTTCGCTACGGATTGGCGAACTATCTTTTCACGCTTTTCAGCGACCCGCTTTTGATTTTTCGTCACGACAATTCTGCGTATTTGTCATTCCGCAGCGAAGTCCCCGATTTTCCAGTATTTCGTTGTTGCCAGGCGTTGTGAGCGACGTACGCCGAACGCGCGGCGAGAGCACGATTTGGGCTGGAGAACAGCCGATTCAAGCTAAAATAAGGCCTGACTTCGCGGCGGCATCAGCGACTCTTTTCACCAGACTTATCCCTACGACTCGCGCGGCGGCGGCAGCCGATGCACTTCCCAAGAGAGCATCGACCTTGCGAGTGCGACTCAGGCGTTCATTCATCGATCAGATCCATCTAGAGTAACCGAGGAGACGCGCGGCATGATCTCTCGTCCATTCGCCATTGGAAATCTGCTCGCCATCGGGGCGGCGCTGACCGCTGCTCAGCCGGCCTGGGCGCTCCCGGGAACCGTTAACCTCGCGCCGTTCGGCACCGCGACGGCAACCGGCGCCGACTTCGGCGCCTCGATCGAAGACGGCATCGACGGTAATCGCAACGGAGACTTCAACGCTGGTTCGGTCTACTACGGCAACGCCAACCCCGAAAACCCTCCGCTGTTTTACGAAGTCGATCTTGGCGTCAACGCCTACATCGACCGCGTCCAGATTTTGCGGCGCACTGACGCCGACCAAGGAGTGTTCGGCAACATGCGGCTGACCATCTACCAAGACGACGGGAACGGCAATCCGGGCGCGGTCGCGTTCACCAAAGACTACCTCACCGGCGGCTTTGGCGAGGGCGGGTTCGAGCAAGGGAGCTGGGGGACGACCGACCCCAGTTTGAATTCACCGCAAGGAACTTTGGGGCGGCACGTCCGGCTGGAGCGGATTGACAACAACTACTGGCTCACGTTCGCAGAGTTCGAAGTTATCGGCCGCACGACTCCGCTGGCGTTCAGCGAAGCGAACAACATCGCTCGCGGCAAACCGGTCACTACCTCCTCGGCGCCCGGATACTTCTCGAAGCTGGAATCCGCCAACGACGGGAACATCGACGGCAACTTCGGCGGCAGCGGGTATCAGCCCGTTTATCATTCTTCGAATTTGGGGATCGGCGAGTACTGGCAAGTCGACCTTGGATCTGAGAAGCAACTTGATTATCTGGAACTGTTCGCTCGCAGCGATTACTACTCGACTTCAGAGTTCAAAGTGTCGGTGCTCAACCAGAGTCTCGTTGAAGTTGGTTCATTCATCGTCGTGAACAACCCGCTGACTAACCCGAATCCCGGCTACGACCACTTGGTAAACACTGCCGGCATGACCGGCCAGTACATTCGCGTTTCGACAACCAAGGAAGAGCACCTAGTTTTTTCGGAGTTGCGTGCCTTCGAAGGACCGGGAAGCATTCCGCTGGAGGCTGACTTCAACGGAGACGGTGCGGTCAACGGCCTCGACCTCGCGAAGTGGAAGCAAAGCTTCGGCGGGGCGGGTGCCGACGCTAACCACGATGGCGTTTCCGACGGAGCCGATTATCTCGTCTGGCAGCGTCAATTTGGGTCCGGGGGATCGGCCCAAGTTGCCGCCGCCAGCGTGCCCGAACCCTCCGCGACGCTGATTGCCGGCGGGGCCGCATTGGGATTGATCGGCGCCGCCAAGCGGCGTCGCAGCGCATGCTTGTAGCCAGTCACCGGGCTGATCGTTAATGTCTTGCTAGTTGGTTCGCACTTGGCACAACGGACTTGAAGGACGATTCCATGCAGCGGCAGGAACTTCGATCGCAGTCAGGATTCACCCTCGTCGAACTGCTGGTTGTCATCGCCATTATCGGCGTGTTGGTCGCGTTGTTGCTGCCGGCCGTGCAAGCAGCCCGTGAAGCAGCGCGGCGTTCGCAGTGCACGAACAATATGAAGCAGGCCGCCCTCCGCATGTTGAACTACGAGTCGCAAAAAGGGCAACTGCCGCGCGGGACGTACAATTACATCGATAGCACCGGTGGCGGCACTGCGCCTCCCTACGGAAAATTCGATGGCGTCACTTCTACGGGAACCGGCGACGACAAGGGAGATCGCCGCTGCTGGTTCCAGGATCTGCTGCCGTTTATCGAGCAGCAGCAGTTGTCCGCCGGATTCGAGAGCTTCGCCAATACAAAGCAACCTTGGGGCGGCTACCCAACAGCCTACGACTTCAAGGCCTGCGCGACGATCGTCAGTTCGCTCGTCTGTCCCTCTGACCCAATCTCACCCAAGATCAAAACGGCGCACCCCAGCAACGTAGCGGCGACGCAAGGCTTTTCAGGAAACTTTGTCGCGTGCGCAGGCAGCTACTACGAAAACCAACTGCGACCCGATCTCGGCGACGCAGCGACTGTGAACAGCAATTCCAAGCTTGCCAGCTCGAAAGTTGACGGCATGCTCGTCGGCGGGGCGAACATCAAATTGAAGCAGTGCCTCGACGGCACTTCAAACACCGCGCTACTCTCAGAAATCCGCTTAGTCGAAGATGCGAACGGCAACGACGCCCGCGGCCGGTACTACAATCCGGCCCACGGCGGCGTGTTATTTACGACGCTTGAACCGCCGAACTCCGCACGCGGCGACGAGGTTTCTTGGGCCACGTCTGCCAATGACGTCTCGCAGGCGCCGCTGAACGAGCAGGGCGCCGGCAGCCCCTATTTCATGACGGCTCGCAGCTACCACGCTGGAATCGTCAACCTCGCGAAAGCCGATGGATCGATCACGACTGTGTCGGAGAACGTCGACCAACAGCTCTATCAAGCCCTCGGCAGTCGTGATCGCGGCGATATCAACTAGCGGCGGGTTCGAGCTTGTTGGAAGCACTAGCGGCAGCGGACGGAATAATGCAGCAAGTTTCGCAACGCCTCAGATTGGCTCACCTACTGATCCTCAGCAGCGCACTCGCTGGCTGCGGTCCTGCGGGCCCGACGAAGTACCCTGTCCAGGGACAAGTCACGTTCAAGGGCGAACCGATCGTCAAAGGGACGATGACGTTGATCCCTGATTCGCCGGCGGGCCGGACGGCGACGGCGCCGATCGCCGATGGCAAGTACTCCGCCGAGCTGACCGAAGGGAGTTGGACGGTCAATGTCCAAGCAGTCCGAGAAACAGGCCCGGTCATTCCCGCGCTCGGCGAAGCGCCGCGCGAGCAATTCATCCCGGCCAAATATAACCGCGAATCGACGCTGAAGATCTCTGTGCCTTCGGACGAGCCTGAACACAATTTTGCGCTCGAACCGTAACGGCGCGCATTGTTGTAATCAGCGATCCACGTTCTTTTCTCGCATCGCCATGTTACTGCGAGTGCGCACTTTGCTTGCTGCTCTCTCGGCAGTGAGCGGGCCTCTTCCACGGCTCTATTTCGCAACTCTGAGGGAGTACTGTCTCATGAAATGTAAGTTCGTTGCCGCCGCATTGTTAGCGGCGTTCACCGCAGTCGATCTCGCGGTCGCCGGGCCGACCACGACGAATCTTTCAATCGGCGCGACCGCGATGGCGACCCCGGCGGATTACGGCGGCATTGCCAATCGCGCGATCGACGGCAATCGCGACGGAGCCTTCTGGAACGGCTCCGTCTACTACTCGCAGAGCGGCACGAGCCCGCTGTTCTACGAAGTCGATCTCGGCACGGCGAATTACATTGAGCGCGTTCAACTGCTGCGCCGCACCGACGAAGACCACAATACGATCGGCGACATTCGCCTCACCATTTTTGAGGACGACGGAGCTGGCGGACATGGCGCCGTGAGTTTCCAGCAAGACTATCTCGCGTCCTATCTGCAGGTCGGCACTTGGGGAACGACCGATCCCGGCATCGCCGTTCCGGGCGGCGCACACGCGCGGCATGTTCGCCTCGAGCGCATCGACCCCGCCTACGGCAATCGTTGGTTGGCGATTACCGAATTCGAAATCATTGGCTCGCCCAACCCGCTCGTACACACCGCCGCAAACAACATCGCTGCCGGCAAGCCAGTCACTGTCACCTCGTCTGCTGGCTACGGCTCGGTTCCCGGCAGCGGCAACGACGGTAACATCGACGCCACCTTCGGCGTGCCTGGGAATCCGGTCTACCATTCCGCGGAGTGGGGCGTCGGCGTTTTTTTGGCAGGTCGACCTGCAAGCAGAATACGCGCTCGACTACCTGGAACTGTTCACTCGCAGCGACAACTACACCACGAAGGAGTTTCGCATCGCCGTCCTCGACGAGAACCTAGTCGAAGTCGGATCTAGAACAGTCGCGGTCGCCGATCCTAAGAGTTCCACGTCCGACTACGATCATCTGATCGACGTCAGCGGCCTCACCGGACGCTATTTGCGATTGGAAACGACTCAAAACGACTTTCTGGCCTTCGCGGAATTCAGGGCGTTTGCCGCAGTCCCTGAACCCGCAACCGGCGTCTTAGCGTTGGCAGGTGTCGCGGCAATGGCATGTCGTCGGCGGGCGCGTTAGTCTGGAAGCATTGGCCCAGCCAGCCAGACTACATTTTCTCAGCAAGCGACGAGGCCGATCGTGATGGTCGGCCTCGTCGCACTGTTCTCCCGCGGCGGCTCCGCGTGCTCGCATCAGCGTGGAGTCGGGGCAATGAGTTCGCGGAGCGTTGCGGTACAAAAACTGAAGTCTGACGTGGCTTGCCTCAGACTGCCACTCGTTTTAGCAGTGGTCGCGTTGCTCATCGCGACGCCGTTGGCAGGCGCCGCGGAGTGGGAACTGACGTCGCCCGCCGGTAGCCTTCAAGTTCGCGTCACGCAGAGCGACAATCTCCAGTACGCAGTTTCTCTGCGGGGGCAAGAGATTATTGCTCCTTCGACCATCAACCTGAAAGTCGAAGGAACCGGTCCCATCAGCGCCGGCCAGCCTCAGGTCGACAGACGCAGCGTGAAGGAGACGATCGAATTCGTCGTCGCGCGCAAGTACCGCGAGCGCGACGTCGCGTACGAAGAACTGAAACTCACTTTCGCCCACGGCGCGGTCGTGTTTCGAGCCTACGACGAAGCCATCGCATACCGCTGGGAAACATCGCTTCCCGGCGAGATTGTCGTTACTAACGAGCAGGCGGAATTCGTATTCCCTGGCGATCCCGAGGCTTGGTTCCCCGAAGAAGAGTCGGTCAACAGCCATCAAGAACGCGTTTACAAGCATCTGAAGCTTGGCGAAATTAGCTCCGACCGCTTCTGTTCGACGGGCGTGCTTATCGGGCTGGGCGAGAATCGCAAGGTCTATATCTCTGAGTCCGACTTACGTTCCTACCCTGGGATGTTCCTCCACGGCCTGGGAAACGGCAAGATCGGACTCGCCGGCAAGTTTGCCGGTTATGCTCTCGAATCGAATGCGCTGAATGACCGCGATGTTCCGGTCACCAAGGCGGCTGAATATCTCGCGAAGACCGAGGGCACGCGCACCTTTCCCTGGCGCGTGATGCTGGTTACGGAGAAAGATTCGGAACTGCTCGAGTCCGAGATCATCTTCCAACTAGCTCCGCCGCTAGCAATCGAAGATCCTTCGTGGATCGTTCCGGGGAAGGCGGCCTGGGAGTGGTGGAACTCTATCAATATCACCGGCGTCGATTTCCGTGCCGGCGTTAACACCGAAAGTTACAAATACTACATCGACTTCGCCGCCGAGCATGGCCTGAAGTACATCGTACTCGACGAGGGGTGGAGTCAAGCGACCAATGATTTGCTGACGCCTCACGCCGACGTCAATCTTCCGGAACTCGTCGAGTATGGGAAGCAGAAGGGAGTCGGCGTCGTCTTATGGGTAGTTTGGAAGACGCTCGACGAGCAGTTGGAGCCAGCGCTCGACTACTTCCAAAAGCTCGGCGTAGCCGGAATCAAAGTCGACTTCATGCAGCGCGACGACCAGCAAATGGTCGAGTTCTACCATCGCGTCGCCGCAGCCGCCGCCAAGCGTCGCTTGCTCGTCGATTTCCATGGAGCGTTCAAGCCCACGGGACTCCACCGTGCGTACCCCAATGTGATGTCGTACGAAGGAGTCACCGGCCTGGAACAATATAAGTGGGGCAACGAAATCACCAATCCCGAGCAGGAGTTGACGTTGCCGTTCATCCGCATGGTGGCGGGCCCCATGGACTACACGCCAGGCGCGCTCAGCAACGCAAACCAGGAAAGTTGGCGCTGGAACGTCGGCCACCCGATGAGCCTCGGAACCCGTTGCCATCAGCTGGCCATGTTCGTGGTTTATGAGAGCCCGTTGCAAATGCTCGCCGATAGCCCCAGCCGCTATCGGCAAGAGGCCGACGCGATGCGATTTCTCTCCGTCGTGCCGACGGTATGGGACGACACGCGCGTCCTCGACGCTAAAGTCTCTGATTACGTCGTCGTCGCGCGACGCTCGGGCGATGCGTGGTTTCTGGGCGCGATGACCGATTGGAGCCCGCGAGAATTGGAAGTGGGGCTCGACTTCCTGCCCGCAGGAAAGTTCCGTCTGGAATCCTGGGCCGACGGCGCGAACGCCGATCGCAGCGGCGAAGACGTTCGCTGCGATTCGCGAGATGTTGACTCCCAATCAACTCTCAAGCTACGTCTAGCGCCCGCCGGCGGGTGGATCGGAATCATTCGACCACTAGATGGATCGCATGCTCCTGAGGCAGACGTCGCCAAGTAACAGGCTCTTCTGCTCCGCGGTGCGCAGAAGTTCGATTGCCAAGACGACGCCCGGTACTGCCCGATGAGAAGAATTCCCCTGAAGCCTTTAGTTCGGGGCGTTCGCGGCAGTCGGATGTCAGGATTTCGATACTAGTTCCAGATCAATCTGATTGTCACCAGCCTTCACTTCCTTCTTCAGGTCCGACGTTTCCGGCGTCGTGTAGCTGATAGGCACTTTCTCCAACGCCTGAATCTGTGCGAGGGTCATTCCAGGCGATGGTCGGCCGCTGCGGTACGAAACGGTCGCGGTATAGTTGCCAGGGCGCAGACCTTCGACGCCGCCGGAAGATTGCAGCGAGTAGGTGCCGTCTGGCGCCACATTCCCGTAGGCAAGAGGTCCAGCCGCTTCGGGAATGAAAGTGATAGCTCCGCCGTCAAGCGAGGCGCCATTCAGCGACACGCGTCCGCTGACTGTAGAAAAGTTGGCGTCGCTGCACCCAGCGATCCCGATGACAATGATTGCCAGCGCGCAACGAGCTACGGATCGAAGCCGGAGCACGCCTTCCGCAGGCTGAGAATTCACAAACATTGGTAACATCCTTCTAGCGGCGTCGCGACCGCGACGCATTCGACTGCACACTCGATTTAACTTTGTTCGTATGCAAACACGTCAATTGGCCGCTTCATCGCCCGCTTTCGTCGAGAGCGCCTGGTACAGCTTGTAGTCGATGCTCCCTTCGTAGAATCGCACGCTGCCGTCGGCCATGGCGAACTGAGCGCCCCCGGCATGGCGACTGCGAAAACCGTACACGTCTTCGTACTTGCGCGGGATTGGCGGCTCGGGGAGGTAATTGATTTCCGCGTCCGTCGCCATCCACGACCCGTTGGAGTAGTAGGCGACCGAGTGAGCGTTTTGTTCCGGCAAGTCCTCGCCGATGAGAAACGTGTTGGAGGTTCCGTCCGTAATTTGCTTCACCGACACGGGCGTAACGTAGTTGGCGCGAAATAGGATGCCGCTAATGGGGGCCGTCGAAGGATTCTCATCGCGGTTCCCAAACCAGCGACCGTAGCACCACGCATTGCCGGCGTTGCCCTTGTAGTTGGTCGTCGTTACAGGGACGCCAGACGTGCCTTCGTTGTTGCTCCACTGGTACTGCGTCTCGCTGGGGGCGAGCGACGAGTCGTCGGATGGGCAGCGGATGATGTCGAGCGGAGTTCGCATCAACTCCCGCATGGCAGGAGTATTGCGGCCAATACCGCCTTGACTGCCGGACATCGCTCCATTGTTGGCGTCAAATCGCCCCTCAAACGCTTGCGCACTCTTGAATTGGTCGTACAGCGCCTGCTGTTCCATGTAAGGGAACGTCGACACGATCCAACTCGAACCATTTTCCTTCGCCGGCGTCGCCTTCGGCGAAGAGCCGCCAAAACCGTCGTAGCTCCGCGGAAAGATCTTCATCGCACTTTCGTGATTCAGATTTCCGAGAGCTAAGTTTTTCAAGTTGTTCACGCACTGCGCACGTCGCGCAGCTTCGCGAGCTGCTTGGACGGCTGGCAGCAGCAACGCCACGAGGACGCCGATAATCGCGATCACGACAAGCAATTCGACAAGCGTGAACCCAGGCGCCGGAACGACTGGGTGGAATTTGGCTGAAGGTCGATTGCCTTGCTCTACTCCCAACATACCCCGACTCCTCGGACGGCTTGCCATCCAAATTTACTCAGTAGCGATGAAGAACTTTTGCGATCGGCCCGTAACTGTCATTTCGGAACGAAGGCGGAGCCTGTTTGATCTCAGGAGCGCCGACGGCGTGCCGCCCAGCCCGCAATTCCCGCACTCGCAACCAGCACAGCTGCCGCCGGCTCGGGAACGCTCGCCACGGCAATCGCCCCCTGCGGCGTGCCAAAGTTCGCTTTGATGTCATTGAGATCGGCTTGCGTGTACTGCGTGCCGTAGCCGCGCTGCCAAACCAGAAAGTCGGCGCCGTCGACGGCGCCGCTGTGATCGAGGTCGCCTGGAAGTGCGTCGACCGTCCGCAACTGCATCCCGTTGAAAGCGCCTGAGCTCCAAGTATTCACCAGCAAGCCGTTGTAGCCGGGATCGATTGAGAACGTGATCGTGGCGATCTCGCCGTTGGCTTGAGTGACGCCGTTGCCGCCGATCGTGATCCCTTCCATATAGCCAATTTCGACCGCCGGCATGTTCTGATCGAGCTCATCGAAGACGCCGGTGAACGCCGCTTGCTGAAACTGCAGCGGGAACGTTTTGCTCACGCCCGACCGGTCGTCGAGCATGAAGACTTGCAGTTCGTACAACTGGCCGGGAACGAGATTGATGACGCCGTAACCGTCGCCGAAGTTCACGGTGCCGTTGTCGACGTTGTAGACCTGCGAGTCGGCGAGCGTGTCGTAGGCTCCGCCGGAGCTCCACAGATTCGAGTCCGCGTAGGCGTCGCCGCCGTGGTAGACGAATGACGCTTCGCCGAACGACTCCGCTCCTTCGTGGTAGGCGCCAGGCTGCGTTCCCTTGAACAGCACGCCATGGACCGTAGTGCTGACGCCGACGCCGTCGACGTTAGCATTGAGCAGATTGACCGCGTCAACGAGCGTGCCCCGGGTCGAGACTTCCGACCCATTCGCAAAGTCGGTGATATCGTGCGAGACGCCGTTGAACGTCGCTGCTCCGGCCGAAGATGCAAAGAGCGCGACGCTGCATGCCAGACTGGCGATGGGGAGCCGTTTCATGCTGAGACTCTCTTTCTATGGAGTGATTCAGTGTGAGAGAAGTGATTTGGTTTCCGTGCGAACGAAGAAGCCGAGCCCGACGATCGCCGCGCCCAGCGAGATTGCCGATGCGGGTTCCGGAACTGCCGCGACGTTGGCCCGCAGCTCCCGGATATGGAGGAAGTTATTCGCCGTGAGGCGGATAAATTTCGCTCCGGCGAATCCCGCTCCGCCGTTGTTGAAGGCGAGCGTTTCGCCCAACTGCGTCGAGTCGTCGGCGAGCGTCGTCGTGAACAAGACATCCGTTCCGTTGGCGCCGATTACTTCCAGAACGGTTCCCGAGAGTCGCGCGTCGGAGACCGCCGAGCCGCCGTCGAGCACACCGCGGTTGACGATCTCGACGTTGGCGAGGTTGTATGTCTTGTCGAGTTCCAACGTAAATACGTCAGGCGCCGCCGCGTTGCCGCCTGAGCTGCCGTTGAAGTCGCCGTGATTCATCGTCGTTAGATCGCCGTCGATCGCGCCGAAGGCGTAGTGACCGAAGGAACCGTCGACTGAGTTCGTCCAAGAGGCGACGCCGCGCGGGGCGACGTTCGGGAAGAAGGCGTCGGCCACAGGCGTGGCGTATTGGTTGACGAACGGCTGAATCGCGTCGTCCCAGGTTTCGTATCCCGCGGCGGTGAAGTGGACGCCGTCGCTGTTCATGTTCGCGTTGATCGTGCCGTTCGCGTTGCGGAACAGGCCGGCGTAATCGAGGTAGTGGAGCTGCGGATTCGTATCGAGATCGAACGCCTGCTTCACCAGTGCGTTCGCCGCGTTGGCCGCAACGCGATCGGGATCGGCGTTGTTCAATCCGCGAAGCGTGCTGAGCGCGAGGATGTTCGCATTCGGAGCGTGTTGGCGGATCGCCTGCACCGTGGCGAGCACGCCGTCGGCGACTTCTTCCGCCGTGTGTGCCGGCCCGACGTAGTCGGCGGCGGGAAAGCCAGGATTCCCCGTCGGCGCGAAGAGATTGTTCGTGCCGATCATGAGCACGATGAGCCCAGGATCGAGACCGTCGAGGGTGCCGTTCTCGATGCGGTAAATGAGGTTCTGCGTCTGATCGCCGGCGATACCGAAGTTTAGCGCGCCGTACTTGCCAAAGTTGTGTTCCGACGACTTCCACGAGTTGGCGCCGATACTGTTCACCTGGCGGCCGCCGACGGCGCCCCAACCTTGGGTGACCGAATCACCGAGAAACACCAGCCCCGCGTAGGAGCGTTCGGCGCCGAGCGTCTTCGTGTGATCGAATTGCTTTTGCCAGGTATTGAAACCGCCGCCCCAACCGGCGGCGCCGGCGAACGAAGCGTCGTTGGCGTCGAGCCGCAGCGTCGCTTCGAACGAATTCGCCCGCGGACTGCCAGGGCTACGGTCGGTGAAGACGAGATTGTCGATGTAGCTTGGGTCTGCGCTCGCGGACGGTGCAAGACAACTGCAAGTTGTCAGCGCCAGCAGCAGGGCGCGCATTATTGTCACGCCGCTCCGTGAAGGAGCGCGATTTGTTGAAACGCTGAGTGGCAATTGGCCGTGTTGCATTCAGTGAAGACTCGATGAAGAGCCGGAATTGACGGAGCGCCGCCCTGTCGAATCTGCTCTGGTGAAAAGAGCCGCCAAGCTCTCGCCGCCGCGGTAAGCGGCGACTTTGCCTACAAGTTCCGTAAAAAGTTTCTGCCAAACTGGACGCCAGCGACGACCGCACACATGGTGCGATCGTCGCTAGACGCCGCTGCCCCCGTGCCTCTCGGTAGGCCAGCACCAACCAAGAGGCGTGGTTGCTTTATGCTTTCTTCGTCTGCCGCTTCCGCACCAACACTCCGAGCCCCGCGAGTCCGCCCAAGGCGAGCGTTGAGGGTTCGGGAATCGCACGCAACTGCATACCGTTGATGGCGCCGTTGTCCCAAGTGTTCACCAGCAAGCCGTTGTAGCCGGCGTCGATGGTGAAGTTGACCGTTGCGATCTCGCCGTTCGCTTGATGAACGCCGTTGCCGCCGATCGTGATGCCGCCGATGTAGCCAATCTCCACGGCGGGCGTGTTCGAGTTGAGTTCGTCGAAGTTGCCCGTAAACGCCGCCTGCTGAAATTGCAGCGGGAACGTTTTGCTGACGCCCGACCGGTCGTCGAGCATGAACACCTGCAACTGGTACTGCTGGCCTGGGACGAGATTGATTACCCCGTAGCCGTCGCCGACGTTCACATTGCCGTTATCGATGCCGTAGAGTTGCGAATCGGCGAGCGTGTCATAGGCTCCGCCCGAGGTCCACAAGTTCGAGTCGGCGTAGCCGTCGCCCCCGTGGTAGACGAACGAAGCGTTTGCGAACGGCTGAGCGCCTTCGTGGTAGGCGCCGGGCTGCGTTCCCTTGAATAGCACGCCGTTGATCGTCGTGCTGACGCCGACGCCGCCGACGTTGGCGTTCAACAAGTTGACTGCACCGACGAGCGTGCCGGCCGTCGAGACTTCGCTGCCGTTGGCGAAGTCAGTGATGTCGCTCGAACTACCGCTAAACGTCGCTCCGCGCACCGCGGGAGCTGCGATCGCTAAGAGGCCGCATAACGTTGCGACGGAACCCAAAAGCTGCTTGTTCACGAGTCACCCCCAACAGAAGAAAACCTTGATGAAAAGAAACCGCCATCGTGGAACCAAGTTCGCCTGCCTGTGAGCGAGGCTCCGAGAAAAGTCGCTGCCTCTGACCGCCGAAGCTGCCAAAGGCTCTACAAATTCATTGCAATTCTCCGCTCGAAAACCGTCCATTGCAGTGAAGGCGAGCGAGATTGCACTTTCGGACAATCGCTCAAATTTCGCTGCTGTTTACCGCGATCAAGTAGTTGCCAACCTCACGAAGCCTGTTGTGCACCGTTCTCAGCGAAATGCCGATGGGGCGATCCCGACATGACTCTTAAACGCTCGATAAAAAGTTGAGTAATCCGCGAAGCCGCATTGGAATGAAATCTCGTCCGCAGTGAGTTGCGTCTCTTCGAGCAAACGTTTGGCGGCGCCGATGCGGATGTTCAATAACACCTGGTAGGGCGAAGCCATCCCTTGCTGGCGAAACAGCCGGCCGATCGTCCGCGACGAGACGCCGCACGCCGACGCCAGTCGCTCGACCGTAAACTCGCGAATCTGGAAGTGCTGCTCCATGGCCGCCAGCGCCCTCGCGACGACAGGGTGCGACGCCGCTGCAGCAGTCTCAGTGCTCGCGCGGGTGACGACCTCTCCGGGCGCGACGAGCACCGCCTCGGCCGGCGCTGGCGCGCCGTGCAAAATGCGATCCAAGAGCTGCGCAGCCTGCATACCGATGCGGCGATGGTTGACTTCGATGCTAGAGAGGAGCGTTCGTCCCCCCTCGCAATGGAATGGGTCGTTGTCCGTCCCTAGCACCGCGAGATGTTGCGGAACTTCAATTCCTTGGTCTTCGCAGTAGTTCAGTACTCGCCGCGCGCAAGCATCGGTCACGCAGTAGACCGCAGTTTTCGTTGGTAACGATTTGAGTTGCGCAAGCTCGCCGCCAGTCGAATCATTCCCTGCGGAGTTGATGATCAATTCCTGCGGCGCGAATCCCGCCTCTTGCAGCGCATCGCGATAACCGGCAAATCGCTGCTGGGAGTAGTAATGCGTCGGCACGTCGGTGCAGAACACGAATGAGCGATAGCCGCGTTCCAGAAAGTATCGGGCTGCCAGCGCTCCAACGGCTCGCGCATCCGAACGCACGCGCAGTGTACTCGGGCAATCGTGAATGCTGTTGACGCAAACAATCGGCGTCCCCGCGGGCGCGGCAGCTGGCAAACCTTCCGCCCCGATAAACCCGATGATGCCGTCGGGACGCGATGCATATGCTTCCTCCCAAGAAAGCACCGGCGCCTCCGCTGAGCGGAGCAATTTCCAATCGGCGGCCGTCCGCGCGTAGTCTTGCACTCCCTGCAGGATCGAGAACCGTAACACCACCGACTCCTGGAGCGCCAAGGCGATCTGTTTCATTGGCTTCTCCGCTGCCGATTCTGGGAATCCTTCAACCGCACCAGCCTCGGCGGCCGTCGAGGCGCTCGCCCGTAGCGGCACGCATGGTGGATGCGCCGCTGGCGAGAGAGCGAAGTTGGCTGCCAAGTCGGTCATTAAGCACTAACTGATTCGTCGGGCTGCGTGTTGCTGCTAGCGGTGCACGGCTGCTCGCTGCGGGCGTTCATGATTGCGGAGCGGTTGCCGCGCCCGGGCCAAAGAGGCGAAACTCGTTGATCGTCGGACCATCCTTCGCGTCGAGCACTTGGAGCCGCACGCGACGTGCCGTGACAGGCGCGAATTCAATCACTCGCTGCGGCCCGACCTCGGCGCCGCGGTGAAGCGTTTTCCAACCAGCGCCGTCGTCGTATTGCAGTTCAAATCGCTGGATCCGCTGGTACTCGGTCGGCTCGTCAATTTTCGCGAGATTGATCGTCGTGGGCTGTTCGAAGTCGACCTGCAGCCAAGCGTCGCGCACGCCGCCGTCCGTCGCCCACCGTGTCTTCGAGTCGTCGTCAAACGCGCGGCTGGCGTCGTAGCCGCCATCGTTTTGAAACACATTGGAAGCCGAAGCCTTCTGATTCACGGCCAGCGAGCCGCTCAGCAGCTTCACCGGCAGCGGCGTGATCGACAGGGCAGGGCCATCGAGCGTCAGTTCAATGACCGTTGCAATTTCCTGCCGATCGGCAGGAGGCACATCGATTTCAATCCCATCGCTCGTTTGTTTCACTGAGAGCTGGCCGCCGCTGCGAATCTTGAATGCGGTGATGTTCCAATCAATCGCCGGCAACCGCAGCGGACCAACGTCAGGCCAATTCATCACGAACAGGAAGACACTGTTATCCTTGCAAGTCGCTGCGCCCCAATCGCCCGGCATGAACGGCCCGCCGCGCGTGTCGTAAATGCCGTCGCCGTACTTTTCCAGCCAGGCGCCCATTTCGCGGAGTCGTTCGACTTGCCGCGGTTCGATCTGGCCGCTGGGCATTGGCCCGACGTTGAACAGAAAGTTGCCGTCGCCGCCGGCCGTTTGAATCAACGACTGCAAGCATTGCTTGAGCGGCTTGAGGTGATCGCTGGGCTTCCACGCCCATTGCTCGCAAATCGTCATACACGTTTCCCACGGTATGTCGCGATCGAAGCCGCCAATGCGCTGCTCTGGAGTGTCGTAATCGCCCGCGATATGCAGCCCTCGTGCTGCCTTCTCCTCCGGCGAGATGCGCGTCTTGCTGACGCGGTTGTTGATCACCAAGTCAGGCTGAATCGCTTTCAAGTAATCGTAAAGTCCATTGCCGTACTCAAGCGTCCACGGGTCTTCCCAATCGCCGTCAAACCACATCAACCCTAGCGGACCGTAGTTGTCGAGCAACTCTTTCGTTTGGTCTTTGATCAGCTGGTAATGCCGCGGCATGTTCGGATTCGTGCTCTTCACCGAACCGCCGGGCGAGGCGAGCGGATAGTCGATGCCGCGCCAATCCGGAAGCGAGTAGTAGGCGCAAAACTGAATTCCCTCCGCCCGACATGCTTCCGCCAGTTCGCCGACGACGTCCCGCTTGAAGGGGGTCGCGCTGATGTTGTACTCGTCGTACTTCGATGGCCAGAGGCAGAAGCCGTCGTGGTGCTTCGTCGTGAGCACGAGGTACTTCATCCCGGCCGTTTTGGCGATTTTGGCCCACGATTTCGCATCGAACTCAGTCGGATTAAACTGCTTATAAAGCTCGTCGTACTCTTCCGCGGAGACTTCTTTGCCGCGCGACCAGCCGATTTCGGTTCCCTTCAGCGCGACCGGTCCCCAGTGGATGAACATGCCGAACCGCTTCGCTTGCCATGCTTTGATGGCGTCGGAAGTGGTTTGGTCCACGGTTCTAACCGACCCGTTGGCAGTCGGATTCGCTTCCGCAGCGGCCACCAATTGCTGAGAGCCGATCATTCCAGCGCAAACGAGCAACGCGACGGCGCCGCTCATGAGCCAGCCGAGGAAAGTGCGTCGAAGGTTCATGACGCCCCCTTTCGCTGGTTCGACCGTAGCGCACGGCGTCCATGCGGCTCGTGCGTCCGCCGATCGTTGGCATCGTTCTTTCCGGTAACGCTCGCGTCCGCTCGAGTGGTTGCTTGCTCTACCGGCGTCGCGATCACATGGTGCAGTTCCTCCCACCGCCCGCGCGAGCGAGAAACATGGCTCCTTGCCGCATCGCGGGCGACTTCGGAGCGGCCCGATTTGATCGCGTCGACGATCACGCGATGTTCGGTCATTGTTTCCGTACGTAGATGCTCGCTGGAACGATACGAGTCGATGGCGAATCGGACGTAACGATCTCGTAAGGCAGCGCCCAGCGAAGCGAACAGTTCGTTTCCCGACGTCCGCAATAGTTCCATATGGAAGTCGATGTCGAGAATCGCGAATTCTTCGATGATCCGCGCGGCGCTCATCGATTGCAGCTTCGCTTCGAGCTGCCGCCAAGCTTTCCCTTCTCGATCCTCGGCGCCCTTCGCTGCGGCGTCGCCTTCGATTGCCATACGAAGCTCAAGCAAATCGGTGAACGTATGGTGGTCGACGGCCAGCACCGAGTAGGCATTCAGCGCATTCGACACATGCTGCAACTCGCCGCCCGCGACAAAGCTGCCGCTGCCGTTGACCGTCTTGACTAGTCCGCGTCCCTGCAGCCGGCGGATCGCTTCGCGCACCACCGTGCGGCTCGCGCCGAATTGCTTACGGAGGCTTTCCTCCGAGGGGAGTTTGAATCCAGTCGACCACTCGCCCGTGAGGATTCTCTCGTTAAGGAACGCCTCAATCGGTTGACTAGCACTCGGGGCAAGCGTGCTGGGGCTGTCCTGTCGCATAGGTGCATGCTCCTCGCCGTGGCGATGGGAGTCTGGTAGTCGTTGCGAAAAGATGATGAGGAGCTGTTTTGTTGACAAGTCAGTCGGGCAGTGCCTATTCTGACGGCTGCTCGACTTCTCCGCTCATCCTAAACCTGTCGTACAGGTTTTGCAACCATGTTGCTAACAAATCGTGTCATCCTGTTGACTGGCGGCGCCGACGGCATTGGCCGAAAGTGCGCCGAAGCCTACGCGGCTGCCGGCGCCAAGGTCGCGATCGCCGACCTGTCGGACACGCGCGGCAAGGAACTCGCTGGCACTCTCGGCGACGGGCATTTGTGCCTGAAATGCGACGTTTCTCACGACGATCAGGTAGCTGAAGCCGTCCAGCAAGTGCTGGAGACCTACGGCCGGCTCGACGCCATTCATAACAACGCGGGCATTGCGGGGCCTTCCACGGCCCTGCACGAAACTACCGATGGCGAATGGGACGACCTGCTTGCGGTGAATCTGAAGAGCATCTATTTCACGACGAAGTACGGCATCGAAGCGCTCGCCAAGTCGCGCGGCGTCATTCTCAATACCTCGAGCATGGCGGGCGTGATCGGTCAGGCTGCTCACGCCGCGTACGCCGCGACGAAAGGGGCGATCAACGCGCTCACCAAGTCGATGGCGCTCGATTACGCGCCGCTGGGAGTTCGCGTCAACGCGATCTGTCCCGCCGCAGTTTGGACGCCGATGCTGCGGCAGTGGGCGGCCGACCAGCCTGACCCCGCCTCGATGTCGGCCTACCTTGATGCGATTCATCCGCTTGGGCCATGCCCCGAAGGGGACGTCGTCGCCGACGCGGCCGTTTTCCTGCTTTCCGACCAGGCCCGCTTCATCACCGGGCATCTCCTGCACCTCTCCGGCGGCGCCGAGTTGGGATATCGACGGTGACCATCCAGCGCATCCAGGTGACAGACGCTCGCTTTCCGTTCGGCGAGGGGATGGGTTCCGACGCGATTCATCGCACGCCGGTCTACTCGTACGCCGTCACGACGCTAGCGAACGGCGACGCCGCCGGCACCGGCTTGGCATTTACCTTGGGTGACGGTAACGACCTCGTTTGCCGCGCCGTCGAGCATCTGTCGCGTCAGCTTGTCGGTCGCGACATCGAAGAGATCATGCACGACTTCGGCGCGCTACAGCGCTCGCTAGCCAACGATGAAAAATACCGCTGGCTCGGTCCGCACAAGGGCGTCGTCCATCTGGCGCTCGCTTCGATCACCAATGCGTGCTGGGATCTGTGGGCGAAGCGACGCGGCGTACCTCTGTGGCGACTATTGCTCGATCTTTCGCCAGAAGAACTGGTCGCCACGCTCGATCTTTCGTACCTCGACGACGCGCTCACACGCGACGAAGCGATCGAGATAGTCCGCTCGCAACAGCACTCGCGAACTGAACGCGAAAGCGTGCTTGATCGAGGTTATCCAGGGTACGACACCTCGGTCGGCTGGTTCGGCTACGACGACGAAAAACTCCGCGACAATTGCCGGCGATCGCTCGACTGCGGCTTCCGCGCCCTTAAATTGAAAGTTGGCTCCGCGGAGATGGATCGCGATCTACGCCGCGTCGAAATCGTGCGCGAAGCGGCTGGCTGGGATGTTCGCTTCATGGTCGACGCCAACCAGCAATGGTCGCTGCCGCGAGCGCTGGAGTTTGGTCGTCGCACGGGGGATTACAATCTCTACTGGATCGAGGAGCCGACGCATCCCGACGACGTTTTCGCCCACCAAACGCTCGCTCGCGAGTTGGGCGCCCACAAGATCGCCGCGGGCGAGCACGTCCCCAATCGCGTTGTATTCAAGAACTACCTGCAGGCGGGAAGTCTGGGCTTCTGCCAAGTCGACGCGCTGCGCGTCGCCGGCGTCAGCGAGTTCATCGTCGTCAGCATGCTGGCGAAGAAATACGGCGTCCCGGTGGCGCCGCATGTGGGCGACATGGGCCAGTTACACCAGCATCTTGTGCTGTTCAACCACATCGCCCTCGGCCACGACGCCTTATTTCTCGAATACATCCCGCATCTGCAGCAACACTTCCGCCATCCCTGCCGCGTCGAGCAGGGCGTCTACCGCACGCCGCAAGAGAGCGGCGCGAGTTGCGATCTCATCTCGCTGAGCTAACGGCCGTTCATGGGCTCGATCGATCTCATCATCGTCGTTGTCTACTTGCTCGCCGTCGTCGCGGTCGGGTGTTGGTCGAGTCTGCGCAAATCCCGGGCCGAGGGCGGAGGAGCGGCGAGCGAGTACTTTCTCGCCGGCGGAACGTTGCGCTGGCCGATGATCGGCATGGCGCTGTTTGCCACGAACATCTCGACCGTCCACGTAGTCGGCCTTGCGGAGGCGGGCTTCAAGTCAGGCCTGTTGATGGGCAATTTCGAGCTGCTAGCGGGCTTTACGCTGATTCTGCTCGCCAACTTTTTTGCACCGCTCTACATTCGTTCGCGCGTCGTGACGCTCCCTGATTTTCTGGAGAAGCGGTATTCGCGCCCGTCGCGCGACGTGCTGGCGATCGTTTCGGTCGTCTCTGCCGTGTTCGTCCATATCGGCTTCTCGCTCTACACGGGCGCCGTCGTCATGAACGGCATTGTCGGCGTTGATATACCGCTCTTGTGGAGCGTCGTCGCGATCGCGGCGCTCACTGGGCTCTACACGATCCTCGGCGGGTTGACAGCGGTGGTCGTCACCGAGTCGCTGCAAACGATCGTCCTACTTGCCGGCGCCATTGTCATCAGCGCAGTCGCGTGGGTGAGGGCAGGGGGCTGGGAAGGCATCGTCGCCCATGCGCCTGAGACGCATCTGTCGCTCATTCGCACCGCCGACGATCCGGCCGGCTTGCCCTGGTACTCGCTCGCCCTTGGCTACCCGGTGATCGGCATCTGGTACTGGTGCACCGATCAAACGATCGTGCAGCGCGTTCTCGGCGCCCAAGACGAAAATCATGCGCGCATCGGCGCGCTGTTCGCCGGCTTCATCAAGATCCTGCCGCTCTTTATTTTTGTCTTGCCGGGGATCGCCTGTTACTCTTTGGTGCAGCAGGGAGCGATCGCGGCCAACAAACTCGCTCACACCGAACAGACCTACGCGGTGCTCGTGCAAGAATTGCTGCCGATCGGCGTGAAAGGCTTGATGGGCGCCGCCTTGCTCGCCGCGGTGATGTCAACCGTGTCGGGCGCTCTCAACTCGATCGGGACGCTCGTCAGCTACGATATCTTGCAACGTTGGCGGCCAGAGACCAGCGACCGCACGTTAGTCTCCGTCGGCCGGTGGTCGTCGTTCATCGCTCTGCTACTCGCGATCGGCTGGTCGTTGACGCTCAATCCGGCCGGCATCTTTCAGTCGATCAACGCGATGATCACTTACGTCGCCCCGCCGATTACTTGCGTCTTTCTCTGCGGCGTCTTCTGGAGGCGCGCCTCATCGGTAGCCGCGTTCGCCACGCTGACGCTCGGCTCGCTAATCGGCGTGACGCTGTTTCTGCTGGAGAAATTCAAAGTCGCGTGGTGGACCGAATTCCTCGCCGCGCAGCAGATCGACTTTCTTCTCGTTGGCGTCTTGCTGTTTGTGTTCTGCATGGGGATCATGCTCGCAGTTTCCTGGGCAAAACCGCATGTCCACACGGCCGAGAGCGAACGGCTCGTCTGGCGCACGCCATGGGAACCGCTGCAATTCCAGGGTTGGCCGGGCATCATGAACTACAAGTGGCTCACGGCGTTGCTCGTCGCTTCGCTGGCGGTCGTTTACACTCTTCTCGCGTAGTTGAGGCGGTCACCATATGCGTCTATTGAGCATCCCACTAATCGCTCTAACACTCAGCGCTATTTTGCAAGCGTCGGCGATTGCAACCCCGCCTGCGGCTCCAACTGACAAGACGGCGGCCAAACCGCTGCGACTGGCATTTATCACCTGCGCCGTCGACCAAAAATTCTTCGACCCTGTGAAACGCGGCATGAATGACGCCGCCACTGCACTGAACGTCGAGTGCGACTTCCTCGGCACGCCCGGCGTCGACGTTCCCGCTCAGATCGAACTCGTGAAAAAGGCGGTCGCCGATGGCTACGAAGGCATCGCCATAAACATTATCGATGCGAAGGCGTTCGACGACGTGATCGCAGACACGATTGCAAAGGGAGTTCCGGTCGTCGGCTTCAACGTCGACGACTCCGCGAGTCCCAACGCGCGACTCGCTGCGGTGAGCCAACAGTTCGAAGCGGCCGGGCGAAAGCTGGCGACGCTGGCCTTGCCAGACGTCCCGCAGGGAGCGCACGTCCTGCTCACCAAACACGACGAAGGCGTTTCCGCCCTCGTCGAACGGAGCCGCGGCATCCAAGAAGTGCTGAAGTCGAAGGGAATCACCTGGACCGCCGTCGTCACCGGCAACGACGCCGTCGCGGGCGCCCGAGTCGTCGCCAAAGCGCTGCGCAAGCATCCTGAAATTCGCATCATCCTCGGCTCCGGCCAATCTGACACCGAAGCGGCCGGTCGTGCGATCGAGGCCAGCTTTCCGCAACAAGGCTACTGGGCCGCGGGATTCGACATGTCGCCGAAGACGCTGCAATTGATCGAAGCCGGCGCAATTCGCTTTACGCTCGATCAACAGCCTTACGCGCAAGGTTTCTATCCGGTCGTCCAACTGACGCTGAACCTACGGTACGGCCTCGCGCCCGCGAGTCTCGACGCCGGCGCCGGCGTGATCGACAAGAAGAACGTTGCTCGGGTGAAGCAACTGTGCGAAGAGGGATTCCGATAGCATGCGAACGGCAGTCATCACTGGCGGCGGATCGGGCATCGGGCGCGCCATCGCGTTGCGGCAGGCGGAAGCAGGCGATCACGTCGTCGTGCTTGAGCGTGAACTCGCCGCCGGCGCAGAAACGGTCGCACTGATCGCGGCCGCTGGCGGTTCTGCCGAAGCGATCAGCTGCGACGTCAGCGACCTCGACGCCGTCTCCGCAGCATTCAATCAACTCCAGCGAGTCGACGTGCTGGTGAACAACGCCGGCGTCGCCCACGTGGGCAACGTGGAGAAGACCTCGCCGCAAGACTTTGAGCGCCTCTTCAGCGTCAATGTCCGCGGCGTCTACCACTGTCTGCACGTCGCGATCCCGCGAATGCGCTCGCAAGGAGGCGGCGTCATCTTAAATATGGCGTCCATCGCCTCAAAAGTCGGCATCCGCGATCGTTTCGCCTACTCGATGACCAAGGGCGCTGTACTGTCGATGACCCTCTCGGTGGCCCGCGATTACGTAGCCGAGAACATTCGCTGCAACTGCCTTTGCCCTGCCCGCGTCCACACGCCGTTCGTCGACGGCTTCATCGAGAAGAACTATCCCGTTGAAGAACGGCAGCAAGTGTTCGAATCGCTCTCGACGTATCAACCGATTGGTAGAATGGGGCGCCCCGAGGAGATCGCCGCGCTGGCGCGGTTTCTCCTCTCCGATGAGGCCGCTTTCATTACCGGCGCTGCGTACGACATCGACGGAGGAGTTACGCAACTCCGTTAAGCGTTCGCCGCAATGTCAGTCGCCCGGCGACGTCGTCGACCTCGGCATCCAGAGTCTCGGTCCACAACGCCTAGTCATGATCCCGTACGATGATTGACGCCCATCACCACTTCTGGAAATTTGAAGAAGCGGAATTCTCGTGGATCACGCCTGAGATGGCGTCGCTCCGTCGAGATTTCGGTCCAACAGATCTTCAGCGTGAACTCGTGGCCGCCGGCGTCACCGGCGCCGTCAGCGTGCAATCGCGGACCTCGCTGCAAGAAACGGAGTTCCTGCTGAAAGCAGCCGGAGCAAACGACTTCATCGTCGGCGTCGTCGGCTGGGTCGACTTGAAATCGCCAGATGCCGAGGACGCGCTCGATCGTTTCAAGCAGGACGCCAGATTCAAAGGCGTGCGAGAAATCTGCCAGGGGGCGCCCGACGAGCAATTTTTCACCAGCAACATCTTTAACGAGGGCGTTCGCCAACTGACGAGCCGGCGGCTCGCCTACGATTTGCTGATTTACGCACACCAACTCCCCGCGGCGACGGCGTTCGTCGATCGGCACCCGAACCAGCAGTTTATTCTCGACCACTGCGCGAAGCCCGAAATTAGCGGGCCGCAACCCGCAGCTGAGTGGCGCCGAGAACTAACCGAACTCGCCCGCCGCCCACATGTCGCCTGCAAGCTTTCAGGACTGGCCACAGAAGTGCGCGATCCGGCAGGGAACCTGGATCTTGCGTTGCTACGTCAATATTTTGAGGCGGCGCTCGACGCTTTCGGCCCCGACCGCCTGATGCTCGGATCTGACTGGCCTGTTTTGAACTGCCGGACCTCCTACGGAGCCTGGTTTGATTTGCTTCGCGAATGGCTGGCGAACTATTCGGACGAAGTTCGGGATGCAGTGGGCGCCGGGACGGCAACGAGGCTTTATTCTTTGTGAAGAGCGCAGTCAGGCAGAATGAGCGTGAGTCGGCGTTGGCGCCGAGGCCTGCCTTTCGCTGGAGAATGGCGGGAGTAGAATGCGGGGATGGTGACTCGCCGCCGCATCCGAGACTCTATGCAGCCCTCAATGCTACTCGCTAGCACCAGTCTCGCCGACTCTGTCCGGCGAGGCGCTCGGTATGGGGTGGCATTCGGAAGCATCTTGGCGCTCGTGTCCTCCGGCTTTCTTCTACCCCTGGTGATGGCCGGTGCTGCTATTGATCTATATAAAGGGGACGCGTTTGGCGAGGTGGTAAAAACTGTGGGCACGGTGGTAGCCGGGCTCGCGTTGATTTTCAGCTTCGCGTGCGCGGCGTTCGTGGTGTTTGGTATCGCGGCCGCCGAATATGCGCGCCGGTTCGTGCGAGGCCGCCCCTGATCACCGCCAAGGGGCAGTGGCGCTTAGCTTTCGCTCCGCCCGTCGGCAGCGTTTATAGTGGAGGCATGATTAAAGCTCTCGCTATTCTATTCTTTCTCTAACACTTGCGAAATTGCCTTCAGCTTCTGTGCGTTCTCGTGGGCAATGCTGATTCGCATAGCCGGACTTACCGAGGCCGTGCGGCGCACGATCTACCTATGGCCGGGCAATCTGATTCACGCAATCGTTGTTGTGGTTGGGATAGTTTTCTTGCTCGGGGGGGTGAACCTTCTGAGCCATACAGGCGACAACCGCGATCGTTGATCGCAGCGATATCCAAGAGAGTTACTGATGGGACCAGCTTGCGAAATACTACTGCCGTCCGCGCTGACAAATGCGTCGCTCGCATTGATTGACGAATATTTGCAAGCCGTCGCGGAAGAAATCGCCACGACTCGCAAGGGGCGCAACTGGGATGTTCTGATTGACGGCCGCGCCGTCGTAATCACCGCAAGCTCGGCAAGACTTAGCCGACAAGCTCGGTGGAGTTCGGTCTGAACCGACCAAGTGACGATTACTCGCAGGGTGAAGTCCGTGCGAGGCGTAGGTTACTCGATGAGCCCAGTTGCCTGCGCGATGTATGCGGCTACGAAGCAGCTGCCAATCAAGGTTGCCGCCTTCAGCCATTTGCCTCTGGCAAGCGCAACAACGCCCGCCATAAACCACGCACCAATGATCAGTCCGCCGAAGAGGATCGTTCGTAAACCTTGGTAGCCGCTCATCGTTGTAACATCATGTCGCATCATCACTTGCATCGGGCTGGCTTCGCGCTACCCCCCCAAAAAAACCGCGATTGGAGCGAGAAGTCAGGCTGTGGGCGCAAGTCGACGGAGAGCAATCCGATGCCGCAAGGAACGAAGTTCAAGCCGGAAGAGCTCATTTCGAAGCTACCTGAGGGCGAGGTGGAAATGGCGCTAGGGAAGTAGGTTATTGAAGTTTGCAAGCAGATCGGGGGGAGGAACAGAAGTACTATCGCTGGAAGAGAGTACGGCGGCTTCCGGAGGGACTAGGCCAAGCGTCTCAAAGAGCTGGAGGAGGATGACCGCCTGAAGCATCTGCTGGCCGACGGCTTGATAAGGTGATCTTAAAGAAAGCCGGGTCGAAAAACTCCTGAGCCCGACGAAACGGTGTGGGGCAGCCGAGCACGTTGGAGATGCGCTCGGACGCGCCCGAGTGTCGGAGCGTCGGGCCTGCCAAGTGCTGTGCCAGCGCCGCAGTAGGCAGCGGCAGAAGCGGCATGTCCCCAGCGACGAACAGCGTACGCTAGAGTGGATCTAAAGGCTAGCGACCGACTATGGTCGCTACGGCTACCTGGGCGACTGAGATCGGGGGCGCGGCTCATGGGCGCGGTCGTCGGCAGGGGCCGCGGATTCTGATTCTGCGGGCCGAGTTGCTTAATGTATTGCCGAGCGGCAACTTACAGCAATTAGGGAAGGGCAGTTGCACCTATTGTTGCACCTCGGTCGAGGTGAGCGTTCAGCTCGCACGTTTGATAGCTGCATGGCCTTCGCTCAATGACGAGCACCGGCGCGGGCTCGGATTATTGCTTACTGCCGCTGCCAGATGCGATCTGGACACTGACCAGGATTCGACTGGAAATTGACCTGGGCAGCAGGAGCCTTTACCCCCAAGCGAAAACGAGTACGTGCCCGTAGGTCGCTTTCACCTGCGCACATTGGCAGGACGTCACCGAGCTAAGGCGAGTGCCCGATTTAGCAGGCTGCATGGACTTTTGGCCAATCACTTCGGATCGTAGACGATAAGTTGAATTCCCCAGCAGCCCTTTGCACAACTAACTGCCACTACGGAGTTTACTGGCCGCTGCAAAGGAATATGCCAACGAACTTATGCGAAGGCATCATGTCCCAGCCAGACGGCCGAATTCGCACTTTCAACAATTGGACTGTTCCAGTTAGGGCCACCCACGTCCGTCCGAACCCCCTGGACACATCGAGTTGACGACGTTTCCATCGGCGCGAAGGGAAGCGGCGAGCATGATGGTTCCGCCAATCAAGGAACACCGGTCGGCTAGCTCCCTCCGGATTTACGAATTGCGGCTCAATTCCGCATCTGCCGAGTGCATTGCGAGCATGCACTACCCATCGCTTCATCTTCTCTTAAGGTTCTCTTCCCGATACTGCTCAGGTCAGATGCCCAGGCAAGTTCGTTCCATCAAGACGGAACTGGTCATCTTCGAAGTGGAGAACAATGCGATGACGCGAAGTAACTGGATGCGAAGTATTGGGATTGGCGCGGTGGGCTTGGGAATTGCGTGCGCGGCACAAGTTTGGCGGGCATCGGCTGAGCCCGCGAGGGATTCCAGCTCTGAGGGTCGCGAGGCCAGCACAATCTCCGGAGTCATTGCCGAGTTCATCGAAAATGATCATGGGGACGTCGATGGTGTACGACTGGAGAACGGCAAGCAAGTTCACTTTCCGCCGCACATCGGTGGTGAGGTAACCGAAGTCATGAAGGTGGGAAACGAGATAGCCGTCCGCGGCCATGAAGAAACACTCCCGCGGGGTGAACGGGTCTTCGCTGCAGAAAACATCGCAGGGGGAGGCGTTTCGATTGATGTGGTTCCTCCGCGAGGGCCAGCGCCTCACGCTCGTCGGAACGAACCTCCGATGAGCGCCACGGGAATCGTGAGCGAAATTTCAGTCAACCCGCACGACGACGTCGACGGCTTCACCCTTGAAGACGGAACCATCGTCAAGTTTCCGCCCCGTCAGGGCTCTGCCCTCGCAGATCTAATTGAGATGGGATCCAAAGTGGAAGTGGCGGGCCGCCGCCACGAAACGCCGGATGGAGCCATCCACTTGCGCGCTGATCGAATCACCGCAACCGATTCAGGAAAGTCGGTACAACGGAGCGAACCTCGCGACCGGCCGCTCCCGCCGCCGCATCATGCGAAACCGCCTCACGCCGGTCCGAACGGCCATGAAGGCCCCAACGCCGGCCGTTTGCAGGAAGAAATTCTTCATGAGCTGCGCGAGATACGCCGGTTGCTCGAAGAGAAGTCGGCTCGCTAACGATGCGAGTACAATGAGCAAGCGAAGTGTCCTCTAAAGCGAAGCTCGTCGCCTTCCGCCGCACCAGCGGCGGCAGGCGTTAATATCTGAGGGTGTGAATGCGTCTGCTTGTAGTTGAAGACGATCCAGACTTGCGACGCCTCGTCGCCGAAGTCCTCCTCGAAGCCGAATATGCGGTGGACATCGCCGCCGATGGCGACGAAGGACTTCTCAAGGCCCAAGCTTGGGAATACGACGCCATAGTGCTGGATCTGATGCTCCCGAAGCGAGACGGCTGGAGCTTCATTGACGTGCTTCGACGCACGAAAGCGACGCCGGTCTTGATTCTGTCGGCTCGTGACGGATTATCTGATCGCGTCCAAGGCCTCGACCTTGGCGCTGACGATTACTTGACAAAACCTTTCGAACGGCTCGAACTGATTGCCCGCGTGCGGGCGTTGATTCGCCGTGCGGCTGGCCAGGCATCAGCGGTACAGAGCATCGGCGACATCACCCTCAACCTTCGCAGCCGGCTAGCGTCGCGTGGCGAGGAAATGCTTGATCTGACCGCCCGCGAATTCGCGTTACTGGAATATCTGGCAACGCACCGAGGCCGCGTCGTCAGTCGCACGGAACTCTACGATCATTTGTTCGACGAAACTGATGACAGCCTCTCGAACCTGCTCGACGTTCACGTTTCAAATTTGCGCAAGAAGTTAGGCCGGGACGTCATTCAAACTAGGCGGGGGCAGGGCTATGTCATCCCCGAATGAGTCACAAGCGACATGGGCGCGTCGCTCCCTGCGAACACAGTTGCTCATAGGCCAGCTGTCTTTACTCCTGCTGACGATACTCGGCTTCGGCGTCACCACGTATGCATTAATGCGCAGGGCCATCTACAACGAAGCCGAGTCTGATCTGTTGGGAGCCGCCCAGCTGATTGCTAAAGATAGCAGCGAAGCGAACCCAGGAACGGTGACTATCGACCGCGCGTATCGACACCGGTTCGGTCCCGCTCCGCGAGATCACGCCTACTTCGCCATTTGGAGTGCTCAAGGTGCGATCGTGGGCGCCAGCGATCCGCTTCCGCCGCACATCTCACGGCCAATTGATCTGCCGCCGGTCGATGGCCCGCGCCCCTTCTCGACCCGCGAGCACAAGGATGAGCTGGAAGTGATTATCCGCGGTCCAAATGCAACGCAGATTCTGGTCGGCCGACCGCTGGCGAAGGAGGGAGATCGGCTGCGAGCACTACTTCGCAATCTCTTAGCTGCTGGCGGCGTCGTCCTCGCGATCGGGGCCTTCGCAGCTTGGAGGCTCGCCAACCGTATCGTGCGGCCTATCGAGCAATTGACCGTGGCCGCGGAACAGATTTCGGCCACTCGGCTCGACCAGCGGCTCGAACTTCCGTTGGCTTCCTCAGAAATCCAACGCCTCGTCGAGGTGTTCAATCGTATGCTAAGCCACTTGCAGTCGTCATTCGAGCAGCAGGTACGCTTTACGGCGGACGCTTCTCACGAACTCCGGACCCCGGTCACGGTCATCCTGACGCAAGCGGACCACACACTGTCGCGACCTCGATCTAACGGCGAGTACGCGGAGGCTTTAGAAGCATGCCTTCGAGCCGCGCGGCGGATGAAACGATTGGTTGACGATCTGCTCCTGCTTGCTCGTGCGGACGCCGGACGCCTAGATGCTCCGCATGAATCGTGCGATCTTGCAGAAGTCGCACGCTCGACGCTGGAAATGCTGGAACCGCTCGCCCGTGAACGCGATGTGCGGATCGAATCGCAGTTGCAGCCCACGTTCATCGAGGGCGACGCTGCGCAGCTATCGCAGGTCGTCGCCAATCTCGTCACCAATGCGATCGATCATAGTGCTGCTGCTTCACAGGTGTTCGTTTCCGTCTACTCGCGTCGGCAACGCGCCTACCTTGTCGTCGCTGACGCTGGAGAGGGCGTTCCGGTTGAGTATCAGCCTCGGCTCTTCGAACGATTCTACCAGGGCGACAAATCACGCTCGCGTCAACTAGGACAGGGTGCTGGTCTGGGTTTAAGCATTGTCGCTGAGATTGTTTCCCTGCATCACGGCACAGTGGATTTGTCGTCCACTCCCGCGCGAGGAACGACGTTGACGGTAGAGCTGCCGCTCCGAGCAGTTGAGACCCCAGTTCCTACACCCAAGGCTGATTAACCAAGCACGCCACCGTAACAATACCGTTAAAACGTACAACGAGCCCACAGATATGCCGGTCGCACTTCAGACAATTGCTCTACTCATCATCTCGAACGTCTTCATGACATTCGCTTGGTATGGGCATCTCAAGTCGATGAATAATAAGGCATGGTACGTCGCCGCCATCGTCAGCTGGGGAGGGGCGCTTTTCGAGTATCTATTCCAAGTGCCGGCCAACCGCATTGGTCACACGACGATGAGCGTCGGGCAGTTAAAGATCGTGCAGGAAGTCATCACGCTATCCGTGTTCGTTCCGTTTGCCATGCTCTACATGAAGGAGCCTATCAAACTTGACTACGCATGGGCCGGGTTGTGCTTGTGCGGAGCCGTCTATTTCGTCTTCCGAAGCTAAGCGGGTTTACGACCGATGACGATTTCACCCGCCCAATCCAACGATCAGTTGGACGAGAACTCTGTCCCCGTGAGTCGGCAGAGCCGCTTCGCACTTGATGCGCTAACGTTCTTCCTCGCCGACGTGCAGGACGGCCTGGGACCGTACCTGGCGATCTATCTCACAAGCGTACGGCGATGGACTCCCTCGGACGTGGGAATCGCCATGGCTTCGGTGGTGATCGGTACGCTGCTTGCGCAATTACCCGCTGGAGCGTTCATTGACGTTACCCGTCGCAAACGCTTCGCAGTCTCGGTGGCTGCGGGCGTCGTCGCGACATGTTGCATCGTCATGATTAGCTGCCCTCAGTTGCCCGTGATCGTCATCGCTCAGACGCTCATCGGCGCAGCGGCGGCGATCCTTCCGCCAGCTGTCGCTGGCATCAGCCTTGGACTTGTGGGGCGACGGCGCTTCGCACGTCGAACCGGCCGGAACGAGGCGTTCAATCACGCGGGCAACGTTGCCGCTGCCATTCTCGCAGGTGCACTGGGAACTTACCTCGGGTATGCAACAATCTTTTATCTCGTCGCTGGAATGGCCGTGGCGAGCGGGATCTCCGCCATGTTGATTCGCGAAAGTGAAATTGATCACGAGCGGGCGCGCGAATCGGTGAGCCTACCGTCAGCTACGAGGGAATCGTTGATCTGGAATGGTCGTTTGCTTCGCTTTCTGGTGGCGATATTTCTGTTTCACTTCGCTAATGCGGCCATGCTTCCCCTTGTGGGACAGAAGGTATCCATCGGTCGAGACGATTCGGCCGCGGCGCTCATGTCCGCGTGCATTATCGCGGCCCAGATCGTCATGGTCCCCGTGGCCCTAGCCGCCGCATGGGGGGCAAATCGGTGGAGTCCGAAAGCAGTATTCGTCATTGCCTTTGCCGTCCTCCCGATTCGAGGGCTGCTCTACACCTACTCTGCGAATTCAACATTCTTGGTGACAGTGCAACTGCTGGATGGAATCGGCGCAGGCATTTACGGGGTCGTTGGAGTGCTAATGGTGGCAGATTTGGCGAAGGGGACGGGGCGGTTTAACACGGCACTAGCGGCAATGGCGCTTGTGGCTGGTCTTGGCTCGGCGTCTAGCAACGTCACCGCTGGCCTTATTGCCGATTCGCTCGGATACAACGCTGCCTTTATCTCGCTATCAATCGTTGCAGGATTAGGGCTCGTATGGTTCTACTTCGCAGTTCGGAATCCGTCTGATTTACTGGGTGGTAGCCACCTTGCATCGCAGTGCAGGGACCGTACTCAATCACTCGTATAGCTTGGAAAGATGCGTCGGTGTTCACGACCGAAGGTCGTAACTATGCACGCCGAGGTCATTTCACCGACGCCCTTCAGCAATTCACAGCCTAGTACGGTGAAATAAAGTGTGGCAGCACATGTAGAACTTTGCTCACATATGCAATTGGAGATAGGATGCGTATTGACCATCTGTAGAAATCAAGACGGTGCGCGGAGGTTTATCGTAATATGAATTGCAACCGGAATGACACTGCGCTCGTTGTAATCGATCCGCAAAACGACGTACTTAGCGAGAAGGGCATTTCATGGTCACTAGTCGGCGAGAGCGTCAAAGAAAATAACACGGTCGAGAATCTTGACCGACTCTTCATTACTGCCAAAGAACATAAATTCCCGGTCTTCATTTCGCCTCATTACCTGTTCCCATTCGACCAAGCCTGGCAGTTCGGCGGTCTAGTGGAACACTCAATGCTCGACGATCGGGAATTTTTTCGTCCGAGCGCCTTGACTGTCGAAGGCTTCGTCAACTCGGGGGCAGATTGGCTCGAGCGGTACAAGCCGTACATCGAGGACGGCGAAACGATTGTCGTTAGTCCGCATAAAGTCTGGGGTCCCCAAACCAACGACCTCGTCCTTCAACTTCGCAAACGGCGTATCAACAAGGTCATCCTCGCTGGTATGCTCGCGAATCTTTGCGTCGAAAGTCACCTTCGCGAGCTTCTAGAGCAGGGCTTCGAAGTCGCCGTGGTGAAAGACGCCACGGCAGCACCGCGTCATCCCACGATCGGCGATGGGTATCAGGCGGCAGTGATAAATTACGGATTCTTAGCAAACGCAGTGCTGACCACCGACGAAGCCGTTGAAATGATGGGAAGTTAACTTCAAGATCACTCGGCAACGCCGCACGCCGGGCCCATTCGCGTCTGTTGGGGAATGAGATAACGGCGCAAGTCTTGCTTAGTGATTCGGCCCGTGCGCGGGGCTAACTTATTCACATCTGATCGATCGACTCGGCAGGATGCTCCAAACACCCGACTTGCGTTTTTCTTCGCTAAATTCACTCCCAAGAATGCGTCTTCCTGATTTTATCCAGAGCAATATTGAACCCATCCTGACCGAGTGGGAAAACTTTGCGCGGTCGCTCGCACCCGGAGCGAAAATGGATGAACTTGCCCTTCGCGCCTGGGCGACGCGTCGTCTATTCACGGAGTGGGTCGAGTCGGCTCCGGTTTCGATCTCGATGAAGTCGTTTCAGAGTATAGGGCGCTTCGCGCCAGCGTGCTGCGACTCTGGCGTGATAGTGTCCCTGCGTCAGACCTGAACGACATAGACGACATCACTCGATTTGGTGAGTCGATCGATCAGTCGCTCGCCAAGGCCGTGTCGAGTTACGCTCACCGCGTTGATCAGTCTCGGCACATGTTCTTAGCTATTCTAGGCCACGATCTCCGCAATCCGCTGAACAGCATTAGCCTCTCAGCACAGGTTGCGTCAGCCCAGACTGGCGGCGATACCTATGCCACTCAAGCATTCAACCAGATCGAACGCAGCGTTGAGGCGATCGTACGGCTCGTCCGCGATCTGTTGGACTTCGCTGGAACGGGCCTTGGCGGACGAATGCCGCTAGTCATGGGGCCGGTGAACCTAGAGGCGCTGGCGCGGGAGGTTGTTGCCGAATTGCAGGCAGCTAATCCCAACCGAAGATCACACATTGATGCCCGCGGCGATGCGTCTTGTGCGTGTGACGGCGCCCGCATGCGCCAGGTTCTATCCAATCTTGTCGGTAATTCCCTTCAACATGGGGCCGAGGACACGCCCGTGGAACTTCGGCTACTCCCAGGGGAGTCGGATATCATATTGGCCGTGAGTAACCAAGGAAATCCCATTCCACCGGATATCCTGCCAACTATCTTTGATCCGCTGGTGCGTGACATTTCCATGGATGCGACGCGAGGACGCCGCGAAGGCAGCATCGGGCTCGGTCTCTTCATCGTTCACGAAATTATTACCTCGCACGGAGGCTCCGTCGACGTGTCATCCGACAAGTCCCGCACTGTCTTCACGATCCGCATGCCGCGCCAACTGCCCGAGCAGTAAAACCGATTGGCGAAGCTGTCGAGTGCGTAATTCGCTTAAGGTGCTCGCGGGCCCTTTACCTCGGCGAACTGTTGTCAAGAACGCTGCCTTGCCCCACCATTGATCGGTTTTGGTTTGGATAAAGCGAGAATCGAATTCCACGAGCCCGCGATTTCGGCGAGCGACGATCTAAGCGGTTAAGTTCCGACAGCCCTTGCAATAACGCCAAGTGAAGTTTCAACCCTTCGTCTAGCGTCAGATCGATCTCGATTGGCTTCGAACTCTCAACAGGGATCGAGGGCTTGATTTGATGTAAAAAAAAATGACACCGTAGCTCTGCAGCTTTTTCTCACGCAGTTTCGCCGATTTTACTTTCTTCTTTTTGGCCATGTGAAGCTCCGAATAAATGTAGGACGTGGTAAGGAACGGGCGGTTCAGCCCGCTCCAACCGAAATTTTACCGACTTTGAGTTCCGTCTGAGTTACTTCCCGTATAGCGATTTCATTTTTCTGACGCTGACGACGCCCCTGCACCGATAGAACCCTCGTGCTACAATAGGAGCACTAAGACAGCGAAGGCGTATGCGAGATGCTTTGCCGATGGCAGACGTTGAACAGTTCCTGAAGCTGCGAAACGTTTAAGTTGGCCCTTCTTCTTGTTGAACTCTGCCCTTCATCCTGACCGGCCTTATGCCAGTCTTCGGCGATGTTGACCCACCGTGTGGGTCAGATTGCTTTCTTACGCTGAGCGCCTGGCAACAGGCCTCTGGAGCCCACCCGATTGTAGTTGCACGGTGCGCGGGTGGTGCCGTCTGAGAGAACTGCGTGCAGGAGAATTTGACGTGTCGCAAGATACTATTAAGAAATTGACTGACAAAGGCTTTGGCTTCATTCAAGGCGACCGTGGAGATATATTCTTCCACTCGTCCTCGGTTGAAGGGGCTGGTTTCGACAGCCTCTATGAAGGCCAAGCCGTGCAATACAACGAAGGCATGGAGCCCAAGGGGAAGCGGGCTGAGAATGTCCGCGTGAGCTAATCACTCGACGCGCATTAACTAACGTGGTGTATTGAAACGCCGGAAAGCAGGGCCTGCTCTCCGGCGTTTGCCATTTCAGGACTTCAGGTGATGCGATCGCTTGTCACGCGAGCTGAGTCACAATCACCTCGTAGATCTCTTCTCGTCTACTTCGGCGCTGCGTAACGTCATACCTGTCCAAGGGATTGCGTCGCGAACGAACATTCCCTGCGTTCCGTGAGAGATGGCGAGAAACGTCCCGTGCCCGTCGTCGTAATGACGGGCCTCGACGGCATGGCCTGGCGCTGTGCGTCCGTCAGCGGCGAAGTACCACTGACCATCAATTTGCCAAGCGTAGACATCCGGCAGCCGATTAGATGAGGTCATGATTTTTTCACCCGCGACGAGTTGAAAAGACGCCTCGAATTCTCGGTGAATTTTTTTACCATTTCGGACTGCCGATTCAATCAGCGCCGGTGGAAATGAGCCTGACTTTTCGTTAATCTAGCGTCCCCATTTTCCTTCGAAATTGTTAGTTCCATCCGTAATTATCCCCAATGTTGTGGAGGCAATGGGAAGTTCACCATGACCGATCGTAATTCCGGCTCCAGCGCTGACGAAGTCTCGGTGCTGATCGCCATCGAAGCAAGAATTGACACAGCGATGGCCCACCTCATTCGCAAAAAGCAAACCGTCGCCGATGGGGACAGTGCTCAAGCTGCAGTCCTCGCTGAATTACGTGAGGTAAGGGCAGCGATCCGAATTTTGCGAGACCGACAACGTCGGTCTCGATAGTCCAGTTATCGACAATTCTAGAGATCTGGGATGCGCCCTACGGCGCACAGGTCGGCCAGCGCAGTAAGCTATGGTGCGGATGCCTCTCACTCAGGTGAATGCACGAACAACCACTAGCTGCAAAAATTCGCTCAGGGCGATAGCACAGCGCACGCAAGTTCTTTCACAGCGCCGAGTCCATCAACTCCGCTTACTTGCATCCGGTCAGAAACTTCATTCGAATACTCAGGACCCGCTCCGCGCCGCCTTTGGTAGAATTGAAAGGAAGTGCCATGCGCTACCTCCTCCTGATCGCTCTCCTCGCTGCAGGAAAAGCCGCCGCTGCCGACCCGGCATTCGAACGCCCCGCAGGGCCGGCCATGGAAGTTCTCGCCCTGCTGCAAAAGGTCACGCCAACCTCCTCCCGTGATGAGCTTCAGCAGACAGCCGCGAAGGGAGCGGCCATACTGACTCCGCAAAGCCCGGCCGCCGTCACTCTTACGGAAGTCGCGACCAGCGACCAGTCAGTCGATGAACTGCAGGCGAAGCTGGGGCAAGTGCGTGACGATCTTGCCTTCGAGCCGCTTCGCGAGGCCGAGCTTCCGGCCAATTTCCCCACTTACACGCCGCCCGGCGTTATCGAACTGAAAATCTATCCGAAGAACCGGCGCGCCGTCGCCAAAGAGTTCTTTCCTCTATTCGCCCATATCACCCGCAATAAAATTGCCATGACGGCCCCGGTGCGAATGGAATTCGACCGCAACGACGCTGGCGAGCTTCAGCAAGAGTCGATGGCTTTTTACTACGGCGATGCCGACAGCGGCGAGTTGGGTCCAGACGATAACGACAGCGACGTCAATACAATCGCCGACGACGGGCAATCAGTCGTCGCGCTCGGCCAGCGGGGACGATGGAATCGCAAGAAGGTCGCCCACGGCGAGCAGCTCCTACGCCAATGGCTTAAGGCAAATCCCAAATACGAAGCCGTCGAAGGAGTTGTCCTCATGGGCTACAACAGCCCGATGACTCCCACCGCCCGGCAATTCTTCGAAATCCAGCTTCCCGTCATTGAAGCCAGCGCCGAGAAAAGGCAACCGGGCGGGAACTAGTCGACCAGAAGCGTTACATCGTCATTCCGAATGCTGCAAAGAACATGTAAGCGTACTTAACTCGGCCAAGCCAAAACGCCTCTCTCTACCTCGCCGCGACTACGCTCAGCCTCAGCTTGCAAGCTTTGTCGCTGTAAATTAAATGCGGCACCGCGAAAACTCTGTCCGCGGATCTACTCACGCTAGCCGCAGCCGCTCAGGAAGTTCCCAACCGCACCTAACTAGTCGCTACGGAGCTTCGGGATCGTCTGGGACAACGTCGCGCGGGGGCATTGCCGTAACGTGCACCGCCGCCGCCATAATCACCGCACCATCGTTGCTCCGTAACGAAGCCCGTGCGTGTTTGATTCCGCATGTTGGACTGCAATGCGGCGAGACACTCCATCTGAAGATCGCTTCAAAGCTTTATAAGCAGGCTTCTCAGATGCAGTCAAAATGGCAGGACGCGAAGGGTGGAAGAAACAAAATTGCCATTTTGGCAACCCCTCCGTACCGGCTTCTGATACGACACTAGTCGCAACTATTTGGAGAATTACCACTTACGACACATCGTGGCGCAAAGGTCTCCTTCGGCATGCTCCTTGCCATCGCGTGCTTCTGACGGCTCGAAGCCAGTCAGAGATAGGGCAAGCCGTCAGTCGTACAAGCATCTCTAGATTTTCGACGGGAGGAATCGCCATGAATAGCGCTTTGGTCCGCAATCGTCTGCCCAACCATGTAGGTGAGTTTGGTTCGATGATGGAGCAGTTCCTGAGTGCTCACGCCGGATCAGGCATTCAGGCCTACTATGTCCCAGCGAGCATCTCTGAGGATTCTAATGCCTACCAGATTGAGCTCGATGTGCCGGGCGTAATGCGTGACGACGTCGAGTTAACGTTTGAGAAAGGGATGCTCCGCATCACCACAGAGCGCCGAGCACCGGATGAGAGCCGAAAAGGCTTGGTCGACGAACGTCGTTACGGACGGGTGACTCGTACCGTGACGCTGCCCGAAACGATTGATCCGGATTCGATCACAGCGGAGCTCAATAACGGGGTGCTACACGTTTCGGTTTCAAAGAAGCCTGAAGCGCAGCCTAAGCGGATTGAAGTTCGTTGATGCGACGCTGGCGCTGATCGCCGACATCGCGCATGGCTCGTTGAGTGAGGTTGCGCCATCGCAACCTCGCTCAACGGATCTGCAGTTTCTCAGTCTTGTGGAGTAAATCGCCATGAGTGCTGCGACTCTGAATCAATCGTCGCGCAAGTCCGATCTGTTGCGCCGGAGTTCAAATACCGAACGACTTCCGGCAAGTGGTACTGGCGAGCGTGGTAACGGCCCGCGCCAATCGAACGCTGCGGATAGCCCGCATACAAATCGTCGTGTATCTGCTCGTCCCAGGCCAATCGAATCTGCTAGCCGCAGCGACCAACTTAATCGGGAAGCGGTCCGATTCTCGTTGCCGCTGGTATTTTTGATCATTGGCTACGCAGTCGGATTCTTCCTGGCCTTAATCTCGCTGCTGGACCTCGCCCTCGGCATGCCTTTCTACAGAGCTAGTGCGCTGTATGACGCCGGCCTGTTTGTTGCCAGCGTCATCCTTCTCTACCTCAGTCACGATGCTAGGGACGGGGTGAGGGGATGAGGTCTATCTGACGAGGTGACGAGGTATTGACATTCTAACGCATAGCAAGCAAATGAGTGACGTAGCTCTATCCGACCCACTCGGCCTCGAACTCTTCTTGCAGCGGCCCGGGACTGACGACGCGAATCGTATTCCGACGACGCGAGGCGACGAGGGAGAACAGCTGTACCCGGAGCTCGATGCCGACGGAGATCATGTTCACTTTGAGATGGTGCCGATGGGCGGCGACTCGATGCTCTGGCTGACTATTCGGCGCGGCACTTCTCCCAAACAAGCAGTTAGCGCACTGCGTAAGATTGCCGATCTGATCGAGCGTCACGGCGACCGCATATTGAGGCTACTTCAGGGCGGGCAGGGTTCGTTTAGCGCGAGTGGCGAAGTGATCTCGGGGGCGTTGCGGCTGGAATATGATACCAACGGAGATCTAATCATCCCTGAGTAGCTTTGTGACGTGAGAGGAATAGGCAACAGCGATTGCATGTGCAGTGCGTCATCACGCGTTGACTCATTGCAACCACGCAGGAGCCTGCCATGGGAGTATCTTGTCGTATGCGTGCGCTATTCGTCGGGCAGGTCGGCCGGTTCTCAGCTTGACCTATGGTAATTACCTTACACTCAACCGACGCCACCTACTCGCCGAGGCAGACGCCAAGCAGGTTCGCACTCGCCGCAGCCACGGGACGCCGTTAATGGATTTGCATTTCTGAAACGGAGCAGCTCGTAAGTCACGTCACTTGGAAGGCGATGCGGATCTGTTTGGAGTGGCATTACCTAAGCCTCGCAATGGAGTATGCAATTGCGTTTGGGCGCTTACTCGCACGCGATTGCGCCTCGGCGATTTGGAATCAAAGAAGAGTCTATCGCGGCAAGTGCACTCAACGAGCTTACCCACTTACTCTGGTCCCCAGTGGTCTGCTTGGGATCCCCGTCTCAGTCGCTTGGAGCGCAAGGCGCAGGTGAGATAAGCGCTGACTGCGAATCCGCCGACAGTGGTTTTGCTGCTGCTTCTCACGTTCGCGTTCGCTTTACAAAATCGTAGCGATGGCCACGCCAACCGGGCAAGAGGACGAATATCCCGCGCGCGTCGGTGTTCACGACCTGCGCGGGTTATGACTGCTATGTTGAGCGGCGGATTCTGATTCTGCGGTCCGAAATGTGTTGTCGAGCGAAGACTTAGGCCAGACAGGGCAGGGCTGTTGCACCTATTTTTGCACCCTGGTCGAGGTGAGCGTCCAGCTCGCACGTCTGATAACGGCGTGGCCTGCACTTACCCCCAGGCAGCGACGTTGGCTCGAATTATTGCTTCCAGCCGGCGCACAAGACGATCGCAAAGTAAACCAACGTCCCACTGCTAATTAGCTGCGGTCAGGACAACCTCTGTGCGACGCGTCCATTAATGATTTGGCCGCAGATTGACCTAGTCGCACACGGCGAAATGGAACCAGAGGAGCCGGCGACGTTGCTGACAGCCGCACCAAGTCCGGCGACGAGCGCCATTGCCGGCCACTGCCGCTAAGCCCGAGAAGGCAGCGTTGTAGCCGAGTGACTCAGCGACTAGGCCACCGCCCAATTGAAGCTATGTCGCTCATCGGTTCGCGGCCCCGCAAGCCAATTCGGGTAATGGGGTGCTTCGACTCTGCTGGCGTCTACACCAAAATGAGCCGCGTCACGGGCGGCCCCGGTGGCTTATCGCGCGGCCGCACAAGCAAGTTGGCGCGTTACCGAGGTGCACTGTTGTCTTTGACGCTGCCCTGTTCCACCATTAGACGATTCTGATCTGGGTAGAGCGAGAAGCGAATTCCGCGAGCCCGCGAGCGCGGCGAACGTCGATCGAGCCGGTTAAGCTCCGACAGCGCCTGCAGTAGCGCCAAGTGAAGCTTCAGCCCCTCGTCGAGAGTCAGATCAATTTCGATCGGTTTAGGACCGTTGACCGGAATCGGCGGCGCGATTTGATCCAAGAAAATGACGCCGTAGCTTTGCGGGTTCTTCTCACGCAGTTTGGCTGACTTAGCTTTCTTCTTCTTTGCCATGGAAATCTCCGAATACGCTGTTTGAGCGGGGTATGAATTTCGCGGTTTGCATATTAAACGGCCGCGATAGTACTCGTCTGAATCTTTAATTTCAATCGGCGTGACTCAATTTCGTAGCCTTGATAACGCCGCTGCACGCGCCTGCGGGATTAATTTCTCAGTTGTCGCAATACACTCACGCCATGAAACTGATTGCTCCGATAGAGTTATTGTGCTATAGTTGAAGCACTAAGACAGCGAAGGCATATGCGAGACGCTTCGCCGAATGTGACCGTTACGTCGTCCTTAGGACCTCGCAATGGCTGCTTCGGCCCTTCTTCTTGTTGACTTTTGCCCTTCATCTTTACCAGATCAAGCTGGTTCTTGGCGATGTTGATCCACGGTGTGGGTCAAATTGCTCTCTTACGTTGAGTGCCCGGCAGCGGGCCTCGAAAGCGTCGCCCGATCGTAGTTGCACGGTGCGCGGGTGCGCCATTCACGAGAACTGCGTGCAGGAGTAATGTTAAGTGTCGCAAGGTACTATCAAGAAGTTGACTGACAAGGGTTTTGGCTTTATTCAAGGCGACAGTGGAGATATTTTCTTCCACTCGTCTTCGGTAGAAGGCGCTGGTTTTGACAGCCTCTACGAAGGCCAAGCCGTGCAATACAACGAAGGCATGGGCCCCAAGGGCAAGCGTGCCGAGAATGTCCGGATTGGTTAATCGCCAACCGAGCATTCACTGACGTGATGCACCAGACGCCGGAAAGCGCCAGTCGCTTTCCGGCGTTTCTTATTGTGCAACTAGAAGACCCATCGTCGGCCCCACCGCCGGACTAGGGGCAAAATCAAACGTCGAAAGCGCTGATTCCAATCGTCGTCGGCCAGCCCGAACGGCCAGCGCGCCGCCTGGCTGATGGGGCGCGGCCACTACGATCGATATGACGACCGTCAAGGCACCAACTTCTTATAGTTAGCGGGGCTACGATGAAATCTCTTCTCCTTCTGCTCCTGCTCATCACTGTCGCTTCCGGCTGCTCATTTGGTCGGGAGAAAGTCGCAGCCCCGGAAGAGGAGAGTACTGCGCACGACTCGGCCTATGAAACAGGTTCGCCAGTCCAACACAAATGATGCCACCGGCTTGCTCTGCTCCAGAGCTGGTGATGCCGCCGGCGAGGCGATTCTTCTGCCATTGATTTTCGTCCGAGGTTCGGCAACTATCTAGCCGACGTTTCGCTGACGTCCTTCAAAAGTACTGGCGGTAATACCGCGAAGTGTCACTCGCTGCCCCCAATTGCAGCATTCATCCACCTTCCGACAGAGTTTTGTCAGGAGCTCGCGGCGCCATGCCGATCCATCCTACCGCCGTCGTCGACATTGCTGCGGAGATTGACGGCAGCGCATCAATCGGGCCCCACGCAGTCGTGAGCGGACCGGTGACGATCGGCCCTGATTGCGTGCTATCACCCGCGGCGATCGTAATGGGGCACACTACGCTGGAGGCAGGCTGCCACCTCCATTCCCGAGCCGTCGTCGGCGACGCGCCGCAGGATCTGAAGTATCACGGCGAAGCTTCCTACTGCCGCATTGGCGAAGGAAGCGTCATTCGCGAAGGCGCGACCGTTCACCACGGGACAGCGGCGGGGACGGCAACTATTGTCGGCAAACGTTGCCTGCTGATGACGAACTCGCACGTCGGTCATAACAGCGAACTGAGCGACGACGTCATTTTGGTGAGCGGCGCCCTGCTTGGAGGACACGTGCACGTCGGTCCGCGAGCGATCGTCTCCGGCAACGCGGCGGTCCATCAGCATGTGCGGATCGGCGAGCTGTCGCTAGTCGGGATGCTGGCCCGGATCACTCAGGACGTGCCGCCATTCTGCATCACCGATCAAGGAGGGAACGTCATTGCCGAGAATCGCGTCGGCATGAAGCGGGCCGGTTTGACTCTCGGCGAACGCGCCGAGTTACGGGCGGCGTTTGGGGCGATCTACCGCGAAGGCATCGGACGCAATGCCGCCGTGCAGTACCTCCAAGACACAATGAAGACCGAGGCCGGGCAACGGCTCTTGGCGTTCTATGCGCGCGGGTCGGGGATGCGGCTGTATGACCCTGGGTCCGCCGCGTACTTGCGGCTGAGCAGCGCTAGTAAGCGACTGTAAGCTATGTTCCGACGTGACCTCGGCCCCATGAGTTCACACGGCAGTTATGCAGACGTGGCAGTCTTCGCCAGTCGAATTGGTGCGAGTCGCCCCGACACCGCAATCGCAGACTTATTCACCTTGAGGCGTCAACATGGAAGAACCCATAATCACTGTCCGCCACGTCGCGACCGTTGGGTGGCAGGTCTTGCTAGACGGTGACGAGTGGCACACCTGCCGAAAAGAGCAAGATGCCCGCTACATTGCTCACCACGTTCTGATTGCGCGGGCCGTCTTGAGTGGTGTACGTATGGGGACGGAGGTGGCTAGGGAGTTGGATGAAGCCGTCGTCATGGTCGGGCATCAGATTGGCGATTGTGCCGCGCTGCGTCTGATGAACGAGGCGGCGGTGAAAGCTCGCGAGTAAGCAGTAAAACGTCGAGATGTTCTGGCGATCCTTCCTTGCTTGCGAATTGACGCTCCTGGACGGGGCGGCAAAGCGTCAAGCAATCGTCTCGGTGGAGACTTGGCTGCTGCACTGGGGGCAATCGATCCATCGCCGCTCGCCAGCGTACTCTCCATCCCCGTTATACTGAGGCTCGCTCTGCACGTCAGCGCCGCTGAATTCCAGGACTGATCCACAGCGGTCGCAAGTCACGCGACGAACTTCCCGTTCACCGCGGCCGATGATCTTCACCGTCATCCGAAGGTCTCTGGGCCGATGATTACCGAAAGGCGAACGAAGCCGGGCCCCTTCGCAGCTGGCAATGCGAAATAGGTTTCAAGGGGCTCGGTGGTGTTACGGCCTGCCACTTGCATGACAACGGCGGTGCTTGGCCCTCGTGAATTTAGCGAGCTCAGCAGCGGCAGGATTCTTTCATGAAGTGCGTGACTCGTCGAGGTTGCTAGCCCGCAGCTTGTAGATCTTCGTTGAGGCGGGTGAGACTCCCCTACAACGACGGGGAGGTTGGAAACTACTTAGGCGCGCCAATTGCTATGACATCGCGTCGATGGGGTGCAACTATGAGTTCGGGCATTTGTGAACGAGGCGGCATTGCGTACGTCCTCACAACCATCGATCGCAATGGCCAAGCATGTCAAACTGGATTCTCGGCGGCGTTTAAGGAACGGGAGGCGACCAACACGCCTTCGACGACGTCAAAACAGCTATCAGTTCGCTTCTCGAGGGACGACTTCGAAGGCTAACGTCTGCAGATATTTCGCCGAACTACCCTGAATTCCCATTGGAATCTGGCCCCGTCACGAAGCGGTATTTCGCGTCGTATTTACACGGGCGTACCAAAGATAGGTATATGGCTAGCCTGCCCGTCAGGGGCGAGCCGCCGCAATCTCCACCTCGTCCTGCACCGCTTGGGATCGCTTCATGGCCCGCCCCAACTTCCAGAGCATCGCGGCGACGACAAGGCCGTATGCCAGTACTGGAAATAGTAGCAATCGGACCGAGGACATGCCGGCAGGCAGATAGCCCCCGAGTTTCGCGGGCACGACGATGGCGATGACGACGATCGCGGCAACGCAGCCGCCGATGTGCGCCGCTTTACATGCTTCGCCGCGCGCCTCGCGGCAAGAGCCGATAGCTGTACTCATAATGATTCCTCTTCTGATGAACTGTAGTAAGCCGGCAAGCAGCCGCGAGCAGCTAACGCTGCATGATTAGCATCACGCCGGCAACAATGGCAAGCACGCCTAGAACATCGCCGCTATGAGAGAAGCTGATACCGAGCAGCGGCGTCGTCAGCAAGCCGAAAAGGAAAAGCCAAGCGGCGAGGAGTAGCATGCCAAGGTTTTTGCTAAGTTTCATGGATGAGCTCACGGGTAGGGCGTTGGCGGGAGGCGCTGTAGTGACCTTCGACGCTAGCGTCGCATTGAATTGAGTTGTTAATTCTCAGCGCGGACTGTTGCGCTAGGGTTGACGTTAGCGGACGACGCGATTGGGCTGCGACAGCGAAAGCCCACGATCTGCGAGTTTGTCGTACCGAAACACAGGTGGCCTGGAGTACGATGGAAACAGAGCTCCTGCCGAGCTGATGACGCGGCTGCGTCACATGCCGGAAGGCTCCACAACGCATGACGAGAAAACGATGACGACCAACGCGACTTTTCCGATTGAACTCGATTCTCGGGTCATCGAATGCCTTACCGAGCCCGAGCGCACAATGTTGCAGGAAGCTCACGGGATTTGCTGCGACTTGCGCACCAGTGATCGGCATTCGGCGGACCGACTGCGCGAAATCAGCGCCGCCTGTCACCAATACGGGCTCACAAAAATGGGCGCCGTGATCGCTACGCTAGCCGAGCATACGAATCGTTAGTCACCGATAGGCGACCGACAATCAGTACGATCGATTGGCGCTTCGGCTTGAGAGCTAGCCGAATAGTTCCTCAAGCGTCGCTCCCTTTTATTCGCGCGACGGCATCGTGTAGCGATAAATGTACTTCTCCGACACATGTCCTGCGTATTCGGGGTGGCAAACGCCAGCCCCCCCTTCTCTCAGGCATCCGTCGCAACATAGTGTGGAGAAGGTGGGGATGAAGGCGGAGCTGCTCTGTTTCGGACAGCGTGGCGTTTGCTTGGCTAGCAATTTTTGTTAAGGCCTTAGCGTTAGCTTCGTTACCCTAGGCCATTAGCCCGGCACGAGAGAAAGAAGCTCAAACAACCGCTTCAGCTCGACAGGCTTAACTAAGTGATGGTTGAAACCTGCCTGCTTCGATCGTTCGAAATCCTCCGCACGACCATACCCAGTCATTGCAATTAGATAAGTGTCTTTCAGCTCATCATGAGCTCGAATCCGCTCAGCGAGCATAAAGCCGTCCATCACTGGAAGCCCAATGTCTGCGAGGATCACAGTCGGCCGCATGCGCGCAGCACGCTCGAGTGCTTCTCGTCCGTTGCTGGCTGTTTCAACCTGATGCCCAGACTTTTGGAGGAGCAATTGCAAACTCTTTGACGTATCAACATTGTCCTCGGCAATCAGGATTCGCAGTGATGGCGTAGCTAGTCCCTGCGGCGCTGAGACGGGACGCGTCTCCTCGAGTTCGGGCACGACGGGTAACTTTACAACGAACTCACTGCCATTTCCGACGCCTGAACTATGCGCCTCGACGATTCCACCGTGCATTTCAACGATGCGTTTGACCAAAGCTAATCCGACACCGAGGCCGCCCATTGTCCTGTCAAGCGAATTATCGGATTGGACAAAAGGTTCGAATATCTGCGGCAGAAGATCCGACCGAATTCCAGCCCCGTTGTCTTTGACTTTGACGTGCACCTCGTTCCCAAGCCGCTTCGCCGAAAGAATGATCTCCCCCTGATTGTCACTGAACTTAGCTGCATTTTGAAGCAGACTGCCAATCGCTTGGGCCAATCGCGCAGGATCGGCGCGAAGCCAGACGAATTCTTGAGGGACGTCGATAGAAAGCTGTTGAGAGCGGTTCGCGATGAGTGGGCGGTTTGTCTCGATGGACTGTTCAAGAACTTGCTGAAGCGTGCCCTGTTGCAGTCGCAATTGGAATTTTCCAGTCGTGACGCGAGAAACATCTAGCAGGTCATCGACCATGCGAATCAAAAGGTCCGTTTGACGCTGGATTATTCCCGCGGCTTCTTGCGTTACTGATTCGTCGCCTGAATTCAGGAGCTGAGAAGCATTCTTAACTGCTGCAAGCGGATTGCGCAACTCATGAGAAAGCATCGCCAAAAATTCGTCCTTGCGACGATTCTCCTCCTGGAGTTTGTCCTCAGCGTTCTTTCGATCCGTGATATCACGAAGGACCTTCGCAAAACCCTTCAATGCTCCGTTCTTGTCCCACAGGGGAGTGACTATGCCGCTCGCCCAGAAGGCGGAGCCATCTTTCCGCACATGCCATCGTTCGTCTTCTGCGCGCCCACGCTCCTGGGCAATTCGCAATTCGTTCCTCGGCTGCTGCTGGCTCTTGTCGGCGGGCGTGAAAATCTCAGAAAAACTATGGCCGATTATTTCTTCCTCGGCATAACCGAGGATTCTTTGAGCGCCCGCGTTCCAAGTAGCTATTTTGCCGTCCGCTGAGAGCATGAAAATTGCGTAATCAGTAACGTTAGCTGAGATTGTCTGCCAGAGTTCCTCCTCTGACCACTCCGCTGGATCCGCCTTTGCCGACATCTTCACATCACTCCTAAAACGCAAGACTTGGCGGACATCTACTCAGACTGGTGCAATGCCAACCAGGAACGTCTGACCTCCAGTAAGGTCGCACCGAGGGATTTCCCCCCTCAGACGGGGCGCTAAGCGGTATGGTGGAGCGGACGAAGAAAATAGAAACGCTATCCTGGCCAGACGCTAGGGGCTCCAACTGCCACTGACTTGCGAACCTTATGCCGCCGCACTCAAACTGAACAAATACGCAGTACTATCGGCTAGAATTGCCTGCTGATCCCGTGCAATGCTGTTGGCGTTCCAAGCACGAGCATTTTGAGGCTGTACGGGGTAGCGATTCCACCGTGCGTGGGTAAGTCTACTAGGAGGCGTTGATGCGTCTTGCCGATTTCATTCTGTCGAGCGTCGAGCCAATCCAAGCCGAGTGGGAAATCTTCGCCCGGAGTATTGGCGCCGGCGAAAATCTTGATGAACTCGCGCTACGCGATCACGCCGGTCAAATCTTACTAGCCACCGCACGCAATATGAAGGCGCCTCAGACTGCGGCTGAGCGCGCGAAGAAGTCCAAGGGCTTAAAGCCATCTCAGGAGGATGATACTCTCGATGGGGCGTCCGAATCGCACGCAGTAGACCGCCTTGGCCTTGGCTTTGACTTACTGGAAGTAATGAGCGAATATCGAGCGTTGCGCGCGAGCATACTTCGACTTTGGGACGAGAGCTCGCCCGATGAAAGCGATCGCGACGTCGATGACATCACCCGTTTCAACGAATCAATTGATCAGTCTATTACCAAAGCTGTTGCGAGTTACACAAGTCGCGTTGATCAGGCCCGAGATATGTTCCTCGCGATTCTCGGCCACGACCTGCGCAATCCGCTCAATTCCATTAGTATCAACGCGCAATTGGTGCCGCTTGTTTCTGCAGACCCCGCCGAGGCCATCGCGTGCGGCCGGCAGATCAGCCGCAACGTGTCGGTCATGGAACGCATGATTGCCGACCTACTCGACTACACCCGCACTCGACTCGGCGCGGGCATGCCAGTTACGCCCGCGCCATTGGACCTTGGGGACCTCGCTGTCGACCTGTTCGAAGAATTTCGTACGGCTCACCCTGCTCGGAACATTCAACTCCGAACTGAAGGCGACCTGAACGGTCAGTGGGATTCCGACCGCGTCCGTCAGGCCATTTCGAACCTGCTGGGAAACGCAATACAGCATGGCTCGGCTGACTACCCAGTCACGGTTTCACTCCGCGGCGAAGCGTCGAATGTATTCATTGAAGTGCATAACGGCGGCGATCCCATCCCCCCCGGAGAGTTGCAGAAAATCTTTGACCCACTCATTCGCGGCTCCGGCGCCGAGCACCCCAAAAAAAATCGCCCTGGCAGCATTGGCATGGGATTGTACATCGCCCGCGAAGTTGCCAAGTCGCATAGCGGTCGAATTGATGTGACTTCTACCGCAGAGGACGGCACCGCGTTCACGATTCGTCTGCCACGCGACAGCGCGCCGCGCCACGGGCAGCCGATACTTGACGCGGAGCACATCGACAGAATGTGAGGCACAGCATTCCGCTTGCTATCAGGCTCACCGCTACTTTCTGGTATTGCGGGCAGTAGGTATTTGGGCAATTCGCCGGCGGCCATTTTAATTCGGAACGCGTCCCGTCACACGACTCTCATTGCGAGTTACGTTCACTTCTCCCCGGCGTCGTTTTTCAACGCCAATTTCCCCACCAGGAAAAACGGACTACGATAGCTGGACTACATCGAATAATGAAGCGATTGCGACGTCGAGCGGCGGATGTTCTGAGGCCACTGTTATCGGCGTTACAACGCATAATAACGATCGCCTTGTAATCGTTGACATTCCGCCGCTTCTCGCTCCATACGTGAGCTCTCATAGAGGAGCCAATTCACCGGTAACAAATTCTTAATACGCTCCCAAGCAGACTGCGAAATCTTGTTGATGCATGTCGGTCCTCGTTAACACAATGGAAACTCTTGCCTCCCTTCACTTGATTACCTAGGATCTATCAGCACGACCGACGCTTTCTATCGCTTCTCCATTTCAGCCGCGGTAGAATGCTCGCATGCAAGTTGGCTGGATGCCATCCTCACTTGTCTGACCGCCAGCCCATGGAGGGGACGGCCGCCTAATCACTCTGCCCATCCGTGACCGGGAGTCGGGATGAAAAACGCAGGAAGGTCGGCTACCACAGGTGCGTTCCAAATCGCCTTGGAATGTATCCCATCGCCTGTTCTCGTCTGCGATCATCGCACTCTTCAGATCCTGGCGTTCAATCAATGCGCGATTGAGAGATATGGCTTCACCCAGGAAGAATTTAGCCACATGACGATGAAGGCAATTCTTTGTCATGGAGACGTTGAGGCTTTTACAAATGCGATCAAAAGAATTGGGGAGACAGGCGTCGAACTGGGAGAGTGGCAGCTAACCACCAAGGCGAATGCAGCTATTCAGGTGCGGTTCGAAATTCGCTCCATCGACTGGGGCGGAGTCGATGCGCTCCTGATTAAGACCATTGAGAGTGAGGATCCGCTCCCGTCCGGATCAGATGTCACGCGAGCGAGCGACCTTTTACTCGCGGTGATCGAGACCAGTTTTGACGCACTTTACGTGAAAGACCTGGAAGGAAAGTATCTGCTTTTCAATCGTGCGGCCGCGCTGTTTGTCGGGCAAGAAGCGGAGTACGTGATCGGTAAGGACGACACCGCGTTGTTCGAACCCGTTGGGGCCGGACGGCTCATGGCGCGCGACCGTGAGGTCATGCAAACGGGCCAAGTTCGCATTGAGGAAGAAGTGCTAACGGCGGCTGGCGCGACCAGGACCTATATCACCACCAAAACGCCCTATCGCGATCGCTTGAGTAATATCACCGGGTTGATCGGCACTGCGCGAGACATTACCCAGCAGAAAACTGCCGAGCAATCGTTACGACAGAGTGAAGCGCGCTATCGCACGCTCGTCGAAGCCACCACCGCAATTGTCTGGAACACGCCGGAGTCAGGCGAGTTCGAAACTGAGCAGCCGGCGTGGACGAGATTTACCGGGCAGACGTTCGCCGAGTTACAAGGCTGGGGATGGCTCGATGCGGTCCACCCAGACGATCGTCGCCACACTGAACAGGTTTGGTCGAACGCAATTCACGATCGCACAATCTACATCGTCGAACACCGGCTGCGTCGCGCTGACGGCGAATATCGCCTCATGGCCGTACGGGCAGTTCCCATCCTCAACCCGAATGGCAGCATTCGCGAATGGGTGGGACTTCATTTCGACATTACCGAGCAGAGGGAGGACGAGCAAGCGCTCCTGTTGCGTGACTTCGCTGTACGCTCGATTAGCCAAGGCATTGTCATCACTGATCCACGTTCACACGACAATCCCATTATCTACGCGAATCCAGGCTTCGAAGCGATTACCGGGTATCAGTCGACGGAAGTGCTCGGGCGCAATTGCCGATTTCTGCAAGGCCCCGATACAGACCCATCCGCCACGGAGGAGTTGCGCCACGCCGTGGCAGCAGGAATCCCTTGCACCGTCGAGCTGCTAAATTACCGCAAAGACGGCGCTATGTTTTGGAATGCCGTCACGCTGTCGCCTGTATTCGATGACAAAGAGCAGCTAACGCACATTGTAGGCGTGCAAATAGACGTCACGGAACGAAGGCGATTGGAAGAGCGATTGCGGCAGTCAGAGAAAATGGAAGCCATCGGTCAACTGGCAGGGGGCGTGGCTCATGACTTCAATAACATGCTGGCGGTGATCAACGGTTATAGCGCTTCGTTGTCTCAATCTGAGCGCCTCGACGAATCAGAGTTAGAGGCCGTTGCAGAGCTTCGGGCTGCCGGCGAGCGCGCGGCACGTCTCACCCGGCAACTGTTGGCATTTAGCCGGCAGCAGGTGTTGAAGCCGACGATCGTCAATCTAAATGAAGTGGTGGTCGAAACGGAGAAAATGCTCAGTCGCGTCATCGGGGAGGACATTCGAATTCTCTCGGCGCTCGAACCAACGCTTTGGCCCATTCGCATCGATCCCGGTCAGTTCGAGCAGATTCTTTTGAATTTGTCGATCAACGCTCGCGACGCCATGCCGCAGGGGGGCGTGTTGACGATCGCGACTAGCAACCTCGACCGTCAGGACAGCTCACTCGACGCGGTTCAGCACTTCGTCAAAGTCACCGTGGCTGACACCGGTTGCGGTATGGATAAAGCGGTGCGCGAACGGGCGTTTGAACCCTTTTTTACGACCAAGGAGCAGGGGAAGGGGACGGGATTGGGACTAGCGTCTGTTTATGGCATTATCCAACAAAGCGGTGGTCAAATCTTGCTCGACAGCGAACCGGGAAGCGGGGCGTGCTTTACCATCCTCTTCCCAGCGCTTCCGGGGGAGAGCTGGAAGTCCGAGGGCGAGACTGCTGAACAGAGTGATGTCGAGCGAGGCAGCGAAACGCTCTTGGTCGTGGAGGACGAGGAGATGGTGCGCCGTCTACTTTGCAAAGTTCTTGCCGCGCAGGGCTACACGGTGCTGGGGGCGAGCGGCGGAAGAGAAGCGATTGAACACTGGAAGGCGCGTCAACGCGATATCGCCTTGGTAATTACGGATGTCATCATGCCGGAGATGAGCGGTCGCGAGTTGATCGATCAGCTGCGGCGGGAACGATCAAATTTAAAGGTTCTTTTCATGTCGGGCTACACGGACGACGCCGTCATGCGGCACGACATTGAAGAACACTCCGTACACTTCATGCAGAAGCCGTTCTCGCCAGCAGCGCTCGCGGCGAAGGTCCGCGACGTGCTGGCGTCTGAGAGCTAGGCCCCGTCGCCGCAGTGCAGTCGTTGTTAATCACGCTGATGCGAGGCAGTGCACGGCGAGTAGCCGCGAAAGACGGATCACCGCGATTGGCGTCGTTGCTCGTTCCACGGATTGTTGTCGCAACGCGACCATCGCTTCCACTAATTCGCCTTCTAGGTTGAATCGTTGAAAGTCGTCCTTGCTCAACAATTTCATCGTCCAGTCGGGGAACAGCCTCCGCGCCCCCGGCCACGGCGCCGCTGTCATGTTAGCCTTCAGGCCTGGACGAGCGGCGCCTGCTGAGGTTCGGCGAATCGCCACCTGTCGCTCTTCGTCAAGTATCGGCACCACGTTCAGAATTCGGTGCCGGGAATCCGCCTCAATCGTTGCCATCAATTGCTCGACGACTTCCTTCTCGCCTTCCAGGAATTGCAAGAACGTCGCTGACTCGAACTCGTAGGTGAGATATCCGGTAATCTCCAGTCGTTGATTCTTAGCGGAGGCCAGCCGCGTGAGTTGCACCATTGCCGATTCGTCGAAGGGCGCCGTCGCTACGCTGGTATAGACCAATGCAAACATCACTGACCTTATTCTAACGAAAGTGATTCAAGGCGCGACGCTGCGTCTCAGTATCTCCGAGAAGTAGATTCCTAGTCGCTTATCTTCCGAAGACTATCTTGGCCGATCACCCACGGCCTCGTGCGGGCCTCTATCGGTGGAGCTACGCCGATAGAGGCCATTTTCATTGAAACCACGTCGCGGCGACAGTTTCCACTCACACTCGCGCGAGCTACGCCCGGCGAAGTTGAAGAAGTTGTCCTGTTAGCAACGTGGCGCGTTCAGCGGCAATCAGCACCTCGCTCAGATCTTCTCGCACAGACGAACCCTCCGGAAGCCTATTGAATGCGATTTCCGTTTGGCCAATCATCACGGTGAGCAGATTATTCAAGGTGTGAGCGATCTCGCCCACTTTCTTGGCCCAATTGACGACGTTCGAATCGGATTCGAGACGCTCCTCCGTCGAATTCGCTCCTTCGCGCTCGACGGCAAAGCGAACGGCGCGACGCAGCTGCCCTTCTACCGTATGCCCCTTCACCAAATAGCCGTCAGCGCCTTCCCGCGCGGTGTGCAATTCGCATAGCTCGCCGGGCGTTGAAGTCAGCACAATCACCGGAACGTGAGGCGCATCATGCCTCAGCTTGGTGAGCGTTTCGACTCCATCGGAATCGGGCAGACCGAGATCCAGAACGACGGCGTCGGTGTGGACGTTCTTCAACTCGCTAATGGCTTCTTCAAGCCGTTCAACGTGAGCGACGACGAACTGCGGTTCGCGCGACAGTTCGACTTGAGCCAGCGCCGCGTCGACTTCGCTATCCTCTACAAGCAACACCCGAAACATTTGCGGAACATTCATACGACATGAAGCCATGCAACCATTGTGGGACCGTTGGATGCCGGAAGACAGGATGACGAAGGTCGCATCCTATTGAGCAGCCAATCGCAACACTCAATTCCAGGGAGGCGAATCCCAGGACCTGAGCTTCTCCGCGAGTCGTTGCACGGCTCGAAGTGGATTGCACGGCGTTCATCGTAGACCATTTCCTCCAAATAATTGCATGACTACATGCCTAAGTTCGGACAAAACGGCAAACCGCGAATGGGTCTAGAACCTGCCTGAAGCTGCCTAGACTGCCATCGCGGCAATAAGCCACGCAATAACGGCAGTTGTGAGTGAATTCCAATCATTTTACTTCTCAGCGTTCTCGTCGTCCTGCTCCATAATTCGATAAAGCGACTTACGGTGTAGACCCAGCGTCCGCGCCGCCGCCGACTTATTGCCGTGTGAGCGATTAATCACTTCCGAAACCAAGGCCCGCTCCATGATCTTGAGGTCGCCTATATAGGGGACCGAGATCATCTCCGTATTCGCGGGCGGACGCGTTGGCGGCAACAGTTCCGCCACTCGCGCGGCCGACAGTTGCGATTCCGACGTAAAGACGATGGCCCGACGTACGAAGTTTTCGAGTTCGTAAACGTTGCCAGGCCATTCGTAGCGTTCCAGCTTGGCCATCGCCTCTTCGGTAAACTCGATTTTTCGGCGGCGGTCGTACGACTGCGAAGTGCGGTTGGCTTCTTTCATCAGGCTCGCCAGCAGCGGTCGAATATCTTCGCGGCGCCGGCGCAGCGGAGGCACCTCCAGGGGAGCTTGACTCAGGAAGTTATGAAGATCATCGACGAAGCCTCCGGCCCTTACGAGAGGCTCAATATTTTCTGACGTCGAGGCGACGATCCGGGCTTCCAGAGCGACTGGCGCGACGCCTCCGACGCGCAAGAATCGCTGTTCCAGAAACGCCGTCGCCAGTTCAGCCTGCATCCATTTAGGAATATTGGCGACCCGGTGCAGAAACAGCATGCCGCCGGCCGCCCGTTCCATCGCCCCGCGTTGAATCTCGCCTGTCGCCGATTCTTTGCCAAAGAGCACCTCCGCGAGTTGGCCTTCGCTGACCGCTTCGCAATTGACTTTCACCAAGGGTCCGGTCGAGTTGGAACTGATCGAATGGATGTAGCGAATAACTGTCTCTTTGCCCGCTCCCGTTTCGCCGGTGACTAACATCGGACTGAACGACGCGGCACTCCGCTTCGCGAACTCAAGCACGCGTTGCATCGCGGGACTGCAAGCGACGACCGACGCCTCAGTCGCCGGCGCGGCGGCAATTGCTGCCTTTGTTTCCATCGCGCGATTGCGCGACTTCACATTATTGGTCGCAGCTCGGCCGAGCGCTCCGGCGACCTGATCGGCTCGAAACGGCTTGGTAATGTAGTCGACGGCTCCCAGGTGGAATGCATTCACCGTGGAATCGACAGTTCCATAGGCCGTGACGATCACCGTCGAGATTCCGGGCTGGATCCGCCGCGCTTCGCGAATGACTTCCAGCCCGCTGCACCCGCTCATTTGCAAATCGGTGAATAAGGCGTCGAACGGCCTCCCCCGCAGGTGCTCAAGAGCCAATCTCGGATCCGTCTCGAGCTCTACGTTGGCGCCCTCGTTCTCGATAATGGCGCCAAGAAGCCGGAGCACTTGCGGATCATCGTCGATGACCATCACCCGATTGCCGGTACTGCAAAGAGACATGGAGCAATGCTGCATTGTTCTACCTCAGAGCGGTAATGGAACGCGCGACTGCCGTTGCCTTCAACGTGATGCTGCGGGTAGGGGGTATCCTGGCCAACTGGCCGCATGACGCTTGAGAAGAGCAGGCCCACGAACTATCGCGTGGGCGAGCAACTTTTGCAGGTCGCCGCGCTGTTCGCAAGATGTGTCACCATGTCGCGCCGAACGACTGCAACATAACTCTTTGGGTCGGCGTCGTGCAACAAAAAACTACAAGGGGGCGCGCGGGTCAGGCGAGCTAGCGTCGTTGCACTCACTGTCGGCCTCCGCCGGTGAGCGACTCGCAATTGCTAACGAGGGTCGCCGCTTCGCCGGTTGTATTTGACGCCCTGTTCCGCGCCCCCGAGCTCCCTCTCAAACCGGTCCTGCACCGCCTGAGCGATTTCTTCGTGCCGCTTATGCGCTCTCATACGCGCCGCGACGTCCAGCCCCAGCGCCGCGGTCAATCCAAAGCATCCCCACCAAGTCCAGACCCACCGCGTGTGATCGCTGAACAGCATGCTCAGCCCCGCGGCCAGCAAGCAGGTGCTAATCCATGCGATGAGCGTGGCAAAGCTATCGTAGGTGAGTAACGGAGACCGGATGGACATATATTCCTCTTCAGATCAGCTCTATTTAAGGAAACGCGACGCAAACAGATGCCGGCTTCCCCTTCCGTGATGAGAATAGCTTGCCTCGCATAGGGATTCCCCAGACGAGCAATGTGTAACCGGGCGTCGCGCTAATGGGGCTTTTTCCCCGGGGCGTTGCAGGCTCGACGCGTCGACGCAAACTGGCGGTGAACCGCAATTCACCCAGCGGCGACGTGAACGTTCAGAAGGGACGCTCTCAGTGGCATAGAGTTGATTAGCGACCAAATGCCGCCCCATTTAGAACGTAACGGCTAGACGACGGGCGGCCTGATCGTGAAGACCGAGTCGATCGGGCCTCCTTACGATTCTTTCGCTGGGTCGCTCGCGTCCAACGCCGATGGTACCGCATGTCACGCCAAAAAGTTCTGATCATCGATGATGAACCCTCCCTTTGCCGGTGCCTCAAGCAGTGGTTAGAAGAGAGAGGCTTCGAGTGCGCCTCGGCGCCAGACGCCGAGCGCGGCTTCGCTTATTTGCAGTCGCACACAGTCGACATCGTGACGCTAGACAATAAACTTCCGGGAATCTCGGGAGTTGAAATGCTAGCAAGACTGGCGATCGAAGCGCCAGACGCGGCCGTCCTCATGGTGACGGCGGAAGTCGACACCCGTAAAGCCATCCACGCGATGACCCTCGGGGCGCTCGGCTACGTTATCAAACCGGTCCGCAGAGAAGACCTGTTCGCTCAGATTGACAACGCCCTGGAGCGCCGCAGGCTGAGCATCGAGAATCGTGAGCTGACCTTACGACTTCAGGAGAAGGTCCGCCTGCAAACAGCCGAGATCCGTGCAGCGCACGAAGAGACGATCTATCGACTAGTGAAAGCCGTCGGTTATCGCGACGAAGAGACGGGAGATCATGTTCGACGCACGGGCCAGTACAGCGAGCTCCTCGCGGCCACGATTGGTTGGCCGGCGGAGCAAGTGGAAATGATTCGCCTCGCCGCGCCGATGCACGACATCGGCAAGATTGGCATTCCCGACGCCATTCTGTGCAAACGCGGCAATCTCACGGCGGAGGAAATGTCGATCATGCAACATCACACGCTGATTGGCGGACAAATGCTCGAGGGATCGTATTCGCCCGTTCTGCAGATGGCTCGTGACATTGCTCTCACTCACCACGAGCAATGGGATGGCTCAGGCTATCCGCGCGGCCTCGCCGGAAATGCCATCCCCGAAGCTGGAAGAATCGTCTCGATCGTCGACGTTTTCGACGCGTTATCCCACGCGCGCGTCTACCGTCCGGCGTTCAAAGACGCCGACGTTGAGCAAATGATGTGGGCGGGTCGCGGCACGAAGTTCGACCCGCAATTTCTGGACGACTTCATGTCGCTACGGCCCGAGATGTGGGCGATTGCCAGCCTAACCGTGCATGGACGAACAGACGTTGCTGATCGTCGCTTCGACGATTTGCTTCCGGCGACGCGGAGTTTGCAGCCGAATTGACGCAAACCGCATGCGCCCTGCAATGCGTCGCGTTCCTGAAGGGCATTGCTTCTCGGATTTTGTAGAGTTAGGCAGCGGGTTCGATTCTCGGCGGGCAACTTTGCGCGATAGTCGAGCATCTTGTGCGCGGAGTTCGACTTCGCCTCCGCGCGCACGTGCATGGTGCCAGGCGTCGCCGTTGAGCCTTTTTTTGAGAGTGCACGCTATCAGCGATCAGAAGCGCTTCATCAGTTGAAGACTTACAAGGTTTTGGTAACCCAACATTGTAGCTGCTTTGACGTCATCGAAGTCGAGTTGGGCCGCCATCTGCTCTTTGGAGACTACGGAGGATCTAGTCTGAGTCCTCGGTGCCCGTGCGGCAGTGTATTTGACTGGCCAAACGCTTATCGAAGTCGGGCCATTGCTGCTTGTGCATGCTGTCAATATTGAGCTAGCTCTAGATCAATGTGGCCGTCGTCGCTATTAATCATGCCATTGCTTTCCTGGTGGTGACGACGTAGGCAAAGCCGCCTCGTTCATGAGTTCGCGAACTTACAGTTGCGCCCCATTAATTAAACGTCGCAACGGATAGTGTGCCGAAGCTGCACCTGGCCGCGATCCGAATTTTCTTCGACTGGCTCGTTAAACTGAGGTTTACGGTGTCGGGACGAATGTGCAACTCAGTGCGTTGCTGCCCGATTTTTTGCAACTTCATGTAGCCCGCGCCGCGCGATTTGGGTCCCGGCGGGGCGATTAGACCGAGAGAAACGTGCGGAATTAATCTCTAGCCTTTTCGCGAGAATTGCTTCGAAGAAAATCATCTCCCATCGAATCCACCGCCGTGGCGACACCGAATACTTTCGCACAGGGCCCTGTTCACTGCTACGAGTCGCCCCCCGTGGGCGGATCAAACTGATTGCTATCACCGTAAATGGAATCTCCACCATGAAACTTGCCATGTACACTCTGGCGCTCACAGCGCTGGCCGCACTTACGCAACCGGCTCGCGCTGGCGAATGCGCGAAGAGCCGAGTCGCTCAGGCGCAGCGCCATTACGTTGCCGCCGAGGCTGAAAAACCTAAGACGATCGTCGAAACGGCCGCGGGAATCGAAGACTTCAGCACCCTGGTCGCCGCCGTGAAGGCAGGAGACCTTGTCAAAACTCTCTCGGGCAAGGGACCGTTCACGGTCTTCGCCCCGACGAACGAAGCCTTCGCGAAGCTTCCCAAAGGCACAGTTGAGGATCTACTGAAGCCTGAAAACAAGGAAAAGTTGGTCGCAATACTTACCTACCACGTCGTCCCCGGCAAAGTCATGGCCGCGGACGTCGTAAAGGTGAAAGAAGCGAAGACGGTTCAGGGCGACAAGGTGCAGGTCACCGTGAAGGACGACGAGGTGATGATCGATAAGGCCAAGGTCGTGAAGGCCGACGTCGAGTGTTCTAATGGCGTGATCCATGTCATTGACTCCGTCCTCCTGCCGAAATAGATTGCGACTCGGCCGGCGCGGGGCGAAGCTTTGCCATTCGCCCCGCCGCCGGGCCGCTTTTCAATCGAAGAGACTGCCGTTGTCCGCATCCGCTACTAGCGTGATGGCCCGCGTCGCCAAAGGCGGCCCAGCCGCGATGGAAGACTGCCTGGCTCGATACGGTGGGCTGGTCTGGTCGCTAGCGCGCCGCTTCTCTCCGACCAACGCCGACGCTGAAGACGCCGTTCAGGAAGTGTTCATCGAAGTCTGGCGGAATGCTGATCGCTACGACGAGGCCATTGCCTCGGAAGCGACATTCATCGCAATGATCGCACGCCGGCGGTTAATCGACCGCCAGCGCCGTTCCGAACGCCAACCTCAGACGACGTCTTGGGACGAAACGACGCTCCCGCAATCGGCGCGCGATCCGGCCGAATGGTTGCAGGTATGCGATGACGCCAAGCGGGCCCGCGCCAAAATGCAGGAACTATCCGACGAGCAGCAGCGCGTTCTGCTGCTCGCCCTTGAGGGAGGCTGCTCGCAATCTGAAATCGCTGAACGGCTCCGGCTGCCGCTAGGCACGGTCAAAACACACGCCCGCCGCGGGCTTATTCGGCTCCGCGAGCTGCTGGCCGCCGGTACCGACAAGCTAACGGGCAAAGGAGGCGCCGCATGAGCACCGGACCTTCTTCCCACGATCGCCGCCTCGAACTTCTTGCCGAGCGAGCCCTCTTCGGACTTTCGCCGGAAGATCAGCGAGAGTTGGAACGCTTGGGCGTCGACGATTCGCCTGTCGACGACCTGGCGCTCGCAGCCGCGGCGCTCGACCTCTGCCTACATGGACAGGCAATGGCGCACGAAACACTGCCAGCCCCCCTGCAGCAGCGAACACTCGATGCCGTCCGAAAGACCGCCGTCGAAGATCGGAAGGCGATGCCTTCGGTCGTGCCGATCCCGGTTGGACGCCGTGTTGTGAATAATGCCCCGCGTCGCGATTGGCTAGGCTGGGCCGTAGCGGCCGCGGCGATTGCCGTGGCGGCATTCTCGTTCACGCGCCAACCGGATCTCAGGGAAGAGTCGCCGATGGAACTACGCTCAAAACTGATCGCCGCCTCGAAGCACGATCCCGGCAGCGTCTTCCAATCTGACTGGACCGTGACGGAAGACCCAGCCGCTAAGGGAGCCAGCGGTAAATTGATTTGGTCCAACAAACTGCAGCGCGGCGTGATGGAGTTCAGCGGCGTCGAAGTTAACGATCCGACGAAGGAGCAGTATCAGCTTTGGATCTTCGACGCCGATCGCCCCGAAGCGACGCCGGTCGACGGCGGGGTATTCAACATCCCCTCCGATACGGAGATAGTTTTGATACCGATTGACGCCCGCCTACCGATCGCTAAGCCGACCCTCTTTGCGATCACAGTCGAAAAGCCGGGAGGCGTTGTGGTTTCTGACCGAGAACGCCTGCCGCTAATCGCCCCCGTTCCCAACGAAGACAGCACGCAGTAATACATGCCTCAGTTGCAAATAGGGCAGGTTGAGCACGGCACTTACTTCCAGGCCCCCCCCCGAGGTCGTCAGCTTGTGAAGTGGTCACATGCCGACAAGCGAGGAAAAATTAGTAGCGGTTTGGCGACTGCTAAACTGCGGACGAAGTTTGCCACCTGTGGTGTGATTGGCGTAGCGCCGTCCATGATCTCTTGGTGGACGGTGGAAGGTACGTTAGGCTATCGCGGGTTAGTTGCATTCGCGGCGGCTGGTGCGGGAGCACGCGGCTACTGTATCGAAATCGCTTCTGTAACTCGCGAATGCAAGCTGCTGTGCCAGCGCCACATCTGCTCCGGCTGAGTGGCCGTCTATCTCTGACAATCGCAAAGACATTGATAGAGACGATCGCGTGTCGAGTGCGCAGACTTAAGATCCACTGGCTGAATACGCTTGGCAACTAGTCTTTCACTTGCTATACCGGCCGATTGAATTCTCACTGCCCGCCGAACTCAGCTTTTGACTTAACCACGTCCTTCAAATGTATTCGCTCACTCTCGCATCCTACTTCCACGCGAGACTTTGCGCCGTCTCGTTCGACGTCACCGGCAAAGGGGAGGCGTAGCTTGGCTAATCCATCACCTTCAGGCGTTGCAAGCGGGCGACATATTCCTGGGAGCGGACATCACGCCAACACGGACGAATTGTCGTTGCTCATGGCCGCGGAAGCACGAATTGATACCGCTATGGCTCAGCTCGTGCTTACGACGCAAGGCGTGACCGACGCTACAAGCGCACAAGCGATTGCCGTAGCTGAACTGCGTGAGGCGAGGAACGCCATTAGGTTGCTGCGCGACAGACTCGGTCCGGCCCACCAATGACCAAGTAGTCCTTCGTCTCATTTGTCGCTAGCAGGTATATTGAGCGGCATGAATTCTCGTCATACAGAACGACACCGAATTGCGCGAATCGGTTGGCTCCGCGCTGCCGTTCTCGGTGCGAACGACGGGATTGTTTCTACGGCGAGCCTGATCACTGGAGTCGCCGCAGCGGACTCATCGCGCGGTGCGATTGTGGTAGCCGGTGTGGCCGGTCTTGTCGCGGGTGCAGCTTCAATGGCTGCGGGCGAATACGTCTCTGTCAGTTCTCAAGCAGACACGGAATGTTCAGATCTTGCTCGTGAACGAGCAGAGCTCGCGGCGGATCCCGCTGGAGAGCTAGAAGAACTGACCAATATCTATATCGAACAAGGATTAGATCGTGAGCTTGCTGCTCGCGTTGCCGAGCAGTTGACAGCCCATGACGCATTAGCGGCGCATGCTCGAAGCGAACTGGGTATCGCTCAAGGGATGGAGGCTCGGCCGATCCAAGCGGCGTTTGCCTCAGCTGCCGCATTCGGCTGCGGTGCGATTCTTCCACTCGCTGCTGCAATCGTCTCTCCCGCTTCATCGCTTCTAGCGTCGGTAGTGGTTTCCTCGTTAGTCTTCCTCGGTTTGCTTGGTGGCGTGGCTTCGAAGGTCGGCGGCTCAAGAATTAGCAGTGGCGTCGCGCGAGTTCTGTTCTGGGGAGCACTCGCAATGGCACTCACAGCGGTCGTCGGTCGTGCATTCGGCGTCAATGCGTAGTATCCCGCCGCTTCAGTGCGATGACCGGCCAATTATGCAACGATCCGACGAATCTAAATCACGACTTCAAGCGAACCATGTTCAGTGAGACGGAGTTATTGAAACTTACCCCACAAGTGACGTCATGCCCTCGCCGTTCGTAAAGCTGACTTCAGCAGCGAAGATCGAATTCTGCGAATCTGAAGTCGCAATTACGGTGATTGCGGGAGGGACCGATGATCAGGAGCTTGAAAGAATCTACGCCCAATTTCGCAATTTGCGGTTGTTCCGGGGCGACTACCTAACGCTAATAAGGTTGATTGAATTCAAGGCGAGAGGCGACGATGTGGTTTGGCTCGGCGTCGTGTGACCAGCAGTGACCACGCTCGAAATCTCGGTTGCGGATGGGAAGAGCTCCGAGCCCCTTCAACGATACGGCCTGTGTTCCTGCGCCGCGGTGAGTGCTTTACGCGCCTCTGCATCTTGAAATGATCAGTGAGGAGCCGGTCGTACTTCAATTCGACGAGGCAGCCCCCACTCTTTCTTGCTGCGTAGTAAGCCAAGCCTTGTCTGTCAGGTGCGTGCATAGCTCACATTTGAGCAGAGAACGAATTCTGCCGTGCAAATTACGGCGTTGCGCATTGCAGATTTCGCGTCGGCGAGTCGAAGCGAGCCACTGGGGTGAATCCTTATCGGTATTGGCGGACTTCCGCAATTCCGCGCTACTGCGAATTGGGTTGCAGTGCAGTACTGTTCATTAGCGTGGGGCTAGGTTTAGCGCGAGGTGTCACGGCCATGGGATACACCATTTTCTCAGTAGGCGATGTGGTTCGCATTCGCTCGGGCATCTTCGCCGGCGCGTCGGGCATAGTTGCCTCGCCGACAGTACCCGCTGACTTGTATGCGAGCAGCGAATGCAGTCGCGCCATGCTGCTTCCGGTCACCGTCGAAGCCGTTGTCGACGGCGAGCCTCTCACCTTACGTATCCAACCGGAATCGCTGCTCAAGTCTCTCCCTTCGGCGCCGGGTCTAGGAGCTATTCGGCTCGACGTAGTGACCTGCCCCCGGTTAGTGAACCAATCGTTAAGTTAGAGTTGGCGTTGCCCCAACGCCAGCCTGCTTCGCTTGCTGAGGCGTAGCCGAAGCGAGCGAAGCTGGCTGAATTGCCTCCGGCGCCGGAGCCCGGTAGCCCAAGGAGCTGTGCGGTCGGACTTCGTTGAAGTGTCGCCGCCAGCGCTCAATCAGGACCTTGGCTTCCAGCAGCGTGTCGAACTGCTCACGCGCCAACAGCTCGTCGCGCAGCTTGCCATTAAAGCTTTCAACGTAGCCGTTCTCCCAAGGACTTCCCGGCTCGATGAACAGCGTCTTCACGCCGACTCGAGCCAACCAATCTCGGACCTTCGTCGCCGTGAACTCCGCTCCGTTGTCGCTGCGGATGTAGGTCGGCACGCCACGACGGACGAACAGATCGCTGAGGCGCTCCAGCACGTCTTCGCGCTTGAGGCTTCTCGCCACGTCGATCGCCAGGCACTCGCGCGTATACTCGTCGATCAGGGTGAGCATGCGAATCGCCCGACCGTCGCTGGTCCGATCGGCGACGAAGTCGTAGCTCCAGACGTGATCCGTGTAAGCTGGGCGCAGACGCACGCGATCCGTCGGCGAGCCACATTCGCTTTCGTTTCGGTTCCTCAATCTTGTCGGCGGAGTTCATAATCACCGCCTTCATCACTTGGTGCTGCCGGGAATTTGAACCCCAGCCGTTGGCGTACGAGCGTTCGTGCAATAGAGCGGCAGTGCCCGCGACATGCGGGGCCGCGAAGCTAGTGCCGTTCCCAGCAGGGTCCGGAAGCGTTGGGATAACATTATTGCGGGTAGTCGTCTCGACGTCTCTTCCCGGAGCGAGAATATCTATGAACGTCCGATTGGATCCCGGAACGGTCGTGTAAACATTCTGTGAGTCGGATTGGCGATACTTAGTCCCGTTCTTCTTTGAAAATCCAACCGTGATGCCATTGAAATTGTCTGCTGGGAGGGCTCCCGTGGCTCCATCCTCCTCACCGGCGACGACGTATAGCACATCGTGTTCACGAGCCGACCAGTCAATGTAAGAAGTGAGTGTTGAGCTTCCGTCAGGGTCCAAGCCTGCTGATGTCACGGCGAAGCTCATGTTAATTACGCCGATGTCTCTGCTGTTTGGCAATGACATAGTCGCGAGCAAATTAGCTGATTCAGCGAATTGCTCGTAGGCGTTTTCGGGAGTCGGGCCAACAAGATTCGCTCCGACTGAGTAGAGGTTTGCCTCCGGGACAACGCCCGTCGCCGTCGCGTGGTCCGAGATTAAGAGTCCCGCAACCTTGACGACGTGGTCGCTCGTTTCGGCAAGCTTGTTCTGGACGGCCGCGAACGTCGGAGGGTTGCGGAAAAAGACCTGCGTGGGGTCTACGGAACTGTGAAAGAGAACAGCGTTGGTGTCGAAACTTGGGTCGCCCGGACGGAACAACTCAACCTGACCAATATTGATGCCGCTTCCTTACAAACCCGTCACCAAAGAATTGATGCCGTTGGGGCCCAGCGAATCTTGGCTCGCTTCAAGCGTCTTAAGTGGCAGGACAATCCCAAATGCAACAGCAAGACTCAGTAACAAAGGTCTCATTTTAATGCTCCTTCGTAGCGTCATTCACCGTGAACCGGAATGGTTTGCATACAACCCGCGACGCTTCCTTCTTCGACGGGTTCTTCACTTTTAGGGTTTGATATTTCCTCTCCAGTGGTTGTCGAGCGAGTTTGACCGAATAGTTTCCCTGGGGCATTTTTCCGAGAGGAATTACGGCGAGATTGCTACTGACATTCGCTTCAAAGTGAGGAGCGAAGCGGTACGAGAGAGTGATTTCAGACTTATCTCGCGTGATGTTCGTGAGGTGAACATCCGAGCCATACTCAAGTGCGTAAAAGACTATGTTTAGCTCCTCCTCTGTAGTGAACGCATCGCGCTTGCCAGTGGAGTTCTGGAGGGCTTGAGTTAACGCCTTAAGCGAGTCAATCCCTGTACCGGCTACGACAAATCCTTCAGTAGATTCCTTCGAGCGTGCTACAGAAGCAAAGGCCTCGTTGAGCTGCTGAGACACTTGGCCGTCACTTGAGACGTAGTTGCCCGCATCGTCTTTGTGCGTTGATGGAAATGCTTTGGTGCCAGGCATCGCGAGTGCCCAGACCTCCTTCAGCGGTAGGACGACCGGGGACTTGGGGTCGTTAGGTTCCACAGCAACCGATACGCTCGCAACGATGGCGATCGATAGCAAGGCACTGAGTAATGCATGAGCGTGAAGCATTTGACACTCGATGTTCTGGAGGGATTGACATCCTATCAGAGAATGGGTGAAGAAGATTAGATTCTGCAAATAAGGCGAATGCTTTCAAAAGCGATAGCATTGTGCGATGGCAATGCCAGCATTTCAGCGGAGTGCGAAAATGAGGCCGGTGGCATGCGTACTAACGACCTCAAACAAGAACCTTAGAACGATCAGTGACGAAGAAACTGTGGTCATTAACGGCCTCTTGCCCTGATTCTAAAGCAGTGATGATTTGCGTTGCGGTTCGCTGAATATAGTCCAGCGATTGCAGCAGCATTTCCTTGTCACTAGAGTAGAGCTGAATGTAGTTGGCTGAACGGGTGACTGCATCTAGTCCGATCGCTCTGCTAACCACGAAGGCGACTGCTTCGGCTTCGAATTCGCGTACCTTTCGTGTCGTCTCCTTGCGTCGCTCCGAGTGATGTGACCTGCCCCCGGTTAGTGAACCAATCGTTAAGTTAGAGTTGGCGTTGCCCCAACGCCAGCCTGCTTCGCTTGCTGAGGCGTAGCCGAAGCAAGCGAAGCAGGCTGAATCGCTTCCGGCGCCGGAGCCCGGTAGCCCAACGAACTGTGCGGTCGGACGGCGTTGAAGTGCCGGCGCCAGCGCTCGATGAGAACCTTGGCCTCCAGCAGCGTATCGAACTGCTCTCGCGCGAGCAGCTCGTCGCGCAGCTTGCCGTTGAAGCTTTCAACGTAGCCGTTCTCCCAAGGGCTGCCCGGCTCGATGAACAGCGTCTTAACGCCGACCCGAGCCAGCCACTCGCACCTTCGTCGCCGTGAACTCGGCGCCGTTGTCGCTGCGGATGTAGGTCGGCACGCCGCGACGGACGAACAGGTCGCTCAAGCTCCAGCACGTCCTCGCTCTTGAGGCTTCGGGCCACGTCGATCGCCAAGCACTCGCGGGTATGCTCGTCGATTAGGGTGAGCATCCGAATCGCCCGGCCGTCGCTCGTGCGATCGGCGACGAAGTCGTAGCTCCAGACGTGATCTTTGTAGGATGGGCGCAGCCGCACGCACGAGCCGTCGGCGAGCCACAGTCGCCTCCGTTTTGGTTTTGCTTCTGCGGCACTTTCAGGCCCTCCTGACGCCAAAGACGCTCGACGCGTTTGTGATTGACCGTCCAGTTTCCCGACGCGGCTTCCTTCAAGATCGCCTTATCAAGCTCCGCGTCGGCGAGCAATCGCTTCAGTCGAGCGTTCTCTTTCTCAAGCTCTTTGAGACGCTTCGCTTGGTCCATCCGCAAGCCGCCGTACTCCTTCTTCCATTGGATGGTGGCGGTCAAATGCGATGGAGTGTCGGTGCAAACAAGTGACGACAAATCCATTCGGCTTAACTTCACTAACTGTACGATAGAAATGCCAGACGGAGTCGGTGGTGGAGCTAACACGGTCGAGTATGACAGTGCGGGTAAGGTACTAACACTTAGCGGCCTTGACGACGAAGTGGCATATCTTGCGTTCAAAGGAACGGATTTCTCAAAGGCTGCTCGGTCTCCAAAGTTAGTGCTTGATATAGTGTCGAATCGCGATGCTCAGACTGTACCGCGACGGCCTGCGAACTAGACGAGAATGTCGCGTGAAGAAACTCGGTCCCATTGAGTGGGTCTGGGGCGTTTCTTGAAACTCGTTGAAGCACCAGTGAATCGTTCTGGAGCTGTAACTGTTGAGAATTCACAAAAGATTCGCCGTATCGACTCTGTTTCTGCTGATGCCCGTTGCGGCTTCAGTTTTTGGGTACGCACAATGGAGGAAGCAGAACCTATTCGAGGAAATCAAGAGCATCCAAGCATTGTACGAAATCCCAATTCCAGTCACTGATGATTGGTTGTGGCCGTCTCCACCGAAGAAGGTAATTATTAGAGCAGGCAGGTATAGCAGTAGTCCGAACGTCATCGAAGCTCGAGCACGACTTCGACGCCTTGGGGTTGAAGTTGAAAATGACTTCTCTTACCAAACGTCTGAAATTAGAACGCCGACGAAATCGTTTCCTCAGAATATGCTTGAACCTTTCAATTAGCTCGCCGGTCTTGGCGCATTTGGTTCAATCCGGCAGGGGTTAAATTTGTCGGCACATTGCATACATCTGACATTTCTTCTAATGACGGTTCGCGGCGAAGTTTGCGCGTTGATCCTGAAATTGCTGCCTTCAATTCCTTGTCGGCCAATGTGCTGTGGCTAGTCATGGCGTTTGGCCTCATCTGGGAATCGACCAACGAATTATTAACAGTTGGGTCAGCCATCAGACGGAAGAAATGGTGCTGCGTTACCGACGTATGTTGCCCAATCAAGAACAATCCGCGATCACCCACGTGCTCGCAGCTTAGGCATTGTGCTGATGCAAGCTCTTTCGGCATAACGCCCGGCGGCTTGGCTACTCTAGAAATCCTTGCTTGGTTAACCAGCCGAAGATAGCTTCTTCGACGATCTCCTGCTGAGTATCTGGCTTGGCGTGATTGAGACGCTGTTCCAAGTGTGCTCGACGAAGTGCATTGGCAACTCGATGGGAAAGTCGAATCGTCACGGGCACTAGCATTTGATCGAGAACTTCACTGGAACTGGGAACGCCGTGGGGCGGCCGACCTGTTGCCCGCTGTTGCCGCGACGGCGCATCTTTTTCCGTTCGTGATTTGGTTCTCGACTCAGCAATGTCGATCGTCCGCTTTTTCTCTTTCGGCGGACTCGTAGGAGTTTGAACTACTGTCGATTTTGACTGCCCATTGATAAACGCCAGCTTCTCGGGCGTCATTTCCATTGCCGTGCCTAGTGATCTTCTTTCAGCCATTCTCTACGTTCTGCCTCCTTACATTTTGTTTATTTGTCACCGCATCGCCCACGAGCTCGCGAAAGAGCCCGTCGAGATCCGCTGCTGCGTGCGAACCTTTACGCCCGAATCGACCGACAACCGTCCCCTGTTGCGCTGCGTCGCGGTACGCTTGCAAATCGCGAACGACGTGCTGAGCGACCTGAAGACCTAGCTGTGGAGCGCCCACTTTCAGTTCTTGACTGATAGTGTCGCGGGTCTTCATCTTGTTCAGCACAAGCCGTCCGTCGGGTCTGCCGCCGTTGATTCCCTGAGCGTATCTGAGGACCGTCGTCGCCCCGGCGACCGACCTCACATCGAGAATCGAAGGCGAAATCGGGAAAATGGCCAAATCCGCGAGGATGAACAAGGTGCGACTCAAATCTTCCAGCCCGCCTGGAGCGTCCCCTATCACGAAATCGTGGCTAGAAACTAATCCTTGGACGCTTTTAAGGCATTCCTCGGGAGTGTCAGCGACGCGAATGGTGATTTTGGGTTCCGCTTCGACGATCCATTGCGAACTCGAACGCTGTTTGTCCGTGTCGAGTAACGCCGTTTGAAAGCCTTGGTCGAAGAGCCACACGGCAAGGTGCGTCGCGAGGGTGCTTTTGCCCACGCCGCCTTTGGAATTTGCGCAAACGATCATCATGTTTTGACCCTAGCGCGAAAGCATCCTGACTGACAAGCATGTTTTTTTGCTGCGATACTTTGTTGCTTTCAGGCAACCAGAGTGACCGTGCAGCAAACTTCATTGCTGCCCTGCAACGATGCAATAGTCCTGGCGTTCATCACAGCAAGCCGGACTCCGAGCCGCCGCTTTCATCGTTCGTTTGGAACGAAGTCGTCTTCCGCAGTTTTAAGTCTGGGTACTTGAAGGCGGTTGACCTCGTGCTCTTCCGACAACTCCATCGCGCCGCGGCCAAGCGTATGTACCGCTTTCTCGACAAGCGGTTCTATCACAAGTCGCGATCCGGACGCTGGATCAACTACTTATCGCCTACTTTAAGGCGATTCCGGTGGGTTCAGTCGAGCCGCTGACGATCAGCGGCATGGAAATCTATGCCGCACACTTGCGCCGGCTGCTGGGCGTCAAGTTTCAGATTCAGTCGCTTGAGCTCGTCGATCTGCAGAGCTACGTCTCGGCACGAGCCAAGGACCCCGGCATTCGCGGCCGCCGGGTCAGCCCCGCGACCATTAAGAAAGACATAGTCACGCTTCGCACTGTTTGGAACTGGGCGGTGCAAAGCGCCCTACTCTGCAAACCGTTCCCGGGACGCGGCCTGAGATTTCCTAAGCTCGAAGAGAAAGCTCCATTCCAAACGATCGCGGAGATTGAACGTCGCGTTCAGCGCGGGGGTCTCACCAAGGCGCAGAATGCTGATTTGTGCCTCGTGGCTTCAAGTTTCCAGGGCTCGAACCAAAACCATCACCGAACGCCATTCCACTAAAACCGGACAGTATAATCCCGGTCGCTCACCGCCTCATGGCGGAAGGCGAGCAGTTCCTGACATCACTGCGGGCGTTCTGCGATGCAATAGAACAACCTCGCTAAGTTCTAGGCGTTGACGGCAATCGGCCAAATAGCGATAGCAATAGGAGCATTCGTTGCTCCCCCTGACTTACTTATTGCATCTTCTCGGCTATTATAAACAACGGCCTGAGAAGCGCCGTAGTTGACCGCTCAATGCCTTCCATACGGCGATGAGCTACTCTCTGTCTTACGGTTAATCTCACCATCAACCTCTTGGGCGAGTCGCTCCGTCAACGGGCCTTGGAATGCGGCACCGACTTCGCCGTTGTGCAACCGAACTCGCGACGCAAGCGACTTCGCCGTATCCGCGGCAGCCAAGCTCATGCTTTCGTGTCAACGGCGGCCCGAGCCAGTAGGCGGGTTGATCGGCCCTGGGCTGGTTTCTGCCCAAGGACAATCAATCGTTAGGCACGCGGTCGCGGATTCGTGTACAGTCTGTACTGCTGTTCATAATGAACTGGCAAGCAAGGAGTTTATTTGGAGAGCGAAGCGAAAATACGTTCGGCAAACTCGCGATCCCATAACGAATCTCGTTCGAAGCCCGAAATAGAGTCGTGGCACACCCTTCCACTGGCAGAAGTTTTCAAGCGGCTCGACGCGAATGAAACTCAGGGATTAGCTCAGGCCGACGCGTTTCGAAGGCTCGCTCAGCAGGGCCCCAATACCTTAGCACGGGCACAGCAGCGTACGACCCTGTCAATCTTGCTGGCCCAGTTTCACAGCCTCATCGTGGTCTTGTTGCTCGCGGCGACGGCGATTGCGTTCGCGATGGGCGAGAACATTGAGGCGGTTGCCATCCTCGTCGTCATCGTCATCAATGCCGGCATCGGCTTCGCCACTGAATGGAAGGCTGAGGAGGCACTGTCCGCTCTGCAAAAACAGACGGTGCGAGTCGCCCATGTGATCCGAGACGGCGCAGAAAGGCAGATTCCCGCCGCGGAACTGGTGCCTGGCGATCTGGTCGTCCTCGCAGCGGGCGCGCGGGTACCCGCCGACGGCCGGATCGTCGAGAGCGTTCGTCTGCAGATCGAGGAGGCCGCGCTAACAGGTGAATCTCATGCAGTGACCAAGTCGACTGCACTGCTGACCGATAAAGACTCAGCACTCGGTGATCGCTTCAATATGGCCTTCCTAGGGACGGCCATCACGGACGGACGCGGCCGATTGGTGGTGACGGCTACCGGCTCGCAAACGGAGGTGGGCAAGATCGGAGTCCTGATCGATGCGGCGATCACCCGCGACACGCCGCTGGAGCAAAAACTTTCCCGTCTTGGTCAACTGCTCATCGTGGTCGTGTTAGCGCTGTGCGCTGTAGTCGTCCTCGCTGGTTGGCTGCGTGGCGTCACTGACTTTTGGCACATGCTGGAGATCGGTCTCTCACTGGCCATTGCCGCCGTGCCTGAAGGGTTGCCTGCCGTGACCACCATGACGCTTGCACTAGGAATGCAACGCATGGCCCGCATGCGCGCGATTGTGCGCCGACTCCCTGCTGTCGAAACTCTGGGTTCCGTTACTGTAATCTGCACGGATAAGACCGGAACGCTCACCAAAAACGAGATGACTGTATGCGTCTACGCATTGGATCAACGTCGCGTCGACGTGACCGGGGCGGGATATCAGCCGATCGGCGATTTTCGAGTTGCGGATAAACCGGTCGACCAGCGATCCGACGAACACCTCGCACTTGCTCTACGGATCGGTATGTTGTGCAACGATGCGAAAGTGGAACGGACTGACGGCCGTGTCACCGTGCTGGGCGATCCAACCGAGGCGGCCCTAGTCGTCGTTGGCGAGAAGGCCGGGATGAACCAAGTCGACTTAGCCGCCGAGTTTCCCCGCAGCAGTGAATTGCCGTTCGACAGCACCAGCAAACACATGGTCACGGTGCACCGAGCGCCGCAAGGTCGGATATTCGCGTTTGTCAAAGGCGCACCTGCGACTCTACTTGCCGCGAGCAGCACGCAATTCGGAGCGACCGGAGTAACGTCCCTCACACCTGACGATAGCCGGCGCTGGCACGAAACCAACCAGGAATTGGCCAGTGCTGCGCTGCGCGTTCTGGGCCTGGCATATCGCGAACTGCCCGAGGGCTACGACGAGGGCGACCTCGGCCGGGATTTGATATTCGTCGGCCTCGTCGGCATGAGCGATCCGCTCCGTGACGAAGCGAAGGCCGCCATCGCCACGTGTCGCACGGCAGGTATTCGTACCGTGATGATCACCGGTGACCAGCAGCCGACGGCGGCCGAGATCGCACGGCAACTGGGCATCGACTGTGATCTCGATGGGCGTCCGCTGGGCGCCGTCCATGGTCGCGAGTTAACTGGCCTGGACCTCGCGGGTTGGCAACGGGTGGTAGCCGACGCTGCCGTGTTCGCCCGCGTCTCGCCCGAACACAAGCTGCAGATCGTCGAAGCGCTGCAAGAGCAGGGACATGTCGTCGCCATGACAGGCGACGGCGTAAACGACGCTCCAGCCTTGAAGAAGGCAGACATCGGTATCGCCATGGGCATCAAGGGGACTGAGGTCGCCAAAGAAAACGCCGATATGGTGATCACCGACGATAATTTCGCCAGCATCGTTGGGGCTGTTGAACAGGGGCGGATTATCTACGGAAACATTCTGCGGTTCCTCCATTATTTGCTGTCATGCAACTTCTCGGAAATCCTTACGGTATTTCTCGCGCTCATGATCGGGTGGCCCCTGCCGCTAGTCGCTCTCCAAATCTTGTGGCTCAATTTGATAACCGACATCTTCCCGGCATTTGCGTTGGCTCTGGAGCCATCGGCTCCGGACGTGATGAAACGCCCGCCGCGCGATCAGAAGGAGTCGTTACTAACGCCTCGATTCGTCGGCCTCATTGTTTGGCAAGGGTTGCTACTTGCCGGAGTGACGCTCCTCGCTTTTAGAGTTGGCATGCACTGGTACGGGACTGATGGGGGCGGTCTGCGTCAGGCGACGACGATGGCCTTCATGACGCTGGCCCTCGCACAGGTCGTCCACGCCCTCAACGCGCGATCCCAAAGGCGGTCCGCGTTCACCAGTCGGCTGTTTACTAATGGTTGGCTGTGGGCTGCTGTGGGGATTTGTCTGGTGCTGCAGGCAGCGGCGGTCTACCTGCCGCTCCTGCGAAGGGTCCTCCATACCTCCGTACCTAGCGCGTCGGACTGGTGGGTGATCGCCGCCTGCTCGCTACTGCCTGTGGCCGTGATCGAATTAGTCAAGTTGGTCCAGCGAATCGCCGTTCGAAATCTAGGAATCTCCCATGTTTAAGATGATGACGCGTTTCGTGCTGAACGGCATCGGCAACGTCGGTGTGAGGGAGAAGCCGATCCCGCTCCTTGAATCGCACGACGCCATCACCCGTACGACGGCTGCACTAATCTGCATGTCTGACATCCGCACTGTGGTTGGCGACATCGGCAACCGCCAAGGCCTGACGCTCGGCAAATGCGTCGCAGTTAACGCGATCCCACCTACGTGTGCGGCAATTGGCAATGCGGCTACCGCCAAGCGTTGTAGGAGTGCTGACAAGTGTTTGGCAGTGAGTTTCTGATCTCGTAACTCCATGGAATTTCTGATGGAAACGCCCACGCCTGAAGGCCGGCTTTCAAAGCTGAGGGAGTTCTGGACCAACCGGCAGATGGTGATCATCGCCTGCGTCGCACTTGCGGGCATCGCGGTACATCTGATTCTCTGCTACGTGATACACAGCGGCAGCCCGTCGTATCAAATTCCCTTGTGGGTTGTGTTGGTATTCGGGGGAATTCCGCTTGTCTACGAGTTGCTAAAAAAACTGGCGAAACGCGAATTCGGTTCCGACCTTCTGGCAGGCATCTCGATCGTGACCGCCGCTGTACTCGGCGAGTATCTGGCGGGGGCACTCGTAGTCCTCATGCTTTCAGGCGGTGAAGCCCTGGAAAGCTACGCCGTCCGCAGCGCGTCATCGGTCCTGCGCGCGCTCGCCCAACGAATTCCATCGATCGGCCATCGGAGTCAAGGCGGACAAGTGGTCGACGTTTCACTTAGCGAGGTGGCTGTCGGCGACACGCTCGTAATCTTTCCTCACGACATTTGCCCGGTGGACGGAGTTGTCACCGAGGGCCGCGGCGTCATGGATGAGTCGTTCCTGACAGGCGAGCCGTTTCAGATGTCCAAGACGCCAGGCTCGGAAGTGATCTCCGGAGCGATCAACGGTGAGTTTGCACTGACGATCCGAGCGACCCGTCCGGCGGCCGACTCGCGATATGCAAAGATTATGCAGGTCATGCGATCCGCAGAGCAGAATCGCCCGCGGATGCGTCGACTTGGCGATTCGCTAGGCGCATTCTACACGCCACTGGCAGTGCTGATCGCGCTGGGCGCCTGGGGCGTGAGCGGCCAATCAAGCCGCTTTTTGGCAGTGCTCGTGGTCGCGACGCCTTGCCCTCTCCTCATTGCCATCCCGGTCGCCATCATCGGCGCGATATCACTGTGTGCACGGCGTGGAATCATTATTAAGAACCCAGTGGTCTTGGAAACGATCGCCACTTGTCGCACGGCCATTTTTGACAAAACGGGCACGCTGACTTACGGCCGTCCTCGCCTCACTGATCAGATCGTGGTTTCTGGCGCTGACGCGGTACATATCCTGGGACTGGTCGCCAGCCTGGAGCGCTACTCCAAGCATCCCCTAGCGAGCGCTATCTTGAAATCAGCGACGGAAGCCGGCGTGACGCTTCAGGAGGTGGCCGAGATCAGCGAACCGCCCGGTCAAGGCATCCTCGGCACTGTCGCAGGCCACACGGTGCGGATTGCTAGCCGCGGCGCGCTGGCCAAATTCCCAGTCGCAGGATCCGATCAAATTCCGTCCCATGCCGGCGGGCTGGAATGCTTTGTCGTCATTGATGACCGCTATGCGGCAGCATATCGGTTCCGTGACGAACCTCGGACGGAGGGCGTTTCGTTTATCAAACACCTCAACTCCAGGCACGGCTTCAAGCGTCTGCTAATTGTTTCGGGAGATCGCGAGTCCGAGGTTCGCTACCTCGCAGAGCAAATCGGAATCTCGGAAATTTACGCCCAAAAAACGCCCGAAGAAAAAGTGACCATCGTCCGCGCCGAGACGGCAAAGGCGCGGACGTTGTACGTAGGGGACGGTATTAATGACGCTCCAGCGCTGATGTCTTCGACGGTCGGCGTAGCGATCGGACAGAACAGCGATATCACTACCGAGTCAGCGGGCGTCGTGATCATGGACAGCTCACTGGAAAAGGTCGACGAGTTCATGCACATCAGCCGTCGGATGCGGCGCATTGTTCTGCAGAGTGCGATCGGCGGTATGGTCCTGAGCGTGGTCGGAATGGCCCTGGCCAGCGGCGGTCTGTTGTCTCCCGTAGCCGGCGCAGTCTGCCAGGAAGTCATCGACGTGTTTGCCGTTTTTAACGCATTGCGTGCGGCCATTCGTCCGAAGGAACTCTCCGACTTCGGCGACGCAACGACTTAGGCGCCCGGAAATCCACCTTCGCACACTTAGCCGTTCAAGCTTTCCACTCCTCATTGTTGCAACCTTGCAACGCTCCGTCTCGATTTTAGCTGCTTCAGAATGGTCGAGAGTCGTCTCGCAAGTTCAGAAGTCTGACCTCGATCCGTACGTCAAGTTTTCCAGCAGCCGACGACGCAACGGCCCTGGAAGTTGTAACGAGACAACAAAAAATATTACGTCTAACTTGTGCGAGTAGAATTTGAAAGCGAGTGTAAGCGTCGCGAGCGACTTCTCGTGACGTGTGGCAACTCGGCGAATACCAGCAAGGTAGAGTCACGCAAGCAATTTGCACTCACCGAGGCGCCGATCGCCTTGAGACGCAATCTCATTAAGTGGCGTCGACGGCACCTTTTCACTAGCGAGAAGACGTAAAATCGCGGAGGCGTGGATTAGCGGGCGTAATAACCACGCCGGCCCTGGCCCAGACGATGTTTGGCAGTCTGAGCAACTTTGATGTGATTAATGACACGGGCCAGACTACGCGTGGCTTTGAAATCGAACTTGAAGGGATCAGCCCTTCAGATATCGCCTTCACATTCGGCAACCCTTACATTCGCTATGGCGATCCGGTGAAAGTTGCCACCGGGACAGGAACGATCGTGCGGTATGCCAGTGCGTTTGATGGAAGCAGCTGGGCGGTTGGCACCCCCGTACCTGCGGGCCCTTTTCCGACGGGCGGACACGCATGTTTCTTTCCGGCGTTTGGCGGTGACCCGAACTACGAAACGCTGGGAGGCGAGCATTTCGGCGTCGCTTTGAATGGGAATCCGACGAATACGACTTATCGTTGGCTCCTCGGCGATGCCGCAGGAAATCTCAGTGCGGCAGGGTCGAACGTGAAGATTCCAGCGCCGGTGTGGAACGTCCAGCCGCCAGCTAATCCCGCTGCGCCGGCGGCCGTCCAGGCGGTGATTCCGGCGCTCCCGAAAGAACACCCCGAAGATCTCTTCGGCGAAGCGTTGTGGGTGAAGGTGTTCGTCATTGAGGCCGCCGAGCCCGTCGAATTGGAACATCTCGTCCCAGGAGACCCAGGGGTTCCAGACGGCTCCGAGCCGACTGAAGTCGAAATCGAATGGCAACTCCTGCAGGATGGCAAGGATGGCGTGGGCGAAGTGGATAGTGGTTTCGATGACTTGGCAGCTGACTCGGAATCGGTAACCCGTCGTTACGAGTTCTACAGCTACATCGGCCCGTACGACGCCGAGGGAGAAGCTACGGAAGAGAATCCGGGACTCAATCTGGAGTTTGTGGGCGACTTCATGGGCTCCCAGAACGCCGCGCTCAATCTCGCTCCGTTCGCGATTCCCGAACCCGGCTCTCTCGTCCTGCTCGGCATCAGCCTTGCCGGTCTAGCAGGGGCTCGCCGACTACGGAGGAAATTCGCCACTGCGTAGCAGGACGTCGAGTAAACTGTTTCAATGACGAAAGGCCCGTCAACCCTTCGCGGATGACGGGCCTTTTATAGCTTTAGTTGGATCAGGCGGGCTGGGGAAGTTATCGCTGAGCATCACGCTCGGCCCAGGTGTGAGGTGATCAACAACATGTTCGTCCGGCATCAAGAGCGGCATCGCACTGATCGCATTATTTGGTTGTGTGCGGCGGTATGTGGCGCTAACTACGGGATTGTGTCCACATCGAGTCTGGTAGTTGGCGTCGCCGCGGCAAACCGACTGATCGGGTCCGTCACGCGCGGCTTGTTCGCTAAAATAATGGCCGAAGTTTGTCTCATGAATCTTTGCGTTTGCATGGTTTTTATCGTTCAACCTCCTTGTTCTGCGCAATAGTCACGCTTTCACCACTGCACCGGGCGAATCGGCGGGCGCACCTAGAGGCAAGTGATCGGGCAGATCGAGACGGGCCACGCCAATCCGGCTGTCCGCCATCCCGTAATATACGTCGATGCGGTCCGGCAGCCCTAGGTCGTCGCGACGGTCGATGCCGGTAGGGAACACGACGTTTGGGACGGTTCCGCTCCGTTCGTGCGGCAGCAGCGGCGTTAACACAGGCTCTTCCGATCTGTGAAGAATTTCCCACGGATGCTCTTTCGAGAGCACCATTACTCCGGCCGAGTAGCACAGATGATGCGTTATGCTACCTAGCTCCTCGACTTCGCTCACGCCGTGGTAAATGATCAGCCAGCCATGTCGGGTAAGGATTGGTGGAGTGCCGCCACCAATCTTGAGCGACTCCCATGACGACACCGGAGTCGCGAGGCGGTGATGCGAATTGAACAGGGCGGGATGATGCGATTCGGCATCCCCCGAGGGCATTGGGCAGTAGGATATCCAGATGCTTTCATGATCGAGATCCACCAATCGGCACGCGCCTTGGCAAGCTGTATCCTCAGGATAAGTGCCGCGAAAAAGCGGTCGATGGAGGATGGCCATCTGCATTTTTCCAGCGTGATTGGGAATGGCGACGGGGAAAACGCTGGCGTCTTTGTTGTCCACATGGGCGAAGTCGATGCCGCGATAGGCTTCAAAGGTCGCCAATCCGAGCCGCTTCCAGTGGAACAAATCCTCCGATACCGCTAGGGCGATCCTTGGACCGATCGGAGAATGCGCCGTGTAGGTCATCACAAAGCGATGCATCGGTTCGACAAACGTGATCCGGGGATCCTCACAGCCACCGCTGCCATCAGGCCGCAGTTCGTAGTCAGTCTCAGGCTCAAGTGCGATGCCGAGCCGCTGCACGCCGGTTGGGTCGCCAATTTCGTTAAATATGACTCGGGCAATGCCGATGCGCGACTTATTGCCCCGCGCGACGAGCCGTGGAAACAGGTAGAGCTGACCATCAAGGCCACGAACGGCCGCCGGATTCAGGACGCCTTCGGCCTCCTGCGCATTCCCCGCCTCCGGCTCCATGATCTGCCCGAGCCGCTGTAATTGAAAGCCGCTCATCGACACTCCTCCTGGCAATGTGTCGTACGTCGAACGGCGTCTAAGCTTTCTGAAGCTCGCTCTTTCGCGCTTGGCGATTTGTTCGACCTTACCTCTTCGTAAGTGCCGTAAGGAAGCAGAATGACTGTGGTCAACCGGCAATAGTCACTGGTCAGCAATTTATTGTCGCCCGCCCTTCCTCAAGAGCTTCTTGTTCCGTTTCACTTCGGCCTCTAAATCGCGCCGAAGCGATTCGCAGACGAGTTCGCAGATTTTTTCCAGCACGGGATCCTGAAGGCGGTAGAGAGCGAAGGATCCCTGCTTTCTGCGGGTAACGAGTCCAGTGCTCGCCATTTGCTTAAGGTGCTTGGAGACATTCGCGAGCTCCCGTGCCAACAGGGTTACGAGCTGACTGCGTCGGCGGGCATGACAGCAACACGTCCACATGATCCGCGGAGACCGCCCCCTGCAAAATCTCAATCTGGTTCGCCCGACAAACGTCCCGAACGAGTTCGCGAACTCGCTCACCCACCGCGCCCGTCAGCACCTTCTTACTGTACTTCGTCAACCAAACGAAATCGTACTTAATGTCAAAGCGGCTATGCGCTCCGGTCCGATAATTCTCCATCACACCAATATACTAACCTAAAGGTTTCGCCTAAAGGCGAGGGTTTCACACCCATCGTCGTGACAATACATGGTCAATTAGTTCGGGCGGCCAAATTCACGTTGCCCCAGAAACTCACTACTGGCTGGCAGGTTTATTCGGCTCTCGCCGACCGTCGCCTCCGACCACAGTTCCCTCATTGTTAGAAGGACTCTCTCTTGCTGCTATGGCCTCAGTCGACGCTCCCATTGAGATGCAATCTCATCAGGCTTTGCCTGCTAGGGAGAAGACTAAGAAGTGCCGACATGGCAGACTTGCTGCTACGGCAATTTGGCGGAGTGCACCGGACCGCGACCTCCCCACGCATCTTGACCTGAGTTGACGGCATGGCAACACTCAATTGCAAGGAATCGCAGGTCGGTACCCGCGTCCTCCACCACGTTATTTTCTAATTGATCCGGGCGATGCTCACTTGCGCTCGAAACTTGTTGCTTCGGCGAGCAGTGCGAGCGGCGGTCTATTGGGTGATATCGCTCCAGTTTCCAATTCCGCTGTTGCATTGCCACGGTCAGGAATTGTCGTTTGACGGCTCGCCCACGGCTCACGTCCAGCGACACCATGGCGAGGGCGACGCTGACCTAGGACACTGGCATTGGCACTGTGTCCTCCCGTGGGAGCTAGGACAGGAAGAGAAAGACCCTGAAGATCGCCATCCTTTTCCGATCCTCTGCGCAGGCTCGACTGAATCGGTCGCAGTACTCGATGTGCAGTCGGAAAAGGTCGACATCGCTGTTTTGCCGCAGCTTGTTTTACCGTTTGCGGTGCACTCCGGCTCTCCCTTAAGCCTTCTCGCGCCAGCGAGTCGCAATATTGGATTCATGCATTCATTTATGAATGTGCCGCTCTGCGCGCTGATTGGCGTGTCATTACGTTGATTAGTGAAGCGGTCGCTGCGCTTTAGATGGATCCTGTGTAGTAAGGCCTCCTGCTAAAGCCATTCTTGCCGCCGCGATTCTTGGCGTCGTTCGGCGATCCGCGCCGCTGCATTAGCTTAGCCCCGCAAGACGCGATCCGTTCATTTGGCTCTCTAAAGCTGAGGGGACTTCTGTATGAGAAGAATATTCGTGTACCCGTTCATCGGCGTCGTGGTTATCAGCGTCGTTGCGACATTGAGTCTTTGGAGGACTTCTCAGCAACCGACCGATCCGCCGACGGTTTCAGAACCATCCGAACGGGGGTTGCGCGATCTCGTGGCGCTATCCACGGAGCAGTTGCGCCAGGCCAACATTAAGATAAGCGTGGCGAGCGAAACAGCCTTTCAGCCGACGAGAACAGTACCTGGGCGTCTGACCTATGATCAAGACCGCTACGTCGCCGTGAAAGCGGCGTTCAATGGCGTTGTGACGGAGTTTAGGGTGCGTCCGGGCGATACCGTCGCAGCGGGCCAGACCTTGGCGGTGCTAAGCAGTCCCGAAGTCGGCGTGGCCCGGGCTAAGGTAAAGAGTCGCCAAGCAGACTTGCAGTTGGCGCAACGACAAGCCGAATGGCAAGCGAACATCAGGGACGGCGTCACGTCGCTCGTACAACTGATTCGCGAGGAAAAGGCCCCCCAGGAGATTGATTCAGCTCTCCAGTATCAAACAGTGGGGGAGTATCGAGAGCGACTCGTTTCGGCCTACACTCGCGTCAGATTGGCGAATGTCATGGCCGACAACATTCGCGAGGTAGCCAGCTCAGGAGCCATTTCAGGAAAGGTGCGGAAGGAGCGTGAGAGCGAACGGCAAATCGCTCAAGCCGCGCTCCAGTCGGCGATCGAGCAGTCGATTTTCGATGTTGAACAGCTGAGCAAAGGGGCGACGGCAAAATCTGATGACGCTACACGCCAGTTGGAAGTAAGCCAGCAGGATCTGAAGCTACTGCTTGGGCCGTCATCGCGGACAATCGACGGAGAGACCTCCGAAGCATCGCCCGAGGACTCACTTTCCCAGGTCGAGGTTGTTGCACCGATCGACGGAGCCATGGAGGAGCGAAGCCTCGCGGTGACTGAGCGAGTTTCAGTAGGGGATCCGATTGCCGTGATCGCCGGCACGCGTCATCTCTGGGCGGTGGCTGATATTCGAGAACAAGACTGGGCGACGATCGATGTCGACGTTGGCGCCGAAGTCGTGGTCACAACTCCTGCGTTGCCTGATGAGCGCTACGCGGCTGAGGTCTTGGTCGTCGGTCGGAGCGTCGATGCCACGACGGGCGCCGCCTCGCTCGTCGCGCAGCTTGAGTCGGAAGACCGCCGACTACGCCCAGGGCTGTTTGTACGCGTAAAGATCCCGGCGGGACCATCGAGAGCCGCAGTAACCGTGCCGGAGTCGGCAGTCGTGGTGCATGACGGTCAGTCGTTTGTTTTCGTACCTGAAGGGCCGACTCGGTTTCGGCGCGTCGACGTAAAACCGGGCGAGCAGGAGCGAGGGCAAATTGAAATTCTGGCGGGCTTGGCTAAGGAAACGCCGATCGTCAGCGAAGGAGCTTTCTTCCTGAAGAGCGTATTGCTGATGGTCGGCCAAGACGAATGATCTGTGACGCTGCTCCCTTGGCTCGCCAATATAATTTTCGAGTCGACAATGCTCCAAAAACTGATCGAGTTCTCGCTCGCCAACCGCTTCCTGGTCTTCGCCGCGACGACGATCATGGCGATTGCCGGCGCTCGTTGCGCGGTTCTGCTTCCAATCGACGCCGTTCCGGACATGACTAATGTGCAGGTAGCCGTCATTACCGACGCGGGCTCGCTGTCGCCAGTCGAAGTGGAACGCTACGTTACCTACCCGGTCGAATCGAAGATGAGTGGGCTTCCCGACGTAGAAGAACTCCGCAGCGTTTCCAAGTTCGGCATCTCCGTGGTGACGATTGTCTTCGAGGAAGGAGCCGACCTCTACCGAGCGCGTCAGTTAGTTTCAGAGCGATTGCCTGTGGCGGCTGCCGCGATTCCAGCCGGATACGGGACGCCGGAGATGGGTCCGCTCACGACAGCTCTAGGAGAGATTCTGCAGTTTGAAGTGCGGGGCGAGAACTACACGTCGATGCAGTTACGGACGATCTTGGAGTGGGACATTGCCCCAAAGCTGCGCGAAGTCGCCGGCGTGACGGAGATCAATTCACATGGCGGTTCTTACAAGACCTTTGAAGTTCGACCAGACCCTGATCGTTTGGCGAGCAACAACGTCACGCTAGACGAGATCTTTCGTCGCTTGGAGGAGAACAACGGCTCGATTGGCGGCGGTTACGTTGTTCACCACGGCGAGCAGCGGTTCATCCGCGGAGAGGCTCTGTTAAAGAGTAGAGAGGAAATTCTCAACGTCGTCGTTAGAAGTACCGATCAGGGAACGTCTATCTTGCTCCGCGACCTCGCGGACGTTGAGGTCGCACCGATGACGCGGCAGGGAGCAGTCACGCGCGATGGTCGCGGCGAAGCGGTGACGGGAATGGTAATGATGCTGATCGGCGAGAATTCTCGCGAAGTCGTCGCACGCGTGAAGGAACGCCTAGCCGCGATCGAGTCGACCCTCCCCTCAGGAGTCTCGCTGGAGGTCATATACGATCGGTCCGCGTTAATTGGCAGAACGCTTCACACGGTTCTCCGTAATCTGCTGGAAGGAGGGGCCCTGGTCATCCTGGTACTCTTGCTCATGCTGGGAAGCATTCGAGCCGGCCTGATTGTGGCGCTCGCGATTCCGTTGTCGATGCTCTTCGCCGCCAATCTTATGTACGCGACGGCCATCTCAGCGAGTCTGATGAGTTTGGGGGCCATCGACTTCGGGTTGATCGTCGACTCCTCGGTCATCATGGTTGAGAATTGCATCCATCGGCTAGCGGAAAACCGAGGCACGCGATCACGTCTAGAGGTCATTCGCGATGCTTCGATTGAAGTTCGCAAACCAACAATGTTCGGTGAATTGATCATTGCCGTGGTCTATCTGCCGGTGTTGATGCTGCAGGGCACTGAAGGAAAGCTTTTCCGGCCAATGGCCCTGACGGTTCTGTTTGCTCTGCTGGGTTCCTTCATCCTTTCCATGACCTTGATGCCGGCGCTGGCGTCGATCGCCCTGCCTCGTTCGATGAAGGATCAAGACGTGTGGCTCGTGCGAATCATCAAAATCGCCTATCGGCCAATGGTGAGAGCAGCGATTTCGCGTCCGGCCACGACAACGACGATCGCATTGCTTGTCTTGCTGCTAAGTATTCCGGTCGCCCTGAACTTGGGAGCCGAATTCATGCCGCGGCTGGAGGAAGGAGATCTCCTAATCGAAGCGGTTCGTCTCCCCAGCGCGACGATCGAGGGCGCCACGGAAATGGGAACTCAAATTGAACGATTGCTTCTCAAGTTTCCTGAAGTGGACACGGTGTTCTGCAAAACGGGACGCCCGGAAATAGCCAATGACGTCATGGGGGTCCATCAAACCGACGTATGGGTAATTCTTAACGCGCACGAAAAGTGGCGCTCGGGCGTGACTCGAAACGATTTGATCGCGGAGATGGAAGCGGTACTTGAAGAGAATGTCGTTGGCGTTGCATTTGGATTCACGCAGCCCATTGAAATGCGCGTCGACGAACTTGTGGCTGGAGTGAAGTCAGACGTCGCAGTGCTCCTCTACGGAGATGACCTTGAAGTGCTGGCGAAGAAATCAAAAGAGATCGAACGAGTTTTGCAGGGTGTCTCAGGGGCGGCTGATGTGAAAGCGGACTTTCAGGCAAATCTTCAAACGTTGACGATTCACCCTCGCCGGGACGCTCTGGCGCGGTATGGAATCGACGCCTCTAAGGTGTTCGATGTCATCGAATCATTGGGGGGACGGAAGGTCGGCTTGGTGATGGAGGGTCGCGCTCGCATTCCGATCGTAGTTCGCGTGCCGGAAGCCTGGCGCGAGGACACTCAATTGCTTGAGCAATTGCCTGTCGGCCAGTCTGGAGGGAGAACCGTACCACTGGGGGAACTTGCCGAAATCCTACTCGCCGAGACACCCGCTAGCGTCGAGCATGACGCGATCCGCCGGCGCACCTTCATCGCCGCCAACGTACGTGGCCGGGATGTGGCAAGTTTCGTCTCCGACGCCCAGGCCGCTGTGGCAAGTAAGGTTGACCTTCCGCCCGGCTACGAGATCCGGTGGGGAGGTGACTTTGAGAATCTTCAGACAGCGAGCCGACGCTTGGCGCTGATTACGCCAGTGGTACTCCTCCTGATCTTCCTTCTGCTACATACCAGCTTTAGGTCGGTCTCGCTGGCGCTGCTCATTTTTATGGCTGTTCCGATGGCTGCCAGTGGAGGCATCTTTGCGTTGTTCCTGCGCGGCATGCCATTTAGTATCTCCGCAGGCGTCGGATTCATCGCCCTGTTCGGCGTGGCCGTCCTCAATGGGTTAGTATGGGTGAGCGCTGCCGAAAATGCGCGACGCAGCGGGCTGCCCTTGCGCGAAGTGACCCAACAAACGGCCCTTTCGCGACTTCGTCCTGTCTTGATGACGGCGATGGTCGCGAGTTTCGGGTTTATTCCAATGGCGATGTCGAACGGCGATGGCGCCGAAATGCAGCGCCCACTTGCCACCGTCGTAATCGGAGGATTGATCACGAGTACGCTGCTAACAAGTCTCGTCGTGCCGGCGATTTATCCCTGGTTCGCCCCGAATTTATCGAGCGACAACTTTACAGATAGTGTACCGTTGGTCTAAAGGGCTCTAGAACTAGGAGTGGAGAGTCAACTTAATTTCTGCTGAAGGCGACTTCTTCGACAGTCTGCCTGGCATTCCGGTTTAATGATTTGGATACGGCAGTCGTCGCTCCAATACCATCAAGTAACGAGGTCGTTATGGCGCGCCATCGTCCGGAACAACACCGTACCGATCGCATCGGCTGGCTTCGCGCTGCGGTGCTGGGCGCCAACGACGGCATCGTTTCCACGGCGAGTCTCCTGGTCGGCGTTGCGGCGGCGAATGCCGCCCGTACCGACATTCTGGTTGCTGGCGTCGCGGGACTGGTCGCCGGAGCCATGTCGATGGCGGCGGGCGAATACGTTTCGGTCAGTTCACAGGCAGACACGGAGCAGGCGGACCTCAACCGAGAGCGGACTGAGCTCGCCACAGACGGCGATTTTGAGCAGAACGAACTCGCCGAAGTTTACATTAATCGCGGGCTACAGCCCGGGTTGGCGAGGCAAGTTGCCGAGCAGCTGATGAAGCACGATGCTCTCACCGCTCACGCTCGGGATGAACTCGGCATTTCAGAAATCACTACCGCACGCCCAATCCAAGCCGCCGTGGCATCGGCCACCACATTCGCCATTGGCGCTGCAATCCCGCTACTTACAGTCTTGATTGCTCCAACCGCAGCGATCATCGCGGCGGTGATTGGAGTTTCTATTATCCTCCTTACTGTACTAGGAGGATTTGGAGCCTATGCAGGCGGAGCGCCCGTCTTAAAAGCGGCTTTGCGAGTCACGTTTTGGGGCGTTCTCGCCATGGCGCTCACGGCTAGCGTAGGAGCACTATTTGGCGCTGCTGTGTGAAAGGGCCGGATTTGATCGGTGAGGAGGACGGGCCGCGTTTACTGCTCTGCCGCGGCCCATCTTTCGCCAGTCACTCCAGCGTCAAATGGGGCGTGCTATGATCCGTGACGCATGCTCCGCAAAAAAAGGCTTCGACTAGAGTCAGCTTGTCGGATGGGGTGGACCAGCGGTACTAATCTCTCAACGGTGACGCTCTAACCGCCCGTCGAGATGCTTCGCTCGCCGCGCCGCTTTGACAGCGGGCCAAACGGCACCAACGGATAGCCTGGCACTTTTTGCTGATATTGTCGATACTCCTCCCCCATGTAGTGGGCGAGCCGTTCATCTTTCAAATAGCTACCGATGGCCAGGTAAACCGTCCACACCGCTGTCAGGAGAGCATGGTCGAGCGTCATTTGCGGCGTGAACCAGATCAATCCGGCGAAGCTGAGATATACGGGATGCCGGAGCCGGCGGTAGGCGCCCGCGGGTTCGAAGCGGCGGCGCGGCAGCGGGAGTCGACGAGCCCAGTGGCTCCATTCAGTAAAACCGGTTTGATAGCCCAGACCGGTCAGGAGCAGACTGTAGCCGAGGGCTAGCCACGAGAGATTGAACGCGACGACAACCACCGATCGCGGCCAGCCGTGCAGCTCCCACACGACGCGCTCACTCCCTTGCCAGCCATAGAATACGATCCACAACGAGACGCACGTGACGATGCAGTAGAAGACACCGAAGAACTCGCGGCCGATTGTACGGCAGATCATTGACTGCACCTTGGGGAAGCGCAGCAGGCTGTGCGGCGCCGCGAAGAGGAGCGCCAGGCCGACGTCACCCAACAGCATCGTCGGGAAAGCCGACTGCGTCACGGGGGCACCGGCCGTGTCGGAAAGAAACTGATAAAGCCAAACGACCGTCACGGCAAACATCGCTTGCGCCGTCACGCCGACGATGAGGCCCGCGGCGCGACGCCAGACCGCGACGGCGTCAGAGCATGTTCCATCCATGCTGGAGTTCCGTGGGAGAAGTAGTCGCATCGTTGAGTGACGCTCTGATTGAGTGGGATGGATGTGGGGCACGTGAACGCTATTTCACCGCGCTGACGACAATGATGTCGCCGTGGACCGTCAAGTCGTCGGCCACGCCGATGGCGCCGAGCGCTTTTCGAAGCGGCTTGATGCCATATTCCGATTGCCGCAGCGAGAACTGTCCCCGGATCCGGAGGAACTCGCCGCGGTTCTCGACTTCGGCTAGAAATTGCAGTGGCCTCTTGACGCCATGTAGGGTGAACTCGCCGACGAACTCGTAGACCGGCAATCCTTGGCGACCTGCTTGTGTGGCTTTACGCGTCGAGACGATGTCGAACGTGGCGGTGGGAAACTTCTTCACGTCGAGGACCTCGGCGCCAAGCATGTTGGCGGTCACTTCGCGCTGCGTATCGACGTCAGTCTCTCCCGCGACGCCGAGGTACTTACGCGCGTACGCCACGTCCGCGAGAAAGCTGGTCGCGTCGAACACTAGTTGGCCCGCGTCTTGATCAGCCTCCAGCGTGACGTGCCCCGAACTGAGCATGCCGACGACGCCGTGGACATGTCCTAGGCCTGTCTTCTCGACGCGGATGTAGACGCGAGAGTTTGCGACATGAACATCACCTGGGGCCAGCGTTTTGGTCGGCGCGTCGGCGGCGCCAGCGGGTGCTGCTGCGATGACACTGAGACACATTATCATCACGCCAAAAACTGGTTGAATGTGCATCGAATCTGCACACTTCTTCGCAGATCTGTTCATAGTCGACCTCGTTTCCTTTCGGTGTCGTAATTGTTCGCGCCAACGTGGTTGATGCGATTGACGCGCAGGCCTCACTCGTCGCACCATAAGCTTCACGCTCGACGACGACATGGTATAGATCGTTGCGTCGCCGAACGTCGAGATCAACTTGCGAACTTCAACCAAGCTCGCCTCCCTACTTACGGATAACCACGTCATCAATCACGGACGACGTCGCATCACGAAGAGGCGACTCGCGCCGCGCGGTCAGCTGCCGCGACGCGAAGCTGAAAGGATTCGGCTATCGAAATGTTGTGCACCGCGACGGCCGCAACGCGCGGCCCTGTCATCGGCATTCGCCAACGCGTGCCGGAACTGATGGACGAACCGGGGATCGACCCCGAGGCTCTCGACCATGCGCTCCGCGGCATCGCGAGGATTAATGCGTTCAGCCTCACCGCGGGACACCTCTGGCGACGGCTGCACCGGATCGCTCTCGAGCGCCGGCTCACTCGACTCCGCATCCTCGACGTCGGCTGCGGCAACGCCGACGTCACCCTCGGCATCGCGCGACGCGCACGCTGCTCTGGTATGAACGTCGAACTCTTCGGCTGCGATCAAACCGAGGTCGCCGTCGACGCCGCACGCGAACTCGCTCGTCGCGCGGGGCTACAGCAAGTCCGGTTCTTCCAAGCCAACGTCCTCGCGGACGACCTGCAAGGCACGTACGACGCCGTCATTAGCTCGCTATTCCTGCATCATCTCGACGAGTCGGATTCGATTGCCTTGCTGCACCGCCTCCGCGGCGTCGCTCGGCATGCGATCGTGATGGACGACCTTTGCCGTTCGGCGCTGGGCTACTGGCTCGCGCGGTGGGGTTGCCAAGTACTGACCCGCTCGCCCGTGGTCCACTTCGATGGCCCCGCATCGGTGCGGAGCGCTCTAACAGCAGCCGAAGCGTTGGCACTGGCGCACGCCGCGGGACTCGAGGGAGCCATCGTCAAACGGCGTTGGCCTGAACGATTCACGCTGATCTGGAAAAACAACGTCGTTTCCGTCCCGGAGTTCGTGCAATGAACGCCCGCGCGCATTGGAATGTCGTCGTCATTGGCGCCGGGCCGGCTGGCTCGGTCGCGGCCTATCAGTTGGCTCGCGCGGGGCTGCAGGTCGCGCTCATTGAGCGCAGCGACGGACCTCGGTACAAAGTCTGCGGCGGCTGCCTAAACCAGCGAGGCCTCTCGGTCCTTGAGCAGTGCGGACTCGGCGACGTTGTGCGGGACCAGTTCACGGCGCCACTGCGGCAGATCGTGTTCCATCGCGACGCCCGGCAAATCGCCATCAATGGGCAAGTCGGCGCTATCGTCAATCGCGCAACTTTCGACGCTGCGCTCGCTGCTGCTGCGGTGCAGGCGGGTGCCCAATTATTCGGCGGCGTCAAAGCGATCGTCGAGCCGCTCGACGCTTCGACCGCTACACATGAGTCGGCGACGCGGGCAATATCTCTCCAACGCATCGATGGAAGTCACTACCGTATCCTCACGGATTTCGTCGTCGTCGCCGATGGACTCGGCCGTCCTTCGCTGCAACGACTCGCGGAGTTCGACGCGGTCACCGCTCGCAACTCACGACTCGGCATCGGCGTCACTCCGAGTGCTGCGTTGGCGAGTGCGGGTTACGAACCGGCAACGCTCAGCATGGCGCTTGCCGATGACGGCTATCTCGGGGTCGCCCGACTCGCCGACGGTCGGCTGTGCATCGGCGCCGCCATTGACGCGGCCGTCGCCCGTCGCGGCGCCCTCGACCGTTGGATCAGCGGTACGATCGCGCGCTGCGAACTGCCCGCGATCAATGGACTCACAAGTGCATCGATCCGCGGCACGCGTCCTCTCACGCAACGCCCCGCCCGCACCGCTAGCCATCGCATCGTCCTGATCGGCGACGCCGCCGGCTACACCGAACCAATCACCGGCGAAGGCATGGCGTGGGGGCTCGCTGCAGCCGTTGCCGTGACGCCCTTCGCGCTGAAGGCCTGCCGCGAATGGCGTTCCGAATTGGCCGCCGCCTGGGGACGTACGCTCCGCCGCGACGTTTACGGCGGCCAGTATGTCAACCGCCTCTTGGCCGCCACCCTCCGCCGACCGCACTACGCGCGCCGCGTCTTCGCCGCCGCGGCGGCCCTGCCGAGTTTAACCGCCCCGATTGTTCGCCACCTGAATCGACCACAAGCCGTTGCAAGGATCGAAGCATGACTCCCCTCACGAGAACCTCCTCACGCATCATGCCCGTTCGCACCAACCTCTTGCGCAATGCGGCGCGTCGCGCCAAACGGACGCCTGCAAACCCCGTCATCCGCGGCATCGGCGTCGCCGTGCCGGAGAACTCCATCCTGCAACACGAAGCCGCCGACGTCGCCGCAGACCTCATCGCCTCCGAAGAGCGTAGCAAGCGGGCCATCGCTACGCTGTATCGACGCTCGGGCGTCGCGTCGCGGCATTGCGTCATCATCGAGCCCGCTATCGAGGGCCAACCGATGACGCAAAACTTTTTCGAGCGCCGCACCTCCCCCACCGATGGCGGACCTTCCACCGGCCAGCGTATGGCGCTCTACGAGCAATCGGCGACAAGGCTCGCCGTCGCCGCGTCGCGCGACGCAATCGCCGAGTCCGGCCTTGCCGCCGAACAGATCACGCATATTGTGTCGGCCACCTGCACCGGCTTCTCGGCGCCCGGGTTCGACCTGGGCCTGATTGACCAACTCTCCCTCTCGCGCGGGGTGCAGCGGACGCAAGTCGGCTTCATGGGCTGTCACGCCGGGCTCAACGCCTTGCGCGTCGGTCAGGCCTACTGTAAGGCCGATCTCCAGGCCAATGTCCTCGTCTGCGCGACGGAGATCTGCAGCCTTCACTTTCAGTACAGCGAGCAACCACAGACGATCGTTTCTAACGCGCTCTTCGCCGATGGCGCCGCAGCCGTGGTGTTGTCGCCCGGCTGCGCCGAGCGCTTGGCCTGCGGCGATGGCGACGCTTGGCGACTTGCAGATCATGCTTCTTTCGTCGTGCCGAACTCCGCCGACCTGATGAGCTGGCGCATCGGCGATCATGGCTTCGAGATGACGCTTTCGCCGCGCTTGCCCGACCTAATCGCCGAATCCTTGGCCCCGTGGGTTGACGGGTGGCTCGCCAAGCATCGTCTCGCCCGCACTGATATCGGCTCATGGGCCATCCACCCCGGCGGCCGCCGCATCCTCGCGGCCGCCGCCGAGTCGCTGGAATTGACGCCCGAACAGATAGCGCCGTCCGAGCAAATCTTGCGAGACTTTGGCAACATGTCATCCCCGACTGTGCTGTTCATTCTGCGCGAACTGCAACGCCGCCAAGCCAAACTGCCGGCCGTAATGCTGGCGTTTGGGCCCGGCATCACGATCGAAGCGGCGCTCGTTCAGTAACATCGGAACGCGATCTCGAACACACCTGCCGTATCGAGCGGCATTGCTCCGAGAGCTCGAACAAGCCGCAGTAGATTTATCCCTATATCCGCCTTGGAACTCGGGAACCTGAAGTTCCGTAATCGCGGCCGTTAAGACAGCCATACATATAAAATGGCGATAGGCGCAAATGCGATTACGCCAAGAAGCCCAACCGCAAATAGATCCAGGACATGAGCTGCGCCAACAGAGTAACATATGTCATCTAGAGCGCTGATTGTCCGTAGCCATGCCGGCTTGTACTGGGGTATTACCTTAACGCTAGGCTCGACTACTTGTGCTGCGCGTCGACCACTTTCCACGGCGCCTTCTATGCTCCACACATCGGCTTCCGTTTTGGTGTGGGCTCCGGCGAGGATAAGATTGGCGACCGGCGTCGCTTGAGTCGGTTGATACGGCTGCGTGTTTGTCGTGGTGACCCATTTCGGCTGCTCAGCTTGGAGTCCTTTTGAGGTGAAGAGCCATTCATGCCAAACTTCGACGCGCATGATCTGGAATGAGCTAAAGCCACGGCCCTGATTCGCCTCCGTGATCAACTTATCCAGGCCGTTGCAACTAGACAACTGAGCGAGCACCTCAGCTATGAACTGCTCTCGTGAGCATTCATCAACTGTGATCCCGTAGAGGCGGCCCGCAACTTTGCTGACGCACGCCGTACCAGTCCATAGGGACTCAACTCCCTCGCCAAGCGTCACGTCGGGAGACCACACTTGCTCGTCGGCACACAATGTCAAATTGAATTCGGAATCTGCGATGATGATCGCGGCGCGCTTGCGGAGCCAATTGACTCGTTCAGAGAACGCAATTCTGAAGGAAACTTGCGTGTGCGGACCGTCCTGCGTCAACGGCCGGAAGAGGCGTAATTGATCTAAGTCAGCTAGATGCGGTGTTCGGTCCAGGATGTCCGTTGCAGCGAATGGGTTCGTTGCCAGAACATAGTAATCCGCCTGTACCGAATCCCCAGATTTCAGATGAGCAGCGGTAACGTCTCGTCCATCGAACTCAAACTTCAATAACGGCGCTTGCCAATGGAAAGCGACGCCACATTCCTGGAGATGCTTCACCCACCGATTGATCCACACCTCGCTGCTCGGACCGCGGAGCAACAGCCAGCCGCTGCCGGCGCTATGCTGCCAAGCCGGCCCCTCCTCGTCGGCGCCATGCTGATGTGAGGGCTTGGAGATTAGTTGTTTGCGGAAAAACTGCCCCACGTGGTGTAGTGAAACATTCGTCCAATCAGACCCGACCCAGGGTCCAAAACAAGCCCTCCAATTCTTCCATCCCAAATCACTAAGGAGCGGCTTCCGTTGTTCCGCAGCATTCAACCGCGAGTAACCCTGACAGGTGCGATGATTCGCAGCCCATGTCTTAAGCAGCAACCAACTCCATCTCAAGCTATCCAATCCTGACATTCGGAACATTTTCGAGACCGGTATTATTGCCCAGCCATCGTTAAACTGTGCTTGTCCCTCGTCGGGGGCTAAGCCAAAGTCGATCGGCCGAGTCAAGCCCTTATCGTAAACGCTGCCCGACTCGTCAAACGGTATCTGCGACATGACGTCAAAGGTGTTGTGATACCAAGGCCCAAAGCCGTGCCAAGAGTATTCCGATGGCATCCCGTTATCGAGTGGCATTCGGGCGCTTCGAAAGAACCCTCCGGCGTCGCAGTTCGATTCATAAATTGACACTGCATATCCACGCTGCGCAAACTCATGCGCCGCGCTGAGTCTACGCTGCTGCTGCAGAGTCTTAGCCACTTGAGCAATTTGCTCAACGGCCGACTGCGCGGAAGATGGCACGGTGGGTGATCCTTTGTCGTTGGTCGCATTACTGCGGACAACAACGAAAAAAGCCGACGTGCCAAAACGCCTTAATGGCGTTCGAACACGTCGGCTTACTTACTAACGAGCCATCCAGCGCTGGCCGGACTGCTCCTTATTATGTCTTCCGAATGCTTAAGTCATTCAGCTTGCAGATTACTCGCTTTAAGCGATTTCGCTGCACTTGTGACTGACTCAGCAGATGAACTGTAGGCTAGCCCCCTGATAATAGATACTCCCTATTTGTTTTACTTCTTCGTAATTTGGCGTTTCGGTTAGGGCGCCCAGGGATGTACCTTCAGTAAGGAGATCGTGCTCAAATACGCTCAAGTGGCGGTCAGATAGGGTTTGAACCATGAAGTCGATCGGCGAGATCGAAGCAGGAATCTGTGAAGGAGTTTCTCGATTCGAGTTGGAGTACATGGGCCGCGGTCCGAAGGACATTCGCGCTCATCTGCTGGGATATGGTTGTTGTTAGACTCCAAGGAGTGCTCACGGGCGCGGAACAGCATTTAGTTGCGTCCCTTCCGGCCGACAAAGGGCGCGATCTTCTCAAGCAAGTTCGCACCCATTTGATCGAGACGGCGCGGCCGCTAATGGAGGCGATGATTGAAACGGTCACCGAAGTTAAGGTGGTATCTCTACATCACGATATCAGCACAAAAACGGCTGAAGAGATCCTTGTTTTCACCTTGGCGGCCATTCCCCTGTGTCGTGAGCCGAAAAAGCGATAGCTGAACTCACAGGTGTGTCAACGCGCAATCGCGTCGGTCTCGCCGTTCGCATCGGGAAATCGGTTGTCGGCCGAATCTACGTCGAGAAGCAGAGTAGGTACGTGCATTGCACTCCTCTATGCATCGCGATTGTTCGTCTCGCATCGCAACCGTCTTGGTAAGGGGGCAGCTTCTTATGCCCCCTCCCTTCGAAAGAACGCGGTGCAACTGGGAAGGAGTGACTGCAAGGCGTAGATCGCAGATTGCTACGAAACAACCTATTAAGAAAACAAAGAGTCATCGAAATGAAAGTCACCATTATCACAGTGTTAGGATGCTTGCTGTGCCTTGCCGGCGCATTCAGGGTAGCGGGAGCTGCCGAAGAGGCAGGCCACGAAGGACTGACTCACGAGATTGCCGCTTGCATGCTGCTCAGCTATCAGGAAGAGATTGCCCTCGCACAGTTTGCGGAACAGCATGCGGAGCACGCTGATGTGAAGGAGTTCGCCAAGGCATTGGTCGCTGCCCACACGAATGCCGTCGCAAGCATTAAGAAGGCAGCCCCAGAAGTCGCCGATCTTCAGCTGACGTCCGGTAAAGGCATCACTTCGGATTCAAAATCGCAACACCATCAGGCGCTCGCGATGTTGCAGCAGGTCAAGAGCGAATGTCTGGCGCTCACCGAGAAGGAACTCGGCGAGTACAAGGGGAATGAATTCGACCAGGCCTTTATCGGCCAACAGGTCGGCGCTCATATTGGAATGCTCGCTCAGCTGCGGGGGAGCAAGGATTTCGCCTCTCCGGAACTCCAAAAGGTGATTTCCGAAGGCGAGAAGACAACGGAGGCCCACATGGCCGCAGCAAAGAAGATTATGAGTCAGCTCAAGACGAACGCATCAACCACGGCTCGCGTGGGACAGCGTCCGGCCGCAGGGACTCGCTAGACTTAAGTGACGGAATTCAGTCCCGACGTGGCGGTTCATCGCCACGTCGGGATTTCCTTCACATTATCGATTCTTTCCTCTGCAGAGTTCCGTCATTAATTCGACCTCCATCTGCTGAATCTCCATCATACGCTCCCATTGATGAGACATTAGTTCATCAAGCTTCACGTGAAGGTGTCGAATTTCCAGCTCTGCTTTGAGATTGATGCGGTAGTCGTGTTCAGCACGCATCCGATCTCTCGCCTCCAATCGGTTCTGGCTCATCATGATCACTGGTGCTTGGATAGCGGCGATGAAGGACAAAACAAGGTTAAGCAAGATGAATGGGTAAGCGTCGAATGCTGCCGTGCGAAGCAGAATTGCATTGACGCCAATCCACGCAGCCATGCCTCCTGCGAACAGAATCAGAAATGACCAACTACCTCCGAAGGCAGCGAGCCGATCCGCAAGCCTCTCACCAAGGGTTCTCTGTCCGATAAATTCGTCATCTACATTCTCCGATAGCAACTCATGTTCGCGCAGGCTGTCGACCACCTCCCGTTCCAACGATGACAACTCGCCCCGTTCCGCGATCAGCGTTTTTTCAATATGCAGCGCTCGGTAAGTATTCAAATCTTCCAGGCAGATGAACTGATCGGCACTCCATTGCGGATGGTCGACCTCAATGAGCAACGCAATGGGCGATCTCACGAGGTCTCCAGGCATCATCTGGGAAGACGGTTTCATCAGGCCGCACACGGCGCATTTCTTAAGCGAAGAGTGAGTCATAGCTGAGGCTTTCGGTTCGAGAAAGGAAGCGTGCGGCAGCAACGCAGGAGACTGATATGGTTAGATGGCCAAGTAGGATGACGGACCTTCGCACTTTGACGTGATGATGCCTATGAATCACAAATGCGATCAAGCGGGGCCACTTTCAAAGCGTAAGCTTGCAATCATTCTGACGAAAGGCGCAGTAGCGATCATCGCAGTAATACTCGGTGAGCGCTTTGCATCCGCCGGCGATTCACGCGATCAATTATGTCATTCCTCGGAGGCGTCCTGGGTTCTTGTAACACCGGCGGGACGCTCGCTCACGGCCGCGCTCGATCAACTTGATGTCCAACATCGGTGGTTACGAAGCGACTTGCGAATCTCTTGGCGCTCGGGCGAGCCAATAGCTGGCCCTCTAAAGAATCGCCAGGCGCCGCTTACGGCAGCTGAAACCCATTGCAGCGCGTTCGCCGCGGCGGTCGCCAGCCACCTTGGAGTTTATCTCCTTCGCCCGCCTGAGCACTCGCACGTCCTTTTGGCCGATGCTCAATTTGATTGGCTGTCGAGCCTCAGCGGTCGACAAGCAGGCTGGAAGTCAGTGAAGGGGCCGCTTGATGCACAGGAACGAGCGAATTCTGGTATGCTCGTCGTCGCCGTAGTCAAGAACTCAGACGCCGGACTCCCCGGGCACATTGCTGTGGTAAGACCAAACGATAAGCGTGTCATATGCATCACGCGTTGCGGACCGCAGATCCTTCAGGCGGGTTTCACCAACTACCGCTCCGCCCACCTAATCCTGGGCTTCGAACGTCACTCCGGCGCCTGGCTGCCTGCGGGAAAGGGTTAGGTTCGATTCTTCTCGCACACGGTCGATTTGTGTCTGGAGCGCTGTTCGGCTTCGGAGTGCAGCCGATCCAGAAACTTTCACTGCGAGCGGCCAGATTGAATTGATGGTCGTTGCCTGAGCGTCAACGAATGTGCCCCGACTCGACGGCGAAAGGAAACCGGCCATGACATGCGACGGTCTTACCAACGAGCTACTGCTCAAGTTGGACGCCTACTGGCGTGCCGCAAATTACCTTTCGGTGGGCCAAATCTATCTGCGCAGTAACCCGCTATTGCGTGAGCCGCTGGCGCTTGAGCATATCAAAGCGCGACTGCTTGGCCATTGGGGAACAACGCCAGGGCAGAACTTTATCTACGTTCATCTCAACCGGGTGATCAAGCAGTACGATCTGAACATGATCTACATCTCGGGGCCGGGACATGGCGGACCGGCGTTGGTGGCCAACACCTATCTGGAAGGATCGTACACCGAGTTTTATCCTGACGTGACCCAGGATGAGGCCGGCATGGCCAAGCTGTTCAAGCAGTTTTCATTTCCGGGCGGCATTCCAAGTCACGTGGCGCCCGAAACGCCCGGATCGATCCACGAAGGTGGCGAGTTGGGCTACTCGCTGAGCCATGCGTTTGGAGCCGTCTTCGACAACCCAGAGCTGATCGTGGCCTGCGTCATTGGCGATGGCGAGGCAGAGACCGGACCGCTGGCCACGGCCTGGCACTCCAACAAGTTCCTCAATCCCGCATCGGACGGGGCCGTCTTGCCGATCCTGCACCTCAACGGTTTCAAGATCGCGAATCCCACCATCTTGGCTCGAATGGGGCATGATCAGTTAGCAGCGTTAATGAGGGGATATGGCTACGAGCCATTTTTTGTCGAGGGAGATGATCCGGCGACAATGCATCTCCTCATGGCGTCGACTCTAGATACCGTAGTGGGCAGAATCAAAGAGATTCAGCGCGCCGCGCGAACTGACGGCTGCTCAGGCGTGCCGGCGTGGCCGATGATTGTGTTGCGCTCTCCCAAGGGTTGGACGGGCCCCAAGGTAGTCGACGGCCTCCAAATTGAAGGGACGTGTCGATCCCATCAAATCCCCCTCACCGAAGGTCCCGAGGCGCCCAGTCACGTTGCGCTCCTAGAAGCATGGATGAGGAGTTATCGCCCAGAAGAGTTGTTCGACGAGTCGGGGCGTCTCCTCGCCGAATTGGCCGAGTTGGCGCCTCGCGGTGAGCGGAGAATGGGAGCCAATCCTCATGCCAACGGCGGCATTCTCTTGAAGGCGCTGCGGATGCCAGACTTCCGAGAGTATGCCGTCAGCTTTGCTTCGCCCGGCTCCGTCGATCGGTCAGATACGCAGGTGCTTGGGCAGTTTCTACGGGATGTGATCAAGCTAAATGAGGCGCAACGCAATTTTCGCATCTTCTCCCCCGACGAAACCGCGTCGAACCGGCTTTCCGCCGTCTTCGAGGCCACATCAAAGCAGTGGCTTGCCCCCATCGAAGCGAATGACGAGCATCTGGCCGCCGAAGGTCGAGTGATCGAGATGCTCAGCGAGCATCAATGCGAGGGATGGCTAGAGGGTTATTTGTTGACTGGTCGGCACGGACTACTTAACTCATACGAGGCCTTCATTCACATCGTCGACTCGATGTTCAACCAGCATGCCAAATGGTTGAAGGAAACGCGCGATATTCCCTGGCGCCGACCAATCGCCTCCCTCAACTACCTACTGGCGTCGCATGTCTGGCGTCAGGATCACAATGGGTTTACGCATCAAGATCCTGGGTTCATCGATCACGTCGTCAACAAGAAGGCCGAGATAGTTCGCGTCTATTTGCCGCCGGATGCAAACTGCCTTCTCTCGGTGATGGACCATTGCTTGCGTAGCACGCACTACGTGAACGTCGTCGTCGCCGGCAAGCATCCGGCTCCGCAATGGCTTGGCATCGACGCCGCTGTCGCACATTGTTCCGCAGGAATCGGGATGTGGGAGTGGGCCAGCAACGACCAGGATGGTGAGCCTGACGTAGTGATGGCCTGCGCCGGGGACGTGCCGACGCTCGAAACGCTCGCGGCTGTCCAGTATCTACGACAATCATTGCCCGAACTCAAGATTCGCGTCGTCAATGTCGTCGACCTCATGAAGCTCCAACCTTCGAGCGAACATCCGCATGGTTTGAGCGATTATGACTTTGATACGCTCTTCACGAAAAACAAGCATGTGATCTTCGCATTCCACGGTTATCCGTGGCTGATCCACCGACTCACGTACCGTCGTACGAATCACGCTAATCTGCATGTTCGCGGCTATAAAGAAGAAGGGACGATCACGACTCCATTTGATATGGCAGTGCTGAACGATCTTGATCGCTTTCACTTAGCTACTGATGTCATCGATCGCCTGCCGCAACTTGGCTCGCGAGCAGCACACCTTGAGCAGGCTCTCCGAGATAAGTTGTTCGAACATCGGCAGTACATCAACGAATACGGCGAGGACATGCCGGAGATTCAGAACTGGAAGTGGGAGCTGAGTTGAAAGTTATGCCCAGAGCAAATCGAAGGACTTGAACTTGTCCGAACTATTCAGCCCACCCCCGGTGCAGCGTCTGATCCTTGCCGTCAACGCTGGCTCGTCGAGTCTCAAGATCGCCGTCTTCGAAGCAAATTCGCCTCCAGTTCGCCTTGCCTCGGCCAAGATCGAGCGCATCGGCGCGTCCGACGCCAAGATTACCCTTGCGATCGGCGGCGAGGCGTCACGCTCCGAAGCAGTGGTCGCAAGCTCTCACGACGACGCACTTGCTGCGATCATGTCTAGCCTACGGGGCAAGATTAACGATACCTCGATCGCAGGCGTTGGTCACCGTCTCGTTCATGGCGGGCCTAACCATTCGGCTTCGGAGGTGATAACGCCGAAATTGCTGGACGATATCCGCCAGCTTGAACTCTACGACCCAGAGCATTTGCCATCCGAGTTGCAGGTGATCGAATCGCTGAAACGACGGCTGTCAAATATCCCTCATGTCGCTTGTTTCGACACGGCCTTCCATCACGATCTTCCGGCGGTTGCGCGGCGACTGCCGCTACCGCGACGATTTGACGCATTCGGCGTGCGTCGCTACGGATTTCATGGGCTTTCCTACGCCTACCTGATGGACCATCTAGCCCGATTGGATTACGAGGAATCACGGGGGCGAATCGTCCTTGCGCATTTGGGCAACGGCGCAAGCTTGGCGGCGGTGCGAGACGGCAAACCCATTGACACCAGCATGGCATTCACGCCTGCCGCCGGCATTCCCATGAGCACTCGATCGGGTGACATTGATCCTGGGTTGATTGAATATCTCTTGCGGTCCGCGAGCATCACGGTTCAAGAGTTTAATCGTATTATCCACTTAGAGTCAGGACTTCTCGGCGTCTCCGAGACCTCTGGCGACATGGAGCTGCTTCTGGAACACGAATCTGAGGATGCGAGGGCAGGGGAGGCAGTGGCAATATTTTGCTATCATGTCCGCAAGTATATTGGCGCTTATGCAGCCGCCATGGGAGGACTTGACACGCTCGTCTTCACAGGCGGAATCGGCGAGCGTGCGGCGAAAGTTCGATTGCAAATTTGCGCGGAACTTCGGTTCTTAGGAATTGAATTGGATCCGATGGCAAATAGCGACAATAGCAAATTGATATCGAATGGCGCGTTTCCCGTGAAGGTGCGAGTCATTACAACAGACGAGGAGCAGATGATTGCAAAGGATGTTATCAACATGATTGGTGAACGACATTGAGGCGAACCGCTGGTGCAACTAGTGTTGCAGGCGCTGAGTGCACAACCATAGAAGTCCAGCGAGACTTTGTTACAGATACGCGCTTCACCGTTTGGGGGGATGCATGCCTTATCTCGCCCCCCTTTAGACGTTGCGTCGGTCTGCGTATGCCCGTGTTCAGCATCAATAAGTCTAGCGGGCCGTCTGCCAGACTGAACCGACTATCCCTCGAGCACCAATCACGTGTTGCGGGCGATCCTCGCGCAAATCAAGTCTCGGCGACCACGTCGACGCCTCGCCCGCGTTGCACGGCTTGGCGCCCGCGTTTGTCGGCAAACCTCCTCACGCTCGTCGCGTTGCTACAATGGCCGCACTTGGAGTCATTCCCCCGTAGCAATAGGGCCATGCGATGGACACTATCCCGCCGAAGGAAAATCAGTTGAGCGCGCTCGCGCAGCACCTGTTCGTTCGGCGCGAGTCAATTCTTAGCGCTTGGCGAAATCAGATCGCTCAAGACAGAAGACTCACGACCGCTTCCACGTTGCCGCGTACGCAACTTAATGATCATATCCCGCAATGACTGGCCGACTACGAATGCAAACTGCGTGGAACCCAACCAAACTTGGACGAGCAACAAACTTCGGAGAATGCGGTCCAACATGGATTGCATCGTTGGCAGCAGGGCTATGACCTGCGCGAAGTCATGCGTGAATGGGGCCATCTTCAAACGTGCGTCCTGAATGAACTGGGAAACTACAGCGGCCCATCCAGTTCTGCCGGCCGAAGATCTCACAGCCGCGTGGCGAGTCTTGTCACAACTGTTTAACGAGGGAGTCAGCGAGAGCGCCGCCAAATATTATCAGATGCAGGAAACCGAGGCCGTCGGCCATGTGCGGGATCTGGAGAATGCAGCAAAAATCGCTTCAAGAACTCGAACGCCGACGAGGGGAACTCTGGCGACAGGCAGCCCATGATCTTCGCGGCAATGTGGGGGCGGTCGTCAACGTCACGGAAGGTCTCACCATGGGGGGGCTTCCGGAATTAATGCGAGATGAGTTCGTCACTTTGCTGCAGAAGAGCGTTTCGTCGCTGCACGCGATGCTGGACGAGGTCATCGAGATCGGACGACTTCAAGCGGGGCAAGAACAGCGACAGGTCGCTCGCTTTGACGTCGCGACGCTCATGCAAAACTTAGTCGAAAGCATGCAACCGATTTCGCATGAGCGCGGGCTTACCCTCTCAGCCAGCGGACCAGCTCCCATGGAGGTCCAATGTGACGCTGGGAAGATATGTCGTATTGCTCAAAACTTCGTCATCAATGCGTTGAAGTATACGGAACGTGGGAGCGTCACCCTCAGTTGGGGGAACAGTCGCGCCAACGACGCCAATCGATGGATGCTGTGCGTGGAAGACACAGGCCCCGGATTCCACGCTGGACCTGGAGCGCCGCTGGCCGAGGCGCTCGTCGACGCGACAACTGAAGCGATGAAATTAGACGCTCGATCGGGCGATCGGGGAATTCCGTCTGATGCTGAGAATGCTCAGTTAAGGCCAGCCCACGCCACGGACAATCGCCCTGTTCATCAAGAGCAGGGGGAAGGCATCGGCCTGTCGATTGTTAAGCGCTTATGCGACTTGCTGGACGCTAGCGTGGAGTTGGATCGGGCCCTGAGCAGGGGACGGTGTTTCGCGTCATTCTTCCGCGCGAGTATCAGCAATAATACCTGCATGACGTCACGTTCCCTCTCCACGATACGAAAACCGATCGCTTTCTCAAACAGCTAGCGATGGCCAACTGGAAATTGGCCTGCCAACAGAAAGGAAAGCGGCGGCGGCACTTCATCAGCCTGGCCGACGTGGAAGCTCCGACGCAATGGGCGAGCCGTCATCGACCGCCCTCGATCGCTTGATCGACCGGCCTAAGTTCCAAAGCATCGCGCCTAAGATAAGGCCGCAGGCCAGCACCGGAAACAGCACCAATCGCAAACGCTTGCTCGCTCGTCGAATTGCACCAAGGCTTTATTTCTGTAACGAGCGATGGCCCAGGGCTCTGGAGCGAGTTCGCGATTAGTCTGCCCTTGGACCGGCACCTAATCAAACCAGTTGACTTCGCCGCGCTGATCAACCTAACTTTCCGATCACCTCTCCAACGTCGCAGAGGACTGAAGGCACTCGTCGACCTTGCGGCTAGGTACGGACAGAACCCCCAAATCGCATTCGTGCGGTTTTACAGACAGTAAGACAAGCCTGACGATAGTCCTCTTAAGAACGGCGAGGCCTTGAGAGCTAGTCGTGTCCGTGACGCCTTGAGTGGTCAGAATCTTGTAATAATTTCGAAACCATGACAACGTGTACATCTGGACCGATAGAGGGTTACTTTCACCTGCGACTGCTAGCGATAGCAGAAGGAACCTATTGTGCGTCCTCCTCTTTAGCGTCTTGAATCCTATTAATATCGGGGTAATCAAGGAGGTAGCGTCTCCGCTCAGTCGCAAACTCTCGAAGGCTTTGCTTGTTTGGTTCCTCATTCGAATTATCGGCCGACGGCAAGCCAACGGCGGATTCGAATTCAGCCCACGAGCTGAGCTTTCGAGTATCAGCTTTGACATCCTCGGCTATCCGCGACGATAATATGGCAATGTAAGGTCCCAATTCAGCCCAATCGAGCGAATCTTCAGCTATCGCTCGAACGTTACTTAGATATCGTTCGCGTAGCCGAGGTACGGCCAACAGTTTACTTCGCAAAGGTTTAGTGACATCGTCCAAACCAATCAGCGGGTCGAGCTCGTAACCGTTGCTCTGATTCGCGCCGCGAGCCTCATCGCTGGTACGCCGTCGTCCGGGGCCGCCGAATCCAGGTCCCATGGGACGCTGGAACGCTTCGTTCATGTCGTGAGGGATGAGGTGGAATTTGCCGCGTGCATCTCGGAAAATACTGTAGTCGCTGGCTCGAATCCAGTAACCGTCTGAATTGATCAGAGCGTTGTCGAGCGCGAGGAACCAGAGGGCGCCGTCGACGTCGAGGATCGGCTCCAAGGCTGCTTCCAATTGGCCAGGCGGCGTTTGGTCGAGCGTTCGGCAGAGGTTGATGAGCGCGTGCCAGTCTTCGTCTTTGTCACCCGACTTGATCTGGTAGGTCCGTTTGTAGTCTTCCACCTTGTCGCCGACGTACTCCAGGCCGGCTCGGGCGCCGGGATTGCCTCGGACCTTCCACCGCGCGCCGTCTTGGCCGAAGTTTTCTTTCACGAAGAGTTTGTCGAACTGCTGGGCGTTGACGTACACGCCCCAGCTCTCGCCGTTGATCACCACCTTCACGAAATTCGCCTTCGGCGTTGGGATATGTTCGCGAGCGATTTTCGAGTAGAGGGCCGTGTGGAAAAACGTCGGATCTTCGTGCGAGTTCAACAGATTGAGCGTCTTTGAGCCCAGTAAACGTTGCTCCGGGGCGGCCAGATCGACAGAGACGTTCAAGGACCGCTTCGATCCTTTCGGGATCATCATGAACGACGACATCCCCCGAAAGCTGACGCCGACGTTGGGGTACTCGACGCCATCGACGGTAAGCATGGCCGGCACCTCGACGTCGGTGCCGTGGAAGGCCTCAAGCTCATCCTCCCAGTCATCGTTTTCGAAATCGAGAAAGAGCGTGCGCACGACGGCGAGATCGTACAGCGACGCGTTTGAGATTGGCGCGACGTCTTCTTTCGCCACGCGTGGGCCAGCAGTTCCGGGTTCCTGAGCGCGGCCAAAGCCGAATCCGCGCGGCGGTCCGCCGCGACCTCCTCGTGGACCCTGACGGTTCGACTGATGTGAGTCGCGCGCCTCTTCCCGCTCTGTTTGATTGAGCCAGCCGTCCTTGTTGGCGTCGAACTTGTCGACGAGTTTAACTTCTTCCGCTCCGGGGCCGCCAGGCCCGAAGCCGGGAGGGCCGCCGAACCCCATCGAACGAGGAAACTCGAACGGCTTGCCGACGAGCGTCGCCCACTGCAACTTCTGATCGTCGTTGAGGGCGGCGGTCACTTTAGGCGAGAAGGGCTCGACGGGAGCTGGCCCGAAGGTTCCTCCCAGGACGCCGCGCAACTTGCCAAGTTGCTCCTCGGTGAGTTCCAGCGATTTGGCGATCTCGCGCCATTGGGGTGATCGCATTCCTTCGCGCTGCAGCTGCAGTTGTTCAAGTCGTTCCCACTGAGGCTTTTCCAACAACTCCTGAACTTGCTCGTTGGTTTTAGCAGCGAGTGCGTCCATCTTCTGGCGCATTGCGGCGAATCTGGCCTCCGGCGGCGATGGTTCTTCCTGATCGTCGTCCGCGAATGCACGCTGGAAGTTCTCGGCCATTTCGCGGCGCGTTTCTTCCGTGAGCTCGTGGACTTTCGCTTGCTGCTCTTGCGTCAGAGAAAGCTCCGTCTGGACCTCACTCATGCCGAGGAGGTCGATCAGCCCTCCTCCCATGCCGGGGGGCGGGCCAAAGCCGCCGAACGGAGGTCCGCCCGGTCCGCCGAACGGAAGTTGCGGCGGCTGGGCGATCGACGTTGCTACGATCAGCGCAAAGAGCAGTGTCAGGGTGATTCGTGTCACGTGGGCGGCTCTCATCTTTTTTCCATGCATTAGGTTTGAATCTCTACGCCTTGAACCCCTTGGACTTGATTCAGTTCTGCCACGAACGCCACCAAATCAGCTCCTGGTCTGGCCTCTGCTCGATATGTCACTGTGATAGACGCACCTTGCTTGCCGGTTTCGACAGCAGTGATGCGGCGACGAGCTAGGTACCGTTCGAACGGAGTGGAACAGATCTCACTGGGATCGCGTCCCAGTCCCAATCGAAGTACTAACGTGTAGGGCTGCGACTGCACCGCGAGACCGCTTGACGGAAAGCGACTCAGACCGATGGCAACGAGAGCGACGAGCGGAATCCCGACTAACGGCGTCCATATCAGCCCGGCTCCTGCGGCCATTCCGACGACTACCGAGAAGATCACAAACGCCGTGTCCCGCGTGTCTTCAACGACAGTGCGAAATCGCACGATTGACAACGCGCCTACTAAGCTGAACGCCCTCGCCACGCTGTCGCCAATCACCATCGACACCATGGCGATGAGCACCGACAGCAGCACTAGCGTGGACGCCAGAACGCGTACGTCAGCTTTATCGCGACCATGAGAGAAGCGAAACACGGCCGCGACGCAGACGCCATAGAGGGCGGCAACGACAAGTCGCGCTGCCACCTGCTCAATGGCGAGAGCAGACTGTGGCATGCTAGAGTTGGCGGGCCATTCACTCATCACGACCGCACCCTTCGAGAAGAGTTGGAAACTCTTCCAGACACCGGCGATATTTCGAGACGCCAGTTGGAAGCAGCTGCATTTCAGCAATGACGGTTTTGAGCAAGGACGGCAACGATCCCACAAACTTGAATTCGCAGACGATCTTCTCAGGCAAGAGCTCGCGCATGTCCGGCAACGGCTCGAACCGCCACGCGTTCATGACGCCGCCTTGCACGCGGTGATCAAAAGTCACGCGCACTCGCCCGCCGTCGGCCTCTCCATTGAACGCTACGCGGTCGTAGCAAAGCAAACAACAAGGCCGCAAATTTTGCCGTAGCAGCTGACGGCGAAACGCATTCGCGGGAGCCAGCCCCAAGCCGCCGCGCGATGCCTCCAGTTGAGTGAGATCGATCGTTGTGCGGCGTTTTCTAACTTCGGTTCCTCGTTTGAGTTTATGTTCGAGAAAGACTTGTGACCCTACGCCATAGCGTCGAATCCGCAGCTTGACGAGGCGGTGTCGCCCGCGTCTGTGGTAAACGTCCCGTTGCGGCGTATCGGTGTAGAGCGTCGTCAACGAATAGCTTCGATCTCGGTTCGCGTCCGCGTGAGCGTCGGGCGTTAGCACATCACTCAGCCGCTGCTGAATCTCCATTGCCTGCGAAGCAGTGATAATGAACTTCAGTTCACGCGAGGGAAGATCGCCAATGCATCGTTGCTGAAGCGACGGCGATTCATGTACGTGAACCTTCGTGGCATGTGGTGCGTCGAAGCGCAGTATTGTGGGAGCGATTTCAGCAATGACGTCGCTCGGCAAATTGCTCAGGTGCAGGGCGACATTTTCGCGCATCGTGACTCCGTAACTGAGTAAGATTGTTGGGACTACCTAGAACCGCGGCGGGTGCGGGGGTAGCGGCAAGCCTAGCTTTTCGACGCCCGGAACTTCAGGACCCGTGAGATCGTTCCAGATACGACGTTGATCTGCGGAGAGCAGCGCTAGAGCCTTCTGCATCCCCTCACTAAGTGCTGCACTGAGGGCAACTTCGGTAGGCTTTGACGACGGAGCGCCGCTGCGCCGCTCATGAATACCGTCAAACCCGGGGGAAGGGGCCGCTGCCAGAAACTCAGCGAACATACTACGTTCGATCTGGCGAATTGCGGAACGTTGATCGTCAGTCAATTCAAGCGTTGTTGCTAGTTCTGAATCCTGAAAAGCGAAGACGCCGCGTGACTGGATCACAAGCTGACGAAATCGCCGCATCTGCGCGGGTGTGAGAAGCTTTTGAAGATCATTCGATTGCTGAGACGCCACTTTCGCCAGGTCGCTACGCCGCTGCTCTCCGTCCGCCGTTCTCATGGCTTCCCGCAATGCGACGCCTTGACTCTCCCATCGTTCGAAGAGACTTGCGGCGTCTTGAGTCTGGCGTGGGGTGAAAGCAAGTTCGTTTTGAATCGCATCGATCGCAATCAGTCGATTATCAAAAGATTGCTGGATGACGTTGAGATCATCGAGAATTGCCCGAACTTTGTTTTGAACTTTGGAGAGTTCCGTTTGGGACCTCTCGTCGCCGCGGCGTTGAGCGATGAAATCTTCGTAATGGCTCAGTACAATTTGAAGAATCCGCCTACGCGAGTTATCCAGTGGCATACTGGGAAGTTCTTGCTCGCTAACTTCGAATAGAGCGTCGACCGCGTGTCGTGCCTGCTGAAAACCTCGCTCCGCTTCCTCGGCGCGTGCCTGCTCTCTGGCTAGCGCCGCTTTCGTCTTCTGTTGCTCCATCGCCACAAGTGACGCCGTCGTTATCGCGCCTGCAGCGATCACGAATAACAGGAGCGTTCCCGCAGCAATCGCTCCGGGATGGCGCCGCGACCATTTGCGAATATGGTCGATGGCCGAAGGGCGACGCGCTCGGATCGGCTGATCGCTCAGAAACCGCTGGAGGTCGTCTGCCATCTCCTGGGCGGACGCGTAGCGGTCCTCAGCCGTTACATTAACAGCCTTCAAGACAATCGTTTCGAGCTCTTCCGGAATCTGCGGATTGATTTTACGCGGATGTTGAAACTCTCCTTCCGAAACGCACTGAAGCAGTGCCCCACGATTCTTGCCTGTATGCATTGGCTGCAACGTGATGAGCTCATACAGCGTGGCTCCGAGCGAATAGACATCTGTCCGAAGATCGAGAAGATTGCGGTCGCCCATCGCTTGTTCGGGGCTCATGTAGCGCAACGTGCCGACGAGATCTCCCGTTTGGGTTAAATTCCCAGTCGCCTGGACTTGTGCCAACCCGAAATCAGTAACCCACAGGTTATTTCGCTCATCAAGGAGCAGATTTGCGGGTTTCACGTCGCGGTGGATAACGCCCAAGTCGTGCGCGTATGCTAACGCCGCTGCAGCTTGGCGAACCCAGGCGGCGGCCGTGCGAAAGAAGTCGGTTGGCCGTTGCGTCCGCAATGTTGAGATATGCGCCGAACACTGATTCACTGTGGGCGCCGCTTCACACTGCGAAGTAGCGACTACCTGCGCGTAAAGAGGCGTCGTGCCGCCAGAAGACGGATCGTCACTGTCAGACAGGCCCTTCTCGCGGCGAAACTGCGCGATTACCTGCGCCAGGGAAAGACCGTCAATCAGCTGCATAGCGTAGAAATTCGTACCCCGATCTCTCCCCACCGCGAACACCGGCACAATATTGGGGTGATGCAAGTGAGCGGCCGCCTGAGCTTCGTTCAGGAATCGCTGCAATTGCTTCGCATTTAAGGTCGCGGTAAATGGCAATACCTTCAGAGCAACGCGCCTGCCGAGTGAGAGTTGAACAGCTTCGTAGACGACGGCCATTCCGCCGCGTCCCACCTCGCGCACAATCTTAAAATCCCCGAGCGGAAGGGTGACTATTTCAGAGGCATCGACGCTTGGCTCATGAGAACTACTCAGCTCAGCTGTTCCAGCAAATGCGCGGTGCATAAAGTCAACGCTGTCCAAGCATTCGTTGAGAACTTCAGCTAGTTCCGGGACTTGCGAAATGTACTGAGACCTTAGCGGAGTCTGCCCGAGCTCCAGCCTGCGGCGATAATCCTCAACGAGAGATATCAATCTAGGATCATCTGCTTCGTTAAGTCGCTCTTCGTCGTGCGTCGTGTCTCTTTCGGTATCGTCGGTGGGCATAGTCATGGCGCACTCTTCATCTGCTGGCGAAGTTTGACGAGCGCTCTCATCCAAAGCTTTTCCACGCTGTCCGTGGTTTTGGAGAGTCGTATCGCCACGTCAGGAAACGAAAGCCCCTCCCAATGCCGCAGAATCAAGACGTCCCTGTAATCATCCGGCAAGGACTGAATGGCATCCGCAACGACTACAGCTTGCTCGCGACGCATGGCATCCTGGCTCGGCGTCTCGCCGGACACCGCAGCCAGTTCGTGCAGTTGCTTCGCTGTTTTTCCAAACGATCCGGAGATATCCTGTTCAAGCTCTCGACGAGCGTCGCGGCCTTGGACGCCGAGATAATGCCGCATGGCGTTTGCGGTTATTCCGGCGAGGATTTGCCGCAGCCACTCAAGTAATTCAGACTCGGTCGTTCCTCGAAAATTCGGAAACTGGCGATGAGCGTCCAGGAAGACTTCCTGCACCAAGTCCGATGGGTCAAGCTTGCGTTGCAATCGACGCCCGACCTCCACGCGTGCGAGTAGCAACAAATACTCTTCGTATTGCTGCAGTAATGGTCCCAGCCCCATGCTTCCAACAAGCTCTATTATCGTTCGAGATGATGTGCGCGTGTGGATTCCCATGGTCAGATTCTAGCCAGCACCGCCCACGGAGTAATTGTCGGCTCCCGTCCGTGATCTCTCAGAATTAGGCTCGCTGCAGCACAAGCTGTTAGGCTTGTTTGTCCAATCCGGTCAATGCATCCAAATAGATCTGCGCCAAATCCTCAGAGCTGGCACCACTGGAAGCCTGCTTGCCCAGAAGGTCCAAAAGCGTCTCCTGGACATCGGGCGCGGCTTGAGCAGATTGACCTTTTCCCGAGAGCCCAGCCCCACTTCCTGGCTTCGCGCCAGTTCGCCCAAGAAACTCACCTGCTTCCAAACCATACTTTTCAAAAAGTGCGTCAACCGTCTGTTTCATCTTCCCGGGATCGGGCGGAAAGTTGCCCGCGGCCCGTTCTTCATCAATTGCTGTACGCAGTGCTAACTTGAGCGATTCGATGGTTTCGTCGGAAACGCCAGCCTCGGTCAACGATTCGACGAGCTGTGTTTCGACGCGTTGCTGACGTTCCGTCGTCGCCGCAGCTAGCTCGTCGATCGACGTCTCATATTTCGACGTTTCGTCGCCTTTCGCAGTTAAGTAGGAAAACAAGTTGGAATTTGCACCGACGCTTCCAATGCCTGACATAACCTGCGTTCTTAGCCGTTATCAAAGGAGTGGCGTCCGAAAGCGACGCCCATAAGTACTATGGTCACGAATGCTCCCCGACTACCGCCGCAGAATATTGAAATATTTGTAGGAAATTCCTGGAAGCTTGTTCTGTTGTTTTAAGAGCCTGTTACCGGAGGCGAAGCCGCTAGTTGCCGCGGCTTTTTTAATGCGATTGCGGGTAGTCAGGTCGATCCGAAGTTAGCTTCGCCAGCGCTGACCAAACGCGATCCGAATTCCTGCAACCTGCGTGCTCCGCCGGTGCTCTACACCACTAGGGCCTAACCTGCCGAGGTTTGCTGCAATCACGCGAAGAGAGAATCGCGCCGACTTGAGATGCTTGCAGGGATTTCACACTGGTTGACTGACGCTAGTCAAAGCAAAGAGCACCTCCGATGCCGCCCCACGAGGCGTTGCCGCTGATCGCAACGCCAACAGCCACAGCCCTGAAACAACCGGCCGAGCTTGTGCCCTCGGTCGATAGCGGCGATCCAGTGGAAAACGCCGTCGAAGTCGACGAATCAGAACGCTCCTCAGCAGCTGAGATGCCGATCGATCTGCCGACCGCGCTTGCGATTACGACGGGGCAAAATCCTCGGGTCGCGTTCGCTCAGCGGTGAATTCAGGAGTCATTCGCCAAGCTTGAGGCCGCCAACGTGCCGTGGATCCCGACACAGCGGGCCGGCATGAACTACAACAAGTACAAAGGCGCCCTGCAAGACGTTGCCGGCAACGTGATCGAGACGAGTCGCGGCTCGGTTTACAACGGCCTCGGCGCCCAAGCCGTCGGCGCCACCTCGCCTGCGGTACCGGGCTTGTCGATGAACTTCCAACTCCGCGACGCCATTTACCAGCCGCGAATCAGCGAACGGCTCCTCGCCGGCGGCCCTGGGGACGCCTCAAGCTCCCGCCATCGGCGTTTCTGAACATTTTAGTTTAGCGTTACCACTTGCACGCTTAGGTCGCCCCGACGTACGCAGCAGTTCTCGCCCAGTGGGTCGGTACACCGTTCGGGTAGTTTGACTTAACTACAATGGAAGGAACGTCTCCCTTCGCGGCTAGGGCAGCAGAGGCTGCTCTGGTTCGCAGCTGGTTGTGCGGACGCCACGACGCCCCATTCCCGCTCCAAGGAATAAGTTCGGTTGTCTAGCTGGCGGATTGTCACGCTGGCAGGAAAAGCAAGGAGAGCAAGCGAAGGGCGAGCCGTGGAAGAAAATTTCCTCGTAGGGGACGTTCCCGCGACGGAAGTCACCGCTTCTTAACCAGTAGGTTCATGGTTCCAGTGCATGGATTGACTGACCGAAGAACGCAAACTGATTCGCGATTCCCTACAGTGCAATACACCGGCAGTCCGCGGCACGCTGAGGGGCCACGCCTCGGTCTCTGGTTCAGTGGCGAAATTTAGCCGGAGGCCAAACGCAAAGTGCAAATCCGCCAGTTAAACTTGGTTGCCAAACGGGGAGAAACTGGGGATTATGTTGGCAGTGCTAACGCAATGTTGGTGAACGCCAACTGCGATGTTAGTTTGACCAATCCCCTTTTTCTGTAAGGCTTTGCAACACATTCGCACTGCGATCACGATATAGATGACGTCGCGCTGTATCCGACTCAAAATCCAGTGCCCGCAAGGGCGTGTCGGTTCAAGTCCGACCTCCGGTACTTCCCGTCTTTTCTAGGGTTTTTCGAGCTTACTTTGGACCGTGGCCGCTGACTTTGGGGTCAGCAATCTACGCCCGGTTCTACGCCTCACAGCGTGAAGTAGGCTTGAGCATGGCTGGAAAACCCTCAAAACCGTATGCGTCCTACCCCCTCTACGCGCACGCCGGCGGCGTGTGGGCGAAGAAGATTCTGGGTAAGGTCCACTACTTTGGACCGTGGAGCGATCCTCAAGGCGCACTCGAATCGTACCTGGAGAAACGCGACTATCTCCACGGCGGCCTGGAGCCACCAACGATCGCCGAGTCCGTGGGCGAGTTGATCGAGTCGTTCCTGGATCACAAGCGAGCCCACTTAGCGACGGGTGACATCACCCGGGTCACGTTTCGCGAGTACGAGACGACGTGCGACGTGATTCGCGCTCACTTTGGGAAGTTCGCCGCGCTCTGCGACACCTGCGAGGTGACGAAACACGGGTTCTACTCACTCCGGCGAACCTTCGAGACCATCGCGACGACTGCGAGCGTGTCGCAGGCAGCAATCGACCATATCATGGGCCACGCCCGCAACGATATGGCCAGCGTCTACCGTCAGCAGATATTCGACCAGCAGCTGAAGGAGTGCGCGGACCACGTTCGCGCATGGTAAGTGAACGCGACCTGTCACTCCAGAAGGATGAGTCAGTGGCGGTATATAGTAATCTGTAAATAGATAAATCGTCGTGGCATGAATACTTGCGGAACGGTCCTCGCTACAAGTTCGAATTACCATCCGGCGCGAAAGGAGCGTTTTCGCGGTATGAAGTCGTTTTTGAGTTGGCGAGCGACGCAGACTCGGCCGAACTTCAACGCGCCCGCCAATTTCTGCAAGCCCTTCAACCAAGGCAGGTGACAATTGAGGATGACAAATAGCTAAATTGGGATGGCGATAAGTTTGCGGCCGGGAAGCGGGACGGTAGAGTGGCGGGGGTGATTCAGTCGCTAGTTGTCTTTGCTACACCGGTCTACGAAGAGAGTGCAACATGCGATTTGACGAAGCAGCGGCCAGATTGGAGATCGAACTGGTTAGGCCGGATGCGTTTAAGGCTGCGCTCGCGTTTGCTTGCGACCTTGAAGATGCCGGAATGTCGCAGGACGATTTATTTCGGGCGTGCGACGAGTCGAGAGAGCAGCATCATTCGGATGCTGATGAGCGAAAGTACGACGCCATCCTTGACGTGATGGACAGGATTACGGGCTGGTGTCATCCGCGCCTCAAGTTATTCCCGGATGAAGGGTAATCTCGTTTTCCCGCCGCCTTCGGCGCCCGCAGGGATGAGCGGGCGAAGATCACCACCTGTGGGGCTCTTGCTCGACAAGTGCCTCTGGAAATAACGCCTGTCCTTTCGCCACAAGTCCGTCAGAGCAATTTCGCTGCAGGAGTACGACTCCGTAGCTGTCGTCGCCGAGCAACAACCGAAAGTAGCCAGGCGCGAATTGAGGCTTGTGATGGCCGTCAGCCCAATTCGAATTCATCCAATAGATTTCCGAGAGCGTGAGGCCGCGGGCGTCGCTAAGGAACGCTCTGCGTTGGTACACGATGCTCCATTGCCACGCGATCACCGCCACGATTGCCGTGGCGGCCAGTGCAACTCGCATTGTGAAGCGAGGGCGGGGCATTATGTTCGCCTTTAAAGTTCAAGACGATCCATCGCCATTATAACCAGTCGCTGGTACTTCAATCAGAGGTTAAGTGCAACAGTAGTTTAAGCCCAAGCAACAGCAGCACAGGCAGCCGTAAACCGCCGGAGTGCACTCCTTGTCGTCGAACGCAACCACGCCATGCTCACACGGAACGTAACACCTTGTACTGAGCGTTATGAATTCTGGAAGTGGCCGTAAGTAGCCCAATAGATGAGCTGCAATGGCATTCCAGCGCAGGTGTGTAGCGTTATCAAGCGTTCGGATGACGCCACTGGCGGAAGCAAGGCAGTTCTCGATGAACCTCAATGCATCTCCTCGAACAGTCTGCGGCATTGAGGCAGCCTTGGCAGCTTGTACACACAGTGGGTTGTAGCTGCCTTCCAGATCTTTCTCATAGTCTCTGAAAGCATCGATCGCGTATATCGTAGCTCCGAGCGCGGCCCCCAATGCTTCTCGCTGCTCGAATGAGAAATCCGCACGTGGCGCACCGAGCCTATGAATTTCATGCACAACGGCAGCATAAGCCTGAGCAGTCGGCGCTGCTGCGCATTCGAGCTCTGATTCGGAGCGTGCTTCTAAAACGCATTGCTCTTCCAAAGCCGATCGCAGCCGATTGGTGTCTGCACCGACTTGCTGAAGTTTCTGAGACGATCGATTGAAAGTTCTCTGATACGTAGCGTTAACGATTGCATTGCGCCAGTTGCGTTGGTCTCGCTCATCGTCCTGCAATTTCACTCCAAGTGTAAAGGCTGAAATTGCTGCGAGGTACTTAAGGAGAGGGGGGAGACCACCCTGTCTAACGCGCCCCGCTCCGCCTCGCAGGCAATTGCCTCGATTGAACGGCATCTCTCTGGTTTCTCCCGTTGTGAGAAGCCAAGCCAACGTAGCGATGTCATGGACCACCAGTAGGCGCGAAGGGAGTCCGTATTCGGCCGCTAGCGCTCCGCAAAGGTTGCAGTAAATGGACGAATATGCAACACGGTCGCGACCATGAAGCTCGCGATAGGCGGGTTTCAGAATTCCAAACATCGTAGAGTCCCCGACGAGATGAAAAGCCTCAGCCAGCTCCACGATATCCATATTTGGGATATTCTCAAGCGGGATATATCGTCGCGGCCACATTCAGGCCCGCGACATGGAAAAGCAGATTCACAGCCGAGAGCACAAAATTCTCGTTTCTCTGCTGCGCGAACTCCGAAGTAAGGCGGGATTACGCCAAATTGACATGGCAAAAAAGCTGAAACGCCACCAGTCGTTCGTCAGTAAACTCGAACTCGGAGAACGGCGAATCGACGTTTTGGAGCTCCGAGAGATCTGTAAGGCGATTGGGACGCCGTTTCTCGATGCAGTGGCGGAACTGGACCGACGATTGCGACGTGCGTAACTTTTTGACCTGTCGCGCCGAAAGTACGGAATTTCCGCTGCGGTCGGGCTCGGCAAAACCCCGCTTGGTTGACCACTACATTGCGGCCCTCGCAGTTCCGTGTAGTCCGCCCCATCTGCGGAAGTTTGCCAGCTAAATCCGCCTCATAAACGTGTCACAAACATATGCGGGGAATTTAGTGGTCGGCCATCAGCGTGACCGCACCCACAATTGCTAGCTGAAAGAGTCGCACCTACACTTCTCGACTCTACGCGTTCGCTAGTATTTCCCCAGCAACGCAGTCGGATTAGATCTATTCGGAGTCCAATTCGCGTAGGTTGGTATGCAGGGGGCGTCCACGCTTGTTAATGGGATTCTCCGTCACCGATGAGGTGTGGATCGCATCGCGATAATACCAGCGCATGATGTTTAAAAAATTAAACGCATCAGCCAATGAGTGAGGCAATTGTGACAGACTCCACGACACCACGTTGGGGGACGATACATTTCCCAAGTGACGATGGTGAGTTGCCAGCAATCAAGTTCGTCCCGAATACCCGCAGTGTAAAGAAGTTCCGTTGGTATCCGGAGGACGAGTTGCGATGTGGTTTTCCGGAACATGTCGAGCCGAAGTTTTTGTTGATCGAGAGGGAGGGCGCCTTAGCAGCGATAGTGCCGCTCGACGACGCGGCGGCGAAACGCGAGCCGCTCCATCTTTTCTTCCACATGGTCTGGCATTACGGGCGGGAAATATTCGCTCGAGAGAACCCAGAGGCCTGGAGCGACTATGCGAACGATTCGTATTCAATTATGTGGTTTCTTTTTCGTCGGTTTCATCGGACCAAGTCCTACTCTTCGCGGCGATTCAACACGCGAAAAGACTATCTAAACGGGCGAGGCGAAGTGATTCTTCCCTGGAATGAGGGAGACTCAGCCTCATCGCGGCACGACTCAAAGCTTAACAGGGAGCTCTTGGGGCCGGGAGCTGCGCGTGCGATGCAACTCGGTGTGTCTAGCAAAAAGTACGCACAGAAGCTGCACTACGGAATGTCTGCGGCAGCGAGGAGACACCCATGGGTGGCTAGTGATACGAGCGCGGGGGCGGAGCTAGTTCGTGACGCATTGTTAGCTCGGCAAAACAGCCCTGATCTGGACGATGTGTCCCGATCACTCATTGAAGAGAGGCTTATTAAGGCACTTGTCATTGCGGCTAAATCAAAGCGAGATATCGCAACGTTCGATAAATGGCTCTTGGGTAGTGGCAACACGTTAGCCAAGCAGCTATCAAGGCCATTGAAGGCTAGTGAAGGTGATGCGATTGCGCTGGTGCACCGCTACCTCGACGAGCAGGGCATCTGCGCCATGAAGTACCTATCGCCATTGGTACAAGCCTTAATGACTGATGTCGAACGCGGCCTCGATGAGGCAGGAGTACCTTTCGATCGCGTCCTGTTCCGTACGCTCTACTACCCAATGGCTTACTTTGACAATTTGCCACTGATTTTTTTGCGTGAGAAGCTGGAATTCTTCGAGGGCACCATCGAGTCGCTTCGAGTTCGCGATGAGAGCGCCGTTACTGAATTCCATACGATGCTCTGGTTCTACTCTCGCATGGTGGAAGAGAGACGTCGGGTCGACCGAGAGCGAAGTCCTTCGAGAGCACTTCGACGAGGCGGAGCGGAATCAGCAGCTTCGACTGGAACATCGCCCCGCAGCGACATTGATGTTGAGCGTCTGATCGAGATGCTGGTCGCTGATGGAACGTTGGATTGCGAATGCGATTCGTCAGAATGGCTCTGCCTTTCCTGTCAGGCGCAGTCGATGTCTTTCCGCTGTAAAAACTGCCATTTGACCTGCAAGTTCGGTGAGTCTCGGTAAAGCTAGCACGACCTGCAGTGGCATCGTTCATTGCCAATCCTACGAGAACTCAAGGTAATTCCGCTTGAAACGGCGGAGTTAAAGCTTCGTCCGGTATTCCCCTCTTAGTTGGCACACATGCTGACTCAGGAGGCCTCAATGCCAGCAAAATCAAGTTCTCAGGGCGACGGAACACGCCCGACCTTTTTCGTAGGCGGAGTCATTTCGATTCACGAACTCTACAGCGTCGATGAGGCGAAGCGCCGTCTCGGGTGGACGGATTCCGCCTACCGCGCGGCGACTAGGCGCGGACTAAACGTCATGGAGAGCGGCAAGCGCCGTTACATCTCCGGGCAAGAGATTATCCGGTTCCTCTCTTCGGAATCGAGCAAGTCAAGCCAGTAGTCAGCTTGGCTCCATCTTTCACAAGCGTCGCCCGTCTGGGGGGAACGCTGCTTTCCTGTAGGCAACCATGAACCTAAATCCGATCGTGCGCGCTGTGAAATACAGCGACCGCAAAAACTATCTTCTGGTGTATATCGACCCCCGCAGTGGGAAGAGAGTCTCGCGTTCAGCAAAAACGGCGAATCGTCGTGAAGCCGAACGTGAAGCAGCCCGATGGGAGGCCGAACTTCAAGAAGGCATTCATGCTACTTCTAACAACATGTCATGGGAGGCATTCCGCGAGCGATACGAGCGACAGGTCTCGCAAGAGCAGGCTCCGAAGACGCTTCAAAAGGTCATTAGTGTGTTCAATTCAATCGAAGCGATCTGCCGTCCGCGTCAACTCGGCGATCTCTCAGATCTTCGATTGGCCTATTACAAAGACGAGCTGCTCCGAACGAGTAGCGTCAATACGGCTGTCAGTTATCTGGCTCACATGCGAGCTGCGTTGAACGCAGCCGTGGAGTGGGGAGTGATCAGCCACGCGCCAAAGCTACCCCGCATCAAGCGAGGCAAGGGATTTAAGCTGATGCGGGGCAGGGCGGTGACTGACGCCGAGTTCCAGAAGATGCTCGCCGCCACACCTTCAGTGGTCGGTGACGCTGCTGCGGAATCGTGGCAGTTTCTACTGAAAGGACTGTGGTGGTCTGGATTGAGATTGCAGGAAGCGTGCGAGCTTTTCTGGGCGGGTTACCGTGGGCATGTCATCGATATGGATGGCAAATGGCCCATGTTTATGATTCGCGGCGAACTTGAGAAGGGACGTCGCGATCGACGTCTGCCGATGGCTCCTGAGTTCGCGGAACTGCTGAAGAGCGTGCCCTCCGAGCTTCAGAAGGCACGTGTGTTCGAGCCGCAAGCCCGCCGCGAGGATGCACCAACGCCGCAGCCCCATCGCGTTGGCGAGATTATTGCCAAAATCGGGCAAGCGGCGGAGATCGTGGTCGATGCCGATGCACGCACCGGCAACCCCACGAAGTTCGCCTCGGCCCACGATCTACGCCGAGCGTTTGGTTACCGGTGGGCGCGCCGTGTCATGCCAGCGATTCTGCAGAAGCTAATGAGGCACGCTTCTGTCCAGACGACGATGCAGTACTACGTCAACTTAGAGGCAGACGACGTTGCTGATACCGTGTGGGCGACGATCAGCAACACTTCTAGCAACAGTGGCCAGTCTGAGAACTTAGCAGGCCAGGATTGCTGGCCGTAAGTCGAGCTAAGTAGAGAAGTTAGAAAGTGGACAGAGCCGGGATCGAACCGGCGACACATGGATTTTCAGTCCATTGCTCTACCAACTGAGCTACCTGTCCCCGTGGCGCAAGCACCAGCGAAACGGCGCATCCTAAAGAGCGAAACGCACGCTGTCAATGAGGCGAGACGCGATCGTAGAGAAGACTTTTCGGCTATTAAGCGGCCGCTGGCCAATGAGTCTCCAACGCATGGCATAACCCGTGCGAACGGTCCACTTGGGCGGCCCAGCTGCTTGACATCACGCGAAAATGGCAGCTACGATAAATAGCTTGCGAGACATGCTTCCGGGCATGGATGCAGGCATCGTCGCCAGCCGTTGAGGCATGGCGGGCGACGACTTGAGGACGACTCACTCTGAGGAGCGGCAACGGGTTAGCACCGAGTCGCCAGCGTCCCGAGTAACGGAACACAGAAGCTAGTTTGAGGCACGCCACGCGATGATGGCCGCTGTTGCTATCGATGCGCGCCGCTGCGGCAGGTCCGCGGTCAGGGAGCGCGTGCGCATTTTTCCGGTTGCGGTCGCGCCTCCCGCCATGATGGCGGTTTTGTATGCGGCACTATTCAGCTTCGCTTTAGCCGTACCGCGCGGCGCTCACGCCTACACGCCGGAAAGCCCGGAAGTTGTCGCGTTGATCGACAAAGGGCTGAAGTACCTCGAGGCGAATTCGCATCCCGAAGTTGGCGGACAATGCCTGATTGCCCTGGCATTTCTCAAACGCGGCATGCCCGCGGATCATCCGAAAATTGAGGAAGCCGTCGAGTGGTGCCGGCGCTCAGTCACCGAAGAGCAGCAACGTAACTACATCTACGGCAAGTGCATCGCCATCATCTTCTTGACGGAACTCGATGCGGTTAAACATCGCGACTTAATCAACGAATACCTTAAGCAGCTTAAAGATCACCAGAAGGAACACGGCGGTTTCAGCTACAAGGGCGTGCCGACCGGCGATACGTCGCAAACCCAATACGCCGCATTGGCTTACTGGGAACTCTTGAATCACGGCATCAGTCCTGATGCAGATTCCGTGCAACGCTGCTTGAACTGGATTATGCGGACGCGCGATCCGTCCGGCGTGTGGGGGTATCAGGGGATCGATCCCGGCAACTTCACGCTGGTTGAGCAACCCGACAAGCCGGGCGTTTCGATGGCGGCAGCCGGGATGAGCGGTACGCTCATCCTGGGAAACCTCGTCGGCATTCTCAAGCCTCCTCAGGAAGCGAATCTGACCGCCGCCGGCGATGAGTTGCCGGATGCTCTGAAACGCGTTGAGACGTCGAAGACCGCCCGCGCACCGACGCTCCCGCGCGGAAGCATTGAGCCGCAGCGCGTCACCGAGTGCGTCGCGGCCGGCTCGGCATGGTTTGACAAGAACTTCACGTTCGAAGTCCACGAATACAAAAGCTACTACTTATACTCGATCGAGCGTTTCCGCAGTTTCCAAGAGTACCTTGACGGCACGGCTACCGAAGAACCTGAGTGGTACAACCAAGGCGTTGAAATTCTCAAGAAGTCGCAACAGCCAGAAGGCTGCTGGAGCGACGAATCCGGCAATGCCTGTGCGACCGCATTCTCCGTCCTTTTTCTGCTGCGCTCGACCCAGAAAAGCATCGAGGCCAGCCTCGGCGAAGGCACGCTCGTCGGCGGACGCGGCCTGCCGCGCGATCTATCAAAGATGAAACTGCGCGGCGGCAAGCTGATCGTCGAGCACAAGACGACCGAAGCCGATCAGCTGATGGGGATGTTAGAGGATTCAAATTCCGCCGCCCTCGACGAGTTGCTCGACAGCCCCGCAGCGCTTAGCGTCGACAACGTCACCGCCGCCGATGCCCGGCGTCTGCAGCAAGTCGTGAAAAGCGGCCCGGCGGGAGCTCGCATCATGGCGGTTCGCGCGCTGTCGCAACTTCGCGACGTGGAATACGCCCCGACGCTCATTTTCGCGCTCACCGATCCCGACAGGCGGGTCGTTCGCGAGGCTCGCGACGGGCTCAAATCGGTCAGCCGGCGGTTCGAAGGTTACGGCCCGTCCGACAATTTTGAAGACCCCGAGCGGCGTGCCGCCATCGAACGCTGGAAAGAATGGTATCGGACCGTTCGGCCCGACGCCCCGCCGCTTCCCTAGTCGTTCGGCGGCGCGAGTTGCCGGCGGATGCGAGACACGACGCTCGCGTTCCTTGAGATTTTAAACTTACTAAGATACGTAGAAGGCAGTCGAGAATGAACGTCGCCAATAGTTTTGCTTCCGTACTTGAAGATTGGTGTTACGGGTTCCTCGCGCTGAACTTCTTCTGGGGGCTTTACCACCTCGTTCTCGGCTTTCGACGCATCAAGCAACTCAGCTTCAAAACGCACGACGATCAAGCGGAGCTGATGGACGAGTTGCTGCCGCTGATTGAGGCGAGACAATACGACGCCGTTGAGGAAATGTGCGCCGAAGACTCCCGAGCGCTACCGCAGTTAGCCTATATGGCGGTGGCCAATCGCGATTTAAACGAAACACAGCTCCGGCAACTCGTTGCGGAAGTCGTCCAACGCGACATCGTCGGCGACCTGGAGTATCGCTCCCGCTGGATCGCGACGGTGATCAAAAGCGGTCCGCTGCTAGGGTTGTTCGGAACGGTGCTCGGCATGATGGCGGCGTTCGGGCGCATCGGCACCGGCGCCAAAATCCAGCCGTCGGAAATCGCCGGAGAGATCAGCATCGCGCTCATCTGCACCGCGATGGGACTGCTCACGGCCATTCCGTTCAACTTCCTGATGGCGAGTCTTAACAACCGCATTCGGAAGTTCCAAGATGCGCTCGGCGCCGGCTTGGTTCGTATTCTTGACGCCCTGAAGCACCGGTCGTAGGCGTAGGGAGCGAGTATGCATTCCGGAGGAATGAACTTGGGAGGCGATCACGCCGGCGGCGATACGCTGCTCGCGCGCCGTTCGCTCGAAGACGACGCCGAGTTCGACATCACGGCCATGATCGACTTGGTGTTCATGATGAACATCTACTTCCTTGTTTCGTTTCTCACCGCCTCGATGGGCGACATCGCGCAACCGACCGCCCGGCACGTCTCCGCCCTCGACGGCGATACGGCCGTGCGCATCACCGTCCTCGGCAGCCTCGACGGCGAGTCGGTGAGCGTCTACCTCGGCAACGGCAAGGAAGGCGAAGAAATCACGGATCCGGAACAGCAAGAGCTGCGGGTGCGCGAGTACGTCGAAAAAGCGCTGGAAGAGGGCAAGTCGAACGTCCTGATCAAGGCGGAAGCGAAGGTTCAGGAAGGACAGGTCAACCGTATCTCGCTGGCGGCGGCTATCGAAGGCATGAAGCTCCACGCGGGCGTCACGGAGATCGACGAGCCATGACGATTTCCTTCGCCTGCCCTATCTGCGGAAAAAAGCTCTCGGCGCCGGAGTCGCTGGTTGGCAGCGAACGGACCTGCCCGAAGTGCCGCGCGAAAATCAAAGTTCCCACCGCTGAGCAAGCCGCACGCCGCAAACCGGCCAGCGATTCGCACGCCAGTTCGCCTCACGGCCTGCTCAATTCGTCGGGCGGTGAGCACGAAGAAGATTTGATCGACATGACGGCGATGGTCGACATTGTCTTCTTCCTGTTGATCTTCTTCATGGTCACCTCGCTCAGTGCCGTCGAGTCGGTCATCGGGCTCCCGCAGCCTCAGAAGAAGACCTCGGCGCCGGTGTCTCAGGCGGCGCCCGACATGGCGAACGACCCAAGCTTCGTCGCCGTCACGATCGAGGCCGACGACACCGTTTGGGTCGAAGATGAGCAAGTTTTCGGCTCGCAGAGCCTCCGCGTCAAATTGCGCGACCTCCGCAACCGCGATTTCCAGCCGACGGGGATGATGATTACCTGCAATCCGAAGGCCAGCCACGGCACGGCGGTGATGGTACTCGATTCGGGCGCCGACGTCGGGATGGAAGATATGCGGCTGGCGGTCACCGATGCCGTAGAATAGAGACGCCGCCCCCGTCGCTGTCCGTTATGAACGCAACAATTCACTTCGCAGGCCCTCCAGCCTCTCGCAACGCCTAGTTCACCAGCTTCCCGCAACACTTATGGCTATCGCCCCGCCACCCGCTCCTGAACAGCCGGCCAAAGCCAGCGAAAAAGCCGAAAAGGCTGCGCTGAAGGTCAGCTCGTACGAGCAGGCGGCGACGCTGGTGATCACGCTCCTGGTAATCTTCGGCACGAGTTTCGGCGGCTTGGCGATGATTTTCTTCGCTGACAAGTTCAACCGCGAAGAAGTGGTCGAAATCGCGTTCGTCCCCATGGAAGCGACTAGCCCCACCGCCAACGGCGGCTTCGGCACCGACCCCGACCCGCCAGGCGTAGAGGACGGCTCGGAACTAGTGGAGCCAAACCTGGAGGATACGTTAGCGGCCGTTGAAATGACGACCGACCTGCTGAGCGACTCGATCATCAGCGACGCCTCCGTGACCGATCAGTCGCTCCAAGGCACAGCCGACCAGGCCAGCAAAGGAAGCGGCGTCGGCGACGGCCGGCAGCCAGGCCCCGGCGGCGACGGCGTCATCGAACGCGTGCCGCGCTGGCAGCGTTGGAAGATTCGCTTCGAGCCGAAATCGCCCGCCGACTTCGCCAAATGGCTCGATCAATACAAAATTCGTATCGGCGTGTTAGGGCGCGACAACAAAGTGCACGTCGCGTACGGCTTCACGAACGGGACGCCGCAAGTCGAAACGGCTGAGCCTGCGGTATACAACAGCTGGGGGCAAACGCTTCCCGCCGACGGCCCGATGCCGGCGCTGACGAAAGATCTGGCTCGCAAGGCCGGCACGCTGCAGCGCGGCCCCATTGCCCTGTTGTTCTACCCCAATGAAATCGACCAACTCCTCTACACGCTTGAGAAAGCGCACATGGAGAAGTCGAACCATAAGTCGCATGATGCCAACAAGATTCGCGAAACGGTGTTCACTGTCGTGCAAGACAGCAGTGGTTATCGCTTCGTCGTCGTCGACCAGAAGTACTTTTAATTCTCCTGAGTCGCCGTTTTACCGCATAACGTCAGGTCCGGATTGCCGCCGTGATTTCCACTGAAGACTTCATCACGTTGCTCGAACAGCGGGCGCTAGTCGCCGCGAGCGTCACTCGGCAACTGCGCGCCAAATCAGAGCAGGGCGACTCGCGCATTACGCCGAAGTCGATTCTCAAATACCTGGTGAAGAAGGAGTTGGTGACGCGCGATCAGGCGAAGGAACTGCTCGAAACCACGCTCACGGTCAGCGACAAGGCGGAATCGAGCATTCTGGGGCTCTCGCCGCTGCCAGACGAGATCATCGCCAAATCCGCCGAGCGGCTAACGCCGCAGTCCGAGCGACCGACGCCTGAGGCCGAGCCGGAACCGCTCGTTCCGCCGGCGGCGTTTTCAGGAGATCTGTTCGACGCCGACGAACCCGTGCCGTTAATGCCGGCGCTGGATGACGACGGCGACCAATTGACCGCGGACGAAACGGACGGCGAATCCGAAGCCAAACCGTCGCGTCGCGCCGCCGGCAGCATGCTCCGCAGCGGGTCGGGCCGGAAGCCGAAGGCCAAGAAGTCGACTCCGAAGAAAACGAAAACCAAAGCCAAGGACGGTTCCGCCAGCCAATGGGATTCGCCGCTGCTGCTCATCGGCGGCGGGGCGCTCGCCGTCATGGCGGTCGGCAGCATCGTGCTGTGGTGGTTGCTCTTCCGCGAAACCGCCGACAAGGCGCTCGTCGAGGCGGAAGACGCCTTCAAGCAAGGCAACTATGCGGCAGCGACCGTCCTCTACCAAGATTTCGTCACCAAGTACGCCCATCACAAAGACGTCAGCGAGGCCAAAGTTCGCGTCAACCTGTCGCAACTCTGGCAGAAGGCGGAAGCGGGAGACTTTTCCGGCGCCGCCGAAGCCGCTCCCGGGTTGATTACCGCGATCGAGAACGAGCCGGCGTTCATCTCAAACGAGGAGCAGACGAACAGCGTGACGCAAGCGAAGCAAGATTTGTCTTCGCTGCTCCCCCGCATCGCGCAGGGGCTCGCTGGCCAAGCAGATCGCGGGGGCGACGATGCGATGGTCGCCGAGCGCTTAAAGCAAGCCGAAAACGTCTTGGCGATGGCTTCCAACACGAAGTACATCCCCGAGGAGTTGCGAAAGCTGAGCGAAATCGCGGCGATTCAAGAGACGCTCGCGCTCGCGAAATCCCGCCTGCAGCGCAAAGTCGATCTCGCCGAAGCGCTCAAGCAGATGGAAGCCGTGACCGCGGAAGGCAAACCTGCCGAGGCCCTCAAGATTCGCGATACGCTGCTACTGACGCACGCATCGCTCGACGGCGACCCGGCCCTCGTCGAAATGGTCGCCAAAGTGGGCGTCGCCGAGCAGGCCGCCATTAAGTTCGTCGAACAGCGCCAAGCAGCCATCGTCACGCCCGCGAAGAGCGACGTCATCGCGGAGGTCGCGTTGGCGGATCGCCGCGGCCCTGCCGCCGAAGGCGCCGCGACGCCATTCGTCGTCCGCATCGACGGGGGCCTGTACGGGATGAGCTCGCGCGACGGCTCGCTGCTGTGGCGGCGGTTTGTCGGATTCGGTAGCACGTCGCAACCGGTCGTGCTTCCCTCCGGTCTCGTCGCCGCCGCCGATGCGCAACGAAATGAACTCGTGGCCGTCCAGGCGACGACGGGCAAACTCGCTTGGCGCTTGCCCCTTGAAGGAAAGTTGGCCACGCCGGTGACGTTAGGAGAGCGTCTGCTTGTCTCCAGCGAAGCTGGCCGCGTTTATGTGATCGACCAAGCTAGTGGCGAGATGCTCGGCTTCGTTCAGTTCCCCCAGCCGATTCGCCAGCCTCCCGCCGTCAACGAACGTGGCGATCGCATCTATGTGCTCGGCGAACACTCCAATCTCTACACGCTGTCCGCCGACAAGTTTGCGTGCGTCGGCGTCTATTATCTGGGGCACGCCGCCGGTGGAGCAGCGACGCCGCCCATCGCCATTCTCAACAAAGTCGTCGTCGCCGACAATTCAGGCGCCGAAACCTGCCAGGTGCGGGTCATCGCGCTCAACGATCAGGGAGCGGCGAACGCCGACGCCGCCAAGTATCGCCTATCGGGTTTGGTGACGACGCCGCTGCAATCGGCCGGCCGCCGTTTTGCCACGGTCACCACGCAAGGGCAAGCGGTCGTGTTCGAGGTCTCCGCTGCGAACGACAAATCGTCGCTTACCGCACTCGCCTCCCGCGAAGCTCAGGACCGCGAGCAGTTAGCGCGATTCAGCGTGCTGCATGACGGGCACCTCTGGCTGGCCGCACGCGAGCTGACAAAACTCGCCATCCTTCCGACGGGAAATCAGCTACCGGTTCGCAGCATCGCGCGCGACTACCGCGGCGACGTCTTCGACTACCCGCTGCAAACGCTTGGCAATCTCATCGTTCACGTCCGCCGCCCCTCGCGGCAAGCGGGGGCGATCGTGGCGGCGATGGACGTCGCCGCCAACAAAACCCTGTGGGAAACAGCCATCGCCGTTCCCGCCGCGGGCGCCCCCGTGATCGATGCGAGCACGCAGCAGGTCGTGGCAGGATCGTCCTCCGGCGCCGTGTACGTTCTCGATCAAGAAGCACTCGTTAGTCGCGTGCAGAACGAGGCGCTCCATCTCGAAACGACGACGCTGCGTCCGCCTGTGTTCAACGACGCGCTCGATTTGGGAAGCGGAAGACTCGCGCTCGCCGGCGACGGAGCCGACCAAATTATCCATTTCAAGCTGCAGGATCCCCGCCAGCAACTCCGTTCGGCAACGCTGCCCGGACCGCTGAGCGGCAAACTCGCTGCTTGGGGCGACAGCTTCGCCGCACCCAGCGAAGTTGGGCAGATCTGTCTTTACAACGCCGACGACTCCGCGCCGTTGGGGGCGCCGTTTCAAGCCGAGTTGACGCCTGGGCAAAAATTCCGCTGGCTTGCCCCGGCCGCTATCGGCGATTCGTCTTCAAGTGAATTGATCGTCAGCGACGGCGTTTCGAAAGTTTACTTGCTGCGGCGCGTCGCCGAACCGGAGAACCACCTGGAAGCGGCCGCCAGCGTCGACGTCGGCCCGTCGCCGTTGAACTCCCCGTTCGCCGCCGTCGGCTCGACCGCCTTCGTTGGTAACGAAGCCGGGCGACTCGCGCGCTTCACCGTTCCAGATCTCGCGCCTGGCGAGGCAACCGACCTCGGGGGCCGGGTGACTTGGGGGCCGTTCGCCGTCGCCAAGGGCGTCGTGGTCGCGACGGACGCGAACGAGTTGTTGCTCGTGAGCGTCGACGGCGCCGTCGTTTGGCGCCAGAAGCTCGCGCACGGCGCGCTGACCGGAAAGCCGCTGATCGATAACGGCCAAGCCTATCTGCTGTATGGCGGAGGCGGCGTCTCGAAAATTTCACTCGCCGACGGCGCGGAAGCCAGCTACGTCGACGTTGGCCAAACGCTCACCGCCGGCCCCGTGCCGTACGGAAAGCGCTTGCTCGTCACCGCTGCGGACGGCACGCTGCTGGTCGTCGAAATACAGCCGTAACTTTCACCCCGTAGAATTCGCTTTTGTCTCCGACAGCCGCTATGCCACGCCTGCTCGCTCGCATTGATTCCGTTGCTCGCGTTCTCGCAACGCGATTGACGCTCGCATGCGCGCTGCTGGTCGCCGGCCGCATCGGTTACGGCCAGGAAGCGGCCGGCGAGACGCCTGCGGCTGCGGAAAAGCCGGCGCCCGCAATAGCCGCTGCCGAAGAGTCGGTCGAAATCCCCGTGCCGCTCATCGAGCGACCGCCGTTCGACAAGATCACGCTCGACGCCGCGAATCAGGGTCTCGAGATCGAAACGGTCCTGCTCGAACTCCCCGATCGAAAAGTCCCGTCGCCGTTCCCGACGAGCGGTTCGCTCGAGCTCCGCCGCCTCAGCCACCCGTCGATTCCCTACACGGTGCAGTGGTCCTCCATTGCCAAGGTCGAACTCTTCGAAGAGATGCTGTTGGCTGAGGCCGACCGCCTCACCGCCGCGGGCAAGTTCGGCGAAGCGTTCAACTACCTAGCGTTCTTAGCGGCAAACTACCCGCAACTGCCTGGGCTCGAGCAGGCCCTCCAGGCGCACCTGTGGCGGGAAGCGTCGACGGCCTACGCCGAGAAACGGTACGAAGACGCCTGGCCTGCGCTCGTGGCGCTCTACGAGCGGAATGCGGAGTATCCGCGCTTGGTCAACGCCGTCCAAGCCGTGAGCGACGACCTCGTCAATCAGAAACTGCAAAATCACAACTACGCCGCTGCACGACTGCTGGTCGATGCGCTCGGCGCCAGCTTCCCGCAGCTGCAATTGGCGAACATCGCCCGTTGGCAAGCAAAGTTTGTCAGCGACGCGAACGCCCAGTTGACGCGGGCTCGTAGCGCGTTCGATCGGAAAGACTACTCGGAAGCGCGAGACGCCGTTAACTTCGCGCGGTCGATCATGCCCGAGATCCCCGGCGGCGCCGAATTGTGGAAGCAAATCCAAGAAACGGCCCCCGAAATTCGCGTCGGCGTGACGCAAGCGGCGACGGGCGGCGTGATGTCGCAAACCCCCGCCTGGGCTGTCGCGAGAGTCAGCGGCATGGTCAATCCGCGGCTCGTCGAGATGGTTGACTTCGGAGCCGAAGGCGGCGTGTACGCATCGCCTTGGGCAGAAGTGAAAGCAAGCGACGACGGTCTGCGCACCGCGATCACGCTCACTCCGGCAGCCCTCGATCACGGCCTTACCCCAGGCCAACTCGCCCTCCGCATGGCCGAAATGGCCGAAGCGGGCAACTCGCGCCAGCAATCAGATTTTGCCGCGCTAGTCGATCGCATAAATCTCGTGAACGGACGGGACGTGGAATTGGCGTGGCGCCGCCCGCATGTCCGGCCAGAGTCGTTCTTGCAACTCCCGTTGCGCTGGCTGGGCTCCGCCGCCGAGACGCCCGGACTCTGGTTCGAGCCGCTGCCGGCGAAGCGCAATGGAATCGAGTGGCCCTATCAGCGAACCGGCACGCCTGCCAACGCTGCTGGTCAGCCGCGGCTGGTGGTGGAAACCGTGTTTGAAGACGACCAGGCCGCGCTCGACGCCCTGTTCCGCGGCGACGTCGACGCGATCGATCGGGTACCGCCGTGGCAGCTGAATCAGGTGCGGAACTCGCGAGACGTTGTCGTCGTCCCCTACCGCTTGCCGACGGTGCATGTCCTGATTCCGAATCCGGCCAATCCTCTGCTGGAACTGCGCGAGTTCCGCCGGGCGTTGAACTACGGTATCGATGCGAACGGCATTGTTCGCGACATCATCCTTGGCGGCGAACAGCAGCCCGGTTTCCGCACCTTGAGCGGACCATTCCCAGCCGGCGTCGCGCTGAACGATCCGGGAGGGTACGCCTACAACCAAGAGCTGCTACCGCGACCGTACGAGCCGCGGCTCGCTGCTCTGCTGGCAGCCGTGGCCCGGACGACGCTCACCAAACGTGCTGCCGACAAAAAGAAGGCCGAAGAGGCGGCGAAGGCCAAGGTCGCGGCGGCTGAAGGAAAGAAGCCCGACGCCGCGAAAGAACCCTCGCCCCCTGCAACGTCGCCCGAAGCCGCCGCAGCGCCCGCTGAGGAAAAGCCAGCGCCGCCGACGCCGCTCGTGCTTGCTCACGGAACCGATCCCGTCGCCAAACTGGCGTGCCAATCGATCAAGATGCAACTCGACTTGATCGGGATCCCCGTCACGCTGAAAACCTTTGCCGGCGCCGCGCCGCCGCAAGATCTACAGTACGATCTGCTTTACGTCGAGCTGGCCGTATGGGAACCGGTGTACGACGCGCGTCGCTTGCTGAGCTCCAACGGCGTTGCCGGTCGCGCCACCGCCATGATGTCGGCCGCGCTCGATCAACTCGACCACGCCGAAAACTGGAGCCAGGCCCGCGACCAGCTGCGCGAGATTCATCGCATCTCGCACTACGACTTGCCGCTGATCCCGTTGTGGCAGACGGTCAATTTCTTCGCCCATCGCAAAGCGCTCACGCAGGTCGGCGACGCGCCGGTCACGCTTTATCAAAACCTTCCGCAGTGGCGGAAGGCGTTCGAGTAGGATCCGCCGTGCAGTTGCAAGCAAGACAGACGCGAACTCGCTCCACGCCGCTGGCCAAGCCGGTGCGGGGACTACTGTGCGCGATCTTGGCGACGCTCGGCAGCATGGCGGGCTCCGCAAATGCTGCGGACCAACAGCCGTGGGAGTACACCCCCTACGCCGTGACCGCCGTGATTGCTTGCGACGATGCCGCGCGTCCGCAGCCCGGTCTCGAAGCGCAACTCGTTCAAGCCGTTCGCGATCGCGTCGAAGCCACCCTCCGCCCTCTCTGGAAGTTTACGGCGAACTCCGCCGCGACGCCGGCGGAGCGGCGGCAATGCTTCGCGCTCAACGAAGTCCCCTGGGCGGAACTAACGCCCGAGCAACTGGCAGTCGACAAACTCTTATGGCTTGGCGTTAAGACGACGCCCGCGGGGTACGAACTCTCCTGCCGGGAATTCGATCTTTTCTTGCGCCGCTGGAGTTCCGTGCGGACGCGCTTCATCCAACAGCAATCGTTCCTCGACGAAGCTTGCTTCGCGCTGCTGCGCGAAACGTTCTCGCCCCTCGCCATGATCGAGCCGATCGAGGGCAACCAGGAGCAAGTGCAACTACGCTTCAAAGGCAGCAAGTTGCCGCGCCCTTCCGGCGAAGAGGCGTTCGTCGCGCACGGCGATGCGTATTTGCCGCTGCTCCGGCGGACCGACCGCGCCGGGAAGCTGATGGAAAACGGCATCGCACCAGTCGCGTGGACTTATCTCGCCATCGACGATCTTGCCGCCCCCACCGCAAAAATCTTTAGCGGCTCGCGCCTCCCGTTCGGCAGCGCCAAGCGCGGCATGGTGCAGCAGGTCGCCATCGGCGTGCGAAACACGCCCGGACCGACTCCGGTTCGGTTCCATTCGCGTACGGACAAAACGCAAGGCCTCGCCGGTTATGAAGTGTTCCTGGCCGGCCCGAACGACGAAAACACGCCAATCGGCGTCACCGATCGCGACGGCGTCGCCGTCGTCCCGCCCGGCGCGGAAAACATTTCGATGGTGCTGCTGCGCAGCGACGGCCAGGTGCTTGCGAAAGTGCCGGTCGTCAGCGGCGGCGCTAAGCAAGAAACGCCGATTGCCGACAACGTCGCGCGGCTGCAGGCTCAAGCTGAATCGCAAGTAGTGCGTGAGGAATTGATCGACCTCGTCGCGCGGCGCGCCATCATGATGGGCCGAGTCAAATCGCTGCTCAAGAATGGCCGCGTCGACGACGCGAAGGAATTGATGTCGCAGCTCGACGCGCTGCCGTCGCCCTCGGTCTTTAGTCGCACGATCGACAACGCCTCGCGTCGCATTCCAAAATCGACCGACCCTTCGGTGCAGCGACGCATCGACTCGATGTTCAGCGCGACGCGCGACATGCTGTCGAAGTTCCTCAGTACGCGCGCCATCACCGACTTGCAAAACGAAGTGAATGCGGCCGCCACGGCTCCCGCTGCGGAAGAGCCGTCCGACGCGCCAGCCGCCGAACCGCCGACGAGCTAACGGAGAACTCCTCTTACATCCGTGTAGCTCCGGGCTTTGGAGCTCATTCAAGTGCAGGCTGGGGCCATTTTTTGAAAGTTCTGGCTCCCTCCCCCTTGAGGGGAGGGCTGGGGAGGGGGTGGAACCCTGGTACCCGCTGCCGTCACCCCTCCCTAACCCTCCCCCTCAAGGGGAGGGGACCTCAGGGGTTGATTTGCTCCGCGCTTCCGGCGACTTGCTGTTGAATAAGCTTCTCCGCTCCGCGCGACAATGCCTACCGGTATGGAGCCCCACCCCCGGGCAGAGCCCGGGGCTAAGTGAAGATCGTCAGCCCCGCCGCGACGATCGCCACCAAAATCGCCGTCCCGAGCAGCATAAACAAGCCGAAGCTTATCCCGGCTTGCTCCCACAGTTTCGCGGCAGCCGCTTCGTTGGCCTTCGGCCTGATGAAGTAGCTCATCGAATCGCTCATCGACACCGGCAATCCTGCCAGCGGCATCGCTGGCGCCGAACGGCTCGGCGTCTGCTCGCCGGTATCGATTTCTCCCGCCTCCACGGCGACGGTATCCGCCAGGTTGCCGGCGATGAACGACTTCTCGCCAGGGTCGGCCGCGTACTGGCCGATCTGCCGCCAACTATTCTCATCGGCGGTCGAAGTCCAGCGCCGCAACCGGTCGACCACTTCGGCAACCGAGCCGATCCGCTCCTCAGGCCGCTTGTGCATCATCTGCGCGATGAGGTCGGCGAGTTGCGGATCGAGGTTCGGCGTGAATCGCAGCGGCGTGATCGGCGCTTCGTCGAGATGCCGCCGCAGCTTGTCGCGCGTCGCGCCGCCAGGGTAGGGGACCTTGCCGGTCACTGCGTAGTAAAGCGTGCAACCCAGCGAGTAGATGTCGCACGACCGCCGCACGTCGCCTGGATTGGTGATCGCTTCCGGAGCGATAAAGTCGGGCGTCCCCACGATATGCCGCGGACCGCCGTCGGCCGCCGGCGCCGCGTCGGACGAGAACGACGCCAGTCCCAGGTCGGTCAGCTTCGTCAGGCCCTCCGGCGTCACCAGCAGATTGCCTGGCTTCACGTCGCGGTGGACCAGCCCCTGTTCGTGAGCATGGGCAAGCGCTTCGGCCGCTTGCGAAATCGCCAGCGTTGCCTGCTTCTCGGAGAGCGCTCCATGCCGCCGCACGAGCCGCCGCAGATCGCTCCCCGGAATAAACTCAGAAACGAGGAAGTACGTTTCGCCTTCTTTATCCGCGTAAGAAAGTCGCACCAAGTTCGGATGGTCGAGCTGAGCCTGCGCACGAATCTCGCGGCAAAAGGCGTCGATCGACCGCGGATCCATCTGGCTCTTCGGCAGCACCTTGATCGCTTCGATCCGGCCCAGCAGAAAATGCTCGCCCTTGAAGACGTATCCCATGCCGCCGTGGCCGATCGCGTCGAGAATCCGGTATGGCCCGAGCGTGAACTTCGTTCGCCCGTGTCGCAGCTGCTCCGCCTGCCACGGGTTGAGATAGCCGAGTTTGATCAACTGCTCGCTGAGGACGTCGTCAGACAGGTTCTTGAGCGACTGAATCCCCGATCGCAGCGGATCGACCATCTCGTGCCAGGCGCGGTCGATCTGCTCCTGCGTCAGCAATCCGCTGGCAAGGCCGGCCTGCTCGAGAATGGAATGATGCGAATGGGGCAAAACAGGTCCGGGCCGGGGAAGGCGGGCATACGCGACGCCCGCTTTTGCGCACAACTAGACGCCGCCATAGTATAGCCTCTGCAAATACGCGGCCAGACAGGCCTGAAAATGGGGCGTTAGCAAGCGTTCTGCGAGGCGTGCTTAACGCAATTCGCCCGCCGCAGTGGCCTGATGGCCCGGTACGTCGCCCATCAGCCGGCGGTAGCGCGACGATTGCAGCACCGACAGCAACGCCCGAAAGCGGCGATCTTCCAGCAACTCCTCGGCGACGCACAAGTCGTATGCCTCGGTTCGCACCGGCAGGAACTCAAGCCGCGATTCGCACGCGACGACGCGCGGCGTCACGCCCGCATCGGCCCACCCCGACCGCACCGCTTCAGCGACGCCGCGATGATCGCTGGCGATGCGACGAATCGATTGCTTTCCTTCGAGTAAATCGTCGAGACACTGCCGGGCGCCCGAACCGACTTCGCGGCCAACCCAACGGACCTTCGAGTTGACGAGCGCCGCCACATTCGGCCGCCGCCGTTCCGCGGTCGTCACGAGCCCCGCTTCCCACGTCGCCAAATGCACGAGCCGGTAGCCCGCACCGAGAACCGTCTCGACCGCCTGCTGATTGCCGCCGCTTGCATCGCTTCCCAGATGGACGCCGGCCAAATGAACCCGCCCCGCCTTGAGCAGTTCGAGGGCGTGCCGGCTGCTGCGAAAGTAACTCAGCAACCGCACGCCCGTCCGCAGGGCGAGTTCGTGGGCAAGGATCGAAACGGTCGGATCGCAGCAAGCGATGACAAGCGTCGGCGGCGCGGCCCGCAGTTCGTCGAGTTCCTCGGCTCCCTCGACGCCATCGTGCGGGAATGCAAACGGGATCGCCGCCTCGCTCGGGTAGCGAAACGTGCGGCCGCCAACCGCCGCCAGCCAATATCGCCCCGCCGGTTCGCCCCCATGCCACGCCCACTCGAGTGCGGCAGGCGCCGCGTCTTCGAGCTGAAACAGGTCCTCAACACGACAATTCAGCGCCGCCGCCAACCGCAATGCGGCGACCGTGGAGGGTACCAGCCGGCCCGCCTCGATGGCGCTAATGTTCGTCCGTGGCAGCCCAGCGGCGTCGGCCAATTGCTGCTGCGACCACCCGCGGGCGGCCCGGAACTGCTGCAATCGGCGGATGAGCGACGGGCTGTTTGACATGATTCTGTCCCCATGATAGACACTATCCTGCCAATTCCAATCGGGAACCCCGCGGCAACGTGTTGCGTGCTGCCGCTCCCCATTCTGAGATATTACTTCCATGAAAAGCTTTCGCCTGTCATTTCGGCTCCTCCCAGCGGTTTTTGCTCTCCTCGGAGCAACTGCCCAACTCGGCGCCGCCGCCCAGGTGACGCTCGCACCGAGCAAGGACAACTCCCTCATTCAGGTCACTTCCGCCAGCGCGGCCCAACTCAGCAACGGTCTCGGCGATATTTTCGTCGGCCGCACCAACCAAGACGGCCAAGGCCCCGCCACGATCAGCATGCGCCGCGGGCTGATGGCGTTCGACATCGCGGGCTCAGGCATTCCCGCCGGGGCGACGATCACTTCCGTCACGCTCACGATGCGCGACGTGATGGGCCTCAACGGCGACCGCAACGTCACGCTCCATCGCACCTCGGCCGATTGGGGCGAAGGAACCTCGTTCTTCAGCGGCGGCCAGGGTGGCCCCGCGACCACCGGCGACTCCACCTGGTTCTACCGCTTTTACGACGCAACGACGCCCGCGGCGAGCACCCCCTGGGCCACCCCCGGCGGCGACTACGCACCGACCGCCAGCGGCGGATCGATCGTTTCTGACGATCTTGGCGCTGGCCAGGTTTTCACCTGGTCGAGCGCGGCGAATCCGGCAATGATCGCCGATATTCAGTTCTGGCTCGCGAACCCCGCCTCGAACTTCGGTTGGACCATCATCGGCGATGAATCGGCCGGCCAAACAGCGAAGCGGCTCAACAGCAGCGAATCAACGACCGCGCCGAACATGCCGCCTTCCTTGGTAATCGAATACACCGCCGTGCCGGAACCCTCGACGCTCGTGCTGCTCGCCTTCGCGTCGCTCGGAATCTGCGGGCGTCGCTTCCGCATCTCCGCGTAATGCCAACCCGACCACTCGCAGCCTCCACGCGCCGCCGTCGATCGGGCCTTTTCGGTCCGCACGCCGACGCCGCGTTCACGCTCGTCGAGTTGCTCGTCGTCATCGCCATCATCGGCGTGCTGGTTTCGCTCCTCCTCCCCGCCGTGCAGGCGGCCCGCGAAGCCGCTCGCCGCTCGCAGTGCGCCAGCCAACAGCGGCAACTCGGCCTCGCGTCGCTCAACTACGTGAGCGCCAAGAGCGAGCTGCCTCCCGGTATCAACCAGTGGTACTTCAACACCGCCGTCTCGCACCGCGGCGTCCCGCTGTTCGCGTACCTGCTCCCCTACTTTGAACAGGGGACGATGCTCGCCGATTGGGACTACGTCGACCCGATTCACAATTCCGACCAGGGCGCCGACTCGAACACTGCCGCGGTCATTCCGCTGCTGATCTGCCCCTCCGACGAGATTCCGCAGAACCCGATCATCATGCCGGCGCGTGATTGGTACTACGCCCTTACCAGCTACGGCGGCAACGGCGGCACGCGCAGCTATTTCCCGCAGCAATCAACCGCCGACGGCCTGTTCCACACCACCGGCGAAGCGTCGGAGCCCGCCAACAACCAAGTCGCCGTCGAACCTCGCGCCATCACCGACGGCCTCAGCAACACGATCGCCTTCGGCGAGCGGACCCATCTCGACCCCAACTACCAAACCTTCAACGACGCCGGCTGGGGCGAACCGCTGCTCGAATGGGGCTGGTGGGGGGCCTCGACGAGCCGCAAAATGATCGGCCACGTGTCGATGAGCGCTCACGCCCCGTTCAATTACCAGCTGCCGTTCGACTACGCCGGTCGCAGCGGCCAATCTCCCTCCGCTGCCGCGTTCGCCGATTTCCAGTATTATGTCGACCTGCGGATCTCGGCGTTCGGCAGCAACCACCCGGGCGGCGCCAACTTCTGCTTCGCCGACGGCAGCTTGCGATTCCTCACCACGGAAACCGACCGCTCGCTTCAACTCGCGATCTGCACTCGCGCGGCGGATGACTGAAATAAGATTGAGCTACTCGGAGAACCGCAGCGTGCTTGCTTCCTGGACTGAAAACCGCAACCTCGCCGATCGCTCGCGCCTTGGCGGCTGGCAGCGTACGCTCGACGGCTACGCGGTGCGCGAAGTGGCGATCTTGCTCGTCCTTGGCCTGCTCGCCGCTGGGCTGACGGCGATCACGGCCAGCCCGATTCGCCTTCCCGGCCACGCGATTCTCCGCGGCACGCTGCCGATGATTCTGGGCCTCAGCCTCGTCCCCCGTCGCGGCGCCGGCACGGTCATGAGCGTCGGCGCCCTCCTCGGTTTCGCCCTCTCGCTACCGCTCGGCGGGGCACGACTACCGGTCGCGGCTGCGTGCGGGCTCGCGTTTCTCGGCCCCGCGCTCGACGTCGTCACCGCAAACGTCCGCGCGACTGGTTGGCAACTTTACCTGCGCTTCGCGGCGGCGGGCCTCGTGGCCAACCTCGCCTCGTTCGCCGTTCGCATGGCCGCGGGCGGCAGCGGCTCGGGCCGCGGTCCCGGCTCCGGCACCGGGATGGGCTGGCCCGTCGCTCTCGTCAGCTTCGCACTCTTCGGCATCGCCGCCGGCATCGTCTGCGGAGCGATCTGGTTTCGCACTAAACCTCGCACTGCCACGGACTCGCCATGATCTACGTCGGCATCGACGACACCGACACCCGCGAGACGCCCGGCACGAACAAGCTCGCGATGTACCTGTCGGAGCTGCTGCGCGATCGTTTCGAAACGCGCTGGATCGTCCGCCATCAGCTCCTCGAAGATCCACGCGTCCCGTGTACCAACCGCAACGGCTGCGTATCGCTGTTGTTCGAACCGCTCGGCAGCGACGGCGTTGCGGAGCTGACGAACATCTTGCGCGATGAAATCGTCCGCTGGATTCCCGAGGGGAGCGATCCGGGCCTCTGCATCGTCACCGATGCACCTGAACGCCTCTCGGCCTGGGGACGCACGGCGCAGCAAGAACTTGTCACGCAAGCCGCCGCTTGGGAACTCGCCCGCACGATTGGCGTCCACCTCGAAGCCCTCGGCGGCACCGGCGACGGCGTCATCGGCGCCCTCGCCGCCGTCGGACTGCTCGCCACCTGGAACAGCGGCCGCGTCATCCGCTGCTACCGCGTCCCGGCCGACGCATTTGATCTCACCGGCGAGTTCACCGTCGAGCAGCTGTACCAAATCGGCGTCGACGACATCTTCGCAGTCGAAGACGGCCGCCGCCTCGCCGCCGGAACCGTGAACCTCGGCAAGCGGCTCCGCCCCAACCTGCGTGACGGACGCATGGTCCTCTACGTCGCGGGCGAAGGCGACAATTACGAAGCCCAACGCGTCGTCGCGTAGCCCCGGGCTCCGCCCGGGGGTCGGCCACCATCCCGACGGGCGTCACCACGCGTGAAAAGCTCTGGCCCCCTCCCCCTGGAGGGGAGGGCTGGGGAGGGGGGATGAACGCTGGTACCCGCTCCTTTCACCCCTCCCTAACCCTCCCCCTCAAGGGGAGGGGACCTCAGGGTTTTGTTTTCTCCAAGGCTTCCGCAGCTCGCAGATGAACGGACGTTGGAGCAGGGGACCAAAACGCATCAACTGACCGCAAGCGTTTAGTTAGCTCGGCAGCGGCAACCGACTCACCCCGCCATGCCGCGACCACGACTTCGGCAACCGCGCCTTCAACTCCATCGGCTCGCGCCTTACCGGATGCTCAAACTCCGCACGATAGGAATGGAGTGCAATCCCCGGCGAAAAATCTTCGCTCCCGCCGTACTTACGATCGCCGACAATCGGGCAGCCAATCTTCGCGAGCTGCACGCGAATCTGATGCTTCCGTCCCGTGTCGAGCTCGATCTCCAGCAGCGACAACCCGCCTGCGGAGCCGAGCAACCGGTAGCTCAGCCGCGCCTGCTGCGCCCCCTCAGCCCCCGCGTGCGTCACATGCACCTTTCGATGCCGTTCGTCCTTCCGCAGATAGTGCTCAAGCACGCCGGCGTCTTCCGGCGGCCGGCCCGCGACGACGGCCAGGTAAATCTTGCGCACCTGCCGCGTACGAAACGCCTCGCTCAACCGCGCCGCCGCCTTCGAGGTCCGCGCGAGCAGCACGAGCCCCGTCACCGGCGCATCGAGCCGGCTGACGATGCCCAGATAAACATTCCCCGGCTTGTCGTACTTCTCGGCTATGTACTCCTTCGCCACCGTGAGCAAACTCTCACGATCCTCAGCCACCCCCATCGTCGGCAACTCAGCCGCCTTGTTCACCGCCAGGAGGTGATTGTCCTCGTAGAGCACATCCAATCTATCGAAACGAGCGGGCATGAATGGTCAGCGGAGTCAGCGGCAAATCGGGGGCGAATCGCTCCACGATACCACGAAACCCAAGTCGACCCCATCGGCGGCAGATCGCTCCGGCTGCAGATTCACCCACCTTTTCCATTTCTTCTTTGCGCCTTCGCGTCTTTGCGTGAGACCTGTCTTCGAACGATCTCACACAAAGGCGCAAAGGGACGAGCAAGTTATCCTAGATTCCGCCCCAAAATCCCCAGACGATCGCCGCCCATGCCCACCCGCCGCCTCATCCTCGCCAGCAGCTCCCCCCGCCGTCGCCAGTTGATGGCCGACGCCGGCTACCAGTTCGAAATCTTCCCTCCGCACGAATCGGTCGAGTGCGGCATCTGCTCGACCGGCGGCCCCGCGTCGCTCGTCGTCGAACTCGCCCTCAGCAAGGCGATCAACGTCGTCGCCCAGCTGAAGGAACTCGGCCAACTCGACGACCAGTGCGTTATCGTCGCCTGTGACACGGTGGCCGAGTGCGGCGGCATGGTCCTCGGCAAACCGGCCGACGAAGCCCACGCCCGCGACATGCTCGAGCGGCTCCGCGGCACGCTCCACCGCGTCTACAGCGGCATTTCCGTCTGGCGGCCCGGGGCGACCGGCGACGCCGGCCAACCCGACGTCCAACTGGCGACTTCGGAGCTCCGCATGGATCAGATCAGCGACGAGCAACTCGACGAATACCTCGCCAGCGGCCTGTGGGAGGGAAAAGCAGGTGCGTTCGGCTATCAGGATCGGGCCGGTTGGCTCCACCTAATGAGTGGGACTGAATCCAACGTCGTAGGCCTGCCGATGGACTTGCTGGCCAACATGCTCGCCCGCATCGACGCTGATTGATCCCGCCGCATGTTCCAAATACTTCTGGCTCCCTCCCCCTTGAGGGGAGGGCTGGGGAGGGGGTGGAACGCTGGTACACGGCTTCAATCACCCCTCCCTAACCCTCCCCATCAAGGGGAGGGGACCTCAAAGTTCGATATGCTTCGTCCAACCCGCCGATTGTTCCGATTAAACCGCTACGGAATCCCGCCCTCCGCCTCAGATCGCCCACCCAGCCGCGGCAGACTGGGACGACTGCCAACCGGCCGGTATACTTCAGTGGCTTTCCATTCCGTAGTTCCGCGGTAGCCTTCACGCACAGCGCGCCAAGATTATGAGAATCAGGGTCGGCGTCGTCGGCATTGGGCCGCTGTGGGAAACTCGACACCTCCCCGCATTGCGGGCGCTCTCCGATCGCTTCGAGATCACCGCCGTCTGCGATCCGGTGCAGCATCGGGCCGCCTTGGCCGCTCGCCAGCTGAACGCCGCCGTCCACGACGGCTACCGGGCTCTCACGGCCCGCAGCGACGTCGACGCTGTCCTGCTCCTTTCGCCCCAGTGGTTCGGCCCGCTGCCGATCTACGCCGCCTGCGAAGAGGGCAAAGCGATCTACTGCGCCGCCGCCCTGGAGCTCAAGGACGACGAGGCGATGGTCCTGCGGGACCGCGTTCGCGAGTCGGGCATTGCCTTCATGGCCGAGTTCCCCTGCCGGCTGTCGCCCGCGACGCTGCGGCTCAAGGAGCTGATCGCCACCCGGCTCGGCACGCCGCGGATCTTGTTCTGCAACCGCCGCCGCACGATGGAAGCCGCCGGAGAACATGGCACACGCTGCGAGCTCGACCTCGTCGAGCTAATCGATTGGTGCCGCTACGTCGTCGACGCCGAGCCGAGCTCGCTCGTGGCGATCTCGCACAACCCGCGCGGCGAGGGCTTCGCCGACTACTTCTCGCTGAGCCTCGACTTCGCCGACCCGACCGCCGAAGGGAAGGGCGCCATGGCGATGATCGCCTGCGGCCAGTACGTGCCGAAATCGTGCGAAGAATCGCTCGCCTACCGCCGCCCGGCCGATCTGAAGGTCGTCTGCGACAACGGCCTCGCCTTCGTCGACCTGCCAAACACGGTCGCCTGGTTCGACAGCGCCGGCCAGCACCTCGAAACGCTCGACCACGAACGCCCCGTCGGCGAGCAACTCCTCATGCACTTCCACCGGGCCGTCGAAAGCCTGGTCCTCAAGACGGCGAGTCTCGAAGACGCCCACCGCGCCCTCGCGATCGCGGCGCTCGCTCGCCAAAGCTGCGCGACGGGCCAGCGGGTTTACTGCTAGAGCGATCTTCAGGTAAACGAAGCGCCTGTCGAAGCGTCGCGTCTGTCATCCCGAGCGGAGCGAGGGATCTAGTAGCTCAAACGAGCTTCCAGATTTTTCGCTTCGCTCAGAATGACGCTACTGTCAACTAAAAAGCCTCTCTAGAGCGTCGCTGGTCGGCATCGCTCCTCAGCGATTTCATCTTGAAATCGGCCACCCAATTTGATAGTGTACAGATGGATATTCCGTCCATCACTTTGTGATCGATCGCGCGCACTAAAAAGGCGTCATTGGCAATCCGCGCGCTCATCACGGCGCGAGCTCCACAGCACTACGCTTCCATTCTGTCACCGACCAATCACCCGCCACGACGCAGCAACTTCAACACAGCAAACAACTTAGAATTCTGTCGCCAAAAACGCATTTCGCGACAAAATGCCGCGACAGAAATCGGCAGGTAGCCTGTTCGCCGAGTCGAGCGCACAGCGCAACCGCTTGGAGCGCGCAGAAGAAAAGACGTTTAACCACGAAACACACGAAATCAACGAAAGTGGAAGGAGCAGCTCTGCCAAATTCAGCCATTATCTCCACCCGATTCGCACTTGCATTTCTTTCGTGTCATTTCATCTGTTTCGTGGTTAAGAAATTCCCCGCATTCCTTCGTGTTCGTCGTGCCGTCGTGGTGAAATCCCTCAGCAAGTGAAACCAGCACCGTAACTTGAGAAATTGCGTAACCCCCCAGTCCATTTGCACTTAACGTCCACGACGGTTTGACACCTCGCAAATGCGTTCCCTATATTTGCGGTTTGCGCAAATCATGGCGATCTCGCCAACGACTACTTTCTCTGCGGAAAATTCTGCATGGCCACGACTTCGAGCAACGTTACCGAACTGACGATCAACACGATCCGCACGCTGGCGATGGACGGCGTCGAGAAGGCCAACTCCGGCCATCCCGGCACGCCAATGGCCCTGGCGCCGGTCGCCTACGAGCTGTGGACCAACACCCTCAACTACGATCCCAGCTCGCCGCTCTGGCCGAACCGCGACCGCTACATCCTGTCGTGCGGTCACGCCTCGATGCTGATCTACTCGCTGCTCCACCTCGCGGGCGTGAAGAAGGTCGACGCCAACGGCAAGGTCGAGTCGGGCCTCTCGGTCACGCTCGACGATCTCAAGAATTTTCGCCAATGGCACAGCGCAACCCCCGGCCATCCGGAATACGGCCACACCACTGGCGTTGAAACCACCACCGGCCCGCTCGGCCAGGGCGTTGCCAATAGCGTCGGCTTCGCGATCGCCGAGCGCTGGCTCGCCGCCCGCTACAACCGCCCTGGCTTTAAGCTGTTCGACTACAACGTCTACGCCCAGTGCAGCGACGGCGACCTCATGGAAGGGATCTCGCAAGAGGCCGCGTCGATCGCCGGTCACTTGAAGCTCTCGAACCTCTGCTGGATCTACGACGACAACAACATCACGATCGAAGGCCGCACGAATCTTGCCTTCAGCGAGCACGTCCCCGAGCGGTTCCGCGCTCTCGGCTGGCATGTGGTGGAAATCGAAGACGCCAACGACCTCAACGCCCTGGCCGACGCCTATCAGTCGTTCCTCGACAACGTCGAGAGTCCGACGCTAATTGTCGTCCACAGCATCATCGGTTACGGCGCGCCGAAGAAGGCGAACACTTCCGCTGCCCACGGCGAACCGCTCGGCGCCGACGAAATTCGCGCCACGAAGGCCGTATACGGCTGGCCCGAAGATCAATCGTTCTTCGTTCCGCCGGAAGCGCCGAAATATTTTGCGTCGACCTTAGGAGCCCGCGGCAAGAAGGCCCGCGAAGCGTGGGAGACGCTGTTCGCGAAGTACAAGCAAGCATTCGCCAAAGAGGCGACCGAGATCGAACAGATGCAGCGTCATGAGCTGCCCGCTGGTTGGGACGCCCCCGTGCCGGAGTTTCCGGCGGATCCCAAGGGCGTGGCTACCCGCGTATCAGGCGGCAAAGCCCTTAACATGTACGCCGAGCGGATTCCGTGGCTGATCGGCGGTTCGGCCGACTTGGCGCCGTCGACGAAGACGCTGTTGACGTTCAAAGAAACCGGTGCGTTTTCCGCCGACGACTACAGCGGCCGCAACTTCCACTTCGGCATTCGTGAGCACGGCATGGCCGCCGCGGTGAACGGCATGACGATCAGCGGCCTGCGAGCCTACGGCGCTACGTTCTTCGTCTTCAGCGATTATCTGCGCCCGTCGATGCGGTTGGCCGCGCTCATGGCCATCCCGTCGCTCTTCGTCTTCACGCACGATTCGATCGGCGTCGGCGAAGACGGCCCGACCCACCAGCCGGTCGAGCACCTGGCCGCCGCCCGCGCGATCCCGGGGTTGATCGTCCTTCGCCCCGGCGATGCCAACGAAGCGATCTACGCCTACCGCGCCGCGTTGAAGGAAACGAAGCACCCGGTGGCAATGGTTCTCACTCGGCAGAACCTGCCCACCCTCGACCGCACCAAGTACGCTCCCGCCAACGGGGTCGAACGTGGCGGCTACACGTTAATCGACGCGCCCGGCGGCAAGCCGCAGGTGATTCTCCTGGCGACCGGCAGCGAACTGTCGCTCGCCTGCGAGGCGTTTGACCAGCTCGCCAAAGAAGGGATCGCGGCCCGCGTGGTGAGCATGCCGTCGTTTGAGCTGTTCGAGCGGCAAGACGCCGCGTACCGCGAGCAAGTCTTGCCCGCCGCCGTGACTGCACGAGTGGCCGTAGAAGCCGGCATCCGCCAGCCGTGGGACCGTTACCTTGGTTTAGGCGGCGGATTCGTCGGCATGCATGGGTTCGGCGCGTCGGCTCCGGCTCAAACACTGTACGAGAAGTTTGGCATCACGACCGCCGGCGTCGTCGCCGAAGCGAAGCGCGTCCTCGGCAAATAACCGATCGGCGTGTCGTTTTAGAACGCAATCCTTTAGCCCCCGGTTCTTCAAACCGGGGGCTATTTCGTGAAGCCAGCATGCCGCTCACCCCCATCCCAGGATTCGCCGACCCCGTCTCCAGCCTCAGCCATCTGCTCGGCGCCGTCATCTTCCTGGCTTTGGGGTTCTTCCTCATCCGCCGCGGCGCCGGCAGCGTGCCGCGGATGATTAGCCTCGGCGTCTTCGTCTTCGGCGCCGTGCTGTTGCTCTCCGTCAGCGGCACGTATCACCTGCTCGATCCCAAGGGAAAACCGCGCGAAGTGATGCGGGTCCTTGACCACGCCGCCATCTTCACGCTGATCGCTTGCACCTTCACCCCGGTTCACGTCATCCTCTTCCGCGGCATCGGCCGCTGGGGATCGTTGCTTGCGATCTGGGGCTTCGCGGTCGTCGCGATCACCTGCAAATCGATCTACTTTTACACGATGCCCGAGTGGCTCGGCCTGTCGCTTTACCTCGGCATGGGCTGGATTGGGCTCGCGTCGGGCGGAGCCCTCTACCGCCGCTTCGGCTTCGCGTTCGTGGCGCCGATTCTGTGGGGCGGCATCGCCTATTCGATCGGGGCGCTCCTCGATCACATGAAGTGGCCCGAAATCTGGCCCGGCGCCATCCGTTCGCACGAAGTCTTCCACATCGCGGTCCTCATCGGCCTCGCATGTCATTGGTCGTTCATCTACAGCATCGCCGACGGCCGCCTGCCGCCGATTGCCGACGAAGCGTAAGTTTCGCGGCAGTCGCCTCGGCTTGCTACCCGCCGACAGGCCGTCGATAATGCCAGCCGGCCGCTGGCCAGATCAGTTCGGCAAGAAGCAACTCGCCGCAGCGAACTTCACTCACCAACGAGCTTGCCAGCGCTCACATAATCCAAACGGAACAACCGTATGCAACTCGCCTCTCTTCGTACCGTTGCCCTCTTGTCCGCGTGCGTGCTCGCGAGCCAAACGGCGAGCGCCGCCGGCATCCTCGACCAACTTCCAGCCGATGCGACCGGATTCGTGGCGATTCACGACCTGGCAGCGACGAGCGCCAAGATCGAACGCGTCACCGCGATCTTCAAGGAACTCACCCCCGGCCCGATCCCGCCGCCGCTGGCGATCGCGCAGGGAGTCACCGGCATCGGCCCCGGCCTCGACGAGTCGGGCGACGCGATCCTCGCCCTGATGCCGGGTGACGACGCCCCGCTGCCGCCGCGGCCGCTGTTGCTTCTGCCCGTGAGCGACTACGCCGCCTTCGCTGAATCGATCGGCGGCGACGCCACCGGCGAAGTCTGCCGCGTCACGCTCGCCGGCGAAGAGGTGCTGCTGGCCAAACGCGGCGATTTCGCGGCGATCATGAACGTCGAACACCGCGACGATCTTGAGAAGATCCTCGCTGCCAGCCCGACGCCGATTGCCGAGTTGGCGCCCCTCGAAGCGTGGCTCGCGACGACCGACGTCTCGGCAGGCCTCACGCGCTCGGGCGTCGAGCGTCTGATCGCACTCAGCCGCCGCAGTACTTCCGATTTCCGCCAACAGATGGAAGCCAACTTCGCCGATCCCGCGCTCAGCGAGATGATGAACGATATGCGGCGTAACATTGAACTCGCCGACAAAGCGCTGGAGTTCCTCGGCGCCGAAGTGAAAGCCGGCGCTGTGGGGCTGACCATCGACGAGGCGACCAACGTCCGTCTGGCCAAGCGAGTCATCTTTGCGGCGAAGGATGGCGAATCGAAAATCCCCACGGCCGAGCCGCTCAACAAGTCGCCGCTTAGCGGCTTAGCAACGGCGCCTTACGTGATCGGCGGCAGCGGCCCGATACCCACGGGTTACGGCGACCGCCTGGCCGCGCTCTCGCGACAGCTCCTCCAGAACCTCCCGCAAGGCCGCGGTTACACCGGCTTCGAAGAGGAGGATTGGCAGCAGCTCGAAAAGTCATACCGTCAAATGATGAAGGGGCTGAAGTCGATCGGGTTTGTCTTGTACGAAGGCCAGAAAACTGACGGCGTCTTCAGCAACTACTACTTCACGTATGAAGTGGAAGACTCGCAGGCCTACTTGAAGCAGTTTCGCGAATCGATGGAAATCAACAACGAGTTGATGGCTAAGGCCGCCAACGACTTGCTCCTCGAATACGAGCTAAAGGACATCACGATCGCCGACAAGCCAGCGCTTGAGGCGGTGGCCGACGTCGTCGCGGCCGGCGCCGATCCGAACGTCGCCATGGTCGAACCGATGTTGAAGGCGATGTTCGGCGCCGACGGAAAGGTTCGCATGTACGCCGTGGCCGTCGACGCCGACACGGTGCTCATGGCGGTCGCCCCGGAAGCCGCCGTCGCCAAAGCGGTGGAGGCTGCAGCCAGCGGCGCCAAGGGGCTCGCCGAGGATGCCTCGATTGGCGTCACGGCAAAGCTACTCGATCCGCAGGCGCCTTGGACGGCATTCGTGAATCCCGCCGGCGCCATCTCGTGGGGAAAGCGGTTCATCGCGGCCACCACGATGGCCTTCGGGGTCGGAGATGCGGAGCCCAAAACGCCCGCTTTCCCCGCCACCCCGCCGCTCGGGTTCTCCGTGAATTTCACCGAGAACCAACTGCAAAGCGAAGTGGTCGCGCCCGTCGGGTTCCTCGAAGCCGTGGCTACCTACGCGAAGACGCTCACGAAGGGCGAGTAACATGCTCTCTAGCCCCGGGCTCTGCCCGGGGGTCTCTCTCTATTCCGCGATGCGTGGCGGACCGCAAAGCTACCCCCGGGCGGAGCCCGGGGCTAAAAAACGATTGGCTGCTCGCTGCCGCCTAACAGCGGTGCGTAGGGATCGTGTTTCTCCGCACCGCAAGGCATAGCGATCAATCGTGCCGCCTTGCCGATCGCAATACTACCGAGCGAGCCCGCAAGCCCCAGCGCCGCGGCGCCGTCGAGCGTCGCCATCCGTAGCAGCGTCGCCGGCGCAACGCCCGGATGATGCGCAGCTGCGAAGCGAACTTCACTGAGCAGATTCAAATCGGGATTCGACGCCCGGCTATCGGTACCAAACGCGACGCGAACTCCCGCGTCGAGCATTGCCACCAGCGGATAGGATTCATGCCCAAAGTAGGCGTGCGTCCGCGGGCAGTAGACGACGCTCATCCGCTCGCGTTGGTTTGCGGCGAACGCGATCTCCTCAGCGTCGAGGTAGTTGCCGTGGATCACGAGCGAACGTTCGGCGCGGCTTAGCTGCCGCATGTAATCGAGCACCCGCGAGTCGCGCGGAATGGCCGACGCATCCCACATGCTGCGGTCAGCCAGCAACTCCTGAAACGGGCCGGTTCCGTCGCGCAGCAGTTCCAGCTCTTCGCGCGATTCCGCTAAGTGCATCGCCATCGGCAGGCAGCGTTCCACGGCGAGGTCGACGAGCCGTTCGAGCAGCCGCGGGTGAACGGTGTAAGGGGCGTGCGGGCTGATCCCTGCCGCGGCGCCCGCAAGCTCGACGCGGCGCTCCATCTCGGCGAAGACCGAATCGACTCGCCCCGCTGAAAATCCGATCGCTTCTTGAAAGAGCAGGAGCGAGCCGTCGTTGTTCGCCTCGTACAACGCTGCTAGCGACGTGGCGATCTCGCCGATGGCGCCGACGCCCGCGTTGCGAGATTCCTGAAGCCCAGCCGCAATCGCGGCCGCCGGATCGCGATCGCCGCGGCCGCGATCTGCGATCACCGAGCGAATCCAGGCCGGCAAACTCATCCCCGTCAAGCCGAGCGGCTTCGTCAGCCCGCTAAATTCCAGATGGGTGTGAGCGTTCACCAGCGCCGGCAACAGCACAACGTCGCCGAGGTCGGTTACGGCGTCCGCTTCAGTCGCCCGCTGGCCAACTGCGGCAATGACGCCGTCACGCAGCGTAACGCAGCCTCCTTCGATTGGCGGCCCGTCGATCGGCAGCACCCAGCGAGCTCGTAGCGTCTGTTGCGTCATCGTAGGTTGGGCGTTCAGCCCGACAGCCTTTCGCTACGGCCACATTCCATCAGACCGTTGTCAGGCGGGGACGCCCGAGCGCCGCCCTTGCTGCTGCCGAGCTTCTTCCAATTGCTCTTCGGCCGTTCGCGAGTGCCGCACGCCGTGCAGATTCCACAAAATGCTGGCCGCAATTGCCGCACACAAAGCGACAGTCGGCCAGCGATAGATTAGCGGGTCCTCGCCGCTCAGCAAAAACGCGAGTGGCGATTCGGGATTGGCCGTGGCGATCTGTGCCGCCTTATGCACCGACAGCTGCAACGAATTGTGCACCGTGTGGAGCAAGATACAGGGCCAGATGCTTTCTGTCTGCACGGCGACGTAGCCGATGATCACGCCCATCATCGTCGCGGAAATCTTCTGGTGGAGGAACGTGTGGACAAAGCCAAACGCCACGGCCGACAGCACGATCGCCCACCACTTGTGACCGACGTGCCGAAAGCCCGAGAGGACGAACCCGCGGAACGCGAGTTCTTCGCACACCGCTGGCAGGAGGGCCATCAGTGCGAGCGCAATCAACCAGCCGGGAACGATCCACATGTCGGGCACGCTGTTGAGCGCACCCTCAATCTGCTGTGCAGCGTGAACGGTCGCCTCCGGAATCGGGTAAAGACTGCCGATGTACTCCGCCGCCCGCACGACGACGGGATGGAGCGCGAGCGCCAACGCGACCACGCCGAACAAATGCCCCCACCGCGGCGTGCGCTGGAGCAGTAGCGTTCGCGCCGGTTCGCGCGTCAGCATGATCGTCATCAGAATCGCCGGGGCGAAGACGCATGCGAGCTGGCTAACAATCAGCATCTTTGCCAGGAAAGCAAAGGTGAACTCATCCGGCGCCGCGGCCGACAGGCTCACGAAAAACTGCACGATCAGGATTAGCGCCACGCACAGCGATGCTTGGGCGAAGCTCGGCGTCGCCTGCCTATCTCGCACCAAATGGACCAGCCAGCGGCCGAGTTCTAAACGCTCGCTCTCGCGGAATAGCACTGATTCACGGTTGAACTGCTCCTCAGCCCACCGAATCGCGAGCATGCAGCAGATGAACGTCACCGCGAGCACCGGGACGACGAATCGCAGCGCTTCGGCATACTGCCCTTCGATCACCGAACGCAGTAGCAGCACCATCCCTGTCACGGGGACAAAGCTGTTGCCGAGGTTCAGTTCAACGCCCGGCGACATTGGCAGCATCATTAGCGGCATCGTCACCAGCATGATCGGCATCAAGTAGTATTGGCCCTCTTTCGTGCTACGCGCGAACGCAGCACAAGCCAAGCAAAGCGCGCTGAACAATGCCGAAATCGGGATGAGCGCCACCGCCAGCCAGAGGAGCGACGGCAACGGCGGCAGCGAAAGCGCGTCAATGGCATTGAACGCGCCTGTCTTGCTGAGGTTGTCGATGACGAATTTGCCAGTCAGCCCGAGACTGCCGAGGTTGAGAATCGCCGTGACGACGCTAAAGGTCATCACGGTGAGCAGCTTGCCCCAGACGATCTCGCGTCGCAAGGCGGGGCTGGTCAGCAGCGTCTCGAGCGTCCCGCGTTCTTTTTCGCCCGCGCACAAGTCAACGGCGGGGTAGAAGGCGCCGGTGAGGGCCCAAATGAACACAAAAAATGGCAGCACCTTCGACCAAACGGCCGCTTGCCGCTGCTGGGCCTGGGCGACGTCGCGCGGGAAGAGTTCGAACGGCGTCGTCGCCTCGACCGGCACGTTGCTGGCGTTGAGATTTTGCTCAGTCACCTCGCCGCGCCAACGCTGCAGCACCTGCAACACGCGGAGTTGCGTCACTTGCGACTTATCGTCGGGCGAATTGTAGAGGATGATCGGCGACGGGAACGACGTCCCCGCCGCGGCGGTGCGTTCGACCAGCGCACGGCGAACCTCTACGAGCCGCTCTTCAAATCCGTTGGGGAAAACGAGAATCGCCTCGACCCGGCCCGAATCGAGCAGCTCCTTCGCCGCGGCGTCGAACGCGGCCTCGTCGGCTGATATTGGCTCCTGTTTCCCGTCGGTCGGCAGGTCTTTCCCCTTGCGAAGGTCGTCGGCCAAGTCAGGGAAGTCGCGCGGCGTGAGCACCTCAATCTTTTCATGCCATTCCGCCTGATCGAACAGTGGTTGCGCGAAGCGGTCGTCCTCGATCAGCGGCGGCAGCCATTCGGCGCTTCGCAGTTGCCGGGAACCGACCACCAGTACGCGAGCTTCTACCTTCTGCAGGAACTGCGTCAGCTGAAAAAAGCTGGTCCCTAGCAGCGGGTAGAGCAATAGCGGCAGCACGGCGATCAAGAACAAGGTCCGCCGATCGCGCAGTTGGTCGCGCATCTCGCGGAGGTAGATCAGTTTGACGTTCTTGAACTGCATGCTTCGTGCGGTGCGTTAGCCGACGGACGATCCCGCCGCGAGGCGACGTTCGTTCGCACGGATCAAGTCAAAGAAAATATCCTCGAGGTCGGGCTGCGAATGTTGTTCCCGCAGCTCATCGATGCGACCCTCGGCTAGTAGTCGCCCATGGTGGACGATCGCCACGCGGTCGCACAGTCGCTCGACCTCGCGCATGATGTGCGTCGAGAAGACGATGCACTTACCTTGGTCGCGCAGCTCAGCCACTGCTTCGAGCAGCGAGCGGGCCACGAGGACGTCGAGGCCGTTGGTTGCTTCGTCAAAAATTAGCACCGGCGGATCGTGGACAATCGCGCGGGCGATCGACACTTTTTGCTTCATGCCGGTCGACATCTTGGCGCCGAGCAGGTCGCGAATCTCCTGCATCTGCAGCCGCTCGAACAGCAGCTCCATCCGTTCGCGGAGACGTTCGTCTTCAAGCCCGTAGAGCTTGCCGAAATATTCGACCATCTCCCACGCGGTCATCCGATCGTAGACCGCCGTGTTGGCCGACATGAAGCCGATGTGAGCTCGCACGAGCGCCGGCTGCGTGACGACGTCGTAACCGTTGATGATCGCGGTGCCGCCGGTCGGTTGCAGCACGGTACTCAGGATCCGCAGGGCGGTCGTCTTGCCGGCGCCGTTGGGCCCGAGCAGGCCGTAGACCTCGCCCGGTTTGGCCGTGAACGACAGGCTATCGAGCGCAACGAACTCCCCGCGATGCAGGTCGGCGTACACCTTGCTGAGGTTGCGGGCTTCGATCATGAGTAGGTCAGACTGCGAGTCTGACGAGCTGCGGGCGCCGGCGCGAAGCCAACAAAATCAGCGTGTGCGCTGGTGCGGCAGCCCCAACGCCTCGCCGTCAGGCAGGAACGCCTGATCTACGTTGAAGCTTATCAGCCCACCCCGAAAAAGTCGACGCAAGTGACCGCAGCGATTCAGTTTACGATCGGCAAGGGGTACAGATTGGAGGGGCTGTGCGGGTGAAGCGACTCGACCTCCGATTCCTGGTCGATGAGCTGGTAATGGACATTCCGCTGCCGGGGGATATATCCCAGCTCGGAAATGGAATCTCGAATCTGCTGCAGTGTGAGATGGTGGACCGTCCCCGCTTCGGCGACGACGTTCTCCTCGATCATGAGCGAGCCCATGTCGTTGGCGCCGTAGAGGAGCGCGAGTTGCCCCATCTTCTGCCCCTGGGTGACCCAGCTCGACTGAATGTTTGGAATGTTGTCGAGATAGAGCCGCGCCACGGCGTTCGTCTTGAGATACTCAAACGAACCAGCCGGAGGCGTGTCGGCCATATCGGTGTGATCTGGCTGGAAAGTCCAGCAGATGAACGCCGTGAAGCCGCCCGTTTCGTCCTGCACTTGGCGCAGGCGTTCGAGATGCTCGATACGTTCAGCCAGCGTTTCGACATGGCCGAACATCATCGTCGCTGAACTACGGCCGCCAAGTTGATGCCACACACGGCTAACGTTGAGCCAGTCGTCAGTCATGACTTTGCCGCGCGTGATCGCCGAGCGGACGCGGTCGACCAGGATTTCGGCCCCGCCGCCGGGCAAGCTTCCGAGGCCGGCTGCCTTCAAGCGTTCCAAAATTTCCTTGAGCGGTAGCTTCGAGACCTTCGTGAAGTGGTAAATCTCCGGCGGGCTGAAACCGTGGATATTCACCTGCGGGAAGCGACCTTTGATCGCCCGCAGCATCTCTTCGTACCACTCGATCTTGTACTCAGGGTGCAGGCCACCTTGCAGCAAGATCTGATCGCCGCCGAGCGCGACGGTCTCTTCGATCTTCTGGAAGATTTCTTCGTGGCTGAGGACGTACCCCTCGGGCGATTTTGGCTTGCGGTAGAACGCGCAGAAGTCGCAGACCGCCGTGCAGACGTTCGTGTAGTTGATGTTCCGATCGATGTTGTATGTGCGATAATTCTCCGGATGCAGGCGGAGCGTCACCTCGTTCGCTGCGCGGCCGAGCGCAGCGAGATCGTGAGACTCGAGCAGGCGCAGCCCTTCCTCGGGAGTCAGCCGTTCGCCGGCGACCGCTTTTTCGAGCAAGCCGTTAACGCTCAACATGGCAATCATGGAATCGCAAATTGAAGTGGTCGGAAATGAGTCCCAATTCGCCGGCCCGCCGGAAGTAGAGGTCGAGGCCGCGGCGAGCGGAGTCGTCGAGATAGAAATTCAGGTTATCGCGCAGGTATTGGAGCACGAGCGGCCGCGGCAAGTCCATCGCCGCAGCTTGCTCGGTGGCGATCGTTTCGAGTTCCCGCAGGCCCAGGTCGCGAGCCGCGTCGAAGGCCGGCTCCAACTCTGAGGCGTCGATGCCTGGCCGGGCGGCCCACACGGCGAAGACGAACGGCAGGCCCGTCTCGCGGACCCACTCTTCGCCAAGATCCCACGCTTCGCGAAAATCGCCCTGCACGGGGCGGATCGCCCGATCGCCGATTACTAGCACCGCATCTGCCGTGGAATCGAGCGGCGACGACGCGAGCGGCAGCGGTTGCAAGCGGGGACGCGTGCCAAATCGATCGGCAAGCAGGATCTGAGCGAGCACCGCGCTCGTCCGCGAACCCTCGTCGAGGGCCAGCGTCCGCACCTCGGCCGGCGGGCGGCGGAACAGCACTTTCACACTGAGGACTGGTCCACGGCAACCGATGCAGGCAGTGGAGACGATCGACCACTCGGGATGGCGAGCGACTTCGATGCAAGGCGCCAGCGCGACGTCGAGCCGGCCTTCGGCCAGTTCATCTGCCAGCCGGCTCGGATAGTTGAAGGAAAGCTCCGCCATCGGCAACTGAGCTTGCAGCCCGCGCACAAGCGGGACCGTGTTGAGGTACGTAACGGCGCCAATACGGGTGGCGGGAGCGGTGGGATCCGGCGCGGCGGAAGACATGGCTGGCAGCGGTTGTCGGCGGGCTAACTTGTTTCGTGGTCGAATTATAGGGCGATCGGCGCGGCTCGCCTAGTTTGATGCGGCCGTTCGCACTCCTCAAGCATTCAACCGCGAGCAATTGCGTGAGTTAACCAGTGTGTTCCCCTAGCCCCGGGCTCCGCCCGAGGGTCGCGTAGCGTGACGGGAGGTACCGTTTACCGGAATGGATGCCGACCCCCGGGCGGAGCCCGGGGCTAGAAATGCCCAGCCAAGCGTTAAACTTCCAGCCGCCGGAAGGCCTTCAGCCCGCCCCGGAGCGGCAAGATCGTGACGATCGCCGCCAAAATCATCGAGGCCAGAATTCCCAGCATTAGCCAGAACCGCAAGTACTGCGGCTGGAGCAGCTTGGGCGGCATCTCGGCCTTTCCGGCCAGCAAGTAGAAATGGCAGGGGAGGGCGGTCATCAGCACCACCGCCATGATGTAGAGGGCGCTCAGCACGAGGTTCAGCGTCCCCCCGAACCCGGCGGCGATTTTCGACGGCGACTGCTCGCGGAAGTTCGGCATCATCGCCCCGAAGCCGACCGCCATGCCGGCCAGCCCCAGGCACAGCAGCAGGCAAATCAACTGGTGCACCGCCACCACCATGAACGAGACGTCGAGCATCACGTCGCTGATGCCGACGAGCGCCGCACAAGGCAGCCAAGATCCGCAGGCGGCGAACAGGAACTTGCCCCACAAAATCGTATCGCGCTCGACCGGCAGCCGGCTGAGGATCCAAAACCGGCGGCCTTCGAGGCTAATGAGCGGGTAGATGAACCGCGTCGTGAACGTGGAGAGAATCAGCCCCACGACGGCGAGGTTCAGGAAGCTCACGATGTTCACCCACGTCAGCACGTTGATATCCGACTTGTGCTGCCGAAAGCGGTCGACGTTCGCGAAGTACAGCAGTAGTAGCCCAAAGAAGATGAGGAACTGCGACCATTGCACCGGATCGCGGCGGAAGAGCCGCAGGTCTTTCATAATCAGCAGCTTCGTCTGCACGGGAAACGGCCGCAGCAAAAACGCCGCGGCGCGATCGACCCACGCGAGGGTCAGTTTCGGCTTTTTCGCTCGGCGCGAGTGGAGTTCCCAGTAGCTCGTCCGGAAGCAACGCTTCCCCAGCCACATGAACGCCAAGTGGAGCACCAACGCATTCGAGACGAGCACGACGAGGTACTTGCCCGCTTCGAGCCAGGGTAGATCACGCGGATTATTGGGCGACTGGCGGACCGCACAGATCAGGGCGTTGCTGAGCCAAGTGCTGGGCAACCACTCGCCACGCGCGAAACGGAACCGCTTGAGGGTGTCTTTAAACCATGAATTGCCAAGGAACTCGGTCTCGGAAAACTCCAACGTGTTCCAGATCGACTGGTACGCCACGACGATGATCCCGAGCGCCGCCACGCCGACGGCAATACGCCTGAGATTCGGCAGCCTGTAGATCAGCAGCAAACAGCAGATCGCGCCAATCGTGCAAGGAATGTAAGCGAACGACGCCATCAACGGCAGCATGTAGGCGTAGTAATACCACGGCGCTTTCGCCACTAACCCGTAGGCGAGCAACATCGGGCTCGCCAGCAGAAAGAACCCCCAACTGCTAAATACCAGCGATTCTTGGAAGCGATAGAAGACCAACCGCTCGTCGCGCACCGGCAATGTCATCAGGAACGCCGTCTCGCGCGACGGGTACAGCCCGCCGTACAGAATGATGCCCGACGAAAAAATCAGCATCACCTGCAGCGATAAAAAGAACAGTGGAAAAACGAAGAGCATCGTCTCCGAGTGGTAGCGCGAGCCGGGCGATTCGACGTACTTGATGACGAAATCAAAGCCCTTGTAGAAGAGCGCAAACAAACCGAACCAGAAGAAAAGGCTCAGCCCGACGACCAGCGCGGTTCGCAACCGGGCGTTCGTCAACAGGTATCGCAGATGGGATTGCCCCATTTGCAGGCGCAACCGCCAGAAAATCTGCCCCTCGCGATCATGCGACGGCAGCTTGCTGCACAGTTCGATCAACTGCGCGTCGGTGGGAGGCGTCCGGTCGGTCATCTGCGTGCGCTGAACCTGCTAGTTGTCCATCATGGCGAGATAGAGCGATTCGAGCGATTGCCCCGCCGTCGGGTTCAGTTGCCGCATTTGTTCGACATTTCCTTCGAACACAATTTTGCCGCTCTTCATCACGCCGACGCGGTCGCAGATCGCTTCCGCCACTTCGAGCGTATGAGTCGACATGAGCACCGCTTTCCCCGATTCGGCATAGCTCTTCAGCAAGTCCTTCACGAGTCGGATGCTGTGGGGATCGAGGCCGACCATCGGCTCGTCGACCACGAGCAGTTCCGGCTGATGGAGCAGCGCAGCCGCGAAAACGGTCCGCTGCCGCATGCCGTGCGAGTAGCTTTCGGTGAGTTGGTCGAGGAAGTCGTTCAGCTGAAAACGATCGGCCTCGCGCGTGACCGCTTCATTGGCGGCGGATTCCGACATGCCGTACATATCGGCGACGAATCGCAGGAACTCGCGGCCTGAGAGTTTGTCGTACAGGAACGGCAGATCGGGGACGTAGCCGATTAGCCGGCTCACCTCGCGGGGGTTCTCGACGACATTGTACGGCCCTACGCGAATTTCGCCGCTGGTGGGCCGTAGCAAGCCGACGAGCATCTTGATCGTCGTCGTCTTCCCGGCGCCGTTGTGCCCGAGCAACGCGAACAACTCGCCATGGTCGATGTGCAGATTCAAGCAATCCACCGCGACGCGTGCGCCGTAGGTGCGCGTCACGTTGTCGAAGCGGAGCATGAGCCGATGATCCGTCAGCCTCTCCGGCGACGGCCTGTCAGGAATTGGGACGGCGGCCGCGAACGCTGTTTCGGCCAGAAGCTGACTCAAGCTTACAGTTGAGCATCAGCTTGCGCGGGAGGCAACTCCGGCGGATGCCCCCAACCGCGCCCTGGCCCTCGGCTCGGACCGTAGCGGTGCTCGCCCCCCCTCGTGCCTGGGCCGTAGGAACCGCGGCCGTGACGCCGACGTCGCTCATAACTTGACGTCGAAAGCAACTCGTTGCCCCGTTTCAGCGCCTCTTCGTCCGAGAGGCGATCAAACCGCAGCTTCGAGTTGGAAATGATGACGTCCTGACGCAGTACGACGCCGTCCGTTTGCCGCACCCAAGCAATCGCTTGCAGGCGGGCGTCCTCAGGAACGCCGGGCGCGGGCGGGCCGTGGAACTCGACGCGCATCACACGGTGGTTGACGCCGTCTTGAGTCAACGTCTCGATGCCGGTCACCTCGACGTCGACTGTCTCCACCGGCGCGCTCGGTGCGTGGAACGGATTGTAGACTTCCTCCGTCCAGGCGCGGCCGACGTACAAGTATGGGAGCTTTGCATCTGGGAATAACGCCTCGTTGAGCGCCGAGTGATCCCCAATCGGCACCTTCGGTTCGTACTTCACCTCGCCGAACTCGACGTTCAGATCAAGGAATGCTCCATTGACCTTTCCGTCGAGCCGCAGCACGCTGTTTACCTCGTTGATGGAAACGCGGCTATCGAACTGCGAGAAATTATCGAGCGAATCGAACTCCAAGCGAGTGTGGGCGTCGAACTTCATGCTGCCGATATCGCCGACGACTTGCCGCATGAGAGCCGGCACCAAGTCGAGGAGGGGCACGTCATTGAGAATGACGCGGTTTTCGAGATTGGTCGTCCCGAGCACGCCTGGCTTGCGAACGCTGGCCGCGTAGCCCACCTCTCGATCGCCCCAGGAGACGCGCCACGCCACCGGGACGTTCGGCTCGAAGCCGGCGCCAGCTGGCGGCTCGCCCCCATGGAACGAAGGCAACACCTTGTCCATCATGAGCCAGGACATGCTGCCCAGCCAAATGACGATTACTGCGCACACGAACACTCGGTTGGCCATGAGAGGCTACTCCCCAACCGTGATGAAACCAGAACTTCCTGGCGACGGCAGCCTAAAACCGACAGCCGCCTCCGAGCGACCGTTCCAGCGGCGCTCCCCCCGGAACGCTCTCACTCATCATAACGCCCTTCGCCGCAAACGGCGAAGAAATTCTCCAACTCGCGCGGAACCGCTGTCAGCCGCGGGCCTCAGCGAATATCAAACGAACTCGCCGAAGGTCGCCAGATATCTAACACCACTCACTACAGTTTAGTTCGCGCTGGCCGCAAACCCGACATCGTTTGGTCAAAAGCTGCTCGGTTAGCCCGAACCTCGCAGCCGGTGAAGTTCTCCTCCTGACGAGGCGTGACCGCAGCGGCGAAGAACTTTAGTCTCAATTTCCGCAAGACTTAGGGTTCGCTATTGGGGTTAAACGATCAGTGAGAGTCGGGAAAATCGCAAGGCGTCGATTTATTGGCATGACGCTTGCACTTGTCCTGCCTCGAAGGACGGCGCCCCGCTACCGTGGGGGAAGTGAGGCGCTTCGCTGCCGATCAGGTTGAGTTTCCGGCCAATCGGCTTCCCACCGCGTTGTAAGTTCCGGTAGTGTTTGAAGTTACGGACTTCCACAAAGCCGTCTCTTCACCGAGTTATTGCGAGTAATTAACCGGAAATTGCATTGAATTGCCGCCTTAGCGGCGATAACCTGAATATCGCCGCGGTGGAAGTGGATGCTTCCCCGACCCTAGCAGGAGATAGGTGCCCATGGCTGCCACATACTACGTCCAGGAATGCCCAACGTGCGGACGCAATTTGCAAGTCCGCGTGGAGTATTTGGGGAAGCGCGTAGTTTGTCAGCACTGCAAGGCTAAATTCGAAGCCTGTGATCCGAGTTCGGCGGCTTATCCCCCGTCTGAATCGAGCCTCTCGCTACTGGCTCGGGCCGATCAACTGATCGAAAGCGCGACCCGCAGCAGCCTGAGCACGATCACTCGCAGCGCTATCTAACTCGCGCTTCCGCGAGAATCCGATGCGCTTCTGGAATGGTTTGCGAAACTGTTCCTGCACCTACGCGCGTTACGGCTGACCGCAGTGATCGCTGGTCTGCGTCCTATGCGCCGCGGATCAGACGAGCTAAGTCCTCGAAGAACTCGGGATAAGTTTTCGACGTGCAGCCGGGATTGCGGATTACCACCCCTGGGGTCCGCAATCCCGCCAGCGCGAAGCTCATCGCCATGCGGTGATCGTTGTAGGTGTCGATCGCCGCGCCCCGCAGCGTGCCGGGGTGAACCGTAAGCCCGTCCTCGGTCTCGTCGACCGTCGCGCCTAGCTTCCGCAGTTCGCACGCCGTCGCGCCAATGCGGTCGGTTTCCTTATGGCGAATGTGGGCCACGTTACGCATCCGGGTCGGGCCGTCGGCAAACAGGGCGACCACCGACAGCGTCTGCACGGTGTCGCTGATGCCGTTCATATCGACGTCGATCCCGTGAAGTTTGCCGCCTTGGACCGTGATCGAGTCTGGCCCGTATTCGACGCTGGCCCCCATCTGAGCGAGGCAATCGCAGAACTCGACGTCTCCTTGCAAACTCGCGCGGCTCAGATTCTCGACCGTGATCCGTCCGCCGGTAATCGCTGCTAAGGCGAAGTAGTAGCTCGCGGCCGAGGCGTCGGGCTCGATCGCATACTCAATCCCGCGATATTGCTGCCCGTTTGAGACCGAGATCTTGGCGTAGTCGCTCGTTGCAGTGGCCGCGGCGCCGAACGACTCCATCACCTTGATCGTCATGTCGACGTACGGGATCGAAACGAGCGTCCCCGAAACCTTCAGCGTGATCGGCTGCTGGGCGTAGGGGGCTGCCATCAGCAGGCCGCTGAGAAACTGGCTCGATACGTCGCCGCGAATCGAGGCTTCGCCGCCCGGCAGGCCGCTTGCCGTCACCGCGACCGGCGGGCATTCGTTGGCGCCGAGCGCCTCGATCTGCACGCCGAGCTGCCGCAGCGACGAGACGAGATCGCCGATCGGCCGCTCGCGCATCCGAGCAATGCCGTCGAGCTTGTAGGCGCCATGGCCGATGGTTGCCATCGCCGTGAGGAACCGCATCGAGGTGCCGCTGTTGGCGATAAACAGCTCCGCCGACTTGGCTGGAATCTTCCCGCCGCAACCGGCTACTCGCAGCGTGCGGCCATGATCGCTCACCTCGACCGCGATGCCGAGCTGCTGCAGCGCCGCGATCATCACGTGCGTATCTTCGCTCTCGAGCGCCCCGGTGAGCGTCGACGCCCCATCAGCCAACGCCGCGCAAATGAGCGCACGGTTGGTAATGCTCTTCGACCCCGGCGGCCGAATCGATCCGTTCACGGGACCGGCGACAGGCGTCATTTCGATCGAATCGGGAGCGGCGCTCATTCAGCAATTTTCCAAAGATGGCTATGGCTGCGGACGAACATCGAGTTGCCCGAGACCGCGGGCGACGCGAGGATCTCTTCAACCATATTAATTTCGGCGAGGATCTCGCCCTTCAAATTTAGCACGAACGCATCGCCCTTGGCATTGAAGCAGTAGAGATGCTCGGGCCCCAGCAGCGGCGTGGCCCAGACGGAGCCTTTGAGCCGCGTCGTCCAGTCGATTTCCTCGGTCTTGAGGTCGAAGCAATTGAGCACGCCGCCGCGGTTGATCGCGTAGATCTTGCCGTCGCGAATGACGGGGCTCGCCGAGGTCGGTTTTAGTCGCTTCGCTTCCCAAACTGGTTCGGCGGGATCTTCCGTCGGGACGAGTTCCACTGCCGAAAGCCACTTGGCCGGCACATAGACGCGACCTTCGTACGGCGTCGAAGAGGCGATCGTGTCGCACTCCATTTCAACGTTCCACACCGGTCGGCCGTCGGCCGGCTTAAGCAGCTGCACCCCCTTGGGCGTTTGGATGATTACGCCGCGGGCGTCGGGTTCGTCGACAAAGTAGGGCGATGTCCAGCTCGATTGGTTCGGCCGATCCTCTTGCCAGCGGAGCTCGCCGGTGGCCGCGTCGTACGCCGCGACGAAGCCGGCCGTCTCGCCGTTGCACTGGAGGATCACCACGCCGTCGACGACGACGGGCGAGCTCGCCATGCCAAAGTCGTTGCCGAGTCCCTCGTGCGCGGCGGTGAGGTCCTTCTGCCACACATCTTTGCCGTCGAGATCGAGGACGAACATGTCGTTCGACGAGAAGAGCGTGTAGATCCGCTCGCCGTCGGTGGCCGGGGTATTCGCGGCAACGGCGGTCAGCTCGTTGATGACGACGTTTCCCTGAGCGGCGAACTCGCGGCGCCACAGCTCCTTACCCGTCCCGGCGTCGAATGCCAGCACGAAGAGCTCGCGTTCCTTCTCGCCAGCGGAGCAGGTGACAATGACGCGCCCCGCGACGACGATCGGGCTCGAGACGCCGCGCCCCGGCAGGTCGGCGGTCCACGCGATGTTTTTCGGCGGCCGGATCGACCAGTCGAGCGGCAACTTGGCGGCGGTTTGGTTCAACCCGCCGCCGCGGAACGAGGGCCAGTCGTCGGCTGTGAGTTCCGCAGTCGCGGGACGCACGGCGAGCAGCGCAAGCGTGAGCGTCAATCCGCCCAGGCGGAGCCGCTTCCCCAAATTCTCACGCGCCGACATGTCCAAAAACAACGCCCCTCGGATGCTGCCCCAGCCTGTCGCAGCGATCGCGGTCAGCGTATGCTGAAGGCAGAGACTCACGGCTGAAATCTCGCTGGTTGCCCAACGACCGCCCCCGTGAGCATGGCAAACGGTATAGCCTATCTGCTCGACGAAGCCCGGACCAGCGGGCCCGAGCGGCGGCTTGCCGACGCTTATCTGTTGGCGATGAACGAGGGTCTGCGAATCAGCGGGAATCGCGCGATTCGCACGGCAATCCAACGAGTAGCACTCGGAAGCGGCGAGATGAGAAAAGTCAAAACCGGCGGCGGTTGGCCAGCGCTTCTCTATACCTTCCGGAAGGGTCGCGAAGCGGGCGGCATCTGGCAGCTCTGGAAGGCGATGCGCACCAAGAACGCCTGTAAGACCTGTGCACTCGGCATGGGTGGGCAGCGCGGCGGCATGGTCAACGAGGCGGGCCACTTCCCGGAGGTCTGCAAAAAATCGCTCCAGGCGATGGTCGCCGACATGCAGGGGGCGATCACGCCCGACTTCTGGGCCAAGTACGGCCCCGACGAACTTCGCGGCCTTTCGCCGCGCGAACTGGAGAACTGCGGCCGGCTCACCCAGCCGGTGCTTTACACGCCCGCACTGAAACGCTTCCAGCCGATCTCCTGGGAAGATGCGTTCCACCGGATCGTCGGCAAGCTCCGCGAGTTGACGCCCGATGAAACCTTTTGGTACTTCAGCGGCCGCAGCAGCAACGAGGCGGGCTTCCTGCTGCAGATGTTCGCGCGGCTGTATGGGACGAACAACGTCAACAACTGCAGCTTCTATTGCCACCAGGCGAGCGGCGTCGGCCTCACCAGCGTCACCGGCAGCGGCACGGCGACCGTCACGCTCGACGACGTTGAGAAGTCGGACATGGTGTTCGTCATCGGCGGCAACCCGGCGAGCAACCATCCGCGGATCATGCGTTCGCTGATGACCTTGCGACGGCGCGGCGGCGAGGTCATCGTCATCAACCCGATCGTCGAGACGGGCCTCGTCAACTTCAGCGTGCCAAGCGACGTGCGGAGCATGCTGTTCGGCACGAAGATCGCCAGCCTCTACGTGCAGCCCCACATCGGCGGCGATCTCGCGCTGCTCACCGGCATCTCGAAGCAGATCGTCGAGATGGGAGCGCATGACCTGCCGTTCCTCGAGAGCTCCTGCAACAACTGGGACGAACTGCGCGACTGGCTGGCGAGCGTCACCTGGGAAGAGATCATCGCCAAGAGCGGCGTGCCGCGCGAGGAGATCAACGAGATCGCCGAGCGGTATGCGAAGTCTAAAAACGCCGTCTTCAGCTGGACGATGGGAATCACGCATCATGTTCATGGCGTCGAGAACGTCCAAGCGATCGGCAACCTCGCGCTGCTGAGGGGGATGGTCGGCAAGCCAAACGCGGGGTTGATGCCGATCCGCGGGCATTCGAACGTGCAGGGCATCGGTTCGGTCGGCGTCACGCCGAAGCTGAAGGATGTGCTGTTCGATCGGCTGCAGTCGCACTTCGGCGTCAAGTTGCCGACGACCGAGGGGCGCGACACGATGGCCTGCATGAACGGCGCCGACAACGGCGAGCTGAAGTTCGGCCTCTGCCTAGGCGGCAATCTGTACGGCTCGAATCCCGACTCGACCTACGCTCAGCAGGCGATTGAGAAGCTCGACATGCTCGTCTACATGAGCACGACGTTGAACACGGGACATGCGTTTGGCCTCGCGAAAGAGACGCTCATCTTGCCGGTGCTCGCGCGCGACGAAGAGCCGCAGGCGACGACGCAGGAGTCGATGTTTAATTTTGTGCGGTTGAGCGATGGCGGGCCCGCGCGGCATGCGGGGCCGAAGAGCGAAGTCGAAGTGATCGCGTCGATTGCTAGCGGCGTTGCGGATGGGCGGCGCGCGGCGGGGGCGAACGGCAGCAACGGCGCTCACTCCAATGGCGACGCGCCCCCCGGGCAGAGCCCGGGGCTAGGGGATCCGACAGGGCTGACGGCGGTGAACTGGCAGTCGATGCAGGATACTGGGCGGATTCGCGATGCGATTGCGGCGATCGTGCCGGGCTTTGAGCAGATTGCGGAGATCGATAAGAACAAACAAGAGTTCCAGGTCGGCGGGCGGACCTTTCATCAGGCGAGCTTCCCGACGTACAACGGCCGCGCGAACCTCCACACGCATCGTTTGCCGGAGATTCAAGGGCAGGGCGAGCGCGAACTGCGGCTGATGACCATCCGCAGCGAAGGCCAGTTCAACACGGTCGTTTACGAAGACTATGACCTGTACCGCGGCGTTGAACGTCGCGACGTGATTCTCATCCACCCCGACGATATCCGTCGGCTCGGCGTTCATCAGGGGATGACCGTCGCGGTGCATGGCCCTGCCGGCACGCTGCGCAACGTGCGGTTGCATCCGTTCGAAGAAATTCGACCGGGCAACGCGGCGATGTACTATCCCGAGGCGAACGTGCTGGTGAGCCGGCACCTCGATCCGTCGAGCAAGACGCCGGCGTTTAAGTGCGTGATTGTGCGGCTGGAAGTTGAAGGGTTGGCGCTGGCTTAGGTTGGGCATTCCCGACCGACAGCGGTGCGCTCGGGCCATGTCGATCGAGCCGCCGGTTTGAAGAACCGGGCACTTGCTACCCCCCGGTTTGAAGAACCGGGGGCTAAGCGGCGCGGCGGCGGTTTTGTTGTCGCTTTTGTTGTCGCGTCGCTTGTGTCGCTTTCTTCGTTTTACGCGACATTAAGTGGTCGTACTTGTCGCGGTCTTTTTGGCGCTGTTCGTTTTGCATCAGACGGACGCCCCAGTCGAGGAGGTCTTGGTGGCGTTGGGCGCGCTCTGCTTCGGTGAGCGCGGGCGGCGCGTTGTGCCCCCGGTTTGAAGAACCGGGGGCTAAGGTTGGCTCCGGGGGCGGGGTGACCTCGGCGTTGGGTGCTTGACGCGGAGCGTGGGAACGAGGGGGCTCAGGCTTCGCGGCGAAGGACCATTCGTCGGGGGTGCCGATGCCGTAGTTGTGGATCACGGGCGCGGACTTGGCGCGCTCGCGGAAGACTAGCGGCGTGTCGGCCATCTTTGGCTCGCGCGGGCGGTTCAGGGGCCGAGGCTGGGGAAGCAGCAGTCGAGGCGTGTTCGTAGGTTTTGTCGAGATGCTTGAAGAGCTCGCTACGCGCTCCTCCGGCGTGTTGCGAGCGCGGTTTCCATCATCAGCCGTAAGGCCTTTGTGACTTTGAGGCCCGAGGCGAGGTCGCCGCGCTTGCGGGCGTAGGTTTCGGGTTTGGTCCGCTCGAGCAGCCACGCCGCGGCGCCAGTGCGTTCTCGCGGCTGATTCCATCAGTTTTAATGGGTCGGGCTTGGCGAGCTTGGCCATGCGAACTTCTTGGTCAAAATCTTCTTCCTCACGGCGGTAGCGCTGCACCGTGCGGAGCGTCACGCCGACTCCTTGAGCGGCCTCGGCGAGCGAGTAGCTCTCTCGCACCAGTCGGCAGAATTTTACCTTCATTTCTTCGGTGAAGACCCGCTCGCGTTGGCGGATGTATTGACGTTGCATGGGAAGGTTCTCCTCTGTGTGAACGTGTGACTGAAGTTGTTGAATCGTTTGGTTTGGTTGGTGAGTAGGTGTTTAGGTGAGTAAGTGAAGAAGCGCGCTTGGCGCGGCGTGATCGAGTGATGGCGAGCCCCCCGGCTTGTCCGGGGAATTCAGGGGTGGCGCGAATTGGGGGTCGCTCCGGCGGGGGCGTTGCCCCGCGGCTACCGCGTTGGGGCGAGTTTGTTGGTGGGGCGGAGTTGGGGAGAGCGGCAAACCCTACGGGTTATGTCGAAGATAGCGGCCGATTTTGCCGATAGTCTTCGGCAACGCGAGCTTGGCTCGCATGGCTGACGGCGCTTGCTAGCGACTGCTCGGCCTTCCGGAGGTGGTTTTGGGGCGGACTTTTCTCCAGGAACTTATCATGGCCAGGTTTTCGCGGTGGTCGTTGGGCTTGTTGCTAGCGTCGGCGGCGGGGAGTGCGGCGGCCGCTGCGGACGCGCCGGCAACTGTCGAGCAGGGGTTCGTCGACCCAGCTTCGTATGGCGCCACTTACCAGGCGACGGCGCTCGCGGGCCAACTGCAGAAACCGGCGGCCGAGTGCTACAACCGGCTCGAATTCAGTGCGGCGCTCCTGTACCTGCAGCCGATCGCCGACAACTTGGAGTACGGCACGCAGGTGACGCCGTTGCCGGCGCCTTCGCCGCACTGGGTGAATCAAGGGGTCGATCCTGGCCTCAGCCCGGCGTTCAACGTGGGTTTGCGATACATCGTGCCGGAGAACGGCAACGACGTGCGGCTCTCGTGGACGCACCTAAACGCTGACGGGAATGATTCGTTCACCGCCGACGCCCAGCAGTTCGCCGGCCCGCCCTACGAGATTGGCCCCGACTCCAATCTGTACAACGTTGCTCAAGGGAATGTTGAGTTCGAATACGATTCGGTCAACCTCGAAGTGGGGCACTTGCTGACGGACAACAGCCCCGCCCAAGTCCGCGTCTTCGGCGGGTTGCAGTACGCGCGGATCAGCGAAGAACTGACCGGCAGTTTCGCCAGCTTCGACGGGAGTTACTTATCCACCAACACGAACTCGTCGCTATTTAACGGCGTCGGTCCGCGACTCGGCATGGAGGCGGGCGTCGTGAAGGGGCGGTTTGATCTCTTGGGACAGATCGCCGGCTCGGCGCTCGTTGGTCGGCAAGAGAACCAGCTCGACTTCGCCGCGATCTCGCCCGACCTGCCGGGCTTGGGGATCACGCCGCCGAATCGCCAATCGATCTCGTCGCCCGATGCGACGCGGGTGGTGCCGGCGATCGATTCGAAGCTGGGCGCGGGGCTGACGATTCCGATGCAAGGCGGCAGCATTCTGCGAATCGAGGCAGGATACCAGGCCGCGGTCTACATCAACGCGATCAGCCAGTACGCGATCAGCGACGTCGTCGTGCCGCCGAACGTGCAAGGGATCGGCGTCTTCTTGGAATCGGCTTATCACCTGCATAATAACTTTGCGGTGCATGGGCCGTATGCTTCGGCGAGTTGGGCTTATTAGGCCCGGTTGGGGCGAAACGCGTTTACGCGGGGCTGGACTGGTCGCTTAAGCGACCAGTCCGAGGTGGGGAGGATAATGGCAAACGCTCGCGAATGATCGCGAGCGTTTTTTGTTGCGCTCCGGCGGGTCGTTGACCCGCGGCTAGCCGGGCGTATCCAGATATGGGTCTTGGCCCATTTGGCGTTGGACTTTTTGCCGCTCCTTTTCGTGGTAGAGCATCACCTTGCGGTCGCGGAAGTGGCGGCGTTCGACGCGTTGTTGCGCTTTGCGGAAGACTGACTCGAGCCCTTTGATGGGGCCGGTCGCTTCGGCGCCGCGACGCTTCAACCGTTCGGACTTCTTCGGGCCGTAGCCGCCTAATAGGATTTCGTCGTCCAGTGCGAGGAACTGGCGGTAGGTGCCGGGGTCGCCTTGCCGGCCGCAGCGGCCGATGAGCTGGCGGTCGATGCGTTGGGCTTCGTGAAGTTCGGTGCAGATGACGTGCAGGCCGCCGACTTCGAGGACGCCGGGGCCGAGACGGATGTCAGTGCCGCGGCCGGCCATGTTGGTGGCGACGGTGATTTTGCCCATCTCGCCGGCAGCGGCGACGATTTCGGCTTCGCGTTCGACGTGCTTCGCGTTGAGGATCGTCACGGCGCCGCCCCGTTCGGCGAGCATGCCGGCGAGCTTTTCGCTCTTGTCGATCGAGCGGGTGCCGATGAGAACTGGTCGACCGATGGCGTGTTGCGCGAGGGCGTCTTCGACGACGCCTTGCCACTTCTGTTCGGCGTCGCCGAAGACGAGCGTCGGCAGTTGCTGGCGAACTGGGGGGCGGTTCGTCGGCACGGGCTCGACATGGACGGTGTAGATTTTGCGGAGCTCGCGGCTGCTGGTCGACGCGGTGCCGGTCATGCCGCCGAGGCGTTCGTAGCGGAGGAACAGGTCCTGAACTGTGATGCGGGCGGCCTGGTTCGTGGCGAAGGTGATTTCGACCCCTTCCTGAGCCTCGACCGCCTGGTGGATGCCGGCCCGCCACTTGCGGCCTTCGGCGAGACGACCGGTGAATTCGTCGACGATGACGATTTCGCCGTCGCGGACGACGTACTGGCGATTGAGGAACATCTCGCGCGAGACTTTGATCGAACGGGTGACGTACTCGTAGATCACCGACAGCGGCAGGCGATCCATCGCGGCGGGTTTCGGGAGGCCGCGGACAAGTTGTCGGCCGGCGAGCGAGAGTTCGATCGAGCGTTCGTCGTGTTCGTATTCGAAGTGCTCGTCTTCGACGAACTTTGTTTTTACCTCGGCGGCCCAGCGGTATGCTTCGGCGGCGATTTGTTCGTCTTCGCCCGGGAGGGCGCTGATGATGAGCGGCGTGCGGGCTTCGTCGATGAGGATGCTGTCGGCCTCGTCGACGAGCATGAAATGGAGACCGCGCTGCACGGGTTCGTCGCTTTTGCCGGCAGCGCCCCCCATCATTTGGCCGAACAAGTCTTGCTGGCCGCCGCTGAGGGTGCGGAGCAAGAGGCGATCGCGGAGGAAGTCGAAGCCCATTTCGTTGGCCGTGCCGTAGGTGACGTCGCAGGCGTAGGCTTTGCGGCGGTCGTCTTGCGGTTGTTGGCCTTGGATGATGCCGACGGTCATGCCGAGGGCTTCGTACAGCGGCTTCATCCACTCGGCGTCGCGGCGGGCGAGGTAGTCGTTGACCGTGGCGAGGTGGGCGCCCTTGCCCTCGATGGCGGCGAGGTACATCGGCAGCGTGGCGGTGAGCGTTTTGCCTTCGCCCGTTTGCATCTCGACGATCGAACGGTGGTGAACCGCGGCCCCGCCAAGGAGTTGGACGTCGAAGTGTCGCATGCCGAGTTTGCGGCGGCCCGCCTCGCGGCAAAGGGCGAAGGCTTCAACGAGGAGGCGATCGAGCGGCTCGCCGCTGCGTGCGCGATAACGGAGGCCGAGGCTTTCTTTGCGAAGCTGGTGGTCGGCGAGCTTTTGGAGGGCGGGTTCGAGCTCGGCGATTTTGGGCAGGCAGGCGGCCCATTTGGCGAGGCGATCGCCGGCGACGGCGCGGACCGAGCGGGTCCAGCCGCGCGGGACTCGAGAGACGTCCATCCCGCGCTTGGTGTCCATGGCTTTGATTGACGCCGTCGAAGAGTCTTGTGGGCTTGGTTGATTTGGGGAATGGACAGGATAACAGGATTTTTTGGATTTACTGGATGAAAGATGAGGAGTTGGGTGAGTGAGGGCTCAGTTTCGATCACTCTCCCCACAATCCTGTTGATCTACGACATCCTGTGATCCTGTCCAGTCTTTTGGAGGGCGTCGCGTTGATTGTGGATGGGCGCCCTCATTGAAGAATAGGTCGCGCGGTGGGGGAACGTCAAATGACGCGGCGGCGCGGAAGGGGTCGCGACTATTGCCGTTGGCGCTGGACGGAGCTGACGCGGTAGGCCGGCATGTACGAGCTTTCGTCGATTTGGCGCCCGAAGAGTTGGCCTTCGACGGCGACGAACTCGCCTGGCGAGAGGTTGGCGAGGACTTGCGGGTTGTCGATCAGCACGCGGCCGCCGATTTGGTCCTTCGCTCCCTCGTCCATATAGTTGATGCTCCACTCGCCCCGTTCGGGCCAGTACTCGAGTTGGCCGCGAAGCCATTCTTGTTTGGCGCCGACGCCATAGCGGCCGTTCGGGTTGTCGCCGGCGGCGGTTTGCTTGCCGATGGAGGGGGGGCGGAAGCCGGTGGCGCCGGAGGATTGGACGGCGGTTTCGGTGCGAGGTTGGCTCCCCTGGGGGCGAAAGCCGTCGGCAGCGGCGCCGCTTGTTGCGGCGAACGTCGCAGCTCCCGCAGCGGCGGGGGCATCGAAACTGGCTTGCGTGACGCCGCTCGTGGCCTGCGAAGCGGCATTCGGAGCCGGAGTGCCCGCGTTCGGGGTGAACGCGCGCTGGGCGCCTTCGTCCATCGAACCGGAGACGGGGAGCATCGATTGGATTGGCGTCCGGAATTGGGAGGCGGTCGGCGTGGTGGCCGAGGCGGCGACGGCTGCGGGGGAGGGCGTCGACGTGGGCGTCAGGCTGGCGGCGGCAAAGCGGAGCGATTGCTCGTCGTTCGGGACGCCGATCGATTCGCCTGGCGCTGCCGGGGCGGCGGAGGCGCCGTAGTTGAGCGGAGCGGTGGGGGTGATGGGGTTCGCCGCGGGGTACGTCGAACCGGCTGGATACGCCGAACCTGCAGGAGCGGCGGGGTAGGCCGAGGCGGGCGGAGCGCCGGTGGGGGGCAGATACGCGCCGGCTGGAGCTCCTGCGGTCGGAATCGGCGGCATCCCGGCAGCGGGGACGGCGAGCGGCGCGGCGCTCGGCATTGCATCGCCCTGGTAATAGGGAGCCGCCATGCCGGGCGCGAGCTGCGTCGTTGGCGGCGGTACGCGATCGGGCGTGAGGAACGGATTCGCCATCGGCGTCGAATTGCTACGACATCCGGCGAAAACCGCGACGGCAAGTATGGTAAGTGAGGCGGCGGACCGCATCGGCAGCATCCTTTCTGCCCAAGTGGCGACCGAGACGCAGCGCTAGCGTACGCGGCCGAAGATGGCGGGAATGATAGCGAACTGCCGGGAGGCGTCTAGAGCAGTGCTGGCCGTTGAAAATAGTAAGGTCCGGCGGGGTGCCACTGGCATCCTGCCAGTGCAGATGTGGAAACCCGTTCGGCAATTCTCATTGGTAAGATGCCAGTGGCACCCCACGGAGCGGGGCTAGCAAGAGAGAGCCCCAACGGGGCGAGAGTTTATAGCCAGGGGCGTGAGCCCCTGGAACTTGGGTTGATGAAAGACCGCAGCCCCGGAGGGGCGACAGTGCCGTGGCCTGCTGTCGCCCCTCCGGGGCTGCGGTTATTGCTATCAATGCAAACCGGGGGCTTGCGCCCCCCGGCTATTTACTTTCGCTCCTTTGGAGCTCGTTTGAATGTGGCTCCGGCGGGGCTGGTTCAATTCGAACGAGCTAGAACGCTTGGCTTGTGCCTGCTCCGGCGGGTCGTTGACCCGCGGCTACCGCGTTCTCGGTCTTCGAGAAGTAGGGGTTGAGGATCACTTGCGGGCCGCGGACGGGGGCGACGCTGGTGGTTTGGTCGACCGTGTTTGGGGCGACCATCGCGGGGCCTTCGACGGCGGTTGGTTCCGGCGTGACGTACGGGTTGTTAATCACGGCCGGTTGGACTTCTTCGATGACCTCGGGAGTCATCACGCCCGGCGGGTAGGCGAAGGGGCTGTAACCGTAGGTGCGCGGCACCGGTTGGCTGTAGTAGACCGGCGGGAAGGCGGCGAAGTAGGGGACGTTGTCGGCCATGACGCCGTAGAGGCGGCCCATGTCCCAGGCTCCAAAGCCACCGCCGTAGCCGCCGCCGTAGGGGCCGCATTGGGCGTGGGCCTGGCTGCCGGCGGATGCGGCGGCGAGGAGGAAGGCAGACAACAAGATTCGTCGGAAGTTCATCGTGGGGACGCCTCGGGGGTGAGTCTCGCGGTAGGTGCAACGACTCGACTTGGTCGCTCTCCTATCCAGCCTAATCAGCCGAGTTTTCGCCGCAACGGTGGGGTGGGAGGGGGCGTGCGGGTTGTGAGGGCGTTTTTGGGGGAACGGCGGGCAATTTTGGGGTTCAAACGCGGGGCGTGGGCGATTTATTTGAAGCGGATTTGTTTGCGGTAGGAATTCATCCCAATAGAGTCCGAAATTCAGCCCCAACGGGGCGAAAGAATGTAGCCGGGGGCGTGAGCCCCCGGCTACACCATGCCGCTCCTTCGGAGCTTAATGCACAGCATCGATTCCGACCGCAAGTCTCTTGGCAGTTCTGCACTGGCAAGATGCCAGTGGCACCCGGAAGCAATGCATGGCGTCGCTCACTCGTCGCGGCCGTACTTTAGATAGAACTTATTTTGAAAGACCCCGTCGGGATCGTATTTCCGCTTCTGGGCGAAAAACTCCGCCCCTTGCGGATACGCGCGGGCGAACTCCGCCGGCGTGGCATGCAGGCGATACGGCAAATAGTACCGCCCGCCGGCGGCGAGGGAGGCTTCGATCAGCGCTTGCGACACCGTTTCCATTTCAGCTTCAGCGGCGGCGGTCGTGGGCTGATTGAAGAGCATCACGAACGCGAACATCTCTTCGGTCGCGTAGCGGAGGAACGTGTCGCGGTCCTCCTCGACGAAGCGGACCGTTACGTTGAGCAGGTCGACGTCGTGCTTGGGGATCGTCTCGCGAAGCGCGGCGATGAAGCTGGCGACGCCGCTGCGGGGGACGAAGTACTCGTGCAAGATGTCGGTCGACGCGGCGGAACGATTTTGGAAGACTTCGACTCCTTCGTTAAGGAGCTGGTTCCGTGAAAAGTATTCCTTGTTGAGATGGGGCTGCAGCTTCGCCTCGGCGGACCAGCGGAGCTCTTTGCCGTAGTCGCTGCCGACGGAGCCGCGGAACAAGTTACGGCGGAGTTTGATCGAATTGGCCGAGGCCAGCGGCGGAATCGAGCCGTCGGGGGCTTCGTGGAAGACGTTGATGATCACGTCTTCGAGAAAATGCGACGGTGCGATGCCGAGCCGGCCGTAGGCCATCGCCACGTCGTCGCGGCCGGCAATCTCGGCGTCGTAGGTGGCGAGCGCCTGGTTGAGCGGGACGACAAATTGTTCGAGGCGGTAGCGGGCGTTCGGAATCACGCGCAAGTCGGCGTCGAGGATCACGCCGAACAGGCCGTAGCCGCCGAGGGCGAGGGCGAAGAGTTCGGCGTTCTCGGTGCGACTGCACGTTTTGATCGTGCCGTCGGCAAGCAGCAGCCGAAAACTTTCGACCGTCGAGGCGATCGGCGGGCGGCCATACTGCCAGCCGTGGCAGTTGACGCTGAGCGAACCGCCGACCGTGAAACTGTTGTTCGACTGCATCACTGCGACCGAGCGGCCGACCGGATCGAGGTAGGGGATAATCTCCGACCAGCGGGCGCCGGCCTGGACGCGGAGGAGGTTCGTGGCGGGATCGAACGACATCGCGTGGAACGGCGTCATGTCGATAACGATGCCGTCGGGCGAGATCGTGTGGCCTCCCATCGAATGGCGGGCGCCGGCGATCGAAACACTGAGCTTGTCGCGGCGGGCGCGGACGAGGAGGTCGCGAAGCTGCGATTCGGCTGCGGCGGGATCGGCGGGGATCGGCCAAACTTCGGCGACGTGCGCGGCGTTTAGCCGGCTGGCGTCGTCGATGTAGCCGGCCGCCAGTGGCTGCAGCTGGTCGGCGTCCTGCCAGGCGACGGTGGCGAGGTGCCCTGCCGGCCGCGAGACGGAAACGACGATGACGATGGCTACGATGAGGAGGGCGAGGAGAATTTTTCGCCGGCGCGTGAGGGGCCTTCGCATTGGCGGTTGGGAGTTAGAATGGTGGGTTTGAGAATCACGAACTTGTGGTCCCCTCCCCCTTGAGGGGAGGGTTAGGGAGGGGGGAGTGGTGCGTGTACCAGCGTTCCACCCCCTCCCCATCCCTCCCCTCAAGGGGGAGGGAGCCAGACGTTTTGTTTTTGAGTTGTAACGACTTTTGCATCGTTTTTACCAGTTCACGTTATTTGAAACCTTGCGTTCGCTTGATGTCGCCAGTCGAACTCACCGCTGCTTTGAAGTTGCGAGCCCGTGAATTGGGTTTTGCGCTGGCGGGCGTGTGCGAGGCGGCGGCGCCGAACGGCGTCGCGCGGCTCGGCGAGTGGCTTGATCGCGGTTATGCGGGGCAGATGAAGTATCTGCATGACCGGCGCGAGGCATATGCTCATCCGCGGTATGTCCTTGAGGGGGTGCGGAGCTTGCTGCTGCTGGGGTTGCCGTACCGCACGGTCGAGGCGGCGCCGGCGGAGGCTGGCGAGGGACGGGTCGCGCGATATGCGTGGGGCGAAGCGGACTACCACGACGTGATTCGCGACAAGCTGCACGATCTTGCCGATTACTTGCGCGAGCTGGCCCCCACAGCGACGACGCGGGGCGTGGTCGATACGGCGCCGCTGCTGGAGCGGGAGTTCGCGCAGCGGGCGGGCTTGGGATGGGTCGGCAAGAATACCCTGCTGCTTAGCCGCGACGCGGGGAGCTATTTCTTTCTTGCCGCGCTGCTGACCGATGTGGAGCTGGCCGCGGACGAAGCGTTTGAGGCCGATCACTGCGGCACGTGCACGGCGTGCCTCGATGCGTGCCCAACGCAGGCGTTTCCGCAGGCGGGGGTGCTCGATGCGTCGCGATGCATTAGTTATCTCACGATCGAATTGCGGGATCACATTCCGGCCGAACTGCGGCCCGGCATGCGCGACTGGGTCTTCGGCTGCGACGTCTGCCAAGAAGTTTGCCCGTGGAATCGGTTCGCGCCGGTGAGCGAGATCGAGCGGTTGCAGCCGGTGGAGGCGATGAACCCACTGGAGCTGACGTCGCTCTTTGCGATGGATGACGACGCGTTCCGGCGACGGTTTCGCAAGACGCCGCTGTGGCGGCCGCATCGGGATGGATTACTACGCAACGCGGCAATTGTGTTGGGGAATCAGGGACGGGCGTCGGCGCTGCCGGCGCTTGCGCGGGGGTTGAATGATGTAGCGCCCCTCGTGCGGGCGGCGACCGCGTGGGCGCTGGGCCGGATCGCGGCGGCGGAGCCCGAAGCGGGGGCGGCGGCGTTGTTGCGGGCGCGATTGGGGATCGAAGAGGACGCGACGGTTCGTGCAGAAATATTGGGAGCGATGCCTTGAGTAACACACCAATGCACGAGCCGTGTGAAGAATAGCCCAGAAAGGGGCGACATGATGTAGCACACTAAACGTCAAAGTGATCTTGGAGTACCTGAATCTAATCATGCACCACGGAAGCACTATTTAAGTGCGTGCTGATCCACTCTGAATGTTGTGGCTCCCTCCCCCTTGAGGGGAGGGCTGGGGAGGGGGTGGAACCCTGGTACCCGCTGCCGACCCCCTCCCTAACCCTCCCCTCAAGGGGGAGGGGACCTCATGGTTTCGTTATATGGAAGACTGGGGCTTGCAGTTGGATGAGCTTTTTTTGCCAGAGATTAGAGAATGCAGGGGATGCTTGAGTCGCTCGGCAACCATGATTGATCATTCAATCACACGCCGTCGCGCTTGACGGCGACGCTCGTTGTCGAAAAATGGGGCTTCCTACCTAAACCAATGACCACTGCCACGACTCACTCGCTGAAGCCCCTCCGCATCGGGAATATCGAACTCGATTTCCCCGTGGTGCAGGCTGCGCTGAGCGGGTACAGCGACACCGCGATGCGGGTGATCGCCCGCCGCCTCGGGGCGAGCTACACGCTGTGCGAGGTGATGCTCGATTACTTCATCATGCAGGTGAAGGATCGGCCGCGGAACAGTCACCTGATGCACGTGGCCGACGAGGAGCATCCGGTCGCGGGGCAGTTGATGGGCGCCGAACCGGAGCAGTTTGGGCCGGCGGCGGTGAAGCTGGTCGAAAAGGGCTTCGACGTCATCGACATCAACTTCGGCTGCCCGGTGAAGAAGGTGCTGGGGCGGTGCCGCGGCGGGTTTCATTTGAGTCAGCCGGAAGTGGCGCTCGAGATTGTGAGCCGCGTCCGCGACGCGGTGTCGGCGCATGTTCCGGTGACGCTCAAAATGCGGCGCGGGATTGATGATTCGGCCGAGAGCCGCGAGAAGTTCTTTGAGATCTTCGACGGCGCCTACGCGCGGGGCGTCGTGGCAGTGACCGTGCATGGCCGGACGGTGCTGCAGCGATACGACGGGCCGTCGCGATGGGAATTTTTGCGGGAGCTAAAGGCGTACGCCGGCGACCGCGTGATTCTCGGCAGCGGCGATTTGTTCAACGCCCAGGCATGCCTCGACATGATGGAGTACACCGGCGTCGATGGCGTGACGGTCGCCCGCGGGTGCATCGGCAATCCGTGGGTGTTTCAGCAGTGTCGAGCACTCGCAGCGGGGCAACCGCTACCCGCGCCGCCGACGCTGCACGAACAGCGCGAGGTGATCGCCGAGCATTACCGCCTTGCCGAAGAACTGTATGGCGCCGAGCGGTGCATCCCGACGATGCGGAAGTTTGGCATCAAGTACTCGCAGCTCCATCCGCAACACAACGAGGTGCGGGCGGCCTTCGGCACGGTGAAGATCGTCGGCGGCTGGCGGGATGTGCTCGCAAAGTGGTACAGCATCGACGGGCCGGGCGTTCATCCGGCAATTGAGGAGCCGAACCCGTTAGCGTCGCCGGCGGAGTGAACCTGCGCGGGGCGGGGGCTGTCTTGTTCGGCACGCAAACTCGCATTTGAGGCTCCCTCCCCCTGGAGGGAGCAACGAGCACGGTCGCCAGTGGCGATCGTGCGTAGGCGGTAGCCCGTGCGTAGCACCGGGCTGGGGAGGGGGGAGAAGCTGGTACCCGCCGCGCTCACCCCTCCCTAACCCTCCCCATCAAGGGGAGGGGACCAGAACATTCTTGTGTTGAGCGTGGCTCAGCGAAGCGCCCCCGGGCGGAGCCCGGGGCTAGGGGTACGAGCAACAGCGATAGGCGGAATTCATGTCGAACGGAAGCGAAGCGAGCGAAACAACGTCTTGGTGGTCGCGACCCGCTGGGGGCCGGGAGGTGCTGCAGATTGCGGTGCCGATGGTCGTGACGACGCTCTCGTGGACGTTGATGAACTTCATCGACTCCGCGATTCTGATGCAGGTTTCCGGCACGGCGATGGCCGCGGCCTATCAGGCGGGCATCATTTGGTTCGCGGCGCTCAGCCTGTTCTGGGGCATCTGTTCGTATAGCAGCACGTTCGTTGCGCAATATTTCGGCGACGAGCAGCCGAACAAAATCGGCCCTGCGGTGTGGCAAGGGGTGTGGCTCGCGCTGTCGTTCTCGCTGCTTGTGCCGGTGGCGCAATGGTTCGCGCCGCGGCTGTTCGATCTGTTCGGCCACGAGGAAGAACTGGCGCGGATGGAGGCGCTGTTCTTTCAGATTCTTTGTTACGGCGCCCCCGGAATGCTCATGGCGCAGTCGCTCGAATGTTTTTACAGCGGCCGCGGCAAGACGTGGGTGGTGATGCTAGTCGACGCCGGCGCCGTGATGGTGAATCTCATCCTGGCGGTGGTGCTGGTGCAGGGGTGGTTCGGCATCGAGTCGTGGGGGATTGCCGGCGCCGCGTGGGCGACCGTCCTGGCCCAGTGGTGTCGCGCTGTTTCGTTTGCCGCGCTCGTGCTCATGCCGGCAAACCGCGCGGCGTTCAACACGGCCGACATGAAGCCGGACGGCCAACTGCTGCGGCGGATGATTCGTTTTGGCGGGCCGAGCGGCGCGCAGATGATGCTCGACGTGACCGGTTTCGCGCTGTTCATGATGTTCGTCGCAACGATCGGCGTCGCCGAAGCAGAAGCGACGAGCTTGGCGTTTCGCGTGAGCCAGGTGGCGTTCATGCCGGTGTGGGGCCTGGGAATGGCAACAGCGGTGCTTGTGGGGCAGAAGCTTGGCGAAGATCGGCCAGAGCTGGCTCAGCGGGCCGCGCGGACGACGCTGTCGATGAGCCTCGTCTATATGGGGGCGATTTCGCTGGTGTTCGTGTTCGCGCCGCGGGTGTTTCTGCAGACGTTCTTCACGCATGGCGAGGTTCCCGCGGCGTCGGTTGCGGAGGAGGTTTCGCCGGGGGACGCGAAGCCGCAAGCGGCTGGTTTGGAGGAGGAGCCGGCGAAGGCGGAAGTCGAGGCGATGACGAGCTACCTGATGCGGTTCGTGGCGGCGTACAACATGTTCGACGCGGCGGTCATCATCTTAGTGAGCGTGCTGCGCGGCGCCGGCGATACGCGGTTCGTGATGATCGTCAGTTGCTTTATGTCGACGCTGATGTGGCTCGGCAGCCTCGTTGGCGTCTATGTACTGAAGTTTGACGTCTACGCGGCGTGGTGGTTTATTGCGATTTGGGTGTCGACGCTGGCCGTGGTTTACGTGCTGCGGTATCGCACCGGCAAGTGGCAGGCGATGCGGGTGATTGATCAGGTGCATCACGCGCATTAGTGCCCCCCGCGCACCCTCTGGCTCCCTCCCCCTGGAGGGGAGGGTTGGGGAGGGGGGATCGCGCCTGGTACCAGCTGCCGCCACCCCTCCCTAGCCCTCCCCATCAAGGGGAGGGGACCTCAACATTGATTGTATGTTAGGGCCGGCGCCACAACGTTAGCGCAGAATGCGCGGCACCATGCCGCGGAGGCGGTCGCTGATGCCGCGTTGTTCTTCGGCTGAGGAGCCAGCAGTCGGCGTTGGCAGCACATCGCTCGGCTTCGCGGCGATGCTCGCGATCGGCGCTTGTTCCACGAACAACCGCGGCCAGTAGCCGTCGATGAGGCGCTGGCAGTCCATTAGTTGGCCGTCGTCGAGGGCCGACTTCGCGGCGTAGAGCCGCTTGGAGATTTGGTAACGCTGCTCTTTCGAGAAGCGAAGGTCGTACAGCCGCACGTCGTCGATCCAGGCTTCGCCGTGGCCGACGAGGTGGAACTGTAGCCGCATTTGGCCGGTGCTGGCGAGCGGCAAGTCGTCGACGGCGAACTCGTACTCGGTCCACTCGGAATTGAGCTGCTGCTCGCCGCCGATGGCGACGTAGCGTTGCCGCGTGACGCCGGCCGATTCGTACTCAAACCAGGCGTAAAGCTGCGATTTCGCGGCTCCCGCGGCGCCGTGAATTCTGGCGCGGACGGTGAGCTGGCCGGTCGGCGGAATCGGGAAGAGGTGGCTTTGCACGGCAACGCCAAGGGCGTCTTCGCTGTGAAGGTGGAGCGAGTGGCCGGTGACTGGTTCAGTTTCGGGAGCAAGGTCGACGACGCCAGCGGCGCCGATCCGCGGCTGCCAGCCGAGCATTTGGCCCGCTTCGCCGGTCAGTTCGAAGTCGGGGTTTTGGAGTTCGCTGTAGATGCGTTCGAAATCGAGCGCCGCCATCCGCTGTTCGAATTCGGCGAGTCGGCGGGCAAGTTCGGCCTTCGCGGCGGGGCTCATCTTCACTGTCCACGCGCCGACTTTCACTGCGGGCGACGAGAAGCGGCGGGCTTGCACGCCGTGCGGCGGCAGGATCGTTGTCCAGTTCTTGGGGCCGCCCGGAAGCGTGCCGCTGATGGTCGGATCGCTCGCGGCTTGCGCCGCTTCGAGCGCGGGATCGACGCCGAGGCGACGCCACACCATCGTGCCGCTGGCTTCGAGCGGGATGGTGAGTTCGAGCGGCCAGGCCGATTCATTGACGACGCAGACGGTGGTCGACTCGGCTTCACGGTAGATGCGAAGCGTGACAGGTTGCTTGCGTTCGGTGCGAGTGTCGCCGCCGGCGGCGGGGAGCTCTTGGAAGAGCCGCATCGCGTCGCGGTGCATGTCGCAGTCGGCCAGCGGGAACTGAGTGCCGCCGCTGATAGCCAGATTGAAATCACGCGCCGTGAGAGCGGCGGCGATGCCGCGGGTAGCCTGCTCGTGCGCCGCGGTCGACGCGGCGGCGAGCGTGAGGTTCGTGTGGTTGGCGCCGAAGGGGCTTTGAGCGTCGAACGTCGCCAAGCGCAGCTCGCTCGGCACATGGTAGAGTTCCTCGCCGCAGTTGACGCGGCTGACGAACAGTTGCTCCAACTCGGGGGCATGATTCACGCGGAGATCGGCGGCCGAGGCGTCGACGGAATCTTCGGCGCCGAGACGTCGAGGACGGAGAAGCGACACGCCCGGCGTCTTCGCGAGCCGAGCGAGATCGAGGCCCGTTTCGGCGAGGGCGTCGTCGAGCGTCGCACGGCCGGAAACGGCTTGGCGAAGGCGTTCCGACGCGTTGGCGCCGGCGAGGAGGTCTTCAGTGCAAAGGATGAGCCTAGCGTCAGGCCGGCGGTTGATGATCCGCGTCGCGACGACACTGTAGAAATTGGTCGTTTGCTGGTAGCGCCACGCATTCCATGCCGGGAGGAGCGGCCCACTGACTTGTTCGCTGCGACGGGCGAAGCGTTCGTGCCCGTCGATGAGCAGCGTGGTTTCCATGGCGAGGGCGAAGCTGGTTGCCGTTTCGTCGTCGAGGGCCCAGCCGATGCCGGGCGTGACGCCATAGCCTCCGCCGTGCAGTTGCAGCGCGACGCCGCCCCAAGCCGGGTGCTGGTCGTAACGCTGCGCGAGACGACTGACAACGGCGGTGAGTTCGGCCTGCACGTCGGGATGGAGCAAGTTGTAATGAGGCGCCGTCGCGGTGGTCTGGTGATTCGTCACGCGCCATGGCTGGCCGTCGCCGCCGATACATTCGATGCCGGCGACGCCGGCGCTCGCGGTGCGGCGGATGGCTTCAATCGCCGGCAGCGGCGAGGCAAGTTCCACGGCAGGAACGAGCGTGAGCCCTTCGCGATCAAAAATGCGGAGCAGCACTTCGAGCACGTCTTTGCGGATCGGATCTTCGCCGGTCGCGGCGAGCAGACCGGAGTCGAATCGCGGCGACACGCCGAGCCCGGCGACGGGGGCGAGCGAGGCGCCTTCGCTGGCGATCGAGACGACGGCGCCGTTGTAGCCGGCGGCATGCAGTTGCTGGGCGAGGCGATTGGCGGCGGTGAGGAACGTGTGCCACGTTTCGATGCTGCGACCGCTCTCGGCGTCGAACTCGCCGGCGGCGCCGAAAGAATCGGCGAACGTCGGCGCCGCGATGTACGCGGCGGCCAGACGCTGTTTCGCTGCGGGGCTGGCGGGATCGTTCGGCGCGGCCTTCGTCGTGCGGTGTTGGAGGCGAATTTTGCCGTAGAGGGCGCCCTGATCGTGCGAGCGGTTGGCAATCAGCACGGCGGGCGATTTGGTGCGAGGCCAGAAGACGATGCGATGGGTGACGACGCCGGTTTTCGCGTCGACGGTTTGCGTCGTTTGATCGGCGGTGAAGACGCCCCAATCGCGGCCGAAGGTGCGAACCTCGCCGGCGGCGTCGGGTTCGATGATGCTGACGGTAAGATGTTGCTCTTGGTCGCGCGGAACCTCAAGCTCGATGGCGTGCGGCTCGCCGACGCTTTTCACCGGAAGCAGGTAGGCCTGCCAGGCGAGATCGTCGGACGGCGACGTGGGCGGCAGTTCAACGAGGCTTTGCCCCAGCGGCGAGAGAAGCGGCTTAACGTTGCCGAGCGGCCGCGGGGTCGAGAAGCCGGGGAGCTTTTCGACCTGCGTCCAGTGCGGAAGCCGTTGCCACCATGACGAGCTCGTGGCGTCGATCATCGCCACCGTTTCCCATTCGTCGGTGAGCCGCGGCAGCTTGGCGGCGGGATCGACGACGACGAAGCCGACGTTGCGGGCGGCGAGTTCCGAACCCTTGTCCCATGGCGCCAGGCGACTAGCGAAGCCGGCGGGGCGTTCAACGAGCGTGATCCGCAGGCGGTAGGCGCCTTCGGCTTTCGGGACGGCGAGTTCGACGGGGATTTCGCTCAGGTTTTGCGGATCGCAGGCGAAGGTCGCTTGCCAGAGAGCGGCGGGCGAACCTTGGCGGTAGAGCTTCGCTTCGAGCGTCGCGGGCGCCGTGAGCAGAGACGCAACTTGCGGCCGCAGCGTCAGCCGCAGCGACTCTTCGGGATTGAATACCAAGTGATCGCGATTGAGCTGGACGCAAAGCAAATCGCCCGGGGCGCGTTCAACGCGAACGTAGCTGCCGAGATCGTCGAGCGGCGTCTGCTGCTTGGTTCCGGCGAGATCGCTGAGTTTGAACTCGACCGGTTTGGCTGGTTCGTCGGGTGATTTGCGGAGGTCGACGACGACGCTCGCCGTCTCGTCCGCGCGGATGGTGACGTCGCAACCATCAGCTTGGCGGCGGAGCAGGGGGGCGATGACGATGCGATTTTCGACGAGACGAACGGCGGCCGCTTCGTCGGCTTCAACGCCGAGGGGTTGCAGATCGCTCAGTTCGCCGCCGGCAACCGCGATGGCGCCGATCCATTTCTGCTGCGACTGAGCGTTGGCGCCCCAACCAAAGCGGAGGCGGACTTCGATCGTTTCAGCGAGTGCGCACTCGGAGCCCAACGCCAGCGCCGCGATGGCCGCCACGAGGGCGACGAATCGCGTCGGCGCATGAGGCCGGCAGATCGGACTTCCTTGTCCGAGCATCGCGTAACGATCCTAGAGTGCGAGCAGTGAATGCTGAGAGCGACGGAGGAGCCCGACGAGCGGCCAAATCCGTGGCAGCGCGGCAGGATTGTAGGAGGCGGAAGGTTGCCTCACTAGGTCATTTATCGGGTGCAAGTGGAGGGGAACTCGCGACTTGCGCCGATTTTTGCGGCAGCCCCATGTTGCAGATTGAGAATTGCTAGCGGCTTGGAGAGCCGAACTCTGCTAGCAACTCCGCAACGTCGTCGGGGCAGCGGTCGGCGATTTCGTTGGCTTCCCAGCGGTCGTCAGGCTTGGCGAAGAGTTCGATGGTTGGCTCAGCTTCGCTAAGCTCGCTGGATTTCGCTGCTTGCCGCAGCAGCCAGCTTTGCGTGCGCATTGCCATTTCGCCATGCTTGCCGATGGCGACCACGCGATCGCGGGCGGGTATCGGCTGCGACGCATCGCTTGGCGACGGCGGGAGGGAGCAGCCGAGCCATTCGAGTAGGTAGGGGGCGAGGTCGGCGGGCTGCACAAGTTCGCTCGCACGCGGCGGAGCGACCGGTGCACCGTCGGGGCGGCGGAGTATGCAGGGGATGTGCGTCACTTCGCCGTAGAGGTCGTGGACCTCGCTCCCCGCGGCGCCATGTTCGCCAAGCGCGAAGCCGCGGCAGCCGACCACTAGCACAGCGGTCGATTCGGCGAGACCCGTGGCCGTCAGCATCTCCAGCAGCATGCCGATGCACTCGTCGAGGATCGTCGTTTGCGCAGCGTAGGAGGCGCGCTGGAGCAGCAGTTCGTCGGAGTTCGTGGTTTCCAAACGGAGCGGCGGCGTGACGAACGTCGGCGCCTCGGGGTCGTCCTCGTCGAGCAGCGATTGCCGAAGTTCGATCGGGGCGTCCCAGGCGCCGTGATAGCCGCGGGCATGGAGCCAGAGTAGGCGGGGAGGCTCGGCGCCAGCTGTCGCTGAATCTTCCGCGACGCTCCACTGTTCGAGTTGGTCGGCGGCGATCGCAAAGAGCTGCGCGAGTTCCGTGTCGGCCATGCTCTCGGCCGTCGCGGGCTGGGGAAATTCGAGCGCGCGGACGTCGCGGAAGCCGAGTTGGTCGCCTTGCTCGGCGAGCCAGACGTCGTCGGTGGTGAGCGACGCGGCGATGCCGGCGGCGAGAAGTTGCGGCAGCAGGCCGGCGGAATGCGCGGCGGCGAGGGGCTTGAGGTTCGTCGGTTCGACGCCGTCGTATGGCGCGGGCACGCCGAGCCAAGCAGCGCGGTAAAACCCGGCAAGCGCCGGCGAATCGACCATCATCCAATCGAACAGCAACGACTCGCTCGCGAGCCGATCGAGCGCGGGAGTCGGGTGCCAGGCGTTTCCGTAGGCGCCGAGGGCGGACGCGCGAAGACCGTCGACGGCAATGACAATGGCGTGGCGTGGTGGCATGGCGCCACTATATCAAAATCGCACTCACTGCGGGGCGGGCGCCCGGCGACGCCAGTCTTGCCAGATCAACTGCGGAAAGACCCAGGCGTCGCGGGCGTAGCGTTTCGCAAGGCGGCCTGGTTCGCTCGAGAGGCGGTGAAGCCATTCGAGACCGACGCGGCGCATCCAGCGCGGGGCGCGGCTTTTTTCGCCGGCGAGGAAGTCGATCGTGGCGCCGACGCAGAGGGCGACCTTTGCTTGCAACTCGGCGGCGTGGGCGTGGATCCAAAGTTCTTGCTTCGGGGCGCCGAGGCCGAGGATCAATAAATCGGGCTGAGCGGCGGCGACGGTGGCGAAGATTTTGTCGTTCTCGGCAGGATCCTTCTCGAAGCCGAGCGGCGGCGAGAGCGTGCCGACGATTTCAACATGGGGCCAGCGAGCAATGACATTCTCGGCGGCCCGTTCGGCGACGCCTGGCGCGGCGCCGAGCAGGTACACACGCAGCGGCGGCTGGTTTTGTTCCGCATCGGCGTTCGCCCGTTTGAAGAGGGCAGGGGCGAGATCGCTGCCGGCAACCCGCTCGGGAAGCGCGCGGCCGAGCAATCGCGACGCCCAAATCACCGGCGCCCCGTCGGCGAGAATCAGAGATGCATCGGCGTACGACGCGCGGAGCGCGGCGTTCGTCTGATACATCACCGTGTGATCGACGTTCGGCGTCACGACGTACTGGCAGCGACGCTCGCGGGGCGTGCGACACCAATCGAGAATCGTGCTGATGCTCTCAGGCATGTCGAGCGCGTGGATCGTCATGCCGAACAGGTTGATTTGAGGGATGGGCATCGGGGTAGTGCGTAGGGTTCAGGATTCGGGGTTCAGGATGAGGCGGGGAGAGCGTGCCACGGCGCGGTGGGGACTGGTTGGGTGACGGTTAGCGTTTCTGCGCGGCGTGCTAGGAGTGCAGACGAGACGCCGGCGCAGAGGAATAGGGGCCAGTGTTCCGTGGGGAGCAGCGTCAGGTCGTGGAACAACGCCGACGAAACGTAGTTGAGGACGACGGCGAGTTGGAACAGGCCTTGGGAGCGTTCCCACATTGGTAGGTCTTCGGCGCGGTAGAGCTGCCACGCCATCCGCGTCCAGGCGACGAGCAGCGCAAGGAACAGCGTCACGCCGACGATGCCGGTCTCGACCAAGATGCTGAGGACCGTGTTGTGATGGTCGAGGTTGCGGAGCGATTCGAGTTCAAGCTGCTGGCTGCGGTCGGAGAGGTACGGCATCTTCAGGTCGTAGTAGCGACCGAACCCGCAGCCGAGGAGCGGCGCGTCGCGCCACATCCGCATCGAAACGTAGACGAACGACGCCCGTTGGTAGACCGAGTGCTCGGCCGAGGCGTCGGAGTCTTTGCGGCTGAGGTTCGTCACCTTGTCGCCGAGCGCGACGACGCCGATGGCGCCGCCGAGGATCACGCCAATCGCCAGGGCAGTGCGCCACTTGGGGAGTTGAAGTGCAGGAACAACGGCGAGGCCCGCGGCGAGGCCGATCCAGGTGGAGCGAGTGAACGTGAGAAAGATGCCGCCGGCGATGGCGAGCAGCAATCCGGCGACGGCGCCTTGCGCGAGTCGCGAGAGTTTGGGCCACAACATCCACGCCGCCCAGAAGCAGACGGTGAGCATAATGCCCAAGCTCGCCGAGTTGAGCGACGGTCCGCGGGCGCGGCCGAAATGGGTGCCGAGTAGCGGGTCGGAAATGTAGCGGGGGAACACGGCCCACCACTGCTTGGTGATTTCAGCGAACGCGGTGAACGCGAGGAACCCGCCGAGGCCGGCGAGAATCCACAGCATGCCGCGCCAGCGGCGTTCGCCGTCGTTCGACGTGCGGGCGGCAAGGTAGAGGGCGGCGGGAATCCAGAACGCGGCAATGAGACGCCACCACGGTTTCACGGTGGAACCATCGGGCGGCGGCGTGGGGGTCATGGCGCAACGAACGGTGAAGTAACCGATCGCGGCGAGCAACAGCCAATCGGCCGGCGAGATGTGTCGCAGCGCGAGTTCGCCTTGGCGCCATTTCCAAATGTAGGCGGCGCCGAAGCCGATCAGCAGGATGCGGTCGACGGTGAGCGGTATCGGGCCGATGTGGGCGGTCCACAACGGCGGCGCGAGGACGTAGCCCAGGGCGATGAAGGCGCCGCAGCCCATCCAAAGCGAACCCCACCGCGCATACGCCGCCCACCAGAGCAGTCCGCCGAGGGCAGCGATGGCGATGGCGACTTCCATAGCGGAATGGTGACAGTGGGTCTTCGTCTTTGGGTGGCACTGGCATTCTGCCAGTGTGAAGTGGGTACTCGCTCGGCAGTTCTGCACTGGCAGGATGCCAGTGGCACCCACGGGGAGCCCAGTTTCAGGCGGGCATTAGTTGGGCGGCAGTTAATTGGCGGATTGCTTGGCGACTTGGATCGCTTCTTGCAACGACATGGCCGGGGCAACGCCGACGCCGACGGGCGGCAGGCTGCCGAGCGCACTTGGGAGCGCACCGGGCGGAAGCGGCAGCGAGGGTTTGCGTTCAGGCATCGTCGCGACCGGCGCCGCGGCCGGGCGGCCAGTGCCAAGCAAGTGTTTCGAGGCGGCGGCGAGGTCGGCGCTCGTGCCGAGGCCGCTCCAATGCTCAGCCGGCGGGCGAGTTTCGACGTCCCACGGCTGCGCACTGCGCGGCATTGCGGGCGGCTCGGCCTGCGCTGCAGGCGCGAAGTGTTCCACTGGCTGCAGTGGCGCGCGTGCGGGAACGGGTTCGAATGTTTCAGCACGACGTTGCGTTGGCGCCGGTGCATACGGAACCGTTTGCGATGGAGCGGGACGAACTCCCACGACCGACTGCGTCGTTTCTTGCGGCGCCCCGACGGCCGTGAAGAAAATGAGCGCGACGCCGAGCATGCCGCCGCCGACGGCGCCGGCGAGCGCGATGATCGTGCGGCCCGGCCCAACCGGGCGGGGGCCTGTTTCGGGCGTGCCGATGCGAGTCACGAGGCTGGCGCCCTGGGCGGCGGCTTCGGCAGCCTTCGCGGTGCTCAAGTTATGACGGGCCTGGTTGAGCGTCGCGCGGCTGTTGTCGACTGCGGCGATGCGGTTGGCATACTCGGCCCGTTGCTCGGCGAGTTTGACGAGCCGCGCTTGCAGGGCGTGCAGCCGCGTTTCGGTAGCGGTGACGCGCTGTTCGGCGAGGTTCTTTTCCACTTCGGCGCCGTTGACGGCGGCATCAAGTTCGCGGTGGAGGTCGTTGCGGATCTGCGCTTCGCTTTCAATGGCTGCCTTTACTTGCGGATGCTCGTCCGAACGGGTGCCAGAGAGTTGAGCGGTGGTGATTTGGGCCTTGATGAGGCCATCCTTCAGTTGCCGCAACGCAGGTTGCGTCGTCAGCAAGCTATTCGGGGTCGCGATCAGCTGTTGGGCGTCTTGCTGCGCCGCTTCGAGCAGCGAGATCAGCTCGCCCGCTTCGCGGACCTGCGTTTGGAACTTCCGCAGATCAGATTCAAGCTGCACGAGCTCCGTGCGGAGGTCGCTTTGGCCGCTCGAACCGGAATGCAGCATGCGGAGCTCGCCGAGGTCGGCGCCGACTTCGGTTTCGAGCGACGCCAGCTTCGCCGTTTGATCGTTGTTCATCGTCGTGGCGAGATCGACCTGCTCTTGCAGTTCGGCGACGAGGCTTTGGGCCCGTTCGGTGCGGAGTTGCTTCAGGGCGAGGTCGAGCTGGCGGCAAAGTTCGCCGACGAGAGCAATCGCACGCTTGCGATCGGGGTCTTTCACATAGAAGTAGAAGACCTCGGTCTTGCCGAACTCGCCGCCGTGGGGCGGGAGCATCTTGAGGTGCTCGCGGAACTTGTCGATTTCCTCGGCGTCGGGTTCGCCGGCGGCGCCGTTGAGTTCTTGGTTGACCGCCTTGAGGGTGCCGACGACGACCTGCTGACTCTTGGCGACTTCGAGAATCGTTTCCTGCAACGTGCGCATCTCGTAGAGATCGGCGAACTTGCCGGGCGTGGGGCCGCGGGCGCCAGCGGTTTCCTGCCGCACGACGAGCCCTTGCGACGCTTCCCAGTAGCGCGGCATCACCAGTGAATAGGCGGCCGCGAGCACGCCGCCGACGATGGCGGGCGCAAGGATTAGCGCCTTCTTCCGCCACAGCAGGCGGGCGAGTTCGTGCGGCGTGAGCGAGGGAAAGGGAGCGGCATTCATCGCGTGTGTCTCGATCGATGAGGGCGGAGAGCGCGCGGCGATCCGCTCGCGCAGGGCTCCCCTCCCGATACACGAACGTAGCTCATGGAGGATCGCTGCCGGCGGAATCGGCGGCCGCCGGGGATGTGGCGCGGCTGGCCTGACCGGCCGAGCCGCTACAGCCGCTACTTCGGGATTCCGTTGTCGGCGTTTCACGAATCCCGACCTATGTTTTCGCTGACTTTCGGACGACGGACGGGCCGCCCGTGCGCGAGCGTTGCGCGCGGGTGCGGCTCTCTGCATTGCCGGAGGGGTGTGGGAGGGGTCTCCGACCCCGAAGCGGCGCTGCTCTCCAATCTTGGTTTGGAGTGGTGCGCGGAATCGGCGTCGGAGACGCCTCCCACAAAGAGAACCGCACTTCCACAAAATAACTCAACTCCACAGTTCAACGCTGAGATTGCCACGGTGCGACTCCAACGCTTCGACAATCTGAACGACCTGCTGCCCTACCGCGATGCCTGGGATCGGCTCGCCGGTGGGCTGGCGTTTCGCCGTTGGACGTGGCTCGCGGCGTGGTGGCGGCATTACGGCGAAGAGCAGGGCGAGCGCGAGCTCAGCGTCTGGTTAGCATTCAGCGATGCGTCCGATTCGCCGGAGAGCGTTCGCGCCATCTTGCCCGCGTATTGCGAAACGACCTGGACGCAAGGCTGCGTGTTGCGGCTGCTGGGCGATGGGGAAGTTTGCAGCGATCACCTGGGGCTGCTGGTTGATCCTTCGTTTGAGACCGATGCGGTGGACGGCATCGCTGAAGCGATCGCCGCCATTGGCGAGATTGATCTCGTTGGTTTCACGGCGGTTGATGATGCTGATCGGGCGACGACGAACTTGCTCGGGAGCCTGGCGCGGCGCGACTTTACGACGCGGCGGATGCCGACTGATCGCTGTTGGGCGATTGATCTGCCGGCGAGCTGGGACGAGTTTCTCGCCCTGCAATCGAAGTCCCACCGCAAACAGATCCGCCAGATGGAACGCCGCGTGCTCGACTCGCCGCGGGCGGTTTGGCGGATGATCGAGTCGCCTGGCGACTTCGGCGACGCTTGGCAAACGCTGGTCGACTTGCATCAGCGGCGGCGGCAATCGCTCGGCGAGCCGGGCTGCTTTGCCTCGCCGACCTGGGCCGCGTTCCATTGGGACGTCGCTCAGCAATTGCTCGCGGAAGGCCGGTTGCGGCTTTCGACGCTTGCACTAGACGGCCAGCCGATCGCCGCGGAGTACCACGTCGGCAACGCCGAAGCGACTTGGGCCTACCAAGGGGGCGTCGATCCGACGCGGCTCGCCGACGAGCCGGGCCAACTGTCGACCATTTGCTCGATCCGCCACGCAATCGCCGCCGGGCAGTCGCAATTCGACTTCCTTCGCGGCGACGAACCCTACAAAGCTCACTGGCGCGCAACGCCGCGCCAAGCCTACCGATTGACTGCAGTTCCGCATCGACTCTGGCCGCGGTTGCGCGACCGGGTGCGCGGGAGCGCGACCAACTTACGAACGACCGCCAAGCAACTCACTTCGCTCTTTAGCTAACGAGTCGATGCCGCAGACCTCCGCGTTTTTTCGCCCCCCTGAGGTGTTTCACATGCTAGCCGAAGCTTGCAAAGAACCACTGCTGGGCATGTACTACCTCGCAACGTTGCCGTTGCGTCGGCGGCGGGCTGCGCAGTTGGTCGCCGCGGGGCAGGCGCCGATCATGTCGCTCTTCTACCATCGAGTCGCCGACGAGAATCCAAACGACTGGACGATCTCGAACCAGCGATTCAAAGAAGAGATGATCTGGCTGCGGGAACGGTTCGAAATCATTTCGTTGACCGAAGCGCAGCAGCGGATGGGCTCAGAGGCGAACCGCACCGCGGCGGTGAGCATCACGTTCGACGACGGCTATGCCGATAATTGTCGCGAAGCGCTGCCGTGGCTGATCGAGCAAGAGATTCCGTTCACGTACTTCGTCGCGTCGGGGAACGTCCTGGAAGGTCGGCCGTTCGTCCACGACGTGCGGCAAGGCAAACCGCTCGAGCCAAATACGCCGGAGCAGATTCGCGTGTTGGCCGAAGCGGGCGTCGAGATCGGCGCCCATACTCGCAATCACATCAACCTCGGCCCGATCACCTCGCAGCAGATTCTCGACAGCGAGATTATCGGTTCCAAGACGGATTTGGAAAAAATCGTCGGCCGATCGGTGCGCTACTTTGCGTTTCCGTTCGGACTGCATGCGAATCTGTCGCAGCAAGCGTTCGCGACGGCGTTTCGCGCCGGATACTGGGGCGTCTGCTCGGCGTACGGCGGCTACAACATGCCGGGCGACGATCCGTTCCACATCCAGCGCATCCACGGCGACCCGAGTTGGGCGCGGTTCTGCAACTGGATGACCGCTGATCCGCGGAAGTTCCGGCGGATTCCGCGGTTTGATGCGGGGGACTTCCGCGGGGATGCGAGGTCGGAATTGAAGGGTGCTGAGGGTTCGTTGTGACTCGCGTTTGGTTGGTGGTTGAGAATTTTATGTGATGTCCCGCCGACGACGTCGGCGGCTTTATGAGAGTCGGATCTATCGCTACTGAAGCTGACAACTCGAAGACGCTGGACAAGCGCCGGAACCTGGAGGCTGATACGCTCGCTGCGAGCGTGATCATCCTGCTCGTGGTGACGGTCGTCCAGCGAACCGTTGGCTTCGGCCGCGGGATCTTATTCTGCCGCTGGCTGAGCCCCGAGTCGCTCGGCGAGTGGGAGATGGTGTACAGTTTTTTGATGCTGGCGGCGCCGCTCGCGGTACTTGGCGTGCCGGGGTCGTTTGGCCGTTACGCCGAACATTACCGGCAACGCGGGCATTTGCGAACGTTCCTCAACCGGGCGACGCTGTGGACGACGGCGTGCGGCCTGGTTTCGGTGGCGATCATCGAACTGATGGCGCCGCAGCTCTCGCAAATGATGTTCGGCGACGCGAAGTACGCCGACGTCATGCGGAACATCGGCTTCTGCCTGCTGACGATCATCTTGCAGCACACGCTGACCGCGTTGCTGACGGCGTTGCGACTCGTGCGGATCGTCTCGGCGATGCAGTTCGCCCAGAGCATCCTATTCGCGGTGATTTCGCTCGCGCTGATGTGGAAGTATCCGACGATGAACAGCATTCTGTTCGGGTACTCGATCGCTTGCTTGATTTCGTCGGTCGGCGCCATCATTTGGGCGTGGCCGGCGTTCACCCACCTCGATCGGCCCGAAGACGATTTGGTTCACCGCGAGTTCTGGACGAAATTGCTGCGATTCGCATTTTTCGTGTGGGTAACGAACCTTTTGACGCACCTGTTTGCGATCGTCGATCGCTACATGATCGTCCACTGTGCGGGGCTGACGCCGAGCCAAGCACTCGAACAAGTCGGCCACTACCACAGCAGCCGGATTATTCCGCTGCTGATGGTGTCGGTTGCCGATCTGCTTAGCGGGCTGGTGATGCCGCATCTTAGCCACGACTGGGAAGCGGGCCGCCGCGAGAACGTATCGAAGCGGCTCAACCTTACGATCAAGTTGACGTCAATTTGCATGATCGTCTTCGGCGTGGCGGTGCTGATCATCGCGCCGCCGCTGTTCCACATCGTGCTGCAGAGCAAGTACGACGACGGCTTGCACGTGCTGCCGTGGACGCTGGCCGGCTGCATTTGGTACGGCGTCTACATCGTCGCCCAGAACTATCTGTGGTGTGCCGAGAAGGCGCGCCTCTCGACCTTGCCGCTGTTTATCGGCCTGGTGCTGAACATCATTTTGAACTTCATGTTGCTCCCGTACTACGGCTTGCACGGAGCGGTATTCGCCACGGCGATTTCGACCTGCGTCTGCCTGCTGGTGGTGTTAGGGCTGAATCGTCGGCATGGAATGCACGTCGACGGCGGTACGTGGTTGCTGTCGATCGCGCCCATGGCGCTCGGCTTTGGGCTGTGGCCCTCGGTGGTCGTCGGCGGGGCCGTCGTGGCGACGAGCTTGCTGACGCCGTGGGTGCTCACGCCGCTGGAACAATACGAACTCAAACACTTCGCCTTCGAATCGCTCGCCAAGGTGCTACCTGTGCTGCGGCGCCCGCGCGTTCGGGCGGCGAACTGATCCCGCTAAGTTGCGAGGCTTGCGATGGAAACTGTCGAACGTTCGAAACCACTGCGCGTCTTGTTCTTGCTGACGAGCATGCCGGTCGGCGGCGCCGAGACGCTGCTGGTGAACCTCGTGCGGCGGCTCGACCGCAAGCGGTTCGCGCCGGAAATCGTCTGCCTCAAAGAGCCTGGTCCGCTCGGCGAGATGCTGGCGGCCGAGATGCCAGTGCATCACGATTTGCTCGCCTGCAAATACGACGTGCGGATTCTGCCGCGGTTGTGGTCGCTGATGCGGCGGCCGCAGGCCGATGCGGTGGTGACCGTCGGCGCCGGCGACAAGATGTTTTGGGGACGGCTGGCCGCGTATCTCGCAGGCGTCCCGGTGGTGGCGTCGGCGCTCCACAGCACCGGCTGGCCTGATGGCGTCGGCCGGCTCAATCGCATGCTAACGCGGATCACCGACGCCTTCATCGGCGTCGCCGACGCGCATGCGGTTCACCTCGTGCAGAACGAACGGTTCCCCACCGCGAAGGTGAACACGATTTACAACGGCGTCGATTGCGAGCGATTCTCGCCGCAAGATGCGACGCCGATTCGCAATGAACTCGGCATCGCCGCCGATGCGCCGGTGGTCGGCATTCTCGCCGCGCTCCGCCCCGAGAAAAATCACGAGCTGTTCCTGCATGGCGCCGCGGCGATTCGCCAAACGCTGCAGGCGGCGCAGTTCATCGTCGTCGGCGACGGACCGAAGCGGAATGAATTACAAATGCTGGCGAAGAAGCTGGGGCTTGCTGAAGCGGTGCACTTCGTCGGTTCGCGGAGCGACGTCCCCGCGCTGCTCGCGGCGTGCAGCGTCGTGGCGCTCACTTCGCACAACGAGGCGTCGCCGGTGTCGATTCTCGAAGCCCTCGCCTGCGGGGTGCCGGTGGTGGCGTCGAACGTCGGCTCGGTACGCGAGACGGTCGTCGACGGCGTCACGGGGCGGCTGTTCGCGCCGGGCGACGAGGGAGCGTTCGTCGGGGCGACCGTCGAACTACTGCAGAATCAGGAAGAGGCCCGCCGGCTGGGCGAAGAAGGGCGACGGAGGGTCGAGGCCCGCTGGTCGCTGGAAGCGATGGTTCGCGGCTACGAAGAGCTGATCGAGCGGATTTTCGTCTCGAAGCAGGTGGCGAAATTGGCTCCCGCCCTGGCGACGGACGACGACGAGGGGCCGAGCACGCTGCCGTTTTTGACGGGCGTTTTGCCGCGGCGGAATGCCAAGGGGACGATGTAAAAGATTTTTTCTTGTGGCTCCCTCCCCCTTGCGGGGAGGGCGGGGGGAGGGGGTTAAAGCGGGTACCAGCTACGCCCCCCTCCCTAACCCTCCCCTCAAGGGGGAGGGGACCAGAACAATCAATTTTTGGCGCGGTTGTGTGCGGGCGGAATCGCGAGCGTTCGGCGAGTTGAGAATGCCCAAATCGCGTGCATTCCGCTCGACTCGCCCCGCTATTACCATACAGCTTCGCCATTTTCCGAAACCCCGCCGTCTGACATGGTCACCGAAACCCTGCTCACCTGGATTGCCCGCGCGATTAGCGGGGCGAGCGTGCGCTGGGTCGAATCGCAACCCGACACCTGCCAGCGGGTGTACTTCGCCAATCACACGAGCCACCTCGACGTGATCCTGGTCTGGTCGGCTCTGCCGACGCCGGTTCGCCGGCTCACTCGGCCGGTCGCCGCCAAGGATTACTGGTCAAAGGGCTGGCTTAAGCCGCGGCTCGCGAAAAGTTTCAACGCGATGCTGATCGACCGGACCGAGATCAAGGTCCACCAAAGCCCCGTCGACCTGATGGTTCGCGAGATCGGCCGCACGCAGTCGATCATCATGTTCCCGGAGGGGGGGCGTTCGAGCGGCGAATCGGTCGGCGAATTCAAGAGCGGGCTCTACTACCTCGCCAAGAAGCGGCCCGACCTCGAGTTAGTGCCGGTCTACATCAACAACATGAATCGCATTTTGCCGCGCGGCGAGTTTCTGCCCGTGCCGCTGTTGTCGTCGGTGACGTTCGGCCCGCCGTTGTGGCTTGAGGCCAGCGAACCGAAGCCCGATTTTCTCGCCCGTGCCCGCGACGCGATCCTCCGCTTGAAGGAGGTCTGACGATGAATCCGAACCTGTTAATCTTCGTCGGAACCGTGCTGCTGCTCTTGGGAGTGGCGACGTTCGTCGGTCAGTGGCTGCGGAAACGCGAGTCGCCGGCGCTCGATCGCCGAGCGATCGAATCGTTCAACTCGCGCATCCAGGCGTGGTGGTTTTTTACCGCCGTGATCGTCATCGCGTTCCTGTTGCCATGGCTCACCGTGGTGCTGTTCGCGTTTATTGCGTTCTGGGCGCTGCGGGAGTTCGTCACGCTGACGCCGACGCGCATCGGCGACCACCGGGCGCTGTTTTGGGTCTTTTTCTTCTTCACGCCGATGCAGTTTTTGCTTGTCTACCTCGACAAGTATGGGCTCTACAGCGTGTTGATCCCAGTATTCGCGTTTCTGTTCATCGCGGCGCGGGCGGCGGTATACGGCGACTACGACCGCTTCTTGGAGCGAATCGCCAAGGTGCAGTGCGCGCTCATGATTTGCGTCTATTGCTTAAGCTTTGCACCGGCCCTGCTGTACCTGAAGCTCGACACGCCGGAACGGTACTATCCGGCCGGGATGCTGTTCTTCTTCATCACGATCGTGCTCGCCTCGGACCTGCTCGAGTGGTTTTGGAGCCGGATTTACGCGCGGCACCTCATCGCTCAGAAGGTCGACCCCGTGATGTCGTGGGAAGGGGTGCTGGCCGGGGCGGCGTCGACGGCGCTCCTGGGCGTGCTGCTGCAGTGGGCGTCGCCGTTCCAGTACTGGTGGCAAACCTCGGCGATGGCGCTACTGATCGCGCTGAGCGGGGCGGCTGGCTCGCTGACGATGTCGGCGATCAAGAAAGACCGCGGCGAAGTTTCAAGCGGGAACTTCGTCGAAGGGCACGGCGGCGTGCTGAGCCGGATCGATTCGATCTGCTTCGCGGCGCCGGTGTTTTATCACGTGACGCGGTACTTTTTCGGGGCGGTTTGAGCGCGTTAGCCCCCGGTTCTTCAAACCGGGGGGTGATTGTGGGAGGGGTCTCCGACCCCGATGCAGCATTGCGGGTCGATAACGGTTTGGAATGGTAACCGAAATCGGCGTCGGAGACGCCTCCCACAGAACAGACGCGATTACCGCATCACATTCTCACGCCCGCCGCTCATCATGATCGGGCGGCCCGATTCGTAGCCGGCGGTCGACGTGACGGGTTGCGAGTTGCGGGCCGGCACCCAGTTGGTGCTCTCGCCGTAGACGCTCTGCGGGCGGGCGGCGACGTTGCCGACCGGATTGGGCGTGGGGGTGATCGTTGCCGAGGCGCCGTTCGACACCGATTGCTGAGCCGGAGCTGGCACCTGAGCCGAGGCGAGCATCGTGCCGCCACCGCCGACAAGCTGCAGCGGCGGACGACCCGCGCGAACCCAGTCCATCCACGAGTTTTGCAGCGAGAGCAGGTGCTCGTACTCATAGTGGCTTTGGATGGCGGCCCGCCAATCGTTCGTCCGCATGCCGTCGGCAAGGAAGTTCAGAAAAACCTGCTTGCCGCGCTGTGAGATGAGGAACTGCGAGAGCGAATGCCCTTGGGCGTAGAGGGGCAGCACGTCGGCGGGGTACTCGGTCATCGCAAACATCTCGTCGAAACGAATGCCGCGCTTCGTCTTCAGGAAGTCGATCAGCATCCGCTCTTGTTTCTGGATTTCGCTGTGGTGCTCGACCGTGGTGCAGGCGCCTTCGTCGGCCCAGCGCGGCAGCGGCTGGCGGAAGTGGGTGGCGAAGATCGTGTGGGTGATTTCGTGCGGCAGGACCGAGTCGAGCACTCGCTCGCGCGAACCTTGGATGTTCATCCGCCAGTCATAGACCTGGCCCTGATTGAAAACGAAGCTCGTGGCCCCGCCGGCGCCGAGATGGGGAGCAACGGTCGCCTTGATCGGGCAAGGTTGGCTCCAACGCGGCAACTCTTTGCCGAGCCATTCCTTCGCCAGGTCGCGGCGCCAGACTTCGGCCGAGTCGCCGATTTCCTTGGCGAGTTGCGGCGTCGGGGCGTCGACGGTGAAGTTCACTGTGCGGTAACCGGCGGCGTGTGCGAGATTCGCGCCGAGGGTCGGCAGGCACGCAGCAACCGCTGCCAACAACGACAGCGCAATAAGCCTACGAGGGCTCCGGGAGACCTGAGCGTCCATGCTCTTCCTTTGCGATTAAAGGACCATCCTTGTCCTGGGATCGCGACGATCGCTGCGGGGCTAGCGTCGCGACGTTTCGCATGCGGCCTGCGTGTAGAGCAACTGTGGGGCCGAATCCATCCGGCCGTTAACTCAGAGCTTGCCGATTCGAGGGTCAAGGCGGGGATTAACGGGACGAAATCGTAGACTTACGGGTCACGATAGCGGGGGTTCCGTTCCGTCAAGGTTTGCAGAATTTACCGCGCTCGCCGTAAATTGGCAAAGAGCGATTGATTGAGAAAAGCGGAGAAGCAGTGCTAGCACGGCAAGGCGTACTTGCGATTCATGAAGGAACGTGCAGCGAGCCGGGCCGTCTCGGCCCCGGCGCGTTCTCAGAGATTTAAACCCAAGGGCCGGAGGGATAAACCCTCCGGCTCGCAGTTGCACTTTACTTCGCTTGCGCGGCTTTGATTTGGTCGACCATCCGCCCCGGCGAGCCCATCGCGTTGTACCCGCCGTCGAGGTGCAGGATCTCGGCGGTGACGCCGGCGGACATATCCGACAGCAGGAACGCGCCGCACTTGCCCGCTTCTTCGTGGGTGATGTTGCGGCCAAGGGGCGCCATCGCTTCGTAAAGCGACAGCATCTGATCGACGCCGGCGCCGCGACCCGAGATCGTTTGCAGCGGACCGGCGCTGAGGGCGTTGACGCGGATGCCGCGCGGGCCGAGGTCGAACGCCAGGTACTTCACGATCGAATCAAGGGCCGCCTTGCAGACGCCCATGATGTTGTAGCCAGGGACGCACTTCTCGCCGCCGTAATAGGTGAGCGTGAGGACGCTGGCGCCATCTTTCAGCACGCCCTTCGCTCCCTTGGTGAGCGCGATCAGGCTGTAGGCGCTAATTTCCATCGCGATCTTGAAGCCTTCGCGGCTCGTGTCGAGCGTATCGCCCTTGAGATCTTCCGGCGGGGCGAAGGCGATCGAGTGGAGCAGGAAGTCGATCTTGCCAATCTCCGCCTCGCAACGGGTCATCGCGTCGGCGATGTGCTCGTCGTTGGTGGCGTCCATCGGGGTGAAGAACTTGGCGTTCTCCTGGCCTTCGACCAGCTTCGTGATGCGGCCGAGGTTCTTCTGGCGGGCGTCGTCGGCCTTATCGGGCATGTAGGTGAAGCCGCAGACGCCCCCCTCACGCATGATCAGCTCGGCGATGGCCCAGGCGATCGACTTCTCGTTGAAGACGCCGGTGATGAGACCCTTTTTGCCGCTGAACATGCCCATAACCCGCTCCTAAATCGCCGCGAATGCCCTGAAGTGCCGGGGTCGGACGACCCGCGGCAGTCGCCGATCCTCCGAGCGGATCAGCGAGCGTCGCAGGATACACCGCTATCGTCGGCAACGGTAGGGGGGCGTTTTACCCCTGCATTTCCGCGGAATTTCGCCTGAAACAATCAATCAGACAACACTGCCGCTTGACTGAACGTCCACAAAAAGATACAGTTGCAATAAGTCAAAAAGATGTCATGTGCCGTCGCACCTGCGTCAATCGACCTCCTCCCTGGCATAAACTGAGAACAGTCCCGTGGCTCAAAGCGCCGATCAGATTCCGCTGCTCCGCCTGCTGCTAGCTAGCTCGGGGCGGCACGACACCCTCAAGGGCCTGCTCGACGAGGTGCTGCCCGAAGCGCGGGAACTGCTGCCGGCCGCTTCGCTGGTGGTGGTTCACTCGAACCCGCCCAAGTGGGAAGTGCAATCCGCCAGCGGTATGGGCGAGCGGCAGGTTCCGGCGGAGCTCGTCGCCGATGCGATCGACCGCGACGGCGTCGCTGCCAGCGCTGATTGGCTGGCTGCTCCGCTCGGCGAAGGGTACGCCATTGCCGCGCGCGGGCTGAGCGATCAAGCGGCGTTCCGGCAGTTTGCCGAAGGGCTCGCCGCAGCCGATCGTTCGGTGCTCGGCCGGCAGCGGCGTGAGCATCGCATTCGCCGGCTGGAGACGATTCTCGAAATCACCCACGCCTGGCGGCAGACGAACTCAATGGAGGCGCTGCTCAAGGCGATGGCCGAAGCCGCGACCGAACTGCTGCAAGGCGACCGCGCGAGCATCTTTCTGTGGGATCGGCCGAAGCATGAGCTCGTGGGTCGGCCCGCGCTCGGCGTCAAAGGAAACGAGCTGCGCATCCCGGACGACTCGGGCATCGTCGGCCAGGTGATCCACAGCGGCGAGCCGCGTCGCGTCGGCGGCGGGCTCGGCGACGAGCAGATCGATCGCGACGTCGACCGCTCGACCGGCTACACGACGCACTCGATTCTCTGCGTGCCGCTCCTCGCGCCGAATGGCCGCTGCCTGGGCGCGTTCGAGGTCCTCAACAAGCGGCAAGGGCATTTCACCGACGACGACGAGCGCGGTCTGATCGAGCTGGCTGCGCACGCCGCGGTGGCGCTGCAGAACACGCAAGAATTTGAAGAACTGCTGACGAAGCATCAGCAACTCGTCGCGGAAGCGGCGCAGGGACTTCAGCTGATTGGCGAGAGCCCGGCAGTCGAGGCGGTTCGTTCAACGATCCGCCGCATTGCCGACACCGATCTCGCGATTCTCATTCTCGGCGACAACGGTACTGGCAAAGAAGTCGTTGCCCGCTCGATTCACTACCTCAGCCGCCGGCGCGAACAACCGTTCATCGCGGTGAATTGCGCGGCGATTGCCGAGACGCTGCTGGAAAGCGAACTGTTCGGCCACGAAAAGGGGGCGTTCACCGACGCCCGCGAATCGCGGCCGGGCAAGTTCGAGCTCGCCTCGGGCGGCACGCTGTTTCTCGACGAGATCGGCGACATGAGCCTTGGCGGGCAGGCGAAGCTGCTACGCGTGCTCGAAGACAAAACGGTGGTCCGCGTCGGCGGGTCGACGCCGATTCATACCGAGGTTCGCATCCTCGCAGCGACGAACCAAGACCTCAGCGCGATGGTCCGTGCCAAACGGTTCCGCGAGGATTTGTTCTTCCGGCTGAATGTGGTGAGCCTCGAACTGCCGCCGCTCCGCGAACGCGGCGAAGATGTGCTGCGGCTGGCCGATCACTTCCTGCAGACATTTTGCCGGTCGATGGGGCGCAAGACGCCGAAGTTCTCGGCCGCCGCGCGGAAGCGATTACTCGCGCACAACTGGCCCGGCAACGTCCGCGAGCTACGTAACCTGGCCGAGCGGCTCGCCTACCTTACCACTGGCGACGTCGTCGAGGTCGATGACTTGGTGCTCATCGAATCTAGCGGCAGCGACGCCGATCGGCTCGCCGAGTTTGAGGGTTCGCTCGCCGACGCGACGCGCGACTTCCAGCAGCACTACATTCGCAAGACGATCGACGGCTCGCGCGGCAACATGAGCAGCGCGGCGAAGCGGTTGGGGCTCCACCGGTCCAATCTCTACCGCAAGATGCGGCAGTTGGGGATGGCGACCGATGGGGCGGAGGATGAGGGGGACGAGTAGTTGCGTTGTGCGCAGCGGAAATTGGCGGTGCGCAAGCCCCCCGGTTTGAAGAACCGGGGGCTAATTCATCATGCGGTGCGGAGCTTGGCTTCGATGCGGCGGACCGCTTCTTCCACTTGGCAGAGTTGATCGCCGACGACGATCTCGCCCCGTTCGGCGATGAGACCGTCGAACTTCCGCTGGGCGGAAACGACCGTGCTATGGCTGCGGCGGCCGAAAAAGTCGCCGATTTCGCTCAGAGCGGCCCGGGTGAACTTGCGGGCGAGCCACATCGCGAGCATCCGCGGTTCGGCGACCGAACGCGATTTGCGTTGCGACTTGAGGCTCGTCGATTCGACGCCGAAGACTTCGCAGACCGCCTTTTGGATGTCGATGAGTCGCACTTGCGGCGAATGTTGGCGGCAGAAGTCGGCGATCGCGCCGCCGGCAATTTCGAACGTGATCGGCTTGCGGGCCGCCATGCTCGCGGCGACGAGGCGGTTGATGGCGCCGCTTAAGAGCCGGCCGCTGCCGACGACTTGCTGTGCGACGAGTTGCATCACGTCTTCGCCCATCGCGATGTCCATGCGGCTGCTCATTGCCCGCACGATGCCGAGCCGCGTGGCGTAGTCGGGCGGATCGATCGCGACGGCGAGGCCGGCCGAGATCCGCGACGCGAGTTCAACGCTGATTGCTTGAAGTTCCGACGCCGGCCGATCGCTCGACAGCACGACTTGCCCGCCGCGGCTTTGCACGGCGTCGATCGTGTATAGCAGTTCTTCGAGCGTCGCCCGCTTGTTGTTGAGGAAGTGGACGTCGTCGATGGCGAGCAGGTCGAGGCTGCGGGTTTTCTGCCGCAGGCCAGGGAGGGCCCGCTTGTCGAGGGCTTCGAGGAACTGGGCGGTGAACTGCTCGGCAGTGAGTTGCATCACCCGCGGGCGTTGCCGCGAGGCGCGACCCATCGCGGCGACGGCGCTCAGTAAGTGCGACTTGCCGGTGCCCGACGGGCCGTAGATTAACAGCGGGCTAAACCGCCCCAGTTGTTGCGTGGCGGTGCGGGCCGCTTCGGCCGCCATGCGATTCGAATCGCCGACGACAAAATCTTCAAAGGTCCAACGCGGGCGTTTGCGTTCGGCTGCTTGTTCAGGCAAAGCGGCGAGCAGCGCGGCCGCCGGTTGCGGGATGGCCGGCGTTTCGACGATGCCGTCGAGCGAGAGTTGCGACGGGCAGTATTGTTTGCGGCGCGTGTGACGCGGGGCGCGTTTGAGCGTCGCCGCTTCGCTGCCGGCGGCCGGCGACGATTGAGCAGGTTGCGCGGTTGCGGCAAATTCCACGGCTGGCGACGAACCAAAGATGGTCGCACTGCACGAAGCGAGCGCTTCGTGCAGATTGCGACGGAGCCATTGCACTTCGAGTTGCGAAGCGCAGCCCACCTGCAGCACGCCGTCGGCGAGCGTCAGCGTTGTTTGCGGCCCGAGCCACAACTCATAGCGCTCGTTCCCGAGGCTACGGCGTAACTCTTGGCGCAATGCGGACAGCCTGTCCGAATCGTCCATGACCACTTCCTGTGAGCTTTCAAAAATGCGCAACACGACCGCGACGGAAACGACCCGGGAAATTCATTTACCCGGTCGCCCCCGCTGATTACTCGTGCGTGCGCCCACCCGTTGGAGAAGCGATCGGTCGCGTCAACGGCCGATCGACGTTGTTCGTTGTCACCTGCGAGAGGCGATTCTAGGGACGCTAGCACTCCTGTCAAAGCCCTTGACTTCATTCGGCGGCGCGTCCTTTTCGCCGCTCGCGAAAAGGGTCGAGAAACGGGCCCTCCCGATCGTGCGCTCGCGGAGAAAAAAATTAAACTCTGAAGAAGGGCGTGGGTGGATAACGTGTTGGGGTTCGAATTCGTGTTGGCGAATCGCTCGCGATTGCGAATCAGACGTTAAATGTCGGATGATTCGACACTACGAGTCGAGCTAGTTCTGTGGGAGGGGTCTCCGACCCCGAAGCCGGTATCATTGCCGTGAAATGTTCGGAGTGGAGAACGACCTCGGCGTCGGAGACGCCTCCCACAATGAATCACAATGAATGCTGCGCTGCACTCGCAACAGAAGTCTTGATCGCAGCGCTTGTTACGCTCGCGCGCGTAAACGGGCGTACACGACGCGCTCGCCCCACGTGATGAAACCGAGCGCGCGATACATCTGCAGCGCCGGTTCGTTCGCGGCGTCGACGGCGAGGACTAACCGCTCGGCATGGCGGCTGGCCGCGACCGACATTGCGAACTCAACAATCGCGGAGCCGTAGCCTCGACCGCGCGCCGCGGCGGCGACGCCCATGTAGACGACTTCCCAATTCCCCAACCCAGGGTGTTCAGCGAGGATCAGCACCCCCACATCTAGGCCCTCGGCCTGAGCGAGGTACCAGTGCTCGGGGCGATGCGTGCCTTGCGAGCGGTAACCTTCAAGAACTTCGGCGAGGGGGCGAACGCCGTCGAGTTGCGGACAATCGAGCGTGCCGACGTAGGTTTGCTCAATCAGTTGTTGCAAGCGGACGGCCTCGCGCTCGGCGTCGCCTGCAAAGTGGAGCCCATTCGGCGCCGACGGTTGCCGATGGGCGCCGACCGGCAGAGCGTCGCCGGTGAGGTCGACATATAAGTAACGCAGCGTCGTGAAACGCGGAAAGCCGGCGAGTTCACAATCGGCGTCGGCGTAACCATCGTCGGGGCTGGCGACGAGTTGCGTGAGCGGGATGTGCCGCTCGTCGACGAACGCGGCGGCGGCCCGCATCACGGCGAGGCCGGCGGCATCGTTCACGGGCGGAATCCACAGGCAGGCGGTATCGCCCGGCAAGCGTTGCACCCAAGCGACGGCGGCGATCGCCGCGGGGTCGGCTTCGTGGACCGAGGCGGCAAGTGCGGCGCTGCTCGTGGGAGCGATCAGCAGCCCGTCCCAAGCGGCCGCATCAGCAACGCCAGTGGCATGAAGCGCCTGGGCCAATCCTGCCTGCAAGTCGCCCGGCAGCGCGTCGTGCAGCTTCCGCAGCGCCGCGGGGCGCCAAGCGGGAGGGGAGGGGACGACGGTGCACGGCTTTTCGGGCATCGCGACAGCATAGCCGATGGCGGGGCAGGCCGCTCGGAGGCGTTTTGTCGCTCGAGCCTCGCCCGACCGGCGGCCTGCTAATAAATCCCGTTGCGGTTGAGCTGGTTGAGCTGCCCCTCGGTCGCGCGGCTGCGGGGGCGGAATGATTCCCACATCGACTTTTTCTCCGCAGCCGGTTCTTCCTTCTTTTCGGCGCTCGCCGTTTCGGTTGGCTTGGCCTCCTCGGCGGCGGGATTGGCGGCTGTTGCCGCCTTAGGATCGGCGGGAACCGTCGACGTGCCAGGCGCCGCCGGCGGGGGCGTCGAGACCGACGCGACTTGCGGCTTCAGCGGTTTGGCCGTCGCGGGATCTTGGAGTTCGAACTCCACCGTAAAACTGTCGTGTAGGTTGCTGGTGTTCAGGACTGGCGCCACCTGCGTGCGGAGTTCGCTGATGACGTCGTCTCCCTGGCGGACTTGCAGGAGCTGTTGCCCTGCAATCACCGTCGGCACCGCCTGCAAGCCGAACCGTTGGTGAAGCAGCATCGCCAGTTGCGTTGTGTCGCCGGTCCAACCGCGGAACGAAATCCGCTTCACGCGTCCGTCGGCCCCGAAGAAGTAGGTGAGCGAGCCGGCGATGTCGTACACCTGCGTGCCGCTGACCAGCGGGACACGGACGCCGAACAGATCGAGATCGGCGAGCGCCGTCGATTTGCGATCCCAGCGTTGGTAGACCCACTCCTTCGTGACGTCGAACCGCAAGATTTCGGGGAGCGCGTAGGTCATCGCCGAGGTCCGCGGCGTCGACGCGGGGAGCAGCGGCGTGGTGGCGTGGGCGAAGGGGGAAGCCGGCGCGGCAGTCGCGGCCGGAGTGGCGCCGCCTGCGGGGGCTGCAGCGGCCGCCGCGTTGTGCGCGGGAGCGGCCGGAGCCGGCGTCGCGGGGGCCGCTGCGGCGGGTTGGCGAATTTGCTCGGCCCATTCGGGGGCATTCGTCGCGATGTAAGGAACCGCTACCGACGCGGCCAGGAGCGCGGGCATTGCTAAAGTTCGTGAGATCATCTTCCCCGTCGCTCCCCGGCTCGCAGGGTGGTGAGTACGATAGACCCTCCCCCTAAATCGAGCCTGGCTCCAAAAATCATCTGTGGGAGGCGTCTCCGACGCCGATGACGGTTACCACTGCCAACGATTGCGGCAGCGCGACGTCGCTTCGGGATCAGAGATCCCTCCCACAGACTTTTTTGGGCAAGGCTCTAACTTCCTGTTCGACCAGCGAGCGGCGTCAACTTGCCTCGTCGGCCGCGCGCCGCCGCACCTTACTCCACGCCTAAACGCGCCACATCCCCGACGCGCGTAGCAGGCGTCGCGACCCGACTCCCATCGACCGTCATCCACTCACGCCATGGCAAACCTTGACGACTATGCCTGGCTGACTGGCGACGCCGCGGCCGCTGCGGCGCTCGCGGCGTACGCCGACGACCCGCGGCCGGAGTTGCAGCAGCAAAACGAACTGCGGAAGCAGTTCACGCCGGAGCGGGCGCGGCTGGTGCTCGAGCAGATTGGGCTGCGGCGCCGCGGGGTGCAAAAGTTCGGTCCGCTCGCGATGCAGATGTTCTTCGCGCCGGTGGCGCTCGAGCAAGCGACCGACGGCGAGATTGCGGCGTACAAGGCGGCGCGGTTTCGAGCGATTGGGGCAGGGCGGTTAGTGCACGATTACTGCTGCGGCATCGGCGGCGATTTGATGGCGCTGGCCGCGGCGGGGCCGGCGATTGGTTGGGATTCGTCGCTGGCTGTGAGGTTGCTCGCGGAGCGGAACTTGGCCGCGGCGGCGATGGCGGCAGGTTCAAACGTCAGTCAGGGCGAAGTTCGCGATGGGGACGTAGCGGCACTGACGCCCGATGCCGGCGATGCGTGGCATGTCGATCCCGATCGTCGCGCGGATGGGCGGCGGTCGACGACGCTTGAACATCACTCGCCCGGCCCCGAAGTGATCGACCGCTGGCGAGCCGCAGCGCCCGACGGCGCCGTCAAACTTTCGCCAGCCAGCACGCCTCCCGAGGATTGGGAGCGCGAGGGGGAACTCGAGTGGATCACCTCGCAGCGCGAGTGCCGGCAGCTGGTGGCTTGGTTCGGGCAACTCGCTCTCTCGCCGGGAGAGCGGCGGGCGACGATTGTGCTTGGCAATTCGCAAAGCGCGAGCTTCGTGGGCGAGGGAGAGATTGATTGCGTCGCCGCGAACGAACCGCTGCGCTATTTATATGATCCCGATCCGTCGCTGGTCGCCGCGCATTTGTTGGGGGCGATCGCTGAGCACCACTCGTTGGAGTCGCTGGGCGCGGGGGGCGTTTATCTCACCGGCGACGAACCGATTGCTGATCCGCTGCTTGCGGGGTTCGCCGTCGAAGAAGTCTTCCCACTGCGCGTTTCCGCAGTGGCGAGTTGGCTATCCGCACGCGGCGTCGGCCGGCTGGAGGTGAAGAAGCGTGGCGTGACGGTCGACCCCGAAAAATTTCGCCGCGACTTAAAACTCCGCGGCGACGACGCAGCGACGCTGATTCTTACGCGCATCGGCAAACGGCAAGTGGCGATCGTAGCCCGCAGATTGGCGACGTGATGGCAGAACAGCTCTTTTAAATACTTTTAACACAGAGGACACAGAGAGCACGGAGAAATGCAAGACGACACAATTCATTGGCCTCTCTGTGGCCTCTGTGCTCTCTGTGTTAAATGCGCTTTCCTGAATTCCGACGGCTGCCTGGAGGGGTAACTTCCGCCCCCTTCGCAGGCTAAAATGGGGGCTTACCAATCCTCAGCCCAGTCGCGGTTGCCGCCGTATGAAACTTGCCTTCAGTTCCAACGCTTATCTTCGCTACACGCTGAAGGAGACGGTGCGGCGGATTGCCGAGATTGGTTACGAAGGGATCGAGCTCCTCGCCGACGTGCCGCATGCGTGGCCCGCGGGGATGTTGCCGGAGCAGCTTGAAGAGATTCGCCAGACGATCGCCGACTCGGGGCTGACGATTTCGAACATCAACGCGTTCATGATGAACGCCGTCGCCGATCCGCGGCAGCCGTATTGGCATCCGGGGTGGACCGATCCCGATCCGCACTACCGCGCGATCCGCCGCGAACACACGAAGCGGGCGCTCAAGCTGGCGGCCCAACTCGGCGCGCCGCACATCACCACCGAACCGGGCGGCCAACTGGCGCCGGGACAGTCGCGGGCCGATGCGAGCCAGATCTTTTACGACGAGCTGATGCCCTGCCTCGAGGTGGCCGAGCAACTCGGCGTGGGGCTGCTCATCGAGCCGGAGCCCGATCTGCTGATTGAGCGGTTCGACGAATACCTGGAATTCGTCGAGCGGATTGATTCGCCGCAGCTGGGGCTGAATTTTGACGTCGGCCATGCCTACTGCGTCGGCGAGGATCCGCAAGATTGGGTTGCCAAAATGGCGGATCACACGGTCCACTATCACCTGGAAGACATCGCCGACACGCGAATTCATCAGCACATGGTGCCAGGGCAGGGGGCGATCGATTTCCCGGCGACGCTGCGGGAGATCCAAAAGACCGGCTACGACGGTTGGCTGACGGTGGAATTGTATCCGTACGGCGTGAGCCCTGACCCCGCGGCGCGGGAAGCTCGGGAGTTTTTGACGCGCGCCCTCCGCGACCTCGGCGTGCCGGAGACTTCCGCGTCATGAGCAGCGTCGCGCAGCCTGGTTGGATGCTCGCCTGGTGGCAACTGCTGCGTGCGGCCAACGTTTTTACCGCGGCCTCGAACGTGCTGGCCGGCTTTTTAATTGTGCAGCGCAGCTTCGAGCCAGCGGGGGCGCTTGCCGCGCTCGTGGCAAGTTCGGCCTGCCTGTATCTCGCGGGGATGGTGCTGAACGACTTTTTTGACGCCGAGATCGACGCGGCTGAACGGCCGGAGCGGCCGATTCCTTCGGGGCGGATTCCGCGCGGCGTCGCGGGGCTGGTCGGTTGGTCGCTGCTGGCGATCGGCGTCTTGCTCGCGCTCGCGATTAGCTACCAACAGGCGAACATCGCGCCAGGGCTGATCGGCGTGCTGCTGGCGATCGCGGTGGTGCAGTACGACGGCGGGCTGAAGAAGACGCGCTTCGGGCCATACGCGATGGGCTGGTGCCGAGTGCTCAACGTGCTGTTGGGGGCGAGCGTGGCGATTGATCTGTCGCACCGCGTCGTGCCGTTCGCGTATGCCGTGGCGATCGGAGCCTACACGGTCGGGCTTACCTACGTTGCGCGTAGCGAAATGGTGGGCAACTTCGCGCGGAGTTTGCACATTCGCAACGTCGTGACGCGGCTGTTGCAGGGGTTCATCGTGATCGACGCGATTGCCGCGACGCTTGCTGCCGGTTGGATCGCGGGATTGGCGGTGCTTTGCTTGTTGATTCCGACGCTGATCATCGCGCGCTGGGCGGCGATGACGTGAGCGAGTTGCGAGTTGCGAGTTGCGAGTTGCGAGTTGCGAGTTGCGAGTTGCGAGTTGCGAGTTGCGAGTTGCGAGTTGCGAGTTGCGAGTTGCGAGTTGCGAGTTGCGAGTAAGAATTGTGGAGGCGAGGCGCATGCGTCAATGTCATTTTGTTGCTTAACACACGAATCCCTCCCCTAGCCCCTCCCTTCGAGGGAGGGGGATACTTACTCTCCAAACTCGCAACTCGAAACCCGCGACTCGCCACTTCCCATGCAGCTCGGCTACGTCACCAATGGCTTCGCCCACCACAGCCTACCGGCGGCGCTGGAGGTGTTGGCTAGCATCGGGTACCGCAGCGTCGCGATCACGCTCGACCATGGTTCGCTCAATCCGTTTGCCGCGGATTTTGAGAAAGAATTGCACGCGACGGCAGAGTTGCTCGCGAAGTATCAGCTGCGCAGCGTGATCGAAACCGGCGCGCGGTTTCTGCTCGATCCAAAAGTAAAACATGAACCGACGCTCTTGTCGCAGCGGGAAGAAGATCGACTGCGGCGGATCGATTTTCTGCAGCAAGCGATCGATGCGGCGCAGTTCCTCGGCAGCGATTGCGTCTCGCTCTGGGCGGGCGTCGTTCATCACGCGGCAGGTCGCAAGGCGGCGCTGGCCGACCTCACGGCGGGCCTGCAGCGGGTCGTTGAGTATGCCGAACGCCAGAGCGTGACGATTGGCTTCGAACCCGAGCCGGGGATGCTGATCGACACGATGGATTCGTTCGCAGAACTGCTCGACCGCCTCGATTCGCCGCGACTGCAGCTGACGCTCGACGTCGGCCACCTCCACTGCCTCGGCGAAACGCCGATCGCGGACGTGATTCGTCGTTGGAGCGCACGGCTCGTCAACGTTCACATCGAAGATATGCGGGCCGGGGTGCACGATCACCTGAGGTTCGGTGAGGGGGAGATGGACTTTCCACCGATCATCGCGGCGCTCCGCGAGGTCGACTATGATGGCGGCGTTCACGTGGAACTAAGCCGCCATAGCCACGACGCACCGCGCGTGGCGAAACTGGCGTTTGAATTTTTGTCACCAATGCTGCGATAAACTGCATAAGAACAAATTCTTCAACGCAGAGGGCACTGAGATCGCAGAGGAAAGGCAGGGGACGGATTTTAGCTGCCTAGTATTTCTCTGTGTCCTCTGTGCTCTCTGTGTTGAAAAGTATTTTTGAAACTACAAACAACCATGCCCGAATACGTCATCTTGCTCACCGTCCCCGGCCTGCGTCGTCAGGATCTCGCCCACATGCCGCGATTGGCGGCGCTCACTACGGGCGGCGATCAGGCGGAATTGGCGCCGACGTTTCCCGCCGTCACCTGCACGGTGCAGTCGAGCATCACCACCGGCACGCCGCCGAGCGAGCATGGCGTCATCGCGAACGGTTTTTATTGGCGCGATCGGCAGGCGGTCGAGATGTGGACGACGCCGAACGAGTGCGTCGACCGGCCGCAGATTTGGGATACCCTGCACGAGCAGGCGCCCGGCGTGACGTCGGCCGTTTGGTTCCCGCTGCATACGAAGCATTGCGGGGCCGACTACGTTTGCTTGCCGGCGCCGGTGCACAATCCCGACGGCAGCGAGTCGCTGTGGTGCTACACGAAGCCCGAGATGCTGTACGGCGACTTCCTCGCGAAGCTCGGCCACTTCCCGCTGATGAACTACTGGGGGCCGATGTCGAACATCAAGTCGACGGAGTGGATCGTCTCGTCGGCGATTCAGGCGGCCGAGCAGTTCAAGCCGAACTTTTTTTACTTGTACATGCAGCATCTCGACTACGCGCCGCAGAAGTTTGGGCCTGATAGTCCCGAGGCACGGCAGGCGCTGGTCGACCTCGATAGGGAAACCGGCCGGCTGGTCGATGGGTTTGCCGCGGCCTATGGCGATGCGAAACCGTTGTGGCTCGTCGCGAGCGAGTACGTCATCACGGCGGTCGATCATGTCGTCTATCCGAACCGGTTACTCCGCGACGCGGGGCTGCTGACGGTGAAGGAAGTCGACGGCGGCGAGTTGATCGACTTCGCGGCGAGCCGCGCGTGGGCGCTGGCCGATCATCAGTTCTCGCATATCTTCGTCCGCGATCAGGATGCGGCGACGATCAAGGAAGTGCGAGCGCTATTTGAAGGGTTGGAGGGCGTCGCGGAAGTCTTTGAACCTAAGAATGCCCCGCAGTACGATCTCAACCACGAGCGGAGCGGCGAACTCGTCGTCGTCAGCGAGTCGAATAGCTGGCAAGCGTATTACTGGTGGAACGACGATGCGCGGGCGCCAAAGTTCGCTCGCAGCGTCGACATTCACCGCAAGCCGGGGTACGACCCGGTGGAGATGTTCTTCGACCCGGCGACGCGCGGCATTCCGCTCGATGCGACGCTAGTCAAAGGCTCGCACGGTGCGCCGGCGAACGACGCCGCCCAACGGGGCGTGTTGCTCAGCTCGCAGAAGGGTGTCTTCGTCGAAGGCCCGACAGCCGACACCGACGTGGCAGAAATCGTGCTGCGGCAGTTTGGGCTCTAGCGATGGGTTGAATACGGGGATTTTTAACCACGAAACACACGAAAAAGACGAAAGGAAATGCGAGGAGACAGGAACTGGTTCCTCATTTCCGCCACGACGAGATAGCTAACTACCGTTCGCTAGCCATTGAGTATTTTCTTTTTCGTTCTTTTCGTGTGTTTCGTGGTAAAAATCCCCGCATTTAAACCTAAGCATCCAGCGGGGAATTGAATCGAAAGCCGCGGCTTTGGCCGAAGAACTTCAACGGGTTCTCGTAAACGACGCGACGGATCAGCGATTCGGCGTGGCCGCGCTTGCGCATCTCCATGATGAAGTCGGGGACCGCGGTCGGCTTCGACGGGCCCCAGTCGCCGGCGGAGTTTACTAGTAGCCGCTCGGGGCCGTAGATTTCGACCATGTCGCACGCCCGTTGCGGCGTACATTTGCTCACGGGGTAGAGCGTCATCCCCGCCCAGAAGCCTTGGTCGAGCACCAGCCCCACGGTGTGCTCTTCGACGTGATCGACTAGCACGCGGTCGCGTTGCAGGCGGCCGTCGCCGGTGAGCATGTCGAGAATCATCCTCGTCCCCTGGTATTTGTCTTCCAGGTGGGGCGTGTGGATGAGAATCTGCTCGTTCGTCTTCACCGCGAGGTCGATGTGCTCGAGGAAGACGGTCGCTTCGTTGCGGGTGTTCTTGTTGAGGCCGATCTCGCCGATGCCGAGGACGCCGGGGCGGTCGAGGAACTCGGGGATCATCGCGATCACTTCGCGCGAGAGGGCGACGTTCTCCGCTTCCTTCGCGTTGATGCATAGCCAAGTGAAGTGTTGGATGCCGTACCAACCCGCGCGCTTTGGTTCGAACGCCGTGAGCTGTTCGAAATAGTCGCGAAAGCCGTCGACGCTGCCGCGATCGTAGCCGGCCCAGAACGCCGGCTCGCTGACGGCGACGCAGCCCATTTTGGCAAGCGTTTCGTAATCGTCCGTGGTCCGCGAGACCATGTGGATGTGGGGGTCGATGTAATACACCGCGCTGTTCGCCGCCGTTTCAAGCCACCGGTTTTGCGGTGGGCGTTGGTGGGTCTGGGATCGAAAACGGTTCGTCCACCGGCGTAACCGGCAGCTTCTATTGCTCGCGTTGGTTACACCTCGAGGCGCGATCGCCACTGCTCGTCGTAATCGCGGCTGAAGAGAAGCTGCACGCGGGCGGCGCGGCTCGGGTCTTCGGCCAGCAGCAGTTGGATCGCCTTTTCGAGCCGTTCGCGGCGACCGCCGTCGTCGCCGGCCGGCACGGCCCGGTCGAGCCGATCAAGGCCTGCCGCGATTTCCAGAATCTTAGCCCGCAGCGGCAGGAACTCTTGCTCCAGCACGGCGTCGCGCGTTCGTTCGCCAGTCATTGTCGATCTCTCCTTCATGGCACGCGTTTCCTGCCGCGGTGGCGTCGTAACGATCGTCCGACGCCTGCTCCTTCAGCTCAGCCTTCCAGTTTCGCCGACCGCCGAGCGGGTTGCAATGACCGGCACGGCGGGCCGCAGTCTGGCTGTAGCGATCGCACGGGTTACGCCGCGTTTGGAACCGTCTGCACCTTTCCACAGCGGCGGCGTGCGCGAAACCGCCAATTCGGTCGTAACTTCGTGTCGATTTCTGCGGCACGGTCGCTCACACGGCGTAGATTTCAGCGTCAACCCACGGTGCGCGGCGACGCTGCGCATTTGTGAACCTTGCATTTCCCGTTCGTCGCTCTCGCCCCCCGCGAGCCAGCACCGGTGCATCCACTCCAGCGAACTATCGACGCCCTGGCGAAGAGTCACAACGAGGCGGCCACGCCGACGCTGATTGCTGCGCTCGGAACGCAGTCGATCGAAGTCTTCGACGGCGTCGTGCGGGCCTTGTGTGCGCGCCGCAGCAAGGCCGGCCATCTCGCCGTGCTGCGGTACTGGGACGTGCTGACGCCGTCGCAAAAGTTGATCGTCGAGAAGGGACGCTGCCGTATGGGCGTCGCGCTTCGCGAAGCGCTGCTCGACGGCGACGACAAGCTGTTCAGCGCCGCGTACGAATTCGTCGAAGCGTCCGGCGATTATGACTTGGTCCCCACGCTCGTGATGGTCGCCGAGCAGACGTGCGGCGAGCGCGCCGACGCCGCGGTGTCGCTAACGCTCAACCTCGTCGACCAGCTCTGCCGTTGGCTGGCCGCGGAGCGCGAGCCGGTGCTCGGCCGCGATCCCGACACGATTCGCTACTGCGTGCTCGAAAGCCTCGAGCGCTCGGTAGAGCGATACCGGCAGCACCACCGGGCCGAGCTGCTCGAAGCGTTCGTCGTGCTCGCCGGCCCAGACAGTAAGCTGCTGCGCAACATTCTGGAAACGCCGTACCATCCGTGTCACCAGAGCATCGTCAAATCGATCACGGCGAGCATCAGCCCCAGCATGCTGCGGCTGCTGACGACGATGTACGCCTACCGCGACGCCCCGCCGGCGCTGCGGAACGTGATCGCGAAGCGAACCGACCAGCCGTTTATCGACGCCTTCCTGGCGATTCCGCTCGATTCGAAGAACACGCTACTGCACCGTAACCTGGTTCGCACGAAGGGCATTGCCTGCTGCGAAGCGAATCCGGCGATCCTGGCCCAACTTTCCGACGAACAACAAGCCGCCGCGATGCGGATGCTGGCCGCGTCTGGCGCCAGCGACGATCACAAGCTGAGCCTTGCCGAGATCCTGATGAAGCATGGGCCCGTCGAGGGTCGAGTCGCCGCGTGCGAGGCGCTTCGCATAATCTCCGGTCAACGGGCCAACCAGATCGCGCTGCAGGCGTTGCAGGACGAAGCGGGCGAGGTCCAGGCGGCCGCGGTGCGGCAATTGCGCGAACGGCGGATTCCGGGAGCGATGAATAAGCTGCTCGAGTTGGTGCAAAGCCCGATCGAAGCGGTCAGTTCCGCGGCGCGCGACGCGCTGTGGGAATTCATGTTCGACAACTTCAACGCTCGGTTCGATCTGCTCGACGAATCGGCGCGGCGCGACATGGGCGTACGCGTCGCCTTGGTCGATCGGACGAGCGTCGCACGACTCACTACAGAACTTGCGAATCCGTCACGGCGTCATCGGCTGCGAGCCATCGAAATGGCGACGTCGATGGGCTTGTTGCCGAAGATTTCCGACGCGCTGATCGAACGCTTGCAAGACGAAGATCATATGGTGCGCGTCGCGGCCGCCGATGCGCTGCAATTCTGCACGGCCGACGACGTGCGGAACGCGCTGCTCGCCGCGATTGGCGACAGCAGTCCCGCGGTGCAGGTCGCGGTGCGAAACAGTTTGCGAACCCTCGGCGCCGAAATCCCCGGCGGCGACCAGCCGACGGTGATCGGGAGGGTGGCGCCATGAGCGGCAACCTAGCGCTCGCCGCCGCCTTGCTGGGCGAAATCGGCGACAACTTCCCGCAGTCGGGGCGACGCCTCAACTGGTCCGACTTGTGGGCCTACGGCATCGCCGTGGTCCTCGGCGCCATCGTGACGGCAGTGATGCTGTACTTGCGGCGTCGCAACGACATGACGATTCACTGCAACAATTCGTGGAAGCTGTTCCGCGAGTTGTGCCAAATCCATGGGCTCGATCTGCCGAGCCAACGGCTGCTCGCCGCTCTGGCGACCGCCCGCGGGTACGAACAGCCGACGCAGGTCTTTTTGGCGCCGGAGGCGTTCGATGTTAGCGATCTGCCGCCGTCTTGGCAGCTGAGCGCTGGGCATCTGCATCGTTTGAAGCAGGTGCTGTTTGATCTGCAGCGCGGTTGATTGCGGCGTCACGCCATCTTCTACGACGGTCGCGTGCGATTCATAGCGAGTGGACGTCCCACTCATCGATTATCTGGCTCCCTCCCCCTGGAGGGGAGGGCTGGGGAGGGGGGATGAACCCTGGTACCCGCTGCAGTCACCCCTCCCTAACCCTCCCCCTCAAGGGGAGGGGACCACAGAATCCTGCGTTTAACATTACGCGCCTTGGGGCGTGGCATTGTCTCGCGACCCGCCGCTCGGCGCGGCGGTAATCAGCGGCCAAGCGTAAGCGATCACGACAATCGCCAATTGGCTCAACATGACAAGCGCCAACTTCGAGGCGCGGCCTTCGGTGAAACCGTAGGAGTGGAGCCCCTCGCCCATTTCGTTGACGCCGAACCACGACCAAAGCGTTACGATGTTGCCGCAAACGGCCAGAGCGGCCAGACCGCGCTCGCCAGCCATCTTGCCCCAACGGGCATGCAGCACGATGGCGTTCCAGATGACGATCATCAGGGCGCCGTTTTCCTTCGGATCCCAACCCCAGAAACGTCCCCACGAATCGTCGGCCCACAGACCGCCGAGAATCGTGCCGATGAAGCTGAAGAACATCGCGAAGCAGATCGTGCCGTAGGTCATGCGGGTGAGTTGACGGCGTTGATTGTCGTCGAGTCGACCGCTGAGCAAGCCGAGGACGATCGTGATAATCCCGAGGGCGCCCGCGAGGAGCGTCGTCGCGTAGCCGAGGGTAATGCAGACGACGTGTGTCGCGAGCCAGAAGTTGGTATCGAGCACCGCCTGCATGACGCCGATCGTGTCGCCGTCGTTGTCGAGCGTCAGATAGTACGCCACAATCATCGTCGGGAAGCCGAGCGACGCTGCCAGCAGATTGCCGATGCCCAGCTTGTAGATCACTTCGAAAAGCAAGGCGAAGAAGACCGCCGCCCACCCAATGAACACCGCCGACGAGTAAAGGTTCGTGATCGGCGGGCGTCCCGAAATGTAGATCCGGCAGATCAGCCCGAACGTGTGCAGCGCGAACGTGAACCACAGCAGCCAGTTCGCCGAACGATTGAATCCTTCCGGCCAACCGAGCCAGGCAAGCACCGCCAGCACGAACGCCGCGATGTACAGGACAATGCACAGGACGAACGGGCTGAAGTTGTTGAAATAGGCTTCGAACTCGATGCGGTCGAGCTTCAAGCGTTCCGCCGGTTTGCGCGGAATGGCTCCCGCCTGCACGGCCACCGAATCTTCGTGCTTTTTCTCCGCCGCGGCCCGCTCTCCGACCACTTCACGATAGTCGGCAATCGCGGTGTTGAAGTCTTGCGACTTGTTACCCGCGTAGGCGACGAGAATTTTGCGCATCAGCTCCGGGGCGGGGTCGACTTCGACTTTCGTCTCCGGCGCCTGCTCTCCAGCCATCTTGCGCGCTTGAGCCTGCGCCTGGATCAGCAACGCGTTCATCTCGCCTTCGAGCGACGTGCTCCAGGTTGCTGCAGGAGTGGTCGGCGGAATCGGACGAGGCGCCCCGCCCGCGTTCAGCTGATTGATGTCGGCGCGCGTCTGCTGAATGCTGTTGATCACTTCTTGTTGCGTCACCTCGCCGCCGCTCATCCCCGCCAACTCGGGAGGGCTGAAGGCGGCGATCAGCATGCGGATCGTGTTGAGTTTGTTGCCCAACTCGACGAACTTCTTCTGGGTGAGCGTGCGATTGTCCGCGGGAACGTCGGCGGCCATTTTGATTTGACGATCCATCTCGTCGCCGCTGCTCGTGAGTTCCTCGATGCTGTAGCGGAAGCCGTGGCGCGGCTTCAGCTTCAGCGCCTGAAGAACGTCGAGATTCTCGACTTTGATCACCTGGTGTTCGCGGAACGCCGGCGAGCGAGTCACGACGTCGAGCAACCAGCGGATGGCCGGTTGGCTCTTACCGGTGCCGGAGTCGGTGAAGGTCTCATGGCCCGATAGCGTGCGCAAGGCGTTGCTGGCGAGCGAGTCCATCGGCTGGGTGCGGCCGCCGTAGGCGACCGGCAGTTTGGCGAATTCGTAAATCTGCATTTCGCCCGCCGGAGCTTTGGCAGGGCGAGAACGGCCGACGACGAACCCCGCAAAGAACAACACAACCAGGGCGGGAATCCAGACTTCCTTTCGGCGCCATTCCGCGAGCGCGAGCTTTCGCCGCGTGACGGTCTCCGCGCTGGCAAGCTTGCGGGCTTCGTCCTCGCGGCGAGAAACGAAGCGAAAAATCCCTTGGCCGAAGTGAACCAACATCCCTGCCGCGACGATCATGCAGGCGACGTACGGAATCATCCAACCGGCGTTGCTAACGACCTGCAGCGTCGTGCTGCGCAAGTTGTCGGGATCGTAGCTCGCCTGATAAATCGTTTCGCCGGCGTAGCGGATCGGGTTATTCATCGACGTCGACAGCGGCACATCGACGTTCTGCTCCGGATCTCGCAGCTGGACGATCGATTCAAAGTTCTTCGGGGTCGGCGTGCCTTCGTACTTTTCGAACTTGAACTCTTTCAACGTGATTGAATAGTCCTTCGGAACTCGCTTGTAGCGGAGCGCGATTTGATACGTCTTGCCGTCGGCCTCGAACACGTCGCCGCCGTACAGCGTCCATAGCAGCCAGCGTCCGAGCGAGCCATCCGCTGCGTCAGCGCTTCCTGACTTTGCATTGCGGTTGATCAGCTCGACGACCGCGGCCGGGGCGTCGTTGGATTGCTTGACGGCAATGCCGTTGTTGGTCGCCACCGGCTGCACGACGCGGAGTTGTCCGAAGCCTTGCGTCGCCGGGCTCTCCTCGCCCGGATAGGCGCGCCGCACATTGGCGTTCGGGAGCAGGTCGACGATTCGCACATCGAAGGGAAGCGAATCGGCGTGAATCAACTCGCCTTCGGCCACTATCTCTTCCTTGCCGTCGACGGTTTGCTTCTGCGGCGCCGATTTGTCGAGAAGCGCTCCCGGAATGATGGTGACGACGTCTTTCGACGGGTCGCTAACGTCGGTGATCGCCAGTTCCCAGGAGCGAATGTCGTCGGCGTAGGACTTCGTTTCGCCTTCCAACAGATGCATCTGCGCTTCGACGACGTACTGCGAAGTGAAGAGTTCGCCGAACATCAGCAGCGCGATGCCGCCGTGCAGCAAGACAACGCCGCCCCGTTTGCCGAAGAGCACCCAGCAAGCGAGCGCGAGCACGATGCTCGCCGAGGTGCCTTTCGCGAGTTGCCACAAGATCCGCAGGCCCGCGGCGTCGAGGCGAACGTCGGGATTGGCGAACAACCAAATCGAGAGGCCAATCAACAGCACCGCTGCGGCCGCGCCGAACCACCAGAGCCAAACGCCGGCCGACTCCCATGCCTTGCGGCGGGTGAGCGCGAGGACGTAGGCGAGCGTCAGCGACACGGCGCCCAGCCCGGCCCGCATCGCGTGCCAAAGGTTGTTGAGAAACGCCTCGGGAAGCTCGCTTTCGATCGCCGTGTTGGCTCCGCTCGCAATGACGCCGTAGGTGATCGCCGCTCCCGCCGCCAGCAACGCGACGCCGCCCCACAACCGCCCGCCGCGGGCGGTGACTTTAAACCGCAGCCCATGCGCTGCGAGCAGGTTGATCGCGAGGCAAACCCCCAACGTCTCGCCGCCCGGAAACGGAAAGCTGACGTTCGGCACGTTCCACGTGCGGGAGAAGAAAATCTTCAGCTCGATCCACGCGATCGGCGTGCGGAAATAGTCGTGAACGACGCGCCAGACGTCGTAGTCGATCTGCGCGAGCGTGCCCGCCAGCACCAGAAATAGCGACAGCGACAGCAGCGTGACCGTGAGGCGCAACGACGCCAAGGGGGCCAACAGTTGCACCAGGAACGGCTTCGGCTGCGCCGCTCCGCGGGTCCGCCCTGCGCCGTCGCCGGGGAGATCGATCGCATCATGCCGTGGAAGATCGACAGTGGCCATACTTCGCCGCCTTGGTTACTTGCCGTCGCCGGCAAATTTGATCGACTCGATGAACTTGTTGAACGGTTCTTGCTGCGCTTCGACGAGCTTGCGGTCGCCCTTCATTTTGAAGAACCAGATTTGCTCGCCCCGTTTCGCCATCGCGGCGATCGTGCCGAGCGCGCCTTCACCCTCGGGGCCGAGCAACACGAACGAATGGCCCTCGATGCCGTCGATCATCGTCGGCTTCGCCGCCTGTTCCAGTTCTTGCTCGGATAACTGCAGGCCGACTTCGCCTGACCACCGCTGCGCTTGGGCTTTGGGATCGGCCATCATTTGCACGTTGGGGAACGGCATCACGGTGATTTCGGCTTGCCGATCGCCGTCGGCGACGAGGAACGCCGCCTTCCGCATGCTGCTCATGACGCCCGGCTTCCAACCTTCCGGAGCCGCGTAGGTGAACTCCGTCGGCCGCGGCATTTCGGTCGCGGGCGTACCGCCGCTGCCCATCGGCGGCATGGGGCGTTGCATCGGCGGCTGCGTTGCGACTGGCGGAGTGCTCGGCGCCGCAGCGGTTCCGGCCGGCGCTTCTGCGTCTGCAGTTTCAGTCGCCGCAGCATCGGCGCCGGCGACAGGCGGATGCCCCGCCGGCATCCCCGTGGCGCCCGGCATCGCACCGCTCATCGGCTGCATGACGCCAATCAATTCGATGAAGGTCGCCTTGACCGCATCGTCGGCCGTTGGCTTCTCTTTGACCAGCTTCGCAATCTCATCGGCCGAGAGCCTCGATTGCTGCAGTTGGCCGACCCAGCGATCGATGTTGATTTTGCGGAACTCTTCCCAGTCGGCCGTCAGCGGCAGCGACGAGACGGCGAGTTCCAGCGTCTTCCCTTCAAAGGGGATCTCAATCGTCGCGGCCCGCATCGCGCTGGCAGGTTTTTCGGTCCAACCTTCCGGGAGCGCCCAGGTGGGCGGTTTCCCGTCGCCGCTGAGCTTCACCGTCGCCAGGAACTCGTCGAACGACTTCCGCAGCGGATCGAGCCCTTCGCCGCGGGCGACCAGCTTGAAGAACCAGGCTTGGCTCTTCTGCGGATCCGTCGCTTTCTCGGCGATAATCGCCGCCAGCATATGGTCGGTGCTGGCGCGGACCTCCTCGACGTCGAACACGGTGCGAAACTTTTCGGTCGCCGGCGTTTCGTAGGTGGCGACCTTCGGCTCTTCGCCGCAACCGGCGAGAGCCGGGACAATTGCCGCGAGGAGGGGAAGAGCGAGCCAGCCGGAACAAGCGTGACGCACAGCGCGTCCGGAGCGGCGATTGGTAGGCATCAGTATCGGCGGGAATGAGGTGGAAGGCCTGCCCGGCGCTCCACAGGCGCCGCGCAGCAAATCAGCCACCCATTATAGGGCGGTCCCCCTCCCCAGGGATACCGCTATCGGACGCCGGTAGCCGCGGGGCAACGCCCCCGACGGAGCGAAATGCGCCGACCGCGACCACCGGTCGCGGCTTTGTTGCCCAGGACGCAAAGTTTGCCTGGGCTACCGCATCCCGAACATGCCGCCGATCGACTCGAGCAGCGAATCGTTGAGCGTCAGGTTGTCTTCCCAACTCCAGATGTTGCGGACCATGTCGAGCGACAGGACGCCGGCGAACATCAGCAGGAAGAAGCACGAGGCGAGGCCGAGGATGTTCATCAACGAATATTCGCCTTGGTTGCGAGCTGCCGCCGCCGGAGCGCCGGAGAACGCCGCCATCTCGAATTCGCCGGGGGCGCCGTCGCCGTAATCGTCGCTGAGAACGACGCCGTCGTCCCCTTCGATTTCAGCGAAGGCGTCGTCGCCGAGCAGGCCGGCCTCTTCCGTACCGCCCAAATCGCCAAGGTCGGCGTCGAGGGCGATCACCTGCGAACTGCTGTCGCCGTCGTCGTCGCTTTCGTTGAGCGGGGTGAGCCGGAACGAATCGTCGGTTTGCAGCTTCGGCGCTGCGGCTGGCTTAATGTTGCTGCCAACGAGCGAGAGATCGGATTCGCCGTTGCCGCCGCCGAGGGTCAGCGAGTCGAGAATGGCCGAGCCGCCGATTTCGAGCGGGATGTCGTCAAGCGCCAAACCGCTGTCCGACGGCGAGAGGTTGATGCCGCTGTCGCCGCTGTCGAGCGTGATATCGCTGCCGCCGTCGGAGGCCAGCACGAAGTCGTCTTCGTCGGTCGCCAGTTCCAGGTCGGACGTCGGGCCAGCGTTCGCCTTTGCCTTGCCGGCGTCGAGGTCGACTTCCGGCACCGGATCGGTGCCGTCGTCGAGTTCCAAGTCGTCTTCGATCTTTAGATCGCTATCGGGCGGGGCGAGTTGCTGAGCGAAGTTCGATTTCTCTTCCGCAGCGACCGGCTGGGCTGCACCGAGGCCCAAGCTCGACTCAGCCGCGAGATCGAGTTCCAGTTCTTCGAGGTCCTCGAATGCGCTCGTAGCGCCCGATTCCTTCTCTAGTTCGTCGAGAACGCCGGAGCCGGCGACGCCAGCCGAGAGGACGTTCGAGGCGCCCCCAGCGAGGGCGACGTCGCTGCCGTCGAGCGACAGGTCGTCTTCGGTGACCAACTCCAGGTCGGCGTCGGGCGAATTCCGCTTGCTGCGGCCGATGATCGTGCTGGCTGCCGGGAGCGATTCGCCGAGTTCTTCTTCGCTCAACAGGATGGAATCGGAGGGGTCGTTCGCTGCGACCGGTTCGTCGTGAATGCTGAGCTGCGGATCGCTGCCGCCGGCCGTGACGGTGTCATCCTGGTCTTCCGCGAGTTCAAGCTCGCTCCCTAGGGAGAAGTCGTCGTCTTCGGCGAGTTGTAAATCGTCGAGGTCGTCGAGTCCGACCAGCGGCGAGGAATCGACCAGATCGTCGGATCCAATGAGGCTGATGTCGCTTGGCGGAGGGGAATCGGGAATCCCCTCGGTCGCCATCCGTTCGATTTCGTCGCTGCGGAACTTCCAGCTGGATCCGTCGCGGTAGGCCCGCAACTCTCCATCTTCACGGAGCTGGTTGAGACGCTCCGAGGTGATGCCGAGCTTTTCGACGGCCTCTTCGAATTTGACGAACTTCTGCTCCATCGCAACCTCGCGTTAGCTCGGCCCCCCAGAGGGGGTTCGAGGGTTCTCGCGCGGCGCGACTCCATTACTGCAGTCCGCGTGAAAAGTGACCAGTGAGTTTTCTGTTCCCAGCGGCAACTACTGCTGCAGCTGTTTGCCTCTCATAATTTCCTGCGGCGAAATGCCTGGGCTGTTCCAATAGTCCAGCATCAAATCACCGGTAAAGTCGCGTGCACTCTTGAGCGTGATTTCGCCCGACGTTTTGTCGATGTGGTAGACGACAATCCGCTTCGTCGCCGGTTCCACAATCGTCAATGCCGTCGGTTTGGCGTCGGTCGAGGGAAGCAGATACGTGATCAGTTGCCCGGCGCCGCCGAAGTTGGGCATCGACGCCGGCTGTTGAGCCTCCGCCGACCATACCAACCCCGCCGCCGCAATCACAACTGCCAGTCCGACCCCTCGATACGACTTGCCCACGGTTCCATCCTCCAGCGCTGGCGACCTGGCGGCCGCGCTTCTGGAAGAGGCGAATGAACTCCTGTTCATTCTAAATGGGCCGCTCCCAGGTTCAAGAAAAAATCAACCGATCCTGTTGCCCTGCCTTAAGTTACTCCACGGCCGGCATAACCGCTACAATCGCCGCCGTGGCCGCACAGTCTACCCCGGCTCGCTAGTCTCCCACAACGCCACTCGGTGTTGAGCGCGCAGCCCCGACTTCCGAAGTTTATTCAACTACCAGCTGTAGACGCCCCACAGAAACCGAAACAGTGAGGTCCCCTCCCCCTTGAGGGGAGGGTTAGGGAGGGGGCCGGCAGCGTGTACCGGCGTTCCACCCCCTCCCCAGCCCTCCCCTCAAGGGGGAGAGAGCCAGAATATTTTGCTTGAGGGGCTTGCAGTTAAATAAGCTTCTTAGCCCGGGCCAAAAACCTCACCGACGGGCCGAACCCTGCTACATTGGCTAGCTACTTCCCCGACTTCTTTGGTAGTTTGCTCAGCATGAGCTCCACTCCTCCCGCCGATCCCGCCACCCAATCCCGCCTTGATTTGGCTGTTTCCGTCGCCCGAGCCGCCGGGACCGCCACGCTGCAATGGTTCCGTCAGTCGGCCCTGGCCGTCGAGCGGAAGGGGGACGGCTCGCCGGTGACCGCCGCCGACCGGGCCGCCGAATCGCTCCTCCGCGAGCAGATTTCGGCCCAATTCCCCGACGACGCGATCCTGGGCGAAGAATTTGGCGAGAAGCCGGGAACCTCCTCTTACCAGTGGGTGCTCGACCCGATCGACGGGACGAAGAGCTTTATCAGCGGGGTGCCGCTCTACACGACCCTCGTGGCCGTGTTGAAGGATAACCAACCGCTGGTGGGCGTCATTTATTCCCCGGCGACAAAGGAAATTGTCTACGCCGCCGCGGGTGGACAGACCATGTACGAGAACGGCGACAACCGCGCCGTCGAGGCCCGCGTCTCCGGCACCGAGCGACTCGCCGAAGCAACCTTCTTAACCACGGAACTGAAGACATTCGACGAGGTGGGCGAAAAAGGTTCCCGCGGCGTCTACAACCAGCTCGAAAAGGCGTGCCGACTCACCCGCACCTGGGGCGACGCCTACGGCTATATGCTCATCGCCACCGGCCGAGCCGACGTGATGATCGACCCGATCATGAACCTGTGGGACGCCGCGGCGTTGCAGCCGATTATCGAAGGGGCAGGGGGCTACTATTCCGACTGGCAAGGTCGGCCCTCGGTCCACACGGGCAACTCGCTGGCGACCAACCCGCAACTAGCGGGGTTGGTGCTGAGCATCACCCGCGAAGGCTAAGCAGTTCTTCGTCCGCTCCCTATGGCCGGAAGCATGAGCGCCCGGAGCAGCCTGTGACTAGCTTTCCGCAACGCTCGCTCGCCCTCATCGCGTTTGCCGCAGCGTTACTCATCGCCGACGCGAGCGCCGACGACGCCCCCTACAGCAAGCTCGTCATCTTCGGCGACAGCCTCTCCGACGTCGGCAACGTCGCGAGTTCCTCCTTCGGCATTTATCCGGGAAAATACTACACGAACAACCGCTTTTCGAACGGCCCGGTCTGGGTCGAGACGCTCGCTGCCGGCCTTGGTCTCCCTGCCGTCACGCGCAGCACCGCCGGCGGCGACAACTTCGCTTACGGGGGCGCCCAGACGACCGGCACCGGCGGCATCGAAGGCGCCTTCATCCGCGACATCGACGAGCAGGTGACGCAGTACCTCAACCAGCGCACCGTCGATCCGGCGGCGCTTTACGTCGTCTTCGCCGGCGCCAACGATTTCATCGGCGGTAAAACGAACGTGGCGCCGCCCGCCGCGAAACTGACCGCCGACATGTCGCGGCTCATCGCCGCCGGCGCCCGCAACTTTCTGGTGCCGAACCTACCCCTCCTGGGCGGCACGCCCCGCTTCAACGGCAACGCCACGACGGCGGCAACGTACAACGCCCGCACGGCGCAGTTCAACGCCACGATGGATGCATCGCTAGTCGACCTGAGCGACGACGCCACGGGACTGACGTTCTTCCGCCTCGACGTCGCCGGCCTCTTCGCTGAAGCGATTGTGACGCCGGCGAAGTTCGGGCTCGTCAACGTCACGAATGCCGCGGCGCCAGGCCTCTCGCCGGGCGACAGTAGCTACAACACGGCGCTCATCGCTGCGAACGCAAGCCAATATCTCTTTTGGGACGACCTTCATCCCACGACCGCCGTCCACTCCATTCTCGCTACGCGTGCTCGTGCGCTCGTCGACGGCACGCCCGGCGACTTCGATGCCGATGGCTACGTCGACGCCGACGATTTGATGCATTGGCGCGAGAACTTCGGCGTCTCCGCCGCAGCGACGCGGGCCATGGGCGACGCCAACGGCGACGGCGTGGTCGACGGCGCCGATTTCTTGGAATGGCAACGGCACGCCGTTCCGTCGGCGCAGGTTCACGCTGTTCCCGAAGCCTCAAGTTGGCTGCTGGCGATGGGCTTGCCCCTTCTCATCCAGTTTGCACGGGTCCAGCCGACGCGGGCCTCTTCGCGATTCGCGCAGCGCTGAGAGTGAAGCCACAATCCCGAGGCGGCGGCAATTTCGGAATTACGGCGTTTCTGATATAGTATCTGGCTCCCAGGAGCCAGCTTGATGCCGCGAGTTTGGTCGAATCTTCTGCGCTACACGCTTTCCGCAGTAATCATCGCGTCCGCGGCGGCTGGCGCCCACGCACAATTGACGGCCCAGTGGTCGGCGCCAGTCAGCGGCCAATGGACGCAAGCGAGCCGCTGGTCAACCGCACCGCTTGCTCCGACGTCGCTCGGCGATCGCGCGACGCTCGGCGTCCAGGGAGCCCCCTACGTCGTCACGGCCCAGACGGTGGCCATCGATCGCATCTCCGTCGCGTCTCCCGACGCCACGCTGCGCGTCGAGGGGGGCGTCGTCTCGGCTGCCAATGGCATCGACGTCTCCGCCGGCAAGTTGGAGTTGATCAGCGGCGCCATCGAGAACACCCGCATCTCCGGCGACGGCGCGGTCGTTGTGTCAGGAAACACAACATCGTCCGCCATCCTCAAGAACGTGACGCTGGCCGCCGATGCGAACGTCGCGTTTCCCGCAGCCAGCCTTCAACGGTTTCGAATCGATAGTTCGCTAGAGTTGGAAAACGCCACGCTGACTGTCACCGACACCTACACGGAATTCCAAGGGCCGGGCCAACTTGGCGGGCAAGGAACAATTCGCTTCGAGTCAAGCGGCGACCCGTTGTTCGCCAAGAACAACTACGCGGTCGGAAGTTGGGTGCTCGAACCGGGCGTTGATATGGTGTTCGCCGGAGGCACGCATCGCTGGCAACCGCTCGGACAGACGACCGGCCGCCTGATCAATCGCAGCAACATCGCGGTCGAGCCAGGCGCCACCTTGCAACTCTTCTCTTCGACCTCTTCCACCTACGGCTCCTTCCGCAACGAAGGAACGATCACCGTCGGCGAAGGCGCCTCGCTGGGGATGCGCGTCCACACGCTCGTTGGCGAGACGGGAGGCGTCGGCAACGTACTGCTGGCCCCTAACAGCACCTTTTGGCTCGGCGCCAGCTACATCTTCTACATCGACAAACCGATCAACGTGCCGGCTACGGCCCGGCTGGAACTTGCCGGCGGTTGGGTCAATCAGTCGCAGATTAATCTCGCGCCGGGGGCGACCCTTCGCCTGCACGATACCTCGGGCAGCACCAACTGGGGCGCTATCGAGGCTTCCGGCGCCACCGTCGAGCTCGGGTACGCGGTTCCCTTCTCGCGGCTCGCGCAGCTCAAGACCTCCAGCGCCACCAAGTTCGTCGGCTACAACGGCGGCGGCGCCGTCGCGCTCGAAGGGAAAACAGTCAATCTCGCGACGCGTGCCGGAATCTGGAGCCTCGAAAAGCTGACCATCAGCGGAGGCACGCTTACCGGGCTGGCCAACGGCGGCACGATCAATCTGGCGAGCACCTTGTACCTAACGGACGTTCGCCTGGCCGCCGCGAACAACATCGCCGCGGGCCGGACAGTTGTTTCGGGCGCTTCGACGATCGCCGCTCCGCTTTCGCTGAGCGGCGGGACGCTGTCGCTAGGCGGCACGTGGAAGAACGAAAGCGTCGTGTCGGGCGCCGCAGGTCGGCTGAAGCTCGCGACCTGGTCGACGAGTCCCGGCACAATCGCGATGACCGGCGGCAGCGTCCAAATCGGGTTCAATCAAAACTTCTCGCAGTTGCTGACGCTGCCGGTTGGCTCGCCGGACGAGTTTGAAATTGGTAGCACCGTCAATTTGCAAAACGCGACGATCAACCTCGCCACGCTTCCTTGGGACCTGCAAGTCGGCGTCGCCGACGATGCGTCCGGGATGTTGCAAAATGGCGTCATCTCCGCCACGAACGGCCGAGCGCTGCGCGTCGAGGAGGGAACGCTCAGCAATATCGAACTCCTCGCCGACCTCGATTCGGCCGGATCGACGACGTTTGCAGGCGCGTCGGCGACCGTGCGCAATGCGTCGCTGTCGGGTACGGGCATTTCCATTTCTTCGACGGCGGCGCTGTTGGACCGCGTCACCATCGACGGCGACGTGACGCTGAGCACCGCTGGCGCCCAGGTCATCAACGGCCTCACCGTCGACGGCGACCTCCACTTGGAAACCAATCGCGTCCAAATGACCGGCAACCAAACGATCGGCGGCGCCGGGAAAATCACGACTGCAGGCTTTCGATCGACGCCAGGCGGCGGATTCATTGTTCAGAACGGAACGCTGACGCTCGCCAAAGACTTAACATTTCTCGGCCAGCGACGCGGGAGCCGCCTCGAGACGACCGGCGGCGGAGTCGTCAATCGCGGAAAGATTACCGTCGCTCGCGACGACTACGCAGCCACTTACAACGACCTGACAGGTCCAGGGCTCACGATCAAAGCCAGCAGCTTCACCCAAACGGGAGAGCTTTCGGTCGTGACTGGCGAGGAGTTGCGCGTCGAAGTCAACGATTGGGCCAACGACGGCGTCGTCCGCCTCGCCGGAGGCAAACTGACGGCGGCGGGTACGGCGTTCCGCAACGGGCCGAACGGCGAAATCACCGGCCCCGGCGTGATCGACCTCGCCGCAACAACATTCATGAATCTCGGCCGCGTCGCTCCCGGCGCTGCGGTCGGTGCGCTGACCTTCAGCGGCAACTACGCCCAGAACGCCTTGGGGCAGCTCGCGATCGAACTGGGCGGCACGACGCCCGGCGTCTCGCACGATCTGCTCGCCGTCACCGGTGCGGCGACGCTCGGCGGCTCGCTGAAAGTTTCATTCGTCGCAGGCTTCACGCCGACGGCCGGCAGTCTGTTTACATTCCTCACCGCTCAAAACATCACCGGCACGTTCAGCACAACGACTCTTCCCACGCTGCCGGCCCGCCTGATTTGGGAAACGGCGTACGGCGCGAATAGCGTCGCCTTGCGCGTCGTGCTACCAGGCGATTTCACCGGCGACGGCCGCGTCGATGGCGCCGACTTTCTGACGTGGCAGCGCGGCGGTTCGCCCCGTCCTTTCGCCGCCGCCGACCTCACCCTTTGGCGCCAAAATTTCGGGGTCGCCTTTCCCGCAGCGTCGACGGCTGCCGCTACCAGCGTGCCGGAACCGGCGAGCGTTCTGTGCGCCGCCCTCGGGGGCGTTGCTTTGCTCGCGCAACGACGACCGCGCAAGTCTTAAGCCCGCTGCCGCAGCGCGTTGAAATTTGCCGCCCGCTTGGCGAAACTCTGGTGTATGTCTACCTACATCGGTTTCCTGCGGGCCGTGAACGTCGGCGGCAACTCCAAGATTGCCATGGCCGACTTGAAGGCGCTACTCGTCGACCTCGGGTTCGACGATCCCCGCACGCTGCTCCAGACCGGCAACCTCGTTTTCGGCGCCGCGAAGACCAGCGCCGCGAAACTGGAAACGCGGCTTGAGCAAGCACTGACGGACGAATTCGGCCTCGCCACCGACGTCTTCGTCCGCACCGCTAGCGAGTGGAGCGCAGCGATCGCGGCCAACCCGTTTCCAAAAGCGGCGGCGGACGATCCGAGCCATTTAGTGGTCATGCCGCTGAAAAAGGCGCCGACGAAACAGGCCGTCGGCGCCCTGCAAGCGGCGATCGCGGGTCGCGAAACGGTCGCCGCCGTCGGCCGGGAACTCTTCCTTGTCTACCCCGACGGCATCGGCCGGTCGAAGCTGACGATCAAGATGATCGAGTCGAAGCTCGACACGCGCGGCACCGGCCGCAATTGGAATACAGCCCTCAAGCTGGTACAGCTGGCCGCTGCCGTCGGCGGCTGAGCAGGCGCCGGCGGCTCGCCGCGTCCGCAGGGTAGGGGGTTGCCTCCGCTAAAGCCGAGGCGACAATTTTCCCACTTTCCGCCCCACGCCGCGAAGCGGCTCCGTGAGTCGCGGGTTACACTGTCATCGGCTGCTCGCCTCTGGGGCAGCCACATCGCGTCAGGCGGCGCCCCTCGAAGAAGCCATCATGCTGTCACGCCGACTACGCGCTCTCGCCGTCTCCCTCGCAGCGATCTGTTCGCCAGCGATCGCCGCCGAAAATCCGAACGGCATCTACATCCTCAGCACGGCGGTCAACAACCCCAACACGCCGCAAGACGATCGCCTCGCGAACATCCGCAACTACGATTTCGTCTCGGGCTACACGCTGCGGCTGTTTTGGAACGACCTGGAAACGTCTCCGGGCGTTTACAACTTCAACGTCATCAACGAGGCGATCAACCTGCTGGCGCCCCTTAATCAAGGATTGAGCCTTGAGATCTTCACCGGCGAAGAGCCGCAGTATGTACTCGACGGCGCGGCGGCCAAATACACCGATCATCGCGGCGGAGTGAACCCCGTGCCATGGGACGCCTTCGCTCAGTCGCGGCATGCGGCGCTCTACGCAGCGCTAGGCGATTACGCCGTCACTGCCGACGGTTCCACGCACGCGCTGCGTGACGATCCGACGCTCCGCTCGATCGACGCGGCCCCGGTCGGGCTGAACTTTGGCGTCCGCGATCTCAACGGCGCCATTCGCGCGCATCCCGACTACACCCAGCAGCGGTACGTCGATAGCGTTGCAGCCGGCGTCGCCACGGCGGCCGCCGCCTTTCCGCGCGATCAAAACTTTCTCGCCTTCTTCGCGTTCAACGACAGCCAGCCCGGCGTACCGGTCGACGAACAGCTGATCGCGCGACTCGCCCCCCTCTACAACGGCCCGGGCCAACCAGAGCTCGCGTTCTTCATCGAGAACCTTTCCGACGACGGCCCGCTGCCGCAACCGAACGGAATGGGCGCCGGCAACAATCTGCTCGATTGGTCGAACCTTGGCGGGCCGTCGATGATCCAAGCCCTCGACTCGTGGCTCGTCCACCGCCCGGAGCGTGACGCGCAACTCGATAGCCGCAACCCCGCCACTGGCATCGAACTCGCCTACAACGCCTACGGCACGCGTTTTTTCGAGATCTACGTCGCCGACGTCGACGGCGCGATGAACGGAGCCCTCGACGCCGCAGGTCAACCGATCGTCGACGACCTGCGGGCGTGGCACGACATCCTCACGCAGCCAACAGCCAGCGCCGACTTCAACGGCAACGGCGTCGTCGACGCGGCCGACCTCGCCATCTGGAAACAAGGCTTCGGCAATCCCGGCAGCACGCTCCCCGCAGATGGCGACGCCAACGGCGACGGCATCGTCGACGGCGCCGACTTTTTAGATTGGCAGCGGCAGGCGGGTGGCGGCAATGCCGCGCTCGCAAGAGTTGCAGTTCCCGAGCCCGCAGCGATAGCGTTGGCGCTACTCGCCGCCGGCTGCACGCTGCTTCGGGTGGCATGTCGTCGCGAAGCGTCGACATGTTGGCATCCACTCAGGGTTTGCATGCTCATGCCTTAGAGGGCAAGAGGATGCCACTCAACACAGCGGCTAGCCTCAGAAGCCGCTACATCCTACGATCATCCCTTACGCGAGATGTTATTGCTGGGGTGAGAAATTTCGAACTCGTATGAAGAGGCGTCGATGGCCGGCATTTTTGAAACGTTTCAACTGAAGGGCGTCACGCTCCGCAACCGCACGGTCGTGTCGCCGATGTGCCAGTACATGGCCCACGACGGCGAAATGAACGATTGGCACCGCGTCCATTACCCGTCGTTCGCTCGCGGCGGCGCGGGGTTGGTAATCGTCGAAGCGACGGCCGTCTCACCGGAAGGCCGCATCACTTGGGCCGATTCTGGATTGTGGAACGACCGGCAGGCCGAACTGTTCGCGCCGATCGTCAGCAGCGTGAAGCAGTGGGGAGCGGCGGCGGGCATTCAGATCGCCCACGCCGGTCGCAAAGCGGCGACGAATCGCCCGTGGGAAGGGGACGATCAGATCCCGCTCGGCGAGCCGAACTCGTGGGAAGCGATCGCTCCGTCGGCGCTCGCCTTCGGCGGCCCCGGCATGATGCGGGCGCCGCGCGAGATGACGCTCGAGGACATTGCTCGCGTGCAGGCCGACACCGTCGCCACCGCCGTGCGGGCCCGCGACGTCGGCTTCGACTGGCTGCAACTCCACATGGCTCACGGTTACCTCGCGCAGAATTTCTTCTCGCCGATCTCCAACCACCGCACCGATCGCTACGGCGGGAGCGCCGAGAACCGAGCACGTTACTTGCTGGAGACGTTCACCGCCGTGCGCAAGGTCTGGCCAGAGGACCGGCCGCTGCAGGTACGACTGGGCGTCGTCGAATTCCACGGCGACGACGAAGCGATGCTCGGCGAAAGCATCGCGCTGTTGCAGCAAATGAAGCGAGAAGGGCTGGATTCGGTCGACGTCTCGATCGGTTTCAATACGCCCGAAGCAAAGATCCCCTGGGGAGCCAACTTTATGGGCGACGTCGCCGCACGCGTGCGCCGCGCGACGGGCCTGCCGACGACGACGAGTTGGTACGTGTCGGATCCCAAAGAGGCCGACGCTCTTGTCCGCGAGGAGAAAATTGATCTCGTGACGCTTGGTCGCCCCTTCTTGGCCAACCCCCACTGGCCGTACCGCGCCGCGAAGGAGCTCGGCGTGGAAAACGCCGCGTGGAGCACGCTGCCGGCGGCTTACGCCCATTGGCTGGCGCGGTATCGCTAACGGCATTTACGCATCGGATGCCTCCGCTGTGCGCCCGATTTGCCGCGCGACGTGTAACGCTAGATTAGTGGGCGATAGCTCTCACTTCTGCAGTTCGATCTTCGGCGGCGTCCACGAACCGTCGAGCACCGCCTGCTTCGGCCAGTAGGCCCGAATGAACAACGAAAAGTCGGCCTCTTTCGGCGTCGGCAGCCAGTTCGCTTCGTGCTCAGCGCCCGGCGACTCGCTCTGCACATAGAGCGTTAGCGATCCATCGGCATTTTCTTTCAGCGTCTTCGCGTTCTTGGTTCCCAGCGAATAGCGATTGAGCGCGTTGGGCGAGAAGAGGTGCTTGTCGTTGTACAGCGTCAGCGACCAGAAGCCTTCAACGGGCGGCGTTTGTCCCTTCGGGAACGTCACCGTGTACTTATTCGCGCTATTCAGCCGCGCTCCGGTCGAATCGTAGTCGGCGTAAATATACCGCGTGGTGCTCGGCGCGTTGTCGTACATGTTCGACCGCGCCGTGGCCGCACGCGAGAGGTAGTCGACGCCCCACGCCGCGCCGTTGGAAGGAGAATTCCAACCATTCCCCACCGGTCGGCCATTGTTGTGAAATTCAAACAGCGGTTTGATGAGCGACTCTTCCGCGTCGATCGCCGTTTGCGTGAGGATCGCTTTGATCTTCGGATCCTTCGCCGCCGCATCGAGCACCCCTTGGAATTGGGCGTAGAGCGATTCCTCGCCCGGCAGCGGCGGGATCTCCTTCATGACTTGCGGAAGTTCATCGAAGAACTTCTCTGGCACGACCCACTTCGCTTCGCCGGAACCCGCTCCGGCGGGCGATGGGAATGCCGGCGTCTTGTGCCAATCCTTCGTCTTCATCGTCCCGTCGAACTCGCTGAGCGGGTAAACGGCAATCTGGCTGAGCAGTGGCTGGATCGCCGCCTTATCGGCGGGATCGTCGCTCTGGAAGACGCGAGGAAAAATCACGGCTAAGTCTGTCGACGAACGATAGACCTCCGTCACGCCGTCTGGTTTCTTGCCCTGCCATTCGGGGCCGACGATCAAATAGAACCCCGGCTTCGTACCATTCTGCTGGCCCATGTTGCAGAAGGCGTCGGTACGGGCGTCGCACAGTTGGTACGTCCAGAATCGATCGCCGAAATCAGGCACCTGCACGATGACGGGCTTGGAGTTCAAACGCTGGTAGCCCGCGCCGTAGACAGTGTCCTGGTTGGGGCAGGTGACGAACCGCTCTTCGGCGTCGATGTAATCGGTCAGCATCGAAATCTGCCCCGGCGGCGCGACCGGCACGATGCCCCCCATTCGCCCCGGCTCGGGAAGATTTTTGATCGCCTCCGAGCGGTTGTAGTTGTTCACCAACGGCCAGCCCCAGAGATAGGCCATCCGGCCGACCGTTTCGACGTATTCTTTCGTCATCACGGTGCCAGCGGGAGTGCCGGGAACTTCGGTGGCAGACTTGGGCGGGGGCACTTGGTCTGCGTGAACCTGAGCGGCAGACACAACCACAACAGCAAAACAGAATTGGCGCCAAAGCGAGCGGCCAACTTGCAAGTTCGAACTCGCAACGATCGCACTGTTTAAAATCGTTGGCATCGGAAACGTGCCCCTATTTCGTTTTCGGAATCAGCTCAGCGTCGCGATGGGCTACTCAAGATCGACCGTCACGCTTTCAATCTCCCCGTTGAACGCAAACGGCGGCTTGTAGTCGAAGGAAACCGCCGAGCCGACGTCCATGCCGACGTCGAGCCCTTCGCTGATTGACATCTGAATCGGAATCGTCCGCTCCAAGCGACCTTCGGCGATCCGCTTCCCGTTCACCGACAGCGTCACCGTGCCTCCCTGGCCCATGTCGGCGTAGTTCTGCGGGTTCGGTTTGCCGTCATACTTAAACTCAGCGACGAGCGTCGCCTTTCCTTTCGGCAGCGGTTCGTGGGCCGCGAGCGTCGTCCGATCATTGGCGAGGAAGTTGTAGACGAACGTCGGTTTTCCTTCCTTCAGATATAGGCCGTAGCCTCCTTCGAGTCCGCCTTGCGTGACGATCATTCCCTCGGCCTTTTCAGGGACGTCTATCTGGGCCGTCACCTTCCACGACTTGTTGAGCATCGGCGGCGAGGCAGCGTCGGGCAGGCCGACGGTTCCCGGGTAGTAAGTGATGTGGTTGCGTCCCCGCACGAGGCTGGGGCGGCCCATCGCTTCCGCGTTCATCCGAATCGTGCCGCGCCAGTCGAGCGGCAACACATTGTGCTCGGCCGCCTCGACCCACCACAGGTCTTGCAACTCGCGGAGCTTCGCCGGCTCCTTCGCGGCGAGATCCTCGGCCTGCGAGAAATCTTCGTCAACGTGATACAACTCCCATCGCTGCTTGTCTGGATCGAACCCTTCGCGGGTCGCTTGCCACGGCGGAAACGAAACCGCCGACGCCATCCATCCTTCGTGGTAGATGCCACGATTGAGCGCCATCTCAAAGTACTGCGTCGTGCGTTGCTCTTTCGCCTTTGCATCGTCGAATGCCGCGGCGAAGCTCGCTCCCTCGATTGGCTTCTGCTCGATGCCATTCAGTTCCGTCGGCGCCGTGATGCCGCAGACTTCGTAGATGGTCGGCACGACGTCGATCGTGTGCGTGAACTGCGATCGCATCCCTCCCTGATCTTTAATCTTCGCCGGCCACGAAATGATCATTGGATTGCGAGTGCCGCCAAAGTGGGACGCCACCTGCTTCGTCCACTGGAACGGCGTGTTCATCGCATGCGCCCAGGCGCTCGGGAAGTGATTAAAATGCTTCGGCCCGCCGAGCTCGTCGATCGCCTTGATGTTGTCTTGCCACTTTTCGGCAAAACCGTTGAAGAACATGTTTTCGCTCAGCGAACCCTCGATGCCGCCTTCAGCGCTCGAACCGTTGTCGCCCGCGATGTAGATGATGACCGTGTTGTCGGCGTCGGGCAGGGCCTTCACCGCCTCGACGATGCGGCCCATCTCATGATCGCAGTGGGCGCCGTACGCACAGAAGACTTCCATCATCCGCGCGTAGAGCCGTTTTTGATCGGCGTTGAGCGACTCCCACGCCGGCAGGCCGTCGGGGCGCGCCGTCAGTTTCGCATTCGCCGGGATGACGCCCAGCTTCTTCTGCCGCGCGAACGTTTCCTTGCGGTACTCATCCCAGCCGTTATCGAACTTCCCCTTAAACTTCGCGATCCAATCTTTGGGGGCTTGATGGGGAGCATGCGTCGCCCCTGGCGCCACGTACAAGAAAAACGGCTTGTCGGGCGAGATGCTTTTCGCTTTGCGCAGCCACGCGATCGAGTGGTCGGCGAGATCCTCGGTGAGATGGTAATTGGGATCGTCCGACGCCGGCACGAGGTTGCGATTTTCATACAGCACCGGGTTCCAATGGTTCATGTCGCCGGCGTTGAACCCGTAGAAGTAGTCGAACCCCAGCCCGTTCGCCCAACGATCGAACGGCCCCGCGTCACTTAGTTCCCACGTCGGCGTGTTGTGATTCTTGCCGATCCAGGCGGTGTTGTAGCCATTCTGCCGCAGCACCTCGCCGACCGTGCCGCAGCTGCGCGGCAAGATGCACGTGTAACCGTCGTACCCGGTAGCGAGCTCGGTGATCCCCGCGAACGCTGCGGAGTGATGGTTGCGGCCGGTGATGAGCGCCGCTCGCGTCGGACTGCAGAGCGCGGTTGTGTGGAAGCGGTTGAACCGCAAGCCTTCCTTCGCAAGCCGATCCATCGTCGGCGAGGGGACACCGCCGCCGAACGTGTTGAACTGCCCAAAGCCGGCGTCGTCGAGCAAGATGAGCACGACGTTCGGCGCCCCCTTTGGCGCTTTTACGGGCTGCGGGAATTGGGCGGGATCGGAATCAAGGTAAGTGCGACCGACGTTGCCGGAAAAATGGAAGTCGGGCCGCGGTAGCACCGCGGGCGTTGGTTCGGCAGCTAGGGCGATTGTTGCAAGGCTCACAGTTGCAGCAGCGAGCGCGAGCGCATAACGATGTTGCAGGAACATCTTACTCTCCGACGAGAATGAAAAGGCAATTGACGACTCGTTGTCATGCCGGAGCCCCCGAAGGGGGCGGCATGATGTAGCCAGGGGCGCCAGCCCCTGGCTTGAAGCAGCGTGATGCCCAGAGCCCCGTGAGGGGCGACACATTTCTAGAACGTGATGACAACAGTGCCGCCCCTCACGGGGCTAACCAAACTATTCGGCCCAGAGACCAGGGGCTCGCGCCCCTGGCTACATCACTCGGCCCCTCCGGGGCCAACAATGCAGTTAGCAATTGATATCGTTAGCCGATGCGCATTCCTGACACGGGCAGAACGAGCCGAAACATTCACGATATCCAGGCTCACACTCACAGATAGTCCGGTGCGAGGTATGCAAAAACCCTCACCCGCTCACTTCGCCGGCGTTTCCCCTTCTTTCAGCATCGGGAACGCCGCTTCAATCTTCTTCTTCGCTTTGATCTCGCGCAGCGTCTCATCCAGAATCGTCGCCGGATTGAAGCTGGGCGGCGTCGACCGCGGCGGGAATTCTTCGAACGTCTCCGCAAACACGAAGACGTCGTTCATCACGCCATACATCATCTGAACGTGATTCATCTGCCAATCCCAGAACGTGTTCGACGTGATGTCAGCCCGCTCGTAGGGATCTTGGAACAAATTGAAGATCTTCTGCAGCCGCAGCTTAGTGAACGGCTCGGCCCAGACTTGCATCGTGCCGGGCGAGCGTTGTTCTTCGAAAACGTACTTGTAGTCGCCCTGTCGATAGCCGACGAGTTCGCCGTCGTCGTCGCTGTAGAAGAAATCGTTGCGAGCGCTCTTGGCGCCGTTGTTCTTGCCGGCAGTCCCTTCGACCGACGTGAGGAACTTCGACTGATCGTGCCCGTCGAGGTGAACCTTATAATCCTTGCCGTTGGCCTTGTAGCCTTGCTTCAGCTTGTCGACGATCGCCGGCTCGCCCGCGACCGCGCACAGCGTCGGAACCCAATCATTGTGGCTCATCAGCTCGTTGGTGATGGTTCCCGGCTTGATCTTCCCCGGCCAGCGCACGAGGCACGGCACGCGGAACGCCCCCTCCCAGTTCGTGTTCTTTTCCGAACGGAACGGCGTCATTGCCCCGTCAGGCCAGGTGTTCATGTGGGGGCCGTTGTCGCTTGAGTAAACGACGATCGTATTGTCGGCGATTCCCATGTCGTCGAGCGCCTTGAGGATCGAGCCGATCGTCTCGTCATGCTCGATCATGCCGTCGACGTATTCGCTGTCGCCGTGCGTATAGCGGCCGCGGTGTTCGGGCCGCACGTGGGTTCGCAAGTGCATCCGCGTCGAGTTGAACCAGCAGAAGAACGGCTTCCCCGCGTCGTGCTGCCGCTTCATGTAGTCGATCGCCGCCGCCGAAGTTTCGTCGTCGATCGTCTCCATCCGCTTCTTCGTGAGGGCGCCGGTATCTTCGATCTTCTGCTTGCCGATCTTGCCGAACCGCGGGTCGACGGTCGGGTCGTCGACGTCGGTCGCCGTGCACTTCAGCACGCCACGCGGGCCGTATTTCTTGAGGTACGCCGGATCTTTCGGGTAATCGGGCAGCTCCGGCTCTTCTTCAGCGTTGAGGTGGTAGAGGTTGCCAAAGAACTCGTCAAAGCCGTTCACCGTCGGCAGCGATTCGTTGCGATCGCCCACATGGTTCTTGCCGAACTGCCCAGTCGCGTAACCGAGATTCTTCAGCAACCCGCCAATGCTGGGGTCGAGTTGATTCATGCCCATCGGCGCGCCGGGGAAACCAACCTTCGTCAGCCCGGAACGCAACCCATGCTGCCCGGTGAGGAATGCCGCGCGGCCGGCGGTGCACGATTGCTCGCCGTAGTAGTGGAGGAACCGCAGCCCCTCGTTCGCCAGGCGATCGATGTTCGGCGTTTCGTAGCCCATGACGCCGTCGCTGTAGGCGCTGACATTGGCGATGCCGATATCATCGCCGAAGATGACCAGGATATTCGGCTTCTCATCGGCCGCTTGAACCTGGGCGACGCTTGCCGCCGCCAACAACAGACACGCACGCCATGCGAGAGCGTTCATCGCAGCCTCCGAAGATGTTCGTTGTGCAGAAAAGCGATTCGCGCGAGCGTTCGCTCGGCGAACTCGACCATCGGCGTCCCGCGGCAAGTATAGCTTGCTACGATCGGCAAAGTCCACAATTCCCGCATGATCGACCGCAATTGCGGCGAACGGTACGGCGCGAACTCCCCGTCCTGCACGCAGCGCCGATCGCAGCGGCAAACCGCCTGCGCATCGAAACCTATAGTACTGACGAACGTCGACGCTTCCATGACTCGGCGACTTCCGTTTGCACTGCGAGGTGACGATGCGCTCACGACTCTCCGCCTGCCTGCTGGCGACCTTTCTCATCGCTGGCGGATTCCTGGCGGTGACGCGGCTCGACGCCTGTTCGCGCGCCGTCTACCTCGGCCCCAACAGCACGATCATCACCGTTCGCAGCATGGACTGGGTGAGCAACATCGGCACGAACCTGTGGGTGATGCCGCGCGGCATCGCTCGCGACGGCGCCGCCGGGCCCAAGTCGATGGAGTGGACCTCGAAGTACGGCAGCGTGATTGGCTCTGCGTTCGACGCCGCCACCTGCGACGGCATGAACGAGCAAGGCCTCGTCACGAATCTGCTCTACCTGGCCGAATCGCAATACCCCACGCCCAAGCCGAACGACCCCCGCCGCACGATGTCGATTTCCGCGTGGGCTCAGTACGTGCTCGACAATTACTCGACCGTCGCCGAAGCGGTCGACGCCCTCAGCAAGGAAGAGTTTTACGTCGTCCCGGTTGAAACGCCCGATGGTCACGCCGGCACGGTGCACCTCGCCATTTCCGACCCGACCGGCGACTCGGCGATCTTCGAATACGTCGACGGCCAACTCGTGATCCACCACGGCCGCGAGTACCAGGTGATGACCAACTCGCCGATCTACTCGCAGCAACTCGCGCTCGACGCCTACTGGCAGCAAATCGGCGGCACGACGATGCTGCCCGGCACGAACCGCGCCTCCGATCGCTTCGTCCGGGCGTCGTTCTACATCAACGCCGTCCCGCAGACGGACAAGATTGAAGAAGCGATCGCCAGCGCGTTCAGCGTCATTCGCAACGTCTCGGTGCCGCTCGGCATCTCGACGCCAGGGCAGCCGAACATTTCGTCGACGCTGTGGCGCACCCTCTCCGACCACAAGAACCGCCGCTACTACTTCGAATCGACGAGCAGCCCGAGCATTTTTTGGATCGACTTGGCCGACCTTGACCTCAAGGAAGGGGCGCCGGTGAAGAAGCTGACCGTCAACGACGGCTCGATTTACGCGGGCGACGCGGCGGACATGTTCAAGCCGACGCCAGCGTTCAAGTTCCTGCCGGCCGTGCCGCCGGCTACGAGCGAAGCGAAGAAATAGCCTCCTTCGCGTCGCCCAAGCGACAGCAGCTAGCACCGACGGCGCCGCCACACCCCCACTTGATGTTGTGGTCCCGGCCGTTGGTCGATACATCACTCTAGCGGCGTTCCACTCGCACGGAATCGCCGCCCACCCCGTGATGGCTCGACCGCAATGACTTTCGCACCACTCGCCCGCTTGGCGTCGCATCGTCGCGCTGCGCGCACGCTGCTCGGCCTGCTTCACCTCAGCGGTGGGCTCGCCGCAATCGCCGCCGCCACGCCGGCCGTCGCGCAGCAGTACTACTACCAACCGGCGCCTAGCTACTACCGCAACGACACCGTCGGCGGCGCTGTGGTGGGCGGCGGACTCGGCGCCGTTACCGGCGCGCTCATCGGCGGCCGCGATCAACGCGGCGAAGGCGCCCTCATCGGCGCCGGCGTCGGAGCCCTTGCCGGCGGACTCGTCGGCAACTCGGTCGACCAGGCCGACCGCCGCGCGACGGCCACCGGCGTCGCGGTCGCCAATCAAGCCAACGCCCAAGTCGCCGCCCAAGCGGTGACCAATTTTGACCTCGTCGAAATGACCCGCGCCGGCGTCAGCGAAGACCTCATCATCAGCACCATTCGCAGCCGCGGCAGCCGCCTCGACCTCAGCCCCAACGGCCTCATCGCGCTCAAGCAAAGCGGCGTGAGCGACCGCGTCGTCATGGCGGCTCAATCGTCGGCCCCCAATGGCTACGCCCCCGCCTACGTCGCTACGGCGCCCGCGGCGGTGATTGCCCCGCGCCCGGTCGTGTACGTCGAGCCGGCGCCAGTGATTCACTATTACTCGGGCCCGCGGTGGGGATATCACTACCATTACCACCACGGCCATCACGGCCATTGGTAAGGTGCGTCGCGAGCAGTCGCCGCGATCACTCGTCGGCCGGACCGCTGCACAACAATCTGCAGTACCAGACTCCAACGGCAACGACGGTCAACAGAAAGCCAACTGCCACGAGCTTCACCGCTCCCGCGGAGTTGACGCCGCATCGCGCCACCGCTCGGCGTCCCTCCAACTCCGTCAGAAAGAATTCTGCCGGCATCGCCAGGATCGCAATGGCGAAGGCGATTGCGTAGACCAGCCCGCCGACGACGACGCCGGCAAACGTCGCCAGCGCGAGGATACTTGCCCACGACACATCCTCCTTACCCGCGATGAGCCAATTAAAGAAGCCGTAGACGGAGAGCACGCTGACTACCGCCAGGGTTTGACGGACCAAGCGAAATCGCCGCCAGCGAGTTTCCAGCGGGGTAAACGGCACCTCCAAGCAGCGGTCGACGTGAAGCAGCAACTGCGACGTCACCTCCGCCACGCACTGCGTGAGTCGACTCTCATCGGAGAACGAATCGAACGCCAAGCTAGCGACCGACTTCACGGCGACCGAAACGACTCTCGCCACTGCTCCTGCCGCACTGCCGCTGCCTGCCTGAACTTCGGACCTCGTCGCTTTCGCCTTGTGTTCGACAGTCCTCTCGTTGAGGCGACCGCAGATTCGAGCTGACACTCTCGTCACTCCGCCCGCGGCGACCAGCTCCACAATCTCAATCTGCAAGTCGTGCGATCGGACGAACTCGCGACGCAGTTCCAAGTGCTCCTGCAGCTGTTGCTGCAAGTAGTCGTCAAACGCGCCGCGCTCCCCGCTCTCGTTGTTCTCGTTCATCGACCGCTGCTTAACTCCAAAGGCGATTACTTGCCCCGCGATTCTCTGTTCGCCTCACACGCTGCCGACGATTCTGCATTGACGTCGCGGCGATGGGCGCCATGCTCTTGCCCCTCAAGGGGCTTTGCCCAAAAATCATTTGTGGGAGGCGTCTCCGACGCCGATTTCGTCCACCACCACAAGCCGTGGTGGTTTCACCACGCCGCTTCGGGGTCGGAGACCCCGCCCATAGATTTTTTGGGCAAAGCCCCCTCAAGGCATGAGCATGCGAACTCTGCATGGCCTCTAACGAGCGCTTCCACATGTCGACGCTTCGCGACGACATGCCGCCCGCCGCTAGCTTAAGGGCGCCACGCGTATCCGCAAGCGGGACACCGCGGCGGCTTACGGTCGGCCAGAAGGGCAAGCAACCCGATGGGGAAACCGACGATCGCGACCACAACTTGCCAAGTATGAAATTCGCGCGACGCGCTGCCCTCCTGGCACTTTGGACAGACGAATTTCGCCATAGCAGTATTGATGTGGTCAGTTGTGCGAGCGGGAAATTGAATAGCGAGAGTGTAACCGATCTAGATTTCAGGTGGCAAACTCTCGATCGCTGCTACTCGCGCCTCGCTCTAAATATCACCGGGCGCCGCTTCCGTGCTAGTGAGAAGTGCCGCCCCTCCGCGGCCCTCCAACCTCCCCTTCTCCCCCTGGGAGAAGGGCCGGGGATGAAGCGAGCCCTCTCACACGCCCCTCACGACGCATGCATTCACACGCCCCGCAACGCGATCCCCCCGCCACGCTATAATCACTTCCCGCCCAATCCCCTCACTCCACGGAGCCCCTCCCATGAAACCTTTCGCACTTGTTCTCGTTGGCATCGTCCTCGGTTGGGCCGCATCGGGCGTCGACTGGCCCCGCAACGCCGTCGGCCAAGAAGCCTCAATTATCACCGAGCGCTTGGCGCCCCCCGAAGCCGTCGCCACCGCCCCGGCCGAGCCGATGATGATGGCCCCATTCCTCCCCCAAATGTCCGGTCGCTTCCAAATCGCCTCGGAAGCGGGCGCTTGCTACCGCCTCGACACCGTCACGGGCCGCGTGTGGCACATCACCCTCCACATGAAGCCCCGCGTCGTCGCCGAAGCGGTCGAAATGCCCATCATGCAGTAAGCCGGCATGCTTGCCGCCACTCGCTACGCGTTGGCGGCGATCTGCCTCGCGGCTCTGGTGCGCGGTAATTGTCTAAGCACGCCTCGTTTATGTACAATACGGCCCGTCGCTCCGACTGCGCGCTTCTCGCGCCGACTCCTCAGGGGATCACCTCATGACCGCCGAACGCCTCTTGGCAATCGCCGCTCTGACGCTCGTTTCCGCTGTCCCCGCCCACGCAGCGGAAAGCCAAGGCTGGAACCGCACGGTTCGCATCGCCGACCACCTGGAACCAGCGCTGCCGCACCCCGAACAGCAGCAGGCCGTGCTCAAGAAGCTGCAACAGCTCGCCGCGAAGACCGGCCGCAAACCGAACATCCTGATCATCCTCGTCGATGACATGGGCTACGGCGATGTCGGCTGCAACGGCGGCGGCGCGATGGCCGGAGCCCCGACGCCGAACATCGACGCGCTAGCGCAAGGCGGCCTGCGGCTCACTTCCGCCTATGCGACGCCCCTTTGCACGCCGACGCGCGCGGCGCTCAACACCGGCCGCATCCCCGCGCGCAGCGGCCTCACCCGTCCGCTCCTAGCGAGCGATCGCCCAACGAAGAACCCTTGGGCGGACGAAGTCAGCGCCGCGAAGCTGCTCAGCGACAGCGGCTACGTCACGGCGCTCTCCGGCAAGTGGCACGTCGGCGAGGGCGAAGGAATGCAGCCCCATCAGGTCGGCTACGACGAGTTCCACGGGTTCCTCTCCGTCGTGAGCGAGTACACGCAGTACATGATGCCGCGCAAGTACGAGCAGCTCGTCAAAGCCCCCGAGAAGCTCAAAACTTACAAGTCGCTCAGCGAATACAACGCCGTCGTCAGCGGCAAGAAGGGCGAAAAGCTCACGATCGACTACCCGCTCGAAACGTCGAAGCAGATGGGCAACTGCGACCAAGACTTCGCCAATTGGTCCGTCGACTTCATCAAGCGTTCCGCCGAAGCAAAGAAGCCGTTCTACTTGGTCCACGCCTTTGCGAAAGTTCACTTCGACAACTTCGCGGGCGATGGCTACGAAGGTCGCAGCCCCGCCAAGCTGCCGTATAAGGACGCGGTCGTCGAAGTCGACGACATCGTCGGCCGACTCATCGCCACGCTGAAGGAAACCGGGCAGCTTGAAAACACGCTCGTGTTCTTCACGTCCGACAATGGACCGGAAGAAGACAGCTACCCCGACTGCGGCTACACCCCGTTCCGCGGCAGCAAGGGCACCACTTGGGAAGGCGGCGTGCGCGTTCCCGGCGTCGCCTACTGGCCCGGCGTCATCAAGCCCGGACGCGTTAGCGACGGGCTGTTCGACCTGATGGATCTGTTCAACACGTCGCTCGCGCTCGGCGGCATCGTCGACAAGATCCCCACGGAGCGCTACATCGACGGCATCGATCAAACGTCGTTCCTGCTGAACGATGACGGCGAGTCGAACCGGCAAGCAGTGTTCTGCTACAACCAAGCCGACTTCTCAGGACTCCGCTGGGACTCGTTCAAGGCCTACTTCAAGGTGCAGCTGTCCGAACAGCCGTTCACGAACATCAGCATGTCGACCTACGTCCCCGTCGGCGTCTCGCCGTGGGTGTTCGACATTTATCGCGACCCGAAGGAACGTCGCACCATGAGCAACAGCGACTACGAATGGGCCTACGGTCCGGTCCTGCAAATGCAGTCGGAACATGCGAAGACGTTCGTCAAGTATCCTGCAAAAGATATCGGCCTTGGGATTGGTGCGCCTGATACGCATTAACCTACCGACCGCCAACCTGCCCCCTTCTCCCCCCGGGAGAAGGGCTGGGGATGAGGGCGAACCCGCCGTCCAGCCCAACCCTCGCACGCGCCGGTCGACGCTTCGCGACGACTCACCCTCCGTAAGAACGGTCAAAGAACTCCTTGGCCGGCATCACGTTCGTATACCCAGGCCACGTCGCGTTGATCTGGCTGGCTAAACCATAGGCAGGCGATTCCGGCGAGCAAGTGAAGTCGAAGTCGCAGCACGCATCGCGATAGTCGGGCTCCGAATCCTCGATGCAGTACCGCAACAGCCAGTCGTGGGAACTCGGGAAGATCGCCACCCGCACATGCTCGTCCTGATGGCGACTGTCGTACAGAGCGCGCGGGCTGGCGAACCTCTCGAGCAACTCTTCCCACGCAATCGGCGACGGCTCCGTCAGAAAGCCGTCATGCTCGTGCCAATCGTCGCTGACGTAAACGTCCGGAAAGGCGCCCTGCAATCGACCGGCCGCCAGCAGCAGCATTTCTTGCAGGATGCTCGGCCCATGTTCGTCGCACGTCGTCACGACCATGCCGTCGAACGGTGCTGAAGCGGCCTGCCAACGGCGTTGCAGTTCTGGCGTCACGATAGTTCCTTGGCTCCATACGCAGTGCAAAGTGCCAATATACGGCCGCGAAGCCGCTTCCGCTGGGTGCAATGCTCTTGCCCTTCTAGGCATGAGCATGCTGAACTCGGAGCAGACTCCAACTCTCACATCAACATGTCGACGCTCCGCGACGATATGCCACCCGCACGTTACTGGAAATGGTTGTGGCGAATTAAATGATGGAAAAGCCTTTCAGAGACGTTACAACGCATGCTGGGGCTCCCGACTAGGCGACTACCTTTGCGCACTTTCTCCACGCTCGTTTCCACAGTCCTGCTCGTACTGAATTCTGCCCATGCTGCAGACCGCTACCATGTGAGCGTTGTGCCCGACACGCTTGGGATTGGCGTCACCAACCCAATCAACTTCGTGCAATTCCAGGGCGAACTTTACTTTCGCGGGCAGACATCCGCCCATGGTGCCGAACTGTTCAAGTATGACGGGAGCACGCTGCGGCTAGTTGCGGACAACGTGCCTGGTCCACGGGGTGGGAATATTTTTGACCCTATCGTCTTTCAGGACAGCTTGTACTTCACTTCATGGAATGGCTTCTCCGGGTACGAGCTATTCAAATTCGACGGGTCTTCAGCGACTATGGTCGCCGATATCTACCCTGGTGAAATCGGCTCGGCCCCAGACGGAATGCTTGAATATCAAGGCAAGCTTCTGTTCAGTGCGCTCGATCCATCTGGCCGTAGCATGTATTCTTATGACGGTTTGACCCTTACGCCAATTAGAGGCGCAAGTCCCGTTGAAAATTGGTTTAACTTCAGCGGGATTCGGTTTGGTGGAAGGCTACTTGTGACTGCGCAGGGCGATGCCTCAACTGGGGTTGAGCTGTACGAATATAATGACGACTCTATCACGTTAGTAGATGATGTTTGGCCCGGAAATGGTTCCAGTGAGCCGCGATCGTTCTTAGAACTAAATGGCAAAGTGGTTTTCGCGGCTACTTATGGTGTTTCCGGTGACGGCCAATTCGAATACGGCTTATTCGATTACGACGGCGTCTCCGTTGAGCAAGTTCCGCACGATGCGGGATTGTCTTGGTCTGGCGCGAACTGGCCGACTGAGTTCAACAATAACGTGTATTTCACTGCTGACGGCGGGCCCTCGGTAGGATTTGAACTGTTCAAGTATGATGGCAATGTCGTCACCCTAGTTGCGGACATCGCTTCTGGATTTCAAAGTTCAAATCCTTCAGACTTTACAGTATTTGACGGCAACCTATTCTTCACGGCCTCAAGATCCGATGTCGGGAGCGAACTGTTCATGTTCGATGGGCAGACTGTAAGTCTCGTCAAGGACATTCGGACCGGTCGACAGGGTTCGATGCCATCCTTTCTATTCGAGTTTGACGGCGAGCTTTACTTCAAGGCTAATAATGTACTCATGCGAGTTAGCGTCATTCCCGAACCTCGCAGTGCGGCGCTCGGAACGGTGCTGTTGGCTTGCATCGCATTTAGCAGCCGCCGATGCATTAAGGCTGCACGGTTTAAAGCGTATTAAACATCGCCGGGTGCCACTGGCGTGTCGCCAGTGCGAATCGCCGTTGAAGAGTGGTTGCCGCTTCGCCAGCAAGCAGCCTGGAAGATCAGGCAACCAAAACCAGTGGGGCGACAGGAAACTCACCTGTAACGGCGACCAGCGTGGCCGGCAACGTCTCGCAGCAATTCCAGAAAATACCATCTAGAAAATGGCCACTCAATCGTTTATAGTGGTCGCATGTCCACGTTTCGCGCGATCGCTGCGCCCACGCGTTATCCGCCGGGAGAGGGCGATGCTCAACCCGCACTTGCGCCGCGCGTGACGCAGGCAGTCGCCAGCCGGGTTGCCGTCGGTGGGGCAGGGAAGCGAGCCGCACAATCCCCGGCGACGCCTACGCTCCCTCCACGACGCCCCATTCTGTCACTTTTGGCATTTCTGTCGCCGACGGCTTCGCCGCAAACCCAACGAAGCAAACAACTTCCGAATTGTGTCGCCAAAAACGCGTTTGGCGACACAATTCGCCCCGCGACAAAACTCACGCCCCGGCAACAAGAAGTCTCTCGCGTCGACGCGCATCGCCGTGGCCACTGGGCGGAAACAGACGTTCTCTCTGTGCCTCAACATCTACCGCGACGCACAATCTCCGGTCGGCCAGCCGCGGCCAAAATTGCCACCCCCTCGCCGCGCCGCGCATCAAGCGGCAAACTTTCTCGCCCTTCTCCTGTGACATCGCCCCCGCCCGCGCATTATTAGGGGTATGACGCACGATGTCCCCCACTCGCCGAGCGACGACGACGCCTTGCTGGCTCGGGCTCGGACCGATCGCGAGGCCTTTGGCGAGTTGTGCGATCGCTGCTATCCGCCGATTTTTCGCTACTGCCGGCGGCGGCTGTTTCGTTGGGACGACGCCGAGGAAGTAACCGCGGAAGTTTTTCTGAACGTCGCGCGGTCGATGCACGGTTTTTGCGACGGCGGGCATCGCGACTTCATGCGGTGGGTGTACGCCATCGCCGCGAATCAAGTGAACGCCCATTTGCGGAAGAGCGAGCGACGCGACCGGCTGCTGCTGGCGGCGGCCCAAAATGGCGCCGTCAATTCGTCGCCTGAGGCAAAGAACGTCGGCAGCTTCGCGGCGCTCGAGTGGCCGAGCGTCTATCAGTCGCTCCTGCGACTGAGTTTGCGAGATCAATCGATCGTGGTGCTCCGCTACTTCGAAAGTATGCCGCACCGCCAGATTGCTGAAATTTTGAGGATGCGGCCGGGCGCCGTGCGGACGGCGGAGATGCGGGCCATCGAAAAACTGCGACGCGATTTAGGAGTCATCACATGAACGAAGCCAACGACAACTTTGGCGAACTGCTGCAAGGCTGTGCGTTTGACGATTCGATTCGCGAGCAGCATCGTCGCGAGGTCCGCGAACGGGCGATGCAAGCCTTCGACGAAGCGGCGGCGGCGGCGCGGACTTCTGCCGTCGTCGTTGAACGCCCCGCATCAAAGGATTGGACGCAGCGCTGGACGAAGCGGCAACTCGTACGGCGGTCGCTGGCGATGGCCGTGGCGGCGAGCCTCTTGTGGGGACTGAACATGTGGCGGCTGGCGCCGGGCCCCTCGGCTGAGCCGAGCGAGCAACTCATGCAATTGGCTGCCGCGCGATCGAGCGCTCGCGACGCGGCTGATGAGCGGCTGGCGACCGCGATTGATTTGCTGAGCACGTTCAACGACGAGCACGCAGCGCAGGCGTTCGCCCAAGGGATCGACGTCTGCGTGAGCGAACACAACGGCCGGCTGACGGCGATCGAACACTCGTTAGCGGGAGTGGGGAGCTAGCGGGACTGGGGAGTCAGTCGAGCGCTTCACTGCGTGCGGCTGCGAGTTTTTTCACTTACGTAACGGATGAGTAGTCACGGAATTTCATTTGAAGGAGTTGGTTGCCATGAAGTTTGGATTTTTACTGGCTGTGTTGTTGCTTTCGCGTCTGGCGTCGGCCGAGGCCTGGACGCCGCCGAAAGATCCCGATCCGATGCAGATCTTGCAGGAAGTCGACGTCGACACGCAAGCGAAGCGCTACGAAGAGTCGCTCGCGAAGCTGGAATGGTTCTACGAGCACGCGCTGGAGTATCAGCCGTCGCTGACGGGCGTCCGGTTGTCGTTTGCCCTCAGCAACTGGGGTAAGTTGGGCCAATCTTACCCGCCCGCGCTGGTGAAGCTGCGCGAGGTTCGCGACGCCGCCAAGCAGCGCATCACCCCCGAGGAGGGACGGAAGATCGCGTTCGAGGACTTCCAGGAGTTTACGAGCATCAACCGCGAGCTAGGCGACGAGGAGCAGACAGTGGACGCCTTCCGCGCCATCGACGCCACCGATACTGACGCGGCGCAACGGGTCTTCGCGTTGGCTGAACCTGCGCTCATTCGAGCGAAGGATTATGAACTGTGCGGGAAGTACATCGACGCCGATGAATCGCTTGAGCAGATTCTCAACAGCTACAAGATGGCCGAGAAGTTGGCGAAGAACCCAAAAATAGGTGATTCGTATATTAAATATGCCAACAAGAAGTTTCTCAATGACTCGGCGACGCTGGTGGCTTTGCTCGTGGTCAACGATCGGACCGCCGAAGCCGAAGAAGTGATGCACGAACTGAAGAAGGTCGAAGGCGACGGCAAGCTGCACGCCAAGCTAACGAAGGAGCTGGATACGGCGATTCAGGGCGTCGTGCCGAAGCCTTGGCCCTAACAGCGTCTGGCCCGCTGCCTGGGCGTCGCGTGGAAGCTGTGGCTATTCGCCGCCGCTAGCCTCCGCGACGCCCGACGCTCCGCCTTCGACCGCCACTGGCGCGGCCGAAGGCGCCGTCGTTGGGGCAGGGGAGGGCGCCGCCGCTGGAGCAGTAGCGCCGGCAAAGCCAACGCCGCCGCTCCCGCCGAAGTCGATCCCCTCCTCGCCGCGGATGAAGTTCCGGGGATCGCTCCGCGGCAAGTCGCCCGGCAAGCTCGCCGCCCCCGCGATCTTCGGCGGCGGAGTCATTGGATCGAGCGTTGGATAAAACGGATTGAATCGCAATCGCTTTGCGTCGAGCGCCGAGGCAATCTCCGCCCGCCGCCCCTGTTGCCGCTCTTGCGTGAGGAACCGCTCGACGTCGAACCGCGATTGCAGCCACTCGGCGCTACGGCCTTGCCACTGACGGACGCTTTGCCGCGCGGCCTCTTGCTCGCGCAGCAGGGCGAGCGCCTCCTCTCGCTGTGCCTCGCGCGCTTCGTCCTCGACGGCCCGTTGCACCGCGATGCCGCGCCGCTGCGCCTGCAACCGCTGCAGCCACGTGGTCATCTGCTCCGCCGAAAGGGCGCTCAGGCGGTTCAAGAACGCCTGCGCCTCGCGCTCGCTCGACCGCGCGGAGCGCTTGCCGACCTCGAGCACATACCGCCGCGCTTCGAGCATCTCCTCGCTGTTCCAGACGGCGAACCGCGCGGCTTCTTCGCGCTCCGCATCGGTTGGACCGCCGTTGGCAGTCGCATCGGGTTGCCGATACTGTGCGTCGATTCTGCTCCCCGGCTGACTCGCCGCCCGGGCCAGCGCCGCCACCGCCGCAGCCTGCCGATCATCGTTGGGCGACGCCCCCGTCGCCCGAGTAAGTGCCGGGACCATCGCATGCGGAACTTCATCCGGCGGCGCGGCCGTAGCTTGGCCGCACAGAACTCCGCAGAAGATTGCCAGTCGAGTTGCGATTCGATCCATGCGATCTCCCCAGTCCTGTTACCGCGCGAGCGTGGCCGCCTCCCCCCACCGCAGTGTAAGCGAAACGACAAGCTTCCGCCCGCAGGCAGCAAACCTCTGCGGATATCGAGTCGCCGAACGGGCCAGCATTGCCTCGCGTTCTAGGCGTTGACGCCGCAGGCGGCAGCATCTTCTTATTCGACAGTGCTGCCACGCTTCGCCTAATCCCCCACACTCCCAGCGATCACCGGGCATATCATCGCTTCGCCGGCCAATTAGGCTTACCGCCTCTTGTAACTATTTCTTCGCCTACGCACAATCAGCTCTGATAGTCGCCGACATCTGCAAAAGCTCTCGTCAACGCTTCCTGGCGGCACGGCATGTTGCTCTCTAAAGGCCGGACACATTGGACGCATCGCTCTTTTCTCGCCCTCCGCTTCGTTCCACTTTCGAAGTGACGGCCGACCGACTCAAGCCGGCAGGCAACGACGAGGAATTCGCGTTGCACCGCGCGGCGCTCGAGTGGAGCCTGGCCGATCCGATCGTTATTCACAGCATTGAGGACGTCAAATCGCGAACCGAGTGGCGTGAAGGATTCGCCCCCTTCGAGCATCAGGTTCAAAACCTTATTACGTTCTGCCGATGCTTGCCGGTGACGCTGCTCGCCGACGACGTCGGCCTCGGCAAAACGATCAGCGCCGCACTGATTTTGTGCGAGTTGATGAAGCGCCATCGCATCTCGCGGACGCTGGTGCTGTGCCCCAGCATTCTTTGCGAGCAGTGGGGCGAGGAACTCGAGACGAAGGTCGGCATCTTTGCGCGCACGGCGAAAGGGGCGGACCTCGATCGTGAACTGCGGGGGCAATGTCCCGTCGTGGTCACCACGTACGAATCGGGCGTACGGCGCCTCGCCTCTGTCCCCGCGGGTGCGTTCGACATGCTCATCCTCGACGAAGCCCACAAGCTGCGGAACCTCCACGGTACGGCGCAACCGCCCAAGATGGCGCAGAAGCTTCACAAGGCGCTTGAGCAACGGCTGTTCAAATACGTGCTGATGCTGACAGCCACGCCCATTCACAACCGGCTCTGGGATCTCTACTCGCTAATTTCGTGTCTGACGATCGCTAAAGGGCACAAAAACCCGCTGGGTGAACCGGCCCAATTCTCTGCTCGCTACATTGCCGACGCCCCGGCGGCGCGGCGCCTACGCGACGGAACGCAGGAGCCGTTCAAGGAAATCTTGCGACAGTACGTCGTCCGCACCCGCCGCCAAGACGCCGGTTTGGTGTTTCCAGATCGACGAGTCGATCTCCAGTCGGTAGCCGCGACGTCCGAAGAGATCGAGATGCAGCGACTTGTCGCGGAGCACCTCGACGGGATGAACGGCCTGCTGCAAACATCGATCCTGACCGCGCTAATGAGCAGTCCGCAGGCGCTGCTCGCTCAGCTGAACAATATGGCGGAGCGAAACCCCTTCTTCGCGGAACTCAGGGATGCAATTCGTAGGCTCGTCGATCCCAACAGGAACTTCGCGAAGGCTGAAGGCCTGCGGTTGATCATTCAGGAACTGCGCGAAAAGCGTCCCGACGACTGGCGCGTCCTGGTGTTCACCGGCCGCAAAGAAACGCAAGCCGCGATTGGCCGCATGCTGGAGCGCGAAGGCGTGAAGTTCGGCTTCATCTCCGGCGGCGAAGCGAACGCCAACATGCGGACGATTAAACAGTTCATGAACGATCGGCCCGAAGTTTCGGTCGTCGTCTCGACGGACTCAGGCGCCGAGGGCGTCAACCTGCAAAAATGCAATGTGCTGGTCAACTACGATCTGCCGTGGAACCCGATGGTCGTCGAACAGCGCATCGGTCGTATTCAGCGTCTGTCTTCGGTCCACCGCTTTGTGACCGTATTCAATTTGTGCCTGGCAGGCAGCCCCGAGCAGCGCGTCGTCGCGCGGCTGATGGAGAAGCTGCAAACAATCTCCGCGACCGTCGGCGATATCGAAGCCATTCTTGAAACGACCTACGGCGAATCGAAAGACACGGCTGAATCGTTCGCCGTCCAGGTGCGGAGGCTCGTCGTCGAGTCGCTATCAGGGCAGGACGTCGAGCTAGCGATGAAGAAGACTGAAGCTAGCCTAGAAAAGGGCAAGCAGTTGCTTAAAAAACGCGCCGGCGAACTCGATCGCACGTTAGGCAGATTGGACGCGCTTCACAAAACCGGCCCAGCAGCCCCCAAGGTCGCTCGCACCGAACCGCGGCTACCCCATCGCCAATTTGTCGAGCGAGCGCTCGCTGCACGGGGCGCCACGCTATCCAGCGCTAGCAACGGCGTTTTCTTAGCGTCCTACGCTGATCGTCCAAACGAAGAGTTGACCTTCGATGAAGAGATTTGGCGGTCGCGCGCCACCGACGGCGTGTTTCAGGGTCGCGCGCCAAAGCTTTACTTGCCCGGCAAGCCCGATTTCGAGCGTCTAGTCCAGCACTGGATCGACCACGCCAGTCATCGCGTGAAACCGGCCGACAGCGCCTGCAAGGCGGAGGCCGAGCAGCTCGCAACTAACTGGCTAACGCGAATTCCGCAGGCCCAGCTAACAGGGGTTGAGTACACGCCCAGCGCCCGGCAGTTCGCCGGCACGGCCACCGTAAAAGCCGCCGTCCACAATGCGGTCGATAGCTACGAGAAGCTTATCGACGCGCCCATCATGGCTAACGACGGGTTGGTGAGCGAAACTTTTCGCACCGATCAGGCGGGGTACGTGAACGACGCCCTCGAACCCGCCGGCGTGGCCGCCGATATCCGCAGCGTCGTGAGATCGTCGATCGAGACCGATCAAGACGTCATTGCGTTCAGCGACTTTTACGAGCGACGGCTGCGGGAAGAGCTAGCCAAAACTGCCGGCGATGCGCCGATGGAAAAGAAGATCATCGGCGACTTCCAGCCGACGATCCATGGCTATGTTTTGAGTTTGGAAGGCAACTTCCGCACCAGCGGCCAACTCGTCGTGAAGTTCTCGATCGACGGCCAAGGCGACTACGAAGCGATGCTCGAGGGGCGTCCCGCGACGGGCGAGGTCGTCACGGCGCCGGCGTTCGCGAATTGCCAAGAGACGGGAGCCGCCGTGCCAGAGAACTGCCTCACGCGGTGCCAACTGACGCGCAAGTTGGTCCTCAAGCATTTGCTCGTCGAGTCGGCGGAATCTGGAAAGCTCGGGCTTAAAAAGCTCTGCCAGGCATGCCAAGAAACCGGCCGCCTCGTTTTCCCGGACGAACTCGCCCGTTGCGAGATCACCGGCAACCGCGTCGCGCGCAGCACCGTGCAACTATCGGCCATGTCTGGCCGCCTTGGCTTGCAGCGGTTAATGGAGACGTGCGACTTCACAGGCGCGCGGGTGCTTCCGGCAGAAATCCTCGCTAGTCAAATCAGCGGCAAGAGATATCGCGCAGACGAAGGAGCCGAATCGAGCGTTTCGAATCAGCGCGGACATCGCAGCGAGTTCATTCAATGCGAACTGACGCGAGAACCAATCCTGGCAAGCGAGTCGGTCGTCAGCGACGTCAGCGGTCGCAACGTTCGATACGATGCGACCGTCGTTTCCGAAAAACCGCCTCACCGGCAAGGCGCCAGCGACGAAGCGGTTCAATGCGACGCCACCGGCCGGCGCCTGCTCGTTGACGAGGCAAAACAGTCGGCGGCGTCGGGTCGAATGGTCGACGTCGAATTGCTAGTCCCTTCGGAGGAAAGCGGCCGCCTGGCGCTGGCTGATGAGATGGTCGTCTGCGAGCAGTCCGGCAAGCGAATCTTGCCCGACGAAGCCGGCCAATCAGACGTCTCCGGGCAAACGATCTGCCAATCGCTCCTGTTTCGCTCGCCGATTGACGGACGCCGGGGACGCGGAAGCGAAACGGCAGTCTGCGAGTTTTCCTCAGACCGCATCCTCGCCGACGAGTTGGTCGTCAGCGACTATTCCGGCAAGCGGCTACGGAAGGATCGCGCCGTCGCGTCGCAGCTTTCGGAGCGCATCGGCGATCGCTCCGAAGCGGTGCAGTGCGAGTACACCGGCGTCATCGTTCTTCCCGACGAGGCGGGGCGATCCGCGCTCACTCAGAAACGCGCCGCGCTGAGGGCCTTAACGCCTTCCGAAAAATCGGGACGCGTCGGCGTCGCCTCGGCCGGGGAACTCGTTCGTTGCGAACTCACGGGCAAGCTGCTTCTGCGCGATGAGACAGCCGCCTCGGTCATCTCCCACAAAGTCGTCGATCGAGAACTGCTCACCCCCTCCGACGAAAGCGGCCGGCTGGCGCTGGCGGAAGAAATGTTCGTGTGCACCGCCACGGGCAAGCCCATCCTTCCCGCCGAAGCGGCCCGTTCCGAGGTTTCGGGCGCCATCGTTCGGCGTCGTTTGCTGCAAGCGTCAGCCATCGGCGGACGCCTCGGCCTCGCAGAAGAAACCGTCGCGTGCGAGCTGACGGGCGCCAGCGTCCTCCGCGACGAGCTGTCCGTAAGCGAAGTTTCCGGAGCCCGTTATAGAAATGATCAATCGGTGGTTTCCGAAGTCTCCGGCCGCCGCGGACATGCTTCCGAGGGCGTCGAATGCGGCTACACCGGTCGCCTGCTCTTGCGCGACGAGGCGGCTCAGTCCGCAGTGAGCGGCAAGTGGGCGCTGCTTGCCGAACTAACGCCGTCGGAGAAATCTCAACGCTTGGGACGCGCGGCCTCAGGCGAATTCACGCACTGTGAAACGACGGGACGCCAGTTGCTCAGCGACGAGATCGCCGCCTGCGAAGTCACCGGCAAGCAAGTCGACGTCGATTTGCTGGTCGCCTCCGCGGCAAGCGGCCGCCGAGCCCTGGCCGAATGCTTGCGCTCGTGCGAAGCCACGGGCCAGCGGGTTCTGCCCGACGAACTGGCGCTATCAGACGCATCGGGCAAGTCGGTCCTCGCTACGCATCTACGCAAGTCTGCCGCCAGCGACCGTCGCTGCCTGCAAGCGGAGATGAAGCAGTGCGCGTTCACCGACGCCTGGGTGTTGCCCGATGAAATTCAAGTCAGTCAGTATTCCGCGAAACCGTTTCGCAGCGACGAAGCGATCGCTTCGGCGATTTCCAGCAGAACGGGCCATGCGTCGGAGTTTGTGACGTGCGACTACTCGCGCCGCAAATTGCTGCCCGATGAGACGAGCCCGTCGGATGCAACGGGCCGGCTTGCCGGCGTCGATCTACTCGCCCAATCCGAACACTCGAAACGAAAGGGAGTGCAACTGGCAGGCGAAGTCTGCCAGTGCGAATCGACCGGCAAGAGAGTGCTATGGGATGAAACTGCGATCTGCGCCGCGACGGGTAAGCGAGTCGTCTCGGAATTGCTCGTTTCGTCTGAAGCATCAGGCTTGAAAGGCCTCCCTGAAGCGATGGTCCGCTGTGAAAAGTCGGGAGCCCGTTTGCTCCCCAGCGAAACATCGCACTGCGAAGTTTCTCAACAGCGGGTCGATTCGCGACTGACGATCGCCAGCGGTATTTCAGGACGGCACTGCTTGAAAGAGTACGCGATCACCTGCAGCGTGACGCGGAAAACGGGATTGCCCGATGAGGTCCGTATCTGCGAAAGCTCTCAACTGCCGGTCGTCGTTTCCAAGCTGAAGCAATGTTTTGCGACTGGCAAGGTCACCAACGAAGACCTCATGTTACGCAGCAACGAATCAGGAAATTGGCTGCTGAAACAGCACGCCCGGCAATCAAAGATTGTGCCCGGGTATTACGCCGCCCACGAACTCGTGCAATGCCAATGGCTGGAGGAAGAAATTCCGCTCAGCCACACCGCCGAATGCCAATGGACCGGATTGAGATTTGCCGCGAGCCAACTTGAAGCATCGCACCACTTGTCTGCCCTGAGCGATTTGATGTCGGGCAAACTCGCCTACAGCGGCGGTGCGCACCTCGGGGACTGGCTGAAGCAGTTGCATCCCGAGCTGTTCAGCGGGCTCCACTCAGTGCAAATCGCCGGCTCACCCAAGAAAGGCGTCTACGCTTTCGTGTGCGAGATGCATCGCGCGTTCGGCTTTAAGAAACGCGTTGCCGCGTTCCTGGCCTCAAACCACGATCCGAAACGGATCATCGGCAAGATCGCCCTGTTCCGCCTGGAGCGGAAGGAGCTGACGTTCCAAGAGGCGGTCGCTGCCTCACAGTGAACGCCGCAACCCATTCAGTGCAAGGGAGTTACATTGTTAGGCGGGCGTAGCTTTCGGCGATGGGTGATGGTCTTTCTCCGTACTGTGGGCGATCTTTCCCGTTCGAATGATCCGCTCCTACACACCGCCCAAACGCCCATTTCCCCCGTTGCGGTCTGACGTAACTTCCGTATACTAAGCCGTTTACCCTACAACGACCGATCAATACTGGTCGCCCACGGGCACGCTTCTGCGAGCCTCAGCCAGCGGTCATCGGATGGCCCGGCCTCACTCGCGGCGATCAGACACATAGCGTTTTTTGAGAAGTACACAGGATCGATCATGGCCAGAAAGTGCGAAGTCTGCGGCAAGGGCCCTCAGGTTGGTAACCAGGTCACCATCCGCGGTAAGAAGAAGTACCTCGGCGGCGTCGGTACTAAGATTACCGGCATCACCAAGCGGACGTTCAAGCCGAATCTGCAGCGGGTCAACGTCGTGACCGCCGGCGGCGCCAACAAGAGCCAGCTCGTTTGCACCCAGTGCATCCGCTCGGGCGGCGTGAAGAAGATCGTCCGCGTCGCTCCGTTCAAGCTGCCCGTCGGCGCTGCGAAGGCCTAAGCCCGATGGCGCTCACGCGTGCCGACGTTGAAAAGGTCGCGCTCCTCGCCCGGCTCCGGCTCACCGAACCCGAGCTGGGGACCATGACGGAGCAGCTTACCCAAATCGTCGGCTACGTCGACCAGCTTGCCGAAGTCGACACCGAAGGCGTTGAGCCGATGGCTCATGCGGTCGAGGTGACGAACGTTTTTGCCGACGATGTCGTCGCACCAAGCTTGCCGCGCGAGGCGGCTCTCGCTAACGCACCGCGGCAAAATGGCCGCGGCTATTTGGTGCCGCCGGTGTTGGGCGAGTAGCGAGTCAGCGTTCAGCCGTCAGCGTTCAGCAGTCAGCCCGACGGCGTCGCGTGCATGTCTGGCTGACTGCTGAACGCTGAAGCTGAGAGCTTGCCGCCCATGTCTATCGTCGATCGACCTGCCAGTGAGCTTCGCAAATCGCTGGCTTCCGGCGAACTCACGTCCGTCGAACTGACGCAGGCGTGCCTCGATCGCATCGTCGCGCATGATCAGTCGATCGGCGCCTTTCTTCGCGTCGATGGCGAGCGCGCCCTGGAGCAAGCGAAGTCCGTCGACAAGCGGCGCGCTGCGGGCGAAAAGCTCGGCCCGCTCGCCGGGATTCCAGTCGCGGTGAAGGACGTGCTGTGCGACTCGCAGGCGATCACCACGTGCGCGTCGCGGATGCTGGCCGAGTTCCGCCCGCCGTATGATTCGACGGTCGTGGCGCGGTTGAAGCAGGCCGATGCGGTGCTGCTCGGCCGCACGAACATGGACGAGTTTGCCATGGGCGGCTCGACCGAGAACTCGGCGTTCCAACCGACGCGCAACCCGTGGGACACGACGCGGACGCCGGGCGGTTCGAGCGGCGGTTCGGCGGCGGCCGTCGCGGCGCGATTCGCTCCGCTGGCGATCGGCACTGACACCGGCGGCTCGATTCGTCAACCAGCCGGACTCTGCGGCATCGTCGGGATGAAGCCCACCTACGGCCGCGTCAGTCGTTACGGACTCGTCGCGTTTGCGAGCAGTCTCGACCAAGTCGGCCCGTTCGCGACGACGACTGAAGACGCCGCACTGTTGCTCGAAGCCGTCGCCGGTCACGATCCGCGCGATTCGACGTCGATCAATCGCCCGACGCCGGCCTACACAGAATCGATCAACAAGCCGCTCGCCGGTTTAAAACTTGGCATCGTGCCAGAGCATTTTGGCGCGGGACTCGATCCCGAAGTTTCTACCGCGGTGAAGTCGGCGATCGAAGTCTACAAGTCGCTCGGCGCCGAAGTGAAAGAGGTCGCCCTGCCGCACGGCAAGTATGGCGTGGCCGCTTACTATGTGATCGCTCCGAGCGAAGCTTCAAGTAACCTCGCTCGCTACGATGGCGTGCACTACGGCTTCCGTGCGGATCAATCGTCGGCGCTCGCGGATCTCGCCGCCGAACGCCAAGCCTTCGTTGCCGCGGGCAACGCCGCCGCGGCCGACAACGTCGACTCGCCGCTGGTGCGGATGTATCGCAGCACCCGCGAAGCAGGCTTCGGGCCTGAAGTAAAACGCCGCATCATGCTCGGCGCCTACGCCCTGAGCGCCGGCTACTATGACGCTTACTACCTGAAGGCGCTGAAGGTGCGTCGGCTCATTCGCCGCGACTTCGACGAAGCGTTCAAGCAAGTCGATCTCATTGTCGGCCCCGTCACCGCGGGCCCGGCGTTCAAGCTCGGCGAGATGGTTGACGATCCGCTGGCGATGTACTTGGTCGACCTCTACACCGTGAGCGCGAACCTCGCCGGCATCCCCGCGATCAGCCTCCCGTGCGGGATGACTAAAGCAGGTCTTCCCATCGGCTTGCAACTCCAAGGCCCGCCGCTGGAAGAAGACCGCCTCCTCCGTGGGGCGCGGATGTTTGAAGCGGCAACTGATTGGCACACGAAGCAACCCACGCTTGCGGGGGCGAAATGAGCGACGTTCCCTACACCACCGTCATCGGCCTTGAAGTTCACGTCCAGCTGGCGACGCAGAGCAAGCTGTTTTGCCGCTGCAGCACGCAGTTTGGCGCCGAGCCGAATACGCAGACGTGCCCCGTTTGCATTGGCATGCCAGGTTCGCTGCCGGTGATGAATCGCCGCGCGTTCGAGCTCTCGCTGAAGACGGCCGTCGCGCTCAACTGCAACATCCCCGAGTTCACCAAGTGGGATCGCAAGCAGTACTACTACCCCGACCTGCCGAAGGGTTATCAGATCAGCCAGTTCGATTTGCCGATGTCGGCCGACGGCTATCTGGAAATCAGCGATCCGAAGGACAAGTTCGAGCCCAAACGCATCGGCATCATCCGCGCGCACCTCGAAGAAGACGCTGGCAAAAGCGTCCATGACGAAGCGCACGGCAAAGCCGACAGCGAGATCGATCTCAACCGCACCGGCACGCCGCTGCTGGAGATCGTCTCGCAGCCCGACATGCGCAGCTCCGCCGAGGCGCGAGCCTTTCTCGACGAACTGAAACTGCTGCTGACCTACATCGCGGTCTCCGATTGCAACATGCAGGAGGGAAGCCTCCGCGTCGACGCGAACGTCAATCTTCATCTTGAGAAGGATGGAAAGAAGATCGCGACACCGATCGTCGAAATCAAGAACATGAACAGCTTCCGCGCCGTCGAACGGGCGCTGGAGTACGAGGCGCCGCGGCAGTATCGCGAGTGGCAAGAGACGGGCCGGCAACTCGGCGAGGCGCCGAAGCAGACCCGCGGTTGGGACGACGTCGCCGGCGTCACGCGCGGCCAGCGGAGCAAGGAAGAGTCGAGCGACTATCGCTACTTCCCCGATCCTGACTTGGCGCCGGTGATCACCTCTGCCGCCGAGGTGGAAGCGGTGCGTGAGTCACTCGGCGAACTCCCCGACGATCTGCGCACGCGGCTCACCGAAGGTTACAACCTCTCACCCTACGACGCCGACGTGCTCGTGAACCAAGGTCGCGCGGTAATCGACTACTACCTCGCCGTTGCCGGCGAGTCGGGAGACCCGAAGCTCGCCTGCAATTGGGTCACCCAGCAGGTGCTCCGCGAATTGAAAGAACGCGAGCAAGCGATCGATGCGTTCGGCATTAGCGCCACGAAGCTGGCGGGATTGATCACTGCCGTGAATGACGGCCTGCTTCCTTCGACGCGCGCTCCGGAAGCGTTCCAATTGATGCTCGCCCAAGGCTGCGACATCACCGCCGCGCTCGCGGAGTTGAAAATCGAGCGGGTCGACGAGTCGGCCCTCGTCGAGTTGGTAAAAGAGTTGCTGGCTGCCAACCCGAAGACGGTCGCCGACATTCAGGGGGGCAAACTCCAAGCCGCCGCCTCGCTGATCGGTCAGGCGAAGAAAAAGAACCCCAACGTCGACCCGAACCGGGTCCGCGAGCTGGCGATCGAGTTGGCCACGGCCGGCAACTAGCCCCGGGCTCCGCCCGGGGGTCGGTTTCCGTCACAGCAGACGTCGCCTCACGTAACGCCACCCCCGGGCGGAGCCCGGGGCTAGAGCGCGAAACGCCCACTTTTCTCGGCTATTCTCACAATTTCCCGAATTCCAAAATTCTTCCCGTAACCGCCGTCGCGCCGCCGTTAAGTAACTGAGGCTCATCAGGCGCGAGTTCTTCCCGGCGGCACTTTTCTGGGGAAACGGCCCGCCTGCAGTCGCGATCAGACATGCGGAGAATCCAGGCGTTGCGGCATTGCCCGTAGCGCCTGGGTTCGACCGCCAGCGGCGTGCGGACTCCTGTTCAGGCGTCCCGAAACATCAGCTTTGCAACACTCGTCTCGACATCTGGGAGTAACGCTACTGTGAACATCCGCAATCGATTCTCGCGCCTGCTCGGCGCGGGGGCGGCCCTCTGCCTGGTCGCCGCTCCGCTTCATGGAGCCAACATCTACTGGCAGGGGACGAACGTCTCGGGCAACCTCATGGGGCCCAATTACACCGACGGCGTCACCAACAATCTCACGCCCACCGCGAGCGACGTCGTTCACGTCGGCGGCGGCGGAACGGCTTCTTACTCGACGCCAGGCACGGTGAGCCTGCAGAAGCTGCGCGTCGGCCACAATACGGTGGCGCCTGCCAATCCAGGCACGGGCATCGTCAATCTCAGCAACGGCGCCAAGATCGATCTGACCGTTGGCGGCGCCGGCGGCGCCAACGCCTCGTTGTGGGTCGGCAACGTGCAGAACGGCACGCTCAATATCGACGGCGCCGGCACCAGTGTCACCGCGGCCCGCTTCATCGCGATCGGCTACGGCAACAACGTCGCCCGTATGGGTACGGTGAACATCACCAACGGCGGCTCCCTGATCGCCACGCTGGGGAACATCAATCTCGGCGAATCGAACAACGCCATGAACGGCGTGCAGGGGCACGTCAACGTCGACGGTACGGTCTCGGCGATGAGCGCCGGCGCCGACCTGGTCGTCGGCGTCTACGGCGCCAAGTCGACGTTCACGCAAACGGGCGGCCTGGTCTCGATCGACGATTCGATCGAAGTCGGCGCCAGCACGAGCCTTATCGCCAACGTCGGTTCCAGCTACAGCATCTCCGGCGGCACGACGACCCACAGCGGCAACTTCTTCCTCGGCCGCGGCGCCTCGGTAAACGCCACCGCCAACATTTCTGGCACGGCGATCCTCAACACCGGCAACCGCTTCCTGATGGGCGCCGGCACGGCGACCGGCGTCGTCACCAACCACTCGGGCGGCACGCTCAACACGACGCTTGATCTCCGCGTCGGCGACTCGGGCAGCGGCGACACGACCTACAACCTGAGTGGCACAGGCGTCATTAACTCGACCACCGGCGGCATCGTCGGTCGGCAAGGAGCCGCCAAGTTCTTCCAAACTGGCGGCGTCGCCAACTTCAACGGCACGCTGTCGATCGGCAACCGCGAAACGGCCACCGGCGCCAACAGCGGCTTGTACAAGATCTCGGCCGGCGATCTGAACATTGCCACCGCGCTCAACGTCGCCAACAACGGCGTCGGCGAGTTCCGCGTCGTCGGCGACGACGCCACGATCGACGTCACCGGCAACATGCTCGTCGGCAACACGGCCAACGGCCTCGGCACGCTCGCCTTCGAACTCGAAACGGGCGACATCCTCTCGCAACTGGCCGTCACCGGCACGGCGACGTTTAGCTCCGGCGCCGCGCTGGTGTTCGATGCGACGAATGCCGCACCGACGCAGAACGTGTATAATCTGCTCACCGCGGCGAGCATCGTCGACAGCGGCATCGCCTTCACCGCCCCAACGGGTTGGAGCTACCAGATCGTCAGCGGCGGCAACGGGCAGATCCTGCAGGCCGTGATGGCCGTGCCGGAACCGAGCACGATTGGCTTGGCGCTGCTGGCGGGCATTGGGTTGGTTCGTCGTCGTCGCTAACGACGACGAATCGCGGCAATCGCCGCGACTAGTTGACTCTTCATCACTAGCCCCCGGTCGCTGACCGGGGGCTAGTTTTTTGCGCCGACGTCGCCGCATACTCACGCCGCTACGCCAAACTCCCGGGTCACTGCCGCCATGTGTTAAACTTCAACTATTCACTTCGATAGATTCCCTCCCGCCGCCCCTGCAGTTCGCCTCGCCGCTCACATGCCCACCGAAACAGAAGTCCTCATCGTCGGCGCCGGGCCGACTGGTTTGCTCCTAGCCGCCGAACTCCAGCGCCGCGGCGTTGCTTGCCGGCTGATCGACGCCAATCCCGAACCGCTCCACTGGGATCGCGCCACCGTCGTGCACCCTCGCTCGCTCGAAATTTTCGAGTCGCTCGGCATCGTCGAGCCGCTGCTCGCTGCGGGCGTGAAGCAGCGCCGCGCCCTCATCCACTCGGCCGGCAGCGTGCTTGGCGATATTGATCTTGCCATCTGCGGTAGCCGCTATGGATTTAATATTGGCATCTCGGAGGAAGTGACCGAGACAATCCTCACCGGGTATTTGGAGCAGCTCGGCGGCCATGTGCAGCGTGCGTCGCGGTTGATTAATCTCGAACAACATGCCGACGGCGTGCTGGCGACCGTCGATCACAACGGCGCGACGGAGCAAATCACCGCCAAGTGGGCCGTCGGCTGCGACGGCGTTCGCAGCGTCACGCGGCAGCTGAGCGGCATCGAACTCACTGGCCACGATCAGCCCGATCCCTGGGCCGTGTTCGACACGACGATCGCCGGCTGGCCTCACTCCTACGAGGCGAACTACGCCTACCTCGACCAACCGCCAGTGATTCTCACGGCGCTGGCCGGCCGGCGATGGCGCGTTTACTTGCGGCCGACTTCCGAGCAGTCGGACCTCGAAACCGATGCGGCGGCGACGTTGCAGCAATACTTGCCGCAGATTTCGTTCACAGACGTTTCGCACCCGACGCGATTCCACTGCCACACGAAGGTCGCATCGCACTACCGATCGGGCCGCGTCTTCCTCGCCGGTGATTCGGCCCATGTCTGCTCGCCTTCGCAAGGCCACGGCATGAACAGCGGCCTGCAAGACGCTTTTAATTTAGCGTGGAAATTGGCACTCGTTTGCCAAGGCCGCGCGGCCGAGAGCATCCTCGACAGTTACGAAGCCGAACGCCGCCCGGTCGCCGAGATGATCACCGCTTCCGGCTACGCCTTTGAGCAAGCCCAGTCGATCACCGACCCCGCCGAACGCCGCGCGCGCGACGAGGAACTCCGCAATATCTTCTCAAACCCGACCACTCGCCACCATGAATCGATTGCCGAGGCGGAACTCGACATCGAATACTGCGCCTCGCCGATCGTGATGGGCGACCGGCACGACGCGCTCGCGCCGGGCCACCGCCTCCCCGACACAATCAAAATCCGACACGGGAACGGCGCCGCGGCCCTGCTGCACGAGTTGGCCCATCGCCCCGGCCACACGGCGATCGTCATCGCTGCATCGCCGACAGCCGCTGAACGTGCAGTGCAACTCGCCGCGACGATCGAGAGCAACGGCGGAAGTTTACTAGTCGAATCGACGGCAACGTTCATCGCCAGCGACACAGACTTGCACTCGCACGCGCAACTCACTGCCGCTGCCGCCAGCCAACTCGGCGTGAACGACCTCACCCTGCTGCTCATCCGCCCCGACGGCCACGTCGGCCTGCGGGCCAATCGCGATCATCTTGAGGCGTTACGCGCCTACATCGAGCTACTTGGGTCGGGACGCGACAGTCCGGCGCCAGCGCGGCGCGACCGCCCACGCCGCCGCTAACCACAACACAGCGGGCTCCGGCACCAACGTTACCGAAACATTATCAATCGCCGGCCCGCGCGTGGAATTGAATGGATCGAGGCTCGCAAAGAGAAGCCGCTCCGTGGCGTTCGTTGCGACGAATATCATGTTTTCGGTCCGCCATCCCATGTTCGGAACCAACGCCGGCGTAGGCCAATGGTAGGGTGCGACGTCGAACTCAAGATCTGTACTTACGCCAGCAATCGAGACGCGCAGATTTTTCACGTTGTCCGCCGTTCCTACTGGGTCGCCATTAACATACGGGTTGCCGCTCAACGCGAAGCTCAACAGGTAGGAGCTGCCAACGTTCAGACCGCCGACGTCTTGATACATCGAAGCATTCGTCACCCCGTTCAGGTCGATGCTCCGACTCCCGTCCGCAGCCGGCCATTCGACGTTAGTGACGATCTCAAGATCGTTGCTGGCCACGGTCCAGCCTGGCAGAGTCGATCCGTCGGGTGCATTGATTGTGAGCAGTCGACCTGGGATGGGAGGTCCTTGCTCGAAGCTGCCGTTCGTCACCAGATTCGCTCCCAATGCATTTCCGGTTGCAAGGACCGCCGTGAACAGCAGTGATCGTATCGCCGTCTTCATGAGCGTACTCCTGTGAGAAGCCAACAATCTGATCGCCGCGCGAAGACGTCGATCAATTTTGGGAAGTAGCAACCACGGCAAGCCCCTCAGCCGGAAGATAAAACGGTTCCTCGAGAGAGTGCATCGCCGTCGCTATTTTTACTTCACCAATCACTTAGTCAAGTAACCCGACTTTTAACTCGCCTATTGTCACAACAATAATTTCTGAGACTGCTAAAGCTATAAAGGAATCGCACTAGCGTCATCACCCCTCAGTGAATGGTTACGGCTAACGCTGAGACAAGTCAGCACTTAGTACCTGTCGGCTGCTTCGATCGCGCGCCGCTGCGCGAGATGCGATTAGGGAAATAGGCAGCATGGGTACAACGGCCAAATTGCAGTCTGTCGCAAAATACGCCACCACACACTGTCGATCCGATCGACACGCAACCATTCTCCGTCGGCTCCTTGCTCATTAGATATGCGCAGCAAGGCCTGAACTCTGCGCAACGCTTGCGCATCCGCTCGTTGCGACTTCTTTACAACATCGCGCGACGCCTTCATCGTGCGCCACTCCGCTTTCAGCTCACGTCGCTGACTCGCGGCCAACAGACCATCGGCGCCGCTGGCGACGCAGCGTCACAATCGTCGCCGCTGCCGCTCAGCATATAATTGGCGCCGGATATCTCTTATACGCGCATACCCGCAATCGACGATAGCTCGCTTCGCGTAACGGCGAGCGTACTGTTAGGGCATCGCCAAGCTATTGAGCTGCGATTCAATTCACTGTTCGCCGTGGCAATCCATCGATTGCCCGGTTCGCTCGCGGCGTGCGCTTGCGACGGCGAACGGTAAACGGAGGATGCGATGCAAGACGACTATTCGGCCGCAGAGTTGGATTTGGCCCGAGAAAACGGGCAGTTTTTAACTTTTACCCTTCAGAGCGAGGAATACGGGATTGAGATCCTACAGGTGCAGGAAATCAAGGGCTTCTCGAAGATCACGCCGATTCCGAACGCTCCGCCGTTCGTGCGCGGCGTGATGAATCTACGCGGCACCGTGGTGCCGATCATCGATCTTCGCGCTCGGTTCGCGATGACGGCGAAGGAGTACGACCAGTTCACCTGCATCATCGTGGTGAACGTCGGTGCGCGCGTCGTCGGCCTGGTGGTCGACACCGTTTCCGACGTGTTAAACATCCCCCATGGTTCCATCTCCGATCCGCCGGAGTTGACCGCCGTCGGCGATGCGTCTTGCATCACCGGTATGGGGAAGTTGGGCGATCGCATCGTGATGTTGCTCGACACTGGGCGACTCGTTGGAGTCGAAGAAGCCGGGTTGCCGGCGCTTGAGGCCGCATAGCGTTTGCGTTGCAAATTTTTCGGTTTTTTTCTCTCACTCGATACAGGATTATTGTCATGAGTTGGTTTAAACGGTTGAGCGTCGGCGCCAAGCTGTTCTCCGCGTTTCTGGCGCTCTTGCTGCTCATGGGCGTCATGGGCTCAGTTTCCATTTGGAAGATGGGCGCTCTCAACGGCAATTGCACGGAACTTTCGACGAACTGGATGCCTGGCATCAGCGCGGCCAACGCTCTAAACACGGCGACCTCCGACTTCCGCATTCAAGAGTATCGCCACCTTGCCGCTGCGACCCCGGAAGCAACGGCTCAGGTCGACAAGAATCTCGGCGAACTCCAAGCCACCTGCGAGAAGAGCATGGAGAACCTCGTCGCTGCTTGCACGCTGGAGGCGGAGCGAAAAATCCTCGACGAACTGAAAGGCGTGTTGAACGCCTACTTCGCCGAAAGCGCTCGCATCATGAGCCTCTCGCGCGAAGACAAGAAGGAAGAAGCAGGGGCCGCTCTCGACGGGCAGTCGCAGCAGCTGGTGGCCAAGCTGAACACGCTCATCGCCGACGACATCAAATTCAATCAGCAAGGGGGCGATGAAGAAGTCGTCAAAGCGCAGGCCGGTTACACCGTCGGCCGCAACGTGACGTTGATCGTCTTGGCGGTCAACGTCGTTCTTGGGCTGGGCCTCGCGATCTGTATCAGCCGCTGGTTCACCAAAGCGATCGTCGAGGTCGACGACATCTCGAACAGCGTCGCCTCCGCCTCGCAGCAACTGGCCGCGGCGAGCGAACAGCTGAGCTCTGGCGCCCAGCAATCGGCTTCGAGCCTGGAAGAAACCGCTTCGTCGCTGGAAGAAATTACCGCGACCGTCCGCCAAAACGCCGACAACGCCGACCAGGCCAACCAACTCGCGAACAGCTCGCGTGAAACGGCCGAAAAGGGTGGCGCCGTCGTCGCTCAGGCCGTCGACGCCATGAGTGAAATCAACCGCTCGTCGCGGAAGATTGCCGACATCATCACGACGATCGACGAGATCGCGTTCCAAACGAACCTGCTCGCTCTCAACGCCGCGGTCGAGGCCGCTCGTGCCGGCGAACAAGGTCGTGGCTTCGCGGTCGTCGCCGGCGAAGTTCGCAACCTGGCTCAGCGTTCGGCGACTGCCGCCCGCGAGATCAAGGGACTCATCGAAGACTCGGTGCAGAAGGTTGAAACTGGTTCGGAACTGGTCAACAAGTCGGGCGAGACCTTGGGCATGATCGTTACGAGCGTGAAGCGCGTGACCGACATCGTCGCCGAGATTGCCGCTGCCAGCCGTGAGCAAACGGTCGGCATCGAGCAGATCAACAAGGCGGTCGCTCAGATGGACCAAGTGACGCAGTCGAACGCCTCGCAAACCGAAGAGATGAGCGGCACCGCCGTAGCTCTGTCGGGGCAAGCGGAGCAGCTGCAAATGGTCGTGGCTCAGTTCAACCTGAACCGCGATGCGAAGCAGACGACGAAGCCCAGCTACGCCCCGCAGGCGACCGCTGCCAAGCCAAAAGCCCCAAGCTATTCGACGCCGAGCAAGCCGGCCAAGCGGAAGGCTGTCAAGGCGACCAGCAGTCGGGCGGAAGAGTTCGAACTGGTCGGCGCCGGCGCTGGGCACGGCGGGTTTGAAGAGTTCTGAGCCGAGTAAGTTCTTCCTCAGCAACGTCGACCCTCGGTCCGCTCGCTCGCGGGCCGAGGGTTTTTTATTCGCCGTTCGATGGAAGTCACTGTCTCCGCCGGCAGACGGCGAGAAATACGGCCAACCTGCATTTCGTCCACCGGCAGAGCTGGTGGTTTTATGGGGACAGTCCCGATCGTGAACATTTCCTGCATTACCAGCCGCCCCGCCGCGACAGCCGCCATCGATGCGATGTTGTCGAAGGCGCGTACCAGCTACTTCACCACGTTCAATCTATCAACCGCGGCTTCACACGCGAATCAGCGAGCACGCCAATCCGGGCCGCCCACTACCGCGGTTTCGCAAGGACTAGGGAAATCTTGTTGACTCCTCCGTTGAGCAGTTCGCCCCTTCGATAGCGGCGGCCGCTCGTCGAAATTACCCGGCGCCGGCATCTCCATTTCCGCCGTCGGCTGCTGGCGAAGGAAACGCCGGCCACGCCGGTGCGCGCCGGCGTGCTCGTTTCTGCAGGCGTGTGAACTAGCACCGCATGCTGCCAGCGGTCGCGCCTCCGGGTGATGGTTAGCCCCAGTTGCCGCCCTGGTAGGCGAGTACGCCGACTTGAGCCACCCGCCGCCCGCATACTCTCCCCAGCTTCGCATCCGCGTCTGCAGCCACTCAGTCGCCGGCCAAACCGCAACGTTTCCCCCATTTTCTGCTGGCGACCCCCGATTCCCGCCTGTTAGGTTATAGGAACCGCCGTCGCCTCGCTCGCGCTGCTAATTCCCATGCGGCCGCGGGGCGCACCACCTCCCATGCTCCCTCGGGAACATCGCCTGTGCTCACCAACCTTCTGAATGGCGCCGCCGGGATTTCGAATCATCTGGCCGTCGTCATTGGCGTCAGCATGGTCTTCTTTGCCGTTCAAACGATTCTCAGCATGAAGCTCTACGCTCAGGCGTGGGATCAGAACCGGATGCTTCGCCAGTTGCTACGCGAGCTCGACAATGGCGAGAGCGGCCGGCCGCTGGCGAATGAGGCGGTCGTCGACTTCGCCTGGCTCGACTGGGTGCTGCGGGTCTTCCCGGCGAGCGGCGAACAACGGCCGACGAACTTCACGCGCGAAAACGCCCTCGAAGAACTCGACACCCGCGTCGGAAGCGAGTGGGCCTACCTGCTGCTCCAGCGGATGGGCATCATGGCGCCGCTGCTCGGCGTGGTGCTCACCGTCATCGGGTTCTACTGGCTCGAAGTCGACAACGCTGGCGACCAATCGCTGCAGACGATTCTTGCCGCCGTGACGCCGCTCATTTGCGGCGTTGGCGCCGGGGCCATTCTCGCGTTGATCAATCAAGTGCTGCTGCAAGGCGTCGGCGGACGGATCGAGCGGCTCCGCATGTCGGCCCGCACCTGGTTCGACGCCGTCATTTGGCGGAACGTCGCCCACGGAGCGCCGAGCGAGGCGATGCGGGCGATCGGCGAGATGGAAACGTTTGCCAGCATCCTCGTCGGCACGGCCAAGCGGCATGCCGAGAGTTCGGAGCAAATCGGCCACTCGACCGCGCTGCTCCAACAGGCGGCGGCGCAGTTCGAGCGAATCATCGGCGGCATGAAGGGCGAGATGCAAGGCATCCCCGCCGCGCTCGGCGTCATTCGCGACGCAACGGCCGCGTCGGCTCAAGCGTTGCAAGATTTGGCGCCTGCCGGCGAACGGGCCGTCGCCAACCTCGACGTGTCGGTCGCCGCGTTCCGCACGACGATCGACCAGCAATTCAACGAAGCGGCGAAACTCCACCACGCGGCAAGTCAGTCGCTCGCCGCGTCGGTGGCTCACATTCACTCGTCGAGCGAAGCCCTCGCCGCTCGCACCGAGCAGTTCAACGGTTCTGCGGCGGAAACAGCCCGCTCACTCGCACAGATCGATGCGTCGCTCACCAGCGCTGCGACGATGCTCGCCGCCGCGAGCAATCGCATTCAGTATGCGATCGAGCACGACGCCGGCCCGGCACAGTCCGCGCTGCATGGCGCCGCGAGTTCCGTTGCCCAGTCGGCAGAGAAGCTGTCGGGCTTCGTCGAGCATGGCATTCAGCCCGCCGCGCACGATTTGGCGACGCTCCACCGCTCACTGCAGCAACTGCAGGGAACGCTCGCGTCGATCGAACGGTTCAGCGCGTCGCGCGAAGACGTCGACAAGCTGATCGCCGCTCTCGGCCAAGCGGGCAGCATCGCCGACGCGATCGCCGCGCTGCCCGAGCAGATTCGCGAGCTGATGGAACAGAACGTCGAACACCACGGCAGTCTCACCGTCGCTCGTCACAAGAAGACCTGGCTCTACAGCCGTCCCCGCTGATCATTTAACTGTGGGAGGCGTCTCCGACGCCGATTTCGCTTACCACTCGATACCATTCCGATTTACGCACGCCGCTTCGGGGTCGGAGACCCCTCCCACAAATATTCAGGTCGTACGCCTGGAGCACTAAGCATGCATCTTGAACGAGTCACCTCGCGATCGAGCGAAGCCGGCCTGGCTGGTTGGATCGCGAGCAACGACGTGACGCTTTTCACCATGGTGTTGGTCATGGTGATCGCCATCTTTTTGCATTCGAAGCTCAACAAGGGCGCCGCCGAACAGAACGCACTCGCGAATCAGAATACCGCGATCTCCGCAACCCTCGCCGCAACGGCCCGCGAACTCGAATCGGCTCGGCAACTGCTCGCCGAAAGCAAAGACCGGCTGACACTCACCCAAGCGGAGCGCGACCAGTTGCAGGCGAAGCTGGTTGAAAAGCTCACCGCCTTGGCGGAACTCAACGCCAAGCTCGACGCCCTGGTCGCCGAGAAGAGCGAACTCTCCCGCCAGCAGAAGACGCTCCTCGCCCAGAAGGAAGCGCTCGCCAAAGAAAAGCTAGCGATCGAAGGCGCCCGTGATACGGCGAGCGCCACGAACGTTTCGCTGCAGTCCGAACTCGAATCGCTCACCGCGAAACTCGCCGAGAAAATCGCCGCCCTGGAAGAAGTCGAAGCCCAGCGCGACCGGCTCACCAAGCAAGCCACCGAGTTGACGACGCTCGTCACGGCGCTCAAGACGCGCCTCGAAGAGATGAACGTCGACGTAAGCGCTGCAAAGCAACTCGCCGACAAAACAGCTGAGGACCTGCGGGCCCAAGCCGCCGCAGCCGACAAGAAGGCCGAGGACTATCTCGCCGATTTGAAGCGGGCCACCGAGATGCTCGCCACGCTCAAACTGGAAAAGCAGCAACTGCAAACCGAACTCACCGCCGCGGAACGCAAGCGTCAGGCCGAACTCCTCGCCGAAGCGGAAAACAACCGCGCCCTCGTCGGCCTCCGCGGGCCGATGCGGAAAGTGGCGATCCTCTTCGACGCCTCCGGCAGCATGCGGCAAGAGGGCGCCGGCGGCAGCGACCGCTGGAGCGAAGCGCAAGAAATTACCGCCACGTGGCTCAAGCATCTCAACGTTCAAGAGTGCGTGCTGATCGTTTACTCGACCGACGTCCGCACGTTCCCGCAAGACGGCAAGCTCGCTAGCCTTATGGGCGAGCAGGGGGCGCTGATGCGCGACCTGCTGCTGCAACAACTCTCAACCGTCTCTCCCGGCGGCTGGACCGACACGCACGCCGCCTTCCAAAAGGCATACGAATACGACGTCGACACGATCCTGCTCCTCTCCGACGGAGCGCCGAGCAAAGTTGCGTCGGGCGTCTACCAGGACGAACTCGCTCAGCAGATCTACCAACTCTGCCGCCAGCACGCCGGCATCCCGGTCAACACGATCGGCCTCGGCAACTATTTTGACAAAGACATGTCGAACTTCTTGCGAACCGTCGCCAGCCTCACCGGCGGCGCCTTCCGCGGCGAATAGCGGCAACGCCCATCAAAGCCACCGGCTCTTACCAACGCAGCTTCAGTCAAACGCCTTAGCAAGCTCCGCCTCCATCGCACTCCACTCGGTCGTCGACGCCAGCAGCGTTCCGTCGGGCCCAATGAGGTAGTACGTCGGTACGGAGCTGAGCGCCAACTGCTTCGCGAGATCGGACTGGTCCCCGAGATAGTTCTGGGCCCAACTCATCCCTTCGCGCTCAGCGATCCGCTTTCCAGCTTCGGGGTCGCGATCGAGGTTAAGCCCAACCGCCGTAATCGGCTGCTGCGCCAACCGATCGACCGTCGCCTTTAGTTGCGGCATACTCTCCAAGCAGGGCCCGCACCAACTCGCCCACGCATGCATTAACACGTGCCGCCCCTTGAGATCGTTGACGTGCAGCTCTCTCCCGTTCGCATCGACGAACTTGAACGCCGCCATCGATTGCCCAATGCGCGGCCCGCTACGGCAGGGAACTTCGATCTCGCCGATCTCTTTGAGGCCCGCCGCCGCGTCGGCCTCGGTCACCTCCACGGTCACGACCTTCTCGCCAATCGTCTCGACCAAGCACCCGGCGGGCTGCTCGTAGAGCCGCAGCACAAGGTCGTACGTTCCGGGCGGCACGCCGTTGACGCGGAACGCCCCGTCGGGCGTCAGCTTCACAAAATAGCTGCGACGAGTCGACTGCCAGTCGTTGCTGGCGGGGTCGAGAAACCAGCTCGCTTCGACCGGCTTTGTCGGATCGAAACTAGGCCGCGGCAACGCTTCCGGAAACTCGATGCCGTGGTCGCGGCTGATGAGGTAGCTGAGCGACCAATTCTTGTCGAGCTTGTCGTTCTCACGCCCTGTCGCCACGACGCGGCCGGAAATCGCCCCCCCCTCGCCGCCAAGTGCCACCGTGCGGCGTTCGCCTGGTTGCAAATCGAGCGGCTCCGACTGACTGGAGGCAAGCGGCGATTCTCGCCATGGCCCCAGCAGCGCACTGATAGAACTCGGCGCCGGCGCCACTCGCTCAAATTCGAATCGACCATCGCCATCGGTCAGCGCTTGGTAGTTTCCTTGGATACGCGGCTCGCCAAGCGGCGGCTCCCCGATTGCGTACAGGAGGACCCGCTCGTTGGCCACCGGCTTGCCTGCTTGCAGGAGTTGCCCCGAGACGTTCGCCCAAGGTTGTAGGGCGATGGTCCCGATCGGCTCGTCGGGTTCACGGGCGATCTCTGCGAACCCTAGCGAGTCGTGAAATATTCGAAGCAGGTACTTCTCGCTAGTTGCACGCAGCTGAAAGCGTCCTTCGCCATCCGTTTCAATTTGTCGACTGCCGAAATCAACCTTGTTCCGATAGATCGACGGGACGATACTCACCGTTGCTTCGACGACCGTGGCTCCCGCGACCGGCTTGCCCGCTGCGTCGACAACCTCTCCTTGCCGATCTGGTGCAGGCTCCAAGGCGAAGTCCTGCGAGACTTGGCCGTCCTTCACGCCGTAACTCTGCTCGCTCACTTTGGAGCGGTAGCCGTCGGCCTCGACGCGGACGCGGTAACGGTACGAATCGGAACCTCCGCCTTCCAACGGCAACTCGTAGGCGCCGTTGCTTGCCGACTTGAGATGATCGAGTCGCGAACTCAGATGGCCAGGCTGGAACTCAATAACCGGAGCGACCGAGAACTTCTGAATCGGTTCTCCCGTGCCGGCGTCTGTCACCTTTCCCGCAGCGAGTAGCTGCTTTGCCAACTCGACGACGTGCGGTGCGCCCTCCGGCTTGGCGACCAGCGTTGCCGACGTGGCTGTATAACCCTTCGCGGAGACATTGTACGTCACCGCATCCTCCGGCGCCCAATCCCAAACGTAGAGGCCATGTTCGTCCGCGTGCCGCGGGATGTGCGATTCCGGCACGTTCGGATGCTTTTCGTTGTAGATGGCATCGACGCCACGCCACGGACCGATGCCGACGTAGGCATTGGGGATCGGCTTGCCATGCTGATCGACGACCTTAAGCGTCACGCGGTGTCCGGGATTCAGTGTGAAGTGCAAGGGCGGCAACCCCGGGCGTACGCGGACTTGGCGTCGCTGCGGAGCATAACCAGGTGCGAGAACGGTAAGCCATCGTTTTCCCAACTCGAACGGCTCCGTTTCAAACTGACCCTCCTGGCCGATCTGGCATTCGTTCACGCCATCCGCGAAGTAAGTATTATCGCTCCAAATGACCAGTCCCTTGGTCACTGCCCGGCCCTCGAGATCAGTAATCGTTCCCACAACGGGCACGCCGCGCCGCATGACGACCTTCGCCGTCGCGTCTCGCAGCTGAGCAACTGTCACGCCATTAGTTCGCTGCAGCTCGCCCCAGTTTTCGTCGCTGATGTAGTCGTCATGAAGGAATTTCAGTTGGAAATCGAAGTCATCGCCTGGCGTCGCTGCCGGCGCGCAATTGATCGACCAGCGTCCCTCCTGATCGGTCTGAGCGGGCCCGCCGCTAAAGTCCTCATCCGTCAGCCAGGTACAAGTCGTTGCGCGTGGGTTTGGTCCCCAATTTGGTTCGTCGTCTTGAACACTGACGTCAATGCGCACCCCAGCAATCGGCTTGCCATCCACGTCGACGACTTGCCCTCCTAATTTCGTCCCGCGTTGCAGTTTGAAATGGTATTTAGCGGGGATCAGCTTGCCGTCCTCGTGCGTTCCCTCAGCAAAATTCGTAAACGCCGGCACATAGCCGGGCGCTGAAGGGAAAAACCGCAGAATATTCAACTGTTGTGGAACGGCCACTTTCATGACGCCGTCTTTGTCAGCGACATACGTCTTGGTTGGATAGGCTCGCTTCCCTTCCAACTCCCAGATCGATGCCACCATCCTCGCGTCAGGCAACGGCGCCCCCGCTTCATCGGTGATAAGCACCTCCATGATCCGGCCTTCGGGATCGGGGGCTTCGCTCGTTGGCGTTTCTTTCGAATCCGCCGCTGGCGGAGCAGCTGCTGGCGCGTCGTCTTTAGCCGACGACTTGGCTCCGGCAATCTTCGTCGACGCTTCGCGGGCTGCTGTCGTCGCCGTTTCCTCCGCCCGCGATTGCAGGCGAACCGTTCCCACCAGCGTCGCCGCCGCAACGGCAGCGGTAAGGAGCGTGCGAATCGCCCGCTGCGACAGTGCGACGCGGTTGCGGGCGCGATCGAGAATCGCCAGAATCCGCCGCTCGACGTTCGCGCCGCGGGCCATCCCCACCGCCAGCGCCCGCCGGCGATGGCAATAAACGCGAGCCACTTCCAACAGCACGTGGGCGTAGTCGCTCGGCCGCTGGCCGGCGGCGACCACCATATCGTCGCACGCCAGTTCGCGGAGCTTCCGCATTTGCGCGAGCCCGAACCAAGCGATGGGGTTAAAGAAGTGCAGCGTGCCCACCACGCCGGCGATCGTTTGCGTCAGCACGTCGCGCCGCTTCGCGTGCGATAACTCGTGGAGGAGCACCATCTCACACCGCTCGTCGCTCCAAGCAGCGGCGCCCGCCGGTAGCACTACCTTCGAAGCGGCGATCCCCGCCACCAGCGGCCCTTCGGCGCCCGCGGACTCCAGCAGGCGCGCAGCGCCGCCGAACTCCAATCGCCGCGCTGCCGCCGCGAACCGCTCCAGCAATCGTTCGTCAGTCACTGCATGGCACTTGCGTAAGAAGCTGCGCAGCTGCCAGCCGCGCCAACCACTGCGAATCGCAAGCAACGCGACGCCCGCGAGCCAGCAGACAAACGCCAATTGGGTCCAAGAGACTGGCACTGTCTGAGCCCTCGCGAACGCGGGGGAACTGAAGCTTGGCGACGGCGGCGACGCGGAGGGTGCAGGCTCAGCATCCGGCCCACTCGCTGGCAACATGCCGCCCTGTGGGGAGCGCCCTGCAAATCCAATGTCGCGTTGCCGGTCGTTCTGACGTTGCGAATCGGCTCGCTGCGAATCAAATCTCCCAGCCTGCGAATACCCGCCGCTGCTCGCCGCGTTAGTTGGCAACGACGCCGGCAAAATGGCCAAATTCCACCCCGGCGCCGCGAGCGCGATCAACGGCAGCACGAGGCAAACGCAAAACCCCGTCGTCCAAACGCCATGCTGCAGCGCTGCGGAACGACGCCGCAAGCCCCACGCGACTAGCGCCGCCGCGAACAGCACCAGCAGCGACTTCACCGCCACGTCGACAAGCAATTCGCCGCCCACGGCGACGAGGCGGTTGAGCGATAACAAATCACCGACCATGTTCCGTCTCCTCGTGGCGTGCACGTTGAATGGCTTGTTCTAGACGGTCGAGATCTTCCGCCGTCAACTTGGCCGCCGTGTCGTCGATGAGCCCCGCGAGCGCATCGCCCGGCGAACTTGGAAAAAACGTTTCGATTAGTCCCCGCAGCGCCGACCGCCCAACCGATCGCGGCGATTTTACGGGCGAGTAGAGATGCTTCACGCCGGCCCGATCGCGGCGCAAATGGCCCTTGCGCTCCAGATGGCCGATCATCGTTCGCACGGCCGAATAGCTGGGCGGATCGGTGAGCCGCTCCCGCACCTCGGCGACCGACGCCTTGCCGAGCTGGTAGATCACTTCCATGATCTGCTGCTCGCGGGCGGCCAATCCTCGACTCGCTTTCTTCGCCATTTCAGCCTCGCAATTGCGGTGAGAGCGACGCCCGACGAGTGTCACTCAATTAACACGTGCCAATTTATTGACACATTGCGACCGGAGTCAAGGCGATTTGCTGAATTCTGTAGAAATGGCGACCGCGTCAAAACTTACAGCTTTCCGGGTAGAAGCCATCACGAGGTGCTTGCCGACGTGCCCAGTGCTCCGTCCGCCGGCAGAGCCGGTGGCTTCTAATTTCGTTTGAGGCATTGAGCACTCGCCGCTGACCGTAACGTTCGTTCCCAGCAGAGGTTTACTCCGGCCGCAGAATGTCGATCATGGGTTGCTACGGCTCCATGCAAACCCACTCGTTCCACAACAGGTGAGCTATCGTGCCTTCCCTCTTTCGTATCCTCTCTTTGATCGTCGTCATCTCCGCGCCACTGGCCGTCGCTGAGCCAGTCAACGACGGCATCACCGTCGACGCCGCCGACTGGCCCTGGTGGCGCGGCCCGAGCCGCAACGGCGTCGCCAATCCCGACCAAACGCCGCCGACCGAGTGGAGTGCCACGGAAAACGTTGTTTGGAAGACCCCCGTCCCCGGCCGCGGGCATAGTTCGCCAACTGTTTTCGGCGACCACGTCTACCTCGCCACGGCCGACGAAGAAGCAGAAACCCAATCGATCGTCTGCTTCGATCGCACGACCGGTAAGCAGTTATGGGAGACAGTCTGCCATCGCGGCGGCTTGATGCGCAAGAACGAAAAGTCGTCGGCCGCATCAGGCACCGTCGCCTGCGATGGCGAAAGCCTCTTCATCTGCTTCGCCAACAGCGACGCCGTATTCGTGACGGCGCTCGCCCTCGACGGAGAGCGGCGCTGGCAAGAAAAGATCTGCGATTACAAGATTCACCAGGGTTTCGGCGCCTCGCCGGCGATCTACCAATCGCTGGTCATCGCCTCAGCCGACAGCCACGCCGGCGGGGTTCTCGCCGCGCTTGATCGCAAGTCGGGGAAAGTCGTGTGGAAGCACGATCGCCCGCAAGAACCGAACTATACCTCGCCGATCATTTTGCACGCCGCCGGCAAGGACCAGCTCTTTCTTACGGGTTGCGGCCTCTTCTCCAGCTTTGATCCGCTGACCGGCAACGTGCTGTGGGAAGTCCCCGGCGCCACGATCGAGTGCGTCACCTCGACCGTCACCGATGGCGAGCGCGTCTTTTGCAGCGGCGGCTATCCGAAGAATCATCTCGCCGGCGTTGCGGCCGACGGCTCGGGCGAGCTCGCTTGGGAAACGCGTGACCGCGTGTACGTCCCCTCGCTCATCGAGCGCGACGGTTACCTGTTCGGCGTCCTCGATGCGGGCGTCGCCACTTGCTGGGAGAGCGCCACCGGCGATCAGGCCTGGAAGAAACGGCTCGGCGGCGAGTTCAGCGCTTCACCCGTGCTCGTGGGAGACGTGATTTACGCGACCAGCGAAAAGGGCGAGACGTTTGTCTTCCGGGCAAACACCAAGAAGTACGAAGAAATCGCCGTCAATAAGCTCGGCGACTTGGCGCTGGCGAGCCCCACGATTTGCGGCAGCCGAATTTACATGCGCGTCGTCGAGCAAGTCGACGGCGAACCGCAGGAAATGCTCTACTGTCTCGGGAAGGAGTGAGCCCTCGCGATCGGCCACGATGCCGATCGACTGCCCCGCCGCGTTGATAGACCAGCCTAGCACCTTGGGCGATCCGGAGAGCGTATGCCATCGCCCCCTTCACATGATTCGGCGTCTGACTCGCCGCCGCCGAACACCGCCACGAGCCGCACGCGGTTCGATCACTACCGCGAGTTGGTGCGGACGAAGCAACTGCCGAAAGGGGGCGGCCCACACGGCGAAGGACGCAATCGCGAGGAAAAAGGGCGCGTCCGCTCGGCGCGGCAACTGGCGTGGGCATTCATTCGCCTGCTACGCCCCTTCCGCCTGCAGGTTTTCTGGATCCTCGCCTCGGCAACGATCGCCACGCTCATCGGCCTGCTCCCCCCCGCCGGCACGAAGTTCATCATCGACTACGGCCTCAGCGGCCGGACGCTTCCCGAGCCGTGGCGCAGCCGCTTCCCGCAACTCGCTGATCCGCACCGGCTGCTGTTAGCAACCGTGGTCGCGGTGGTCATCGTGTCCCTCGTAAAAATCGTCATCTACCTGTGGGGCCGGTGGTACGCGACGAAGATCTCAAAGCAAATTCAACTCAATGTCCGGCAGCGCGTCTTCGAACATGCCGTGCGATTGCCGCTCCATCGCGTGCAGCAAATTCGCTCGGGCGGCGTCGCGTCGATCTTGCGCGAAGACGGCGGCGCCGTCGGCGAGTTGATGTTCGGCATGATCTTCAACCCCTGGCGAGCGGTCATCCAGCTCGTCGGCAGCCTCGCGATTCTGGCTTGGGTCGATTGGAAGCTGCTCACCGGCGCCGTCATCTTGCTGCCCGTCGTGTTCTTCACGCACCGGGCCTGGATTAGCAACATCCGGCCGCAGTTCCGCGTCATTCGCAAGCAACGCGAGCAAATCGACGCCGGCGCCGCCGAATCGTTTGCCGGCATGCGCGTCGTGCGAGCGTTTAGCCGGCAGCGTCGTGAGACGGCCCGCTTCGTCACCGACAACAACCTCATGGCGCGGCAGGAACTTTACGCCTGGTGGTGGATGCGCGGCATCGAGATGGTGTGGGAAGCGCTCATTCCCATCGCGAGCGCGGCGCTGCTGTTTTACGGCGGTTGGCAGGTCCTCGCCGGGCAAATCACCGTCGGCGACCTGATGATGTTCCTCGTCTACCTCCTGATGCTGCTCGAACCGCTCGCCACGTTGGTTTCCAGCGCTACGCAATTTCAGAACAGCCTCAGCGGCCTTGATCGAGTGCTCGACCTGCTCGACGAAGCCCGCGAGATGCCCGCTTCGCCGAACTCGATCAAAGTCGATCACCGCGCGATTGCCGGCGCCATCGAGTTCGACAACGTCACCTTTGCCTATCCCGGCGGCGAAGCGCCGGCGCTCAGCGACGTGAACCTGAAAGTGCAGGCGGGGCAAACGGTCGCGCTCGTCGGCCCCAGCGGCGCCGGCAAAACGACGCTCAGCAATCTGGTGGCGCGGTTCTACGATCCCACCGCCGGCCGCGTGCTGCTCGATGGCCGCGACCTCCGCGACTACGACGTCGAATCGTTCCGCGCGATCCTCGGCATTGTTGAACAGGACGTGTTTCTGTTCGACGGGACGATTGCCGCCAACATCTCTTACTCCCGCCGCGACGCAACAGAGGGCGAGATTCGCGCCGCCGCCGAAACGGCTAACGCCGCCGAGTTCATCGACCGGCTCCCCGACGGACTGCAAACCGTCATCGGCGAACGCGGCGTCCGCCTCAGTGGCGGGCAGCGGCAACGCCTCGCGATCGCACGGGCCGTCCTCGCCGATCCGAAACTGCTGATTCTCGACGAAGCGACAAGCAACCTCGACACCGACAGCGAGCAACTTATCCAGCAAAGCCTGGCGACGCTCATGCAAGGCCGCACAAGTTTCGTCATCGCCCACCGCCTCAGCACGATCGCCGGCGCCGACCTCATCGTCGTGGTCGAAGGGGGCCGCATCAGCCAGACTGGCACGCATGCAGAACTGATGGCCCAAGGGGGTAAATACCGCAGCATGGTCGAGCAGCAGATTCACATGACGCTCGGCAGCATGGCCCCCGGCGGCTAACGCATGAGATAGAATATGCGCGCCGTGCGAAAAGCCTGTGGGAGGGGTCTCTGACCCCGAAGCGGCGTTGCGCTGCCAGAATCGCTGGCAGTGGTGACCGGCATCGGCGTCGGAGACGCCTCCCACAGAAAACTTGCTGAAAAAATAATTCGATGCCCCCCATCCCCGTCATCACGCTCACGACCGACTTCGGCGAGGGGAGCCCTTACATCGCCGCGATGAAGGGCGTCATCCTCTCCATCAACCCCGCGATGCAAATCGTCGACGTCACGCACGCCATCGCTCCGCAAGACGTCCGCGGCGGGGCGATCATTCTCGACGAAATCACCCCGCTATATCTGAGCGGATCGCTGCATATTGCGGTCGTCGATCCGGGCGTCGGCTCGGCCCGGGCGCTCGTTTACGCCGAGATCGGCGATCAGCGATACATCGGCCCCGATAACGGACTGTTCTCGCGGTTGGCGAGTCGGCTCGGCGCGTCTAAGATACGTGCTATCACCGAGGAGCGGTGGTTCCGGCAGCCCGTGGCGCCGACGTTCCACGGTCGCGATATCATGGCGCCGGCGGCAGCGCATCTCAGTCTCGGGGCAAATCCCGACGACCTGGGCCCGCCCTTTGCGCAGCTCGTTGAACTCGTCTGGCCGGGAGCAGTGAAAGTGGCAAATCGCATCGACGGCCAGGTGACGGCGATCGACTCGTTCGGCAACCTGATCACCGACATCACCCGCGAAATGCTCGCCGGCGTCCCGACCGACGAGACAGTCGGCATCTTCTGCGACGAGCACGAAACCCGCTGCATTTTCAACGCCTACGCCGATCAGCCCCCAATGACGCTGATCGCGCTCATTGGCTCGAACGACTGCCTCGAATTGGCAATCGTCGAGGACAGTGCGAAGATCATGCTCGGCGTCCGCGTCGGCACGCCGGTGCAGGTTAAATGGTAGCTGACGCTACGTCAGTGGTCCGTTGTCAGTCGTCAGTTGCTGCTGCCGCTCGTTCAAGCTCCCCGCCTACGCTCCCTCCCCGTATTCGCAACTGACAACTGACTACGGACCACTGACACTCCAGATCACCATGGCAACCGCGGCGGAACTAACTGACTGGGATCTTCGCCACTTCTGGCACTCGTTCACGCAAATGAGCGAGTACGAGTCGATGATCATCGAGCGGGCCGAAGGGTGCTGGCTCGTCGACGTCCATGGCCGCCGTTACCTCGATGGCGTCAGCAGCTTGTGGTGCAACCTACTAGGGCACCGACATCCGCGGATCGAAGCGGCCGTCGCCGAACAGCTCGGCCGGCTGCCGCACGCGACGACGCTTGGCATGGGGAACGTCCCCGCGGTGGAACTTTCTCGCCGGCTCGCGGAACTCGCTCCCGGCGACCTCAACCGCGTCTTCTACGCCAGCGACGGCGCCTGTGCGGTCGAGGCGGCGCTGAAGATCGCCTTCCAATACTGGCTGCAATGCCCGCAGCCGCGCTCTGGCAAAACGAAATACCTCGCCTACGATAGCGCCTACCACGGCGATACCCTCGGCAGCACCGCAGTTGGCGGCATCGAGCGGTTTCACGCCCTCTACCGGCCGCTGCTGTTCGACGTGCTGCGATTGCCGCCGCCGGACGCCCGCACCGGCGACGCGGCGTTTCATTTGGCGAAGCTGGAGGCAATTCTCCAGCAGCATCACGCCGAGATCGCAGCGCTGGTGATCGAACCGCTGCTACAAGGCGCCGCCGGGATGGTGATGCAACCTCCGGGTTACCTCCGCGGCGTTCGCGAGCTCACCAAGAAGTACGACGTGCTGCTGATCGCCGACGAAATCGTCACCGGCTTCTGCCGCACCGGCCGGATGTTCGCCTGCGAGCATGAGGGGGTGACGCCCGATATGCTCTGCCTCGGCAAAAGCATCACCTCCGGCACGCTGCCGCTTGCCGCGACGATTGCCACGGACGAAGTTTACGCGGCGTTTCTCGGCGATTACACCACCGGCTGCACGTTCCATCACGGCCACACGTACGCTGGCAACCCGATGGCGGCGGCCGCGGCCTGCGCGACGCTCGACGTCATCGGCGATGAACGCGTCCTGGAAGAAACAGTCCCGCGACTCACGGAACGCCTGGCCCGCGCCCTCGCGCCGCTGCAAGAACATCCGCATGTCGGCGACATTCGGCAACTCGGCACGATCGTCGGCGTCGAGCTGTGCGCCGATCGCGCGACAGGCGCGCTCTACCCGCCCCAGGAACGCCACGGCTACCACGTCTGCAAGCGAGCAACGGGGCAGGGGGTCTGGCTGCGGCCACTGGGCGACGTGATCGTCGTGATGCCGCCGCTCTCGATCAGCGACGCTGAGTTAGAACTGCTCGTCAGCGTCCTCACGCAAAGCATCGACGCCGTCTGCAAGTAACCGCGACTGCAGCCGCCGGTCAACGACCGGCCGGAGCGTCCCTGCAAACGCTCGCCAAACCGCCGAATGCTCGTAAAATCATTGCGTAGCGCTTCGCAGCGAAATGGAACTCGCTCCGGCGGCTCGTTGAGCCGCGGCTCCCCGAACGCGAGCTCGCGCGACGCCCTAGTACGTCAGCGTCGGAGTCCGCTTCTTGAACACGCCCGCCGGCTGCACCGTCTTGCGCGGCAGTTGCTCGCCGAGTTTTTCAGGCGGGAAATCTTCCGCCCGCGAGCCGTAGCCCATGACGACCGAGCGGTTGTCGACGCGCCAGCCCATCAGCTTGATGAATTCATCGAGCGGAATCGTCTCAATGCCCAGCCGTCCTGCGTCTTCGCTGAGCGTATTCCAGGTGTCGCGGATCGCCTGATCGCGAGCCTGCGTCCCGTCGGGATATTCGCCCAGCACGAGGTAGCGAGTTTCGAGCTTCAGGTCGCCTTCAAGTTTACCCGCGTCGTCGATCGCCGCGTCGACCCGGCCGTTGCTGGCGGCAATGATGTTCTTCAGCTTCTGCAGGTCGTCCTTGCCGTCTTTATCGAGATCAATCTCGCCGGCAATGGCGAACCCAACCGTCCGGCCGCGATCCCAAACCTGGCTGAAGACGCGATCGCCCGTGAGGATCGGATTCTTCGGATCGTCGGATGTGATCTGAGCCTCGGCCATGTGGCCGTCGATGATGCGGGTGATCTCGATGCTCCCCTTCTTGGCGGCGGCCTCGGCGTCGGCGTTTCCTTCGCCGGCGACGCTGAACGTCACCTGCGGGCGCAGGCCGTCGTCCGAACCGAGATCAATCCACACCTTGCCGTGCCGCTGGTTGACCCAGGTGATTCGGCCGTCGGCCGGCTGGGCGAAGGCGTCGACCTTCGGCAAGCCTTCCTGAAGCTTCGAGATCATCCGCTCTTGCTTGTCGCTCGCGTTCTTTGCGGCCGATTTTTCGGCTTCGAGCTTCGACATCGCCTCGGCGTGCGTCGCGCGATCCTTCTCCATGCTCGCCGCGATAGCGTTGTTCTTCGCACTAATCTCGTCGTATTGCTGCTTCGACTTCGCCTGGACGTCGGCAAGATCTTGCTTCGCTTTTTCTAAGGCGGCGAGATGCTCCTTCACGCGGGCGTCTTTCTCCGCTTCCAGAGCGACCAGCTTCTCCTTGAGGCTCTTCACCTCAGCCTTGGTATTCACTTCGTTCTTGACGAGCTTTTCCTTCTCTTCGAAGACGTTTTCCAGCATCGTCTTGTAGTGCTTGCTGGCTTCGTCGTCGCCGATGCCGAACCGCTTCATGTCTTCGTCGAATTGCGGCTGCAGCGATTCGAAGAGCGCGTCTTCCTTGAAGCCAATCCAGTTCTTGTAGTTGCCCGCTTCCGCTTCGGCCTTGGCAACTTTGGAGTTAGCCTCATTGAGTTCGGTTCGCGATGCATCGCGTTCCGCGATCGCCGTTTTTCGCCAATTGTTGACGACCACCAATCCCACGACAAAGAGCAGGAGGAAAATCGTCAGGACGATGACGACGGCTTGAAGACCTTGATTCTCTTTCGCGGCCATGCGGCGACCTCAGTGTGCTTAATCTGCGCTAACTTCTTCTGTTCTCTAACAACGCTCTCGCTAACTTCTCAAACAATCGAGCGGGCGGGAGCGACGAGTCGGCGGGAAAAGATCTCGGTGGGAAAAGATCAACGCGGCGACTCGACCAACGCTTCCGCGCGGCGACCTCGGGCGATAGAATCGCCGTAAGTCGAGCTTAATTGCGGGATTAGGGTGTGTCAAACACCTGCTGGACCAGGGCCGTGGCGACCCCGCCGAACCGGTTGAGCAAGCCTCTCGCCTCTCCATCACTATTTTATGGCCGGGATTCGCCGGGCCCAGAGAAAATCGCCGACAATGGCCAAAAGAGCTCGCCAAACGACGTTCCCGGGCATGGACGAACCGGAACCGCAGCCCGCCGCCAAAGCGAGTCGCGCCGCTGCGGGGTTGGTGGTAAACCACGCCGCCGCGCCAGCCGAGGATTCGACGCCAGCCGGCCCTCTCGCCATCTGCGATTGGACGATTTATGTCGTCGACTCCTACTCGCTGATTTTCCAGGTCTTCCACGCGATGTCGGGCTCGGAGCTAACCAGCCCCCGCGGCGAACCGGTCGGCGCCGTCTATGGCTTCACCCGCGATCTGGTCCAGCTGATGGAGCGGAAGCAGCCGACGGCTCTCCTCTGCGCGTTTGACCTCTCGGGGCCGACATTTCGTCACGAAATGTACGACTCCTACAAAGCCGACCGCAGCGAGATGCCCGAATCGCTCTCGGCTCAGATCCCGAAAATCCGCGAAGTCGTCCAGGCGATGGGCATCCCGGTGGTCGACTACCCCGGCTTCGAGGCCGACGACGTGATGGCCACCGTTGCCCGCCTGTGCGAAGAAGGGGGGGCCCGCTGCCTGCTCGTTACGGCCGATAAGGACTGCCGGCAACTCCTCACCAGCCAAACCGCGATCTACAACATCCGCAAAGACCTCGAATACGGCGCCACCGAACTCTACGGTGATTGGGGCATCGCCCCCGAACAGGTCGTCGACTTCCAGTCACTCGTGGGCGACAAAATCGACAACGTCCCCGGCGTCCCGCTCATCGGGCCGAAGATCGCCAAGGAACTGCTCGAAAAGTACGGCTCGCTCGAAAACGTCCTCGATCACGCCGGCGAACTTGGCGGCAAGCGGAGCCAGAACCTCATCGAGCATCGCGAAGCCGCGCTCCTCTCGCGCAAGCTGGTCGAACTCGACAAGAACGTGCCGATTGCCATCGACTGGAGCTCGGCCCGCATCGGCGGCTTCGACGAAGCGCGGCTCGCCGACCTCTTCCGCGACTACGGCTTCCGGGGCCTCGCCGAGCGGGTGATGGCTGTCGCCGGCGCGAACACCGTGAAGACGCCGGGCCAGTTGATTCCCGCAGTCAGCGACTGGGACGGCGACTATCAGGTCGTCGACACCCCCGAAGCGCTCGCGGTGCTCATCAGCCAGATGGAGCAGCAGGAGCAGCTCTCAATCGACACCGAAACGACCGCGATCTCGCCGCGAATCGCCGAGGTCGTCGGTTATTCGTTCGCGTGGCGGCCAGGGCAGGCGTTTTATGTACCGGTGCGGGGCCCCGAGGGCGACCGCGTCCTCGACCCTGCGGAGACCGCCGCCGCCCTGAAACCGATCTTCGAAAACCCCGCGATCGCGAAGATCGGCCAGAACATCAAGTACGACATCATCGTGCTCCGCACGGTTGGGATCGAACTGCGCGGCGTCGCCTTCGACACGATGGTCGCCGACTATCTGATCGACTCGGGCGAGCGGACGCACAACCTCGACCACCTCTCGCTCAAGTACCTCGGTCACGAAACGATCCGCATCGGCGAGATCATCGGCTCGGGCAAGAACCAGCTCCGCATGGATCAGGCCCCCGTCGCCGCCGTCGGCGAATATGCGGCCGAAGACGCCGACGTGCCGCTGCGGCTGATGCCGCTCCTTGTCGACCGCCTCTCCGCGGACAACCTCGCCGAGCTCAACGAAACGATCGAAGTCCCGCTGATCGATGTCCTCGCCGACCTCGAGTACCTCGGCGTCAGCGTCGACGTCGCTCGGCTGAAGGAACTGAGCGTCGAATACGGCGAGCGGCTGCAGCAGCTAAAGATCGAGATCGAAGAACTCGCCAGCCGGCCGCTGAACATCGACTCGCCCAAACAGCTCGCCGAGCTGCTATTTACCGACCTGAAGCTGCCGGTCATCAAAAAGACGAAAACCGGCGCGAGCACCGACGCCAGTGTGCTGGAAGAACTTGCCCCGCTCCACCCGCTGCCGGCCAAGATTGTCGAGTACCGCCAATACTCAAAACTGCTCGGCACCTACATCGATGCCCTGCCGGAACTGGTGAATCCCGCCACCGGCCGCGTCCACGCCTCGCTCAACCAGGTCGTCGCCGCCACCGGCCGGCTCAGTTCCAGCAACCCGAACTTGCAAAACATCCCCATCCGCACCCGCGAAGGCCGTGAAATCCGCTCGGCGTTCAAAGCGGGAGAACCGGGCTGGGTGCTGCTCGCCGCCGACTATTCGCAAATCGAGCTCCGCGTCCTCGCCCACTACTGCGGCGACCCCAGCCTGCGGCAGGCGTTCGAAAACGACGAAGACATCCATCGCCTCGTCGCCAGCCAAGTAAACGGCGTGTCGATGGACGAGGTGACCAACGAAATGCGTCGCGGCGCCAAGGCGGTCAACTTCGGCATCATCTACGGCCAAAGCCCGTTCGGCTTAGCGAAGGGACTCGGCATCTCCAAGGAAGAGGCGTCCGACTTCATCGAGAAGTACTTCGCCACCTACCCGGGCGTGATGGATTACCTGATCGACACGCTCACCCTCTGCCGCGAGCAAGGATACGTCACCACGCTGTTCAACCGCCGCCGCGCGATCGACGGCGTCCGCCCCGTGCCGCCGGGGCTGCGCGAAAAGTCGGGCGCCCTCCGCTTCCTCAACGTGCCCGAACGAACCGCGGTGAACGCCGTCATCCAGGGAACCGCCGCCGATCTCATCAAGGTCGCGATGATCCGCATCCAAGACCGCCTCAAGCAAGAAAAGTTGCCCGGCCGGATGCTGCTGCAAATCCACGACGAACTACTATTCGAAACGCCGCCCGAAGCTGCCGCGGAACTCGCCGCGCTCGTCCGGCAAGAAATGTCGACCGTCGCCGAGCTCGCCGTGCCACTAAAGGTCGACGTGAAAGTCGGCCCCAACTGGGCAGCATGCGAAGCCTGGGAAGAATGATTCACGGTCCCTCGTGGCAAACTAATTCAACGAGTAACGGTCGCATGCTCAAGCATACTCAACTGTGAGGTTCCCTCCCCTTGAGGGGGAGGGTTAGGGAGGGGTGAAAGCAGCGGGTACCAGCGTTCACTCCCCCCTCCCCAGCCCTCCCCTCCAGGGGGAGCGAGCCAAAACATTTCCAATGGCTGAGCTGGCTCTCAACCAAGTGCAGTGACGCTCGCCACAAACGAGATTTTGCCGCGTCCGCTACCACTGAAACCCAACACCTGAACCCCAACACCTGAACCCCAACACCTTCGATGCTCACCATCGGCCTTATCGGCGGCATCGCTAGCGGCAAGTCAGCGGTTGCTGCTGCGCTTGCCAAGCGCGGGGCCGTCATCTTCGACGCCGACCGAATCGGCCACGCGGTTCTCCAGCGCTCCGCCGTTCGCGACGAACTCGTCGCCTTGTGGGGCGCCGGCATCCTCGACGGGGCAGGGGGGCTCTCACGACCCGCAATCGCGAAGCTCGTCTTCGGCGATACCCCCGCAGCGAAGGCCAACCGCCAGCATCTCGAAGAGCTTCTCCACCCCCTGATTCGGGCCCAAATCGAAGCCGAAATCCGCCAACTCCCCGACACCGACGTGCCCGCCGTGGTCATCGACGCTCCGCTGCTGCTCGAGTCGGGCTGGAACGAGGTCTGCCAGGCGGTCGCGTTCGTCGACGCCCCCCGCGAGCAGCGACTCGCCCGCGCCGAACAAAATCGTGGCTGGTCGGCCGAAGAATTCGCTCGCAGAGAAGCCTCCCAAATGCCGATAGAGCAGAAGAAGGGTTGGTCGACCCACATCATCCGCAACGACGGCTCGCTGTCGGAATTGGATGCCGAGGTCGACCGATTCTGGACCGCGGTTAGGCGTCGCTAGCTTGGTAAAAGCCGCAAATCTGTACCAAACTGCTTCCCCTGACTGCGGACGCTTGCCATACTAAAGGTCGCTTTTGTACGGAGTTTGGCCGAGGTCCCCGCCTTTACCTTGGCATTGAGTCCAGCGTCGCCGATTCCTGGCGAGGCTCGACAGAGAACGACTTCCTAATGTTTCCCGTTTCGTAGCGTGTTGCGCGGTAGTCCTGGCACGGGACTGCAGCGTCGTATCGTCGTGCACCAATCCCTCCCGTTGGCGCGTTTCATGCGCCGACGACTCTCCCTCTTTTCCGATTTCAGGAGTTTGTAGCCATGGCAGAGACCGGCAACCGCGGGCCGCGGTACAGTCGGCCCCAACAGCCCTTCCCCCGTCAACGTCGTTCGTACGACGAAGGCGTGGCCCCGATCGATCGCCAACGCTTGGCGGAGCTCGAGCAGGAAGAACCGCTGTCGTTCGCCGAAGAACTCGACAAGGCCGCCGAGCGCGTTCGCCGCGTCGGCAGCAGCATCGAACGGACCGACAAGCCCGATCCGAACATCCACATCGCCGCCCTTCAGCGATTGAGCATGCCCGAGCTCATCGAGATGGCGGAAGAAGAAAACATCGAAGAAGCGAGCGGCCTGAAGAAGCAGGACCTCATCTTCCGCATCCTCAAGTCGCGGGTGAAGTTCAACGGCATGATGTCGGGCGAAGGGACGCTCGAAATCCTCCCGGACGGCTTCGGCTTCCTCCGCTCGCCCGACTACCACTACCTTTCCTGCCCGGACGACATCTACGTCTCGCCGAGCCAGATCCGCCGCTTCGGTCTCCACACCGGCGCCACGGTCTCCGGCACGATTCGTCCGCCGAAGGAAAACGAGCGCTACTTCGCGTTGCTACGGGTCGAGTCGATCAACGGCCTCGATCCGAACATGGTCAACAAGAAGGTCATGTTCGATAACCTAACCCCGGTTCACCCCGACGAGCGGATCCGCATGGAAACGACGCCGGAAGAAATCGGCATGCGGGTGGTCGACATGATCGTCCCCATCGGCTTCGGCCAGCGCGGTCTCATCGTCAGTCCCCCGCGGGCCGGCAAGACCGTCCTCATGCAGAAGATGGCCAAGTCGGTCCTCGCCAACTATCCCGACGCTTACGTCATCATGCTGTTGATCGACGAGCGGCCGGAAGAAGTGACCGACATGGAGCGCCAAGTGAAGGGCCCCAATTGCGAGGTCATTTCTAGCACCTTCGACGAAACCTCCGCCCGCCACGTCCAGGTCGCCGAAATGGTGATCGAAAAGGCGAAGCGGATGGTCGAGTACGGCCGCGACGTGGTGATCTTCCTCGATTCGATCACACGCCTGGCCCGTGCCTGGAACAGCGAATGCCCCAGTTCGGGCAAGCTGCTCTCCGGCGGCATCGACGCCAATGCGATGCAGCGCCCGAAGCGGTTCTTCGGCTCGGCTCGTAAGGTCGAAGAGGGGGGCTCGCTCACCATCATCGCGACGGCGCTCGTCGACACCGGCAGCCGCATGGACGAAGTGATCTTCGAAGAGTTCAAGGGGACCGGCAACCAGGAGATCGTCCTCGATCGCCGCCTAGTAGACCGCCGCATTTGGCCCGCCATCGACATCACCAAGAGCGGCACCCGCCGCGAAGAGATGCTGATGGATCCCGAAGAGTACCGCCGCGTGAGCCTGCTGCGTCGCGTCCTCAACGAGATGAACGGCCCCGATGCGATGGAACTGCTCGGCACCCGGCTCCGCAAGACCGGCTCGAACGCCGAGTTCTTGATGAGCATTAAGGACTAGCCCGCCATTCAAAGCGGAGAGTGGAAAGCCGAGAGCGGAGTGTCCCCGCAGGACGCCGCCTTCCGCTTTCTGCTCTCCGCTTTTTTATTTTTTGGAACTGATGCCGAACGATTCCGCCACTCCCTGGTCCGAATTCACCGCCGTCGGCGCTGACAAAATTCAGCGTCACCTGTTTCTCTGCGCCGACCAAACGAAGCCGAAGTGCATCGATAAGGAGTCGAGCCTCGAGTCGTGGGATTACCTGAAGCGCCGACTGAAGGAACTGAAGCTCACCGGCGACGGCGGCGTCTTCCGCACGAAGGCCAACTGCCTGCAAGTTTGCGCCCGCGGACCGATCGCAGTCGTTTACCCTGAGGGGGTCTGGTATCACTCCTGCACCGTCGCGGTGCTCGAGCGGATCATTCAAGAACACCTTATCGGCGGGCAGATTGTGGAAGAGTTTCACTACGCTCCGCCGGAAGCCGTGTAGCCATCGTCAGTTGTCCGTGGTCATTAGCCGCTGAAAGGCAAACTGCTTCCGATCACGGATCCCCGATCACCGATCCCAAACTCATGCCTAACGAAATCCAACCCGCTCCTGCTGACGCCCACGACCGCTACGCGATCGTCGTCGCCCAGTGGAACCAGTCGGTCACCGGCGTCTTGCTCGAAGGCGCCGTTGCCACGCTCCGCGGCGCAGGCGTCGCCGACGACCACATCGACGTCGCGTGGGTCCCCGGTTCTTGGGAGTTGCCGCTCGTCGCCCAGCGGTTTGCCGAGGGGGGCGAGCACGCGGCGGTGATTTGTCTCGGCGTCGTCGTCCGCGGTGAAACCTCCCATGATCAGCACATCAACCGCGGCGTGAGCCTCGCGATGAGCCAAATTTCGCTGCAATTCGACATTCCCGTTCTGTTCGGCGTCCTCACCTGCGAATCGATGGAACAAGCCGTCGACCGCGCCGGCGGAGCCCACGGCCACAAGGGCCAGGAGTGCGCCGAGGCCGCCCTCCACATGGTTGGATTGCTCAAGAACCTTCCAGCGTCGTAGAATACTCCTGAATGACGAAGCCCGAATGACGAATGACCAAATTCGGGTAGCTTACGCATCGTCGCCGCCATTCGTCATTCGCTCATTCGCTCATTCGTCATTTAAGCATTCCCACCGCCATGTCCCGCCGTAGCCGCGCCCGAGAAATCGCCCTCCAGGCCCTCTTTCAAGAAGACCTGAACCCCGAAAACGCCCTGGGTAACCTCGGCGTGTTCCTCGCCGCGCGCCTGCAAGAAGAAGAGCAACGCGAATTCGCCAAGCTGCTCGTCCTCGGCGTCAAACGCAATCAGGCGGAACTCGACGCCCTCCTCGCCGACAAGGCCGAGCACTGGTCGGTCGGCCGCATGCCCGCCACCGACCGCAACCTGCTCCGCCTCGGCGCCTACGAAATCCGCTACTCGGATACGCCCCACCGCGTCGCGATTAACGAAGCGGTCGAACTTGCCAAGCGCTACGGTACCGCGAACTCGCCGCAGTTCATCAACGGCATCCTCGACAAGCTGATTCAACGGCCCGCGGCGTCGTAGCGAGCGATTCCTTGGATCCGCAACCGTTCGCCCGCATGCCTGCGCGCACGGCTGCGCGAGCAGCGATAAATGTGAACTTTGAGGTCCCCTCCCCTTGAGGGGGAGGGTTAGGGAGGGGTGAAAGCAGCGGGTACCAGCGTTCACTTCCCCCTCCCCAGCCCTCCCCTCCAGGAGGAGGGGGCCAGAACATTTATTTATTAGTTGCAGTTGCGCGCTCGCTATGCAACTCTATCGGTGCGCGAAACTCTACCGCTCGCTCCCAGCGAACCGAGCGTAACGTCTATTCCGCCCCATGCGGAATCGTGCATCGCGCGTTCCCGCATCTGTCGATCTTTCCGTCCAGTCGAGGTACGGACTGCCTCGCACACGCGTGCTTCCAATGCACACGGCTAGCGATCAACGGAGTGGCGGATGTCGACGGTGTTGCGTGGCGCTGCGGCGCTCTTTCTCGGCGTGAGCATGATCGGCGCGGCTCAAGCTCGCCCCGCACTCGACGCGGCGCTCGACGCCCCCGCGTGGGATGAATCAGCCGCCGCCGTCGCACAAGACGTAACGCTGACGAACCCGCTCGTCGCCGACGCGATCCAACTCGCCAGCGCGGACGAACCGACGCTCGCCACATGCGACAGCGGTCTCGCCTGCGACGCCGCCGTCGACTGCACCGACGATGTGAATTGCGGCGACCTCTGCGGCTGCGGCCCCAAGTGGTACGCTTCCGTCGGCGCCGTGTTCCTCAAACGCGACCGCCCCGATGCGGGCACGGTCGTCGCCGCGAACCCCGCCGGCACGCTATTCTCCAGTGCCAGCGATTTCTCGTTCAACTACGACGCCGGCGTCGACGTCGGCCTCGCTCGCCGCTTCGCCAGCGGCACGATCGTCGAAGCCCGCTACTTCGGCGTCGACTCGACCGATACGAACCAATTCGTGACGCCCGGCGGCTTCATCGGCGCCGGCTTCACCGGCCCCGCGAATACGAGCTTCAACGGCAAGTATCTCACGATGCTCGACAGCACCGAGATCAACCTCCGCCGTCCGCTGAACGACCGCCTCTCAATCCTCGGCGGCTTCCGCTGGGTCGAGCTCAAGGACGAAATGTCCTATAAGATCAACGGCAACGTCGCCACCGGCACCTACGAATACAACAACCGCCTTTACGGCGCCCAAATCGGCGCCAACTACTCGCTCGCGCGCCCGACGAACCGTTGGATCGCCAGCGCTGAAACCAAGGTCGGCATGTACGGCAACGTCGCCGACGGCGGCATCTTCGAATACCAAGGCAACAACTTCATCGGCGGCTTCGCCGACGGCCACACCACCACCGCCTTCGTCGGCGAGATCGACCTCACGCTCGGCTACCGTCTGACGAAACACATCGTCGTCCGCGGCGGCTACCAAATGCTGTGGATGGACAACGTCGCCCTCGCCGGCAACGCCGCGAGCCGCAGCCTGCTCAACCCGAGCCTGCTACGCGACATCGACTTCAACAGCCTGTTCTACCAAGGCGCCACGAGCGGGATCGATTTCACTTGGTAGTGCGAGGAACGCACTCCAGCAGCACTCACTCAAAAGTTCGGCCTCAGTCTCTTCAGCGACCAGGCGCGCACTACCAAACGCCCAGCATATTCATCAAAGCGTCGTACTCTCGCCCCCGCGAGAGTACGACGCTTTTTTTTCTTTCGAGTCTCGTGTCCCGAATCAAGCGACATCGACGCTCGACAATCCGCCCATTTGGTGTGATTTACCCGAAAAACAGCGACTCTTTTTATGGCCTATACTTTCCAGTAACTATTCTCCAGTACGCCCGCAGCCTCCTGTTCCTGCGACGCGCGATGCTCTCGATTCGCCGAAAAATCGTTGGCGTTCCCTACAGCCAAACCTTTGTGGGCAAGAACGGTGCGGCCGTGGCCTGGACGAAGGCGGTCGTTGCCCAAACAGCCGACCTGCCGCTCGTCATTCGCCCTTGCCTGATGCGCGTCACGTTCCTGCTGCCTCCCAGTAAGTTCGCCACGAACCCGGTCGGCAACGACTTAGACAACTTGCTGAAGCGATTTTGCGACGCCCTCGTCAAAACGGTCTCCGCAAAGCCAAAGGGCAAGACGGTATCGTCATGTCGCTGGAGGCGACGAAGACCCGCGTCGAGTCCGACGCCGAAGCAGGCGCCGAACTCGAACTCATTTGCTGGCCCGCAACCTAGCGCACAGCTAGTACAGCACCCCATGATCGGGCTGGATGACTGGCGGCAACGGGCTTTCACCCAGCACCTGCTCCAGATTCCGCTCGATCGTCCGCGCCAACGAGGTCAGCGGCACGTCGTCCACGCGATTCTCGAACGGATCTTCCGTGCGCGAGCCAATTAGGTCCAACGATAAAAACACGAAGCTTACGGTCATCGAGAGCGGAATCATGATCCAACCAAACGCCGCGCTAATCGCAAACGGCAGCAGCGTCCCGTGAATCCGCACGAAGACGCGCGTGAAGTAACTGTACGGCCGGGGCAGGGGCGTCTTCTTGATTCGTTCGGAGCGACCCTGCACGTGGTTGAGCTCAACGAGCGTCTGGTCGAGCTGCACCAGTAGGTAGTCGCTCAACCAGTTCCGATCGCGCGCCGCCCGCAAGTCTTGCCCTTGAATCTGCAGAAGTGCGTCAGGCGGATTGTCAGACCGCCGCATCGCGCGAAAATCTTCGTCGCTGATGAATTTTCGGCACTGGTCGTAGTCGTGGCCCGCTTCGCCCGGCTCCTCTTCGGTGTCTTCCAGCGGGAATGACTCGATGGTGCGCAAGTACACGCGAAGTGCGTAGATGAAGGCGATCTGCCGCCGGATGAGCCGCCGCCGCATCGCCTGCAACTCCTCGCGCTCGCCCGGTTCAGCGCTGAGCAGCGTCATCACTTGCCGCGCCCAGGCCCGGCTGTAGTTGACTCCCAACCCCCAAATCGAGCGAGCTTCCCACCACCGGCTGTAGGCTTCGTTGTTCTTGAACCCGAGAAAGATCGCCAAGGCGGTGCCCATGATCAGCACCGGCTCCAACGGAATCTCGAGGTCCAGCGTTTTGAAGCGCGTCCGCGAAACATAGACGCCGCTCGACACCAGCGCAAAATAAAACAAGCTCGGCCAAGCGTAATAAAACGTCCAGGACCAGGGGATATCGCGACGTACGAACATCGGGGCCTCGCGCAGAGATCAGAACGGCGAAAACCTAACAGTAACGATGACGCCGAGGACAAACTAGTCTCGCCGACCCCGTGTCTGCCCCCGCCGTCGGGTGGCATGCTTGTCCCCTTGAGGCATGAGCACGCTGAACCAGCGTACGCCTCGGCCTGAGTCGCTTCAGCGACCAGGCGGCGCCTACGCATCGCGTCGCACCACCGGGCAGCCTGGGTTGACGCAGCCGCAAGAGCTAGGTTGTGTGCCATGCTCTCGCCCCTCAAGGCGTGAGCATGGCGAACCCAAGGTCAAAATCAACCAGCGACTTCACATGTCGACGCTCTGCGACGATACGCTATCGGTCAGGCAGGCCAGTTGACGCCAGCTATCCGCGCAGCGCGGCCACAAGAGACAAGCATTTCGAGATTAAGCGTCAACTTTTTCTTCCTTTGAGGCGTCGGCGCGTCGCCCACTCGCCTCAGTCGAGGCGCCAGCAATCTCTTAGATGCTGCAAGCGCGCTGCGAAACCTTGCGATCGTTTATTCCTCTGCTCCTTTCGCTAAGTAGACATTAGCGCGTCGAAATACACCACAGGCCAGCGTTGACGCTAGCCCAGCTGGGCTAGCGTCAACGCGATCGTCGGGCAATGCCCGACAATAGCGCCCCGACCGACAATCTCGCGAGCCACGTCGCAGCCCGTCGCAACCACTGCGACTTATACAGCGAGAGAAGGCCGGCGGCACAAGCACTGCGAGCAGCCGAGTAATAAATAAAATAGGATCGTTATTTTTTTATATTTAGCAATGCTGTTACTTGTTTTTTGTCGCCAAGAAATGTTACCGTATCCGCAAGTCAAGTTCGATGCCGTCATCCTCTTAAGAATGAGCGGCGACACCGATAACTCTCACACGACTGGAGACTGCAATGAGAAAGACTAGCGTGATCGCGTGGCTTGCTCTCGGCGCCGCCTTGCATGGCGGCGTCGCCCGCGCAGACCTCGAAGTGCACGGCGTCAACGTCGGCGTCGATCCCGACCGATTCGATCGTTTCGGCGGCGGAACTGACTTCATCGGCGACGGCATCGATTGGTCTGGCGTCGGCCGCGTCACGAGTTCCTCGTCCGTACCGGGACCAGGGTTCGCGACGATGATCTCGAAAAGCTTCTTCGTAACTGCCGCGCACACGGTCAATCAGAGCACGAAAGCGGCAGGGGCGACGATGCGCTTCTATCCAACCAATAGTTCGTCGACCAGCGTTGATCGCACAATCAGCGATGGGTGGCTGATTGGCGACGACCTCTGGTTAGGAAAGTTGAGTTCGCCCGTCCCCAACACGATCAAGCCGTTCCCGATTCTCAACATCGAGGATGTCGGCGATTACGTCGGGCAGGAAATTTACCTCATGGGCCAGTCGGCTTCCGCGGGCGTGGCCGATAACAGCTTGCGGCAGCGCATCGGTCGCAACACGATCGACGCTTCAGATCTGACCGTGGCGACAACCGGCGGAACCTATGACAACATGTATAAGTTCACGTTCAACGCTACCCGAGCAGATCTTACGGGCCCCGACGGAGTCGGCGATGGCTTGATCGACCAATGGGATTGGGATGCATTTGAATCCGGCTTCGACCCAGGCCAGCCCGGCAAAGACTACTTTGATGGCGATGTGACGGGCGACGGCTATGTAGACCTAGCCGACGGCAACGCCCTCTTCAACGCAGCTTCCGCTAACGCGAACGGAAAAACCAAAGGATTCGGTTGGGACGAAGCCCACGTCTCTGGCGGTGATTCAGGGGCTCCGAGCTTTCGAATTATCAACGGAAAAGCGGCGTTGGTCGGCACGCATACAGCATCGTCCGGCGCTACGAACGCGTTGGGCGGCGGCAAAGGATACGACAGGCTCACCGCCGCTAGCATCGCGGCGATTAAGAGCCAAGTCAGCTCCTCCTCGTCCGGTAATGAGTCGCCCGCGTCGATAATGGCAGCGCGCGGAACTGCCATCGCTCGCCGTGAAGGACTGACTCTACCTGAAGGGCTGCGCGGTCTTAACCTTTATCGCGGAGACCTGACCGGCGACTACGTTGACGACGACGATGACATCGATCTGCTGAACAAGGAAATCGCAGCTTACGCCGCCGATGCGACTCGCCCAGTTAACTGGGGATTCGATATCGACGGCGACGGAGACGTCGATGCCAGCGACCGCACCGCATTCCTTGAACAGGAAATGGGCACGAAATTCGGCGATCGTGACTTAGACGGGGAGGTTGAGTACACCGACGACGTCCTGCCAGCGTACAACAATGTCACCGTGACGAACGTCGGGTGGGCTGGCGGAGACTTTAACGGCAACGGCGTCGTGTCATTCGTGTCCGACGTCAACGCCGCAACTGCCAACATCGGCTACAAAGGGGTGCGGGCGCTTCCCGACTTGGACTTCGCCGGCAGCGACGACAGCATCACTGCAGACGACATTGATTCGCTGACTGCGGCGTGGCGCAGCGGCCTCAACAATGCTGCTTTCGACCTAACCTTCGACGGCATTGTCGATGAAGACGACTATGTATTCTACATCACCGAGGTTTTGGGCACGCTGCAAGGCGATTTGAACTTTGACGGCAAAGTGAGCTTCAATGGCGACCTTGAGCCCATTCTGACGCTCGGATACGCGACCGGAACCGGCTGGGCGGAAGGCGACGTCAATGGCGACGGCGATACCGATCAAGATGACGTTGACTTTATCCTCGGAGTCATCGGCTCTGGAATGCAATTCGCGCCGGCGCCAGACCTCCCCGTATTGCCTGTACCCGAACCTAACACGGCGTCGATGCTCGCAATCTGCTCCTTAGCGGCCATCCTCTTCCGCCGCGGCCCTGCGTAAGGCATTTTCACCAAGCCGATTTCGTGGACAGGGCGTCGCTGCACTCCAGCGACGCCCTGTTATGCATTGGCGTGATCCTCATCTCTGCAGATTGAGCGTTCGCTTCGAATCGTTGCCAAGTGTCATATAGCTTGCCAGAAAGCGATGGTTCGCGAGCTATCGCAGCAACGTCAATGAAACTTGCTTATCGACGTTCTCGAAAGGACTGGCCGCTCCAGAAACCTCCTCCCCCCTCCGCCGCGGGGTGGCCGAAAGTGGCGGCTAGGATTCGGCCGCTTCTTCCACTACGGTGGAGGTATGTCCACGAACTGCGCTAACGCCGCGAGATGCCGCGAAGCCGTTTGCCGAGTGCCACTCGCCGATTACTACTGGACTGCCGCCAGTGGGAGGAGCCAGTACGGCATAGTAGCCGACCGGCTCGTTAGCAGCTTGAAGGAAGAGCAACCAGCAGCACAGCGCCGAACTGAGCATCTGGCCACACTTCCCGCTGGCGGCACGCCAGTAGCACGCCGAATCCGCCACATAACTCCAACTTCGGCAATCAATCCCCACAGTACTCGCCAAAATTCGATGGTGATAGCTCAAGCCAAACGCAAAAAACGCTCGACATACCTCCGACTGGCTGCAGATCGCGTCACGCCACGTCGACGAAATCGACAGGCTGGTGGCTATACATTATTAACACCCTATTTGTGGGAGTTGCGAGTGAGTCGTCCGCGATGCACACTGCCTGCCGCTTCCATGAACTGCAGCAGGGTGAATTTTGCGAGACATGCTCTTCATTGCCGAGTTGTGCATCGCGGGTCTTGGACAGCAAGTGGTCGTTAGCTGTCACGACGCCGGGGATATCAGCGTGCCTGTCTTTCTCGTAGATCCGGAGTTCTACGATGAGTTCCTCGAGTCTGCCGAGTACATGCACGACACGCCAGCCGCAACAGCTTGCTGCGAATTGTCAGGACGGTGCAATCGGCACGAATGGGAGCTGAGTTACTACGCTCGGTGGCGCGTCGTTTATCAGCCAGGCCCGTTCGACATCGACGTGACGATCGAGCCGGCGCCAACGAAGGTCGTCATGCCGCTGCTCTCGCGCGACAGCATGCCCCCCTTCAAATCTTCCTTCCCCCTCCGCCGCGGGGTGGCCGAAAGTGGCGGCTAGGATTCGGCCGCTTCTTCCACTACGGTGGAGGTATGTCCACGAACTGCGCTAACGCCGCGAGATGCCGCGAAGCCGTTTGCCGAGTGCCACTCGCCGCCACAATGCAACTCCAATCCCGACAACTCGTTCCGAATTGTGTCGCCCAAAACGCGATGACGCGACAAAAAGCAGTCGACGACACAATGCGACGCCGGCCGCAAGTTCGACGACTGCCTCGCGTCGCCTGTCTCCCCACATGTCGCCTCAATTCCCCGCCTGCAACTTCAACCGTCGCAACGACTTTCGCTTAGTGTCGCCAAAAATGAAAAACGCGACACAAAGCGACAGCAATGCGACATGACGAACAAATCGACCGCCAGCTAGAGAGGCCCGCGAATGACGCGAATTAGCGCCAATAGATTAGGGGGAAGCGCGAGGAGAAATCCGGTTCCTCAATCATTCCCCATCCGCGCAAATTCGCGCGATCCGCGGTCAACTCTCCGCATTTTCAATCGCACACAGCTCACTTCACCACATTCCGCCCCCACCCCATTCCGCTAAACTAAAGAGTTTCACCGCCGCTCGTCATTCGCCGGATCGCCGCATGTCGCTCTACCTCGCCCTCGGATCGCCCACCACCGAAATCTCGCTCGACGAGTGCCGCGCGGCGCTGCGCGAAGTCTTCGACCGGCTCGGCGTGCGGCAGCGGGTGCTGCTCGTGCCTCCCGACTACTCGCGGTTTGCCAGCCGCGCCGGCGAGCTGTCGTGCATCGCTCACGACTACTACGGCGAGCGGCTCGTCGACGTCCTCCCCGCGCTCGGCACGCACGAGGAAATGTCGGAGAAGCATCGCATGAAGATGTTCCCCACAATTCCGGCCGAGCTCTTCCGCTACCACAACTGGCGGACCGACGTCGAGACGGTCGGCGACGTGCCGGCGGAGTTCGTCGCGCAGGCGACCGAGGGAATCTACAGCGAGCCGTGGCCGGCGCAGCTCAATCGCCTCATCTCGCGCGGCGGTCACGATCTCATTCTGTCGATCGGGCAGGTGGTGCCGCACGAGGTGATCGGCATGGCCAACTACAATAAAAACCTGTTCGTCGGCGCCGGCGGCGTGAAGGGAATCAACGAGAGCCATTACATTGGCGCCGTCTACGGCATGGAGCGGATGATGGGCCGCGGCGACACGCCGTTGCGGCGGATCCTCAACTACGCCGAGGAGCATTTTTGCCGCGACCTGCCCGTCGTTTACATCCAGACGGTCATCGGGCCGAACGCGGCCGGCAAGTCGGTGATGCGGGGGCTGTTCGTCGGCGACGATCCCGAATGTTTTTGGCGGGCGTGCGACTTGGCGTTCGCGGTGAACGTAACCGTCGTGCCCGAGCCGTTCCAAAAGTGCGTCGTCTACCTCGACCCTGAAAAGTTCCCCAGCACGTGGCTCGGCAACAAGGCGATCTATCGCACGCGGATGGCGATGGCCGACGGCGGCGAGCTGATCATCTTGGCGCCCGGCGTGCGGATGTTCGGCGAAGACCACGAGATCGATCGCCTCATTCGCAAGTACGGCTACATGACGACGCCCGAGGTGCTGGCGGCGGTCGAAGCGAACGCCGAGCTGCGCGACAACCTCTCGGCGGCGGCGCATCTCATCCACGGTTCGAGCGAGAAGCGGTTCCGCGTGACGTATTGCCCCGGCGGGCTATCGAAGGCGGAGGTCGAAGCAGCCTGCTACGAGTACGGTGACCTGGCGGAATACTCGCAGCGGTACGATGTGACGAAGCTCGCCGACGGCTGGAATAACACGGCCGACGGCGAGCGCGTGTTCTTCGTCCGCGACCCCGCGATGGGATTGTGGAAGTACCAGTAAGCGGTGGGCTACGCGAGGACTTCCGCCCGCCGCTCAACGCGGACTTCCGTTTCCAATTCAGCCGTCACGCCCGAGCCGCGGTAGGTGCCCACCACCGGCGCCGCCCCGGCAGCGGTCGCCGCAGCAGCCACGGCAACATGACTCTGGGCCACCGCCAACCCGCGCGAAGGATCGTACCCTCGCCACCCGGCCCCAGGGATATAGGCTTCCGCCCAAGCGTGCAGTTCGCCCCCGTCGCGATAGAGTTCCGATTCCTCGTACCCGCTGACGAACCGCGCCGCGATGCCGAGCGAGCGGCAGACGTCGACGAAGAGCGCCGCCAGATCGCGGCAAGCCCCGCGCTTCTCGCGCCACGTCCGCTCCGGAGACCAGACGCCCGGCTCTTGCCGGGTGACGCGCTCGAAGCGTTCGAAGATGGTGTTGTTGAGCGAGGTGAGCAGCGGCACCAACTCGCCCCGCGCCGCATCGCGGATCCGCGAGGCGAAGATCGCGATTTGGTAAGGCTCGCCGAGTCCGTGCGGGTTGCGATGCAGATACGGCCGCAGCGCGTCCGACTCTGCCGCGTAGAAGACCGGCAGCCGCGAGCGGCAATGATCGGGAAGGAAGTCGAATGGATTTTCTCGCAACGTTTCAACCGACGCGCGGCAAGTGATGGTCAACGAGCGATGAACGCCGTCGAACCAGAGATGGGTCACCGTGTTCCCCGCCGAGTCGAGGCCCGACGACATCCCCGCCGGTTGCGGATCAATGTCGAGCGAGAACTCTTGCAGAAGTTGTGCCCCGTCGCTTCGCGGCTGGAACCGCAGCACATGCGGCTCCAAGAAGACCGCTTCCGAAAATTCGTACCTGGTCGAGTGCCAGATTTCCAATTCCATGACCTGGGCTGCCTTGTAGTACGGGGTATGAATCGCCTCCGCCGCGCGGGGACGCTACTGCCGAAACTTGAGCCGCCTAGAGGTCTCCTTCCTCGTCCTGGTTGCAGCGAGTGTTCCCCGCCGCACGCCGACTCCTCGTGAGCCAGCGATCTCACTCAATGAGTGCTAATCGTGGAGGCCGCGTTGCTACGTCGCCAACTGGAACTGCGATTGCGTGACCGGCGATTGCCGTTGGATCGCCACGTCGATCGTCCGCATCGCGAAGAATGTATCGGAAATCCCCTCGCCAACCGAGTTGAGCCGCTTCTGCAAATCGTCGACGAACTCGTGGAGGCCGCGCTCGATAATTTGCTGCGACGACGTGTAGGCGAGTTCCGCCCGTAGTTGGCCGAGTTGCTGCTCCGGCTTGTTGACGAAGCCGCCGATCGCCGAACCGGAGATCGCATGTAGCGATTCGTTCGCCTTGGTCAGGCAGTAAAGCACCGCCCGCGGGAACTCGCGATCGAGCACCAGGAACTGCACGACTGAAGCCGGTTCGAGTCGCCCATGCCGCTGGCGGTACATTTCGAGCGCACTCGCGGAGCGGAGGAGCGCCGACCACTGGATGTCGTCAAACGGCGTCCCGACGTCGGCGGGGCTCGGCAAGAGGATGAAGTATTTCACGTCGAGGATCCGCGACGTTTTGTCGGCCCGCTCGATGAGCCGCGCGAGCCGGCAGAAGTGCCACCCCTCGCCGTGGGTCATTGTCGCGTCGGTGATCCCCATGAACTGCTGGCCGGAGAAGCGGATCTGATCGAAGAAATCGTACGATTCCTCGAACGCCGCCGATTCGGCGCCACTCTCCCGCAGCATCAGGTAGAAGCGGTTGATGTGCTCCCACATTTCCGACGAGATGCTTTCGCGGACGGCGCGGGCGTTCTCGCGGGCCGAGCGGACGCACGACATGATCGAGTTGGGGTTCTCACGATCGAACGTCAGGAACCGAATGACGTTTTGCTTGGTCGCCGTTTTGTATTGCTTGGCAAATGCTTCGTGGTCGCCGGTGGTGATCACCAGCGGCAGCCACTGCTGTTCGCCGGCGCCCGGCATGTCGAGGTTCAGATTCAGATTGACCGCGATGAAGCGCGCGACATTCTCGGCCCGCTCCATGTAGCGGCTCATCCAATAGATCGATTCGGCGACGCGGCTGAGCATGGGGTTCGAAGCGGTTTGTTTTCGAGGCGGACTAAGAGACGGCGGTCACGGAGGCAGGAACGGGAGCAGGCGCCGGGCGATCGCTCATCACCCATGTATCCTTGCTGCCGCCGCCTTGCGACGAATTGACGACGAGCGAACCCTTGCGGAGTGCCACGCGAGTGAGCCCGCCCGGCAGGACGTAAATCTCTTTGCCGTAGATGACGAACGGCCGCAGGTCGACGTGGCGCCCCTCCATGCCGTTCTCGGTGAGCACCGGCACGCGGGAGAGGTTGAGCGTCGGCTGAGCGATGTAGTTGCGCGGCTTCGCTTTGATCAATTCGGCGAAGGTGGCTTGCTCTTCTTTCGTCGAGCGCGGGCCGATGAGCATGCCGTAACCGCCCGACTCGTTGGCCGGCTTCACCACCATCTTGTCGAGGTTGGCGAGCACGTGATTGCGCTGCGTTTCGTCCCAGCAGACGAATGTTTCGACGTTCGGCAGGATCGGCTCTTCATCGAGGTAGTAGCGGATGATCTCCGGAACGTAGGCGTAAACCACCTTATCGTCGGCGATGCCGGCGCCAGGGGCGTTCGCCAAGGCGACGTGCCCTTCGCGGTAGGCTTGCATCAGACCTGGAACGCCGAGCATCGAATCCGCGCGGAACGCTTGCGGATCGAGGAAGTCGTCGTCGATGCGACGATAAATAACGTCGACCCGCTCGAAGCCGCGGGTCGTCCGCATGTAGACGTAGCTGTCATGGACGACGAGGTCGCGTCCTTCGACAAGCGGGATGCCCATCTGCTGGGCAAGGTACGAGTGTTCGAAGTACGCCGAGTTGAACGACCCGGGCGTCAGCAGCACCACGTGCGGCTGACGGACGCGGTGCTGCATCTGCGCCTGGAGCGCATCGAGCAGGCGACTGCAGTAGTCGTCGACCGGCAGCACATGGGCCTGCTCGAAAATCTGCGGAAACGTCTGCTTGATCAGCTGCCGATTTTGCAGAACGTACGAGACGCCCGAAGGACAGCGGAGGTTGTCCTCAAGAACGAAAAACTGCCCTTCGCGATCGCGGACCAAGTCGACACCGGTGATGTGGCACCAGATGCCCATCGGCGGGTCGAGGCCCATGCACTGTTGCCGCAGCGTGGCGCAGCTGCGAACCACGAACTCGGGGATCACGCCGTCGCGGACGATCGACTGCTTGTGGTAGATATCGTCGATGAACTTGTTGAGCGCGATGATCCGCTGCTTCAGCCCGCGCTCGAGGAACTTCCATTCCGCTTCGGGAATGATCCGCGGGCAGATGTCGAACGGAATGATCCGCTCCGAGCCCTCTTGATCGCCATAGACGCTGAAGGTGATGCCGAGCCGGCGCATCGAGCGTTCGGCCGCCATTTGGCGACGTTCGAGTTCGTCGGTGCGAAGCTGCCAGAAGCGGTCGTACAGCGCCCGGTAATGAGCGCGGGGCTTCCGCTCGGCGTCGAACATCTCGTCGTAGAAGTCGCCGACGTCGTAGGCATCGAAACCGACCGCCGAGGCTTCGGCGCCGCCGGATTGGCTGGCGTGGCGTGAGCGGGCGGCGAGAGTTCCGTCTGGAGTCATGGCAAGCGTCTGTCTTCTGTACAGCAGCGGCAAGGCGTGGGCGGCGGGCAGTCGGCACAGGCCAACCAGCAGCGTGGGAGCAACTTATGCGCCGCGGCGCGAAGTGTGGATTCTTCGCGTTCGCAGAACCGGCTGCTGCTGAGAGGCCCATCATCCGCGCAGACGGTGCGCGTTCGGCGCGCAACGTCCGCCGGCGACCGTGAGGATACCATTATTGGCCGAATAGAGTCTGCGCTATTTCTGAGAGGCAAGAAATCAGCGAGTCGGCGCGGGCGACCAGGGCTGTTGCGACACCTCCGCAGTAAACGGCGTGGCGCCGCCGGCGGCCGAGAAAGAGGCGGGATTGAGCGTTGCTTGCGAGACGAAGACTGAACGGTCAGCATCGCCGGTTGCATGAGCAGTTGTCCCGAGGAGGGCCGGCATGGCGCGGGCAAACCCGTTCGTCGAACGGTGCGATGGAGCGTAGTTCGCTGCGGACTGCTCGGCAGGCTGGTGGAGCGATTGCAAATGGGCAGCAGATGGCGCCGCGGGTTTGGCCGACGTGCTTGTTAGTGAGTGCGAACTCGTCGGCGCCCATTGCGAGCGGGTCGAAACGGCGAGCGGGAGGCGGCCGAGCACCTCCCCCTTGGCCGCAGGAGTGCTGTGGAATGCGTGCGGACGGGGCGAAGCAGCGGTCACGCGGGCCGCTTGGGTCGTGGAAGTCCACGCCGTTTCGTCACGGGCGGGTGTTTCTAGCGATGTGCCGACAAATAGCCGCGACTTCACGGTTGCAGCAGGGATGGTGCGCATCAGCGTCGCCGGCTGCGTGAGATCGTGCTGCACCAGCAAAGGCTCCGCACCAAGGGCAGATTGGCCGGCAAACGCGAGGATTAGAACGGCCGAGTGCCCCGGAAACCGCCGCGGTTGGAAGGCTAGGGCGGCGCGAAAACCGCCGAAGAAGGTTGCGCTCATGTTCACCGTGACCCAGGTGGTGATGCCGCCTACGGCATGCCAATGGTCCCGTGCAGCAACTGCTGCGCCGGTCTACGAGCCCAGCTGCAAATGTCGTTTAGATCGGGACTTAGCGGCGGTTGGCCAACGCCCGTACGTCAGAAGATGACGATCTCGTAGGCAGCTGTAGCCCAGGAATGTCGCAATCGTCCGCTCGCTGTGCGTTTAGCCCAACACAACGAGTTAGCCGAAGAAGCCCCGCTTTGAGAACGACTTACGGGCCGTCGCCTCGTCGGACTGGATGTCAAAGACCTTGTTCAGCTTGGTGATCTTAAAGACTTCCAAGATCTCCGGCGCCACGCTGCAGAGCTTCAGCTTCGCCTTGAACTCGTCGCACTTCTTCTTCATGGCGACCAGCTTGCCGAGCATCGCCGAGGCCATGAACTTCACTGCCTTGAAATCGACGACAACCTGCGTTTCTTCGCTCTTGCCGATGACGGTGTAGATGTCATCGAACAGTCGCTTTAACTGCTCGGGATCGATCAGACGCTCGTCGTGAATACGAATCGTCAAGATGTCGTCTTTGGCGTAGGAGTCGATGGGCATAATCGGCGGCTCGGGCGAAAATGGCGGCGAGTGGCGTGCGGAGAAGCGTTCCAGGCGACGCCGCGGGTGCGGGGCGTCGAGCGGGCAGATTCTAGCATTGCGAGTCTCGCTTGGCGATGTTCGGCGCCATTTACCTGTAGATTTCAGGGTCCGTGCGGTCACGGAGAGCCGAAATCGCGTCGCCGTAGCCGTGCAGAGTCGCCTTCCAACGATTAGGCTGGGCGGAGGCGAACTCTCTAGCTGAACTCTGCCCGACGATGCGTCTGCCTCTCAATGTACTTCTCGGCGTCACCGCCGCCGTGCTGATCAGCGCCGGCGATGCGGCGGCCTTTTACTCCAACGGGCGCTGGGCTTCGACCGCCAGTTCGTCGCCAACCGCGGCCGTAGGATTCCCCGTCACGCTCACCTGGAGCATCGCCCCCGACGGCACGCCGCTTTCTAGCGGCGGCGTCAGCAACCTGGTGGCGTTTCTCGACGGCCGGTTCAACTACTCCGGCGGCGGATCTGACCTCACGCTGCGCCCCTGGTTTGGGCAAGTCTCGCAATCGTTTACCCGCTGGACCGACCTCAGCGGGCTAACGTTTGCGTTTGAAGCGACCGACGACGGAGCAACGCATGGCAACTTTGCCGGCGCCCTCGGCATCCGCGGCGATGTGCGACTCGCTGGCAAGTTCATCGACGGCGTCGGCGGCACCAACGCGATGACGGGATTCATCCCCAACGCCGATCTCACTGTCGATACGGGCGATAGCCCCTATTTTGGCAATACGGCGAACAACTATCGTGCGATGCGAAACACGCTGATGCACGAGATCGGCCACTCGTTCGGGCTGGGGCACGTCGACTCGAACAGCGCCGCCTTCCTGATGGAAGGCTTTTCGAACAACTCGTTCGATGGGCCGCAACTAGACGACATTCGCGGCGTTCAGTGGCTCTACGGCGACAAGTACGAGCGGCTTGCCGGGGCGGGCGGCAACGGTTCGATCGCTCAAGCGACGTCGCTCGGCGTCATTGCGGATGGCGTGACGCTAACGCTCGGCGCCGACGCCGCAACGGGGACGCTCGTTCTGGCAGACGAGACCAATTTCGTCAGCATCGCTAACGCAAATGACCTCGACTACTTCGCTTTCACTGTCACCGCCCCGTCGAGCGTCGACCTCACGCTGACGCCGCGCGGAGCGAGCTACAACGAGCGGATTGGCGGTACGAACGACAATTACACGACGACGAACGCCGCCCAGGCAAGCAACCTCAGCCTGGAACTGTACGGCCTCATCAACGGCGTCGCCACGCTCCTGGCGTCGGCGGCTCCTCAGCCGATCGGTATCGCCGAGTTGCTGACCGACGTCGAGCTACCAACGGCCGCCGATTACTTCGTCCGTGTAGCAGGGGACGCCAGCAATCTGCAGTTCTACGAGTTGGCGATTAGCGTCACCCACATGCCCGTGACGACCTTGCCGGGCGATTTCGATCTCGACGGCGACGTCGATGGGGCCGACTTTCTCGTGTGGCAGCGCGGGTTCGGGAACAGTTACGACGCGGATGACCTCGCCGTCTGGCGCGAGAATTTCGGGGCGACTTCTGCCACTGCGACCGCTGCGGCCGCAGTGCCCGAACCCAGCGGAGCGCTGCTGATGGCCGCCGCCTTTGCCGGCTTGGGCTTGGTCGCTCGATTGCGGTCTGCCGCAGGGCGTCGCTGCCTGAACGTCAAACCGGCGTCGTTTTCTTGAACACAACCGCCGCTCCGCCTATACTCGCCCGTGACTCCGAACAGATTTCGGAGTTCCCATCTTCGCTGGAGGCGGCTGAGATTGGCGAGTGGGCGTGTTGAGTTCGCACCATTGATTCGTGTGGAGTAACGCTCATGCAAGTAGATCAAGCTGCTTCCTCTTTAGCGCCGTCGGTGCTGAAGCGCCGGGCGGCGTACGCCCTAGCTGCCGGCGCTGCTGCCGTCGGCGCGACCGATGCCGATGCTGCCGTCATTTACTCGGGCCCGCAGAACATCAGCATCAACTCTGGCAATTCCCAGACGATCAATCTGGACGGCGACGGCTTCAACGACCTGCTGTTGAAGAACTACGTCTTCGGCGGCGGTTCTTACCAAGGCGCGACCGTTTCTTTTGCTCCCGGCAAACTCGTCGGGTTCACCAGCGGCATTAGCTACGCCTCGGCATTGACCGCGGGCAGCCCGATCAACAGCGGCACGTTGGGCCCGTCATTTTTTGGCTCGATGGCGTACGGCGCTGTTAATCCGAATGCTCAGTTCAACAACGTCACCAACGCGTTTTTGGGTTTGAGCTTCCCCTCGGGTCCGAACACCTACTACGGCTGGGTGCGCGTCGACGTCAACAACGCTGCCAAGACGTTCGTTGTGAAGGACTGGGCCTACGAGAGCACCGCTGGCGTCGGCATCGCCGCTGGCGCGGGCCTGGTTCCCGAACCCGCCACGCTCGGCCTGTTGGCCTGCGGCGCCGCGGGCATCGCGGCCATCCGTCGGCAGAAGGCGGCTGCTTAAGGCAGTCCGTCGTTGCCGTTCGTTCGCTTCGTCAGTGCATCCCTGCACGACGAGGTGTCGTTTGTGCTTCGCAATTGACGCTGGTTGCCGACCGCTGCGGTCGGCAACCGGCGATTTCTGACATGGAGTCGATCATCCCATGAGCGTTGAACACGCTTCAAGTTCCGCGGCAGCGCTGAGCCGTCGCGCTGGCTATGCGTTGGCGGCGACTGTTGCCGCAACAGGTTCAGCCACTGACGCCGACGGCGCGGTCGTCTACTCCGGCATCCAAAACATTTCGATTTCGCAGTTCAACTATCAGACGCTCAAAATCGACGGCGATAATAACGTCGACATCGTGCTCAAGAACTACGTCTTCACGCAGGGCAACTACCAAGGCGGGACCGTTTCGTTCGCTCCTGGGGCCGTCGCTGGTTTCGCAGCAAACGGCTTGAACTACGCCTCGGCTCTCAATGCCGGCGTCACGATCGATCAATCGTCCCTGGGCGGGTTCGCATTCTCGATGGCGTACGGCGCGAAGAACCCTTCGGCGCAATTCAACAACGCCGTGAATAAGTACCTTGGCTTCGCCTTTCCGATCGGCTCGGAATTGCATTACTCGTGGATCCGCGTCAGCGTCAACCAAGCGGCCGGGACGTTCGTCATTCACGACTGGGCTTGGGAAAACCAAGCCGACGTTCCGATCATGACCGGGGCCGGCGGCCTGGGCGACTTCAACGTCGACGGCGTCGTCAATGGCGCCGACTTCCTCGTCTGGCAGCGCAGCTTTGGCGACACCTACGACGCGGCCGATCTCGAAGATTGGAAATCGGCCTTCGGCAACGGCGTCGCAGCCGCGACAACGGTTGCGGCCGTTCCTGAACCGGGCGCTCTCGGCCTGCTGGCGGCCGGGGCAGGGGGGCTCGAAATTCTGCGGCGGCGCCACGGACGCCGAAAGTCGTCGTGAAGCCGATCGAACCAGTTCGATCTCCCGGCGGACCGCGGCGCGTGTTGCTCGTCGGGTGGGATGCGGCCGATTGGCAGATGATCCACCCGCTCATCGAGCAAGGATTGATGCCGACCACGGCGTCGCTCCTCGGGACCGGCGCCTGGGGCAACCTCGCGACGACACGGCCGATCCTCTCGCCGATGCTGTGGAACACCATCGCCACGGGCAAACGTCCCGATCAACACGGCGTCCACGGCTTCACCGAGCCTACGCCCGACGGCAGCGGCGTGCGCCCCGCGGCCAGCACCAGCCGTAAATGCAAAGCCCTCTGGAACATCCTCACACAGAGCGGCCTCCGGTCGAACGTCGTCGGTTGGTACGCCTCGCATCCGGCCGAGCCAATCGCCGGCGTGATGGCGTCGAATCAGTTCGAGCAGTTCACCGTCGCCGACGAAGTTCCGTCGCCGGTCGCCCTGCACGCGATCCATCCGCCCGAATTGACGGAACAATTGGCGGCGTTCCGCGTGCTCCCCGGCGAGATCGACGCCACGGCGCTGCTGCCGTTCGTCCCGAGAGCTGCGCAGTTGCTCAATCAGCCTGAGCATCGCCTCGGCAAGCTGCAGCATATGCTCGCTCAGACGGCGACGATCCACGCTGTCGCCACCCACTTGATGACCTCGACCGAGTGGGACTTCACCGCGGTGTATTACGAGGGGATCGATCGCTTCGGGCATGAGTTCATGCACTGCCACCCGCCGCAGATGGAGCAGGTGAGCGACGCTGAGTTCGAGGCCTATCGCCACTGCATGACGGGCATCTATCGCTTCCACGACATGATGCTGCAGACGCTGCTGACGCTCGCCGGCGAGGAGACGGCCGTCATCCTGATGTCGGATCATGGCTACTTTAACGACCATCTCCGCCCCGATCCGCGCGAAGGCAAATCGGGCCCTACCGACTGGCATCGTCCGTTCGGCATCCTCGCGGCCCAAGGCCCCGGCATTCGCCGCGGCTCACGGCTGTACGGGGCGAGCATCCTCGACGTGACGCCGACGGTGCTCCATCTGCTCGGCTTGCCGGCCGCGTATGATATGCCGGGCCGCGTCCTCGCCGAGGTGCTGGAAAACCAGACGCCGCGCGAGCGGATCGAATCGTGGGAGGAAGTCGAAGGCGACGCTGGCCTCCATCCGCCAGACTTGCGGATTGATCCGGTCGAAAACCAAACCGTCCTCGCCCAACTCGCGGCCTTAGGTTACGTCGACGCCCCCAGCGACGACGTGCAGAAGACGATCCGCGACACGATCGCTTGCAACCAGTTTAATCTTGCCCAGTCGCTCGCCGATTCGCGGGACTTCGCCCGCGCGATCAAGGTGCTCGACGGGCTCGATGCGAGCGTCCGCGACGCCGGGCCGACGCGACTGCTGGCCGCATCGTGCTATCTTGGCGTCGACGATCGCGCGGCGGCGCGCGCCGCCATCGAAGGGCTGCTCGCGGCCGCGCCGAACGAACCGCGGCTCCACATGATGCTGGGAACGCTTGAGTTTGCGGAGGGGAATGCGGAGGCAGCATTGCGGCATCTAGATATTGTCGCTGCCGCCGAGCCGCGTTTGCCCGGTCTTCACATCAAACTCGGCGAGGTTTATCTCTCCACGAAGCGGTTCGAACGAGCGATTGCTGCGTTTGAAAAAGCGCTATCGATCGATCCCGACAGCCCGGTCGCCTACGCAGGAATGGGCCGGGCGAAGCTCGAACTCGGCAACCCGCAAGCGGCGCTAGACGACGCGCTCATTGCGGCCGAATTGGTGCACCACTTTCCGCGCGTTCACCTGACGATCGGGCAAGCCTTAACGGCGCTCGGCGACGACGCCGGAGCGGTCGAGGCGCTAGAGTTGTGCGTCAAGCAGGCGCCCCGTTTCACCGATGCCCATCAGGCGCTCGCCGGCGTCTACCGCAACCTGGGAAAGATAGACAAGGCGATGGCCGCCGAACTCCGCGCGAAGGGGACGCTCGCTTGATTTCCAGCCCTTTGACTACTAGCTTGAAGCACATCGCCGCCCGTGCAAACACGCAGGGCGCCGACAGCGTCGTCCGCTCGGCGGATGCGAGACGGCGCCGAGCTTTTGCGTTCAAACCCTTTGAGGTCAGCATGCCGTTGGCATCGACGTCCGCCGTTTCGATCCGCCGCGGCTTCCGCGGCTTCACGCTCGTCGAATTGTTGGTGGTGATCGCCATCATCGGCGTGCTGGTCGCCCTACTACTCCCAGCCGTTCAAGCGGCGCGCGAAGCGGCGCGGCGGAGCAGTTGCACGAGTAATTTGCGGCAGACTGGATTCGCTGCGCTCAACTACGAATCGGCGAACAAGCGGTTTCCTTGCTACCTGGCTGGTTTTGACTATTCCGATCCGAAAGCGACGCCTGACAGTCAGGGACGAAATCACCAGCACACGGGCGTGTTGACAATGCTGCTTCCCTACATGGAAGCACAAACCGTTTTCACCATGTTTGATTCCAACGTCAAGGTTGGCATCCAAACGTACGACAAGCCCTATTACGATCTTGCCAAGACGGTCGCGTGGGAGGCCTCCCACGCGAACCTCTCCACACTCCTGTGCCCGAGCGTTGGGAGCGAACCGCCGCAAACCCGACGCATCAGCAAGGTCTGGGGCTTCCTGGGCGGCGGCGCTCTTAAGTTCAGCTCCGAGGGATTTGAACCCGAATTCAACATCGGCATCACCCACTACTTAGGCAATGCGGGCGTTTACGGGCAAGTTGGCCCTGGTCTCACCTATCAAATGAACGGTATTTCGCGCGTGGTCGATGATGAGCTAATCGGCCTCTTCGGCATCCGCTCGAAAATTCGCGTTGGACAAGTTCTCGACGGCATGTCGCAAACCATGATGTTTGGCGAAGCGCCTGGCACCATCGGCACATCCATTCCGGATGACAATGTTGCGGGCAAATTCGACGGCTTCACCCAAGGCTACGCTTGGGCTGGTTGGGGGACGATGCCCACGGAAAAAGGTCTCGACTTGGCGTTTGAACAGAATCTCGCGCAGGGCGGCAACTATCTCACGAAACGCTGGTACTACGGCTCCGTCCACTCCGGCGACGTCGTCCTCTTCTGCTTCGCCGACGGCTCGGTTCATCCGCTCAACAAGAACATCGACAAGACGCTGTACCTTTCGCTCTCCACGATCCGCGGCGAAGAGGCGGTGAGTTCCGACGCCCTGTAGCCCACGCTCGCGGTCAATTACCCGTACTAGTTCCCTCGAAGGTCACGCCATGGTCCGCATGCTCACGATTCTGTCGCTGCTGTTCGTCACGATCGGGTGCCTGGGCTGCGCTGAGGAGAAAAAGGTCACGTTCCCCGACAAAATCTCGTCGCCCCCGGGAACGGCGTCGCAACAGCAGGAGAAGACTGAAGCGAGCCCCTAGAGTCGCAGCCAAATTGAACGCATAAAACAGCAAGAACTTCGCCACGAACGCGCCCCGTCCGCGGTGTCGTTGCGGCTTTTCTGCAAAAAGAGCGTTCCGACCGCTCTTTCCCGCGCCTTCTTAGTGATTTTCGTTTGGCGAAGAAACCGCAGTACGGTAAAACTCCCGCCCGGAGATACGCCATATTGATTCTGGCTTTATCTTCGTTGGTACCTTGAGGGAGTCGCTATGAGACGCTGCAGCCATCTTCTTACGTTCGTCCTGCTATTGCTTGCCACGCCCACGGTCGCGGAGGAGTTGGAGCTGAGAACGACGCTGCTGATCGACTCGCCATATTTTGATGACGCTCGCGTCGAACAAGAAATTGTGCAGCGTATCGAAGCAGGGCTCTACGAAGGATACAAAGTCGATCTTTGTATTGACGACCCCTCTCAGTGCGACTGCCCGCTCTTCGACAAGTACCGACAGGAGGGCGAAGAAACGCCGATATTGATCATCAAAACAAGCGAATGGGCCGAACTCCCGGCGCCAGTTCGCGACGCCGCGATACGAGAAATTAAGTACTACACTTGGGGTCACCCGAAACGCGTCGACTCGCCGCGGGACGTCCTCATCGCCGAAAATCCACTGCGCACGTCGCCGCTAACGCTGCTCTCTCCCCACTCAGGAGCGGCCTACTTGCAGTTCATAGGCGCTCAGTCGCGCAAAGGAGGCCTTGGCGAGAATGCGTATGGCCCAAATTGCTGGTATCACGCCATCGCTGCGATTGCCGATTCGCAATCGCGTTACGCGCAGAGTCGGCTGCTGAAACCCGCCGAGTGGAGTGAACCTAGATTCATGGGCCCGGTAGAGTTCCGACATCACATGCAGCATTTCGTCGAAGTCGAGACTCCCCAGTTCGGGGACGTAATTAGGTACTACACGGACGAGCCAATTTTTGACGGGAGCCGCGGTATCGCCAACGGCGAAAAGCATGCGGCGGTTTACATAGGAGCCGAATCTTGGCTCGACAAAAACGGAGATCGGCAAACGCGACCGATTGCGCTAACGAAGAACGGCAGAAATGAATTGTCGTTCCTAATGTTCCAAGACGTCGCCGGCCTCGACAGCGAGTATCTGAAACCGCCGACGAGTGTTAGCGCCCCGAGCACATCCGTACCACTGAAGCGTGGCTTCTTCCGCGTGAAACCACGGAGCGACATCCAAGATCCGGCAGCGAGCGGAGAGCCTGCCGTCGCTTACGATGCCTACATGGTCGACACTCGCAATATGGCCGACCGCTGGCTATTCCTGGCCGGGCTGCAAAAGCCAGCGAACTCTGGAGACCGCTTCGGTGGATTTCCGAAGGAATGGCTGACGCTCGACGTCGGCACCACCCAATGCCGAGTAATTGCGACGCAGTAGTAATACTCACGCGCGAAGGACGTTAAAGTTAAACACGACGCGGTAGGACATGCGGAGCTTGGTTCGCGTCTTCGCACGCTTGAGTTGCGTTCTGGCTCCACCGGCGCAAAGCGCAATTCTGCAGACACCGCGAAAACGACTGCATGCGACAACTTCGAGCGTGAGTCATCACCCGCTCGCGACGGTCATTTGCTTGCGGAACTCTCCAGGCGTTTGACCTACCTCGCGTTTGAAAAGCACGTTCAAGTATGCGGCATGCGAAAGCCCGCTTTTTGCTGCTACAGTATCCAGAGCGTAGTCTGTTTCCGCTAACAGCTGCTTGGCACGTGCGACTTTGGTCCTCACGATCTGATCGTGCGGCGACATCCCTAAAAAGTGAGCGAACGTCCGCTCCATCGTCCGGCGAGAAATACCGCAATGCCGCGCCACGTCGGCGACGTCGACACCCTCGCACGCATGCTGTTTGATGAAACGGACTGCTTTCGCGGTTAGCGCGTCATCAATCGCTACGACGTCCGTCGAGCGTCTGGCGATAACGCCTCGAGGTTGAATCATGATCGGCTTTTTGGAGTATTTCTTCCCCTTCATCATGCGGTCGAGGAGCTCTGCCGCCCGATAGCCCATCAACTCATGATCGAGAATAACGCTGGAAAGGGGCGGATCGCCGTGCATGCAGAGCGGCTCATCATTGTCGACGCCGACGACGGAAACTTGCTCGGGCACGTTGAGCGCCCCGCGGCGACAGGCGTCGAGGACGCACAGCGCCCGCAGGTCGTGAGCCGTGAAGATGCCAAGCGGCTTAGGTAGATCGGCGATCCACTCGGTGAGATCTTGCTGACCGCCTTCCCAACTCTCCGTAAAGCGACGCCGCGACAGCGGGGAGTAGACGTGACAGGGATGGCCCGCCGCACGCAGCGCGTCGACGAACCCGTCGCGTCGCGCCTTCGACCAGTACGATCGCTCGACGCCGACGAATGCGAAATGCCTGAAGTGTCGTTCGAGTAGATGTTGCGCCGCCATGACGGCGATGGCGCGGTGATCGGGGATGACGATCGGAACGTCTAAGCCGCTGTACTGGTGCAACGTATCGATCGCGGGGACTTTCAGATCAGCGACGATCTGCGCCATCCGCCGGGTCTGTGCGCGCATGATGACGCCATGCCCATTCCAGTCTTGGAGCCATCCAGGCGGCGGATCGTTGAGGCTGCGCTGATCGATGTACGTCGACCAGTAGCCATGCTCCGTGACGTACTGCGAAATTCCCTTGAGTAGCCCCCGACCATAAGCCATCGAGGTCTCAATAATGAGGGCGACGTGGGGAGTCGAAGCATCCATCTCGCGTTGTTCCTACGGCGAACCGCACGTGCGGAAGTCAGAAAAACGAAAAGACCCAGTCGCAAAAAAATATTGTGGCGTTGCGCTGGGCGACAGTAGAGTTAACGTTAATGCACGCCGGCGGCGGGTGCAAGCAGCGTCAACAGGCTCCGCAAAGGGCAAGGAACGAAGCATTTCGCCGCACTTTTCCCTTTGTGCAGCTCGATGATTCGTCGCTGAATAGCCTTGGGGCATCAGGTTCAGCGCATGAGATGGATCCTCTGCAGATGTCGCAAAAAGCAATACGTTATCCAATATTTTGCCAGCCCGCGCGGGGCGAATGCAGCAGATCGGGAGAGGTTGGGCGGGTTGTCAGGGGGCAGCGCCCAACCGACTCCGATCCTGGCTGGTGCGCCGAAGCGAGGGACGGCTGAGTGCGTATGGAGGAGTTTCGGCTCCCGTCAGGAAGTAGGCGTCGTTTTTCAGGATCAGGGCACTATCGATGTCAGTTTTCACCGAACAACGAAGAGCGAACCATCTCCAGCGTCATGGATTCACGCTGGTTGAGTTGCTTGTGGTCATTGCCATCATTGGCGTGCTGGTGGCGCTTTTGCTGCCGGCTGTGCAAGCGGCGCGGGAAGCAGCCCGGCGATCGCAGTGCGTCAACAACTCGAAGCAGATCGCGTTAGGATGCCAGAATTACCACTCGGCGCATGGTGCGCTCCCGATCGGGTATGGCATGCTCGGGAAGAACGACTATGGCAAGGGAGGGCTCGCGACGGGCGCTGAATGGTCGTGGGTGGCGCGGCTCTTTGGAGTAATGGAGCAAGCGCCGATTAGCGGAGCGATCGACTGGGACTGGAATCCTGGCATCGTCGCGTCGCCGTCGGCGACCATCAAAGCGGTCCGAACAGCGAAGATCCCTGGCTTCCATTGCCCTTCAGACGAGAGCGTGAGCACCAACTGGAACGAAGGGTCTCCGTGCGCTGGCGGAGGAGATATCGAGGGCTGGGGACGGCTCTCTTACGCGGGCAACTTCGGTAGCATTGCGGACACTTCTGATTTTAGAGGCACTGCGGAATCGAGCTATCTCGAGGCTTCGAGAGAAGTTGGTCGCACGCCGAGAGTTGACGGCGTTTTTAGCTTCAATCACGGCGATGACTTCGGCCAGATCACCGACGGAACGTCGAACACTTTGCTGACTGCGGAACTGATCGTCGGCGGCGTCTGTTCAATGCGGGGAGCCTTCGCGTACGACGAGGGTCCCGTCTTTATGCAGTTCCGTCTGCCGAATGATACGACGCCCGATCACGTTCGTTGGTGTGACGAACAAGACAAGATTCCCGGCGCCAAAGCGCCTTGCGACGGCGCTGAGAGTGATTTGAACAAGATCCTCCACACGGCGCGAAGCTATCACGCAGGCGGCGTCGTTACGAGTCGCTGCGACGGCTCGGCGAATCTGATCAGCGACAGCGTTGATCTCATCGTGTGGCGCGCCCTTGGCACTCCCGCCGGCGACGAGGTGGTGACGCTGCCATGAGCACTGCATTTGTTACCAAAGCCTTGGTACTCGCTGCCATCACGGCGAGCCTCGCCGGATGCGGAGCGGGCGCCGTTGGTGCGCTTGGCGGGCAAGCGACCGTCGACGGCGCGCCGATTGAAACGGGAACCATCTCGTTTAAGCCGGCAGATAACCCCGCGGGACGAGGGATCGGCGGCGCTCTCGCCAATGGAACTTTCGAAATTCCTAGCGCTGATAAGGCGAAGCCGGGCAAGTACCTCGTCACCGTGCAGGCGATGAAATCGACCGGCAAGACGCGGAACGATCCGCAGCGCGGCCCGGTCCCCATCGTGGAATCGCTCGAACTTGCCGACTCGCCGCAAGAGGTCGAGATCACGAGCGCGAATGCCCAAGAACTGCAGCTCGCGTTTACTACCAAGAAGAAGTAGCCAATTTGGTTTCAAGCTTCGGCCCGGCGCGGGCGGACGCTTGTTTCACGCCAGGCGGTAGTCCCCGCCGCCGATTCATCAACAGCCAATCGTTTGTTCCCTCTCGAGGAGAAACTTCATGAGACGCCAGTTCGCTACGTTGAGTTTGCTGTCCGCTTGCCTATCATGTGCGATCTCGACGAATACTTTCGCCGCCTCGGTGCAGACGATTAGCAATCCGGTGCCGAACGGGTTCATCAAGCTAGATGGCAACATCTCTGAATGGCTGTCGATCTCCCGCTTCAACGAAGACACGACCGGCGACGGATCGACGGGATCTTTCGTGCCGATCGATATCCGCCAAGGCGCCGTCGCGCATGACGACAATTTCTTCTACTTCCTCTACCGCAATTCCGGCGACAATATGGTCACCGGCGCGTCGAACTGGATCTTCATTGATTTGGATCAGAACGCGACGACAGGCCTGACGGCGGCCGGCGGAATCAACTTCTCGATCGGCGCTGAGTTCAACCTGGGCGGCACCGGCGGCTGGAACCAGTGGAACGCCGCGGGCGGCCATGCCGGCTCGGCAGCGGGAAAGTTGGCCGTTGCCGGCGATTCGAACGCCTCGGGCGGGGCGGACTTCATCGAGTTCTCCGTTTCGCGGACAGCAATTCAACCGGGCGGCGGAACGTTCAATCCGCCGGGGACTTCGTTCAATGTGCTCTTCGTCGCTGAAAATACCACGACGCCCGACTATTCCCCCAACAACGGCGCCGTCGATTGGTTCACCTACAACGCATCGGGCGTCTACAACCCGGGCGTTGCCGGCGACGCCGACGGCAACGGGATCGTGAACATCAACGATTACCTCCTAATCCAGGCCAACAGCTTCACGATCGTTCCGCTGGGAACGCAGGGCGACGTCAACGACAGCGGTTTCGTTGACTTCGACGATTTTCAACAGTGGAAGACGAGCTTTCCGGGCGGCGTCGAGGCGGCGGAAGCGGCAATCGCCGCTGTTCCCGAACCGACATCGCTTGCGTTGGCGTTGGGAGCGGCCGGGATGCTCTCCATGAAGCGACGGAAGCGAGGCGCTTAGTCCCTCGATCGCAACGGGCGTTGAGTCCGTGCATCGCGCTGGATTATTGGCTTCTTTCTCCGTTGTTCAGCCTTGAGGAGCATCTTCTATGCGTTCGCTTCAACGTACTTTCTTGTCCCTCGCTGCGGCGACAGGACTATGCGTGGGCAGCCCCTGGGCCGCCGCGCAAGATATCTTGGTTAGCTTTAACGTCGCCGGCCCAGCGGACTGGAACGCCGGCGCCAATTGGTCGTCCGGTTTCACGCCCGAGGCGCAATACAACGAGGTGGCCGTCATCGGCGGCTCGCGGCAGGCCTATGTCGCTGGCGCGACGCCTGCCGTCGGCGGCGTCATCATGGATTCGTCGACGCTCGAAATTCGCAGCGGCGGCGACCTGCAGGCCATTGCTAATAACACTGGCGGCAACACGGTCCTCGGCAACATCGTGATGGGGCAATCGGTCAACACGTTTCTCACCGTGAAACGCGGCGGTACGCTCTCCGCCCAACAGCTAACGACCGGCGGCGGCAGCGGCACTGCGTTGACGCTTGGCGAAACCACCGGCACGGGAACCGCCTCGCTGTCAATTGCCGGCGGAACGCTTAACCGCATCACGCGCGTCGTCGGCAACAATGTGAGTTTCACGAGTTCCGGCTCGCTGACGTTTGGCTCGGCGAGCGTCCTCAATCCCGTCATCACCGGCGCAGCGCATTCGACGATCAACGTCACGGGAACCGCGAACCTGGCCGGCATAGTGCGGCCGGAGTTCAGCGGCTACACCCCGGTATTAGGAAACTCGTGGAACTTGGTGACTGCCAACCAGTTGGCCGGCAACTTTACCGTCGATGCGTCGTTGGCGCCGGCCGGCCCGCTCGGAACGGCGTATGTCGTCAGCAAGACGAACACGACCGCGACGCTCAAGTACACCAACTTGCTCGTCCTCAACGTCGACCGCGCGACTGGCGCCGTTAATATCCAGAACAAGGTCGGCTCGCCGATCGCGTTTGACGCCTACACGGTCACCTCGCCGTCGGGAGCACTCACCGGCAGCTGGAACAGCCTGCAAGATCAAGGCGTGACCGCCTGGGATGAGGCGGACAATTCGAGCAATTCGCGACGGACGGAGTTTCGTACGAATGGTTCGTCATCGATCAATGCTGGCAGTCAGCTTGCGATCGGCAATCCGTTCATGCCAACAGCGCCCGCCGCGTTGGGAATTGAGCCCGGCGCCGACCTCGGTTTCCAATACAACGTACCGGGGCAGGGAACCTTCAATGGCATCATTGAGTACACCGGCCGGCTCAACAACGTCGTCCTGACGATCGATCCGTCGACGGGCAAGGCAGCCATTCAGAACGAGTCCCCGTACTTCTCGGCAACGATCGACGGCTACACCGTGACGTCGACTTCTGGAAAGTTCCTCACTGCGAATGGAACGTGGAACAGCTTGCAAGATCAAGGAGTCACAGGCTGGGATCAAGCTGACAACGCCAATGCGAATCGGCTCACGGAATTCAAGACGAGCGGCACGACGACGCTGAATGGCGGCGGAACGGTGCTTAATCTCGGCACTCCGGTTTCGTTGGCGAGCGGCGCGCTGTCACTTAGCGACTTCGCGTTCCAGTACAAACTGAGCACTGGCGAAGTGAAGAACGGCGTCGTGAAGTTCGGCACGATCCCGACCTTCAACCCGGGGGCTGGCGACTACAACAACGACGGCAAAGTCGATGGCGCCGACTTCTTGGCATGGCAGCGCGGTTTCGGTAGTTCGGTGACGCCAGGTTCGGGCGCCGACGGCAGCGGCAACGGCGTCGTCGACGCCGCTGACCTCACGATCTGGAAAAGTAGCTTCGGAAGCGCCACGGCGGCAGGTGAAGTTGCTACGGCTGCTGTTCCTGAGCCGGCTACGTTGAGCACCTTGCTAATTGCCCTCGGTTGCCTCGGTGGGAGATCTTCTCGCCGAGCGGCTGCCAGAACCCGAGGCTAAGCATGAATCGATTTCGCAACGCTCTCAGGCAGGCGAGCCTTCTGCTTGCCTGCCTGACGAGCGCCGTCTGCTATGGGCAGGACGGATATTTCGGAACGGCGAAGGTCAACATCAACCCGCTGACTCCGATCATGCTGAGTGGATACGCTGGTCGAGCGACGCTGGCCGAGTCGACTGGCGTGCAGCAGAACATTTTCGTTCAGGCTGCGGCATTCGGCATGGGCGCTGAAACATCGCTACTGCTAACCGTCGACAGCACCGGGTTGCCGGACAACGTCGTCGATCCGTTGCGGGCCAAGCTGGCCAACAACTTGGGGATCGCGCAAGAGCGAATCGTGATGACCTGCACCCACTCGCACAGTTGTCCGTGCGTGAGCGGGTACTTGCCGAATTTGTTCGGTGCGCCGCTCCCTGCAACGCAACAGCAGCATGTCGATGCGTACACGGCGAAGCTCGTCGAATGGATGGAAGAAGCGGCGACCGAAGCACTCGACAACCGAACGCCAGGGCACGAGATCTCTTGGGCCAACGGTTCTGCTGGCTTCGGCCAAAATCGTCGCGGCGAAGGCGTCGACGACCACGACCTGCCGGTGATGCTGGTGAAGAACGCCGTCGGCGAGGCGAAAGCGATTATCGCGAGCTACGCCACGCATGGAACCACGCTTAACGCGAGCGACAACCTCGTCAGCGGCGACTGGCCGGGCTACGCACGGCAGGCGATCGAGACGCTCTACCCTGGCGCGGCGGCGATGATCATGATCGGCGCTGCAGCAGATTCGAATCCGACTCCGGCGGGAACATCGCTAGCGGCGTTCAATCATGGCCGCACCGTTGCCAACGAAGTGCGCCGATTGATCGATAACAATTTGATGACGCCCGTCTCGTCGCAGATATCGGCGTTTCAGACGGAAGTGAAGCTCGACTTCGCCACGACGCTGCAGCCGGGAGATCCTCCCGGAACAATGCTGGCGCCATCGCCGAGCTCAATGAATTACGGCGTTACTTCTTGGACCTTCGGCAAAGACTTGGCAATGGTCTTCATGGAAGGCGAGGTCGTGGCGGACTACTCACTGCGTCTGAAGGCCGAGCTGGGCGACAAGGTGTGGGTCAACGCCTACAGCAACGACGTGATGGGATACATCCCTTCGGAGAGAGTGCTGAGGGCAGGGGGATACGAGGCCGACTCCTCGAACTACTACTACGGCAATCCTGGCCGACTCGCGTACGGCCTTGAGGACAAAATCGTTGGCGCCGTGCACGAGCAGTTGTTCGACTTCACTGGGCAAGGCGACCGGCTGCAACTGTTGGTCGATTGGCGCACTGGCGAAGCATCAATCGTCAACATGGGCGATCTCACGCTCTCCATCGACGGGTACACGATCTCCTCGCCGGCAGGCAAGTTGAATCCTGCCAATGGAGCGTGGCAGAGTTTCCAAGATCAGGGACTCAGCAGCTGGGATGAAGCCAACAATTCAAACAGCAGTCGCATTACGGAGTTCAAAACGGCCGGATCGCAGTTGTTTGCGCCTGGCACGCGGCTCTCAATTGGTCGGCCGGTGATTATCGTTCCTCCCGCCAAGTTTGGCGACGACGTCGGCGGCACGGTGGAACTGACGTTCGAGTACTCGCTCGCTGGCGGCGGAACGGAGCAAGGGGGCGTTCGGGCTGAGATTGGCGTCGACGTCATCAACAACCTCGTGATGACGATCAACCCCCTCACAGGGGCTGTGGGCATTCGCAACGCGTCGCCGTTCTTCGACGTTTCGATTGCGGCGTACTCGATCGCTTCGACGGACGGCAAGCTGCGGCGTGCGGTCGGCTGGCGCAGCCTCGCTGATCAGTCTCTCGCTGGCTGGGACGAAGCCGACAACAGCAATGCGTTTCGCGTGACGGAGTTCAACCCCACGGGCCAACTCTATCTCGCCGAAGGGGGAACGGTGCTCAATCTCGGGACGTTGCTCGATGTCAGCGGCGGAGCGATCAATCTCGACGGACTCAAGTTCGAGTTCTTGTTGAGCAACGGTGAAACGCTGGTAGGCGTCATTGAACTCGCGGAGGTCGGAGCGGCCGGAGACTACGACCTCGACGGCCGAGTCGACGGGGCCGATTTCCTCGCCTGGCAGCGATCACTCGGTAGCTCGGTCGCCGTGGCGGGCGCGGGCGCCGACGGCAATGCCAACGGCGTCGTCGATGCTGGCGATCTCGCCGTGTGGCGGAGCCATTTTGGATCTGTCGGCAACGAGGAGGCAGCTGCGAGCGTCCCCGAGCCAGCGTCGAGCACCATCGCGTGGCTGCCGCTTTTACTTGGTTTCTTGCATCGCCGGCGCGGCGTCTACGCTCGCTTCGCCGATGCGCAGGCATGTTAGAATTGACGGACGGTCGTCAGCAGACGCCGTTCGCGGAACGAGAACAGCGATGAATAACTTCACACATTCTCCACGGCATCCGCTGCGTTGGGCCTCGCTGGTCGGGCTGCTATTGGCGTTCGCGCCGACCTGCATGGCTGAGGAAGCCGTCTACGACGTCGGCGTGGCGAAAATCGACGTCACCCCCGCGTATCCGATTCGTTTGAACGGCTTTGGCGGCCGCCGCGACGAGTCGGAGGGGGTGACGCAACGCATCTGGGCCAAAGCGATCGCGATCGGATCCGACGAGGCAAAGCCGGCGGTGTTGATCACGCTCGACAGCCTCGGCGTTCGCGAGGCGATGGTTGACGAAGTGGCGCGACGGCTCAAAGAGAAAGTCGGCATCGAGCGCGATCGCGTCGCGGTGACGTTCAGCCACTCGCACACGACGCCGAAGCTGACCAACGTTTGCGACACGATCTTCAGCTCGCCGATTTCGCCCGAACATCAAGCCCATATCGAACGGTACACGGCCGAACTGACCGATGCGATGGAGAAGGTTGCACTGGAAGCGCTAGCCGATCGCAAACCATCGACGCTGTCGTGGGCGGTCGGCAAGGTTAGCTTCGCGGTCAACCGCCGCACGCCTGGCGGCCCCGTCGACCACGACTTGCCGATCCTGGTGGTGAAGTCGGCCGACGACGGCGCCGTTCGCGCCATCTATCTGAGCTATGCCTGCCACTGCGTGACGCTGTCGGACAATAAGATCAGCGGCGATTGGTCGGGTTACGCGCAGGAGGCGATCGAGCGCACGCATCCCGGCGTCATCGCCTTGGTATCGATCGGCTGTGGTTCTGATTCGAACCCCGCCTCCGGAGTGACGGGCAGCAACACGGCAGCCGCGGCCGACCAGGGGGCGCAAATCTGCGACGAAGTTGAGCGACTGCTGGCAGGGACGCTGCAGCCGGTAAGCGGCGACCTGACGGCTGCGTTGTCGCACATCGACATACCGCTGAATGCGGTGCCTGCTAAAGAAGAATTGGAGAAGCTCGCCGCTGCGGGCGGGGCACCGGGGTACAACGCTGAGTATCAGTTGGCGAAGCTGCAGCGAGGCGAGCAACTGCAGGCTGCGCTCGACTACCCGGTGCAGACGTGGGCGTTCGGCGATTCGCTGGCGATGGTATTCCTCGCAGGCGAGGTGTGCGCCGACTACTCCCTGCGCCTGAAAGCAGAGCTCGATCCCGAGCGGATCTGGATGCACGGCTATTCGAATGACTTCTGTGCCTACATTCCCTCCGAGCGGCTGCTAAAGGAGGGCGGCTACGGCGGTGGCGCCGAGGTCGTCTACTTCGCACTGCCGAACACGATCGCAACTGGCGTCGAAGAAAAGATCATCGGGCAAGTCCACGCCCAGATTCCGCCGCAGTTCGAAGGCAAGGGGCCGCGTCAGCAAGTGAGCGCGCAGCCCTGGCCACTAGAGGAAGCGGTCGCGTCGATCGTTCCGAAACCCGGTTTCGTGGTGGAAGTCGCCGCGGCCGAACCGCTCGTCGCCGACCCGGTGGCGATCGACTTCGGTCCCGACGGCAGGCTGTGGGTGGCGGAGATGCCCGACTACTCGCGGTTCGCCGATGAGGATTTTAAACCGAACGGCAGCGTGCGCGTCCTGACCGACGTCGATGGCGACGGCAAGTACGACGAAGCGAAGACGTTCGCCGACGGCCTCCGCTTTCCGACCGACGTCAAATCGTGGCGGAACGGCGTGATCGTGTGCGATGCACCCGATGTAATCTATCTCGAAGACGCTGATGGCGACGGCAAGGCCGACGTCCGCAAGGTGCTGCTAACAGGATTTGAAACGCACAATGCGCAAGCTCGCGTGAACAGCTTGCGGTGGGGGCTCGATAATTGGCTCTACGGGTCGTGCGGCCTGTTCGGCGGAACGATCAAGACGTGCAGCGGTCGTGAGATTCAACTCGGCGGCCGCGACTTTCGCTTCCATCCAGATTCGGGCGAACTCGAACCCGTGACTGGTTCGACGCAGCAAGGCCGCACGCGCGATGACTGGAACAACTGGTTCGGCTGCGACAATTCGTCACTGATCCACCACTACCCGCTCGACGACCATTATCTTGCTCGAAACCCCCACATAGCTCCGCCGGCGACGCGGATCTCGGTGCCGGCAGGCCCCGATCCGAGTGCGCTCCATCCCATTGGCGAACCATCGATCTTCCAACTTTCGGGCCCCCCAGGCCGGCCGACTGCGGCTTGCGGCCTCGATATCTACCGTGATGAACTGCTGGGGAGCGAGTTCTCCAACAACTCGTTTGTAGCCGAACCGGTTAACCAGTTGGTGCACCGGCGGATCCTGTCGCCGAGCGGCGCCACCTTCACAGGCGCCCGCGCGGCTGACGAGCCCGACGTCGAGTTTTTAGCATCGACCGATCCGTGGTTTCGGCCTGTGCAAATTCGGACCGGGCTCGACGGCTGCCTCTACGTCGTCGATATGCACCGCGCGGTCATCGAGCATCAGAAGTTCATTCCGGAAGAGACGCTGGCGGAACTCGACGTCACCGCGGGTCGCGAGCAAGGGCGAATCTTCCGCGTTCGTCGTGCCGAGGTACCGCCGCGGCCGATCCCCCGCCTCGATCACCTTAATGCTGCGGGATTAGCGGCGGCGATTGATTCGCCGAACGGACCGCAGCGCGACCTTGCACAACAACTGCTCGTGCAGCGTCACGCAACGGAAGCGGCGCCGGCGCTGAAGCAGCTTGCTCAAAGAGCGGCGCGGCCTGTCGTACGGCTGCAAGCGCTGTGCACGCTTGATGGTCTGGGCGAACTCGACGTACCGGCGATCTTGGCAACGCTGGCTGATGGCGACCCCGCCGTGCGGCGCCACGCGATTCGATTGAGCGAGCCGATGTTGGGAACCGCTCCTAACTTGCTTGATGCGTTGCTCGCACTGGCCGACGACTCCGATCCGCAGGTCGAACTGCAGTTGACTTACACGCTGGGAGAAACGCAGGATCCTCGCGCCAGCGCGGCGCTAGCCAAGATTGCTCTGCGTCGGGCCGGTGAGCCGACTATTCTGGCCGGCGTCTGGAGCAGCGCGAACAGCGAGAACGTGGGGCAGGTCGCCGAAGCGTTGTTCGCTCAATCGCAAGGCCAGACGATTCCCGACAGCGTCTTGAAGCCCTCAATTCGATTAATCGCGGAACTTGGCAGCGACGCTGATGTTCTCGGAGTCGCGAAATCGCTTGGCGGCGAGGAAGGAACCGCAGAGTTAGCGAGTTGGCGTTTTGCCGCCGCTGCGGAGTTGCTGGAGCAATCACGACGGCGGAGCGAAGCCGCGAACGGGCTGCAGAAGCAATTTGCACCGCTGGCCGATCAAGCGCGCACGATCTTGGAAAACCCGCAAGAAGAAGCCGCGAGCTTAGCGGCGCTAAGAATGGTGGCGGCCACCGGCGCCAATTCCAATGAGTTGCTGGAGCTGCTCACGCCGCTGCTGGAGCCGCAAAACTCGCCGGCGGTGCAGCAAGCTGCGATCGAAATGATCGCCTCCATCGGCGGCGATGCGGCTGCCGAGACCCTGCTGTCGCCGTGGCGCGGTTACACGCCAGCGGCGCGGTCGCAGGCGTTCGACGTGATGCTCGGTAGCGCCGACCTCACGGGTCGCCTTCTAAGCCATCTCGAAGCCGGCACGATTGCCGTCACCGATCTCGATGCCTTACAGCGTCAGAGACTCGCGAACCACCCTACTGAAGTGCTGCGCGTTCGCGGAGCGGCGATCATGGCCTCGGCCGTCGATCAGAACCGCGACAAGATCGTGAAGGAGTACGTCGTCGCCGTGGCAGCGCACGGCGAGGGCGATGTCGGAAACGGACGCCAAGCCTTCGCCAAATACTGCTCCAGTTGTCATCGGCTAGAAGATCAGGGGCACGAGGTCGGTCCCGATTTGGCAGCGCTCACCTCGCGGGCTCCCGCCGCTCTCATCGAGTCGATTCTCGATCCCAACCGTACGGTCGACGAACGCTTTCGCAGCTATTCGGCGCTCACCATCGACGGACTCGCCCATGCCGGCATCCTGACGGGTGAAACCTCCACCAGCATCACGCTCACCGAGCAACAGGGCAAGCAGCACACGCTGCTCCGCACTGACCTCGATGCGTTGGAAAATACCGGCAAGTCGCTCATGCCCGAAGGGCTGGAGAAAGATCTCGCACCCGCCGCTGTGGCGGATCTGCTGGCGTACCTTAACTCCGTCGGGCCGCCTGCGAAAACGGTCGAAGGCAACAATCCGAAGCTGATCGCTCCCGACTACGACGGCACACTCTGGTTGCTCGCCGAGCATTGCCACATCTACGGAGCCGGCATCACTTTCGAAAAGCCGTTTCGCAACATCGGTTACTGGCATGGCCGCGACGACTACGTCACGTGGCAAATCGATGTTCCTGCTCCCCGTGAGTACGAGGTCTACCTCCACTGGGCCACAGTCGATGACACAGCGGGCAGTTCATACATTCTAGAGGGAGGAGAGAAGCCAGTGACTGGCCAAGTCGCGGGCACTGGCAGTTACAGTCGCTTTCAAACGCAACGCATTGGGCGCATGAAACTCGTCGCCGGCAAGCAACGCTTGATCCTTCGGCCAGACGGACTGCTGAAGACGGCCAACTTGATGGACCTACGCGGCGTTTACCTCACGCCTGTGGGCGTGCCGGCCGATCGCGCCATCTCCGGCGATCCGCCGCAAGGTGGCGAGGACGCCGCCACCGCCATCTCGAAGCTGCTCGACGGGCTCGCCGTGGGCCAGCCGGAAGAATACGAGCGGATCCCAGCGATCTGGGAACACGCGATCGCCGCTGGCCGCCGCAATCAGCAGCAAGAATTGCTGCGCGTGATGGACCTCGCATTGCCCGGCGACGGCGAACCGCTTGCCGACTGGCAAGCAGTCGTCATTGGCGGCGGGGTCGTCAACGGCGTGAGCCAAGCCGGCTCATGGCCGAATCAACGAGTGATGGAACTGCTGAAGGAGCACCCTCAATTACAAGCCGAGTGGAATCGCACGATGACGCTCGCCGCTCAGATGGCCGCCAACGAGCAGGTCCATGTAGGTACTAGGTACGATGCACTCCGAATTCTCGGCGCGGGCAGCTGGGAGGTCTTTGGGCCCGATCTGGCGGAAAAGCTTTCAGTGGAAACCAGCCCTGACTTGCAAATGGGTTTGGTTAGCGCGCTTGCCGACATGGACGCCGATGAAGTCAGCGACGTCTTGGTGACTTCACTCTCTTCAATGACCGATCACAATCGAAATTTGGCCGTTGAAGGGTTACTCCGCACCCCCGCACGAGCAGAGGTTTTCCTCGATGCGGTTGACAGCGGCAAATTGTCGCCAAATTCCGTCACGAGCGATGTTATTGAACGCGCGAAAAACGTTGTGAAGAACGGATCGCAAAAGCCGTAGACTTTACGAGCATCATCACTATGCTTGCGCGGCTCGATGATGATCGCATTCGATGACGCCTTCTGTTGGATTCGCAGTTTGCCGACGGGGAACGGGGGCGGTAGAGTAATGGCGAATTCGTCTCCGCAAACCTCTCCGCTCGCAATCTATGCTTAAGCGATTAATCGAAGTAATTTCGAAAGGCCCTCCGCCTGTCGCCGCCGTCCGAAAAGTCATGGACATGAACGCAGAAGTGCGGGCTCACCCCTGCCCGCAATGCGGCGAGCCGCTCGGAGGCAAGCGCCCCGCGCGTACGAAGTGGACGCAAAGGATGTGGGGAGGCTAGACCTGTCCTGAGTGCGGGTGCGACGTCGATCGGTTTGGAAAGGAACGGGCCAAATAAATGACTCTCCCCACCTAGTGCACGGTCGGAGAACGCGGATGAATGCCGTGCTACGAGGATGCGGGAAGCAATTGTGAAGCTACGGCCGCTCGGCCTCATCGCATTGCTTCGCTAGTTCGGCGGTCAGCTGGGCGAGCGTGGTGAGTTCATACTGCTCACATACCTTACTCATTTTGGTGAGTTCGGCTGACGGGTACTGGTTGCAGTCTGATCGATGTCCATCTAGCAGGATCGCCGACTGCAACAGCTTCCGGTCGTCCGCCGACTGGCAGGCGATGATCTTGCCTTGATACTCAAGCGGGAACAGTTTTTCAGTATCCATGATCCACCTCGATTGCGCCCAGAACTCGAAGTGACCGAAATGCTGCAAGCGGCGCGCCGCAAGGCGACGCGGGCGTCCGTCATAGCGTTTCAATAGCTTCGGCCAATTCCCGGTAGATGCCAGCCGAGCCGACCGGGCTGAAAAACGCGCACGATTGAACGCGGCGCTATGGTGGGGATACGCCGGCAGAAAGATCGTTACTTCCAGGCTCGCGGCCCCCGTATGCCCCTTCTCCATCACTAGCGAACTACGGGAAACAAGGCGGAATTCCGCGAAGTTTGTAACGAAAATACTTCTTCCTCGCTTTGCCAATTAGTGACGCGACGACCACCGTCGCGCAGGGCGCTTCTTCTTGAAAAGCGAGGTCAGAATAATGTTACTTCCAAAACGCAGGCACTTGGCGTTTTCCCTAGCAATGGCCGCGGCCGTGGCTATCCCTTCGACGTCGGAGGCTGGCCGGCTGGGCGACATGATCAGCGGGGGGATGGAGTCGCGAACAGAACTCACGATGCACTGAACGCCGTCGCAGCGATCCCGCCCAGAGTGGTCGATGGGGCTGGCCGCGTCGCCCAGGCGACGGGGCTGCCCGCACTCCCTGCCAACTTGCAGCGAGCTGTCGACGATGTCGCAGCATTGCCGCAGGTGGCGGCAAATATCCCGGTTGGCGCCATCGTGCGGTCGAAAGTCCGCCAGCTTGAGGGCGCCGTCGGCGAAGGGCAGTTGCTCAACGGAGTGGCCGTCGCGGGCGAACAAGTGCTCGCGGGCAACGGGCTCGCGGCCAATGCACTGCAAGCGGCGGGCGCCATTCAAAACGCAGCAATCAATCCGGTTGACGATTTGGCCGCCAACGGCGGCGCGGTTGGCGCCGCGCTCGCTGCCGACGGCCTAGCGGCAGGGATCGTTGACACGGTCGACGCGGCTCAGCCCGACCTCTTGGCGGCTCCGATTCCGTTGGGGACCGTTCGCTCGATCGTCGCCAACCGCCCCCTGAGCGGCGGTGCTTCTGTGGCTCCGTCGCTTGAGTCTGCGTCGATCGCTCCGGCGGAGGAAGCGTTTGTCGAGTCCGCCCCAGTGGAGTCGGCGGAAGCGTTTGCCGCGATCTCAAACGCGGACCTCGTGCTAGAAGACCTGCAACTCGCTGCGAACGCGACGGCGATCGCCGGCCCGGCATACCGCGTCCAGTTTCGCAATCAGGGCTCGGCGCCTGCTCGCGACTTTTACGTCGCCGTGCTCGCCGGAATCGCCGCCACTCCAACGGAAGACGCGCCGCGAGCCGTGCTGCATGTGGCCAGCGTCGCCCCCGGCGAAGCGGTCGAAGCCGTCCTGCGCCTGCCGGCAACCGCGATGCGGATGACCGACGCTAGCGGCGCACGTCGCGAGGACACGTTCATGCCCATCGTCAATGAATACCGCGTTCCCGCCTCGGTCCGCGCTCAAGCGGGATACGTTGCCGCCGGCGCCGCCGCGCAGGAAGACCAGCGACGCTACGCCGACCAACTGGGCGAGCAGCAGCGGCAATTCGATCTTGAGTACCAGTTCCAGCAGGACCAGGCGGCGCTGACCAACCAGTTGCAGCGGTCGCAACTCGACCAGCAGCTGTATCAGTTCAATGCGAACCAATCGCAGAACGCGTACCAGTTCGGAGCTCAGAATCAGCTGCAATGGGCTGGGCTCAATCAGAACGCCAATCGGATCGCAGCTGACATCGACCTGCAGCAACAGGGGATCGATCAGAACGCCTGGCAGGTCGACCGCGAAGCTCAGGCCCGCGAGGCACAGGCAAACGCCGCGGTCGACGCGCAGCGAATGAAGCTGGCCGCGCAACAGCAACAGAAGGTCGAGGAGCGAAACATCGCCCAAGCGATCCGGTCGCAAGAAGCGATCATGAAGTTCCCGTTCACGTCGCAGGCGCAGTTCGACGCGGCGATCAATGGCTGGCAACAGAAGTTCGGCATCGACTGGGATTTCCCAAAGAGAGCTGTTGCCGAGCAGCAAGTGCTCGACGGCGAAGTCCGCAAGCAGAACTTTATCGACTCCTGGTCGCAGTTCACTGGGCTCGACGCAAGCATCATTTCAGGGATGACAGTCGACACACCGTCGGGGCCACAACTCTCCGTCGACCCACAAGTCGTCACCAGCATGGCCAAGGCCAGAATTGACGACGCTCGCCTCCGCGACAATAAGACCAACGAGATTGAGGCGAAGACCAAGTCGAGCGAGGCGATGCTGCAGCAGAAGCAAGCGGAAGCTCGTCAAAAGTATGACGCCGAAGTGAACATCGCCCAGGGAGCTGTAGTCGCCCGCTACCACGAGCTACTGAAAGAAGAGGCCGAGGCGCTCACGGACATGGGCGAGCGTGACCCCGCAACCGGAAAGGCATTTACGGCTCTGACTCTTCCCGACAGCGTCAAGCTCCGCCTTCGCCAGCAGGCGATGCAGGAAAACCCAAAGCCGATCGCGCCGGTGGGACTTAGCGACGGTCTGTAATGTATGTCTTTTGAAGCTCTCCAGGCGCCAATTATGCTGGAACCCAAGCAACTCGCACTTGCGCTCGGCGAAGCCAACGTAACTTTTAGGGATGCCTTCAACGGGTCTCTGGCCTACCTACATACAGGTCGGATTAGAATTGGATATTCCAAAGTCATTCGAGTGACGTCCACGCTGCGATCACCGTTGACGGTAAAGGGCAGGGCGTTCATCGAAGTGCATGGAGACGTCCGCGCTCCAATCGTTCTGCCCGACGGCGGCCTGGTTCTCATTCACGGCAACTTGGACGCGCCACTGAAGACTTCTGGGATAGCCGAGATTGTAGTGGCCGGTAGAGTCGAGCCCGCTGCAGAGATTGAGGCGTCTGAAATTGTGTGGTTGTTCGTCGCCGATGATTTCGACGGCCAGGTGTCCGCGAGAAGCATGGCGACAATGTGCGTTGGAGGTGGCGTCACTGGAGTCATTCGGACTGGCGAACCATCGGCAACTATTGCCATCGGTGGCGACATGTGCGGGGTGATACTACCAGTAGGTACTGCCGGCCTGTTGCGCCTCCAGGTTGGAGGATTCATGTCGGCAGAGGCAATCAGCATTATCGACTCCCTTCGCTACCTTGAGTTCAAGGCTCTGATTGGATCTAGCGACCAACCAGCGGGCGTATATCCTGAGGACGCAGATGAGAAATCAAGCTTGAAAGGCATCGTCAAGCGACGATGGGTGGTGTTAGCAACGGCGTAGAGCGGCGAGGACGTTAGAGGGTTAGCCGTTCGTTTAAGATTGCATCGGACTAGCACGCTGCGACTAATGCTATGGCTGATCTCAATGTCACGCGAGACGCGCAAACCCGATATGCTTAACTTTCCCGTCAATCCGAACTTCGGCGTCGCCTCGATTGATCGCTTGTTTGATCTCCGGGAGCGTAGCGTCGGTCGCCGACAGGTACGTCTCGACATGCTCCAGCGTGTGCGCGACGCTTGGGTAGAATCCGCTGCCGCAGAGAATTCCTCGCTCCAGCATTCTCACGGTGAACAGCGTAGCAAGAGCAGGCGCGTCGGCTGCGTTGAATGCAATGGACGTTAACGCTGGGGGGCCGGAAGTCTTCAGAGGAACGTCGTGAGCGACCGCCAATTGGCGCAAACCTTCTTGAAACTCCAGACCAATCGCACTGACGTGCTCCGGCACGTCGATTTGTGAAAATCGCTGCAGCGTTGCGACCGCCGCCGTCGGTCCGACGCCTTCGGTCCAATAGGTGCTTGAGATAAACGAATCTTGAGCCGCCGACATCGCCGTAGCGCGACCGATGATGGCGGCAATCGGGTGGCCGTTGCCGAGGGCTTTGGCGAACACCGCAATGTCAGGCTGCAGGCCGAGCTTCAAATGAAGTCCTCCGTTCGCGAATCGGAAGCCGGCAGTGATTTCATCAATGACGAGCAGGGCGCCGCTTCGGTCGCATAACTCGCGCACGCCCTCCAAGAAACCAGGTTGCGGAGGCGTGCTCCGCATCGGCTCCATAACCACCGCCGCTAACCGGCCGTTGGCCTGCTTCGCGATCGCCTGCAAAGCCTCCAGATCGTTGTAAGCGAAAGCGGCCGTCGTTCCCGCCAGCTGAACGGGCACCCCGTCGGGCGAAAGACCGCTAAGCAAATGGCCGCCAAGCGCGTCGCTCGCTGCGTCTGTCGTGCGATTCGCGGCGAGATACCAATCATGCCAACCGTGGTAGCCGCAGATGGCTACCACCTCTCGCCGCGTAGAGCTGCGCGCGATGCGCACGGCGGCTGCCATGGCTTCGCCGCCGGTCCGTAGAAATCTTGCTTGCTCAGCCCAGGGGTGTAAGGCTGTCAGACGCTCAGCCAGCTCCACTTCTTCTGGCGCATTTAGAGTCGACATTGCTCCGTCGGCAACTCGCCGTTGCACCGCTTCGGTCACCGTCGGATCAGCGTAACCCAACAAGCAAGAGCCAATCCCCATGAGCGACATATCGAGAAATCGATTGCCATCGAGATCGACGATTTCACAGCCCTTCGCCGATTGATAGTAGGCAGGCCAGCGATCCGGCGCGAACATCTCGGGGCGTTTGCTAAGTAACTGCGTTCCGCCGGGGATCAGTCGCTTAGCACGTGCGTAAAGCTTTTGCGACAAGCGGGTGGAAATTTCTGACATGACAGATCCCAGGTATCAACTAAAGGGAAGCATGGACGACGGAGAACGGAGGGCAAGCAGCAGACATTTAGCGGCGAGATGGCGAGCGAAGACGGGTGACGCTGCATCCTATCGCGCCGCAACCGCAGCCGAACAGCACTGCAGAAGCAGGCTCTGGCACGGCGACCGTCTTAATGCGGAATACGTTGGAGTCGAAGGCAGAGAATGCGTATCTAAACTTTCCGTCCGCCAGCAAAGTTGGTGATGCATCGCTTGGCTCGAATAGCAGTTCCACGCCGGATAGTTCCTTCGTGAAATCAAAAGTCACGTCCATCGAACGGTTATCCAAATTAACGGCCAACAGCAGATAGTCGCCGTTCTGATCTCGCTTCAAGATCGTTCTTATGGGATTCGCAGCAAAATCAGGCGAGTTCGGCGCCGAACGATTGGAGATCGCCACGCCATAAGACAGATCTGCAGGCGCCACCGTCGGCGACAACAAAGCGGGCGTCATCGTACGGATCTCATCGTTAACCGCCGCCACGGCGTACCACAAGTCGCGAGACTGCTGCGCCTGTTGTGGAGTGATCGAAATTTCGTCGGATCGCCTGCCGTAACCGTTCAGCGGTGGATTGGGGGAGATACCGACAAACCCTTGCGCTCGGGCGTGCCAGCTGTCCCACATTTCGTAGTGAATGCCGGTGGCTCCATGAATCAGCGCGCTGTAGACCTTCACCCGCATCTGATCGGGCGTGATGAAGTGGTTCGTCCCTTGCGGATTGTCGAAGACGCCGATTAGCGCCCAAACGGGCTTATCTCCTCGAACCGCTGAATTAGCAGCCGAGATCTGATCAGGCACGCCGATCGGATTGGCTGTCCGCCCCAGCGTCGTCAAGCTGTTTGTGTTGTAGGTAAAGTTGTCTTGCGTCGTGAGATCGCCGGAGGCAGCGAAGTCGGCCCACACCTGCTCGAAGCCGCTAGGCGGCATGTACGAGTCGGTCACAAACACCGGTAAATCGGGAAACTCAGCTTTGATCGAGTTTCGATAGTTCACGAACGTCTGATGCTGACCCCGGACGTCCGACAAGCTACTGGAGGCGAATGTCGGTTCGTCGAGATACTGAATCCCCAACAGGTGCTCGAGCTGCGCCGGCGAACGCTGCTTGAGCGACGCCGCCGTCGGCAGGGCTGCGTGCATCAGCACGACCTGCATATCCATCCTGGTGCCTTCGTTGAGCGAGTCGACCGTGTCGTCGAACCACGGCCAAGCCGTGTTGAATCCTGCCTGCTTCAGCTCGTTCCAATTCGAGTTATCGTAGCCGAGCGCAACGCCCCACATGCCAATAGGGAAGAACGAACGCTGCGGATCGTACTCAGTGAGCGCGCGGCCATTTTTATCCGTGTGCGGCACGATCGAGCGATGCACCGTTTGCACTGGCGATCGCGAAACCTGGTACGGAATTTGAGCTGGGGCTTGCGCCGCGATCATCCCGAAGATAGCGATTGCCCCCAAAGCAATGTGCGACTGTTGCTTCATCGTTGAAAAATCCCAGAGATGTTATGGCGGCTGAATTTGACGGCGTCTCGCCGGCTGCAAGCTATTCGCTAGCGGAACTGGAATGAGTAGAGTTCAGCGTCCCGCAAGACGAAACGCAGCCGAACGACCTGCCCCGCTAGCTCCTTCACCGACGCCGTCCCCTTCCAACGGTAGATCCCATCGATGTCGTTTCCGACTAATTCAACAGCGTCGTCCAACGAGTAGCCCGGCAACGGCTTCCCGTCAGCGTCCTGAATCTCCACGCGCACGTCGCCCGCGGCGGACGTCGAGAAGTTCAGCGACAGATCAGAGCCGTCGAACGTCAACGGCTTCGTCGTCACCTCGCCTCCCTTACGAGATGCGCTGATCGCAGCAAAGCCATCGGTGCGCATCGCGTAACGCCGCAGATGATGCGTCGGCTGGCCGTAACCCGCCTGGACGTACAAGGACATCTCGTCGGGGCCAGAGGGAACGACGTTCAACGCCGGAAAATTAGTCCGCGACACCCAGTTGCTCAGTCCGATGCCTGGCTTGATCAAGGCGTCGGTGAACTTGCGGTCGTACACGGCCCCACCGCGACTCGACATGAACATCACGTCCGATACGTCGCCGAAGTATGACGGATGGACGCCAATCTCCTGCGCCTGCTCGTCGGTGACGACGCGGCGATTGGGGACGAAACGCCCCACGGTCGAGACGTACAGATGCGGGGCGCGAAAGTAGGGCTGCGTCTGCGTAATGTAGAGGTGATCGCTCGGCGTCGTTGAGTTTGTATCGCTATACGACATCAACTCCGGCTCAGACCAGTTAATGAAATCGCCGGATGTCACTCGAGCGGCACTCCGGACGTCGTCGACGTAGACGCGGTAGTAGGCGACGTACTTTCCTTCCGCTTCGGACCAGAAGGCGACGTTTTGCGAGTCAAGCGCGCCGCCGACGATTACCGGCGCCTCGCGCAATTTCTCCCAATGGATGCCGTCGGCCGAAATGTAGGCGACGAGGCCGCGCTGATCGACGCCATGCGCAACTGCCAATGCCTTGAACCTTGCCTCCTTCGACGCCGCAGGATTGGAGTCCAGGAAAGGCGAGAAGTTGTGACTGTTCGGAGCGGCATGAGCCAGGAGGACGTTATTCCGCTTTGAACCGTCGACTTCGAAGAGGCCGAGTTCCGGCTTCGTCCAGCGGACGCCGTCGGTCGATTCCGCGTAGCATGTTACCTCAACGTCCGACTCGTCTTTCCCGGCGACGGGCAAGCCGCGGTAGTAGAGGCTTAACTTGCCGTCATGCGGGATCACCGTCGCGTAGCCTGCAAATGCTCCCTCCCATGGCTTGTCAAAGGCGAGGACTTCGCCGCGATCTTGCGGCTTGCAGAGCCTCCAGTCGACATTCTGTTGCTTCTCGACCAGGCGATCATCGGTGAACAACTCACGCCTTCCGCCGAGCTCAATTGGCTCGGCCCGCGTCGCCTGCGAGATGACGAGGAACGCCAAGCCAGCGGCTAGCCAGCCCCAGCAGTAGCCGCCGATCTGGCGGGAAAGCGAGATGTAACGCCAACGCCCTGTAAGCTTGGAACCGATTTCGAATGGAAAGCCCAATGGCATAGTAAATTCCCCGTAGTTTCCCAACTCAATCGCCGCATCAACAGTGACGCAGCAATGGTGTATAGTTAAGACAGGCCGTTGAGCGACCATCCTAGCTACCACGAATCATTCGGTTAACTAGCGTAAACCACTTTTTTCGGCAATTTAATCAAATAATCATAACTAACTGTTGACTATACAAGATTGCGTCAGTAAATTCCAAACCATGTCGACCGCCGTCCCCCCAAAATTCGAGCTGATCAAGCGGCAAATCATCGCCGACATCGAATCCGGCGCTCTCTCTCCGGGGGACCGCATCGCTTCGGAAACGGAGTTGATGGAGCAGCACGGCGTCGCACGTATGACAGTCGTTCGCTCATTGAACGATATGGTCAACGAGGGCTATGTCGTTCGCGTGAAGGGGAAAGGGACGTTCGTGAAGGTCCACCCAGGCAGCGGCGACGCGCAACGCAAGCTTTCAGCGTTCGCGCTGCTTGTTCCTGAAATGCGGAGCGGGTTCTACCCGTCGCTGATCAAAAGCTTTAGCGACGCAGCGGCCGAGTTGAGCCACCAGACGATGACTTGCAACACCGCCAACAGCGTAGAACGGCAAGGCAACGCCATCCTGCAATTGATCGATAACCGCGTCGCCGGAGTGGCGCTCGTTCCCAATACTCACGGCGCTCCGCCCGACTATCACGTCCGCCAGCTGCAGAAGAACGGTATCCCCGTCGTCCTCTTGCATCGCGACGTCCCGGGCGTTTCGGCTCCTTTGATCCACCTCAATCACGAGCAAGCCGGTTTTATGGCCGGCGAAAAGCTCGTTGAAACAGGCCATTGTCGCGTCGCGTTCTTCGGTACCCATGCGTCGATCGTCTCTGACGCGTACGCCGAGGGCTTGCGACGCGCCTTGCGGCAAGCAGGCTGCGAACTGCCCAGCGAATTGATTCACTACGGTCAGCGCGATCGAGAACTAGATATTTCTGCGGACCATCAGGCCGGGCTCGACGCCGCTCTTGAACGGATGTTCAAACTTCCAGTTGAACAACGCCCCACGGCGATCTTTAGCACCTGGGCGCCCGACGCCGAACTCATTTACCTGTCAATCAGCCGACTTGGATTGCGAATTCCGAGCGACGTTTCGCTCCTGAGCATCGACGGCGTATACCGCTCGAGCGCAATCAGCAGACAACTCACCGGCATTGCAGCCGATGAAGAGCAAGCAGGGAAACTAGCTGCTCAGTTACTTGAGGAAATGTCGAACGGTTATCGTCCGTTCGACGATCAGTTCCGTGCAAGCGTGCCGTTGGGATTCTATCCCGGGGCAACGTTGGAACGCCCGCCCAGCCGCTAAACGGCCGCGGGCAACGGCGACTCCTAGGCAAAGTCGCCGTCGCAAAAGTGAAGGGAATCTTCGCGTCGCCGCAAGGCGATTTCAGGCGGATGGAAGCTGGATTGCGCGGCGATGCGCGCACTCCTGGGCGGTCTGTCGTTATTGTTTTGAACTCAGCCTACTTATCTAAGTCAACTTAAGAGGAGTCAGCATGAGTCTTCGGGCTTTGCTTCGATCTGGCGCGCTGCTCGCGCTCGCCGCATGGGGATTGCCTCCCGCATACGGCATCGAAATTACAGTCGATGGTGTCGCTGTTTTCAAGGACAACTACGAAGACGGAGACGCCGGAGCCGCCTTCGGTCCGGCGCAATTAGGAAATTGGGAATTTACTTTTATAGGCTCAAGTCGCGTTTCCGTAACTGATGCGGCAATTCCTGGCGCCTTTGAGGGCACAAATTACGGACATCTTGTACGTCAAATCGGCAATCAGCAGAGCGCCGCCTACGCAAGACTCGGCACCGACTTAGCGGATGGCGCCCACGTCAAAGCAACATGGATGCTGTACGTACCTGCCGGACACCCGGACTACGGCTTCAACGGCGGTTTTGCCGACAACACTGAGAACCGTGGCGTCGCTCTCGCCACTAGCGCAAGCGGTAACGTTCTGCTACTCAACAAGGGAATCTCCTGGGACGATACTGGACTCGATTTTTCGTTCGACACATGGCAGAAATGGGAGCAAGATTGGGTCGTAGGCTCGAACTCCATGACAATCACCGTTGGCGGAAATACCGCGACGGTCAATGACTTCGATTCTGGCGGCGGCGCCATCACCCAGTTCTACTTCTCAACGGTTCCCGGCAGTAGCTATTTTGTCGATGCGGCCCAGGCCGCAGCGGTTCCCGGCGACTATAACGCCGACCTCAAGGTTGATGGCGTCGACTTTCTGCTTTGGCAGCGAAGCTTCGGGAGCACCGTCAATCTCGCAGCAGACGGCAACGATAACGGCATTGTTGATGCGGGCGACTTGGGTGTCTGGAAAGAACACTTCGGAACAGGCGGCTCAGCCGCGCCAACTGCCGCCGCAATACCTGAACCTTCGGGTGTTTTTCTCGCCGTAGCAGGAATCGTAATTTCGTCATTGAGGCGCCAACGTCGCTGACCGTCGGAGCTCTAGCGATTGTTTACGCCTAACAACTCACTTCGCAAACAAAGGAAGTCGTCGTATGCGACGCCACTATCTCACATATCAATTGCTGTTTGCAGGATTTCTACTGCTCACGGCCGGCAGCAACTCACTCGCCGTGACGGTCACGCTCAACGGCAACCAGGTGTTTCATGATAATTTTGAATCTCGGACGCCTGGAGCGACGTTCGGCGTGCCAACTCCAGCAACTGCAAATTGGGCGCTTAATTTTCGAAACGGCAACAACGTTTCGATATCCGACGCACTAACGCCAGGCGCCGCCGAAGGATCTCAATATGGTCGCCTTGAAAGAACCGTCGGCAATCGCAGTTCGTACGCGATGGCGCAGTTCAATGTACCGGTTGTCGACGGCGATCAACTCCATGCCGAGTGGATGATGTACATTCCGGCGGGCCAACCGCAGTTCGGATTCAACGGCGGCTTTGAGGATGTGAGTGAAAATCGTCCCGTGGCCATCGCTTCGGGAACAGATGGCGACGTATTTGCCCTGAATGAAGGCCTGTTCTGGTCTGACACGGGCCTAGATTTTGCCTTCGATACTTGGCAAAAGTGGGAGCAAGACTGGGTGGTCGGTTCCGCGAATATGGCGATCACGGTCGCCGGCACTTCAATCACTGTGGGTAACGCTGACCCGGGCGGCGCCGAGATCACTTGCTTCTACCTCTCGACAGTGGTCGGCAGCGATTTTTACGTTGACGCTGTTCCTGCAGCTGCGACGGCTGTCGTGCCAGAACCGGCTAGCGCCCCATTGATCGCCGCTGGCGTCGCGGTCGCTGCGAGCTTTCGCCGTCGCATAGTTCGGCAGGTCGCTGCCTAAGAGATCAAGAACCTTAGTTGGGTGCGAAGTTCCCGCGGCGGTTCAGTGAGACGTATGTAACTGACGCTCGATTTGCTGAAGCTGGGGGGCAGCTTCGCTGATCCGCGCCGCGGGAACTTTCCCCCGCGCTATCGGTCGCCCAATTCCCGTCACTTGGAAATCTCCCATGCCTGACACGCAGATTAGCCAAACACCACTTTCCGCCAGAAGATTTCGTCACAGGCACAGAAACCCATCTAGCGGCTTTACCCTCGTTGAACTGCTCGTCGTTATCGCAATCATTGGCGTCCTCATAGCGCTTCTATTGCCAGCCGTGCAATCGGCTCGCGCGGCGGCTCGGCGAATGACTTGCACGAACAATCTCAAGCAGATTGGTTTAGCGCTGCACAACTACCACGCGGCCAAGGGCTCCTTCCCCGCGGGTGCGGGTTATGAAAATGACGCAATTACCTGGAGCTGGTCCGCAAGAATTCTCCCGTACTTCGAACAAGCGAGCGCCTCGAGGCTCATCGACTACACGAAGAACTACGGCGATCCGGCGAACTCGGCTGGAATCAAAACCTTGCTCGATATGTATTACTGCCCAGAAGCGCCGCCCAACGTGCTAGTCGGCTGCTGCCCAACGCTGCCCGGCCCCGACGACGTGGCGGAAACAAATTACTCGGCGATCGGAACTCATCGAAAACTTTACTACGCTATCGACAACGACGGCACCGGCGTGATGTTCGATAATTCTAACATCGACTTCAAAGACATTACGGACGGTTCCAGCAATACCTTGCTTGTAGGCGAGGTCGACCATGACCACAACGACCCTTGGAAGAAGACCTATCCAACTTATTGCCCGGGAGACGGCTGCGCGGTCGGCAAGTTTTGGGTCACCGAGAATCGCATTTCAACGTGGCGTGGCATCAACTCTCTTCCGACGTTCGAACAAACCGGCATTCAAAGCTGGCATGTGAACGGCGCCCACCTCCTGTTCGCTGACGGGCACGTTGGTTTCCTTCCGCAATCAATGGAGCAAACGACGCTTACGGCGCTAACGACGCGCAATGGCGACGAAACGATCGATATGACGGGGTACTAGAGATGATGAAACACATGTTGACACATCGGCTCTCGATTGCCCTCGTACTCATAGGCTTGTTACACGCGGTATCGGCGATCGGCTGTGGGAAGCACGGTACATCCAACGTGGTCGTCCGGGGCGACGTGAGCGTCGGCGGGGAGCCAGTTGAATCGGGACAAATTCGATTCGTACCGATTGATGGGAACGCTGGCCCAATCGGCATCGGCGACATTTTGGCGGGGAGGTACGAGATTTCAGCACGCGGAGGCGTTCCACCAGGCAAACATCGGGTTGAGGTGGAACCCTTGAAGAAGACTGGACGTAAGGTCCCCGGCAAACCTCCATTCAACGATGGAAGCATAGATGAACTGCAGCCAACCGGTGCCTTGCTTTACCGCGGCGAGAATTCGCCATTAATCGTGGACACGGCCACGAGCGTTGATGGCGAGATTGATTTGGAAATTCCGGCCAAATGACGCCGTCGTTGACGTTACTTTGACGATCGACGATCAAGGCTATACGAAGAACGATAACGTTACGATTAGCTGCTACGCGACGTCGAACGAACTCGAAATCGCATGCCTGAATGTTCTTGTGCCAGCGATGCGATCGCTCGCGCGAATGTGCCCACTCGCCTGTTCATTTGGAAGGTTGCACCAAGCATGTTGAAGGCGCTTCTATTTGCCGCTATCTGCGGGCTGCCGCTTTGCGCGGCTGCTCAAACTCCCGAAGCTATTAAGTTCCCAACGATTGGCTCCCAGGCTATCGGGCGCGCAACGCTCCTGGCAATCGACGACTATTCGCTGCCGCTGCGCAAAAACCTGTGCTACTACATGACGAAGCCTACGGTGCGAGAGGAGCCGCTCTTGACTCCCCGTCGCGGCGACACGAGCGCCCCCGATCATGTTGCATGCCATTTCTACGGCACCGTGCTTCAGGAAGAGGGCAAATTTAGAATGTGGTACTACGCAGTCGGTTGGATCAAAGAACCGACAGACTTCCAGGAGGGCCCTATTTGTTACGCTGAGAGCGACGACGGCATCCATTGGACCCGCCCCAACTTGGGCCAAGTCGAAATCAACGGCAGCCGCAACAACAACGCGATTGACCTTCCCCGTCAGAAAACTCAGGGAACATTCATTGTCCGCGACGACGACGATCCTGATCCGCAGCGTCGCTACAAGATGGTCTATGAGAACAGACCGAAACATGACAAGTACATGTCCGTGCGTATGGCGACAAGCCCTGACGGCATTAAGTGGACGGCGGGCACCGACTATCCAATCGACGATGGGTTGGAACCGTGCGCCTTCTACAAGCACGACGGCTTCTACTTCATCAATGCACAGTTCGCGCCAAACGGCTTCAGCGAAGGCGGGCATAAAGCTGGTCGGCAAGGCTTCGTCTGGCTGTCCACCAACTTCAAAGACTGGCTCCAAGAAAGCGGCGAATCCTTCACGTTGCCGGAGCCGAAAGACCCCATGGAACGCGGCCTCGACAAGCCGGGCGACCAAGTCCACTTAGGTTGCGCCCCAGTAAGCATGGGCAACGTCTTGGTCGGCTTCTACGCGATTTGGCACGCTCATCCCAATCCGGGCGACTGGTTCGGAGACGGTACGACTTCTGGAGATTGGGGCCTCGTCGTTTCTAACGATGGGCAACATTTCCGTGAGGCCGTGAAAGGCCATGTTTACTTGCACGGCAGTGAATCGGGCGTCAAGCATCCCGACGGCGTCGACCACCAGATGATCCTCGCCCAGGGCAACGGCATCATTAACGTAGGCGACGAGACGCGGATCTACCATGGACGCTGGGCTAATACGAAGGAGTGGAAGGACTACTACGGCGAGATCGCGCTTGCGACATTGCCTCGCGATCGATGGGGAGCCTTAGGCCTCATCCCTGGAGCGCAGGCAGGCACGGTGTGGACAGCCCCTTTCATTGTTCCCGCCAACGGTTGCCGCGTTACCATCAACGGAGAACAAGTCGACGACATGCAGGTGGAGGTGGCCGACGAACGCTTCGCATTCAATCCGGCGCTCTCAGGCGCTAATGCCGGTACATCGAACAAGACAGACGGCTTGGATTGCCCAGTCGCGTGGGCGAGCGGCGATCTAAAATCACTCGCAGGCAAGACGATAAGGCTTCGCGTCCATCTCAACCGTAAAGAAGCAACAGATGAGCCGCGGCTGTTCGCCGTCTATATTGAATCCTCCACTGAACCGCTCGCCCAAGCGAAGTGATTCATGAACGTCGTTCACCCAACCAAGCATCGGCGAGCCTTACGGCTAAAACTGCTGGCCGCAATCTCCATCGCGGCTGCGCTGTCATCGATGGCGAGCGGGGTGGAGTACCTCGCTGAAGAGCAGACGGCGAGTGCAGCGTCAGCTTCGACGGCGACCCCGTACTTGCTCTATCGGCCGGGTGCACCGGGCGATCATGCCAAGTCGCCTGTCGTCGTGGCGCTCTACGGCGCCGGCGGTTCGATGAACGCTTCGAACTTCGCCAGCGAAGAGTTTTCGGAAATTCGCCGCGAGTTGAGCCAAGCCGGCTACGTGACGATCGTGCCGGAACTGGGCCCGTCGCATTGGATGAATGACGACGCCATTGCGAGAGTTGATGACGTGCTAAATATGCTCTCTCGCGACGATTCACTCGATGCCCAGCGCGTCCATTTCCTCGGCAGCAGCATGGGGGGAGGTTCGGCACTCGCCTACGCGGTGCGTCGACCCGCCCGAGTCGCTTCAGTAATCAGTCACATGGGGATGACCGACTTCGCCGCATGGATTGCTGAGAACCCAGGATACTCTTCGACACTAGCGAAGGCCTACGGCGCTGCCTACCCGCAAGACGCCCAGGCGTACGATAGCCGCTCTGCCATTCGAAATGCTAAACGACTAGCTGACGTTCGAGTGCTGCTGATTCACGGCATGGACGACGAAAACGTCTTACCGAACCAGAGCATCGCTCTCTATCGTGCCATGATCGGTCGCGGCGGAGATTGCTCCCTCCGTCTGGTTAGGAACGCTGGCCACACGAACGGCTCCATCGCGTCGCTTGGTAAGAAGATCGTCGCATTTCTTGCTAACGAATTGCCGGAACAGCCAGTGATGGTCGATAGCTCTGGCCACGCTTGCGTGGAGACGACTACGACTCCTGGAGGAATCCAATACAAGGTCTTGCGACGAGACGACGCTGAGCCCGCGCCAGCGCTCATCGTCCTCTCCGGCGATGCGAACGAGTCGCTCGGCAACCCCTACTTTCTTCAGTGCGGGTTGGAGTTGCAGGCGCGAGATTACGCCTGCATTTCCCTGGATTTACCAAGTCACGGAAATGAGCGCGAAGGCAACGAACCGGAAGGCCTCGTAGGCTGGAGCGATCGAGTCGACGCAGGCAAACCTTTCGTGCAAGAATTCACCGAGAAGGTCAGCCAAGTGCTCGACGATCTTGTGGCTAAGCATATCGTCGACGTCGATCGTATCGCGATTTGCGGAACTTCACGCGGCGGCTTCCTGGCTTGCCATGCCGCCGCAGCCGATCCGCGCATCAAGGCCGTCGTCTGTATGGCGCCGGTTACTTCGCTGAACACCTTGAGTGAGTTCAAGAACATCGATCATCCCGAGCTAGCGGACCGCATTTCGCTCGCCTCGATCGCCCCGAAGCTCGCTGGTCGGCCGATCTGGATCGCCATCGGCGACCAGGACGAACGCGTCGGCGTCGACGACGCAATCGAGTTTTCACGCTGCTTAACCGCTGAGTCGCTCAAACAAGGCGTTCCCTCGCAAGCTGAGCTACACGTCGTACCGGAACCACGCGGTCATACGACGCCGCCGCGCGCTCCCGCACAGGCGGCCGACTGGATCGAGGAGATCTTGCGACAGCCCACTGATTAAACCAGCCGAATCGAACGCGTCCCGTGGGAATTTTTTGCACTCCTCGCACTCGCCAGAAAATACTTCTAGAAGCACGATGAAGATTGTTGACGTCAGAACGGTGCTTCTTACGGGGCCATGCACGAACGACCCGTTTCTCTCCGAAGCGAGGCAACGCCGTAGCGCTGCCTTCATCGAGGTCATCGTTGATAGCGGAATTGTTGGAATCGGAGAAACCTACGCCGGCTACTTTCTCCCCGAAGCCATTCCCAGCATCGTCGAATTCTTCAAGCCGATTCTCGTTGGCCAACCACTCCAAGCGGTTGATCAACTCTGGCAACGAATGTATCACTGCGGCAACTTCTGGTGCCGCGTTGGCTTGGGACTAAACGTCCTCAATGGGATCGAAGCTGCCCTCTGGGACGCCTTGGGAAAAGCGCAAGGCCTCCCAGTGCATGCGTTGCTCGGAGGAGCCAAGCACGACAGCTTGCCTTGCTATGCCACCGGCGGTCCAAGCAACGGCCCTCACGATCGCCTGCACGCGAAGATTGATTTCTACCTGTCGCTTGGCTTCAAAGGGATCAAGATCGGCGCCGGCTGGATTCTCCCCGACGGCTCCTATCAAATCCCTAACACGCCGGCAGCAGCAGCTGAGTTGGAAGCTGAAAAGCTCTATCGAATTCGCCAACGATACGGCAACGAGTTGGCGATCATGATCGACGGCCATATGGGCAACAGCCCCACGGCCACCTGGGACCTCGCGACCGCCGACGCCGTCATGGCGGCAGTACAGCCGTACAACCTGCTCTTCTTCGAAGAACCGCTCCACTACTGCAATCTCGAAGGCTACCGCGAGCTTTGCGATCGCAGCGCGGTTCCCATTGCCGCCGGCGAATGCCTGACAGGCGTCAGCGAATGGCAATCCTTCGTCGACAAATGCGACGTTGGACAGCCCGACGCCTCATTCACGGGCGGTCTCGGTGAGTTCCTGCGAGTTGCCAAGCTGCTAGAAGCGGCCGACAAGCAAATCGCCACGCACGCCTGGGGGGCGGGCGCGAGTTTGATGCAAAACATCCACTGCGGCTTCGCGGCCGCGAACTGCCTCATCCTCGAGGTCCCTCCAGCTTTCGGCCCGCTTCACCAGGAGCTCATCGGCGATTCGTTCCAGATGGTCGACGGTCGCGTCCTGACGCCACAAAGTCCAGGCCACGGGATTCAGCTGACTGATTCGATGAAACAAAAGTATTCCTTCGTACCCGGCAGCGGCGAATTCAATAGCGTCCCTGGTAAGGTCATGCTGGAAGAGCAGGGCAGCTTTTACGCCACACAGTAGCTCGCTGCTAAGCCATCGGCCCCCAGCGTCCATGAACTTTTACAACAAAGCAACATGCTCTAGACCGTGAACGAACGCCTGAAGATTCTTGTCGATGTTCCAGCGGATACCGCTGCGTTGGAACGATTGAAGCAGCGATTCTCCGTGGATCCTGTTATCGTCGACCCTATCGCGGAAGAGGAAGCGATCTGGCGATCGCCCGACTTGATCCAGGAGTGCCGAATTTGTTTCTGCACATTCCCGCCGACGAATCTGGCCGACATGCCGAACCTGCAGCTGGTGCAGATTGCCTCATCGGGCTACACGCAATTGGCGGGAATCGGGTTGGTTGAACGCGAAGTTCGCGCGTGCAACGCTCGCGGCGTCTTCGACACGGCGATCGCCGAGTGGAATATCGCCATGATGGTGGCTATGGCCAGACGCCTGCCCGAGATGCTCGCGAATCAACGACAAGCGATTTGGGATCGCTCTGCTCGGTTCCAAACCGAGTTGCGAGGATCAACCGTCGGGCTCTGGGGATACGGCGGAATTGGTCGGCAGACTGCACGCCTGTGCAAAGCACTCGGGCTTCGCGTCCATGTGCTCACCCGGTCTCCGGTTGTGAGTCGTGAGAACATCTACCGAGCGGCCGACTCCGGCGACGTCGATGGTTCGCTACCCGATCGCGTCTTCACCATGGATCAATGGCCGGAGTTCCTGCGTGACCTCAATTTCTTGATCTTGTGTATGCCGCTGAACGAGCAAACACGGGGCATCGTACAAGCTGAGCACCTGCAAACATTGCCGCGTCAAGCGTACTTACTGAACCCTGCGCGTGGCCCGCTCGTTGAGGAGCACGCCCTCATCGCAGCGTTGCGCGAACGCCGAATCGCCGGGGCGGCCCTCGACACTCACTACTACTATCCGATGCCCGCGGACCATCCTCTCTGGGGAATGGACAATGTAATCCTCACTCCGCACATCTCGGGTTCGAGCGAAAGTTCGTACTTTCTCGAACGGATCTGGGACTTGTTCTCGCAGAACGTCGAGCGCTTTCTCACGAACAAACCGCTCCTAAACGAATTAACTTCCCGCCAACTCTCTGGCGCTTAAGTTAGTAGCTCTGTTATGCAGCGCTGAAAGAGAAACACAAGAAGTAACCATGGCAGTATCGGAAGTAATCGTCATCGGAGGCGGCGTCCTCGGCCTAAGCACCGCCTACCAGCTCGCCCAGCGCGGCGTCTCTCGAATAACTCTCTTGGAGAAGGGCGCCATCGGCCACGGTTCCAGCATCCGCGCGGCTGGCATCGGGACGCACCTACTCTGGAGCGAGACCGGCGTCCGAACCCGGAAGCGCGCTTTCGAACTATACGAACAATTCTCCGCGGAATGGGATGACTACACATTTCACAGCGAACACGGGTGCTTGAATCTGTTCACGCAGAACGACTGGAGCGGCCGCGAGCCGTTGCTGCCGCTGTATGACCGCCTTGACGTTCCTTATGAAGTTCTTTCGGGCGATGAAATTCATCGCCGTTGGCCCGCCCTCACGCCTCCGAGCGATTTTGTCGGTCTGTACGATCCGCGCGGCGGCTACAGCGAACCAGACGAGTACGTCGCTGCACTCGTCGCTCGCGTAAGAGATCTCGGCGTACGCGTCATTGAAGGCGCGACGGTGCTGGGCTTCGAGAAAGCGGGCGATCGCGTAGCTGGCGTGAGAACTGCCGAGCAATCTTTCCACGCCGACGCCGTCGTCTCGACAGTGCACGCCTGGAGCTTGCCGCTGCTTAACGAGCTTGGCATCTCGCTGCCGATCAAACATTTCGTTCATCAACGCTACGTGACTGTTCCACAGCCGAATCCGCACATGGCCCCTCCGGTCAACGCCGACCCGTACTGCGGCTATGTCCGCCCTGCTGCGGGAAATCGCTTACTGATGGGCGTGGAAACGCCGCTGCGGGAGGAGCAACGGGTCAACCGGTTCGATTTTCGCATGAGCGATCTCGAAACACCGTCCAGTGTTCGAGAGGAGGGTCGGCAGAACTGTCAGCAGTTGGTGCCAGCGTTGCAGGATGCTCGCTGGGAGAGCGAGCAGGTCGGTCTCATCTGCTTCACCGTCGACGGCGAACCGGTGCTAGGCGAGGCGCCGGGTGCCGCCGGGCTGTTCATCGCGGCCGCATTCCACTCCGGCGGGTTCAGTTACAACTCCGTCGTCGGCGAACTCATGGCGGACTTAGTTGTGAAAGGCGAATCGTGGCTCGATCTCGCTCCGTTCTCTCCAAGCCGTTTCGATATGGAATCGACCTACGATTACTTGCTCAGTACGGTTCAGCAAGCGCAGGCCGTCAGGCGACGCCACTAAGCCTCATCGCACGATCACCCGAGACCCCAAACTCGAGAACTATCTACAGTGAGACTCCTTCTCCCATTCATGCTCGCAGCGGCTCTCCATGGCAATGGCGGGTTCGCACGCGCGCAAGACGCTCCGCCGACGGTGACGCCCTCCGCCGCAGCAGAGAAAACCCTGTCCGAGCTTTCCAAGCACCAGCAACCAGAAGTCGCCGTCGACGCCATAGCGCGACTCGCGAGCTTGGGCTACCGGAACGCGACGCAGCCTCTCCTTACGACGCTTCATCCAGAGGCATCGGGAACGCTAGCTGCCGTCGTAGCCAATCGTACGATCGCTCAATCCGACGATCACCTAGACGCTCGCGACGAAGCAATTCAGCACCTCATAGCCGTCGCAGTTAATGCTGCTTCGCCAGTCCGGCAAGCTGCGCTGGCGTCACTGACGGCGGTGAGCGGAAAACCGAGCGATCAACAGATCAAACAATTGCGCGATGGCTGTATTGACCCGGTCGGAGAGGCCTACATAGCTTTTATCTTTCCAGAAGTCGCAGACAAGCAAAAAATCGTACAGAGCATCAATCTTCTTAGTTCCCAGCAGAGTGACGATCGTACTAATGCCGCTTTCGCTCTTCAGCACAGCCGCAACGATCCAACATTTAATCTGTCGACCCACGATATCACCGCAGCTGAGCTCACTCCGGACGACAGCGTTGTTGCAGCCTATGCGACGCTACTTTTCGCCGACTCCGCTAACTTGAGCCAAGCGAAAAACGCCTTACTTAGTTTCGCTACAGGCGATGCTGTCGATCGCGCCATCGTCTGCGAAGGACTTGCCGAGCGTGGCAATCAGTCCGACCTGTCGGTGCTAAATCGATTCCTGCAAGACGAGAATCCCGCCGTGCAAGCCTCCGCAGCCACCGCGATGCTTCGCATCGATCGACGACAAGAACGTTCGTTCGGTTGGCTCGATTGGTCGGTGCTGGCAATCTACGCCGTCGCCATGCTCGTCGTGGGGTGGATGTTCTCTGGCGTCACGAGCGCAGAGGAATACTTACTTGGCGGCCGCGCGATGAAACCTTGGGCCGTCGGCGTCTCGCTCTTCGCCACGCTTATGAGCACGATGACTTACTTGGCTTTTCCCGGCGAGATGATTCGCCACGGTCCGCTTATTCTCAGCTCATTTTTCAGCTTTCCGCTGGTTTACTTGGTTGTCGGCCGCTTGATCATCCCCTTCATCATGCGGCTACGAGTGACGAGTGCCTATGAGATCCTCGAACAGCGATTTGGGCTGAGCGTCCGCATGCTCGGTTCGAGCATGTTCCTCATGCTTCGCCTGTTCTGGATGGCGACGATCGTCTACGCGACGGCCGACATCGTGCTCGTGCCGCTGCTCAACCTCGACTCCAGCGCCACGCCGCTGGTGTGTGCCGCGATGGCGATTCTCACGATCGCCTACACCTCGATGGGAGGGCTGCAGGCCGTCGTCGTCATCGACGTCATTCAGACGTTCATTATGCTCGCCGGAGCGCTGCTTTCGCTGGCGTTGATCTCGATCAAAATGGGCGGCGTTGGCGCTTGGATTCCGACGGAATGGCTGCCCGCCTGGGAGTCTCCCACCTTCTTCTCGCCCGACTCACGCATCTCCGTCGGAATGGCAATCGTTTCCACGTTCACTTGGTACATCTGCACTGCTTGCTCAGACCAGATGGCCATTCAACGGTATCTCGCGACGCGTGACGCCCCCTCCGCGCGAAAGATGTTCGGCGTCTCGCTAGTTTGCGATTTCGGCGTCGCCGTCATCCTATCGCTGCTTGGACTCGCGCTGCTGGCCTACTTCACCGCTCACCCGGAGATGCTGCCAGACAAGGCGACGATTTCGAGCAGTGCCGACGAGTTGCTGCCTCGGTTTATCGTTCGCGTCCTGCCCGCCGGCGTTGCGGGTTTGGTGGTAGCCGGCATTCTCTCGGCGGCGATGGATAGTCTCTCCTCAGGCTTAAACTCAGCCTGCTCAGTCATTAATGAAGACTGGATCAATCGCTTCTGGCCTGGCCCGCGGCGCAACGAACTGCGTCAAGTGAAGGCTATCTCTTGGATCGTTGGTATAGCAGTGATCGCCGTGAGTTTCATCACGGCCTACGTGCCCGGAAATCTAATGGAGCTTTGCTACAAGGTGATCAACCTGCTGGTGACTCCGCTGGCATCGCTCTTTCTCCTCGCGATGTTTGTGCGATGGGCCACAACGCTGGGTGCCTGGGCCGCTACCGCAACAAGCCTCGCGGTCGCAGTCGGTGTCGCGTTCTTCGAGATCGGCGGCCTTTCCTTTATCTGGATCATGCCCGCTTCGCTGCTAACTGGGATTGGCATGGGATGCGTCGCCAGCCTGCTGCCCGTGGGTGATCGGCCGCCATCGTTGGCAGGTGCGGACTAACAATCACTGCAAGATGTCATTGATTTGCACTATGCAATGATCGGATCAGCGCGTGCGCTTCGCTTTCGCGATCCTCTTATGCAGCCTTTCGTTCTAATCAGAAGCCTCGATGACGGCGTTATAACGATGGATCATCTCAAGCAATTTGCGCCGTAAATGGCTCATGCAGTTCTCCCGCCCGCCTCGGCGGCGGTTAGAATGGGCGTCATGGTAAGCCAAGCTATAACCCTGTTTCTGATCGTTCTTGCAGTATTCTGCTTTGCGTGCGTTCCCGCGGGACTCTTCGCCGCGTACAGAGTCTACTGGGAGGGGGCCACGTGGCCGATCCTAGTCGGAACAGCCTTCTGGGGACTCCTCGGAATTGGATGCGCGGTGGCAGTGTATCGTCGACTTCGCTGACGCTCGACCAGTCACCCGCGGAAGCCGCGTTAGATCACCTGCTCGACCAGCACGGGCTCGCGGTCGCGCTTGGTCATCATCTGGTAGTAATGCGTCGACGGCTGTGTGAGTACGAACACATGCGGCCGTTCTTGCTCGTCTCGCACGACGATGCCGCGGACTCCCTCGACGATCGCGAACCAGACGCCTCGCTCGAAACCGTAGTCGGCGGGGATGACGACCGGCTCAGGCTTTAGGTAGCGCCAGTTGTCCGCCCGCAATCCTTCCTCTTTGCAGTAACCGACGCGGAAGCATTTGCGGTTCTTCTCAAACGCCATGCCCCACTCGTAGATGACGAGTTGGCCGTCGTGGACCACCGGCAATTGCGGGCGCCGCTCGGCGAACATGAAGCGAGCCTCGAATCGCCCGCTATGATCGAGCGATCGGTCATGCAGTCGCCAGCCTAGCTCATGGCGCAGAATGAGCGGGTCGGTCAGCTTGTCTCGGAGGATGGCAACGCCGCTGCACATTAGAAGCACGTCTTTCCGTGGATGTCGGGAATATCGTAGGAGTTGGCCGGGTCGTCGTACACGTCGGTCAGCGGCAACGTCGAAGCGCTCCGCAGCGCGAACCGGCCGACGACGTCGTTGATGCTGCGCTTCACGAATTCGATGCGCTCATCCTTCACTGTCCGCCGTTCAAAGAGACTGCGTTGGCGATCGGTGAGCGGTCGCAGCCGGTCGGCAATGACGTGCATGTAGTGAACTGTCGCCGACGCTGGGCGCCAGACCCGCGGTAGGAGCCATAGTGCTGCGTCTCGCAAATCACCGGTGTCGGCGGTACTTCCAAGTAGGCTGCACCGAATCGCTCGCCCGGGGGCGCCCCTGAAGTCGAGCGACAGCGTCAGTTGGTCGCAGGTGACTTGATAGTAGAAGAGTGCTTCCACAACGCGCTCGACGTTGCGGACGACGAACGCCGCCACGCGGGCGGGGTCGCGGGTCGCGCGGCCAATCGAGCCGCCGCGGGCTATCCGCTGATGAGCGGCGCGGCTGATGAGAACGGGCAGCACCGGCTCGCCCCGCAGTTCGTACCAGAGCCGTTCTCCCACCACGGTCAGCAGTTTGCGAATCAGCCGGTTGTCGGCGGCGACGAACTCGTCGCAGGTGGTGATGCGATGGGCGGCGAGCTTGATCGCTGCCTTGCCGGCAATGCCGCAGACTTCGGTGACGGGGATGCCCGCTAGCAGTTCGCGACGCTCGTCGTCGGACGTGACGATGCGGACGCCGAACGGTTTACTGGAATCTGAGCAGAGTTTGGCCAGCGTCTTCGTCGGGGCGATGCCGACGCTCACCGGGACGCCAACGCGCTCCAGGATGGCGGCCTGCAGGCCGTGAGGGTCGATCACTTCGACTTCATAGAACGATTCGTCGATCGAGTAGAACTCAACCCGCGGGCTGACTTCTTTCACCAGTTCGAGCATCTTCCTGCTAAGGGCTTCGTACCAGCGAAAGTCACGCTTCACATAGACGGCGTCGGGGCAGAGCGTCACGCCTTCCCAGATCGGCGTTCCCGTCTTGATGCCGGCGGCCTTTGCCTCGTAACTCTTGGCGATGATGCAGGCGCCATGGTTGCCGATGACGCCGACCGGTACGCCGGTCAGATGAGGGAACCTCACCCGCTCCGCGGAGACGTAAAAGCAATCTGCATCGACGTGGCCTATCATGGCTCACCAATCTACCGACTGATGAACAAATAGCCACCATCGCAAAAACTACAGAATCTGGTGGCCAGTAGGGCGATGGCACACTACGCGGGGACATAAAACGAGAAGAATTGGTCCGCGCTCCTGGTTCGCCACGTCCCTAGCTGCTGAATCTTTCGACAAAGAGGGGTAAATATACTAAGCGCACCACATATGTGGGGATTGCTGCTCCGCACGGCGCTCGCCAAGCTACTCGCCCCTTCATTGAGTAGCAACAGGGTGCAAAATGAGAGACATGTTCTTTGTCGCAGAGATGCGACTCGCTGGCCCGGGGCAGCGGCTAGTTGTGAGCGCTAGAGACATCGGCAACATCGTCGTGCCGGTGTTCCTCGTCGATCCAGAGTTCTACGATGACTTTCTGGAGTCGGCCGAATACCTGCATGACTATCCCGCCGCGAATACTTGTTCGGAACTCTCACGGGAGTGCAATCGAGCTTTGTGGTATCCGAGCTACCGCACACGCTGGCGAATCGTCTACGCTCCAGGGCCGTTTGAGATCGACGTGGAAGTCGAGCTGATCTCGCCCCTCAGTGCCGTGCCGCCTTTGCCAGCGAGGCTGCCGAGCGGAAGAACCGCCGTCACCTAGTGCCCTCGCGCCAAATTGCCGCGAGCCGCTTGCCAGCAGCTACAGCGCGGAGTTGAGCCAGTTTGCCGGCCTGTTTAAGGTACGCTTCGGAGAAGTAGATTTCGGGAAGTTCGCCACCCTCTTCCATCGTCGCCTTCACGGGGCCGAGAACCTCGTGCGTGTAAGCGTGGTCGACGGCGGCGGAGCGACTTTCGGCCAGCCAGACGAGCGGCTCAAGCGGGTTCTCTGCCGCCATCGCCGCATTGCCGGCAACCGCGAACTCGGGCGCAGCAATTTCCTTCACACGGCGATCTAGAGTCCCTTCGCTATAACGACCGCCGAGCAGTCCATCCCACAGCGCGTGCATATTGTTCTTCTGCCGCGTCGGGATCGAGTTGGCGCCGCGGTCGCCTTCGGGGAACAAGCGAGCGGCGTAGAGGCTGCCCGCGTGGCATGGTTGGTGAGCATCGCCAACCAGATGGCCAAGCCAGCAAAGTGCAATCGCTCGATCGGCGGGTGGCGCCGCTTGGTCGTTGAAAATGCGCCGGCTCAGTTCGATCGCTTGAGCGATGTGGAGGTCCTGCGTCTCAAGAGTGGCGTCCGTCGGCAATTCACCTGGCGTCTTGGGAACCTGATACTCTGACGGCTCGCCAAGGGTTAGCGTGGCTCCGAGTTGGTAGTGCCAAGAGGGACGGTTGTACTCCGGCAGCTTCCGAGCGATGTCGGGCCAGTAGCCAGCTGTGCCGACGCGGAAACGATCGGCGTTCTTGATCTTCTCTGGCGGCGTGAAGTCTTCGGCGTATCGCGGGTGAGCGGCGAGGATCGCGAGAAGCTTCTGCTGCTCTTCGGGCGTCAGCTCATCGAACGCGAGCAGAGCGACTAAATGGTGCCCGGACTCTGACCAAGCGCCAGCACGCTGGGTTGCCATCAAAACGAAGACGGCGACAAACAAAGCGAGAAAGCTGCGAGCAGCGGAGCGCATGGCAAGTTCCACGGGGCGGGCATGATGGAAACGAAAACGCCGCTCAGTGTATAGCCAATCGTGAAGACGGGGTGAAGTAGGCGGCGTCTAGGCCGCCTTCGCCACCTTCAACTCTGCGAGCGTTATCGCCGCCAGCCGCTTCCGGGTATCGGCTGCAACGGCCGCCATCGCCTTCGAGACCGCGTTGACAGAAGCCGGCGCCATCCCAGTCAACTCCAATGGCGTGCCGTCGATCGGCCCGTCGATCGCCTCGACGATCTCCAGCAGCGTAATCTTCGACGCCGGCCGTGCGAGCTTGTAGCCGCCCGACACGCCGCGGACGCTTAGGAGAACCCGTTCGTTGACTAGCGTCCGCAGCAACTGCAGGACGTAGCGAGTGGGCAGGTTGGCCGCTTTGCAGATGCTCGTGTTCGAGACGACCGATCCGGCCGGTTGGGCGGCGATGTGCGACATCGCTGAAATAGCGTAGCTGCAGGTGTTGCCAAGCTTCATCTGTGGAGTTCCTGGGGTGGGATCTCCAGATTAGGCACATGGCGGGTGGGTGTTCAAGGAATTTCAGGTTCCGGGAGGCCCTCGAAGACTTCTGCCTCGGGGAAAAGTCGCTGGACCATTGCCTTCTTCGTTTTCCAATCGCCTTCCAGCGGAATATAGACGTAGCGAATCGGCTTGTCGCCAAGTAGTTCGCGGAAAGTATTCACCGACGGCGAGGCTTTGCCGAGGAGGTTAGGCGATTCGATAGCTGCAATAAACGCAGGCCCTGAGCTCATCGCCTCTCGCCGCTGCCTCACGATGCTCAACTGCCATAGAGGAAAGGCCGCGATGGCGACCAGGGCGAGTGCAAGGCGGAGGGTGAAGCGGGGGCGAGGCATTCTACAAGGTTGCCACTAATCCAAGGATCAATGCCAGCGCGGTGGTGACGAGCATCGCCGAGCGTAGCGAGAATTGATTTGTTCGCACTCGGAATGCAACAACACCCGGCAGCATCGCCATGATCGCCGCGAGCCAGTGCGGGATGTCGATCCAGTAAGATGAGTACACGTTGCTCGATTGCGAACCTAAGTGACTCGGCGACGCATTCTGCTTGCGGTACTCGTCGAGCGACTGCATACCCGCCAGTTTCGTCGACGATCCGCGCCACGTCGAATTAGTGCAACCAAACAGTTTGAAGGTGCGTCGTACCAGAAAGCTCCCTTCAATCGATCGCACCAGGTATGACGTCCCGTGCTGCGGCTCGAAGACAACGGCGTCGCAGACGGAATAGCTGCGGACCATCAGCCCAAGGAATGCAACCCCGAGTGAGAAACTAAGTGCGATGACGGTTGTTCGAATAAACCCAACCATCCCTCGATCGTATGCGACCACTCCGCCAATTGGTTAGTCGCAGGGAAACATCACGGGTAACGAGCGATTGAATCGACGCATCCGTGACCAGCGATTCTTCAGCGAGACCCTCGAACGGGTGCGCCGGTCTCCCCGAACATTGAGTTGCGAAACGGGAGGCGAGCAAACCCAGGCGGCGATGCTGGCGGATCCCGGAGCGTGGACGGCGCCGGCGGTGGAGTTCGACGGCGCGGCGGCTGTCGGCGATCAGTGAGGCAGGTCCCAACCGTTGGGACCTGAGCGAGTGGTAAGAATCGACGATTCCGCGCTGCGGATGTCAGCATGCTGAATCGGGGTTCGCGGAATCGCGAAATTGTACCACTCGAGTCTTTCGGGCCTGATCTTTGACAATTGAAAAAAGTAGCCCCGCCGCGGAAGTCGTGAGCCGCGGCGGGGCGTGAAGACAAGATTCGGTTAAGCGTAAAGCTCACCGACTGCGAGTTCGACGGCGCCGATATCGATGCCGTCGCCGAAACCGTAGACATTGTCCGCGGTGCGATCAAAGCCGCGTTGATCGAAATCGATTTCCCACAGGTCATCGATCGTATCGTCGCCAGCATCAACAGCAGCGCTGTCGTACATCAACGCATGGGTCAATGTTGGGCCGCCATTGTCGGCGAGTGGCATCAACTTAGCATCTAGAGCGGATATCGTACCGCGAATATTTCCCTTCAGATCCGAGAAGTAATCATCAGGATCGTACCCAATAAGATTGTACGAACTATCTGAGTCGATATCGCCATTGATGTGCACGTAAAGGTCGCTGTCTGATGTCCCGGCGTAGTTACCTGCGAGGATCGTGTTGTGTAGTATCGCTGTGGTGTATGAGCCCACCATCAACCCACCCGAATAGCCGCTCGTATCGGCCGAATTGTCTGTGATCGTCGAATTTATTATTGAAAGAGATGTTCCGCCGAACGCAGCAACACCTCCAAACCAATATCCCGTATTACCTGATATAGTGCTATTGAGAATGGATGCAGGCTCGGCGCTGAGAAGATAGATGCCGCCGCTGTCCGGCCCGCCGTTACTGCTAATCGTACTTCCGTAAACATTGAGTTCCGCTGCCAGAACCTTCACTCCTCCCACCAAGTCACCCTGGTTGTCATCAACTGTAGAGTTGATGATCGTCAGCACCCCGGTATCCACGAGCACCCCGCCTGTATCGGCGCCAGTGTTCCCTGAGACGCTCACTTCATCGAGTGTCAAATTTGAATCAGATGCGTAAATCCCTCCCGCGTCGTCTCCATTGCCGCCTGTGATGGTAATTCCACGCATAACCACCGTCGCGCCGTCAATAACAAATACGGAGCTGTTACCGAAAGCGTTAATAGTTACTGGCAAAACGTCGGAGGCGTAAATCGTAAGATCGCTCGTAACATCGAGACTTCCCAAGATAGAAGATAGCGCGATTTCGTCGTCATTCCACTCTATGAAGTCGAAAACAATAGTCTCTTTGCCAGCCAAATCTGCCGACAATGCGATCGCTTCTCGGAGCCTGAGAGAATCCGTCGTGGCTTTTAAGTTGACGGAGTTATTGCGATCATCATCGCTACGTACGATTAGCGTTGTACCAGTGCTGGCTTCGTAAGCGCCGATGTCGCGGTAACCTCCTCCCCCGTTCGGGTATGTGCCGTCCGGAAGATCGTACTTACCCGTGAAACCGAGTCCGCGCTGGTCGTAGGTTGTCGCATATGCATTACTTCCCTTGTCGATCGCCGGGCTGGTTGTCTTCAGGGCGTGCGTCTTCGTCTTACCGCCGTAGTCGCCGAGCGGCGCCAGTCCCGCGGTATTGGGACTGCTCAGTATGATGTTGCCGTTCGTGTTGCTCAGACCGCCGGCTCCCCCGCTGCCGATGAGGTTGTAGGTGCTGTTAGTTAAATCGACTGAGCCCAAGATATCCAGCTTGGTACTGGTCGAGTGAGCCGTGTTCTCAGAGACGATCGTGTTGTGGAGAACCGGGTCCGACGTGTTGTTGAGACGCTGGAGACCGCCGCTATCGTTGCCGATGTTGTAAGCGATCGTGGAGTTGACCAGACTGAAGGAAGCCAAGCTGTTCTGCAGGCGAATGCCGCCGCTATAGAACGCATGGTTTCCTGAGAACGTGCTGTTCGTGATCTCGATCGATGACGTGTTCGTGCTGTCAGCGGCAAGGCCGCCGCCGGCCGAATAGGTCGAGGTCGCAAGTCCAAGAGCAACGTTGTTGGAAATGGTGCTGCCGGTGATCTCCACTTCGCCGTCGTCGAGGCTGAGGTAGAGGCCACTACCGATCGCCGCATGATTGCCGTCGACGGTGCTGTTACGGAGGTAGAGCGAGGCGGTTCCCGTCAATCCGTTCTGGGTGAGAATGCCGCCGCCATAGCCTAAGGCGGTGGTGGTATTACCACTAACGACGACGCTCTCCAGCGTCAGCACGCCGTTGTTGAGAATACCGCCGCCAGTGGAGACGTTGCCGCCGCCCGTCACAGTGAGGCCGCTGATGGTTACTTCGGTGCCGGCGTTGATCGTAAATACGCGGCTTAGGCCGCCGGCATCAATAACCAACTTCTCCGCATCAGGCCCATTGATCGTCACGTCGTTCGACAGAACCAAGGCGCCGAGCGCGAGTTCTATAGTTCCAGTCAGCCCGCTGGCAAAGACAATCTCCGTGACGCCAACTGCCTCGGAAGCGATTGCGATCGCTTCGCGGAGGCTAAGTCGACCTAGGCGATAGTCGCCATCATCCTCATCCTCAAGAGTTGAGACGAGAATAGTTCCACTGGTTAAATCTCCAAACTCATCATTACCACCGTTGTAGGACCACCCCCCCGCTTCATCGCTGAAGCCGATCTGCCAAGCTAAGAAATCGAACTCATCGACGTCACCGTCTGCGTCCGCATCGCCGGTCGAAAGCGTAGCGCCGGTCGACGTGCCGAAGTATGTCATCCAAGTAAGAAAGTCATCCCTGTCGACATGCCCGTTGGTGTCATAATCTGCGGAAGGGATACTCCCCATTCCGCGACCGAACTGTTGTTTCCATATATCAAGATCGTTGCTGTCGACATCGCCATCGAAGTTGGCATCCCCTTGACTGTGAGTCGCACCCGTTGCGATGCCAAAACCTCGCTGCCAGATAAGAAAATCGGCGCCGTCAACGCGGCCATCGTTGTTGAAGTCGGCGTTATAGTCATCCGCGTCGATCGGCTGCTTCTCAAAAGCTCCGATGTCAATGACGGCCTCACCAATGCCGTCGCCGTTGAATATTCGTTCGTAGGGTGTCAACCGTTGATCGAAGTCGGGCGGATTGATGATATCTTCATCCCCGGAATCAATGGCTAAGCTACCTGTCCGTAGAGCATGGGTCTGAATTCTTGATCCGTCTGGTAAGAAAAATCCACCGTTTGCATCGAGTCGTTCGAGCGACGGGTCCTGACTTAAGATATTCCCGTTGCCTGAGAGGCTGGAGCCAACGTCGAACGTTTCGATAAGCGAGTACTCTGAATCTAACGCTTCGGCATAGCCGCCCGGGTAGTAGCGTGTTGATAAGTCTTCACGCACAACTTGACTCGTGTTCACTCTACGAAAGTCGTTGTCTCCTAACAACACATGATTGAGAGAAAGCCCCGCTGAAGCCTGGAGTCCAGCTCCGGTCATTTCAACCTTCCCCCAGCCTTCACCAGTCAAGATGTGGTTGTTAGCGATAGTGGAGTGGCGTATATCGAACGCATTGTCGATCCCGGACAAATAGATACCTGCGCCTTGTGAAATGAAAGCGTGTGGTAAGAGGTGCAGGTTTAAGCTATTTCGAAGCTCGGAGACAATCTGGTTGCCACTAAAAGTGCTTGAATCCACAACGGTGTCACCAACTAGATATGCGCCCGCCCCGAACGCTTCGAACTGCAACCACGAACTCACGCCAATAAAACCGATATCCCATTCGGCGACATTATTGCTGATGGTCGTGTACGAAACGTTGTACGCTCCTCCTACCGCGTAGATGCCGGCTCCCGTAACGATGCCCGTGTTGTCGGCAGACTGCGAATCAATCCCTTGGCCTGCAATTTTTAGCGAATTGCCATCAACTACGGTGCGGGTCACATTTAATTCGCCGGTGTCAATTGCGATACCGCCCCCTCTTAGAATTGGGGTGTGGCCGCTCTGCTGGTCTATGTCATCGGTAGCATATGACATATCGATAAAAGATGAATTTTTGCTGACGATACTGTCCGTGACCGTCAGATTGCCTCCTGAGTAGACTCCGGCTCCTGTGAGCGTTATGCCGACGAGTTCAACCCCACTCACGAGAGCAATTAGCTGGTTGTTGGTGACGATCGAGCTGCTAATAGTTAGTTCTGCACCGTACAGAACCGCAATTCCACCGCCGTAGAACTGCTCACCTGCGGCTAGTCCATTGGAGGCTAATCCGACTATCGCGTTGTTGGAGATGACGGACTCGTGCACTTCCAGGTCCTCTAAAGACCGTATAGCGCCTCCCTCAGCGCCTAGAGTTCCATCTACATCTCCACCGGTTAGCGTGACGCCCGCGATTGTGGCTAGAAATCGACTGCCGCCATTCCCATCGTCGATACTGAAGATGCGACTTCCGTTGCCGTTCTTTATTCCATCGACATCCGTCGCGCGTACGGTAAGGAGGTTGGCGCCGGGCCCGCTTACCTCGAGCTCATCAGTTATGTTTATCTGGCCTGTGGTGAGGGCAATCACTCGCGGTACATTAAATGATGCATCAAACTTAATTTCGTCCGCGCCACTATGTGCATTAGCTTGCCCGATCGCATACCGCAACGACCCTGACCCGCTGTCAAAATCGTTGCTTACCCAATAGGTAGTGAGGACGCGCCGTTCCTCAAGCTGTTCATGTCTCAGCTTTTTACCCCTTGATGAATTCGTCTCGCGCTTCGAGAGACGCCAACCAAGCTTCGCCATCGTTCGGACCCAAGAGCTAGGAAGTCTGCGCATTAGTAGCCTCTCATCCTGTGATTGCTGAAAGACGCAAGTTCCGCACGGTGCAAGAAGAAGGGCAACCGAAAAGCGCGAAGCTCAAACAGTTGCGCGGAAGCCACGGCGGTGTTTGTAGCTCAATCGTATGATCAAATCAACAAGTACTCAGACTTGTTGAGATACAAATCAGTGGCGTTAAGATCTCGCGATGGAAGAGTTTGTGTATCCTGTCCAGCTAGCCATTTAGGTGTCGATCGCGTCGACAGCAATGCAGACTTGACGACCTCCCACCGGATCGCCTCGAGACACGTGCCGACGGTCCAGGTGTCGATCGTCCGGTTGACCAGGCGGATTCCGACCTGCCAGCCGTCAGAGCCTCGTGGCGGCCGGTAGGTGATGACGTACGAGGGCGGTTTGTCCATGCGGATAGGCTAGGCGATAGATTCGCCGCGTGCGCTACTATAGGTGGCTTTTGAGCAAGTAGCCAATTAGTCCGTCGCAATCGCTGTATGCATCAGTGTCACAGTCGAAGAGTCGATGGAGGTTTTTTCGGATGGCTCGCAGGATGTATTTCCCCTCACCGATGGTGAGCACGCCTTCCAACATTGCCTTCGACATGCGATGCGCGGCATCGACACTCGGAGCTGCAGCATAAAGTAGGGGTAAGGCGTGAGCGGAAACCTTCGCTATGCCAAATCGATTGACTTCTGGCCGCCCACACCATGTGACAACTGACGGAAATGGCCAAGCTGAGTAGTCCCAATTCGCGATTTGTGCCGAAGCCAGTATCGCATCAGGTGTGAGACGCGCGTGGGTGTAGCGGCATCCGTTCAGTCGTGCAATGTTCTCGGTGAGCACAGCTGCGGACAGTTGCCCAAGATTCGCGAGGTTCTGCACCACAATCTCGGTCCACGTGCGTTCGACATTGAGCTCAATCCGACTGACCTCGGCAATTGTTAGGTCATCAGTCCACAACACAAGATTGAACTTCATTGCAGTGGCGATAGTCTGAGCAGCTCCAAACCCAAAAAACTCTGTAAGGTACTTTCGCTTGTGGGGTGAAAGGTCGGCGAGCGCCAGCCCGTTTTCTGCTTGCGAGTGTGAGGCCAACCATTGATAGAAGTCTCGAAATTCCGTATCTCTGGCATTGATTAACTCAGGGTCATATTCGTCGTAGCGGTATTGTTCTCCTACTTTGGACAGGAAGCCTTTTCCGAGAAATGTGCCATCTAACGCTTTGCGGCGAACTTGCTGCATTACGCCTAGATTCACAATGAGCGTAGGTGTGTGATTAAGAGACTTCCAGATTTGCGTCTGCCACAATGTTGCTATAGCGCTCTCGCACAGGACCAACTGAGACGACAAACCTGTCCTTAGGAGGGCTTGGTCATACTCCAACTCATTTCCCTGACAGCACCGAATGTCGATGTCACCCTGGGCGGCAAGATGCGATGTTGCGTCGAACGCGTCTACACCGCTCATTGCTGCGAAACTCGTCACCGATAGTGGGTTGTCCTTGTAGACTTTGTGCAACTGAGCTGTTACTGCGGCTCGGTGATCGAGTATCTGAAAGATCGGCGAGAAGTCAGGATCGCCATCTGCATTAACGGAACTAAAACGCTGAACTTGAGGGTCATCTGGAAATCGCTCCTGCCAGTTATCCATGATGTCTTTGTAGACATATTGGTACTTGCTGATAATCCGGAGGATGCGTCCGTGGTGGCGTTGCGTTCCACTTGTACGTAGCAGAAACTCGTCGCCGAGCGACTTGCCTAAAAGGTCTTGCGCTGTCGGATGACTGAGGTCCAGTTCGCGCCGGTTACGATCGACTAAAGAACTATCCTCGAGAATCCATGCAGCGATATCTCCGCTCGATACGTCCATGTACTCGACTGCGGCGCCAGGTTGTGCTGACTCGAATGACGGTAAGGAGTGTTCTTTGCCGGGTTCGCCACATGCCGTTAGAAACGCACGGTGGGCATCGGCGGAATCGTGGTTCTTTTGGAGTAGACGGTAGGCGTAATCCAGCGCTAGCTCGCTGTCGCCCCGTTCCCGCAGTAGTACGACGACCATCTTTCCGATCTCGGGCGTCGCTTCTTCCCAAGTCGGAAGCTCCTCGATGGGCAGCTTTGCCACTTCCGGACGATCGTGAATCGCGCCGATAAGTGCTTTTCTAAGCTTCACGAGCTTCGTGAAGTCATCGTTGTTGTTGAGAGCGATATAGGCGTCGAGTACTTCCAGTGCGCCGTCTATGTCGCTGTATTTCTCCCTATTGTAAACTTCCAAGTCGATCGCTTCCTCAAGGAATACCCCATCCTCGCGAAGCTTTGAGCAGAAGTTCAAGATCGCACCGACGCTGTCGCTGTGATACGCGGACTCTAGCAGCCACTCGATTTGATTGAGAGGGCTCTGGGGAGTGACGATTTGCGAGAAAGCCGCTACCGCCTCTGCGTGAAGTTTGCAGCCCCTGCAAGCGAGGGCTGCATCGATCCACGCCGTTTCATCATCTGTCGGTAAAAGTTGCGACACTGCAAGGCGTGCGTGGCTATCTGCTTCCTCGAAGTTTTTTGCCACCCCGTAACACGTTGCAATTAGGGCGTCGCGATGTGCTTGACTTAAGTCAGCGCGTGAGAGCGTGCGAATCTTGTCGATGACACCATCGACGCTACCCTGCTTACTTCGAAGCAGCCCAAGCAGTTTGATTGCATTGCTTAGCTCTCTCAAATCAACTTCAACGCCATCTTGCACGACGCCGCTCAGAAGCTCCGCCGCCACTTCACGGTCTTCGTGAGTATCGCGATCGGCGAGAAGAAATGATAGGAATACGCAGCTCTTCGGGTCGCTGCTGTGGAATGAGTTCGCTTGGAGAGCTTCAATCGCCTCATCGATTTCGCCAAGGTCACGAAGAAGCTGTGCGTACTGGCGGCCAATGTCCGTGGCAGCGGGCCATGCTCGGACCGCCTGCTTGTAGACGTGAGATGCTTCCTGCGCTTTCCCTAGTAGTCGAAGTGCACCGGCGTAATAAAAGTAAAATTGTCCTCTGTGCTGCCGACCTGGCTCGGCGACGATTTGCTCCGCTAAAGTCTCGAATCTACTGATCGCCGCTTCTAGGACCGACGTTTCCTCAGGAGATCGCACTAGGTGGTTTTCGTGCGCGACGTATATGCGATTGACCGCTACGACATTTTGAAGCACCTCAAAGCCCAGGCGGTTCGCTTCATCCTTAATGCCTTCGCTAGCGAGAAACAGAGCGAAGTCAAACTCCATGAGTCGGTGAGCGCGCCATGCTGTTGTGGCGAGTATGTTCACGTCGTATTTGACGGAGGGTGGCAGCCCGTTCCAGATGTCTTCGGTGCTGGTATCGGTGTCATCGAGACGAATTAATACGAGGTGAGCGAAAGGCGTGTCTGGGTGCTGCTCAAGAATTTCGCGAGCCCGACGCTCAGCTTCCTTGTCGTCGCCCGCGGAGAAATGAGCCGTCGCCACCAGGGCTTGCGCTTCGATATCGTCCGGCTGGTGAAGCAACGCTTCCTCGAAGTAAGCAAGTGCTCGGCCGAATTCCTCGATCCGGGTCTTGCATTGCCCCAAATTTGCGACAATTCGAAATCTCTGGCGCGGCGTCATGCTGGGCCAGTGGGGGGAATTTCGTAACTCGAGTAGTTTCTCGGTCGCAACTTCGAGGATGTTGCGTCTCATGTAGGATACGGCCTCCTCGATCAATGCTGTCACCCCGGCATCAGTGGCGGCTGTGATTGCAGATGGTTCCGTCTGGGGCGTAGTCGATGGATGCACCGAGCCGGCGATCAATTCCTCCAGTCCTTCTAAGCGGGTATCGACATCAAGTAGCCGCTTCTCGACGCGAGTCGTTATGACTGTGTCTTCGACAATTAGTCGCTTGAATTCATCGTCCTGTCGCACGCGAATCCAACCAGCGATTTGCGATTTCGCAGCATCGGCTCTCTCTTTCTGCTCCGCCTTGAGCATTCGCAAGAGGCTTGCCAGTGTGCTGATTCCTGGAATTGACATAGAGGGGTCTCAAAACGAATCTTGCGTAGGGGCTTTCACTTAGATTCGGTAGGCCAATCAACGTCCCTCACCGAAACAATGAACTTCGCATCCTTCGGAGCTTCCTTCACCCTGTACCAGCCTCCATCAAACTGATTGGGCGTGTACTCCAACTCCTGCGTTTCCCCCCGTTCAAGGCCGCCCGAAATGAGCTTGCTAAATTTCACCTCAGCCCACGGAACTGCGCGATTGGGTGATTTGACAGTGGCCGCGAAGTAAATTGCGGAGATCGGTTCATTGCTGTCGTTGCGCACCTTCACGTTGACGATGAGTTCGTCCCCGCCGAATTGCTGCGGCACTGTCCGAATGCTCGCACCGAGAATCTTGACCTTCGGTACTAATTCGGCAGTGCGGTCGTCGCGCTTGTCAATGTTACCGACGGTTCCACCGCCGCCGAGGCTCTTGGCCAAGCCTTCCTGAAATCCCTCCGCAGCTTTCTCGAACGCGGAGCGAATCTCCCACTTGAGATACTCGCGGCCGAGGAAGAACCCAACGATCAAGCAGAGCGCGCCGACTCCTGCAATTGGCGCCCATGCGGGCCATTGCTTGCGTTGAGTTGATTTCTCTTTGGGAGTCGTCGGGAAATCGAAATTGTGGTCAGCGACGGGGGCGGGCGTTGCGATCGGGTCGGGTGGCGGCGGAGGCGGCGCGCTGACTGCCAGTTGTTGTGGTAGTGAAGCGTCCGCCGGCAGGCCGCCGATCGTTAGCTGCTGGCCGCATCCGGGGCACTTAGCTCTCGTACCCGCGCGATTATCTGGCGCGTTGATTCCCTTGCCGCAACCCGGACAGACGACTCGGATGGCCATTCATACTCCCAAAGAAGAGCCTGCGATCTTGCAGTCGCCGTCTACTTTATTCGGCGGGCAATGCGAAGGCTAGCAACGTTGACAAAAACTGAGAGTTCGGCACAATGGCGAGCGTTGCCAGTTGGCAGCCGGGCCTAGTAAACCCGAAGTGAAGGACATATTCGATGATTGCAACATCTGGCAACAGGCCCGGACGCGCGGGCCGACGTACAAGCTTTGATCCACGTCGGTGGGGAGCGAGGCGTCGGCGGGTGACTTCACTCACCTTTACTACCGCGTTTCCGGGCCTGTTGCCATTTGAGGCGTCGTCGAGTTGTCGAAGCGCCCAGGACGGGCGGTGGCCACCTGGGCGCTCTCTTCTCGCCACTCTGGCGATGCCCGGGAAGGGTTTCAGTCCATGGTCGGTATCTGTGCTGACATGGCCCAGCGAAGGTCGCTTCGGCGCGAAGCGTACCAGTTGCTCGATAGGGCCAGGAGTTCTCTAGCTCAGCAAGCATTCATCGAGTGCGGTTGTTGCCTGCGCGAGGCGGTGCGAATTTACCTGCACGATGAGTGCACGCATCACGGCTGCTTGCCAAAAGAGAAGCCGGGGATCTACCGCACGCCTCCGCGCGTCCTCGCGAAGCGACTCACTAAAAAAGGAGTTCTCGGACCGAAGCTTGGGCAGTGGATAGGTGAAATCATTGAGATGTCGAACAAGGCTGCACACCTCAGCTTTGTTCCTCCACGTGAACTGGAAGCAGGCATCGTGATGACGAAGTTTTTTCTAGACGGAACTCACCTCATTCCAACGAAGACTGGAGGTCAGGCATGATCGCAACAGAAGCCAAGGCTGATCGTTTACTACAACGAATTCTCGATGAAATGGTTGAGGCGCGACAGTACGAGAATAAATCGGCGCGCGAGATGCGCCGAATGATCAAGCGGTTCGACGAATGCTTTGATGCGCCACTCCACGCCAACGAAGTGACGCTGGAATCGATTAAGCGTTCAATCGGTTTACTACTCCAGGGTGGCATGACTCTCAAGAGCGCCAAAAAAGTCGCGCAGTCTGTTGCCACCGTTGTTCGGTACGCGGATCCGACGATGCTACCGCGGTGGCAACGTATCCCGCTCCTTTTTGACGGCGCCGATGCGGACGTTGCCCAGCCGAAAGATTGGCCGCTGGTCCGTATTGTGAATCAGTTGTTTGTAGCAAGCGGGAAACGTTCGAAAACAACCATTGTGAAGTACCGGCAGGCATGCCGCAGATACTGTCGGTTTGCTAAGTCGATGCAACGCGCCTCTGACGTCACGCCTGAACGGCTAGAAGAGTTCCGCCATTGGCAACTCAAACAGGGTTACAGCGAAGGCACTGCAGAGGACGGATGCGACCATGTTGCCGCCGTCGTCAGGACCGCCGACGCCGGAATTCTGCCACCAAAGTATCGACGGAAGTTGTTCGCTGATGCAAAGCGACCAGCGTTCGATGACGGTGAGATAGGCGGAACTATCGAATGGATCATGCTGAATGAGTATTTTCCGATGAAGCAGCGGATCGCAAGTAAGCAGACGGAACGCATGTATGCTGCCGCAACTGCTAAGTTCAGTCGCTTCCTTGAGCGGCCGGCTACGCTTGCGGATCTCGATGATTTAGTCGTGTCTCGCTGGCTGCGTTCGATGCGGGATGATTTGGCCCCGGCAACAATCGCTGGGTACGCGAAGAATATCCGGGCCTTCTGGGACTGGTGCGCTAGGACGGAGAAGATGCGTCGCTTTCCGACGTTCGCGGATCCGCCAATTCCGCGGCACATTCCACGGGCGTGGTCGATACCGCAGTTGAACGCACTACTTAGCGCTTGCGGGCGGATGGAGGGTGCGATCGCAGGTGTACCGGCGCCCCTTTGGTGGGGCTGCTTATTGCTTGTCGCACTTGATACCGGGGAGCGACGAGGCGCTCTCTTCCAACTGGCATGGGAGCACTACGATCCCGAGACTGGGCGCCTGGAAGCGCCTGCAGAGATTCGCAAAGGTCGCGGCAAATCAGCCATCTATTGGCTGCGAGCGCCTAGTATCGAAGCACTCGCTGCGATTCGCCCCCCAAAGCGAGAGTTGATCTTCGAGTGGTCCAGCGGTGCGTTCGACACTTACTTCCGGAAACTGGTAGAGCTCGCCGGTCTGCCATACGAACCGCATAAGAGCGGGCTGCAGAAGTTGCGGCGTAGTTTTGCAACGCTGGTCGAGGCGAACGGCGGCGATGCAACGGCCGCGCTGATGCATACCGCCCGGAAAGTTACGGAGCAGTCCTACTTGGACACACGGCTCATTGATCGGCCGTCTCCCAATCTGTTGCTTCCGAGTTTCACAATGTCGCCCGACGTCCCAACCGAGGGATAGTTGGGCCTTAAGGGCTAACGACATCGCCGCGGGCAGGCGGCGGCCTTAGCCCTCGCAACGCCTGAGAACCGACCAGCAATAATTGCGGTTCTCCGAAGGTAGGCGATGCTACGCGCGTATCATCGCCTTATATTCGACGATTCGGGTGTCCGCTGTGGGTTGCAAACCGCGGCGGCAAGCGGCTCGCGGCGACTCGGCCTTCCCATCCTTCGGCCAGTCGCCGCGCGTCGGCCCGATTGAAGAAAGGGTGGATTCGGCGATGACTTCTCAGTGGCGCGACACACAGCCTGGCCTACACAAGTTCAATCGTCAAGTTCACGATCTTTTCAACACTCCCTCACGGCTCGCGTGGCTTCACGAACAACTCCTTGAATGTGCTAAGCATCGCTCGCAATCTCGGCATGCCGAGCAAGAGTGGGAGGAAGGCCGGCGCAAGTACTTCGAAGAGTCCGTCCAGAAAGTAGGGGCGAGCGTTCTTCGGGATCAAACAAAGCCGCACAAGAATGACACGGTTTGGGATCATTACCGACGGGACTTACCTGCGGCGGAAGTTGTCGTAATCCCGTACTCCTACCGCAAGAACATCTACATCAGGTCTGAAACGGGTTCCGATGGCGCGGAAGTACAGAGCCGCACAAATTGCTTCCGAGAATTTCCGGACGGTCGAGGTGCGTTCGACCTGTGCGCCTGGACTCCGCTAGCATTTGTTAGTTTCGATTCTCGGCTGCGGTTTTATCTTCCGCTACCGCCAGATGACATACCGAGGGATTATGCAATCAACGAGATCTGTTTCGCACTGACCGCGCTCCATGATGCAGATGGCGCTTACGATGCCCTCGTGCCATCGCACTCCGCTCTTCGCGCGGAGCTCGGGAGTGCATTCAGCTTCTTATTACAACGGCTGAGACACGATGCTCGCTCTTCCTGGGTCGTTAGCATCGAGCCGCTTGCTGATCGAGTTTCCGGAGCAATCCTCGCGTTTGAAACATCTTCTCAGGAAGTTGAATTGCCAATCGCATTTAACGGAGTGGTTGATAAAAAAGCTCGGGATCGATGGCTGTACACGCTACGCAGTTCGGGACGAGTGTGGAAAGAGATTCACTCAGCTTGCAAGAATCGCGCTGCTAGTGAGGGGTGGTTTAACGACCTCCATAAGGAGTCGTCGGTTCGCGCAGCAGTGACCAGATACGCGGAAAACAATAGTCTTCCGCTTGACAAAAAGGCTTCGGGGCGACCCCCAAAAGTCCTTTGAGAAATCACCGTGCGCCATTCTGCGCCATCCTGCGCAATTTTTTGAGACGCAGACTTCAGAACAATGTCCTCAGAGTCGCACTCCGCGGCACAGTCTTTCCAATGAGGGTCAAATCATGTCCAGCGCCGTAAGCTCTGAGTCTCCGCAACTTCTCACCACGCCGCGTGAGGCCGCCGAACTTCTCCGAATCAGCGAGAAAGCGCTCTGGAATCTGACGGTGCCGCGTGGCGACCTACAATGCGTCCGGCTTGGCCGGTCAGTCCGCTATAGCCTCGCGACTCTTCGCAAGTACGTCGAGCAGCAACAGAACGCTGCCGCGGGCTAATTTCTCCACCCAGCCCGTGTAGCTGCCGGCGTGCCAGAATGCGAAGCGCGCCGGCCCTCTGCCTAGATTTAGCGGTCAACGGCAGGGGACCGGGCGCTTCCACGGCGACAGCCATGAAGTCTCTCATAGCGGAGGCAAGCGGTCAACGTTTGCCCCAATCCGACGTTACAGCTAACCGTCGATGGAATGCCGAACTCTGGTCGCTCTACTGCGCGAAGTGCTTGGCGCCGAACATCGATGGCGATTACTTTCCTCAGTTCGTCGACGAACTCGTCGCGCGTTGGCGGGAACACGATGAACTCTATCAGGAGTTCATCAACGCCAAGAGCTGGTTCGCACGAATGCTGCCGCTCATCGAGTGTGAGAGGTTCCGCACCATTGAGCTCCCCAATGGCGAGTTTGTACCGTTGCGGCTCGATCGAGCGAAGTTCGACTTTCAAGTTCGACGCAAACCTAGTCTGGTTCTCGAAGCTCCACGCTGCTGCAGCTGCAAAGCGAGCGGTCGGCGGAAACGGATTGAGGCCTTCATCGCGCCAACACGGAGGGCCGCCGGATGAGTCCAGCCGTTCAACAAGAGATGGAGGCGCTAGCGAGAAATAACCGCTTCGATCTCCCGCTCTTCCCCCAGCACTACGCCAAGCTTGCCGACGAGTGCGGCTTATCTCCCGCAACGATCTTGTCGGCGAAGATTCGCTCGACCGGTGATCTCCAAGACCTCGCGCAATTGCTCAATCGCAAATCCGTCGCGAGATCGTGGGGAACGGCGATTGTGATCCCGTACCTAGATCAGTCCGGCGACTTCGTGCTGCATCGGATTCGACCGACGAATCCGCCTGTCAGCAAGAAAACCGGCAAGGCGCAGAAGTATCTCCAACCTACAGGCGCCGCGAGCCGAGCGTATTTCCCTCCGAGCATCTATTCAGTGCTTGACGACGCGTCGTGTCGCCTCATCATCACCGAAGGCGAATTCAAAGCATTGAAGGCGACTCAGGAGGGATTCCCATGCATCGGCCTCAGTGGCGTCGACTGCTGGCATCCTCGGAAGAAATTGTCTCTGCTCCCCGATCTCGCGGATATCCGCTGGCAGGGCCGCCAAGTCTTCATCGCATTCGACTCCGACGCCATCGACAACGAGAACGTCGCTCGCAACGAACGCGAACTCGCGGCAACGCTGAAAATGCAGGGAGCGCAAGTACGCATCGTCCGTATCCCGGCAGGGGAGGGCGGCAAGAAAGTTGGTCTCGACGATTTCCTCGTGGCCCAAGGCCCCGACAAGTTTCCTGAGTTGCTCGAAAACGCCGCGGAACCATTGCCGCCGGCGGCAGGCGAATTCATGGAATCGGCGTCGGATATGGATCCGGCGATTGAGGCCGCACACATCCTCTCGACCGTAAAGATGGGCGACCTCTACCGGCTCCGTTTCTGGCGGGGTGGCTGGTACTGGTGGGCGAACGGCCGCTACGGCGAGAAGCCACCCGAGGAAGTCCGCGCCGAGATCGTCAATCTGCTCAACAAGAAATGGCTCGGAGTGAAGAGCCGAAACGTCTCCGACGTGCTCGAGCATGTAAAGGCGAAATCAATTCTGCCAGCTTCAGTTGAGCCTCCGTCGTGGCTCGCGGCGCCACCTCACGGTTGGGCGTCCGAAGAATGCCTTGCCACGAAAAACTCTGTCGTGCATCTACCGTCGCTGATTCAAAACCTCGCGCCATGCGACACGCCCGCGTCGCCGGCCTTTCTCACGACGAGTGCAACCGACTTCCAGCTCGACCTCAACGCCCCGCGCCCAGACAACTGGCTCAAGTTCCTTGACGCATTGTGGAAAGACGACGTCGAGAGCATCCACGCCCTCCAGGAATGGTTCGGCTACCTACTGACTCACGACACACGTCAGCAAAAGCTGATGCTCCTCGTCGGTCCGAAGCGATCTGGCAAGGGCACCATCGCCCGAATTCTGACGGCACTTGTTGGGAAGGGAAACGTCGCGGCGCCGACGCTCGGCGGCCTTGCCACCAACTTCGGCCTATGGCCCCTTATCGGCAAATCAGTCGCCATCGTGTCTGACGCGAGGCTCTCCGGCCGCTCCGACCAGGCAGCCGTCGTCGAACGGATTCTCTCGATCACCGGCGAAGACTCGATCACGATCGACCGCAAGAACATGGCGCCGATCACGGTGCGGCTGCCAACGCGGTTCGTCATCCTGACCAATGAGCTTCCCAAGCTCTCCGACGCCAGCGGGGCCATCGTCTCTCGCGTCGTCCTCCTGCACACGACCAACTCATTCTACGGCAAGGAAGATCACGACCTCACCGAACGCCTGCTAGGCGAGCTCCCAGGCATCCTGCTGTGGGCCATCGAAGGCTGGCGGCGACTCCGCGAGCGCGGCCGTCTCCTGCAGCCCGAAACAGGCCTCGAGTCTCTCGGCGAGATGAACGACCTCGCGAGCCCCGTCGCCGCGTTCGTACGCGATTGTTGCGTCGTCGACCGTGTGGCGCACGTCACGCCGTCGGACCTCTACGCGACCTGGGAACGGTGGTGCAAATCGCAAGGCCGGGAGAAGTTCATCGGCACCGTCCAATCGTTCGCTCGCGACCTGCTTGCGGCGGAACCAAGCATCCGCCGGAAACGCGTTCGAGACGGCGATGACCGTCAACGAGTCTACGAAGGGATCGGGCTGAAGTTGGGTTTCTAGGGCTCGCTGGTCCGCAGTGGTCCGCGACCCCATCCAAAGTACGCGAAAGCCAAAATTTATGTTTGAAAGCGCAATTCAATATAGTGAGTATGAGCTACTTTCAGTTGGGTCGCGGACCATCGAGGCCCAGTGGGGCCCCTCTTGGCTGAACCAATCTGAACCATCATCGGCTTCTCCGCCGGCAGTTGATCCGCCCGCGGTGTCTCCGGTGCTCACCCCCGAGCGATCGTCCGAGCCGGTGATCGCGCTCCAAGTGTGCTGCGAGCGATGCGGGTCGAATCGATTCCGAGACGCGGCAATTCACGGGGGTATGTCCACGCGTCGCGACTGTAGCGTCTGCGGGCGGACGCTCGACTTCCCGGTGTGGGCGAGCGAAGCGGAGCGTGGTGAATCTATGCTCTGTTCGCGCGGGCACGCCGCGCCGCAAAACTCGGAGGCCGCATAACGTCACTGGGGAGCGAGCAGCCGCCGACGCCACTCGACCGCCGCGTGCCTTGCGATGCAACGCTGTCGGCGCCACGCGCGTAGACCAGTCGCCGTACGACTCGAACATCTGCACTTCGAACGCCGCGGACCGCGGCGTCATACACGACACTCAACTCGTTTTTATTTTGAAACCATGCTTGATTCTCAATCAACAGCCGACGATGATTCACGAAGCACGCTGAGCTCGCGTCTGCGGGCTGCACTTCGTTCATCGCCTCATAGCCGCTACGCGATCAGCAAAGCCACTGGCATCGACCAGGCAACGCTGTCGCGATTCGTCAACTCGGCCGATCCTTCGAAGCGATCCGGCCTCAGCCTGCGAGCGATCGATCTCCTCGCGGCTCAACTCAACCTCGAGCTCGTCGCTTGCGATAGCAGCGACGCAGAAAGGACGCCTACCGATGGCATCGCTGAGCAAAGACAAACAGGGCAATCGCACAATCCAGTTCAGCGCGGGCGAGAAGAAGCGGCGATCGATCCGGCTGGGCAAGATGCCGCAGAAGGAGGCCGAGAACATCAAGGGCCATGTGGAGTCGCTGATCGCCGCGCTGATCTCGCAGACGAGCTGGAGCGCGAAGACGTCGGAGTGGATTCGCAACCTGACGCCGACGCTCCACGACAAACTGGCGAAGGTGGGGCTGCTCCCGCCGCGAACGACGATCAACGCATCGACGTTGGGCGAGTTCCTGGCGATGTACATCAAGAGCCGCTCTGACGTGAAGGGCGGCACGAAGAACGTTTACCGCCACACGCAGGAAGGGCTCATCGAGTACTTCGGCGCGAGCAAGCCTTTGTCGGAAATCTCTGAGGGCGACGCCGATGATTGGCGCCGGTGGCTTGCGACGTCGGGGAAGCGTTCAGACGGATCGACTCGCAAGCGGCTGGGCGACAACACGATCCGCCGACGGTGCGGAGTCGCTCGCCAGTTCTTCCGCGCGGCACTGCGGAAACGGCTCATCGTGGCGAACCCGTTCGGCGAGATGAAGGGGATCTCAGTGCGATCGAATCGCGAACGCGATTACTTCGTAACTCGCGACGAAGCTGCCAAAGTCGTCGAAGCTTGCCCCGATGCCCAGTGGCGTTTGCTGTTCGCGCTGAGCCGCTACGGCGGGCTTCGCTGCCCCTCCGAACACTTGGCGCTCAGGTGGGGTGACATCGACTGGGCGAACAAACGCATCACTGTGACGAGCCCGAAGACCGAGCACCACGAAGGGCAGGGGGTCCGAGTAATCCCGATGTTCCCGGAACTTCAACAGCTCCTCGAGGACGTTTGGGAGTTGGCAGCTAAACCGTTGTCTTCGCTCACGCCTAAGGAACAAGCCAAAGTGCATGTGATCACCCGCTACCGCGACGTCAACGCGAACCTCCGCACACAGCTTGAGAGGATTATCGCCCGCGCCGGCCTCACGCCTTGGCCAAAGCTATTCCAGAATTTGCGGGCGTCGCGGGCGACGGAGCTCGCCGCCGAGTTCCCTTCGCACGTTGCGGCGGAGTGGATGGGGCACTCGGCCTTAGTCGCCCAGAAGCACTACTGGCGGACCACGGATGCCGACTTCGAGAAGGCGACAACCGCCAAAGCGCTGCAAAATCCGGTGCAGTCAGGAGCCGCATTGAGTGGCAGCGAGGAGTTCGGAGGCGAAGATATCCCGGGAAATTGCGAGTTCACCGAGAAATCGGGGCCTAAACAGCACGCCCGGCAGGACTCGAACCTGCGACCCGCAGATTAGAAATCTGCTGCTCTATCCAGCTGAGCTACGGGCGCTTAATTCAATTAGCGTAACAACTTAGGTTGACGTTTTCCACTATCCTGAAATCGGCAGCAACCTTGAATGCTCGCAACTCCATATGGCTTGAGTTAGCAGCGCGTTCGAGGCAAGCGGTAGTCGCCGAGAATCAGCTTCGTGAAGTTGTAGTAGCAGTGCGCTCGCCCGCACGGCCCTCCACATAGCGCTCCAACGCTAGCGACGCCATACGCGACTGCTACCTCAATACGCCTAAATTGCTTCAGGCCCGCGCTCGCCGGTGCGGATGCGGATGCAGTCATCAAGCGGCAAAATAAAGATCTTGCCGTCGCCGATTTGGCCGCTGTCGCCGGTGCGGCCGCCTTTGATGATCGCGTTGATCGTCGGTTCAACGAAGACATCGTTGACGGCAATCTGCAGCTGAACCTTCCGCAGCAAGTTGACGGAGATCTCACGCCCGCGGTAGACCTCGGTCTGCCCCTTTTGCCGGCCAAAGCCTTGGACGTCCATGATCGTCAGGCGGACGACTTCGACTTCCGAGAGCGCGGCTTTCACGTCTTCCAGCTTGCTGGGCTGGATCACTGCGATGATCAACTTCATGGGAGCGGGGAGCTTTTCGTCGGGCAATGGATGATAAGAGCGGGCCGAAGGCCGTCCGTCTCGCTTCTATGGTAAAGCACAGGCCCAGCGTCGAACATCCCAAGCTCAACCCCGGGTGCAAGCTGGGGAAGACTGCAGCGGACTGGTCGCTTAAGCGACCAGTCTAGAACCCTTGAGCGAACTTGCCTCACCACCGGAGTTGCGAAGGCGAAGTAGGCGACGCCTTACTAGGATACCCCGGCTCGGGCGCACTTAGGCGGAAAAGCGCACCGCGAGCCATTGGGGTACCCTAATGGTCGAGTATGGACGGGAAGCCGGGTTCCGACGGCTGTCGAGAATGGGTCGATTGCGACACGTGACAAGCGTCTCATCAGAAGTGGGACTCCAGGGAGTCCCGACCCCGGCTTGGGCGAGCGGAGGCGGCATTGCTCGCCCAAGCCATTGGGGTTGGACTATTTTGACTAACCATTGCGGGTCGAAGCCCCGCAGATCCGTGGTCTCAGCCCTCGAAATTGACGTCCCGGCTTGGCGGCGTGTAGGCGGCAAAACGCCGCCAAGCCTTGTGGGACATCAGTCCGACCCAGGCAAGAGTCGAATCCTTCAAAACTTGGGGGGCGATCGTAATTAACGATCACCCGAGTGTATGGCCGAGCGACGTTTCGCGGTCCGTGCAAAACATGCTCAGTAGCGGCTTGCACCATTTCTTGGCACATCAGCACGGCGTTCCTTGCAGGCTGACAGGCCAAACTTAGCTAGCCGCATGAAGGAAAAGCAACTAGCGTGCCATGTTGCGCGAACCGCCCACTAATTCTCGCAAGTGGCTTATTTCAGGCACTTTACGATGTTACGGCGCACCGCCGATGTTTTGGCACGCCTCTAAAACGGGCCTTCAGATGCCCGGCTTCTCAACAAATCGTGATGCGCGGCTAGGCACGGGCCTGCCTTCACCCCGGGCAGAGGCTGCACGAATCGCTGCAAGCCCTGCAGCTGATAGCCGCGGGGCAACGACCCGCCGGAGTGACGAGCAAAGGAATGTCGAATGGGGAATGCTGAATGGGGGGAGACGTGCTATTGGCCCTGATTTCAACCCCATTCCCATTCAGCATTCCCCCATTTGAAACCGCTCCGGCGGCTCGTTGAGCCGCGGCTGCCTATTCGCACAGCGCATAAAAATCCGGCGGCCGAACTTCGCGAGAAAGCTCGGCCGCCGGTCGAGGGGGTTTCGAGTTGTCGCTTTAGCTACGCGGGGCGGCGTCTGTTTGGCACCGCTCCGGCGGGTTGTTGCCTCGCGGCTGCGCGGGCTAGTAGGTCAGGATGGCGTCGATCGCGACCGCGGTTTGGTCGAGGTCGGTGCCGGGCGACCAGTCGTGACGAACTTCCGGACGGAAGACCAGGTTCGAGAGAGCCTGGATGTTCACGCCGCCGGTCACTTCGTTGAACGACGTGCCGTCCTTCTTCCACCATTCGCAACGACCACCGACCTTCAACGTGTCGGTGAGCGTGTAGAACATGTACTGGTTGAGGCCGATCGTGTCGATCTGGCTCACCCCAGGGTTGTCGGTGCGGAGCAAGTCGCTCTGGCCGACGTACTGGAGGTTGTCGGTCAGGTCAGCGACGAGCACCATGCTGTGCGAGTAGCTGTTCTTCGAACCGCCGTCGATCCAGCCGAAGTTGCCGTACGTGTTGAGGTACGTGAAGGTCACGTTCTCGCTGAGCTCGGTGGCGAAACCGCCGATCCAGTTGCTGCCCGAGTTGTTGTTCGTGAAGCCGGTGTCCCAGCCCGCCGTCCAACCGCCGTACAGCGTCAGGCCTTCAAAGCCTGAGTAGGTCGACAGGGCGCCGGTGTGGGTAAACGGCTCGCTGTTGAACATCGTGTACGAGTGCGTGTGGAAGAAGTTGCCGGTGGCCGGAATCACTTCAAACCCAAGCGGGGTGAAGAAGTGACCAACCTTCGTCGACAGGTCGCCGTTGGCCACTTCCATGTAGGCTTGGGGGATAGCCCAGCCGTAATAGCCGTGGTCGAGCGAGGCGTCGTAGAAGCCGTTGTTGCGGATGCCGGCGCCGGGGTTACCGAACGCTTGCGACTTCTGCGCGTCCGTACCATAAAGGACGTCGATGCGACCGCCGAAGTCGCGGCCGGCCGAGCCGTCGGCGACCTTGCCGATGTAGAACCATTGCTGGGCAAGGTTCGCATGGTCCGGGATGTCGTCGAACGACAGCAAGTCGTCGAAGTTCTGCGACAGCGGGATGTTCTTGTTGTAGTAGGCGATGTTCGTCCAGCCGCCGATCTCGATCGACGAGCATTCAGGATCGATGCCCACCAGGTCCGCCAGCGAAAGCCCTTCAATCGGGCCGGCTAGCGCACAGCCGCTGAACAGGCCGCCAGCTTCGCAACCCGAACCGCAGGCGACGTCGTCGCTGCAGTTCGGATCAGCACATGGGTCGCTGCACGCCGGATCGCCGCACGCGAGCGCCGCCGTTGAACTGGCCGCTTGCACCGGCGTCGACGTTAGGTACTGATCGCCTTGTTGGTAGTACGCATCACTCTTGAATGCCACCGGCTCGACGTACCGCGTCGTTTCCGCGAGCGCGAAAGGGCTGTAAGTGATCGACGCAACCGTGAACAACGCAAACGTGCGTTTCCGCATGGCGGGACTCCAAGCTGGGAGTATCAGTCGGGCGGGGGGCGGCGGAGGTGGGACGTCGGATGCCGCTGACTGAAACTATCGACCGTAAAAGTTGGCGTGGAGAAGCCGAAACGGTCGCGCCGTTCGAAAGTCCTTGAGCGTCCCGCGAAACCTTGCGGGATGTATCGAGCGTAGGTTGCCTGGCACTGATAGCACGGCGACATGGATCCTGTGAGTAACTTGTGGGAGGCGTCTCCGACGCCGATTCCGCTCGCCACTCCGAGCCTGCTACACCTACAACGCCGCTTCGGGGTCGGAGACCCCTCCCACACCAAACGCCTTATCGCGAAACGCCAGCATGATCACGCTGCCGGGGGGGCAACGTCGGCGAACAGGGCGTCGACGAACTCGTCCGGCTGAAAGAGAGCCAAATCCTCGGCTTTTTCGCCGACACCGATGTACTTCACCGGCAGCCCCACTTGCTGGCGGATCGCCACGACAACGCCGCCTTTGGCCGTGCCGTCGAGCTTTGCGAGCACGATGCCGGTGCAGTCTACCGATTGGGTAAAATTCGCGGCTTGGCTGACGCCGTTCTGGCCGGTCGTCGCGTCGAGCACCAATAGCACCTCTTGCGGCGCCGTGGGAACGAGCTTGCGGATCGACGCTTGGATCTTCGTTAGCTCCGCCATGAGGTTCTTCTGCGTCTGCAGCCGGCCGGCCGTATCGATGATGCAAACGTCGATGCCTTGCGCCACGCTTTGCTCGACCGCTCGATAGGCGACCGCCGCCGGGTGCGAGCCCGGCTCCCCCTTGACGATCTCGGCGCCCAATCGTTGCGACCAAATGGTCAGTTGTTCGACGGCCGCCGCACGAAACGTATCGCCGGCGCCAAGCATGACGCTCTTGCCTTGCGACTTGAACATCGCCGCCAGCTTTGCGATCGACGTCGTCTTGCCGGCGCCATTCACGCCGCACACCATAATGATCGTCGGCCCGCTCTCGGCGAAGCGAATCGGCGAAGCATCCTGAGCGAGCAATTCCCGCAGTTTCGTCTTCCAGGTCGCGACGATATCGACCAAGTGGACGACGCGGCCGCGGAAGTTCTTCGCCACCTCGGCGACGATCTCCTCGGCCGACGCGTAGCCCATGTCGGTGCGAATGAGGATCGCCCGCATTTCGTCGAGAAACTCCTCGTCGATCAGCCGGCCTTCGCTCTTGAACAGATCGCGAACGTCGGTGAGGAGGATGCTCTTGGTCTTCGAGAGACCGAGTTTGAATTTATCGAACAGGCCCATAGGGTAGCGGAGCGATTGGTGGCTGATGATTGGTAGCCGCCGGTCGACGACCGGCCGGAGCGAACTAAAACGCCCGCTTCTGGTTGCGAACCGTCCATTCTAGGGGGTGAACGATAGGTGCGGAATGCGGTCGGTTACCGAGACTTGTTTTCGGCGGGAAATGCGGAAGTTGACCGCGAATCACGCGAATTGTCGCGAATGGGGCGTGGGGCAGCGAGGTCAGGCAGTGTTCACTGCGCACCGCCGACTGCCCCTGCCTCCTTATTTCCTATTCTCGCAAACTCGCGTGATTCGCGGTTGGCCTTCTTGCGATCCGTGAGGGAACTGGTTGAAGCAAGTCGGACAGGCGCCCCAGGCGTTCAATTGTCGCTTTGTGCGTCGTGTTGCCTCGCTGTCGCTTTGTGTCGCGTTTCGCATTCTTGGCGACACAAAGCGGAATGTGTTGTCAGGATTGAAGTTGCGTTGTCGCCTCCAAGTGCCATCGATATCGCGATCGAATTGTGTCGCGTTTCGCGTTTTAGGCGACATTAATCGGAAGTTGCTGTCGGGATTGGAGTTGTGTTGTCGCATTGCGTGCCACTGGCGTGTTGCCAGTGGGGAGCAAGACGGGTTGTGCTTGAGAATTGGGCCACCGGTTGCCTTGACCTCCAGGCTGCTTGCGAGCCGTTCTGCTGACATGCCGTAGCGGCGCGTCACACTGGCGACATGCCAGTGGCACCTACAAACTGGTGCGCGGCGCAGTTTGTAATCGTATGCTCTACCGTAGCGGATGGAGCGGCCGGCTCCTAGCTGGCAGTTTCGGCCACCCCGCGAGCGAGACAAGACATTTGCTATGGATAGCACGTCGTTGCGTAACATCGATATGCCGTCGATTGGCGACATCGGTCGAGCGTTCGCATGCGCGTGCCGTGTGGCCATGAGGTTGGCACCCGTCGTACAACTCGCATGCGACCTTGATTGAGCACGCATGGGCGGTGGGACGGTCTATCTGAATTTGCAATGAGTGGGCGCACATGTTTGGCTGGCTCAGAAAGCGTCGTGAACTACCGCCAACCGACGAGCCGAAGACGCTCGTTTTTCTCAACCCGCTCGCAATGCTTCTTGCGGGGCGAGAAAGCCAAAAGGGTTCGCCGCTGACTGAACAAGAGGTTCTTGAAGTTCGCGACAGCGCTCAGTGCATCGTGATGACGGCATCGCAAGCCGAGAAGTTCTATGCGTCACTCGATTCTCAAGTTCCCATTCCAAGGCTGAACCCGGAGAATCTTTGGCAGGAGTGGCAAGAGCTTCGTTCACATATGCGCTAGGGGCGGGCGGCGGGTGGCATGTCGTTGCGGAGCATCGACATGCTAGGGCGACGATTGACGGCGACTAAGGGTTCAGCATGCTCATGCCTTGGGGGCAAAGCATAGCGTCCAGCGGGATCGTGTTTGATGGCCTGCCTCTTGCGGCTGCGCCGCCCGGGTAGGCTTACGCCAACCCGGGCGACCCCGCTTTTGGTATAGTGCGGCGATGAAACTGCCGCGATTTCGATTGATGGCTCTGTTTATCGCCGTGGGGGCGGCGGCATTGCCGCTCGGGTGGCTGCAGGCTCGTCGGTTGAATCTCAAGCATCAACTCGTTGCATTCGAAGGCGAGGGATGCAAGGTCTCTTACCAGGACAATGGGCTGTGGATTACGGCGCCGCAGGTGGAAGTGGCGATGGGGCGCGATCAGGCCGGCGGCATGCGGATTGGATCGCAGAGCGTTTCGCCGGCTGAGGCGGGCGAGCGTCTCACCGCACTCCATAATCAATTGCGGCTGCTGGTCGTGGCGGACAAAACGATTCGGATCATAACCACCGACGAGCGGACTGGCCAAAAGTCCGATACGACAACTTATATCGGCAAGGGCGACGGGCCTACGCGGATTTGGTTTAACGAGAAAGCTTCCTCTTCGCCCACGGGACGGCAACGGCGCGCTCAACGGAAGAAGACGGGGGCATCGCAGGCCCCAAGTTCTTCAGAGAAGAACTGAGACGGCGTTGCGGCACTGAGTTCAAGCCGTTTGACGCAACTCTTGCAGAACTGAGGATGCGTGGGGCTGATATCGTCATCCACACAGGGTTCGGCATGCTCATGCCTAAGGGGCAAGAGCATGGCACCCAATGACATGCCTATTGGGTTAGCGGGTAGCCCGGGTTGGCTACCCGCTAACGCGATAGATTCGCTGAAGCCCTTTGAGGCGCAGGGGCGAGGCATTCAGGGGGCGTCCAGCGACTCTAGCGCCTGGACGAGGCCGTCTTCGCTCACCTCATTGAGTTCGATCCCTTGCTGCTTCGCTAACGCCTGATATCGCAATACCACCAGCTGATAATCTGCGCGGCGCTCGACGTTGCGTTGCATCTCTTCCACTTCGTAGCCCCCTCTTTGCTGCAAAGCCTTCGCCGACTTCACGGCGTTCTCGGCGGCCATTTGGGCCAGCTGAGCATCTTCGTACGACTGTTTAAAATCTCCGTCGAGCCATGCCAGCCGCGATTCGGCTGAAAAGTACGGGCCGGCGCACTCCAGCACGGTCATCTGCGTGACTCTGCCTTGCTGCTTGAGCGACAACGATTTTTCCAGAATTGCCTTCTGTTCGTCGCGGAGTTCAGTCAGCACGCGCTTTGACGAAGCCGCGTCGACTTCGATCGATGCGTCGCCCCAAGGGTCGGCAGCCATCGCGGCGACGCTCGTTGACAGAATGCACAGTACGCAAACCGTTCGAAGCAACATCCACCGCCCCCTTGTCGCTTAATGACCGTTATCGTTGACGCAGCTCTGCACTGCATCCTCCAATAGGCGGGATTGTACTCCCGGCGAGTCGAGGCGCCATCGATGCGGCCACTGCAGCACGGAAATAGCTCTATCCTTTCGGAATTGGAATCAACGAGTCGCCGACAACCAGGAAATCAGGACACACAATCATTTTGAGGGGGGCGGGTGGCATGTTGTTGCGTAGCACCGACATGCTGGGGTTAGTCCTGTCGTCGATCAGGGTTTGCATTCTCATGCCTTGGGGGTAAGAGCATGGCAATCGGAAGAACGCATCAGTTCGCCGCGTTCAGCCCGTTGCGCTCGGCGACTTCGGCGGGGTCGACGGTGAAATCGAGCGTGCCGCAATCCATGCAGAGCCTCGACTCGACTTTGACGCTTCCCACGCCCAAGAAATTGAGCAGGCCGGGAACTTGCGGCAGGAAGTGCAATTGCCCAGCAGTCTGCAGCGAACCGGCTTGGAAGTTCGTACCATGACAGCGGAGGCATGAGGTGTTGCTCATGCGTTGGATTTTAATGGCCGACTGGGCGGACTGCTACGCGGCTGGGTGGCATGTCGTTGCGAAGCATCAGCATACTGTGACGGCGATTGACCTCGACCGAGGGTTCAGCATGCTCCTGCCTGAGGGGCAAGAGCATGACGCCCGATGCGAGCCTCTTGCGGCTGCGCCGCCCGGGTAGGCTGGACGCCAACCCGGGCTACCCATTTGGTCGTGGGATGGGATGATTGGGGCTGCCTGCCGTGAGTTGCCGGCGTGCGCTTTCGCCTGATTTCTGCCTCGTGATTCTTGCTGCAATGGCATCGCCTGCTGAATCGCCGGATGGGGAAGAACGGTCGCAGCCGGCTACGGGGCCGAGCGAGCCGCAGATTCTGCATTTTGGGCTGCGGCAGTGGTTTTACTTTATCTCGGGCGTGGCGATCCTTTGCGCGCTGCTCGCTCGGTTGGAGACAGTCGGGGCGCTGCTCGTGCTGAGCATCGTTGGCCTGGTGGCGGCTCATGTTGTGGGGACGTTTCTGGGGACGCGGCTGCGGGATACTTCGGCGGAAGTGGCTCGGTGGAAGGCTCGGCCGGGGTCGCCCGACGTCGATACGCCGGTGGCCTTGCGGCAGCCGGTTTCGCTCAGCGAATTGCAGTTGCCCGAGACGACGACACTGGCGGGGCAGGGGAGAGGCGTGTGGAGAACGCGATTGGCGGTCGCGATTGGGGCGCTAGTCGGTCTAGTGTGCGGAGCAGCGGCGATTGGGCGGTTCGCGGGGCCCGATGTGACGGCGGCGGGCGTGGCGCTGGGGGCGGTGAGCTGTGGCGTGATCGGGGCGTGGATGGCGCTGCTGGCCAGCAACTTTTGGGCCATTGCGCGCGAGGCGTGGCGGCATGCTCGGCGAGATGACTAGGAAGTAGCAGCGGGATCGCTCAGTGAGTCTCCACATCTGCACTGGCAGGATGCCAGTGGCGCCCCGCGAGAGAACGGCGCAACTCGCTATTGTCTACTTAGCCCCGGGCTTCGCCCGGGTGTTGCCGATCGCGCGACGATGCTTATCGGGATGGTTAGCGACCCCCGGGCGGAGCCCGGGGCTAGGATCAGGCGTCGATCGCTTCTCAATGCGTCGCGTCTAGCGGCCGCTCGCTTGCAGCAATCGCCGTAGTAGCACCGGTTCAACGCGGCCGCGGAAGCGAATCTTGCCGTCGATCTCGACGACGGGGACGCAGGTGTTGAACTGCTCGCACAGTGCTGCGTCAGCGTCGACGTCGACCATTCGCGGCGTTAATCCGTGCGCTCTGACGAGCGCTTCGGCGTCTTCGCACAGGTGACATCCATTACGAGTATAGATCACGACATTCATGCGGAGCGTCTCGCGGATGAATTCATTGCATTGATGGCGTCGCGCGCATGAGCGCTGCGGCGATGATGCGGTGCTCTTTTAGTGGACGAATGTTCACAAATCGCATGCCGTTTTCGGGGGGCCCAAATCCCCGCCAGCCCCCTCCTCGGGGGGGTGTCCCGGCACTCCCGAAGTCCCGGATTGGCAACGTCTTACAGCTTCTGTTTGCCGCCCGTTTTGCCCGCAGCCTACCATATAGGTGGCGACGGGAAGCTCGCCCCGACCGGTTTTTAGGCCTTTGGTCGGCTCGCCTTGAAGGGTGCTTTCAAGCCCCGCTCGCAGGATGCGTGACACGCAGCAAGTGTATGAATTCTTTAAGGTTAGGCTCGCTATGTCAACGCAACGACGCTCGCAACTCAACGGTCTCCGCCCGAAGAAGACGACCCGCGCACAGACTGCCGTTCGGTGGTCGCGTCGCGCACGTAGTCCGCAGTTCGGTTCGCAGAACGTGCGCGCGCCGTTCGCGCCTCCAGAAGATTGGCACGAGCCTCGCAACGATGGCAAAGGGTACCGCATCGTTGTGCAAGATCCGGGCGAAGGTTACTCGCATGTGGTCACCCCCGAACAGATCCGCGCTCGGCTGGCTCAAGTGCCGCAAGAGTTCCTCAAGGGGCTCGAAGTGGTGCAGTTCAGCACGATGACCCGCAAGAAGCAAAGCTTCCCCTGCTATGGGATGCAATGGGGCAGCACGCTGTACCTCTATCCGCTCGAAACCTCGCTGGAGGAATGGTTTAGCGTTCCGCCCCAGCCGCAGGTGGTGACCGAATCGCGGATGTATGGCGGTCGCTGGGACGAGCCGGTGAACGGTTCTTGGCGGCTAACCTGGACGAAGGCCGCGATCACGGACTTTTACCTGAATAACATCCTGATCCACGAGCTCGGGCACCTGATCGACGACCGGAATACCGGGTACACCGATCGGGAGCGGTATGCGGAGTGGTTTGCCATTCACTACGGCTACCGGGCGACCGGCGGGGCTGATAGCCGCCGGCCGAACCCGAAGGTGCGGCGCCGGCACCATGTGAAGTAGGCTTGGGAACGAGCAATAAAAACAGAAGCCGCGGGGCCCAATGCGGGCCCCGCGGCTTTTTTCGTCGTTTCAACTCATCAGGCACTTCTGTCGGGCTGAAAGCCCAACCTACCAGAACCGTACGTAGAGGGCGCCGAGAGTCATCAGCAGGGTCACAATCAAGGTCAGCGTGAGCGGCGAGACCTTGAACATCGACTTATCGATGGCAAACGCCTTCGGATTGTCCTTCGGGCCGAACAGGCTGATGATCACCATCAGCAGCATGGTGAAGGCAAAGGTCCACCCCATGCTGATCAAGAAGGGGATCTCGAATACGGGCTTCCCGTCGACGACGTCGCCGGTGGGGTAAGCGGTGTAAAGGAGGTTTTCCCGGCTGATTCCGGGTGCGACCTTGTCGAAGAAGATCGACAGGCCGAAGCCGGTGAGCAGCCCCGCCACTGCGGCGGCGCCGGTCGTCCGCTTCCAGAACATGCCGAGCAAGAACATCGCGAAGACGCCCGGGCTGATGAAGCCGGTGTACTTCTGGATGAACTTGAAGCCCCCCTCGCCGCCAATGTTCAGCGTGTCTTGCCAGGTGAAGGCGAGCGCGGCGATCATCGAGAAAAAGATCGCGAGCCGGCCGACCCAGATCAGTTTGCGTTCGCTGGCGCCCGTATCGATGTATCGCTTGTAGACGTCGAGCGTAAAGATCGTCGAAATGCTGTTCGCCTTGCCGGCAAGCGAGGCGACGATCGCCGCGGTGAGGGCCGCCACCGAGAGGCCCCGCAAGCCGACGGGCAAGAACGTGAGGACCGCCGAGTAGGCCTGATCGCCCGAGACCTTGCCGTCTTTCAGCAGTTCGGTCTGGAGATGCCCATTCTCATGGAGGACGTAGGCCGCGATGCCAGGGAGCATCACCAGTACCGGCATGACCAGTTTGAGGAAGCCGGCGAAGAGGAGGCCCTTGCGGGCGGTCTCGAGGTCGGCGCCGAGGGCCCGCTGGGTGATGTACTGGTTGCAGCCCCAGTAGTTGAGGTTGGCCACCCATTGGCCGCCGATGTACATCGCCGCCGGGACGACCAGGTACTTGCTGATCTCACCCTGCGGCGCGTCGGGGGCCGGTTTCCAAACCATCATGTGGAAGTGGTCAGGCGCCTGCTTCATCAGTTCGTTGAATCCGGCCAATGCCCCGCCGTCGATGCCGAGATATTTGCTGACCATTTGCAGCGCGATGTACGTAGTCGCCAGGCCGCCGATGATCAACACCACCACTTGGATGACGTCGGTGTAGCCGATGACCTTCATGCCGCCGATCGTGATGATCGTCGCGAAGATGGCCAGCGCCACCATGATGAACTGGTTCCCCTCGGCGCCAATCATCGGCCGAATCGCCTCGGCGCCGAGGTACAAAATCGACGTTAAATTGACGAGCACGTAGAGAAAGAGCCAAAAGACCGCCATGATCAACGCGACGGACTCGTTGTAGCGTTCCTTGAGGAACTGCGGCATCGTGAAGATGCGATTCTTCAAGTAGATCGGCAGGAAGAAGACGCCGACGACGATCAGCGAAATCGCCGCGATCCACTCGTAAGCGGCGATGGCGACGCCGACGCGGAAACCGTCGCCCGACATGCCGATGAACTGCTCGGCCGAGATGTTCGAGGCGATGAGCGAAGCGCCGATGGCCCACCAGGTGAGCGAGCCTTCGGCCAGGAAGAAGTCGGTGGTCGAGGCTTCCGCGCGCTTCTTACGGTTGTAAATCCAGAAACCGTAGGTGGCGACGATGATGAAATAGATGAAGACGACGACGTAGTCCGCGGACTTCAGTTGGCCAACGACTTCGGCAAGCGGGAGAGTGAGCATGGCGTCTACGAACGAAAGGAGCGACGAAAAGTCGGAAAAGAACCAGACGAGCCAGCAAGATTCTGGCAACGCTTGCGAAAACTCTAACAGACTCGGCGGACTCCGCACAAGTCGTGACGGGGTCAAGAATTGCGTCGCGGGGCGGTACCAATTCCGAGTAGCGGGGTTATAAATTGACGGCGGCGTTTTCGCCTCCGCCCACTATAATCAGCGGCGACTGAGAATGCTTGTCGATGGAGCTAACCGCATGAAACGTCGCACAGGTTTTACCCTCATCGAACTGCTGGTGGTGATCGCCATCTGCGGGCTGCTCGTGGCCCTGCTGCTGCCGGCCGTGCAAGCCGCACGCGAAGCGGGGCGTCGGACGCAGTGCAAAAGCAACCTGCGGCAGATCGGGCTAGCGTTGACCCAGTATCTAGATCGCCACGGCGAGCGGGGAAAGTTTCCCGACGTCGCAAAGACGCCCAGCTTAGAGAAGAACTCCGCCAAGCCGAAGCCGTCGCTCTACGATGTGCTCGCCCCGTTCTGCGAAAGCAATCGGGAACTGTTTCGCTGCCCGAGCGATTCGCTCGTCTACGCCGCCAACGTGCTCGACCCGAACAGGGACGATGCGCTAGTCGATATCTCCGGTGAAGAATACGAAACGTACTTCGAGAAAGAAGGCTTGAGCTACGAGTACCCCTCGCTGATGCTCGCGGGGCGCACTCGACCGGAGGTTTTGGACATGAAGGGAAGCTCCGAGATCTGGATCGTCTATGACTTCGGTTCGTTCCACGGCCCGCCGGCGCAAAATGGCGCTCGCAATTTCGCGTATCTCGACGGTCACGTCGATGCGGTCATCGTTGCAGAATAAGCAAATCGTTCAGTCACCAGCCCACGCACAACCCAAGGTGCACGCCATGAAGAAATCGGAAGTCACCGGCCTCGTCGCCGTCGCGGCGCTTGCGCTCTTTGTCGCATGGTTCTACGGTTGGTTCGACGGCAAGGCGTACAGCGACGATCCACAGGTTGCTGCGCTCGAGAAATTGCGCGATGAAAATGCTCCCAAGATGGAGAATATGCCTGCGGACCAGCGGCGCTCTCAGGGCGAAGCGTTTCGCAAGCAAATGGAAGGCCTCTCGCCGGATCAGCGAGCCGCCTTCTTCGAAAGTAGCATGGCGGTGTTCGTGCCGATGATGGCCCGTCAGTTCGAGAAGAACTACGACGAGTTCATGGCCAAGTCGCCGGAAGAGCAGCGACGCGAACTCGACAAGCGGATCGACGAGATGGAAAAGCGTGGAGGGCAGGGGGGGCCCGGCGGTCCTGGCGGCGGCCCCGGTCGCGGCGGCCCGCCGAATATGGATCCGAAGAAAATGGACGAGTTCCGTAAGAAGATGCTCGACTACACGACGCCCGATCAGCGGGCGAAGTTTGAAGACGGGATCAATCGCTTCAATGAGCGCCGCAAAGAGCGCGGCTTGCCACCAGTGGGCCCGGGACCGGGCGGGCGGCCGTTCTGATGTCGGCAGTCTACGCACGCGACGGTTGGCTGAAGCGGGTTAGCTCTTCCATCGGCACGAGCTGCTGAAAGCTTCCCGACCGAAAGCCTTCGAGGTCGAGCGTCACGTAGCGGAAGCCGATGCGGCGGAGTTCGGCGGCGACGTCGCTACGCAGTTGCGCGTCGGCCATTCGCGCGAGGTCCGCGAGAGAAAGTTCCAATCGCGCGAGATCGTTCTCGTGCAATCGCACTCGCAAGTTGCCGAAGCCGAGCGTGCGCAACGCGGCCTCGGCTTGGTCAATCATCGACAATCGTTCCGGCGACACGGCGACGCCGTAGGCAAGGCGACTCGACAAGCACGGGGTTGCCGGTTTGTCCCAGATTTCGATCCCCCAATGTTTCGCGAGCGCCCGCACCGCGTTCTTGTCGAGGCCGCAGTCGGCGAGCGGGCTGCGAACGCGGTGTTGCGACGCCGCCTTCATGCCGGGACGGAAGTCGCCCAGGTCGTCGACGTTGGCGCCGTTGAGGATGAACTCGATGCCGCGACGAGTGGCTTCTTGCTCCAGCTTCGAGTACAGCTCGGTCTTGCAGTGGAAGCAGCGATCGGGGGCGTTCCGCAAGTACTGCGGATCGGCGAGTTCGTCGGTGGCGAGCGTTTCGTGCTGAATGCCGATCGCCTGGGCGATGCGGATGGCGCCGTCGAGTTCGCCGCTGGCCAAGCTCGCGCTGCTGCCGGTAATCGCCAGGGCGCCGTCGCCGAGGGCGGCATGCGCGGCATAGGCGACGACCGCGCTATCGACGCCGCCGGAGTAGGCGACGATGCAACGGCCCAGCGGGCGGATGGCTTCAACGAGTCGATGCGCGAGGTCTGCAGCGGGTGCGTCCATGTCGACAATATACCGCCTCATCGCGGTTAATCGCAGGCGTGTGCCTCGGCACGATCCGACGAATGCGAACGGATCGCGACGCATTCTTAGCCCCGGGCTCCGCCCGGGGGTGGCGTAATGCGCAACGATGCGTAGCGGAATAGAAACCGACCCCCGGGCGGAGCCCGGGGCTAGGGGCGAAGCGCTCGGCTTAGCTGTTGGCGTCGGCGAAGTCGCGGGTCAGCGGCTCCATGACCTTGGTGTTCCGCTCAACGGCAAGAATCGTGGTCCGTTGTTCGACGCCGTCGTAGGAGCTGGCGACAATCGGGATCACTTGGCGGCGATCGGGCAGGCTCAGCCGCACGGCAAACGTACCGTCGTCGCGGAGTTGCACCGGTTCGCCTTGCAGCGTCACGTGGGCGTCGCGGTTCGCGGCGCCGTAGACGATGATCTCGGCGTCGACGGCGAAGTCAAGCTGCTCGCCGTCGCGGCCGGCGGCGCCGCTGCCGTAGCGGGTCTTCATCGGCGTGCCGAGCGGGCGACGGAGCCGTTCCTCGAGCAGTTCTTGCAACTCGCGGCTGGCGCCTTGAGCCGAATAGCCGCCGCTCATCGCGAAGATGCGATCGGCGTCTTCGGCGACTGCCTTCCAATTGTCGTCGACCGCGTCGCTGGTGCCGGCGGGCGGCGTCGAAACCTCGTTACTGCGGGCTAGGCAATAAAACGAGTCGTCGATGGCGAGGTAGCCGATTTCAAGGCGATAGTCGGATGGCGGATCTTGGACGTCGACATACCAATTGCGGACGCCGCCGTGGATCTGGATGTCGCGTTCCAGCAGCGCGGCCGAATCAGGCTGAATCTTGTAAACGCGAATCACCGGCTTGGCGCCATGCCAACGCTGGCCCATAGCGGCCTGGGCGCGATCGACGCTGCGGGGCGAGAGTTCCCAGTAGGCATGCAGCCAGTAGGGGTCGCGGACCATCACCACCAAGCGATCTTGCCTCGCAGCGGCGTCAGGAGTTCCTGATGCCAAGTTGCGGCCTTGGGCGAGTTTATCTTGAAGTTGGCTCAGCTTCCGCTGGGCGAGACTGTCGCGTCGCGGTTGCAGGCCGACCGGTTCGGCGGCATCGACGCGACGGCCTTCGCCAGCGCGGGCGAGCTTCGCCTCGGCGGAGGCGCGGCGTTTGGCAGCGCGCACAAGGGCTCCAATCAACTCCTCCTTCCGCATGGAATGCCACCCAGCAACGCCTCGCTCGCGCGCCATTTGTGCCAGATCTTTAGCCGTCAGCGATCGGAGAGTGGCCGCCGTCATCGTTCGGAGATTCCTATGAGCGAGGCGAGTGTTCGTGGGGAGGGAGGCGAGCGCGCGGAGCATCTCTCCATGCGATCGTCCTTTCGCTCCCAGAATGGCCCTCTTGGCCGGAATCGGAGAAAGAATCAGCGGCGAGTGAGGGGAGGCGGGACGGTGGCTCGAACGGCGGAACTGATGTCCCGCCGCTGCGACGCGCTGGCAAATCGGGCACCGTCATGCGCTCCCTTCCCCCCTCATAATAGATATTACCGTCCCTTTCCGCAACTAAATTCCCTCAGAATCGATACGTAACCACTTACTGAGAAACAGTTTACGACCACTACGGGAGGCCACCGCAGCGGCCCCGGGGGGCGGCTTTTTTCGGATCGCGCCGCAGGGTGGCTAAATTCTGTTCAGGGCAGCACGGCGACGTCGACGCAACGCTATACAAATCAAAGAGTTAGTGAGGCGTGGGCGGACTTTGTGAAAAAAATCACAAATTCTGTTTCTGGGTGGTTGACACACCTCTTTGCGCTAAATAAATTGTGCTGGCATAGGGCCTTACGATTTCTTAACCACCCCTTGTCCAACATCTGGCCAGGGGTAAGGAACTCGAAAGGCTCTACTCAACGCATTTCCCCGCAACGACTTGCAGCTTGACACCCGGTGCAGCGGCCAACCGCTTCGTCAGGAATCAAGCGAAATCACGTGTCGGAAGATGCGACGAGAACCGTAACCGGAGGCGATCGGCTGGCATGGCAGACGACCCCATTCACCCGATGGGGATTGCCATGCAGTGGGTGGCGCGAATTTTCGCAGCCGCCCTGATGATGGTCCTTCCCGGCGTGGCGGGCTTTTGGCTCGACAAGCGATTCGGGATGGGTTTCATCGGCCTGATTGGATTCGGTTTCGGGTTGGTGGGCGGCATGATTTACCTCATCTCCGCGACTCGCGTGACGGAAGTCGGGCGAGGAAAAGCGGCTCGGCCAAAGGCCGGGCAGGACTCGCCTCACGACCCGTCGAAATGACGGGACGCCGTGAGGCTACCAGGCAAGGAAGCTGCAAAGGCGCCTCTCCCGCGCGGAGGGTTCGCCATGGAGCTAGTGCGCGCGATCGCGCTGGCGAACAACACACGTGCTACGAGCGGCTAAATACATCGCGATTCTCGGACTCTTCCTGGCGGCGGTCGCTGCTGTCTCGGGAGCAGTCGCCGCACGGCAATACGGAACGGGCGCCTATTTCGCGAGCGCCGTCTCGGCCACGATGATCTGGGCAGTCGGCTCACTGTCGCTGCTGGTCGTCGCCCTCGCCCCCACGCCGGCCGCCCGCGTCAACGCCGCGTTGCTGGGCATGCTCATTCGCATGGGGCTGCCGATGCTCGCCCTCATGTACTTCACGAAATCGAATCATCCCCTCGCCGCCGAGGGAATTGTGGGCCTGTTGGTCGTTCATTACCTGCTGGGGCTGATCGTCGAGACGCTCCTGTCGGTCCGTTTGACCTCCGCCACGGCGACGCCGGCAGTCAACGCGACGCCGGTCGCCAGTTAGTTCGCACCGTATTAGTTACCAGTCGCTCCGCCTTCACCGAAGTAATTGGACATGTCCTCCCCGATCCTTCATATCAAAGACGCGTATTACTTCGAGGTGCCGCGCTTCTTGAAGAAGTCGGAGCTAAAGTCGCGCAGCGAATTCCCGGAACACTACATCCGGCTCGATTCTGAATACCAAGACTGGGAAGCGAAGCGTCAGTACGAAGGGCTCGCAAAGCTGAAGAACCTGCAGGGCTTGCCCGCGGAAGCTTCGCTGATGAGCCAGTACCATGCGTGGGTCCACGCTGACGGCAACTTTGCGAAGCCGTTCGATCGCTTCCTCGAAGAGGCGCCGAGCCAAGCTTGGTTCCAAAAGCAGCTCGACCTCGGCACATTCGCCAAACAGCAGGCAGGCGAAACGGAAGAGGCCTGGTCGACTCGCCAGTCCCGCGCCGAAGCTCTCCAAAAGAGCTGGACCACGATCAAGACCAACGCCGAGAACGTTCAGGAATACCTCGACACGACTCCCGATTGGTCGCCGGCCAAGCTCGCCGAATACAACCATCAGCTCGACGGCAAGATTCTGATTCCGCAGCCGTTCGGCAAGCTGAAGAACAACTACGAGCGCGAGTCGGGCTTCGCGATTTCCAAGTTCATGATCTTGGAAGCCGTGGTCGCCCTGATTCTGATCGCCGTGTTCACGATCCTGGCGGCGAAGATCCGCCACGGGAAAGTGGTTCGCGGGAAGCTGTGGAATATGTTCGAAGCGTTCCTGCTGTTCATTCGCGACGAGATTGCTCGTCCTGCGATTGGGCATCACGACGCCGACCGCTTCGTGCCGCTGCTGTGGACGATTTTTATGTTCGTGCTGGGCTGCAACCTGCTCGGCATGCTGCCGTGGGTCGGAGCTCCGACCGGTAGCTTCAGCGTGACGTTCGGCCTCGCCATGGTGACGTTCGCGACGGTCGTCGTCGCCGGCTCGATCCGCTTTGGCATCGTCGGCTTCTGGAAGAATCAGGTCCCCAGCATGGGCCTGCCGTTGCCGCTCGCGATCTTCATCGTCCCAATGCTGTTCGCGATCGAAGTCCTCGGCCTGCTCATCAAGCACTTGGTGCTCAGCATCCGGTTGCTCGCAAACATGGTGGCCGGTCACTTGGTGTTGCTGGCGATCATGGGTCTCGCCGTCGGGGCGGCAGCGAGTGCGAATTGGCATCTCACCGCGACGATCTCGGTGATCGGCTCGGCGTTGTTCAGTCTGTTGGAGTTGTTCGTCGCCTTCCTGCAGGCGTACGTGTTTACATTTTTGTCTGCCCTGTTCATCGGCGCTGCGGTGCATCACCACTAGCCGAGCGTTCGAGGCAGGGTTAACGCTGGAACTTTCAGAGTTCTTATTTTTCTAAGGAGCTTACTGTCGTGACCAAGGTAGCGAAGCTGTTTGCATTGTGTTTGGTGGCCTCGTTGGCATTGGCCACTCCCGCTTGGGCCCAAGAAGAGGAAGGCGCTGAAGCGGCCGCTCCGGCCGTCGCCGCTGCTCCGGCTGGCGTTCTTTCGGCTGGCGTCCCGCTGATCACCTTCTCGGGTGCTTTCGGCGCCGCCCTCACCACGATCGGCGCCGCGTACGGCATCGGCAAGCTGGCCAGCGCCGCTCTCGAGAGCATGGCTCGTCAGCCCGAAGTCGCCGGCAACATCCAAACGGCGATGATCATCGCGGCCGCCCTTATCGAAGGTTTCACCTTCTTCGCGTTGTTCATCTGCATGCAGCAGAATCCGTGGGGCTAAGCGGTAGAGGCGGAGTCGCAAGGCGCCTGCCGTGGGCGGCGCCATGTTTCCTCGTGATGCGAGAGCTGAAATGCGCGGGATTGTTTGGGTAATGTTGAGCACGCTGGCCTTGCTGCTGGCCGGGTCGAACCACGCCAACGCCGAAGCGGCGCACGGTTCGCACGACCTGGGACACGGCAATGCCGGGGCGTCGTTGGAAGATCCGTCGGAGATCCGCGGTGATCTGGCGATCTACACCTTCGCCGTGTTCGTCTTGCTCCTGGTGATCCTAGGTACGCTGGCTTGGCCGAAGATCAGCGTCGCTCTCACCGAGCGTGAAAAGCGGATCGAGGACAACATTGCTTCCGCCGAAGCAAAGAGTGAGGAAGCGAAGCGGCTGCTGGCTCAGTACGAGGCCAAACTGGCCAGCGCCGCGGCGGAAGTGCGGGCGATGCTTGAAGAAGCTCGCAAGGACGCCGAGGCAACGAAGGAGCAGATCATCGCCGAAGCTCGGGCCGGCGCCCAAGCGGAGCGAGATCGGGCGGTTCGCGACATCGATCTCGCGGCCGACCACGCCATGAAGAACATTGCCGAAACCAGCGCCAACCTCGCGGTGGATCTGGCCGGCAAGGTGATTCGCGAGTCAATCAACCCTGCGAAGCAACAGGAATTGGTTCGCGTGGCGCTCCAGAAGCTGCAAGCTTCGAACGTTAGCAACAACTAAAGTCCATCAGCACGCCAAGCCCATTTAGACCCGCCGTTCGCGGCGGGCACGCCTGGGAAACCACATGTCTGAATTCATCCACGCCGATCGCGATCAGGAAAATGTGTTCGACGTCGACGCCGAGCGTCTTGCTCGCGTCTACGCCGAAGCAGGTCTGAACGCTGCCGGCAGCATTGCCGAGCAAGAGTCGGTAGTGGAAGAGTTGGAAGCAGTGGTGCGCGACGTGCTGTCGGTCGATCCGCGGGTCGGAGAGATCTTCAGCTCCGAGCTAATCGGCTCCGACGAGAAGGTCGGCATGCTCGACCGCATCCTCGGCAAGCAAGCCTCGCCGAAGACGCTCAACCTGTTGAAGGTCATGGCTCGCCACGGGCGACTGGGCCTGCTTCGCGACGTCGCCAAGGCGGCCCGCAAGATGTGGCAGCAGCGTTCGGGCCGCATTCCGGTGGAGCTCGAAACGGCCAACCAACTCGACGCCACGCTGGAGAAGGAGATTCTCACGGCGTTTGGCGGCGTGCTGGGCGCCGATCCGATCGTCACCCAGCGAGTGAATCCCGAGCTGATCGCCGGCTTCGTGATTCGCGTCGGCGATCGCGTCTACGACGGCTCGGTGCGAACCCGGCTTGAACGGATGCGGCTCGCGATGATCGAGCGGGCCGTCGATGCGATCCAGAAGACGCCGCAACGGTTCGTCGATAAGACGACCGCCTAACGACAACAACGGCGAGCCTCGTGCTCTGCCGCGAATTCATAACCGATTACACGGTCACCAACCAAAAATAAGATTTGCCATGAAGTTCAATAGCGACGAAATCGCATCGGTTATCCAGAAGGAAATCGAGAACTACGCCGCCCAAATCGACGTCCGCGAAGTCGGCCGCGTGCTGGAAGTCGGCGACGGCATCGCCCAGGTCTACGGCCTTTCCGGCGTCATGGCCGGCGAGATGGTCGAGTTCTCCAGCGGCCCGATCGGGCTGGCGTTCAACCTGGAAGAGAACTCGGTCGGTATCATCATCCTCGGCGACTACTTGTCGATTAACGAAGGCGACGAAGTCCGCTCGACCGGCAAGCTGCTCAGCGTCCCGGTGGGCGAAGCGCTGCTCGGCCGCGTCGTCGATCCGCTGGGCAACCCGCTCGACGGCAAGGGCCCGATCGTCACCAGCAAGCGTCGCGACGTCGAAGTGATCGCCACCGGCGTCGCCGAACGCAAGCCGGTGACCGAACCGCTGCAAACGGGCATCAAGGCCGTCGATGCGATGACGCCGATCGGTCGCGGTCAACGCGAACTGATCATTGGCGACCGCAAGACCGGCAAGACTGCCGTCGCGCTCGATGCGATCATCAATCAACGCGGCTCGGGCGTGAAGTGCTTCTACGTCGCCGTCGGTCAGAAGGAATCGACCGTCGCCGCGGTGGTCGAGCGCCTTCGCGAAACGGGCGCCATGGACTACACGACCGTCATCGTCTCCGGCGCCAGCGCCCCGGCGCCGCTGCAGTACGTTGCTCCGTACGCCGGCACCGCGATGGCCGAAGAGTACATGTTCAACGGCGGCCACGCCCTGATCGTTTACGACGATCTCAGCAAGCAAGCCGTCGCCTACCGTCAGCTGTCGCTGCTTATGCGTCGTCCGCCAGGTCGCGAGGCGTTCCCCGGCGACGTGTTCTACTGCCATAGCCGGTTGCTCGAACGTTCGGCCAAGCTCAGCGACGCCCTCGGCGGCGGTTCGCTCACCTCGCTGCCGATCATCGAGACGCTCGAAGGCGAAGTGTCGGCCTACATTCCGACGAACGTCATTTCGATTACCGATGGCCAGATTTACTTGCAACCCGACTTGTTCTTCGCCGGCATCAAGCCCGCCATGAACGTCGGTATTTCGGTTTCGCGCGTCGGCGGCGCCGCCCAGATTAAGGCGATGAAGAAGGTTGCCGGCGGTTTGCGTCTCAACCTCGCCGCATTCCGCGAACTTGAAGCATTCGCTCAGCTCGGTACGGAACTCGATCCCGACACGCAGTCGCGTCTCGACCGCGGTTACCGTCTGGTCGAGTTGCTGAAGCAAGGCGTCTTCAACCCGCTCAACATCGTTGACGAAGTGCTGGTCATTTACGCCGGCACCCGCGGTCACCTCGACAAAGTCCCGGTCAACCGCGTGCAGGAATGGGAAAAGACGTTCCTTAAGTTCATGGCCGACCAGAAGCCGGAGATCCGCCAAGCGATCGCCGACAGCAAGGATCTCTCTGACGAGACGGTGCAGCAGATCGAAGCCGCGCTGAAGGAATTCAACTCGCAGCACGACTTCATCCCGGTCGTCGACGACGCGATCATCGCCTAACGCGATGCAGCGAAATCGCAGCAGCAGTCATTAACGCCAACGTTCTTCAGCCTTACGCCACGCCATGGCCAATCCCAGAGCACTCGACAAGCGCCGCAAGTCGATCAAGAACATCCGCAAGATTACGCGGACGATGGAATTGATCGCCACCGCGCGGTTCAAGAAGGCGATGGATCGCGCTTCGGCGGCGACGTCGTATACGCAGCGGATCACCCAGCTGGTGAGCGACCTGACGCGGACGGGGCTCCAAGTGAGCCACCCGCTGCTCGAGAAGCGCGACGAAGTGAAGAAGGCGACGCTGCTCGTGCTGACCGCCAACCGCGGCCTGTGCGGCGGCTTCAACGGCAACCTGCTTCGCGCGGGCCTGCTCCGTTGGAAGGAAATCAACGAGGAAGTGCCGGAAACGCGGCTCGAGATCGCCGGCAAGCGCGGCATCGCGGGCTTCAAGTTCCGCGGCTACGAGGCCGAGCACGCCTACACCCACTTCGAAGACAAGCCGAGCTTCGACGAAGTCGACGTGCTGGCGACGCGCTACCTCGATGAATACCAATCAGGCCAGCTCGATCGCCTCGACGTCGTCTACATGAAGTTCGACAGCATCGCTCGCCAACACGTGGCGATCGAGACGCTGCTGCCGCTCGGTTCGCTGGGCGCTGAGGCGCAGGAAGAAGAGACGACGGGGCCGCAGGTTCAATACGAGTTCCTGCCGTCGCCGGAGAGCATCCTGGAAGAAGTCGTGCCGACCAGCTTCAAGGTGCGGCTCTTCAAGTGCTTCCTCGACTCGGCCGTGAGCGAGCAGATCGCCCGGATGGTCGCGATGAAGAGTGCGACCGAAAACGCCGGCGACCTGATCAAGCAACTGAGCATGCAATACAACCGCGCCCGCCAAGGCCGCATCACCTCCGAGTTGATGGACCTCATCGGCGGCGTTGAAGCTTTGAAGTAACAAATACAAATCATCTCACGCAAAGGCGCAAAGCCGCAAAGAAATACTTCTGATTCACACCCTGCCGTATTCTTTGCGTCTTCGCGCCTTTGCGTGAGACAAATAACAGAAGACTTCGTTAGACTCCGTCCTACGAATTAGCCAAAGACGAATATGTCCACCGCAACTGCCAAAAACATCGGTCACATCACCCAGGTCATCGGTTCGACGTTCGACGTCGAATTCGCCGAGGATCAGCTCCCCGCGATCTTCAACGCCGTGAAGATCAAGTCGGAGAACAAAGGGGTGAAGATCAACCTCACCGGCGAAGTGCAGCAGCACTTGGGCGGCGGCCGCGTCCGTTGCATCGCCCTCGGCGCCACCGACGGTTTGATCCGCGGTCAGGAATGCGTTGACACTGGCGCCCCGGTGTCGGTGCCGGTCGGCAAGGCGACGCTGGGTCGCGTGTTCAACGTCACCGGCGACGCGGTCGATGGTCGCGGCCCCGTGGCTGCTGAAGAGTATTGGCCGATCCACCGTCAAGCTCCGCCGCTGTCGGAACTATCGACGAAGACCGAGCTCTTCGAAACGGGCATCAAGGTGATCGACCTGCTCACCCCGTTCGTCCGCGGCGGTAAGGCCGGGTTGTTCGGCGGCGCCGGTCTCGGCAAGACGGTGATTCTCACCGAGCTCATCGCTCGTATCGCGTCGGCTCACGGCGGTTACTCGGTGTTCGCTGGCGTCGGCGAGCGGACCCGCGAAGGGACCGACCTCTGGCTCGAAATGCAAGAAGCGAAGATCGGCGACACTGGCCGCAGCGTTATCGACCAGACCTGCATGGTCTTCGGCCAGATGAACGAACCGCCGGGTTCGCGTCTCCGCGTCGCCCTGTCGGCCCTGACGATGGCCGAATACTTCCGCGACAAGACGGGCGCCGACACGCTGCTGTTCGTCGACAACATTTTCCGCTTCTCGCAAGCGGGTAGCGAGGTGTCGGCCCTGCTCGGTCGTATGCCGTCCGCGGTTGGTTACCAACCGACGCTCGCCTCCGAAATGGGCGCCCTGCAAGAACGGATCGCCTCGACCAACAAGGGCGCCATCACCTCGGTGCAAGCCGTGTACGTGCCGGCCGACGATCCGACCGACCCGGCGCCGGCCACCGCGTTCGGCCAGCTCGACGCGTTCATCTACCTTGAGCGGTCGATTTCGGAAAAGGGCATTTACCCGGCGGTCGATCCGCTGGCCAGCTCCAGCCGGATTCTCGATCCGCAGTACGTCGGCGAGCGTCACTACAACGCCGCCCGCCGCGTCCAGACGACCCTGCAGCGTTACCGCGAACTGCAAGACATCATCGCGATTCTCGGCGTCGACGAACTGAGCGAAGAAGACAAGCTCATCGTCCACCGTGCTCGCCGCATCGAGCGGTTCCTGTCGCAGCCGTTCCTCGTGGCCGAAGTCTTCACCGGCAAGCCGGGCGAAATCACCCCGCTGGCCGACACGATCCGCAGCTTCGAAGAACTGTGCGACGGCAAGTGGGATCACCTCCCCGAAAACGCCTTCATGTACGTCGGCCCAATCGAACAGGCCGAAGAGCAGTGGAAGAAGACCCGCAAGTAGTATTCGCTGTTTAGCGGCCAGCTGCGGCGTGCAGACAATCCCGTCGCCGCCCGGCCGCCGACCACGCACCGAGCCCGTACCCAACAATAGACGACCATGGCCGCCCACGCCGAAACATCGAGCCACTCGACGACCCATGCAACTGGGACCACCGGAGAGCTGCGCGTCGTCGTCGTGACGCCGGAGCAGACGGTGCTCGACGCGACGAGCGACTTCGTGGCGCTGCCGCTGTTTGATGGCGAACTTGGCGTCGCGCCGGGTCATGCCCCGATGATCGGCCGGCTTGGCTACGGCGAGCTGCGGATTGGCCACGGCGAAGGGCAGCGGTACTACATCGACGGCGGCTTCGTGCAGGTCGTCGACAACGTCGTTTCGGTGCTCACCAACCGCGCGATCGCAGCGCCGAAGCTCGATGAGACGAAGATCGGCGAGACGATCTCGTATCTGCTGACGACTCCGGCTGCCGGCGACGACGAACTCAACCGCCGCGACCGTGCGCTCGCCCAGAGCCGTGCGCAACTCCGCGTTGCTCAGCACGCGAAGTAACGCCACGTTCTCGCGGATGGCCTTGGGATTCTACCCGGGTAGCCCTGGTTGGCGTACTCGCCTACCAGGGCGGCGCAGCCGCAGGAGGCAGCGTCCTAACGCCCGCATCTGAGCGATGCCTCTTGCGGCTGCGCCGCCCCGGTAGCCGCTGGAGGCGGCAACCGAGGCCACCCACAAGTTAGGGATGCCGCAGCACCTGCGTCAATCTTCCCAGATATCGCGTAGCTTCTCCGACGCCTGATAGCGAATCCCTTCGTCCGTGAGAATCTCCTCCGTCGCCGCCTCGATCTCGCTGCGGCGGAAGACAAGCGATTCGTTGCGGTCGTCCATTTCGAACCGCAAGAACTCATCGGTGCTATCTCGCAATAGTTCGCCGAGGTGGCGGAGGTTCTTCACGGCCACGCCGTTGACGCTCTTCACGACGCCGAGGCGATTGTCGTAGCCCTTGGCGATGGTGTGCGGAAAGAGCCGCGTCGCGATGACGACGAGTTCCTCGCCCGGCTCGGCAGGCGGATCGTACAGCCGCTCAAGGATCGGGCTATTGAGCCACAACAGCATGCCGCTGCCGTTCGCCCCCAGCCCGCGCACGTATTCCTGCGATGCCGCCTCGAAGACCATCGGCCCGTAGATGAAGTATTCCGGATAGCGGTCCTTCAGGATCGGCACTAGATAGTCGCGATCGGGCGACACGGGGACCTGCACCACCTGCGATTTGCCGTCCCGAAACACCGTCAGCTCGACTTTGCCGTCGTTCGCCAACCGAGGGATGTAGTACTGAAAGCGGAGCCGCAGCCCCTCGCGGACCTCGACGTACCCCTGGTTATCGATCGCATGCGGGCCGATGTGGGTGATGACGTCCCACGGCTCGAGCGGATAGTCGTCCGCGTCGCGGTAGGGCTCGGTGACGACGATGCCCGTCACCTCGCTCGGCATCTTGAGAAACGTCCGCAATGCTTCGTTTTCAGCCGTTTGGTACTCATCGTACATCTGCGGATTTCCGTCGTATTGGCCATCCGCGGCGTCCTTGAGGAACGATTCGATCTCTTCGGGCGGAATGAGGTAGCCGATGTTGTCGGCCTCCTGAATCTTGCTGAAGACCAGCCCGGCGATCTTGCCGTCCTGAATTGCCGGCCCGCCGCTGTTGCCGGGGTTGAGAGCCGCATCGACCTGCACCCGCGTGCCCCAGGCGCCGTAGTTGTAGCTGGCGTACTCAATCCGCGAGACGATGCCGTCGGTCACCGACAGGTCGTCGCCCCCCTGGGGATAGCCGTAGACGCTAATGTGCGATTTGAGCTTCGGTAGATCGGTCGCCAGCGACAGCGGCGTAATCCCGCCGAGCCCCGCCGGATCGACTAGCTCGACAAGCGCCAGGTCGATGCCGGGAGCAATCGCGGTCACTTTGCCGCGGAGCTGGTCGCCCCCTTGGCGGAGTTGAACGAGGACTTCGCTCGCGTGCAGCACGACATGGGCGTTGGTGAGAATCCGCGGCCCGGCGATGACGACGCCGGATCCGGACGACTTCGCCGGGCTCGCCTTCGTCCAAGGGCGGAAGAAATCGGGCGCCCGCGAGGTGACATTCAGCTTCACCACCGCCGCCTCAATCGCCGCGTCGGCGTCGGGTTCCGCGGCAGGTTGCTCTGCGGCCGGCTCTTCTGCGGCCGGTTCGCCCGCAGAGTTAACCGCCTCATCGACGACGGCTTCGGCAGCCGCTTTCACCGCTTCGACGGCTCCCTCAAGGGAGGCGGGGGATTCGGGCGTCTCGCTTGCGGGCTCCTGTCCATGCAACAGGCTCGGCAATAAGGCGAGCGACAATACCAACGACCAACGACATCCACGCAGCAACTTCATTGTGGCGCTTTCCAAAGGACGAGCAGGTTGGAATCAACCAATCGCTCGCCATTGTGGCCAGAAAGCGGCGCGAAAAGCAAACAGGCAGGAGCCTGCAGTTTGAGCCCGAACCTACGCGGCGCGGCGGCGACGCACCGCCGTCACGGCAAGCCCCGCCGCTAATGCCAAGCAGCAGGCCGTCGGTTCGGGCACGCTCGCGAGCGGCGAACCGCCGGCGCCGAATTGCGTCTGCCAGATCACGAGGTCGGCGGCGTCGACCAAGCCGTCGCCATTCGCATCGCCCGTGGCGAGCGACGCCGAGCCGCCGAAGCCGCGCTGCCACGACAGGAAGTCGGCGCCGTCGACGAAGCCGTCGCCGTTGAAGTCGGCATTGTCGACCGGCGCCGCTGAGACGACGCCGCTCAGCGTGAGCGACATGGCCCCCAGCGACGCGGCGCCGGAGAGGTTCTCGTCGGAGAAGTTGAGTGAATAGGTCACTGAGAACGCCCCGGGGGCGAGCGTGTTCATCGACGCCGTAAAACCATAGCCAGCCCCCGCCGCAAGCGTCGCGGCGCCTTGGAACGGTGAGAGCGTCGTGCTAAACGCCGCGGTATCGCCGCTGCCAAGGATCGCATCGAGGTCGAGCCCCGCGGTGTAGCCGGCGGTCGCTTCGAGGTTGAACAGGTCGAACGCGAACGTCGGTACAGGACCGCCGAGGGCGATCGTGCCGAAATCATAGGTCAGCGAATTAGCGTCGCTCCCCGCGGCGAACGAGGGGTTCGCGTGGCTCAGAACGCTGAGGTTCACGGTGGCGACGTCGTTGGCATCGTTCGCCCCGCGGCCCGCCCCGCCAGCGTTGGTGACGTCGAGATTGTCGACCGTCACGGTTCCGGTCTTCAGGCCCGCTGCAGCGGTCGAGGTCGTCAGGCCCACGTTGATTGACCGGCTGCCGGTCACGCCCGTGTTAAAAGCGTTATAGCGTCCGGAGACGGTACTCGTGGCAGCTCCAGCCGTCGTCACCGAGTAATACGTCCCGTTGAGCCCCGCCTTATTGAGCGTGATGCTCTTCGCCGCAGGAACCGCGCCGCCGACGATCACGCGGCCCATGTCGACCGCCAACGTCGACCCGCCGTCGGCGCCGGTCGTTCCCCCTTGGAACGACAGCGAGCTGTCGTTCGTTTGGTTCATGAAAATCGACCAGACGTATTCGGGGCGATCGGTGAACGGGTTGCGGTTGTGCTGGTAGTCGTCGTAGATCACCTGATTGCGGCGACGCTCGAAGGCGTCGGGGACGGCGGCGTAGTGCCACTGAATCAAGTTATCGAGATTCCCGAGCGTCGCAGCAGTATTGGATGCGGTTGGATTGCCAGAAACAAGTTCCAAGTTCCGCGTGTTGCTGTCGCTGCCGTCGTAGCGAACCGCCATGTAAAACTCTTGCCTGGCAATCATCCCCGCATCGGCGTCGCCGGGATACCAGTACGGTCGATCGCTCGTGCCTGACGGTTTCAATCCGTACGCTTGCCCGAACGTGCCGCCGAAGTTGTAGTTGGCGCGGTCGCCGTTGCCGGAGGTGAGGGCCGGCCGCAGCGCGAACAAATCGCTGTCATCGGGGCCGCTCGTTTCGACGCCCCGGCTCCGCGGCCAAGTGTGCTCTCGGTTCCAAGTGGCGCCCGAGTCCCATCCGGGGGGCGAACCTCCCGGGTTGATCGCGGCGACGTGCAGCGACGTGCGATCGTAGGCCGTCAGCATATAGCCCGGCTTGGCGGGATCGGCGTCGGTCACCTGCAGCGCGGACCGCGCGCCGTCGTAAGAAATCACTGTATGACCATCGATGATGTCATGCAGCTGTGACTTGAGCGTCGCCCCCGTGCCGGTGGCGGTCGCGTAGTAGTTGGCGGGAGGGTCGTACGATTGCGCGGTCGCGAGGCGGGGGAGGGAGGCGAGCGCGCAAACAACGGCAAGCAGGAGGGGGGAAGATCGCATTCGCCCATCCTAGCCCAGCGTTTCGCCTGAAGCCAATGTTGGGGGCCGCAGAATTTGAGCGGTTTGCTTGGCAACGCTCCCCATTCCCACGGATCGTCTAGTACACTGGGCCTGTTGCGGTGTTCCACCTCTCGCCCGCGGTACGTGTCGTCGATGTCGACAGCCGATTCGAAGTCTGAAGCCCCCGCCTCCCCCGAGCCGGCGCCGATCTACCCTCTCTTCTGCTACCGCCAGCGGCAGCGCGTCCTGGCGACACAGCTCGATACGACGCTTGAAATCGGTCGCCAACGCGAAGAAGAACCGGCGCCCGTGGTTCGCATCGACAGCGCGTTGGGAGCCCGGGTAATTCTCGCCCCGATCGACGACGTCGCGATCTCCCGCTCGCACGTTGAGGTGGGCCCGACCGACTCGGCGCTTGTCCAGATTCGCAATCTCAGCGCCACGCAACTGGTGCGGATCTCGCCCAATCAGACGCTCGAACCAGGAGCCGCCACGCGGATGACGCCGCCGGTGCTGCTGCAGTTCGGCGACTACGCCGTCCGCGTCGACCCGCCCGAAGACGAGCAGTTGCAACTCGAAGGCTTGCCCGAGCGAACGATCCCCCCCGGCCGGATCGCGCCGCCGGCGTCGGCGGCAATGCTGGGGGCGACGTTCGACGAAGGACGACTGCTGCGATGGCTTGAGACCATCCTGGGCGTGTTCCAAAGCGCCGCCAATGCTCACGACTTCTCGGAACAGGCCGCCCGCGCCGCGGTGAAGATTGTCGGCCTCGACGCCGCTGCCGTTCTCCGCTGTGAAGAAGGACGCTGGAAAACCGAAGCCCTCTACGCCGCCGACCAACGCCCCGGGGAGAACCAGTCGGCCTGGGCGCCAAGCCAAACGCTGCTCGGCTGGGTACGCCGCGATCGCCGCACGTTCCGCCATGTGCCGCCTACCGGCCCCGACACGCCGCGCAGTCTGCAGAACGTCTCCGCGCTCGTCGCAGCGCCGATCTTGAACGGGGCAGGGGAGGTGATCGGCGCGCTCTACGGCGATCGCCGCAGCGGCGAGCGGACCGGCGGCATGCCGATCATCACCGAGTTCGAAGCGAAGCTCGTCGAACTTCTTGCCAGCGGCATCGCTGCGGGGCTCGCGCGGCTGAAGGAAGAGCAAGCCGCCGTGGCCGCCCGCGTGCAGTTCGAGCAGTTCTTTACTCCGCAACTCGCGACGCAACTGCAGCGCGATCCCGGTTTGCTCGAAGGCCGCAACGCCGAGGTGACGATTCTATTCGCGGACATCCGCGGGTTCAGTCGCATCGCCGAGCAGCTAGGCCCCGACCGCACGATGGCGTGGATCCAGGACACGATGGGCGCCCTCTCGGAATCGGTGCTCGCGTACGACGGCGTCCTCGTCGACTACATTGGCGACGAACTGATGGCGATGTGGGGCGCCCCCGCGCCGCAGACCGATCACGCTCGCCTGGCCTGCCTCGCCGCGCAGCATATGCTCGAGCAGCTCGATGCGATCTCGGCAAGATGGCAGGCTGAGTTAGGCGCCCCGGTGCGGCTCGGGATTGGCCTCAACTCCGGCGTCGCCCGCGTCGGCAACACTGGTTCCGCGCTGAAATTCAAATATGGGCCGCTCGGCGACGTGGTGAACGTCGCCAGCCGCGTCCAAGGGGCAACCAAGTATCTCGGCGCCGATTGCCTCATCACGGGCGAGACGCTCAAACGGCTTCCCGCCGAGATCGCCAACCGCCGGCTCGCGCGTGTTCGCGCGGTGAACATCGCCCACCCGATCGATCTGTACGAGCTCGTGCCCAACGCCGGGCGCGATTGGGAGCAGAATCGCACCGCCTACGACGCCGCCCTCCGCGCGCTCGAGCAAGAAAACTGGCCGCAAGCCACCGCTGCCGCCGATGCGCTCGCGAAGGCGTATCCCGAAGATGCAGCGATCGCCGCTCTCGTGAAGCGCGTCGCCTCGGCCGATCGCACCGACCTACCGGGCGATACGTCGGTGTGGCAGCTGCCGGGGAAATAGAAACGGGGACATTCTGCTTTTCGAAAAAGCAGAATGTCCCCGTTTTGACCGCGCATAAAAATGCCCAGCTTCGAAGGCTGTTCGAAGCTGGGCCGATGCGCCAAGCACAGGGCGTGGGCCGCCCGTCGCACGGCTTGGCTGTATGACCTACAAAATTTAGCGGCTGCTGTACTTCCGCGGATCGGTCTTCTGCAGCGCGTACTTGTCGACGTGGGCGCGATGGTAGCGACCGCTGGAGTACGTCGGTTGCACCGTCGTCGAGCGTTCAATGCTCGGCACGGCGGTCGCTGGTTGGCTCGACGCCGTCGCTTGCGGCGTCGGAGCGTAGGAGAACCGACGACCTTCGGCCGGCGCCTGTGCCACCGCAGCTGGAGCGGGAGCCGCAGGCGCGGCCGAGATCGCGGATTGTACGACGACTGGTTGTGCGCTCTGGCGCGCAACGGTGTAGCCGCGATTCACGTGATGGCGACCTTCATGGAGTTGCGTCCAACCGCCGCCGCCAAAATGGCCGCGGGCCTTCTCCGTGCCGATCACCTGGCCCGCCATCGCGCTGCTGGCCAACATCGAACCAAACACTGCCGAAAGAATCAAACCTTTGTAAGTATTCATGGAACACCTCCGCCAAAACATTTGGGTTGCATTTGTCCCCGCAGTCGCTCGACGAGAGCAGCTGAAAATCGGGGAAATATTCGCCGGCCGATCTCAAGAACTTCGAGAGCGAACCGACCGTCAAAGGAAAGGGTGAGAATGCCTATGCGTTCACGCTGCGGATGCATGCGTCCAACGCTTCACACCCGCCAACAGACTCGGAAGGAATAGAGCGTTCGCGCCGGCGTCGCGAAAGACGCAGCGGTTGCTGAGGTATGCGAGGCCTTCGCCGTCGCGTCGTCACTTCGACCACGCGGAGAAGCGTTCTCCGCAGCGAGTTGATTGCTTGACTCGATCTCGGAACGACTTGCCATTAGCCCGCCGCCGCAGCGTACCACCGGCCGCGACGCGGCTCGGTCGACGCGAAACATGCTAGTCGCTAACGCTGATCTCGACGTGCAGGAGGTCGCCGGCAGACTGCCTTCCAACGTCGCCGTCACGGCGACTGGAGAGCAGCACGTGCCGACGCTCAGTCCGCAGACAAGCGTGGCGGCAATCATGCAACGGATGGTCGGGGCAATGAAGGACATCTCATTGAATACTACGACTGGAACTGGCTAACCGCCCGACCAATCGGGGCTACCTTACGCAGATGTAATTTCGATAACAGCGACCCGTTTGGGCCGCTTCTGACGCTGCCTCCGCATCTACCGCCGACGCTCGGCGCCCTCGGTACAGGCAGCGGTCGCCCCCCTCTTCAGCAGCCAGCGTTTGTCCTCCAGCGAGCCGGCACGGGAGCTGTGGCCGCAACTCTTATCGCCCCATCGACTTGCGGCATCCTCGCGAATTTCCAGCGACGAGGCACGGGCATTGCCTAAGGGAGCAGAACTGCCGTTTCCATCACCGCCCGCTCCCTCGGACAAATCGTTGCCTCCCCGTCGCCCCCACTCCTGCCGCTTAACTGCCGCGATCCTCGCGATTGGCCTGCTGCATTGTGCGGGCGTTCGCGCGACCGAACCATGTGAGGCGAACGCCCCTACCTACGGATCCCCCTGTGCGGCCGCCACTGCGGTAGTTCCTCCAACGGCTGTCCAGCGCCGTGGCGCTTGGTATGTGGCGACCTCCGTGAACTTCCAAGTCTGCTCTCTGGAGAGCGCCGCCGGTGCCTTTCAGACAGCGGAGGCCTGCGAAAAGTTACGCAGCGAGTTAGCCGCGAAGTGTGGATTCAAGCCCTCCGCTTGGAACCCGCGATGCCACGTCGTACTGCATGCCAGCAGCAAGTCGTACGAAGCGACCGTCGGCGCGGCCGGACGCACGACGTTGGCGTCGGCGCTCGTGAAGCGCGCCCAGGGCGGCATCGCGTCGCGCCAGATCGACGTCCGCAGCGACGTCGACGACTTCCTCACCGCCGCGCTGCCGCACGAGCTCTGCCACGTGCTTCTCGCCGATCATTCGCCCGCGCTCCCGCTGTGGTGTGACGAAGGCATGGCGCTGCAATTCGATTCGCTCGAGAAGCAGCAACTGCACGATCGCGATCTTCGTCGCAGCCTCTCGAGCGGTCGCGCCTTGCCGCTTGCGTCGCTCCTCACGCTCCGCCAGTATCCCGCGGCTGAAGACTGGCCTGCGTTCTACGGCCAGAGCGCTTCTGTCGTCCGCTGCCTGCTGCAACTCGGCGGGCCCGAAAAGCTGCTGCAGTTCGCGGAGTTGCAACAATCGCGCGGCGTTGATGCGGCGTTGCGTGAGCTTTATGGCCTTCGCAACGCCGGCCATCTCGCCGAGATCTGGCACGACTCGCTCCGGGGCTCCTCGGCGACGCCTCTGCAGCTGGCGTTCAGCCCTCCTGTGCCGCCAGCGGATTTAGACCCCGCCAACTTCTTAAAACTCGCCGAGGCCCGCTAGTCGGCCTCTGCTAGTTGCGAGCCGCCGGCCCATCTGTTTAGATGGCACTGGTCTCTTTTGCTTCGCTCGCACCAGCGGCCTGCTATTTCCTGTGGCGGCGAGTTGCACCTGCTGAACACCGACATGTCTGCGCACGTCCTCCTCGCCACCACCATCGCGTTTGCTTTCTGCGCCGCCACAGCTCGTAGCGTGCATGCCGCCGAATCAATCGTCGCCGACGTCGTCGTTTACGGCGGCACATCGGGCGGCGTCGTGGCGGCTGTCCAAGCGGCGCGTCTCGGCAAGTCCGCCATCATCATTGAATCTGGCCGCCACCTCGGCGGCATGACATCCGGCGGCCTCAGTTGGACCGACGTCGGTAACGCTCCCGATCGCATCGACGCGATCGGCGGACTCGCGCGGGAAGTCTACCGGCGAATTGGGGCCGAATACGGCGTTGCTCCCGGCAAAGAATTCGCTCCGCCCGCAACCGACGATGCGACTCGCGTCGGGGTTGATTTTGCCAAACCGGCCTCGCTCTCATTCGAGCCGAAAGTTGCCGAGAAGGTTCTCAACGACCTCGTCGCTGCCGCCAAAGTGAGCGTTTATTATTCCGCGCCTCTCGCATCCGTCGAGAAAGGCGCCAATCGCATCACAGCGCTTGTCGCAGGCAACGGTCAACGGTTTTCCGGCCGAGTCTTTATCGATGCAACCTACGAAGGCGACCTGCTCGCCGCCGCCGGCGTTTCGTCCACCCTCGGGCGTGAGGCGAATGCCCAGTACGGCGAAACTGCCAACGGCATCCAATCCCCGGCGAAGAAACCTCCCGCCGGCCGGTTCGTCGTGCCGCTCGATCCGTACCGCACGAGGGGCGACGCCGCGAGCGGACTGCTTCCTTACTTACTGCAAGCGGGCGACCTCGGCCAAGTTGGCGCGGCGGACCGCAGAATCCAGAGCTACAACTACCGCGTCTGTCTGACCGATCGGGCGGCCAACCGTCTCCCCATCGCACCGCCCGCCGACTACGATGCCGCGAATTACGAACTCCTCGCCCGCTGGATCGCCGCGCGGCAAGCGGCAGGTGAGCGACTGACGCTTCGCAGCTTTCTGAAATACGATCCGCTGCAAAATGGCAAATACGACTTCAACAACCGCTGGCCCATCTCCACCGACTTTATTGGCGGCGCCGATGAGTACCCCGAAGCCAGCCCGGCCAAGCGCGCCGAAATCACGCGCCGCCACGAGGACTACCTCCGCGGCCTGTTCCACTTCTTGGCCACCGACAAGCGCTCGCCGCCGGAAGTCCGCGCCGAGACGTCGCGCTTCGGCCTGTGCCGCGACGAGTTCCTCGACACCGGCGGCTGGCCGCACCAACTCTACGTGCGCGAAGCCCGCCGCATGGTGAGCGACTTCGTGATGACCGAGCATCACTGCACCGGCGCCGCGGTCGCCCCGCACTCGATCGGCCTCGGGACTTACGGCATCGACATGCACGCCGTACGGCGGATCGTCCACGCCGGCCAACCGGTCAATGAAGGGAGCAACAGCGTCTCCGTGCCGCGTCCGTACCCCATCGCCTACGACGCCATCGTGCCGAAGCAGGGCGAGTGCGACAATCTGCTCGCCACGTTCGCGCTTTCCGCCAGCCATGTCGCCTTCGGCTCGATCCGCATGGAGCCGGTCTTCATGACGCTTAGCCAATCGGCTGCCACCGCCGCCGCGCTCGCGATCGACGACGATGTCGCGATCCAGGCGGTCGACTACAAAGAACTCCGCGACCAACTCCTCGCTGACGGACAGGTGCTGGAGTGGGGCCAGCCCGACCGTTAAAGGCGGTGCGGTCGCCCGTTGGCGCGATCAACAACCGGGCAAATGTGCGGAAAAATTTCTTGCTCACGGCGTTGCTCGGAGAGCATCAGTCGCAGCAATTTTGGCCCGAAAATGAGGGCTTCGGCGTGTAGAGCCAGCGGTCGCCGATTCGCGTTCAAAAACAGCCCCTCGCTCGCCGCCACCCCGCTTGTCGATCCCCAGTTCGCGAGCTATATTTCTTGCTTCAGGGGTGCTTCGGCCCCCTGGCCAATGAGCCCCGCGGCGGGCTAGGCCGGTGTCGGAACTTCTGACTGCCGTGAACCTTACGCCCCGTCACGGCCTCTCTCGCTACACGGCGCTGTAGCTCAATTGGTTAGAGCACTGGACTGTCGATCCAGAGGTTGCGGGTTCGAGCCCCGTCAGCGTCGCTGGGAAGAACCCCGTGGTTTTCGACTTCAAATCGAAATCACGGGGTTTTTTCGTGCGCGAAGTTCTTTTTGAGGGACGCCCATTTCCCGCCCCCTCCGCAACGGGTGCGGTAGTATCCTGCCAGCCTTCTCCTTAGCGGCATAACGATTGGTAGCCGGCTTAGCAGCAGCGTGAACCCCTTAGCCGTCGATTGGCGAAATCGGCAACGCACCGATCTTGTCATCTCCCGGTCAACTGAGGGCCGTAAGACTTCGAGAATCCGTTCTCGACTTCAAGAAGCATTCGGCCCTCGCTGTGAGTCGCCGCTATTGTCGATGCACTCGCTGAAAGTGGAAAATAAGAGTGCAATTTTCAACCTAATTAACTACAATCCCAGGCGAGTTCGTGAAACTCTTCTTTTCGGAACAGAAGGAGACGCCTAATGAAACGCTCGCTTATGTGGTGCTGCGCGCTTGCGCTGAGCACCTGTCTCGCGGCCCCTGAACTTGAGGTGGCGGCCGCACCGCTCAATCTGCCGACAGCTACGGGACTTGCGCCCGGCGACTTGCTGATTAGCGATTTCTTCAACGGATGGATTAAGTTTGATCCATCCTCGAATCAGCTCTATTCGTTGCCTTGGCCGACGCTCTTAGGCGCTCCAAAGAACCTAGCAATCGACGTTGATGGTTCGATTCTTTTCAAAGGCCGCCTAGATTCGATCGATCGGCTAAACCCGCGTACTGGGACATCGGCGCCACTAACGCCGCCGGCTTCAACGCCATTGCTCGGCGTTAATTTCTCGATGCTCCCGGACGGCGATCTCCTACTCTTCCAGCAAACGACTTCGGCGAGTCGAAATGGCGATGTTTGGACCGGCGGCACGGATAGCGTGTTCGCGAGGTTCGACCGTGCGTCTGGAACGATTTCGCCGATTCCCATTCCGAATCAGTTTGTGCCGAGGCAAGTGGCCATCGGCGTGAATGGCGAAGTGTACGTCAATGAGTTCTTTCGAGGCGTCCAGCGAATTGACTTGATGACGGGAGAAATGTCGCAGTATCCCCAGGCACAGTTAGGATTCACGAGCCTGCTGGGAGTCTCCCCAAACGACGACTTGATCACCTACAACTTTGTGGATGGGATCGTTCGCTTCAATCCTGAAACAAATGTCAACACAACGATCAAAGCCGGCTCGCTCTTCGGGGCAGCGCCACTCGCGGTTGATGAGCACGGCGATATTTGGGTGAATGACGCTTCCGACGGCCTGACACTGATCGACGGGTCCACAGGAGAAACGTCATTGCTTCTTCCCCGCACGTCGTTTTTTTCGCCCCAAGCGATGATTGTCATCCCGTCGAATTGGACGCCGCCGCCTGTCCCCGAACCAACGACGCTGGCGCTGGCTATCTCCGCCTACGGCGGGCTATGCTTGATCACTTTGCGTTCGCGACGTCCGGGACGAGCGTATACACGGAGCGCTCCCTAGAGAGATCGCTCGCAGTTCGACAGTAAACCAATGAATGCGGGTTCGAGCCCCGTCAGCGTCGCTTCTGAAAACCCTGCGTTTCTCGACTTCAAATCGAAGACGCAGGGTTTTTTCGTGCGCTCGTCGAAATAGACGTTCCGCCGTGCCGATCGACTTCTCACTTTTTGTCACTAAGTCTCCAGCGAGAGACTGCGGGGAGTCCGGCTTTTCCATTGCCTGACTCAGTGTGTGAACAGCCGGGCGTCCGCGAGGAGGGGCGGCGAGGGCTGTGACGACGGCGAGGCCCGTCCGCGACCGCAGAATCTGCATAGGCCGTCCAGCGCGTCGCCTTCTCGCAACGCCCCTCGGTTGCCTCTCCGCATCATTTCGCACAGTAGGCTTTTGTTAATTCCATCTCATCTCTTCTTCAGTACTTTTCGTAGGGTAGTCACATGAAACCAATCGGTTTCGTCGCTGCGGGGAGCCCGAGCGGGCCACGAGCGGGCGCGGACGCGACGGCGGATCGCGAGATCACCGGCCCCGCCACTTCAACCACGTCCAATGCCGGGGACGCGTATACCTCCGCCTTCGCGACTGCGGAGGATTCGAACTCGTCTGCGATAACAGGCTGGAGCGCTGCCGCGGAGTTCGCGCGCAACACCCCAGACCGATCAGATGGCGGGAACCTCAACTTCACACTCATCGGCAACCCGAACAGACCTCAAGGAGGGCTTTGGGAGAGAATGGAGGGACAGCAGAACTCCATCCCCATAGTTTCATTCCCATTCTCTGGCGCGGTTCCATCCTCGTCCGATAGCTGGGTCGCATCCAAAGTTTTGTCCGAAGCCCCAGCGATGCCCATGGCGAATCTCTTCGAACAAATAGCGAGAACGCTTCTTCCCTACAACGGGCTCGCTCCGCAAGCTTCGCCCAACGACGCCGTCACGATCAGCCCCGAAGCGCAAGCGGCGGCCGATGCGTTACTCCCGCCCAGCTAATTGCCCTGGGGCCTTCGCCATTGGACTTGACGTCCAGCGGCGAAGGCTCGTTGCCCAGACGTTAGAACTGTTCGAGCGCCACCCCCTCTCGGCGCGCCCGCTCGTCCTGGCAGGAGATACTTGGCTAGAAATTTAAACCGAGAGCGTTCTACGACCTGCTGAGTTGCGATCGCCTCCACCCTAAAACGCTCGCTGCCGGCTGTAATCCGGACGAAGCGATTTCGCTCCGTGGCCTTCGCGATAGGCTGCATTGACGTGAGCAAGACAAGAAGGGCCGTCGCCAGTCCTTCAGGAGGAACTGGCGACGGTTTTTTCATTGCACCAACTTCGACGGCCCGGCGCCAGGAAACCATTCGGTATGCTGGTCGCCTTGCCTACCAAGGTAAGTAACACGCTGACCGCGCAGGAAGGCGAAGTAACCTTGCACTCCAGCCGCCATCACGCGACGTGAGAAATCGCGATGAACTTGGCCGTGGCGTTGGCTGTCGAGAATGGCCGCCTTGACTTCGTCAGCGTTAAAATCATCGGCGATTGGCGGCATGTCCTCATATCGAACAGGACAAGTCACGACGCAACCTTTCCCATAGAACGTCGTCGCCAGCGCCGTGTAGTCAACAAAGTAATATTCGACGCCCGCGGCGATCAACATACCGACGATTTCGGGAAACGGCTTTGTGCCGTGGTGAGTTGCGTGCGCCGCTTGTTCAATTGCGGTTGAGTCCATGCTGCGGTGTCCGTCGTAGACCTTGCCCAGATGTGCACAAATGTACAACCCCAAAGCGAGTGCGTCTATAGAGCCACCGCCATCCCCAACAACGCAGCGGCGACGCTCATTCCCACTAACGCCGACCGCAGCGTGAACTGGCGACCAACGCGAATTGCGGCAACCGCGGCTAGGGCGAAGACTAGAGCGGGATACCAGAGCGGGAAGAGAAGATTATTCCGCACAAGCCCGAAGTCGCCGCATTCCGCCAGTTCTTGTTTGGCAACCGTCGTGCCCTCGAAGGTTGCGGAATCGGGCATTCTGTAATAGTGGTTCACACCGTACAGAGGCAAGCTCGCCAGACCGCGGTGCAGCTGGTAATTGACCAGCGACCTTCCGCGTTCAATCGTCACGTGCACGAACGCTGGCGAATGTACTATCTCAACGGTAATGCACCAAGGCGTCAAGCGTCCGTAAAGCCACAACGCCAAGCACCCGACGCTCGCCGCGAGGCAAATTGCCGCCAAGGTATAGCGGATAAGCTTAGCCATGAAATCAGTTGCTGCGTTAGGCAGCGTCCTTCAATCTATCAAGCTTGCACATCGTCCGATTCATCGTTAGGCGGTCTGCTAAGCCGGAACGCCACTGCCCGGACGCCGACGACAATCGGCCAAGCCGTCAGGCCCGCCATGACGACTCCTAACGTCGATGAAAAGGCGCCAGTTTCAAGCCTCTACGTCAAGTTCATTGGGCCAAAGCGACCGAAAGACCGCCGTCCCAATTGCGACCAGCGCCGCCACAAGGGCGGTTAGGCACAACATGGTGCGAATGGTGAAACGAATCGATGACATTGACGCCATGATAACCGATCGTCAGCGAACGCGATTCTCCCTACAACGCCGCCGCCATCCCCAGCAAACGCTTCGATTTCTCGATCAATCGGGCCCTCCGCCGGCGGCATTGTGAACATCGACTTTCCGAGTAGGTTCGCAGCTTTCTCGTTGCTGCTCGTCGGTGCTCGCCGATCAATCAACATCGCGGCCTAGGCTTCCGCCGCACGCGACCGCCTCGATTCGACGCCCGCTTCCCTGAGCGCGCCTTCATTCGCATCAACCGCGGTTAATTGCGTTCACCCGCAAATATGGTCGCTTCCACCGCGGAAACACGCAATGGCTAATTCGATACATTCATCTATTATTACAGCGACATGTTTGCGAGCATCGCGCGGATCGGCGGAACGCGACGGCTATCGCCTGTCGGACCTTCGGCGCAACTGCAGAGAGTTCCGCCGTCAGTGAAGTGGATTTGTCGTTCTCCCCAGATTCGATTCGGCGCCTATGCCTGCCTACACGCGGTTGCCAAACGTCTTCGCTTGGGAAGAAGGAGGACGTTGGTACTACGTCCAAGATCGATCGGCCGCCCCGCCAGAGGCTGAAGAAGTTCGCTGTTTTCACGATGGCTTGGCAACCGTGCTGTCGATCAATCGAGGGACCAACGGAGCCTTCATTCGCGATGCGCTGCCGTGGGCGCGAGAAGGGCGCCTATAAAACGGCAAACCGCAATCGCAAACCGACGAATTGCAATCGCTAGCGGCTGACGCGCCGTCTATACTGCTACGCAACCGTTACACACCGGTAACTGTTGCGAAGGGCAGTCGCGATGGGTTCGTCCGTAGTAAGCGAGAGAACATCCGGGCCGTTTACCACTGAGGTAGACGGCCGGCTAATCAAATGCGAGTCGTTGGCCGAAGCGCTAGCGCTCAAGGTCGCAGAGCTAACCGCCACGGCGGGAAATCTTGGGCCCTGCGAAAACCTGCAACCTCAAGAATTGATCGCGGTTGCGCGGAAGTACGGCTACGACGCCATCGCGGACGAAATCGAAAAGCTGTAGCGCCGCCGGTCCCAGCGGCGCGGCGGCGCAGCGTCGCCAAGCGGTAGCGCAGGCGCTCAGCATCTAAAAGCCGAAAAAGTTGCTCTGATCGCCAACGTCCGCCAGCCGCTAGTAGTCGACGCGGCAAACAAAGTCGCCGGCAATGGCGAAGCCGCTGCCTAATCGCGAGCAGCGAATCGGACGCAAGATCACCGGAGGGATATTGAGAAACCCATCCGCAAACTCAACCGCGTAGAGCGCCGCCTCAGTCGCTTTCGGATAGAGCAGCGACATGCCGCCGGTGCTGATGTCGATCGAGTAGGCGAGCGACGGCGCGCCAGTCACGCAAAATTTCTCGTTGAGCGTCACGACGTTGAGCGGAACCGCCACGGCGTATCGCTGCGACTGGCGCAACTCGTGCGACGGCAGTTCGACGCTTTTCGTGCAGTTGCGCAACTGCTCAATGTCTTCGTCGCTGAGGTGCGACGGCGAGACGTCGGCGCGTGGCGTAACGGACTTGTAAATCGTGTTGAAGTCGGATCGGCGCACCCCGCCGTGAAATTCAGATCCGTCGCGCCGCTGCGGGCTAGCCAGCAGCACCGAACCGCAACGCAGGCATTGCCAAGGCGCTGCCGCCAGGTGACGCGACGGCTTGACCAGCGAAACAGGGGCTCCGCACGAACAGCGCTCAATTGTCAGATTGCGCGAATGTACTGGATGGTCTGACAAGTGCGAATACGGCATCCGAAATCCCTACGTGAACACGTAACGGTAACACAATACGTGCGAAACCATAGTTCATAGACTTGGTGGCTGAATCGTCTGTTTTGCAGTTGTCCGCAAGCGAATAAGGACAATTATGCGTTCCAGCCCGCACATCCGGTCCCTGCCCGGGTGTGCGGCTAGCCTCGGCGACGTACTCGCATGCCGGCAGGTCGGACTCGAACATCGCACCGCAAACCGGCGCCGTGAGAGTCACCAGGCATCAGTTTCGCGGCCTCGCGCACAAGCATAAAAAAACGACGCCCCCAGCGCGTTTGCACTGGGGACGTCGTTCTCATACGTCCGCTTGAAAGAAGCTACGAAACCTATCGACGCCGGGCCTACCGACGCCGGCGGCGTTGCGCCAGCCCGACCAGCAGGGCGGAACCAGCCAACGTCGCACACGCTGGCTCCGGCACCGATGCGACCGCTCCGCCGACGCGCTCGATATACCCGTAAGCCCCCGTGAGGTCGAAGCCGTGGCCGTTGCCGCCGTCACCGACGGCGAGATCGATCGTGCCGCCCGCGTTCAGGTGAATCGGAGCGGCGGGAACGAACGTGGGGCCAGCGCCGAGGACTTCGCCCACGCGAATCGCGTTCACCGCTCCACTGTAACTGTCGGCGCCGTTGATCATCACGTGAACGTCGGTCGAAGGGGCGACAATCGAGTTGTTGCCCGTAAAACTGATGTTGAACGTGTAGTCGCCGGCAGTGGGCGCCGTAAATCGCAACGCTCCGTAGACGCCGCCCGCGCCAGGATGGATGGTCAACGAATTAGCCGGCCGACCGCCGCCGTAGGCGTCTTCGGCAAAATTGTCACGGAGATTGAATTCGAGGTTGGCGCCCGGGCCCTCGTCGATCCACTGGACGAAGACTAGGTCGTCGAGCCGTCTGGTGAAAACTGATTTACGCATGGGGACGAACGCCGCGCTGAGCGACGCCTTCGACCCATAGGTCCAGGGCCCGGCGGTGCTAGGGTTTTTGATGCGGTCGACGCCGTCGACCCAGTTGTAAATGACAGCGTACGCCGACTGCGAACCGAGAGCCGCACAGGCGACGAGCGCGAGTAGGAAGCAGCGAATCATGATAATCCCTCGAAATCAGGAATTTGATTGAATGGATGAGGGGCAAATAAAAGGCTTAACTCAGCCAACCAGACCGCGACGGCGCGTCCGCACGGCGACGAGCGACGCGCACGCCATAACGGCGAGCACGGCGCAGCCCGGCTCGGGCACGGCCGCTGCGGCTCCGAAGGACGCCGCTGGACCGAACGTACGCTGCCAGAGGAGGAAGTCTTTGCCGTCGACGACGCCGTCGCTGTTGCCGTCGGCGTTTGGCGCCGGAGGAATGGACGCGGCATGGAACTGCGACTTCCAGACCGTCAGGTCGTCCTTGTCAACGTCTCCATCGCCGTCGTAGTCGCCCTTCGGTTGCGAGGCGCTGGCAATGAAGCCAGCGATGCCGGTGAGATCGGACGCATAGCCGTTGTTGCCCGCACCGACCGCGATATCGATGGTGCCGCCGGCAGCGAGCTGAATCGGCGCCGGCGTGACAAAGTGCTGCCCGACGCCCAACGTCTCGCCGACGCGTGTGCTGTAAACCAAGCCGCTGAACTGCGTGACGCCATTGACGAGGATCACGGCATCGCTGGTCGTCCCGGCGCTGCTGTTCCCCGTGAAGTTAACGTCGAAGGTGTAAAAGTCGGCGGTGGGCGCCGTGAACCGGAGGACGGCATACTCGGCGCTGCTGCCGGGATGCAGCGTCGCCGAGCGCGGGGCCCGCGCCCCGCCGTACGGATCGTAGACCCAGTTGTTCGTCATGTTGAATTCAAGATTGGCGGCCGACAGGTCGTTAATCCACTGAACCTGAACGTATTGGCCGTCGTAAGTCGTCACGGTCGATGTTTCGGCCGCCTCGAACGGCTGCCCGAGCGCAAAGAACGTGCCGTAGCTCCACGGTCCGTTTTGGCTGGGGTTGCTATCGCCGACTCCGGCAACCCAGTCGTAGACGATCGCTTGAGCATTGCGACTGGCCAGCGCGACGGCCAACGCAACCACGAAACAGGTGATGCGAGACATCTAGGGCTCCTCGATAAGGATCTGTGAGGAATACGCCTGGACGCCGCGCCGCGTAAACCGCGGCGCGGCGTTCATCGCCAGACGCATGGACGAAAAGGCCTAACGAACTAATACGAACCAACGCAGGCGTCGGTGACGCCGCTTTGGCGAAACGCCTGAAGTACGGGATTAACCCCCTTGTTCCTTCGTCAGGAAATAAAGTCCCGCGCTCCGTTTTTCTCCGAGTTTCGCGTTCAGCCCTTGATCCATGAGCTTCGCGCCCGACTCGGTCCAGGCGTCGCCGCCGCTGAGCGGCTCAATCCGGTACTGTGCGGCTGGGTCGAGGCCTTGCAACTTCAGCGACTTTTCCGGCTCCTCGTTGTCTTGACGGCGGAAGGCCTGAACGACCGCTTCACCCTTTTCCGGGTTGTTGAATTGCCAAGCAATCCATTCGTTCGTGGCGAGGCTGTGCGGCGTCAGAGGGTAAAAGTCGCTGGAGTAGAGCGGGGAGATCTTCTTGAATTCGCCGACCAAACGACGCAACGAGTCGTAGTCGAGCGCCTTGTCGCGGAGGTCCCAGCAAGCGGTGAAACTCGGCGCGATGTGGCTGCGGAAGTCGTAGCCGCTAACGCCTTCGCCGGTGTTCAGGCCGATGGCGCTCTTACCGACTAGCGTTCCCGTGCCGTGATAGGGAATCCACAGCGAAATACCGTAGGTGTGCGCTTGTTGGCCGGTCGGTTCGAACAGGAAGTCGCTACGTAGCAACGGCACGCTGCGCCGCATCGACTCGAGATCCATCCGCCGACCGCCACTCGCGCAGTTGTCGATGCGGACGTTCGGATGGGCGGCAAGAATCCCGTCCCAGTAGGCGAGGTAGCCTTCAATGTAGTGATTTTCGGCAATGCCTTGCCGATCTTCGGCCTCGCCATTCCGCCAGAACATCAGCGGATCGACGTTAAAATCTTGCCGATACAGATCGATGCCTTGGCTCTCGATCAGATCGTTGACGTGCTTTGTGAGCCACTCGCGAGCTTCTTTGTTGCCTAAGTCCAGGAGGCGCCACCGCTCGTCGTAGGCTTGATTGCCTGGATTCGGCGGCGGAGTGAGCAGCCACTGCGGGCGTTCGTTGTAAAGCCACGAGTTCGGCGCGACGCGTTCCGGCTCGAACCAGACGATAGACTTCACGCCCTTCTCATGGCCGTGATCGGTGATGGCGCGCAGACCGTTCGGGAAGCGATTCTTGTCCACTTCCCAGGTGCCGGTCGTGACCCACGTGCCGTCATTCGGGTACCAGCCCGCATCCATCCACCAGTAGTCGAGCGGAAACTTCTCTTCGAGGTAACGGTCGATGAATTGCTTTTGGTTTTCTTCATTGGCGTTGAGCATCTCGTTGAACTGATGCGAACTGCACGCCACCATTTGCGCGGGCGGAAGCTTGCCTTCCGGACGCGGCAGATTGTGGGCGACCACCCAACGGCGCCAAATGTTCTGGCCGCGAATCCAATCGCCGTCGTAGGCTTGGACGACGATCAGCGGAGTGCGGGCCGATTCGTTCGGGTGCAACTTGAAATGGGCCGCCTCTTGGCCGCCGCGGACGATGAGCTCTCCGGCTTCGTTCCGCTGCATACTGAGATTCCATTGGCCGGGCCAGCCCATGACCACGATGAGCCCTTGCTTGCCCCAGTTGACGTTGAAGTAGGGCCAATCGCCGTTAGTACCGCGTCCGCCGGCGGACGCGAACTTCTTGTCTGTGCCCACGTCGAGCGCGGTTTGATACGGCTCGAAGTCGTTGGGAACGGCCGTCGAACCCTTTTGATGATGCAGCGTCGCCTTCGCATCAAGCGGAATCGCCTGAGTCAGATCGATCGCCTGAATCTCCGAGAGGATCGGGCTATCTTCCTTGCCGACGTTCGTGAAGCGGACGGTCCATTCAACGCTCGGATAGTCTTTGTAATCAACGGCGACGACTTGCGTCTCGAGCCCCGTTTTTGCATCGTTCCATTTCAGCGTCCGGCGAACGGCATAGTCGCCAAGCTTCTCGCTGCTCACGGTCGGCTTCGAGCGGCCGAGCACCGTGGCCGAACTTTCATCGCCCAACTTGAAGCTGAACGGCAGCTTCGCGACGTCGCCGCCGAAGTGCTCGTCGGCCCAACGCGTCGAGGACGCAAGTTCGCCCTCGGCCAAAAAAGAAGAGGCTGTGTCCGCGTGCGCAACGCTCGACATCCAGCCAACGGCCAACAACATCACTAGAGCAGACGATTTCATGATTGCAGTTCTCTGGGCGAACAGGGAGCTAACGGCAAATGAGTTAGCGGCACAAGATACGGCGTTCTCAAACTGGCGACGTCCGGGCTTCCGCGACCGCGACGGCTTCGCCTCTCTGGAAGCAACGGCCGGTGCACCGCCAAGGAAGTCTCGACTCTCGACGGGACGAGAGCTTGCAGCGACGAACGATTCGTGTGGGAAAAGAGAAAGAAACTAGCAGCCGCGAAACCAAAGCCGCGGCAGCGACAAGTCAGCCTACAGCACAAATTATATTACAATTAAATACGCAGCGGAAGGGGGCGTTTTCGAGAAAACTAACGGATCGCTTGGCCTCAATAAAGCGAACGTCGATTGACGCCGGGCGGCACGATAATTATCTTACAATTCAGTTAATTGTAATACAATTACTGGCTCGGCACGCTGTCCGGGGAAAACCCGCAGCTCGGCCTCTACTCGCACGGATTACCGATGAGCCTAATCACCGCCGCTCGCGACGCTTCGCCCGTCACCCGAAACGTTACTTCTCCGCTCCCGCATTCTTCCCGCATTCATCTCGACCTTCTGCAGTTCGATTTCCTGCGGGCGACCGAACTCGCGGCGTTGTGTTGCGCGAAGTGGATCGGGCGTGGAGAGAAAAACGCCGCCGACGCGGCCGCCGTCGACGCCATCCGATCCGTGTTCGACGGCATGGAGATGCGCGGCGAGATCATCATCGGCGAAGGAATTAAGGACGACGCCCCCGGATTGTTCCAGGGCGAGAAAGTCGGCAAGTGGGGACACGAGACGCCGCGCGTGGACATTGCGATCGATCCGCTCGACGGGACGACGAACCTCAGCAAAGGACTCCCTAACGCCATTAGTTGCATCGCCGCCGCTATTCGACATGACGAAAACACCCCGGCTCTGCAGCTAGTCCCATCATTCTACATGCGGAAACTGGCCTATCCGGCCGCGATGGAAGCCGCCTGCCGAAACGACCCATCGCTGCGGCCGGACATCGACGCACCCTTCTGCGACGTGATCGCACAGACTGCGCGAGCGCTCAAGAAAAAGCCGCATGAAGTCGTTGTGATGTGCTTAGATCGTCCCCGCAATCAAGCAATTATTGAAGGAGCGCGCGAAGCAGGCGCGACGCTGCGTCTTATCGTCGACGGCGACATCTTGGCGGCCCTGGCCCCCGCCATCGCCTCTTCGGGCATCGACCTGTACGCCGGCATCGGCGGCGGCCCCGAAGCGGTGCTCGCTGCCGTCGGGCTACGCTGCCTAGGAGGCGAAATGTTGGGCCGGATGTGGACTCGCGATCCCGCTGAGCTTGCCGAATTGCAAGCAGACGGTTGGGGAGAGCGTCTCAACCGCATCTATCGCTCTGCGGATTTGGCGCGGGGACACGACATGCTGTTCGTAGCCAGTGGAATCAGCGACTCCAGCCTGCTGCGAGGCATTTGCCGCGATGGCGCCAATGCGACGACGCACTCAATCCTCATGCGTTCGCAAGCGCCTGCCATCCGTCACATCCAATCGGCCCATCGCGAAACGCCGCCAACGGCGCCGCTAGAACTTTCCCCTGCCGATCAGCGACGCTACGATCGCCCCGCAGTCGCGGCCGTTAACGGCCGAAAGTTGTCAATAAAAGAATCGCCCGCGACTCGCGCTGCCTTCTCTGGAGTCGTGCTTGTCGGCGCCCCAGGCTCCGGCAAAGGAACAATCGGCAAGATTCTCAATCGAATCGACGGGTTTGCCCATATTTCGAGCGGCGACGTCATTCGCCAGTCGATGACGGAAAAGTTGCTCGACGTCGATGGGCAGGCCACGTTGGCGCAGGGAGGGTTTATTTGCGATGCCCAACTCTGGCGATTGTTCGATTCGCACCTGGCGAGCTTGCTGCACAATGACAAAACCTTCGGCTACTCGAAGCAGCTCGTGCTAGACGGCGTGCCGCGCACGCGCAGCCAGGTCGACGAACTAGCCAAACGCGTCGACGTGCGAGCCGTCCTCTACTTTGAATGCAACAACTTGGACGTGCTTCGCGAACGCCTATCGCACCGTTCGCTGGTGGAAGGACGCATCGACGACGGCGTTCAAGAAGTGATGCAAAACCGCTTCCGGCTCTTCGAAGAGGAAACAGCTCCGCTGCTCGAAGCCTACCCGGCGAGCATGGTACATCGCATTGACGCAACGCTGAGACCGGCGCATGTGCTGGCCGACGTGCTCGCTCAGATCAACCGGCTGGGGTAGGGCAGGGCAGGTCGCGATAGCGCCTTCGTCTTCTAGCCCCGGGCTCCGCCCGGGGGTCGGGTAGCACTACGCGCGACAATATCTACCGATTTGGAAACCCACCCCCGGGCGGAGCCCGGGGCTACAGCGAGGCTTACTTCGCGCCTGCCGTCTGGAGCTTGACCGCGAAGAGCGAGCTCGAAGCGCCGATGAACAAAGTCTGCTTATCGGACATGCCGAAGGACAGATTACCGACAGCTTCAGGCGTCAAAATCTTGCCCAGCATTTTGCCCGCCGGATTGAAGATCTGGACGCCATCGCCCGCCCCGACGTAGACGTTGCCGTCGACATCGCAACGGAAACCATCCGGCACCCACGGATTGATATCGGCGAACAGCCGCGGATTCGAGAGCGTGCGGCCGTCAGCCTGCACGTCGAACGCCATCAACCGGTGCGGGCGAAACGCACCGTGCGTCATGCCGGTATCGCCGATGTATAGGATTCGCTCGTCTGGCGAGAAACAGATGCCGTTCGGCTTGTCGAAGTCTTCGCTGGCGATCGTGACTTCCAGCGTATCGGGCGCCACCCGGTAGACGCGGTTGCGGTGTTGTTCCGGCGGTTGGCAGTGGCCGAATTCAGCGACCAACCAGCCGTAGTCGGGATCAGTGAACCAAATGGACCCATCGCTCTTCACCACCACGTCATTGGGCGACGTTAGCTTCTTCCCGTCGTAGGAATCGGCGAGTACCGTCTGCGACCCGTCATGCTCAAACCGCACGACCGAGCGTGCGCGGGTAAGGCAGGAGATGACTCGCCCCTCTGCATCAACCGCATTGCCGTTGGCCGTCTGTGCCGGTTGGCGATAGACGGTCAGGCCTTCGCGCTCCGTCCACTTCATCACGCGATCATTCAGGAAATCGCTGACGACCAAAAATTGTCCTTGCTCGACCCAGCAGACGCCTTCAGAGAACTTGAAATCGTTCGACAGCAACTCCAGCTGCGGGTTGGAACCGAGAATGCGACGGAACTCGTCGCTATAGATTTCGAACGGCGCTGAAGTCGCGGAGGCGGCGAGAGTCGATGCAGACATAATCGGTGCTTCTTGCTGATTAGACTTGTGAAGGACTGCGACGGTGAAAGACGGCGACAAGCAGCGGAGTCGCTGCCCTGGCCAAGCTAGAGCCACGACTACGCTCGTCGAAAACACGCTGCCGGTTAGCAGCAACCTCAGAAATCCCTAAAGAATCCGCCGGCCGTCCAGCCGCCGTCGACAGCCATAATTTGGCCAGTGATGTAGCCGCTTTCCGGAGCGCAGAAGAAGAGAACGCCGTGCGCCATCTCTTCGCACGTTCCGGGCCGGCCGAGGGGGACGTGGCTAAGCAGCCGCTCGGCACGCTCGCGTTCGCTGGCGTTCTCGCCGTAGTACAGCCCCTTCGTCCCCTCGGTCAACGTCGAACCGGGCGCCACGCAATTCACAAGAATATTGTGCGGGCCCAACTCGATCGCGGTCCCTTTGGTCATGTGCACTAGCCCGCCCTTCGCGGCGATAAACGCGCACTGCAGGCGAACCGGCACGATGCCCAGGGACGATGCGATGTTGACGATGCGCCCGCCAGTTCCCTGGCCGATCATCACGTTGCTCACCGCCTGCGTCACCAAGTAGGTGCCGGTGAGGTCGACGTCGACGATTCGCTGCCATTCCTCGAGCGGGAACTTGTCGATGTTGACCCGATGCTTGGCCGTATTGACGCCGGCGTTGTTGATCAGGATGTCGATGCCGCCAAGCTGTTTGACGACGTCGGCGACGCCGTGATCGATGGATTCCTTCTTCGTGATATCCATCGTCACGGCGATCGCGCCGTCAACTTTAGCGGCCGTTTGCTTGGCAAGTTCGCCGTTGACGTCAGTGAAAGCGACTCGCGCGCCGTTGGCCGCAAGGGTCTTCGCAATCGCTTCTCCAATACCTTGCGCGGCGCCCGTCACGAGGGCGCGTTTGCCTTCCAATGCCACTTTCATGTCGTCATGCTTTCCCGGATGAGATAAATTGGCCTCCGCACATCGTGCGGAGGCCTGCGAACCTGACAAGTAATGCTCTTCTTAACCGCGATCATCGGCCGCAAGCGCGGCGAGAATCTTGCGGGGCGGCGAATACGGCTGCCGACCGTGCGAAACAAGCTTATTGTCGCAGATGAGCAAGTCGCCGGCCTTCCAATCGAACATGGTCATCGTCTTGTCGATCGTTTGGCGAATCGTTTCGAGGTCGCTCACCATGATCTCCGATCCATCGGCGTGCGTCGAGTGATAGAAGAACCGTTTTGACAACTCAGGACGCCGACGGTTGGCCTCATCGATCTGCTCGGGAGTCGTGCCGAGGAAATCGCCCTTCCACGGGGCGTATTCCTTATGCAGCAGGTGAGCCTGGTTGAACCAGATCTTCTCGCCGGTGACGCGGTGCGACTTGGTCGTGGGCGAAGGCTTTTGATAGACGCGAACGCCGCCGTCGTCGGTCCATTCGATGCGCCAGCCCCGCTTCTCGGCGAACGCCTCGGCTTCCTTTTTATCGGAAGTTCCGAACATCGTGGGCCAAGTCACTTCGTGGCCCGCTTCCTTCGTGAACGGCAGTTGGCGAGTGAGAATAAGCCCCTTCGACTCAAAGCGTTCGATCAGGTCCTTAGGCAGCCGTTCCAGCACGACCCGCATATCGCAGATCGGCGTTTGACCAGCGCCGCCTGGTTCGATTTCGCAGAAGAACGCGACCTTGTCCGGCGTCGGGTCGGGGAAGCTGGCGGAAGGCTCAAGGTAGCTCATCTCTTGATGGAGCCCGATCGTCATCTGGGCCGGGGCGTCGGTCGACGAGACAATCTTGCCGCTCACCGCGCTGCGAGGCGTGGTGCCGCCGGCGTAGTCGAGCAGCGTGTGCGACACGACCTTCATCACCGCTTCGAAGTCTTCAGCCCCAGTGAGGGACTTGAATCCGCGGAACAGGATGGCTCCGTGCTTTTGGAGCTTCGTTTCAAACTCTTGCCGATTCGCAGCGATCCAATGCAGCAGTTCCTCGCGCGATACGTTCGCCTTCTCCGGCTTGGCTTCGATCACCAACGGAAGAGGGGTGCCGCTGAACGTTTTGAAGGTCGCCAGTTCACTAACTGGCACTGGCTTCTCACTGATCATGATTGCCTCGGTTAATTGAAAATGTCGTCGCACAGAGCTGCGTCGGAATGCCGCGAGAGAAGATGTTTCCGCGCGTAACGCAGAGTGCGAATAGGCCGCCGAATGCCGCCGTCGAATCTAATTGTATTACAATTAAAAATGGGTGCAAGCGGAGAATCCGGGACTTTTTTAAGACTTTTTAACGAAACGGCTTCGGAAGCGAGCTGGCTGCTGGCGACTCTCAGGTCCGCTCCCGCATGGCTAGTTTTTTGCGGAAGCGCTCGCGCGCCTCGTGAGAAAATTGATCGATAGCGACGGCGCCAATCAGTGCCGCTCCTTTGACGACTTCGGCGTATTCCGGGTTAATGCCCAACGCGACGATCCCGCTGTTGATGACGCCCAGGAGCGCCACCGCCAGCATCACGCCGGGAATATTTCCCTCGCCGCCCGTAAACGCCACGCCGCCGAGAATGACGGCCGTGATCACATCCAACTCCATTCCCTCGCCGAATGCGGGGCTAGCGGAGCCGAATCGGCTTGCGGCCAAGACGCCGGCGATGCCGACAATCAGCCCATTCGCCAGGAACACGCCGAGCGTCACGCGACGAACGCGAATTCCGACGGCTTCACAGGCGGCGCGGTTCCCGCCGAGCGCGAGCGTGTATCGGCCAATCGTCGTGCGGGACAGAACCAGGTGAGCCACAACCGCTAACAGCAACAGCAACCAAATAGGCGACGGCACGCCCAGCGGGCGGAGTTGTCCGAGCGTTGCGAACTCCTTCGGCACGCTCCGAACCGAGTAGCCGCCAGTCAGCAACAAGACGGCGCCCCGAATGATCGACATGCTGCCAAGCGTAATGATCAGCGGCGAGAGTTTAATGCGCCACGTCAGCACGCCGTTGATCCAGCCGACGGCGCCGCCGAGCGCGACGCCCGCCATCATCGCCGGCACAGGGCCAATTGTTCGCGCCAGCATCGCGGAAGTGACGCCCACGAGCGCGAATAGCGAGCCGATTGATAAATCAATGCCGCCGCTGATGACCAGGTAGGCCGTGCCGATGGCCGCAATGCCGACGAACGACATTTGCATCGCAACGACAATCAGGTTGTCGCAACTCAGGTACTGCGGCCGGAGAAAGCCGAGAATCCCCAGCGCGATGAGCAGCGCCGCGGCCAAGCCGAGATTACGGACATGGGGCCGCAGCGCGTCCCGCCAGTTGAAGCGCGACGCCGCGTCCGTCGCGAGCGAAGCGTCGACCGCAGGCGCGGCGTTCGAGTTGGCGCCGGGATTCGCGTTCATCAGTTGGCCGCTCCCGTCAGCAGTCCGGTCATGGCGGCCACAACGACGTCACGCCGCGCTTCACGCGTCAGCTCATTCAGGACGAGGCGGCCCTGGCGGAGTGCGACGATGCGATCGGCGACGCTGAACACGTCGTCCAAGTTGTGGCTGATCAACAGCGCCGCCACGCCGCGATCGGCAACGCCGCGAATCAACTTCAGCGTCGCATCGGTTTGGCGCGCCCCCAGCGCCGCCGTCGGCTCGTCGAACATCACGAGTTTGGGCGAGGAAGCCATCGCGCGGGCGATGGCAATCGCCTGGCGCTGCCCGCCGGAAAGCTGCCGCACCGGCGCCATCAAATCGGTGACCGTGGCGCCGACTTCGGCGAGCCTTAGCGCCGCGATTTGCCGCGCGCGTCGCTGGTCGATGAACTTGAGCGGTCCCCACCGACGGACGAGCGGTTCCTGCCCGAGCGTAATATTCGCCGCGGCGCCAAGATTGTCGCAGAGCAGCAAGTGCTGATGGACCGTTTCGACGCCCAACGATCGCGCCCGACGCGGGGTCAAATCGTCAACGCGCTCGTCGCCGAACCAAAGTTTGCCTTGGTCAGGCTGCTGAAAACCGGCGAAGATCCTCACCAGCGTGCTCTTCCCGGCGCCGTTGTCGCCCACGAGCGCTACGACTTCCCCGGCATACAGGTCGAGCGTGACGCCATCTAATGCCTTCACGCCGCCAAAAAACTTGCTGACGGCCTGACAGCGAACGAGCGGCGTTGAGGGAGTCGATTGCATGCTTTGAGATGAGGACGCCGCGCTGAGGATACCGGTTACGCCTGCGGAGATTCCAGCGGCACGTCGCTGTAGGTGAGGATCGTCGTGTCAGCGAAGTATTGTTGATTCTCGGCCGCCTGCGGATCCGCGCACATCCGTCGAACATCGGCGATGTTCGCCGAGGTCGCAAGCCGACCGATTTGAGTGCGCGTCGGTTTGATCGCCTCGCCGCGCAACGCGCTCAAAATGTCGCGCATCGCGGCCGTCGCGCTGTAAGGAAAGAGGTAGCTCCACGTCGCCTGGTAGATTCCTCCTTCGGCGATCTTCTCCAGCACCATGTCGGTGCCGTCGCAGCTGGCCACCAGAAACTCATCAGGATTACTTTTGCCCGCTTCCGACGCCGCAGTGTAGCAACCGAACCCTGGGTCGTCCGCGTGCGCGAGAATCGCGCACAGATTGGGATGGGCTTGCAGCATGTTCGCCGCGCCGCTCGCCCCCAACTCGATCGAGTGCCCGTGAACTTCGGCGACGATCTTGGCGGCGGGGCAGCCTTCGACCAACCCGTCCTTCATCCCTTGAGCGCGCAACTCAAGCAGCGGATCGGCCGAGTTGCCCAGCACGCCGACTTCGCCCTGACCGCCGCGTTTTTCGTTAATCCACTTCGCGGCGAGCAACCCAACTTGCCGGCCGCTCTCGTGCTGATCGAGCACGATATTCTGCGTCGCCCCCGTCGCGGGCGACGCGCCATGGCTGACCATGACGATCCCCGCCGCGACGCCGCGCGCGACGATCTCGTCCAACCCGACGGAGGGCGGCGCTAAGAAGAAGATGGCGTCGTACCCTTGGCTGATGAACGACTCCATATCTTGGAGTTGCTTCATCGGGTCGTTCTCGCCGTCGACGACGACAAACTCGACGCCCGGAGCCGACCGCTCCGCTTCGCGCCGCATTTCGGCATACAAATCGTTGAGAATCTCAACGCGATGCGGGCTGGCCACGCCGATTCGCTTGCCGGCGAGCGAACCGCTTGCTGGGTTCTCGGCCGTCGGCTGCGAGCAGCCATGAGATGATGCGATGAGCAGTCCGCCGGAAGCGACGGCAGTCCATCTCAAGAATTCTCGCCGGGGCAGGGGGGCGTGCAACAGCCGCTGGTCAGTCGTGTCTTGCCTGGACTGGAATGCCATCGGCCGCCTCCTCCGCAGTTGCTACACAGCGAGCGCTTCCCGTTGATTGGCCGCGAAGCGCGCTAGTTTTTCTTGGAACCCGCGCCGTTCCAGCACGTCGCGATTCACGACGTTCGCCGGAATCTTGCCTTGCGATGCGGCGATGATGCCTTGCGACATCACCTCCATTGTCTGCCGCGCGGCCTGCCGCGTCGACGGCAGCCAGTGCGGCGTGAGAATCACATTATCGAGCGCGTTAAGCGGATGCTCAACCGGCAGCGGTTCGTGCTCGAAGACGTCGAGGCCGGCGCCAGCGATCTTCCCCTCTTGCAGCAGCGACACGAGCTCCGGCTCGTCGACGAGTTCGCCACGGGCCACGTTGACGAAGTACGCCGTCGGCTTCATCGCGCGAAGATGCTGCCGCTTGATCATCCCGCGTTTGTCGTCCGTCAGCCGCGCGTGGAGGCTCACGAAGTCCGAAGCAGCGAAAAGCTCTTCCAAACTATCAACCAGCGTGACGCCGTATTGGGCGGCCTCGGCGGGGTCGGCGCTCGGCGAGTAGGCGATTGTGTGCATGCGGAACGGCTGCACCAGATTCAGCAATTCGTAGCCGCTCTTCCCCAACCCGACGATGCCGAGCGTTTTGCCGGGGAGATCGTCGCCCATCATCACCGGCTGCAAATCCCAGCGTCCGTCGCGTACCATCCGTTGATGCTGCGGCAATTTCTTCGCCAGGGCGAGCATCAACAAAAACGCCGAGGATGCCGTCGCGTGAGTGAGCGTGTCGGGCGCATTGAACACTGCCACGTCGGCGGCCGTGCACGCCGACATGCTGATTTTGTCGCAACCGGCTCCTGCCCGGCCGATCACGACCAAATTGTCGCTGCCTTGCGCGAACGCCGACTCTTTCACCCACGGCCGGAAGATGACGATGCCGTTGGCCGCGCGCACATGCTCGGGCTTAATCGCCATCGAGTAAATGTTCGACCAGTACTCGGTGTCGCCGCGTTGCTCCTGCTGATCGCGGAGAAAGTCTTGCGAAATCCAGGGAGCGGATTCGTACAGGTCGAGCGCAATATCGCCGCTGTTGACGGTGACTCCGCCATCGACGTCGAGATAGTCGCCTGTGTAAAGAACGCGAAATTCGTGCATATCGCTGCTTACCACCGTTTGAGTGAGTCTATGGTCGTCGCTTCCCAGACCGCATCCGGCCGCGACATGAAATCGTCGCGGAGCTGCGTCCCCAGGCCTGGCTTGCCGTCGAGGAACAAGTGGCCTTCGACGACCTTGATTTTGTCAGTCACGACTTCGTTGTACCAACCGTCGATGTAGCCGCGCACGGTTTCCATCGTCATTGCGTTGGGAATGTGCAGCATGAGGTGGGCCGCAGTCCAGAGCCCGACCGGGCCGATCGTGTCGTGCGACGTCACAGGCAGGAAGTAGGTATCGGCCAGGCTGCAGATCTTCCGCCCCTCGGTGAATCCGCCGCACCACGAGAAGTCGGGCATGATAATATCGGCGGCGTGCTTCTCGACCCACGGACGCATGTGGTAACGAGTGAAGACGCGCTCGCTCTGGCAAATCGGGATGCTCGTTTCCGTCTTCAGCCGAACATAGGCGTCGACATTGTCAGGCGGCATGATCTCTTCCAGCCACATGATGTCGAGCGGTTCGAGCGCCTTCGCAATCCGCGTCGCGGCTGGCAGATCCCAGCGGGCGTGGCCTTCGATGGCGATCTCCATCCGGTCGCCGACGGCGCGGCGGATGTCTTCGACGATCGCACAGCCGCGACGGATTTCTTCGTTGGTAATCGAGTGACCTAACGTGCCGGCCGCCGTCTTGCCGCCCCACATCACGACCGGTTCTTTCGGCCGCGTCGGGCCGGCTAGCGTGGGCCCGAACTGATCGAACGGCCAGATCTTCATCGCCCGCACGCCTTGCGCGAGGAGCGACTCGGCAACCTGACCCGCGCGGCCTTCCATGATGTCGTCGAGGTCGCGGTTAGTGCCCGTGCTGACGCAGGTGTTGTACACCTGAATTCGATCGCGATTCCTGCCGCCGAGGAGGTTGTAGATCGGCTGGCCAAGGTGCTGCCCAGCCAAGTCCCACAGGGCAAAGTCGATAGCTGAGAGAGCCCGCATTTCCGCGCCGGCGTAGCCGCAGAAGTTGGCGAGCGAGAAACAGTTGTTCCAGTGATTCTCGATGTCGAGCGCGTCGCGACCCAATAGCAGCGGCGCGTAGATATCGTGAATGACGGCCGAAAGGGCGCGCGGCGTGTAATAAGTCTCGCCGAGGCCGACAAGCCCGTCGTCGGTGTGAATACGAACCCAAAGGTTATTGGGCATCGCCTGCCGGGCGACCTTGTTCTCCGCTTGCCACGAGTCGGCCGACTGCGCATCGAAACGAAGCGTTTCGATTTTTACGATCTTCATCAGTAACTGCTTCCTCGTGCTATCGCCAGATTGCCGCCTGTCGCCCCAACGCTACTTGCGGGAACCGCTCTCCAAAGCTGGAAGTGTAAGCGTACTCTGGAGCGCTACTTAGAGTGCAACGCGATTGTCTTTCGATTGAAGAAGTCGTAGTCCGGCGCAACTTCGATTCCGAGTTCGGTCTGCTCGTTGTACTTCGCCGGAACCTTCTTGCTCGGGTGAGTAATCTTCACGCGATAGAGGCCGCAAAACATGCCGAAGGGAATGTCTTTGCTCAACATCTCTTTAGGCACCGTCGGCCCGCATGCGCCGGAGGCGCCGACTTGAGAGACTCCCTTTGGCAAGACGTCGCCCATGAACGCTTCAGGCTCAAGCACGACCTCGGCGCCCTCAAGCGCGCGACCGTCCAGAGTGACGTCGAAATTAATCGGCACGACCTTCGGCCCTCGCGCTGACCAGGTCGCGATACGCGATTCAATCTCCGCCGCGTCAATCTTACCGTCGCCGTTAGCGTCGTATTTGCCGAACTCTGCAACAAGCGAAGGAACTGCGACGGCTTCTTCCTTTGAGATGCCGGCGTCTCCGTTTTTGTCGGCCGCCTGCATAGCGCCAGCGGCCGCGGCAGAAGCGTCGACGGTTGGGAAACTAATCTTCGCCGGCCCCGAATGGCATCCTACGCAGAGGGCGAATAAACCTAGCCATTTCCCGGAGCGGATCTTTTCGAGCACGGACATTCCAATCTTCCTGCGAATCAATCTTCTGTGACCAAACTGCTAGATGCTCCGTCGACTACGGGCAGGGGCGCGTGCCGACGCCTGTTCCGCTGGCCGCTCCGCTCGTCAGATCGCCGAGCGACACTACCTCGCCGTCGTCTCTGTTGCCTAGACGGCGGTGAGTTTCCGGCGAAATGTCGTAGCTGACGAATTGCACCGACCCGTCGCACATGGCGAAGATGGCGCCGCCGGCATGGGCGCTGCCAAATTTGTGATTATTGGCCACGCCTTGAGATTGATCTTGGATCGGCGTCAGGATTGTGTTCGAGGTAGGATCGTAGTGGGTCGTTCGCACCGTGTCGTCTTGCACGCCGGAGAACATCGACCAATCGTTTCCGGGATCTGTTTCGTTCTCGTAGCCCATCGGATCGACGAATTTTTCGCCAGCGGCGTAAGTATTCGAGGTGCCGTCGGGAACTTGAGCGATAGTCACTTCGCTGCGCGGGAAAACGATCCCCGTGATGCGTTCGGTATTCGGCCAGTTGGTGAACGTCCTCCCGGCGACGATATTGCCGGGAACTTGATCGTTATTCGCGACAAGACAACCGCATTCAGGATTTGACGACTTGCAATAATTTGTATCGCCAAAATTGCCAGCGTAATCAGATTTCGCCATTGGCATATTGGGCGTGTAATTGACGTTGGCGGGCCCGCAGCACGTGGCGGTCACTTGGGTTCTGCCGCGCGACGGGCACATGAATTCCGGCACGTTGGTTTGAACAACCTGCGTGTTCGTTACTTTTTTGGCGCTGTTCGAAGTCCCGTCTTTGACCGGCATCCCTCTGCCGATGTCATGCAGCGTGCCAAGTTCCATGTAAGGCAGGACGCTGAACGCCCACCCGCCTGGCTGCTTGGCGCCGAAACCTTCGTCTGGGTCGCCCACGTAGTTGAATCCCCACCCCCCGGACGGGAAAAACTTCTGCGAATCATGGTGGTTCTGGAACGCCAAACCGATCTGCTTCAAGCGATTGGTGCACTGAGTCCGGCGAGCCGCTTCGCGGGCGGCTTGAACGGCCGGCAGGAGAAGCGCCACGAGCACGCCGATAATGGCAATGACGACCAATAACTCCACGAGGGTAAAACCCGCGCGCTTTCCTAGCTTCTTCATCTCAATGCTCCGTAGAGTAAGCTCCGAACCGCCCGTTGAAGCCGACTAAAGTCCACCATTTTTTGACAAGGATTTCCACGAACTCTCCACACGGCGCGCGGCAGGTTGCCACTCCGGCAACCTGCCGCTGCCCCGTCGCTTACGCACGTCGCCGACGCTCCCAAGCCAGCATCGAAACGGCGCTGACCAACAGCAGAGCCGAAGTCGGCTCTGGTACCGCAGATGCGGCGGCTACCCCGGCTCCGCCGCCCATGGCGCGTTGCCAGAACAGGAAGTCGGCCCCGTCGATGACGCCGTCGCCGGTGCCGTCGGCGTTCGGCGCCGCGGGCAGGGCTTGGCCGTACTGCGTCTTCCAAACGGCCAGGTCGTCGCCGTTGACGCTGCCGTCGCCGTTGTAGTCGCCAGGCACGCTCGCGCCAGGGGTGAAGTACTTCTGGCTGAGGTAGGCGCCGACGTCGGCATACTCTTGGGCCGTGAGCTTCTTCGAAAAGATGATCAGCTCCGCAATGTTACCGCCGAATGTTTCGCCTTCGCCGCAGCAAGCTTGCGAGTGACCGCCGATGCCGAACGGCTCGGGAGTCGACGCATTCCGCCCGTTGATGATGTTATTCGGCACGCCGTCCTGCCGCTGCGTTCCCATCTCCGTCAGCGTTTGATTGGGCGTCATCGACTCAGCGTCGAAGAACTGCAGCGTGTCAACGTCCGAAGAGCCTGGATTGTCGGTGATGACCATCGAGGTCACGTGCCAGACTTGCTCGGTCGGCTTAGTAAGGCTTTGGTAGAGAACCGGACCGTCGTAGCTAACAAACGTGTTGTAGCCGTTGTTCGGCGAGTTATTGATGCCGAACATGTACACGGAACTCGACGTGCCGCGCTTGCCGTACACGACCTGCGTTCCCAGGATCGGGCCGCCTCCCGAATTGAGCGAGGTCGTGACGGCCGGCTTGTACACAAGAAAGGTCGTCAAGCTGCTGCCGTCGCCAATGTCCAGCGGATCGAACGCCGAGGGATTAGCCTGCGTTTTGAGGTTGTTTGTCTGGTAGAGACGATCAGTGGAGCCGCTGCCGTCGACCGCAGGGTTGCCGTATTGGCTCGGCGGTCCATCGCGATCGAAGCGGACGGTCGGCGTCATCTTGCCGGCGATGTCCACGAGTTCGAAGTGCGGGTTCTCTTCGACGGGATCGCCAATGCCAGGACCGTTCGGGTTGGTCGTCGTGCGCGGCGCCATGATCGTGCCGTAGCTCGACTTGTCGGTCCAACTCGTGACCGGATCGCCGGTCAAGTAGCCGGCGGTCGAGAGCGTGCTCGCATCCAGCCAGAGTCGCAACGCCGGATCCGTCGTGTTGAGCACGGCAGGCGGAGTCGGCTGAGCGAAGGCAGTCACCGTGAACAGCAGGGCCAACCCCTGGCCGAGTAGGATGCTGCTTAAATACCTGCGACGAGTCATGAGTTGTCTTCCTTCCTCTTAAGAATAGAGCGATTGAAAGCGCTTAGCCCGTTACGTTGGCGCCGCGGGAAGCCTCCCCAAGACTTCCCGTCGGCGGCGAACGGAATCGCGAGTTTCTGACTTACTGCCCTGGTCCAGCCGCCCTCGCGACGGCGCCGAATCAATCAATCGAAGCGTCAAAAAGTTGCGTGAAAAGTTCTACCTTGCATCATCGTTAGAGAAGTTCCTCCGATCCACACTCCCGCGACTATCTGCCTGCCGTGAAACGGCGCCGGATGAGCGCCACGCCGCCCATACCAGTTAACACCGCCAGTGCCGAAGCGGGTTCCGGCACCGCGAGATATTTGTCAGACAAATAAGCGTAAACCTGATCTTTCTCCGCCGGGGTCAACACGCGAGCGTAGATGATGATCTCCGCAATGTTGCCCGCGAACGTTTCGCCTTCGCCGCAGCAATTCTGCGCGTGGCCGCCAATCCCGAACGGTTCGAGCGAGCCGGCCGGTTCTTCGTTAATGCCATCGTTCCGATCAGCAATGACGCCGCCGTTCGTCGCCACCGGCAGGTTCGTCAGCGGGGCCGACGCATCTTCCGTGGAGTTCGAGCGGAACGTGACCGGATCAAACGGAGCCTGCTCGGTCAGGGCGTATTCCAAGACGTTCCACTTGCCCGCCGGGATCGTCGCTTGAGTTTGGTAGCCCACGTACGCGTCGTAGCTAACATGGTTGAGGCGCCCCACCGGATTGATGCCGACCTCCATCAGCGATGCATCGTTCCCGCGCAGAGCCCACACAGCTTGAGCCCCTAAAGCGCCGCTTGTCGTGATATTCGGTTTGAACACTGTGAAGCTTGTCATCGACGTGCCGTCAACGATTGCCAACGGATCGCTGCCGGGCGTCAGGTTGCTGGTCTGAAATAGACGATCAGTGTTGCCCGACCGGTCGACGCCCGGGTCGCCCGACGGCAGCGCGCCGTTGCGTTCGAACTTCACCGTCGGGAAGGTCCGGCCGTTCACCGTGACTGTTTGCAAATGCGGGTGTTCCTCGACTGGGGTGACGCCATCCCACCGGACCGTGCGAGGAGCGAACGTCGTCCCGTAGCTCGATGAATCGACCCACTGCGTGATCGGCGCATCCTCGGCAACTTGCAGCGAATCGGCCTTGAGCCAGAGTCGCAAATCACCGGCTGGAAGCTGAGCCTGTGCTTCGGCAGTGCCAAAAAGAGCCGCAATGGCGACTGCCGACAAAAATCTTTTCATGAGACAAACTCCAGAAGCGTGACAAGAGATGAAAAAGATTGCCTGGGTGACCTACTCTGATCCGGCTGGTCGACAGGTCGGCCAGCGGCCCGCCCGCACTCCACCCCGCTGCCCCCAGCAAGCGCACTGCTGCTTTGGGGAGAAGCGAAAAATCAGGCCGCTAACCCGACCCGACGAACATGAAGACTGAAAAGGAACGAAGTTGAAAAGAGACGCAATCTGCAACCGCCCAATTATCTTACAAATCGCTGTTTTGTAATATAATTACTCAGTCGATTTAGGTCAATGCGCCGCTTGTGTTTATTTATTCAGAAATCACCCGCACACGACCGCCTGAAACACCCTTCCTCCACTGCGCAAATTCCTCATGGAAGTGCCCGTTTGCGATTCGCTTTCGACAAGCCAACTCGGCTAGCAGACGCTAGGATTTGACGCGGTAATCGAGTTCCGCCAGCATCTTGCCGATGTCCTTCCGGTAGTTCTCCTGCAACGGCAAGATCGGCGGCTGCGGGTCGCCCACCGGCGGGCCAATCATGTTGAGCACCGCCTTCATCACGCTGAACCAATGGGCGCCTTCGCCCTTGGACAGATAGCTGCTGAACTGAATCCGCATCAGCGGACCAAGCTTCTTCCAGATCGCGCGCGCTGCCGGCAGATCGCCGTCGATCGCAATCGCCGTGTAGAGCTGCTGAGCCGCACGCGGCACCATGCTCGGGATGCCCGAAATCCAACCGTGCGCCCCGTGGCACAGACCTTCGAAGGCAACTGTGTCGAGGCCGGCGTAGACGAACAGGTCGCCGCCGGTCGCCTGCAACAGTTGGCAGATGCGATCGGGCTCTGGGTTCGACATCTTCACGCCGCCAATCGCCTTCTCTTCAAACAGCTTGACGATATGATCGGTCGTGAAGTCAACGCAGGTCAGCGGTACGTTGTGATACAGCACCACCGGAATGGAAACCGCTTCGGCGATCCGCCGATAGTGCGTCATGGCCTGCGAAGGCGTTGGCGCCATGTAGTACGGCGGCACGATCAGCAGGGAGTCGGCGCCGGCGCGCTCGGCGTGCTTCGACAGTTCGATCGTATGTTGAGTCGAGTAAGCATGCGTCCCGGCGACGACTGGCACGCGGCCATTGTTCGCCTCGAGCGCCGCCTCAAGGACGCGCTTGCGATCTTCCACTTCCATCACGGGAAACTCGCCCGAACTCCCCAGCGGGGAGATCGCATTCGCCCCTTCGCTGATAATCCAGTCGACGTGGGCCGGCAGTAGCGCGAGATCGAGTTCGCCGCGAGAATTGAACGGTGTGATCGTCGACGCGCAGACGCCGCGAAACAGTGGCTTGGGCATATTCACGCACTCATCGTATGAGGTGATTTTTGTGGCTCGGCGGCGAAAGGCGCCGCGTGCACATGGTTCGAAAAGCAACGAGAACGATTACGTCCGAGACGAGAGACAGGGGCTTGCGACCCCTTTCTATTTGTATGACAATTATGAGTGTCCGGCAAGCGCTTCGCAAGACGATGCGTGCAAAAATCTTTTGCTTGCACGCATCGCTATGAGGAATCGTAGCGCCTGACGGCGGCTCATCTCTTTCTTCTCTGTAAGCATCAGCAATGTTTCAATTCCTTCACTTCCGCGCGGAGCGCCTCCTCGCGATCGTCTTGTGCCTCGCGTCTGCTTCGAGCGCCGCCGAATGGCCCGAATTTCGCGGCCCGACCGGCCAGGGCGTGGCCGACCACGCCCAGCCGCCCGTCGAATGGGCGCCTGACAAAAACGTCACGTGGCGCACAGCAATTCCTGGCAGCGGTTGGTCGTCGCCAATCGTTGCGGGAGGCCGCATTTATGTAACGACTGCCGTTCAAGAGCAGGGGGGCGGCAGCGGGCCCGACGTCAATAACAACGAACCGGTCGGCAGCAACTCGACTGCCAGCGCGTTGAGCCTGCGACTGCTCGCGCTCGATGCGCAATCGGGGCAGATCGTGTGGGACCGCGAGATCTTCCACTACGACGCCGGCAGTTACCCGTCAGGGCATGCGAAGAACACCTTCGCGAGCCCCACCCCGCTCGCCGTGGGCGATCGCATCTACGCCCATTTCGGGCCGCTGGGAACGGCTGCCGTCGACCTTAACGGCGAGATCATTTGGCAGAACAAAACCATTTCGTACGACGCCCGCCACGGCGGGGCAGGCTCGCCAGTCGTCGTTGGCGATACGCTCGTCTTCAATTGCGATGGAGTGGAAAATCCCTTCATCGTCGGGCTCGACAAGACGACGGGCAAGGAACTCTGGCGGACGCCGCGTCAACCGATGGAGCCCGAGCGTTTTGCCTTTTCGACGCCGCTAATGGTTCCTTCATCAAGCACCGCCAGCGGCGTCCAGCTTGTCAGCCCAGCGAGCCATATGATTGGCAGCTACGATCCAGCCGATGGCCGCGAATTGTGGCACGTCTTTTTTGATCGGCGTTGGTCGACGGCGTCGCGTCCAGTTTACGCCGAGGGGATGGTACTCGCCTGCAACGGGGGCGAAGCGCCGCCGGAGCTGCTCGCCATCCGCCCAGACGGCGAGGGAAACGTCTCGGAAACGCACGTCGTCTGGCGGCACGACAATTTCGCGCCGCTGACGTCGTCGGTCGTTGTCGCGGACGGCCACGTTTACATGGTTAGCGACGCAGGAATCGCGGCCTGCACCGATGCGACGACGGGCAAAGTCGTGTGGAAAAAACGGCTTGGCGGTAACTTTTCTGCGTCGCCGATTTATGCCGACGGACGCATCTACTTTCCGAGCGACAACGGCACATGCTACGTGATCGCCGCCAAGCCACGGTATGAACTGCTGGCGAAGAATAGCCTCGAAGAGCCGACCTTGGCCTCGTTCGCCGTCACCGGCGACGCGCTCATCATTCGCACGAGTGACGCCGTCTACCGCATTGAGGAAACTCCTTAGTCCGTGTTAGCGTGCACCTGAATTTTGTTCTTTGACTTTCCCCGTCGTAAGGTTCGCCTGATATGCCCGAAACGGTTTCACGAGATCTTCGCACCTTGGCCGCTGCCCCTCCCAAGCAGCAGTTGATCGAATCGCTGGAACGCGCGAGCCGCCCTCCGCTCACGCTCACGGGGCCGTCCGGCGAGACGGTGCTCGTTCTGCCGCATGGGGGAAGAGTACTCGGACTTTACTCCAGCGCCAGCTCAAAGAACTTCTTGTGGACGAGCGCCGCGATCTCCAGTCCTGAACTCGCGCGCGAACACTTTGGCTCCGATCGCTGGTGCAACAGTGGCGGCGACCGCACCTGGTTGGGCCCTGAAATCGATTTCTTCTACCCGCATTATCCCGACACAAGCCGGCAGTATTTTCAGCCGCGGCAGCTCGATCCGGGCCGTTGGGTCGCGTCGCGCACGCCGACGCGAATGATCGTGGAGAACTCGCTGGCGGTTCATTCGTTCCGACGCGGTTGGACGCAGTCGATTCGCATCCGCAAAACGGTCAGCATGATCTCCAACCCGCTCGCCGACTGCGAAGTTGGTTTGACGGGCGAACTGGAGTTCGCGGGATACCAACTGCATACGTCGCTCGAATTGTTGGACCCGCTGGCCGACAACGTTGAAATCGGAATTTGGAATTTGCTGCAGCTTCCCGGCGGCGGCGAGATGGTCGTCCCGACTTACGGGCCGACGACTCCGGTCGTCTACTTCGGCGACATCCCGCAGGGCGACGTGCGAACGGAACCCCGCTGCGTCCGCTACCGGATGTCGGCCCCCAACGAACAGAAGATCGGCGTCGACGCGATCGCCACCACCGGCCGCGCCGGTTACGTGCGCGAGGATGACGAAGATCGCTCAGTCGCGTCGCTCGTCGTGCGCAACTTCCATAACAACCTGATCGGCCCATACGTCGATGTGCCGCTACACACCCCTGAGCGCGGCGGCCACGCCTTCCAGGCGTGCAATATCGACGCGGACTACCTCGGGCACTTCGCGGAGCTCGAATACCACGCCCCGGCGATCGGCGGCCCCACGGGGCAATCTCGCAGCGACGACGTGAGCCAAGTCTTCGCTTACCGCGGACCGCGGGAGATCATTGCGCAAGCTGCGCAAACGCTACTTGGCGTGACGATCTAGAACGCATCCTGCATTCGCCGGCCCGCCTCTAGCCCCGGGCTCCCAAGCTTATCAATAGCGACCCGCGGGAGGCTCGGAAGAAATAAAACCTTGAGGTCCCCTCCCCTCGAGGGGGAGGGTTAGGGAGAGGTGACGGCAGCGGGTACCAGGGGGCTACCCCCTCCCCAGCCCTCCCCTCAAGGGGGAGGGAGCCAGAGCATTTAAGGAGGCGCAGCCAGCTCCCGAATAAGCATGAGCCCCCCAGCGCTACGGCGAAGAGGCGATGCCCGCTTTAGCCGAGCAGCCACGCCAGCGGATTCTCAATGACGTCGCACAGCGATGTAAGGAATGCCGCCGCCGGCGCCCCGTCGACCACGCGGTGATCGAACGTCAGGCTGAGGTTGACGACGTCGGCGACCACGAGTTGCCGCTGCTTCGCGACCGGCTGTTCGGAGATCCGGCCGATGCCGAGGATCGCCGTTTGCGGCGGATTGAGAATCGGCGTGAACGCCTCCACTCGATAGCCGCCGAGGCTGCTCACCGTGAAGGCCCCGCCGCGCATCTGGTCGGCGGCGAGCCGTTGCGTGCGAGCAAGTTCAATGAGATTGGCGAAGCTGGCGGATAGCTCTCGCAGCGACAACCGCGGAACGTCGCGGATCACCGGGGTCATCAGGCCATTAGGCGTCGCCACCGCCACAGCGATGTTCACGCCCTCGGCTTTCACGAGTCGCTCGTTGACCCATTGATCCAACAGCGCCGGATGCTTTTCGAGCGCGGCCGCGCACAGCTTCACGAACAGTTCCGTGTAGCTCGGCGGATTGACTCCCCGCTCGACGCTCGTCCGTTTGCATTCGTCGCGGAAGCGAACGAGTTCGGAAGCATCGGCGCGAGCCGTCAACGTCACCGGCGCCGTCTCGTGCGAGGCGGCCATCATCCGCTGCGCGATCACACGGCGGATCTGAGTGATCGGCTCGCCGATCGCAGCGCCGCCAGCCGACGCGGCCGAAACCTTCGCCGCTGGCTTGCTCGAAGCATTGGCGGCAATCGCGCGCACGTCTTGTTCCCGAATGCGGCCGTTGCGGCCAGAACCGACGGCGTCAGCAGGATCCACATTAAGTTCGCTAGCGACGCGCTTCGCTCGCGGCGTCACGGCGACATCGCCGCTAACCACTGCTCTCGCTACCGGCGTCGCCGCTGGCTGCGCCGACGGCTGAGCAGCCAATCGCATTAGTTCAGCAGCCGATAGCGGCGACGGATCGTCGCGATCGCACTTCTGCAGATCGATTCCCAACTCTCTCGCCAGCCGCCGCACAGAGGGGCTAGCAACCGGGGCGGTAGAGGCGCTCGTCTTCTCCGGAACAGCCGCCTGCGGAGGCTGGGCTGCCGGAGCCGCAGCGGCGTGCGAACCATTGCCGTTTGGAGCAGGGGCGCCGTTGGTTTTCTTCTCGGCGGCTTTCGCGCCATTGCCGTTCGTCGCAGCGGGAGCCGCCTGAGCCTGTTGAGCTGCCGGGGCCTTGGGCGCGGCCGCCTTCCCGCCGCGCGGCTCAAGGTGCGCCAGCACTTGGCCAACCTTGACGATATCGCCGGATTGCGGACCGTCGGGGCCAATTCGCAGGACGCCGGCGTCGAATGACTCGACCACTTGCGTCGCCTTGTCGCCCTCCAACTCGTAGAGGCCGTCCCCCTCGCGCACCATCTCGCCTTCTTCCTTCAGCCAACGGCAGAAGGAGCCCTCTTCCATCGACCAGCCAAGGCGCGGAACGGTGACTTCAATCGAACTAGCCATCTTACGGTACGCTTTCACTCAGAGAAGAGACGCGACGCCGTGAGGCTTGCGCCCCTCGAACAATCATTACAACTCGGTAGACGGCGGATGTTTGCTCAGCTTCACTCCGCCATCAACTCTTCAATTGCTGCAACGATGTCGTCCACCTGCGGAATATTATTGTTCTCAAGCACCGGCGAGTACGGAGTCGGCGCTTGTTTGCCGTTCAGACGCTTGATCGGTGCGTCGAGGTCGTCGAAGCCGCGGCCGGACACCTGAGCGGCAATCTCGGCGCCAAGGCCGTACGGCCCAAACGACTCGTCAACGACAAGCAGCCGGCCAGTCTTCGCCACGGAAGCGAGAATCGAATCGATGTCGAGCGGTGCGACCGTGCGCGGATCGATCAGTTCAACCGAAACTCCCTTCGCGGCCAACTGCTCCGCCGCCGCCGCAGCCTTGTGCACCATCTGAGCCAGCGAGACGACGGTTACGTCCGTCCCTTCGCGAACGATCGCGGCTTGGCCGAACGGGATGCGATATTCTTGCTCGGGAACGGCGCACTTAATCGTCAACAACTCGCGATGTTCGAGGAACAGCACCGGGTCGTCGCCAGCCAACGCCTCCGCGAACAACCCCTTGGCGTCGTACGCATTCGACGGCACAACGACCTTCAGGCCGGGAAAGTGCCCGTAGGTTGTATAGTAGCTGCCGGAATGGTGCGTCGCGGCCGAGTGACCGGCGCCGATGCAGCCGCGCATAACGACCGGCATCTTGATGCGGCCGTTCGACATGTATTGCACTTTGGCAATCTGATTGATGATCTCGCCGGCGGCATCGAGGATGAAATCCGCGAACATAAAGTCGATCACCGGGCGGCTACCCGACATCGCCGCGCCGCAAGCAAGGCCGATAAATCCGCGTTCGGAAATCGGCGTGTCGCAAATCCGCTCGCCGCCGAAGAGCTTATAGAGCCCGTCGGTCGTCTTAAAGCTGCCGCCGCGCTCGCCGACGCCTTCGCCCATGACGAACATGAGATCATGACGCTGCAACGCGAAACGAAGCGCATCGACCGTCGCCTCGACGAACGACTTTTCACTCGTCGCGTCGGCAGGGGAGGGGAGGGGCAGCAAAGACTCGCGCGGCTCCGCAAACACGTGCGTCGCGGAGTCCTCAGCCTCAGGATAGTCGGCCTCGATCGCATTGGCGTGCGCTTGCGCGACTTCGTCGGCGATCTCGTCCTCGATTTCATCGAGCCACGCGCCGGTCACGCCCTCTTCGTCGCCAAATGCCTCGAGAATCGCCTCGCGGCAACGCGCGATCGGACATTTCGACTTCCAATCGTCGACCTCTTCGCGCGTCCGGTAGGTAAAGTCGGTCATCCCCTCGGAGTGAGCACGCGTGCGATACGTTTTGCATTCGATCAGCGTCGGGCCCTCGCCGCGGCGGGCGCGCGTGACCGCGATTTGCGCGGCGCTGTAAACCGCGAGCAAATCGTTGCCGTCGACCTCGATCGCCGGAATGCCATACGCAGCGCCGCGATTCGCGACATGCGGGTTGCCGGCCGAGTAGCTGAAGGGGACTTCCGTGGCGTACTGGTTGTTCTCGCAGACGAACAACACCGGCAACTTGTAGATGCTGGCGAGATTGAGGCCTTCGTGAAACGCTCCGTTGTTGACGGCGCCGTCGCCGAAGAACGCGGCGGAGACCGAGCTCTCCTTGGTCAGCTTGAAGGTATACCCTGCGCCGGCCGCCTGCAGGATGCACGGAGCGACGATGCCGCTCGTCCCCATCATGCCGATCTCTGGCGAAAACAAATGCATGCTCCCGCCACGGCCGCGCGAACAGCCGGTCACGCGGCCGTACAGTTCGGCAATGAGATCTTCCGCCGGCATCCCCTTGGCCATCGCATGGCCATGGCCGCGATGAGTGCTGAACACCATGTCGCGGGAACTAAAGTGCGCGAGCACGCCCACCGCGACCGCCTCTTGCCCCACATAGGTGTGGCAGGCGCCGTGAACGTCGCCGCGTTGATGCGATTTAGCCAACTGCAATTCGGTCTTGCGAATCAGCAGCATGCGTCGATAGAGGTCGATCCAAGTCGCTTTATCGACGTTCGGTGCGGTAACCGTTGCCATGGAGTCTTCTCGCAATCCATGACGCAAATGATGCGTCGTTGTTCCGTGTGTCCAGACTGTTCGCTCGCTGAGTCGTCGGCGTTGGCGAAGACTCAGCAAGTCTCAAACTCAATCAGTTCAGCGGCTCATCGATGACGGGATTCGTCAGCTTGCCAATGCCGTCGATCTCAATCGTGATCGAGTCGCCAGCCTTCAGGAAAATCGGCGGCTTGCGGGCGGCGCCGATGCCGTGCGGCGTTCCCGTCAGAATCACGGTGCCCGGCAACAGCGTGGTGCTGCCGCTCAGGAACTCAATCAAGCGGCGGACGTTGAAGATCATGTCCTCAGTGTTCCAGTCTTGCAGCGTTTCGCCGTTGAGCACGGTGCGAATGCCCAGACTGTTCGGGTTCTTGATTTCGTCCGTCGTCACCAGGCACGGGCCGAGCGGTGCGAACGTGTCGAACGTCTTGCCGCGGCACCACTGGCTTCCGCCCCACTTGCCTTGCCAATCGCGTGCACTGACGTCGTTGGCGCAGGTGTAGCCAAGCACGAAATCAAGTGCGTTCTGCTGCGTGGCGTTCTTGCACTTCTTGCCGATGACGACCGCGAGTTCGCACTCGTAGTCGACCTCGTCCGAACGGAGCTGACGGGGCAGCTCGATCGGATCGCCCGGATTCTGCACGGTCGCCGGCGACTTCATGAAGACGACCGGAAATTCCGGCGGCTTCAGGCCGCCCTCTTCAGCGTGCCGAACGTAGTTCAACCCGATGCAGTAGACGACTGGCGGCTCGATCGGCGCGAGTAGCTTCTTAACCGTCGCGTCGCGACCAGTGTCGCGCAGGCCGGAAAGTAGCTCGCCTTCCAGCAACGTGACGCGATCGTTGTCGCCGAGGCGCCCATACTGCACCGACCCGGCGGAATCTTGGAAACGGATGATTTTCATATTTGATAAGCGCCGCCAACGAAGCGTTAACTGCTGGCCGACGTGAAAGAAATGTGAATGAAAAGCAGACTAGAACACGAACGGTTGACCGCTCTCGGAAGCAGCTTCTTGCAGGCTATCGATCACGTCGGCCGGAAGCGCGATCCCCTTCGACTCGGCTTGGCGACGATTGCGCCATTCCATCTCGCCAGGCAACATTAGCGAAGCGACGCCCTCGGCGGTCGGCTCGGCATGAATCTCGCTAATTAACGCGGCAATTCGCTCGTAAAAGGTCGAAGGCGTCATGATGGCGCTGACGTCGATCGCAAGGAACGCGGCGCCATGGTTCGTCGGCGCCGACATATCGCCGAACAACCAACTGCCGACTTGCTTGGTAACCGCGGCCCCCGACAACACGCCGGCGAGGATCTCGATCAGTAACCCAATCCCATAGCCCTTGTGGCCGCCCACCGGAGAGAGCGAAGCGCGATCGGGATAGAGAGTGCCATCTTGGGTCGGCTGACCGGCGTCGTCGACGAGCCAACCCGGGGGGATCGGCTCGCCGCGCTTGCAGCGTGCGAACACCTTTCCGCCGGCGACGGTGGCGATCGACATGTCGAGCAAGATCGGATCGCCTGCGGCCGTGGGACACGAGAACGCAATCGGATTGCTCCCCAGCACAGGCCCGCGCGAGCCGGGCGCCGCGACGCTGGGAACGTCGTTCGCCATCGCCAGGCCAATCATGCCGGCCTTCGCCGCCAGCCAAGCGTAGTAGCCCGCGGCGCCGAAGTGGCAGCTATTCGTGACCGTGACGAACCCCACGCCCGCTTGCCGCGCTTTGCGAATCGCCACCTCCGTCGCGAACGTGGAGGTGACCTGCCCCAGGGTCGATTGCCCGTCGACGAGCGCCCAGGCGGCGCCTTCGTCGGCAATCTTCGGAGAGAGGTTATTGCGCAACCCGCCGCCGCGCAGCCGCCGCGCGTAGCCGCGGAGGAGTTTGGTCCCGTGCGTGTAGACGCCCCATGTGTCGGTCGTCACTAGCGCCTTCGCGGTTGTCCGGGCGTCGTCTTCGCCGACGCCCAGACTCGTCAACACGCGAATGCAGAAATCCTCTAATTCGCCGATCGAAATAGTCTGATCGGCAACTGCGCTTGCCATAAGAATTCGACTTGCTTATGCGGCGGCGCAGGAAATCGCCGCCTAGGGGAGAAAAGCGGAGGCTAGCTGACGGCCATCGCAGCGAATCGCGCCGGGCCGGTGACCCCGTTGACGATATTCGGCAGCGGTTGGCCTTCGTTGCAGAGAGCCACGATCGCGGCGGCGTCGCTTCTCAGCTTCAACACGGCTTCGTCGCTCGCCGAGGCGATATGGCTGTGCAGAATAACGTTCTTCAGCGCCAGCGCCGGGTGATCAGGGGCCGGCGGCTCCGGATCAAAGACGTCGAGCGCTGCGAAACCAAGCTTGCCGCTCTTCAGGGCCTCGTACATTGCCGACGTATCGACGATGTTGCCGCGAGCCACATTCACGAGAATGGCGCCCGGCTTCATCGCGTCGAGCGTGTCGAAATTGATCAGATGACGAGTGGCCGGAATCGCGGGGCAGTGCAGCGTCACCAGGTCGCTGTTCACCAGCAGGTTTTCCAGGCTCGTCAGTTCGCAGCCGGCCTCTTCGACGTCCGCAGCCTTTGCGGCCGGGTCGCTCACCAGCAAACGGCACTTGAAGTTCGACAGTCGTGAGGCGACTTCGCGACCAATCCGGCCGAAGCCGACGACGCCGACGGTCATCGACTTGAGGCAACGCATGTCGGTGACGGGAACGGGGAGCCCCCATTTGCCGCCGCTAACAAAGTTGGCATTTTCGACGACACGCCGCGTGGCCGACAACACGAGGGCCAGCGTGTGGTCTGCAACCTCGTCGATGCAGTAGTCCGGCACGTTGCAAACCGGGATACCGCGCCGCTTGGCCGCCTCCAAGTCGACATTATCGACACCGATGCCGTATCGGACGATAACGCGGGCCTTCTCCATGCGGTCGATCGCTTCCGCGTCGAGCTTGGCGAATTGGGTAAGAACGAAGTCGGCCGTCGGCAATTTAGCGAGCAATTCAGCACGCTCGCCCGCCTTCACTCCCTCGACCGCGATGCCAAGTGGGGTTAGCCGGCGTTGCTCGACTTCCAAAGTCGGGAATGTATAATCCGTGACAATCAAGCGAGACATAAGGTAACCGCTGCGTCAGTATATAAGGTATTGTAGAAGAGAGATGGCACCCCCGCGGACGCCAATTGTAAGATAATTATAATCGCGTCGCCGCGTTCGTACATAGCTTCTGCAAACAATTTCTACATCTCTTGGCCGCGATGCTTGCGGCGCTGATGCCAGGTTCATTCGAGGCGAGGAAGACGCGCGTGGCCAAACTGAGCAAAAGTGAAATCGTCGCCGCGAAGCTACGCAACTACATCATCAATAAGGGCTTGAAGCCTGGCGATCGCCTGCCCACCGAAGGCGAACTGGCGGAACAATTTGCCGTCAGCCGCGTCAGCGTCCGCGAAGCGACCAAAGCCCTCGGCTTCTTGGGCATCGTCGACGCCGCCCCCCGCCGCGGACTCTCCGTCGGCAAGGTGAGCATGAAGCGCCTCAGCCGCTATCTCAGCTTTCACTTCGCCTTGGCGGACTACCCGCTCGAAGAACTTATCGACACCCGCATCGTCGTCGAGACCGGCGGCCTCCGGCAGGTGGCCGAACGCATGGCCAAGGATCCATCGATTTACGAAGAACTCAATGCGATCAACGAGAAACTCCGCCGCGCCACCAAGAAAACCGAGTGGCTGCAGGGCGAGGTGCAATTCCACTGCTTGCTCGTCGCCTCCAGCGGCGTGCGGGCGCTAGCCGCCTTCAACGACCTGGTCCAAGTCTTCTTCCAGAAGTTCCGGGCCGACTTCTCGAAGTCCCGCTGGAAGAACGGCATCCGCGGCCATCAGGAAATCATCGACACGCTCCGCGAAGGCGATTACCAAACGGCCAGCTCGATGCTGTCCGCCCACATCAACGTCCATCGCGACCGCGATCGAATTCTCAAGGCCAAAGCCAAGGAAGAGGACGACGTCGCGAATAGCGGCGCCGCCGATCGCTAGTCGCCCGTCGTCCCGGCGATCGCCCAATCCACTCCGTAGTCAAAATTCACTCCGCAACCAACTGCCTCGCCGGCCGAAGCCGGCGAGGCAGTTTGCGTTGCGTCGTCAAGCCGCCGCCGCCCCTTGCTGGGCTACTCTTAGTGCCCAGCCGGCGGGTGTTCCCAAGAACTGCCAATTTCTTCGAGCGATCGTCCCTTGGTTTCAGGCATGATCCACAAGCCGAACATGAACGACAGGATGCAAATCACGCTAAACAGGTAAAACGCCGCGGACACGGAGCCGACCTGCACCGTCGTCTTCGCGGTCCCCGCTTCGCTCTTCAAATTGGCAGTGCCGTCGAGCAACAAGCGGCCGCTCTCGACTTCCGAGACGACGAAAGTCCCGTCATTTTGCGGCGAGGTGGCGCCGAAAATCGTGATCTGATCTTTGGCCTGGAAGCCGGCGTCGATGAAGCGACCTTCGGAATCGACAATCGCGTCGGGAGTTCCGTCGACGAACGACAGCTGCGTTCCCTCAACCTTCGCCTTCCGCGCGGTGAGAAACTCCCGCTGCGAGAACCCGGTGATCATGGGGAACAACGTGGCCCCGGCGAAAATGAAGACCCAGAGCACCGTCGTCGTCAGGGCGACGGCTTTCGCGCGGAGGCGCGTCGGAAACAATTCCGACATCATCAACCACGGAATGCCGCCGAGCGCCAGGCCGTGCGGAATCGTCACTAGGCCGAGGATGATGAGGACCGGCCAACCCGTCACGTCCATGTAGAACATGTACCCAGTGGCGGCGGTGATCACCGCCATCATCAACGACGCGATCATCCAGAGGGGCCGGCGGCCGACGCGATCCATGAGCATGATCGAGGCGACCGTCATGATGGCCATGGCGCCGTAAACAGCGACGAAGTTGCCAATCGCACTCTCGCGATCGAAACCTGCCAGTTGGAGCAGCCGCGGAATATACCCGCCGATGACGCTCCACCCCGTCCAGTTGTTGAAGAAGGTGAGCAGAATGCCGATCAACACGGCAGTGCGAATGCCCGGCTTGAGGAGCTCGCTCCACGAACCGACTTCCTCGTTGATCGAGGCGCGAATCTGCTCGATTTCCCGCTTCGCGAATTCAGGGCCGTCGATCGAAGCCAGGGCTCGTTCCGCTTCTTCGAAGCGGCCTCTGCCGGCCAGCCAGCGCGGGCTGTAAGGGAGGCCTGCCAAGAAGCCGACGTAGAATACGACGAACACCATCTCCGAGAAGAACATCCACCGCCACGGCTGGTGCCAAACATTCTCGGCCACCGCCGCTTCGGTGACGCCGTAGTTCACTCGCAAAAAGTAGACGATGCCGAACGCCACGAGCGGGGCTACGGCGTGCCCGATGACAATCGCAAGTTGATACATCAACCCCATGGCGCCGCGGCGGGCCGGCGGGGCGATTTCCGCGATGTACATCGGCGAGGCGACGGAGCAGAGCCCGACGCCGATGCCGCCCACAAAGCGGAAGAAATTAAAGTACGCCATCGTCGATGCGTCTGACCCGTCGCCAAACGCATCTGGCACGGCAGTAAACACGGCCCCGAGCGCCAGCAGCACGCAAGCCACGAACATCGTGCGCTTACGGCTGATCGCGTCGCACAGCCACGCCCCTAAGCCCGGGCCGAGGATGCACCCCAGCACAGCGCTGGCGGTCGCGAAACCGAATTGCGCGTCGGTCAGATGGAACTGATCGCGTAGATAAACATTCGCGGCGCCGATCATGCCGAGGTCGGTGCCGAACAAAAAGCCGCCGATCGACGCCACGAATGCGAGTCGATAGGGGGAGATGAGACGAGGGGGAGCGTCGTTTGCCATTGTCAGTGGGTCCGTTACTGCGTCGTCCGACGCGAATCCTAAGGAAAGAATCAACTAGGGCAGTGTTGCCGCGGGTCGTTCGCCGCTTCCGGCTTCAGCGTCCGCGCGCAAGTACGAAAAAAGATCAGCCAGATCATCTGGCGAGAGCGTATCGATCAGATTGGCGGGCATCGCGGAGGTCGTCGAAACAGATTCCGATTCGATGGCGCCCCGTTCCAACTTCACCGCGCTCGCCGGGTCGCGCATGTCGGTCGTCACCGAAATCGTGGTTGCCGTCATGTTCGTCGGCCGGCCGGTGATCGTCCGACCGTCGACGACGAACGTCGTCTGGCGATAGAGATCGGGAATTTCGTCGTCGGGTTGGGTGATCGCGCGAGCCAAATCGCGCACCGAGTAACGCCGTCCGACGTTGGTCAAATCGGGCCCGACCGACGCCCCCTCGCCACGCATCGCGTGACAATCGGCGCAACCGATCGCTACGAATAGTTGCCGGCCGCGAACACTCGCGGCCTCAGCATCCTGCCCAGCTTTGTCTGAGGCTTCGATAGCGGCGACGACTTCATCGGTCGTCCAACGCTTCGTGAATTTCCGCTCTTGCCGCTCGCTCGCCGCCTCTTCAGCAACTTTCGGCGGAGCCAATCGCTCGGCAAAAACCTTGCGATCTTCGCTGCCAAACCCGCCGACAAATCGGCTCCTGGCGGCCACCAAGTAGGGGTAGAACGCACGCTTCCCGAAGGAATTCGCGGCGGCGTCGAACCAATCGAGCAGCTTGGCCCGTCCCTCCGGAGTCCAACCAGCGCTCGCCGCACTGAGCTGCACGGCGGCCTGGATAGCCTGCACGGAATTCGGCTCGTCCGCCAACTTCTGCAGCAACGGTTCGATGACCGCGGGCGATTCGAGGCGAACGAGCAGCTTGGCTAATTCGCCGTTCACCTGTGGCCGCGGCGACGGAAACCATCCCGCAACCGCAGTCGCAATACGTGCCCGCTGGGCGTCGTCGAGGTTGGTGAACCGCGTCACGCCGAGCGAAATGGTTCGCAGCACTTCCAGTTGTTCTTCGGTGGAAAGCGTGGAGAACGGCAGTTCCAGCAGGGAATCGGCCCACTTGGCGGGATACGCCGGCTGGCTGCGGCGGGCGAGCGCGGTGAGCGCCGCGCATCGCGCGAGCACGTTCGGCTCGGCGTAAGCGCGAGTTTGCCAGTCGGTTGCTTTGGTGCGTTCCAAGGCCGTCATCGCCGCGTAGCGAACGAACCGGTCGGGGCTCGCGAGCGCGGGCCAAATCGATTCAATGGCGGTCTCGGCAAGATCGCCGTGCAGTTCTTCCAGTTTTTGCCGCTGCGATCGCTGCTCTGTTGCCGTGGCAGAATCAACGGCCGTTGTGGCGCGTTCTTCACTTGTCGGCTGTTGTTTTTCGGCGCCGTCGCCATCCCACACCAGCCGATAAAGCCCCGACTGAATCTGCCGCCCGCCGACGGTGAAATAGAGCGATCCATCCTGCGGCCGCACGACAAGATCGGTGACGCCGCCGACGTCCCACGCAATCGGTGCGCATTCGCCGCGGTAGCTTGAACCGTTCGGCTCCAGCGGAGCGACGTAAATGGCGCCGCGGCTCCAATCGGCGATGAAGATCGCATCGCGATACGGCTCGGGGAAATTGGTCCCCGTTCCCGCAACAATGCCGGCCGGCGAGCCCGGCGGCATCACGGCCACGGGCGGCAGCGTATCTTGATAGTAAGTCGGCCAAATGCCGTCGCCGCCGCGCCAGCCGTAGTCGGCCCCGCTCGTCACATGCAGCAGCGAAGGGGGGCGATACCACGGCGTGCCGATGTCGACGTCGAGGTCGGAGTCGCTGGTGAACAGCTCGCCATCGGCGTTGAAGGCCAGATCATAAATGTTGCGATAGCCGACGCTGACTAGCTCACAATTCTCGCCGTCAAGATCGCATTTCACAATCCAACCGCCTGGCGCCGGGATGCCGTTCGCTTGCGCCGCCGGGTCGTCCAGGCGCGGTAGCAGCTGATCTTCGCCCCAACCCGCGGGGACGCGCGACCCCTTAAATCGCGGCGAGCGGGTGTAGTTGCCCGCTGAAAGATAGAGCGATTTGCCGTCTGGCGACGCCGCCACGGCATGCGGCCCGTGCTCGCCGGCCCCCTCGATGCGAAGCAACAGCCTCGCATCGTCATACTGGTCGTCGCCGTTGCTATCGCTAACGCGATACAACCCGCTCGGCAGCGCCGCCGCCTGTGAGTTCACCATCACGTACAAGTCATCGCCAACGACGGCCAACCCCTGGGCCGCTCCAGCGCCAACGCGGATCGGTTCTACCGAGGTTTGCTCAGGTTTGCCGCCGAGCGGAGAGGGAGTAATTCGGTAAAGCAGCCCGTACTGGTCGCTCGCGATGAGCCGGCCTTTCGAATCGACCGCCAGGCTAACCCACGATCCTTCCTTCGCCAGGGAAGGGGAGTAGACCAGTTCCACGCGAAACCCGGGGCTCGCCTGCGGTCCCTCAGCCTGCCCGCTCTTCGCCGTGGGCGTCGCCCTCAGCGCGAACAACACCCCGGCGCCGACGGCAGCGAGCAGAGTCGCAATTAACACTCGTGCGAGCATCGCTGGTCGGGCATGAAGTGAGAAGGGGAAGACGATTGGTCACGAGAATCGTGTCAAAAATATTAAAAATGCGTCATGCTGCAGATCGTGTGGCTCGCGGAAACTCTTAAATATATTCCTTGCCGAATTGCACACCCGCGGCTCGCACCGGGGCTCGGAATTGCTCGCCAAACGGCATCCAAGAAGTCGTTCCGCCATCGACGACCAACGTTTGTCCGACGATAAATCTCGCGTCGTCAGACGCCAAGAATGCGGCCACGGCGGCGATATCGTCCGGGGTTCCGACGAAGCCTGCCGGGATGCCGCGCCCCACGGCCACCAAGTCGGCCTTGCCGCACGCCCGTTCGTGGCTTGGCACAGGAACGCAGCCCGGCGCGATGGCGTTGACGCGGACGCCCAGCGGAGCCAATTCGATCGACATCCCCCGCGTCATCGCAACGATCGCCCCCTTGGTGCCGGCGTAAATCGAGTGTTCCTGGAAGCCCTCAAACGCGTGGATCGACGACAGGTTGATCACTGCGCCATGGTTCTGTTTCAACGAGTCGAGCAACGACTGCGTGAGAAAATAGCCGCCGCGGACGTTCACGTCGTACATCCGGTCCCACTGCTCGGGAGTCGCCTCGGCAACGGGCGAATTGAAGGTGATGCCCGCGTTGTTGATCAGCACGTCGACTCCCCCGAGGTAGCCGAGCGCCCAGTTAGCGCACTCGCGAATCTGGCTGATTTCCCCCAGGTCCGCCTTGGCGAAATCGGCTTCGCCCCCGAGATCGCGGATCGCGGCCACGGTCTGCCGAGCGCCTTCGTCCGACGCATCGTAGTAGTGGACGGCGACCTTGGCGCCTTCGCGCGCACAACGAATCGCGATCCCTTGCCCGATGCCGGTGCCGGCGCCGGTGACGAGGATTCGCTTGCCCGCGAGTCTGTTCGAACTGCTCATGCCAAACGTGTTCCTGGCACGCCTTGAGCGTGCAATTCAATCGATCGATCAACAAGCCAAGCGGCGTGAGGGCTTCGGCGCCCGCGTTCGCCTATCGCTTGCTAGTACGGCAATCCTGCCAACGAATGAGTCACAGTGAAGAGTCGAATTCGATGCGGCGGAACCGATTGCCAAGCGGAAAATTACCCGGCACTGTTCCACCCGCGATCTAATCATCATATAATTGCGCGCAGGCTAGCCCTTGGCAAGAGCCTAGATTTTCCGACGCCATTTTTGTCTCATCGCTAGTTGCAGACGCATTTTTGCGGCGCGTCTCGGCAGCGCTACGACCTTACTGAGCGACGCCCATCGCTCGCCTTTTCGCGTTCCCTAGTCTCCATTCACTAACGGCAGATCGACGGCCCCGTCTCATCGGTTCCGCGATCTTCAGGCTAATCCCTTCGTGAGCGCAGTTCCAACTATCTCCGGCGTCGCAGGCGAGTCGTGCGCCCGAATTGCGGCCGAAGATGCGAATTGGCAGCCGCCGGAAACCTGCCTGCCGTCGTGGGGCGTCGCCGACTTGCCCGAGCCGACGCGGCTCGCTTGGTCCCAGTGGCGCAGCCTCATCGGCCCCGGCATCGTCATGATGGGCGTGCAGATCGGCGGCGGCGAATGGCTGTTCGGCCCCGAGATCACCGCCCGCTACGGCGGCGCGCTGATGTGGCTCGCCACGATCGCGATCGTGCTGCAGGTCTTCTACAACCTCGAAGTCGGCCGGTATGCACTCTACTGCGGCGAACCTATCTTCACCGGATTCCTGCGCACGAAGCCAGGCCCGCGGTTTTGGATCGCCTTCTTCCTGCTGCTGAGCATGGGGGCGATGGTGCCGGGCCTCGCGTTCCACGCCGCGTCGGTACTCACGGCGCTGTGGCTGAATGCTTCGCCGACCGAGGCCCACCGCGCGCATGTGGTGGGCGTCGCCTTCGCCTGCACCGCGTTGGCGTTCGTCCCGGTGCTGTTCGGCAAGAAGATCTACAACACGCTCCAAGCGATCATGACGCTCAAGGTCGTCTGCGTGCTTTCGTTCTGCGGGATCGTGAGCCTGCTGTTCGTCGACTGGCAGGCATGGATTGCCATTTTTTCGGGGTTTTTGCGGTTCGGCACAATCCCGTCGACGGACGCCGCCACGGGCGAATCGACGGTCAACGTCGCTCAGTATCTGGCGTCGAACGGCCGTTTCCCCGCCATTGGGCTTGGCGAAATGGCCGCCATCGGGGCGTTCATTGGCTACGCCGGCGGCGGCGGGCTGGGGAATTCGCTGTACGGAAACTTCGTCCGCGACAAAGGCTGGGGAAATGGCGCCAACGTCGGCGCCATCCCGAGCGCGTTTGGCGGGAAGAACATTTCCCTGGGGCACTTCGGCAAAGTCTTTACCGTTACTGCCGAAAACCTTCGCCGCTGGCGCGGGTGGTGGAAAGTGATCCTCGTCGACCAGGCGGCGATCTGGGCGCCTGGTTGTTTCGTCGGCATGGCGCTCCCCGCGCTGCTCTCGCTGCAGTTTGCCTCGCCGCATCCCGCGGCGGAAGCGGCCGCTAAACCGGTGCCTGCCGCCACCGCCGTTGACCAGGCAGAGCCCGCGGCCGCCAACAACGTCGCAACGCCGGCTGCCGTTCCCAATCCCGCTCAAAACTTTCAATGGGCCGCGGCAATGACGACGGCCGAAGGCATGCGCCGCGACGTCCGGTTGAGTGCTGGAGCCGGCCAATTCCTCTGGACGGCGACGTTGATCGCGGGACTGCTCGTGCTGCTGCCCAGCCAGATGTCCGTGGTCGATGAGGTTTGCCGGCGCTGGACCGACGTTATCTGGTCGGCCAGCCCCCGCGTCCGTGAACAAATGCACGGCGGCGAGGTCAAACGCATCTACTACACCCTCGCCGCCTGCTATTTCGTCTGGTGCCTGGGAACGCTTTATCTGTTCGGCGCCTACGGCACGCCCCGCCTGATGACTTTGGTCATCGGCAACCTCGGCAATCTGGCGCTGGCCGTCACGTCGTTCCACATGCTGTGGATCAACACGCGGTGGTTGCCTCCAGCGATACGCCCCGGCATGGTCGCCCGAGTCGGGCTGTTCTGCTGCGGATGTTTTTACTTGGCAGTCGCGGCACTCGTTTTTTACCAGACAGTGTTGGCGAAGTGACTCGAATCAATTGTTACCCAGGGCTAGGTAAGCCCGCACCATGTTCGGAATCGATATGAGCGAAACGTCGCGCAAAGTCGCCCTGTTCGGCGAGTTGCTGATGCGGCTGGAAACAGAGCGGCAACTGCGATTCGTGCAGGCGAATTCCTTCGAAGTCGGCTACACCGGCGGCGAAGCGAACGCCGGCGTCGTCCTGTCGCGGTTCGGGGTCGAAGCCCACCTCGTGAGCGCCGTGCCCGACAACGAGCTTGGCCTCGCCTGCACGAACCACATGCGCCGCTACGGGCTCGACGTGAGTGGCGTCCAAAAGCGCGGCTCTCGGCTCGGGCTATTTTTCTTGGAAACTGGCGCAGGCCATCGGTCCACGCAGGTGGTTTACGACCGCGCGGGCAGTTCGTTTGCGACGCTCAAGCCGGGGGATATCCCCTGGCGCGAGGTGCTCGCCGGCAAAGACTGGTTTCACTTCACCGGCACCGCTCCCGCACTTTCCGCGAACTTGGCGGCGCTAACGCTCGAAGGCTGCCGCGTCGCCAATGAGTTAGGCATTACCGTCAGCTGCGACATCAACTACCGCAGCGCGCTGTGGTCGATCGAAAAAGCTCGCGAAGTGATGAGCCAGATCGTCAAGCACGTCGACGTGCTGGTGGCCAACGAAGAACACGCCCGCCTCATTCTGGGCGCCCCCGAAGCGGCTACCGAATTCACCGACGTCTTCGACGCTCGGCGATACGATCCGATCGTGCGTTACCTCCGCTCCGAGTACCAACTCAAGGCGACGGCCCTGACCATTCGCGCGGGCGACACCGCCGACGAAACGACAATTGCCGCCGTCCTCGACGACGGACAACAGGCCGTCGGTTCCAGAAAGTACACGATCCGCCCGCTCGACCGCATTGGCGGCGGCGACGCGTTCACCGGCGCTCTCATTTACGGCCTGCTGCGGTCGCGCCCGGCGCAAGAAGTCGTCGACCTGGCCGTCGCCGCCAGCAACCTGAAGCACACCGTACGCGGCGATTTTGGCCACTTTTCGTTGTCCGAAGCCGAATCGCTAGCCCGCAGCGGCCCAGACGGTCGCGTCCGCCGCTAAGCAAACGCCGCCGCCTCTTCCAGAGTCTTCCACTTGTCAGTCCCAAGAGAAGAAGCCATGAAACTACCAATATTGTTAGCCTGCTTGCTGCAGCTTTGCCTCGCTGCCGGCGCGATCGGCGACGACGCCCCATTCGTTCGCGAAGGCGAGCGAGGAACGGCCCGCGCCTGGTTTGAAGAACGGTTCGGCGCCGACGTTTCGAAGCTGCCGTTCAGCTTCACTGTCGGCGGCGAAAAGTCGACCGATGTGCTGCAACGCGCGAAGGTCGACTCGCAAACCGAACAAGTCGGCGATACCCAAACGAAGCGCACCATCACCTGGACCGACGAGAAGACGCATCTGGAAACGAAGGTCGTCGCCGTTCAGTACGCCGACTTCCCGAATGTGGAGTGGACGGTTCATTTCAAGAACACCGGCGAGGGCGACTCGCCCATCATTGCCGACGTCGAAGCGGTCGACGTTAACCAAGCCGTCCCAGCCGAGGCGTCGACAATCCTGCACCACCTGAAAGGTTCGCGGGCGGCACCGAACGATTTTGAGCCCTACGAAATGGGCCTGACGATGCGAACGGCCGCCACCTTCCGCTCAGCTGGCGGCCGCGGCACGAACGGCAGCTGGCCCTTCTTCAACGTCAACTGGGGCGACCAAGGCCTTATTGTTGTCCTCGGGTGGCCGGGGCAGTGGAACCTCTCCCTCGAACGCGACGGGGCAGGGGGACTGGCCATTCGCGGCGGGCAAGAGAGCACCCACTTCAAACTCCATCCCGGCGAAACGGCCCGCACGCCGCTCGCGGTGTTGCAGTGGTACGAAGGCGACTGGGTCCGCGGGCAAAACGTTTGGCGCCGCTGGATGGTCGCTCACAACGTTCCGCAGGTCGACGGCAAGCCGCCGAAGCCGCAGCTTGTCGCCTGCAGCTCGCATCAATTTGGCGAAATGATCAACGCCAATGAAGAGAATCAGAAGCAGTTCATCGACCGCTACTTGGAAGAAAAATTCCCGCTCGCCTACTGGTGGATGGACGCCGGCTGGTACGAAAACGACGGCGTGTGGACCACCACCGGCACCTGGGAAGTCGACAAGAAACGATTCCCGAACGGCCTCCGCGCCGTCACCGACCACGCTCACGAAAAGGGCGTGAAGGCGATCGTCTGGTTCGAACCCGAGCGCGTCGCTCCCAACTCGTGGCTCTACAAAGAGCGCCCGCAGTGGCTCCTGGCTCCGCCGAAGAACCCGGGCGATCAACTTTACGATGAAAATTGGCGCCTCCTCAACCTCGGCAACGACGAGGCCCGCGAGTGGCTCATCAACCACGTCAACGGGCTAATCAAGTCGGAAGGCATCGACCTCTACCGCCAAGACTTCAACATGGATCCGGTCCTCTACTGGCAAAACGGCGAACCGGAAGATCGCCAAGGCATGGCAGAGAACCATTATGTTTCAGGCTACCTAGCGTATTGGGACGCGATTTTGGCCGCCAATCCTGGCATTCGGATCGACACCTGTGCGAGCGGCGGCCGGCGGCTTGACCTTGAAACACTTCGCCGCAGCGTCCCGCTGGTGCGCAGCGACTGCTTGTTCGAGCCGACTTCGCAGCAGGCCCACACCTACGGCCTGTCGCTCTGGCTGCCGTACCATGGCACCGGCACGCTCGTTGGCAAGAGCGCCATCGGGCAAAATACCACCGAAGGAGTCAACGACTACGACTTCCGCAGCCACATGGCTTCCAGCGTCACGGCGTGCTGGGACATGCGCGACAAGTCGCTGAACTACGACGAGCTGCGAAAGCTCACCAGCGAGCTCGCCACGGTCGCGCCGTTCTACCAAGCCGACTACTACCCCGTCACGCCCCACACCCTCGCGACGTCGGCTTGGATTGCTTGGCAATTCAACCGCCCCGAAACGGGCGAAGCCGTCGTGCAGGCCTTCCGTCGGCAAGATAGCGTGGAGCCTGAACAACAGCTCAAGCTGCAAGGTTTGGATCCGAACGCCGGGTACCGCATTCAGGCCCTCGGAACCGACCAAACGTGGACGGCAAAAGGCAGCGACCTGATGGAGCACGGTCTGCAGGCGAAACTGCCGGAGAAGCGAAGCGCCGCGGTGTACCTGCTGACGAAGTAAGCGTCGGCGGCCGTCACCCAGAACTAGCGGCGAGCGGGGAAGAACTGATTGTCGCCAGTCGCCGATCATCAAAGATGCCGGCGACTGGCGACTTTCTAATATTCCTACCTCTGCCTGAGTGGAAGCGTCGGCCTCGACAGCTTTTAGAATTCGACGCGTAGCGAATGCAGCACGCGCGAGTTCCGCTTCGTGACGTCCCAATCGGCCTCGGAGTCGACTAGGCGAATCTCCGGCATGCGACGAAGGAGCGTTTCAAACACGATCGCCCCTTCCGCCCGCGACAGCGGGGCCCCGATGCAAAAGTGCACGCCGTAGCCAAACGCGATGTGCCGATTCTTCGTCCGGCGGATATCGAACACGTCGGGATCGGTGAAGTGCTCCGCATCGCGATTCGCCGAATTCAGCATCTGGAATAGCATCTGGCCGCCCGACAGCTCCTGGCCGCCAAGCACGGTGTCGTGCTTGATGACGCGCGGTTGGCGGGCCACGGGGCTTTCGTAACGCAGAATTTCTTCAATCGCCGCCGGCAACAACGCGCGATCTTGCTGGATCATCTGCCACTGGCTCCGATCGTGGAGCAGCAAATAGAGGCCGTTGCCAATGAGCGAAGTCGTCGTTTCGTGGCCTGCCACCAGCAGCGTGATGCAGGTGTTGATCAGTTCGTCTTGGGTAAGCCGCTCGCCCTCCGATTCTACGGCGACGAGTTGGCTGACGAGATCCTGCCCCGGCTCAACGCGGCGCCGGGCGATTAGCCGCGTCAGGTATTCCCGGGCTTCCACGAGCGCTTCCTGGGCTTGAGTCAGCACCTCAAACGCCGGCTTGTTGACTCCCTGGAAAGCGAGCAGCAGGTTGGACCACTTCTGGAAGTAATGCCGATCGCTCTGCGGCGCTCCCATAATTTCCGCGAGCACCGTCACCGGCACGGCGAACGCGAGTTGCTGGATCGCCTCCATCCCCCCTTCGCCGGCGACCTTGTCCAGCAAATCATCGACGATCTGCTGGATTCGCGGCCGCATCAGATCGATCATCCGCGGCGTAAAGGCCTTCTGGATGAGCGAGCGGAGCCGGGTATGGTCGGGCGGATCGGAATGAAGCAGCCCCTTCGTGCGGTAGTGATTTTGAAACCCGGTGAGTTTCGCCTTCGCTTCAGGCGGCAGGTAATCGACCGCCCGCCCCAATCGGCCTTCGTTCGAGTAGGTGCCCGTTTCCTTCATGGTGACGACGATGTCGTCGTACTTGGTGATTACCCACCCGCCGATCGCGTCGTTGTAGTGGACCGGGGCATTCTCGCGGAGCCACTTGAGTTCCGGGTACGGGTCGCGCAAAAACTCGGCGCTAACCAGGGCTTCAGGGCATAGGGTTGCACTATCGCGGTGCATGCGAGGACTCCTGAGAATATTGGCAATCGGCCAGATGCAGAATAGATGGCGTGAGACAGCCCAGAAAATTCGTGCTGGGCGCTTGGCAGCGACGCCTTAATTGTCATACAATTAACACGGCCGTCAAGTCGGATTTGCAGTCGACGGCTGTCGAGAATTTAACGGACCGCGTCCGATTCGAGGTCCGCTCATCGCGCCAATTGTTGGCGAAGTCTCGCGATCGATATTATATTACAAATCTAGAGTCATCGGACTCTGCTTTTCCGGAACATTGACGATCGGTCTCCTCATGCCCACTGCGACACCGCTGGCCGAACGGCCCTGCGCGAACAACGCGCGACCGAGACGCACGCTCCTTTCCCACGCTTGGCGCCTCGCGACGGCGTGGTTGCTGATCGTCGCCGTCGGTCACGCGCCTCAAGCGTGCGCCGAAGTGGCGCCGACTCCCGTCGAGTTGGAAATGACGTCCGTGTGGGTGCGCGAGAACCTGCTGTCCGCCACGCGCTTGCCTCCCTTCTCGTTCAAGTATGGCGTCGCAAACTCCTCGACGTTCCTCCGCACGTGGGCCCGCACCGTCCAGTCAACCCCCGGCGTGCTCTCGACCCAACACGTCGTCACTTGGACCGACCCCGCACAGCTGTTGCGTATTCGCTGCGAAATCGTTGAATACCACGACCACCCCGCCGTCGAGTGGACCGTCTATTTCAAAAACATCGGCGCCGCCGATACGGCCATCTGCCAGGACATCCTCGGCTTCGATTTCCAGCTGGCACGAACCAATCGGTTCGAGTACATGCTGCACGGCATCTACGGCGACTTCATGACGGCGGATAGCTATCGTCCCTACACCCTCACGATGGATCCGGGGTTCACGAAGACGTTCGCGCCGTACGCCTTCTCCGGCAAGTCCTCAGATGGGCCGGACGGGTGGCCGTATTTCAATCTCCAATTACCCGGCGGCGGCATGATGATGGCCATCGGCTGGCCGGGGCAGTGGGCCTGTTCCTTCACGCGCAACGGAACCAACGGACTCAGCATCAAGGCCGGGCAACAATTGACCCGCATGTATCTCAAGCCGGGCGAAGAGGTTCGCACTCCGCTCACCGCGCTGCTCTTTTGGCGAGGCGAAGACGTCGTCCGCTCTCAAAACCTCTGGCGCCATTGGTACGTCGATCACGTCCTGCCGCATTTCGACGGCCAGCCTCAGCAAGCGGTCCGGCAGATCCAAGTCAGCGGCTACCAAGCCAATAACCTCTACGCCTTCCTGGTGAAAGGAATCGTCCCCGATATCTGCTGGCGAGACGCCGGTTGGTATCCGGTAAGCCAAGGGCCCTACACGGGCGATCTCCAGTGGCTCAACACGGGAACGTGGGAGATTAACAGGACGCTCTATCCGCGGGGCTTTCGCGCGTTCTCCGACTACGCGCGCTCCAGCGGTTCGTCGTTCTTGCTCTGGTTCGAGCCGGAGCGCGTCGGATCGCCCAACTCCTTCCTCGGTCAACGCCCCCAGTGGCTGCTGCCCGCCACGTCGACGACGGTCGGCGATATTCTCAACCTCGGCAACCCCGAGGCGCTCGACTGGTTGATCAATCACATCGACGACATGATCAACACCGAAGGGCTCGACTGGTACCGCGAAGACATGAACGGCAACGGCCCGTTGCCGGCGTGGCGCAATGCAGATTCTTCGACTCGCCAGGGCATCACCGAGAATTTCTACGTCCAGGGCCATTTGGCGTTCTGGGACGAATTGAAAGCCCGGCATCCCGCGCTGCGCATCGATTCGTGCGCCTCGGGCGGGCGGCGAAATGATCTGGAAACAATGCGGCGCGCCGTCCCATTGGTGCGCAGCGACTTCCAGTTTCCTGACATGGCGGGGGTCGTCGAAGGCAACCAATGCCACATCTACGGCCTCTCGCGCTGGCTCCCCTTCCACGGCACCGGCTCTTACCTGTACGACCCGTACTCGTTTCGGAGCTTTTACGGAGCCTGTTTCGGAATGGGCGGTTTGACCGAAGAAAACACTGCCGCCCAACAGCAGGCCTACGCCGAGATCAAGCAGATCGGCAATTACATGCTCTTCGGCGACTACTACCCGCTGACGCCTTATTCGTTGGACAACAACGTCTGGATGGCTTGGCAGTTCAACACGCCGTCATCGAACCAAGGCTGCGTGCAAGTCTTCCGGCGTCAGAACGCTACGAGTTCGTCGATCACCCTGCAGTTGAACGATCTGGATCCCAATCAGCTCTACCAGGTCAAGAATTTCGACTCGCCGACGCTGCTTTCCAAAACCGGAGCGGAATTGATGAACCCTGGATTGACCGTAACGCTGCCCGCGAAGGGCTCGGCGGTCTTCCAGTATCAACCGCAAGCTGCAGCAGCGATCGTGGCCGAGGACGAGGACGAACCTACCCCGCCGGCGGCGCTCGAGCGTACCGCACCGAGCAAGCGTTTCCGCGGACCGATTCTTCGCACCTCGCCCAACCCGGCCGGCGGCATCGCCCAGCGACCGCCGACGTCGACCAAGAAGCGCACCCTGCCGGTTCGTCCCGAGGTGGAAGAGCGACTCAAAGGTTCCAAAACGCTCAAACGCGCCACGGCGACCCACGCCCAAGACGGCTAGAACGAGCAAACTTGCCCTGGCGACTGCAGCCAAAATGATTCAATAGCGACATTGATTGGCGGAACATGATGAAGCACCTCGCGTCCTTGGCGTTTGCGTTGGCAATGAGCGGCACGCTGGCTCATGCGCAACTCCCTACTGGCGACCTGCGGCTCTGGCTGAAGGCCGATTCGCTCAATCTGGCCGAGGACGGAAAAGTCACGCAATGGGTCGATTCGTCTCCGTACGGCACAGTCTTCGCGCCGCGCACGACCGCCGAACCGAACGGTCCTTACGCCGGCGGCCCCATCGAAGAGTACCCGCATCTGCAGACGGTGACCGTTAACGGAAAATCGTTCCCGACGGTCAAGTTTGAGCGTAGCGGCACTGCGGTCGGCAACCCTGCCGTCGATCGTTCCGGCAGCGCCGACCGGCTCTTTCAGGTGACCAACCGCACCCCGGGATCCGATCCGCTGGCGATCGGCGACGGCACGAGCGTCACCTCGTTCACCGTGATGAAGCCCAACGTCACCACCGCCGGCACGTTGGGAGTGCAGGCCGTCTGGGCGAAGCGCGGAAACGACGCCTCATTGCTTGAACTCGGGATCAGTACCAACGGCCGCTACAACTACGTCACGTACGATTCAGTTACCGAATACCGGGCGACCAATGCCGCGACGGCAAACAAGTGGCAGATCGTGGGCCAGAACATCGTCGAAGCGGGCGCCAACGATCCGGTGAAGTTTTTCGTCAACGACACCGAGAACCCCACTTCTCCGTTCGCGCTCAATCCTGTCTCGTCGAACGGCGGCGTCATCTCCGACCGCAACGACGGCATCAACAACGATCCGGTGGGAGTCGTCGAGCCGTTCGGCATCGGCGGGCACGGCCAAGACTGCTGCGGCGAAGGCGAGACATTCTCCGGCAATATCGCTGAAATCATCATCTACGGACGCACGCTGTCCGTTGCCGAGACGACCCAGGTTTACTCGTACCTCACCGCAAAATACCTCGGCGGCGTGACGCCCCTGGCCGGCGATTACAATGGAGACGGCATCGTCGACGCCGGCGACTACGTCGTGTGGCGCGACAATCTCGGGCAGTTCATGGGGCTAACCAACGAAAACCCATTAGCCGCCACTGAGGGCTTCGTCGACGAAGAAGACTACGACTATTGGGTCGCCAACTACGGCATGACCGCTGCGGGGCTGGCGAACAGCCTCAGCGTTCCCGAACCGGCCACGAGCGGACTCGCCGCATTGATGGGCGTTGCCGCGGTTGCCGGACGCCGTGCTCGCGTGCGGAGGCATCGCGAATCAACAAATCATCGGGCCAAGAGCGTCTGACTGACGCTGAAGTCACCGATCTCGCGAAGCCACCGAACAGCACCTGACCAGAATCGACGTGAGCATGCGACTACTTTTGACGATCACCCTCGGCTTCGCACTCGTCGCCGCTTCGGCGGCCGACGCAGCCCAGTTCTCGCTCCGGTACATCGGGCTGAGCAGTCCCGGGCAACATGCCTGGCAGGTGCTGCTGCAACCCGACCAAGCAAGCGCAGCGGCCGTTGAAATTGGGATGCAGTTCACCGGCGGATCGATCCTCAGCCTGCAACCGAACCTCGACGTCTTCGACGACGCCAATCCCGGGCAGAATCCGTTCACTGGCACGGTGACCATTGGCGCCTCCGTGCAAAACAGCGGCGCCGCGGCGTTTGCCGCGCTCGGCGGCGTCATTCCCGCGGTGCAGCAGACGCTCGTGATGACCGTCATGACGAACGGCCCGGGAACGCTCAGTTTGGGCGGCCAGAATCACAACGGCTTCTTCACCGGCGCCCGCGTCTGGCAGGGGGCGACTCCCGTCAACGGCCTCACGGCTTCCCTGCAAGTCACGGGAACCGAGGCCGACTTCAATCAGAACGGCGTCGTCGATGGCGCCGACTTCCTCATCTGGCAACGCGGCTCCGGCCTCGCGAGCGGCGCCACCCGCGCCCTCGGCGACGCTAATGCCGACGGCGCCGTGAACCAGTTCGATCTCAACATCTGGCGCGGCCAATACGGGGCCACGACGAGCCCGCCCGTCGCTGCCGTTCCCGAACCGGCAACGCTCGGCGGCGCACTGCTGGCGGCAGCGTCGTTCCTGCCGCTAGCCAGAAAACGTCGTCGCTAAAGAAATGAAAGCCACCGGCTCCGCCGGTGGACGAAGTGCTAGTTCGCTATGCTCTTGCTTCGTCCACCGGCGAAGCCGGTGGCTTTCAAACTCACTGCAGGTCAGCGTTACTTCCGCCGTACGCTAGCCACGTGCGTCATGAACTGCTTCGTCCGCTCGGAAATCGCGTCGAAATTCCCTTCACGCATGAGCTTCTTGTCGACGAGCAAACTGCCGACCGCCACGGCGAACGCGCCAGCGCTGAAGAAATCCCCCACCGTTTCAAACGAAACGCTGCCTGACGGCAACAGCGGCACGTTCGGCAGCGGCCCGGCCAAATCACGCAGGTAGGTGGCCCCGCCAATCGAAGCGGGAAACACCTTCACGATGTCGGCGCCGGCTTTCACCGCAGTGCGAATTTCGGTCGGCGTGTAGGCGCCCGGGATGGCGGCAATGCCTTGCTTGCGGCAAACATTGATCACGTCGATTTCAATCGAGGGCGAGATCAAGAACTCCGCCCCGGCGGTAATCGCCGCTTCCGCTTCGTCGCTTTCGAGGACCGTTCCCGCCCCCAGCAAAATCTCCTCGCGGCTGTATCGGCCGGCCAATTCTTGGATGAGTTCAATCGCTCCCGGGGTCGTTAGCGTAATCTCGATGGTACGCAAACCGCCGGCGATGAGCGCGCTGACGGTATCGAGAACGGTTTCGGCCTCATTGGCGCGCACGACGGCGACGACGCCCTCCTGATGCAATTCGTCGATAACTTGCTGCTTCGGCCGGTGGGCGAGTGATTGGCGTTTCATTGAACCTGATGAGCGGGCGAAAGTGGTTTGTGACGAGGAGTGATCAATCTTCCGACAAGCATTATCAACCGCCGCCAATTATAATACAATATGACGATCGACGTGACGCTGAGTTCCTGCCCCCCCCAGCGACTTTTCACCGCGGATGCCACACTCCCTCATACTCGTCGCCGGATACGCTGGCAGCGGCAAGACCCGCGTCGGCAACGATATTGCGCGGCAGTTGCCCGCCTGCTACCTCGATAAAGATACCCTCGGCACGCCCTTCGTGGAGCGCCTATTGGTGGCGCTGCAGCAGCCGCCCGGCGACCGCGACAGCCCGATTTACCGCGCCGAAATTCGGCCGCTCGAATACGAAGCGCTCGTCGCAACCGGACTCGAAGCGGCTGCCCTCGGCTCCGACGTCGTGCTGTCGGCGCCATTTCTCGTTCAACTCGTCGACCCGCAGTGGGTGGGCGACCTGCAGCGGCAAGCCCGCGACGCAAAAATCAAACTGCAAGTCGTGTGGGTCGCCAGCGACCATGCCACGCTGCGGCGCCGCATGTCGCAGCGCGGGTCGGTTCGCGACCACGCCAAACTCGCCGACTGGGAAGCCTACGCCGCCAACGTCGACGTGTCGCTGGACCAGCAGTTTGCAGTTGAGAGCTGGCGGTTCGACAACTCCGAGCAGGCTGACTACTCCGCGGAACTAACGCGGCTGCTCGCGCACTTGCGCAGCCGTTAAACAATTTTTCTTTTCACCGATCACTCGTCACTGTTCTTGTTTGGGAGAAACAATGAGTTACTCGCGAAGTGAACTTTTACAGGCGCTTTGTCGCCGAGCGTTACTGCTGCTCGCCGGCGCGCTGCTCGCGTGCCAAGCAGCGACCGCTCTAGCCGTCGCACCGACGGCGGAAGAACTCGCCGCCGAATCGTCCTGGGTGAAGGAACAACTCCTGCAAACGACGAAGGCCCCGCCGTTCTCGTTCAAGTACGGCTCCGACAAGCCCGCGGCGTTCTACAAGTCTTGGGACCGCCAAGCCAGCGAAAAGAAGCTCGACGACAATCGCACGGAGCACGTCATTACTTGGACGCACAAGGCAAGTGAACTTCAAGTCCGCTGCGTCGCCGTAACCTACAGCGATTTCCCCGTCGTCGAATGGACGGTCTACTTCAAGAACCTCGGCAAGAAGGCGACGCCGCTGTTGCAGGGCATTCAGGGCCTCGACCTGACGCTGAAGGAATCCAGCAAGTACGTCCTGCACGGCATCAAGGGCGACTTCTGCACGGCCGATAGCTTCGAACCATTCCGTCTGGAACTCACCGAAGACTTCTCCAAGAAGTTCGCGCCGTACCCTTACTCCGGCAAATCGTCGGATGGGCCCGATGGCTGGCCGTATCACAACCTGCAAACCGAAGATGGCGGGATGATCATCGCCGTCGGCTGGCCCGGCCAGTGGGAAAGCAGCTTCACGCGGCTGGGTAAAAAAGGGCTGCGAGTCACCGCCGGCCAACAGCTGACGCACCTCGTCTTGGAACCAGGCGAAGAGATTCGCACGCCCCTCATCGCGCTTTTGTTCTACCAGGGCGACGACGTCGTCCGCGCCCAGAACTTGTGGCGCCGTTGGTACTTGGCCCACGTCATCCCGCAGGTCGATGGCAAGCCGCAGGGACCGCTCAAGCAGATTCAGGTCGGCGGCAACGATTCGAGCTATGCCCAAAGCTTCCTCGATGCGGGCGTGCAGATCGATCTCTGCTGGCGCGACGCCGGCGGCGCGAACACCTGGTACCCCAGCGATAAGGGCCCCTACGCCCCCAAGGAAGGCGAGCCGAACAACCAATGGCTCAACACCGGCACGTGGGACATTGATCGCACCAAGTATCCCGATGGCTTCAAGCCGTTTAGCGACTGGTGCCACGAGCACGGCATCCAGTTCCTGCTCTGGTTCGAACCGGAGCGCGTCGGCTCGCGCGAAACCTTCCTCGGGCAACATCCCGAATGGCTGTTGCCGGCCACCGACATGACCGTCGGCGACATCTTCAACCTCGGCAACCCCGAAGCCTTGGCTTGGCTCATCGATCACATCGATGGGATGATCAAGTCCGAAGGGCTCGATTGGTACCGTGAAGACATGAACGGCAACGGCCCGCTCACCGCATGGCGCGCCGCCGACGCTGAGAACCGGCAGGGGATCACCGAGAACTTCTACGTTCAAGGTCACCTGAAGTTCTGGGACGAGATCGTGCGTCGCAACCCCGGGCTCTCGATCGATTCCTGCGCCTCGGGCGGCCGCCGCAACGACCTGGAAACGATGCGTCGTTCGGTCCCACTTCTCCGCAGCGACTTCCAGTTCCCTGGCTCGCAGCAAAACGTGTTCGACGGCAACCAATGCCAAACCTACGGCCTGTCGAGCTGGTTGCCGTTCCAAGGGACCGGCTGCTACCTGTACGAGCCGTACGAACTGCGCAGCTTCTACCTGCCGCTGTTCGGCATGGGCGGGCTCGCCCCGGAAAACCACGAAGCGCAAGTGACGGCGTACAAGGAATGCGAGCAAGTCGCCCCGTCGATGCTGCTCGGCGACTACTACCCGCTAACGCCGTACAGCCTCGCCCCCGACGTCTGGATCGGCTGGCAGTTCAATCGTCCGGAAGTCGGACAAGGGGCCGTCCAGGTCTTCCGCCGCCAAGATGCAAAAGAGTCGTCCGTTCGCCTCAAGCTGCAGGGCCTCGACCCCGCGGCCGAATATGAGGTGACCGATCTCGACAAAGGAACGAGCGTTCACTCCGGCAAGTCGCTCATGGACGAAGGCCTGCAAGTGGAACTCGAACCGCGCAGTGCGGCGATCTTCCTCTACAAGCCGAAGGCAGAGCATGGGGGTTAGTCGCTAGCCCCGGGCTCCGCGTTGATATGAATGTTGTGGCTCCCTCCCCCTTGAGGGGAGGGTTGGGGAGGGGGTGGAACGTTGGTACACGCTTCGCTCACCCCTCCCTAGCCCTCCCCATCAAGGGGAGGGGACCACATGATTTCGCGTTCTACGAGTCTCCACGCCGCGATCAGACTTCGTCTAGCGGCGTGGAGGCGTCTCCAAACTTCTCCGGACGCCCGCCCATCTTGTCCATCATCGACAAGTACAGGCGGCACATCTGCCGTTGCTCGGCGCCCCGGTAGTCAAGCACGCGGCCCGTGTTGATCTTGCCGCCGCCCCGGCCCACGAGAATGACGGGAAGCTCGTCGTTGTTGTGGTTGCCCGTCATCATGCTCGAACAGAACATGAGCATCGAGTTGTCGAGCGCCGTCCGTTCGCCTTCCTGAATGCCGTCGAGCTTGCCCGCGATGTAGGCGACCTGCTCCAGGAAGAACTGATTCACCTTGAGCCAATCGGGCGTGTCGGTGTGCGACAGCAAATGGTGGATCATGTAGTCGACGCTCAAGTGCGGGAACCGCAGCGACGAGTGATCGTTGTTTAGCTTGAGCGTACAAACCCGCGTCGTGTCGGTCTGGAAGCCGAGCACCATGATGTCGCACATCAACCGCACGTGATCGGCGAGGTTCTGCGGAATTCCCTCCGCCGGCCGCGGGATGTTGGGCGTCTGCAACGTGGGACGCCAGCCCTGCAGTTCGCCCTGTTTGCCGGCCCGCTCGATCCGCATTTCGACGTCGCGCACCGAGTCAAAATACTCGTCGAGCTTCTGCCGGTCGCTGGAGCTAACGACCCGTCGCACGTCGTGCGCATCTTCCATCACCGCGTCGAGAACGCTGACGTCGCCGCGGTTAACCTCGTCCTTGAATAGCCGGTCGAACGCAAGCGAAGGATACAGTTCCAACGGCGTCGGCGTGGTCGGCGACGACCACGAAATGTGCGAGCTGTAGAGCATCGAGTAGTTCTGATGCACCGAGGGATTCGGCGGCTCGCAGCCGAGCACCAAGCTTGAAACCTTCGTCGACCGCCCATAGGTTTGGGCGAGGTATTGATCGACGCTAATTCCCGACCGCACCTCGCCGCCCGAAGCGAGCGGCGCCCCCGACAGCAGGTTGCCGGTCTGCGAGCTGTGGATGTTGCCCTTGCGAGCTTCTTCGTTGTACAGCCCCTGGATGAACAGCAGCTTCTCGCGATGAGCGTGCAGCGGCGCGAGCACGCCGCCGAGCTCCATCTCCGCGCCGGCCCCCTTGGCCCACCACTCCTTCGAGTGAAAGCCGTTGCCGGAGAACATCACGCCCAGCCGCACGGGAGGCTCGGCCGCCGCGGCGCCAGCGCTTTCCTGCGCCCACGCAGAGACCGATTCCAGCCACGGCAACGCCATGCTCACGCCGATGCCGCGCAACATCGTGCGGCGAGAAATTGGTCGACTACGCATTGTCCGCCTCCGTTTTTTATTGGAGTTTCAATGTGTTGTTAGAACGTCGTGGGCTCAAAAAGTCGTCGGCGCCGTCACGTTCGCGCCGCTTCTGATCTCGCGAAATTGCTTACTGTCGACGATCAGTTCGATCGCCACGCCGACTTTGAAATCGTTCGCCTTCAATTCTTCCGTCATCCGCGTCAGCAGCGGATCGTCCGACAGCTGAACCTCGCGCCCGAGAGCGTAGCCGAGCAACTTGCGGCAGAAATGCCGCACGAACTCGTCGCGCCGATTAGTGCTCAAATAGGCCCGCAAGCTGTCGGCTCCGTTCACCGGCGTCCCGTCGGGCAGCGTCGCCGCGGCGTCGATCGGATGCCCGGCGGCATCCGCGTCGCGACGCCGACCGATCGCATCGTACTGCTCGAGCGCAAACCCAAACGGATCGATCCGGGCGTGGCAATTCATGCAGGCCGGATCGCGGGCGTGCCGCTCCGTGAGCTGCCGTTCAGTCATCCCTTCAGGGATCTCATCGTCGAGCGGCGGGACGTCCTTGGGGGGCGGCGGCAAGGCCTCGTCCAGCACGACGCTCGTCAGCCAGTTGCCCCGCAGCACCGGGCTCGTTCGCGATGCGCCCGATTGCTTGGCAAGCACAGCGCCCAGCCCCAGCACGCCGCCGCGGCCATAGGCCCGCACGCCGTCGACGCGCCGCCAAGCCTCGCCTTCGACGCCCGGAATGCCGTAATGCGCCGCCAGTTCGGCGTTGAGGAACGTATGATCGCTGTCGAGCAATTCCACCATCGACCGATTGTTCTGGAATAGGTCGGTGAAGAGCTGAATCGCTTCCTCATACATCGGCTCCCGCACCTCAGCAAAGGTCGGGAAGAGCCGCTCGTTTTTCTCGTCCAACTTGTCGAACCCGTGAATGTTCAGCCACTGGCAGCCGAACTCCGTCGCCAGCTGCCTTACACGGGCGTCCGCGAGCATGCGTCGCGTTTGCCCCAGCAGTTCCTCGCGCTGGCTCAAGCTGTTCGTGCGAGCCGCCTCGTGCAATTGGGCGTCGGGCGGGCCTGACCACAGGAAGTAGCTTAGCCGGTTGGCCAACTGCGCGTCGCTGATCGTCCCTGATAGACCCTCCGCCGGCGCCGCTTCGACGCGGTAGAGGAAATTCGGCGAGATCAATACTCGCGCGATCAGCAGCCGCAGCGCCTCTTCGTGAGCCAGCTCCTCGGCCCGCAGATCGGCATACAGCGTCCGCAATTGCGCGACCTCGGCCTCGCTCAACGGCCGCCGGTACGCCGACGCCGCCCAGTCGACGATAGCGTCGAGTTGCAACGGCTCGCCTCCCCGTTGCTGCGCATGAAAGTCCTCGATCCGCTGATTCAACGTCCCGCGCATCGACTCAATATGCTTCACGCGCTCCGGTTCCACTTGGGTGGCGTACTCCAGCATTTGCTCGAAGGCGATCATTGTTTCTTCTGGTTCGTGGCTGACAAACGCCAGTTCCACCCACAAGCGATTCAGCTCTTCCTTCTCCGCGTCGTTCAGCATCAGCCGCACGAGCGGCGAGTCCTCCCGGTAGTGCAGGACCATCGAGATCACTTCGTCGACGGGGACGACTTGCAAATAACAAAGCGCCACCGGGAATAGCTCGCGGAACTCCCCGCACATCGCCTCCAGCTCTTGCCGCGATTGGCTCTCGGGAAGCGTGACGAACGGAATCTCCGGAAACGCCGCGGTGTCCGGCGGGCGCGTCGTCGTCGCCTGGAACTGCACCGTTGAGTTCGCACTCGCCTCGGCCAACTCCGCATCGACGGCAAACTCCGAACCCGCGGCCACCGTCTTCGGCAGCTGAATCTCGATGATTTGCCCCGTCTTGCCGCCGAGGCTTTCCTGCCCGATCTGGCCGCCTTCGGGCGTCTTCCCGAACAACGACACATCAACGCCGAGCGCCGCATCGTAGGCCGCGGCTTGCCCGCCCGGCGTCGCGGCGGCCTGCGACAGCAGCCCCGTCAGCAACGACTCTTCCTCGTTGTTCAGCACGGCCCGCAGCCGCTCGTTGGGGCTATCGCCAGCCGCTGGCGCCGAAGCTGAGAGCAGTTGCTGCAGTTCCGCCGCCAGCTGCTTTCGCTCCGCCGCATCGGCGGAAAGTTCCCAGCGGGCTAGCGCCGAATCGGCGGGAATCGGCGACAACGATCGATCGGCGGTCGACTCAAACGCAAATTGCCACACGTTCGCGTTACCGTAGAGATCCGCCCGCGGGTTCTCCTTCAGCACGTCGGCCTGAATCTCGTCGGTGAGATTCCAACGCTGCTCGCCGCTTTCGATGGTGAAATGGACCTCGGTCGAATCGCACGTGAACTCTCCGTCGCGCGGTCCCACGGCCAGCACGATCGCGTCCCCCTTCCGCAGCCGCAAACCAGCTGGGTAGCTCAAATCGGCAAGCTGGTCTCCGTTGGAAATCCCGGAACTGAGAATCTGCTTCGTCTTGCCGCGGCGAAGCTCCAGCGTCCAGTCGATGCCGTTGCCGCAGCCGGGGTGGGTGTCTTGCACCGACGCCGAAACCTTCGCCTCGCCGTCGACTGGGCTTCGCCAAACGACAAGCACGCGCTTCGTCGGCGCGGGATGCACGACGACGCTGTGCGGCGGATAGGTCGCCGGCGTGTGGGCCGTTTCATCAGACGAGTTCGCCAACACCGAAACGCCGTCGGGGGTCACCCAGCCTTTGACGAAGCCATACGTGCTGATCATCTCAATCCGCGTCGGAATCACTTCGCCCAAGTAAGGCGTTGCACCGGGTGTTTCGCCCAGGAACTGCCGCCAAGCAACGAGCGACACCGGCGAGATGCCATGCTTGCCGGCAACCTCCGCGACCGCGGCCGCATCCTCCGTCCCACCAAGCTCATCGACCGCCTCGAGGCACGCCCCCGTTTGCGAGAAGATCGACTCCCGCTCGCGGCGATACAACTCGTCCATCCGCCACGCATCCCGCAGCAAAATCTCCGGCCGGCCGGCGCGCACGAGCCGCGGCCGCCGCCACACGACCGATGCCGGCTTGCCGTCGGCGCTCGTCGCCGCCAGGTAAATTTTGCGGTCCTCGGCAGTCGCTTCGGCGCCGAGCGGCGTCCGCAGTTCATGCCGGCCAATAATCGGCGTCACCGGCTCTTGCCACATCGTCGGGGCGTTCGTTTGACCGATGCGGCCAATCGGATTGAACTTCCACAGCGCTCGCTGCCAGGCCCGCACCCGGTCGGCCACCCGCTGCGCGTCGCCCGCGGCCGCCGCGTTCCAGTGCTGCCGCACGTCGGTGAGGATGACGTTCTGCTCGTCCGCCGGTGCGTTCAGTTCCGTCCACAAGGCTTGCAAATACTTCGCGTTAAGCTGGTTAGCCGCCGCCACTTCCTCCAGCGTCTTCGCTCCCGATCGCAACGCGTCGCGTTCGGCCAGCGTTGCGGCAAAGTACCGCTCCAACGGCAAGATCCCCGCCCGCGTCTTATGGACCGCCTGCGGGCTGAAGGTGACGCCGCTCAAGTCTTCGTCGGCAAAGCGCTGATAAAATTCGCGAATCTTGCGAATGTACTCGTCGGTGTGGTCGAGGCTCGATTCGCCCGGTGAGAATCGCATCCCGGTCGGCGTGAAGACCGCGTGATTGGCAATCCCTTTGGCGGCATCGTAATACTTGCTCGCCAGCGCCGGCGACATGCCGAGCGCGTTGCCGACGTTCATAAAACCCTCGCCGGCGGCCCCGTCCGGCGGAAACTCTCGCACCGGATCGAGCGACGCGACTCCCGTAATCGCCCGCACCGTGTTCGCGTATTCAACATTGTTGAGCCGCCGCACGACGACTGGGCCCGGGTCGCCCGCATTGCTTTCGGCGCTCTTGGCGAGGAACCGCTCGATCGTTTGAATCAACGCCTTCCGCTCTTCGACCGTCGGCTGCTCGGCCTCGGGCGGCGGCATCAGCCCGCTCCGCAGGGCCTCCAACGGCTTCACCCACGCCGTCGGTTCGCCCACGATCCCCGCAGGCGTCGCCAGCGTCGTGAAATCGATGCCCGCTTCCGCCCCCTCGCCGACGTGGCAGTCGTAGCAGTAGGTTTCGAGCACATGCTGAATCCCCTCGCCGGCAACCGCCTCCGCCGGCGCGGTCTGCGGAGCCGTTTCCTCGGCGCACGCCACCCGCTCGCCGCGCATTCCCGCAAACGCCGCGAGGCACAGCGCAACTACCAGCCAGGGTTGGCGACTCAATAAAATGATTCTCGGAGCGGATCGTGTCACTGAAGGTCTCCGTAAGCGCTGCGTCGAACCTGTTCCGCGGTGAGGCCGTTCTCGAATCTGCTCAATGCCGTGTTGAAAAGCCCCGCAGGCGACCCGCGGGCGATGGCATCGGCTTCTTTATACTGCAGTACTCCGCGGGGGGGACAGCGCGCGGGAACGACGCAAGGCTGCGGTCGTTGTCTCCCGTTGCTGAAATCGACGCTGCTCGGTGAGTTCGAGCCGTACTAGCCGTACTGAAAGGAGGGGTGGGAAAAGCAGGAATGATCGAGGCGAGTAAAAACAGGCTATCCGCGCCCGTACATTTGTATGATAATTATGCATCGCCGGCCCGACCTTTTCAAGCCGCCCTTATCGCAGACGTGACTCGCCGCTCATCCATGGCAGCTTACGCAGCTTTCCACCGCATTCACGACTTCCTGGAATCTTCTATGCCATCGAAGTACTTGCTGGCGATCGCGCTCGGCCTCCTCTGCTTCGCTCCCCGCGCCGGCGCCGGCGCCGACGACGCCGTCGCGTCCAGCAAACCTTCGCCGCTACTCGACTACGTCAAAGCGGCCGACCCAGCGTTCAAGTGGGAGGTCGCCAAGCAAGTCGACAGCGGCGCGACCCAAACCACCGTCATCAAGCTCACGTCGCAAACCTGGCGCACCCCTGCGGAAGTCAACCGCACGGTGTGGGAGCACTATCTCGTCGTCGTGAAGCCCGCCAAAACCACGAGCGACAAAGCGCTGTTGATCGTCGCGGGCGGCGGCAACGATCGGCCGGTTCCCGAGGATGCGAACCCGCTGATGAAGACGATCGCCCAATCGACCGGCAGCGTCGTCGCCGAACTTCGCATGGTCCCCAATCAGCCGCTCATCTTCCACGGCGACGGCGTCCCCCGCATCGAAGACAACCTCATTGGCTACGGCTGGGCGCAGTTTCTCGAAACGGGAGACGCCACGTGGCTGCCGCGGCTGCCGATGGTGAAAAGCGTCGCCGCCGCGATGGATTGCCTCCAGCAATGGTCCGCCGAGCATGGCGACAAGCTGGAAAAGTTCGTCGTCGCCGGCGCCTCGAAGCGGGGTTGGACCACCTGGATGATTGCCGCCGTCGATCCCCGCGTCGAAGCGATCGTGCCGATCGTGATCGACGTGCTCAACCTGCGGAAGTCGATGCAGCATCACGCCGCCGCCTACGGATTCTGGGCGACTGCCGTCGGCAACTACTTCAAACACAACATTTTCCAGCGTTCGGCCCACCCGCGGATGACGCAGCTATATGAAATCGAAGACCCGTACAACTACATCGATCGCGTCACCATTCCGAAATACATCGTCAATGCCAGCGGCGATCAATTCTTCTGTCCCGACTCGTCGCAGTTCTACTACGACGACCTCCGTGGCGAGAAACTGCTCCGTTACGTGCCGAACTCCGATCACTCGGTCGACGCCAGCCTCGACGCCGTCACGAGCATGATGGCGTACTACCAGATGATTGTCGCCAACCGTCCGCGTCCCACCATGAACTGGACGTTTGAGGACGACGGTTCCATCCGCGTCGTGAGCGACCAACCGCCACGCGCCGCCCGTTTGTGGCAAGCAACTAATCCCGCTGCCCGCGACTTCCGCGTCGTGAGCATTGGCAAGGCATATACGAGCACCGAGCTCACCCCCGAGGCCGATGGCTCGTACGTCGCTCGACTAGAAGCGCCGGAAAAGGGTTGGTCGGCCTCGTTCGTGGAGTTCGAGTTCGATTCAGGCGGCAGTTTTCCGCTCAAAGCCTCGACCGCAGTTAGGATCTTGTCAGATCGCTTGCCGTTCGAGGGCATCGACATGGCCACGGTTCCATACGAGCCAGACCTGTTGAAACAACAGGCGGAAGACGCCGCCGCGTCTTCCAAGTAACGCCGCGTTGCCTTCACGGGCGCGGCGCCTAGCATTTCGCAATCAAGTTAGTTTGATCAATCGAGATAGGGCAGGGCGGCAATGATTCGCGACATTCTCGTAGACGGCAGTTGGCGCCCTTCGTCGGGTACTGAAACGTTTCAAGCGGTCAACCCGCTCACCGGCGACACGCTGCCGGCGCAGTTCCCCATCAGCACGTGGGACGATTGCGATCGCGCGCTCACCGCCGCCGCTGCCGCCTTCGAGGTGCTGAGGGAAACGCCAGGCGATCGCATCGCCGCTTTCTTCGATCGCTATGCCGAGTCGCTGCAAGAGCATGCCGACGAACTCGTCGCGCAAGCCCACCTGGAATCGGGCCTCCCGACAACGCCGCGGTTGCGCGACGTCGAATTGCCGCGAACCATCAACCAGCTGCGTCTCGCTGCCGAAGCGGTGCGCGACGGCGGCTGGCGGCTCCCCACGATCGACGCCGCCGCCAACATTCGCTCGTACCTGGCGCCAATCGGGCCGGTGTGCGTCTTCGGCCCCAGCAACTTTCCGTTTGCGTTCGGCGCCGTCGCGGGGGGCGATTTCGCCGCCGCCATCGCCGCGGGCAACCCCGTGATCGCGAAGGCCCACCCCCTCCACCCCGAAACAGCCCGCATGCTCGCGGTCCTCGCCGTCGAAGCGCTCCGCGACGCCGGCCTACCGAGCGCCACGGTTCAGTTGCTCTATCACCTGAAGCCAGAAGATGGCGAGCGCCTCGTTTCCGACCACCGCATCGCCGCCTCGGCCTTCACCGGCAGCAAGCCATCGGGGCTGCGACTCAAGCGCGCCGCCGACGACGCCGGCAAGCTCATCTTCTTGGAACTCTCCAGCACAAACCCCGTCGTGATCCTCCCCGGCGTCCTCGCGGAGCGCGGCCCGCAACTCGCCACCGAGTTTTGCGACAGCGCCCTCATGGGCGGCGGCCAATTCTGCACCAATCCCGGCATCGTCCTGCTGCTCGCGAGCGAACCGACCGAAGCCTTCATCCGCGACGTGTCGCAGCAATACCAGGCTCGCCCCGCCGGCCGACTGATGTCCGCGGGCGTCGTCGCCGCACTCAACGCCAGCGTCGCCACGCTTCGCACCGCGGGGGCCGCGCTCATCGCCGAGGGCTCCGCCGCCGATACCGCCGCGTTCACGCACGCCAACACGTTGCTGCGCGTCTCCGCCAGCGACTGGCTCGGACAACCGCAAACCTTCCAAACCGAAGCCTTCGGCAACGCCTCGCTCTTCGTCGTCGCCGCGTCGGTCGCCGAAGCGAGCGAAGTCCTGCGGGCACTCGAGGGCAACCTCACCGGCTGCATCTACTCGGCAAAAGACGGCTCCGAGGACGCCGACTACGACGCCCTCGCGCACGTCCTACGTCCCCGCGTCGGGCGGCTCCTCAACGACAAAATGCCGACCGGCGTCGCCGTCTCGCCCGCCATGAACCACGGCGGACCCTACCCAGCCACCGGCAATCCCCACTTCACGGCGGTCGGCATCCCGGCCTCCATCCGACGGTTTACCGCGCTCCACTGCTTCGACAACGTCCGACAGCACCGCCTGCCGGCGTGCCTCCGGGACTAAATCCGCGGCGTAAGCGGCGACGTTCGCGGCACGGATGTCGATGAAATAGCCGCCGCAGTCGCAATAGTGGCCGCTGATCGCGTTGGAGCCTTTCGCCCGCGCGCGGTAAAATCGGGATTCGCATTCCCCTCCGCCGCGGCGTACGACGAATCCAGCTCCGCATGCCCCTGCGCCAGCACGACAGACCGAGCCTTCGCAGCGAGTCTCGCACTCGCCAGCGCGCGTTCACACTGGTCGAGCTCCTAGTCGTCATCGCCATCATTGGCGTTCTTGTCGCGCTCTTGCTGCCAGCCGTGCAAGCCGCCCGCGAAGCCAGCCGCCGTAGCCAGTGCGCCAACAACCTGCGGCAAGTCGGCCTCGCCGTCCAGTCGCACCTCGCCGCGCGGGGCTACTTCCCCCACAGCTGGCCCAATGGCGACAACGAAATCACCTGGGGCCGCAGCCTGCTTCCCTACCTGGAGCAAGGCTCGCTCGAAAAATCGTGGAACCCCGCCATCGGCATGCTCGAGGGCTCGAACCAACAAGTGATCGCCAACCCGATCTCGATCTTGAAGTGCCCCTCGGCGCCCAGCCAACCGACCTACGAAGGAACCGACAAAGGCGTCACGCGCACCTTCGGCACAAGCGACTACAAGGGGGTCGAGGGCGTCCTTGCCGACGATCCGGTTTTCGCCAGTTGGCAACGCAAAGATTGGCTCCCCGGCGTCATCGGCCGCGCGCCGGTCGAATTACGCCTAGTTACCGACGGCACGTCCCACACGGCCACCGTCGTCGAATCGACGGGCGATCGAATCCTCTACGGCCCGCAGTTCACGCAGACGGCGGAAATTTGGTGGCACACCGACGGCGCATGGGCAGGCCGCGCGCTCGCCGGACTCGCGCCGACGAAATACGGCCCGGTGTTTGGCGTCGACCTCTGCTCGATCAACTGCTCGAACCAGTACGATGCGCCGCCTTATAGCTTCCACCCGGGCGGCGCCCAGGTGATGATTGCCGACGGCAGCATCCGCTTCCTGCAGCAGGACATGGACGTCTTCACCCTCGGCTGCCTCTTCGCGTACGACGACGAAGCAGTCACGAGCACGCCGTAACCCTAGCCCCGGGCTCCGCCCGGGGGTCGCTCACCATGCCGAACCGGTTTGCCCAACGGGTTGGAAACTCACCCCCGGGCGGAGCCCGGGGCTAAGAACAAATCAATCCGCCGCACGAGCCTGCGGCTGCGGCACCACCGGTTCGCGATACGACGGCGGCGTGGTGCGCGGCATGAGCGCCGGTTCAGGATGCGGGGTCTGCGGGTAACGAATCGGCGCTCCAGGTTCGACGCGCTCGGCAGATTCCTGTGACGTGATCGGCGCCGCTACTGGTCCGTAAGAAGTGAGCGGATACCCAACCGCGATCGGCGGTTGTCCATTCGCCGAGTGGAATACCTGCCCCGAAGCCGTGTCGACGATGTAGCAGCCGTGCCCGCCGATCGCTCCGTAGGCCGTCGCCTGGTACCGCCCCGCGCTGCCAGCCCCCTGGCACTGCGGGCAACCCGGCGGTACGAGCCGCTCCTCCCGCACAATTTGTTTCCGCCCGTCGGCGTCGGCGACAATCCGCTCCTCGATGAAGCGCGTCCGGATCGCGCCGATCGGCGCCGTCGGCTCTTCCGCTAGCAGCGACTTATCCGATTTCGGCAGCGACGCCTCCGGTATGAGCGGGTCGTGCGGCAGCGGCGGAACGACCTCCTTCACTTCCTCATCGGCGAAGGCGCGAAGCGTCCAATCAATCCCAGACGCAGTCCAACCGACGGCAACGCCGACGAGAAGCAAACAGAACGTTCGCATCGAAAGTCTCCCAATAGCCAAGATCTGCGATCAATGACGAGACGGCGACTGGGAGTATACTCGCGCGAGGCGCGGAGACGCAGCAGAAAAATGTTGAGAACGAAGCCCGAGTTTCGGTGCTATCGTTACAACGCGGCGTTCGCAAACCGCCGCCCCAATTCCGTCGCTCGAAATCGCAGCACGTCGATCCGCGCCGCATTCCCCGCCGACGGCGGTTCGATTTCGACCAGGTCGAGCGTTTGCAACTCGCTCGCCGATGCACTCACCGCCGTCATGTCGTCGGGCCGATCGTCGCTGTCGACGATATCGGTGATCGGCACCCACGTATCGTCCGGCTCCGACCCCGGCGCGATCTCCTTGAGCGTCACGAGCGCGTGCCGACTGAGACTCTCAACCGCCCGCTGCAGCACGCTCAACTCTTGCGCACTGAACTCCCGCTTCGCACGCTCCAACGCAGCAGCAATCGCCGCGCGATCCTTATAAGTCGTCGCACTCATCTCGCATCGCCCTCCTGAACCCTGAACCCCGACTGCTGAACCCATCGCCCAACAGTCTCGCTCATCAGAGGCTCAACGAGCAAGATTCACGCCAATTTCCGCACGGCGAGGGCCGCGACCGACGCCGTTCCCTCGTCCAGCGGCGGCGCCTCGTAGATCCGCGGCGCCTCCGCCGCCGGCCCCTCGCCGGCCCATTCGCGGATCCCTTGCAGCGTCGGCGGAATGCTGCGACCGGTGAGGCCGACGTACTCCGCCTTCACCAAAATCGTCGAATCGTCGGCGATAACGCGCAACCTGATCCGGTACTGGTGCAGCGGCAGCTGCCGACCGAACTGCCTTACGGACTGCAGCTCGGCAGGGTGGTAGATATCGAAACTCGCCCCCTCGCGCCCGTGACGCGTAACGCGAAACACGTAGCGGGGCAGATCGAGCCAAACATTGGAGGACGGCCGCTCGTCGGCGGCCGCCATCACCGAGCCGTCGAGCGGCCCGCCGGTGAAAGCGATGCGCAGAGCCATGATACTATCGGTGGGAGTATAGGGGTGAGGAGCAGGCAGGGGAGGGGAGCAGGAACAGGCAAGCCACGCACTACTCAATCATACGACTTACGAGTGCGTGAGAATTTATTTCGGGCGGCTGAGCGGTAAGTTTCTCGCCAAGCCGCAAAGACGCAAAGGATCGCCAAGAAAGACAAAAGACTGAACAGTGGGAATCAATTGAACCAAGAAATCAATTAATGAATTTTTCGTAACTCACGCACTCCCCCTTTCATCTATTCTTTGCGTTTTCTTTGCGCCTTCGCGCCTTTGCGAGAGACGTCAAACACAAGTAATCAATTGAGTTAGCAGCCAGTGGAACCAGTCTAGTCGTTTCAATCGTTCCCTATGCAGAAATCGCCGTCGCGTCACTCCGACGACTTACTGTCGTCCAGCTGATCGCCAACTGCGCTCCGCTGCATCGAACACAACCAAACCGATGTGCCATCGAGCGCCAGACGATCAGGTGACGAAACCGCTTGATTCCAAACCTTCTCAGCAATTCTCTCAAATGGGGCGGCGTCCACAGCGGCCGACGAGCACCAGCAAACAGACGAGAACGTAAGTTGGCTGCGACTTCCGTGCCAAAGCCGGCGTCGTGCGATGAGGCGATTAAGCCACATCGTCGCGGCGCGAGTTGTCACGCTCAAACCGTGTAAAAGCGATCGCCGCCAGCGGCGCGCCGCGATCCCAGTGTGTCGTTAGCCCTCTGCTTGGCTTCGCAACTCGGCACGCACTTCCATCAGAATCCGGCCAAGCCAATTCTGCCCGCCGCCGTGTTGGCCACACCCCCAAAAATAGTCCGACGGCGCCGCCTCGATCAGTTCCGCATCGCCGGTTCCCAGCAAGAGCGCCGCGAGAGCCGGGTGCGTCGCAAACTTCTTCCGCACTGCTGTCCGCATCACCTCGACCTTCGCCGCTTCCCAATCGTCGCGCAGCGGAATCCTGCGCGAATGGCCCAGCTGCTTCGCCAGCTTCGGATTCGCCGCGCGCCGAATCGCTTCCGCATGGCCGGCGTCGCGAAACTTCATCGCCTGGAAATAATGCTCGACCGTCGGATACCAACGCCCGTCGAGCTCGACCCCGTACGGAGCAAAGTTGGAAAACTCGCCGAACGGCTCCGCCACCGAGTAGAACGCAATCGCCATGTTGCTCGCACCACTGCCGTCGTCGTTATCAGCCGTCGCGGCTGTCACGTCAACGACACAATTGGCGGATGCTCGGTTCGGCGCTGAGCTGGAGACCAGAACTTGCCTAGCACGTCAGTTCGCGAGTGTGGGCGTCGCTCATTTCTTAAGCGTCCACAGCCACACCGGGCCATCCTCCGGGTCGACCACCTCGCCCGCGAGCGCAAACCTGTTCTTCTCCAACACCCGGCACGAAGCGTTCCGCTCCGGCAGCGTGTGCGCGATCACATTCCAGCCAGCGCCAAGTCGCTTGAGCTCGGCGGCCATCGCCGTCGCGTAGCCGCGTCCTTCGTAGGCCGGGAATGTGTAGTACGCGATCTCGACCAGCCGATCCGCCGTCGGCCCCGCCTTGAAGCCGCACGTGCCGATCAGCTGCGCGACGGCGTCGTCGACGGCAAGATAGCACCCCCACGGCGCCGGCCGCGGTTTTGCTTTGAGAAACTCGCCGGTCTGGGCGACGACCTCCAAAATCTCCGCCGCCATCGAGCCAAGCGCAGCGTGCGCGTATGCTTCGAGCGCCACCTGCGATTCGCGCGACGCTTCAAGAAGTTGATCAGTAATTTCGACCAGACGTATTGACGGCATGATTTATTATATGGGTGACAAGATTCGTAGGATGGGTGCTCGCACTCATCTCGCACGCCACCAATCTGACGCCGCTCAGCCGTTCGATCAAGCATCGAAGCGATGGCTTCGCTCTTCAAAACCAACGGAGGCGTGCAATCTCCTCTCCACGTCCAAGGTGCGTGCAAGCCCCCACCCTACGCGATCATCGCCCCACGGCCGCCGTCTCGACGCGACCTTTCGACTTATCCAAGAACACGTCGATCTGCTGCCCCACGTACACCTCGCGCGGCGCCGACTCGACGGCGTAAATCACCTGCAGCACCCGCGTGTCGATCCGCTCGTTGCCGAAACCCGTCAGCGAACGCTTCGGCTCGGTAAACGGTTCGATCCTCACGAACGATAGCTTGAGCGGGTGATCGGCGTCGCCGCGGACGAAGCCTTCGCCTGGCATCCCCGGTTCGAGTCGCGGCAGATCTTGCTCGTCGATGTCGACCCGCACGTGCAGCTTCGACACGTCGCCCAGCACCACCAGCGGCTTGCCCGGCGGCGTGCCGACGTACTCGCCCGGCCGCACGTCGACCTTCAGCACCCGACCGGCAATTGGCGACCGCACCGCCAGCCGATCGATCTCGACGCGGGCTTGCGCGACTTGCGCTTCCATCCGCTCGACCTGCGCCCGCGCCACGGCGACGTCGGCCTTCCACGCCCCCGCCTTGAGCCGGGCATCCTCGGCGAGCGATTGCGTCAGCTCGGCCTGCGCCGCCTGATAAGCCTGCTCGCGCTCGACGAGCTCCTGCTCCGCCATCGCGTTCTTCGCCACGAGCGTTCGCGTGCGGTGGAGTTGATCGCGCCGCAACTCAACATCAGCCTGAAACTTCTTCACCCGCGCCTCGCTCGGCGGCACATCCTCTTGCCGCGGCATTTGCTGCCAACGGCCAAGCGTCGCCTCCGCCTCGGCCAGCAAGCTCTTCTGCACGGCCAGCTCGGCTTGAAGTTGCCGATCGTCGAGCCGGAACAACACATCGCCCGCCGTGACCTCGGCGCCCTCGAGCACCTTCACCTCGACGACCGTACCGGGGGTAATCGCCGCGACCTCAATGTTTTCCGAACGAGGCTCAATCAGCCCCACGCCCGCGACGACCTCAGTAAACGGCGCCCGCGACGGCTCGACCACCGGTTCGGTCTGCGGCGTCGCCTGCGACGAACTCGCCACATGCCACGCCATGTACGAAAACGCCGCGACGGCCACCAGCGGCAATCCAAAACTGCGAACCATGACGCACGACCTTTTACTGTTTCGAACTTAGATCAATGCAATAACTCTTGGGGTGCCACTGGCATCTTGCCAGTGCTGAAGTGGAAACTCGCTCCGCACTTCTCACTGGCAAGATGCCAGTGGCGCCCATTGAACACCCTCTGACAATTGAAACATTCGACTTCACATTGCTACGACACGCTCGTCACGCGACCATCCGCCATTTCAATCGTCCGATCGCCATACTCCAGCACGCGCGAGTCGTGCGTCACGACGATCACCGACCGCCCCGGCTCGACCGCCACTTGTTTGAGCAGTTCCATCACCGTCCTCCCCGAGTGGGCGTCGAGCGCCGCCGTCGGCTCGTCGCACACCAATAGCCGCGGCCCATGCACCAGCGCCCGCGCGATCGCCACGCGCTGCTGCTGCCCGCCCGAAAGCTGCGACGGCCGCGAATGGAATTTGTCGCTTAGTCCGACTTGCTCCAGGACTTCGTTCGCACGGATCAGCGCCTTCGCGCGAGCCCAACCTTGAATCAGCAGCGGCACCGACACGTTTTCCGCCGCCGTCAGGGCAGGGAGGAGGTTGTACTGCTGGAACACGAACCCGACGTTCGCCGCGCGAAAATCAACGAGCCGCCGCCCCCGGAGAGCCGATTGTAGCTCGCCAAAAAGTTCGACTTCCCCTTCGGTCGGATCGAGCAAGCCGGCTATGATCGAAATGAGCGTCGTCTTGCCGCAACCACTCGGCCCGACGAGCAGCGTCAGCTCGCTCGTGAGGACGTCGACGTCGATCTCATGCAGCACGCGAATCCGCGTCTCGCCGTCGCCAAACTCCTTTACGACGCCGCGGCAGCGCACGCCCACTTCGCGGGCTTCGGCAATCATCGGCGATTCGAGCAATGTGCTGTTCATACCTGTTTCGTTCTTAGAAAGCTCTCTTAAATGGGTGCCACTGGCATCTTGCCAGTGCGGAAGTGGGTACTCGCTCGCCACTTCTCACTGGCAAGATGCCAGTGGCACCCTGTGGGAGGCGTCTCCGACGCCGATTTCGCTCACCACTCCCAACCAGTTCGCCTCCTCAGCGCGGCATCGGGATCGGAGATCTCTCCCACATTCTTCGCTGCGAACGCCGCACTTACCCTCTAAACACCACCGCCGGTTCCAACACCAACACCTTCCGCAAACTCATCACGCTCGCCAGCAACACGATCAGCACCACCACCGCCGCCGTGCCGAGCGCGATCTCCGGCAGCAAATACAACCCGCGCAAATTCGGATTCAAATCGGCCGTGAACTCGAAAAACGCCGCCGTCATCCCAATACCGAGGCAGTAGCCGATGATGCCAACGATCGTCGCCTGCAGCAGCACCATCGCGATCAGCCGCCCGTTGCGCAGCCCCATCGCTTTCAGCGCGCCGAACTGCTTCAGGTTCTCCAGCGTGAACAAGTAAAACGTCTGCCCCGCGATCGCGGCGCCGACGAGGAACCCGAGCATGATCGTGATCCCAAAGTTCACCGGAATGCCGGTGTTCCGCAGGTAGTAGCCGACGACCATCCACAGGAAGTCGTGGTTGTCGAGCGCTCGCAGCGAGGTTTGCTCGTCGATCGCGTCGAGCACCGCCGCCTGATCCGCCCCCGGCGTCACGCGGCCGACGACGAAAGAAAGCTGCCGCCGCTGCGGCGGCACATAGTTCATCGCGAGCGAGTAGCGCGTGAAGATGACCGGGAACGTGAAGAACGGCGACGACACGTCGCAAATGCCGACGACGACCGCGCGACGATCGTTCATCTCGATCTCGCGCCCCAGCACCTTCGGCTCGCCCGGCCAAAGTAAGCCGTAGCCGATGTCGTCGATAATCACCGAATCGGGCCGCCGCAAATCGGCAAGGTTCCCTTGCAACATCTTCACCGGCGCGCCGACCAGCGATTGATCATCGACGCCAATGAGAATCGATTGCCAAAAGTGCCCCGTGTCGGTGCGCGCTCGCGTCTGTCCCTTGTACAGCGGCACGGCCCACTCGACGCCCGACACGCCGCGTACGCGGTAGAGATCGCTTTCCGACAACGGCTTGATGTCGTCGGCATTTTGCGTGTACGGGTCCATCACCCAAAAGTCGGGCTCGCGGACGTCGATCACTTGGCTCGCCGTCCGCTTAATGATGCCGACGAAGATCGACGTCTGCTGCGAAATGAGCAACACGCCAAACGCCACGCCGAAGACGGTGCCAAAATACTTGGCCCGATCTCCCGTCAACATTTTCCACGCGACCCAATTCATGGCACGCTCTCAGTTGACTTGCTCGCCGCGCGGGGCGTCCGCCAGCAATGGTTCTCCGTACCCCAGCGCCGCCAAACAAAACCGCGTGATGTGCCCGGTCAGCACGTCGACGTTGAGCGACTGAAAACCTTCCTCGCCCATCAAGACGCGAATTACCGGCTGCTGTAGTTGGTAGAACAGCACCTGCCCCACAATGCTGAACCCAATCATCCAAGTCTGCTGATCCCACTCGCGGCCAGGGAACAACTCCGCCATGATCACGCCGAGCGTCTTGGCGGACGGCCGGATGTACGCTTCGACAAACTCGCGGCACGATTCGCTCGGCCGCGATAGTTCCCGCAGCATCAACTCCTGATGCCACTCCGGCCGCTGCGAGTTCAGCTTTTCCTCGAGCATGCGGCGGATGAACGCTCGCAGTTTGTCGGTGGCCGTGTAAGATTCGGGCCAACTCACGTCGTCGAGATCCTCGACGCGGCACGTCTGGGCGTGTTCCAAACAGGCCCGGTAGAGGCCCCGCTTGTCGCCGAAGTGATAGTTGACCGCCGCGACGTTGGCCCCCGCGTTTTGGCAGATTTCGCGGATGCCGACAGCGTCGTAACCCCTTTCAGCGAAAGAGGCTCCGGCGGTTTCGATCAGCTTGGTTTTGATGTCGTCCGGCACTGGCGAATACCCAAAAACTGGCAAGAACAACTGTTTTAAACGACCGCTTGAATGGCATCTTATGGGGATGTCGGCAGGAAATCAAGCGCTTGTTTAATTTTGTTACTCCATTGATTGAACTCGGTAAGTGAGAAATTGTCCGTAGAGATTGTGGGAGGGGTCTCCGACCCCGAGACCGCTCTCCAGGCCCATGACCTCTCGGTGTGGAAGCCGGACTCGGCGTCGGAGACGCCTCCCACAGATTTAGACAGCGGCAAATCTCCGCGAGCGTTTCCATCAAGCGCGGAACTCCCAGGCAGTATCCATGAGCCGAGCCATCCTCTTCCACGGCCCGCAACGCCCCTTCGAACTCGCCGCCGTCGAACCGCCGCCGCTCGGCCCCGGCGAACTCCTCGTCCGCATCCTCGCCTGCACCATCTGCCGCAGCGATCTCCACACCCACGCCGGCCGCCGCCACGGCCATACTCCAGCGATCCTCGGTCATGAAATCGTCGGCCGCATCGAAGCCTTTGGCCCCGACGCCGCTCCCGTCGACCTCGCAGGAACGCCCGCTAGCGTCGGCGACCGCATCACCTGGTCGATCGTCGTCGGCTGCGGCGCGTGCTACTTTTGCGAGCGCGACCTGCCGCAGAAGTGCGTCGAACTCTACAAGTACGGCCACGAAGCGGTGACCGAAAAGCGGCCGCTTGGCGGCGGATTAGCGGACCACATCATCCTCGTTCGCAACACCGCGTGGCTGCGACTCCCAGAGAAGCTGCCGACGCCGATCGCGGCCCTCGCCAACTGCGCCGGGGCCACGGCCGCCTCGGCACTTCGCGCCGCCGGCCCAATCGCCGGCCAGCGTGTGCTGGTCCTCGGCGCCGGCGTGCTGGGGGCATTCGCCTGCGCGATGGCGAGCGCCGCGGGCGCCAGCTACATCGCCGCCGTCGACCCGCAAGCCGCTTGCCGCGAACGGGCCGTCGCGTTCGGCGCGAACGCGACGTTCGACGCCGCCCGCAGCGACCTGGTCGAGGCCCTCCGCGCCGCCGCGGGCGGCATCGGCTTCGACGTCGTGCTCGAACTCGCCGGCGTCACCCCCTCGGTCGCCACCGCTCTCGCCGCCGTCCGCACCGGCGGCACGGCGATCCTCGTCGGCTCGGTCGCTCATTGCGATTCGCTGCCGATCGATCCCGAGCAAATCGTCCGCCGGATGATCACGCTCCGCGGCGTCCACAACTACCACCCCCGCGATCTGCAAGCGGCGGTGGCCTTCCTCGCTGGCCCCGCCGCCGCGTTCCCCTTCGCCTCGCTGCTAGTCGCCGATTACAACCTCAGCGACGCCGACGCCGCGTTCGAGCAAGCCCACGCTTACCCCGGCGCCCGGATCTGCGTCCACTGCGAGTAGGACGCGGCTCCCCTAGCCCCGGGCTCCGCCCGGGGGTCGCTCACCACGCAGATGCAGCTCCGACCTATCGAGACATCTGGCCCCCTCCCCCTTGAGGGAGTAACGAGCACGATCGCCAGCGGCGATCGAGCGCAGGCGGTAGTTAGTGCGTAGCACTGGGCTGGGGAGGGGGTGGAACCCTGGTACCCACTGCCGTCCCCCCTCCCTAACCCTTCCCCTCAAGGGGAGGGGGTCTCATGGTTCCATTTCTCTTGAGACCCCCTAAACCACCTCCGGTCGTAACGATTACTCCGCTCCCGCAGGCCACATAAGCGACGACCAAGTCGCATATTTAACATGAGACTCGCCTCCGCCCGTGGAGCCCCGAAACCACCGCGTTTCCCACGCGAAATCGCCCACTTCCCCCGGCATATCGACCTATCTTTGCTTAACGGCTTCCCGATGCACAGAGCCGCACGACCGCGAGCTTGGACTCAGATGCGCACCTTCGATTCGATCGGCGAATGGATCAAACTCAGTCTGCACGATGGCTGGCGTTGGATTCTTGCGCTGAATACGCAGGAGTGGTTTCTGCTACTGGGGATCACCGCCGCCGCAGGCTTTTGCTGCATGCGCGGCTTCGGATCTCGCAACAGCTATTAACGCCCAAACGCGACCCGACAATTCGTTCGCGGCGCGTTCCGGCAAACGGCGGATGCTATGACGCTCGCTCAACTCTTCTCCGACCACAACATCTACTTCGATGCGACGGCCCTCGCCCTGGTGGCGCTGTTGGGCTACGCGTTTGGTCGCCGCACGCGCCAGGCGCAGTCGACGCCGACCGAGGTGACGCTGCTCATCGAACTCGCCCGCGCGCAGTGCGTCGCCAAAGACCTCGAACACCTCGCGCAGCGTCTCCGCACCGAAACCAACGGCCAACTCGCCGCGATTGCGGGCTTCCAGGGCCAGGTCGAGGCGATGCAAAAGGGCGCCACCGCGGCAGAATGGCGGCACCTCCGCCTTCAAGCCGACGCACTCATGGGCCCCACGATGGCGCTCGCCAGTTCGCTGTCGGTCGCCTGCGATGAAATCCGCGATCACCAGAGCCGGCTGATGACGTTTGCCGAGGCCCGCGTCGATCGCGAAACGGGCGTCCTCAATCGCCGCGCCCTGGTCGAACACCTGCAAGCCCGCCTCTCGACGCCGAGCGAAGGCAAAAAGAAAGTCTCGCTCGTCCTCTGCAGCATCGACGTCGATCCTTACGCCGCCGTACTAGACGGCGACGAGCAGTTGATCAGCGCCGCCCGGCTCATCGAACAATACGCCCGCGGCAACGATCTCGTCGCCCGCTACGGGCCGCAAGAGTTCGCCGTGCTGCTCCCGCGGACGACGCTCGAAGGGGGCCTGATCGTCGGCGAGCGAATCCTCAAGGTGGTCGACGCCTCGCTCGAACGCCGCAGCTGGGCCGGCGTCGTCGAAGCCGAGATCGAAGAATCGTCCGAAGAGTTGCTCGCTCGCGCCGACGCCGCCCTCCGCGCGGCGGCTCGCGCCGAAGTGTCGACGCTCTTCCTGCACGACGGGTCCGCCGCGCGACGGCACCCGTTCGAGTTGCCGATGCATCGGCCGCACGTGGCCGACGCGGCTCCAGGCGACGCCCTTCCCGAAGGCGAGTCGCTGTTCGACGTCGCGAACTAGCGCACGCCGCGGTTTGCTTGACGCTCGTTTTCGCCCGCGAAATGCCCGCAACGCGGCCCGCAAGTTGACTCGTCGCGTCTCCGTGTTCTAAATTGTCAGTGAGAGGCCGTAGTGGGTGCGTTCGCATCCCCCATACGCCGACGCCGGCACGATTCCCATCGCCACGCGATGTTCGCACCGCGTCGCTAGTCTTGAAAGGAGCTTGCCATGCCGCTATTCGAAGTCGAGACGGACAGCCACATCATCATCACCTGGGCGTCCGACAGCGACGAAGCGTCCGCCGTCGTTTCCAACGCTTACCCGCACGACACCGTCCTGCGGTTGACGAAGCGTCCCCGCGACACCTGGGTGATCTCCAAGAGCGCCTTGGGCCTCAGCGGCAAGAACGATCCCTGCAACACGGCCCGCGACTGCCTGTCGAAGTCGGGCGGCGACAAGGTCCACGCGATCCGCCTCTACATGCACGAGACTGGCTCCGACCTAGAGCAATCGCAGAAGGCGATCGAATCGAACATGGTGATGGGCTGGTAAGCGGCCCGCATCACAAGCACGTTCGAACAGCGATAAAACAACAAAACTCGCGAGCCAGCGTCAAAGCCAGTCCGCGAGTTTTTTGTTTTGACTGCTTGAACATCCCTAGCCCCGGGCTCCGCCCGGGGGTCGGCGTCGTTCTCGTAAGACAACGCCAATCGGTATGGTTAGCCACCCCCGGGCGGAGCCCGGGGCTAGAAGCGCAACATCGGCGCGCCATTCAACAACTTCGAATCGATGCTCGCACGCCTACCAATAACGATTTGAACCCGCAGGCGCCGCGCTCGCCGGAGCGGTCGTCGCCGCTGCATCGCCAGTCGCGGCAGGCGTCGTTGCCGCCGGCGTGCTCGTCGGCGACGTCGGCAAGCTCGCCACGTTCATCCCCGAGTAGCTGCTCGTCCCGCCTGGACGATACGATCCAGTGGCCGTCGAAGCGACCGAGGCGGTCGACGCCGGCGTCACTGGGGCAGGAGAGTAGGGCGCCGGCGTGCTCGCAGCCGGCATCACGGGAGCCAGGTTCGCTCCGCCCGACGGCGGCGCGCCGTAGGGCGTAGCGTTCGCAAGTTCCGTGGTCGGCGAATAGCTCGCCGCAGCCGACGCGACCGTCGATGCAGCCGCACCGGCGTCGGCAACGGCTTGGCCATAACGGTCGGGCATGGTCGAGACGGTGCTCGCCACCGGCGTCTTCGGCGCTGGCGTCGAGGATGGATTGTACGGCCCGGTGGCGCCAGTCGCGCCCGTCATCGACGGGACGACGTTCGCAGCGACCGCCGAAGGCGTGAACGTCGGAGCATCGGTGCTCGGATAACCGCCGCTCGCGGCAGCGGTCGAGCCGCCGGCCGGCTTACCCGTCCCAGCGGCAAGTTGCGTGGAGCTGGCTCCCGCTTTCTTCGCCGCGTCGGAAGGCAGTTCAGGCGCCGCGTGGGCGAGAGCCGTGTCGCTCGTCTTGGCCGTTTTGGCCCAAGGCATCTTCGGGGCAGATTTGCAGCCGATCGACCCCGACGCCGTCAAAGCCAACAGGCTCAGCGTGAGAGCGGTCTTCTTCATGGCTTCCATGCCTCGTTGGTCGGGCTTCGGCCGTTCATCCTTGAACGACTGGCCCTGCTTGATTCGTGGGTATCGCCGTCGCGGGGTGACGGCGTCGGCGCGATACATCCTCGCGCAACGATCTCCTACTCGGACCTTCGGCACGAGCGGGTCGCCGCGATGAGGAAAAAACTAACGCTTGCAACGATTCTCTGGCGCCAGCATCTTTCGCTGAGCGCGGGGCGATTATAGGAGCCGCCCATCGAGCGTCAACGGCAGTTGCATGCGTTCGTGAGCGCGTCGAAGTGCGAGCGGTGACAGCAATAACCGCGGCCGGTTTTGGATGAATCCCACCGCAAGTCATTAGCCCCGATAGGGGCGGCATGTTGTAGCCGGGGGCGCAAGCCCCCGGACAGCTCCGAGATTGTTGACAGAGCCCCGGAGGGGCGACGCCATTCGTGCCGTTTGGAATTCTATCGCCCCTCCGGGGCTTCGAATCATCATCGTGCACGGCGACCGGGGGTTTGCGCTCCCGGCTACATCATTTCGCCCCTTCGGGGCTATCACTCAACCATCTCTTCAACGTGCACAACATCAAACGCCGCGCACCAACCAAGCGCACAAAAATGCGTCCCCCAGACAACCGCCTGAGGGACGCATTTACGATTTCAACAGCGCCAGACCGCCCGCACGCAACCGTGCGAACGCCGGCCCTCGCGATTAACCCTTCGCCTTCGCGTACCGCTCGCCCACCGCTTTCCAGTCGATGACGTTGAAGATCGCCGCCAGGTAATCGGGACGCTTGTTCTGGTACTTCAAGTAGTAGGCGTGTTCCCAAACGTCGATCCCCAGGATCGGCGTGCGGCCTTCCATATAGGGGTTGTCTTGGTTCGGGGTGCTCTCAACGAGCAGCTTGCCGCTCTTATCGACGCTCAACCACGACCAGCCGCTGCCGAACCGCGTGATCGCGGCGTTCGTGAGGGCTTCCTTCGTCTTCGCGAAGCCGCCAAGCTCGGCGTTGATCGCGTCGGCCAGGGCGCCGGTCGGCTCGCCGCCGCCGTTCGGGCTGAGGATCAACCAAAACAGCGAGTGGTTGGCGTGACCGCCGCCGTTATTCCGCACGGCGCCGCGAATCTTCTCGGGAATCGAGTTGATGTTGCGGCAGAGGTCTTCGATCGATTGCTCCGGCACGTCCGAACCGGCGAGCGCTTCGTTCAGCTTGGTGACGTACGTCGCGTGATGGCGATCATGGTGGATCTCCATCGTCAGCGCGTCGATGTGCGGCTCGAGAGCGTTCTTCGGGTAGGGCAACTCGGGAAGCGTGTAAGCCATGACTGTTCTCCCTCGTGTATCGTGACTGCGTCGAAAGCGACGCCCGTTCCGTGCGATCAATCGCCGAAAACAAGCCCCAGTTCATCCGGGGACGGCGAAACGCTCAAGATACCGGAGCGGCTAATGGCTGACAATTGCCGGCCATTAGCCGAGCGACAACTGAGTCAGCAATTAATGTTCTGTTAGGCAGAAGGCCTAGCGACTTGGCCGAATGCTACTCGCGCTAACGTAGCCCCGACAGGGGCGACATGTTGTAGCCGGGGGCGTAAGCCCCCGGACAGCGATGCCGTTACGAGCAGAGCCCCGGCGGGGCGACACCATTCGTGCTGCTTGGAAATCTGTCGCCCATCCGGGGCTTCAAATGACATTGTGCGCGGCAACCGGGGGCTCACGCCCCCGGCTACATCATTCCGCCCTTCGGGGCTATATCATTGCTCAACGTCCGCTAAGCTCCACACCGCTCCACCGGATCCTGAAGGCCTTCGGCCAATGAATGCTCGGCCGCAACCTGCTCAGTTCGCCACGCGATCCACGCGGCGCCGACCCGCTTGGTCGAGCAACAGCCGAATCTCGCGCTGCTGCTCGTGCAACAACTCCAGCTGCGCCGAAAGCGACTCCAGCAACAAATCGTCCTGCGACTGCGACTCCGTCGCCGTGTGCGAACTGTCGCGGCGGCTTCCGCGCTCCTTGAGCATCGGCATCGACTCGTCGGCAAACGCCGCGTCGACGGCATGCGGCTGCAGGTCGATGTTCGCGTCGCTGCGCACCGGGCTCGCCATCGGACCGCGCGCCCGGCGCGAACCGACGATGCCTGTTCCCTCAGCGGTTTCTCGAATTTCTGCACGCATCTCGCATCTCCCCACGAATTGCCGGCGATGTCCGCCGGACTTATTTGCACGATGACCTCGCCGCGGCCGCTTAGCGCGCCCCGGCCGGCAGCGGACGCGCGTCGGCGTCGACTTCCTTGGCCATCAAGTAAGATTTCAAACTTTGCAGCGCCATCCGCGCCCGTTCCATCTGATCGTCCCGGCGACGGTTCCGCCGCTTCTTCGGACGAATCGAAACGTTGATCACGGTCTGAGCGTAGCTCCCCGCTGCGAGGCCGAAGCTGTTGGTCTTCTCGAGCCGCTCTTCGCTGAACTCCAGCTCCAGGCGATACGCGCTAGGCCGATCGGCCTTCCGCCGATTCTGCCCGACGCGGTCGCTCGAGATTTCAATTTCCACGCGGTTATCGCGAATCGAAATAATCTTCGCTTGCTGATCGGTGACAAAGCCGCGCAGCTTCTCGATCGCAATGTCGATTGGCACTTCGGTCGTCAGCTTCGTTTCAATGAGCGGCGTCGAGCGGAAGAACCCGAAGTCCCACCACTTCTTTTTCGGCGCCTGAAGTTGTTCTTTTTTGCTGCCGAGTTGGACCACTTGGTTGCGTCCCTGTTCCTTCGCCATCAGCAGCGCGGAGTCCGAACGCCGCAGCAGCGTCTCGGGCGTGTCGCCCGACTGCAGCTGCGCGACGCCGAAGCTGGAAGTGATCTTCCGCGTGCCGAGGCTGGTGAAGCTCGCTTCCGCGACTCGCTTGCGAATGTTCTCGGCGCGTCCCGCCGCGTCGGCCATTGTGCAGTCGGCGCACAGCACGGCAAACTCTTCGCCGCCGTACCGCGCGACCAAGTCGCCCGACCGACACGCCTGCGTCAGCACGTTGGCGACCGTGATAATCGCCTCGTCGCCCGCTTGGTGGCCGAACGTATCGTTGATGCTCTTGAAATGATCGATGTCGGCCATGATCAGGCTGCAGGGGAGGCCTGCCTGTTCATGCGCTTCGATGAACAACGCCAGCATGCGGTCGAATTCCGCGCGATTGGCGACCTTGGTCATCGGGTCTTTGGTGACTTCCGCATGGAGCGCTTCGCAGCGCTCTTCCAGCGAAACTTCCGGCTGCGCATCTTGCAGCAGCACGGTCGCCCCGCGCAGGTGTCCGTCGCGGCACACGACCGGAATCGCGTGCAGGTCGATCGCCACATGCTCGCCTTGACGGCCCAAAATTTCGAGCCGTTGCCGCAATTGGGCATGCGTTGCAATCGCTCGCGCCACGGGGCACGCATCGTCGCGCACCCGCCGGCCGGCCGTGTTGCACATGTCGAGCAAGCTCGGCGTGAACTGCCGACCTTGCGCCGCCGCACTGCTCACGCCCGTGAGCCGCTCGGCGCCCTTGCTCCACAAGAAAATGTTCCGCTGCTCGTCGACGAAAATCACGCCGTCGTGCATCGAGTCGATCAACTGCTGCTCGAACAGCGAGCGATTGTCTTTCACCGCTGCCGGAGCCGCCGCTGGGGCTGCCGTCGGCGGCAGTTGCGACCACGGCAATTCGGTCTGCCGCTTGCCGAGCTCGTTCAGCCAGCGTCCAGCGACTTGCTGCGTCAGCAACTCTTGATCGTGCGACAACAGCTCGATGAACTGGTTGACCAGAATCGGATCGAACTGCGTCCCAGCGCCCACGAACAATTCGTGCAGGGCCGCTTCCCGCGACAGCAGTTCGCCGCGCAGCGGGTCGGCCGTCATCTGGTCGAACGCATCGACGATGGCGATCATCCGCGCTTCGAGCGGCAAGTCGTCGCCGCCCACCGGCGAGGCGCCGCCTAGCCCGTCGAACCGCCGGCCCGCGTAGCGAACCGCGTCGAGCACGCGCTGCGAACTGCAACAGCAAGCGAGGATATGCACCCCCGCCTCCCAATGCGTTTGCAGCATCGCCTCTTCTTCGGGAGTAAGACCCGTCGTCTTCGTGAGCACGCCGTCGGGGATCGAGACTTTGCCGACGTCGTGCAACAGCGAAGCCGCTTCGATCGCGTCGCGGGTCTCGTCGTCGAGCCGCTTGTAGAGCGCCCAAGTGCTGCAGCCGAGCGCGACCCGCAAGCTGTGCGACGCCGTCGGCGGGTGCTTGTGCTGCAGCGCCGCGTACAGGCCGCTGGCGAGTCCCAGCCGCACTTGCACGAGCGAGTTTTGGTGATGATCAATCGGCCGCGAAGGCGCGGGCGCCGCTGGCACCGGCGTCTTCTTATTGTTGTTACTGGCGCTGCGCGGCGCCGGCTTCGTTTCCGCCGTCGCTTCTTCGAGAGCGCTTAGCAGCGAGCTGATTTCCGCCACCCGCGACTCAGTCTCCAGCCGCCGCCGCGTCGAAAGGGCGCGCATGTCCGCCGGCGGCGAGTTCGTCGCGTTCGGATCGACAGAGGAGTGGTCGGTATCGGGCATAATTACGGTGGGCCGACCTGCTGAGGGTCGGATTGCGCAAAAACTTCACGGTGAGGACCTTCGGCCCGCTTAACCGTAGGTCACTCGCCCCCACCCGGCAAACTTCGCGGACACACAATTCTTGCGCAATCGCGCACGGCGAGAATGCCCGGCACGGCAGGAAGTGCAAGCGACATGTGGCGCTGGGGAACACGAACCGTTGCAACCGTCACAACCCGCTCCGCAGCCGCCTTGCCGTCCCCATACGCCCGCCGCTTGTTCCCGCGCACGACGACCGATAGGCTGGCAGTTTCACCAGCGACTCGGAATCACGCCTCGGAGACGATCATGCGGCTTGTAACGTTTGAATCAAATGGAGCGCCGCGGGCCGGCGGACTGCGCACCGGTTCCACCGGCGTCCTCGAGGTCGTCGACCTGCAAGCCCACGAGCCCTCGCTCCCCGGTTCGATCAAAGAGATCCTCGCCGCCGGCCCCGACGTGCGGCCGATCGTCGAACGGGCCATCGCCGCCGAGCATTGCACGCCGTTCGATCAGGTGAAGCTGCTCGCCCCGATCCTCGATCCGCAGAAGATCATTTGCGTCGGCCTCAACTATGCCGACCACGCCGCCGAAACCGGCGCGCAAGCCGGCGACGAACCGGTGATCTTCTGCAAGTTCCCGACGACGCTCCGCGGACCGGAAGCAGAGATCGAACTGCCGCCCGAATCGAACCAGGTCGACTACGAAGCGGAGCTGGTAGTCGTCATTGGGGCCCGCGCCCATCGCGTCAGCCGCGCCGACGCTCTATCCCACGTCGCCGGCTACTGCTGCGGCAACGACGTCTCAGCTCGCGACTGGCAAAAAGGAAAACCGGGCAAGCAGTGGCTCCTCGGCAAGTCGTTCGACTCGTTCGCGCCGCTCGGCCCCTGGATCGCCACGAGCGACGAGATCGCCGACCCGGGCCAACTCGACATCACGATGCGGCTCAACGGCGAGTTGATGCAAGACTCGAACACCCGGCAGCTGATCTTCCCGGTCGACTATCTGGTGAGCTACCTCTCGCACGTCTGCACGCTGCTGCCGGGCGACCTCATCTACACCGGCACGCCGTCTGGCGTCGGCTTCGCCCGCGACCCGCAAATCTTCCTGCAACCAGGCGACGTCTGCGAAGTCTCCGTCACCGGCCTCGGCACGCTGCGCAATAAGGTGCGCATCGAGACCGAGTACCACTAAGCGTGCGAGCGCGACGCATCATCGCAGCGCAACCTTCTTACTGAATTTTGTGGCTCCCTCCCCCTGGAGGGGAGGGCTGGGGAGGGGGGTAGAACCCTGGTACCCGCTGCAATCACCCCTCCCTAACCCGGTGCTTCACACGGACTACCGCCTGCGCTCGATCGCCACTGGCGATCGTGCTCGTTGCTCCCGTCGAGGGGAGGGGACCACACAATTTCATGTGGGTACCGCCCGCAGCGCCCCCGCAAACTTCGCCAGCGCTTCCGCCGGCTCCAAATTAAAAATCACGCGCCCATCCGTGCCCCACGCGTGCCGACGATACACAAACGTCGCGGTCGCCGAGCGGAGATTGCCGACCGCTTCGACCTCCTCCATCCCGCCCCCTTCGATCGCCGCGAAGCTGACGGTCGCCGCCACGAGCGCGACAAGTTCCCCTGTCGCCGTATCCACGGCAAACAGCGGCGCTCCCTGCAACTCGCACCCGGTCCACCGCAACCCGCGCGGCTTGCCGCTTAGTGAAGCCGCTTCCAGAAAGCGCTGCGCCAGCTCAGCCTGTTGACCGCTGAACTCCTGCATCGCCATCAAGCGATGTTGCGCGCGCCCGCGCTGAATGAACTTCCACACGACGTAGACGAACGCCGCCCCAACCAGCAACTCGCTGAGATAGATAAACAACAGCGTCATACCGCCAAGCTCCCCCGCCGAGCCGGCAGCCCTGCCAAATCATCCCCAGTGGCTGCCTTAGCCCCTGTGGGAGGCGTCTCCGACGCCGATTACGCTCACCACCACGAACGACCACCGGTAGCGCGACGCTGCTTCGGGGTCGGAGACCCCTCCCACAACTCTTCCCGCTAGGCGACCGCGACGAACCGGCTTAACGCCACGTCAGGTTGTCGTCTCGCTGCGCCGCCGCCGGCGCCGCCATCTGCTGCGAGAAGCTTGGCTGCATATAACCGACCGGCCCCGCACTCGGTGCTGGCGTCGGCGTCGGCGCCACATACGCCGGCCCGTAAGCTCCGCCATACGCGCCATCACCATACCCAGCCGCGCCATTGCAGCCGCAGCCCGCACCGCCGCTAGCACCGTAGCACCCTATCGGAGCATACGGGGCGGGGCAAGAGAGCCCGCACCCGCCCGGCCACTTTACACGCCGCGGTCCGCTGTTCACGCACGCCGCGCCTGGCGTGAAGATCATCGGAGCATGATGCCCCGGGCCATAGCCGTACCCCCACCACTGGGCGCAGGTGCTCGGCAACGGCGGGCACACCGGCGTCAGCGCCGCCGCCTCGCCAGCAGCCCCCGCCAGGCCGCAAATCGCCAACAGCCCCGCCGCCAGTTGCATCCGAGTCGACTTCATGGCACGCCCGACGGTAATAGAGAGAGCACGACGTTCGCCGTTTCAGCGATGCCGCGGCATTTTGTGGGAGGGGTCTCTGACCCCGAAGCGGCTTCGAGCCACCGCGACGCGCTGCGGTGTTGAGCGGAATCGGCGTCGGAGACGCCTCCCACAGAACTCCGGTGGGCACAGCCTTTCCTCATACCATCGAACCGCCGCCGCTCCCCGCAACCGGAAACCAGCGCGTGATAGCGTGACCGTTGCGATCTGCCAGCACGCCGCCAACCCGCAAGGTTTTACTCCTTTACGCACGTAGAACGCGCGCGTCCAAGTTTTATCGATTCTCCGCCCTGGTGCGGTTATTCGCGTTGTTACGGACGCTCTCAGCACGCCGATAACAGGGGTAGAACCGATTGCTCCGCCCCAGGCCTTCCCGCGGCTCGGGGCGGAGCTCGGCTGCCCGACGACCCACCGCGCCACCCAGGGCGCCCACAATCCGATGAAACTCCACCACCCGCTGACGGCAGCGGTTGCGGCTTGGCTCTGCCTCGCCCCGACCTACTGCCTGGCCGACGCCCCCTCGTCGGCAAGCGCTGCAACCACCGAGGCAACCGCCGCCGCCGACAACGACGACGAAGGCTGGTTCGACGGTTGGAAGCCGCGCTTCATCACTGAACGCTTCGGCCGCGGCCGCAAAGAAGCCGCGCCGCCCGACGGCACGATCGTCCTCACCGGCGGTCAGGAAGCGTTGCCGCCGCTCGGGCCCGTCAACGAACCAGGCCTCAACGATCCCTACGTCGCCGGCTCGCTCGGCGCCACGAACGGCATGGGGCAGCCGCTCCCTGCTTACACCGACATCCCCATGCCGCGCGACGGCGGCGGCTACTACTCCGGCACCACCGGGCTCGTCAGCGGCCAGCCCTACACCTGGCAAGTGATGCCGCAAGGTTTGATCTATCGCTCGTATCTCGCCGGCGAAAAAGAATCTCGCCTCCGCTCCTTCTGGTACGGCGAGCATGGGCGCGCGCTGTGGGATCTCACCCTCGGCGGCAACGTCGGCCTCATTCGCTACGGCACCAGCGGCACCGCTCGGCCTGAAGGTTGGCAACTCGGCCTCGAAGGCGCCGGCCTCGTCCGCCTCGACATGGACCAGAACCGCGACGTCGACTCAGACGATTTCCGCGGCGGCGTGCCGATCACTTGGGGCGACTCGGTCCACCAGGTAAAGATCGCCTACTACCATCTCAGCTCGCACCTCGGCGACGAGTACTTGCTGAAGCACCCAGGCTATCCGCGGCTCAACTACAGTCGCGACTGCATCGTGTGGGGTCACTCGATGTACACCACTGAAAACTTCCGCGTCTATGGCGAAGTCGCGTATGCGGTCGCCTACGACGTCGGCAAGCCGTGGGAGTTCCAGCTAGGTTTCGACTGGGCGCCCGGCTACGCCACCGGCAAGCATGGCGCCCCGTTCGTCGCGTTCAACGCCCACTTGCGTGAAGAACACAACTTCGGCGGCAACGGCGTCATCCAAGGCGGCTGGGCGTGGCGCGGCAGTCCGTCGTCCGGCCTGTTCCGCGTCGGCGTGGAATACTTCAACGGCAAGGACGACCAGTTCTCGTTCTACGACGACAGCGTCCAAAAAATCGGCGGCGGCATCTGGTACGACTTCTAAAGCATAGAAGCACCGCCATATGAAAGCGAAGCGTCCGCGCCAGCGGAAGCCAGCCCGCACCATCTCGAACACCCCCTCCGGCCGCGGCAGCGATTCCCCCTCGCTCCGCGGCCTTCTTATTTTCTATTCCGCAACCGCGCCGCCAGTAGCCGCGGGGCAACGCCCCCGCCGGAGCGAACCTCAGTTCGCGTCACCCCCTCGTCAATCCCCAAATATCTGCCGCGCATCCACTTTCCTTAGCCCCCGGTTCTTCAAACCGGGGGCGAACCGCTGCGCCCTTCATCCCGCAGATTGCAAAACCAACGCGCGGCCAAATTTAGTTGTCGAAACTAGGCCACCGATTCTGCTAACGTGAACGCCAGTTCACATCGCAACATGCAGCGCCGCGCACGCAGCGCCGCGATTACGGCCAGCGAGCCCCCTGGTTTATCCAGGGGGTCGTCCGCAGCGCACCAAGCACCGCCGACCGCAACGCACCACCAACCGAATCCCCCCCGGACAAGCCGGGGGGCTCGCCATCACACAATCACGCAGCGCCAAGCGCGCCCCTTACCTACTCGCCTAAACACCTACTCACCAACCAAATCAAACGATTCAACAACTTCAGTCGCACATTCCAAACAGAGGAGAACCTTCCCATGCAACGCCAATACATCCGCCAGCGCGAGCGCGTCTTCACCGAAGAAATGAAAGTGAAATTCTGCGAGCTAGTCAGAAAGAGCTACTCGCTCGCCGAAGCGGCCCAAGGCGTCGGCGTGACGCTTCGCACAGTCCAGCGCTACCGTAGAGAAGAAGAGGACTTCGACCAAGAAGTGCGCATGGCGAAGCTCTCTAAGCCCGACCCCTTAAAACTGATGGAATCAGCCGCGAGAACGCATTGGCGGGCCGCCGCCTGGCTGCTCGAGCGCACTAAACCCGAAACCTACGCCCGCAAACGCGGCGACCTCGCCTCGGGCCTGAAAGTCACGAAGGCGCTGCGGTTAATGATGGAAACCGCGCTCGCCAACACGCCCGAGGAAGCGCGCAGCGAACTGTTCAAGCACCTCGACAAAACCTACGAACACGCTCTCGACTGCTGCTTCCCGAGCCTCGGCCCCTGGGACCGCCCGCGCGAACCAAAGATGGCCGACACCCCCATCGTCTTCCGCGAACGTGCCAAGTCGGCGCCCGTCATCCACAACTATGGCCTCGGCACCCCCGACGAATGGTCCTTCGCCGCGCCGCAACCGGCCTCTCGTTCCCACGCTCCGCGTGGGAACGCACCCGCTGACGCTCCGCGTCGCGAACCCAACGTCGCGGCCACCACTCAGCCGTCGGCACCCTCAGCCCCCGGTTCTTCAAACCGGGGGCCGGCCCCGCCACAAGACGCCGCCCCCCTCGACACTTCACGCCAAACGAAAAAACCCATCCTGCGCAATCCCCGCACCATCCGCTTAATGTCGCCAAAAATGCAAAACACGACACTACGAAGCGACATGCGACACGACAGGCCACGCGTCGCCTCGCCTCCACGGGCCGCGTAAGCCGCCCGCTACGGCTCAGCCTTCATCCCCCCCCCATTCGGCCTTAACAGGCTCTTCACTCGCCGTCGTTAGCATCGCCCCCGGGCGGTTGCACGTTGCGACTGCGCACATCGTGGACTTCGACGAAGAGGGATGCTCATGAAGCGGGCTTTAACCATTTGCACGTTGGCCATCGCGGCCCTGTTGACGGGGCGCGCCGACGCCGCGATCCAGATCACCGAGTGGATGTACGCCGGCGCCAACGGCGAATTTATCGAATTTACCAACACGGGCGCGGCGCCCGTCGATCTCACCGGCTGGAGCTACACCGACTCGGCCCGCACCCCGGGGCAGGTCTCGCTCGCCTCGCTCGGCACGATCGCCGCCGGAGAATCGTTCATCGTCACCGAAACGGCCGACGCCGCGTTCCGCACCGCGTGGAACCTGCCGGGTAGCGTGAAAGTGTTCGGCGGCAACACGACCAACCTCGGCCGCGCCGACGAAGTGAACATCTACAACGGCACGACGCTCGTCGATCGCCTCACCTACGACGACCAAGGCATCGCCGGCTCGATCCGCACCCAAAACAAGAGCGGCATTCCCTCGTCGCTCGCCGCCCTCGGCGCCAACAACGTGCTGCAGTGGCAATTCGCTGCGAACGGCGACAGCTTCGGCTCGGTCGCCAGCGTCGGCGGCGACATCGGCAACCCGGGCCGGTTCACGCTGGTTCCTGAACCAGCGACGCTCGCGCTCGCCGGCCTCGGCGCCGTGGCGATCGCCGCGCTCCGCCGCCGGTCGCGCTAGTTTCTAGCGATAAGAACGAAGACTCCTGACAGAAGCCGTTGCACAGCACCTGCTGTGCGGCGGCTTCTTTTTTTGCAAACCCATAAAAGCCACCGGCTCCGCCGGTGGACGAACTGCCAATCCGCCGCCCATTCACTCCGCCCATCGGCAGAGCCAATGGCTTTTAATCGCACGCGCGCTCGCACCGGTTCTGCGGGTTGCATCGCCCCGCCGCTCGCCATCCCTCCGCATGGCGCCACATCGCGCGATTCCGCCGCCCACCGCGAGCCTAGACTTTGGCTCCTCGGTCATCGACACCCGCGCCGCCGCCGATCGCCCGCCATGTCCAAATCGAAGTACGCCATCGACCGCCGGCAGGGCAGAAACGGTATCGACTCGTGCGGCGCCTGCGGCTCGAGCATCGCCCTCGTCCACCCCACGCCCGATCATCCCGCGATGCCCTGGCGCTGCCGCACGTGCGACGCGCTCTACCTCGCCGCTCCGCAAAAGCGTTTGGGCACGACGTTCCAGGGGGGCGTTCGCCAAGCCTTTTACATGGACGTCATCGAGCGAGCCGCGCTCGCCGCTCCGAACCAGCAGCCGGAACTGTCGAGCGAAGACCTGCTGCAACTTCAGCAATGCACCCGCAGCGCCGTCACGCGCACCGGCGAATCGCGCAGCCAGTTGCGTTACCCGGTCGTGACGCCGGTCTCGGTCTTGCCCCTGGCGGCCGACTTCCGCATCGCCGGTCCGCTGACGACCGCCCACACAATCGACGTCAGCTGCGGCGGACTCGGACTGTCGATCTCAAACCCCACGTCGGCCGCGTACTTTGCTGTGGAGTTTTTGATCGAAAGCATCTCGATGCCCGCCGTCATCCTGCGGCCCGTACGCCGCGAGGGGGGTGGCCAGGAATTCACCGTGGCAGGCGAGTTCGTCTGCCGGATACAATACTGACGTGGCGAAAATTGGCTCGGGCGTTTCCCAGGCCGCACAGTTTATCAGGCCTGATGATCGATTCCGAGAAATAGAGTTGCCGCGCGAGCGGCAGCCGCCACAATAAGGCACGCGGCGTGTGGCAGCCGTTCGATCGACCAACGACTGCCGCCGGCGATCACTCCCCAAATGGGTGAGACGCCGCACGCTTCTCTCTTCAACCTGAAAGTCCTGTGGCCCCATCGCGATCCACAACCGACGCAGCCGCCGACCCGGCGTCGCTTATCGACGGCTGGTGCGACGTGCTCCAGCGCGAGCGGATCTTTTTCCGCGTCGATGCGAAGAACCGGCTCCTCGCAGTTTCGCCGTCGGTGCAGGAGCAAATGGGCTACGACCCCGACGAGCTCGTCGGCCGCGACTATCACGATTACTTCGACGTCGATCACCCGCTGCTGGCGAAGTTCCTCGACGCCTCCGGCCGCTTCATCCAGTACGATCCGCCCGGCCTCCGGCGATCGATCGGCCGGAAGAATAGCGGTGAGTTGATCTACCTGATCCTCCGCGAGCAACCCGCTCCCAGCGAGGAAGGCCCCGCGATCGATTACATGGCCGAGGACCTCACAGTCCGCGTCCAAGCGGTGCTGACGATGCAAGACAGCGAGCGGCGCTACAACCGACTCGTCGAAGGCCTCCGCAACGACTACATCATCTACTCCCGCGACGCCGAAGGCCGCATCACGTACGTCAGCCCGTCGACGAAGAACGTCCTCGGCTACGAACCTGAGCAGATGATCGGGGTTTACGCCCGCGATACGTTTGCCGACCCTGCCGCCGGGCACGCAATGGTCGATCAGTTCATCCAGGACATCGAAGCAGGGCGGCGAGCGGTTCACACGGAACGGATCGAAGTTCGTCACCACAACGGCGCCGTCCGCGTGATGGAAATCGACGAGTGGCCCGTCTTCGGCGTTGACGGCCGGATCAAGTCGATCGAAGGCATCAGCAAGGACGTCACCGAGGCCGACGCGATCGATCGGCGGATCCGCAAATCGAACGAAGACCTCGAACGGCACGTCGCCTTCCGCACCGGCGAGCTCACCTCGATCAACGAGGAACTGCGCGCCAACGAAGCCCGCTACCGCGACGTCATCGAAACGCTCAACGACTTTATCGTGCGCTGGAAGCCAAGCGGGGTACGAACCTTCGTCAACGAAGCCTTCTGCCGATTTCACAGCGTTACGGCGGCCGAACTCGTCGGCACGAGCTTCGTGCCGCAGATCCACCCCGATACGCAAAGCATTTTCCACGCCGCGCTCGATTCGATCACTCCGCAGAATCCTTCGGTCAATTACGAAATCCGCGTCGCGCGACGCGACGGCAGCTGGCCTTGGGTGCAGTGGAACACCCGCGCCAAGTTCAGTCCCGACGGCGAGATCGCCGAATATCAATCGGTCGGCCGCGACGTCACGGCGCTGAAAGCCGCCGCCGACCTGCTGCGTCAGAAGGAAGCCCACCTCGCGCACCTCTCGCGATTGGCGACGATGGGCGAAATGGTCGCCGGCATCGCCCACGAAATCAATCAGCCGCTCCACGCGGCCAAGACCTTCGCCGAAGCCGCCCGCCGCAACCTACAAACCGGCGGGCCCGGCAAAGTCGAGAAGGCCATCGAGTGCGCCGAGGAGATTTCGCAGGCAATCACGCGCACCGTCGGCATCATCCGTCGCCTCCGGGAGTTTACGAAGGCGCAACCGTTCGAACTCGAGGCGTTTCAGATCAACTGCATCGTCAAAGAAGCAACCGAGTTGGCGGGCTACGTCATCCGCCGCACCGGAGCGGTGGTCCGCCTGGAACTGACGGACGACTCGCCGACGATCCTGGGCGATCGTATTCAACTAGAACAGCTGGTGGTGAATCTGCTCATCAACGCCTGCGAGGCGATGGAGCAAACTCCTCAGAACGAACGAATCATCCACGTCCGCACCAAGACGGAAGGGAAAGAGCTCGCGATCTCCGTCTCCGACGCCGGCAGCGGCGTCGACGACGAGGGGATGACGCGCCTCTTCGAAGCCTTCTTCACGACCAAGCAAGAGGGCATGGGCATGGGGCTTGTCCTGTGCAAAAGCATCGCTGAAGCCCATGGCGGCGATCTCTGGGCTGAACGCAACGCCGACGGCCCCGGCATGACCTTTATTCTCACGTTGCCTATTTCGGGAGAACGTCCGTGAGCGAAGATCAACCAACGGTATACGTCGTCGACGACGACGCACAAGCCCGCAAAGCGGTGACGACGCTCATCGAAGCGATGGGCGTCGCCACCATCGGGTTCAACTCCGCTGAGGAGTTTCTCAGCGGTTACGACGGCCGCCGCCCGGCGTGCCTGGTCACCGACGTCCGTATGATCGGCATGAGCGGGCTCGAATTGCAGGAAGAGCTCATTCGCCGCGGCGTCGACATCTCCGTCGTCGTCCTCACCGGCTTCGCGACGACCCCCGGCACGGTCCGCGCCATGAAGAACGGCGCCCTCACGCTGCTTGAAAAGCCCTGCCGCGATGACGAACTGTGGGAAGCGATCCGCGACGGCCTCGCGGCCGATCGCGCCGCCCGCTCGGAGCAGGCGAACATCGGCGAGATTCAAGCTCGCTTCGACAGCCTCACCGCGAAAGAACGGGACGTCCTGTCGCACGTCGCCGCGGGCGAAGCCAACAAGGTGATCGCGCGCCGCATGGACGTGAGCCTGCGAACCGTCGAGCTCCATCGCCAAAATGTCTTCCAAAAAATGGGCGCTGATTCGCTGGCGGAACTCGTGCGGATGGTGGTCGCGATCGAGGGCGAGAAGAAGCCGCCTGCCGGAGGCTGAGGCTCGCGTTTGCGGCGATTAGCGGAAGCCGAGCGTTAGCGGCGAGTCGATCGAGTCGACCGGTCGTTTCGGGGAGCAGCGCGTTCTCTGCGGCAAGCCGCACGGAAACGACGGTTTCTGCTGATACGCCTGCTAGCCGAGGCATGTATTATTGGATTAGTCAATGGCGTCCGCAGCGGTCGTCTTTCTTGGCTGCCTGCATCAACCCAAGGGGCCTCCCATGTCCCTCCCGCCCACTACCAGCCGTCGCTCACGCCGCGATGGCGCCGAGTTGGCCCAGTTGCTCGAATCCCGGAGCCAGGCCCAACCTGTCCCAGAAATGTCAGAACCGATTGTATTTGTGATTGACGACGACGCCCAAGCCGGGCGAGCCGTCTCTGAGCTGGTCCGGACGTTTAACTACGAAGTCCGGACGTTCCAGAACCCGCGCGATTTCCTCGAAGCTCTCCAAGAGCTCGACGACTATCAGGTCGGCTGCGTCATCACCGACCTGCGGATGAGCGGCGTCGACGGCATGGAGCTCCTCCAGCGTCTCAACGAGCGTTCCTCGACCCTGCCGGTGATCATCATCACCGCCTACGCCGAAACCTCGACCACCGTCCGAGCCCTGCGCCGCGGGGCAGTCGCAGTGCTCGACAAGCCGTTCCGCGACGACGAGCTGTGGGGCTTCATCCAAGAGGGCGTTTCGCGCAGCGTTAGCGAGGTTAGCCGCCACCGCCGCCAGCAGGAGCTGGAAGAGCGGTTTAAGCGTCTCTCGCCGCAAGATCGCGAAGTCCTGAAGTTGATCATGGAAGGTTCCAAGAACCGCACCATGGCCAAGCGGCTCGACGTGAGCCTGCGAACCATCGAAAACCGCCGCCGGCGGATTTTCGACGTGATGCAAGCCGACTCGGTTGCCGAATTAACCCGCATGGTGGTGGAGTACGAGTACCGCCTGCCAGCCACCTCGCCCTCCGAGGAAACCTGGCTCCACCTCCCCTTCGAACGGGTCGCCTAAGTAGCCGCGGGGCAACGCCCCCGCCGGAGCGGCACTTAAACCACGCCGCCCCCACGCGCCATCCGTCCGAAAAATCAACGCAACCCGCCCCCACAACGCATCTTGCGTCCCCGGGGCCCCTCGCTACAATACAGGGCTCTGCTGGCCAAACGTACGGCTAGCACCATCGATTCACCGTATACCGTTCTGCTATGATTCCCGAGCGCAAACCGACCTCGACCCGCCGCGTCGTCAAGAAGGACCCCGTCTGCGTGGACGGCGTCCGCCCCCGGCCGATGTTCATCGACTACAAGGATCTTGACCTGCTGAGCAAGCTGACCAACCGTCACGGCCGCATCGTCAGCCGCCGCAAGACCGGTTGCCACGCGTCGAGCCAGCACGCCGTCGCGAAGGCGATCAAGCGGGCCCGCTTCATGGGTCTGATGCCGTACATCGGCGGCTAGCAAGCTAGTGATCGGTTACTGGTGATCGGTGATCGGTAAAGATCGAAGCCATCGGCTTCTCTTACCGATCGCCAATCATCGAATCTCGGTGGCTAGCCGGGTGATGACGTGCGCTTCGTTCGAGCGGTTCGCGTTTCCGATCACCAGTCCCCGATCACCGATCACCTCCTCCATGCCCGAGCCGTTCCACACGTCGCGTCTGGTTGAATTCCACGACACCGACATGGCCGGCATCATGCACTTCGCCTCCTTCTTCATCTACATGGAGTCGGCGGAGCATGAACTCTATCGCTCGCTCGGGCTGAGCCTGCACACCGAGGTCGACGGCGAGCTGATCAGCTTCCCCCGCGTGAGCGCCGCGTGCGACTACTCGTCGCCGGCCCGCTGCGAGGAGATTCTTGATATTGCCGTCTCGGTCACTCGCATCGGGACGAAGAGCATCAGCTATGAGTTCCGCTTTACTCGCGCGGGGACGCTGCTTGCCATCGGCAAGATGACGAGCGTCTGTTGCCGCGTGGTCCATGGGCAGCCGCCCGTCTCGCGGCCGATCCCGGCGGAGATCGCCGACGGGCTCCGCAAGTACGCGATGTAGATTAAACCGACGCTTTGTGTGGCGGCCGCCGGCACTCGCTACAATGCGGCCATGCCCACGCTCAACGCTTCATCGCTCGCGAAGTCGTACCCCATCGCCGACGGCGAGCTCGTCGTCTTGCGCGAGGCGACGCTGCAGTTGGAGCGGGGCGAGTCAGCCGCGATCGTCGGCCCCAGCGGCTCGGGCAAGAGCACGCTGCTGTCGATCCTCGGCACGCTCGAAACGCCCTCGACCGGAACATACGAACTCGGCGGCGCGGCGCCGTTCAGCCTCAGCGAGCCGGAACTGGCGAAGTTCCGCAGCCGGCAGGTCGGCTTCATCTTTCAGGACCACCACCTGCTGCCGCAGTGCTCGGTGCTGGAGAACGTCCTGGTGCCGATGCTCGCTGATGGCGCGGCAGGCTCAGCCGATGTGGAGCGGGCGGAGCAACTGCTCGATCGCGTCGGCCTTGCGGAGCGGCGTCACCATCGGCCGGCCCAACTCTCCGGCGGCGAACGCCAACGCGCCGCCATCGCTCGAGCCCTGTTGCGTGAACCGACGCTCCTGCTTGCCGACGAACCGACCGGCAACCTCGACCGCCACACCGCCGATGCGATCGTCGATCTGCTGCTGGAACTCCAAGCCGAGCGGAACGCGATCTTAGTCGCCGTCACCCACAGCGAGCCCTTGGCAGCACGCCTGCAACAACGCCACACCCTCAACGACGGCCGACTCGAACGCCAGTAGCCGCGGGTCAACGACCCGCCGGAGCATCTACCGGAATGGCGAGGCTTCCTGCAGAGAAGCTTACTCAAGCGACCGCGCTACCGCGATGAATTTTGTGGCTCCCTCCCCCTTGAGGGGAGGGCTGGGGAGGGGGTGGAGCCCTGGTACCCGCTGCCGTCACCCCTCCCTAACCCTCCCCCTCAAGGGGAGGGGACCTCAGGGTTTTGTTTTAGAACGCCGCCGGCAGGATCTCGTCCCCTGCCCGCGTCAGCAGCGCAATCCCCACGCCCATCTCCACCTCTTGGCCAATCATCGTCACGTGCCCATCGGCGAAGCAAAAAGGCGCCCCGCCGACGTGGAAGCTGTAGATCTCGGTGAGGTTAGTGTAATTGATGAACTGCGCGTTGTTGTTCACGGTGAAGCCGTTGTCGGGATCAGCCCAACCGACGCCTTCGGCGACCGACGTCAGATTCCCTTTCGAGTCGCCACGTTGCCCCTTGGTGTAGAGGTCGGGCTTGCCGGCTCCTTCAGAGATTAGCAGCGTATTCGAAGTCCCGTCGGTGATCTCCTTCAAACGGCAGGGAGGACGCGTGAGGACTTTGGTCAGCACGCCGATCACGCGATCGCTGTTGTCATCCATGCCGTCGAGGTCGCCAGGGTAAGGCCCGAGCGAGGGCTGGGCAGAGTTCCACGCAGTCGCTCGAACTCCGTTGGTGCAACCGTAGTCGCCCGCCGCCGGCTTGAGAACAGAGGTAAAGTTGGCGTCAAATCGATCGCCTTCAGGCACGCTGGGGCAACGGAAGAAGGAGATTGGTGCGCTCACGGCCGCGCGATTATCGGCGTGAAACCAAGCCTTCTTCAGATCGTATTGCTGGGCAATACCCGCCTGCTCGGCATAGGGCAGGGCGACCGCTTGCCACGAGTGGTCGTTGCTCTTCGTGGACGTGCGGTCGGCAACGTCGTGCTTGCTCGTATCGGCAGGATTGACGTTCCACCGTCCGCGCGGGAATGCGCCCCGGGCGCTCTCGTAGTTGAGCAGCGAAAGCCCCATCTGCTTCATGTTGTTGAGGCACTGCCCCCGCCTCGCAGCTTCTCGGGCCGCCTGTACCGCCGGCAGCAATAGCGCGACCAAAACGCCGATGATGGCGATCACTACCAAAAGTTCGACGAGCGTGAATCCAGCCACGCCGCGAAGATAATTGCGAGTACGCATCGAGCGAGAATTTTCCTGTAAGTGTTCAGAGCGAGCCGTTTGGTGCGGCTATTGATGACGGCGGCGACGAATAAACCCAACAGCGGCCATCGCGGCCAAGCAGGCCGTGCTGCATTCCGGCACCGCAGCCACTGCGACAGTTCCCGCAGCGCCAAACGCGCCGCGCCACACGGCGAGGTCGGTCCCATCCACGACGCCGTCGCCGTTCAAATCACCGTCCGTAAGCGAAGGTTGGGCCTTGCCGAAGCCCCGCTGCCAAGCGAGAAAGTCGCTGCCGTCGACGACGCCGTCGAGGTTCGCATCGCCGGTCTTCAGCCAATTCCGCAACGGCGAGAGGTCTTGCACGCCGCTGCCGCTGCTCCAGATGTTCGGCTCGCCGAACGAGCTCGACGAACCATCTTGGTAGTTGTTCAGCCACGCATCGAGGTACTTCTGCTGCGTGGCGTTGGAGCCGACGGCGAAGCCTTCAAGCCGCACAATTTCCTGCGAGTTGACGCTCCAATTCGCGGCGACCGGTTGCCCCGTGATCGGGCTGACTGCGGTGACGCCCGTGCCGGTTTCGCCGAGGGGCCCTTGAACGACATTGCCGGCGGCGTCTTTGATCGTCCACTGCCAGCTGTCGTTGTTCACTGCGTAGAGGCCGGCTTCGTCGGAGCCGATCGGCAGCGGATTGTTCGGATCGCCGTCGACGACGCTGCCGCTGAAGTTGAAATACTTGAAGCTGTTGTCAGCGTTTCGTTCGCCGGCCCAGATGTTGATGTTCCAGTCGCCCGCCGCGCCGCCGCCGCCGTTAGCGAGCGGGTTCCAACCGACGTTGGTCGAGAAGTCTTTGAGCGTGTGAATGGCGGGGTTGTAAGCGTCGCCGCGCTGCTGCCCCAGGCCGGCGATGCCGCCCATGCGGTCGAGGCCGCCGTTGAGATCGCTCACTGGCTGGTACCACGCCTGCTTCCACTCGTTGATCGTCAGCATCGTGCCGACCGGCACGGCGGCCCAGAGCGGGTCGTTGGTGAACATGATCGTGCCCGAGCCGTATTGGTTTGGATCGGCGGGATCCTGCTTGTCGTAGGCCCACTCGAACTTCCAGCCGCGCAAATCGAGCGTGTTCTTGAACTTGCCGCCGCCGAGTTCATCGCCCTGGACGGTGATGAACTCAAGCCAATTCTGGCCGTTGCCTTGCAGGCGGCCCAGCGTCGTATCGAACTTGTTCGACTCGAGAAACTTCGAGCCAGTGACTGCGTTCGCTTCGTTCAGCATGAACGAGTTACGGACGGCGGCCGAGGCCGTGGAAGAAACGCATAGAATTGCCGCACACCACAGAACGAATCGCCGCATTACCGCTCCACGCTTACGAGTGACTGCTTCTAACTGGGAAGCAGTTCGCAGCAGCGTACGCGGGTTGCGTGAAGACGGGGTGAAGAAAAGATGCAGATCGCCGACGTTGATTGGGAGCGCTCGGCGGACCTTGCTAGGCGACGAGGCGGCGGTAGAGTTCGAGCGTACGGCGAGCCATCGTTTCCGCTTGGTAACGATCGACGATCGCCTGCCGACCGCGCTCGCCAAAGCCGGCGGCCGCTTGCGAGTCGGCGAGCATAGCCGCCAGCTTCGCCGCCAGATCGTCAGGGCTCAGCGGTTCATGCAAGACGCCGCCGCCGGTATCGGCGAGCAATTCTGGGAACGCCCCGTGAGCCGGCAGCACAACGGGGACGGCGTTGGCCAGCGCTTCAAGAATCGACAGCCCTTTGCTCTCGCGGTAGACGGTCGGCACGGCCATCACGTGGAGTGACTGGAGGAATTTGATTTTCTCTGTGCGGTCGAGCTCACCATGGTAGGTGAAACGGCCGGCGAGGGGTCCGCGCGCGACGCGCTGCTCAATCTCGGCGAGGTACGCGCGATCGCCGCCGCCGAGATAGCCGGCAGCGTGGATTTCGAATGGGGGCGTTGGTCCCTCTCCCCCGAGGGGAGAGGTCAGGTGAGGGGTTTGCTGTTGCTGCGACGGGTTCGGGCTTGTGGAAGATGGATGCGTCGGGAATCCCTCCCCTGGCCCCTCCCTGCGAGGGAGGGGGATTTTGGCCAGCCGCTCCGCCGCGTCGATAAGGAGGTGCAGCCCCTTGTCGTAGCAAATGCGGGCGAAGTAACCGATCCGCCGCGGGGCGCCATTGGCGCTCGGCTGGCGCTGGCCATGGCCTGCGAGGTCGAGGCCGTGCGGGATGACCTCGATCCGCTCGCGCGGCACGCTCATATAATCCGCCATGAAATCGGCGAAGTAATTGTTGAGCGCGACGAAGGCGTCGACGTCAGCGGCCCGCTCGCGGATCAGCTGTCGGGCTTGCTCGTAGTGGGGCGGCGTCAGCTTTTCGAGAAAGATGTCTTCGCCCGAGAGCGAGCAGACGATCGGCGGCCCGCCGCGCTGGCGGATGAGCCGCGCGAGGCCGAGCATCATCGAATTCGAAAGGTGCACGACGTCGGGCTTCGCTTCGTCGACGAGCCAATCGACAAGCTTTTCAAGTTCCTTCCGCTGGTTGCCGAGCTCGCCCCGCAACATCGAGACGGTCATATCGCCAAGCTTCGACGCATCAACGCTCGCGGCGTTCTTGGTCGCTAGATTGAGCAGCTTCGGGTTGTCGAGCCAACCGTCGAGCCACCGCGGCGTGCGGCGGAAGATTGGGAACTTCTGCTGCAAGTAGGCGTTGATGCCGCCAAAGAAGACGCGCGGTTCGCTGACGTCGACTTCGTCGGTCCGAATCGGCGTGTAGATCGGCGCGAGGATCACGTCCTCGCCCAGCTTCAACAGCGCAGCAGCCAGCGTGTTGTCGTGGAGACAACTCCCGCAGTACATGCCGGCGGCGCCGGCGGCGAGGTAGGCGATGCGCATGCGGGACGTCAGTAGAAGTTCGAAGAATGAATACTTTCAACACAGAGAGCACAGAGGACACGGAGAAATGCGAAGACTTCCGGTCGATACGCCGCTGCTTACTTCACTCGCGTTCGATAACTGATGCTCGTAATTCCTCTGTGCTCTCTGTGTCCTCTGTGTTGAAAATTCTTCCTAAGCCAGCGCCGGCACGTCGGCGTCTTCTGGTTCGGCGTTCGGATCTTCCGGCGGCAGCTCGTCCTTCATCCGTTCCATGAACGGGTCGAGATCCTTAAAAATCCCGCCGACGCGATCGTTGAACACCCGGCCAACCAGCAGGTCGGTCAGCTCGCCGCGGTGGTGCGGGAATTCCTTCACGAACTTGCCGACGCGGAAGCCGCCCGAGTAGAACGCGTGAACCAGCTTGCGAACCCAGTTGGTCTTCTCGCTGAACCCGGGAACCCACTTACCAAGCCGTTCGGCCGACGGATCGTTCGCTTGGAGGGCGTCGACAATGCACTCCGACGCCAGCTCGCCCGACTTGAGCGCAAAGAAGACGCCCGACGAATAGACAGGATCGATGAAGCCCCACGCATCGCCGACGAGGGTCCAGCCGTCGCCGGCCGAGCGGTCGGTGAGGTACGAGAATTCCTTAGCGACGACGAGTTCGTCGACCTGCGTCGAGCCTTCCATCCGCCACTGGAGGGCAGGGCACTTGGCGACCTCTTGGAAGAAGACTTCCGACGGCGTGCCGCGGCCCTTAAGCATGTACTCGTTGTCGCCCACGACGCCGATGCTCACCACATCGTCGGCCTGAGGTATGTACCAGAACCAACTCTTTCGCTGGCTGGTGTGGAGCACAATCGTGTAGACGCCGCCATGCTCGGTGTCGCGCTTGGCGCCTTTGAAGTGGCCCCAAATCGCCGCCTTCTTGAGGTCGGGATTCACACGGCGGAGGCCGAGCTTGCTCGACAGAATCGCCGATTGACCAGTGGCGTCGACGACGACCTTCGCGCGAATCTCACGCGTTTCTGTTTTGCCGTCGGCGCCGGTGAACTGCAACTTGGCGCCAACCGCTCGTTCGCCTCCCATTAGCACGTCGAGCACGCGCACGCCCTGTGCAGCGTCGGCGCCGTTCTCGGCGGCCGTGTCGAACAGCATCTGATCGAACTCAGGCCGCGGGATGTGCCACGTTTCGCTCCACTCGTTTGGATCGTTCCAACGGAACAGGAACGGCGCCGACTCGCGGCCGGCGTGGTTCACGAACTGGACGCCGACTTTCTTCGCGTAGCCGCTTTGCTTCAGCTTGTCGAGAATGCCGAGCTTCTCGAATACGAAGTAAATGTCGGGCATGAGCGACTCGCCGACGTGGCGACGCGGGAAGCGTTCGCGCTCGACGAGCAACACCTTGAACCCCGCCTTCGCGACAAGCGTGGCGGTGGTCGAACCCGACGGCCCCGCGCCCATCACAATGCAGTCGTACGAGTCATGCAGTTCCGCGGGCGACTTTTCGAGAGTGCTCGTGCTCATGCTTTCACGATCTCCAGGAGTTCAACGGCAGGCCGCCCCTCGACGACGATGCGGGCCGTGCGGCCGTACAGTCGTTCGGCGTCGAGAGACTTCTGAGTTGGCAGTTTCGCAAGGTTGAAGACGCTGATCGACGAATCGTCGCTCGTCGACGCCGCCGTTCCAGCAGGTTGGTTGACGGCGGGAGCGATCTGATAGATCAACCGCCGCTGCAATTCGCGCCCAGGCTTAATTCGCCATAGGCGATGTAATTCTACATGCCGCAACACGTTGTGGCGAATGAGCACCCGCCCCAGCGGCGTACCGCGCGACTCGATCTCCTCACGCACAATCTGCGGCAACCCGCTCAGATCGATTCGCATGACGCCGAACTGGACAATCTTGCGGCTCTGCCGGCAGATGAGCAGGCTGGTGCGGCTGTAGTAATCGCCTTCCCGGTGTTCGTCGAGCACGGCGACGTCGACCATGGAATTGTGAAACGCCTCGACCGTGACCGTCATGTGGGCGTCGTGGGCGAGCAGCGTCTGGTAGTCAGCCGGCATATCGTCGACAGCGACGAGCCGAAACTCGCCGAGTTCGGCGAGCGTGGGGAAAAAGGGGGCGGTGATCGTCTCGAGTTGGGGCACGAGAGGATGGGCGAGGGTGGGAAGTGGGCGGAAGGGCGATGAGTCGGAGCGTTGCGGCAGACGCTGAATGAAACCCCGGAGACGGGTCAAAGGGGCGGTGCTGGCGGCGAACCGTTGATTGTCCCGCGGGAGAGGGGGTTCGGCAAGGCAGGGGCCGGTTGCCGTAGGTTGGGCTTTTAGCCCGACAGCGCCGTCTGGATGATCAGCAAACGATAGCCGGGGCTTGCTGGATGCGCCCCTTGGCACGCTGTCGGGCTGAAAGCCCAACCTACTTGACGGCGTCGCCGAGCGTGCTGCTTTTAAATTCCAGTGGCAAAGGCTTGGGCTCAAGCCCTCCCATCGGGTAACTCCACGGTTTGGTGCGATCGATGAGGCTCACCGCCTGAATGTCCGCTGACTGAATAGCAGCGTGACCGACGCTGGACTGTAGCGTTGGCGAAACGGGCGGCGGTTCGACGGGCTTGGTGGCGAGGGGTACTGAACGCAGTGATTTTACGGCGCCTTGGTTGGCCGGCTCTTGCATTGGTCTCCGCTCCTCCGGACCATTCTGCTCGCCGCGAAACGGTTTGCCTGCTCGATACAGTTCCAAGCGTCGTTCATACGATTGACGCACCCCTTTGTTCTCAGAGCTTGGGATTGATTCAATCGCCTCCTCTTGTACGGCAATGGCCTTAGCGAAATCTCCTGATTCAGCATGAGCCGCGGCTACGAAACCAAGATACCGAGCCATGGTCGCTGCATCCGCGTGATTGGCTTTCGCCATAGCAACGAGTTCTTCCGCATACTTGAGGGCCCGCTTTCCGTCCCGGGTCGCTTCCACCGGCGATATCGCGAGAAGATCCGCCAAGATGTATCTGGCTTGAGAATCATCGGGAAAGCGTTTGAGCATTTCTTCTGCGTCGGCGATCGCCTCGGCGTAGTGGCCGGAAGTTCGGTACGCGTAGCATCGCCCGGAAATCGGTTCGTAGTCGTTCGGACGCGCAGCCACCATGGCGTCAAAGGCGGCGATGGCTTCGTCCGACTTTCCCGCCCTCAGGAGCTCGTAGGCCTTGGATTGCTCTGCACGAAATTGCTGGAGCTGCGGCATGGAGCGGACGGCCAGCTTTGTCGAGACGCTCTCTCCGAAGTGGAGGTCGATCGCTGCCGCCGAGCGATCGAAATCATCGCCGGAACGGTAGATGACTTGATACGAGATTCCCGGTTTGTCGACGACTTCGACCCCAATGCGGAACCTGCCCGGCAAAGAACTGAACGTGAACGTTCCATCCTTTGAAATCGGCACGCGCTGATGCGGATTTTGCTGCTGGCGGTAATCGCTGCCACGCAAGGCCATCGGGACGGCGACGGCGTTGCCATCGAGTTGCAACGGCTCGCCCGTCTCGGCGTCGACGAGTTGCACCGTCACTGTCGCCGGCCGACCGACGATCATGTCGGGCGCCTGCGTCGGCTCATTGCCGGCCGTCGTCACGACGCCGCTCGCTCCTTGCGACGCGTGCTTGAACGGCCGGCCAGGCGTGCTCTCTGAATCGACCCAGAGGTTGTAAGTTCCCGCAGGCAAGTTATCCAATCGATAGTTTCCCTGAGCATCGGTGCGAACCGACGCGCTGTGCGAGTAGGGAACCCGATAGGCCAGGACGTTGCCTTCCTTCTCAATTTGAGGCGGACCGGTCGGATCGCCCAGCGCTTGCACGGTCACGCCCGCGACAGGCGCTCCTGATTGGTGATCGATCACGCGACCGACGATGGAAGTCGCGGCAAGCATTTGAACGTCGGCGTTACCGGGAACGTCGCCCCCTTCGATGCGTGTGACGGCGAATTTGGGATGCGTGACGACAAGATCGGAGACATTCTTTGTCGTTGGATCTTCGGCTGCGGCTGGGCTTGGCTGAGGAGCAGGCGAGTGTGCGGTTGCAGCCAAACTCATGAATTGGTTCGCTTCATTCGCCGCTGCGCGTTTGAATGGGCCGCGATCGTCGAACTCGAATCGGCCAGCGGCGTCGGTGGCGACGGCGTTCACTCCTGCAATGCTGCGGCTACCGGCAAACGCCCCGGCGGAGACGACGGCGTCGGCGACAGGTTTTCCTGCTGGATCGGTGACGCGGCCGCTTAGCTTCACGGCCGGCCGTAGCATGATCGTCCGCTTGCTTCCGCCGAGCGCTAGTTCTCCTGCCGACTGGTAGAGAAGGGCGGTCGCCAGCCCGGGATATTTCAACGCGATGAGGTAAGTCCCCTGCGAACCGCCGATGAACTCGCCGGCGGCTTTGAGCGCTGCGAAGCGGGCGATTTGATCGGCCGGTACGACGTCGGCGAAGAGGGCGTTGCCGGCGGCATCGGTCACGAGCGTTTTGATCGGCTTCGCTTCGCCACGGGAAGACGCCGCGCTGTAGAGCGTCGCTTCGACGCCGGCGAGGGGTTGGTTGCTCTCGTCGACGATGTGGAGCTGGAGGGCGTTTGGTTGGTGCTTGGAAGGTTCAAGCGGCGTGAGCGCCCATTCGCCCATGCCGACAGTTTGGTGCGTTGTTTTCGACGGGGCGGTGTACGCCGCCGAAGGAGTTTTTTCCGCCGGACTCCCAGCGTCGTCGATGGATGGAGTCGCAGACTGCGGCTTAAGCGGCACGGCGCCTGGCTGCTCGCCGTCTGCGGGCGTCGTCGATGGCTGAAAATGGCTCGTTTCGGGCGGAGGCGAAGCTTGAGTTTCGACGACAGCGCCGTCGGTGGCTGCGGGCGCCACGGCGGCGACGACGCCGGATGCCATTTGTAGAGGAAACTCGATTAGCGGAACGGCGAGTTCCAATGTTTCGCCTTCGCGGACTTCAAATTCCGCCACCGTCGACTTTCCATCGAGCGACCGCGACTCGAGATTGGGATCGAGGCCTTCGCCCGGGATCGACACGAACAGCCCGTATCGGCCCGGAGCGAGCTGCGCTTCGCCGACGCCGTCGACAGTGAAGTCGGAGATCTGCGAGTCCATGCGCGGAGCACCGATAGCGCCGGACGTCAGTCGTTGGGGCAAAATGTATCCCTTACGGCCCGCCTCGAATTTGAACGGCTGCTTGTTCGCGGCGTCGAGGAGTTTCACGCGAACGATGGCGCCAGGCGTCAACACCACGTCGGGGGCGGCCGCCGTTTGACCAGCGCCCACGGCGACTCCTGTAACGCCAGCGGTCGTGAGGTCTGGCGCCGTCGCGGTCACCGCATACTCGCTGGCGGGAAGCGACGTGAAGGCGTAGTTGCCATCGTCATCGGTTGTCGTCTGCTGCTCGACTGGTGTGTACGCTGCTTTGGGATCGCGAATGGGCTGCATGGTCCGCATGATCCACACGGGGACGTTCGCTAAGGGCTTCGATTCATCGCTAGGCCCTCGCAACTTGGCGACAACTCGCCCTTTGACGGTGGATCCGGGGAGGAGCGCGAGGTTTAACTCGCCTGGAACTACCTGAAGGTTGACGCGCCGCGTCGCGAAGTCAGAGTGCTGGACCGAGAGGGCTGGGCCCGGCGGCGAGAACATGGCCCACGGCTCTTTTCGCTCGCGGGCCGCCGCGAGTTCTCGGACTCGCTCGTCGGCGTCGAAGCGAGGGAGATCATCGATCGTGTAGCGGCCGTCGGCGTCGGTACGAGCACTGAGATTGGCTCCGGGAACATAACCGCCGACGCTTAACGTCGTGTTGACGACGGCGCCGGCGACTGGTTGCCCTTTCCCATCGGTCACTCGGCCGGTCAATTTCCCGGCCGGCTTCATCTGCAGCATGGCGCCTTGGCCTCGCTTCACGAATCGGTGGAGAACTTCGTTTTGAAACTCGGTCGTGAGGCCCGGCGACTTCGCGACTGCAGCGATGACCTTCACCGGTGCGGTGACGAAATTTTCCTCAGGAACTCCGTTTGGGAATTCCTTTGCAACGTCGACTGGCTCATTGAACTCGAATTTGCCGTCGGAGCCCGTCCGCGTGCGGGCGAGCGGTTCGACGCTTTCCTGAGCGGAGCCGTTGTAGACGAAGAGCGAGACGTCGACGCCAGCAATTGGTTGAGCGGCTTCGTCGATACAGAAGCCCATGAAGACGTTAGGGCCGGGGGTGACTTGCTTGCCAAGCGCGGAACCTCGCTCAGCGACTTCTTTCGCCTGACGCTCGCGATCGCCAGTTGTTGCAGCGGTCGGCGGAGCAATGCCCGCCTGCGGCGCCGAGATGGTTGTAGGTGGCGTTGTAGGAACGGCGCCTAGCGGCACCGGCACACCGGAAACGCCGACGCCCGTGGGCTGCGGGGCGTAGTAGGGCGATAGGCTGGGAATTTGGAGATCGAGGGAGGGGGAGGGCGGACTGACTGGGTTGTGGTAATCAGCGGGCGAGAACGAACTCATCGGCACGGTGATTTCAACAGTCGCTCCTTCCACGACATCCACGAACTCGGCCTCACCGTTGGACGTGGTGATTCTCTCTGAAACCGAAGTCCAAACCGATCCGGAGGAGACTGCGGGGAGGAGCGTGAAGAACGAATACCGACCGGCGGGGAGGCGAAGTTCCGTTTCCGCCTGCTCGTCGATTGGGCGAGCGATTCGAAATGCATAAGGCCGCTCGACGTCTGCGATTCGGCGTGGCGTGATATGGGCTCGCGCCCCCTTGGCGGTAAGCAGCGGCTTGCCGGTCGCCGCGTCGATAAGTTTCATCCGGACGATCGCTCCGTCGGTGAGAACCATGTCGGGGACTTCGACAGTACTTCCTGGTTCCATCGGCAGCGATTGTGCACCCGCCTCGATGCCCGCCAGGCCCTCCGTCACGCGATCGGGCGCCGAGGCGTTGACGGCGTAGGTTCCGCCAACCAGTCCGCGTAGTTCGTAGCGGCCGTCGGCGTCGGTGACGGCGATTCGCTGTCCGTCTTCCTCGTCATTAGCAACCACTGGTCTGCTCCCCGCGGCCCAGACTCGGACCCCGGCGACGGGGACGCGTGGTCCGTTGCGGTCGGCCGGCTGATAGACGACGCGGCCGGCAATGATCGAACCATGACGCATCTTCACGTCGAACTCGGTCGAGTTCGACGCTTGCTTGGCGAACTTAGCGACATAGTCGGGATGGGTGACGATCACCGACGCGGGGACAACCGGCGTGGCGGGGGGCATTGAGTTGAGTTGGAAGCGCCCCTCGGCGTCGGTACGGGTCAGCAGCCCTGCGTTCGAAATGAGATAGCCCCAATTGGCGGCAACGACCGCGTCGGCGATCGGGTTGCCGGCGAGGTCAGTCACGCGACCTGAGAAGGTGGCCGCGGGAACTAACGGTAGTCGGCTCGTCTTGCCGCGAGATGCGACCAAGGAGATGCTTTCGAGCGAACCGCCGGTGGCGCGGCCTGGCGCCTGCGCAATCACCGCGACTTGCTTGCTCGCCGCGTCGACAGCGTGATTCTCGGCAAGTTCGACGACGTTCTCAAAGCGGAATCTCCCGTAGGCATCGGTCTTCATGACGGCCGCGGGCTCGACGTTCTCGGCTGGAGGATTTCCGACATCGAAATTCCCGTAGACAAAGAGCGAGACTTCAACGCCAGGCAAAGGCTTGTCCTGTTCGTCGACGCAGATGCCTGCATAAGTGTTGGGTTCAGCAACTCCTGCCTCTTCGTATTGCGCAACAGGAGCGATAGTAAAATCGGCTGGCTGCTCGGCAGTGGGAGCTGAGGCTTTGTTGTCTGCAGTGTTGTCTGTAGTTCCGGCGGCGGGCTTCGCATTCGTAGCGTCGTCATTGCCAACGACAGGCGTCGGTTGCAGCGTAACCAACGACAACGCTAGCGCCGCGACGGCGAGCGATGCGATGCAGACGCGGCGCCAAGCGGCCGAGCACGATCGCATCACGTTGAATTTTTCGTTGAGCAGCACCGCAATGCGGCGTTTGAGTTGCGACGGGCCTTCCCACAGGCCGACGGCGCCGGCGAGGCGCGGGGGGCGTTGTGTGCTGGCCGTGCGGGCCCAGGCGAGGAGTTGTTGGGCATAGTCGAGTCGGCCGGCGCGGTCAGCGGCGGCGGCGTCGGCGAGGGTTTCTTGGTCGAGGCGGATCGTGCGGCGGAGGAGCCAGAAGAGGGGCTGCGGCCAGAGGAGGATCAGCAGTAGTCGCGTCGCGGCGAGGGTGTGGAGGTCGCGGTGCTCGAGGTGGGCCCATTCGTGGGCGAGGATGGGGAGGAGCTGCGCGGGTGAAAGGTTGAATGCGGAATGCTGAATGGGGAATGTGGAGGCGGGCAGTAAGATCGCGGGGCGGCGGAGGCCCATGGCGACGGGGGCGGCGATGTGGTTGCTGAGGAGGAGCTGCGGCGGGTGGGCGACGGGGCCGGTGATTTGGGCGAGGAGTTGCTCAAGTTCCGGCGGAGCGGGCGTTGCTTGGCTGAGCACGCGCCGGGCGAGGAGGCCGCCGATGGCGAGCCAGAGCGCGACGAGCGCGCAGCCCCCGGCGTAGAGGGTGACGATCGCGGCGGGCCAGTTGATTGGTTGGGCGGGCGGAGGCGTCGGCGGCTCAGCGATCGTGGTGACGACCGGCGATGGCGCCGCGGCGACAGGTTCGAAGGATGGCATCGCGGGAGCGTGCGGTGCAGGAGCAAAGTCGGCAAGCAGGGCCGAGCTCGCGGTGGGAGCTGGCGGCGGTTGCTCATTCAGCAAATGCACGAGCGACCAGCCGGGAATCGCGCAGAGCAAGGCGAGCGCCGCGAGGGCGACGAGCGTCGACTTCGCGACGGCGAGCCGCTGCGCCGGTTGGCGGAGCAGGGCGATGGCGAGCATCACGCTGAGGAGAAGAGCGGCAGCGAGAAGCTGAAAGTCGGCGAGCCAGGGGGCAAGAAGCGCCATGGGTGGACTCACAGGGAAGAGGGTTCAGGTGCGAGGGTTCAGGAAATCCCAAAAAGCCGCGACCGGTGGTCGTCAGCCGCTCGTCACGGTCAGTCGCCAGTTCCTTCCGCCCGCTTGCGCGCCGCATCGATCATCGCCTGAAGTTCATCAAGCTGCTTCGCATCAAGCGGCCGAGATTCGAGGGCATGCACGAGATACTCGTCGACGGCGCCGTCGAAGACCCGCTCGAGGAAGCCCCCGGCGATTTGGCGGAACGTTTCCGTCCGCTTGATGAGCGGCAGGTAGACATAGGCCTTGCCGTCGCGGCGATGGGAGACGAGCCCCTTCTGTTCCATCACCTGGAGCAGGCTGAGAACGGTCGTGTAGGCGAGCTCGGCGCCGCGGGCGTTCATCGCATCGCACACGTCGCGGACGGTTGCCTCGCCGCGGTCCCAAAGGACCTTCAATGCGTCGAGTTCACGGTCGGTGGGGGGAAGCATCGAGGGTTCAGTTGTTAGGGTTCGGGGTACGGCAAAGCCGCGACCGGTGGTCGCGGATCGCGGCGTCTACTGGCTAGACAGTAGGTCGCCTCAGCGAGATTCTACTGGCCAGGCAGTAGGTGTCAAGAAAAATCGTGTAAGGTGCGTTCTCAAAACGATTTATGGAAGTTTCCCGCAATGTCCATGGTCGGCGGCCCGTTGTCAGTAGCTGAAGAACGCGAAGCCGACACCCACTGCCCACTGACAATTGACAACCGCCCACCTTGCCCAATCTCCGCGACCCCGGCTTCCAGACCAATTCACAGTTAGCGCGGTTGAAATGCCGATGCGGATTGTATGGGTGGAGCGACTCGACGACGGGAGCGCTGCGCGGCGACGCGCAGCCGCTAGCAGTCGAGCCGCTCGCTCGCGGTGTTGTGCTGACAACGAACATCATCTTGGCTCGGTGGCATTCAGTATGGCGCGGGTAGGACGACGGCGGCGTGTGTTGAACGACGAGGTACGGAGCGCCGCGGGCGCGACGGCGTACGAGGCGTTCGATCCCGATGCGCCGCGCTACGGCGAACAAGCCAACATTGAAAATCACCCCCAGGTGACCGATCTCATTCCGCGGCGTAAGCTGGCGGTGCTATCGACGATTCTGACCGGCATCGGCACGGCGGCGGCGGCGGCGGCGATCACGCATTTCGCCGACCCGATTGCGAACAAATTGCCCGGCGTTTCAGCCAGCGATCTGCGCGACGGCATGTCGGCCGGCGTTACGGCATGGTCGACAGCGATCGCAATGCTGATGATCGCGATGCTGGCGAAGCTGACCTACTCGCTGCGGCGGCATCGCGTCGACGACTACGCGGGCCGATACCGCGTATGGAAATGGGTTGGCTGTGGTGCGCTGGCGATGAGCGTCAATGCGGTCGTTCCGCTGCATGGGTTGTTCGTGAAGTGCGCCGTGGCTGCGACCGGCTGGTCGTTGACGACTTCCGGCGTCGAGTGGTGGCTGGCTCCGCTCGCGCTAGTCGGCGGCTGGATATTTGTTCGCCTACTTCTCGAAGTGAAGGAATCACGATCGACCCTGGCGATTCTGCTCACCGGCGCCGCGTGCTATGCCGCTGCGACCGCAGCAGTGCTGGGCTTTGTGCCGGCGACAGCCGCCGCTTGGGCCGGCATCGCAGCGAGTGCATTGCCGCTCGTGGGCGCGACGTTCTGCCTCGCGGCGGCGATGGTGTTCGCTCGCTACGTGGTGCTCGACGTCCAGGGCCTGATCGATCACGCCCCGCCGGTAGCACCGGAAAAGCCCGCTGTCGTCGAAAAGGAAAAGAAGCCGGCGGCTGTCGCAACTTCAACTCCAGCCGCGGCTGCGGCACCCGCTCCGGTGAAGCCCGTCGCAGCCAAGGCGGCGCCGCAAGTCGAAGCGCAAGACGACGAGTGGTCCGACGAGGACGAAGACGAGGATGGCTACGACAACCGCAAGCTGTCGAAGGCCGACAAGAAGCGGCTGCGGCGGCAGAATCGGGCCGCGTAAAGCGGCGGGCCGCGCAGCGCGGGCCCTCGCGGGGGCGGCGGCCGATTTGGTAGGCTAGGCCGATTGTCCCGTCCTCGGCCTGCTCGCCTCGTTGAAAGAGATTGATGACCGTCAGAACTCGATTTGCTCCCAGCCCGACCGGCTACCTTCACATCGGCGGCGTGCGGACGGCCCTGTTCAATTGGCTTTTCGCGCGGAAGCACGGCGGCCAGTTCTTGCTGCGGGTCGACGACACCGATCAGCAGCGGAACGTCGACGCGGCGCTGGCGCCGATTTTGAACGGCTTCCGTTGGCTAGGCATGGAGTGGGACGAAGGCCCCGAGGCGGGGGGCGAGTTCGGGCCGTACTATCAGTCGCAGCGCGGGGAGTTGTACCAAGCGGCGGTCGAAAAGCTGCTGGCGAGCGGCCACGCTTATCGCGATTTCGCGACGACCGAAGAGTTGCAAGCGGAGCGCGAAGCGGCGCAAGCGGCCGGCGGGCAGTTTACTTATAGCCGCCGTTGGATGGCCGAGACTGAAGCCGACGCGGCGAAATTCGTCGCCGAGGGTCGGCAGGGCGTCGTGCGACTAAAGATGCCTCGCGAGGGGGAGCTCGTGCTGAGCGACCTCATTCGCGGAGAGGTGCGCTTTGCGTGGGCGTCGGAGCAAGATCACGTCATTCAGCGGGCCGACGGAACGTGCCTCTACCACCTCGCGTCGGTCGTCGACGACGAAGCGATGCGGATCAGCCACGTCATTCGGGCCGAGGAGCATTTGCCGAACACACCGCGGCAGGTGTTCATTGCGCTATCGCTCGGGTACGAGTTGCCCGCTTACGCCCACTTGCCGTACGTGGCGGAGCCGGGGAGCAAGACGAAGCTGAGCAAGCGAAAGCTCGACAAGTACCTGAAGAATCGCTACTTCGCGGCGCTGATGGAGCGGGGCAACTCGATCGCCACTCGCCTTGGACTGGCGACGACGGCCGACACGTTTAATCCGGTGATCGTCGATTTCTACGAGCGGATCGGGTTCCTGCCTGACGCACTGCTGAACTACTTGCTGCTGCTTGGTTGGTCGCTCGACGGCGAGCGCGAGGAATTCACTCGCGAAGAGATGATCGAACACTTCTCGCTGGAGCGCGTGAACAAGGCGCCGGCGAGTTTTGATCCGCAAAAGCTGCTCGCGTTTCAAGATCGCGCGATGCAGCAGTTGCCGCTGAAGCAGAAGACGGCGAAGTGCCTGCCGTTCCTGCAAGAGGCTGGACTGGTCGCTTCGCCGCCGCCGTGCGAGACGGGGCCGTATTTGTCGTCGATTCTGGAAGCGGCCGGCGATCGCGTGAAGATGGCGGGCGACGTCATCGACTACACGGAGTTCTACGTCGCGGACGAAGCGCTGCCGTATGATGCAGCGGCGGTCGAGAAGCGGATCACGAAGCCGGAAAACGCGCGACCGCTGCTCACGTCGTACGCCGCAGAGCTTGCGAACGTCGAGCCGTTTGAACCTGCAGCGCTCGAAGCCCATTTAAAAGAATTCGTCGAGCGTCAGGGCGTGAAGATTGGCGATCTCGTTCACGCGGTGCGAGTGGCGATCACCGGCAAGGCAGTGGGCTTTGGGTTGTTCGAGACGCTCGCGATTCTTGGACGCGAGCGGTGCGTGCGGCGGATTGAGCGGGCGCTGGCGTTGTAAACGCGAGTGCCAGCAGTTTCCTCAACGCGCGACGGCATCCACCGGCATGGACGCCTACCACCGGGCGGAGCCGGGGCTAATTGAGAGGCAAGCGGCGCCCTAGTCGCGGCCGCGGCCACGATCACTGCCGCGGTCGCCTCTACCGCGATCGCGATCACTGCCGCGATCCCCGCTGCGACGTTCGCCGTCGCCGCCGCGAGAGCTGCTTTCTCCGCCGCCTCGACTGCCGCTCGCGGCGCCTTCGGGCGGCTTATTGCCCTGCCAAGGACGGGCGAGGGCTGTGTTCAGCACCGCCTGCAGATCAGTCGCCTTGAGCGAGCCGCGAAGTTCGTGGACTTGCACCACGGTATCGGGCTTCGCTTTCTCGTCGAGCGAAACGGCCAGGTCGCGAACATTCTCCCAGATCGTGTCGTCGGCAGAGATGATCAGTGAGTTGGAGATTTCGTCGACGCCGATCGAGAGGGCGCCTTCGAACGACATTTTCATGGGAGTCGACTTCTGGCTGCTTGAACTTGAGCCGCCGAAAAAGCTGAACCGCTCGCTGCGGCTGCGACCGCCTTCGTCCCCTTCGCGGCCGCCGGCCTGGAACTCTTTGTCCTTGGAACTGAGCAGGTCGCGATAGACCTCTTTGATCGCCGTGCCAATATCTTGGGCGTTCGAGTAACGAATCGGCACGACGTCGGTGCGACGGCGAGTAACCGAGTCCTCGCTCGGCGGTTGATCGTAGATCTTGATGAGGTTGCGGATGACTTCGAGTTGAGCTTCCGTCGCGTTTTGAGCGATGATCGTGTTTGTATCGCTGTCCCAGATAAAGCGGAGCTTCCGAGCCTTCCCGAGCGTGGCAGGATCCTCTTCCTTACCGCTGCTGTCGTCCCACCACCAGCCAAAGCTGTCGGTGTCTTTGTCGTCGCTCAGTTCATCGGCGAAGTATTCTTCCAGGTTGAGCGAGACAAGTGACGCGCGCGAATTCGCGAGCGGAAAGACTTCGAAATCTTGCTTCGGCGGTTCGAGTTCGCTCATCAACTCTTCAAGTTGGTCGAGCGCGGCGACGTCGTCGGAGCTGATAATCATGCGGCCGTCGGGCGTGACGGTGATGTTGATCTCTGGCGGCGTCTGCACGGCAGTCGTTTGAGCGTCGGGGGCAGGCGTCGCCTCGACTGCGGTTGGCTCGGCAGCAGCCGCCGGTTCCACCGCTTTTTCACCGCTTTCGGCGGCAGGCACGTACTGAGGCGCGACCGCCGTTTGCACCGCGAAGCGGAACGGAACGGCAATCGACGTGATTTCGTCTTTGTTAGGCGCAGGCTCGGCAGCCGGCTCTTGCTTCACGGCGGGCGGGGCCGCTTCATTCTCCGCTGCGGGAGCGACGTTGATGTTAAGCTTGTTCTGTCCCGACCAGGTTTGCTGCAAGCGCTCGATCAGTTCCTTGGTCTCGGCCGGCGTGCGGGCGTCGATGACGCGCCACTTGTTGGGATTGCTGCCCGCACCGGCGGCGACGGCGCCGAGATCCTTTAGCAGGGCAGAAACTTCTTTGTACTCGTCGTCGTTCGCCCAGAGGAGCAGGCGGTTGTTTTCGACGTCGGCCTGAATCCGGAACGCTGCGGTCTCCTCTTCATCGCCGCCGCCGTTGTCATCCCATGGCGACCAGTAGTAGCGGCTGCGGCTGTTGTCTTCCTTTTTCTTCTCGCCGACCATGAGGGCTTTGATCGTGCCGGCAACCTGATCCGCACGAGTTCGGCGGCTGAGCCAAATCACTTTCAGGCCGCGCCCGGTGCCGTCTAGCTTGTCGATTAGCGATTCGATCGTCGCGTGATCGGCAGCCGTGGCGAGCGCGAAGATCGTCTTGCTGCGATTGTCGTGCTGCATTTGCGTCAGCGGGTTCAAGCCGCCGAGATCTTGCAGCGCGTCGACGACCTCGTCGGGGTCGATGCTGACGGTCGAGTGGCGCTTGAAGGTGAGTTCCTCGGAGCCGGTCGCGGCATCCGCAGCGGCGACGGCGCCGCTTTCGGGAACATCGAATTCCTCAATGCTGCGAGCGATGATGTCCATCTCAGCCGGCGGGGCATTCACCAAGAGGAAGTTGCGACGTTTGTCGACGGCGATGTGCACCGGCGGCCCATCTTCCTTGAGCATCTTGCTCACGTCTTTGCCCTGCTGCTGCATTTGCATCGCCATCTGGAGCTTTTGCTGCTCCAGTTGCATTTCCATCGGCCCCTTGCGCGAGCTGGGGTCGAGCCCGAGCACTACCATCACTTGGTCGGCGATGTAATCGGCGCGGCGATACTTGAACGGGCCGAAGACGCGCGGGCGGACGTCTTTGTCGGCGACCATTTGTTCGGCGTAGAGCAGGTCGCGAACGTCGCGCAGGTTAGCGACGGCGTCGATCACTTGGATCTGCTTCGAAGCGAGCAGCGGCGTCACTTTGGCCGTGGGGCTAAGGACGACCTTGAGGTCTTCGACCGCTTTGGCAGGCTCCAGCGTCGGCGGCAATGGGAAGCGGGTGCGGACGAAATCGTGCGGCGGCTGATCGTCGAGATCGTCGGGTTCGACGCGGCGGACCATGCTGGGGTCGATCTTGTCGATCTTCACCACCGTGAGCACGTCACCGAGCGAGATCATCGTGAAGCCGCGAGCCATCAACGTGCGGTTGAGCAGATCGCGGGTTTCGTCGATCGTGTAGCGACGCTGCGTCGACAGGTTGACGAAGTCGCCGGGGAGTTCTTGCCAATCGAGGCTCTTCTTCGAGACGCTGGCGAACCACTCAAGAACGTCGGTCCACGGTTGGCCGCGGAAGGTGAACTGGACCATGCCATCCTTATCGGGGGCGGCCTTCAGCTCCTCGGCGTTGGCTTGCGGCTTTTCGGTGGGACGCTTGATCGTCTTGGAATCTTCAGCCGGCTTCTCGCCTTCGGGCGGCTTCTCGCCTGCGGGCTTGGGTTGCTCGCCCCCCGGCGGTTGCTGGCCGGGCTGCGGTCCGCCTTGGCCCATCTGGGCCGCCCGCATTTGAATCATCATTTCGGGCGACATGCCGCCACCCGGTCCGCCGCGACCGCGACCACGACCGCCCCGCTCTTGAGCGTAGGCATGCGGCGCCGCCAGCTCGCTCGCGCCGACCGCGACGACGACAACCAGCGTCATGAGACGAAGGAGCCTACGGGCTGCGGAGTGATCGGTGTGGGAGGGGGGGAGGGAAGGGGCGTCCGCCATGGCGAGAGTCCTACCGCGCGGGGAAATATCCTGAAGTCCAAGCCGCTATTATAGACAGGTAAAGGACTTAACCCCAAACCGCGGGGCGGGAGTCGCCGAAAATGCGGGGCCGGTAGGTGAAGACAGAAGGGGGCGGGAGCCACCATTCATGCTCTATTCCCGGGCGTCCGGCGGAACAATGAGGATCGACGCCCCGCCGCTGGTAACGGAAATCGCATAAAACCCCTCGTCCGGGGCCGCCCCCAGGGCGGGCGCCAGGTAGGGGAATACCGCCGGCACTTCGGCCCGACACTCTTCCAAAGAAAAGGCCACGGCGAAGACGGTCGTCGCCTCGCTCTCCTCGTCGACATCGTCCGACTGGTGGAGAATCGCATCTTCGACCGTCTCCTCGCCGAGCCAACTGCGGGCGATCTCGCCGCCGATGGCGTCTTCGCAATCGAGAAGCACCACCACCGGCTCGTCGACCTGGCGTTTCACTGCATCGTCGTAGGCCTCGAAGACAAGCGGCAGGCTGGTTTCAAGGAGCCATTGCTGGGCTTCAAGAGCGGCGTCGAGGTCGTCGGACATGAGGGAGGGTTCAGGGGGTTGGGGTTCGGGGCTCAAGAGAAGGGCGTTGGGGCTGCGATTGACGGGTTGGCTACATCGTCGGGAGTTGCGGGGGATTGCTCAAGGGGCGGAATGGGAGTGAGAGGAAAGGCGGGCGCAAAAAAAGAGCCCGGTCGCCAACGAGGGCGACCGGGCTGCGATCAACTCTTTTGCTTTGAGAGCAGGCTCACGATTTTGAGGTCGATGAGCGGGCGCTCAGAAGCAGGTGGTGGCGCCTCCGAAGGCACCCGCCGGTGGTCAACGGAAATCACCACCCAACTGGCGTATATGACTATGGTTCAACAGACCACCTCCTTCCTTACTGGGTTCTAGCGGCTGCGGCTCCTGCCAGAGGCTCCGCAAGCGGCCGGGTCAGCCCGTCGTGCCTGCGTTCGGCACGACCTACAACTGCATTATAAACGCAGGTGCGGAAAAAAAGGCAAGCTCAATCTGGCTAAGATTGCCAATTTTTACCGCGCTGCACGAAAATAACGACGCAGCAGGGTGAACCTTGGTTCGCGCTGGGGCGACTATTTTCTGTTCCATTGAACTGAATACAGGAATGCTTAACCACTAAGGCTCTAAGGCGCGAACGGCACACGAAGAGATAAAGAAGAGTTCGAGCAAATATTCATTAACTTTGAATTGGAATTGAAAGTGGAGTGCAATTTCTAATTCATGCTTTGTCTCACTCGCGTATTCATTCTTCGTGAGAATCTTCGTGGCTTCGCGCCTTAGTGGTTAGTCTTCACTCACGCTTCGGCATTTGGGATCGGTTAGGGTATCAGGGATGAATCGTCGACAACTTCAAAAGCTGGGCGTACCGCCGAAGTTTGCGGCCGCGGCGATTGATGCGCTGCGTGACGCCGCGTCGCAAGACTTGGGGTTCGGGCTCAAAGGAAAACGAGCGAAGGAGCTGGTGCAGGACGTGGTGCGCACTCCGCAGACGTTCGTGAACGATCCGGTCTGGGGGAAGCTCGCGAGCGAGATGCTTGGCTACGAGCCGATCGAGCTGCGCGAGCCGATCTCGTATCGGACCTGGGGCGATGAAATTGATCCGGCGGCCCACGCGCAAATGCGGGATGCGTGTCGCGTGCCGTCTGCCGTGGGTGCAGCGCTGATGCCTGATGCGCACGTCGGCTATGGTTTGCCGATTGGCGGCGTATTAGCGTGCGAGAATGCCGTCATTCCTTACGCAGTCGGGGTCGACATCGCGTGCCGGATGAAGCTGTCAGTGCTCGACGTGCCGGTGGAATCGCTCGCGGAGCGGCGCGAGCCGTTTCGCGTGGCGATTGAGAAAGGAACGCGGTTCGGAGTGGGTTGCGAGCACAAGCCGAAGCAAGCGCACGAAGTGATGGACGCCGATTGGAGCGTCTCGCGAATCACGCGCGAGCGGAAAGATACCGCGTGGAAACAACTCGGCACGTCGGGCTCGGGAAATCACTTTGTGGAGTTCGGCGTGTTGACGCTGGCCGAGCGCGACGAAGAACTGGGGCTCGATGCGGGCGAGTATGTGGCGCTACTGAGCCACAGCGGAAGCCGTGGCGCCGGGGCGGCCGTTTGCAGCACGTACAGCGCGATCGCGCAATCCCGACTGCCGAGCGAACTGAAACAACTGGGGCGGTTGGCCTGGCTCGATCTTAAGAGCGAGGCGGGCCAAGAGTACTGGGCGGCCATGAATCTCATGGGCGACTACGCGGCAGCGAATCATGCGGTCATTCACCGCATGGTTTCCCACCTGCTAGGGGCGGAGATCGTTGCTGGCGTCGAGAACCACCACAACTTTGCGTGGATCGAACAGCATGGCGGACGCGATGTGGTGGTCCATCGCAAAGGGGCGACTCCGGCTGGGGCGGGCGTACTCGGCGTGATTCCGGGTTCGATGGCGGACCCTGCGTTCATCGTGCGCGGCCGCGGCAACGCCGAGAGTCTCGACTCGGCGTCGCATGGCGCGGGGCGGCAGATGTCGCGGACGAAGGCGAACGATATGTTCCGCTTCTCACAAGTGCGAAAGGAACTGGCCGAGCGCGGCATCGAGGTGCTGTCGGCCGGTTCGGACGAGGCACCGGGCGTTTACAAAAATATCAGACACGTGATGGCAGCACAGCAGGACTTGGTGAAGATCGTGGCGCAGTTCGATCCGAAGATCGTGAAAATGTGCGGCGACGGCAGCCGGGCGGAGGATTGAGGCGGCTTCCGCGGCGGGAAGCTGATACTGACGCCTACCCGCAACCTCCGTAAGAAGTTCTCTGCTTATAATTGAGTGGAGAGAATTCTTACGAAAACGTCAGACACCGCATTCAATCCCGCCCATGCGCTGGCCCCTTCGTCGCCAAATCTTACTCCCGCTCGTAGTGGTCGCGGTCGTTAGCCTAGCGGCGGTCGGCGCCATCAACGCGCGACTGGCGGCGCGACAGACGCGTGAGCAAATCGAGCAGCGGTTGCGCGGCGTCGTCGACGTACTGTCGACGACGAACTTCCCCCTGTCGGACAGTGTGCTGCGGCAGATGCGAGAGCTATCGAGCGCGGAGTTCGTGCTAACAGGCGGCTCTGGGGAGATTCTGGCGAGCAGCATCGAGAATCCGCCTTCGCAGTTTCCCGCGACTCTGGCGACGAGCGCGCCGCTGGATCGACTCGGCGCGCAGATCGCATGGAACGGCGCCGAATATTTTCATCACGCGACGCCCCTCCCGGCACGAGACGTCAATGGTTCCTCGCGCGTGCTCCATGTGTTGTTCCCGGTCAGCGAATACCAGCGGACCTGGCGCGAGGCGGTCGTCCCGCCGCTGATCGTCGGCGTCATTACCATCGGCGCGGTCGCGATAGTGGCGCAGCTTATTGCCGGGAGGTTGAGCCGCGCCGCTGCACAGCTTCAGCAGGAGGTGCTGCGGATTGCCACAGGCGACTTCGCTCCGGCTGCGCTTCCTGAAACAAATGACGAAATCCGCGACTTGTCGCTCGCCGTTAATCAAACGGCGGAGATGTTGGCGGATTACGAACAGCAGGTTCGCCGCACGGAGCAAATGCGCACCGTTGCTCTGTTAGGCGCAGGACTTGCGCATGAAATGCGCAATGCCGCAACCGGTTGCCGCATGGCGCTCGATTTACACGCCGAACTTTGCGACGCTGAAGACAATGAAAGCCTTTTCGTTGCAAAACGGCAGTTGCGTCTAATGGAAAGTCAGCTACAACGGTTTCTAAGAGCAGGGAAACCGCTCGACGATATTGAAAAGCGGGAAGTGAGTTTTTCAGCCTTAGTGGATGACTCGCTCTCGTTGGTCCAACCCTCCGTTCGCCACGCACGGGTAGAACTCGCCTGGAATCCTCCGCCGTTAGATTTCCTGGTCATGGCCGACCCGGAGGCGCTCGGTCAGGTGGTGCTCAACCTCTTGATCAATGCGATCGAAGCCGTTCAGCAGAACGGCGACGGCGTTCCGCGCACCATTGACATATCTTTACAGCAAACAGTTCGCGAGGAGGCGGAGCTATCCGTCCTTGATTCGGGCCCAGGCCCCAAAAACTCTGTAAATCCCGGGTTGTTTGATCCCTTCGTGACCAGTAAGGCCGAGGGGGTCGGGCTCGGATTGGCTGTTGCCAGGCAAATTGTTGAAGCGCACGGTGGGTCAATTGAATGGTCACGCACAGGCGAAATCACCACATTTAGGGTAGTGATTCCGCTTTTCAGGAAAGGCGCAGCCGGTGTCTAAGATTCTGGTGGTAGATGACGAGCCTTCGATCTGCTGGGGACTATCCCGGCTCGCCGAGGGGCTGGGTCATCAGGTGCAAGCCGCTTCGTCGGCAGAGCAGGGAGTCAGCGTCGCCAAAGAATTTCGGCCGGACTTGATTGTTCTTGACGTACGGTTGCCAGGCGTCGACGGCCTGACGGCGATGAAGCTCTTTCGCGGCCTCAATGAGCAGACGCCCATCATTGTGATTACCGCCTTCGGCGATTTGAAGACGGCGGTGACGGCCGTCGAGCAAGGTGCGTTCGAGTACATTCTCAAACCATTCGACCTCCATGAGATCCGCACCGCAATAGAAAGAGCGTTACGGCGAACCCCGCAGTCGGCCGTCGAAGCCGTGCATGAGGCCGCGTCGGAAGGCCTCGAGGGAATGCTGGGCCGCAGCCCGGCGATGCAGGCGGCGTTCAAACGCATCGCACTCGCTGCCGCGTCTGACGCTGCGGTGATGCTGAAGGGAGAGAGCGGCGTCGGCAAGGAGCTCGCCGCGCACGCGATCCACCGCCACAGCCCGCGCGCGAACGGTCCGTTCGTCGCCGTCAACATCGCGGCTCTCGCCCCGGACCACGCCGAGGCCGAATTATTCGGGTATGCCGCAGGCACATTCCCTGGCGCGGCGCACCCCCGTCGCGGCTTGCTGTCGCAAGCAAACGGCGGCACGCTCTTCATCGACGAAGTCGCCGAGATTCCCGCACCGCTCCAGGTAAAATTGCTGCGCGCCCTCGAACAGGGGGAAGTGTTGCCGGTCGGATCCGATCAGCCCGTGAAAATTGAGTTCCGCGTCGTGTCTGCGACGCATCAGGATCTGCATCAGCTAGTCAACTCCGGAGAGTTCCGGCACGATCTCTTTTATCGGCTCTGCACGTTCGAGATTCCATTACCGGCCCTACGCGAACGGACGCAGGACATTCCGCTGCTGGCGAACTACTTCGCCAGCCAGTTCGGCGACGGCCGCGCGGTGCTGGCGACAGAGACCGTCGAAGAACTCGCAAGGCGTCCCTGGCATGGCAATGTCCGCGAATTGCGGAAGGCAATCGAACATGCGCTCGTGCTGGCCCGCAGTGGATCGGTGCTGCCGAGCCACCTCCCCGCGCCCCTTCCTGCATTCCAGCTGAACGGAATCAAATCGAGCCCCGAAGGCCGCCTCAACGAGGCAGTGACCGCGCTGGCGCAAACGCTACTCAAGAATCCCGAACTGAGCGGCGACGTTTACGACAGATTCTTGCAGGTCGTTGAAAAGCCGCTCTTGGCGACGGCCCTCAGCCAAGCCGGCAATCAGTGCGCCCCCGCGGCCCGCGTGCTCGGACTGCATCGCACGACGCTGAAGCGGAAGCTCGACCAGCACGGCATTGCCGAAAACGGCGCAGAGCATTGATCGTAAGACGAACCAATCTACATCGGTTCGCTCCGCGGTCAGTAAGCCGACGTTCAGACGGTCGCCGCGCGTCGTCGTCTCGACTCGCCAGGGACAGCGTTGATTAGGCAGGTACGCACCGTTTACGAACGCTTCATCGCGGCCGCGGTTTCCGCTGGAATGCGAGGAATTGCAGGGGGTTCGAGCATGCGATAGAATGATCGGCTCGATTAAAAGTCTTGTCGCATGAGACAGATTTTAACGAATCGGGCGGCTAGCTCAGTTGGTTAGAGCGCTACGTTCACACCGTAGAGGTCACAGGTTCGAGTCCTGTGCCGCCCACTACTCAGTAACTTCTGCCGAACCAACGTCTTACGATACCTGTCGACGGTCGACAGTGCGGCTTCTAAATCGCTGCCAATCGGGTAGTACTACCCGATCATTGGGCGATAGGAGCGCAGCATGTCCGTCCGCGTCCCCAAGTATCGCCTCCATAAGGCGACCGGTCAGGCCCTCGTCGAGATCCGCGGGCGCCGCACTTACCTCGGCAAGTACGACAGCCCCAGCAGCCACGAACGCTACCGGCAGATCATCGCCGAGTTCATGTCGGCCACGCTGGCGTCGGCCCCGACGCCCCAGAAGAGCGTTAAGCCGCTGCAAGTCGATGAGCTGATCTTGCTCTACTTCCAGTTCGCGAAGAGCTATTACGTGAAGGATGATGAGCCCACGAACGAAATCGTCGCGATTCGTGCTGCGCTGCGCCGGCTGCGGGCGATGTACGGCTCGACTCCGGTAAGCGAGTTCGGTCCGAAGGCGTTCAAGCTCGTCAGAGAGTCCCTCATCCAAGAACGGCTGAGCCGAAAGTACGTCAACGACTCGATGGCCCGCGTCGCACGAATGTTCCGCTGGGCCGTCGCCGAGGAGCTTATCGCTCCAGTTGTATTCCAAGCGCTCGGCAGCGTCCCCGGATTGCGGAAAGGGCGCACCAACGCGAAAGAAACCGCGCCGATCGGGCCCGTGAGCGATGTTATCGTCGAGGCGACGCTCCCATTCCTTCCCGACGTGGTCGCCGATATGGTCCGGCTGCAACGGCTTACCGGAATGAGGCCCGCGGAGGTGTGCATCTTGCGCCCGGGCGATATCGACCGGAGCGGCGAGATATGGACCTACCGACCTTCACGCCATAAGACTGAGCACGCGGGAAAAGATCGAACGATCGCTTTCGGTCCGAAGGCGCAGGAAATTCTTCTACGCTACTTGGCTCGACCGGGAGAAATGCATTGCTTTCGCCCCTGCGACTCTGAACGTAGGCGGCGTTCTCTTCGGCATGCGGCTCGACAAACGCCATTGAGCTGCGGTAACAAGCCTGCCATCGAGACGAATTCACGGTCTAAGCGCCCGCCGGGGGAGTGTTACTCGCCGGCTAGCTACCGCCGCGCGATCCACCGTGCTTGCGACAAAGCGTTTCCACATCCGGTGTTCCATCAGCGTCGCGAACCAACTCTCACCGATGCGGAGCGCCTAGAGCTAGCGGAGTGGGCCCGATCCGTACGCTGGGCGCCGAATCAACTAAGGCATTCCGCTGCAACGGAAATTAGGCGCCGTTTCGGGCTTGAAGCAGCGCAAGTTATTCTCGGCCATTCTGCCGCGAATGTAACTCAGATTTATGCGGAACGGGATAGTCGCCTCGCTGTGACGATCGCAACTGCGATTGGATGACGTCGAAACACCCAGCGCTTGTAGTCACATGCCAGAAATGGATGAGGAAGTTCGCCTAGTTTGGATAGCGCTAACTCAATCGATCCGCTCTACGCGTTTCATGCTTCTAAAACTTGGGGGCGCACTGCACGCGATTCAGTCGCTTGGAGTTCGCTCCAGCGACTTCCGTGCGCTGTCAGTGGATGAGCTTTGGCGCCGGCGAGAAAATCAAGAGCCTCTTCCCGACGTTCCGCGCACGCTGCTAGAAGACTTAGATTCACTGAAAATGTGGTCTGACATTCTCCGCAAATCTCAGCGCGGATTGGGGCGTTGCTCCACCGAGCTGAACAGCGCAGTGACCGCTATGCCAGAAGAGCTCGTCACATTGCTTAGCGGAGTTCGGTGCGCCCCCTGGCGAGCCCATTTCCGCAGGTACTATGCGGATAGGCTCCTTGATTTGCCTAACCTGGTCCTCAAATTCAGAATGGCACATCTCTGCGAAGAAGCGATCCCGCCCGGATACGATGAGTCATCGACTCTAGCTTCATTACCATACTTGCTTGCTCACAGTGAGGTTTGCACACCATTCCCACATTGGAGCCGATTGCTTCGGCGTGCTGACAGCTACGTCGCCGACCTCCACGCAATTGCAGACGACGTAGGCGCCGCGATTCCTGATGGGCCAGTACCGCCGAACCGATGGCGTCGGGATGGGATCGTCACTGCGCAAGGCATGACGCCATTGAGCTGGAAGCTCGTAACGTTTTTATGGGAACGTTATAGGCGAGCCGGGACAATTGAAGAATGCGCGGACGCTGTGTTCGGAGAAGACAGTCGAACAGTCGACAAGACACGTACTGGATCGCACCGGAAAAAGGTGAACGAGTTCTTTCGCAGCAACGGGATTGGTTGGAAAGTCAAAACTGAGGGGGACTATGTCGTAATGGAGCCGGTCGCGCCTTTGGCCTCGCCCCCAACTGACTGATCAGTCACTCAAGTGCGCAGACGCCGGATCACTTCCTCCGCACCCTCAGTTTGCCTTAGCAGTTGCTTTGCCGAAGCCGGTGGGGGCGTAGCCTTCGCGGCGGATCCAGTCGAGCATTGATTTCCAGCGCTTGCGGGTGAAACGTTGCTTGTCGGGATGCCAGCGTTCGAGGATTTCGTGGAGGATGGCGTTGTCGGTCGGTTCGCGGCCCCAGATAAGGAGGTCGTTCCAGGCGGCGTAGGCGGTGGCGAAGAGTTCGCACTTGTCGGTGTCCCAGCGGCGCATCAGTTCGATGAGGCCCTGTATCTGTTGGGCGCGGTCGGGCCATAGGGCGGCGAAGTCGTTCGCGTGGCCGCCCGCTTTGGCGAGCGGTTGGTAGGCATGGCCGAACGATTCGCGCGGGACTTCGGCGTACCACTCGAGCTTCTTCAAGTCGGCTTCAACGGTGTGGATCATCCGACCATCGAGCGGCCCGGCCGCTTGGCGGGAGTAGCGGCCGTCGATTTCTTTAAGCTGGGCGATGTGTTCGCAGAGGTGGAGAATCTTTTGGTGCTTGACGCGGCCGAAGGTTGGTTCGTTGTGTAGCCGGTGGACGACTTCAGCTGAAAGAACGCTCCTTGCTTGGTGGGGAACTAGTGCTTTGTTCGGTGACAGCGTTAGTTCTCGAACGACAGCATCGAGAAGAGCGGCGTGCCGCTTTTCTTGCTCTTTCAGTTGTTCATTCAGTTGATCGCACAACTTCATCAACTCATTCACCTTCGCCACGATTCGTATCTGCTCGGCGAGGGGAGGAAGATCGATCGGCAACTGCTGGAGAACTAAAGTATTGAGCTTACAAGTGCCGTGACTAGCGCGATCAATTGCAGCGAGTACTTTCGGACCAAGCGCTAACAATGAAATAAGTAGATAATCAGTGAGCTCTGCATGCCTTGGAACTAGCGCCTTCATGTCCTGGTTGATTGCAACTTCGCAGCTTGTGACTGCAACAGGGAATGCGCGCGCTAGAATCATGCCTCGCACTACCATTAATAGGCTGCGAGTCGGAATCATGCGCGCCGAGCAACTGTCGAGCGCTTCTCTGCTTATGTGATCTTTGGCTGCACTGATCTCAAGTGACTTCATATCCTTTGGGCTTACCCACGGGATGTCACCACTCCAGAATTCGGCACGCTGTTTAGATGGCGTACCTCCACCTTTAAATTCGCCAAGCTTGCCTAGAGGGATGCGTGACCAAGCGGTGGGAATTCTCTCTTCAGATTCGACCGTGTATGGCGAGAGATCAGGAAAAGTGGTCGTTATTGGAGCGACTAAATCTGCCTGAGATGTTAGGCGGCCAGTGATTGCTCGCTGGAGAATAACTTGCCGCAGTTTCACTACACCTTGCGGCGTGCCTGACAGAATCGGGATCAACTCGGATAGTGAGTAGAAAGCCATCGTTAGGCCTCCGCTCCTGAAGCCAGTGATGCTTCAACGAGCTGACGCTGTATCGCCATTCGCGTGCAGTTTATCTGTTTCAAGAGCTGCTCGTATTCAGGCAGAAGTTTACTAAGATCGCCGGGACCGGAGCCGGCGTTGCGCGGGTTTCTGAGATCAAGATTGAAGTTGCCAGCTTTGATCTGATCAATCGAGACGCGCCACCCGAATTCGTTTTCCTTGCGGCTCTTGAAGCCATCGGACTCGTCACCCCACCAATCTTTCTCCGCCTGAAACTCCTCGATGCGGATCGGCTTCCCCTTGTTGTAGCTCTTGGCGCCGGCGGGGTAGGGGTGTTCGTAGTACCAGACGTGGGCGGTGGGGGCGCCCTTGGTGAAGAAGAGGAGGTTCGTGCGGATGCCGGTGTAGGGATTGAAGACACCGTTGGGGAGGCGGACGATCGTGTGCAGGTTGCACTCGGTGAGGAGCGCCTCCTTGATGCGGGTCTTCACTCCTTCGCCGAAGAGAGTGCCGTCGGGGAGGACGAGGCCGGCACGGCCGCCCGGCTTGAGAAGCTTCATCAGCAGGACGAGAAACAGGTCGGCCGTCTCGCGGGTGCGGAACTCGGCGGGGAAGTTGGCCTCGATACCGTCCTCTTCCATGCCGCCGAAGGGGGGATTGGTGACGATGACATCGACCCGCTCCTTCGGGCTCCAATCACGCAAGGGGCGGGCGAGCGTGTTGTCGTGGCGGACGTTGGCGGGGACGTCGATGCCGTGGAGCAGGAGGTTTGTGATGCAGAGGACGTGGGGGAGGTGCTTTTTCTCGATGCCGGAGAAACAGTCTTGGATCTTGCGTTCGTGGGCGGCCGTCTTTGCCTGGCGGCGGAGGTGCTCGATTGCACAGACGAGGAAGCCGCCAGTGCCACAGGCAGGGTCTAGTACCTTTTCGCCAAGCTGGGGGTTCACTTGCTCGACGATGAACTGCGTGACGGCGCGGGGCGTGTAAAACTCGCCGGCGTTGCCGGCCGACTGGAGATCCTTGAGGAGCTTTTCGTAGATGTCGCCGAAGGTGTGGCGATCGTCCGAGGCGTTGAAGTCGATGGCGTTGATCTTATTGATCACCTGCCGCATCAACGTGCCATTTTTCATATAGTTGTTGGCGTCTTCGAACGTCATTCGAATGAGGCCAGCGATACGGTCGGCGGCCCCGGCGAGCGTCTTGAGCTTTGACAGGAGCGTGTTGTTGACGAAGTCGAGCAGGGCTTCGCCGGTCATCCCTTCGTCGTTAGTCGCCCAGGTGGACCAGCGGAGGTACTTCGGGAGGGGCGATTTGTAGTCGTCGCGAAGGAGGGAGATTTCCTGCTCGCGGTCGTCGAAGATTTTCAGGAAGAACATCCAGCCGAGCTGCTCGAGCCGTTGCGCGTCGCCGTACGTGCCGGCGTCCTTAGCGCATGATGTCCTGGATGGATTTGACGACGCTGGAGACGTTTGACATGGACTAGGCGGCGGTTTGATAGAGCGCGGTTTCCAACTCGCGGATGGCGGCCAGATAGCCGTCTTTACCACCGAAGAGTTTAATGATCTCAACGGGCGTGCCCAGGCCAGAAAGCGGCGACACTTTCAGGATATCGAGCGATTCGACGCTGGTGATGCCGGCGTCGGCATACTTTTGTAGCAGTGCTTCGAGGACTGCGCGGGCTTGATCGCCGTACTTGGCGAAGAGATTTCGCTTTTTCACTTTGTCTGCCCGCTCGCGGCGTGTGAGGGGTGGCTGGTCGAAGGCGACGTGGCAGATTAGATCAAAAGCGTCGTAGTCGCGGCCGACCTGCTCGGCGAGCTCTTCGAGGAACACCCCTTGACCGGCGAGCTCGTCGAGAATTGCCTGCTTGCGCTCTGCGTCGTTCCAGACGGTGAGGAACTCAGAGAGGGACGAGTACGCCTTGAGGACCGTCTTGCGAGAGTAATCGGTGAGGGACTCGGTGATGAGGCGGCCGTTAGCGTCGAGGTATTGGACGCGCTCGGTGGCGACGCGGACTTCGACGTTGTCGACGTAGTACTTTGTGCGCGGCGGGCGGGGCCCTTCGCCATCGTCGAGGGGATCGCCGAAGTCGTCCACGATCACCTCGTCTTCGGCGCCTTCTTCGCCATCCTCGGGTGGAACTGGAGGATCCTCGACGGTCGGCTCGTAGATTTGGACCGGGTCGCCGTCGAAATCGGGATCGGCGAAGAGCGCGGTGGCGCGCTTGAAGTCCATGATCGTGAAAAAGAGCTTGTTGTAGTCCTCGTTGATCCGGGTGCCGCGGCCGATGATTTGCTTGAATTCTGTCATCGAATTGATGCGACGGTCGAGGACGATCAGGTGGCAGGTTTGGGCGTCGACGCCGGTGGTCATCAGCCGGGAGGTGGTGGCCACGACGGGGTAAGCCGACTCGGGGTCGATGAAGTTATCGAGCTGGGCTTTTCCCTCGTCGCTGTCGCCGGTGATGCGCATGACGTACTTGCTGTTGGCGGCGGCAAGGTCCGGATTCGCATTGACCAGTGCTTGCCGCATCCGCTCGGCGTGGTCGATGTTTTCGCAGAAGACGATAGTCTTGGCGAAGCGATCGGTGGCTTTGAGGAACTCGGTCACCTTGCGGGCGACGAGCGCGGTCCGTTTTTCAAGGATCAGGCTGCGGTCGAAATCAAGATCGTTGTACTCGCGGTCCTCAATGACTTGGCCGTACTTATCGGTTTGGCCGACTTCCGGGCGCCAGCCGTCGAGGTCCTTGTCGAGCCCGATACGCACGACCTTGTAGGGGGCGAGAAAGCCGTCGGAGATGCCCTGGCGGAAGGAATAGGTGTAGATCGGTTCGCCAAAGTACTCGATGTTTGAGACTTCCTTTGTTTCCTTCGGGGTGGCGGTGAGGCCGATCTGCGTCGCCGACTCGAAATAGTCGAGCACCTGGCGCCATGCGGCGTCGTCGGCTGCGCTGCCGCGGTGGCATTCATCGACGATGATGAGGTCGAAGAACTCCCAGGAGAACTGCTTGTAGATGTTCTGATCTTCCTCGGTGCCGGTGACGGCTTGGTAGAGGCAGAGGTAGATCTCGAACGCCTTATCGACCGTGCGATTGGTGATTTTGGTCATCGCCGAACCGAACGGCTTGAAGTCGTTGGTTTTTGTTTGGTCGGCCAGGATGTTGCGGTCGACGAGGAAGAGAATCCGCTTCTTGGCGCCCGATTTCCAGAGCCGTCAAATGATCTGAAAGGCGGTATAGGTCTTGCCGGTGCCGGTTGCCATGACGAGCAGGATGCGGTTTTCGCCTCGGGCGATGGCGTCGACCGTTCGGTTGACCGCGACGAGCTGGTAGTAACGGGGGAGCTTTTCCGTACCGTAGTCGTAGTAATCCTGCGACGCGACGGCCGCTTGCTCGTCGGTGTAACCCTTTGATTTGCGGTAGCGGGCCCACAGTTCGGTAGGGGAGGGGAATTGCTCGAGCGTTAGCTCTCGGGTGACTGTGCCCTTGGTGACGGTGCGATCATGCTCCAGGAAGCCGTCGCCGTTCGAGCTGAAGGCGAAGGGAACGTCGAGGATCTCGGCGTATTCGAGGGCCTGCTGCATGCCGTCGCCGACGGCGTGGTTGTTGTCTTTCGCCTCGACGACGGCAATGGGGAGGTTGGGTTTGTAGTAGAGGATGTAGTCGGCCTTCTTCGCTTCGCCCCGTTTCACTGTCTTGCCGCGGACCATTACCCGGCCCTTCGTAAAAAAGCCTCTTCGCGGATCTGAGTGAATAGGTCCTACTTCGGCTGCTCGCTCGTTCCCACAATCGTGGGAGTGATGAATTTTGAGCGGACGTCGGCCTCGGTCAGCGATTTCTTGTCCATAAGTTTTCGGGAGCCGAGTCGGGAAGAAGGCCTTGGGGGAAGGCGCGTAAAGCTATCGAGATAGTGTTTTATTCTAATGGTGGTACGTGGCTGCCGCCACGGCGGTTGCTCGCGCCAGGGAAACCCTGATTCTGCGGATGATTGGCGGCGGGTCTCTGGCTGCTCAAAGCGCCCCCTCACCGTTTAAACGGCGTGAAAACGGCGGCAATTCTTGGTGAGAGGAAAGTTTCTCTCCGCGGGAGTGAGATTCCCGCGTTCCTCCCGCGTTTCTCCCGGAGCGGTTACTAAGCTTTGCAATCGTTGGCGCAAGAATCACAACGGTCGCAGGAGTTCAGTAAATGCTTGTCGACGAACCGCTATTACCGGGGCCTGAGGCCATTACTTGCTCCCGAATGACAAGGGCAACCATCTTTCGAAAATTGCCGAGCTTGAGACGCAGGGTGGCGAGGGCAGGGACGATGTTGCCCCTCTGGAAACTCACAACCTTGACGCGGAATAATACTGACTAGGCTTTACAACTGCTGGGGGCCGCTCATCGTCACGTTAAGCAGCTTGGCAGACGCAACAGTTGTGGAAGGGAATTCATGACGCCCGATAATTTCAGCAAATTAGATTTGTTGGAATTAACGATCGCCGGAAATCGCGATCTGCGGGCTGTAATGTAAACGGAAGTTTGAACTCTCCCTGATCCGAGCACACTCAGGATTAGCCTGAATTGCTTGTACTTTCGTACAGGCTTGCGATACTTGACGGCGCGATTGATCGCTGACGAGCGTGATCGCTAGCGCTGCCGGAATTTGGGCTCTTTGAACGCGACGACCATTTGGTTCGATTTGCGGGTAAGAGAAAATACGAGGCAGTAACTAAATGCCAAGTAGAAGAAAGCGGAAACGAGAACGGCGGAAATCCGCTGAGGCGACCGCCCCTCCCTCCGAATGCCTCGGGGGTTGGGGGCAGGGTCTGCCCGTCAAGGCTGCGGATATGGCTTTGGTACGCCGAGCAGTGCGTGAAGATTGGCAAGTTCCTCCCTTAGTTCGAGCAGTCGTAGTCGAAGAGTCACGCAGATTGCCCTCGCCGACGACTCAGACTTGCGGCGTGTAATAGCTGCCATTCGGGTTCTGATCGATATGGAAGGCGAGAATCAGAAGCGGGAGCACGCGGAGTTGCGGAAACCGCCTTACATGCGCAACTCGTCACCGAGAGTTTGGCCACTCTCATGAGGTGGCTGCGTTGGAATCTCCACGCGCCGATTTGAAGGGCAGGGGGGGGCGCTAGGCAGTCGACCTAGAGGTCGCTCGTCGTCGAGCCCATCCGTAGCGGCCGGTTTTAGGGCATTTTTCGCGACGCGGTTTGGCCGCAGACCGCGACTGGCCGGGTAGTGCTGCTTGTTTCAACCTCCACCCAGTCATTTCTCGCCAAGCTCTGCAGTAACTCACGGGTGCTCTTGGTTTTGGAGAGACACATGGCTGCGGGCGGTTAGAGGCAATCCATGTAGAGGAAATCACTACGGCGGTCCGCAATTTAGGACTTAACCGGCCTCCGCAACCTTGAGAAGGCTGGGCACGAATAGCTCACGTTTGACAGCTTCATCGGTTCAGAACTGTGGGCTGCCACGCCTTATTGCCGTTGCAGGCAGCTATCTTGACGGAGGTAGGCCGCAAGGGGCGCAATCGTGTGGCGTCGTGGGCATGCGTCGACTACGATCCAGTTACGACCTCCGACGAGGCTCTGTTCGCTTCGCACTTCTCCTCAATACGTTCGCCACTACTAGTCCTCGATGTGCAACATATTCAATTTGAGGAGGGATCCCGTAAATCGAGCCGCTGCCGCCACACGGCTCCACCGATTGTCTGGGTTTAGCTGCAAGATTTCAGCGGCATCGACCTGGACTGAGGGCGGGTTTCCTCAATGCCGATGACATCGCCCGAAGCCTCGGTGAGCGCGTCCACGAACGTGAGCCCTCCCGCGAATGAAGCGCCGCCGCTGCGTAGCATTCACACCGACAACTTTCCAGCTATCTTGCAGGAACTAGACGCTTCACTACTCGTTACCACTTACCAAGCCGGCAAGCTGGTAATGCTCCGTCCGCACGGCGGACAACTCAACACGCACTTCCGCAGCTTCAGCAAACCAATGGGCCTCGCTGCTGAGGGTGATCGGCTCGCCATCGGCACGAGCGTGGAGATTTGGGAATATCACAACGCGCCGGCCGTGGCTCGGCAATTGGAGCCTACCGAGACACACGACGCCTGCTTCCTGCCGCGCTCGTCGGTCTGCACCGGCGACATTCAAATCCACGAGATGGCCTGGGGCCACGCCCGCGACGGGGAATTGGGAACTGGGACGGAGCGCGACCCTGAATTGTGGTTTGTGAACACGCGTTTCTCTTGCCTGTGCACGCGGAGCAGGGATCACAGCTTTGTGCCACGCTGGAAGCCTCCGTTTATTTCGGCGCTCGCGCCTGAAGATCGCTGCCATCTGAACGGACTCTGCGTCGCGGAAGGTCGTCCCACGTTCGTCACGGCGCTCGGCGCGACCGATACGCCCGCCGGCTGGCGAGTAGACAAAAAGAGCGGCGGCGTCGTGCTCGAGGTTTCGTCAGGAGAAACGATCGCCTCGGGCCTGTCGATGCCGCACTCGCCGCGCTGGTACGACGGCCGCCTGTGGGTGCTTGAATCGGGGCGCGGCAGCATCGGTTGGATCGATCCTGCTACAGGCCAATACGAGCCGCTTGCCGAGTTGCCCGGATTTACGCGTGGACTCGACTTCTGCGGGCCGCTGGCTTTCATCGGCTTATCGCAGGTGCGGGAAAGTGCCGTCTTCAGCGGCATTCCAATCGCCGAACGGCCATTAGAAGAACGCTGCTGCGGCGTCTGGGTGGTGAACATCCACACGGGGCAAACGATCGCCCGCGTGAAATTTGAAGATGCAGTCCAAGAAATTTTCGCTGTGAGCGTGTTGCCAGGCGTGCGGCGACCCGACGTGATCAACGACGAGCCGAGCCTAATCGCCGATTCGTTTGTCGTGCCAGATGAGGCGTTAGACCAGGTGCCCGGTCCGCTGCGCCATGCGGCCAGACAGAACTAAGACACTTTCATTACCGCAGAGACGCTTCAATGAATTTTCAGCAACGGATGCGCGAATTGTTCGGTTCTTCCACGAAAGCGACGCGCACTGCGCGCCGCGGCAAGGGGCGTCGCCGTGCGGAATTTGGATACAAGCCTGGAGTGATGCAGCTCGAAGACCGGCGGATGCTCGCCAACTTCGTGGTGACCAGCGTCGCTGACAGCGGACCTGGTACCCTCCGCGATGCGATCACGGCGAGCGTTAACAACGGTGCTGGCGCTGACCTCATTCAGTTCTCGACCGAGATCGACGGCGGGACGATCAATCTAACGAGCTTCGTTAATAATGTTTCGGCCGGCTCGACGATGGCCGGTGCGTCGGCCTTCTTCATCAGCGGCAGCACGTCGCTGGTGATCGACGGATTTACGGGGTTGAGCCAGGGAATCACGATCGCGCGGAACAGCGCCAGCGCGTTCCGGGTGTTCGACGTCGCGGCCGGCAGCAGCCTGACGTTGCAAAGCCTGACGCTCAGCAACGGGCTCGCTCAGGGGTTCGCCGGCGGCGGCGCCTACTACGGCGGCGCCGGTGGCGGCAGCGCCGGCTTGGGGGGCGCGATCTTCAACCAGGGCTCGCTGACGATCCTCAACAGCACGCTCTCCGGCAACACAGCTCAGGGGGGCGCCGGCGGAACGTCATTGAGCGGAGCGGTCAGGTACGGCGGCGGCGGGGGCGCTGGGCTGGGGGGCCCCGGCGCAGCGGTGTCCACGCAGAGATACGGCGGGGGGGGCGGCGGACCGAACGGCGGCTCGGGCGGTACGCTGACTACCGGGCAACCCGCTGGCACCGGCGGCTTCGGCGGCGGCGGCGGCGGTGGCGGCGGCACGGGCACTGGCACGACTTACTCCAACTATTACGACGGGGCGCGTGGCGGATTCGGCGGCGGTGGCGGCGGCGCCGGGAGGCTCCGCGGCCGAGGTGGAGTCGGCGGCTTCGGTGGCGGCGGCGGCGCTTCGCCAGCCCAGAATAACCCAATCGCTGGCGGCTACGGCGCCGGCAACGGCGGCCGAAAGGGGCTTGCCGGCGGCGGCGCCGGCATGGGCGGCGCGATCTTCAATAATGAAGGAGGCGTAGTCACGATCACCAACAGCACGATCACCGGCAACGCGGCTACCGGAGGTAACCGCGGGACCAGCGGGTCGCAAGCCTATGGCGCCACAGCCGGTACTGGCCTGGGCGGCGGATTGTTCAACCGCAACGGTACGGTCACGATCACCAACAGCACCTTCTCCTCCAACACGGTGACGAACGGCGACGGCGGCAGCGGCAACGGCCGCGCGGTCTTCAACATCAGCGATGGCGCCGGCAAGACTGGCACGGCCAACATCACCAACACCATCTTGGGCCAGGCGGGAGCGACGGCGGTCGCAGACTTCGACAGCGCCAACAACGGCGGCAACGCCCCAATCAACGCGGGCTCCAATAACCTAATGAGCAACCGCGGCTCGTTCCCCGTCGGCGGCGTTATCGTCGCCACGTACCCGCTGCTCGGCCCGCTGCAGAATAACGGCGGCGTGACCAAGACGATGGCGCCGCTAGGTGGCAGCCCCGTGCTCGACGCAGGCATTCAGGCGGGGGCACCGGCGGCAGATCAACGAGGCCAGCGTCGCGACTCAACGCCTGATATCGGATCTGTAGAGATCAAATTTGTGGGCAACATGGTGGTCAATGTCGCTGCCGACGACATCGTCGCTGATAGCTTTTTATCGCTACGCGAGGCAATTAACTTAGCGACTGGCGTGACCGGCTACGGCGCTCTGTCGGCGGCCGAGAAGGCGCTGGTTACGCGCACCGCGGGCGAGGTTAATACCATCACCTTCGCCAGCAGCGTCGATGGCCAGACCATAGCCCTGTCGAAGTTCGTCAATGACACAGCGGCTGGCTCCACGATGGCCGGACCTTCGGCCTTCTTCATCTACGAAACGTCCCTGGTGATTGATGGGCAAACTGGATTGAGCCAGGGAATTGCCATCGCACGCGACACCAACCCCGCGAGTTATGTAGGCGGGCAAGTGCCGAGCTTCCGACTGTTTGACGTCGACGCCGGCAGCAACCTGACCCTGGAAAGCTTGACTCTCAGCAGCGGTAGAGCCCAGGGATTCGCCGGCGGCAACGGCTTTCTCGGCGGCGGTGGGGGCGGCAGCGCCGGACTGGGGGGCGCTATCTTCAACCGAGGTTCATTGAAGCTCCAAAACAGCACGCTCACGGGCAACGTCGCTCAGGGGGGCGCGGGCGGTGCGAATGACGACAACTCGAGTGGCGAGGGTGGGGCTGGCGGGGCTGGCTTGGGTTCCAAAGGGTCAAACGCAACATCGAACAACGGCGCCATCGGCGGCGGGCCTAATGGCGGAGCCGCAGGCAGCAGCTACGGCGGCGTCGGGGGCTTTGGCGGTGGAGGCGGCGGTGGAGCGAGCGATGGCAGTAGTTCCGGCGGCAAGTCTGGCGGCTACGGCGGCTTTGGCGGCGGTGGTGGCGGCGGCGGCGGCGCAAGCGTCTTCCCTGGCACCGGCGGGGTTGGGGGCTTTGGCGGCGGCGGCGGCGGCACAGGCAGCAGGGCGTCTGCAGGCGCCGGCGGTTTCGGCGGCGGGGCGGGCAACAACTCGTACGCCGGCGGCGGCGGGGCTGGCATGGGGGGAGCTGTCTTCAATGAAGCAGGCGTCGTCGTCATCACCAACAGCACGCTTAACGGGAACGCCGCCATCGGCGGCGGCGGAGGTGGAGAGGCTGGCGCAGGGCTGGGCGGGGCGCTGTTCAATCGCAACGGCACGCTTACCGTCGCTAGTAGCACCATCTCTGGAAACACGGCCGCGCAGGGTGGCCGCGGGATCTTTAATCTTGGCGACTACATCGGTTCCACCACCGAGTCGACGACCGCCACCGCCATCGTCACCAACACGATCATAGGCCAGGGGGCGGATGTCGCCGTTGAGGACTTTACTGGTACGACGAACGTCGGCGGAACGAACTCCACTTCTGGCAGCAACAACTTGATCCGCAGCTCCAGCGGCTTCGCGGGCGGCATCGTCAGCACGGCGGATCCCAAGCTCGGCGTCCTCGCCGACTACGGCGGATTGACCTGGACCATGGAACTCCTACCCGGCAGCCCAGCCATCAATGCGGGAACTCCAGCGTATTCGCCGCCGCCAAACGTTGATCAACGGGGCGTTTCCTTCACGAGAGTTATCGGCGGGAGGATCGATATCGGGGCGTTCGAAGTGCAGCCCATCGCTCCCGCCTCCGCAGACTTCGATGGGGACGGGAGCATTGATGGACGCGACTTCCTCGCCTGGCAACGCGGCTTCGGCATCGTCGCGCCTAATGCGGTGAAAGCTAATGGCGACGCCGACAACGACCGCGACGTGGACGCCGCTGACCTAGCCGTTTGGAAATCCCAGTTTGGTGCACCTCCGACCGTTGTCGCCGTGAGTGTGTCCGCGCAAGCTGGTGCGGCCTCAGAAATATTCACAGACGCCTCGTCGACCTTCGAGGCATTTCCAACATACAGCGAGCCCGCACGAATAGCTGCGCTCGACGCGGTAATCGTACCCGGTAAGGCGTCGCATGCTGCTAGCCTTAACAGCCAGTTGGTCGATGCTGCAATGGCAGAGCGATCAGACGTGTCGCCGCTAACCTCGCAACGCGATGAGTGGTCAGCACAGTTGCGACATCGTAAGCATCACGGCAGCGTTCTGAATCCTGTTCTCCGCACACGGGTGGCAGCTCCAATTACCGCGTTTCCGATGCTTCGAACAGCCACTTTACCGTGGGAAGCTGGGTCGCTTGATGAAGTTTGGTCTGAGCAATGCGACCTAGAGCAACTTGCGGTCGATGCTGATCAGAGCGAGCTTGATGCGATTTCGGCGATCATCTTCGGTGAAGAATCGTAAGACTGCAGCGCAATGAATACCCTATGAGAATCTCGCAAAACATTGAAGCCGTCGGGGATTTGGCAGAACGTGTCTCTCTCTGATCCGCCGTTTCGAACTGATTCTTCTGCTGCTGAGCACACCCTCGGGGCTGGGTTCTGAGCGGACTTGAAGTGAGCCGCTGGTCAACTGCAACTAGTTCTTACTGGTCTTAGGCTGTTCGCCATCCAGTTCAGAACGCCAGCAAAATACCCCGTGCGCTAGGTGTTCGACCTAGGGGTCGGAAGAGAGGCTGAGGGCGCCGTGAGCCGACTATGTGTAGCAGTTCGCTCTAGTAAGCAGCCGACCGCGTCAATCAAACGGGTAGCTTGACCCGCTAGCTACTCTTCAAGAGCCCACCGACAGCTTAAAATTGATGGTCTGTCGATGCCTAAGGGCCCGCTCGCGGCTATTAGGGTCCTGATTAGCTGCCCCTCGAAGGGCACGACCGCACACACTCGGTGGCATATTAGGTTCTGGGGCTGAACGTGCGGATGACCCAATAGCATGGCGTAAGACGATTATTGATCTCGCTCAAGATGGGCCCAAGCGACTTAAGCCGCATCAGCGCGGCCAAGTAGCGAGCGTGGTGTAGCGCTGGTGGCGCCTCGCCGCTGTCTACTGACGCCCGGCGTCGAATCGTCTACATAAAGTCAGAGCGGGGCGAGTGCGCAAAAAACGCCGGAGATCGCGTTCGCGTTCTCCGGCGTCGTCATGCATTACTTCAAAAAGATACGGGCGGCCTTAGCTCACCCGCACGTTCTCGGCGCACTTGCCCTTAGGCCCCATGCCTTCGTTGAATTGCACGGCTTGGCCTTCATAGAGGCTGTCGAAGCCGGCTCCTTCAACCGCAGACGAATGGAAGAAGATATCTCCATTGTCCCCTTGAATGAAGCCAAAGCCTTTGTCAGTCAACTTCTTAATTGTACCTTGCGACACGTCACAAATTCTCCAGCACGCAGTTCTCAAACTGACGCGCAGCCCTCGCACCGTGCAATTACTCGGGCAACGCATGGGCGGACCCGCTAACGGGAGGCCCAAAAGTAAGAAAGCAAACTGATCCACACCGTAGATCAACGTCGCTGGAGGCCGGTATGAAGAACGGCCAAGATGAAGGGCAAAGATCAACGAGAAGATTACTGTATCGCCACGCAATGAGTCACAGAGAACTGACTGATGCGGCGTCTGGCCATGCTTCTCGCAGATGCCTTCGCTGTCTTAGTGGTTTGACTCTACCACAGCATTCGTCGCGGAACTAGTGGATTAAGTTCTTCAGGAAAGGAGTATAACGGCTGTTGACGCCATTTCGACCGCTGCCAGCAGTTCGAGATTGCGACTTTAGTAGGCGAATCTCAACTCTGTTGCGAATTTTGGAGCGAAAGATGGCAAAGAAGAAAAAGAAGGCGGCGACATTGCGAGAGAAGAAAGCCCTCAGCTACGGCGTGATCTTCCTCGACCAAATCTCGCCTCCGATTCCTGTCGAAGGTCGCAAGCCGATCGAGATCGACATGACGATGGACGAAGCCCTCAAACTTCACCTGGGATTGTTGCAGGCGCTAACTGAGCTAAATCGGCTCGATCGGCGTTCGCCGAAGTCCCGAGCACGAGGGATTCGGTTTGCGCTGTATCCAGATCAGCGGCGTATGATGGTTCAACAAGGAAGCGTTAAGGACAACAGCGCGCCGCGATAGCGGTTGTGAGTGAAGCGTTGCTGTTCTGTCAAATTGATTCGCTGCAGTCGAGTATCAGGAGAAGCGCATGAGCAAGCGCCAACGATGTCATCAGCCAAGAGACCGAGTCGCCGCAAGCCGCTGGCCGTCAAACGCCTGCCTGTTACCTTCGCCAGCGACAACCGCCGCGTCATCACTCGCTTCTTCGACCCGGGCAGCAAGGGTCGAATGCAGAACATCGTCGAGCGAATCGCTCGGCTAGAAGACGATGAAGTTGCGAGGTTGCTAGACGAGGTCTTCCAGCGGTTTCGAACGCGACATAGCAACATCGTCGCGGTGCTGGAGCAGAACTTCCGCAATGCCGCGACGTTGCTAGGCGACGCGGGTGACGTTGATCTCAATCGCCGGCTACTACTCGGCTCGTACTTCACGATGGAGTATTCGATCGAATCGGCAGCGCTCTTCAATCCTTCGATCGTGCCGCACCTGAACCAGCGCAATCTCCCCGACGGAGCGGTGCGATTTGTCATGAGTCTGCGGGCCACCGGCGAGGGGCACGTTTCGTCGATCGTCTTTCGGACTGGCATCATTTACTCCGATCAACGGATTCAGGTCGATCCGCTCAGCCGGCATACCAGTCCGATCAGCGTGATGCAGGACAAGCTGTTCGACAAAGCGTTGTTCGCGAGAAAGCTCGGCGACATCGGCGTGTCGCAGCCAGTCGCAGAGGCGGTGATGAATTGCCTGCCCGGTTCATTCACGATGACTGAGTTGGAGCAGGCGATGATTGCGGTTCGCGAGCGCGAGCCGGAGCTGGTTCCCTCTCTGGACTCCATGCAGGGAATTCGTTGGCTGGCAATGTCCAACTACCAGCTGAAACTACCGACCGACGCCGAAGCATCGGAGCTAGTCATCTTCCCGCAGACTATTAACGAGAGCCGCGGCATCGAAGACTTGCGGCTGGTCCGATTCGTTCACGATGACGGCGCGGTGACTTACTTTGGCACCTGCACCGCGTATGACGGCTTCCGGACACTACCGGAACTCATCGAGACGAGCGATTTCCAAACGATCGGCGTCCACACGCTCAACGGCGCCAAGGCGCTGAATAAGGGGCTCGCGCTGTTCCCGCGGAAAATAGACGGCAACTTTGTCATGTGCTCACGGATCGACGGCGAGAATCTCTACATTATGCGGTCGGACAACGTCCATTTCTGGGAAACCGCGGACCTATTGCAAATCCCCAAGCAGCCGTGGGAGTTTGTGCAGATCGGCAACTGCGGGTCGCCGCTAGAGACTTCTGAAGGTTGGATCCTGCTCACTCACGGCGTCGGGCCGATGCGAACCTACTGCATCGGGGCGATGTTGCTCGATCGCGACGATCCGCAACGCATCATTGGCGTGCTCGACGAACCCCTCATCGTGCCGACCGAGAAAGAACGCGACGGATACGTGCCGAACGTCGCCTACACCTGCGGAGCCATGATCCATAGCGATCAGTTGTACATTCCTTTTGCGACGTCGGACACGACAACGCGGTTCGGGATGGTATCGGTGGAACGGTTATTGGACCGCCTCACGAGTTAGATTGCGTCAGCTCGGTTGCAGCATTGCTGCGGCTTCAGCAGCCCGGCGGAATGCTGCGAGCGAGCTTTCCAGCTGCTGTAGCTCGGCGAGCGACAGTAAGAATGCGAGGGTCGATTCAGCGCCTTGATTCTCGTTGACGCGGTCGGCATGCAACCCGTCGTGGCAGCCGCCTGTGCTGGCGTCGTAGACTTCCACGCCCAGATCGTTGCGGCCGAGGAACCATTCAAAAGCTAGTCGCGCTTCATTCAGCCACGATGCTTCTTCCGTCGTGCGGTACGCCTCGACGCATGCTGCGACCGTCGCCCAGGCCTCGATCGGTTGTTGGTCGAAATCAGCGCGTGGACCGCCGCGCTTGTGGAAGCCATCGCTGCCAATGGGGCGGAAATGCCCTCGCGGGGCTCGCTGGACGCCGACGAGCCATTCAAGCGACCGCAGCCCCAACTCTTGAACCGCGACATCTCCCATAGAACACCCGCTGAGGATTAACGCATGCGACAGGGCTGCATTGTCGTAGCTGAGCGTTTCCTCAAACCATGGCCAAGACGTCGTAGAGACTCGTTGGTGGAGGTCGACCAGCCGCTCAACGAGCGTCGCCCGAACTTGCGTTACCGCGCGGTCGCCGTCGAAGCGGCGGAGATACTGGTCGATCCCCATTAGCGTCGACGCCCAGGCCCGGGGGGAGTGAATCTCGACGCTCGCCGGCAATGCTCGATGGAAGACTTCCATCGCCCAGCACTGTAGGCTCCGTTGCTTCGAACGTCCGATGCAAGTCCCCAGAGCGCACATCGCGCGGCCGAAGCAATCGTCGGAGCCGAGGATATCTTCGTGGACCCAGCGGCGGTCGAACGTGAGGAAGTTGCGGAATCGGCGTTGCTCGGGATCGAATGCCGCGTCAACAAATGCCGCGTAACGGGTCGTGGCGCGCTGCATTTCAAGTGTGTCGAGTCCCATCTCTTCGAGCGCCATGGCGAATTGCAGGCCGCGGGCGTTGTCGTCGGTGCAGTACCCCTCAGCGAAATTGGGTAGCGTGTACTTGGCGTGCTGCAAGAGACCGCAGGAGTCTGTCATACGCAGCAGATGCTCCAGACGCCATTTGGGTAGCTCCCACGGGCGCTCGTCGAGCGTCTGAATCGCCAGCGGTTTCACTTGGCGATCGAAGCGAACGCGCCGCGCCTGCTGAAACGAGTTCATGTAGAGATGGGCGACGTGACTCCAGATCATCTCGCGCCCGAGCGTGTACGCTTGGCGTCCCATCGCAACACGCCGCGGATCGTCACGCAGCAGACTGCAGATTTGCTGAGCGATGGCGCTTGAGTCGCGGAATGGCACAAGGGCGCCGCGGTCTTCGGCCAGCAGTTCCTCGGCGTGCCAGTAGGGCGTCGAAACTACTGGCTTGCCGCAACCGAAGGCGTACGCCAACGTGCCTGAGGTGATTTGTGCCGGCTCCAGGTAGGGAGTAAGGTAGATATCGGCGGCAGCGATAAACTCGATTAATTCGTGCCGTTCAACGAAACGGTTGTAGAAAATGACGTTCTTCCGCACGCCGAGATCGCTCGCCATCCGTTCCAGGCTGAGTCGATACGTCTCGCCTTGTTCGCGAACGAGATTCGGGTGAGTGGCGCCGAGGACGATGTATACGACGTTAGGGAACTCACGGATGATCTCCGGCAAAGCCTGGAGTGCGTGCTCGATCCCCTTGTTTGGAGAAAGGAGGCCGAACGTGAGGATGACGTGCTTCCCCTCGACGCCAAATTGCTCTTTTGAAGCGTTGGGATCGACGAACGGCATATCGGGAATACCATGAGCGATGACGTCGATTTTCGCGTCGGGGACGCCGTAAATGTCGAGCAGAAACTCGCGGCCGCGCTGCGACATGACGACAAGTCGCGAAGAGAGATCAGCCAACTCTCGCATCACCCGGCGCTGGTCGTACGAGGGGTTCTTGAGTACGGTGTGGAGCGTCGTGACCACGGGCATTCTGACATCGTGCAGTAGCGCGAGAATATGCCGCCCCGCCTGCCCGCCGAAGATGCCGTACTCGTGCTGAAGCGAGACGACGTCAACATTGCTGAAGTTGAGAAAGTCGGCCGCGCGACGATAGGAGTCGAGATCTTGCTGCTCGAACTCGAATTGCACTTCCCGCGGATAGTCGTATCCCTCGGCGATGTCGTTGACCGGGACGACGCAGCAATCGATCGACGGATACTGCGTCGCCACTGCTCCAAATAGGTCGCTGGTAAAGGTGGCGATGCCGCACTTGCGCGGCAGGTAGTCGCCGACAAAGCCGAGTTTGCGAAAATCCGTATTGCGAACCATAGGGCGCTTATCAAATAAAGGGCGACGGTCCGCGTCGCGGCGTCCGATCGGCGCTCGACCGATCGAAAGAACACGCCCCCGGTTCGACAGTGAAGTCGAATACAGCGGAGGTGTGATGTACTAACAATTTTCGCAGCGTCTAGTGCTGCGGCTTCTTCTCGACAAGGATCATCTGATCGACAATGCGACTAATGCCCGGGACGCTTTGTACGGCTTTCATGATCGGGTTCCGCTGAATCGCGTACTGCAGCGAGCCGGTCAGCGTGACCATCCCTTTTTGAACCGTGGCCGTCACGCGAGTTTGAGAGCCCGAGCCTGAGCGCATCAATCGCTGATTGACGGCCTTCAAAAGATCCTTGTCCGAGACTTGGTTGCGGCCGAGCATGGCATCGCCTTTCCAATAGAAGAAGACGCCGCGATGAGAATACGCGACGCAGGGAAAGGGATCGACCATATGGCCGAGGGCCGGTCAGTGAGAGAGGATCTCCCCTCCAGCATTCATCGTACGCTTGTACGGAGCTTCACGCCACAGCGGAAATGTCGTGCCAGAGCTGTTTTTATGACGCATCGGTCAATTTTTGGCTTGCCGACGGATGTGTAGGGCGGAGTGGCGAACGCTTGCAGGCGGCCATTCCCGTGCTTTAGCGAGTGCATCTCAAGGAATTGCCTCTGGCTGCACCACGTCCGTCCATACGCGAAAATCTGCTAGTCGATTTGCCCCATAAGTCGTCGTGAGGGCCACGTCCGCGGCGTCGCGGCCACGAGCCATCAGAATCCGACCGATGCGAGGGACGTTGTTCCTGGCGTCGAAGGAATGCCATGCCGCCCCGAGATAGACTTCGAACCACGCGCTAAAATCCATCGGCGAGGACTGGCGCGGGACGCCGATATCGCCGAGGTATCCGGTGCAGTAGCGGGCAGGAATATTCAGCGATCGACAGAAAGTGACTGCAAGGTGCATGTAGTCGCGGCAAACGCCGACGCGCTCGCGATAGACTTCCAGTGCAGTGCGATTCGCCCGAGCTTTCAAATAGTCGAAGCGAATATGCCGGTGGACAAAGTCGCACACCGCCTGCACCAACGGCCATCCGGCGGGCAGGTGGCCAAATAGCTTCCATGCAGTGTCGCGTAGCTCGCTATCCACCTCGCAGTAGCGACTGGCGAGAAGGTAATGCAGCACGTCGTCTGGGAGTTCCTGGAGTGCGTGTTGACGAGCCTGCGGCGACTGGAGGTCGGGCAGCCCGTTGTCTTCCACCACCACGTCGGTTCGAAATACGACCCGGCCGGCGGGGGCCGTGGTTCTCACGCACTGATTGCCGTAGAGATCGAAGTAGCCGTTGAGGGCGCCCTGCGGCGTGACCGTCAGTGGCTCGAGGCGGCGTATCGACGCCGTGCGCGTCGGATGGATGTTTCCCACGAGCAACACCGTCGTCGGCGCCACGAAATCGAAAGCGGCTTCAAAACCCGCGTGGATCAACATACTTGTGAGAACTTAACCCGCCAGGATCAACCCTTCGAGCAACAAACTATGAGGACGATGCGTCGTCGGCGATTCAGCAGAAGAAAATTGCACGCCTCAGGAGTGCTGAGGCGGAAGCTCGGCGGCTCGGCTGCCTGAGCGATCAATTGCGGCCTTCACAAGACGCTGGTATTTCCAGATGGAGTAACGCTCACAAGCGTCGCCAATTAGCTCCAGTCGATCGGGTGCGAACCAAGTGTTCGTGACTTGGCGCTCGACGATTAGCTTGGCATCTGCCAGTAGCCGCCGATCTTCTTCCGATTCGCACTTCACGACCGTCCCGGAGACTAGAATCGGAAAAGACTCGTCTTCGCGGACCCAATCTGAACTTGCGTCACAGGCTCTTGTATCAAGTCGAGCATGCGAGGCGGCCGCAGCGATGAGCGTCCCGGTTTCACACTCGCCAATGTGCCGGGAGACAGATGCCGCGGCTTGATCAAGTTCGCGAGCCACCTCCTCGCCTGCACGTTCGCCGCGGATGACGCTATTGGCGATGGCCACTCCGTTCGCAATAAACCGAGCGTCGATTTCTTGGCGACAGGTGTGCCAACGCTCGTCTTCTAGCATAATCTGCCATCCAACGTTCGGAACGTTGCGAATCGAGGGGGCGTTGATGAATCGCATTGGCGCTCCGAGAAGTGATCTGCGCGATAGTCAGCATGACCTAGCACACCTCTCCGTAGTTGCGGATGTCAGCGTTGCAACCATGGAGGTAATCGCATTATTGGCGCGATGCATGAGAAAAGTGCGTTTAATCGCGTTGGAATTCCGCTAATAAACTTCGAGCAGTCAATGCGACTAATACTCAGGAATCACCGTCTTCACGGCAATAGGGACTGCTAATATGAGGGAATGGCAAAGCGAAGATGCGTACTCTATGAATGTTAAATTGTCATCGCAACACGCATCCCAGAGGGGCAAAGCATGACTGTGAGAATCGTCGGTCACGGCGAGCAGGAAGTCCGTCGCGTTACATGTGGACGTTGCAGTGGGGTGCTAGAGTACAGCAAGAACGACGTGCAATCTGAGCCGAGGTACGATAGTTCCGGCAACTATGACGGTGAACGCCGCTGGATCAATTGCCCACAGTGCACCAGCCAAGTCGAAGTGGCAGACTGATACGTGATTCATCCGCACGAATGAAAAGCCTGCTCGCAGAGATGCGGGGCTGCCGGATGTGTGATCGTGTTCGGGCCGATTCTTGGCGCTAGCGGTGTCTCGAAGTGAGCAGGAGACGTGCCGGCGAGAATGAGTTAGGGTGGGTCCATGACTAAAATATCCATGATCACCGGCATTGCAGTCGTCACTGTTCTAGCAGCCGTCAGCATCTCCGCACTCACCAACTCGCCGTTTCCGTCACCAGCCTCGATCATCTGCGGCGTCATCGGGGCGTTCGCAGCGATTACCGTCGAGCAAGCCTAAGTTCGTCGGCGTGTTTGCGACGTCGATTGATCCGGTTGAAGCTACTGACGCCCAACCCTCTCTCAGAGGTCGCTTCGCATGCAGACCGCTCGGCTAGTCTGGAGACTTGGGCACGACGTTGCAGGTCTGAGTTGCAGCATCGAAATCGATGACGACTCGCTGCTGAGCCAACTGCGCTAAGATCTGCTGGACGCGACTTTCCACGTTCGAGTGGTCGGTGCCGTCGCGAGTTACAAATTCAAGCACAACTGATCGCAGTGTCATCGGCAGAAGTTGTGTATGTGGAATGAGCATTTGCGGCAATTGATGCGGGCGGGCAAACAAACTATACCTTTGGATTCTTTCAGTCGGCAGGCGCTAGCCTGGCGCTGCATTTCCACGCCTCTCAATCACCTGATGAATCAGTCTCTGCAGACGCCCTAGCGAGTACATCTGACACGCGTCCTTAATCATCTTTAACCGGCCGATTGATACATCTCGGCATGCAGTCTCGTCTTCGCCGATGGTTTTCGCTGCCAGTAGCAAGCTACGCACCTCGGCAGTGCTGCACTCAATAGTGCGGCCTTCGATGCGAATTTTGGCCATACGAAACTGCGAGGGATCTTCCATGCCCAAAGCTTGACGTTCAGGTCGACAATCTGCAAGGCGATGGCATATCTCGCTAGCATCGCCTGGAAATCATCCAAACAACATAAATGTCAATGCGATGAGAATAGTTCCCGCTGCTTTGATCAACACCACTGTCGAGTTCCAACTATCGAGCGTGGCGAATGCAAGCGGATTGGATTATAGACTGGTTAAGCCACGGTAGGTGCGGCGGAGGCACGCCAAGTAGGAGAATGGCGGGTACGAGACCTGCGGATATTTGTCCCGCTGCAGTCTCCCTCAATCCAGCATCCGATAATTCTCGGAATCTGTTGAGGTCGCGCCGACATCAGTAGGCGCTTGCTTGCCGCACACGGTTACGCAAGATACTGAAAGCTGCATCGACAGCTACCCGCAACTACCCGACTGGCAGCCACCTACCCCTTGTTACTGCAATTCCTCGGCAACTAATAGAAACAAATGCAATCTCGCTGTAGGATACCTATTAACGGCCCACATGCGATTAGCGAGCCGACGTACAGGCTTGGCGATTAGTTCACACCGTAGAGGTCACAGGTTCGAGTGCTGTGCCGCCCACTTGCACAGCCGTACACTAATGCAACAAGTCGTTTAGGCCGGCAATTCTTGAGTCGTCGCGCTTGCCAGACTCTTCGCTGCCATCTGTGATTGCTGCTGACTGCACCGCCGGTGCGGATGCTTTCGCGGCCTTCTCGAAGTCAGCGCCTCTCACTTGCCATTACTTCTCGGGCGCCGGCTTCTTTGGCACGAGCCTAATGTTCGCAAGATCGTCGTGGAGCAGCGATTCGAGCTTGCCCGCCCAAGCCGCCGTCTCGGCGTCCCAGACGGACTCGTTGTGCGGTCGCCAAACTACGGCCGCTGTTCGGGCTGCGTGTACACTCCCTTCTGCGCCGGGCGAAATATGGTGCAAGGGGCGGGTGAAAAAGAGCCCGCCAGTGCGAATGGCGAGCTGGTTTGGTCTGTGATCACCGAGAGGGTAGGTCGTCAGGTTGAGTGCTTTGCTCGCCGCTGGAAAACTGTGATCGGCGGGCATTTGGTCATAGGGCTGCTACAGTGCAGCGATGCGCCGCATGTCAATGAGACCGAACTTCGCTTACAACGCGATTCGTGCTCTTTGCTTCGGCCAGGCAGTGATCAACGGAGTGGCTGCAGCCGTCTGCGCCTACTTCGGTAATTGGCTACTTGCAGCGGGACTGGCGGCGCTGGCTGTACTCTCACTCTCCGCACCCGCGATGATTTGGCGGACTCTTGGTGCGGTGAATCGCCGATATAAATAACGCCTCCGTCTCATTGCGACGAGAATGAAGCACTCAACTCACTGCCCTCAGTACCTTCTCTCAGCGGTCAAGCTACTACATCGGTCGACGTGTAGATCGCCTGAAGCTGCAAGCTGTCTTAAAAATGACGCCGTTAGGAAGTCGCGATATTCCGGAAGGGGTTCTTGCACGCCCTCCAACGCAAGTTCCTCGTCAGCAGCGCCGGAGAAATGCGCCGACACACCTATTGGATGGGAGTTAGAGAACTACTCCCGCGAGTGCAGCGCGTTCTAGTGCATGCCTGACTCGACGGCGCCCAAACCAGGACGGTAGTAGTGGAAGTGCACGTCGGGATGGTCGGCCAACAACGAGATAGGCACTGAGGCATCAGGTAGCTTCTTGGCGATCATTAGCGCCGTCAGACGTTGACCAAAAGGATTGTCGTGGCAACCGGCTTGCCAAATGCTCACTCGATCAGACTTCCAAGTCTCCAACGGGCCGACGGTGCACGCGGAGGTTGGCACGAGCGAGACCTGTCCGCCGCCGCTGGTGCGTGCGTTTTGAATGATCGTCATCGGGTGGAGATCAACGACGCGAGTACCGAGTTTGCGATACTCGGCGGGGCTCGGCGGAGCGTTCTTCCACTTGCCGGTTCTTCGCGGCGGGTCGTTGAAGGCCCAGTGCTTCACTTCGCCTTGCCCGCCTTGCATGACGAGGCAGCGGGCCTCGTCAAAGCTATCGCTGTACGCCTTGAGATCGCCGGTGGGGAAGTGAATGTTCTCGCGCCGCGGGCGCAACTTGCGATCAATGCGATTGAAGCAGAGATCCATGTCGGCCTTCGCAAAGCTCAAGGGATGATCGAAGTCGACGGGTCGGTCATTCTCGACCCACTCGTCCATGCCCCAGAAATGCGCGTCAAGCTTTGCGAGGTTGATTTTCGAGCGAGTTGACGATCCGCGCGACGAGCGGCAGTTGCTCGGTCGGGCCAATGGGGCCGCAGATTCCAGCCGGCGAGTCTGGCGAACTCTGCCGCCACGCCTCAATGTATTCGAGCGCTTCCGCGAGATAGAACTCCGCGAGCGTGTCGTAGAGGTGAACTGTAAAGCCTGGCCGGGTGAGTCCCTTGAGCGTGCGCTCGTTCAACCGGGCCGCATCGGCGAGGATCGTCGGGTCAAGCGTCGTGTAGTCCCACCAATCAGGAGCCACTTTACTTAGCGGGCGAATCGCGCTCGCTGCCGGGGGCGTGTCGCGACGACCCTTTTGAGGGGCAGGGGAGGATGATTGCATGGCGATTCGAAGAGTTGGAGACATTTGACGGGAGGACGCGAGCCAAGCGGTTCAGTGCGGCAGAAGGTAGGAGCGGACCAGTGACTCCTGGAGCAGAAATAGTTCGACCGCGCCACTGGCTTGCTTGCCGCTCCGCCACGCTGATTCTATCGACTGAACGTGCTGAGGGTCAGCGGCGGGGTCGCCAGCGGGCGCGACGAAGTCGGCAAGTTTGCCGGCGTCTTCCGGTGATTGGAGCCGAAGGTGCTGGCCTCGGCCGCTTCTTCTAGGCGGGGGTCGGGAGTCCGGCATTCGTCAAAATCTGAAAAAATTGGCTGTTAAATCTGGCGGCTGATCGCCATGTTCTTGATAGGCAAGGAGTACGCAGCGTACGACGATGCCTTCGAGGCCCCTTTTCTGCGCTTCATTCCGCAAACGGAGCGTGCCGCTTTGGTCGAGAAACCGTCTGCTCAGCCAGATGCTCCCGAGGAAATCGATTGGGCTGCTGAAAGCGCCAATCTGTTTGCGGAACTGCTGCGCGAGAGCCATCGCGACCTGTTCGTGTTCATTTACGCCCTCGTCCAGAACCGGGCTGATGCCGAAGACGTCTACCAGCAAACCACGATGGTGCTCTGGAGCAAGTTTGCGGAATTCAAGCCCGGCACGAATTTTGCCGCCTGGGCGACGCGCGTGGCGCACCTCACGGCACGGCACTTTATTCGATCGCGGCGGCGGCAGCATCTTTACTTCAGCGACGAGATTCTCGACTCTCTACGAGAAGTCTACCGTCCGCAGGGTCCCGAGCACCACGCGACTCGAATGGAAGCATTAGCAATCTGCATGGAAAAACTTCCGCCGCGAGACCGCAGTCTCATCAATCGATGCTACGCGGGGAACAACGACGTTGCAGAAATTGCCGTAACGGAGAGTCGTACTGTCGCCTCAATTTATCAGGCGATCTACCGCATCCGCAAAAATCTATTCGGCTGCGTTCAGCGAACCCTAGCAACGGAGAACCGCTAGATGCCGCTGCCACGCCACGACGCCGATGAGTTATTTCGCCTGCTAAGCCTGCAATGGGACGATGCTTGCCCGCCGGAAGTGCTGGCGAGGATTGAGCAGATTGCACGAACCCACGGCGATTCGGCGATCGAATTGATCCTCGAATACAGCGCCTTGCACGCCGACATCGATGCGGTGGTTGCTTCCTCCCAGGCGTTCGATCGAGCCATCGAGGGAATCGAACAAACGCGGCGCAAGCCGCGCAAGCTGGCTTCGCCGCAGCATGTCGCCGCCGCCCGAGCGGAAAAGCCGCGTGGCGTACAGATTTCGAAATGGCAAGCCGTCTTCGTAATGGCGGCCAGTCTGCTGCTGGCCGTGGGAGGATCGTATTGGCTTGATCCGCACGTGCGGCAAGAGCGGGCCTCGATGGGAATGGGCGGCGTGCCGATGATTTTGCGACCGCCGCAAACCGTCGCCTGCGTGACGCGCCTGACGAACGCTACTTGGGCTCATTCCTTGGTGTTGAAGGAAGGGCAAACGCTCAAGGAGCACCAAAGACTGGAATTGCTCACCGGCGCTGCACAACTCAGCATGGCCTGTGGCGCGGAAATCGTGCTCAAGGCTCCCTGCACGATCAGGCTCCGTTCCGACGACTTCGTCTATCTCGAAGCGGGAGACCTCACCGCCGAAGTTGCGAAGTGGGCGACCGGCTTCGTCGTCGACACGAAGGGACTGCGCATCACCGATCTAGGAACTCGCTTCGCCGTTTCGGCCGGCCCTTCGGGAATCGCCGAAGCGCATGTGCTCGAGGGCGAAGTGCTCGCCGAGCCGATGAAGACGCATCGCCCCAAACAGTCGTCGATGCTGCTCAACGCCGGCGAAGCCATTCGCGTGAGCTTGCAAAAAGCAACCATCGACCAAATTCTCGCGGAGAGCGACCGCTTTGTGAGCCGGCTCAAGCAATTCCGTCCGCTGCGACCGATCCAGCTTCGTAACACGGGAATCTCGCTCAGCGTCGGCCAGGACGATCCGCACTGGACGGTCACGGCGGGAGATCCCGCATACGGTCCATACCCGCATCCGGCAATCATTACGGAAGGCGACCCCAGCTACCTCGACAACATGCCGGACGGTTCTCAGTGGATCTCCGTTAAAAGAGACGTCTGGCCGGGCATCCCGACCTCGTCGACTCACACGTTCGAGACCCGTTTCAACTTGAACGGCTACGATCCAGCAACCGTCTACATCATCGGCTCATTCCTAGTCGACAATTCGATTAGCGAAATACGGATCAACGGCAAGCCGGTAGACTTCAATCGCTGGGTCACCACATGGGACGTCCATGATTTTGAAAGCTTCCATACGATCGAGATCCTCGACGGATTTGTCGCGGGCGAGAATGTCATTGCGGTCGACGTGTTCAACACGCCTTCGCACCCCGATAATCCAGAGTTGCCGAATCCGATGGGGCTGCGGGTCGAGTGGCAAGCGTTTGGCTGCGAAGCCGAGCCGGCGGCGACTCCGGCGCCCAGCGTCGCTGGATTCGAAGTTTTCCTGCGACAAGCGGAAAATCTGTTTGCGGGCGTGAAGATTATGTGAGTATTTCTTAACATTATGCGTTAAGCGAAGCCAGATCTCGTCATGTATTAGGGTAGATGCATCGTGATGAGCTAAGTCGAGAAGCTATGCGTTCAAAAGCGAGCGCAACATCTCGGTAAGCTCTCCGCGATTTGTCGCACATTGAAACAGAGAAGGCAGTTCGTTCGCTGTATTTGTCGATTGGCCATCGTCGGAACATGCCAATCGGTTCTTTCGGTCTCGCCGAAAGAACGCCGCGCTAGATGCGGCGTAGTTGCAGCGGTCCTCCACTTTTTACTTTTCTCCAGCTGCCTCTGATCGGGTGGTCGCCGTCTCGTCGCGCTCATGCGTGGCGCTTCGCTCGTCGAATTGCCATCTCGTCGTTGCACGGCGTTCACATCTTCCATTGAATGGATCGCGATGAAAATGCGCACACACCGGAAGTGTTCAAACTCAGCGTTCACGCTGGTCGAACTGCTAGTCGTGATTGCCATCATTGGCGTCCTCGTCGCGTTGCTATTGCCAGCGGTGCAGGCGGCACGAGAAGCCGCGAGGCGCTCGCAGTGCGTCAACCAGCTGAAGCAATGGGGCCTCTCGATGCAGATGCATCACGATTCAAAATTGCAACTCCCCTACGGCGCCACTTTCCCTGATACGGTTTACAAACGTCCCCGCCAAACCTGGGTCGTGCGACTCTGGCCATTCATCGAACAAGGCAACCTCTCGCGTCAATTCGATTTGAAGACCGACTTCGAGCTGCCGCCGATGACGATCGCCGGCACGCTGAATGGCCTGACGGGGCAGTTCGTCCCACTCTACTACTGCCCGAGCGACGTAACTGGCAGCGACCAGATCCTTGGCAACTACCAGCGGCGACGCGGGAACTACGTAATCAATTGGGGGAACGCGACGTTCGGTGGAGCGTTCCGGGACAACGAGCTCGTTGGATTTCCAGGAATCGCCCCCTTCTCGCATGTGAACGGTCGCATTGCGGAGCCTGTTGATACGTCGTTTGCTCTCATCACCGATGGCACGAGCAACACGCTGCTGATGTCCGAGTATTTGATTCCGACCAGCCCGGAAGACAACGACTGGCGCGCCGACATTCACAACAACGAGGGCGTGCAGCGCTTCCACACCCTCCAGACGCCTAATTCTTCCGCCCCCGACGTGATCGCGAACGGCTGGTTCCAGGACAACGGCGATCCCGCCATGCCGGCGATCGCGGGCACGATCACCCGGCAGCAAAACGCCGCGCGAAGCCGACACAACGGCGGCGTCAACGCGCTGCATTGCGACGGTTCGGTCGCCTTCTACGCCGACGGCATCGCCGCCAATGTATGGCAGGCGCTCGGCACGATGAACGGCGGAGAAGCCGCCTCGCAGAATTGAAAATCGGTCTTATTAGTTCCCCACTCGCACTTCTGGAATCGGGTATGACGTTGACTCGTACGTTTTTCTGGTCAGCTCCGGCAATCGTTCTGGGATGCGCGATCGGCTGCGGAAGCCAAGATCCCAATCGGGGCGAGGTGACGGGAATCGTCACCGTCAACGGCCAGCCTGCCGTTACTGGCGCCGTGGCGTTTAGCCCAGTTGACGGGCAATCGCCGACAAGCGGCGGCAAGATCATCGACGGGAAGTACACGGTGACGGCGTCGACGGGAACCTCGCGCGTTGCGATCCGCGTGCCCAAAGTCGTGGGCAAACGCAAGCTTTACAACACTCCCGATAGCCCCGAGCAGCCTCTGATGGCCGAGACGCTACCGCCGGAATACAACGATCGCACGACGCTCACGCTGGAAGTCAAACCCGGCGACAACGAGCACAACTTCGAACTGCAGACGAAATAGCACGCCTACCATTCGCCTGCACTCGGCTCTTGGGAAATCGAGCCGCCTCTCTTCAACTCCTCACGAATCCACTAACTCGCCCTGGAGGTTGGATCATCATGCCGCAGACTAAGAAAAGCTTCCTTCACATAACCGCCTGCCTCGCGATTGTCGCCACGGCGTCTAGCGGAGCGTTCGGCGCCGTCGTCGCCAATAATGAATTCAACCTCGGTCCGGAAGGCGGGACAGGGCTTTACACGCCGACGTTCCCGTCGGGCGGCTCTTCGATCACCGATCTGCTCAACGGCAAGTTGCCGAGCAACAACGTCGGCAATTTTCAGCAGGAAGGTTCCACCGGCGTCGCCGCGTTGACGAATGGTTCCGTGCAAACGGCGTACGGCAATGGCGGAGCGGAGAGCCCTCACGCCGCCTACGCAACGGCTGGCGCCGGGCAATCGGTAACATACACCCTGGGGGGCGTTTATAACCTCTCGTCGATCGTGATCTACGGCGGCTGGAACGATGGCGGCCGCGATGCTCAGCACTACAACATCTTGACCTCGACCGATGCGGGCTTGAACTACACCCTGCTGACGACCTACGACAACAGCCCGGGTCAAACCACCGCGACGCCAGTGCCCGTCTCGCAGCGAACGGCGTTCACCGAGAACGCTCTGCCGAACCTCGCCGTCAACGTCACGAATATCAAGGTCGAGTTCTTGAGCGTTGAGAACGGCTACACGGGCTACACCGAAATCGACGTCTTCGGCAACCAGCTGTTCGCGCCTGGCGACGCCAATCGCAACGGCGTCGTCGATATCAACGACTTCTTCGTGATCAGCAATAACTTCTCGAAGGTTCCCTCCTCGCCTGGTCTGGACGGCGACATCGTCGTCGACAATCTCGTCGACGTTCTCGACTTCCGGCTGTGGAAGAACAGCGTCCCCGCCGAAGTGGCGGCGCTCGCCGCGAACTTCGGCGTTCCGGAACCATCGTCTCTCGCCCTGGCCGGCGCCGGCTTGGCTCTGCTCGCTGCTCGCCGCCGTCGAGGCTGAGCGTCTCTCTACGCCTGCACGAATCCACTTCTTAAAGATTCTCCCTACAAGGGCGCTCTTCATATGAACTATTGCACACGCATCTCTCTGATCGCATTACTGCTGTGCGTCGGATGGGGCCGCACAGCCATCGGACAAGAAGGCACGGCTAACTCATGGGTTGGAACCAACGGCGATTGGGCCGTCGGCTCGAATTGGTCTGCCGGTGAACTTCCCGACGGCGTCGGCTTCGACGAATACGCGAGCATCAGCAACGGCGGCACGGCCAACGTCACCTCGCCGATCCCCTTTCAACCGGGACAAGTGATCCTCGCGATCGAAGATGGAAGTACGGGGAGCGTCGTCATTGGCAACGGCGGCACACTGACGACCGTTGATCGCCCCGCCACGAGCGGCGAGTTTAACGTCGGCTACGCGGCAACGGGAACCGGAAATCTCACCGTTCAGCCCGGCGGAACGCTGAACATCGCGACGAACCTGTACCTCACCGGCGCGCCGGCGAGCAGCATCACCCTCGGCGGCGCCGGAGCGGGCGTCACGGCAGTGAACATCGGGTTCGCGGCCAACTTCGGCCGCAATCTGCGCGTCATCGGGCCGAACGTCAATCTTTCAGCGCTCTCGGTAAACTTCCAAGCGGAAAGCACGTTTACCGCTCAGATCACCGGCGCCACGCACTCGGCGCTAAAATCGACGAACGTGGCAAATCTTGGCGGTAAGCTGAAACTGGAATTCTCGGGCGTAACGCCGACGCTCGGCAGCAGCTGGAATCTGATTGACGCATCGTCATTCGCCGGTCAGTTCTCGTCGATCGACGCCTCCGCGGCTCCGGCGTTGCCGTTTGGCCAAGTCTACGAGTTCAATACGGTCGCCGGCGGCGGCAGCACGAACGGCATGTATGGCCGCGTCTCGGTGGCTCAGAAGCTTGTGCTGAACGTCAACCGCAGCACGGGCGCCGTGTCGATGGCCACCGGCCCGGGAACGGTTTCGATCGACGGCTACGCAATCAAGTCGGCCCAAGGATCGCTTTCGCCCGCGGGTTGGAACAGCCTGCAAGCCCAGGGCGTCAGCGATTGGCGTCGGTCGCCGCAAGTCGGCACGTCCAAGCAACTCATCGAGTTGAAACCCACGGGCTCGACGGCGATCACCTCCGCGACGCCGCGAGCGCTGGGCAACGCCTTTGCCTACCCTGCAGCGACGCAGTTCGGCGTTGAATGGGAGGATCTGACGTTCGAGTATTACACCCCGGACGGCAAGGTAACGCAGGGGCTGATCAATTACACCGGCACGAAGCGTCACAACAACTTGGTGCTCGTCGTCGATCCGGCGACCGGCAATGCTCAGGTTTTAAATCAGTCGAATCTCTCGGTGAACATCGACGGCTACAAGATCACGTCGACCAGCGGGTCGCTGCTGCCGGCAAACGGGAAGTGGCTGAGCCTGGACGACGACAACCGCCTGGGCGGCGATTGGCGCGAGTCAAACGCGAGCGTCAATCAGCTCGCGGAGCTGAAGCCGACCGGCTCTTCACAAATGGCGGGCGGAGCGACCTTCCTGTCGATGGGCCAGATGTTCAAAACCGTCGGCGCCGGCGGAACGCAAGACCTCGTCTTCGAGTACCTCTTCCCCGGCGAGTCGGCGTTCCGGCAGGGAGTCGTCGTCTATGGAACGCTCACAACGCCCAGCTTGGCTGCCGACTTCAACCACGACAACACGGTCAACGGCCTCGACCTCACTGTATGGAAGGGCGCCTTTGGAACCGGCGCCGGGGGCGACGCCGACGGCGATAACGACAGCGACGGCGCCGACTTCCTGATCTGGCAGCGGCAGTTCGGACAAAGCGTCACGCCGAGTACGACAACCGCCGCGGCGGTTCCTGAACCAGCGACGCTTGCGTTGCTTGGACTGGGAGCAATTGGCTTGGCCGTTTGCTCGCGCCGCAGTGGCGGGGAATCGCATTGAGCAGAGTTCGGCGGCGACGATTGTCGACGCAGACGACGATCACGCTGCAAGTCACTGAAATTGTCATCACTTGAGGGGACGCCTAATGAGTTGGAAATATCTTGTCGGCGCGTGCTGCGTCGTGGGGCTCGCGGGAGTCGCTCGGGCGGGGGTGATCCATACTTCCCACACCGTGTCAGGCATCCCGGCAGGTGCGGTCGGAGACCCGTTCAACCCAGTTCACGCTCCCGGCGGACCGTCAGCGACCGACCTGATCAACGGAATGCTTCCCGTCGCATCAGGCCCTGGCAATTTCCAGCAGGAAGCGGCGGAAGGCCTGCCAGCGCTGACCAACGGATCCATCAGCACGTTCGTCGGTGCGGGCAGCGGTTCCGATAACCATACCGGCTACGCCACGACGGGCGGTGGTTCCGGCGGACAATCGGTGACGTACGCACTCGCCGGCAAGTACAACATCACGCGCGTCGTTTCCTTTGGAGGCTGGGCCGACACCGGCCGCGACGAGCAAAGCTACAACATCTGGGCGTCGAGCGATGGCGTGACGTTCAATCTCGTCGCGTCGCCGCCCGCGGTGAATTCGAACATTCCGCAGCCCGGTTCGGGTGGGAAGATCGCCGTCTCGCACCGCATTGAAACCTTCGACGACTCGCTTCCTTACTTGGCAACGGGCGTGTCGCACATCCGATTTGATTTTTCCGGCGTTGAGAATGGCTTCACTGGAACGACGGAACTCGACGTGTATGGCGTCGCTATCCCTGAGCCGGCGTCCATTGGATTGGCAACCATCGCGGGAACGTGCTGGTTGTGGCAACGTCGCAAGCGTTAGCAAACGCAACTCAATGCGTTGTTGCTGCCAGGGTCAGCCTGTCTTTGGGGGGCGGGCCGTCCCTGGCATTTTTGTCGTTTTAAAGCATTCACCCCCATGATGAGTTACGCTGAGGCAAGACTCGTCCGACGCTCGACTCGACGGAGCAGGGGCCAAGCAACCACCGACCCCATCGACATTCGCATTACACTTTAATTGAGTTCTCACGGAAGCTGGCGGCATGTTTGGCAACGTTTGGAACAGAAGGCAAGAGAGCCGATTCGCAGCCGCAAATCGGGGCAGCCGGCGGTTGCAGTTCGAGCAATTGGAAATTCGCCAGGTTCTCGCGGCGAACGTCTACATCACGGAGCTGCTCGCCTCGAACAGCAACTCGATCAAGGATGGCGACGGCGATTCTTCCGATTGGATCGAGCTCTTCAACAATGGCGCGACTGCCGCCGACGTCAGCGGCTACTATCTCACTGATAAAAGCTCCGACCTGACGCAGTGGGCCTTCCCAGGGGGAACGATCATCGCTCCGAAGTCGACGATTATCGTCTTCGCTTCCGACAAGGCCGCCGCCCATCCGCCGGGCGAACTCCATACAAACTTCAAACTCTCCGCCGACGGCGAGTATCTAGCGCTCGTGGAGCCAAATGGCACGACGATCGTGCAACAGTTCGCCCCGAAGACGCCGTCCCAGCAGACGGATATCTCGTACGGGCTGTCGATGTCGTCGAGTTCGACGACGCTTGTTGACGACACGACGCCGATGCGCTACCTCGCCCCCGTCAATAACAGTGCCGACGCGGTTTGGCGGATGACCGCGTACAACGACAGCGCCTGGTCGTTGGGGACGGCCGGCATCGGCTACGAGGCGTCGCCGGGGAGCGCAAACGAGTTCACGTCGCTCATCGACGTTGCCGTACCGTCGACGACGACCACGGCGTACACGCGTTTTACTTTCAATGTGGCGAACCCAGGCTCGTTCAAGACATTGAATCTCGGCATGATCTACGACGACGGCTTCGTCGCGTATCTCAATGGTACGCTGATCGCTTCTTCGAACGCTCCCGGCTCCCTGGCTTACAACTCGATCGCCACCGGCCAGCGCGGCGACGAGGTCGTACTCGCTGGTTACGTGAACTTCGACGTCAGCAACAAGTTGAGCGAGCTAAAGCAGGGCGCCAACGTGCTCGCGATTCATGCGCTAAATCAATCGGGCAGCAGCGACATGCTGATGATCCCGAAGCTGACCGGCGGCATTGCGGAAGTCGTGACGCCCATCGTGGCCGGATACTTTCAAACGCCGACGCCTGGCGCCGCGAACGGACAGATCTTCACCGGAATCGTGGAAGATACCGCCTTCAGCGTCGACCGCGGCTTCTACTCAACTCCGTTCAACTTGGAGATTTCGACGCCGACCGCCGGCGCCAAGATTGTCTACACGATCAACGGATCGGCGCCGGCCGTCGACGCCAACTTGAATATTATCAATGGCTTCCTCTACACCGGGTCGCTGTTGATCAACAAGACGAGCAACATTCGCGCGGCGGCGTATAAGCTCGGCTATGCGCCGACCAACATCGACACACAAACGTACATCTTCACCAGCGACGTCATTCACCAAACGCAACAGTCAGCGCTCGCCGCTGGCTTTCCTGGCACGTGGGGCAGTCGGGCGGCCGACTACGGCATGGATCCCGACGTCATTGGGCCAAATGATCTATTCGGCGGGGTTTACGCCGCGCTGATTGAAGACAGCCTCAAAGCGATCCCGACGCTGTCGCTGACGCTCGATAACGCTGACTTCTTCGGCCCTAACGGCATCTACTCGAATGTCGGCGGCGAGGGAGTGGCGTGGGAGCGCCCCACCTCCGCGGAACTTATCTACGCCGACGGCACGGAAGGGTTTCAGATCGACGCCGGCCTGCGAATTCACGGCGCCGCATCGCGGTCTCTCTCCAAGAAAAATGCCTTGAGACTGCTGTTCAAGGACGAGTACGGCGCCGGCAAGCTCGAATACCCGCTCTTCGGCGAAGAGGGCGTGACCAAGTTCGACACAATCGTCATCCGGCCGCATTTCAACGATGGTTGGGGGTGGGATGGAGCGCTCGGCGACCCGCTCTACGCTCGCGATCAGTGGTTCCGCGATACGCAAGCGGCGATGGGGAACGCATCAGCGCGCGGAAACGTGGTGCACCTCTACATCAACGGACTCTACTGGGGGCTCTACAATCCGAGTGAACGCCCAGACGATTCCTTCGCCGCGGAGACGTTCGGCGGCGAGAAGGAAGAATACGACGTCGTCAATCACGACGGCTTGGCCGACGGATCGATCGACGCCTACAACGCGATGATTGCGCTGGCTCAGGCGGTGAACGCCGCTTCCGGAACTGCAGCCAAGAACGCCGCCTACCAGAACCTGCAAGGAAATTTCGCGAGCGGCCTCGACAATCCCAGCCAGGAGGATTATCTCGACGTCGCCAACTATATCGACTACATGATCCTCAATCACTACGGCGGGAACAACGACTGGCCCGACCGTAACTGGTATGCGAACCGCCGTCGCGGTCCGGAAAGCGAAGGCTTCAAGTTCTTTGCCTGGGATAACGAGATTTCGCTAGACCTTAGCGACCGCACGAGCATCAACGAGAACAATTTGGGGATGTCGACTGGCGCCGCACAAGCGTACGGCATCTTGCGCAATTACGAAGAGTTCCGCCTGCAATTCGCCGATCGAATTCACGAACATCTATTCAACGGCGGCGCTCTGTACGTCAACCCCGCCAGCCCGACGTACGACCCGAACAATCCCCAAAACAACGTGCCCGCGGCGCGGATGGCGGAGCTTGCCGCTCGCGTGTACGACGCCATGCCGGCTGAGTCGGCGCGGTGGGGCGACCAACATGTCACCGTCCCGCGGACCAGAGACGTCGAGTGGCAGAACCAGCTGAATTACATGCTGGGAACCTACTTCCGCGATCGACACGGCATTGTCCTCAACCAATGGAAAGCCGCCTCGCTCTATCCCAACGCAGTGGCGCCGGAGTTCCTGGTCAACAATCTTCGTCAACATGGCGGCACGATTGCCGCCGGTGGCATCCTCTCCGTGCAAAACGGAAACACCGGTTCCCCGGGAACCATTTACTACACCACCGACGGCAGCGATCCGCGACTTGTAGGCGGCGCCGTCAACGCGGCGAGCGCGCAGGTTTTCTCCGGCAACATTCCGCTGTCGAGCGCAACGCTGGTAAAAGCCCGCATCCTCCGCAACGGCGAGTGGAGCGCGCTGACGGCCGCGACTTTTACTCCAGTCGCTGCATCCGCTGATTTCAATAGCGACGGCATCGTGGACGGCGGCGATTTCCTCGCGTGGCAACGGGGATACGGGCTTGGCTCAACGCGAGCGCAGGGTAATGCCGACGGCGACTCAGACGTCGATCAAGACGACTTGGTCGTATGGAAGACGCAGTTCGGCCAAACGACGGGGACCCCAGCTTCTCCGATGTCGGTTGCCGCGCCCGCCAGTCTGAACTCGTACGTTACGGACGCCTCGTTCATGTCGCCGTCGTCGCTCGAAGTTGCCGACGGCGCCCTAGTCATCGCGGCCGCAACTTCATCGACGCCCGCACTCAACCAAGTCAGCGCAATCCTACAATCACGGGCGTGGAACGCAGACATCGCGGCGAGGCAGACGCAAGACGTCGCTCATCATTCGGCCCGCGATGCGGCGTTCAACGACGACGTGCGTACCCATGCTGTGAACCATCGGCATGAGAGCGTTCTATCCTCTCATTCTCAGGGAGCCTCTAGCAAGCTCTTCAAAGACGTCGAAGAGTCTAGCGCATCCGAAAGAGACGAAGCAAAGCTGGCGGCTTTGAGTGACTTCCTGCTTACAGGCATCGCACCGAAGTTATAATCGAAATGGGCAGGTTAAAAAGTGCGGCCGCACGAGAGCGGCCGGTCGCGCGATCGTTACGCTACGGCGCCGTCGCTTGCTTCTTGTTGCTATCAGACTCACGCTTGCCAGGCCTAATGCGTAGAGTTTGAACTTCGAAAGGATGGAGGTGAGTCGACACTTCCGTGCCTTTCGCTGAGGTCTGGCCGTGCGGATGCATGTGCGGGCTTTCGATGCCGCTCACGACTTCAACCGACGCGATGCCGACTTCCGCAAGCGCAGGGACCGAGAACTTGACGTCTCCATGTTCGCCGTCGACTTCTCGAATACGCACGATATAACCATCTCCGTCTTCGGCTCGCTTGAACGACGACATGCGGATGTTTTCAGAACCGATGTCAACAAAGGCCCTTAAGGCGTTGCAAATCGCCGGCGACCAGCGCGTGGCGCGAAGCGAAGCTTGGCCCAAGGAAGTCTTCCTGCCGAAACTGATGAAGTAGCGGAACTCGAAATCGCCTCCTTGCTGGGCCTGGTAGTTGGTGTGCCAGTAGTTGTTCATTACATACGAATAGATCCTGCCATTCTCGATCGGCAGCGATTCGAGCTTTTTGTGCGTGTTGACGTCCTGAAAGGAGACGAGCGGCGCATCTGGCGAAGACCAGACGACGTCGTCGCCTGTTTTCAGATCTTGCAGCCGCACGAAATCTTGCACGCTGAACCAATCGAGGCATGCCCGCGGCATCCAGTCGCGACCAGCTTGCACCGTGGCGCCGCCAACCTCGTAATCGATTTGCGGCTGCTTGAATGCGAACGGAAAGCTGACATAAACGCCTTCCATCTCGCGAACCGGCCGCTTGCCTTTCATGCGTAGGACGCACTGAATGTCCGGCGAGTCGGCAGCGACGCACACCTCCAACTCGACGATTCCCAAGATCTCATGCTCGTAGCGGGAGACGATCGATCGCACTTTCCGCTGGATATCAATCAGCTTTGGCGTCGAAAGCGTCGATCCCGTCGCGACGTCGCTTCCGCTGGGGGGATAGCCGCGCTGCTTTGCGTAATACAAAACCTGGCCAAACCCAGACGAGTTTGCGGCGTCGACGCTGCCCCCAGCGGGCGAACGCTCGACGAATTCACGGCCGTCGTCTGTGCGGCGGATCGACCTAATCAAACCAGTCGTCTGATCCATGTCGACAGCGAGATAGCCCGAGCGGAAGCTAAGAGCATCAGATTCAGGAGCCACTGAGTTGCGACGATCACGTTCCCAGCTTTCAGTGAACGCGAGCCCCTCGTCGACGATCTTCTGCAGTTGGTCGCAGAGCAGGCGCGATTTCATCGCATAGCCCGCCTTCACGGCAAACAACGTGAGCGTCTGCGGGTCATCGGGAAGCGACACGCTGTGGTGCGCTCCCCAAGTATGTTCGTCGTAAAGAAGTGCGTTCTCCCACGCCTCGTCGATGAGCTTTTTGGGATAGTCGCGAATCTTGCCTTGTGCATGGAGCCCCGCAAGCAACGCTTCGAGCAACACGAGTCGGCGAACGCTGTCGCGATTGAGCTTCGTTTCCGCAGCGCTCGAGCCAGCGCCATCTTCCCAGTAGGCGCCTTGGTCTCCCCTCACGACAGGAGCATGCTGGGCGGCCTCCGTGCGTAGCCGCTCGAAGAAATCAGCGTTCGTGCCGAGAATCAGGCGCGGCCATTCGTATTTGGCGTTCCACTGCTCAACGACGGCGGGCAGGTTCTCATCGAGTTGCACGTTGTCAAAGTAAGCGCCGTGCAGATGGATGACGTTGTAAGGGTAGGGTTCCTTTGCGTCAGGATTGTCAAAGATGTAGGTGAGATAACCCGGAAGCCGTTGCTCGGCGGCCTCCAGAGACATCGTCAGGCCGACCGTCGTCGCCTCGGCGTAGTGTTTGTGGACCATCGTCAGCACTCGAGCGCCGTCCGGGCCTTCCCACCAAACGGGTTGATACGCGCGGTCGGCGCCAAATTTCCAAAAGTCGCTGCGATCAGAATTGCTGCCGATCGAGAGAAACTCGATGCCGCTCCCCGCCAGAATGGTCGGCAGCGACCAGACGTGACTCGGCGAATCGGTGAGCGACGCGGTCTTCAAATCAAGGCGGTGCTCGCGAGCAAAATTGCCCGACCAGTACAGCCAGCGGTGCAGCCCTTCGTCGTTCGGCAGCCCCGTGAGCAGATTCACCCAACCGGCGTCGAGCCCAACGCGGCCGCTACGGACTTGATCGACCAGCCGATCGCGATCTGCGGGATTGGCGTTCTGCCACCAACGTTGCAAGATGTAAGAACTTTCGTTAGTCCACGAAAAGTTTTCATACTTCTCGCCGAATGCCAGCGCTCGAGAGAGGCTATCAACGTTGCGCGCAACCGCCTGGTCGGCCGTGTGCGTGTAACCGTTGTCGAAATGGGCTTGAGGGACAACGTACAGCTCAATCGGACGATACCCTGGCCAGTGTAGATCGTATGATTTCTGAAAGTTGTCCGATCTTATTTCTAACTTCAGATCTTGCGCTTTCTCGTGTGCAGGGATGGAGAGGTCGGCCGTCAGCGGACCGTAAAATCGCTTGTGCCCCGCATCGAGCCCAAGGGTTGCTTCACTCCATACGCCTCCTGCAGCGTCGACGATTTTCAGATTGAGCGGCGTCGACACCCGCCGCAGATCAAGCGTGAGGCGAAATTGCTGTCGCGGTCCATCGGGCGTCCGGTGAACGAGCCGCGCCGGTTCCTTGTGGAAGTCGACGCCCACTTCCGAAGCAAGCGGTGCGTCGATCCAGTCAATCTCGATCCCGTCGTAAACGATCCATGACCCGTCGTCGATCGATTCGATCGCGAGCATCGTTGATTCGTCAATCAGGTCTTGTCCTGCGATGAGATATTCCGCCACGGCAGGAGAGAGGTATTCGAGACGCTCCGTTTGACGCGAAATATCAGCGCCAGACGGGGCCTTTAAAATCCAGCTGGCGGATGGCCCGAAGGTGACTCGCAGTCGCGGAGGCTGGTAGGGGTGCGCACCGAGTACGCCAATGCGAATCCGATAGACCCCGTACCGCCGCGGCGTCGCGACGGGCGTCCTAAGCAGATAGCCGCGCGATCCCGCCCACACGTCGCGAACGCCGGGGTGCAAATGCGGCCATTGTTCCGGACGCAGCGGCTGTTCAAGGTGATCGAAGGCAACGTCGAATCCACTGAGGGGGATGACGTTCAGATCATCAATCGACTGATCGATTGAACCAACGCGCAAGATCGGCGTCCAACCATCGGCACACGCCCGCTCGACTGCGATCAGCAGTAGCAGCGAGCAGAAGCCAAATCTCATGAGAGCGATTGTCATCACATTCAGACTCGATGCTCGCTTGCGGTAAGGGGCGTGTCGGCCGGCAGCATCGGCCACCAGGAGTATCTCAGGACGCAGATCACAACGACGAAAACCACTCCGCATGTCACAGCCTCGACATGCCAGCGGCCAACCAGATACATCGGGAGTAAATAGAGCGCAGTCACTCCACAGATTCCGACGAATAGATTGAAGAGCGTCAGTGCAACGCCTGGTTCTGCAGTACACAAACCCAGGTGCGACTTCCTCGATTCGCGAGCGATTGGTCGCCAAAAACCAAACGGGCGAACCGTTTCGTAAAACGAGACCAACACAACGCGAGGAGTTGCCGCGGTGAGCAGCGATGCAACGACGCTGGCGATCGCCGTGCATGCCGCAATTCCCAAGAAGGCATAATAGTCGCCGGGCGAGGGCGCTAACAGCCAGAGCAGCGACGAGATGCTGCCGGTGAGGACTCCCGCAGCGTAGCCCCAACCATTCAGCCGCCACCAATACCATCGCAGGCAATTGGGAATGACCAAGCCGGAAACGAAACTCATTTGGAGCCAGTTCCAAATCACATCGATTGAACTTGAATAGACTCCGGCGACGGCTCCCAGCACGACAATCGCCAGCGTCGCAGCGCCGCTGACGGCTAACATCGGAGTCCGCGACGTTGCCGATCGCACGAGCGGGATGTAGAGATCCATCGCCAGATAAGCCGCTCCGCTGTTAATCGTCGCCGCCAACGTCGTCATGAACGCCGCGACCAATCCGGCCAGCACGAATCCGCGGACTCCCGCCGGGAGAAAATCTCGTAAGATCGCGGGCATGATTTGCTCTGGATCGTTAGTCGGCGTCCGATTCGTTAGCGCCAGTAGCACGATCCCCATCGTCATCGCCCAGCGCGGCGCTAGGAAGAACGGCCACGCCGCCGCGAGCTTGCACGCATCGCGCGGCGAGCGAGCGGCAAGGTAGCGCTGAAAGTCGTATATCTGCGCGGGGCCGCCGGCGTTCGTCAGAAATCCTTTGCCGACCCAGGCGATGACGAACCAACCGAAAGGAGCGAGGTCGGGGCGTTCCGCGAGCCGCCAGCCCGTGAGCCGCCACATCGGCGTCAGGTCGGCGAAGTCAGTCGGCACGCGCTCGGCCATGAGCTGCGGCGTCGCATGCATGTAAGCGATGACCGCGATGATAAGCGCCGAAGTCGTTAGAACGAGCGCTTGCACCACGTCCGTCGCGACGACGCTGTAGAGGCCGCCGGCAATCACGTAGGCGGCAGTGACGCCGAGCACAGCCAGCGAGACGAAAACCGACGGTGAGATGCCGACGATCGATTCGAGATAACTCCAAGTCGCGGGCGCGATCTCTTCCTTAAAAAAGTAATCGGAGAACTTAATCATTCCCTGCAGGGCGTAAGCGACGGAGCCGGCGGTGAACAGCACGGCGACGGAAGCGTAGGCGTACCGCGCCGCTCGCCCCGCGGCGTCGTCGCCAAAGCGAGTGATCATCCATTCGGCGCCGGTAGTCGCAGCCGACCTGCGCACCCACTTGGCCATGTACGCCAACCCGAACGCCGGCAGCGCCACGCCCCACATCCATTGCTGCCACCACGCCTGAACGCCGAGCGTGTAGAGCACGCTGACGATCCACATCGTCCCCGTCAAATCGAAGTTTGAAATGGCGCCGCTCAGCGCGAGTAACGGCCAAGAAATCCGCCGCTCTCCCAGAAAGTGCGCCTCCAACGTCGCCGCCGTTCGACGACGCTGCCATACCCCGACGCCGACGATGACGACGAAGTAGAGAGCGACGGCGATCCCATCCAGGGGAGTCATGGCGAACCGATGAGTGTGGCGAAGCAGCGAATCGGTGACGAGCGTTCTGAACAAAATCGGCGGCGGCAAGCGAGCCGCGAGTTTTGTCTATCGAGAAGTTGCGACAATCAGAAGAAGGATGCAGGAGCGTTGGGGCCAATGAAGTCGAGCTTAGCCGGTAGTCGACGCGCGAATAGCCAACTCACAGTCGATGATCACCTGACGACGGACGTTCCCGATGCTCTCGACTTGCGGCAACACGGCTTCGAAGGCAGCCTCGGCGAATGGCCGAGCAGGTAGCCGTACGCTGGTAAGCGGCACAGGCAGAAAACTCGCAATTGGATCGTCGTCGAAACCGGCGAGCTTGATATCGTGGCCAATCTTGACTCCCAATGCAGTCAGATGCCGGCCCAGCATCGCCGCGAAGCGGTCCGATTTGCAGACAATGCCGTCAGGACGCCCCAGCTTCAACAGCTGTTTGCAAAAGGCCTCCGTCGGGCTGTCGGTCGACCAGATCAGGTCGGGCGACACGGCGAGACCGTGGTTCTGCAGCGATTCGCTGTATCCCGCCAAGCGATCTTGCACAGCCGTCGATACTTCGGGAATGCCGACGAACGCCACTCGCTTGCACCCGACCTCCAGGAGGTGGTTGGTGACAAGCGTCCCGCCGCGGCGGTTGTCGTAACCAATCCGGACGAACTCGCTGCGCTGCGGGTACGACACGATATCGCGATCAACGAGCACAACGTTGATGCCAGCCTCGCGCAAGCGGTCGACGACGATGCGGTTGCAATCCATATCCTCCTGCGGCAATTCGGCCGGGTAGTAAAGACAACCGGCAATCTTTCTCGCGACCAGCGCATCGGCCGCCAGACGCATCGACTCTCGAATGGTTCTCCCGTTGGCTGGCAGACACTGGACGTGCAGCGTCGCCTGGTGACCGCTAGCGATGTCTGCCAAGTGGCGTTGAATGAGGCCCTCGACGTAACCGAGTTCCGACGATTCCCGCACGAAGAGCGAACAAAAAGCGATCGACCTCAACGATGGCAACGGGATATCGACGGCGTAGGTACCGGAACCCTGGCGGCGTTGCACGAGCCCCGCGCTGGCCAAATCCCGCAGCGCGCGAATCGCCGTCGTCCTCGACGTTCCGTATTTCTTCGAAAGCTGCGACTCCGTTGGCAGACGATCGCCCGGAGCGATCACGCCAGCGCGAAGCGAGCTCTCCAACTCATCGAAAATGTAGCGATGCATCGGTTTACGAGCTTCCTGCCTCGATAGGTCGGCAGGGGAGGACGCTGGTCGTGAAGGAGAAGACATAGGCCAAGCCTGCTGGGAACTTGCGATGAGCGGGCGCGTCGACTGGCGAATGACATCACTAGCCGACGCTGTCCGCGATGCTAGTTGATACATCAACTTTTGTCAAATAAACACTATGAATTATTGACTCACGAGGCTCGTGTTCTTAATTTAGCCCTCACGAGTCGTAATTTCCGGCAAGGCAATGATCTTTTCCAAACGCCTTTGCGTCTCGGCAGCTTGCCAAAAGTTGTTGCATCATCTTTTCCCTTCGAAGTCGATCTCACTCGCCAGCCCCCGCGCAGGCAATTGTTCGCCCTTCTACCTCTCAAACCATTCGTAGATCGCTCGCATCGCCGAGCGGAAAAGGAGCGTTTCGTGAAACGTCGCGGATTTACGTTGGTTGAGCTGCTCGTGGTCATCGCGATCATTGGCGTCCTAGTGGCGCTTCTGCTGCCAGCTGTCCAAGCCGCGCGGGAAGCAGCGCGCCGCTCACAATGCACGAACAATCTCAAACAGCTTGGCCTGGCGCTGTTAAACCACGAGTCGGCGAAGGGACGCTTCCCGCAAAACGAGCAAGTCGTCACGAAGTATTCGAATGGTCGCGAAGAGAAACGCGATCTGGCCTCGCATCTCGTCATGATGGCGCCCTACATCGAAGCCGCCAACCTGACGAACTCAGTCAATCTCGACCCCAAGTCGCCGGTGGTTCCCGGCGACCAGTTGGTAAACGGCGTCAAGCTAAGCCAACTTCCGCTTGCCTCGTTGGCTTGCCCCACAGACCACAAAACGGGCGTGCAAAGCGGCGAGGGTTTACAAGATCTCCTCACGCTTCCCGGCGCAGGCCAGTTGGTGGCCGTCACGTCGTATGCGGGATCGCTTGGCGCTCAGATCATGGGAACGTTCGGCAACTGCAATCTGCACACGAGCAACCTCGTGCCCGATGGCGGCGCCCTCTACGACCTCGACGATGACGGCGAAGATTGGTTTAACACCACCTCGAACATGGTTCCCGCATGCAACGGCTCCGGGAAAGGAAACACTCGCGCTGACTGCTCCGAACCCGCTCACATTTCGGGCCCCTTCGGCCGCGGCAACTGGGCCGCGAAGTTGCGCGAGATTGAGGACGGCACGTCGAACACGATCGCCATGGGCGAAATCATCCCATCCTGGTCGGGCTATCAGTGGGTCAACGGTTGGACTCGTTCCGAGGGACTCTGGTTTGCGACGACGGCGCCGTTGAATCTCAGCACCGATCCCGAGGTCTATAAAGCCGCTTCAGGCGGCGGACGCGGCGGGGGCGGAGGCAGCGCGGTTCCTCAGTGCCGCGATTGGGAGAAAGACTTCAACGCCGCGATGGGCTTCAAATCTCGCCATCCCGGCGGCGTAAACTTCGTCTACTGTGACGGTTCCGCTCACTACCTTAGCGAAGACGTCGACTACGCAACATACCAACGCCTCGGCGCTCGCTCGGACGGCGAAGCCGCCTCGCTTACCAATTAGTCTCCATACCGCGGCTCGCTTCAGCGTGTTCTCATCGACATGGCATTCGCTCTAAATCACATTCGCCTGTTCGCCTGTGCCGGCGTTGTACTTTTCGTCGCCGGCTGCGGCCCGAGAAGCACGGCTCCGGCGACGGTTCCGGTCACCGGCAAAGTCACGCTGGAAGGCGAGCCCGTTGCTTCGGCGATCGTCTCGCTCGCACCAACGAGCGACTCCGCAGGCAGCGTACCCGCGCAAGCAACGACGAACGAATCGGGCGAATTCGAAGTCTCAACGATTTTCGATCAAGGACGCACGACGCAAGCAGGCATGACGCCGGGAACGTACGCGCTCACAGTCACCAAGCTTGAGCAACTCCCCGCGCAAGCGCACATCACGCGAGCGCCGAAGAATTTGCTTCCGAAGAAATATGAATCAACCGACTCATCCGAATTGAAAGCCACGATTAACGCCGATGGCGACAATTTCCTCGCCCTCGACTTGAAGAATTAGATCGTCTGCTCTTTGTCTGCACCCTCATGCAAAGACTCCCCGGCGCCATGCCGACAGTCTCTGCACCGGCAACAATGCCCGACGCCCAGCAGTCGGTTTTTGAGTTGCCGCCACGTTTCGATCACCTTGTCTAACTCACCGGAGATCCCAGCCATGACTTGGCGAGCCAGACCGCGCTCTGTACGTCATTTGCAGCGAGGTTTTGTCGCGCTGTTGCTGTTGGCCGCGTCGCATCGCGCGGCAAACGCAGCGACAGCCGTGCCGCTCTCGAATCCGAGCGGCGGAGCTGCATGGGGCGGCGCCACGACGGTGAGCTTCCCCATCGATCTCTTGAACGATCCGTTCACCTACAACCCGAACGTCAATTTCGTCGACTACGCGAACGTGCCGGCCGGCTTCTTGCCCACTACCGCCTGGAATGGCGCCGACACGCTCTTCATCGCGGCGAACAACGACGCCGATAACTATTGGCGAACAGACGTGACGTTGACCGGGGGACAAACGCTCGATTTCATCGACATCTGGGGGCGCTCGGACTACGCCGGAGCGGAGCAAGGTCGGCATCAAGCGCTCGCGATCAGCTTTTACAACGCTCCCGGCGGATCCGCGGGCGGCGGCACGCTGCTCGGAACCTCGCTTGAGTACTCCGGCGTCACGGCGAAGGCCGCGAACAACGCTAACGGCTCCGCCTATGGTCGCTACGACGTCACCTCGCTGCTCAATCCAACGCAACGAGGGCAAGTGCAGTCGTTCGAGATCACGCACGGCCCCAGCAATCTAAATGACTTCCTGCTGCTGACCGAAGTACGGGCAGGCGCGGGCGGCGCCGCGGCGCCGTTCCCAGTCCTCACGATCAATCGCACGACCGGCAATGCGACGCTTAGCAACAACGTCGGCACGCCGCTGAACTTCATCGCTTACGACATCCAATCCACTCATGGTTCGCTAAACGCCGCCAACTGGATTTCGGTAGCCGACGCCGGCGACGGCAACAGTGGCGGTTCGCTCGACGCGAACATTTGGGTTGAACTCTCCGCTCCCACCGCCTTCGCCAGTCTTAGCGAAGCGGAACTCCCCGGCGGCAACGGCCTGACGCTCGCCAACGGCGGATCGATTAACTTCGGCAACGTTTGGCGGAAGAGCCCCCATGAAGACGTCGCGATCGAAGCGCTCAAGTCCGACGGTACGTTCTACTCGATCGCGGTGGAATACACCGGCAACAGTGGGCAGGCCTACAAAATCGGCGACCTCAACTTCGACGGCGCGATCAATGCGACCGATTGGCCGTTATTCCGCGCCGCCATGGGAAACACCTTCGACGCCGGCTCTTCTTTGACTCTCACCTATCAACAAGGCGATCTCGACGGCGATATGGATACCGACATTGCTGACTTCCGGCTGTTTGAGAAAGCCTTTGACGGCGTCAACGGTCAAGGCGCACTTGCTGCGACCATTGCGGCCGTCCCCGAGCCGAGCACGCTAGTGCTCGCAGCCGGTATCGGCATTGCCGCCTGCTTCACGCGGCGTCGCCGAAAGGTGGCCGGCGCATTGGCGGCGTTAATTGTCGCCAGTTTCGGTGCGATTGGCGGCAGCGAAGCGTCAGCCCAGACGTTCACCTTCGTGCCAGTTCCGGCGAATCCAGCGACGGCGGTCACCGCGAGTTCGGAATTCAACGGCGACTACAAAGCGTCCAATATGTTCACCGACGCAGCGCTCACGCCGGCTGATCTTGGCGTCAAAGCCTACACCGACGCTCAACCCCAGTACGCCGGCGTCGGCGTCGGCCCGATGAACGTCTTCATCGACAACGGCGCGTCGATCAACGCCAACTGGATCGCCTTCGCGCAGCGGTCGGGCTCCATCGCGACGGCCGATCGCATCGGCACGATGGACTTCTGGTTCTCGAACGTCGACTTCGCCGGCGTGCTGCCGGCCACGGCGCCGCAAGCAACGGTGAAATTCGACGATCCGCTCGGTTCGACGATCAAGCAACACCCGCTGATGACGCAACTTTCCGGCCGCTACGTCGCCGTGAAGATGACGATCCACGAGATGTCCGCGTCAGGTTCCGTCAACAACATCGGCGGCCACGAGTTCCGCTTTGTCCAAGGCCCCGCGCCTCTGGTCTTGCAGGTCAACACGTCAACCGGCGCGATCACGCTGAAGAACAATGGCACGGCGGCGCAATCCGTCTCGCTCGATGGCTATCAAATCTCCAGCGCCGCTGGGTCATTGAACTCCGCGTGGACCGGCCTCGGAGGCCAGGCTGGTTTCCCGGAAGGTAACGGCTCAGGAAATGGCTGGGAAGCGGGCGGTGCGTCCGACGCCAACTTGCTCACTGAAGCGTACCTCACCGGCGGATCGGTCGTGAACACCGGCGCCTCGCTCGCGCTAGGCACGGGGTACAAAACCGTCGGCGGCGTCCAAGATCTCAAGTTCCAGTACAGTTTCGACAACGGCATCATGACCGATGGCCTCGTCGAGTACGTCACCGCCCCCGGCTTGCCGGCCGACTTCGACGTCGACGGCGACGTCGATGGCGCCGACTTCCTCCGCTGGCAGCGCGGCTTCGGCATTGCAGCCGGAGCGACGAAAGGGCAGGGGGATGCTGATGGGAATGGAGCGGTAAACGCGGCCGATCTCACGATCTGGAAGGGAAGCTTCGGCACGACTGCTAGCCTCGCAGCCGCGGCCGCCGTCCCTGAACCGTCCGCCTGCGCCCTAGCCGCCGTGGGGGCGGCGGCTTGGGGCGTCGGCATTCGCCGCCGTCGCTAACGCTGCTTGCCCGCGAACGGCCCGTTCGCGCCCTGCGTCGTCAAGCCTTTTCACAACAACGCGTAGCGCAAACTCTTGGGGAGATACTCATCATGACCAACTCATGCTTTAACACATGGAAGTGGCGAGGCGCCGCTCTCGCCTGGATGGCGGCGGCTGGCGTCGCCCTGGAAACGCACGGCTCGACCATCGATCGAGACTATCGCCTTGGCGACAACTCCGCACTCTCGACGGAAAACGGCGTCGCCAACGCCGCCGTCGGCAGCGGAGCGGGCAGCGATCACGGCGGTTTCACGCTCGACCACGCCGGCCTGCTGACGACGCTGCCCACGTTTCAAGACCTCGAACCTTTTGGTGCGCCGATCTACGTCAACGTCGGCGCGGGAGGCCTCGCTCGTCCCGGAGCGGCCGCCGGCTCGCTCGGCGTGCAGTTCGACGGCGTCGACGACAATCTCCGCGGGCTCGGACTCGGCAACCCGACGCAAGGCGACGATCCCTATCAGGACACCATCAGCTACAACACGCTCTTCACCAGAGCAGTGCAAGGCTGGGTGCGCCCCACCGCGGCCGCAGCCGCCGGCCAACGGCAACGCGTCGTTCGCGACACGTTCCGGTTCGGAATCTCCATCGTCGCCGACGCTCAAGGCGCTAATCGTTGGGCGCTGAATACCGACGGCCTGACAGGCGGCCTCGAGGTCGTCTCCTCGGCGGCCGTCCCGTTGAATCAGTGGTCGCACGTGATGCACTACGCGAACGGGGCGACTTCCGCCCTGTACGTCAACGGCATCGCGGTCACGGCGAAAGTCGGCGGCTACTACGGCAACGGAACCACCACCGCCGAAAAAGCGTTCGTCCTGGGCGCCGACGTCACGAGCGACGGCGACACGGTCACGGCAAGCAACTACTTCAAAGGCCAACTCGACGACTTCCAGGTGCTCGTCTCGGGAAACAATGCGTCGCAGACGGCCGGCGCCAACTATGGCGCATTCAACCTAGGCGTCGATAACCAGTTCATCGCGCAGCAAGGTCTCACGATTGGCGACGTCACGGGCGACGGACTCATCATGGGGAACGGAACCGGCGGCGCGAATGACGACGTCAAGAAGTTCATCGCCAACTATCGGTACACGCAGCGCGTCAACGGCGTCGTCGTCGGCGACTTGAATACGCGGACGCAGCATGCCGATCTGAATTTCGACGGCGTCACCGACCTCCGCGATTGGTACATTCTAGCCAAGGCCCACGTCGATGCGGGTTCACTCGACATCGCCGCGCTCTTGGCATCCCAACCTGTCCCCGAACCAAGCACGTTGGCGCTCGCATCCATTGGCGTTGCTGCGGCAGCGAGGATGCGGCGGCGACGAGCCTAGCAAATTGCAATTGCACGCGATTTGATCGTTGCCAGCGTGGGCAAGACCTTCGCCTTGCCCACGCTGGCGTTTTTGTCTCCGCTGTCGTAAAGCCTACAATGGGCCGCGTCGCCTCGCTTCGCCTCTCTTGATCGACTCACAAGTAGTTCGCCGCCTCGCCCAATTGTGTTTATGGAACAGCGTCGCCCACACTTCGTACTCCTCTGTAACTCGCTCGCCTGCCTGGCGATCTTCAGCACAATCGTGCCTACGGCGTACGCCGCGGACGAGCAGTTGGCGCGTCAGGCGCAGCGGCTCCTCAGCGACCGCTGCTTCAAATGCCACGGTCCCGACGAAGCAGCCCGTGAGGGCGGTCTTCGACTCGACCTGCGCGACGCCGCGCGCAGCGAGCTTCCCTCAGGCGCAATCGCGATTGTGCCGAGCGACGAATCGGCCAGCGCACTTATCGAGCGAATCACAGCCCAGGACGAATCACTGAAGATGCCGCCGCCGGAAAGCGGCAAAACGCTGTCGGCGCAGGAAATTGAACTGCTGAGAAAATGGATCGCCCAGGGCGCCCCTCACGTCTCGCATTGGGCGTTCGTGAAACCGGTTCGGCCCGAACTTCCCCTACTCGACGGGAAGAGTTTCCCCAATCCGATCGATGCGTTCGCCCAAGCGCAGCTCGCGAAACACAACCTCTCGCCGGCGCCTGCCGCCAGTCGCGAGCGACTCATCCGCCGCATGACGTTCGATTTAATCGGCCTGCCGCCGACCCAGGCGGAGATCGACGCCTTCGTCGCCGACGAATCGCCCGACGCCGCGCGGCAGCTCTTCACCCGGCTCACGAAGTCGCCCCACTACGGTGAACGCATGGCCGCCGATTGGCTCGATCTTGCCCGCTACGCCGACTCGAATGGCTACCAAAACGATTTCGCGCGCCAGTCGTGGCCCTGGCGCGACTGGGTGATCACTGCCTTTAACGGCAACATGCCGTACGACCAGTTTCTCACGGAACAACTCGCAGGCGACCTACTCCCCAACGCAACGCCCAGCCAAAAGCTGGCCACGGGCTTTAACCGCAATCACCGCACCGTCACCGAGGCCGGCTCGATCGACGAAGAGTGGCGCGTGGAGAACGTGGTCGATCGCGTCGAGACGACCTCGACTGCCGCGCTCGGTTTGACGATGGGCTGCGCCCGCTGCCACGACCACCGTTACGATCCCATCTCGCAGCGCGAGTTCTACCAGTTCTACGCATTCTTCAATAGCGTCGATGAAAAAGGAGTTTACACCGAGCAACGCGGCAACGTGGCGCCCCTGATGACGGTCCAATCCGCAGACGACCAGCGCCGCATCGACGAGTTTGAGCAAACGATCGCGCGGCTGGAAGCGAAGCTCGCTGCGGAACAGCCCGCCATCCAACAAGCCTTCGCGCATTGGAGAGCGACGCTTGAGAAACCTGCCGATGCTCCAGCGGCCAGCGTATCTATTCCGCTGGACGAGAACGCCGTCGCCCGCAAGGCCGACGGCACGTCAATTTCTCCCGTCAATACTGCGGCGCTGCCAGCCTTCAACGCCAACGGGCCTGCACTGGCAGCAACGTTCAAAGGCCAAGAAGTCGCCGAGTACGCCGACCTCGTCGAATTCGATGCGCAGGCGCCGTTCAGCTTCTCGGCCTTCGTAAAACTCACAGGGCAGGGGACGCTCTTCTCGCAGATGGACGATCGAGCCGATTTTCGCGGCGCCGACTTCGTCGTGCTGGAAGATGATCGACTCGCCTGCCATCTCATCCATCGCTGGCCCGACGAATCAATCAAAGTGCTCGCCCGCGAACGGCCGCCGAAGAACAAATGGCTTCATGTCGCCGTCACGTACGACGGCAGCAGCAACGCCTGCGGCGTCAAGCTTTACGTCAACGGCAGGCCAGCGGCGGTCGACGTTGAGCGAGATTCGCTGCGTCATAACTTCGCCGTTGCTCAGCCGCTGCGACTGGGACGCCGACTAGTCGAGCGTCCGCTCGACGGCCAGTTGTGCGGGGCGACGTTCTTCGCAGAGTCGCTCAACGGCCAGTCCGTCAAAGCGACGCTCACCTCGCAATTGGCGGAGCTCAACACGCGCGGCGAATCGCTGGGTGATCACGGCCTCGCGCTGCTGCGAGACGTCTACTTGGGCTCGTCAACGGAAGCGGCCGCCGATCAATTCCAGCAGACCGAGGCAAGCCTCGCCGCCAATCGCGCAGATCGGGACGCATTCAAAAGCAAACTGCCGACCGCGATGATCATGCAAGAACTGGCGACTCCGCGCGCGACGTTCGTGCTAAAACGCGGCGTCTATGATCAACCCGATGCCCAACAGCCAGTCACGCCTGACGTACCGGCATTCCTGCCGCGGCTCGCGGAAGGCGCTCCGCGCAATCGACTCGGGCTCGCAAGTTGGGTCGTCAGCCCGGAGAACCCGCTCACGGCGCGGGTCGCCGTCAATCGACTCTGGAAGCAATTCTTCGGCGTCGGGCTCGTGAAAACGGTCGAAAACTTCGGCGTCCAGGCCGAACCGCCGTCACATCCCGAGTTGCTCGATTGGCTCGCAGTCGAGTTGATGGAATCAGGCTGGGACTTGCAACGCATTCAATGGCTCATCGTCAGCAGCGACGCTTATCGACAGACTTCCGACGCCGCGCACGACTCCTACGCTAACGATCCCGAGAACCGACAGCTCAGCCGCGGGCCGCGGTTCCGTCTTTCGGCGGAAATGATTCGCGACAACGCGCTCGCAGTCAGCGGCTTAATGAACCAAAAAGTCGGCGGCGCATCCGTGATGCCTTACCAGCCGCTCGGACTGTGGGAAGAACTTGCCGGCGGTGCACACGAAGACTATGTGCAAGTCCACGGCGACGACCTTTATCGCCGCAGCCTCTATGTCTACCGCAAGCGGACGGTCCCCCATCCGTCGCTGGCCACGTTCGATGCTCCAAGTTGGGAGATATGCCAAGCTCGCCGCTCGAGCACGAACACGCCGTTGCAATCGTTGGCGCTGCTCAACGATGTGACGTACGTCGAGGCGGCGCGTCAACTGGCGGCACGGATGCTCGCTGCCGAAGCGGGCGACGATAGCAGAAGGATTGCCTACGGCTTTCGCTTGGCCGCCGGGCGAGAACCTCGGCCTCAAGAATCAGCGGAGTTGCTGGCTGCGCTCCAGGAGTACCGCCGAGCAATGAGCGGCGATCCAACCGCTGCAGAGTCGATGATCGCCCACGGCGAGTCGGCTGTGGCAACCGGCGTCGCCACCGAGGAGCTCGCCGCCTACACGCTGCTCGGCGGCATCTTGCTCAACCTCGACGAAACGATCACCAAGAACTAAGCGACGAATCGACGCATGGAAACCATCAAACGCGTGCAGCAATGCAATCGTCGACACTTCCTGAGTGGAGCAGGCGTCGGGCTCGGGGCCGTCGCGCTGCAATGTCTCACAGGCGGCGAGGCGTTCGCTGCCAAGCTCATGGCGAGTAACGCCGCCAATGGGCCCGCCCTCGCCGGGTCGCAGCTCCAGCCTCGCGCCAAGCGCGTGATTTATCTGTTTCAGTCCGGGGCGCCGTCGCAGATCGAGATGTTCGATCACAAGCCGCTGCTGCAGCACTTGGCTGGTCAAGAATTGCCCGCCTCGGTCCGCATGGGGCAGCGTCTCACGACGATGACGGCCGGCCAAAGCAGCTTTCCGCTCGTCCCCTCCAAATTTGCGTTCGCGAAGTCTGGCGCCGCGGGAGCAGAGTGCAGCGAACTCATTCCACACACTGCCGCCATTGCCGACGATCTCTGTATCGTCAAGTCGATGGTCACCGAAGCGATCAACCACGATCCCGCGATCACGTTCTGCCAAACAGGCTCGCAACTCGCAGGACGGCCCAGCATCGGCGCATGGGTCGCCTACGGGCTCGGGGCGCTTAATCGCGACCTGCCGAGCTTCATCGTGATGCTCTCGCGTGCTTCAGGGCGAGCCAACGATCAGCCCCTCTACGATCGACTGTGGGGCAGCGGTTTCCTGCCGACGAGCCATCAAGGAGTCAAACTCCGCAGCGGCGCTGACCCGGTGCTCTACTTGGCAAACCCCGCCGGGTGCTCTCCAGCGTTGCGACGCGACATGCTCGATCGCTTGGCAACGCTCAACAAGGCCGCCTACAGCCAGTCGGGCGATCCCGAAACATTGACCCGCATCGAGCAGTACGAGCTCGCGTTCCGCATGCAAACCTCGGTTCCCGAGCTGACCGATATCTCTGACGAGCCGGCTCACATTCTCGATATGTACGGCCCCAGCGTTCATCAGCCTGGCTCGTACGCCCGCAACTGCCTGCTGGCCCGTCGACTTGCGGAGCGCGACGTGCGTTTCGTGCAGCTCTACCACATGGGTTGGGATCAGCACAACGCGCTGCCGACCAATCTCGCGCAGCAATGCAAAGACACAGACCAAGCGTCGGCCGCGCTCGTCAAAGACTTGAAACAACGCGGCTTGCTTGACGATACGCTCGTGGTTTGGGGGGGCGAATTCGGCCGCACCGCCTACTCACAGGGACCGGTCACCGCCGAGTCGTATGGCCGCGACCATCACCCCCGCTGCTTCACCGTCTGGATGGCCGGCGGCGGCGTCAAGGGAGGCCTCTCCTACGGCGCCACCGACGACTTCTCTTACAACATCGTCGACAAGCCGGTCGAGGTGTTCGACCTCAACGCCACGCTGCTCCATCTGCTCGGGATCAACCACGAGCGACTGACTTATCAATTCCAAGGTCGCGATTTCCGGCTGACCGACGTCCACGGCAAAGTCGTGCACGACTTGATCGCGTAGCGCATCGCGAACAACTGAACGATTCAACAACGAGGGGCGCCATGAGCCTTCTTCACCTGATCTCCGCACGCTTGAATGTCGTCAACGGGGCCTGCATCCCGTTAGTGCTGGGATTTTGCCTCGCAGTAGTATCGCCCGCGCGCGGGCAAGTGGCGCCCGTCCCCTACGGCTCGCTCACCGTGCGGCTCCAGCCGCAAGCAACCGGGCTCAACGGCGTCCTCACCGGCAACACAGTGAACGCCCGCAGCCAGATGATTCCGATCGACATGACGCCCCTCGGCGACGGCCGCCAACTCGTGCTCACCCTCAGCGGACATGTGCGACTGCTGAAAGCCGACGGCACGCTCATGGCGGGGGCGTATCTCGACACCTACAACTCAAACTCGCCGCCGATCATCGGCACCACCGGCGGTGAAGTGACCGACTTCCGCCAAATCGGCAACACGAGCATCGCCGCTCACCCCGGCTTTCTCAACCCGCTGTCGCCGGGCTACGGACGCTTCTACACCATCACCAGCGAACTCCCCGACGTCTTCCCCGGCGACTTCGACGACGGCACCGATTCGGTCGTCGACAGCGTGCTGACGGAGTGGGCCGTCGCTCCCTCGGCGGTCGCCGCGGGAACGACGCTGCTTCCCGGCGTCAACGTCACGAAGCGCGAGATCCTACGCGCGGCTCGTCCCGGCATCATCCACACGCTCGCCGATATGGCGTTCGGCCCCGACGGCACGCTCTACGTCACCAGCGGCGACGGCGGCGGCAACGCCTTTCCGAACACCGAGGGGAGCGCCTTCGAACAAGATCGGTGGACCAACGCTCAAGATCCTTCCAACATCTTTGGGTCGATCCTCCGCATCGACCCGATCAGCCTCCCCGGCGACACCCGACCGACCGGCGGGCAGAACGGCCAGTATCGCATTCCCACCAACAACTTCGGCGCCGCCGACGGCGATCCGACCTCCCTCCCTGAAACATTTGCGTACGGCTTCCGCAGCCCGTATCGGATCAACGTCGATAAAACGAACGGCGCCGTCTACGTCGGCGACGTCGGCGAGGGGCAGCGTGAAGAGATCGATCGCGTTGCCAACGGCGGCAACTACGGGTGGGGCGCCTACGAAGGAACCCGCGTCGAGCGCCCCGACCTCGTGGCCGGCGCCGCTGGGGTCGTTCCGCCCATGTTCGAGCTCTACCACAATCTCAACGGCCAAAGCGAATCGACGAACATCGTCGGCGGCTTCGTCTATCACGGCTCCGCCATCCCCGGCCTGCAAGGCAAATACGTCTTTGCCGACGTCGGCGAAAACAACGGGGGGCAACCAACCAACGTCGTCGACATCTACTACGGCGATCCCGCCACCTCGACGGCGAGTTCCCGCGACCAGATGTTTCGGTTCAATCTAGAGCTACCCGCCGGCGTCTCGCTGCCCGACCGCATCTGGAGCATCGCTGAAGACGCCCAAGGGGAGCTCTACCTGCTGGTCGGCCCTGATCGGCTCGACTTGTTCAATCGCACGCCAGGCGAGACCGATGGGGGCATCTGGAAACTGCTTGCTCCCTCGAATCCGCTCAATCAGATTGTCGGCGACGTCAATCAAGACGGCGTCGTCAACGGCAATGGCGCCGGCCTCCCCGCCAATGACGACGTGACCGCATTCATCGCTGGTTGGAAAAGCACCGGCTGGGCGAGCAACTACGACCGCTACACCCACGGCGACGTCAACCTGGATGGCAAGACGAACTTGCTCGATTGGTACATCCTGACGACGCACCATCAAAACGCCGGTAGCCTTGATTTGGCTGCCCTCTTGAACGGGGCGCCCGTCCCAGAGCCGAGCAGTTATTGGCTCTTGGTCGGCGGGCTGCTGTTACTCCGCCGCACGCCTTTCAGATCGCGCTCGTCTGAAGCTTAAGATTTTTGCCAAGCGTGCCCTAGCGCAGGTTCGCCAGATCCGGCGGGTAAACGTCGAAGTACGTCCCGCCAGCCGCCTTGCCGACTGCGATCCCGTCCATCACATCCTTCGAACCAAATCTCGGAGCGCTGTTCGCGGCGGCCGAGACCATTTCGAAACCGACGCGCGTGCCGGCCTTCGCCTCCCGCGCGATGAACAAGTGGTGGGGCGCCATCGGCTGCGTCGACGCCTTGAGCGCATTGTGCTCCAGCGTGAAGCGCTCGCCGAGCGCTTTCTTCCCGGCGGCGACGACCTGCCCAAGATATCGGTTCGCCGGCGGCCGGACGCTGATTGACAGAATGCATGCCGTATCAGGGAACGCCGCGGCATAGTCGGCGATCGATCGCGACCAAGCGTCGGTCATCGCCCGATCGCTGTACCCCGCCACTTGCACGATCCCCGGGGCAGGGTGCATCTCGGCGCTCGGAAACGTCGGCCCGGTGATGTGGACGCCGACCAGCAGCGGATCGGCGGCGAACTTCTCGCCCAGCGCCTTCACCAGTTCGCCGTAACTTGCCGCCAACTCTGGCGACCAGGGCACCGGCGCCCCGCGGTACCACGCTCCGCCGATCCACTCCGGCGCACAACCGGCCCCGGTCATGACAAGCAACTTATACGGCTTGCCCGCCTCGTGGCACCGCTTCACTTGCTCCTCAAGGAACGACAGGTCGATCTTTCCTTTCTCCGGCTGGAGCCATTTCCAGCGGGCCCGGATCGTCAGCCCCGCCAAGTGCGGCAGGGCCAGCTGCTCCGCCGAAATCACCCGGCGATTTCCAGGCTGCAGCACGGCAGGGTCGCCCGGTTGGAGTGCAAAATAGCCCGCCGGAACCCGCAGCTTGCCCCCTTCCGCAGCGATAGCGCCGGCAGTGGAAGCGACGCATGCGAGCGCCGACAGATAGCCCAGCATTGCAGTCATTGCTTTAATCATGGTGATATCTTTAATTGACGCGAAATGGACACTTGCCGCCGCGGCTCGCTGAACTCGCCGCTCAGCACGAAAACGCCCCTCGCGTGAGGGGGTAAAGTCACTCAATCTGGAATTCTTGAGGTGGACTGCCGCAATCGAACGTAGCCCTGCGATCGGCCCTGCATAGAATTCGCCTCCCCGGGCAGTTCAGCGTTCTCTTCTCCGCCCGGCCGCCTCACGGAACAGGAACTGGAAGGATCTATGATGAAGCAATTGTTCGCTTGCGCTGTACTCGCTATCGGATCGCTCGTCGCCCTCTCTCCGCTCTCTGCGGTCGCCCAAGTCCGCCAGCCAGTCGGCTACTTCGTGATGCAGGAAGTCGGCTCTCAAAACATCAAAGACGTGAAGCTCGCCTCTCCCGCCTTCACCGGCATCGTCATCCGCGAGCGTTGGTCGTCGCTCAATCCGGCCCCCGGGGTCTACAACTGGAAGTTCCTCGACGGCCAAACGGCGCGTGCCCGCCGCCTCGGCAAAGCCTACATCCTTGCCATCTACACCGGCAACAATGCGCCCCTCTGGCTCGGCGTCCCGCTGTTCAAGTCGGCGCCGTTGCCATGGGATTCAAAAATGCTCGCCGCCCACGGCCAAATGGTCGCCATGCTCGGCCAACGCTACGGTCGCGACGCCAACCTCGTCGGCGTCGAACTGAGCGGCCCGACGCGCGGCCCCTCTGGTTCGCTCGAAATGCACCTCGCCGACGGTCTGCTCCAGCATCCTTCCTACCGGCCCGAGAACGTCGCCCTCGCCTGGATGCAGTGCATTAACCAGTATGGCGCCGCCTTCCCGCAGTGCGGTCTCATCTCCGACGGCGGCATCGCTCCCGGCGGCAAGGACGGGTCCATCACGCAAGCCGTCTTCAATCACCTCTATCAAACCTATCCAATGCAGGCGAACGTCTCGCACTGCGCCCTCAAGGCGAACACGCAGGAATCGGCTCCGCACCATGCCATCGTCGTCGCGATGGCCCGCCGTGGCTGCAGCGTGGGCTTTGAAATGGTCGGTCCTTCCGTCGCCGGAGTAAACGGCGAGGGAGGCCCCGTCGCCCGCTTCAGCGGCGACTTCGATTCCGCACTCGCCATCGCCAATCGCGCCGGAGCGAGCTGGCTGAAGATCTACCAAGGCGACGAGTTCAACGCGATGGACTGAGCGGTCGCAAACGCGGCGAACTGATAATATTGAAAACGGCGGGCTGCTCGCTCGGCCCGCCGTTCTTTTTCTACTCTTTGCGATTGCGATAAAGCGACGCATCGACCACGCCTTGCATCGCCGCAGCGTCTAAGATCCCGCCTAAAAACTCGTTTACCCGCCCGATTTCAGCCGCGGGATTCGCGAGCATCTGGTTGTAGTTCACGTCGATCAGTTCGATGTGTTGCTGCTTGGCGGCCCAATCGTAAAACCGCTCGATCTCCGACCGAAACAGCTTCGCCATCATCTCCGGCGAAACCGCGTCGCCCGCGCTGTGACGGTTCAGCATCACCTGCTGAGACGCCAAAATCTCGTCGAGTTCCCGCCGCATGAACAGCACGCGGTACGTCCGGTCGGCGGGCAAATCGTACAGCAGGCGGTACACCATTTTGACCGCTTTGCCGTTAGCGCCCTCCAGCCAAGAGGCGTCTTCTGACGTCTTTTTGACGGCTTCGAACTCGTAGTACCCGTTCGGGTTATCGTCATCCGCGGTGCGGATTTCGTCCGTCATCACCTTGAGTCCGCCATGCTCCAGCATGCGCATCATCATCGAGGTTCCCGAACGGGGCAGGCCGGAAACAATGGTCAGAAACTCGGCGGTGGCTGTCGACATAATCATCTCAGCGTGAAATCGATCGGATCACAATCGGCACTCGAACTATTGTCGCAATGCCATAAACCACTACAGATATAGTGATTCGCGCCGCCCCCGCGCTTCATCCGCATCTCGCGTGGCCGCCATGCCGCCCGCAAGTGATATGCCCAGTCGTGGCTTTCAGGGAGCGTAGAAATCTTTCTCGCTGTTGTACTCGCTCGCCGGCCCGGTGCAAGTCTTTTGCGGGCAAGCGATCGCGCAGTCTCGCGGCAGTTGCTGCTCGCTCGATGAGCAGATTCCCAGCCAAGTTCGAGCCGCGCCGCCGCCGCCATCCCTATTGAAGTGATGAACAGGCGCTAACTGAATTGGTCGTTGCGCGTCCAGCGCGTAGTGCAAACGCCCAAACGGAATTTTCTGGCGCGACGTTTGCTTTCTTTGCGAGCGAACTATTGCTATTGACTCCGCAATGCTGTTCAATGGCCCCTGCTTGGTTGGGAAGAGGCACCACCATCCCCCCGCATGTGAGCGTTACGCCGTCCTAACGTCTGCGCACTGACGCGCGATTACCGGCTTCAAGCTCACGTCCCTAACCTAACCCGCCGTACGATCTCCACAGATCAGTCGGCATACCTCGTTCGTCAGTAATCGCCGCGCCGCTCCGCGGTTCCAGTCCATTTCTAAATTGCTTTGCTCACGCCGATCCCATTTGCGGAAGGTAGTGCCGTGACCTCGTTGCGTCACCACAGAAGCGGACAACGCCCCTCTCGGGTCGTCCGCCTCTACGCCTCGAAGCAGTTATTTCCATGCGTCGAGTCTTATTTAGATTCTGCGCAGCGGATTTACGGGCCTTCATCGGGCGTCCGCGCATCGGCTACGCGTCAAACTCCATGTGAGGATCGCGCGTCCTCGCCAATTCGAACGAAATCGATTCTTCCCGCCTCACGCATCGCCGGCGTCGGTCGTCGATCGACGCCTTCATCCTCCGCAACCCATTCGGAGCGCGAGTCATGATCAACACGTTGCGTCCCAGCAAGAAGCACGTTCGCTCGCTCCCCGCCGCCGTCTCCGAGAGCGGCGTCGTCGGACCGGAACCGCCGCTGAAGGTTTGCGTCCTCGCCGCTTGTCCCTTCCCCGCCAACCACGGCACGCCTGGCTCGATTCGCGAACTCGTCGAAGCCACCGCCGAGCGCGGCCACGAAGTGCACGTCGTCACCTACCACATCGGCGAAGAGTTGCCGCTGCGGAACGTTCATCTCCACCGCATTCCCGACTGGACCGGCGAACGCACCGTCAAGGTCGGTCCGACGAAGTATCGGCCGCTGTACGATTTTCAGATGGTGCTCAAGACGCTGCAGGTGCTGCGGCGGAACAAGGTCGACCTGATCCATGCCCATGGCTACGAAGCCGCACTCGTGGCCGCCTGCTGCCACCCCTTCGTCCGCAAGCCGATCGTTTACAGCGCCCACAACGCGATGGGCGACGAACTCGCGAGCTACAACTTCTTCCGCTCGAAGCGGATGGCCAACGGCCTCGCCTGGCTCCTCGACCGTACCGTCCCCCGCATTGGCGATCGCTGCATCCCCCACAGCGTCAACTTGCAAGAATTCCTCTACGCTCGCGGTCTGGAGAAGCGAACCGAAGCAGTTCTCAACTTCGGCGTCAACTTCGACGCAATGCCGGTCGGCGACCGGACGGCGCTTCGCCAAGCATTCAACCTGACCGACGAGCCGGTGATCCTCTACTCGGGCGTCATCGACAAATTCCAGCGCCTCGATTTGCTGCTGGAAGCAATGGTGCACGTCCTGCCGCGCTTCCCGCGGGCGAAACTGCTGCTGCTCACCAACGTCCCCAATGCCGAAAACGAAGCCATCCTCCGCGAGCATGCCCGGGCCCTCGGCATCGAAGACAACGTGATGATGATGGTCCCGCGCTCGCTCGACGACGGCCTCAAGCTGCTGTCGATGTGCGACCTCGCCGTCGTCCCGCGACCCAAGGCGCCAGGGTTCCCGATCAAGTTGCTTAATTACCTTGCGGCCAAGCGCCCCTGCGTGATGTACGCCAGCTCGTGCAGCCGGCTGTCGCATGGCGAGCACGTCTGGCTCGCATCGGAAGACACTCCGAAATCGTTGGGAGACGCCTTGGTGCAGGTTCTCAAGGATGACGCGCTCCGTAATCGGATTGCCGAGGGGGGCCACCAGTTCGTCCGCGCACGGCACGACCGCCGTGCGGCCGCCGCCCAACTTTGCAACGTGTACCTCGACTTGCTGCGCACGACGCGCCGCTGGAACGATATTGCCGCCCGCCCGGCCCGTGTCGTTCCGAACATCGAACAATCCGACGAACTTGAAGCGTTCGACGGTGAATCCAAGGAGATGCAGGCCAATGCCTACGCCTAATTACAAGGTGCTGATCGTCGGCCTCGACGGCGCGACGTTCGACCTGATGCTGCCGTGGATCGAGGAAGGAAAACTCCCGAACCTCGCCCGCATCATGCGCAGCGGAGCGAAGAGCCCGCTCGAGTCGACCGTGCCGCCGATCACGCCGTGCGCCTGGTCGAGCTTTATGACGGGCAAGAACCCCGGCAAGCACGGCCTGTTCGACTTCATCGAGCCCGACGACAACCACGGCTTTAAGTTTACGAACGCCTCCTACCGCGACGGCGAAACATTGTGGGGCTGCCTCAGCCGCCACGGCCGCCGCGTCGGCGTCGTCAACGTCCCGATGACGTTCCCGCCGGAACCGGTCAACGGCTTCCTGATCTCGGGCCTCGACACGCCGCACGACCTCAGCGCGTTCATGTACCCGGTCGAAGTTCGCTCCGAGCTGAAGATGGCGGGCATTAAGTACCGCATCGATCAGCAACATCTGGGCAACATGCGGACCGACGAACGCCGTCGCGCCCAGCTCGACGACATCTTCGCCTGCGAACGCGATCGCACCACGGCGTTCCAGCTCCTGTCCGAACAACGCCCCTGCGACTTCCGCATGATCGTCTTCGGATCGACCGACCAAGTGCAGCACCACTTCTGGCACTTCATGGATGCGTCGCACGACAAGCACGATGCCGCCGGCGCCGAGAAGTTCAGCACTGCCATCCTCGACACCTACGTCCACTGCGACGAACAACTCGGCATCCTCCTCGACGAGTGCGACGACGACACGATCGTCGTCATCATGTCCGACCACGGCTTCGGCCCGATGTCGAACGTCCGCGTTCGCGTCAATCAGATTCTCGCCGAAGCCGGGCTGCTGAAGTTCGTCGAAAGCTCCGCCCCTGGCAAGCTCAAGCAGTCGCTCGCCGCGTGGCTCGACCGGATGATTCGCTCGACGCTTTCCTCCGACGCCAAGCGCCGTATCGCCGGCATGCTGCCGCGGCTGCGAACTTGGTTTGAAACGCTCGACGAGACGCAAATCAACTGGGACGAAACGAGCGCCTACGTCAACGAGGCGTACCGCTCCAGCCCCGCCATTTGGCTCAACCGCCTGCAAGATCTGGACGAAGGCGAAGTGGCGGAACTACGCGACCGTATCGAGCAGATCATGCTCTCGCTCGTCGATCCGCAAACGGGCGAACCGGTGATCACCCACTTGGCCCGCCCCAGCGAGCTCTACCACGGCCCCCATTCCAGCAAGGCGCCCGACCTGCTCCCCGCGTGGTGGACCGACGGGTTCCTGCTCGATCAGAGCATGCCCGCCGCGGCCGGCTTGCCGAACGTCGAGCGTTCGACCGCGCCGCTCGAGGGAGGCGTCGAGTTCGCCGCCTCGCACCGTCTCGACGGCGTTTTCATGATCAGCGGCGGTCCGATCTCGCCCGAATTTTCGTTCTCCGACGCCAAAATTGTCGACGTGACCCCGACCGTCCTGTATTTAATGGGTCTGCCGATTCCCGACGACATGGATGGCAAGGTCCTGGTCGAGGCGATTGATTCCGACTTCCTCGCCGCTAACCCGATTCGCTACGAATCGACCGAAGATGGCGCCGTGAGCGAAGTCGACAACGCCCCGCGCGGGTTCTCGAAAGACGAATCAGAGATGATCGCGCGTCGTCTCCAAGCCTTGGGATACATCCAATAGCCATCGCACTCGGCGGCCCGAGAGGAATTTCAGATATGAGTCGTGTTTTCATCGTCGGCTGGGATGGCGCCACATTCGATTTGGTCGAACCGTGGATCGCTGAAGGCAAGCTGCCGAACATCGCGGAAGTCTATCGCAACGGCGCGCACGGCGAGCTCGCCTCGACGCTGCCGCCGATGACGTTCCCTGCTTGGTCCAGCTTCATGACGGGCAAGAACCCTGCGAAGCACGGCATCTACGACTTCACCCGCCAAACCCCCGGCACGTACGACCTTGAGTTCGTCAACGGCGGCAACCGGCGGGCGCCTTCGTTTTGGAAGCTGCTCAGCGACGCCGATAAACGCGTTATCTCGATCTCCCTCCCGTGCACCTTCCCGCCGGAACCGGTCAACGGCGTCATGCTCAGCGGCTTCGACGCCGCTGGCCTCGGGGGCAGCAGTTCAAAGCTCGACGCCCGCGGCATGTATCCCCGCAGCATGTACGACGAACTCGACCGCGAACTGGGCGGCCACCCGATCGGATCGTTCCCGATCCAAGAAATCAACCAGGGCAGGGCGGAAGCCGCGGTTCAGAAGATCATCGACGTCATCGGCCGCAAAGCCGCGACGGCGAAGTACCTTATGCAGAATTACGAATGGGATTGCGCGATGATCCTGTTCGGCGAGTCCGACGGCTCGGCCCACCACTTCTGGAAGTACTGCGACCCCCGCTCGCCGCAATACACGGCCGAACCTGCCTCGATGCGCGACAGCATCTTGCGGGTCTACCAAGAACTCGATCGCCAACTCGGCGAGCTCAAAGAACTGCTGCCGTACGATACGACGCTGATGATGATGTCGGACCACGGTTTCGGCGGCGTCAGCAACGCGGTCGTCTACCCGAACTGCTGGCTCCGCGAACAGGGACAACTCGGCTTCCGCGGCGGCCTGGCGCGCTGGATGTCGCGGCGGCTCGACGCACTCAAGCTCCGCGCCGTCGCCGTGCTGCCGAACTCCATCCAAAAGTTCCTCTCGCGGTTCGCCCGCGCTCAGCTCGGCGGCATCGAAGCGAAGGTCCGCTACGGCATCATCGATTGGAGCCAAACGAAGGCCTTCTTCGAAGAGAACCCGTACTACCCGGCGCTTCGCATCAACCTGAAGGGCCGTCAGCCGCAAGGCACCGTCGAACCCGGCGCCGAGTACGAAGCGCTCCGCACCGAACTGATCACGAAGCTCGAAGCCTGGCGCCATCCGCAAACGGGCGAGTCGATGGTCGAAAAGGCCTTCCGCCGCGAGGAAGTCTACTCCGGCGCCTGCCTCGACGAAGCGCCAGACATTGTCGTCAAATGGGCGACGCACCAAAATTACACCTACGCCTTCCGCGTCAGTTCGAAGAGCAAGTCCCTCGCTTGGATCGAGGAGCTCGACCCGCACCGTCAGGAGAATTCCGCGTTCTTCACCGGCAAGTCGGGAAGCCATCGCGACAACGGAATTTTCTTGGCCGAAGGACCGCAAGTGATTGCGGAGAAGACGGTCGACGGAGCCCGCATCATCGACGTGGCGCCAACGATCTTGCACCTCCTTGGGGTACCGACGCCGGCGGACATGGATGGCCGGGCGCTGATCGAAATATTCGAAGGCGCCGCGGCGACCCCCATGGCAGTTGGAGAGGCTGCCGGCGTCGTCGCCGCCTCGGAAGAGGACGACGCCTCGTACACGGATGATGACAAAGTCGTGATCAACGAACGCCTCCGGGCGCTCGGTTACATCGATTAATTCACCGCTGTTCGACGTTCAGTTTCTTCGCTGAGAGTGCCGCCACGTGAGCCGTTCCGTTCCACCAACCGCGTCTGATTCGCCGACCGTCGCGCCTGCGCACGAATCGGGTCTCGGCCGCATCGTACGAAACAGCGCGTTCAACGCCGTGGGGACGATCCTCATCGTTCCCTCGAACATGCTCGCGCTGTTCGTCATGGCGCAACGGTTGGGCGCGCAGCCCATCGGTACGTTCTTCACGATCTTCTCGATCTCCGCGGTGATCCACTGGATCGCCGATGCGGGCACGACCACGGTCCTCACTCGCCACGTCGCCCGCAATCCACAGCGGCTGAAAACGATCATTCCCGAGTCGCTCGGCGTCCTGTGCGTCGTTTGCTGCGTTTCGACGACGCTGTTCATGCTGGTCGCCGTTCCGTGGATGTCGTTCTTCACCGACCGCGTTTCGTTCGCGGTGGTGATCGTCGCCGCGTCGGCGATGTGGTCTCGGCACGCTCTCGACTTCGCCGCCAGCGCCCTCCGCGGGCTAGAACGCTTCGAATACGAGAACTTCTCCCGGGTCGTGCAGACCTGTAGTTTTTGCGTGTTCGTCTGGTTGTGGGTCCACCCGTCGACCGGCGGCGCCCTGGCCGCCTTCATCGCTTACGCCGCGAGCAACGTCATTGCCGCGATCATCATCTGGTGGACGCTGCTCACCAAGTGGGACTGCGCCGGCTTCCGCTTGAACCGCGAAATCATCCGGCGCTGGTGGACCGAATCGATTCCGCTCGGCGCCGGCGACGTCATCCGCCAGTTCCTCATGCAGATGGACACGCTGCTCCTCGCCGCGTTCAAGCCGCAGGCGATCGTCGGCATGTTCAGCATCGCCGCCCGGCCGCTGCAGCCGTTGCAGCTGCTGCCGAAGATCATCGTCTCGGTCACGTTCCCGATGCTCAGCCGCGCGGCCCAGGTCGATCTCGCCGCCGTGAATCGCCTGTTCGTCAAAACGACGAAGATCCTCTGGGCTGCCTCGCTGCCGATCAGCATCGGCCTGAGCATGGCCGCCCAGCCGATCATCCTCGCCACTGCCGGCGAAGACTTCATCGATGCGGCCCGCCCGCTCCAGATTCTGATCTGGTCTACCGGCCTGATTTTCATCAACGCCCAACTCCGCTTCGTCCTCACCGCACTCGACAGCGAAAAGGCCTACTGGCGGCTTATCTGCTGGACGCTTGCGGTGAAGCTCGGCCTCGAAGCGGCGCTCATCCCGCTTTGGGGCCTCTACGGCGCTTGCATTGGCAACATCCTCGGCGAAATCGCGCTCTGCATCGGCGGAGCGCTGGCCCTCCATCGACTCGGCGTCAAATCGCCCAACTGGCTCGACTTCCTCCGTCCAGCACCCGCTGCCGTTGCAATGACGCTGATTATGTGGCCCTACGCCGATCACGACGCCTCGCTGCTCAGCGTGATCATCGCCGGCATTGCCGGCGGCATCGTCTACGCGATCGTGGCGCTGTTCAGCGGCATCGTTCCGTGGTCCGATCTGCAGCGCATCTGGCGCTCGCTTCGTAAACCGGCGATCGTCGCCAGCCTTGAACCTGCCGCCGTCGTCGCTGTCGCCGAGACAGCCGACGCAATCCCCAACTAACCATCTGCTCAGGCACGCGAAAGACACCAACATTTAGACCCTCCCGGACGCGGGAGCAAAGGATTCTGGAGTATCTCCCTCATGAAGACATTCATCCGTTGGACCAGTGGATTGCTGTTGCTCGGCTGCGCCGTTGTTCTCATCGGCCTGTGGCAGTTGCGGGCCCGCGACGCGATGGCCGATTGGGATCCCGATGCGGCCCGTCACCGCGGCAAGCCGATCCCCGTCCGCACCATCAAAGTGGCGGCCCGCGACTTCGATGAAACGATTGGCGGCACCGCTGTGACGTTCCCGGCCCAATCGGCGACGGTGACCATCCCGCTCCGCTCCTCCTCGGTGATCGACCGCGAAGTTCTCGACGTCAATTGCGAAGCAGGCGGCGAAGTGAAGAAGGGCGACGTCCTGGTGACGTTCCTCCCCGGGCTGTTCGAGCACACCGTCCGTCAGCGCGAAGCCGCCGTCCGCCAAACGACCAAGACGCTCGAAGCCTACAAGGGCCTCAACAAGCGTCAGGCGATCACCGAACTCGAAGTCGCCGAAGCCGAAGTCGGTTACGAAACGGCTCAGCTCGAACTCGCCATGTCGAAGCGCGACCTTGAACTTTGCAAGATGATCACTCCGATCGACGGCGTCATCCAGGAAGTCAACGTCGTCCCGCAGATGCGCGTCGGCGACGGCACGATCGTCGCCGTCGTCCACGACCTCGACCCCATCTACGTCCAAATGGACTTCCCGATGGAACGGCTCGATTCGCTCCAAGTCGGCCAAACCGCCGAAGTGGAACTCGACGCTTTCTCGCAAGAAACCTTCGAAGCGAAGGTGATCCGCATCGCACCGATCGTCTCCACGAAGACCCGCGTGCTGCCGATCATGCTCGAGATCCCCAACCCCGGCAATCGCATCAAGGCCGGCATCTCGGGCTTCGCTCGCGTGAAATCGATGAAGCCGGGCGCCACCTCGATCCCCGCCGTCGCCCTTATCAAGAAGCAGAAGAAGGCGATGGTCTTCATCCTCGAAGGCGATAAGGCAAAGATTCGCGAAGTCCGCACCGGCGAAACGATCGGCACGGGCGAAGTCGAGATCCTCGAAGGCCTCGAAATCGGTGACGAGGTCGTCATCTACGGCCACGACTCGCTGCAAGAAGACGACCTGGTGAACGCCGATTGGCGCGGCTGGACTCGCCGCGGCGAGGGCAATGTTGCTCAAGCCAGTATGTCCGGTTTCTAAATCGTCGCTGCTCGCCCTTCCCGCCGCATGAACTACGTCAAACGATTCTTCATCGCCTGTTGGAGTCTGTACGCCCGGCTATTTAGCTGGTGTGCTGGCGCTGCGCTGTCGAATCGCGGACTGACGTTCACGGTGCTCGTGACTTGCTTGATTCTGATCACCGGCCCGTGGCTGCGGTCGTCGGTTAGTCGCGACTTCCGCGGCCCCCACATCCCGTGGAACAACTCGGCGAGTTCGCGATTCCTGCCGGAGTACGTCGCGAAGGCACCCCGCGAATGGCGCGTCGACAGCATCGCGATCCCGATGCTCGCCATCGTGCTCGTCGCGATTCCTGTGGCGTTCATTCGTCCGCGGTGGATGCCGCACCTATTCGGGCTGCTGATCGCCGTGAGCATTCCCGCCCTGGCGGTAACGCTCTGGAACCATCCCGGTCTGTACGAGTTTTTTGAAAGCGAAATCCGCGGTCGCAGCATGCTCCGCACCGTCTACCGGATGGAACATACCGATCTGATGACCGTCCGCGCGCCCGATCGCATGCAGGCGTTCGGCGGTCAAACCGGCAAGATCGATCTGCTCGCACCGACGCACCCGCTGCTCGTGCCGCTTAACTACTGGATGTACGGCCCCTGGCTCGTCGGCGCCGCCATCATGGGCGCCGTGGCGACCAATCGCACCAACTGGCAACGCCGCTTCGCCTACACTGGCGTTTGGGTCGGCGTCGGCGCCCTGTTCGCGCTCGCCGCCACGTGGCCGCGCTGGGTCGCCGAGTACCACTGGACTCAGGCGGAGCTGCTCGAAGAGCGAAACGACTTTGTCGCAGCCGCCGACGCGCTCGAACTTGCCCGCCAGTCGATGCCCCCTCTCGGCTTCACCAAACGCTATTGGGAAGCCCGCGGCCGGCTCGACTATCGCCAGCTTGTTCGCAGCCCCTACGCCGCCTACTTTGTCTCCTCCGAGTATCTCGAAGCCGCCGACGTCGATCGCGCTCGCAACGAACTCGCCCCCTTCGTTGACGCCGACAGCGCCGCCGCGCCGCGTGCCTTACTCGCGGAAATCATGGGCCACACCGCCACCGGCTTCAGCGCCCACGGCAAGCGCGGCGCCGCCGAAAAAGCGTGGCGCGAAGCCGCCGAAATCGCTCCCTGGAAGCCGAGCTACTGGGTCGCATACGCCGTAACGGTGCTCGGCTCCGCGCCGGAGCGCGCGCCGGAAATCGAAACTCGCTACCTCGAAGAACTTCGCGACGTCGGCGACTGCTTCGTCGGCAGTGACTTCGCCTCAGCCCTTGGCGACGCCTATTTCGAAAGCGGCGACTTTACGAGCGCCCGGCGTCTGTACAGCATGGCGATGGATATCTTCCACTTGCCGAAGTACGTCAACCTGCATGCTCAAGAGGGCCGCCTCGGCATGTAATGATGAGCTCGCGCCCTCTCGCTGCACTCCTGTTGGTCGGATTCGCACTCGCCGTCGGCGACTTCGGTTTCCGCACGTTCAATCCGTCGCCCACGCCGGAGTACATGATCTCCGGCAACGTGCAACCCCTCACGCTGCAAACCGACGACGAACCGAAAAAGCACCTTTACCTCCGTCGCACCTGGCGGCTCACCGAAGCCCCCGAGCAAGCTTGGATCAAGCTCATCGGCCATGACGTGATCGAGGTCTGGGTCAACGGCCGCCGCGCCGGCTACTCGAAGCCAGTCGGCTTCGGTCGCAACACTGGCATCGTCATGGACGTCACCCCGCTAATGCACGCGGGGGAAAACAGCATCGCGATCCACGTCGCCCAGCTCGTGCTCGATCGGCCGCCGAGCGTTTCCATCGAAGGCGAATGCCGTTTCGCCGACGGCGTCGTCCGCGACCTCGGCGACTTCCACGATTGGAAAGCCGCCGGCGTCTATGAACGCAATGGCCCCTATTGGTTTGAAACCGAGTTCGAAGACAAGCACTGGATCGAACCAACTGCCGGCGAACGCATCGAATGGCGCTGCCAGGTCGACTTCCCCCATCGCTCGATCACCCACCCGCGCGAAGCGAAGTGGATTTCGCCCACCAGTTCGACGGAAGGCGCCGCTGCGTTCGCCGCCGAGTTCGACGTCCCCGGTACGCCCCGCGACGGCTGGCTCCGCATCCTCACCAACGGCTCGCAGCGGATCGCGCTCAACGGCAATCTCCTGTCGCGCGATCAACTCGGCCTTGGCACCGAACAATCGAAGCACGCTCGCGAACTCACGTTCGACGTCAGCCCGCTGCTGCGCCGCGGTAGCAACGTTATTTCCGTGATGGCGGAAACCCCCGGTGAGAAGCCCCGTCTGCTGGCCGACCTCGAAGCGACGACCGCCGACCTGCACCGCACCTACCTCGCCACTGACGACAGTTGGAGCAGCGCCGCCGGCTACCCCAGCGATTGGCTCGAACCAGACTTCGCCGCCGCCGAGTGGCAGCAATGCAAACCCGAGATCGGCTACCAAGGCATCCCGCCTCGGTCACTGGTCCGCGAACTCGGCATCCTCGATCCCACCCGTGCCTTCTGGATCGAGCGCGGCGCCATCCACGCCGCCTGGATTCTCGGCAGCGGTCTCCTCGGCGCCCTCGGCAGCTTGGGCGTGTTCGCCGCAATGAAAAAATACGTCGCCGCTGCGGAACCGCTTCCCGTCGCACTGCCGTTCCTCCCGCTACTCGTCGGCTCCCTCGCCGCCTGCAGCGGCGCGCTGATGACCTGGGACTTCCGCTGGGCCGGGCACGATGTTTATCGCCCCGTGTGGCTCTACTCGATCTGGATCGGCGTCGCTGCACAGTGGTTGCTGCTCATCGTCCTCATCTCCGTCAAGTCGCTCGCCGATCGCCCCGCGCTGCGCCGTACGTTCAGCTCGCGGGCGATGTGGACCGCCTCAATCATCGGCTGGACGGCGTTCGGCGTCCTCGCTCTCTGGCTTCGCCTCCGCGACCTCACTGCCGAGCCGATTCACCACGACGAAGTCACCGTCTACGCCTTTACCGAAACCGTCTTCACGCAAGGTTTCCCCGGCGGTCAGGTCCATCCCGACATCCCCTTCGGCTACGCCGCGACGAACGAGCTTTGCTACTTCTTCAACGCCATTGCCGAACTCGTTTTCGACGATCCGCTGCTCGTGATCCGCGTGCCGGCCGTCATTTGGTCGATGCTCACGCTGCTGATCATCGGCTACATGGGTTGGAAGTGGTTCGATGGCTACGTCGGCGCCGTCGCCGCGGTGTTGTTTGCGATTTCGCCGCACATGATCGGCTTCGCCGACTTCGGTCGCTATCTCTCGCAGGTCCAGTTCTTCAGCTTGCTGACGATGTACTGCACATACGAAGCCATCCGCGGCACGGGCAAACCGAACCTGCCGATGATGTGGGCCGCCACCATCAGCTTCATCGCGATGTATTTCAGCTGGGAGGGAACCGGCATGTTCGGCTTCGGCCTGGCGCTCGCCGTTTTCTTCCATCGCCGCCGCCATCTCTACCCGCTGCTCGCGTCGCCGCATCTCTACATCGCGTCGACGGTGCTTGTCACCTCGGTGATCGCGCAGAACGCCCATCGCATCATGCAGCAGACGCAACGGCTTTGGTACGGCGAAGGAATCAGCTCGCTCACCATCAAAGCGATGTGGCGATACCCCTTCTTCCAGCATGATTACTTCCTGATCAACTCCGCCTGGACCCGCGACGCATTCCTCCCGATGATCGCGCTCGCCATCGGGTTCATCCTCACGATCAACCACCGCTGGCGAGCGCCGTTGCGATTCTCGCTCTTCTGCCTCGTGGTGAACGCCGAAATGATGTCGGCGTTTCTCCCCGTTCGCACGAACCGTTACGCCTGCCACCTCATCGGCATCCTGATGCTGATCGCCGCCGCCGTCGTCGTCGCCGGCGCCGAGGCGCTGCTGAAGTATCTCCGCTCCACGAAACTCCCCGAAGCCTACCGCTGGTACGCCCAAGCCGTCGCGTTCCTCTCGGTCGCGGTCGCCGTCGCGCTTTGCAGCGGCTGGACCGTTCGCACTGCTGAAATGACCCGCTACGCCAGCGCCGCCTTCGACGTCAAACAACTTCGCATCCCCGACTGGGACGAGCCGACGAAGTACCTGCACGATCATCTGCAAGAAGGCGACGTTGTCATTTCCATCTTCCCGCACACGACGAATTTCAACTTCGTGTTCGACAAAGTGAAGAAGGGCAAAGAAACGCGCACCGTCGACTACTGGCTGCAAAGCCGCTTGATCATCCAAGCCACGATCGGCGACAGCACCGAATCGCCCCGCGACCGCCGCAGCGGCGCCATCATGCTCCACAACATCGACCAGGTAAAAAAACTGTTCGCCGAGAACGACCGCATCTGGTACTGCACCATGCGGATGGCCCAAGGAAAACTGAACGACGGCGAGGTCTCCGAATACCTCCGCCACCACATGGACGTCGTGAGCGAAGATTTTGCGACAGCGCTCATGGTTCGCGACAAGAACCACCGCCCGGCTCCGATTCAAGTGCAAGAAGACGAGTCGGGACAGATGGCTGCTGAGTACTTCCTCCACTAACGGACGCCGAGCGCCCGTGCCGCGTCCGCGCGGCCGAGACGACCATGCGATTCATCAACGACATCTTCACCGCCCCGGTTGGCGAAGTCTGGACGAACGAACGCGTCGCCCAGGCCTACAACCGCGCGATCGACGCTCTTCCGGCCGAGTCGCAGGAAGAGGTGCGGGCGTTCGTGAAGTTCCAACTCGTCGGCGAGCGCAGCCGCCGCAGCGTCTTGGCCGATCCGCTCGCACTCAGCGACTTCCGCTCGCACGCCGAAGCCTACGAACGAGGCGCCGACGCGGCGCTCGACCAACTCGCCGCGCAAATCCGCCCCGCCGCCGAGGCCGCCGACGTCCAGTTCGACGCCCTGATCACCACCACCTCCACCGGCAACGTCATGCCCGGCCTCAGCTACCGCCTGGCCGAACGCCTCGGCCCAGCCGTCCGCCGCGACAGCATGATGGTCGACCTCGCCAACGTCGGCTGTACCGGCAGCAGCAAGGCGCTCAATCTGGCCCGCTCGCTCGGCCCCGAGTTCCGCCACATCCTCATCGCCGCCGTCGAGCTACCGACAACGCTCATCAACGTCCACACCGCCGATCTCGACACCTGGCAAGGCAACTGCACGTTCGGCGACGGCGCCGCGGCCCTCTGGGTTTCCGACAACGTCGAATGCGGCAGCACTGCTCTCTCACTCGAAGAGTTCCAGTACCAGCAGTTCGCCGACACCGGCCTCGACCTCATCCGCTGGGGCTACAGCGACTATTTCGGCTTCCGCCTCCGCGATCACGCGACGTTCGAAAAAGACGTCAAGCAAACCGTCGCCGAGGCGCTGCTGCAGGCCGAATCCGGCTGGCGCGACGAACCCCGCTGGGCGATCCATCCCGCCGGCATCGCGTTGTTGATGCGGCTGTCGCGGGAGCTCAAAATGCCGAAGGATTCCATCCAGCCCTCGGTCGCCCACTATCGTGAAAACTCCAACATGAGCAGCGTCAGCATCCTGTTCGTGTTGAAAGAACTCGCCGCCGCCGCGGAAGTTGGCTCTGCCGTCAACTTGCTCACCATGGGCGCCGGCTTCAACGTCATTTACGGCAGAGTGCGCCGCGTGCGCTAGGAGTCCCCGTGGATCGAGACGCCATCCTGGCAACGATGAAAGCGAACTTCACCGCCGCGGAAGCCCCGGGGACGATCGAAGAATTCGCGAACACGAAGGCCGTCGACCTCTTCCAGGAGAGCATCGACGTCATCAACTTCTTGTTTTACCTCGAAGACGAGCTCGGCCCGAAAATCGACGCCTCGCAGCTCGGCCCCGCGATGGCGAACATGACGTTCGGCGAGCTGGCCGACGAACTCAACCGCGTTCTCGCACCGCAAGCGTAAGGGCCCCTCGCCCCGCGCATGAACAACGACCACGAATCCGCAGACGACCCAACCGCGAAGGCCACTGCAGTGAACGCGAACGTAGAAACACACCCGACGCTGGCCGACAGCGTCCCCGCGCCGCATTCCGCCGCCGATGCCATGTCGCCGCGCAAAGCAGGCTTAGTCGCCCGTTGCCGCAAGAGCGCTGCCAAAACCCGCGAAGCGCTGCAAACGGTCGGCCTCAGCGCCGCGCTCTGGATGCTCTACGTGCCGCATCATGTGATGCTCCGCGCGCTCGGCCCGCGCTGGGGCATGCTCTGGGTCCGCTGCGCAGCGAACATCCACTGGCTCCTCACCTTCGTCGGCGCCCAGCGTTCCGCCCGCGAAGCGATCGCGCGGATGCACCCCTTCTTCAGCGTCAACGTCTCCGTCTCGCAGATTCTGCGCCGCCACCTGCTGCTCAAGCACGAATGCTTCGCCCGCGTCCGCGTCTTCAGCCTCCACGCCGGCGACGGTCGCGACGCCGACATGCAGTGGCAATGTAGCCCCGAAAGCGCCGCCGCGCTCCCCGGCGCCGAGCGCGAACGCGGCCTCGTGATCGTCGGCTTCCACTTCAATTTCTTCCAAACGTTTGCCGCGGGCCTCGCCAAATTCTTCCCCGGCGAGAATCTCGTCCAGCTTCGCTACCGCACGTCGCGCTGCGTCGAAAGCGCCACGTCGCCGATCGTCCAACTCGCCCTCAAGAAGGCGATGGAAGCCGACCGCCGCGCCGGCGCCAACGTCTTTTACATCGACGACATCGAGGCGATCATCCAGCTCTACCGCTTGCTGCGGCAACGCGGCGTCGTGGCCGTCACCGCCGATGGCGGCGCCGCGGGCGATTTCGTCGACGTTCCCTTCTTCGACGGCACGTTCCGCGTCCCCAGCGGTTGGGCCAAGCTTGCCGCCGGCACTAAGTCCGACGTGCTACTCATTTGCGACAAGGAACTCAACGGCAACGCCCGCGAAGGCCTCTTCTACAACCATGTGAAGTGCGCCGACGCCAGCGACGAAACGGCCTTCAACGCCATCGCCGAGGCGATCCGCGTTCTTGAGTACCGCATCAAAGAAGAACCATGGGGCTGGCACCCCTGGCAACGGCTTCGCGTCGACGTCGACGAACAGGGCATTCGCCGTTACTCGCTCAAGCAGTATGGGTTCGACGAAGGAACCCGCATGCAGAAGAAGGCATCGAGCGATCCCGCCGATCAGCAGCGGATCCGCAAGCTCGACCTCGCCGCGGCGCCGAAGCAAACCGTCGAACGCCACGTCGCGGTGATCGCCAACTCGCTCCCGCCGTACCGCGTCCAACTCCACGAAAAAATCGTCGCCGCCTACCCGCAGGTCGAGCTCTGGACCGTCACGACCCACAGCAACGCCTACCGTCGCTGGGGCGGCCTGATGCCCCCCGAGTCGATCCGCGCCGTCGAGTTCGGTCGCGGCGAACCGACGAACGAGCAACCGATGATGCGGTTCTCGTTCCGCGAATGGCGCAAGGGGGGCCGCATCATCCGCTGGCTGAAGGAACACCGCATCGACACGGTGCTGATCCAGGGCTGCGGCGACATGGGCCGCCTGCGGATCATCCGTTGGTGCAAGCGCAACAACGTGGAGTGCTTCCTCACCGGCGACTTTAACATCTGCAGCGACAACCACCGCCCACTCAAACGCCTGCTGAAGCGCGCCGTCTACAGCCGCGCCGTCAACTGGTCGACCGGCCTGATGCCGTGCGGCGAACATGGCCTCGCACTGCTCCACCGCTACGGCGGCGGGTCGAAGCCGTCGCACATGTGGCCGTTCATCCCCGACGTGACGCTGTTTCAGAATCCGTCCGCTGAGCGAATCGACGCTATCCGCGAAAGATTCAATCTCCCCGCCGAGCGCCGCCGCATCATCTTCTCGGCTCGGATGATGAACGCCAAACGCCCCGACCTCGCCGTCCGCGCATTCCTGGCGGTCGCCGCCCTCCGCCCCGACTGGGACATGATCATGGTCGGCGACGGCCCGCTCCGCGCCGAGGTCGAGCAACTGGTTCCCGAGCACCTCCGCGCCCGCCTCATTTGGACCGGCTTCGTCAACGACATGCAAGACCTTGCGGCGCTCTACGCCTGCAGCGACTTGATGCTGCTCCCCAGCGGCCACGAACCGTGGGGCGTCGTCGTCGTCGAAGCCGCCGCCGCTGGCCTCGCGATCGTCGCCTCCGACGTCGTCGGCGCCGCGCCGGAACTCGTCCGCAGCGAACTCAACGGCGAGCTGTTCCCGACAGGGAATCTCGGCGCACTCAAGCAGGCGCTGCTCAAAGCGACCGAACCGCAGCGCATCGACGCGCTGAAGGCCGGCTCGCAGCAGGTCTTCCAAGAATGGTTCGCCGCCTGCGACCCCGTAGCCAATTTTGGCCAAGCGCTCGGCGTCGCCGCCTCGACGGCAATCGCCCCCATTGCAGTCAACTCGCTGCGCCGCATCGAGGCGCCCATGACCATTCCGACCACTTAGCGCACTTTCCATCCGGATATCACTCTGGCCCTCCCCCAACGCTAGCATCCGCCATGTCGATTGCATCGACTTTGCCGGCCATGCCGCCCGCACTGGCGCCCCTGTAGCAGTCGTGACGAATATTCCGTTACGCAACGAGTCGTCGTTGCTCCGACGCTTCCGCGTCCCCGCTTCGACGCCCACGCGTTCCCGCCGAATACTCGCCCGCCACAGGTCAGCCCGACGATGCTCCCAGTCCGCCAAGCCACGGTCGTCGCGCTAATTCTCTCGCTCGGCGTCGGCTGCACCCGCCCGCGCGAATACATCCAAAACGGCTTCAAAGTCGGCCCGAACTACGCCCGCCCCGCCGCCGCGATTGCGCCGCAGTGGATCGACGCCGACGACCGCCGCGTTCGCAGCGAGCAAGACGACCTCGCCGGTTGGTGGACCATCTTCAACGATCCGACGCTCAACGAGCTCATCCAGAACGCGAACAACCAGAACCTCACCCTCCGCGAAGCCGGCTTCCGCATTCTCGCCGCGCGGGCGCAGTTCGGCTTCGCCGTCGGCAACATGTTTCCGCAATTCCAAGCGGCCGAAGGGGGCTACCGACGCTTCGGCGTCAACGACAACTTCTTCGACCAGTGGAGTTCCGGCTTCAGCCTCGCGTGGGAACTCGACTTCTGGGGCCGCTTTCGTCGCGCGGTGCTCTCCGCCGAGGCGACGCTCGATGCGACGATCGAAGATTACGACGCGGTGCTCGTGACGCTGCTCGGCGACGTCGCGACGAACTACGTCAACTACCGCACCTCGCAAGAGCGGATCCGCCTGCTCAGCCGCGTCGCCCGGGTGCAGGAAGACGTGCTCACGTTCATTAATCGAAAGCTAGCGGAAGGCGCCATCAACGATCTCGATCGCGCCCAAGCGAGCAGCGACCTCCGCCAAAGCCGCGCTCAAATCTTCGAACTCCAAACGCAGCAGCGCCAAGCGCAAAACAACCTCTGCGTGCTGATGGGCATGCCGGTGGAAAACCTCGCCCGTCTGCTCGATCGCAATCCCGACACGAACATCCCCGTCACGCCCGACTACCTCGTCGTCGGCATCCCGGCAGACTTGCTTCGCCGCCGCCCCGACGTTCGCCGCGCTGAACGGACCGCCGCCGCGCAGGCTGAACTCATCGGCATCGCCGCCGCCGACTTCTACCCGGCCTTGTCGCTCACCGGCACGCTCGGCTGGCAAGCCGCGAATCTCTCCGACCTGTTCAAAAGTTCGTCGCTCAACAGCAGCGTCGGGCCAGTGTTCCAGTGGAACATCCTCAACTACGGCCGCATCCGCAACAACGTCCGCTTCCAAGAAGCCCAGTTCCAGGCTCTGGTCGCGGCGTACCAAAACACGGTGCTCGGCGCCGACTTGGAAGTTGAAAACGGCATCGTGTCGTTCCTCAACTCGCAAGGCCGCGCTACCAACCTGCAAATGAGCGTTCAGGATTCGACGCTCGCATTCGAAGTCGTCATCGCGCAGTACGAAGCGGGACTCGTCGATTTCAATCGATACGCAGTCATCCAGAAGACGCTCATTCAGCAGCTCGATCTCTGGGCCCAATCGCGCGGCCAGATCGCCCTCAGCTTGGTCGACGTCTACCGCGCCCTTGGCGGCGGCTGGCAGATTCGCCTAGCCCCGGTTCCGGATAAGCAAGGCATCCTCTCGCCCGAACCGCTGCCGCCAGCCGCCGATACCGGCCCGGCTGCCGCTGACGAGGATCTTGCCGAAGTCGAAGCGGACGCCAATGCGGAGGTCGACGCCGCGGCCGACGGAGCTGCCGCCCCTGCCATCGACTCGCCGCTTCCGCTGCCGCCGACGATTGAATAAGCCGCGTTTGCCCGCAATCGCGAGCTGCCAGCATGCCCCTCGTCTGGCAATAGTTCATGCCCATGAATAATATAGGGGCATGAAACACACCACTGCCGTCGCTGCGCGTCCGCCAGCCCGACGCGTCCCCGCCGCCAAGCCCCGCGGCGCCGCCAGTTCCCCCGAGGTCAGCGAGGCCGACGCCCTGCTGATGTCGGTCGTCCGCGACCTCCTCTACGTCGAGGATCGCACCAGCGACCTGCCGCTGCGGCAGCTGCACGTCTGCACGACGCTCTACGCCGGCCCGCTGTCGATGTCGCAGCTCAGCCGTAAGCTCGGCGTTTCGCTCAGTGCGATGACGCAAATCGCCGACCGGCTCGAAGCCGCCGGTCTGGTCGCCCGCCAAGCCAGCGAGCCCGATCGCCGCGTCCGGTGTTTAGTCCTTACCCCGCGCGGCCGCCGTGCGTTGCAAACCCGCGAAAAGGTTCGGCACGAACGCCTCGCCGCCGCCTTCGCGACGCTCGACGCCACCGCCCGCAAGCAGTTGCTCGCCGGCCTCCGGCTATTCCAGCAAGCTTGCACCGCGATCGCCGAATAAGCGACTCGACGTAGCTCCCGCCGACCACCAGATTCGCCGCGATCGACATCGAAGCGATTGGAATCATCAATGAAAACCATCTTCTCCATCACGCTCCTGCTGGTGCTCACCGCCGTCGGCGTGAAGTTGTACGGCAACTACCAAACTGGCAGCGAGCGCGTCGCCTTCCGTACCGGCGCCGTCGAGCAGGGCGACCTCGTGCTCACGGTCGAGGCGACCGGCACGCTTGAACCGGAGGAAGTGATCGACGTCGGCGCGCAGGTCGTCGGCCGTATCAAGGAGTTCGGCCTAGATCCGCGCGGTGAAACCGATCCGCAGTTCGCCGGCAAGCCGGTCGACTACCGCTCCGAGGTCAAACAGGGGACGATCCTCGCCGTCATCGACGACGCCGTCTACCGCGCTCAACGCAACCAGGCCAAGGCCGCTCACGCCCGCGCGATTGCAGACCTCGTGCAGTTGAAGGCGCGGCTCGTCCAGACGGACGCCGAATGGCAGCGGGCTCAGCGGCTGCGCAATCTGTCGGTGAAAAGCATTTCGGCGACCGGTAAAGACGAAGGGGTTCAGATCCGCGGCATCTCCGACGCCGACTTCGTGCTCGCCAAATCGAACTACGAAGTCGCGAAGGCGAACATCGACGTGGGCGAAGCGGCGATCGCCCAACAAGCCTCTGCACTGGAACTTGCCGAAACGAACCTTGGCTACACGGTGATCAAGTCGCCGGTCGACGGCACGATTCTCGACCGTCGCGTCAACATCGGCCAAACAGTCGTCGCCAGCTTCAACGCCCCCAGCTTGTTCCTCATCGCGCAAGACCTCCGCCGCATGCAGGTATGGGCGTCGGTCAACGAAGCCGACATCGGCGGTCTGAAGGAAGGGACGCCAGTCAGCTTCACCGTCGACGCGCTCCCCGACGAAGTCTTCCGCGGCAAAGTGACTCAGGTCCGGCTTAACGCGAAGATGACGCAGAACGTCGTCGTTTACACCGTCGTCATCACTACCGACAATTCCGATCTCAAGCTGCTTCCGTACCTCACCGCCAACGTCACCTTCGAGGTCAACCGCCGCGAAGGCGTGCTCACCGTCCCGAACGCCGCGCTCCGTTACACGCCGCGGCCCGAGTTGATCGTCAGCCTACCCGCTGAGGCTGCATCGCCCGCGTCGTCGACCGCTAAGTCGAAGAAAACCGACAACCGCGAAACGATCTGGATCCGGCAAGGGCAGGGGATCGCACCAATTGAAGTCGCCATCGGCGCGAGCGATCGCTCCCGCACCGAAGTCATCAGCGACCAACTCAAACCCGGCATGGAAGTCGTCCTCGGCGAACAGCAAGCCGGCGCCGCCGAGCAAGTGAACAATCCGTTCGCTCCAAAGATGCCTCGTTCCAGACCGCGCAGCTAACGCCGAGCCGGAGATTCTGCATGTCGCTCCTGCGGCTCGAAAACATCACGAAGACCTACCACCTCGGCGAAATCGACGTCCCCGTGCTCAAGGGGATTTCGTTCACCGTCGAGCGAGGCGAGCTCGTCGCGTTAATGGGCGCCTCGGGCTCCGGTAAAAGCACGCTAATGAACGTGCTTGGCTGCCTCGATCGCCCCACCTCGGGCAAGTACTGGCTTGATGGCCAGGAAATCAGCTCGCTCTCCGCGAACGACCGCGCGCTCGTCCGTACCGCGAAGCTCGGCTTCGTCTTCCAAAGTTTTAATTTGCTGCCGCGCACCACGGCGGTGAACAACGTGCTGATGCCGCTCGACTACTCGACGACGGCGCCCCCGATTCGCGAAGCCCTCGAACGCTCGCACTCGCTGCTCGAGCGCGTCGGTCTCGGCAGTCGGCTCGACCACATCCCCAGCCAAATGTCGGGCGGCCAGCAGCAGCGCGTCGCGATCGCCCGCTCGCTGATCAACCAACCCGCCTTGCTACTCGCCGACGAACCGACCGGCAATCTCGATTCGCAAACGAGCGTCGAGATTCTGGAAATGTTCCAGCAGCTCAACGCCGCCGGACTCACGGTAATGCTGGTCACGCACGACCCCAAGGTCGCCGCGTACGCCGACCGCGTCATCCGCGTCGTCGACGGCCTCATCGTCGAAGACGACCACGGCGGCCGCACGATCGACGTCACCAAGCAGCAGCGCCCCGCGCGTGAACGGATCGACGCCGGCGTTCCCGCAGCGGAACAGCTTCAACCAGCAGCGGCCATCGCCGCCATCGAAGAACCCGAGAGCGAACTCACCGCAGCATCCGCCGGCGGCACGGCCGTGGCGGTGCGACCCAAAACAGTCGCCGCCACGGTAGCCCCGAAACCCGCAGCCGCCGCTCCAGCCGTTTCGAAAATTCATCTCGGCCTCGCGTCGCTCGTCCCCGGCCCGTTGCGTACCGCGTTCACCGCCTTACGCCGCAATAAAATGCGCTCCGCCCTCACGGCGCTCGGCGTCATCATCGGCGTCGGCGCCGTCATCGCGATGGTCGAAATCAGCCAAGGCTCGCGCACGTCGCTCATGGCAACGATGTCGACGATGGGCGCCAACACGATCATGGTCCGCTCCGGCGCCGCGGCTAGCGGCGGCATCAGCTTCGGCTCCGGCACGCTACTCACGCTCACGCCGGGCGACTCCGAAGAAATCGCCCGCGAAGCCACCGCCATCGCCGCTGCGGCGCCCGTCGTGCAGATCCAAGGCCAGGTCGTCTACGGCAATCGCAACTGGATCCCGATGAGCGTCTACGGCACGACGCCCAACTACCTCGAAATCCGCGATTGGGAGCAGCTCGAAGAAGGCGAGATGTTCAACGATCGCGACGTCCGCAACGCGAACAAAGTCTGCGTCATCGGCACGACGCTCGTGAAGGAATTGTTCGACGGTCAGTCGCCCCTTGGCGAAGACATTCGCGTGAAAAACGTCTCGCTCCGCGTCGTCGGCGTGCTCGGCCGCAAGGGGTCGAACATGATGGGCATGGACCAAGACGACGTGATCCTCGCCCCGTGGACCACCATCAAGTATCGCGTCGCCGACAACTCCGCCGCCGCCGAAGTCGCCGCCACTTCGTCGAACTCCACGGAGGTCAACTCGCTCAACGAGCTCTACCCGGGCTCGACCGAACTTTATCCCGTCCAATCGGCGACGCAACTCGCCAACACGCCGCAGCCGGTCCGCTTCACCAACATCGATCAGATCTCGGTGAAGGCCCGCTCGGCCGCCGACATTCCCGTGGCAATGGACGAGATCACCAGCATCCTTCGCCAACGCCACCGCATCCGCCCCGGCGGCACCGACGACTTCAACCTCCGCGACATGGGCGAAATGGTCAAAGCGATGGGCTCGATGTCCGAGATGATGGGGGGCCTGTTGATGATCGTCGCCCTCATCTCGCTCGTTGTCGGCGGCGTCGGCATCATGAACATCATGCTCGTCTCGGTCACGGAGCGAACCCGCGAAATCGGCCTCCGTATGGCGGTCGGCGCCCGCTCGCATCACATCCTCCGCCAGTTCCTCATCGAGGCGATCGTCCTGTGCGTCTTCGGCGGCGCTATCGGGATCCTGCTCGGCCGCACTGCGTCGTACGCGGTCTGGCTCGCAATGCGCTGGCCCGTGGAGGCCTCGCTCCCCGCGATCATCGGCGCCTTCCTCGTCTCCGCGACGATCGGCGTCGCGTTCGGCTTCTACCCCGCGTGGAAAGCCTCGCGGCTCGATCCGATCGAAGCGCTGCGGTACGAATAGCTCGCCTTGTGAGTTCTGCGGCGGCAGCTTCCGAAATTGCAATGCCCACCGAGCGCGAACGTCCTATTCTGCATAGGGAATACGCCGCAGCGAACTTGCATCCTCCCTCGCTTTCGGCGGAGAATAATAGGGTACCGCCACTTCTCTCTCGCAGGCGCCGATGCCCACTCACGGTTCAACGTCGAGCAGCTCTCATTACATGCCGCGATGTCGGCGTTTGCTCCGAACTTGCCTGATCGCGGTCGCCGCGCTGCTAACCGGCGGTGCAGCATCCGGCGCGAAGCCTGACTTCGATCGCGACATCCGCCCGATCCTCTCCGACAAATGCTTCTTCTGCCACGGCCCCGACGGCGAACGCCGTGAAGCCGAGCTGCGGCTCGACACCCGCGCGGGCGCCATCGAGTCGGTCGTCGTCGCGGGCGATCCCGACGGCAGCGAACTGATCGCCCGCATCACGAGCGACGACGAATCGCTCCGCATGCCGCCGGTCGAATCGAATCTCGCCCTCACCGCCGCGGAGAAGCAACTGCTGCACGACTGGATCGCCGCCGGCGCCGAGTATACCGAGCACTGGGCCTTCCTCCCACTGCCGGCAGAGGTTCCGCTTCCCAAAGTCACGCACGCCGACTGGCCGCACAACGAGATCGATCGCTTCATTCTCGCTCGACTCGAAGCCGAAGAGCTATCGCCCGCCGAGCGCGCCAACCCGCTCCGGCTGCTCCGCCGGTTGTCGCTCGACCTCACTGGCCTGCCGCCGAAACCTGCCGACATCGCCGCGTTCGAAACGGCCGTCGCTGCCGACGGTCTCGACGCCGCGCTCCACGCCGCCGTCGAACGCCTCCTCGCCAGCCCCGCCTTCGGCGAACACCTCGCCGTCGCCTGGCTCGACGCCGCCCGTTACGCCGATTCGTTCGGCTATCAATCCGATCAACTCAACACGCAGTGGCCTTACCGCGACTGGGTCGTGCGGGCCTTCAACGACAACCTGCCGTACGACCAGTTCCTCACCTGGCAACTCGCCGGCGACCTGCTCGAGAACCCAACGCGCGATCAAATCCTCGCCACCGCGTTCAATCGCATGCACCGCATGACGAACGAGGGTGGCTCGATCGCCGAAGAATGGCTCGTCGAGAACGCCGCCGACCGCGTCCACACGTTCGGCTCCGCGATGCTCGGCCTGACGCTCGAGTGCTCCCGCTGCCACGACCACAAGTACGACCCGATCCTCGCCCGCGATTATTACTCGATCTCGGCGTTTTTTAATTCGATCGACGAGAACGGCATGTACGACCACTCGGCGAAGGTGCCATCACCGACGCTGCTACTGCCGACGGCGGAGCAGGAGCGCGAGCTGGCGAACGCGGCGACTGCTGTTAGAAATGCAGAACAGCATCTTGCTGATGTTAAGATGGGAGGCAGCGACCGACTCGCCGCTTGGCGTGCTACTAATTCCCCTCCCTCGAAGGGACGGGAGCAACCGAGCACGCTCGCCAGTGGCGAGCGAGCGCAGGGCGGTAGTCTTGAAGAGTCGATTCCCGACGCCACAAGTCCCGTTGGAGGCAGCGCAACTACCGAAAACAAAAATCCCTCACCTAACCCCTCCCTTCAAGGGAGAGGGACCATTCCCGACCTCGTCGCTCACTTCACCTTCGACGACAAAACCTCCGAAACGCACAACGCTAACGGCCTCCCCCAGGTCCCCGGCCGCGCCGGCCAAGCGATCCGCTGCGACGGCGACCACGGCGTCACCTTTCCCGACCTGCTAAAAATCGATCGCCCCGATCCCTTCACGCTCGACCTCTGGCTCCGCGACGTGCTCCGCAATCCGCAGCCAGTCGTCGTCGCTCAGCGAACCTTCGGCACCGACGTCGGTTACAACGGTTTCGATTTGATGCTCGCCGACGGCGTGCTCGAAGCCCGCCTCTACCGCGTGTGGCCCGGCAACGCGATCGGCGTCCGCGCCGCCGAACCGATCGCCGCCGCCGACTGGGAACATATCACTGTCACTTACGACGGTTCGAGCCGCGCCGCCGGTCTGCGGCTCTACCTCAACGGCCGCGAACTACAAACGACTATCCTTCGCGATAAAATCCAGAAGAGCGTCGCCGTCTCCACCTACGGCAGCGGTACGTTCACCCTCGGCGAACGCTTCCGCGACCGCGGTTTCAAGGATGGCGAGTTCGATGAGCTGCGCCTCTACGCTCGCGCATTGACGCCGTACGAGATCACGCTGCTGCACGATGACGCAACCGCGAGCGACGATCAGGTTCACAATGATGCAGCGCGGCGCGACTACTACTTCTCCGCCCACGACGCCCCCGCCCGCGCCGCCGCTGAGAAACTCCGCGACGCCCGCCGGCAACTCGTCGCCTCCCAGGAGGCGATTCACGAAGTCAGCGTAATGGACGAACTCCCCGAGCCGCGGCCCGCCTACATCTTGCCGCGCGGCGCCTACGACGCTCCCAAAACCGACGAGACCCGCGTCACCCGCGACGTCTTTTCCGAAATGCTGCCGCCGTTCCCCGCCGACGCGCCGCGCAATCGCCTCGGCCTCGCCCGTTGGCTCACGGCGCCCAACCACCCCCTCACCGCGCGGGTCTTCGTCAATCGCCTCTGGGCGAACTTCTTTGGCCACGGCCTCTCGACGACGCCCGATAATTTCGGCCGGCAAGGAACGGCGCCAACCCATCCTGAGCTGCTCGACTGGCTCGCTCGCGACTTCGTCGCTCACGGTTGGGACGTGAAACGCCTCTGCCGGCAGATCGTCAGCTCCGCCGCCTATCAGCAAGATTCGCGGACAACGCCCGAGTTGCGCGAGCGCGATCCCGAGAACCTTCTGCTTGCCCGCGGCCCCAGCCGACGTCTCTCGGCTGAACAGATCCGCGACCTCGCGCTCGCCGCGGGAGAACTGCTCGTCGACAAGCCGGGCGGCCCGCCGGTCTACCCGTACCAACCCGGCGGCGACTTGTGGCGTGAATCAAACGGCATGTCGCCCGCGTACACGCAATCGACGGGCGAAGGCCTCCGCCGCCGCTCGCTCTATTCAGTTTGGAAGCGAACGGCCCCGCTGCCGAACATGCTCGTCTTCGATGCGACGTCGCGCGAGGTCTGCACGATCAGCCGCGGTCGCACGAACACGCCGCTGCAAGCTTTGGTGTTGCTGAACGACGTCCAGTTTGTCGAAGCCGCGCGAGCGCTCGCCTCGGCCGTCGCCAAACAGCACGCGGGCCCACGCGACCGCATCGCCGCCGCGTTCCTGCGACTCGCCGGCCGCGCGCCCAACTCCGCCGAGCTTGCACTCCTCACCGATCTCTACCAAGAACAACTAGCGAGCTTCAGCACCGGTTCGGATGGAGCTGGAGCTGCACAACTCACTGCACTAGGCGAAACAAAAGCGGACGAAGCAATTCCTCCGAACGAATTCGCTGCCCTGACCGTCACCTGCCAAGCGATCCTCAACCTTGATGCCACTATTTACGAGAGGTAAGTGGTCACATTCAGCATTCAGCATTCAGCATTCAGCATTCAGCATTCAGCATTCAGCAACTGACAACTGACAACTGACAACTGACAACTGACAACTGACAAAATATCGCCGCCCCGCCAATGAACCTCCAATCCCTAACCCGCCGCCACTTCTTCGGCGCCAGCTCCGCCGGCCTCGGCGGCGCCGCGCTCGCCTCGCTCCTAGCGCAACAAGGCTTCGCCGACGCACCGCCAACACCCGCAGTCGCCCCGCTCCCGGCCAAAGTAAAGCGAGTCATCTACCTCTTCCAATCGGGCGGCCCCGCGCAGCACGACCTCTTCGACTACAAACCGCTCCTCAACCAAAAGAACGGCGAGCAGCTCCCCCCCGAAGTTCGCGGCGGCCAGCGGCTCACCGGCATGAGCGCCCAGCAAGCGTCGCTCCCGCTCGCCGGTTCGCAGTTCAAGTTTGCCCAGCATGGCCAATCGGGCGCCTGGCTCAGCGACTTGCTGCCTCATCACCGCGAAATCGCCGACGACCTCTGCTTCGTCAAGTCGATGTGGACCGAGGCGATCAATCACGACCCCGCAATCACCTTTTTCCAAACCGGTTCGCAAATCGCCGGCCGCCCCTCGCTGGGCGCCTGGATCTCGTACGGCCTCGGGTCGATGAACGACGACCTGCCGTCGTTCATCGTCCTCGTCACCGCGAACCAAGGCGACCAACCCCTCTACGCCCGCCTGTGGGGTTCCGGCTTCCTCGACTCGAAGTTCCAAGGCGTCCAATTCCGCCCCGGCGCCGAACCGGTCCTCTACCTCAGCAACCCCGACGGCGTCTGCCGCTCCGGCCGCCGCGCGATGCTCGACAAGCTCAGCGCCCTCAACCGGCTGCAGTTCGAGCAGGAACTCGACCCCGAGATCGAATCGCGGATTACGCAGTACGAAATGGCGTACCGCATGCAAACGAGCGTCCCCGACGCGACCGATCTCTCTCAGGAAACTGATGCGACGTTCGAGATGTACGGCGCCGACAGCCGCACGCCCGGCACGTTCGCCGCGAATTGCCTCCTCGCCCGCCGCCTGGCCGAGCGAGGCGTCCGCTTCATTCAGCTTTACCACCAAGGCTGGGACCATCACGGCGGCCTCCCCGCCGGTATCCGCGAGCAATGCCGCGAGACTGATCAAGCCTCCGCAGCGCTCGTGAAAGATCTCAAGCAGCGCGGCATGCTCGACGACACGCTCGTCATCTGGGGCGGCGAGTTCGGCCGCACGAGCTACTCGCAAGGCGCCCTCACCGCCAACGACTACGGCCGCGATCACCACCCCCGCTGCTTCACCGTGTGGATGGCCGGCGGCGGCGTGCGGCCCGGCATGTCATACGGCGCCACCGACGACTACGGCTACAACATCGTCGACCCTGATGGCGCCCCGCTCACGCCGACGAAAGACGCCTTCACTCCCGGCGCCGTCCACGTCCACGATCTTCAAGCGACAATCCTCCACCTTCTCGGCGTCGACCACACGCAACTCGTCTACAAACACCAAGGCCGCCGCTTCCGGCTGACCGACGTCCACGGCCACGTGGTGAACGACTTGCTCGCGTAGCGCCCGCCATTCTTTTCTTCTATTTACTTCTGGCTCCCTCCCCCTTGAGGGGAGGGGACCAGAACAGTAAGAAGTAACGCACCAACGTCATTCACCTACCTCCTCGCGCGAATTCGAATTCATTAAGTTTCCTCCCAGCCTCGCTACGAAATCCCCCGAAAATCCCCGCACGCACGCACCCCGCGCCGCCGCAACGGTCGTCCTCGCCGCGCTTCTCAGTTATCCTGTCTGTATCAGGCAACGGCCATGGCGGCCTCCTCCCTCAGACAGCTCGACAATAGGTTTTCCGTGCCTTCAAAGACTCCCCTCGGTCGGTGGATCGCGGTCTGCGCCGCGTTCGTTCTCTCGCTCCTCGCCCACTCCCGCAGCGTTAGCGCCGCCACGGCGTCGACGCCCGCGCCGGTCGAGCGGCCGAACATTCTGTTCGTCTTCATCGACGACGCAGGCTTCGCCGATTTCCCCCACTTCAAGGATGGCCGCGCTCGCACGCCGAACATCGACCAACTCAGCGACGAAGGCCTGCGGTTCACGCAGTTCTATGTCAACGCGCCGATCTGCTCGCCGTCGCGCACCGCGTTCATGACGGGCCAGTACCCGTCGCGGTGGGGCATCATGAGCTACATCGCCGCCAGCCAAGAGAACGCCCGCCGCGGCATGCGCGACTGGCTCGATCCTGCCGCTCCCACGCTCGCTCGCATGTTGAAGGGCGTCGGCTACACGACTGGCCACTTCGGCAAATGGCACCTCGGCGGCGGCCGCGACGTCGTCGCCCCGCCGATCAGCGACTACGGCTTCGACGCCTCGCTCACCCAGTTCGAAGGCATGGGCGACCGCATCGTGCCGCTCCTCACGAACTACGACGGCAAGCCCCCCGTCAAATTCCCCCTTGGCCTCGACAGCGAAAAGCTCGGCCACGGCAACGTCCGCTGGGTCGAACGCGCCGAAGAAACGACCGCCTTCGTCGAGCCGGCGATCAAGTTCATCAAGCAAGCCCAGGCCGAGGGCAAGCCGTTCTATGTGAACCTTTGGCCGAACGACGTCCACACGCCGCTCCACCCGCCGAAGAATCTCCGCGGCGACGGCAGCAAGCGCGAGCTCTACCTCGGCGTGCTCGAACACATGGACGCCCAGCTCAAGCCGCTGTTCGACCTCATTCGCAACGACGCCAAGCTGCGCGACAACACGATCATCATCGTCGCCAGCGACAACGGTTTTGAACCTGGCGCCGGTTCGGCCGGGGCCCTGCGCGGCAGCAAAGGCAACCTCTACGAAGGGGGCATCCGCGAACCCTTCATCATCTGGGGCCCCGGCCTCGTTGACGAGAAAGCCGTCGGCACCACGAACGACTCGACGGTCATCTCGTCGGTCGACGTCGTCGCTTCGCTCCTCGACATCGCCCAAGCCAAGGCCCCCGAGAACGTCGAACTCGACGGCGAAGTCCTCACCGATGCGCTCCTCGGCCTCGAAAAATCCCAACGCACCAAGCCCCTCTACTGGGTTCGTCCCCCCGATCGTCCCGGCCAAGATGGCGGCAACCTCCCCGATCTTGCCATCCGCTCCGGCAACTGGAAGCTCCTCACCGAGTACGACGGCAGCGATCCCCAGCTATACGACCTCGCCTCCGATCCGAACGAGCAGCGCAACGTCGCCGAGCAACAGGCCGACGCCGTCAGCAGCCTCCGCGGCGATTTGCTGCAGTGGTATCGCACTGCCGTGCCGGTGAAGAAGGAAGAGGTCGACGCCCCGCGGCAGTTCACCAATCCGATTTTCGAAGGCGCCGATCCCTGGGTCATCCAGCACGATGGCAAGTACATCGTCTGCGCCTCCGAAGGCAACCACGCGATCACCCTCCACATTTCCGACGACCTCACCGAGCTCGGCCCGAAGCAAGTCGTCTGGACCGCCCCCGAGACCGGCCCCTACTCGCGTGAGATCTGGGCGCCTGAACTCCACTTCCTCGACAACCGTTGGTACATCTATTTCGCCGCCGACGACGGCGACAACAAGAATCACCTCAGCTACGTCCTCGAATCAAAAGACGACGATCCGCTCGGCCCGTACGAAATCCGCGGCCCGATCTACACGGGCGACGATCCCGAGCAAAAGAAGAACAACAACTGGGCGATCGACGCCACCGTGCTTGAGCAAGACGGCAAGCGTTACCTCATCTGGTCCGGCTGGGCCGCCGACAACGACGAGCAGTGGCTCTACATCGCCCCGATGAAGTCGCCGTGGGAAATCGGCCCGCGGGTGCAACTCTGCCACAACGCCGACCACCTGTGGGAACGCGTCAACGAGCAAGCCGACCAGCGCGGCCTCCACGAAGGCCCGCAAATCCTCAAGCGCAACGGCCGCACCTTCATCATTTACTCCACCAGCAGCTCGTGGCAGCCAACCTACAAACTCGGCCTGCTCGAACTCAAGAAGGGGGGCGATCCGCTCAACCCGCAGGATTGGACGAAGGCGCCCGAGCCGGTCTTCAAGGGAACCGAGCAAACCTTCGGCGTCGGCCACGCGTCGTTCGTCAAATCGCCTGACGGCAAAGAAGACTGGATCGTCTTCCACGCGAAGCTCGACCGCAACGACGGCTGGCGCCGCGCCGTCTTCGTGCAACCTTTCACGTGGGGCAAGGATGGCCGACCTAATTTCGGCGAACCGGTGAACGCCGGCCAGTTGCTCGACGTCCCCAGCGGGACGCCGACCAGCGATCCCGATCGCGGCGCCTTCAGCCTGCCGAAGTTCCGCTCGCTCCGCGGCTGGAGCTACTTCGGGCACCACCAGATGTACCGCGTCGACGACGGCAAGCTGTTCCTCGGCGTTCAGCCGAAGGCACCGGTCAATACCTATCGCAGCGGCGAGAAGGTCGTGCTCAACAATCGCGAGTGGCGCAATCTTCGTGCGAGCACGACGGTGCGCGTCGTGTCCGGCGACCGCGACGCGGGCATCTTGTTCCGCGTCCAGCAACCGGCCGTCGGTTTCGACGCCCAGGAAGGTTACTTCGCCGGCATCATCCCCCGCAGCGGCCGCGTCATCCTCGGCGCCACCGACGGCCTCCACTGGCGGCAGATCGCCGAAGCGAAGGCCGAGGTGAAGGTCGACCAGGACTATCGCCTCGAAGTCGTCGCCCGCGGCGATCAACTCGTCGTCAACCTCGACGGCAAGGAGCTGATCAAAGCCCACGACGACGCCTTCGCCCGCGGGAGCGTCGGCCTCCGCGTCGTCGATACCGAAGCGGCGTTTAGCGACGTCACCGTCGAACCATTGAAGCCCCGCGCAAAGGCCTCGAAGCAAACGCGAACGCGAACTGCTCCCCAGTCAGTCATCCCGAGTTAATCACGGGGTGCCACTGGCATCCTGCCAGTGCTGAAGTGGCGCCCCGCTCGGCGTCTCAGCACTGGCAAGATGCCAGTGGCGCCCAAAGAAATCACTTTTCACGCCGCGACTCAAACGACCTCATCGTGCTCCTCCACCGCCTCATCATCGTCCTCGCCGCCAGCATCGCGCTGCTCCCCGCCGCCGTGCTGCGCGCCGACGAACCCGCCACGCCTTCCCAGCCTCCCGCGTCCAAAAAACCAAACATCGTCGTCATCGTCGCCGATGATCTCGGCTGGAACGCGGTCGGCTTCCACAACGGCTTCGTCCCCACGCCGAACCTCGACCGCATCGCGCACGAAGGGGTCGAACTCGACCGCTTCTACGTCAGCCCGATGTGCTCTCCGACCCGCGCCGGCCTGATGACCGGCCGCTACGCGCTCCACCTCGGCATGGCCCGCTCAGTTGTTTTCCCCTGGAAGCGGTACGGCGTGAAGCCCGAGCTCACCACGCTCCCCGAAGCGCTCGGCGCCGTCGGCTATCGCCATCGCGGCGCCTTCGGCAAGTGGCACCTCGGCCATCTCGAACCGCAGTGGCACCCCCTCGCGCAAGGTTTTACCGAGTACGTCGGCTGCTACAACGGCGCCGCCGATTACTGGACCCGCGACCGCGAAGGCCAAATCGACTGGCACGTCGGCTACGAACCGACGCCGAGCAAAGGCTACACCACCGACCTCATCGCCGACGCCGCGTGCGAGTTCATCAACGCCAGGGCAGGGGAGGGGCCGTTCTTTTGCTACGTCCCCTTCACGGCGCCGCACGAACCGCTGCAGGCGCCCGAGTCGTACCTGAAAAAGTTCGCCCACCTCGACGGCAAGCCGAATGACGGCCAACCGGGCGAGAAGCAATGCCTCGCCGCACTGATCGCCTCGATGGACGACGGCATCAGCCGCATCCTCGCGCAGCTCGAACAAGCGGGCGTCGCCGACGACACGATCGTCTGGTTCTTTAGCGACAACGGCGGCATCGACCGCATCCGCGAGAACAATGCTCCGCTCCATGGCGCCAAGCTCTCGGTGTATGAAGGGGGCGTTCGCGTCCCCGCCGCGGTCCGCTGGCCCGGCCATATCGAAGGCGGCCGCAAGGTAACGACGCCGATCATGAACATCGACGTGCTGCCGACGCTGCTCGGCCTCATCGACGCCCCCGGCGAGTTGACCAAGCTGACGCACGAACAACCGCCGCTCGACGGCGTCGATCTCTCCGCCCCGCTGCTCGACGCCGCCGTCACCGAACTGCCCAAGCGCAACCTCTTCTTTTTCCACGGCCAAAACGGCCCGGAGCGCGAGCAACTCGCCATCACCGGTCCGCGCGGCTGGAAGCTGCAGATCGTCGGCCCCGACGTCCGCCGCGGCGGCTACCACACGCCCGAGCATCAGGTCGAACTTTACAACGTCTTCCGCGATCCGAACGAGACGACCAACCTCATCAAACAGAAGGCGAACATCGCCGCCCGCCTCGGCGCCCACTTGGTGACGTTCCGCCGTTCGGAACCAGCCGACGCGATGCCGACGGCGCCGAAGCCAGCCGACTTCACGCCGCCCAAGAGCTGGCGCAACTCGCCGGAAAAAGTTTCGACAGACGCCAAGCCATCTGCGAATACCACGCCCGCCAGCACAGCGCCCGCTGACGCAACGTCAGACAAAGCGGCGAACGCCACCCGACGTCCCGACGTCATCCTCTTCGTCGCCGACGATCTCAGCTGGCACGACATCGGCCCCTACGGCGGCGACGACGTCCGCACGCCGCGGCTCGATCAACTCGCGAAGCAATCGCTCCGGTTCGACGACGCCTTCGCCGCCTCGCCCACCTGCACGCCGTCGCGCTCGGCCCTCTACACCGGCCTCTACCCGATTCGCAACGGCGCCCACGCCAATCACAGCCCGATCAACCCCGGCGTCGAAACGCTCCCCGCGCTGCTCAACGCCCTAGGCTACCGCACGGTGATCGCCGGCAAGACTCACATCGGCCCCCGTTCGCAGTTCCCGTTCGAGTATCTCAAGAACTCGAACGTCCGCCCGCCGGGCGTGAAGGACGTGCTCGTCACTGATCTCGGCGTCGATGCCATCGACGAGTTGCTCGCCACGCACGACCGCGCGCAGCCCCTCTGCTTGATCGTCACGGCCCACTCGTCCCACACGCTCTGGAAGAAGAACGAAGGGTACGATCCCGCGGCCATCAAGATTCCTCCCGAGTTGCACGACACCCCCGCTCTCCGCGAAACCCGCGTCGACTACTACACTGACGTCACGCAGCTCGACACAGAGGTCGGCCAAGTGCTCGACTCAATGCAGCGGCACGGCTACGGCGACGCCCTGTTCATGTTCACCGCCGACCAGGGCGCCCAGTTCCCGTTCGCGAAGTGGAATCTCTACGACGCCGGCATCAAGGTGCCGCTGCTCGTCCGCTGGCCGGGGCACGTGCAGCCTGATGCGACGACCACGGCAATGGTCTCGCTGATCGACGTCCTCCCCACGATCATCGCCGCCGCGGGCGCCGCGCCGCCGGCGACGCTCGATGGCCAAAGCTTCCTCGACGTGCTCGCTGGCAAGTCGCACGAACGCCGCCCCGAAGTCTTCGCCGCCCACACCGGCGACAAAGAAATGAACCAGGCCCCGATGCGCTGCATCCGCACGCCGCAGTTCAAATACATCGAAAATCTCGCCCCGCAGATCAAGTACGTCACCCACATCACCAAGGGCCCGACGACCGAACGCTACTGGAAAGATTGGCTTGAGCGGGCGCCCAACGACCCGGCCGCCGCCGCGGTAATCGATCGCTACGAACACCGCCCCGCCGAAGAGCTGTACGAGGTAAGCGTCGATCCGCACGAACTGCACAACCTCGCCGCCGACCCCAAATTCGCGGCCGAGAAAGACGAGTTGAAAAAGAAGCTCCACGCGTGGCGCACCGCGCAGGGCGAAGACCTCACCAAGGTCCTCATGCCCGCCGACGCCCGCACGGGCCGCTTTCCGTACGCCGAGTGATTCGCCCCGCAAGAACAATCAGAACGTCATCATTTTCCGAATTGAGCCCCGTGAGGGGCGACATGTTGTAGCCAGGGGCGCAAGCCCCTGGAAAACGCCGCCATCAAAACCAAAGCCCCGGAGGGGCGACACAACTCCCAACGAAACGCACAAACTCTGCCGCCCCTCCCGGGGCTCATACGATTCGACTCGAATATTCCAGGGGCTTGCGCCCCTGGCTACATGATTCCGCCCCTCCCGGGGCTAATCCGACAACCGACGACCGATCGCGTCTCCTCATCGCCGCACGCATCAACATGCCCATGACTCCCACCAGAATCATCGCGTTGCTGCTCCTCGCGTTCCTCCCGCGCGCCTCCTCCGCCGCCGACCAGAAGTCGGCGCCCGACGCGGCCCCGCGCCCCAACATCGTCGTCTTCTTCGCCGACGACCTCGGCTACTCCGACCTCGGCTGCTACGGCTCGGAAATCGCCACGCCGAACATCGACCGCTTGGCCGATCAGGGAGTCCGTTTCCGCCAGTTCTACAACAACGGCCGCTGCTGCCCCTCACGCGCTTCGATCCTTACCGGCCGCTACCCCGCCCAGGTCGGCGTCGGCGCCATGATCGACGGCTATGCCAAGTGGATTCGCGACGCCGCCGCTCGCCCCTCGTACGACGACCACCTCAGCGCCGCAACTCCCACGATTGCCGAACTTCTCCGCAACGCCGGCTACCGCACGATGATGTCGGGCAAGTGGCATCTCGGCGATCGCCCCGCAGAATGGCCCGTCCAACGCGGCTTCGACCGCTCGTTTGCGCTCATCCCCGGCGCGATGAACTACTACGGCGGCGAAAGCGACGGCCCTCGCGCCCCCATGGTGCTCGACGGCGAAACGTTCGTCCCGCCGCACGACGGCTTCTACTCGACCGACGCCTTCACCGATCGCGCGATCGAGTTCCTCAAAGAAGCCAAAACGAAGCAGCAGCCTTTCTTTCTGTACTTGCCGTACAACGCCCCGCATTGGCCGCTGCAAGCCGACGCCGACGAAATCGCCGCCTACGACGGCGTCTACGATAAGGGTTGGCAGAAGTCTCGCCATCGCCGCCGCCGCCAGATGATCAACCTCGGTCTCATTCCCGAGACCAACCTGATGTCGCAGATGGATCGCGGCAACGCCCGCGCGTGGGACCGCATGCCCGACGACGTCCGCGACGAATGGGCACGCCGCATGGAAATCTACGCCGCCCAGGTCACGCGGATGGATCGCAACATCGGCCGAGTCCTCGCGCAGCTCGACGCGATGGGCGCCTCCGATAACACGCTGGTGATCTTCCTCTCCGACAACGGCGGCGCCGCCGAAGATCCCCACCGCGGCAAGCCCGACGCCGTGCTCGGCTCGCGCGATTCGTTCTGGGGCTACGGCCGCCCCTGGGCCACGGTGAGCAACACCCCGTGGCGCCGCCACAAGATCTCGATGTACGAAGGGGGTATCAGCACGCCCGCCGTCGTTCGCTGGCCCGCGGCAACCCCCGACGACGCCAACGGCAAGATCGTCGACGGCCCCGCCCACATCATGGACCTCGTGCCGACGTTCCTCGATCTCGCCGGCGCCCAGCCAACCGCCGCCCAGCGCGAACAACTCGAAGGCCGCAACATCGCCGACATGTTCCGCGGCGAATCGGCCCCCGCCGATCGCACGATCTGCTGGGAGCACGAAGGCAACCGGGCCATCCGCCAAGGCAATTGGAAGCTGGTCGAACTCCCTGATTCCCCCAACGGCTGGGAACTTTACGACATCGCCACCGACCGCGGCGAACACTACAACCTCGCCGCCGAACGTCCAGAGGTCGCCCGCAAACTCGCCGAAGAGTACAATCGCTGGGCCGAACGCTGCGGCGTCATCCCCTGGCCGGAAATCCGCGCCAAACGCAAAGACAAGTGACGCCGAGTTGCTCCGCTTGCGGTTAGCGACTCCCATTTGTGGGAGGGGTCTCCGACCCCGAAAACGGCTCGCGGATCGGCGCCGGCACGAAGTTGAGAACGCCATCGGCGTCGGAGACGCCTCCCACAGTTTTGCCCCGCCCGGAACCCACACCATCCCGTCCGAAGACTACTACCAACGCTTTTTCCGCTGGATGCAGCTCGAGGCCCAAGCCGAGGCCCAGCGCATGGCCGAGCGCCGCCAGCTTCGCACTCGCAAAACGGCCGAGCGCACCGGCGAAACGCTCCTCGATCTCGTCATCGAAGAGCATCAAACGGGCCTCAACGGCCGGCATCTCTTCACGCTGGTGAAGCGCAACCGCACGCTCGATCTGCCGTGGAATCGCCTCCGCGTCGGCTCGCCGGTGCTGCTCACGCCGCTCCCCGACGACAACGCGAAGCCCCACCCCGGCGTCGTCAGCGCCCGCAGCTTCCGTTCGATTCAAGTCGCCGTCGACAACTGGATCGCCGGCGAGCGTTTCGACGTCGACATGGCCGTCGACGAGGTCTCCCGCAATCGCGAGCGCGCCGCCCTCGCGGCGGTCAGCAGCGCGAAGGGCCGCCTCGGCGAATTGCGGCAGATCATCCTTGGCTCGATGGACGAAACGAACCATCGCAACCGCCAGCCGCGGTTCAAGCCGCACGCCCCGATCGCCGAGCACGAACACCCCGTCGCCGACGCCCCCGCCGCGCACCTCAACGCCTCGCAGCAGGAAGCGATCCGCTTCGCCCTCTCCGCCGAAGACCTCGCGATCATCCACGGCCCCCCCGGCACGGGTAAAACGACCTCCGTCGTCGAATTTATCCGCCAGGCCGTCGAAGAGGGGAGCCGCATCCTCGCCACCGCCCCCAGCAACACGGCGGTCGATAACCTGCTCGAACGGCTCCTCGCCGCCGGCGTCCGCGTCGTCCGCCTCGGCCACCCGGCCCGCGTCACCGAACGCCTCCGCGATCACACGCTCGACGCGCTCGTCGAAACGCACGAACACGCCCGCTGGGTGAAAGAACTCTACCGCACCGCCGAGGCGCTATTCAAAAAGGCCGATAGCGACTCCCGCTCGCGCAACGCCTACGCCGCCAAACAAGAATGGCGCCGCGAAGCGAAGCAACACAAAGCCGACGCCCGCCGGCTCGAGCGCGACATCGTCGCCGACGTCCTCGACTCGGCAGACGTGCTCTGCGCGACGACCACCATCGACGAAGACCTGCTCGGCGATCGCACGTTCGATTGGGTCGTCGTCGACGAAGCCTGCCAATCGACCGAGTCGGCCTGCTGGATTCCGTTGCAACGCGCGAACCGCGTCCTGCTCGCCGGCGATCACTGCCAACTCCCGCCGACGGTCCTCTCGAAACCAGCCGCCGCCCAAGGCTACGATCGCAGCATGATGCAGCGGCTCGTCGAACTCTACGGCCCGCTGATCACTCGCCAGCTCACCGTGCAGTACCGCATGCACGACCACATCATGGACTTTTCGTCGGAGCAGTTTTACGACGGCACGCTCGTCGGCGACGAAACGGTCCGCACCCGCACGCTCAACGAACTCGTCGGCGTCGAAGACGCGCCCTTCACGCAAACGCCGCTCGAGTACATCGATACCGCCGGCGCCGACTACGACGAACGCCAGGAAGAAGACGGCCTCAGCCGCCTCAACCCCGAGGAAGGCCGCCTCGTCCTCAAGAAGGTCGACGCACTGATCGCCGCCGGCCTCCCCGCCGCCGACATCGCGGTGATCGCCCCCTACGCCGCGCAGGTCCGCTGGCTCCGCCAACACGCCGAGCACCGCGACCTCGAAATCGACACGGTCGACGGCTTCCAAGGCCGCGAAAAAGAAGCGGTCGTCATCACGCTGGTCCGCTCGAACCGCCAAGGCGAAATCGGCTTCCTCGCCGACACCCGCCGCATGAACGTCGCCCTCACCCGCGCCCGCCGCAAGCTGATCGTCATCGGCGACAGCGCGACTCTCGGCGCTAACCCGTTCTACGCCGCGCTGCTAGACTATTTTCAAGCACACGATGCTTACCACACCGTCTGGGAAGAAATGGACTGAGTCGCAAATGAGTAAATGACCCAATGACGAATGACGAATGGAATACGCGCAAGCGTGCCCATCATTCGTCATTCGGATTTCGTCATTCGTCATTTCCTACAACAATCCCCAAACGCCAACCGCCCCCACCCAATCATAACGCCCGCCATGCGAACCCTACTCCTAACCCTCCTCGCCCTCGCCCCAGCCTTCGCCCACGCCGAGGTCCCGCGCCCAACGAACATCGTCACCCGCGAAGAGTGGAAGTCCACCCCCGACCCGATCCCCGACAACCGTAAGCACAAGCCGCGGTTCGTCACCATCCACCATGCCGGCGTTCTCTGGACGAACAGCCAAACGCCCGAGGAGTTTCTCCGCAACATGCAGGCGTGGGGCAAGCGCCGCCCCGAGATCGAACAACCGCCGCGCAACACCTACTGGCCCGATCTCGCCTACCACTTCCTCATCGGCCCCGACGGCCGCATCTTCGAAGGCCGCGACATTGCGTACGAGCCCGAGTCGAACACCAAGTACGAACTCGCCGGCAACCTCGGCGTCGAAATGATGGGCGACTTCAACCAACAGCGCCCCAGCCCCGCGCAACTCGAATCGGCCGTCCGCCTCACCGCGTGGCTCGCCGACCAGCACGACATCAAGCTCGACAACATTCGCACCCACCGCGACGCCGCCCCCGGCGCCACCAGTTGCCCTGGCGACGATTTCTATCGCTACTTCGAATCAGGCGAATTCAAACGCTGGGTCGAACAACTCCAAGCCGGCGAAGAACCGCAGATCACGCAAGGCGAGCCGTTGCCGAAGGGCCCCACCGAGTCGATCCTCGACACAAAGAAGAAGCCCCAGTAGCCGCCGGTCGACGACCGGCCGGAGCAGCGCGCATTAGTTCCAGAAAAAATCTCACGCAAAGACGCGAAGACGCCAAGAGATAAGCTTGCGCTGCAGTTTCTTTGCGCCTTAACGCCTTTGCGTGAGTCTTATCCGCAGGCGCCTGCAAGCTCGCACTCAACTTGCCGACAACCGCACCCGTGCATCGACTAGTTTTGCACGAACCCGTGCGTTACCTTGTCGACAGGCTTCGGCCTCCCGCCCACATCCCGCCTTGCCCGTCGCTCGCGCCGCCGCCCGAGCGGCACTCTGGCACGCCAAACCACCTACCCCAGGAGTCTGGTCATGCGCCGCGTTCGCCCGCTCGCCCTCACGCTTTCGCTCGCCGTTGCTTGCGCCGCTGCCGTTGGTTGCAGTCCCGATCGCCAAAGCGGCATGAACAAGAAGCCTGAACCCGCCGCTGCCGACGCTGACGCTGAATCTTCCGAGCCGCAATCAACCGCCGACTCCGCCGTTTCGAGCGACTCGACGCCGCCCCCCGCTGCCACAGGCGTCTCCGGCTTTCAAATGCCCGACTCGAAATCGATGCTGATCACCGACGAGGCAATGACCAGTTCCCTCTCGGCGCCCGTCGCCGATCCGATCGCCCCTCACGGCCAACCGATGCAGCAAACTCCCCTCATTCCCACGATGGTCAAGTAACTTTTTCACGCGCCGCGCAGACGCAGCGACGTTTCAACCACGCCTGTCGCTGTCACCCTCTACCGCGTGAGTACTCGTCGCCGCATCGCCCAGCTAGCCCGCTTACAAATTGCTTCAATGTTGAACTGATTGTTCGGCATCCCGCACCGCGCGATGCGTGGTCGCTGCGGAATCAGTTCAGCGCCGCTGCACCGCCGCAACAATCACCGAGACCCGAGAAAACAGGACGTTTTCTGCTTTGGCACGTGGTTCGCTTCACGCTACCACGGAAACATGGTCGTCCGCCGCGGCTGCGATTGAAGGCTACTCATCGCACCGCGGCAGACGGCTTGAAGACACCGATGGAGAGAGTGCGATGGTCGCCCAATTGCTAGAACCGGTCCCGCGGACGTTTGCGGAGCTCCCGCTCATTCGTCCCTGGCAGAGCCTCCGTCAGCATCTCACTTGGCTCGAAGGCGCCGAAGAAACGTGGTTCGCCTGCAAAGACGGCATCTGCTGGCTCCACTTCGAGTATAGCTTTCACTCGTTCCAAATTTACGAGCATGGCACGCGGGTCGAGCTCTCCGTCACCGACGCTGGCTGTCCCGAGCGCATCCTCAGCGAAGTAACGCAACACTTTGCCGCGCTCCTCTCTCCGCATGATCGCCCCTGCTAACGCCAACGCGCCTTAGTAGCCGCGGGGCAACGCCCCCGCCGGAGCACCCCTCCCACGGCATCGCCCCGCGTTCCTTCTCCCTCGCGCATTCCCCCCGGCCCCGCGTGGGAACGCTCTTTTCAACGCGCGGCGTCAACCCCCAATAACTAGCCACGCATCCGTTTTCATTAGCCTTCGGTTCTTCCAACCGGGGGCGAGCGGCTCCGCATCCTCTCCCGCGTAGCCGCAAACAATTTCGCACACTTTTGTGTCGAAACTAGGCCACCCGTTGTGCTACCGTGAACGCCAGTTCACATCGCAACGTGCAGCGCCGCGCATACTCCTAGCGAGCCCCCTGGTTTATCCGGGTGGGCGTCCGCAGCGCACCACGCACTACCAACCGCAACGCGCACCAAACCAAATTCCCCCCGGACAAGCCGGGGGGCTCGCCATCAATTAATCACACAGCGCCATACGCGCTTCACATCAACCCAAGCCCCCGACCTCCTGCAAAACGAACAACGCCAAAAAAACCGCGACAAGTACCGCCTCTTAATGTCGCGTAAAACGAAGAAAGCGACACAAGCGACACGACAACAAAACCGCCGCCGCGCCGCTTAGCCCCCGGTTCTTCAAACCGGGGGCTCTATCGACGTTGCCCAAATACACGGCCCGTCGGCCTGGAACCCTAACTTACGCCGCATGTCGCAACTCGCCTCAAAGTCGTAGAATACTACTCGCGCCGCGCACCAAGCGTCCGGCCCGCAGAGAATACGCCAGGGAGGAGACCATGCGTCACACATTCGTCCGATCGATCGTCATCGCATCCGCGCTCGGCGGCGTCGCCGCCGTCGCGACATTGTCGCCCGCCGCCAACTGGGCCCAGTGGCGCGGCCCCTTGCGCAACGGTCACTCCGCCGAAACCGGCCTCATGAAATCCTGGCCCGCCGATGGCCCACTGCTTGCTTGGCAAGCCAACGAACTCGGCGAAGGCTACTCCACCCCCGCCGTTGTCGGCGATCGGATCTTCCTCGTCGGCAGTCGCGGCGTCGCCGACGAATTCGTCCGCTGCCTCGACGCCGCCGGCCAACCCATTTGGGAAGAACGGATCGGCGACGTCGGCAATCCAAAGCAAATGCCGCCGTACCCCGGCGCCCGTTCGACGACGACCGTCGACGGCGACGCACTCTACGCCCTCGGTTCCGACGGCGATCTCGTTCGCCTCGACGCCGCCACCGGCAAGGTCGTCTGGAAAAAACAGCTCCGCACCGACTTCGGCGGCAAGCCGGGCGTGTGGGCTTACTCTGAATCACCCCTCGTCGACGGCGACCTCGTCATCGCCACGCCCGGCGGCGACGAAGCAACCATCGTCGCACTCAACAAGAAGACCGGCGCCCTCGTTTGGAAGACGCCGATCGAAGAAATGGAAGCGGGCTACGCCTCCGCGGTGAAGGCGACCCTCGCCGGTCGGCCGCAGTACGTCCAGTTCCTCTCGAAGGGACTCGTCGGCGTCGACGCCGCGACCGGCGAACTCCTGTGGCGCTACGATCGCACCGCGGCCGGCAGCATGGCGAACATCCCCACGCCCGTGGTGCAGGGCGACTACATCTACAGCGCGAGCGGCAAAGTCGGCGGCGGCCTCGTGAAGATCGTCGCGAAAGAGGGCGGCGGATTTGATGCCGAAGAAGTCTATTTTGAATCGCAGCTCCCCCGCGCGATCGGCGGCTCGGTGCAAGTCGGCGACTACCTCTACGGCGCCGGCGGCGACTCGGTGATGTGCGTCGAGTTCCTCACCGGCGACGTCGTTTGGCGCGAACGGTCGATCGGCGCCTGCGGCGTTTGCTACGCAGACGGCATGCTCTACCTCCACGGCGAGAACGGCGACGTTGCCCTCGTCGAGGCGACTCCCGAAGAATACCGCGAGCGGGGCCGCTTCACGCCCCCCAACGCCCCCGACCGCGGCAAGTCAAAAGCGTGGGCCTACCCCGTCGTCGCCGACGGCAAGCTCTACATTTTCGATTGGGGCACGCTCTGGTGCTTCAACGTCAGCGCCCCCTAGCCCCGGGCGGTAATGCCACAATGAATACTGTGGCTCCATCCCCCTTGAGGGGAGGGCTGGGGAGGAGGTAATGAACCCTGGTACCCGCTTCGGCCCCCCCTCCCTAACCCTCCCCCTCAAGGGGAGGGGACCTCAACGTTTGGTTTTTGATGAGGGTTCAGTAACATCCAATCGAATAAACTTCGGGCGAGGCGCTGCAGAAATACTGAGCCGCTGTTTCGCTGAGCAACTACTGAGGAAACTTCTTCTCAGGCCCCGTCAGTTCCAGCACGATCGCCTCCGTCCCGTCCGCCGGCACCTCGGCGGTCAATTCGCTGCGATCGACGAACGCGTACTTCTCCGGAATCAACGACGCCCCCGTCGAGAATTCGCCAGTGCGCGGCTTGGCCCGTTCCGAGGGGCTTTGCGAAGCGTAACAACTGACCTTCACTTTGTAGGAACCAGGCTTCGCGCCGTCGAACTCCGCAAACGTACTGAGCTTGAACGTGCCGTCCGGCTGAATCGCCGCCCCTGACGGCTGCCCCTGCGCAGGTTGGAAGCCGACCGTCCCGTAAGGCAATGGTTGGCCGTTGTACGTCACCTTGCCGCTCACCGGAACGACCTCCGGTTTGGAACCGCAACCAACGCCAACCGCGATCACGGCGAGAGCAATCGTTAGCCGGCAGGCTAACCGCTGGCGACGATTCGAATCAACGGGACATCCAGTCATTGAAACCAATGCTTTCTCAGGCTGCTGACAGAAACTCACGCCCACCACTAGAGAGCAATGCTCACGGCCTCGTCGCCGTTGACAGTCGCCAAGTCCTTATACACTTCCAACTCGATGTTGTCGGTGACGTTATGAACGCTGCCGTCGATGAACACGAACTGCGTGATGCCTGGGTGGAAGCTTCCCATCGGCAAGTGATTGAACAAGGTTGATCCAGCGGCTCCCGGACAATTTCGCGAATCGCGAACCACGCAGGCGTTTGGCGTAGTTTCAGCAACTTTCATGCTGTAAGGCCCGTCTTTGTAACCAGCCAGGTACCAAGGCCGCACATTGCCGGGGGCGTCTTCCACGGGACTGGTGAAGCAACACTCGCGGTGGACGAATTCGCCCACGAACAAAGAGTTGCTTTGACCGTCGGTGATTTCCTTTAATGTGCGGGCACGTCCGATCAACAGATTCTTTGCGCCACTGCCGCCGAAGGGGCTGCTCGACGCGGCGCCCTTGACGATTTGCATCGTCAAAGCACCGTTATCAGGAATGTCGCCAAATCCTTGATCGGAAGGAAACAATGTTTCGCCTCGATTGCGAATTGCTCCTGCAATTCCCGAGTAGGTGCACAAGGCGCCGATCTGGTATTCGAATCCGGGCGCAGCCGTGGGAGTATTTTTTGCGTCAGTCCAAGACGGGCAGATAAACGAGTCGATGACAACATTCTTCGCCGGATCAGCATAGGGATCATTGTTGGCCTTATTCACGTAATCGAAGACAATCTGATTGTAAGCCGTCTGTCCTTCGATGTAGTGAAGCATGCTAGTCAACACGCCGCGCTTCGAAAAATTGATGTTCTTGTCGGCTTCTTCCTTCGTCCGATCGTATCCCGCCGGCAACGTATTTTTCGCTGCAGCGTAGTTCTGAGCAGCCAAGCCCATCTGCTTTAAATTATTGCTGCACTGCGCCCGTCGCGCCGCTTCCCGCGCCGCTTGCACGGCCGGCAACAGCAACGCCACGAGCACGCCGATGATTGCAATCACCACCAGCAGCTCCACCAGCGTAAAACCAGCGAGCCCCCGCGAGCGGCGAATTCGTTTCTGATGCAAGGCTTCCATTCAGATACCTCGGCGATAACAAAAAATGACGACGAATCGTTTGATGACGGATGATGAAACTAGATCGTACGATTTTTCCGCAAACCAGCCAGACAAATCATGCCGAACGCCGCCAAACCAAGCGTCGCCGGTTCCGGCACGGCGCTCACTGGCGTCGGCGGCGTGATGACTGTTCCGAACTGTGTCTTCCAAGCGGCCAAGTCGGCGTCGTTCACGTTGCCGTCACCGTCGGCGTCGCCCGTCGACTTGTCGACCTGCGCCGACAACCCGAACCCGCGTTGCCAGATCAAGAAGTCAGCCCCGTCGACGATCAGGTCGCCGTTGAAGTCGGCGTCGACGACCGGCGGCACGACCGGATCGAACGTGAGGGTGAACTTCTGGATGCCGTTGTTCGTGCTCATCGAGAAGATCTCGGCAGAGTTGCCGGTGATGGCCCCGAACTTCACTTGGCCGACCGAGTTGCCGTTGGCGAATTGGTTCGGCCCGCCCGCGGTGAAGGGCAGGGCGGTTGCTTCGCCGAGCTTCCGTTGGGCCAGCGGCAGCGAGGGATCGGTCATGTCGTAGACGAAGATGCGAGCACGCGAGGCCTCGTTCTGCCCATTGCTCGCTTCGACCATCGCCATCAGCGGCCGACCATCGACGACGGCGTAATCCATCGGCCGCAGCGTGATGCCGTCCGTCCCGTGCTGAGCAACGACCGTACCGTTGGCGCCAGTGACGTCGACGACCGTCGCCGGGTTGATCGACGACTTGCCCATCACGGTATCGCTGTCAATGAACGTCACGCCCAACCGGAACTCTCCGGTGGGAATGGCCGTGAAGGGGGCGTTCGAAGTAACGGCGACGCTGGTGGCGGTGAACGTCGAACCATTGTCCGTATCGAACAGCGCGAAGCCGCTCGTCGCTGGAATCGCGGGCGTCGAGCCGTAGCCCGCCACCAGCCGTGTGTCGGCGCCGCTGCCGATCACGTCGAACGAATCGCCCAGCCGCGCTCCTGCGAGCGGCGGCGCGGGATTGCCGGCCCCGCCGCCAATGTACGCGACGGTCGGCACGGCCGCTTCGTTGGCCCAACGGTAAACCTTGTACGCACTGGCGTTAAGATCGGTCGTGAGGTTCGCCATATAGATCACGCCGTCGTCGGCGACGCCGATCATGTTCATCGCAAACGTGCCGCCCTCGACGCCCGTCATGTTGAGCGAACCTTTATCGGCCCCAGTCGCCGAATCGAGGATGCGAATCCGGTCTGTACCCGTCCCGCGGCTGACGAGCAGCAGGTTGCCGGTGGTGGCGTTGAACGCCAGCCCGCGCTCATTATTTCCGACGTTGATCGCACTCGCGGGATAGTTGGCCGTCGACAGGCCGTTCCCCATGAACTTATAGACCGGCTCGCCGCTTACGGGATCGGGCGCGGTGGTGCCGGCGACGTCGCCAGCGATGACTTCGAAGGGAGCGCGCCAGGCATCGCCGCCTCCGAACGTGAGATCAGGAACCAGCGTTGCCGCCGAGGCCGTCAACATCCCGCCGCCCACGGCGCCACATGCCGCCGCAACGCTTAACGCCTTCACACTCTTCGCAATTCCCAGTCGCATGAAGTTGATCTCCCTGATGCAAACGATGCTGGCCGACCAGTCGGCAGGCAAGATGAATTCAAAAAATGGTTAGCAGACAATCGCGCGACGCCGCGCGATCGTCACGAGTCCCAGCAGGCCCGCGCCGGCAAGGGCGAGAGTTGTCGGCTCCGGAATCACCGTCAGTTCGAACGCTTGAATGCCGTTGTTCGTGCTCATCGCGTAAATCGTCGCCGTGTTGCCGACGATCGCGCCGAATTTTACTTGGCCGACGGAGTTCGCATTGGTAGCTTGCGGTCCGGGCAAGGCCGACGCTTGGCCTAGCTTGCGATCCGCCAGCGGCAACGCCGGGTTCGTCATGTCGTACACAAAAATTCGCGACCGCACAGGGTCGGTCGTCCCCGTCGTGGCCTCGACCATCGCCATCACGGGGATGCCGGCAACCACGGCGAAATCCATCGGCCGCAGCGTAATGCCGTCGGTAGTATGCTGAGCGCTCACCGCGGCAGTCGCGCCGCTAATGTCGACGACGGTCGCCGGGTTGATCGACGACTTGCCGACGATCGTATCGCTGTCGACGAAGGAAATGCCGAGGCGGAACTCGCCGCTCGGGATGGCGGTGAACGGAGCGCTCGAAGTGACCGGGATGCTGGCAGCCATGAAGGTGGCGCCATCGTCGGTATCGAACAAAGCGAAGCCATTGCTGCCGGCGATCGACGGCGTCGAGCCGTAACCAGCGACGAGGCGTGTGTTGGCGCCGCTGCCGATCACGTCGAACGAATCTCCCAACCGCGTGCCGGCCAGGGGTGGCGCCGGGTTACCCGCGCCGCCGCCGATGTACGCCACCGTCGGCACAGCCGCCTCATTCGCCCAGCGGTAGATTTTGAAAGGACCGTCGTTCACGTTCCCTGCCAAGTTCGCCATGTAAATCGCGCCGTCGTCGGCGACGCCGATCATGTTCATCGCAAACGTGCCGCCGGTGATGCCCGTCAAATCAAGCGAGCCTTTGTCGACGCCCGTCTGTCCATCCAAGATACGAATCCGATCAGTTCCAGTGCCGCGACTCACCAAGAGGAGGTTTCCGCTCGTCGGGTTATAGGCGAAGCCACGCTCGGTGTTGCCTGGATTGATGGCGGTGTTCGTCACCGCATTGCCCAGGAAGCGATAGTTGCCGCTGCTCGCGCTGGCTGGCGTATCGCCGCTCAGCACTTCAAAAGGAGCCCGCCAGCCATCGCCGCCGCCGAAGCTTGTCTTCGCCGTGAGCGTCGCGCCGATGGCCGGCGACGCCGCGCACAAGATCGCAGCGCACGCTGCAACCAACCCCGCTTGATGAGACTTCACTAGCTCGCCCTCCGAAGAAGTGTGCCGAACCGCAAGAGATGAACGTCATGATGAAGCAAGCCGATCGGGCGCAATGCTCGATCCGCTTGGTCGGCAGCTCGCTGGCCATACGCACGGCGCGGACGCGCCGTGGCGAATGTCAGAGAACTAGCCAATGCTCGACGGAAAAGCCTGGGTCGAAAAGGAAATCCAACTCTCCGCGGCGGCGATTGCCACTTCGCCGTTCTGCCCCGGCGGGCGCCTGCTGGATTGCCTTTCGTGCATCCTAGTAATGAGGCGAAAACGCCACAAACACTAACCGCGCAATATTTTCCACACGATGCGCACGGCGTATTTGCTGCCGAATCGCCCTGAAATCCGCCGCCAACGCTCGGGCCTGCAGCAATTCACCAGGAGGGAGTGCTGAGCATAGCGGGCGAGTCGCCGTTTCGATCCTTGCGAGTCACCGCGATGCGGGAACTCGCAGCGAAAGACTGAGCGCCACGCCCGGGTGGTTTGGCTTCCAGCCCACCAGCCCGCTACTAAGAAGTCCGCAGCAATTGCCGCCGGAAGGCGAGGGGGGTGTTCCCAAAATGCTTCCTAAAGGCGACCCCAAACTGCGTCGCCCCGGCGTAGCCGCACGCGGCGGCGATCGCTTCCACGGAGAGGTCCGACTGCGTGAGCAAATCCCGCCCCCGCTCCAGCCGCAAGCGGCGAATCTCCTCCGCCGGCAGCCGCCCAATTCGCTTCTTAAACTGTAGTTCGAGATATCGCCGCGAGACCGGCACCTCGCGCAGCACGTCGTCGACCGAGATCCCGCGGAAGGCATGCGTTTGGATGAACCGCAACGCCTGAACGATCATCGGATCGTCGATCGACAGCACGTCGGTCGATTGCCGGGCGAGGACGCGCACCGGTTGGATCCGCAGCGGATCGCTCGGCGCCGCTTCGCCATGCATCATCCGGTCGAGCAGCATCGCCGCCTCGTGGCCGATCCGCTGGCTGGCGACCTCGATACTGCTGAGCGGCGGCGAGCTGAGGTTGCACAAAAACTCGTCGGTATCGCCCGCCAGAATCGCGACTTCATCTGGAACGCTAATCCGCTCCAGGCTGCAGATCTCCGCGAGTTGCCGACCGCGGCGGGCGTCGACGGCGAGCACCGCCACCGGCTTCGGCAAATGGCTGAGCCAGCGATGGATGCGGTTATGTTCCTCATCGCGGCTGATCCGCCGACCGCCGCGGTAGCCGGGGCGATAGATGTGGCAGTCGTGCTCCTCGGCCGTCACCGCGGCGAAGAAGGCCTGGGCGCCTTTCTTCGAGTACTCGTGGCTGGGCGGAGCAAAGTAGGCGAAGTGGACGAACCCCCGCTCGCGGAAGTGGGCGAGCGCCATCGCCGCCAACGAATGCTCGTCGGTGGTGACTTGGCCGACGCCTTCCTGATTCTCAAACACATTGTCGACGTTGACCGCCGGCAGACCGCTGCGGGCGATTTCATCGAGGTGGAGCGGCGTACTCACCCGCGCGATGATCCCGTCCCCATGCCACCGATCGGGAAGCGACCACCCCTGACTCTGGTCGCGCGGATCGATCAGCAGGTTCCACTGAGCGAACTTCCGCGCGTAGTCGGCCACCCCTTGGACGACGTTCCGCCCCCAGCTGTTGTCGGTCTCGACCAGCACCGCGATCTGCCGCAACTGATTTCTGCCGAGAATCGACATACCGCCCCTTTGGATTCAGCACACTTACCTTACGCACAGCCCAGTTCGCTGGATCGCTTCTAGCCCCGGGCTCCGCCCGGGGGTCGACCACCATTCCGATAGTCGTCGCCCTGAGTGGCGCCACCCCCGGGCGGAGCCCGGGGCTAGATGCGGAGCGCCAGCGGCCGTGCGAGCCGGCCAACTCCAGCATACCATGGCAATGCGCTTCCTGTGGAAAAGATTGCGCGGATCCTCAGGCGATCCCCCGAAACGACTGATAGACTACCAAACGATCTCTCGGTCACGGCTTCCAGAAAGGCTGTTGGTTTGACCCAAGTTCCCCTCATGCGCTCGGCCGGATTGCTCGCCTCGTCGTCGGGAGACGGCGTCGAAGCGGCGGTCATCGATACCGATGGCCGGGATGAGATCGTTCCGCTCGCCGGCGTTTCGCTGCCATACGACAAGCGGCTCCGCTGGCGGATTTTGGAAGCCACTCAAAACGACCTGCCGACCACCGAGATCCTGCGGCTTGAGAAGCAGCTTACCGCACAGCTCGCGCAGGTCTTCGAGAAGCTGTGCACTGAATTCCCCGAGCAGACCAAGGGGATCGAGGTCGTCGGCCTCCATGGACACACGCTGCGGCACATCCCCAGCGAAGGGCTCACGTATCAGCTGGGCAACCCTTGGCAGTTGGCCGAGGCGATCAAGCTGCCGATCGTCAGCGACTTCCGCCGGCACGATATGGCGACCGGAGGGCAGGGGAATCCGCTTGTTGCGATGTTCCATTGGGCCCACATGGCCTACGAGCCGCGGCCCTCGCTCATGCTCCACCTCGGCTCCGTCGCCAGCGTCACGTGGCTCAGCGAAGAGAACGAGATCATCGCCGGCGATACCGGCCCCGGCGTTGGCCTGCTCAACGAGTGGGTCCAGGAGATGGCCGAGATCCCGCACGATCTCGACGGCAGCGTCTCCCGCGACGGCCGCGTTAATGACGAGCTGGTGCGGACGGCGCTCGATGCGCCGTTCTTCGCACGTTCGCTCCCAAAGGCCGCCGACCGCTACGAGTTCGATCACGTCGATGTGGCCGGCCTCAGCGTTGAAGATGGCGCCGCGACGCTTTGTGCAATCACCGTCGAAGCATTTGCGCGCGCGGTGAAGCAGCTGCCCGCTCTGCCCGACCTGCTCTGGATCACCGGCCCCGGCAGCGAACATCCGGTTATCTGCCACATGCTGCAGCAGCACTTCGCGACGGTTCGCAACGTCTCGGAACGCGGCCTCAACCCGCACACGATGTCGGCCGAGTCGATCGCATGGCTCGCCGTGCGGCATCTCAAGCGGCTGCCGATCACCACGCCGGAGACAACAGGCTGCCGCTCGGCCGACAGCGCCGGCGTCCTCACGCAAGCCCACACGTTCAATCCTGCGGAAGAGCAGTAAACCAGATGGCTACGAAACGAATTGGATTCGTCGACTACCGACTCGACAACTACCACGCCGAGGTGTACCTCAAGGCGATTCGCGGGCCACTGGCTGCGCGCGGGTACGAAGTCGTCGGCGCCACGGCCATCGAGGGGGAAGTCAGTCGCGCGTGGGCTGAGGAGCGCGGCCTTCCCTACTTCGCCGATGTATCTTCGCTCGCGCCGCACGTCGATTGTTTCGTGATCCTCGCCCCAGCGAACCCCGAGCTGCATCTGGAGATGTGCGAGGCGGTTTTCCCATTTGGAAAGCTGACGTTCGTCGACAAAACGTTTGCCCCCGACGAACCAACGGCTCGCGGGATTTTCGCGCTGGCCGACGCCCATCGCGCACAGATTCAAACAACTTCGGCGTTGCGAACGACGGCAGTGCAAGCGTTCGTTCGCGAACTCCCTTCGCCGGTGCAAAGCCTGCTCCTGTTTTCATCCGGCACGACGTTCGCCGAGTATGGTATCCATCCCATCGAACTCGCGGTGAGTTGCCTAGGCCACGAGGCGGAGCGTGTCATGCGGCTCGGCCCGGCGGCCCACCCGCAGTGGCTGCTGCAGTTCTCCGGCAACCGCACGGCACTGATCGACTTCAACCCTGAAGCTGAAATCCCGTTCAGCGCGATCGTCTCGACGCAACAAGGGTGCGAGCGGATCGAAGTCGACGGCGGCACGCTGTTCCTCGACGCGGCGGCGAGCATTCTCGACTTCTTCGATGCGGGCCGACCGCTGATCGACCGCCGTGAATCGCTGATGGTCCGGCGGATCCTCGACGTGGCGATGAGCGACGAGGCCTGCAATGCGTTCGTAGATTTGCAATCGAGCGGCGGACAGCACGCGGTTCCTGCGCCGCATTTCGCTGTGAGCGCTGCAGTCCGCGAAGATCACCATGCCGTGCAACCCGCCGGCCGTTAACACGACAACACTGCTCGTAGCCACGGCCGCTGCATTAAACCAGTATCATTCGCTCACTAGATAGGCATCGATTCGTGAAGCAACTCGGAATCATCGGAGCCGGCGCCATCGGACTGAAGCATGCGGAAGCGGCGCGCGAAGCGGGCGCCGCCGTACGCTGGGTCGTCGACATCAACCTTGAGAAGGCCCACGCGCTTGCCGAAAAATTCGGCGGCGAACCGTGCGAATCGATCGCGCCCGCGATCAACGATCCGGCGACCGACGCGATCATCGTCGGCGTGCCGAACCACCTCCACCGCGAGTTCGCCGTCGCGTCGCTCGACGCCGGCAAGGATGTGCTGCTTGAGAAGCCGATGGCCCTCAACGCCGCGGAGTGCGCGGAAATCAACGCCGCAGCGGTTCGCAACGGTCGCGTGCTGCAACTCGGCTTCGCCCATCGTTACACGGCGGTCGGTCGGCTCGCGCGGCAAATCGTCGACGAAGGGCGGCTCGGCGAGATTTACCACGCTCAAGCCCACCTTCATCTTCGCCGCGGCGTTCCCGGACTTGGCAAGTGGTTCACCACGAAGTCGATCTCCGGCGGCGGCGCTCTGATTGACGTCGGCGTCCACCTGATCGACCTGTCGCTCTGGATTCTCGGCCACCCTGAAGTCGTCGACGTGAACGGGCAGGTCTACTCGACCTTCGGCCGACGGATGCGGGACTACGTTTACAAAGACATGTGGGCCGGCCCGCCCGATTGGGACGGCGTCTGCGACGTCGAGGATGCGGCCCATGCCCTCGTGCGATTCCGCAACGGATCGACGCTCGACCTCAACGTCGCCTGGGCCGGCAACTTTCCGGAGCAAGCGATGCCCGTTTCGATGATGGGCTTCTTCGGCGACCGCGGCGGCATGACGTTCGAACTGTTCGGCGATCACGCGACCGTGACGAGCGAACGGGACGGCGCGCTCGTCGACGAACGCTTCGAAGCACCTGAAGCCGAACTCTACCGCGATCAACTCGCCGCCTTCCTGCAGAGCATGGACACCCGCCAAGTGACCGGCGCCACGGGCTTAGACGGCGAGGTGGTCCAGCGCATCGTCGACGACATCTACCGCAGCAGCCTCCCGCGGCCAGCCGCTCTCCAGGCATAATGGCACATCAGGCGGTTTGATTGGCCGCCGCTCGCCCTCGGCACGCAACGCCGTCGCATGACACCATCGCTTCAAAACCATCTGCCCGACTTGCTGGTGATCGGCGCCTATTTGGCGACGACGCTGATCGTCGGCCTATGGGCGCATCGCCTCTGGGATACCGGCCACGAAGACGAGGAGAGCTACTACCTCGCCGGCCGGCGCGTGCCGGCGTGGATGAATGGCGTCTCCTACGCGGCGACGGCCATCAACGCCGACGTGGCGCCGCTCTACTGCGGCATGGCGGCGGTGATCGGGCTGCCGGTCGCGTGGTTCTACCTCTCGCGCTTTGGGCTGGCGTGGATGATCGTGGCGATGCTGTTCGCCGCGCGATGGCGGCAACTCAACATCCGCACGGGTCCGGAGTTTTATGCCCTCCGTTTCGGCGGCCGCGGCGCCAAGTTCGTTCGCGTCTACACCGCGCTGTTCGCCGTGGCCGTGAGCATGGTGCCGTGGATCGGGGCCGGCCTGCTCGGCACGCACAAGATCATGCAACCGGTGCTCGGCGTCGACAGCAAGTGGGTGACGCTCGCCTGCGTCGTGCCGATGGTCGCCGGCTACGTGTGGGTTTCCGGCTTCGCTGGCGTGTTGATCACCGACGTGTTCCAATCGGCCGTGATCATGGTCGCCAGCGCATGCTTGCTCATTGCCGTAATGGTGCAAGCCGGCGGCGCCGAACCGCTCGCCGAATCGATCCGCGCGGCCCATCCCACGGAGCATGCCGAGATTCTCTCCACGCTGCCGACGCCTGAGCATGAAATCCTCGGCCCGCTGTTGGTCGTCGCGTGGCTGATCATCCCCACAATCGGTCGCGGCGGCAGCGTCGACCTCGACGGCCAGCGGATCTTCTCCTGTCCGACGCCGCGGGAAGCAGCCAAGGTGACGATCTGGGGGCAGCTGGCGATGTTCGTCATGCTGCTGCTGATCACGCTTCCTGTGCTCGGAATGTTGGCGAAGGAACCTGACCTCTACCACGCCACCCGCAGCGATCGCGAGCAAATTTACGGCCGGATGCTCACCGCCTACCTGCCGCCCGGAGTGCTCGGGCTCGTCGTCGCCGGCGCCCTGGCAAGCGTGATGTCGACCATCAGCGGTTACCTGAACTACGGTTCGCAAACGATCGTCAACGACGTGCTCCGCCAGCTGTTCCCGAACGCCGCGATCCTCGACGCCCGCAACCCGCGCGTATTATGGGTCGGCCGGATGGTGACGCTCGTCATCTTGCTGGCCGGCGTGTGGGTGATGTACGCCTCAGACTCGCTGTTCCAAATTGCGATGGTCATCAGCGGCATGTTCGCCGCGTCGGCCGCCTACTACTGGGCCCAGTGGTGGTGGTGGCGGGCGAATCTCGCTTCGTGGATCGCCGCGATGGTCGGTGGCCCTATCATTTACTTTGTACTTGGTTCGCTGCTGCCGCAGTCGAGTTGGTGGCAATCGCAACTCGCCACGGGCGAAGCGGCCGCCGATGCAATGGCAATGTTGCACGCCGTCATCGCGATGGCGATCACGACGTTGCTGTGGGCCGTGGTGGCGCTACTCACCAAACCGGAGAGCGACGAAACGCTGACTTCGTTTTACTTGCGAGCCCGACCAATGGGGCTGTGGGGGCCCGTACGGGAAATGATCCGCGCGCAGGAGTCCGCCGCCGCTGCGCACGAACTACCGACGCTGCCGAGTGGCCTACTTCGTGGCGGATTCCTCGCCGCGATCGTCGGCGCCGCGTGGATCGGCGCCGGCGTGCTGGGGCTTTCACAACTCGCCGTCGGCCATTGGCTGGCCGCGGGCGGGTTGCTGCTCGCCGCTGCCGCGGGCGGTCTCGCGTTCTACAAATTATTTGATTGGCATATGAATCGCTTGGAGATTGACTGAACCCATGCTTCGCTCGCTGCACACGCTCACGCTCGCTCTCGCCGCGATGGCGACGCTTACGAACTCGTTCTTCGCAACGACCGCCGTTGGCGCTGAGGCGCCGAAGACCATCGATCTCACCGACTACGACGTCGTCATCGCCGGCGGTTCGACGGCCGCGTTCGCCGCCGCGATCGCCTCCGCAGAGAGCGGCGCCCGCACGGCGCTGCTCGAACCAACCGACTGGGTCGGCGGCCAACTCACCAGCAGCGGCGTCCCCGCCGTCGACGAGGCGTGGCACACGATCCAACCCAAATCGCCCGCCACCGAAGCCTACAGCGTCGCCAAGGTCGCCCGCACGCCGGCGAACATCACCCCCAGCTTCCACGCGCTGATGGAGGGCCTCGAAAATCCCGCCAATTGCTGGGTGAGCCGCTTCTGCTACTGCCCCGACAGCTTCGTGCGGCAACTCGAACCGCTGCAAGCGAAGGTCGGTGATAAGCTCACCGTCTATCTCGACACGGTGGTGAAGAACGTCGAAACGAGTCCCGACGGCAAGCGGATCATTTCGATCACCGCGATCGAGCGCAAGCCTCGCGCCGGCGTGCTCCACAACGGATACGATCGTCTGCCGTCGCAAGACCTCGCCGACTGGTACTCGCCCCACGACTCCGCGCGGTTCACGAAGCGCGTCCTGAAGTTCGCCGCCGCCCCCGGCGCCAAGCGCTCGCCCGTCTTCATCGAAGCGACCGAGTGGGGCGAAGTTCTCGCGCTCGCCGATGCCCCGTATCTGCAAGGGGTCGAGTCGACCGACGGCGGCCTCGAAGGCGACGACCGCGGCGGGCAAGCGACCGTCTACTGCTTCGTCGAAGAGTTCCTCGAGAACCCCGCCGACGAACCGAAAGCGAACGTGCCGCTCGATCGCATGGGTTTCGCCACCTACGAAGGTCGCGACGACGCCTGGGAGAAGGTGTGGACCTATCGTCGCATCCGCGGCAAAGGCGCCCCGGCGCCAGGCGACCTCTGCCTGCAAAACTGGGGTTACTCCGACAAGGTCGGCAACGGCGGCAACGACTACCCGTTCGGCTACCTCTTCCCCTCGAAAGCCGATGCCGCCGCGACGCGCGACGATTGGCAAGGCGGCGTCGACGTCAAAGTCCTCGCCGGCGCCGAAGAACGCGCCCTTGGTTGGCATGAGTGGTTCAAAGCCAACGCTCCGGAAGGAATCAACCCAAAGCAGATCGTGCTCAACTCGTCGGTCCTCGGCACGGGCCACGGCCTCGCGAAGCTGCCGTACATTCGAGACACCCGCCGCTCGATCGGCCTCGACGGCTACGTGCTGCCGATGGAGGACATGGTCGGCGAAATCGCCGAGCGCACCGGCACAAAGTTCGACGACCGCATCGCCCTCGGCGCCTACCCCGCCGACATCCACCCGATCACCGGCTTCACGTTCCCGAAGTACGTTTACAAGTACCACGACACGCTGCCGTTCTACATTCCGTTCCGCTCGCTGACGAACGACCGCGTCGAGAACATGCTCGTCGCCGGCAAGACGATGGCCCAAAGCTTCCTCGCCAACTCGGCGACGCGGCTCCACCCGACCGAATGGTCGACCGGCACCGCCGCCGGCGTGGCCGCCGCGTACATGGCGAAGACCGGCAAGACCTCGCGACAGGCGCTCGAGTCGATCGACGAGGTCCAAAAGCTGGTGGCGGAGAAGACGCCTATCGATTGGACGATTCCGACGGATGCGGTAAGCGAAGTAGCCAAGAAGTAAACTAAGAGCTGCATGGTGACGCACACACTCCAGCGAGCCGGGGGGTTTATCCCCCCGGTCTTCCCCTCAAACAAACGCCACCGCGAATCTAAATTCAGCAAACGACGAGTTGAAGTCCGCAGACGACAACGGGCGCATCAGTCCAACGTGGCATTGGGCAACTTCGCCCGCTGCGTTCGCTACACGCCGCGACTTTCTCCGAAAATCTTTCGCCAAACGCTTGGAGATTGTCGCGAGACGCCTACACTAACGCCTGCGCAGGAGCAGCGCAGAGGCGCGTCTCGTTTGTCCTCACTCGTTTTGGCGCCAGGGTCGAAATAATTCATTGGCGCCGGGCAGGGGCTCATGAATGCGCGCCGGTTGGCGAGCCCCCCGCACACATCGGGGCTCGTCGGGTCGTCGGCGGCGACGTGTCGTTTGCGCGCGGAAATCGCGCGGGCGGCTCCGTTCGCTTCGAATGTTCTCATCACAGGCCCCAGCGGCGCCGGCAAAGAGCTGGTCGCGCGGGAAGTCCATGCGCTTAGCGCACGGGCGGGCGGGCCATTCGTGCCGGTTGACTGTGCATCGCTCGTCGGCGAACTGATGGCCAGCCAACTCTTTGGCCATGTCGCCGGGGCGTTCACCGGGGCTAACTGCGACGCCGTCGGTTGCTTTCAAGCGGCCAACGGCGGGACGCTGTTTCTCGATGAAATCGGCGAGATGGAGTTGCCGCTGCAGGCCAAGCTACTTCGCGTGGTGCAGGAGCGCGTCGTCACGCCCGTTGGTAGCTACGCCGGCCGACCGATCGACGTCCGCATCGTCGCGGCAACGAATCGCAACTTGCTGCGCGAGGTTCGCGAAGGCCGCTTTCGCGAAGACCTGTACTATCGCCTGCATGTGGTCCACTTACAGGCATCTGCGCTCCGCGACCGGCCGGACGACATTCCCGCCCTGGCAGCGACGTTCCTCCAGCAACTCGCCGGCGAGGGACTGCCATGCTGCACGCTGTCGCTGGAGGCGATCGCGGCCCTCATGGCGTACGCGTGGCCGGGGAACGTGCGGCAACTGCGGAACGTGCTCGAGCAAAGCGTCATCGAAGCGGCCGAGCCGACGATCACGGGCCGCAGTATCGAGCGGCTGCTCGAAGAGGAGCAGTACTACGACGAGCCTCTCACGGATGAGTCGGCTAAGGAGCTCGCCGCAGCACTACCGTCTCCGCCGCTGCTCCCGCCTCTTCCAGCGTCGCCCGCTTGGATGACGCTCGCCGAGTTGGAACGCGAGCATCTTGTGCGAACGCTCGAACTCACCTACTTCAATCGCGCAGCCGCGGCGCGATTGCTCGGCATCAGCCGGCAGGCGCTCCTGCGGAAGATCGAGCGTCACGGCCTCGCATAACGAGCGAGCTGACCAACTCTAGCCCCGGGCTCTGCCCGGGGGTCGCCCTCCATTCCAGTTGGCATTGCCGCGCGTTGTGCCACCCCCGGGCGGAGCCCGGGGCTAGATTCGTCGCGAAGCTTCATAAATGTCCGCAATCGGACGCTTTTACCGCTTCGCACCCGCCGAGCGTCCGTCCGAATTCGGACGACTTCTCTCCGCTTCCGGACGCCGCGTTCGCTCTCTCGAAGCGAGCCGTTCCAACCACAACGGCGCAATCTTCGATAGCGCAGCGACTTACGCCGCATCTACCCGCGCTCGCATCGTTTCGGCGCGCAGCATGCTTTAAGAGCAGCGTTCAACTCGCCCGCAGGCATCACGCCTCGCCTCGCTCGCAACGAGGCTGAAAGGACGCACGCTCATGAACTCCACATTTCGGCGCATCGACGATCTCGCGATCGTCGACGCCGCTCCCCAAGATTACGCCCCACTCCTCGCGGACGATCGCTTCGACGATCTCACTTGCCGCCGCTACACGACCGGCGACGCCGCGCTCCGCGACGTCGACTCGACGCGAGCCACCCTCTGGATGGTCAACCTGCGACTTCCCGACATGCCGGGAGTCAGCTTCTTGCAACTGCTTCGTCAACGCGGGCAACGCTGCCCGATCTTCTTGATCGCCGACGAGCACTCACTCGAAGACGAACTCGCCGCTCGTGCGGCCGGCGCGTCGGCCTACCTCTGCAAGCCGGTAAACGGCGCTTGGCTCCGCTTATGTCGCGACGCCGTTTCTCGTGCCGCGGTTCGTCGCGGCGCTCCGCAATCGATGAGTTAAGCGTCCCGGCTCCGCGTCTTGCAGAGACCGCTGAACCGCTAAGCAACAGACTTCAAACCACGTCAATCACCTGCGTCTCGCCAGCTCGACGAGACCGTCACAAAAGGAACTGACTCATGACCGTAGCCTACGTCCTGCCGTTCGATTTGGAAGAAGAACTCGGCGAACTCACAGGAGACCTGGCCACCTTCCAGAAGCTGCGCCGCAACCGCGACGGGCAGATGCCGGTCGGCCGCGATCGCGCCCGGCATCGCAGCAGCCGCCGCAGCCAACCGTGGAACGCCCGCCGCGAGAGCGCGCAGCGCCGGGGCGAGAAATGAAGCGAGTCGCAAAAACTCCTCTCCCCTGAGGGGAGAGGTCGGGTGAGGGGTTTTGCGTCGAGCTTTTCCGCTTCGCCCAGTTGCCAACAGAACAAATCCCTCCCCTTGCCCCTCCCTTCGAGGGAGGGGAATTGAACCAGCAGCCACCTCTTCACTTTGGAGTGACCTCATGACACCCAACTTAATCCCACGTCTCCTCCTCGCCGCAATCGCGGCGTGCGGCGGGGTTAGCCTGCTGCCTTCAACAGCTCACGCCGTCCCCATCTCGATCTTCAACACCGGCACGGACCCCTCGAACAATGCCTGGCCCGGCATCGGCGTCCCCGACATTCACTACTTCTACACCCTCTCGCAAACCACCGGCGTGCCGGTCACGGTCGACCATACCAACTGGCCGATCTTCGGCGGGCCATGGGTGCCGAACAACCCGAACTCGCGGTGGATCGGACCCAACGCCAACAGCCAAGGCCCCGCCGGCGCCTACACCTACGCCACGCAGTTCACGCTGCCGCCGCTGACGAACCTCAGCACCGTGAGCGTCAGCGGCCTATGGGCGACCGACGATCCAGGGGTGAACATCGAGATCAACAATATCTCCACCGGCCAGCTGAGCGCTGGCTTCACGACGCTCGTGCCGTTCAGCATCACCAGCGGCTTTCAAATCGGCGTCAACACGATCGAATTCCTCGTCTCGAACGCCGGCGGCCCAACCGGGCTCCGCGTCGACAAGGTTGTCGGCTCGTATCAACTCGTTCCCGAACCGGCGACGATCGCGCTCGGCGGGATGGCGCTTGTAGGAGTCGTCGCGCTGCGGCGACGTGGGAGGACAGCGTCTCTGTAGACCACCGCAAGCTACCGCTGACGACCTTTTCACGTCCACACCGACAAAGACTCATTCTCAGGAGCTGATCTCATGCGTTCCACGTTTTACGGCCTCGCCGCCGCACTCGCACTCACCTTCAGTTTGGCTACCTCGTTGCCGCACGCAGCAGCCGATCCGCTGCCGGGCCGCGACCTGCTGAAGTTCACGCAGAAGCCGATGATCAACACGGTCATTCCCGACATCAACGGCACCGTCAACACCTACATGGGACACGACGAGCTGAGCACTGCCTACGGCTTCACCCAGCAGCCCGGGCAAGTCCCGCCGGTCTACCAAGGCAAGTTCATGGCGGACGACTTCGCCGACAACCTCAACAGCCCAGTGGTCCATGTGAAGTGGTGGGGCTCGTACAAGAACGACTTCATCGCCCCGCAGATGCCCGTGAACAAGTTCCTCATCTCGTTCGAGAGCGACGTGCCGCAGAGTTCCACCCAGCCATTCAGTCATCCAGGACAGCCGCTGCTCAACCAAGTGGTGCAACGAAACCCGGGCGGCAACCCGCTGGCCCCCGCCTCCGGCACCTTCGCCGAAAAGCTGATCCGCGGACCCGATCCAATCCTCGGCGAATCGCTCTACGAATACAACGCCGAGCTGCACCTCAATCTCGACTTCCCCGAAAAGAAGGACACCGTCTACTGGTTGAAGATCGTGGCGATGGTCGACGTGATTCCGGGCCTCACGTTTCCGGCCGGCAACCCGAATGCAAGCCCGGCGCCCGTGACGCAATGGGGTTGGCACAACCGCGACTACACGATTCCAAACCCGCTTGCCTCGCCGAATGTCTCGCCCGGCGAAACCGTCGTCGGCCAAGTCGGCATCGGCACGCCGGTGTGGCACTTCCAGGATGATTCGGTGACGGGCGACGTCCGCATCTTGCCGACGACAGCGGGCTACCTCTCGCCGCAAATCGATCAGCAGAACATGGTTCCACAGAAGTACGTCGACTTCGCCGACGGCCCGGCCAACAACAACGCCGCCTACCCGCCAATTAGCACGTTCTCGAAGGACTTGGCGTTCGAGTTATACACGACAGTGCCGGAACCGACGAGCGTCGCGCTACTCGCCTGCGGTTTGCTTGGCCTCGCCTGGAGACGTAAGCAGGTTATTTAGCGAGAGCTCAAAACGATCTTCGCCTCCGGCAGGAAGCTCTCTCAACAGCGATCTGCCGGAGGCGCCTATGAAATGCAATCGTGAGGTCCCCTCCCCTTGAGGGGGAGGGTTAGGGATGGGTGGTTGAAGCGTGTACCAGAGTTCCACCCCCTCCCCAGCCCTCCCCTCAAGGGGGAGGGAGCCAGAAGACACAAGAGATATACGATGTCCTGGCCGCGGGTTCGCTTGCGGCCAGGACCGTTTTCGTTATGGATGACGTCAAATAAGATACCTCAGCACCGTGACGGCCAATCACTTCAGCTCCGCCTCGACGACAACGGCACGGTGATCGGAAGGGTAGGGGGTGACGACGACGTCCGCCCGCTCGCTTCGCTCCCCCACGATCTCGGCAGATTTCAGCTCAATGTTCTTGCGCGTCGCGAACACGAAATCGATGCGGTCGTGGTGGTCGCTTGGATCATCCTCCGTCGTGAGCACCGTCCAAGTGAAGCCGGGTTGCTTCACTGGATCGGGATAGAGCTTTCGAAAAGCATCGACGAATCCCGCCTCCTGCAGCATCGCGGTCGCAGGCCAGCAAACGACTGCCGGATGCAAACCGGCAGCGTGCGCGGCCTCAGTCCAATCGAGCGCTGGCGGTTCGTTAAAATCACCAGTGATGAAAATCGGCTTCCCCTCGCCGCGCACCGCTTCAATCTCGGCCAGCATCGACTTCACTTGCGATTCGCGAGCGTCGCGCGCTGACTTCACGGCCTCGTCAGCCGTCTCAAGAAACGGCGCATCGGCGTACGGAATCTTCAGCAACTGGTAAGGCTGATAGGGGGCGTGGGCAAAGTGCGCGTTGAATAACCAGAACCGCTCGCCCGTCGGCATTTCAAGCTCGACGCCCCACTTCTTCGGCGTCGAGCCGACGATCTTGTAACGGCTGATGACGCCCGTGTCGTCGTCCCCCTGATCGAAATAGTTCCAGCCGAGTTGCTTCGCCAGTAGCGCGGCCGCATCGCGGCGGACGCCGTCGTGCTCGCGACCATGCGATTCTTGTAGGCCGACGACGTCGGCGCGGGCCGCTTTGATCACCGTGGCCGTCTGCTCAATTGGCTGCTCGCCCGATTCGCCGCCAACCCAAATGTTGAAGCTCATCACCCGCACCGGTTCGGCGTGCGCGATCTGGACAATGACGAGTAAAACAACGCTCAGCAATGCTGACGCAAGAATCCGAGTAACAGGCATGATTTCTCTTTCACGATGAGGAGCCGCGACTGTATCCTAGTGACGCACGCCAGCCGCGAGCGGCGAGCGGCGAGTCCTACGGGCGGCTCCCCATAGTCTACTTTTCTTCCGGAGCAATTTGAAATGCGCCGAATCACGCTGCTCGGAACGGGCCTCATCGGCATGTTCTACACGATGTCGCTGCACGGACGGCGGGGTCGCGATCGCGTCGAAGTCGTCTACTCCCGCTCGAACGATCGCGCGAAAGCCTTCGCGGGCGAGTGGGGCGTCAAACGCTTCACCACAAGCATGGAAGATGCAATCTGCGATCACGAGACCGACACGGTGATCGTCGCCCTGCCGAACCACCTCCACGAAGCCGCCGTCATCGCCGCCGCCGAGGCTGGCAAGTCGGTTCTCTGCACCAAGCCGCTCGGTCGCAACGCCGCGGAAGCACGCCGCATGCTCGAAGCCGTCGAGCGAGCCGGCGTCTTCCACGGCTATCTTGAGGACCTCTGCTACACGCCCAAAACGCTCCACGCGCTTGAATCAGTCCGCGGCGGCGCCGTCGGCAAGGTGTTGTGGGTCCGTTCGCGCGAGACTCACGGCGGTCCCCACAGCGATTGGTTTTGGAACAAGGAACTCTCCGGCGGCGGCGCCATCATCGACCTCGGCTGCCACTGCGTTGAAATTGCCCGCAGCTTCATCGGCAAAGAAATTCGCCCCGTCGAAGTGATGTGCTGGGGCGACACGCAAGTCCACCCGATCGACGCCGAAGATCATGCCGTCGGACTCGTGAAATACGAAAACGGCGCTGTCGGCCAGTTCGAGGTGAGTTGGACCTTCCGCGGCGGCATGGACCTGCGTGACGAAGTCGCCGGCACGCACGGCACGATCTGGCTTAACCACTGGCTGCGAACCGGCCTCGAGATGTTCACCGCGATCGGCCAGTCGGGATACGTCGCCGAAAAGGCCGAATCTGCCACCGGCTGGCTCTTCCCCGTCGGCGACGAGCCAGGCGCTCTCGGCTACGTCGACATGTTCGCCGACATGTTCGACGCGATCGAAGATCGCCGCGCCCCGCGCGAAACTTTTTACGACGGCTACGTCGTCAACGCCATTCTCGATGCGGCGTATGCGTCGCTAGCGTCACGCCAATGGGCGTCCGTGGAACTGCCGATCTGGCGCGGCGCCGCCTCGTCCGTCAACGTCGCCGCTATTCGCGACTACGACGCTGAACACATCCTCCTCAAAGAGGAGCGGATGATGGACGGCAGTCTCAAGCTCATCGTCCGCAGCAAAGCAACCGGCGAGATCTCCGAACGCCGAGAGTAGCCGCGGGTCGACGACTCGCGGCTACTGGAGGACACGTTGATCTTTCAACTGCACGCCGCTCAGCTGGCGCTGGCGCGATTCGTTGAGCAAGTAGCGAATCGTCTCCGCCGCGGCGGGAATCGGCAGTCCCTCTGGCCGAATGTTCGAAACGCAATTCCGTTGGGCGTCGGTGTTGCCCAACTTAGGGTCGTAGACCAAATAGGCCCCAAGACTATCGGGCGAGCCGAGCCCCGGCCGCTCGCCGAGCAGCATCAGCGCCAACTGAGCGCCGAGCAACGCGCCGACTTGGTCTTCCAGCGCCACGCGTCCGAAACGGGCGACGACGGTCGGCGCCACGCGCCAACGATCGGCCCGTAGCAACGGCAACAGCGAAGCGAGCAGCGGCGCCGCTTGCGTTTGGACGGCGAGCGCCGACAGCCCGTCGCTCACCACAATCGCCAAATCAAATCGCTCCGGCGGGGCTACGAACCCTTCGAGCAACTGCTGCGATGCGGGAGCTAGCCGGCGCCCGCGGTCGGGCCGCTGCAGGAATTCCGCACGATCGCCTGCCGCGCTGCCGACGACAATCGTCTGCACGCCAAGCTCGGAAATCTGGCCCGCGAGGTGCTCGGCGTCGAACTCCACATGCACGGCGTCCCGCGCCGCAGCATGGGCCGACTTGAAATCGAGCCATTCGTGCGTCGGCAAGCTCCCCCCCGCGCGGCCCAGTGCGATGCGGGCGCTCGTTGCGCTGCGCAGCGTCGACCACGGGTCGTTCGTGACGGCGTTCGATTTGGCGGGCAAGTTCTCAGACATCGCTAGCGCGGCTCGCCGCCTCCCAGCAACTTGTGCTGACGTTCGATCGGCAGCAAGCGACTCTCGTCATCCATTACCTGCATCGCCTCCAGCCACTCTTCAAACTCCGGCGCCGGCCGCAAATCAAACAGCTGCCGGAGGTAGTGGCTGTCATGAAACGACGTCGACTGGTAGTTCAGCATTACGTCATCGGCGCCCGGCACGCCCATAAAATAGTTGCACCCCGCCGCCGCGAGCAGCGTCAGCAGGTTGTCCATGTCGTCCTGGTCGGCCTCGGCATGGTTCGTGTAGCAAACGTCGCACCCCATCGGCAGGCCGAGCAGCTTGCCGCAGAAATGATCCTCCAGCCCCGCACGAATGATCTGCTTACCGTCGTACAAATACTCTGGTCCGATAAAGCCAACAACGGTGTTCACCAGCAGCGGCTCATAGCGCCGCGCCACCGCATAGGCCCGCGCTTCGAGCGTTTGCTGATCGACGCCGTGATGGGCCTCGGCCGATAAACACGAACCCTGGCCGGTCTCAAAATACATCACGTTGTCGCCGACCGTGCCGCGGTTGAGCGCGCGCGTCGCGTGCTGCGCCTCTTCCAGCAGATTGAGCGTGACGCCAAAGCTCGCGTTCGCCGCTTCAGTCCCGGCAATCGATTGAAAGGTGAGATCGATCGGCGCCCCGCGCTCGATCGCCGCCAGCTGCGTCGTCACATGGGCAAGCACGCACGATTGCGTCGGAATCTGGTACCGCTGAATCAACTCGTCGATCATCGTCACCAGCCGAATCACCGCGTCGACCGAGTCGGTTGCCGGGTTGATCCCAATAACCGCATCGCCGCAACCGTACAGCAGGCCGTCGAGAATCGAAGCGCCGATCCCCGCCGGATCGTCGGTCGGGTGATTCGGCTGCAACCGAATCGCCAGTCGCCCATGCAGGCCGAGCGTGTTGCGGAAGCGGGTCACGACGCGGCATTTGCTCGCCGCCAGAATGAGGTCCTGGTTCCGCATGATCTTGCTGACCGCGGCGACCATCTCCGGGGTCAGCCCCGGCGCGAGTTCGGCAAGCGTCTCCACATCGGTTTCATAACGCAACAACCAATTGCGGAAGTCACCAACCGTCAACTCGGCGACCGGCGCGAACGCCTCGCGATCGTGAGAATCGACAATCAGCCGCGTCACTTCGTCCGTCTCGTACGGAATCAGCTGTTCTTCCAAGAAGCGCGCGAGCGGCACGTCGGCTAGCGTCATCTGCGCGGCGACGCGCTCGCGATCGTTTTCCGCCGCGACGCCCGCCAGGTAGTCGCCGCTCCGCGCAGGCGTCGCCTTCGCCAACAGTTCCTTCAGCGAGTGGAACGTGTAGCTGCGGTGGGCGGCGGCAATGTGATAGGTGCTCATGTGTTACGCCGTTTTCGCTGTAGGAGGCTTCCGGCGCCAGAGGGGCGATAACACGCAGGCCGAGAGCACGAGTCCGATCAGCAGCACGCGGAACAATGGCGACCAATCGTCCCCCTTCGTCAGCATCCCCGGCAGAAATCCGCCAAAGATTCCGCCAATCGAACCGACGCCGTTGACGAAGCCAATCGCCGTCCCCGCACCCCGCTTCGTGCCGAAGTCCATCGACGCGGTCGCCGAGATCACCGAGTCGGGACCAAACAAAAACGCGCCGACGCAAAAGAAGAATGCCGCCATCGCCCACGCACTCTCCAGTTGCGTGAGCCCCACGAGCAGCACGCCCGCCGTCGCGAGCAGCGACAACATCGCCGCCGGCGCCCGCCGCGATTGGAACAACAGGTCGCTCACATAGCCGATCGCAATCACCCCGACGACGCCGCCAATCGGCATCGCCGCCGCCGTGAACGCGCTCGTCGAGGCGTCGCTGCCGAGGCTTTCCTTCACATACAGCGGACCCCAGAAGATGAACACGTAGCGGGTCAGCTTCACGCAAAAGTAGGAGATCGCTAGCAACCAAATGCTCGGCGAGCTCAGCACTTCGCGGATGATCGCCGACGAACCTTCCGGCGCCGGTTCCGCAGGCGACTCGTCGTCGATCAGCGACTCGGGCTCGCCGTGGTACTGTTCAATCGACGGCAAGCCGAGGTCTTCGGGTCGATCGCTCAGCAAGAACCACGCCAGCACGCCGACGACGCCGAGCACCGCCGCCGCGCTCCAAAACGCCGCTGGCCAATATTCCACGACCTGCGGCGCGCCGTCGGCGCCGGACCGTTGGCTGCTGAACAACCGCATCATCGCGCCGCCGAACATCAGCGCAATCGCCGGGCCGAGCGAATAACAGGTGCACCACCAACCGACGACGCGGCCCCGCTCGCGCAGCGAGAACCAGTTGCTCATTGTCTTGTTGGCGTTGCTCCAACCGGTCGACTGGGCCATGCCCTGCAGCACCGCGAGTGCGATAAAGGTCCAGAACGTGAGCGCGAACCCGCCCGCCGCTGCCGCGAACACGCTCAGCGCAATCCCGAAGAGCAACACGACGCGCGGCCCGTACTTATCGCCGAGCGAGCCAAACGCAAACTGCCCCAGCATGTAGACGGTGGAGTAGACCGAATTGACATGCCCCATCTCTTCGCGCGTGAGTCTCACCGCCGAGCCTTCGAACGCCGGTTTGGCGACGTCGAACGCTTGCCGCGTGAAGTAAAAGGTGGCGTAGATGAGCCACGTGATGCCGAAGGTGATCCGCCGCCACAGTTCGTATCGAGGATTCAACGGGCGCTCCTGCAAGGTCCTGATCAGTCGACGACGGCGATGCGACGAGCGCTCGGCGACCGCGATGATACCCGCGGCCCCGACGAGTGCCAAACAATTCCGCCGCCGCAACAAAGCCAGTGCGCAATTGCTGGGCCAAGAATGCGGAAACCGTCCGATTCGCTTGAACCGTTTCTTCACACGGCGGAGGATACGCCGCTTATTCGGCGCACCAAAGTCGCAAGCTTACTTTGTGGGAGGCGTCTCCGACGCCGATTTCGCGCCTCACTCCGACGATGTCATTGCTGGCAAACCGTCATCGGCGTCGGAGACGCCTCCCACAGAACTTCAACCTCAACTCGACGGCGATTTTGCTTCAACAGGCTTCTCTGCCGCCGGCGTCGCCTTCTTCGCCTCCGCCTCGTCAATAAACCCGTTTCTGTCGCCATCGAGTTCCGCAAACTTTTCCGGCGAGCCGAGGAACTCCCGCCGGCTCAAGTCGCCATCGCCGTTGAAGTCTGCCGCGCGGAACCATGGCGGGGCCTTGTTCTCCTGCGGCGCCGCGACGCGCGGCGGCAAGAAGAATTGATCGTCGCCGCCGGTCGCTCCCCGCACGAACGCGACGATCATCGCGTACGGCAATTCGCCCGCTGCGAGTGCACCGTCGCCGTTCGCATCGCGGGCCGCCAACCTCTCGCGGCACATCGCCATCTCGCGGGCGCCGAGCCGGCCGTCGCCGTTCGCATCGATTAGTTCGAACAACGCATCTTCACGGTCGTGCACGAAAAGTTCGATCTGGTCGCGCGCCGCCGCGGCGTTGCCGCCCATTTCTCGAAAGTTCGCCCCGGACGCGTCGGTCGCCGAGAACGCCAGCCGCGTGCCGCCGAGATCGAAATCAAGCCGTCCGGCGGGCGGCGTTCCGAGCGCCTTCAGTTCCGCTTGATGATCGACAAGCGTCACCGTCGCCGTCCCCGCCTCCATGGGCCGCTCTCCAGTCGAAGTCGTAAAGTCGACGTTGATGCGAAGATGCGGATCGATCATTAGCAAGCGGTCGAGTTCATCGCGGTCGAGCCATTCCTCGCCCGACTTGTCGAGCTGCGCGAACAACTTCGGCAAACTGGCAAAACTCTCCGGACTCAGCGCCTGATGAGGCGAGTAAAGATCGGGCAACAGGTAATCGAGCCGCTCGATGACGTACCCCGGCTGCAAATGCATCGCCGCATCGCGGGTCGATTCGTCGCCGGCGCCGCTGCCGCCGTTCTGGCCGATGAGTTGTTCGCGGAGCGTCGCGAGTTCCGCCATCGTCAGCGACTGATCGTCGTCGGCGTCGAGATCGAGCAGCGCCTGCCCGGCGCCGGCCAGTTCAGCGGCCGACAGATCGCCGTCGCCGTCTCGATCGAGAAACTGCCACACCCGCGAGGTGGCCCGCACGTTCGGCACATAGGCCCGATTACTCCGCACCTTGAACGCCGCGGCAGGCGCGCGGTTGTCGCGACCGAGCCACTTCGCCGCCTCGCGACGATCGACGTGAGCGTCTTCGTTGAGGTCGTACTCCGCGATGGCCTCGCGCTGCTCGCGAGCGTTCATCTCGGGACGGCCGGGCGACTGCTCTTCCAGGTACGTCTTGTTCTCCAGCAACTCCTTCCACATCGGCATGCCGTCGCCGTCGCTATCAGCCGCGGCGAGGAGCGCGTCGATTCGCGCTTCAAACGCTTCATTGAACGGCCGGCCGTCGAGCGTCATCGTCACGTCGACCAGCAACGGTCCGCCGGGCGTGAGGATGGCGATTCGCTCCGGCGGCGGGGGAGGGGAGGGGGGAGCACTCGCAGCTTCCTTCGCCGACTTCGCCGTTTCTTTTACAGCCGGTTCTACCTTTGCTTCGTTGGCCGGCTTCGTCTTGCTCGCAGCCTTGGCGTCGTTGCCAGCAGGCTTACCGTCGGGCTTATTTTCGTTGTCGGCCTTGGTTGCCTCTGCTGCTTTCGGCAGATCCTTCGTGGACGTTTCCGCTGCTTTGGCCTTTGCTGGCTTCGCGGGCGGGGTCTTCGCCGGCGTTCGTTTCTCTGCACAACCGGGGACGGTCGCGAGCAGGCAGACCATCAGCAACCATCGCAACAAACCGGGCACAGCGATTCCTTCGTCGGATCAAAGCTAGAGAAGTGAGAACGCGGCCATGCTACGCCAACAACTCCGCAATCGGCGTCCCCTCGGCAATCTTGATCGGCCGCTCGCCCATCGCAAAATTCTCAGTATCGGGCGGCACCCCAAGCGCCGCGCTCACCGTCGCCAGCACGTCGCCAATCGCCGTCGGCTTCTCTTCGACCGTCATGCCGTCGGCGCTCGTCTTCCCGTACGCCTGACCACCCTTCACACCGCCGCCAGACAGCACGCACGACCACGCATTGGGAAAATGATCGCGGCCCCCCATCGAGTTGATCACCGGCGTGCGGCCAAACTCGCCCATCCAAACGATCGTCGTGCTGTCGAGCAAGCCACGTTCGCTCAGTTCCGTCATCAGCGTCGCCCAGCCTGCGTCGAGTTCGCCCGACAGATCTTTCACCAACTTGAAATTCTCCGCATGCGTATCCCAACCGAGCCCCGAGCCGAGCGACACCTCGACGAACGGCACGCCGCGCTCAACGAGTCGGCGGGCAAGCAGACACCCTTGGCCGAACATGCCGGGCCCGTATTTCTCGCGGACCGCATCGGGTTCTTGCGACAAATCAAACGCCGCCCGCACTTCGGGCCGCATCATGTCGGCCGCCTTGCGGTAGAGTGCGTGGTGATCATTAAACGACGCCGCGCGATGATCGTTGAGGAACCGCTTCTCCATCGCATTCCACAATTTCATCCGCCGCATCGCTTGCGCTTCGCCGACGCCGCGCGGCAGTTCGAGGTCGTCGAGCGTCAGCGCTGCAAACTTGCCGCCCGCCACCGGTCCACCTGGCGCACCATTGCCGCCGACGAGTGCGGGAGCGAAGCTCGGCCCTAAGAAACCCGGCCCGAACGCCGCGGGGCTGATCTGCAGCGTCGGCGCCACGCTCACGTAATTCGGCAGCGACGATTCCGCCGTCTCTCCCAATTCCTTCGCTAGCGAGCACGCGATCGACGGATACGCGACGGCGCCCATCGGCGGTTGCCCGGTGCGCACGAGGTGCGTGCCGCGTTCGTGGTCGCCCTCTTTCGTGGTGAGCGACCGAATCACCGCGATCCGCTCGCTATGCTCGGCGAGCTTCGGCAAATGTTCGCTGAATCGCAGCCCTGGCGCCCGCGTGGCGATCTCTTTGAACTCGCCGCCGTTGTTGTGCCCCGGCTTCATGTCGAACGTGTCGGTCTGCGTCGGGCCCCCGCTCATCCACAGCAAAATGCAATGCCGCTTCCGCCGCGGGTCGGCTGCCACCTGCTCGGCGAGCGACGGCAACCAACTCGCGCACGTCGACGCCATCGCTCCTAGCCCTAGATGTCGAAACATCTCGCGGCGATCGGGCTGCCAAAGTGGATTGAGCATTTTTTACTTTCCGGGGGGAATAACCACGAAGACTCCAGTTGTGGGAGGCGTCTCCGACGCCGATGGCGTTCACCACTGCATACCGTTGCCGCGCCGTCACGTCGCTTCGGGGTCGGAGACCCCTCCCACAATTTCCTAAGTTAATCCCCGCATTCTCTTTAATGATTAAACGCGAACTCGGTGCTGTTCAGCAGCGCCCAAAAACTATCGCTCAGCGCTTGCTGGCGCTCCTCGTCGCTCGTCGTCTCGCTGAGCGTTTCCACGAACAGCGTTCGCTCTTCCTCGTTCGGCAAGCGTGAGAGTGTCGACAGGAACAACGCATCGATTCGCTCCGCATCGCTGAGGAACGGCGCATTGATGGCGCCGAGCAAGCGGCTTTCCTGCGGCCCCGTCACCCGCGAGGTCGTCTGCCCGTTCATCAGCATCAGCGCCTGCAGCGTGCCGGCCTGGTATTCTGTCGGTTCGCCCGGCGGCGGTCGCATCCGGCGGACGAACTCGACGCGATTCGGATCTTCGTCGAGCATCGCCGCCATTTCGTTCGGCGTCCGCCCGGCGGCATAACGCTGCTCCGGCGACGGCGCCAACCGCATGAAGCTGTCGTACAACTGCTCCGGCGTCAGCGGCTTTGGCAACATCACCGCAAACAACTCCCGCGCCGGCGGTTTGTCGCCTTCGTAGCCGCTCGAACGCTGATACGCCTCAGTCGTGGCAAGCGTCCGCCACAGCTGCTGCAGGTTAAACTTCGACTCCACGAAATAGTCCGCTAGCTCAACAAGCAACTGCTCGTTTGCCGCAAGTTCCTTCGCGTCGTCAAAATCGTCGAGCGAATCGACGAGCCCCTCGCCAAACAGGTGCGACCACGCCCAATTCACCGCCGCCCGCGAGAAGTAGCGGTTGTCGCGCGAGGTGAGCCACAGCACCAACTGCGAGCGGCGAGTCGTGCCGTCGTCGGTCGAGAGCTCTTCTCCGCGCGGATACTTCGGCGGCACCACTTCCTCCGACTCGGGAATCTTCACCTCGCCGCGCGGAACGTCGACCAGCTTGTACGACGTTTGCATCCCCATGCCGGCGCCCGGCGACTCGGTCCGCGCGAAGAACGCGGCCAGCCCCCAGAACTCCCGCTGCGACCAATCGGCGAAGGGATGGTCGTGGCACTGGGCGCACTGCAACTTCACGCCGAGAAACAGCTCCGCCGCGCTGGCAGCCACCTTCTCCGGCGCCACGCCGTGCGATTGGTAGTACAGGGCCGGACCAATTTCGTCGCCGCCGTTGGTGAGCAGCAAGCTGCCGACCAAATTGTCGTACCGCAAGTTGCGGGCGAACCTCGTCCGCAGCCACTTTTGCAGCGCCGCCGCATCACGCGCCCGCGAGGGATCGGCGCCGCTCGGCAAAATGCGATTCCGCCACGTCGTCGCCATGTGGGTTGAATACCGCGACGACGCGAGCAGCCGATCGACGAGGGCCTGCCGCTTGTCGGGTTGCTCGTCCGCCAAGAAATCGCGGACCTCCGACGCCCGCGGCACGACGCCGGTGAGATCGAGCGACGCCCGCCGCAGGAACTCGGCGTCATCGCCAAGCGGCGCCGGCGTCACATTCGCCGCGGCTTGCCCTTGGGCGAGCAACTCGTCGATGCGCTGTGTCATCCGCAACTGGCGACCGTCGACGCTCAGTGCGGACTCGGCCAACGGCGTGGCAATCTTGCCGTCATCGGCCAGCGATGACGGCGCAATGCACATCGCGGCGAAACCAATGGCGAGCGCCAGCCAGCAACAGCGGCTGCGTTTGATAGCAGTGTAGAAAAGCGACGCCATGAACCGCGCGGCCTCCGTGGCGCTCCGGGCATGCCCAAAGTCGGGTGAACGGCTCCAGTATAGCGTTCTTCGCTCGGCGGAGGAAAATCTTAGCCGGAAACTCCCTGGTTATGGCTAGCTGGGGAATTTAACCGCCAAGTACGCCAAGGAAATACAAGAGAAGGAGAAGAGCCGTGAATCTCGCGAATAAGGCAGGACAACTTCTTTCAAACTCTTCTCATTCGCGGAAATTCGCGTGATTCGCGGTTAGGCATTTTGTTCATCTGCGATGCTCAGCGGTTTCATGCGGCTGAATCAATCCGCATCGGCTCCAGCCGTGGCACCAGCAAGTGAATGATCAGCACATTGACGAGGTACGACACCGATGCAACGCCCAAGATCGCCAGGTAGCCCGACTTCCAATGCTCAAGGACGTACCCCGTGCCGATCTGAAATCCCATCCCCACGAACCCCGCCGCCATGCCGCCGAGGCCGACGATCGAGCTCACCACCTTCCGCGGCGCCATGTCGGAAACGAGCGTATAGAGGTTCGCCGAGAACCCTTGGTGAGCCGCCGCCGCGAGCGCGATCAAGCCGACGGCAATCCAACCATTCGTCACGAGCGCCGCTCCGAACACGGGTACGACGCACAGCGCGCAGACGAGCAGCGTGATCTTACGCGCGGCGTTCAGGCTCCAACCACGCTTGAGCAGCCATCCGGAAAGCCAGCCCCCCGCGATGCTCCCCACATCGGCGGAGACGTAGATCACGACCAACGGCGGCCCAATGTTCTTGAGGTCGAACCCGAACCGCTCATACAGAAACCCCGCCGCCCAATAGAGATAAAACCACCAGATCGGCGAACTGAGCGACATGCCGACGATGAACGCCCACACCTGCCGGTGGCGCAGCAACTCAAGCCACGAGATCGCCTGCGGCGGATCAATCGGGTCGCTTTGGATGTAGGCGAGTTCGCTGGCCGAGACGCTCGGGTGGCGTTCCGGCGCTTCGTACCACTTCCACCAGAAGACGAGCCAAATGAACCCGAGGAACCCCGTCGCGTAAAACGCGGCCGGCCAGCCGTAGTTTTCCGTGATCCACGGCACCATCATCGGCGCGACGAGGGCGCCAACGCTGCTGCCCGAGTTAAAGATGCCGGTAGCGAGGGCTCGCTCCCGCTTCGGGAACCACTGGCTCACCGACTTGATCGCCGCGGGAAAGTTGCCCCCCTCGGCTAAACCGAGCGCCCCGCGCATAAAACTGAAACCGAGGGCCGTCCGCACCAGCCCGTTCCCCATCGCCGCCGCGCTCCACGCCGCCACGCACAAGGCGTAGCCGACGCGCACGCCGAGCAAATCCATCGCCCGCCCTGCGAAGCCGTAGCCGAGCGCGTAAGCAAAGGTGAACGACGCGGTGACGTTCGCGAACGTTTCCTCGTTCCAATTCAGTTCCGTCATTAGCTTCGGCTTGAGAATGCCGAACACGGCGCGATCAACGTAGTTGATCATCGCCGCGAAGAAGAGCAGCGCACAAATCTTCCAGCGAACATTCCCGGTCGGCCCGACGCTCGGCCGCGCAGTTTCGTTCGGCGCATCCACAGGGGCAGTCGCGAGCATGGCGCTGGAGGTGTCCTGGAACCAGTGCGGAAGAAAAGCTGATAACTGATAAGAAGTTGGCCGCCTGCTGAGTCGATCGTACTCCGCCGGCAACGGGCTCTCTACGGCGACCGAATGCAAAATTCGCCCGAATATCGGCGAATGAGAGCAAAACGACCGGACGACAACGCGCGTGCAGCGCCGCGCATCAACGCGTCGTCGCGTTTGCGACGGAGCGCTGCGAACCGTATAACGGCGTCAACGCCGACTACGCTCTTCGCTCCATTCAACTCGCGGCAGGCTGAAAGATAATGACGTCGACTCGCACCGCATCGAAGTTAACGCTGCCCCTCATGGCGATGGCCGTTCTGGCCAGCCTCCTTAGCCAAACCAGCCAAGCCGCCGACGCGATGCGCGTCTACATCGGCGCCTACACCCAAAACGGCGGCCGCGGCATCAACCAAGCCTCATTCGATCCGAACACCGGCGAACTGAAACTGCTCGGCCTCGTCGGCGAAGCGAAGAACCCGTCGTTCTTGGCGCTCCCTGCGAACGATGAGTTTCTCTACTCCGTCAACGAAATCGGCGACTACAGCGCCACGCGCGGCGGCATGCTCAGTGCGTTCGCCGTCGACGCCAAGTCGGGCAAGTTATCGCTGCTGAACCACGAATCAACCGAGGGAACCGGCCCCTGCTTCGTTTCGCTCGATAAGGACGGCAAGCACGCGCTCGTCGCTAACTATGGCAACGGAACCGTCGCCGTCCTGCCGATCGACGCCGCCGGCAAGCTGCAGCCTGCGAGCAGCGTCATGCAACAGGAAGGTTCCGGCCCGAACGCCGCCCGCCAGGAAGGTCCGCACGCCCACTCGATCAAGCTCGACCCCGCCAATCGCTTCGCGCTCGCCTGCGACCTCGGCGCCGACAAGGTCTTCGTCTACCGCTTCGATCCCGCGAAGGGGACGCTGACGCCAAACGAATCGCCCTGGTTCCAAACGGCCCCCGGCGCCGGCCCGCGCCACTTGGCGTTTCACCCCAACGGAAAATGGGTCTACATTATCAACGAACTCGACTGCACGCTCGTTGCCGCTGCCTACGACGCCGAGCAGGGCGTCTTGAAGGCGTTGCAAACGGAAACAACATTGCCCGCCGGCGGCGTCGAGGGAAACACCTGCGCCGAAGTCGTCGTCCACCCGAGCGGCAAGTTTGTCTACGCTTCGAACCGCGGCCATGATTCGATCGCGATGTTCTCCATCGACGCGACGACCGGCAAGCTCACGCCGCTCGGCCAACACCCCGCCGGCGGCAAGACGCCGCGCAATTTCAACATCGACCCCAGCGGCAAGTTTCTGCTCGCCGCGCTGCAAGGTTCGAATCGCGTCGTCGTCCATGCGATCGACCAAGCCACCGGCAAGCTAACGCAAACCGATCACGCGATCGAAACGCCGATGCCAGTTTGCATTGAGTTCGTGCCGTAATCACATGAGCGACAACTCTGGGTGCCACTGGCATCCTGCCAGTGTGAAGTGGGTACTCGCTCGGTAGTTCTCACTGGCAAGATGCCAGTGGCACCCCATGATGCAGCGACGCTTACTCGCTCATCTTCACGGTATCGCGCACCACGCTGGCGCTCCTACGCAAACTTCGCCCTCTCAACGCGTTACGTCATCCCGCAGCGCTGTCCTCTCGTCGTCGAGTTGAGTAAGCTCGAAGAGTGAACTCAACCGAGAGGAGCCGCATCGCGTCTCGTCCCGGCGAGCCCCTCCCTTCATGGGAGGGGTCTTCCATCGACAAGCAGCGAGGTTGACGCATGCATCGTTTCGCACTGGCGAACTGTCTGGTTCTGCTCTCATTAGCAACCGTCGCTCAAGCTCAAGAAGCCGAGCCGACCGAGCGTCCCGTCGATCCGGCGGTCATCAAGCGGTTCGCCACGCAGATCGAACCCGACCTCAAGGGCAGCCAAGCTCGCATCCGCCAGTACGTCGATTCGTTCCGCCTCGGCATGGCGAACGACGCCCGCCTCTGTGCGTTCGCCGTCGCCGGCGAACCGGTCGGCAAGAACGGCGTCCGCCTTACCGGCTTCGTCGAGTTCCCCGAAACCCGCAACGCCCTCGACGCCTTCTTCAAGACGCTCGGCTTCTCGCCGATTGAAAATGAAGTCGCGACGATGCCGTCGGAGAAGCTCGGCTCCAAACGGTTCGGCATCATCAAATCGCCCCACAGCCTGTCGTACGCCGAACCTGCCGAGAAAGAAGTCGTCACCGATTGCCTCCTCGGCGAGTCGCTCTTCCTGATGCAGCTGGAAAACGACCACTACCTGGTTCACGGCGGCGACGGCTACCTCGGGTACGTGGCCGCAAAGGATATTCTCCCCGTCGACGAAACGGCTTTCGCCGAATACCTCGCCGGCCCGCGCGTTTGCGTTCGCACCGATCAAAAATCGGGCGATACGGTGACGCTCCCCGCCGGCGCCCGGCTGAAGTGGCTCCGCACCGAGGGCGAGAGCCACGTCGCACAGATGCCGACCGGCGAAGAGGTAACCGTGCCGGTCGCCGTCAGCGATATCCGCGACACGCCGCAGGAGAAGATCGACGTCGTGTGCACCAACGCGAAGCAGCTCCTCGGCACCGAGTACCTCTGGGGCGGAAAAACCTCCGGCGGCGTCGATTGCTCGGGCCTCGTGCAAGTCTCGTTCGGCAACGCCGGCGTCCGCCTGCCGCGCGACGCGAGCCAACAGGTCCACATGGGCCAACTCACCGGCACCCGCTGGTCGCGGGCCGCGATGCGCCGCGGCGACACGCTCTACTTTCTCAACCCGCAGGGAAAGATTAGCCACACCGGCCTCTACCTCGGCGACGATCAATACATCCACGCCGTTTCGCCGGTCGTACGGATCAACAGCTTTAATCCAGAAGACAAAAACTACGACCGCGCCCGCCACGCCTCGTTCGCGTTCGGGCGACGACTGTGGGAGTAATGCGGGGATTTTTAACCACGAAACACACGAAATGACACGAAATAAGAAGAGGCAGAGAAGACTTATCGCTGATGGACGCTGATGAGCACTAATAAGAATTCATTTCAATTAATTTATTAGCGACTATTAGTGTCAATGAGCGGTGCAGCGTTTCCTGTGTGTTCTTTTTCGTGCCCTTTCGTGTGTTTCGTGGTTAATAGCATTTAACAAACCAAGCCAACCACCTCACTCGATCGAGTCCCGCCATGCGTCACCTCGCCTCCGCGTTCCTCGCCATAGCATCGCTCACGTTCGCCGTTCAACTCCACGCCGCCGAAGTCGGCGAGCAAATCGAACGGACTGGCGACGAAATCATGGTCTGCGGCCAGCTCTTCCACACGACGGCCCCAGTCGTCCTGTGGACCGATCCGAAAGGTTACGACGCCTATCGCACGGAGCGCCGCTTCGGGCCGATCGAGAAGTCGACCTGGGAAGAGACGATCAAAGAGCTGCCGGAAATGGCCACGAACGGCCCCGCCCGTTACGGCATCCGCACCGAAGGGCTCGCCCCCGTTGAGATCGAAGAAGTCCGCGGCGGCGGTTGGCCGTTGCCGCTGTTGCAGCGCACGGTCGACCAGTTCGTCCTCCACTACGATGTCTGCCCGGTAAGCGAAACTTGCTTCAAGGTGCTGCACGACCACCGCAACCTGAGCGTTCACTTCATGCTCGACGTTGACGGCACGATCTACCAAACGCTTGATCTCAAGGAGCGGGCCCGCCACGCGACGATCTCGAACGCCCGGTCGATCGGCATCGAAATCGCCAACATGGGCGCCTACGGCGTGAAGAACAAAGACGCCATCATGAAGTGGTACGAAGCGACCGACGGCGGTGAGATCCGCCTCCGCCCCGCGAAGGCCTACGACGAACTCGGCGTCCGCACCCCGTCGTTCGTCGGCAAGCCCGCCCGGCAAGAGCTGATCGTCGGCAACATCCAAGGCCAAGATCTCGCCCAGTACGATTTCACGCCCGAGCAATACGAGTCGCTCATCAAGCTGACCGCGACCCTCTGCACGATCTTCCCGAACATCAAGTGCGACTACCCCAAGGACGCGGACGGCAAGCTGATCCCGAAAAAGCTGAGCGACGACGATTGGAAGGCCTACCAAGGCGTCATGGGCCACTACCACGTCCAGCTCAACAAGACCGACCCAGGACCGGCGTTCGATTGGGAGAAGGTAATCGGCGGCGCGCAAAAGCTGATGAAAAAGTAACGCCGCGCGTCCCCTAGCCCCTGGCTCCGCCAGGGGGTCGCTCACCACACCGGCAACCGTCGCGGTACGCAACGCCACCGAGCAAGAATTGGAGCTCGCACGAGCCCCAGAGGGGCGAAATGTTGTAGCCAGGGGCGTAAGCCCCTGGTAACGAATCTCGTACATGGTCCTAGCCCCGGAGGGGCGACAGAAATCGTTATGTGTATCGGGAGCTATGCCACCCTTACGGGGCTCCGCGATTATCGCGTCACGCCCCTGGCTACAACATGCCGCTCCTTCGGAGCTGAAAACACGCACACTGGGTTGCTCTGAAATATATCTATCAGCGCAAAAACAAACGGGGCCAGCCTCTCGGCTGGCCCCGTTTTCGTTGATTCACTCAACCGCTCGCACGCTTACGGCGTGCCAATCACCTCTTCCGACGACGAAGGCGTCGCCGCCGCCGCTTGCGGTTCCTGCAACCGCGCCGTGTACCAAGTCTGCTCCCCGCCGTTCGGCGTGGCGACGCTCACCTCGCCGCTCAGCGACGTCAACGTCTTGAGCGACGCCGAGAACTGCAACTCCGGCGTCGAAACTACGTTCCAGGTCGCAATCTGCGTCGTCCGATCGATCGTCCCGGTGACGTTCTCCGACAGATCGTCGTCGGCGTTGTAGTACACGCCTTTGATCTCGCCAGCCCGGCTCACGCTCAGCTGCATCAGTTCCTTCTCGCCGCCAGCCGGCGGTTCGAGGGCGTAGACGCCCAGCGACAACCAATCGCCGTCGGCCGCCGAGGCGTCGTCGGTCGAGACGTTCGCCGCGACCGCCGACTGCGGTTCAACGCTTTCGGCCGTCGCATCGTCGTCGGCCGAGCCGTTGTCGATGTAGGTCGTCGTGTTGACGCCGCCGTCGTCGTACGCCGCGGCGCCAATCCACGCCGTCGTCGCGGCAAAGCTGGCCGCCGCCCACGCGTCGGCGTTCGGATGTTCGTACCGCCACGCGTTCGGGTGGTTGGCGTACCAGTCGTGCGTGAACGGCTCGTCGCCGCTGTTGAAACGGTTCACCCAACCCTGCGCGTTGTCGCGCAGCTCGTTGGCCCGCTCCGACGCCTCGCCGCGGCGGTCGCCGTCGAGGGCGCCCCGATCTCCCGCTAAGCGTTCGCCCGCTAAGCCTTCTCCAGCCAAGCGATCACCAGCGCCGCGCGCTCCCTCGCCCGGCAATCCCAGAAACTGTTGAAGTTGCCGTTCCCCTTGGGCGCCATCAGCCAGCGGGCGAGTTCCTTCGCCATCGAGCGCGCCATCGCGACCCAACGCATCGCGACCCGCGTCGAGCCCGCCGTTAAGCCGGTCGCCGCCAGCAAGGCCGTCGCCCAAACCACGGCCAAGATCGCCGCGATCCAACCCGCCGGCATCGCCGAGCCCTCGGCCCGCATCGCCGCGGAACTCACCGCCGCCCCCGGCAAACGCCCGACCGCCCATGCCGCCGCGACCGCCGCCCCCGCCGCGAGCTTCGGCCTTCGCGACAACAACGACCACCGCCAAGCAAGCCATGGCGAGCGTCATTCCGATTGATTTCTTCGACATCTGTATTCACCCCAAGAAAAGTTTAAAAGCGAAATTCATTTTTTTGAATGTTCTGGCTCCCTCCCCCTTGAGGGAGCAACGAGCACGGTCGCCAGTGGCGATCGAGCGCAGGCGGTAGTCCGTGCGTAGCACCGGGCGGGGGGAGGGGGTGGAACCCTGGTACCCGCTGCCGTCACCCCTCCCTAACCCTCCCCCTCCAGGGGAGGGAACCTCAGAGTTCAATTCTCTGGAGCCCGAGGCTGCTGTGCGGCCTACTCCGCCGGCTGCTTCAACCGAGCCGAAGTCCAAGTCTGCTTCTCGCCATCGGCGAGCGTCACGTCCACCGGCCCTTCGCCGCTGGTGAGCGTCTTCAGCGGCGCGGCAAACGCCACCTTCTGATTCGCGTCAACCTTCCAATACGCGGTGTTCGTCTCGCGATCGACTTCGCCGGTCAGATTCGAGCTCTCGTCAGTAGCCTTCGCGTAGGCAACCCCTTCAAGCGTGCCGTCGCGACGCAGCGCCAGCTGCACGAGTTGCTCTCCCCCTTCGTTCGGCGCTTCGAGCGCGAACACGCCGAGCGGCAACCAATCGCCGGCAGGAGCGTTCTCGCCATTCGCCGGCGGTTCGGCATAGTTCGCCGACAAGACGGGCGACTCGCCGACGCTCGTGACGATCGATTGATTCGATTCGGGCGCTGCGGTGTTGTTGATGTCGTAGGTGTTCCAGCCGAGCCACGAGTTCACCGTGTCGAGACCGGCCCAGCCCCACAAGCCGCCAGCTAGATAGTTGTTGCGCCAAGCTCCTGCATGGCCCGCGTACCACTCGTTCGTGAACGGCCGATCGACGCCGTGACGACCGTTCACCCAGCCTTGAGCGTCGTGATGCCAACCATGATGATCATCGCGGTGTTCAGCGTGGTGAGCATCGTGATGCTCCGCATGATGGTCCGAATGATGCTCGGCATGATGATCGGCGTGATGTTCGCCCGAGTGGTGCTCGCTGCTGTGATGTTCGCTGTGGTGTTCTTCATGGTGCTCGGCGTGATGCTCGCCCCCATGGTGTCCGCCGGCATGGCCTCCGCCGTGCCCGCCTCCGCGAGCGTGCACCGTCGCGGCAAATACTGTCGTCCCCATAAAAGAGGCGGCCAAGATATATCGAGGAACGCGTCTGAGCATGATTTCCCCCTGCGCCGACGATGCGGCAAATCAAAAGAGTGAGTGGAACCACAGTGGGCCGATTCGGCCCGTTGATAAGTCACTGAAAAGCCGCCCCGTAGAGCGTTACGAAACCGTAGCTCACGAATAGCCGTCGCAAGCTGCCAGATCCTGCGGCCTGTAACGATTCCCCGGCAGCCGCGGGTCAACGACCCGCCGGAGCGGTGATAGAAAGAATGTCGAATGGGGAATGCGGAATGTGGCAGGACAGAGCGTTCAAACGCTCACAGCCGCCTTCCCCCATTCCCCATTCAGCATTCCCCATTTGTATTCGCTCCGGCCGGTCGTTGACCGGCGGCTACTGCAGCGGCTGCGGTTGACCCCCGCTGGCCCTTCTGCCTCGCAGCCGCAAAAATAGATTCCCGCCCATTCACTCCCCGCCTCTGGAGCTCCCCGCCATGGAATTTCGCCGTCTCGGCCACTCCGGCTTCAACGTCCCCGTCCTCACGCTCGGCACCGGCACCTTCGGCGGCGGCACCGAGATGTTCAAAGCCTGGGGCGAGACCGACGTCAAAGAAGCGACCCGCCTGATCGACGTCTGCCTCGACGCGGGCCTCAACATGTTCGACTCGGCCGACATTTATTCCAAAGGCATGGCCGAAGAAATCCTCGGCGCCGCGATCCAAGGCCGCCGCGACAAGGTCCTCATCTCCACGAAGGCGACCTTCCGCAGCGGCGAAGCCGCCAACGACGTCGGCTCGTCGCGGTTTCATCTCATCAAGTCGGTCGAAGGCTGCCTCAAACGACTCGGCACCGATTACATCGACCTCTTCCAGCTCCACGGCTTCGACGCCAAGACGCCGGTCGAAGAAGTTCTCTACACGCTCGACGACCTCGTTCGCGCCGGCAAGATCCGCTACATCGGCTGCTCGAACTTCTCCGGCTGGCACCTGATGAAGTCGCTAGCCGCGAGCGATCGCTACGGCTGGACGCGGTACGTCGCCCATCAGGCGTACTACTCGCTCGTCGGCCGCGACTACGAATGGGAACTGATGCCGCTCGGCATCGACCAAGGCGTCGGCGCCGTCGTCTGGAGCCCGCTCGGTTGGGGCCGGCTCACCGGCAAGATCCGCCGCGGCCAACCGCTGCCGGAACAGAGTCGCCTGCAAAGCCAAGCCGCCAACGACGCCGGCCCGCCGGTGCCGATGGAGCAGGTGTACAAGGTCGTCGACGCGCTCGACGAAGTCGCCAAGGAAACGGGCAAAACCGTTCCGCAAATCGCACTCAACTGGCTGCTGCAACGGCCATCGGTCTCGACCGTCATCATCGGCGCCCGCAACGAAGAACAACTCCGCCAGAACATCGCCGCCGTTGGCTGGAATCTCACGGCCGAGCAAGTCGCGAAGCTCGACGCCGCGAGCGAGACTCCGGTCGCCTACCCCTACTGGCATCAACGCTTCTTCGTTGAACGCAACCCAAAGCCTGTTTAGACCAGCCTAGCGGCACGACAGCGCCGCGATAGAGTTCCCACCTATCGCGGCGCTGCGGAAGCCGCATTAACCGACACCCCAGTCGATCCGCGCAACGCTTCTCGCGGCGTATTGCCCGTAATCTGCACGCTCCAGCCCGCAAAAATTGTGGTCTAGACTCCCCGCCGCCCGACTTGCGTACAATAGGGCTACGGAAATGGAGTCGCCTCATTCCTCGACTGCTGCGAGTCGCCAGAATGCCGAGCCGCCACGCACTGCTCCCGCTGTTGATCGCCGCCCTCTGTGCCGGCGCCCCGATCAATCTTCCCTTCGCCGCGGCGCAAGCCCCGGAACCTGCCGCTGCTGAATCGGCTCCCGCCGAGCCCGCCGCTGCGGAATCGACCTCCGCGAAAACGCCCCCCGCTGCCGGCGGCGGCCTCGGCAGCTTCCAGCCGGTCGCCATCGAGCCCGAAGGCCGCAAGGCCATCGACAAGGGGATGAAGTTCCTCCTCGGCGCCATGCGGCAAGATGGCAAGATCGGCGCCGACGTCAATTACCCGCCCGATCTTAGCTGCACCGCGATGCTCGGCCTCGCGCTCCTCGCCGAAGGCAACACCCCGTACGGCGGTCCTCACTCGGCCGAACTCCGCCGCGTCCTCGACGCGGTGCTCAACATGGCCGACGCGCTCCCATCAGGCGCACGCCCCCACAGCCGCACAACGCTCGTCCAACACAAGATCGGCCTCAACGCCGACCGCTTCCTCGCCGCCGTCTTCCTCAGCGAGATCATCGGCGAGACGGGGGAAGTCGACGGCGAAGTCCATAAAACGCTTGAACGCTTGGTGAAAGACATCAGCGACACCCAAGGCGCCGACGGCACCTGGGGCGACGAAAGCTGGGCGCCGGTCCTCGGCACGGTGCTCGGTTGGGAAAGCCTCCGCAACTCCGCCTCCTGCGGCCTGAAAGTCGACGCCTCCGCCGAACTCGTCGGCCAAGCGCTGCTGAAAAAGCTCCGCGCCAAAAACTCCAGCCACGAAGGCTGGATGCACGATTTCTACAAGAACGCCTCGGCCATCCGCGTCCTCTACTCAATGGGCCACCGCGACGATCCCCTCTACAAGCAATCTCTCGAACGGACGATTTTCGCCGCGCAAAAAGACGAACGCCCGTTCAAAGAAGCCGGCGGCGAAGAGTTTCTCGCATTCTTCCTGGTGAGCGAGTGCCTGCTGCAGTCGCCGGATGGCGAAGGAGTCACCTGGTACCCGCTGGTGAGCAAGGGCCTCATCAAAACCCAAAACCCCGACGGCAGCTGGACCGGCCACCACTGCATCACGAATCGCACCTTCTGCACCGCCGCCGCGCTGCTGACGCTGCAGGCGCCGAACTACTGCCTCTCGATTTCGAATTTGTGATTTGCCACTTGCGATTTGAACTCGCCAGCTACGTTTGCACCGGCGTTCAGCCCCGGAGGGGCGACATCTTGTAGCCAGGGGCGTAAGCCCCTGGTACACGACCGAGGCAGATCCGAAGCCCCGGAGGGGCGACACAACTCGCTTGAACGGAACGCACCTCCAACGAACCATGTCGCCCCTCCGGGGCTCCCATTCAAACCGCCCGCCCATTCCAGGGGCTCACGCCCCTGGCTACATCATTTCGCTCCTACGGAGCTATGCGAGCTGCAATCCGTCACCTTACTTGCCGCTCGATTAATCGGTCGCACGCTCGCTGCGCACTAGGCATCGTCCTTCTGGTCGTTGCCTCGGTTCTGTCCGTAACGCCGCTCACTCGCGCCGCCGAACCGCTGGACGTGAATCGCATTCACGCCGCAACTAACCGCGGGCTCGAATGGCTCGTCGCCCAGCAACACCCTGACGGCGCTTGGCGGTCGACGAGCTACACGCAACTCAACGCCGGCCCCGGCGCCACCGCCCTCGCCGCCGCGACGCTCGCGCAACTCTCGCGTGATGAGCAGCCTGAAGCGCTAGCGCCCGGAGTCGCACCGCAAGCCGCGCTCAAATCTGCACTCGCCTACCTCCTCAAAAACCTCGCTCCCGCCGGCCACGTCCGCGACGCGAGTGGCGCCAACGAATACCCCACCTACGCTGCCGCCCTCACGCTGATCGCCCTCAACAAACTCCCCGCCGCACAGCGCGAACCGCACGCCGCTGCGATCCGGAAGATGCAGGCGTACCTGGTCGCCGCGCAAGTAACGCAGCCGCTCCCCAACAAGCTCGCCACGGCCGACGACGTCGGCGGCTGGGGACTCGTCGGCGGCGATCCGACCGACCCGAGTTCCTTCCGCACGAGCAACGTCTCGACGACGCGATTCGCGCTCGAAGCGCTCCAACCCGTTGCCGCCGACCATCCTGAAACGTTCGAGCGCGGCAAAAAATCCCTCGCCCGCCGCCAACAAGCCGACGGCGGCTTCGCGTTCCTGAGCGACCCGCTCGACCAACTCAACAAAGCCGGCGCCAACGATCCGCCAACGCCCGACGCCCCGTTCGTCGCCCGCTCCTACGGCACCACCACCGCCGACGGACTGCTCGCCCTCCGCGCTTGCGGCATCGCCGACAATAATCCGCACATCGCCGCCGCGCTCGCCTGGCTCAACGCCCACCCGAACGTCGACGCCGTCCCCGGTTTTCCGAACGACGAAGTTTCCACCGCAATGGCCGACGGCTTGTACTACTACTATGCCGCGTCGCTCGCCCACGCGATGGCCGCGTACCCCGACGCCGACTTCGCTCGCCAGGCCCCCGCGCTCGCCGCCGAACTCCTCGCCCGCCAACGCGCCGACGGTTCCTGGGCCAACCCAATCTCCACAATGCGCGAAGACGACCCCCTCGTCGCCACCACGCTCGCCCTCAACGCACTCGCCACACTTCCAAGCAGTCAACCTGAAACAAAAACGAAGCCCGCGGATCAACGCGAATAATTTCAACGCCAAATTCTTCATCCGCGCCGATTCGCGCGACTCGCGGTCAACGCATCGCTTATTCCCAGTACAAGCAGGTCCCCAAAGTGACGCCACTCTCCCCACGCCTGCTCGCCACGCTCCCGCTCATCTTCGCGGTACTTGCTAACTCGGTAGCCCCCAACGCAAAAGCCCAAGACGCCACCGGCATCACCTCCGCCCAAGTCAACGAAGCGATCGCCCGCGGCGTTCGCTATCTCAAATCGCAACAGCTCCCCGACGGCGCCTGGGAAGAGCGCGCCCTCTACGCCGGCGGCCTTACGCCCCTCGCCACGCTCGCCCTCATCCAAGCAGGCTGCGACCCCAAAGACGAAGCCGTCGCTAAAGCCTTAAAACATCTCCGCAACTTCCGCCCCGACGCCACCTATACCGCGTCGTTGCAGACAATGGTCTTTTGCGCCGCCGAGCCCGAGCGCGATCGCCTCCTCATCGAACGCAACGTCAAGTGGCTTGAAGACCACCAAATCCGCGACGGCGCCCAAGCCGGCATGTGGGCCATCCCCACCCTCGGCACGCCCGACCATACCGACAACTCGATGACCCACATGGCGATGCTCGCCCTCTACGAAGCCGAACGCATCGGCGTCGCCGCCTCCGACGAAACCTGGCGGCTCGCCCTCGACTACTGGCGCCGCGAGCAGAATCCCGACGGCTCATGGGGTTGGGGCCCCGACTATCCCGGCACCGGTAGCATGACCGCCGCCGGCATCGCTTCGGTCCTCGCCGCCAGCGAACGCCTCGAACCCTCCGACGCCCGCGTCCAGGGCGACGCGATCTCCTGCTGCAATCCGCAACTGCCCAACAAAAGCGTCGACCTCGGCATGTCGTGGCTCCGCCGCAACTTCTCCGTCAATCGCAACCCCGGCGTCGACTACTGGCACTCCTATTATATGTTCGCCCTCGAACGCGTCGGCCGCATTACCGCGCAACGCTTCATCGGCGATCACGATTGGTACCGCGAAGGCGCCGAAGTCATCGTCGGCATGCAGCTTCCCGATGGCTCGTGGCCCTCCGATCTCGACGAAGAGCATCTCGACGATCTCCGCGTCCCGACGAGTTTTTATTTGATGTTCCTCGCCAAGGGGCGCCGGCCGCTCGTGCTCGCACACGTCAAGCACGAACCAGTCGGCGATTGGCGTCGTCATCGCGGCGCGCTCCTCCGCCTCGTCGCCTCGGTCGAGCGCGAGTGGAAGCTGCCGCTCGCTCATCAGGTCGTCGACATCGGCCCCGCGACGGTCGAAGACCTCCTCCAAACGCCTGTCCTCTACATCAGCGGCCACGATGCGCCGCAGTTCACCGCCGAGGAAAAAGAAAAGCTCCGCATGTACGTCGACCGCGGCGGATTTTTGTTCTTCGACCAATCGTGCCGAGGGGGCGGCTTCGACGCCGGCGTCCGCGAACTGATCGCCGAACTCTTCCCCAACCCCGACACGAAACTCCGCCCGCTCCCGCCAAGCCATCCGATCTGGCGAATGGAACGCCCCGTCGATCCGACGACGGCGCCACCCGTCTACGGCGTCGAGGTCAGTTGCCGCACCGCGGTCGTCTACGTCCCCGACGATCTCGGTTGCCGCTGGGAACTCCTCGGCCGCAATCGCGAGCTCAGCTACCCGCCAGCCGTTCGCGCGCGAGTCGAACAAGCCGAGACGCTCGGCCTGAACATTCTCGCGTACGCCACGAATCGCGAAGTCGGCTACAAAGATCCCGCCGTGCCGACGCCGGACGGGGGCGACGACGCTGACGATTCCCGCGGCACCATCCGCATCGCGAACATCCTCCACCCCGGCGGCTGCGAAGGCGCCCCTGGTGCGCTCCGCAATCTGCTCCACCTCGCCGACCACCATCTCCGCATCATCATCGCCGTGCCGCAAGAGGTGTCGCTCTCCTCGCCGACGCTCTTCAGCAACAACTTCCTCATGTTCCACGGCCGCACGGCGTTCACGCTGACGCCCGCCGAACGCAAAGGCCTGCGCGAGTTCGTCGAACGCGGCGGCACCGTTCTCGCCGACGCGATTTGTTCGAGCAAAGAATTTACCGACTCGCTGCGCACCGAACTGAAAGAAACCTTCCCCGAATCGCCGCTCGCGCTGATCCCCGCCGACGATCCGCTCTTCACCACCGAGTACGGCGGCTACGACCTCGCCAAAGTGACGCGCCGTCGCAACTCCGGCGGAACGCGCGATGCGGAAAACGGCGGCGTCGCGAGCATCGAATCGGAAGAGCCGCCGCAATTGGAAGCGGTGACGATCGACGGCCGCCACGTGATCATCTTCTCGCCGCACGACCTCAGCTGCTCGCTCGAAGGCGCCGCCCCGCAGTGCGAAGGCTACACCCGCCAAGACGCGGCGCGGATTAGCCTCAACGTCCTCCTCTACGCGATCCACTAGCACACAGGTGCGGCCATCTCCCCTAGCCCCGGGCTCCGCCCGGGGGTGAGTATCTACACCAGCATGCGTAGCCCCGCGCAACGCCACCCCCGGGCAGAGCCCGGGGCTAGAACGCGCCTGTCGGGCGAGATTGGCTAACTTATGCCTGCAATCGCCACCGCAAGTGCAGACAATCTCTTGCGGTTTACCGCCCGCTGCGACAAGATAAGGAAACCCCCTTATCCACTTTCAATTCCCAGCGACGACGCTCCATGCCCAGATTCTTCGCTCTCTCCATGCTCTTCCTGGCGGGCGTCTGCTCCGCAAGCAACGCCGCCCTCGTCCACCGCTACAGCTTTAGCGGTAACGTCAACGACTCGATCGGCACGGCCCACGGCACGATCGTCGATCCCGGCACGGTGAACCACGCCTTCGCCGGCGGCAAGCTCGACGTGCAGACGAATCGCGGACTCCCCTATCCGCAGAACGCCGACGGCGCCTTTGTCGAACTGCCGGGGAACATTTTTTCCGCTGCGTTTCTCGGCGGCGTGGCTGGCGAAATCACCATCGAGATGTGGGTAGAAGTGGCTGCATTGACTCCCTGGGCCTCGCCATTCAATTTTGGTTACGCCGCCCCCGACAGATACTTGCAGGTATTCGGCGAGTTCCTCGAACAACCGCGAGATGGGCGTCGACGTTAGTCCCGGGCGTAACACCGCTCCCTCACCCAATACGAACATTCAAGGGACCGGGCCGCTGTCCGTCGGAAAGTTGTCGCATGTGGCGATCACCCTGCAAACGTCTCCCTCTCGGCCGATACAAACAACGTACTACCTTGGCGACTACAGTGTTTACGTTGATGGCAACTTGATCGGTACGAAGCAACTTCCCACCGGCTTCCAACCTAACGATATGCCGGGCGCCCAGCTCCGCCTCGGCCGTTCGGTTTGGCCCACCGACCCGTTCTTCAACGGCAAGTTCGACGAATTTCGCATCTACGACTCGCGGCTCGCGCCGCAGCAAATCGCCGCGAACTTCGCAGTCGGCCCGAACGCCGTTCGCGAGCCGCAATCAATCGCGCTGCTGCTCGCCGCCGCCACCTTCGCCATAACGTACCGCCGTAGGTGAATCCCTAGCCCCGGGCTCCGCCCGGGGGTCGGTTACCATTCCGGCAAACGTAGCCCCACGTCACGCTCCGCGAGCCGCGCCATGAACCTCGCCGCCAACGCCGACCGCAGCCCCTTTCAGTGGAACGCCGGCGGCTGGCTCGGCGCCCAACTCGGCGGCGCCGGCTGGCTCCTCGGCGGCGCTCTCTACATGCTCCTCTCGGCGCCGGAAGTCTCCGCGATTTGGTTCGCGGGGTTCGTGATCCTCAACGCCATCGGCTGGGCCCTTTGGCGCCGCCGCGACCGCCTCCGCGCTCATACGGCGATACAACTACTCCTCGCCGCGATCGGCATCGTCGGCCTCGTCGCCTGGACCGCGCTCGTTCAGTTGCGGCCCGACATCCCCCGCCGAGAACTCTGGCCCACCAGCTATTGGCCGCTCGCGATTATCCCCGCGATGATGCTCTGGTTCGCCCTCCGCGATCACCTCTCCCGGCGCGCCGCCATTTAGCCCCCGGTTCTTCAAACCGGGGGCTCAATGCGGACGCCAGCACGCCAAATCTCCCATATTGGTAGTTGCTTTTGGCCGCCCACTCTGCCATACTGAACATCCGAACATACGTCAAATCGCCCGCGAACCGCGCCGGCGATCGTTTGACGCTGCGCTCTTTGACAACCCAACTCACAACCCATCGCCGCGGCGACGGAGTTGATGCCAGGCGCTTTCACGCCCAGCAGATGTCGCCCGACAATCGCGTTGATGCCGCCTCTTAGTGTCGCCTTGTCGCCTGCAAAACGGCCGCACACGCCACTTAAGCTACTGCCAGGAAATGAGTTAACTAGTGTCGCCTAAAATGCGTATTTCCATCCGCAGGCGACACGACACGACATCCCACGAACTCCTAGCCCCGGGCTCCGCCCGGGGGTCGGTCACCATTCCGGTAGGCATCGTCGCGCGTAATGCACCCCCGGGCGGAGCCCGGGGTTAGAAATGCGACAACGCGCTTCGTCACACCCACGCGCAAAAAACAAGCGGGCCACCCGCCTACAAGGCATCGTGGCCCGCTTGCCCCAATCAAGCGCTCGTTAACTGCAGGCCGTTCCAACGGCCCGCATCAGCCTTTTAGCAAAGCAGCTACTTGCGAAGCGGCCGCCGCATGAAAGGCAACGCCGCAGCCGCCGCGGCTAGCAGCCCCCACGTCGCCGGTTCCGGCACCGCGGCGGTCGCCGTCGTCGCCGGCGGCGTCACGCCGCTGCCGAACTGCCGCTGCCACGCGAGGAAGTCGGCGCCGTCAACCTTGCCATCGCCGTTCGCGTCGCCGGTCGACTTCGTTCCACCGGCAGCCAGACCATAGTTCGTTTTCCACAAACCGAGGTCCGCGCTGTCGACGTCGCCGTCGAGATCGAAGTCCGCCGCAAAACCCGCCGCCGCTCCCGCGACGAGCGTCGCCGAGTTGGCCCCGTACTGAACGCTCCAAGTGTTGGCGCCGTTCGTGGTGATCGCGGCGAACGTCCCGGCAAGACCGCCCGTCGTGGTGAGAATGGGGAAGGTCGCCCCCGTCGCCGCGACGAAGCCAGTTGGCACAACGACGTTCAGCGTGCCATCGAGCGTAGCAGCGCCATTCACGGCAAGCTTGTCGAAGCCAGTGCCGTCGAGATCAATGTCAAAGAACGACCCGGTTCCGAAGCCGACGTTGCCCGAAACAGTCAACTGGCCGATCGTCACCCCGGGGTTGATCCGGCCGTTCGCGACGACCGAGACATTCGATGCATCGCCAGCCGTGCCGACAAAGCCGGTGCCACCGAGCGTGCCGCCGTCGATGACCGAAACGTCGCCGGTCCCCACGGCCGAGCCAGTCGTGTTGTTGGCGAGCAGCGGCCCTTGGTCGACGATCGTCCCGCCGTCGTAGGTGTTCGCCGCAGTGAGCGCGAGAGCACCGTTGCCGATCTTCGTCAGGCTGGCGCCCGTGCCGCTGATGACGCCGCTCACGATCGCATCGACCGCCTGCGTGCCATCGCGGCCGTTGATCGTCCGCGGCGCCCCAGCCAGGTCGATCGGGTTCTGAAATTCGATCGTTCCATCCGATCCGGTCGCACTCAGCAATAGGTTGCCCGAGACAAACCCGTCGCCCCACACGAGCGGCGCCGCAGCCCCGCCGATGTTCACCTTGCGATTGCCGCCGTACGCCGCGAAGCCGGCATTGAAGGTCGCCCCAAACTGAATCTGCCCCGGCCCCGTGCCGATGCCGCTGGTAAAGTCCGACGCCCCCAGCCCGATCGTGCCGCCGCTGGCGGAGATCTGAATGTTCGCGATGTTGCCGCCGGTGACGCCGCCCGGAATCGAGTTGGCGTTCGTAAGGATAACGACGCCGTTGTTAATGAGCGTGGCGCCGGTGTAGGTGTTCGCAGCCGCGAACTCGACGTTGCCCGGCTGCGTTTTGTTGAGCGAGCCAGAACCGCTGATCACGCCCGTGAGCCGCGCGTCGAGATCGGCAGTGCCGTTGCGAACCGCCAGCACGCGGGTCGAGGCGCCGAGGTCGATCGGATTGGTGAACGTGATCGTCCCCGCAGCATTGTCATCCGAGAGCACAAAATTGTTCGCCGCGAAGCTGTTCAAACCCCACGCCATGCCGGCGCCTCCATTGAGCGTCACCGTATGATTCCCGCTGAACGCCGCAAAGCCGCCGTTGCCGGTGGTGAATTGCAACTGGCCAGGCCCCGTGCCGAGCGTGCCGTTATAGTCGCCGATCACGAGCCCAAGCAACCCGCCAGCCCGCAGCGTCACGTTGGTCGTTGCCGGCAGCGCTTCAGCGTGCTCAAGCACGAGGGCGCCATTGTTGACGATCGTCGGTCCGGCGTAGGTGTTCTTAGCCGCCAGAGCGAGGGCGCCCGGCCCCATCTTGGTGAGCGTCGCCGCGCTGTTCGAGCTGATCTCGCTCGTGATCCGCGCTTCGATCGGCGCCGGACCTTCGTACGTCCGGATGGTGCGGTTCGCCGCGCCGATGTTGAGGGGGTTCTCGAAAACGACCGTGTGGGTCGCCGTCGTCGAACCAAACGTCAACTCGCCGAACGTCGCTCCTGCATCGCCCCACACGATCGGCGCCGAGGCCCCGCCGAAGTTGACCACGCGGTTCGCCCCGTAGGCGGCGAAGCCGTTCGTGCCGACGTTGTTGAACTGAATCTGATCAGGCCCCGTGCCGATGCTGCGTTTCAAGTCGCTGGCGCCCAGGCCCAACACCGATGCGTCGTTCAAGGCAATATTGCTCGTGCCGCCAGCGGCGCCGAGGCCGCCGGGGATCGAGTTGGCGTTGTTCAACCGCACCGTCGTGTAGTTGGCGCCGCCGGTGCCGCCGATCACCGTGCCGCCGGCATACGTCCCCGCTCCCTCGAGGATGACGTCCCCCGTGCCGCTCGTGCCGCGATTAATCAGCAAGTTGCCGCCGCCCGAAAAGCCTTGGGCAAAGCGGATCGAATCGTTGTCGAACTGCGAGATCGTCAGCTGCGAGTTGAAGATCAGCGGTGCATCAACGACGCTCAGCCCCGTCCCTTCGGCGGAGTTGCTGTTGGACACCAACCCCGTGCCGCTGAAGGTAAGCGTGTTCGTCGCCGAGCCAATGATGGTCGTCGGCGAGACGTCGGTAACGAGCACCCCTTTGTTGATCGTGAGCGAATCAAGTTCAATCGCTTGGCCCAGGTTGATCGTCAGCGGCCCCGTCGGCGCCGGCAGAATCGCTGTAGCGCCCGGACCGTTCGGAAACGGCTGCGGCGGCGAGGGGCCCCAATTATTGGCGTCGTTCCACGCTTGCGTCCCGCTCGTCGGCACAAAGTCCGCCCCCGCCGCTTGTCGGCGATCGCCGAGCGACGCCGCCGCAATCCCCATAGCGCCCCACACGGTCGCCTGCCACGTGATTCTCCGTTTCATATTTCATCTCCCAGAAAGGTTTGATACTTGATGATTCGTTGCCGGAAGCGCAGCCGCCCCCGCGCGCAGCGTGCCGACGAGCCGCAGCTTCACTCGGCTAAAAACGCACCTAACAAGCGATGCCACAACAGCGCTCGGACGAGGCTGAGAAAGATCGCGCAGTCGACAGGCCCCCGCTCGTCGACTGCGCGAAGAAGTGCGTCATGCAAACATCCGCCGGAAACAGAGCGCGCTTCCGGCTTTCCAGTTCGCCGCGCAACAAAGAAGACAAACGCCGCCGCGTTCGCCGCGGTAGGCTTTTTCAGAGGGCTCGCTGCCGCTGTGCCGGTCGCATGGCGCCAAGGCTGAACGAAGCGAGCTAGGTTGCCGATCGCTGAACGCAATCGACGTGCCACTTGGTTCGCTGCAGCGGGAATGCCCTGCAGTTGCAGCCGTTAAGGGGAATCGCGTCGCGAACAGCGCTAGCAACCAGCATCGGCGCCCAACGACCTGAGAACCGGCCACGGCGAGCCCGCGATATCCCGCGGCAGCCGTCCCCGACCAGAATCCGCGAGCCCCCTGCGCAGAAGTGAGAGAAACGCCGCATACTCGCGACGCGAATCGCCCTGAATCGGCTCCTCAACTCGCCGGACTACGGGCCATTATGCCCGAGATTTCTCAGTCTCGACGAAGGTTATTTCCAACCAATTCATTCATGTTGACCCAGCCGCTGCTACCAGTAATATGGACATGTTGCGCCGCCCCCGCTTGCCGGTCTCTCGCCTGGCCAGGGCGCAACGCCCGGAACAGAACAGAGAGCTTCTCCCCAGGGTCTTCGTGCGCCTCGCGTGCACGCTCCCGCGTTGTCCGCTGGAACCGCTATGTCCCAACGTCGCGTCCCGCTGCTGCCTGCGCTCTTGGCACTGACCGTTCTCAACGGAGTTGCCGCCTCCCTCCGCGCCGATTCGCCCGGCGTCCCCGCCCTCCCGGCGACGACGGCGAACTACCGCAAGTACGCCGTCGACGACCTGCCGCAATACTTCAAGGCGGGTGCGATCGCGAGCATGAACAACACGCCGAGAGATCCTGTCACAAACGCTCTGATAAATGACATTTCGAACGCTGGCGCCACGCTAGGCCGCGTGTTGTTTTACGACGAACGGCTTTCCCACAATGACGGCCTGAGCTGTTCTTCCTGCCACCGACAAGCCAACGACTTTTCTGACCCCAGTCCAAAGAGCACGGGATTCGAGGGTGGCCATACGCGCCGCCATTCAATGGGCCTCAGCAACGCAGCCTATTATGGCCCAAAGAGTTTCTTCTGGGACCAGCGGGCCGCGACGCTCGAACAGCAAGTGCTGATGCCGATTCAAGACCCCGTCGAAATGGGGACGAACCTCACGCAACTCACGGCTGAGTTGTCCGCCACGAAGTTCTACCCTTCGCTCTTCCAGAACGCCTTCGGTTCCCCGGAGGTCACGTCGGACAAAATCTCGAAGGCCTTGTCGCAGTTCGTCCGCTCAATGGTTTCATACCAGTCGAAGTTCGATCAAGCAGTCAAATTGGGATCGCTCAGCAACCCGAACTACGCCGCCGCCGGCTATACTGCGCAAGAGCAACTCGGCGCCCAACTGTTCCACGGCGAGGGCCGCTGCAGTTCTTGTCACGTGACTGCCGCGCAAGTCGGCGATGCGCCGCGAAACATCGGCCTTGATGCGGACAGTTCCGCCGATCTCGGCGTAGCGTCGACGTCAATCGGCCAATTCAAAACGCCATCGCTCCGCAACGTCGAAGTCCGTGCCGGCTACACGCACGACGGCCGTTTCACATCGCTCGAGCAAGTGGTCGCATTCTATAGCAGCGGCATTCAAGACAATCCGTTCCTCGACCTCCGCCTGCGCGACAACTTCCTCGCCACGGGCCAGCCGTACCGTCCCAACTTCGACGCCACCGAGCAAGCGGCCCTCGTCGCTTTCCTGAAGACGCTCACCGACCAATCGTTCCTCAACAACGAACTCTTCAGCGATCCGTTCGAGGACTTGCCGGGCGACTTCAACAACGACGGCGAAGTCGATAGCGCCGATCTCGCCGTTTGGAAGACCGCCTTCGGCGCCACCGCCGGGGCCGACGCCGATGGAGACAACGACTCCGACGGGCAAGACTTCCTCGTCTGGCAGCAGAACCTCGGCCGGTCGTGGGAAGATTTCGTCGGCGCCAACATTCCCACCGCCGCGGCAGTTCCCGAACCCTCGGCCGCCGCGATCCTCGCCATCGCGGCGATCGCACTGGCCCCGCTCCACCGCCGCCTCAAGCGCAGCTAGAAAGCAGCGTCGCCCCCAACTAAATGTTGTGGCTCCCTCCCCCTTGAGGGGAGGGCTGGGGAGGGGGTGGAACGTTGGTACCCGCTTCAATCACCCCTCCCTAACCCTCCCCCTCAAGGGGAGGGGACCTCATGGTTCAATTTTCCTGGGGCCGATAAGCGCACTTGTCACGCCGCCAACCGCTACGGTTGGTACTTCACCAACTCTCGCCAAACCTGCTGCCGCAGGTCAAACACCGGCTGGTTGTTGCCAATAAACCCATTGGCCAGCAGCGAGAAGCCAAGCCGCCGCCCATCGAGCGTCCGCAAGTAGCCCGACATCGTCGAGACGCTCGACATGCTCCCTCCCTTCGCCGAAACGCGCGGGGCGTCCGACTGATCACTCGCTCCCTCAAGGTCGGCGTCCGTCAGCTTCACCTCCGACGTTGGCAGCGATTGGAAGAACGGCTCGAAGTCCTCGCTCGCGTTGAGGTACTTCAGCAGCCGCAGCGCTGAATCGGCGGTGATGAGGTCGTAACGCGAGAGCCCCGAGCCGTCGACGATCCGGAACGAGCCCGGTTCGAGCTTCGCGGTCTCAACGAGCCAATCGCTAATCGCCTTGGCGCCTTGCGGCCAATCAGGCCGCTTCGCCCCCTTCGCGATCGCGATCTCATGAAGCAGCACCTCGCCGACGGCGTTCTCGCTCACATGATTGAAATGCTTGAGCGTCTCGGCAAGCGTCGGCCCCTCGTGGACCAATTCTCGCGGCTCGACGCCCGCTCGCGCCGGGGGAGCAGCGCCCTTCGCGGGGGGCGCGAAGGCCACCCCCTCGTCGGCCAACATCTGCGTAAACATCCCCGCCGCCCACGGCCCCGGGTCGTGCATCGTCATCTGCACCGACTGCGACTCCGCAAGCTTCCGATCGCCGCGGTACTCGATCGCCTCCGTATACGGCCGCCGCGTCGCTAGGGCGTCGCCGTACGCCGTCTGCTCGTCGACGCTAAACAATTCCGGCGAAACCGACGGCGGATCGAGTTTTGCGTAGACAAACCCTTCGCTGTCGGGCATCAGCTTCACGGTGAGGACGTTGAAGTCGACCATCAACGGCGTCACCGACATGTTGTAGTACGCCGGCTCGTCGTCCCACATCCACCCCGGGCCTTTTAACCGCGGAGCGTAGCGAGAATTATCGACGACCACTTTGCCGACGATCTTTTTGATCCCCAGTTCCTCCACGACCCGCTTGGCAAGCTTGCGGAGGTCTTTGCTCGTGAGCATCGCATCGCCGCCGCCGATCAGCAGCAGGTTGCCATGCAGCACGCCGTCGACGACGTCGCCGTCGGTGCGGACGATCGTCTTGAACCGGTGTTCCGGACCGAACAAATCGAGCGCGCACGCGGAGGTGTAAATCTTGAGATTCGACGCCGGCACTTGGAACCGATCACCGCCACGGTCGTAGATCGTTTCCCCCGTCTCGAGGTCGATCACCTTGAGCGTCACCGTCGTCCGCTTCGCGGTCGGGTGGGAGTCGAGCACTTCATCAAGCCGCTTTTGCAACTCCGCCGCGCTCAGCGGTTCGGCGGCGTGGAGCGGGCAGGCTGCCGACAAACAAGCGGCCAGCGACAAACAAACAACAGACAGCAAACGAACGAACATCGGCAACTCCCACGAACCAGGCGACCCCAGGGCGGATCGGCCGCCCGGACCTCTCCAGTGTATCTCGCCGACCCCGCGGCAGTTAAGCTACAAGGGTCGCCGCGAGACCATTTTGCATCTCTTACGGAACCGCAACGGTGGCTGAGAATCCCGCAGAGAAACCTCGCTCGCTCGACGTCACGGCCGTCAGCCGGCGGATCATCGCCAACGTCGAGCAGGTCGTCGTCGGCAAACGGCAACAAATCGTCCAAGCCCTGGTTGCGTGGTTCTGCGAAGGACACGTCCTGCTCGAAGACGTCCCCGGCGTGGCGAAGACGATCCTCGCCCGCGCGTTCGCCCGCAGCGTCGGCTGCGAGTTCAAGCGGATCCAATGCACGCCCGACCTGCTGCCGACCGACGTCACCGGCGGCTCGATTTTTAATCAGAAGCTGGGCGAGTTCGAGTTCCGCGCCGGCCCGATCTTCGCGCAAGTGGTGCTGGCCGACGAGATCAATCGCGCAACGCCGCGGACACAGGCGGCGCTCCTCGAAGCGATGGCCGAGAGTTCCGTCACGATCGACGGCCAAACGCACCGCCTGAAGCCGCCGTTCCTGCTGATCGCAACGCAAAACCCGGTCGACCACGAAGGAACCTTCCCGCTACCCGAAGCGCAGCTCGATCGGTTCCTCATCAAGCTCTCGCTCGGCTACCCGTCGCTCGACGAGGAATCCCAAATGCTCGAGATGCTCAAGCGTGAGCATCCGCTCGACAAGCTGCAGCCCGTCATTACTGCCGAACAACTCGTCGCGTGTCAGCGGGCCGTGCGAACGGTGCACGTCGATCCGAAGATTCGCCGCTACATCACCGAAATCGTCCACGCCACGCGCGGCCATCACGACGTGCGGCTCGGCGGCAGTCCGCGGGCGTCGATTGCTCTCTACCGCAGTTCGCAGGCGGTCGCGGCAATCCGCGGCCGAAACTTCGTCGAACCCGACGATGTGAAGCAGATCGTGCCGGCCGTGTTGGGGCACCGCATTATCTTGCAGCCCGAAAGCCGGCTGCAAAACGTGACGGTCGCCGAAATCTTGACCGACGTCCTCGACCAGACGAAGGCCCCCGTGCTCGAACCGGCGGCCCGCTAGTCGACTGCCCGCGTTAACTCCCCGAGAATCTCCTCATGCGATGGCTCGTCGGCGCTGCGATGCTGCTGGTCGTTGCCGCGCTGCTCGGCCTGGGGCTACTCGCGTACGCGATGTACGCCCTCATCGGCGTCATCGCACTGAGCCGAGTGCTCGCCAACCTCTGGTCGCGCGAACTCTCCGCCACCCGCGAGATGAGTCGCGACCAAGTGAAGATCGGCGAGACGATTGCGATCGTCACCGTGCTAGAAAATAACAGCTGGTTCCCCGTGCCGTGGCTGCTGCTCGAGGATCTGCTGCCGCGGCGGGCGCTCATGTTTGATACGCCAAATTTGCAGATCAACGGCCGACGGCTGCAACTCGTTTCCTTCCAGGGACGCGGCCGGAAGACCTTGCTCTACCAACTAAAATGCAATCGCCGCGGCTACTACCAAATCGGCCCGCTCGTGGCGGAAACGGGCGACGTCTTCGGGCTCTACCGCCGCTACCGCGTGCTCACCGCTCCTCACTTTCTGCTGGCGCTACCGGAAGTGATTCCGCTCGCCGGCTTCGACGTCGCCTCGCGGCGGCCGCTCGGCGAAGTGCGGATGACGCACCGGCTGTTCGAAGATCCGACCCGCATCGCCGGCGTCCGCGGTTACCAAGCGGGCGATCCGCTCAACCGCATCCACTGGGGCGCCACGGCCCGCACGGCAACGCTCCACAGCAAGATTTACGAACCGTCGACCGTGGCCGGCGTGACGATCTTGCTCGACTTCCACGAACAATCGTACGACCCGAAGCACGAGCCGGTCCGCTCGGAACTTGCCGTTACTGCCGCGGCGTCGATTGCCGGCGCCGTGTGCGAAATGGGTCAGCAAGTCGGCCTCGCCACGAACGGCCGCGATGCGGCAGATCGTATTCGGACCGAAGGCTGGAGCCACGACCAACTCCGCAGCCGCAAACTCGCCCAAGCCGCCGGCATGCGCGATCGCAGCGAACGGCTCCGCCCCGTCGTCGTCCCCACCGGCCGCAGCAACACGCAGCTGCAGCAGATCCTCCGCACACTCGCGCGAGTAGAGAAAACCGACGGCCTCACGTTTTCGCAGCTGGTGTTCGAAGTGACGAGCCGCCTGCCGCGTAGCGCGACGGTGATCGCGATCCTCTCGCACGTCACGCCCGCGACGGCGATCGCCCTCGGCACGCTCCGCCGCCGCGGGTTTGCGGTGACCGCGATCGTCAACACCTTTAACGAATATGATTACGCTCAGATTGCCGGGCCGCTGATCGCCGAGCAGATCGACGTCCGCCAGCTCCGCGATCGCGCGGCGATTCCCCAAGTCTGCCTGAAGTGCCTGTTGCGATAGCGCGTTCTCACACGTACGGTTCGACTCCGATGCCTCGCTTACGAATGACCAACGCCGACTACGTCGCGATCGCGATCAGCCCCGCGCTGGTGATGGCGCTCGTCGGCAGCTTGGTCTTTTTTCTGATCGAAGTGCTGTACGTCGGCAACTACACGGGGCGGCTGAACTACGTCTTCGCGCTGTTCGTCTTCGCCACGGTGCTGATCGCGCGGATCGCCATCGAAATGGGGTCGGAGCGGGCCGCGATGTTCAGCTTGCCGATGGGGCTGCTGATGTTCATCGCGCTCGGGAAGTTTGTGGAGCATACCGGGCCGTTGGGCTGGCTGGTGAACCTCTGCCTGCTTGCCGCGGTTTGGTGGTCGTCGCACAAGCTGACGTGGGACTGCACCGTCATCGACGACGATGAAGATTCGTCAGGCGAAGGGTTGCTTGGCCGCGTTGGGCTCGATCCGCCGGAGAACGCCGCCGAGCCCGCTCCGCCGACGGTTCCGACCGCGACAAGATCGCTCGCCGCGCACGGAGCGAACGCTAACGAACTCTTCAACGATCCCGCGGAAGGCGAAGCGCCCAAGTTGAGTTGGTGGCAGCGACTCGCCAGCGCCGGAACCGGTCCCCACACGCCAGGGCTGTGGGTTCTCTATTTTTCGCTCGCCGCGCTGCCGCTGTTCGGCATCGGCCAACACTGGATTCCCGCCAGCGACGTCGGCCGACGGCAGTACGCCTTCGGGTTGCTTGCCGTGTACGTGGCGGCCGGCTTGTCGCTGCTCGTCACGACCAGCTTTCTTGGCCTGCGGCGTTACCTGCGGCAACGGAACGTCGAGATGCCGGCGCCGATGGCGGCGACATGGGTCGCGATGGGGGCGGCCCTCATTGTCGTCGTGATGCTCGCCGCTGCGCTGCTGCCGCGACCAGCGGCGGAATACGCGGCGGCGCAACCGCCGTGGCGGCTCGGTTCGCGGAACGATCAGTCATCCTCGGCGGCGAGCGTCGGCAGCGAGGGAACCGTCGACGCCACCTCGGATGAGCAGGTCACCAGCGACAATCAACCTGATGCTGAGGCCACCGGCGAAGCTTCGCCCGACGCCCAAACCGGCGAATCAACCGCCGGCAGCGAGCCCGGGAATGGGCAACCCGCTGGGCAAGGGCAGCAGGATACGCAAGATTCCTCGTCATCTGGCTCCCAGAATTCATCGGACTCCAACGCCAACGGCGAACCGCCGCAAGAGGCCGATCAATCGCCGTCCGCTGAAGATGCCGACAGGGCAGGGGAGGGCGAGTCGCCGTCAGACCAAACGCAAGGCGAACGAGACGCATCGCCAGAACAGACCGCTGACGAATCGCAGTCCTCATCAGACGCATCTTCTCAAACATCTAGCCAGTCGAACCAGCCGAACGAATCGCCGACCACGCCGCAGCCTGAACAAGGCAGCGCACCAAGCGAGCAGTCGTCGCCGTCGATGCAACCACCCAACTTCTCAGCGATTGCGGGCATGCTCAGCAACTCGCTCGCCGACATCGTGAAGATGATCGCCTACATCTTGCTCGGCGTCGCCATCGCTTACTTCGCGTGGCGGAACTGGCCGGCGATCGTGCGGGCGTTTCTCGAGATCATGCAGATGATTCGCGATCTGATCGCCCGGCTCTTCGGCGCCAAGCCGGCGGCAGCGGGCGGCAACGACGCCGAAAGTTCCGCACCGACGGCGCCGCCGCGCCGCAGCTTCTCCGAGTACACCGATCCGTTCCTCAGCGGTCGCGATCGGCAAACGTCGCCGAACGAACTCGTTCGCTACACGTTCGAAGCGTTTGAAGCTTGGTCGTGCGATCGCGGCCAAGCCCGCTCGCCCGAGCAGACGCCGCAAGAGTTCGTGCGACTCGCGGCGCCGCCCGCCTCGCCGCTGCATGACGAAGCACGGCGACTGCTCCAGCTCTACAGCGCGGCCGCATACGCTTCCGCCAACATCCCGCGCGAAGCAGCCGCCGGGTTGCGGCAGCTGTGGCATCTCATGCAGTCGGCGCGGTGAGGCGCCCCACATTTGAAATTTGAGGTTCCCTCCCCTTGAGGGGGAGGGTTAGGGAGGGGTGACGCAGCATGTACCAACGTTCCTACCCCCTCCCCAGCCCTCCCCTCAAGGGGGGAGCCAGAGCATTCAGGACGCAAGAAGCCTCGAAGCCAGAGGCCAACATGTTAGAACGCCGCTTACTCCGCGAGCGGCACTTGCGCCGTCGTCGACAGATACGCAAACAAATCGGCAATCTGCTCGTCCGTCAGCTGTGTCAACAATCCGTCCGGCATCAGCGAAAGCTCTTGCGGAACCATCTCCTCGATGTCGTCGCGATCGACGGCAATCTCCTCCGTCTGCGTCCGCAGGATAAGCGTCTTGTCGGTCTCGCCTACGATCACTCCCGACAGAGCTCGGCCGCTGGACAGTAGCACCGCCGTCGTCCGGAACTCCGTCCCCACCGTCGCACTCGGATCGACGATGTTCTCAAGGAGGTAGGTGACGTTGCGGCGATCAGAGCCGGTGAGATCGGGACCGACAAGCTTCCCCTCGCCGTACAGCACGTGGCAGTTGCTGCAGGTTTTGTTAAATAGGACGCGGCCCGCGCTCGCATCGGCCTGTTCTAACTTCCGTGGCGTGAGCGCGATCCGCAGTCGATCGATCAATGCTCGCTTGTCATCAGCGGTTGTGCGAATACTCCCCCAGGTTTCCTCGAGCGCCTGCGTCAGCTCGGCGTCATTGAACCCTGCGATTAGCCGTGCGTGCGACGCCGAGAGCGCCGTGCGGTCGATCGCTCCAGCCTTGACGGCGGCCAGTAGCGCCGCTGCATAGTTCGCGCGAGACGTGAGCGTGTCGATCGCCAGTTCTTTGCCAGCGGCGTCGAGCGCTGCGTACCGCTGCAGCACGAGTTCCGGAATCGCCGCATCGTCGTACACGGCCAAGCCGCGCACCGCTTCATTCGCCACGGCGGGATCGTCAAGCAGCGTCTCGAGCAGCGTGAGCGTCTCAGGCCCGCCGTCGGCCGTGAGCACCCGCAGGGCGTTGTTCCGCTCGGCGGCGTTCGCTTGCGGGTCGGCGGCAACCTTGCGAAGCTCGGCGATCGCTTGAGGATCGCCAAAGATCACGCCGAGCCGCCGCGCCTCGTCCCGCACATCGGTGTCGGAGGCAGCGAACAGTCGGGCAGAAAGGGCGTTCCAACCCGCAGGCGCCGGCGCGCGACGGCGACCTTGCAGCGCATCGCCCATGCCACGGAGGATGTCGAGTTGCAGAGACTTGTCGTTGGACGTCGCGGCCACTTCCGCCAAGTCCGTGACGGCTTGGCCGTTCGCTTCGAGTTCGCTCGTCAGCCGTCGCGCGATGTGCCGCCGCACCAGCGGAAGGCACGGCTGTTGGCTGAGTGCGATCGCCTGCTCCGCGGCGGCCGGCAGCGTCGGTTCCAGGCCGTACCAAATCATCAGCGGCAACTGCCGATCGTCGGCGTCTTCGAGCCGCGCGGCGAGTGCGGCGCCAATCGGCCAACGATCGGCGTGCGGCAGACGCTGCAGCGCTGCAGCAAGGTACAGCCGCACAAGCCCCGACGAATCGCCGGCCGCGAGTTCCGCGAAGCGAGCGAGCGTCGCCGCTTCAACCGTCGCCTGATCCGCCAGCAAGCGAATCGCCCACACGCGCAAGTGCTCGTTTGATTCGCCGAGTTGCTCCCGCAGCCACGCTTCGTCCGCGGCGCCGATCGCCGCCAAGCACCACATCGCCCGCAGGCGATGAACTTCGTTCCGCTGCGAGTCGTAGAGTTTCGGTAGTGCCTCGCGTGCGGCGACCATATCTTGGCCAGCGGCATGTCGTTCGGCGAGCAGACGCCGCGCCTTGCGGACGTACCAATCGTTCGCGTGGAGTTGCAGCTCGACGAGTTCCGCATCGCTGCGATCGCGCAGGTCAAATTTCCCTGGCCACTTCGGCTCGCCGTAGGCCAGCCGATAGATTCGTCCCGACGCATGGTGCACACCGTCGGCCTCGTGGCACTCGCCCGTATCCGACCAGTCGGCGATGTAGACCGCACCGTCGGCGCCGGCAATGAGATCGATCCCGCGGAACCATTCGTCTTGCACGAAGAACATGTCCTCGCCATGCAGGCCTACGTAGCCGCTGCCACGCCGCTCCAGCCGATCGGCGTTGAGCCGCCGGCCATGGAAGTTGAGCGTGTACATCTGGTTGCGATAGCTCTCCGGCCAGTTATCGCCCTGATAGATCATCAACCCGCTGTGGGCGTGCCCGCCGCCTGCCTCGGAGGTGGTGTTGCTCACCCCCTGGCGGATATCGTTCCAATGTTCGCCCGTATCCCAATGAAAGTGGTCGGCCGTCTGCCCAATCAACCCGTATAGGTGCGGGTTGAAGTCGGCGCCATACATCCGCTCGTAGTGGGCGCCCGGCACCAAGTGCCACAGGTGGCCGATGACGGTGTTGATGAAAAACATCTCGCCGTGGCGATCAAAATCAAAACCCCACGGATTGGTCGTGCCGTGGGCGACCGCTTCGAACACCTTGCGCGTGGGATGATAGCGCCAGACGCCGACGTTGATCGGCGTCCGATCTTCATCCTTGGCGCCCGGCGCGCCGACGCGCGACGTGGCCAGAATGCCATGCCGCCCGTAGAGCCAACCATCGGGCCCCCACCGCAAGCCGTTGACGATGTTGTGCCGAACCGCCGCCGCGTCCCAACCGTCGAGCACCACTTCCGGCGGCCCGTCGGGAACGTCGTCGTGGTTGCGGTCGGGAATGAACAACAACTGCGGCGCGCACAGCACCCACACCCCACCGTAGCCGACCTCGACGCTGGTGAGCTTTTGCGCCTGATCCCAAAACACCTTGCGGCTGTCGGCGCGGCCGTCACCGTCGGTGTCCTCAAGAATCACGACGCGGTCGCGTTTCGTGAGATCAAAATTCGTCGCCTGGTCGGCATAGGTGTAGTTCTCCGCCACCCACAGCCGGCCCCGCTCGTCGGTTGCGATGCCGATCGGCTGCTGCACGTCGGGTTCGCTGGCAAAGAGCGTCGTGCGGAAGCCGTTCGGGACGAGGATTTCGTCATTGGCTTGTGCTGCTGGCGCCGGAGCCGTCGATTCGGCGCCACTCTCAGCTTGAGCAGAAGGGGACACAAAAAACGCGCACCACGCGACCGTCGAAACGGCCGCGTGGAACGCGCGTAATAACTGCGTCGAATTTTTCATGGCAACTTCAGCACGGGGCCGCAACGGAAAGTCGCGGCGCATTACTTCGCCTGGCTATATTCGCGCGCCGACTCGATCGCCGGCAACGCATCGTCGCTGACCCCCATGAGGTGCCGCAAGATGTACGCATCGAGTTCTTCGTAATCCCGCTCGGCAATCAGCTGCTTTTCCAGTTCGCGGTCGAACGTGCGGACCTTCTCCACCAGATGCAGGAACGTCTTGCGGCTGTTCGTCAGGTGGGCCGTCGACTTGTCCTGCTTCTGCGTGCGGATCGCCTTGACGTCGAGGCCGACGAACTCGCCGCGACGGCCGAAGCCGTTTTCTTCGAGGACGCGAACCTGGTTGAAGGCCGAGCGAAGGTTCGCCGAGCCAAAGCACTTGTCCTGGTCGTACTTCAGGCCGTTCTGGTCGTTGAGGTGCACGCTTGCCAGTTTGTCGTGCGCCAAGGCGAACGCCATTTCATCGGCCGGATCGAGACCGGCAAGAATCGCGTGGGCCGTTTCGATGAGCCCGCTCACGCGGCTTGGATCGACCGAGCGATAGGCAATCGCCAGGGCGTGGCCGATCGTCGGCACGTAGGCGTGATCGGTCGGTTCGTTCGGCTTCGGCTCGATCCAGATGCGGCACTCGCGATCGTATTCGAGCATCGCGTTGACCGCATCGAGAATCCGATCGTAGGCGACGCGGGCGTTCTTCGACTCGCGGATGTACGAACCTTCGCGAGCGAGCCAGAGCACGATGTTCGGCGTGCCGAGTTCTCGGGCGACGTCGATCGTGCGAAGCGAACGATCGAGGGCATACTGCCGATCGCTAGGGCTGTTCGAGGTGTAACCGCCGTCGACGGTGCGCGAATCGAACCAGAGCCGCGGGGCGACGAACTCCGCCGTGAGGCCGCGATCCTTCAGCATCTGGCCGACTTGCCGAGCCTTAGCCGCCACTTGGCTCGCATCGAGGTCGTCGATGTTCTCGACGGCGTCGTCGTCATGGAACTGCACCCCCTCGAAGCCGAGCGGGCGGTACCAGTCGAGCTTTTCCTCGAACGAGTAGGGCGTGCGGACCATCGGGCCGAACGGGTCGGCGCCTTCGCTGATGTTCCATGGTCCGAAAGAGAAGCGGTAAGTCGTTGGTTGTGTCACGGTCGAAAGTTCTCCGAAAAGATGATCTAAGCGATGCAATTCGATGTTACATGACGTGGCTTGTCACGATTTTGTTTTTCAATTTCAAAACGCGCCAGTTTTGGTTGATTAAGGTCGACTAGCGGAGCGCCGCCTTGCGAATCTCGCCCGGCGTCTTACCGGTCGCGTTGCGGATCATGGCCGTAAAGTACTGCACCGACGAAACGCCGACTCGCTGGACGACTTCCTTGATCGGCATCGTCGTCGTGATCAGTAGCCGCTCGGCCGATTCGATTTGCACGCGGCGAATTTCGGCGTGGATCGAGCGGCCGATCGCCGTGCGGAACCGGGCGTCGAGCGTCGAGCGCGACATCCGCGCCATGTCGAGCACGTCGCGGACGTTGATCGGGCGGCAGGCATTCTGCCGGATGAAGCGGAGCGCCTCGGCGACTTCCTCGTCGGCGACCGCCATGACGTCGGTCGAATGGCGGGCAACGACGCGTTCGGGGGGAATCGCGGTCCGCTGTTGGGCCGGTTTCTTTCCCTGCATCATGTCGTCGAGCAGCGCGGCCGCTTCGAAGCCGACCCGCATGGCGCCTTGCTCGACGCTCGACAGCGGCGGCTGAGCCAGCTCGCACATCACGTCGTCGTTGTCGACGCCGACGATCGCGACGTCTTCGGGCACCCGTTTGCCGACGAATCGGCATGCTTGCAGCAAGTGCCGCGCGCGTCCGTCGTTGCACGCCATAATTCCGATCGGCGTGCGAAGCTTCGCCACCCACTTTTGCAGCGCGGCCTGCGACAGCCGCCACTCCTTCGCGGGACTATGCTTGCCGGCGAAGTGCTCGCACGGATAGCCAGCCTCTTCGATCGCTTCGCAAAAGGCTTCGGCGCGTTCCTTCGCCCAGCCGTTGGCGCGGGTCGGCGGCTCGGAGCAAAACGCGAACTGGCGGAAGCCGAGGTCGATCAAGTGCTGCGCCCCCATGCGAGCGATGGCCCGATTGTCGGTCCGCACATAAGGGATCTGCGGGTTCTCTTCGTAGTAACCATAGCCGCCGCCAATGCCGACCACCGGCACGCCGAGGCTCGTCACTGCCGCGGCGACGCGACGGTCGTCGAAGTTCGCCAGAATCCCGTCGCCCCCCCACGCCTTCAGGTCAGGAAGCCGATCGATGTGGTCCTCTTCCACATAGAGCGACCAGTCGCGCTGGGCCTGCTGAACATAGGCCGCCACGCCCCGCACGATCCGGCGATCGTAGGGGGAGCTGGGGTCGATGATGAGTGCCACTTCTTGCCGATGCTGCATGGTCGCCTGCCGGAATCTGAAGTTTCAGCGTACACGACGAATCGTTACGACGGACCGTCGCCAGAACCTATCTTAAAAGGATTACGATGCATCTCAAGATGGCGGCGCAGAACGAGCCCATTCGGGACGTGGCAATTCTCGTGGAGAAATATGCGATCCCTAGCCCCGGGCTCCGCCCGGGGGTCGGTCTCTACCTCCAGTCGACGTTGCGAGACGCAACGCCACCCCCGGGCGGAGCCCGGGGCTAGAAGTGGGACAGATCAGAACGCTTGCTTATGGCTTCGCCAAATCGACGCAAATGCACTCTTCGTCGTTGCGAATGTACGCCCGCTTGTTCGCGAACGCCGGCATGCTCCAGACGACGTCGCGACCGAATGCATCGTTCGTCGGTTTAATGACGTGAGCCCGATCGAGCTCTTCAAAACCCTCCGGCGTGATTCTCGCGATCAGCAGATCGCCGCTGTCATTGAACATCCAGCAGCGATCGCCATGCCGAACGATGAACGCCGTCCCGGAGTTGGCGGGCCGCTCGCTCACCGGCTCGGAGGTTTCCCACAGCCGCTTCCCCTCAGCCAGATCGACCGCTCGCAGCGTTCCCTTTTGATCGAAGCCGTACAAAATGCCATCCTCGGCGTAGGGCTGCACGTTGATCGGCGAGATCGCTTGCTGGCCTTTGTTGCGCCACACGATCGACGCCGCCGGCTTGTCTGCGGCGAGCTTGAGCAGCAGGCTCTTGTTCGAGTAGCCGCCGACGTACAGCAAGTCGCCCGACACGACAGGCGACATGATGATCGACCCATTGTCAGCGACGTATTCTTCCGACCAGTACTCTTCGCCGGTCGCTGGGTTCACCGACGTTATCGCGTTGGGGGCGAGCAGTAGCAGTTGGCGAACGCCGCCCGCTTCGACGATCGTTGGCGGCGAGTAGCCTTGCTCCGGCGCCGTGAGCGCGGCCCACTTCTGCTCTCCGGTGTTCTTGTCGAACGCGACGGCGTGCGTCCCTTCACCGCCGACGATGCAGATCACCGTATCGCCTTCGATCAGCGGGTGGCTTGCATAGCCCCATAGCGCCGTCTTCGTGCCGTAGTCGGCGGGGAAGTTTTTCTTCCACAGCACCTTGCCGCTCTTCACGTCGATGCAGTGAAAATCGCCCACGGCGCCGAGACAATACGCCTTGCCGTCGTCGACCGTCGGCGTGCAGCGCGGACCGGCCGGGTAGGAGATGTCGTAAGCGACGGGATAGTCGTGCTTCCACACTTCTTTACCGGTCGCATCGTCGAGGCAGATAATCCGTTCCGTTCCGCTCGACGGCTTCCGCTCGAAGTTCGCGATCTTCACCTCGTCGCCCGTGACGTAATCCATCACGATCACGCGCCCATCGACCACAGCTGGCCCCGCGTACCCGCCGGCAATCGGCGTCCGCCACACAACTTTCGGGCCCCCTTCGGGAAACTTCTCGATGATCCCTTCTTCGCGCCAAACGTTGTCGCGTTGCGGGCCCATCCATTGCGGCCACGAGTCGGCCAGGGCAGGGGAGGCGCAAACGATAGCGAGCAGCAGGGCGGCGAATCTCATCGGAAGACTCCGTGGCGAAGGGCGGGGATGCATCCGGGGCGCGTTCAACCTAGCGAAGTCACCCGCTGCTTGCCAGAGAGAGGGCGGCCAGCGGATTCGTGCGCGTCATGCGCGTTACGTCCGCTTCGCTAATGGAAAGCTTCGTTCGCAGATTGTTCGACATCTGCCGCAGCGTGCAAGCCGAGCCGACAAGGTGCGAACGATCGGCCGCCCAGGTGGCGAGTTGCTCGTCGACAACGACCTCCTGCCCAGCCAACATGTACCGCCCCGGCCCCTTGCCGGCTGCAGACATCGCGTCGCTCACGACGATCGCCCGCTCGGGGCCGACGAGTCGCAGATAATTCCGCAGCGCCACGAATGGCACGTGGACGCCATCGGCGATGAAGCAAAGCCACAAGCGATCGGCCAGCCCCAGCGCACGCTGCACGATGTTGTCGTGCCGATGCATTTGCAGCGGGCAGCCATTGCCGAGGTGGGTAAACATCGACAACCCCGCGTCAATCGAGCGTTCCAACTGGTCGAGCGACGGATTGCAGTGCCCCGCGGAAACAACGACGCCTTGCGAAACTAGCCATGCCGTCACGCGGCCGTCAGCGTCTTGCTCCGGCGCCAGCGTGACGAGTTTCACCATGCCGTCCGCGGCGTCGAGGAGTTGCTTCGCCGCGTCGAGCGTCGCCGGCCGCGCTTCCGCCGCCGGGTGCGCGCCGACGTAGCCCGGCTCGCGGCTGATGAACGGCCCCTCAATGTGAATGCCGGCGACCATTTGGTGGGCCAGTTCGTCGCTCGCGGTCGCCGCGGCAACGCGTTGCAGACGGGCGGCCATGATCGACAAATCGTCGGTGATGATCGTTGCGAGAAACTTCTCAACGCCATCGCCGCGCATCGCCTCGCAAGCAGCGCGCAGTTCCGCGCTCGACAATTGATCGCCATTAAAATCAACGCTGGCGTAACCGTTGACTTGCAAATCGAAGAAGCGGACGTCGGTCGCTGCGGAAGTTTCCAATCGAGTCATCAATCTTCGCCAACTACGAGCTGAATCTTCGCCACCGTTGCCGGGGCCTCGCTCCACTGCTGGAAGGCGGCCGCCACGCCGGCGAAGTCGACCGTTTGCGTCACCACTTGATCCACCGGAAATTGCTTCCGCCCAAGCATCGCGGCCACGCGGGCGAAATCCTCCGGCAACGCATTGCGCGAACCGAGGATGTCGAGTTCCTTCAGCACGAACTGCTTGCTGTCGTACTCGACCGGCGCCTTCGCGTACCCAATGTAGACCACGCGTCCTGCGAACGCGACCTCCTCGACCGCCAGCCGAAACGTCGCGGGCGAGCCGACCGCTTCAATGATCACGTTTGGCCCGTGCGAATCGGTGAGCGCCTGCAAGGTTCCATGGAGATCAACTTGCGACGAGTTGACCACGTCGGTTGCTCCGCAAAGCGCGGCGAGCGCGAGCTTCGCATCGTCGACGTCGACGGCGATCACCCGCGCCCCGCGTTCGGCGGCGCCGGCGATCACTCCCAGGCCAATCGCCCCGCAGCCGATCACCGCAACCACGTCGTCGTTCGTCACGCGACCGCGTGCGACGGCGTGAAAGCCGATCGTCAGCGGCTCGACGAGCGCAAGTTCGCAGAGCGACAGGCCGGGGACGGCCAGCAACTTTGCGAAGGGGACGGCGATGAACTCGGCCATGGCGCCGTCGCGCTGCACGCCGAGCGTCTCATTCCGCGCGCAGCAGTTGGCACGCGCCGCGCGGCATGAACTGCACGCACCGCAACTCGTATAGGGAATGACGAGCACCTCCTGTCCGACGCGCCAATCGCCGTCGACGCCGGGGCCGAGGCGCGCGATCGTCGCCCCAATCTCATGCCCCGGAACGCGGGGATAGCGGACGAGCGGATTTGCTCCGCGGAACGTGCTGAGATCGGTGCCGCAGAACCCCACGCGACGAACTCGCAACAACGCTTCGCCCGCGCCGACCGTTGGGTGCGGCCGCTCGACAAGGTTCACCGTGCCTGGCGCACTGATTTCAATCGCTCGCATCGGTCATCCTCGCAGGAAGTATCGAGATGAGGCCGCGTTCGCATGCCGCTAACCAAAACTGAGTGGGAAGCAGCGTTTCAACTGCAGCAACGTTCTCCGCAATCTTTGCGGGTGCACTCGTATTGAGGGCCACCGCAGCGACGCCCGTAAGGTGCAGCGCAAATTGCACGCAAGCGGTCGCCGGCGGCATGTCCCACTCGCGGCAGAGTTCATGGAAGCGCTCGCGCCATGCGAACGCCGCCGCATCCTCAGCGTTCGTTCGCGCGGGCAGGCGGTAATCAAGGTACCGGCCGCCGACAAGAAACCCAGCGTGGAACACCGCTGAGTTGACGACGCCGATCCCCTTCGCCGCCAGCGACGCCACCCACGCGATCAGCTCCGGCGGATGGCGGTAGATCGTCAGGCTGTTGGCGAGCATCACCCAATCGAGCGGCGTCTCCGCTTCGATCGCCTGGATGACGCGCCAATCTTTCGCGCCGACGCCGATCGCACGCACCGCGCCGCGCTGTTTCAGCTCGCCGAGCGCGCGGTAGGCGTCAAGTATGTCGTCGAAGCGGCGCCGCCGTTCGCTCTCGCTGGCCGCCGCCGCGAGATATTCGTCGGGATCGTGCACCGAAACAAGCTGCGGCCGATACGACTCGCCCAGCAACTCGCAGCCTTGCTCCCAACACTCGTTCATCCCAGCGAATGAAATCCGTTGCTGGGCGTCGTGTTTCAACCCAGCCCATACCCCCGGTTCGAAAGTTGGCTCCGCGCATTGCAGAGGCATTCGCTTCCAACCAAGCTTGTTGCTAATAACGACGGCGTCCGGGGCGATGCCCAACTCGCGAAGATTACGGCCGATCGTCTCGAGCGCCAGCCCGGCGCCATACTTACCCGCCGTATCAATCGCCACCGGCATGGGGCATTGTGTAAACCACTCGCGGCAAATTGCCAGCTTCGTCTCCGCGGGAACGGCTTCGTACAGGTTGCCGAGCGAACTCGTGCCGAACACGAGCCGCGGCATGACGACGCCCGTGTTGCCGAGTTTGCGGTGTTCCATGGCGATCACTGCACAGCGCGATGCCGCAGTTTGTCGAGCGCAACGGCGGTGACGATGATCGCCCCGGTGACGATCTCTTGCATCCAGACTTCGAGGCCGATCTTCGTACAGCCGTTGTTGATCGTCGACATCAGCAAGGCGCCGGCGACGGTGCCGAGAATCGTCCCCACGCCGCCGGAAAGGCTGGCGCCGCCGATCACCGCCGCGGCGATGACGGCGAGTTCGTAGCCTTGCGCGGTCGTCGGATCGCCCACCTCAACGAAGCTAAACTGCAACACGCCTGCGACGCCAGTCAACACTGCCGCGAAGGCATAGAGTTTTAATTTAGTCCGCTCGACGTTGATGCCGCAGAGGCGGGCGGTCTGCTCGTTGGAACCAATCGCATACAGATGACGGCCGAACTGCGTGTACCGCAGCACGCCGGCAATCGCGACAGCGAGGATGAGAAAGATCCAGACGCCGGGCGACCACCACTGGTGGGGGCGAAGAATGAGCGAAGCGTCGATTGCCGCGCTCGGAAACCGCATGAAGTTGTTGAGCGGCGTCGGCGGCGGATAAACGGCGGAATTGTCAGCTAGCCCTTTCGCTGCACCGCGGAGGGCGCCCCACATGCCGAGCGTCACGATGAACGGCGTCAGCGCGATCGACAGCTTCAGTTCCGACTCGCCCCAGAATGCGACTGCCGCCACGACAACGGCCAACAAGATCGCCGCGCGGTGGTCGAGGCCGTAACTCCACGCCGCCACGCCGACGAGTGCGCCCGCCACGATTGCGGCGACGCGACCGATGCGACCAATCACCATCGTCCCGATGCCGAGCCCGCACGCTGCCGCGACGGCCACGCCGGCCACTGCGGCGAGCGTCGACGCCGTGTACACGCCAACCGCCGCCGAGCCATCCTCCCCGCCGAGTAATCGCCGCAGCACGAGCGCGACGACCACCGAGACGAGCGCGATCAGCGAACCGACCGAGAGATCGATCCCGCCCGAGATGATCACCATCGTCCCGCCGAGGGCCGCGACGCCGATCACCGCCGTTTGCAGCAGGATGCTTTGGGTGTTCTCCCACGTCGGAAAAATATCCCACCGCATCGCGGCAAACAGCGACCAAACGCCGACAAGCGCAAGAATCGGTCCCAGTTGATCAACCAGAGAGCGAAGTTTCGTCGGCAGGCGCGGATCGGCAGGCATACGTATCTTCAGGTTCCAGTCGTAAATCGATCAGCCAATCAAGTTGTGCAACATCATGGCGCCGCAACCGCCTCGCGCCAGAACTCCGTTGACTCGTCCGCCCCGGTCGCGGCCAACATGATGCGGTGCTCGGTCCATTCGGCGATCGGCCGCGCCGGCCCCAACCGGCCGCGGCACATCACTGCAATACGATCGCACAGCCCGAGCAATTCCGGCAGGTAGCTACTCACGACGAGCACTGCCCGCGGCGCGCGACCGCGCGCCGCATCGCCCGCGGCAAGCTCGTCGATCAGTCGGCAAATTTCCGCTTTCGATCCCACGTCGATGCCGCGCGTCGGTTCGTCGAGGAGCAGCACGTCGACATCGGCATGAAGGAGCCGCGCGATGGCGACCTTTTGCTGGTTGCCGCCGGAGAGGGCGCCCACCTGCTGCCGCGGCGAATGGCATTTGATCCCCAGCCGATCGATGAGCGGCCGACTCGCGCGGGCTTGCGCGCCAGGCGTCACCCATCCGCGCGGCGTCAACCCCGACAGCTTCGGCAACGTGATGTTCTCAGCAATCGAAAGCTCCAGCGCCAGCCCCTCGAACTTGCGGTCCTCGCTCACTAGCCCCATCCCTTGCCGCCAGCGCTCGCTCGGGTTTTGCCAACCGTCGACCGTGGCGACGCGAACGGTTCCCCGTTGCACCGGGTCGAGCCCCATCACCGCGCGCAGCAGTTCGGTTCGCCCCGCACCGATGATGCCGGCGATGCCGACGACTTCGCCACGGCGGAGCTCGAGCGTCGCCGATTCCGGCTTCGCGACGCCGCCGAGTTTCTCGCAACTGAGGACAGTCTCGCCCGGCCTCCGTGGCGAGCGCGGATAGAGATCTTTCACTTCCCGGCCAACCATCATCGCGACGATGCGATCGACGGGAGTTTCCCTTACCGAGCCGCTGCCGGTGGTGCGGCCGTCTCGCAGGGCAGTAAATCGGTCGCACTCCGCTTTGACTTCTTCGAGGAAGTGCGAAATGTAAACAATCGCCAACCCGCGCTCGCGCAGGCGGCGAATGAGTGCGAACAGCCGCTCGACGTCTTGCGCCGGTAGCGTGCTCGTCGGCTCGTCGAGTACAAGGACACGGCAGCCGATGGCCACGCTGCGGGCGATCTCGACCAGCTGCTGCTCGGCGACCGAGAGCTTTCCCGCGGGCAAGTCGAGCGGCAATTCCGGTCGGCCGATCTCGGCGAGCGCCGCCGCCGCCCGCTCGCGCAGCGCCCGGCGCCGGACGAACGGCCCGCGCGTCGGTTCGACGCCGAGCGAAATGTTTTCCGCGACGGTCAGATCGGGCGCGAGCGACAATTCCTGGTAGATCATCGCGATGCCGGCCGCGCGCCCGTCGGCCGGCGATTGCGGCCGGTACGGGACGCCGTCGAGCTCCATCTCGCCCGCATCGGGCACGAGGGCGCCGCTCAACACCTTCATCAGCGTGCTCTTGCCGGCGCCATTCTCGCCGACGAGCGCATGAACTTCGCCGCCGTACACCTGGAGGTCGACGCCCGTGAGCGCGTGCGTCGCGCCAAAACGATGACGGACCCCCGACATCATCAACCGTGGCGTTGCCTGAGGAGCGGACATGCGAAACCGGGCGAGAGCGAGTTAGAAGCGATCACCAACAATGCAAACGGCGCGAGCGGCGACGAACTACACGAACTAATCGAGCAGCGGCTTGATCTCGGGAGTCTCCATATTCTCTTTGGTCGCGATTCGCACGTCGGTGACGACCTGCTCTTCAATCGGCTTGCCGTCGAGATGATCAACCATCATCTTCACGGCCGTATAGCCCATCTTCACCGGGTCTTGCACGACCAGGGCGTCGATCTCGCCGTCGCGCAGCGCCGCGACCAATTGCGGCGAGCTATCGAACCCGACGAATTTGACTTTGCCCGCGAGATTTGTCTTACGCAGCGCGGCGAGCACGCCCTCCGAGGCTGTTTGGTTCGAAGCAAACACGCCGTCGGCCTTGCGGACGACGTCGATCATGTTGAGCGCGGTGGTTTGGGCTTCGCCTTGCGAGGCGCCAGTGTAGCGATCGTCAACCAAGATTTCCGCCTCGCCGGCCTTCATCTCGGCGATGGCGCCATCTTCCCGCTTCGAGGTGCTCTCGTGGCCTTCCATGTGGCGAAAGCAGATCGTCTTGCCCCCCTTGCCGACAAGTTCCATCAGATGCTTACCGCCGAGTTCGCCAGCTTTGGTGTTGTCGGTCGCGACAAAGCTGATGAAATCCTTGCCGACTTCGCCATCGACGGCTGAGTCGAAGATCAGCACCGGAATTCCCTTCGCCGTCGCGCTCCGCACCTCGGCGGCCAGCGCCTTGCTGTCGGTCGGCGCGAGGCAAATGCCGTCGACGCTTGAATTGGTGAACTGCTGCGTCACCTGCTTTTGGCCCGCGCGATCGTTCTCGCTGCCGGGGCCTTTCCACAACAGCTCGACGTCGAGGTCTTTTGCCGCCTGCTCGCCGCCGCGACGCACCGCGTTCCAGAACGCCGATTGCGTCGCTTTCGGAATCATCACGATCGTTCGCTTCGCCTTACCCGCCTCGGACGTGGCCGAGGCATGCGCGTCCGTTGGCGTAGGCGATTTGGAACAACCGAGGATCGCGGTCAGCAGTAGCGCCATCGCCAGCGAAGCTGTTCGAGAAGGACGACTCACAGAGAGCTCCCACGTTGCGGAATAGAGCGTGAAGAAGAAGGAAGAGCAGCGAACTGCAAGTTTAGCCCCCCGACAAGCCGTTGGCTATCGCCTACGACCGCATGGATTGAACCGCCAAGGACGCCAAGAGCGCCAAAGAAATTCGGGAAATGAACCACGAAGACACGAAGAGCACGACGGCAACCAGTTTAGTCTTCTTCCGTTTTTGTATGTCCTTTGCGCCTCTGCGCCTTTGCGAGAGATCTTTTTATGAAAGGCATGTCTCACGCGAAGGCGCAAAAGGAAAGCGAGGGAAGATTGCGCTGCCTTGGCGGTTGCCTTTCAGACCTTACACTCCGCCCATTGCCTGGAAATCTGCCCGGAACTTCGGTACCTTGTTCCGACGAGACAGACGCGTGCCGGGCAGAGCGACGCCTAGCGCCGCGGCGTTTCGCCCCCGCACGATCGGCGTCCGCAGGCGATGGACGTCGGCCACCCACCACTCAAGCCAAGGCTGGCGATTCAGATGGCTGACGATTCCCGCGGCGCCGCCGCTGATCACACTCCCGGCGGCATGGCGCTCCACACGAAAATCCTCCTCGGCCTGCTGATCGGCGCCGCGCTCGGCATCGCTTGCAATCTCAGCTTCCGCGTCCCCGCCGATGCGGCGAACGTCGCCACCATCGACGCGAACGGCAACGGCATCCACGACACCCTCGAGTGGTGGGCGATCCATGTCGCCGACCCGCTCGGCCGCGTTTTCCTGCGGCTCGTCCTGATGGTGGTGCTGCCGCTGGTTTTTTCAGCGCTCGTCCTCGGCGTCCTCGGCATCGGCGACCTCACTCGGCTGGGCCGGGTCGGCTTCACATCTCTCCTCTATACGCTAATCCTATCGGGAACTTCGGTTGCGATCGGCATTGGGATGGTCAATCTGATCCAGCCCGGCAAACGGCTCTCTGCGGAACAAACGGCCCAGCTGAAAGCCGCGTATTCGACCGAAGCCGATGACAAACTCGCCAGCGCCGACAAAAAGAAGCCGCTCGAGCAAATCCTGCTCGATATGCTTCCCGAGAATCCAATCCAGGAAATGGCGGGCGCCCTCGACGGCAGTTCGAAGGGCAACGGCATGCTCGCCGTGATGTTTTTCGCCCTGATTTTCGGCGTTGCGCTTTCGATGGTCGAGGAATCGAAGCGGGCCGTCACCGTGACGCTGTTAGAGAGTTTGTTTGACGCGTCGATGATCATCATCGGCTTCGCGATGCGATTGGCGCCGTACGCGGTGGCCTGCCTGATGTTCTCGATGACCTCCCGCATGGGGGGCGGCATCCTCGTGACGCTCCTCTGGTTCGTACTGACGGTGGTGCTGGCGCTCGCCATCCAAATGTTCGTCGTCTATTCCCTAGCACTGAAGACGTTCGCTCGCCGCAGCCCGGTGAAGTTCTTCCGCGATGCGCAGGACGCGATCCTCACCGCGTTTGGCACGTCGTCCTCCAACGCCACGTTGCCGACGGCTCTGCGGGTCTCGAACGAAAAGTTGGGAATCCCAGCGGAAATCGGCCGCTTCGTACTGACCGTCGGCTCGACCGCGAACCAGAACGGCACGGCGCTCTACGAAGGGGTGGTCGTCCTCTTCTTGGCGCAAGTTTTCGGCGTCGAACTTACCCTCCCGCAGCAGCTGACGGTGGTTTTAATGTCGGTCTTGGCCGGCGTTGGGACGGCCGGCGTACCCGGCGGTTCGATCCCGCTGATCGTGGTCGTGCTCCGCTCGGTCGGCGTGCCGCCGGATGGGGTGGCGATCATCCTCGGCGTCGATCGCGTCCTCGACATGTGCCGCACGACGCTCAACGTCACGGGCGATCTCACGCTAGCAGCCTGCGTCGCCGCGACGGAAGAGCGAGCCGAAGCGAAGCGTTAGGTCCGCAAACCGATCTGTGGAGGCGTCTCCGACGCCGATTTCGCGTTGCCCCTTAGAATCCCTCAGCCCTCACGCGCTGCCTCGGGATCAGAGATCCCTCCCACAATTCTCTCAGATCGCCGCGTTCCGCGATCAGTTCCCATCGCTGCCAACCGATTTAAAAAACCTGGAAATTTTTTAAATCACCCGTTGACGCCGATCTCAATTCTCATATCCTATTGCTATTGAGACTCGATCTCACCAACCGCAGCCAGCACGCCTTTCGGTCGACTGCCAGCCACGGAGCGAAGGTTCAGCCACGGTTGAACCCCTTTGCGAACTCCCACGGCAAGAACAGCGACTGACGATGAGCCACCGCTGAGTTGCGATTCCAAGCGACCCGCTCGCACTCCATTGGAGCTGCCAGCATTCTCCGCCTCGATTGTGACTCGCTGCAGGCAGCGTTCAACCGCCAGTCACCCGATAAAACTCGCCCGGCCCCAGCACTGCCAATCGCAGGAAACGCTGACGCCCGGCGCCCCACACAACGTCCCCGTACTTGAAGGATCATCGACATGTCGCGTTACACCGGTCCGAAGGCCCGCATCAACCGCCGTCTCGGCGCCATGATTTTCGAGAGCGCCGGCGCCGCGAAGGCCTCTGATCGTCGCCCGAACGCCCCGGGCATGGCCCCGCCGGTCCGCAAGATGTCGACGTACGGCGAGTCGATGCGTGAGAAGCAAAAGATCAAGTACTACTATGGCCTCGGCGAACGCCAACTTCGTCGCGTCTTCGAGCACTCGAAGCACGCCGAAGGCGACACCGGAACCCAAATGCTCGTGCTGTGCGAGCGTCGTCTCGACAGCGTCGTCCGCTTGGCGGGCTTTACCAAGACGCGTCCTCAGGCCAGGCAGGGCGTCTGCCACGGCCACTTCACCGTCAACGGCCGTCACTGCGATGTCGCTTCAATGACCGTTCGCGTCGGCGACGTCATTCACGTGAAGCGTCGCGGCGGTCTCACGGACCTCTACGGCGGTAACTTGGCGGCCTTCGACGGCCAAGCCGCCGATTGGCTGCACGTCGACTCGGAACGGTTGATGATCACAGTGACTCGTCTTCCCGCGAAGGAAGACGTCACGCTGCCGGTGAACGTGCAGATGGTCGTCGAATTGCTGTCGCGCTAGTCTTGCTGTCACAGTAGTCGGCCGGTAGCCGCCAGCCGTTGGCTGGCGACTTTCCAACCGCGAGTTTCTCGCTTTCAAGAACCCCAGCATAAGCTAGTCGGACAAACCGCACATTTTACATATTTCTCGATCTATAAAAATTCTTACGAAGGAGAGCCATCGAACTCAACGCCCGCATCTTCGCGATTGAACGTCAGCCCCAGCAATGGATTGGATTCTCGCCCGAGCGCTGAGCCGTCTCTCCATCCTTAGCGTCCGCCCCTGCGGACGTTCTTCCGACTCCAACTGCGAGTCGTCTGCGCTGCCCCGGAACCTGCTGTTCCCGGCCCTCTGCGCTTTGCCCCCCAGTGAAATCCCCTCGTTCCCACATCACCACGTTTCATCTTGGAGTGTTCTCATGAAGAAATCGATCGCGGCGCTCGTCGCCGCCGTGGCTCTCTGCGCCAGCACGGCGTTTGCCGTTCCCACCTCGTTCGTCGTCCCCAACGGTTCGACCTCGCCCTTCGACTCCTGGTCGCTTGGCGCCGCCAACTCGGTGCACGCCCAGTGGGAAGTCTTCACCGACGCCTACAGCGCGCCGGGCAACGCCCCCGACGTGGCCGGCAGCTTCCCCGCTGCGGGCAGTCCGTCGGGCGCCAACTCGCTCGTCGTCGGCAACACGGCCGGCGCATTTCTAACCGGCGGCGGCAACATCTACTCGTTCTCGGCTCCGACGAGCTTCACCGTCACCGTGCCGAACTACAACCTCGGCGCCGGTTGGAACAGCCGCTTCGTCGCTCAGATTCAGAATCAAGGCAGCCTGCTCGATTTTACGAGCGTCCTGCTCAGCTACGACGGCGGCAATCAATTGCTCGCTCCCACCTACTCGGACGAGTTGGTCGGCGGCGCCATTCCCGAGAACCTCTTCGCTTGGGATCTCGCCGGCTTCAACCCGTCGACCTATTCGCTGACGTTCAAGGCCTCGGCCAGCTCGATGAGTCTCGACGCCATCGCGGTCGATACGTTCACCCAAACCGGCGCCTTCACGCCGATGGGCGTGCCGGAGCCGGCCACCGCCGCGCTCGCCGCGATCGGCCTCGTGGGTTCGCTGGCCGTGCGTCGCCGCTCGCACCGCAGCTAAGTCTGAAACAGGGCAGGGCGCCGTTCCGCACGCTTCGCTCGTCGACGGCGCTCTGCTCTTCCTGAATTGTTTTCCCTTTATTCCCCTACTGGAGTAGACCTCGTGAAGAACACTTTGTTGTTGGCCGCCCTCGTGGCCATGAGCGCGACCGTCGTTCGCGCTGAATCGATCAACTTCGCCACCGGCCCGATCGCCCCCAGCTTCCGCGGCGCCGCTAACACCACCTACTTCGGGTGGGGTAATGGTTCGTGGGACGGCAACCCGCCGCTGAACGTCGGCGATCCCGACCCGACTCCCGATGTGGTCAACGGCACGCCGTCGATCAACCCCGGCTCGCTCGCCGGCCCGCTGCTCGCGCAAAACAACGCCAGCGACATCGTATCCAGCAGCAACAACGTTTACACGAATCCGGCCAACGTCAACCTGACGCTCACCATCCCGACGGTCGGCTCGGTCGGCGCCGGCTTCACCACGATCATCGTCCAATGCAACGGCCTGGCCGGCTTCGGCGGCATCACCAACCTGTTCGCCTTCGGCAACATCGCGGGCGTTGCCCCGACGTACGTCACCGGCGTCAACGCCGACAATCAAGAAGCTCAGTTCTGGGCCAAGTGGGAAATTCCCGGCAACGCCGCGTCGTACTCTGTGAACGTCACCGGCTCGCCAGTCGGCGCCGGCGTTCTTTCGATCTCCGACATGACGGTCGATTCGCTTTGGTCGGCGACCGGGTTCGCCCCCGATGCGGTCGCCGCCGTGCCGGAACCGACCAGCTTCGCCTTGGTAGGGGCGGCGCTCACGGCCGCGACGGTGTTGGTCCGCCGTCGTCGCTAGGCGCCGATGGTCGTCGTCTCGCGGCAGCGTGCCTGCCGCGAGACGGCGGCTCTTTTTTAGTTCACCTCGATTCGACATTCACCTCGATTCGACATTCACCTCGATTCGACATTCACCTCGATTCGACATTCATCTCGATTTGACGTTCATCTCGATTCGGTAGGGAGCCGTTCATGTCTTCGCTGAAGCAACAATTCGTCAAGTTCATCGGCCGCTGCGGCGCTGTGGGCCTGCTAGCCGCCGGCGTCGCCTCGACCCCCGCGTGGTGCCACGCTCAGTCGCTGACCTACGCGACGACCGACCCCGACATCGAGATGTGGTTCTATCCGGTTTCAACCGCCAACGGTTCGGGCTCGGTCCGCGACCGCGGCTCAAGCTTCGCGACCTATTCGTACGTCGACGACGACGGCAACCTGCAATTCTACGGCGGCGACGGCTACGACTCTTCGCGTCGCGGCAGCGTCTTGCTGGCCACGAACACCACCTCCACGATTCCGAAGGTCGCTGCGAGCCGCTATCAAATCGACTCGCTCCGCCTGACCGTCACATTGATGGGCAACATCGGCGAGATCGCCTACGACGGTACGGCCGACGACTATTTCCAAATCACCGGCGGCACGGACGATCCCGGCAAGCCAATCGAACTGTGGGGCGTCGGCTTCGGCGGCGCGTACACGACCTTCGGCTTTGCGGGCGAGACGGGCCCCGAGTATTTCAACTCGGGCGATCGCCGCTGGCCAATCGCCGCCGGAAGTTTCTCAGGCCCCTATCAAGTTTATTCGATCGACGGCGCTGGCAACGACGTTGAAAACGCGATCTTCGGCGGCTACAGCGCCACCGCTCCCGGCAACGAGACCGAACAATTTAGCCCCACGCCGTTCGCGGTCGGCAAGGCGTACGACTCGCAAGGCGTCGAGTTGGCCCCCGGCACAATGCTCGGCGCCGGCACGCAGCTGACGTTCGACGTCAACCTCAACGCTCCCGGCGTCATGAGCTACTTGCAGAACTCGCTCGCTGCCGGCCACCTTGGATTCTTCTTGTCGTCGTTGCACGAACCGCTCGCCCATACCGGCGAAGTCGCGTACCCCGACTACTTCCTCGACAACAACCCCAACGGCCCAAACCCAAACGGCAACGCCCCGACGTTTGAACTTGCCGTGACGATTCTCGACGAGGCGCCTTCCGCCGACTTCAACGGCGACGGCGTCGTCGATGGCGGCGACTTCCTCGCGTGGCAACGCGGCTATGGCAGCGAGTACGACGATGCCGACCTCGTCGCGTGGAAGAGCGCTATCGCTGCGGGTGCGAACGGCCTCGCCAACGTCGCCGCGGTCCCTGAACCTCACGCCGCCGCTATTGCCACGGTCGGAACGCTCGGGCTCGCAGCATTCCGCCGTCGCCGTCCGTCCGCCGTTCGCAACTAGCCGGGAAGGATCCGATCGATGGGAAGCCTGTCGCGCGGCCGCCGCGCCTTCACGCTCGTCGAATTGTTAGTCGTCATCGCGATCATCGGCATGCTCGTGGCGTTGCTGCTGCCGGCAGTTCAGTCCGCTCGCGAAGCGTCGCGACGCACCAACTGCGTCAACAAGCTAAAGCAGATCGCCCTCGCGACGCTCAATTTCGAGTCGAGCCACCACACGCTGCCGCCGCCAAAAGTCCTCGGCGGCCCCGGCGGTTTGAAGTCAGGCGGCCCAGACGACACATTTTCGCAATACGGCAGCACGCTCGTCTTGCTGCTGCCGTATCTCGAACAAGGAAATCTGTACGCCAATTACGATCTGACAAAGACGACCAGCAGCGCGCAAAATCTGCGGATCACGAATGTCGCCTTCCCCGACTACACATGCCCGTCGATGTATCTGCCGCGCGAGGTGCCGATGACCGACTGCGGCGAGAAGCTGGGCCCAGGCAGCTACGTCATCAGCACGCGCGTCGACTACGCCAAGTTCGCGCAACTCGACGGCGCGTTCGCCACGCCGCCGCCGCGGAAAGGCGACGTCTACGACCTCGGCCTCGAACGGATCACCGATGGCACGTCGAACACGATCCTCATCGGCGAAACGAACTACGGCTTCGAGTCCTACGTTTGGGACTCTGGCTGCGGCGTCGACGGCCAGCCAAAGTGGGGCGAATTCCGTTGGGCCGAAGCCTATTGGGCTTACGCCTGGGGACACACCAACGCCGACGTGCGTTACAACTTCAACGATCCAAGCGCCCGCTGGGACGGCGGCTTCCGCGCTACCTATCGCAGCGATCACCCCGGCGGCGTCCAATTCGCGCTGCTCGACGGTTCGGTCCAGTTCCTGCAAACGGCGATCGAGAAAGAGACACTGTTCGCGCTGATCACCCGCGCCAACGAAGAAGTGATCGCTGGAATCAGGTGATCGTCGACCGCGGCGCGTTAAATCGCCGCGTTGCGTTTTCTTCGCGTGCTCGCCACGACAAGCACGCTGCCGATCGCCAGGGCGAAGGTTGCCGGCTCCGGCACGCCCGGCGCGATCGCGAACCCGCCGGTAAAATCGCGCCCACCATCGACGAGCGCCCCGCCAGTGATCTGCCCATTCCCCAGGTTAACGCTGTAAAGCAAATACGCCCCCGTCGGCCCGTTGACCGGCGCATTGGGCCGCTTCAGCACGGCGTACGCCGCATCTCCGCCGATGGTGAGGTCGGCATCGCCCGGCGTCGTGTAAACGTCGAACCCAATGCCTTGCTGCACGTTGGTGATGCTCACGCCGAACGCGCCGACGAGATTCAGCGAGCCGTTGTTCGGCGGGTTCTGCGTGTAGAGCGAGTTGTTGCGAATATCCATATCGAACAAGATCGTCGTGCCGCCGACTTCTGGCACGTTGTTGATGTAGGCCGCGGCGTCGGCGAACGGCGAGCCGCCGCTGGGTAGAATCGCCAGATCAACGTCGACGGCCGCGACCAACCCAGTGCTGGAATTAAGCCGCAAGTTCTCGCCATTGGTTGAAATGAGGCGAATCCGCATGCTCGAATCGGCCTGCAGCGTCTTCGGGTTGAAATCGAATCCGAACGACTGGTTGCCCGCCAAGTTGTAATCGACGCCAGTCGTCGCGAAGCCGGCGCCCACCGGCGTTGCGGCGGCAGTGGCGGTGTTGATCGTATAGAGCTGCGTCGTCGTGGCGCCGACGTCGATTGCGTAGAGTTGATTCGTCCCAGGCCGGAAATCGATCCCTTCGGGCAAGAAGCCAATGTTGCCAATCGTCGTCGAAGCAGTCGGATTGGTGACGTCGAAGCTAAACAGCGTAAAGTTCGCGTCGACTCCGTAGGCCGTTTGGGCGCTGGCGTGCGATTGGACGAAGCAGAGCAGGGCAGCGCTGCAGAGAATTGCCCGCAAGGGCAGAGAGTGAATCATGGCGTCGCTCCAGAATGTGCAAAGGCGTTGATGAACGATTTTCGACTCGACCCGAAAACGTTGACTCAGCGATGCGCTTCAGGAGCGGCTCCTTGATTGGAGTGAGAGTTAATGGGCGGGCGAGCAATTGCATCCCCGCATGGCCCGACATCGTATCGCCGCGCTACGGGTTTATGCAAAGAGATTCTGGCTAGATTTCTTGGCGCCCCCTCCGCAGAGGCACCAGCAGTGTGGCTCGCCACGTTAGTGCGGCGAAGGTGGCCCCGCAGAAGCCATCGGCTCCGCCGGTGGACGAATCGCGACACGGGCAACTTGCACGGATGCCGCATTCCTAGCCCCGGGCTCCGCCCGGGGGTCGCTCGCCATTCCGGTACGCGTCGCCCACCGGCATAGAAACCCACCCCCGGGCGGAGCCCGGGGCTAAAGCGCCGCCTAGCGATTCAAAACCCAATACCACCCATTCAGTACCATCGCGAACGCCACCCAGCCCCAGTAGGGAATCAGCAGCCCCGCCGCCGCGCGAACCGGCCGCCACGCACTCGCAATCGTCGCCCCAATCGCCAGCCACAGCACCACGATCTCTACGAGCGCCGCATCAATCCGGTGCAGCCCAAAGAAGATCCAAGACCAAGCCGCGTTGAGCCCCAGCTGCACGAACCACCACCGCATCGCCCACGAATTCGCCGCCCGCTCCCACAGCAGCCAACCGGCGACCGCAATCATGCAATAGAGCGGCGTCCACACGACGCCGAAAATCCAATTGGGAGGTGCAAGCGGCGGCTGCCGCAACGAAGCAAACCATTCGCCCAGCGGAAACTGCTGCCCAAACGCGATCACGCCGGCGCACAGCGCCACGAACGGAACCAGCGTCCAATATCGAAGCGATCGCTGCTCACTCATCCCACTGTTCTCCGCCGCTGCCGTTGCAAACCGACGCCCAGTGCGAGCGTCGCCAACGTGCTGCCCAGCAAGGCGAGTGCCATATCTTTCTGCGCATCCCACCAATCGCCCTGCTGACCGTTGTATTGCTCCGCGTAGTCGGGCGCCGCAATGATCGCGATCGCCCACTCAAACACCTCGTACAACGCGCTCACTCCGGCGACCGTCATCCAAGCCCAGGCCAATCCCCACGCGACGCTCAACCCTCCATAGCGCACCGCCGCCTCGGCGACTGGCAGCGTCATCAACAGTCCGAACGCGAAATGGACCAGCCGATCGTAATGGTTCCGCGTCCATCCCAGCCACTCGCGCGTCCCGCCCCCGAACACCGCGCGAAACCACTCGTCATACGGCACGTTCGAATAGATCCACCGCGCCCCGACGATATGCAGCGCCAGCATCATCGCCAAGCAGGTGAATGACGCATTCGAGAGCCATCGTCGCCGAGCGCTCCACAGCAACGCCGGCAGGGCCAGCACCGTCGGAATGTGCTGCAGCCATTGCTGGTCCGGGTAAATCGACTGCCACAGCGACGCCGCAAACAGCAGCATCGTCGCGGCCAAGACGGGCAGCTGATAGTTGACGCTGCTCGCAGCCATCGAGCCCTCCTGGAAAGATCTGCCGATTGGGTAAACCTGCGGGGGCGACGGCTAATCGTGCAAGTTTGCCAAGCTTGCCGCGCCTCGCGCCAGCATGGACGAATGCACATTAGTTTAGCCGATCAACCGCTGAACTTCGCCCGTCACAACCCGTATATTGGTTGCGTCCCGGCAACATGACGTAGCCGTTAGGCAGCGCGTGAGGAAGGAACGTGGACGTTCTTCATCACGCCAGTGAATCGACGCTGCCCCCGCTCAACGCCCTGACAGGCGCGGACGCGGAAGTTGATGGAACCACGGCGAGCCGGGATTTCCTGACTTAGAGTTTCTTGGAACGTCGGCGTGCAGCCCTCCCTGAAGCAGGGAAATTTGGCCGCTCGCCAGCTGACCAAATACTCGTCAAGACAGGGCCGACTCCCCCTCCGCGGCCCCGTCGATTCACTTTTCACATGTTCGTCAGGAGCAAGCGATCGATCGCATCAGGCGGCGCACTTGTGCGCCATCATCGCAATAGCGAGACCATGGATGCATCGTCGCGAGGGGTCGCGTCATGGAACGGAAACACACGCGTAAGGGCCGCCAGCTAGGCGTCATTGAGCAACTCGAAGATCGCCGCGTGATGACGGCCGATCCGCTCATCGAACATCAAGATCTCGATGCGCCGCCGCTCGAGCAAACAGTGCAAACCGGCGGAATCGGCGACGCCGACTTCTGGATCAACCCTGAAGACGCCGTTCCGTTCGACAACTACGTTCACGACATTGAGCAAGCGATTGCCGCGGCTCACAACCTGACCGGTTGGTACAACGTTCAATCGAGCTACGGCCTCACCGGCCGCGGCCAAACCGTCGCGGTCATCGACAGCGGCATCGCCTACGACCACTACGCCCTCGGCGGCGGCCTTGGCGCCAACTATCGCGTCGTCGGCGGCTGGGACTTCACCGAAGAAAACGACGCCAATCCCTACGACGACGGCGCCAGCGGCGGCCACGGCTCGCACGTGTCGGGCATCATCGGCGGCTCGGGTACGCCCAACAGCGGCGTGGCCACCGGCGTCGACTTCGTCGGCCTCCGCGTCTTCAACGACGCCGGGCAGGGCTACTTCAGCTGGGTCGAGAGCGCCCTGCAGTGGGTTCTCCAGAATCGCAACTCGTTCGAAAACCCGATCACCACGATCAACCTGTCGCTCGGCGTTAGCTCCTGGAACGCTGCGACGGTGCCGCAATGGGCGAACCTCGAAGACGAGTTCGCTGCGCTCGAATCGGCCGGCATTTTCATCGCCGTCTCCGCGGGCAACAGCTTTACTAGCTTCAACACGCCAGGCCTTAGCTACCCGGCGGCGAGTCAGTACGTCGTTCCGGTGATGTCGACCGACGAAAACGGCTCGCTCAGCTACTTCAGCCAGCGGCTCACTCGCGCGATCGCCGCTCCGGGTCGCAACATCGTCAGCACGGTTCCCGACTACAAGGGCAACAACAACGGCGTCGCCGACGACTACGCGACGATGTCCGGCACCAGCATGGCCGCCCCGTACGTGGCCGGCGCTGCGGTGCTCGTTCGCCAGGCGATGGAGTTCGCCGGTTGGACGAACATCACGCAGGATATGATCTTCAACCACATGATGGCGAACGCCGACACGGTGTACGACGCCGCCACCAATCTTTCGTACAAGCGTCTGAATCTGCAGAAGGCGATCAGCGCCTTGATGCCGACCGACGATTTCGGCTCGACGCAGGCGACGGCGCAAAGCATCGGCACGATCGTCGGCACGTCGACGGTCAACGGCGCCATCAACAGCAAGTCCGACGCCGACTTCTTCTCGTTCACCGCCTCGACCACCGGCAACGTGACGTTCAACGTCACGAACGCCAAGCAAGAACTCGCCGCGTCGTGGCAAGCCTACGCGGCCAACGGCCAAACCATTGCCACGCAAAACGGCAACACGATTAGCTTCGCCGTCACCGCGGGCCAAACGTACGCGGTCCGTATTACCTCCACGGCCGGCATCGGGCGGTACACCTTCACCGCCGGCCTCGGCGGCAGCGGCAATGGCGGAAATAACGGCGGGAACAACGGCAACAATGGGGGCAATGGAGGGAACGGCGGCAACGTCCAGCCGACCTTCACCGATTGGGGCGTCGCCGACTTCAACCAGTACGACGACGTCGTCATCGGCGGCGATCGCTGGTTCAAAGTCACCGCATCGCGAACCGGCGCCCTGTCGGTGCTTGGCCAATACTCCGGCTCGAACGCCAGCGTTGGAATCTACAACGCGAACATGCAGTTGATTGCGGGCGGCACGAACAATGGATCGACGACCCGCGCCGACGTCCAAGCGACCGCCGGCGTCGAATACTTCATCCGCGTCACCGGCAGCGCGACCGACATCGACCTCAGCGTCGTCAACCTCGTCAGCCAAGTCGGAACGAACGTCACCATTGCCGGCACCAGCGGCGACGACGTCTTCTCGTTCGTCGCGGGGACGACCCACTACGTCACCGTCAACGGCGTGCAGTACCAGTTCGCCGGCAGCTCGGCGAAGGCCTTCACCTTCCAAGGCGGCAACGGCAACGATTCGTTCACGTTCAACGGCACGACGGGCAGCGAAACCGCCACGGTCTATGCCTCGTCGGCCTCGATCGTTGGCGCCGCGTTCTCCGTGGCGACCGCCGCCATCGAGAATCAAATCATCCGCGGCGGCGGCGGCGCCGACGTCGCCTACATGTACGACTCGCTCGGCAACGACACGCTCACCGCCTGGTCGAACCGCGTGACGATGGTCGGCACCGGCTTCTCGAACGAAGTCGCCGCCTTCAGCAATGTCAAAGCCTACGCAGTGAACGGCGGCAGCAATTCCGCCACGCTCTACGATTCGGCCGGCGACGACGTCTTCATCGCCGGCTCGCTCCGCGGCATCATGCAGGGCAACGGGTTCTACAACTGGGCCGAAGGTTTTAACTCGGTCACGGCCCAAGCGATCAACGGCGGCAACGACCGCGTCGACTTCTACGACTCCGCCGGCAACGACACGCTCACCGCTTGGTCGGACAGAGTGACTTTCACCGGCGCCGGCTTCTCGCACGACGCCCGCGGCTTCGACCGCGTGAAAGCCTGGGCCACCGCCGGCGGCTACGACACGGCAACCTTCTACGATTCGGCCGGCGACGACGTGTACATCGCCGGCTCGCTCCGCGGCATCATGCAAGGCGCCGGCTTCTATAACGAAGCCGAAGGCTTCGACGCCACGGTCGCCTACGCGAACGCCGGCGGCAACGACCGCGTCGAGTTCTACGACTCCGCAGGCGACGACGTGCTCACCGCATGGTCGAACCGCGTGACGCTCACGGGCAACGGCTTCTCGCACGATGCCCGCAACTTCGAACGCACCGTCGCCCAAGCCTCCTCCGGCTACGACACGGCGACGTTCTACGACTCAGTCGGCAACGACTTGTTCGTCGCCCGTCCGACCGCCGCGTCGATGAGCGGCACGGGCTACTCCAACGAAGCCCGCGGCTTCGACCGCGCGAAGGCGTGGGCGACCTCCGGCGGCGACGATCAGGCCGACCTCTACGACTCGACCGGCAACGACACGCTCATCGCCGGCTACCTGCGGGCGATTCTCACCGGCTCGGGCTACTACAGCGAGGCCGAAGGCTTCGACCGCACAGTGACCTACGGCTCGGGCGGCTATGATACGGCCACGCTGTACGACTCGGCGCTCGACGACGTCTTCAACGCCTGGGCCGATCGCGCAGTGCTTGCCAGCTCGATTGTTTCGAACGACGTTCGCAACTTCGACCGCGTTCGCGCCGTATCGGAACTCGGCGGCAACGATCTCGCGAACTTCTACGACTCGATTGGCAACGACACCTACATCGCCGGCGCCGTCCGCGGGATCATGACGGGGACGAACTTCTACAACGAGGCCGAAGGCTTCAAGCAAACTGTCGCCAACTCGACCGCCGGCGGCACCGATAAGGTCGAGTTCTACGACTCGGCCGGCAACGACACGCTGCTTGTCTGGCAACGGTTGGCGTCCCTGAGCGGCCTCGGCTTCAACCACTCGGCCAACGGCTTCAAGAACGTCACCGCCTACATGACCAGCGGCGGCGTGAACGTCCGCGACATCCGCACGACCGACTTCGTGTTCAAACTCGTCGGCCAATGACCCGCATGCCTAGCCCCGGGCTCCGCCCGGGGGTCGCTCGCCATTCCGGTAAGCGTTCGCCCGCCGAGATGGAAACCCACCCCCGGGCGGAGCCCGGGGCTAGAAGCGCCCCAACGCGTCTCTATTTAACTAGTGTGCGGTAGTACTCAATCGACCGCCGCAACCCTTCGTCGAAGTCAATCGTCGGCTCGTACTTCAGCACGTCGCGAGCGGCGGTGATGTCGGCCAGGCTGTCGCGCACATCGCCCGCACGGGCTGGCTCAAAGTTCGGCTCAATCTTCGTCCCCAGCACGCGATTAATGCTGGCGATCAGTTCCAACAAGCTGTACTGCTTGCCGCACGCCACATTGAACGTGCGACCGCTCGCCGCCGGCGAGGCCGCCGCCGCCAGATTACCGAGCACGACGTTCTCGACGTAGGTAAAATCCCGCGATTGCCCGCCGTCGCCGAACACTGTCGGCCGCTTGCCGGCGAGCATCATCACGACGAACTTCGGGATCACCGCCGAATACTCGCCGTTAGGATCTTGCCGCGGGCCGAAGACATTGAAGTAGCGGATCACTACCGTTTCCAAACCATACGACGCGGCGAACGCCTGGCAGTACCCTTCACCGGCAAGCTTCGCCGCCGCGTAGGGCGAGATCGGCGCCGGCAGATCGCTCTCGCGCTTGGCGATGAACGGCTGGTTGCCATACGCGCTGCTCGAACCTGCGTAAACGACGCGCTTCACGCCGCCGCGGCGCGCCGCGTCGAGCACATGCAACGTCCCCGTCGCGCAAGCAGCGTGGCTCGCGGCCGGCTCGGCCAGGCTCCGCGGCACCGACGCCATCGCCGCTTGGTGAAACACCACATCGACGCCGACAACCGCTTTCTCGAGCTGCTTCGGATCGAGCAGATCGCCCTGCATCAGTTCGACGCGTTTGCCGAGGTGGGCAAGGTTCTCCGCCTTACCCGTGCTTAAGTTGTCGTAGACGCGCACTTCATCGCCGCGCTCAACGAGCGCCGTCACAATGTGCGAGCCGATGAACCCAGCGCCGCCGGTGACCAAGTATTTCATTGCGATTCTTTCTTAGCCGCTGATGGGCGCGCTGCGGTGAGCGACCAATGACGTCGTCGGCCGCCAGTTGCTGAAGTGCCGTTCCATCCGTTCGTCGAGATCAGGCACCGCCGTCCGCAGTCGCGCCGACAGCGGACCAACATGGTCGCCGCGGCGAATGTCGGCCAAGTATTCGACCAGCGTCCGGTGGGCAGCCGCCGGCCCATGCAACATAAAATGAACCCACGACCACGCGAAACGATACTCAAAGCTGCCCATTTCGCCTACCTCTTGCCGATCCTCGAGATCTTCGACGGTCCGTCGCATCCCAAGCCGCAAGTTCCAGCGGACGAGGGCGAGGTGAGGGTGGCCGTGCGGGCGACTCTCCTCGGGCATCTCAAAATATTCCGCTAGCCCTTCATCGAGCCACAGCGGCACCTCCGGCAGCGTCGCGTGCAGTAGGGCGTGCGTCGATTCGTGCCGCAAATCGACCGGCAACTCCGCATGCTGGTAAGCGTAAACGGCTCCGCGACCGCCACGCCGGACGTAAAGCGCCCGACGGTAAGGAACTTGGGGATAGAGCTGAGCCAGAAACTTCCGATGCGACGCCTCGTCTGCTAGCAAAAAAACGTCGACCGTCTGCCGCGCCGAGGGAACTGCTAGCGTCCGATGCAGCTCCGATTCGAGCCGAGCCAGCTCAGCGAACACTCCTTCTAGCGACTGCAGCGGGAACGCCGACGTGCAGACGAACGGCCCGTAAACGCGGCGATCGGCCCAGCCTTCGCTTTTTTCGGCAGCTCGGGCCAGCGGCGTCGCGATCGTTGCTGCTAGCGCCGCTTGTAAAAATCGCCGCCGTGACAGCCCAGAGGTCATCGAGCCTCCCGCCGGCAGGCTGCCGTTTCAAGTTGGTCGATCGGCGCCAGCACTTACTTCTCACGGCGAGGGAGGAGATGGGGGCGGGAGTATACTGGTCGACCAGCGCTGGTCAACCCAAGTCGCCCGCAGCCGTGTGAACGCCGAAAAATCTCCGCTTCGGCGCCTCCGAGGGACGACGCTAGGACTCGTCACTTCGATCCCATTCTTAGACCTTGGTCTCGTTTTGCGACCAACGTGGCACGAAACGATCCACCGGTTGGCAAGCCCCACTTGAGGGAAAATGTAAAAATCCCGGAAAATTCATCGTTCCACGTGACAGTGAACCTTCAACCCCACCAATCATACCTATTGGCATGTCGGTTGCACTTAGCCGATCCGTCGCAACGGAGCGACAACTTTGGCAGCCCGCAGGGAAGCCGCACCGTTTTTGTTGTTCGTTTCAGGAGGTAGTAGGGATGCTCGTACTCAGCCGCAAGATTGGCGAAAAGATCCACGTTGGCAACGACATCACGATCGAGGTTCGCCGCGTGGCCGGCAACCGCGTGACGCTAGCAGTTGAGGCTCCGCGCAACGTGCGGATTCTCCGCGGTGAACTCCGCGATGCTGCGATGGAATTCGAAATTCACGAAGAAGAGTTCGAACTGGAGCCAGAGCCTGTCCGCTCGCCGGTCGTGGTCACGCACCAACGACTCGGCTTGGGCGCCTCGATGCCCCATGTTCTGGGCTAGCATCTCGCCCCCCGCTTGAATCTGGGTTTACCAACTCACTTCACCCGGAGGCGCGGATGCGTTTCGCAAGACAATTTGCACAAAGAGAGCCGTGTGGCGCGATGCCTACGGCTTTTTTTGTGCGCTGATTTTCCTGCTACCGCCTGCCTGCCGCTCGCGGTCTAGCGATCTCTCCCAAAGCGCCCATTCGCGCGCGATCATGCCTCGTTGAGACGCCCTCCTTGGATCGCGTCGCGAGCTCGATTTTCAGGCCGTTTTCCCAGGCCGAACTTGACGTTCCTGCCGGGAATTTCCTACTCTCCCCGCCCCTCTCTTGGGGGCCGGCGTCGCACCAGGGATGCACCCTGATCGCGGAACGACGAGCCACCTGCCAACCGGTCGATGCCGACCATGGCGTGCTCCGCACAGCCGACGGTGACTTGCCTCAGTCCGCGCTCGCGCGCGTCGACGTGCCTGGCCGTTTACCTGTTGGCTGCCGCGATCCTCCTGGCTCCCGGTTGTGCATCGACCAGCAGCAAGTGGGTCACCCTCCGCACGACGCCGCGTAATCCGCTCACCGACACGCTTGGCCTCGTCACCAAGCAAGGCCCCAAGCCAACGCCGCGCACTCTGCAACTGCTGCGGCGCTACGACCTCGAGAAAAAGCTCAACGACAAGCCCGCGCTGCTCGTCGAGCTCAATGCGATCAACCGCAACGAGCCGAACCGCGAGAATCTCTACGCCCTCGCGGAAGTCGCCTACGTCGGCGGCAAGAAGGCCGACGCCGCTCACGACAAAGCCGCCGCACTTGAACTGTACGGTTCGTCGGTGCTCTACGCCTACGAGTACCTGTTCGCCAACGGTTACCCGACCGCGAGCAACGCCTACGACCCGCAGTTCCGCAGCGCGTGCGAACTCTACAACGCCGCTCTCGAAGGAACCTTGCGCATAGCACAGACCGAAGCCCCGCTCCGCCCCGGCGCAGCTCGTCGCATCAAAACGTGCGCTCACGATTGCGAGTTGGAAATTCAATTGAAGAGCGGCGGCTGGCATTCCGCCGATTTCGATCACGTCGAGTTCGTTTCCGACTACGAAGTCAACGGCCTGCGGAACCACTACCACAACTTCGGCCTCGGCGTGCCGCTCATCGCCGTTCGCAAGCCGCACGAAAACCCCGAGCCGGCCGAGCAGTTCTACCCGCCGGATCTCTCGTTCGCGGTCACCGCCTTCCTGCGCGTCGACCCGATGCTCGCTAAGCAACCTAGCGACGTCGTTCCCACGTCGGCGACGATGAGCGAGCTCGCCGCGGCCGAAGCCAAGCAACCGAAACGCAAACTTCGCGCGGTGCTCGAACTCTACGATCCGCTCGACACCACCCAAGTCGACGCCGGCGGCGTTACCGTGCCGCTCGAAACCGACCTCAGCACGCCGCTCGCCTACAACCTCAGCCAGCCGGCCCTCGACGACAGCAAACTCTCAACTGTCGGACTGCTGACGCCCGAGAAGGTGCAAAAGGTCAGCGGGCTCTACATGCTCGAGCCCTACCGCAGCGACCGCATTCCGGTGGTGATGGTGCACGGCCTTTGGTCGAGCCCTGTCACTTGGATGGAGATGTTCAACGACCTGCGGAGCGATCCTTACATTCGCGAGCACTACCAATTCTGGTTCTACCTCTACCCGTCAGGCCAACCCTTCTGGCAGAGCGCTGCCGAGATGCGTGAAGACCTCGTGCAAATGCGGGCCAAGCTCGATCCAGGTCGCAAGTCGCCGGCGCTCGATCAAACGATCCTCGTCGGCCACAGCATGGGCGGCCTCGTTTCAAAGCTGCAAACAGTCAACAGCGGCAACGAGTTCTGGCGCACGATGAGCGACAAACCATTTGCCGAGCTACAGGCCGACCCTGAAATCCGCGACCAGTTGGCGTCGACGTTCTTCTTCGACCCGAACCCGTCGATTCGCCGCGTCGTTACCATCGGCACGCCGCACCGCGGCAGCGAATTCTCCAACGACTTCACGAAGTGGCTCGGCCGCAAACTGATTCACGTCCCCACCGCGTTGATGAATGGCCGCACGGAACTCGCCACGCGCAACCCCGAATACTTCCGCAACACGGCGCCAATCAACATCACCAACAGCATCGACTCACTCTCGCCGAAGTCGACGTTCCTGCCGGTGTTGCTCGAAGCCCCAGCCGGCCCTTGGGTGAAGTACCACAACATCGTCGGCCAGGCGCCGCACGAAGGGGTGACGAACCAGGTCTCGATGTGGCTCTCCGGCGAGGGCGACGGCGTCGTCTCGCTCGCCAGCGCTCAGCTCGACCACGTCTCCTCGCAGATCGTGGTCCCCGCCGATCACATGACGGTTCACCGCCACCCGCAGAGCATCCTCGAAGTCCGCCGCGTGCTGATGCAGCACATCGCCGATCTGCAGAACTTCCCCTACGGCGGGGCGGTGCAGTACGCCGACGCCGAGGTCGCAACGCCCGTCGGCCAATCGCCGCCGCAACTGCCAGGGCCAGTGGCAACGTTGCCGGCGACGGTGACGAAGTAACTCAGCCCAAGGTGCATTCCAACGGTCGAGTCTTCTGGGGGGGATACTCGCGCTTCGCGCCGCTCAGGTGCGTTGTGACTCGCGGCTCACTCCCCGCGGGCCGCCACCATCTGCCGCAGCAAACCGCGACCGCCGCGAGCTCCCAGCACGTCGCCCGGCGACACCCGCAGGCCAGCCGCGTGGACGACCGTGTATAACTCGCTCGACGGCCAAGCATCGTGGTCGCAGTCGTCGTCGTGTTCGTCAACCGAATCTTCAGCGACTTCCGCTTGTTGGTTCACTTCCACCTCGATGGCGCGGGCAATCTCGCCACGCAGCACCGGCACATGCGACGGGGCCTGAATCCCGAGACGAACTCCCTTGCCCTTGGTCCGCACCACCGTGATGACCACGTTGTCGCCAATCTTGATCTGTTCGCCTTGCTTCCGGGTGAGAACCAACATGAGACACACTCCCTTGTAGATGAGATTCCTGCGGCCGACACGCCGCGTTTGACACGGAAGGCTCTATTGCACTACCCGTGCCGATTCTCTAGGGGCGTCGTCTGCCAAGCGGCAGATGCAAACGCCATAAGGAGTTACGTCAGATGCTGGCAGTACCGAAGGTGAGGGCGTGTACACCCAACCGGTGAACATTTGCCAAGAACTTGAAAAAACGGCAAAGCAAGCCGCGCTACGGTTGAATGAGCGAATGACGAATGATAATGGCGAGCCTACGCTTCCCCATTCGTCATTCGGATTTCGTCATTCGTCATTAGCTTTACAGCTTACGTTCCGCCTTCCGCGCCAGCCGATCCCGCAGCTTCGCCGCCAGTTCGTACTGCTCAGTGGCTATAGCATCGGCCAGTTGTTCGGCCAGCGTCGGGCCGAGATGGAACTGCGACTTGATCGACTCCTGCATCTCGCGGAGCTTCACCACGAACAAGTCTTCCTCGTAATGCTCCTCCGCCCCGTGACGAGCAAAAATCGCCGCCAACGATTGTAGCCCGGCGCCAATCACCTCGACCGCCGCCTCCGGCTCGTCGTCTTGCAACTTGGTGAGCGCCGTGGCCTGCACCTTGTGGAACAACACGAACGGCCGGTACTGCTCGTGCAGCATCGCCCAATCGCGATCTTCCGAGTTGGCTGTGCTGAAATCCATCAGCTTCAATGAGTGGTCGGCATCCTCTGCGGCCCGCTCGTATTCGTTGAGGCTCAACCAGCAGATCCGCCGGTGGTAGAACTGCACGAACTCGCGGTCGATCTCCTGCTGCCGTTCGGCGTTCAGCGCGAACTCCGTCCCTTCCTGAAAAGCCGCCGACACGAGGTAATCGTAATAGGTCGGGAAGCCTTCAGGCGTCGCCCCGTCCGGCCGGGCGGTCGTCTCCAGCTGCAGCAGCCCCATATCGACGCGCATCTGCAACAGCTCGCGGCCGTCCTCGCCGACGACACGGCGCACTACTGGCCGGCCTGGCTCAAAGGACCACTCGCGCAGCAGGCGATCGATGTTGTTGGAACGGGACGAACGAGGCATGGCGGGGACAATTCTCAGGGAGTGAACGATGCGGTCGCCGAGAGAATCCCTCGGCCACTCACATTGTAGATCGCTCCCCCTCCGGAGGCGAGCCACGCGCATACCGGCCTTATGATCGCTGTTTTTCAGCGTCAGAAAGGCCGCGTCGCGGTACAGAGTAGGGGAGTCAGCCCTCGCCCCCCACGTCGCAAGCGAGCGATTGCTGCAGCAACTCGATTTCATCGGCGTCGTGCTGATCAACGCGGTTCAAGAAGTCGATCAGCCGATGGCACACCACCTGCGCCCGCGCGGCGGGCAGAGCGGCGAGCGCGGCCACTTCCGGCTGCAGCTCTTCGATCAAATCGCGGAACTCGTCGTGCTGCAATTCAAGTCGCTGCACACGCGCTTCGAGATTCGGCTTGTCATGCCGCACCGCCTCCATGTACCCCTCGACCTCCTCCAGCTCCATCATCCGATCCAGATGCCGCATGAACGACTTCGTGGTGAACTGCACGCTCGACAACTTGCGCGACAGCCCAAACGCCGGCGCCTTCCACTGCAGCGTCACGCGCAGGGCTTGCTTCACATGGTCGAGAATCTGATGCTCCAGACACGCGGCCTGGGCGGCGGCGCGAACATCGCTCCGCATCGAGTGAGACAACATGGCCGATTCCTCCTTAGCGGCAAGCGAGCAAAGATCGAGCGATCTATTCCCGTAGATCGTTCGACGCGGCGTCGCGCCACGCAGTTAACGTCGCGTTCTCCCCTTCGCCGGAGTCAACACGACGCCTAATTTAGAAAAGCCTCTGCCGCAGCGGTCCCGTCCATGCTCGCGGTCACGAGTTATCGGATACCAGCAAGATAAGCCGCCGCGAGGCCTAGTCGCTAGCATCGATCGAAAACGCCCCGAATTGGGCGTCTCGAAAGAACGCACCCCCTGGGTGGGCCCGACACTCGGCCGAGACCAACCCGCTATTCACGAACGCGCTGCCGGCCGCGTGTCGGGGTCGCGCCAGCGACAGAAGGCAAGCCGATTCGCCCTCCGATTGCCGCTGGCAACACCGACGCACTGGCGGCATTACCGACGAGTAGTGGCAAGTTGCTTGCGCCAGAGCGTCGGTGCTACCCCATTCGCGCGAGTGGCACGCCACGCTCACTCCTTCGGCGGCAACGTCTCCACAAACGCCGCCCCTCGCTCGACCCACGCCCGAACCGCCGGCAAATCCTCCAGCCCCAGCGGATCGACCATCACCCACCCGCGCATCGTCCGCCCCTCCGAACCAAAAGGCGTGACGTGCGGTTCCTGGAGCGCCGCCTCGTAATCCTCCAGCCCGACGCGCACGACCATCGACTCTTTAAAGATGCCGATGCACCAATTGCCGTCGAGAAAGTACGCTATTCCCCCAAACATCCGCTTCTCAGAGAAGCCAGGATATCCAGCCAGGAACGGCCTGACGCGGCGTGCGAGTAGTTCGTCGTAGGCCATCGCTCACACTTTCACATTCAACGCGTTTAGCGTAAACCGCGCACTCGAATCGCGTTACGCGATCCGCCCCGCACGGCGACACATTTTTCGACTCTTTTTATGGATTTTCCGTGCGATCCCGCCAGAAATCCTGCCATACCGATTGAACGGGATTACGGCTACTATTCTGCAGCTTTTGGCCGCACGGACGCAATGCCGCCGATTCCATTAGCCTCGATTCGCTCTGCTCGCTCATCGGGATCATTCATGAAGATTGCTAGCTCGCCTCGACTGTTCGGCGTCGCTTGTTGCTTTCTGCTCGGCAGTTGCTGCTTGAAACCTGCCGCAGCCTCTTTTTACGACACCACGGAATGGCAAGGCCCCGCGGGCGAGGCGGGCGATTGGTTCGAACCAGCTAATTGGACCAACGGTGTTCCCGCCGTGACGCAACACCCCCAGATCCCCCCCAACGCGACGATCGACAACGGCGGCATCGCGCGGATTTCAGGGGGAACGGGCCGAGTGCAAAGCATTCAAATCGGCCTCTCTCAACATGGCGAGTTGGTCCTCGAAGGAGGAACGCTCGACGCCGCGTACGGAATCCATCTTGGTTCCCAACCGCAATCCACCGGCCGCTTAACGATTAACGGCGGCCGCGTCGATGCCCAAGGACTTTTTTTGGGCCAGAACTACGGGACAGGGCGCGTTGATCAAATTGGCGGCCATGTCGACGCGAACGACGTCACGCTCGGCTCAACGCTCTTCATCTTTACTCAATATTCGATGCCTGCCGCGCAGACTCCCGATGACTATAGTCGCGGCGAGTACAACCTCGCCGGCGGTCGCGTCTCCTCCACGAATATTCAAGTCGGAACCGGTGGCGTCGGCGACTTCCGCCAAACGGGCGGCATCGTCGAAATCGAACGCCGACTCACCGTCGGCGGCAGCTACTCCAACTTCGCCACCTTGCACGAATCGGACGAGCCGGTCGGCGGGCTGTTCCCGCAACCAGTCTCGCCCGCGTCTGACTTCTCCCAGAATCTGGTCTTGCTTCCCACCGTGCCTTCGCGCGGGCATTACGAGCTGTCGGGCGGTTCGCTCACTACCGCCGAGTTCGTCATCGACAACAGCGGAACTGTGTTGCAAACCGGCGGCTCGCTCCGCACCGACTACCTGGAACTCACGGGCAACGCCCGCTACGAGTTCGCCGCAGGTTCGTTGCGCGTCGAGTCAGGATTGCACGCCAACGACGACTTCGATTTCGCCGGCAGCAGCGTCACGCTTTCCGCTGGCTCGGCGATCGTCAACTTCGCCCACGCGCCGAAGAATGCCGAGCATGCCAAGATTAACGTCGGCCCCAATTCGCTGACAATTTTCCCCGCCGGGTACGACGTGGCGGCCAACATTGGGCAGTTCTCCACAGCCGGCCTCGTCCACTTCACGGGCGACGACCTCTCGATTCCGGCCAATCGCACGGTCGAAGGGCGCGGGACCATCACGGATCATGCGATCGTCGGCGGCAAGCTGCTCGCCAGTCAGCAGATCCTGGCTGCGATCAATCTCAACGGGCTTGAGTTAAAGGCGGGCGGCGAAGTCAATTTGGGAGACGGCATGCTGAATGTGCCGGACGACCGCACCGTCATTCGCAACGGATCGCTCAAGGCGGCCCAGATTAACGTCTACGGCACAGTCGACTTCTCTCCGCTCACGACGGATCCAATTACCGGCGTTTGGCCCCGCATCTTTATCTACCCTCAAGTCACTCCCGGCCTCGCTCGTCAAACGGCAGGCTCGGTCGAAACCTCTCGGCTCCGCATTACCAACGGTCGCTATGAAATCAGCGGTGGAACGCTCGCCGTCGATGTTATTGACGTCGGCAATGCAGCACTAGGCTTCCCTCTCCTTGGCTCGGAAGAACCTCTCCACAGCATGACGCAGCGCGGGGGAACCGTCTCCGTCCGCATGCTCGACTTCAATCCGACGTCTTTCTCATTGCTGGACTATCGTTCATCGCAGGACGACGGCTTCTACTCCGAGCCGCTGCTTCCGGTTCCCTGGCCAAGCTCAGCCGGCACCGCCCGCTACGAAATGCATGCCGGACGGCTAAACGCTGATTGGATTACTTTGAACTCCGGGGGTCGATCGTACGGCTCTGAATTGATCCAAACTGGCGGCGAAGTCGTCGTCCGCGAACTCAAGATCTTCGGCGAGAGCAGCCGCTACGTCCTATCAGGCGGCAGCCTGCAGGCCCGCAGGCTGCAGGTTGGATTCCGCGAGCCGGTCTTGGAGCCCTCCGGCAACTTCGCCATTCTCGACGCCGACGCCCAGGTGGAAGTTGCTGGCGAATTCCTGCTCGGCAGCGGCGCCGAGTTCGTCGCCGCGGCGGGCTCGACGATCCGGCTCACTCGGCCGGATAACATTGGCAACATCGACTACCCGCTCGTCACCGGCAATAGCGTGGCCATCCACGCGACCGATCCGCAAGCAGTTGCCGGGCTGAACAACCTCACGCTCATGTTCGAAGGCGGCAGTGACATCATCGCCACCATCGAAGCCGCAGGCGTAGATCGCGGCCCCACGCTCGCCGGCTTTTACCAGAACTTCTCCATCGACACGCTCGTCATCGGCGGCGTCGAACCAGCCAGCTTGTCGCTGGTCGACCTGTTTCAAAATCAGGCGGGCGGCACGCTGCCGAACGCCCTCTACGTCGACCATCTCGTCGTCAACGAAGGTTCAACGCTCAATCTCAATGGGCTGAAGCTCTACTACCGCACCGCGTCGATCGCGGCGAGCAGCCTCACTGCCGACGCGAGCTTCGGCATCCAGGTCGTCCCAGAACCCGCCGCAGCAGTCCTGGCGTTTGTTGCCGCCCCACTATTCATCCGCCGCCGCGCATCCTAGCCCCGGACTCCGCCCGGGGGTCGGTTATCACAACGCTAGAGATCGTCGCGCGTGACGCCTACCGAGTAGCAAAACCATAAAAGCCACTGGCTCTGCCGGTGGACGAACTGCTAAATAGCCGCCCTTTTGCTGCGTCCACCGGCGGAGCCGGTGGCTTCTATGCCGCACGCCCCGGCATCACGGCGGTCGGCAGCCGCCACACGTAAGCGCCGCCGAGCAGGCCGCCAATAAGCACGATCGCTTTCACCCCGAGAGGCATCGTCGGCCAAAAGCACGTGACGCCGACGACAATCGCCAGCAGCGCGAGCGCCTTCACTCGCACATGGGCACGGATGCCGCGGTGCAAATGCCAGTCGCGCAGCACGCCGCCGAACAGCCGGCTGTCGAGCAACCACCGGTGCCACCGCCGCGAGGTGCGCATCAGGCCGTAACTCGCCAGCAGCACGAACGGCGTCGTCGGCAGTCCGGGGATCAAGACGCCGAACAGCGCCAGCACCAGCGCGACGGCCGTCAGCAACATGAGCGCCGCGCGCCGCCAACCGGTCGCTAGCTCCTGGGCCCGCACGCAGTAGAGCGTCTCGCCCTGAGTGTCTTGCCAGTGAATGATCTCGTCGGCCGCCGTTGCGCCATCCGCGGCCAATGCAATCTGATCCGCTGCCAGTGCGTCGTGGTGCGCGCCGCCGTCTTCGAGTACGACCTCGGCCCCGCGTTGCGGCAATAGCATTGCTTCGAGTTGCGAGCGATCGATCACGACTGCTCGCACGCCGGGCCGGCGGAGCAAGCCCGCCGCGAGATTGTGCAGCCGCGCCGTATCGTTGCTCAGCTCGCGCGAAAAGCGAATCGAGTACAGCGGCGGCGGCGGCGGCATGGCTGGGGCGGATATAGGGGCGGAAGCTAACCCGCCAAAGCGGATCGCGCAGGCGGCGCCATCGCTACATGCGGACGCCACTCCCACAGACTAGGCCGCGTTTCTCGCGAGTCAACTCGCTCGCCCCGCCCAAAAACTCGCAATCTCGCCGCAAACCGCTTCTTAGATGGGCGCCACTGGCATCTTGCCAGTGCAGCAGCGGGTACTCGCTCGGCACTTCTCACTGGCAAGATGCCAGCGGCACACATGCGAAGCCCATCTCGCCGTCACGGTTTCCGCTCCAGCAACTCGCTCAGCTGAAACGCATGGTACGGCTGCTCCGCCGCCGGCTCACCCTTGGCATTCGCGTTCGCCACCCAAAACTTCGTCGACTTCGGCTCGAACAACGCGTTGTGCAAGTTCGATTTCATCGCCACCGGGCGATCCATCAACCGCAATGCGTCCTCAGCGGTGAACTCGCCCCACTTCGCCTCCGTTCGATCGACCAAGTGATGGTAACGCTCGCCAGCCGACAGCAGCACCGCGTCCTTCACCGGCCGCGGCAGTAGCGGGTGGCTCGTGTTCGGCTGCACAAGGCTGAACTGCTTCGCTCCCGCCTCCATGCCGACTGCCCGGTTTGACTTGCCGTCCGCGATCACAAAATAGTATTCGCACGTCCGCGGCGAATCGCGGAACACCGCCACCGCCTCGTCCAAATCGCCGGCCGACTCCAGCACCTCGCGGACCAGGAACGCCATCGGCACGCCGTTCCATTGGCCGAGTCCCTTGCCCCCCATCTCGCCGATCGACACATGCGAGGCGTTCATCCCCGTCACCGAGCCGATGAACCCGGCATACGTCACGTTGACGAACGGAATCCCCCCCTTTGGCTTCGCGACGATCAGCACCGCATGGTCTTGCAGCTTGAGATCGACGCCGTAGTCGAGCACGCGGCCATGATACAGCGTCCCATCCTTCGTCGCCGAGTTCATCAGCGCGAAGCCGCTGCAATGAAACAGCTCGGGAATAAAATTGGCCGCCTGCACTTCCTCGATCGGCAGCCTCGTTCCCTCGGCCAGCCCCTCAAGTTCTTCCCAATATTTCTGCGGCACATGTTGCCGTTGAATGTTGACGATCTGCGAGATGACGGCGTTCGGCTTGATCGCAATCGGCCCGAGTTCCGCAATCGCTTCGTCCCCCTTCTGACGCACGAGGTAGTCGACGTTCTGCCGAATATGATCGCCGAGCAACTTCCCATGCTGCACGCCCATCTCGCGATGAGTCCCTTCGAGGTGAAGCACCAGATAACCGTCGATCTCCTCCAGCCACCCAGCGCCATGCCGCCCGAGCGTCTTGGCATTGAGGTTCGCCGTGGCAAGCAGCAGCCAAGCGACGCCGCAAAGAGCGACCAGACCACGCAAGAATGAATGACGCATACAGTCTCCAGCGTTTGAAGTCTGACGTGGCGAGCAACATAAGAAGAGGACGCGGCGCGCCTATTGATTGCATCAACGGGCGCCAGTCGCACATCCTAAGCTGATTGCCGACAAATCGCCAGCTGAGCATTTGTAGCCCCGGGCTCTGCCCGGGGATCGGCAACCATTCCGGCGAGTTTAGCCGTGCGTGGCGTCACCCCCGGACGGAGCCCGGGGCTAAAGCGCTGCGACCCCCTAACGCCCCACGCGACCCAACTCTCGCTTCACTATCGGCATCTGGAACGCATCAACCCACTCCGGCCGCAACGGCCGCTCTTCGCCGACGAGGAGTTGCTGCCACTCCTGATCGGTCCATCGCTCCTTAGCCGGACGTTGGAACTCGTAATACGAATACGCCGGCCCGACGTAAATCATCCGATCGCCGTCGTTATCGATCGCCGCGACCAGAAAGTTGCAGTCGCCGACGCCGACTTCCAGCACGTTACCTGAATTAGGGTCGGTATGCACGTCGACAACGGTCGGATCCCATTCCGCCGCTCGCTGACCGCCGCTATAGAACAAGTCGCAATACCACCCATCGTAATACGGAGCGCCGCTCCCGACGCCGCGGGCATCGATCACCTTCTTCAGCCACGTCGATTCTTCATCGCTAAACGGCTCGGCCGCCAACTCCTTGCGTGCGAGTGTTTCCAGCCGCGTCATCGTCATCGCCATCTTTCGCAGAAATTCAATCTGCTGCGTTTTGAGCTGAGCCAGTTGCGAACCATGCGATCCAGGCGCGCTGTAGTCGGCAGCTTGCAGCAAGCGTTCCCCTTCAGCGGCAAAGAACTTGATGCGTCCGTATAGCTCTGGATACGGCTCTACATAGCCGGCGGGATACTCGCACCGCTCCCGACTCGTGTACGACTGCTTCGCATACAACAGCATGTTGTGTCGCAGTTCCGACCACGAGGCGAGTTGCGTCTGCAGTTGCTTCCGCTGCCACGCTGCCGTCTGCATCACTTCGGGAAACGCCCCCTCCGCCGGCGGCGCGTCGTCGAGTTGCCGCAACGCGTCGAGCCACACGTTATAAAGACTCGCCCGCCAAAAACTGCTCGGCCGATTGGCGACATATTCCCGGCTGGCCGCCAAATTCGGCGCGTAGTGCCATCGCTCCAACTCCTCGGTCAACAGCGGCAGCGCCGCGTCGTTCCCCAGCACATAGGCGACGTCGGGCCCCATCGGCATCATCCGCTTCATCTTCTGGCGTTCGTACAAAATCTCGTCGAACACCACTTTGGACAGCGCAAAAGAATCGATCACGAACCGCTGGCCGAACATCTGAAATAGACTCGGAGTTTCAACCTTCCGCTCGTTGCCCGGGTCGGAGGTAAGCGTTTGCGATTGAATCTGCTGCGTCCCGAACTCGCCGCTCGCCAGTGCCGCCTGCAGTTCGCTCACCGCCTGGGCAGAAGCAAGATCGCCCAGTTCAGTGATTCTCCGTCGCTCCAACAAATGCGCCGTCTGAGCCGGCATCAGGTTGTCGCTCGCCCCGACGAAGAAGTCGAGCATCTCATCCATCTGCTCTAACCGTACCTTAGCGCCGCTCGACTCCAACAACTGCGTTAGCAGCACGCTGTTGCGCAACTCCCGCGCGGAATCGATCTTCAGGCTCGACTGCGGATCGACAGGCAGCACGCTCCACCCCGTATCGGCCCGCCCCAGCCACATCATCGTTCTGAAATACCGCGACAGCCACGGGGAGAGCGCATAGTGCCCGCGCGGCTTGAACTGCGAATAGTCGATCGGTCGCTTGCCGCCGTAGATCTCCGTAAAAGCATTTTGCACCGGATCCTGCAAGCGCAGCGTCTGAACAAGTTTTAGGATCTCCAGGGCTGCCTCGTCTTGTTCCAACTGCGAGTGGACCAGCAACGTCCCGTCCCACGCATCGGCATGCGGCGTCGTCTGCGGTCCCGTCGGCGCTCCGGCCCCCTGCAGTAGGTTGCGCGCCACCGTTAGATACAAATCGACGTCGGCCTCGTTGAGCGCCAATTCGCCCCGCTGTCGCGACTCGGCGCCCAGTTCCGCATGGCACTGCGAGAGCACGGTTTCCAGCAAATCGGTGAATAGTGTCTGCTCCAGCTCCTTGAGCAAATCGACGTACGAGCGATGCATCGCGTGCAAGATCGAGTCGGTCGTCACCAGGACCGGCAGATCATTCGAATAAATGGCGAAGTACATCGAGCCAAAGCTGTACCGCTGCCCATGGTCGATCGAGACGAGCCCCGTCTCTCGCAGCCGCGTCGTCTCCGCCGCGGTGAGCTTGAGTCGCTCGACAGTCTCCTCGAAAAACGGCGCCTCGACGGGATCGAACGAGAGCTTCGGTAGATATTCCCGCGCCGGCGCGGCGGCCAGCAGCTCGTCGGCCGTCAGCCCGGCATGCAGCTGCAGCAAATCATCAAACCGCTCATCGCGTCCCGGCGGGGGAGGGGACGAAGCTGCCTCGCTGGCCGGAGATGAACAGCCTGCCGATACTGCTGCTAAGCAAAGCCATCCTGCGGCCAACAGTCGGTACATCTCCCGCGCCTCCGTGAAAGCGTCGGCGCGACGCCCCGCGATTGCGAGCCTGCCTCCCGCCAACGTCCTTGGCGATATCTTACTCGATTTAATACGCCGCGATGTAGAGAACACGTCGCATGGGCGAGAAATCGCACACCAAAGAGAGGAGGTGATGCTCAGCACGTGGACCGAGCCCCGCCAGTCCCATTGAAGCCACCGGCTCTGCCGGTGGACGAAGTGCTAACCTGCGTCGCTTTCGCTGCGTCCACCGGCGGAGCCGGTGGCTTTTAATCCAGCGAAGGCAGTGCTTCCACCGGCCGCAGCGTCGGCGTGCCGCGATCCGCCTGCATCTTCTGGTGCGCCAGCTCGCGCAACGTCACGAAGCGGTGCTGGCCCCCGGTTCCCTCAGCCAGCTGAATCAGCGAGCAGTTCTCGCGGATCTCGAAGCAGAAATGGACGACGTTGATCTTGATGTTGTTCTTCTTGCAATGCCGCACGATCCGCCGCACGTCGCTCGGCGAAGGATCGTCCTTCGCTTCGCCGTCGGTCATCAGGAAGATCATATCGGGGTTGCACTGCAGCGCGTTTTCGAGCGCGATGTTGTGATTTGTGTTCGCCTCGGCCTTCATGTTCTCAACGAAGGACTTAGCTTGCTCTTTGTTCTCGTAGGTGGCGGTGTACATCGTCGGGGCGCCGCCGAACATCACCGCGATGTCGTTGTAGAACACGATCTGAAAGCGGCACCCTTCGTTCAAATCGCCGAGGCTGCGAATCAGTTCGTTCTTGGCGGCCTCAAGCGGCGTCACCGTCAGGCTGCGGTCGCCGTCGATCTGATAGGTGAAGACCGAGTTCATGCTTTGCGAACGGTCGAAGGCGTAAACGAAGTTCCCCCCTTCGCCCGCGAGGCCGAACATACTCGTGTAAGCGTGGCCCGGCCCTTCGCCATCGCCGGTGCCGGTCCCTTTGCCGGCGCCATGCCCGCCGCCGGTGCCGGTGCCTGAACCGCCGTCGCCTGTGCCGGTCCCTTCAATCGTGCCGCCGCTCGAAGCAAGCAGCGAGCCCGCGTTCGCGGCAAACGATTCGCGAAACTCCGCGTCAGGCGCCGCCATGCCTATCAGCGACTCCAACTGCGGGTTGGCCATATCAGTGAGGGTCTCGCCCTCGATCGGCACCTCCGCAGCGCCGACGTCGAGGTTATCCATCTCACTATTGAGCATCTCGTCGAGCGGCTGGCCCAAGCCGTCGCCGCCGTTGCCGCCGCCGCCCGCGTCGAAGTCGGTCAGCCCCGGATCGCCTGGGTTGATCGTCAGCTCCACGCCAACGTCTTTCGGCGCTGCCTGGTAGGCAAGCCCGAGCACAAGAATCATCGCCATGTGACTGATCATCGAGACCAGCCACGGCGGCGCCGCTTCGATGCTGAACCACGAACCGCGACGCGACGCTTCGTCGTCGTCCCGCTGCCCGCTTTCATCCCGCTGCGCGCCGGCGTCCGCGCGCACCGCCGCCGCAGAAGCGAGGCGGCTTTCGGCGGAATTCAAGGCTTGAACCGACATCAATCTACCGACCGCCGACATGTTTCGTGTCGACGGCAATCTTCTGCAAACCGAGCTCGTGCAACAAATCCATCACGCGAATCACTTCGCCGTACGCAATATCCCGATCGGCCGCGAGATTCACCCGCTGGTTGTCGCGCGCGAGTCCCATCTCGTCGATCATCGTCCGCAGCTTCGCCTCGTCGGTTTGCGTGTCGTTTAGGAACAACGCGACGCCGCCGTCGGCCCCGCGGCTCACCGACACCGTAATCGGCGGCAACTCGCTCGCCACCTCCACGGAGCCCGACTCCGGCAAGTCGACCTTAATCGGCGCCGAAGCGACGATCGCCGGCACCGTGATCATGAACACGATCAGCAGCACCAACACGACGTCGACGAGCGGCGTCACGTTGATGTCGCTCATCACCGAGTCGTCTTCGTCCGAGAAGCCCGAACCGACCGAAGCACCCATGGTCTCTAGACCTCAGTATGATTGAACAGAGTAGAACATGCACGCCAACGGGCCGCCGGGGCCCTATATTCTACCGGTCGGCGTCGGCGGAGCAGCTGGAATTTCCGAGCCTGGGCCTTTCTTGGCGCCCTCGACCCGCACATTGGCCAGCACCATGTGAGCCAGCGAATCGACGTTCGCCATCGTATTCCGGACGCGGCGTTGCAGCAGATTGAACCCAACGACCGCCGGAATGGCGACGAACAGACCGACAGCGGTCGCCACGAGGGCCTCGAACACGCCCGCCATCACGGCGTTCGGATCGCCAGCTCCCCCGTCCGAGGCGCCCGAAAGGTCGTGGGCCGCCTTGACGATGCCGAGCACCGTACCGAGCAGCCCGACGAACGGAGCGTTACTGCCAATGGTCGCCAAGATGGACAGTCGGGCGTCGACCACCGGCCGCAACCGCGACTTCGCCGCGAGCATCGCCTCGCCGCACGCCGTCGCCCCGCGCCGCAGCGCCGGCAACCCTGCCGCAACGACCTGGCACTCGATCGCCTCGTTATCCTTCACCAGGTCCCACGCCCCGCGCACGTCGCCCTGTTGCAAACGTTGTTCAAGCTGCTCAGCCAACTCGTCGGAGTTAATCTTCCGCATATAAAAGTAGATGCAGCGATCAACGATCAGCGCGATGCTGATGAAGCTCAAGATCACCAACACCCACAGCACCCATTCGGCGCCGACAAGGGTCAACCGCAGTAGAAGATGAGTCAGCATGACGAACGATCACTCCGCATAGAAAACCGCGACAGGTTGCGCGACCAACGCTCGAACGAGCTCTCGGCCCCCCGGCCGAACGGTTTGCACCACCGAGTCGCTCAGCGAGTCGCCTCCGCGCACAAACCATGCTGGCATCATAGTCGCCCTATTTTCCAGCGGCAAACTGATTCGCTAGGCGGGGCGGAGGAGGGCGGCGCGAACCTCACAACCAGCACAGCTGGACCGGTTGCGGCGCTGGACAAACAGGCGCGCGACGGGAATTCGCCGGCCGAAATCGGATGGAGCCGCTTAGAGCGATCGCAACGATTGCCGTCCAAGCACGCAACGCCGGCGCCCCGATTAACGACACCTACATACACAACAGCTCACTAGGTAACCCGGGTATCGGGTAGCCCGGGTTGGCGTCCAGCCTACCCGGGCGGCGCAGCCGCAAGGCGCATTTGCTATGCTGATCGCCTCGTACCGTCAGGCGCCTCCCGCCGGGGAGCGCGCACACCACCCCTCGCCGAGTCTGAGCCTGTGAGCAAGCAACATGACGCGCCCGCCAAAACGCTGGCTCAAAGTTTCCCTGCGGTCGCTCTTGCTCGCGATCACAGCCGTCAGCGTCGCCCTCGCGTGGTATTCACATGGCGCGCGCCAGCGACGGGCCGCAGTCGCGGCCATCGAAGCAGCGGGCGGTAAGGTGCGAATGGCGCCCGGTTCGTCTTCCTGGGTGGATGACTGGTTTGCCTCAGACCTTCGCGGGTCGGTGGTTAGCGTCGACTTGAGAAACGCCAGCGCCGCCGATGAACTCATCGCGCACATCGCAGTTTTATCGGAGTTACACGAACTCGATCTGAGCAGCGCCGCAATTGATGACGACGACCTAAAAAAGATCGCTCATCTGCCGCTCGGCAGGCTATGGCTCCAGTCCACGCGAATCACCGACGCATCGGCGCCGACGCTCTCTCAGATGAAAAACTTGGATTTCCTGCAACTAAATGCCACTGGCCTCACCGATGCGTTTCTGCACGACCTCGCCGCGCTGCCGCATTTGCAAAAGCTAGGATTGCGAGGCGCCAAAGTCACCGATCAGGGGCTGGAGTTTCTCTCACGCCACCCGCATCTGGAAGAACTTGATCTCTACGATACCGCTGTGACCGACGCCGGCGTCGAGACGCTGATCAACTGCCAGCAGCTGAAAGACCTCGGCATCTCGATGACGAAAGTGACGAGCGACGTTTTTCAATACCTGGCGCAAATGCCCCACTTAACCGACGTCGATCTGTCAGCGAATGACGTTACCACCGAGGAGGTGCTCAACTTCGAGCGAGCGAACCCCAAATGCGACGTCGAGTGGTACGGCCCCTAACCGTACCGCACGACGCCATGATCCTATCGCTAGGGGAGCCATACGAATGAAGCTAGGCGCGAACCGCTGCACCGCATGCCGACGCTCCGCGACGATGCGCTGTCCTTGTTTAAGCTCACCCCTCCGCCGGGGGTGGCAGAAACTGACGGCTGGGAAACGGCCGCTCCATCCGCTAGGGTGGACTACATGGCTGCCAACTGCGCGATCGCCGTGCAATTGAACGCCATGCTCTCGCCTCGCAGGCGCGAGCGTGCGGAAGCTGAGGGTCCACTTTCGCTCGACCCAACGCGTCCTAATCCTAGCCCCGGGCTCCGCCCGGGGGTCGCGCGACTCACAGCAACGCTCACCGGCCCGCGGACTCACCCCCGGGCGGAGCCCGGGGCTAGAAGACGGCAAGCAGCGCTATCGTGTCGCCTGTCGCCTACGCCCGACACATATGAAGTTGCTCACAACACCTGCAGTGACAATAACTTCCGCCTCATGTCGCCAAAAACGCGAAATGCGACATCAACGCGACATGACGATCAAATCGACGTGCTCACGCCCGAGGGGGTCGGCAACGTCGCTGGCCGACTTAGCCGCCGCGATCATCTCGGCCAACACAACGCACGCAAACTGTCGTCAGCAGCGACAACCAAACTCTACGGCGTAGAACGACTTAGGATTTATGTCGCCAAAAACGCGCTAGGCGACAAAATGCGACAGAAAGCCGTTCGCTGCTTACCGCCGCCGCATTGCCACGCCGCCCAGCATCGCGAGCAAGGCCAGCGTCAAACCGCTCGCCTCCGGCACGGCCGCCGCCACAGGGGTCGACACGGTTTGGCCGAACGTCTGCTGCCAAGCCATGAAGTCGGCGCCGTCGACGTCGCCGTCGCCGTCCGCGTCGCCTTGGGCCCGCGTGGCGCCGCTCGTGATGCCGAAGTTCGACTTCCAGCCGACCAGGTCGCCCGAATCAACGAATCCGTTGCCGTCGAAATCGCCGCTCACCGTTGGCGCGACGACGCGGAGCGTGCCGCTTTGGTAAAGCTGCGACGTATCCCACGCCCGCCCCGGCAGCGACGGCAGGGTGATGCTCGAGAAGCCGCCGGTCAGCGATCCCCAGTTCAGAATGTCGAACGTCTGTCCGATCGACGGCACGAAGCCGTTGATCAACGAAACTGCGAGCGCTCCGTCCGCGGCGAGGTTGCCGGCAATGTTCAGCGCATCGTACTTGCTGCCCCGCGTTGTGCCGCCGAGTTCAATCTTCAGCGTCGCCGCCGGACCGAAGACGACGTTGCCGCCGTAGGAAATCATCGCCGGGCTGTTGCCCGGCACGATGGGACCGAAGTACTCGACAGTGCCGCCGCCGGTAAACGAGCCGCCGCCCGTTTGCGTGGCGAGGAAGACCGTGGTGGCGCCGGTCGCCGTGAGCACAGTGCCTTGATTGACGAAGTCGCCGTAGAAGCTGCTAACCGATCGGCCGACGGTCGACACCGCGCCGCCTGCGTTGTTGGTGACGTCGCCGAGGATATCGGAGTTGCCGCCGCTGAACGCCAGGAAGCCGTCGTTCGTCAGCCCCGTGCCGCCGAAGATCATCGTGCCGCGCCCCGACATGCCGCCGGTGACGGCGGAGTTCGTGACAGGATTGGTGAACTGAATCACGCCGCCCAGCAAGCTAATGTTGCCCGAGTTGGTGTTCACAGCGCCCGTGTAAAGCTGCGAGTCCGACTCCAGCAGGCGGATCGTGCCGGTCGGCTGATTGGTCAAATCAGCTGCGACAGAACCGGAGCCGACGATCTGCCCCGCGTTCGTCAGCGTCGGCGACACAATCGAGCTCCCCAGCCCGTCGAACTTCAAAGTAGCGCCGACGGCATTGGTGAACGCCGTGTCCGCTTTCACCGTGGCGCCTTCGATCGCGAGGGTGCCGGCGGCGTTGTTCACCGTGCCGGGGACGAGCAGGTTCGTCCGGCGAATGAGCGTGCCGCTGCCCGCCTTCTCCAGCGTCCCCGTGCCTTCAATCGAGCCAGTAAAATCGAAGTCGATGGTCGAGCTGTTGCTGATCGACACCGTGCCGCCGGCGTCGAGTTGCAGCTTGCCGTTGCCGGTCAGCTTCGCGACGGTTTGCTTGAAGGCGTTCGTCTTGAACACGCCCGACGCCATGATCGACAGCTTCGCGTCCGCCGCCAATGGTTCGTTGACGGCCAGCTGCGCCTGACCAGGTTGAACGCCATTTTGGTTCGTGCCGACCTGCAGGTCGCGCTGAATGATGTAGGTCACGCGGGCGCCCGAGTTGACTTCGGTCCCGTTGAGCGTGATGGGCTGGCCGTCGAGCGTGATGTTCAGATTGGTGACGATCGGCAGCGAAGGATTCAGCACAATGCTGCCCGCTCCGCCGACGCCGCCGGTTCCCGACGCACCGCCTTTGGCTTGCATCACGGTGCCCGTAAACGTCGTTTCGATCGGGACGCCGCGCGAGTTGGGGTCAGCGTTTTGGAGACCGTCGATGATGATCTTCCCGCCGCCGCCGCCGCCGCCCTGGTTGGTCGCCGTGCCGCCGTTGGCGGAAATGGTTTGCGACGCGAGCGGAATGACTTGCTTGCCGTGAATATAGATGAGGCCGCCGCTGCCGCCGCCGCCGTTGCCCGCGCCGCCGGCCGAGCCGTTGCCGCCGTTCGCAGTGATGGCGACCGTGCCGCCAAGCGAGATCGAATTGACGGCTCCAATTTCCAAACCGCCGCCGCCGCCGCCGCCCGAGCTAAACCCGCCGCCGCCGCCGCCGCTGCCGCCGATGACCAAGCTGCCGACGTTCGCCGCACCGCCGACGCCGCCGCCCGTGCCGGCGCCCGTGCCGCCGGCCCCGCCAAAGCCGCCGCCGCCGCCGCCGCCCGAAACGCCCGCGCCGCCCGCCGTCGTGCCAACGCCGACATGGCCCGTCGTCCCGCCGGCGCCGCCGCCGACGCCTGCCGTGCCGGCGACGCCCGCGTTCGCGTTGCCGCCGTTAATCGCGATCGGAATCGTCACAATGTTCTGCTGCGAGAGCAGTGCGACTGGATTCGTGCCGGTGATTGTCAGCGCCGTGGCAAGGCCGCCGAGATTGATGTTCGAAAACGTAAAGACGGCGATATCGGGGCCGCTGACCTGCGGCGTCATCACGGCGTTGTACACCGTCGTGCCGTAAGTGAACGTCGCCGAGGTCGACGTGGTGACGATCGACGCCGTGGCCGTGCCGCTGAGAATCGGGTTGAGACCCAATCCGTTGTCGAGCACCGAGTAGTTCAGCGGATTGAGCTGAGCCAGCGCCAGGGCAGGGAACGACAGTAAAACGACGAGTGAAGCGACGATCCTTCGCATGATCTCTCCGAGATAGCTCGCATTGCGCGCACGGTCTTCCAATGACCGAGCGGTTTCATACCAAGCGACCAAGAATCGGCCTAGACTGATTCGCAGCGAGAGGAGCGGCGACAAATGACGCTAGCACGACTATTCCGCGGAGAATCCGCCGCGGCGCTGCTGCTTCTTTTCAGAATTCCGCTGCTTCGACTCAATGCGGCGTTCCACCGAGCCGCGCGAAGGCCGCGTCTTGATCCGCCGCCGCGGCGGCTGGACGACCGACAGCAGCATCGCCCGCAGGCGATCGTAGCAGGCCGTCAGATTCCGCGGTTGCTCGCGGTGCTCGTCGCTGGCGATGACGATCTCGCCGTCGTTCGTCAGGCGACTGCCGAAATGCTGCAAGAACCGCTGCCGCACGGCCGCCGGCAGACTCGGCGAGTCGACGACCCGCCACCGCAGCACCGCTTTCGAGTTCACCTTATTGACGTTCTGGCCGCCCGGCCCGGCGCTGCGTGCATAGGAGATGCCGAATTCAGCGGCCGGAATTTCGATCGCGGCGTTCACAACGAGGGGGCGGGCCATCAGCGACTTCTAACTCCGCTCGCCGCCGACCGGCGCCAGCACGCGTTCAAAGAAGTTCAGCGAGTCGCGCAGCAGATCGTCGTATTCGTTCTCTTCAACGTCGCGACCGGAGAGTTCCACGTCGAAGTCGCCCGTGTAGCCGGCGTCGACAAGCCCGCGCACGATCTCGGCGATGTGGAGCCGTCCTTCGCCAAGCGGCTGGCGATACTGATCGATCGAATGCGACTCGATTCGATCGCCCAAATGGACGACGCCAATGTGCGGCACAAGCTCCGGCAAATTCGCCAGCACGGCCTGATCGTGACCGAAGTGATAGGTGTCGAACGCCAGCTTCAAGAACGGCGAGCGATAGCTCTCCACCAACGCGACGGTCGATTCGACGTCGGTGAGAAAGGTCCAGTCGGCGGCGCAGGCGGCGTGCATTGGTTCAATCGCGAGCGCCACTTCTGCGTCGGCGGCGTAGTCGAGCAATTGATCGAGTGCGCTTCGCAGCAGCCGTTCGGCTTGCCGATAGATGTGGAAGTTCCGCCCGCCGGGATAGATCACGAGACAACCGGCGCCGAGCGCGCCCGCAAGACGAATCGCATGGATCGCGTCTTGAATACTCTCATCCGGCGTCCGGCCGCAGCTCCCAGTGAAGCCGCCGGCCCACAGCAGGTTCGTCACGCGCAGGCCCGACTCGGCAATCAAGTCGACGCCCGCCTCTTCGCCGAAGTCGGCAAGCTTCTGCCGCCAGACGCCAATCCCTTCGTACCCAGCGGCGACGTAACGACGTACATCCTCCTCCAGCGTCCAACGGAACGTCGTGACTTCATTCATCGACAGCGTGGGCATAACGCGCGATCTCGCGAAGGGCTCTGCACGGGAAAAGGTTGAATCCGTTCGCGCGGCGTTGTGCGTCGCGCTCACCATCTCGATGCCGTGCCGAGTATGCGTCATCATCGCGTCGATGTAAAGCAGTTGACAAGTTCAGTAAATCAGCAGCGTCGCGAAGCTCGGTAACTCGCAATACGGCCGCGTGACGCCGCTTGATTTGAGACAAGCCGCGACCGATGGCGGCGAGTCGCCATCGGCAAGGTTCTCAACGCGCGAGCGGTGATTCGTCGCTGCGTTGCTCAGATGCCGAGCGGACGCGCGCGACCACGAAAAAAAACTCAGACAGCCGCTAGCAAATCGATCAGCGCGCCCGTTTGGCGACCAGCGCCGCAACTGCCCAGAGCCCCTAATTTCCTCGAATTCTGTTGCGAGGGTCGTCGAACCTGATATGGTTTAGGAATCGGGCGGCGAGCATCGGGAGATGCAGCCCCCCGCAGCGCTCGCTGCACGAAAAATTGGCCGTATGCGTACGGCATTTGCTCATCACTTCGATCGGCGTCGACTAACGCGCTTTTCAGGAGGCGCACTTCCGGGAGAGGAAGGTAGCTCGTCCGATGACTGTTCGTCTCCTCATCGCCGATGACCACGATGTGATCCGGGCTGGACTACGTAGCCTTCTCCATGACGTACGCGAGATCGAAATCGTCGGCGACGCCCCCGATGGCGACGAAGCGATTCGCCTCGCCCGCCGCTTCCGGCCCGACGTGGTGCTGCTCGACGTTCGCATGCCGGGGGTCGACGGCCTCGGCGTCCTGAGTCAGTTACGGGCGGAGCTACCGGGCTCGTCGATTGTGATGTTCAGCTCGTACGACAACCCAACCTACATCGCCCGCGCCGTGGCGCTCGGCGCTGCAGGCTATTTGGTGAAGAGCGCCAGCAAGGACGAAATCGTCGCGGCGATCCACCGCGCCGCTGCCGGCGATATGCTCTGGTCGCGCGAGGGCCTCCGCCGCGTCGCGGGGGCGCTCTCCACGCCGCGGGCGACGATCGACTTCGACGCCCCGCTAACTCGCCGCGAAAGCGAAGTGCTGCGGCAACTCGCGCTTGGCCTGAGCAACAAGGAAATCGCTCAAGCACTCGATATTAGCTACGAGACGGTCAAAGAGCATGTGCAACATATCTTGCGCAAGCTCGGCGTCGCCGACCGCACGCAAGCAGCCGTCTGGGCCGTACGCAAAGGGATCGCGTAGCAAGTCCGCTAGCCCCGGGCTTCGCCCGGGGGTCGGCTGCTATTCCGGTAGATTTGGTCGCGCGTGATGCAACCCCCGGGCGGAGCCCGGGGCTACAGCGCCGCTGAACCAGTCTCGCCGGTCCGCACGCGAATCACCTCCGCGAGATCAGTGACGAAAATCTTGCCATCGCCCACTTGCCCAGTCTTCGCCGCCGAGACGATCGCCGTTACCGCCTTCGGACTTAGCTCCGACGCCACGGCGATCTCGATCTTCACCTTCGGCACGAAATCGACGCGGTACTCCGTGCCGCGGTACGTCTCGGTGTGACCGCGTTGCCGGCCGAAGCCGCGAACCTCGGTCACCGTCATGCCTTGCAAGCCAAGGTTGAGCAGGGCCTGCTTCACGTCGTCCAGCTTGTGGAGACGCACAATCGCTTCAATTTTCTTCATCACGTGAGCCAATCCAATGTTGCCGATCGCGGGGAGGGCGAGCGAACCGAGCAGGCCGCCGCTTCAATTATATCCCGCCGGCTCTGCCGAGGCTTCTGGAATGGCTTTTCTGGATGATTCGACGCAAAAACCGGCCCCATGGACAAAAAAGAGGGGCCGCGTCCGTAATTTGGAATCACGAACGGGCCCCTCAGTAATAGCTGTCGCAGAAATCTGTGCCGACTCATGCAAGCCACCGGCTTTGCCGGTGGACGCACTAAAAGTACAGCAAGCGAGCACTTCGTCCACCGGCAGAGCCGGTGGCTTTCAATCAGCTGCGGCTAGATCGCCGCCGCGCCGGTTTCGCCGGTGCGGACGCGAACGACTTCCGCCAGGTTGCTGACGAAGATCTTGCCGTCGCCGACCTGGCCGGTCTTCGCGGCGGTGACGATCGCCGAAATCGCCTTGTCGAGCAGTTCGTCGCCGACGACGATTTCGATCTTCACCTTTGGCACGAAGTCGACGGTGTACTCCGTCCCGCGGTACGTTTCCGTGTGGCCGCGTTGCCGGCCGAAGCCGCGGACTTCAGTAATCGTCATCCCTTGGAAACCAATGGCGATCAAGGCTTCCTTCACCTCGTCGACCTTATGGTGACGCACGATGGCTTCAATTTTCTTCATAGTGAAATGTCCCTAACGAGAGAACATGTGGATTGGTGGAAAAGTTGCGAGCTTCGAGTCGCGAGTCACGAGCGGGGAAGGGCATGGCCGCCCTTCCGCCAACTCGAAACTCGCTCCTCGCAACTCTTAACTCTTAGGTGAAGATGTAACCTTCTTCGCCATGCTGGCTCTGATCGAGGCCGATCACTTCGCCTTGCTCGCTGACGCGGAGGCCCATCACTGCGTCGATCACCTTCAGGATGATGAACGTGGCGACGATGCTAAACACCCACGTGACGACGACGGCGACGATCTGGCCGATGAAGACGCGGCTTTCGCCTTCGATCAAGCCGAGCTTGTTGCCGTTGTCGATGTTCCACGCGGCGCGAGTCGCGAACACGCCGGTGAGGATCGCGCCCAGCGTACCGCCGATGCCGTGAACGCCGAAGGCATCCAACGAATCGTCGTAGCCGAACGCACCCTTCACCTTGCTGCAGGCGAACGCACAGACGATGCCCGCGGCAAAGCCCATTGCCAACGCGGGCATCAGGTTCACGAAGCCGGCGCCCGGGGTGATGCACACCAAGCCAGCGACCAACCCGGAAGCGGCGCCGAGCACCGTCGGCTTGCCGTGCGTCAGCCATTCGTACAACACCCAGCCCAGCAATCCGGCGGCCGCCGAGAAGTGGGTCGTTGCGAACGCACTCGTCGCCAAGTGATCGCTCGCCAGTTCGCTGCCGGCGTTGAAGCCGAACCAACCCACCCACAACATCGCGGCGCCGAGCACCGTGTAGGTCAGGTTGTGCGGACGCATATCGTCGTGGCCGAAGCCCTTACGCTTGCCAATGACCAACGCGCAAATGAGGGCCGACACGCCGGAGCTAATGTGCACCACGGTGCCGCCGGCGAAATCGAGGGCGCCGCCGCTCCACGCGACTGCACTGCCATCCTTGATCGAGTCGGTCGTTGCGAAGCCTAAGATGCCCGCATCCCACACCCAGTGGCAAAGCGGGCAGTAGACGATGGTTCCCCACAGAACCGAGAACACCACCATCGAGCTGAATTTCATCCGCTCGGCGAAGGCGCCGCAAATCAGGGCCGGGGTGATGATGAAGAACATCCCTTGGAACAACATGTGAGCCGGCAGCGGCAACCAACCGGAGACCGGATCAGGCCACATGTGCTCGACGGGGGCCCCGGCTTCTTCGTCCCAGCTGCGGGCGACTTCGTTCATCATCACGTACTGCGAGCCGCCGATGTACGGCTTCAACTTGCTTTTAGCATCAAGATCGCCGAACGCGAGCGAATAGCCGTACAGCGACCAGATGACGGTCATGAGCCCCATCAGGAACACGCACTGCATCATGACGCCGAGGACGTTCTTCTTACGGACCAGGCCGCCATAGAACATCGCGAGGCCCGGAGCGGTCATGAACAGCACCAAGGCGCTGCTCGTCAGCATCCAGGAGGTGTTTGCGGCAATGAGCGCCGGCGCCGTCGGCTCAGCGGCGGGCGCCGCGGCCTCGGACTCGACGGCGTCTTCGGTCGTCGACTGAGTTTCCTCTTCCGCAACGGTTTCAGCTGCTGGAGCTTCAGCGGCAGGCTCGGCCGCTTCTTCAACGACAGCCGCTTCCTCTTCAACTACCTCGGCCTCTTGAGCCCAAGTCGTTTGCGGCGCCGTAGCGACCAGCGAGACCAACAGCAGCAGGGACAGCGCTCCCCACCACGGTCCTCGCATCTGAGACCAGTGGTTCAAACAACCCATTGCGACACTCCCACAGAACAGAGGAAAGGATGTTCACGCCAGCGACGTCGCTGGGATGTAAACGAGCCGAACCCTCGACGGAAAGCCGTACGGCCATCCGACGCGGCGAGACCGCGCAATGTAGAACGAGGCGATTCTGGAGAGCTTTCCAACGACGCGAGCGCGCCGCTCCCCAAGTAACGCAAGGTCCCCTTCGAGAGTCCGCCTGGACGCTTTTTCGAGGTCTCTATCCGGCATTCGCTGCCGATCTATTTCGACACCCCCGTGATAGCAACGGGCGTGCCAGCGCTACGTGCGACAGCCTACCGCAGCGCGCAACTCATTACCTAGCAAGGATTAAAACGCCGTCTTTTCGGCCTCTCGAACCAGCTGCGCGGCAGGGGTTGCCCCATCCCTAGGCACGACGTGCGTAGCTTCTGCTCAAAATCACAGCGTCGCGTGCGCAATTCCAGGGAGCGGCTACCAAACCCCAAATTGCCCAATCAAAAATCTCGAAATTTCGTTGTCGAAACTGGGCCACTCGTTCCGCTACGGTGGCGCCGGGTGCGACCCGCGCTCGCAGCAATTCGACCGTGGCGTCGCGCACCCGAATGTCGTCCAAATGGGGAACTCCAATGTCAACGACCGGCCGCCCGCGCTCACTCGACGAAACCAAACGCCGCGAAGTCGTCGCGCTCATCAGCGTCGGCCTCGGATTACAAGACGCCGCCCGCTACGTCGGCTGCTCGGTGAGCACCCTCCGACGCGAAATGCAGCGAAACGCCGACTTCCGCCAAGACGTCCGCAGTGCGGAAATTCGCTCGCAAATCGACGCCCTCCGCGCGATGCGCGCCGCCTCAGCGACGCACTGGCGCGCGGCCGCATGGTTCCTCGAACGGACCAATCCCCGCCGCTTCGCCCGCCCGAGTCTGCGAGCGTTCAACTCCGATGAAATACAAACCGTGCTCGACGACGTCATCACCGCCGCGGTCGACGAGATCGACGATGTGGAAGTTCGGCAGCGCGTCGTCCGACGACTCGCGATGGCCGGCAACCTCGCCGCACGAGCGCTCGACACCGACGCCGCTCACCGCCTCGACGCCGGCACGATCGTGCCCGCGCGCAAGACGCCCGGCGAGCGCGAGATCGACGCCGTGCTCAAAGAAATCGACGACCGCTCCGAAGAGTCGCGACGCATCCTCCGCCGCGGCGCCGCCTAGCCCCCAAAAAGCCGCCGCCGGTGGCGGCGGGCATTTCGAAACACTCCCCGCACACAAAAAACGCAAAAGTCCTCCCGCCCAAAAAACACAAACAGTGATAAACGCCTAGATTTGTCGAACAGAAGCATGTTCGCCAAGCTCCGCTCCCCGACTTTTGCACCAAATTAATGGGGCCCCCCATCACCGCGCAAAACTCAAAACTCAAAAAACCTGTTAAACGACGCATCGTACGCCGCCTTTCAGCAAAAACTGCCAAATGCAAAACTCAACCGCCAAGGAAAAGGGGCTGACGCATTTCCTTGGCGCTCTTGGCGCCCTTAGCGGTTCAACAACTACGGACGACTGACAACTGACAACGGACAACCAACCACTCTATAATCGCCGCATGTCGACCTTCGAATTCCCCGACCTGCCGTCTCAGTTTCGCCAGTTACTCGGCAAGTGTCGCGATCTGTACGTTTCCAGCGGCGAACTCGCAGTCCGTGAAAATCCGCAGCAACTCGAAGGCTCGGCCGAGCAATTCGTGCAACTGATGGACGACCTCCATCGCGCCCTGCTAGTAAAAGTGTTCGTCAGCGTCTGCCAATGCGATCGACGCTGGAGCACGCAAGAAAAGTTCCTTGCGGAAGTCTTAGTCTTCCACCTGTGGGACCAGTGGCTTTCGGGCGACGCGTTGCGGGACGCACTCGTCGAAATGTCGGACAAGGCGATGGAGCTAAAGTGGTATGCGCTGGTCCGCCCGTTCGACCAGATCGCGGCGCTCCGCAACCGCGTCGGTGAATTGGAAGCGTTTGTCGTCCGTCTCGCCAATCTGGTGGCCCGCGCCGATGGTCCGATTCAAGAAGTCGAAGCGGCCCAGATTAAGTCGATTCAAGAGGAACTGAGCCGCCACCTCCGCCCGATCCCCATCGACGAACCGAGCGAACACGCCGCCGCCGACCACGCCGGCCCGCAGGCGATCGAGAAGGTCTTCGACACGCGCAGCCAACTCCCGCCGCTGAAAGCGCCGGCGCCATCGCCTGACGCCCCGAAGCTTCCCGATGCCCCCTCAGCGGGTTCTCAGGAGCGAAGCGCTGCGCCCTCCGCCGGCAAAGAAAAACTCCCCGCCGCGAAAGCAGCCGCCGCCGAAGCTCAGCCGGAGAAAACGCCCGCCGAGCGACTCGCCGCCGCCATGGCCGAGCTCGACAAACTGATTGGCCTCGCCCAGATCAAAGAGGAAGTCCGCACGCTCGCCAACTTTCTCAAAGTACAAGCGAAGCGCACCGAAGCCGGCCTGCCGACCACCGAACTCACGCTCCACATGGTCTTCAACGGCAACCCCGGCACCGGCAAGACGACCGTCGCCCGCATCGTCGGCAACATCTTCGGCGCGATGGGGATCCTCAAGAAGGGCCACCTTATCGAGACCGACCGCAGCGGCATGGTCGCCGAATACGCCGGCCAGACCGGCCCGAAGAGCCACAAGAAAATCGACGAAGCCCTCGACGGCGTCCTGTTCATCGACGAAGCCTACACGCTCATCGCCGTCGACAGCGAAGACCCGTACGGCCACGAAGCGGTGCAAACGCTGCTGAAACGAATGGAGGACAATCGCGACCGGCTCGTCGTGATCCTCGCCGGCTATCCCGACGAAATGGAGCGTCTGCTGCAGTCGAACCCCGGCCTCTCGTCGCGGTTCAGCCGGCAACTCGAATTCGTCGACTACACGCCACTCGAGCTCTCGAGCATCTTCGGCATGATGTGCGACAAGAGCCAGTACAAACTGTGCGCGGCAACGCGAGCCAAGGCAATCGTCGGGCTCACGTGGCTGCACAAGCATCGCGATCGCCACTTCGGCAACGGTCGCACGGCTCGCAATTTGTTCGAACTGGCGATCCGTCGCCAAGCGAACCGCATCGCAGAAATTGCCGAGCTGACGGTCGAGCAACTCTCGACGCTCGACGCGGCCGACGTGGAGTTCGAAGATTGCCCACCAGAAGCGCTCGCGCCGCTCGCCGACGCCAAACTGCGGTTCCACATTGAATGCCCTGCGTGCGAGCACGGCAAAGACGTGCCGCAGAAGTTCCTCGGCCAGAAAGTCCGCTGCCCAAAGTGCAAACAAGAATTCGACGCGGCGTGGGGCGAGATCGTCTACGCCGGAGAAGCAAATGACGAATGACGAATGACGAATGACGAAATCCGAATGACGAGTGAAACGTCGGAGACAGCTTGCCGCACTGCTCATTCGTCATTCGGACTTCGTCATTTAAACATTCCTCTAGAACCCCCGCCCGTTGGTGAACCCACGATTCGGGAACGGCGGCCGCCCCGTCGCTTGCCGGGATTTCTGCCGCACGGGCCCGCGCCGTTCGACGCCGCGGCCGGCACTCTGCTCCATTGCCGCGCCCGCCACCTCGGTCAGCACCTTGAGCAAGACCATCGAAACATCGCCCGCGGGGAAGTTGGGCATCTGCGGACCGCGTTGCTCTTGCCACGTTGGCGCGAATCGCTGATTGCTCTGCAGCGTTGACCACACCTGCTGAGCGTCGACGCGGCCGGCGATGTACTGCTCGACGAGATCGTCCGCATTGAGCTGCAGCGGGAATGTCGAGCGTTGCGAATCGAACTCCGCTTGGCGGAAGCGTTGCAACACCTCCTGCAAGCCGTTGAGCCGCTGGTCCCATGCGGCTCGCGCTTTGCCGAGTTCCGCGCCGCGTCCTTCGGCCGCTTCCAATCGATCGCCGATCTGGGCGACTTCCGCCACCATCGAATCGTCTTCGCGCTCGGGCGTGCTTTGCGAGTGCCGCTCCAAACGGGCTTCGGGCAGACGTTCCAAAAACGCCTTCATACGGCTGATCGCCCGCTCGTAGAACTCGTTCTGCCGCCCTTCGAGCTGCGCGAGTTGCTCCTGCAGTTCCGTCAGCAAATTTTGGGTCGCCGCCACCACGGTCACCAGGTGATCGCGGTCCGCTCCCAGCTGTTGGCCGTTGCGCATCACCTCGGTCAGCCCGATTTCATCGCTGACGCGATCTTCGATCGCTTCGACTTGCTGCATCAGTTCGTTGAAGCTGTCGCGCCGCCGCGTCACCTCTTGCTTCATCAACTCCGGCGTCGTCCGCAGGAAATCGTAACCGCGCCGCGCCGATTGGAAGCCGATCATCTTCGCGATCCAACCATCGACGCGCCGCGTGAGCCCTTGCGACTCGTACTTCCCGGTGCCGTAGCCGGCGTCGTAGAGGTACTTGAACAGCCGGCTCCCTTCGTACGAAGGGAGCTTTGTTTTCGCCTCGGCCTGAACGTCGGCGACGCGGCGTTCGTTGCGGTTGAGCTCTTGCTCGGTCTCAAGCGCCCGCTGCGAGAGCGTCGTGAACTCTGCGGTCCCGCGAAGCCGCTCGGCGAGCAGTTCTTCCAAGCGTTCGCGTTCCGCTACTTTGACGTTCAGTTCGTCGGTAACGCGATCAAGCTCCGCGTCTTCATGCTCAACTTGACGCTGCGCGCCGGCCGCTTGGTCGTGCAGTTCTTGCTGTCGCCGTTGTTTCTCAGTCAGCAGCCCGAGCAGTTCGTCGCGCACCTCGACGAACGAACCCTGAATCGTTTCCAACTTCAAATCGGGCAGGTAATGCCGCGCCAACGCCAGCAGCGTCTCGCTTCGCTGCGAGAGCAGCTCGCTCATTTCGGCGTCGAGCTCGCGGACGCCGTCGGCGTGAGTACTCAGCCGCTGGCGAATTTGCTCGACCGCCCGCTCCAGCGAGCGGCCAACCGTGCGTCCCGATCGAACGTTCATTTCCATGAGGTGATCTGCCCCCGCCGTTCGATCGGCTCGTCGTCCGCGCCGCGCAATTGGACTTCGACTTCACGAGTTCCGCGTTGCTTGCGACCGAACTCGCGCTCGTCGAGCACGCCATCCTTCTGCTTGTCGCGATACAGCCGGTCGAACACCTTCTTCGGCACCTGCTCGCCCCAGCGGCTGACCATTTCGACGCGGTCGGTCTCGCGGTTGCGAATCGGCACGCTCACTGGCTGGTTCTGCTCGTCGAGCGCGTCGACGAAGACGAAATACCCGGAAGTTCGCGTTCCCTCGTCGTCGGTCCACAGTCGCTCGGTGGCCGATTGCTCGCCGGGAGCGTTGACGATGAACAGCCCGTACTCCAGCTCGAGCAATGCCTGCAGCTCCTGCAGCTCTTTAGTCGCGGCGGCGATCTTCTTGCCGTCGCGCTGTTCGTGGGCGGCAACTGCCATCGTGGAGAGTCGCTCGGCCTCGGCGGTGGCGGCAGGATCGGTGCTGAGCTTGCTGATCGCCGAGGCCAGCCGCTGCGACTCGCTGAGCTGCGCGTCGAGGTCAGCCTGCTGCTGTTCGGTGACGTATCGCGTCCGCGCTTCGCCTGGCAAGACTCCCGTGAACACGAGCCCCCACACGAGCGCTGCGGCGCCAGCCAGCGCCACGACCGCGGCGGTGAGGTACTTGCGGAGGACCCAACAGTGAGCCAGGAACTTCGAGAAACTGGCCGGCGGATCGCGGAACTCGTGCAGCCGGTCGTAGTACTGCTCGACCGCCGCATCGATTTCGGCCGGCGTCACGGGATCGCCGTTGAGCTTCGCCGCTTCGAGCAAGCGGTCGCGGAGGGCCGCCTTGATCTCGTCGATGTTGAGCTGCTGCTCGACAAGCGTCCGCTCTTTGCGGAGCGTCGCGGCGACGTCCATGATCCGCGTCATCTCCGCAAGGCTCAACCGCTCGCCAGCGGGCAACCCGTCGGAGTCGATCGTCGACTGCGACGGCGCCTCGGCGGCTTGCGTTGCTTGCGAGTTGGACATGACGGAGGGTTCAGGCGTTGGGGTTCAGGGTTCAGCGTGGGAGAGAAGGCAGCGGAGGTTCGCTCAGAGTTCGCGGGGGCTCGAGTTCTTGTTTTTACTGAACCCTGAACCCCAACACCTGAACCCTCCCGCGCTGTCGAAAGCGAGCCAATCGTGCTAAGCTGGCTGGTCAATTTACCAAACGCCGCGGGCCGCGTCGAATCGTTGCCGCCGCCCCGCGATCGCTTCTCCAATCACAACGCGCGAGGGATTCCGATGGGCCGTCAAGCCACTCAAGAGCAGCCCGCTCCCAAGAAGTCTGCCGGCGGTTCCGCCTCGGGGAAGCAAACGCAGACCTATCTCGACAAGGCCGTCGACGTGCTGGAGAAGTTCGGCCTGAAGAGCGGCGAGGAAGTGCCGGCCGAGCTGATTCGCTTGCTCGAAGAAGTCCGCCATGTTGACGAAGCCCGGGCGCTCGCGATCGCCAACACGATCAAATACATGAGCACCTTCAATCAACTGGTGCGCGACAACGTCGAGAACATTAACGTCGGCAATCGCTATCTCGAAATCAGCCAGATGTTCGACTCGATCCGCGAGGATTCGAAGACGCTGATCGCGCAACTCGACGACGGCAAGATTGGCTTCTCCGAAAAGATGGCGAACCTCTGGATGCGGATCCAGCGCGGCTCGCCAAGCGCCCGCTTCGACAAGATCGTCGACGTCTACAAAGACGTTTGCAAAGACACCAAAGACCAGTTGGAGCGCGAAGACGCCATCATGGATGGCTATATTGATTTCCGCTTCGCGCTGAAGGAAGCCGAGATCCTCTCCCGCGAGTTGCTTGAGAAGCAAGTTCCGAGTCTGGAGAAGGCCAAGACGGCCCTCGCCGCGGCCCAAACGGCCGTCGACGAGTATAAGGGGGGCGACGCGAGTCAGCAGTCGCGCCTGGAACTGACGCGCGACGAGGCCCGCAACAACTTCCAGACCGAGGACCGCACTTATCAGTTGCTGAAGGACATCGCCGAGAATCTGTCGATCGGCTACGACGTTGGCGAGACGCTCGTCACCAAGCTCAAGCAGACGCACGACGTGAAGGATCAAGTCTATCGCCGGGCGGTGACGTTCTTCACCACGAACGAGCACGTCTTCACGATCCTTGGTACGGTCTACACGTCGCAACAAGGGCTGCATGAAGCAACCCAAGCGACCGAGGCGATGAAGACCGGCGTCAACAAAAGCCTCGAAGACGTCGCCGACCTGGGCCGTGAGTTGGAGAAGGCAGCGCTCAAAGCCGGCTACGGCTCGACGATTAGCCCGGCTTCGCTCGAAAAGTTGGTGACGGCGATCAGCGACTACCAGGTCGAATCGCTCCGCATGATCGCTGAACTGCGGCAAGAGAGCGAAGCAAACGCCCGCGAGATTCGCCGCGTCGTCGAGAATGGCAAGAAGGTCTATCAGGAGACGCTCGGCAAGTTCGCGCGCGGCGACGCCGGAACGAAGTAATGCCGCAAATCAGCGACGCATGAAAACGTGGAACAAGCTATTCACTGAACTCGCCAAGTGGGCCGCCCGCACCACCGGTCGGCCGACGACGTTCATTCTCGCGGCGCTGACGATTGTCGTCTGGGCCGTCACCGGGCCGATCTTCGGCTACAACGAAACCTGGCAGCTGGTGATCAACACCGGCACGACGATCATCACGTTCCTGATGATCTTCCTAATTCAGAACACGCAGAATCGAGACACCGCGGCGATTCAGATTAAGCTCGACGAACTAATTCGCGCGATGGAAGGCGCCCACAACGCGTTGCTCGATCTGGAAGAACTGGAAGATCACGATCTCGAGCGACTGCGGAACGACTACGAGGATCTCGCCGCGGAAGCGCGGAAAGACTTGGCCGCCGGCAAGTCTGACGGCGAGATTCGCCAAATGAAATCGCGGCAAACCGACTGCGATGAGGAAGGACGTTTGAAATGACTCAACTCCCGCGTGCATTCGAGACGCTGCCGCGTCTCTCGTTGGCGAAATTGCCGACGCCGATCGACGAACTCGCCAAGCTCTCGCAAGCGCTCGGCGGGCCACGGTTGCTCGTGAAGCGGGACGATCTCACCGGTCTCGCCACCGGCGGTAACAAAACGCGGAAGCTGGAGTTCCTCATTGCCGACGCATTGAGCAAAAATGCCGACTGCGTCATCACCGCCGGCGGGCCGCAGTCGAATCACTGCCGGCAGACGGCGGCCGCGGCAGCGATCGCGGGGCTCGATTGCCACCTCGTGCTCGGCGGTTCGCCGCAGCCGCCGATTGGCAATCTGCTGCTCGATCAGTTGCTCGGCGCCACTGTCCACTGGGCTCCGCGGCCGCACCGCAACTCCCGCATGAGCGAACTCGCCGCCGCAATGGAAGCCGACAATCGACGCCCCTACGTGATCCCCGTCGGCGGATCGAACTCCGTCGGCGCCCTCGGCTACTTCGCCGCGATGTTCGAGTTTGTTGCCCAGCTGGCGGAGCAGGGGAGGCGCGTCGATCGCATCTTCTTCGCCACCAGTTCCGGCGGCACCCAGGCGGGGCTCGTGCTGGGCGCTCGGCTCGCCGGCTTCACTGGGCGCATTACCGCGATCAGCATCGACCAAACGCCCGACGAATCATCCGACGAGAAGTTTCTCGCTGAGGTCTGCCGCGTTGCGAACGGCGTCGCGGAACTGCTGGGCGTCGATGCTCGTCTCACGGTCGATGACTTCGATACCAACTACGGCTACCTCGGCGACGGCTACGGCGTCGTCGGCGAATTGGAGCGCGAGACGATCAAACTCGTGGCGCGGACGGAGGGGCTACTCGTCGGCCCCGTTTACACGGCCCGCGCGCTGGGGGCGATGCTCGATCAGATTCACCGCGCGGCGTTCGCAGCAAACGAAACGTGGCTCTTCTGGCACACCGGCGACGAAACGGCGCTCCACGCTTATGCGGAAGCGCTGACGGTCTAAACGTCTCGCCAGAATGCACTACATCGACACCACGTCGGCCGGATCGCGCAACCGGTAGCCAATGCCGCGCACTGTCTGCACCAGATCAGCGTAGCGTCCCATCTTCTTCCGCAAGGCGCGGATGTGAACGTCGATCGTCCGCTCCAATACGATGGCGTCGTCACCGAGCGCCACGTCGATCAGCTCCGCCCGGCTAAACGCCCGCCCCGGTTGCCGTACAAGCGCGGTGAGCAATCCAAACTCGCTCGGCGTGAGATCCAGCGGCCGATCGCCCGCGGTCGCCCGATGGCGGCGGCGATCGATCATGATCCCTTGGCTCACGATCACGTCGCGGTCGCCGGTTCCTTGCTCCTTACGGCGAAGCAGGGCGTTGATCCGCTGCAGGAGCACCTTCACGCTGAACGGCTTGCTGACGTAATCGTCGGCGCCGACCGAGAAGCCAATCAGTTCGTCCGACTCTTCCGAACGAGCGGTCAGCATCAGCACCAGCAATCCCGCGGTGGCGGGATCGGCGCGAAGCAGCCGACAGACCTCGAGCCCCTCGATCATCGGGAGCATCAGGTCGAGCACGACCAGGTCGGGGCAGCGAAGTCGAATCTCCCGCAGCCCTTGCTGTCCGTCGCGGGCGACCTGCACGTCGTACCCTTCCTGGCTGAGATTGTACTCCAGAACTTCCGCCAACGAGGCGTCGTCCTCGACGATCAAAATGCGAGCTTTGGCCATGCTGCGAGAGCTGTAACCTGCCGGCCGCGCAAGCGCCGTGAAGTCGGTCGGCAACGAACGTTCGTTGCTAGGCGACCAGTGGCGCGGGCGAACCGTTTCAGTAGGGAATGCCGTCATGGCGGTGTCGGGCGATGTCCCCGTCCACGAGGTAAATCACGTCCTCGGCGATGTTCGTCGCGTGATCAGCGATCCGCTCAACGTGTCGCGAGGCAGAATAAAAGTGAAACGCCGGTTCGATGTCGCTGGGATTCGACTCGATGAGCGCTTGCACGTCGGAGATGACTTGGCGGTTGAGTTCGTCGACGACGTCGTCGCGATTGCAGACGTCGCGAGCGAGCTCAACGTCTAGCCGCACGAACGAATCGAGCGCGTCGCGGACCATCGAGATCGCCGACTCGGCCATTTTGTCGAGATTGGCCGGCATCTGGAAATCGGGGTACAGCGACAGGCTGTGGGTCCGCTCGCCGATGTTCACCGCCAGGTCGGCGATCCGCTCGAGGTCGCCGTTGATCTTCAGCACCGTTGCCACGCGCCGCAGGTCGACGGCCACGGGCTGATGGAGCGCCAGAATCTTCAGGCACTCTTCTTCGATTTCGACTTCGCGGTAGTTGACCGTCTCTTCGCTGGCGAGCACCTCTTGCACGATATCGACGCGCAGTTCACGCAGCGACTGGCACGCGCGGAACACCATCTGCTCGACGACCGACGATTGATTGAGCAGATTCTGCTCAAGAGACTCAAGATCACGCTGCAGATGCATCGACATACGAACAATCCCGAAAACGCGCCGCCAGACTAGATTATGAACAACGATGCGGACATTTCAACGATCAACCAAACCGACCCGTGATATATTCTTCCGTCTGCTTCTGCCGCGGCTTCGTGAAGAGGTCGGTCGTGGCGCCTGCCTCAACGAGCCGGCCTTCGTAGAAGAAAGCCGTTTGGTCGGAGACGCGGGCCGCTTGCTGCATGTTGTGCGTGACGATGACGATCGTGTAGGTGTCTTTCAGCTCGAAGATGAGATCTTCGATGCGAGCCGTGCTCTTCGGATCGAGAGCCGACGCCGGTTCGTCCATCAGCAGCACGTCGGGATCGGTAGCGAGCGCCCGGGCAATGCAGAGACGCTGCTGCTGGCCGCCGGAGAGCCGCAAGGCCGACTGGTCAAGGCGGTCTGACACTTCTTCCCACAGCGCCGAGCGGCGCAACGACTGCTCGACGATGCCGTCCAAGATGCTGCGCTGCTTGACCCCCGCCACGCGCGGGCCGTAGGCGACGTTTTCGTAAATCGACTTGGGGAACGGGTTCGATTTTTGGAAGACCATGCCGACCCGCTTCCGCAACTCGACGACGTCGGTGCGGGGGCGATAGATGTCGATGTCTTCGAGCAGGATGGTCCCCTCGACGCGGGTCCCTTCGATCATGTCATTCATGCGATTGAGGCATCGCAAGAACGTACTCTTGCCGCAGCCTGACGGACCGATGAGGGCCGTCACGCAGTTTTGCGGCATGCGCAGCGAAATGTCGTGGAGCGCCTGGTGGCTGCCGTAGTAGAAGTTGACGTTGGTCGCGACCACCTTCTGCGGTCGCTCCAGAAAATCGTCGGCCGGGCGCATGTCTGCCACCGTGTTGAGGCGCGGCGTCACAAGACGCGTATTGCGGGCGGGAGGGCTGGCTTCCGTCATCATCGCTATCTCGCCTGAGGGCATCGGCGGGCGCGTCCTCACGCCGTCGATGATCTGTTTCGTGCGGCCGAATCCGACGGCCGACGAGATTTCAATTCCAAACTTCTAAAAACTCAACGTTACCAATGAATCCGCTTGCTGAACCGATACCGCAGATAGACCGCGGTGGCGTTCAGGCAAATCAGCAGCGCTAACAATACGATGATCCCCGCCGCGGCGACGTGGATGCGAAAGTCATCGTTGGCGTTCTCGGTCCAATTATAAATCTGCAGCGGCAAGGCGGTGAAACTGTCGTTCAGCCCCTGCGGCGTAAACATCACGAACCCGGCGGCCCCGATCGCCACCAACGGAGCAGCTTCGCCCAGGGCCCGCGACAGCGCCAGGATGACGCCGGTCATGATGCCCGGTAAAGCGGCCGGCAGCAGCTGATGCCACACGGTTTGCCACCGCGTCGCCCCCAATGCATACGACGCTTGGCGAATCGTGTTGGGCACGGCCCGCAGCGCCTCTTGGGAAGCCAGGATCACGATTGGCAGCACCACTAGCGTAAGGGTGAGCGCCCCGGCCAGGACGCCGGCGCCCATTTGCATACCGCGGACGAACAGGCCCAAGCCCAGGATGCCGTACACGATCGACGGAACGCCCGCGAGGTTGGCGATATTGGTCTGCACTATGCCCCGCCATCGACTCCGCTGGGCGTACTCCTCAAGGTAAACCGCGGCCCCCACTCCGATCGGAACGGCAAACAGCGTGGTCAATCCGATCAGATAAAGACTGCCGACCAGCGCGGCTTTGACGCCTGCTTTGTGAGGCGACAACTGCGAATCGAAACTGGTGAGAAACTGCCAGTCGAGCCAGCCCCAAGCGAAGCTCAGCATCTGCCACATCAGCAGCCCGAGGATCGCCACGCTTGAGAAAGCACACGCTGCGCACGCATAGGCGAACAGTTGCGAGGCAAGCTTGGCGTAAGGGCGGCCGTTGCGAGGAAGACTGCTCATTCGTACTGCTCCCGCATCCGCTTGAGAATCCACTGAGCGAGAACGTTGAGGGCCAGCGTCAGCAGGAACAACGTCAGGCCGACGGCGAAAATTGTTTGGTACCCGAGCGTGCCTTGCGGGTTGTCGCCCTTGCTCGTTTCGACGATGTAAGCGGTCATCGTTTGGATGCTGTCGAGCGGGTTGAGCGTCATTTGCGGACGCTTGCCGGCGGCGAGCGCTACGGCCATCGTTTCACCGACGGCGCGGGCGATCGCCAGGATGAACGACGCCATGATGCCCGAAAGAGCCGCGGGCAGAATGACGCCGATCGTCACGTCGAGCTTGGTCGCCCCCAGTGCGTAGGCTCCTTCGCGCAACGACCGCGGCACCGAACGCAGCGTATCTTCGCTCAGCGAGACAATCATCGGCAGGATCATGATCGCGACGACAATGCTCGCGTTGAGGGCGTTGAAGATGTCGGCGCTCGGGAAGATCGTGCGAACGATTGGCGAGACGAACACGATGGCCAAGTAACCGAACACGACCGACGGAATCCCGGCGAGAATCTCCAGGATCGGCTTCAAAATGTCGCGCATCCGCGGCGAGGCGTACTCGCTCAGATAGATCGCAGCGCCGAGACCGAGCGGAATCGCGATGATCGCCGAACCGCCCGCGACGAGCACCGTGCCGCAGAAAAGCGGCAAGATGCCGAACTGCGGCGGGTTTGAGTGAGGCGTCCAGGTCGTCCCGGTGAGAAATTCAACGATCGACACGTCGCCGAAAAACTGCAGCGACTCGACGAGCAGAATCAACACGATTCCAACCGTCGTGAACACCGAAGCCGCCGCGCACAGCCATAGGGCCGTGTGCATGACGAGCTCCATCCAACGACGCTGCCCCTTCGGAGCAGTCAAATCAGCGGCGTGAGTGACGACGACGGCCATGTGCTAGTCGATGGGAACTCGCGGTGGATGCGTTACTTTGCTGCGACGGCTTGGGGAGCGGCGGCGTCGAGCGTCTCGACGTTCTGCTTCATGATCTCGTCCGTCACCGGCACGTAGCCGACCTGCGGCGAAACTTTGTTCGTTTCGTCGAGGTAGTAGCGGAGGTACTTCACGACGCCGGGGTTCTCCAGCGCGTCTTTGCGAACGTAAACGTAGAGGGGGCGAGCCAGCGGCTTGTACGAGCCGTCGCGTACCGTCTCGGCCGTCGGCGCCACGGGTCCGTCGCCCGAATCAACAGGCAGCAGCTTGAGCTTGTCAGTATTGGCTGCGTAGTACCCTAGGCCAAAGTAACCGAGCGAGCCTTTGTCGCCAGTCACGCCCTGCACGAGGGCGTTATCGCTCTCACTCGGCGAGTAATCTTGCCGCGAGCTTTTCGCTTCGCCGTTGATCACTTCCGTGAAGTAGTCGTAGGTGCCCGAATCGGTGCCGGGGCCGTAGAGTTCCAACTCCACGTCGGGCCAGTCGGGGTTCACGTCGCTCCACTTCATCACCGACGTCGCCGCCTCGGCCCGCCAGATCGTCTTCAACTGTTCGGTGGTAATCGAGTCGCACCAGTCGTTTGCCGGGTTCACGACGACGGCGAGGCCGTCGAAGGCAACCTCCAGCTTGATGAACTCGATGCCGTTCTTCTTGCAGGCGGCCGCCTCGGCTTCGGTGATCGGCCGCGAGGCGTCGCAAATGTGGATCTCGCCCGCGGCGAACTTCTTGAACCCGCCGCCCGTGCCAGCCTGGCTGACCACGACCTTCACGTCAGGGTTCACTGCGTTGAACTCCTCGGCAATCGCCGCCGAGAGGAGGAAAACAGTGCTCGAGCCGTCGATGCTAACGACGTTCGTGCGGCCGCAACCGCAGGAGGCCAGCAGGGCCAAACAGAGGGGGATCAGCGGCATCCGCTTGGCCGCCGAACTGAGGGAGTTTCGAACCGTTTGATTCATGCTATCGCCGCCAGGACGCGATCGGCGAGTCGCCAATCGCAGGTCTGAGCAGTCTAACGGTCGAAAATGAAGGAAATGTGAAGATCGCGCTAACATGCCCCATCTGGAGGGTGCGGTTAGCCGTTGGCGGCGGGCAGCCTTACCGTAAAGGTGCTCCCCATACCGACTTGGCTCGACACCTCGATGCTGCCCCCCATCGCCTGGGTGAGGTGTTTGACGATCGCCAAACCCAGCCCAGTCCCCCCAAGCTCGCGTGAGCGGGCTTTGTCGACCCGGTAGAACCGCTCGAACAGCCGGCTGTGGTGCTCGGCCGGAATTCCGGGGCCTGTATCGGTGACCTCGCACAGAACCACCGCGTCGTCGACTCGTCCCGAGACGGTCACGCGGCCGCCGGCAGGCGTGTATTTCACCGCATTGTCAATCAGGTTGTTGAGGATCTGCCGCAGGGCCTCCTCGTCGGCCCGCACCATTACCGCGGAATCGGTGAACCGGTTCTCCAGGATCACCTCCTTCGAGGCGGCTTGGCGTTCGTGGTCGACGACGGTCCGCTGGACGACGCGCGCCAGCGGCACGTTCGTCAGTTCGAGGGGCGCCTGGCTCGACTCGATCCGAGCGAGGCTGAGCATGTCCATGATGAGCTGATGCAGCCGGCTCGCCTGCTCGTCGATCCGTTCCAAGAATCGCTGACCATGGACCGGGTCTTTCAGCGCCCCGCCGAGGAGCGTTTCGGTATACGCCTTGATCGAACTGAGCGGCGTCTTCAACTCGTGCGAGACGTTGGCGATGAACTGCTGCCGCATCTGCTCTAACCGCTTTACTTCGCTAACGTCGCGGAGCACGACAACGACGCCGGGCAGCGGATCGCCGGGCAGGGGGGTGGCGAGCACGTCGAAGATTCGCTGCGATTTGCCGCGCCATGTGATCTCGCCGCTGCTCGGCCGGCGGCTGCGGAGCGCTTGCTGAACCACCGCCCGCAACTCGTGGCTGCGCACTGCCTCGAGCAGTGGATGCCCTTCGACGCGGGACGCATCGAAACCAAGCGCGCGAGCCGCCGAGGCGTTCGCGAATAGCACCTTCTCGGAACGGTCGACGGCGATGACGCTCTCGGTCATCGCTTCCAATACCGTCGTCTGCGTTTGGCTTGTGCTGCGGAGCTGCACTTCGCGTTGCGCGAGACGGCGGCCGACTTCGTTCAGCGACGCCGCGAGCTTCGTCAATTCGTCATGTTTGCCCGCGGGCATCGGCATTCGCTGTTCGTAACGACCCGCCGCCAGGGACTCGGCCGTCTGTGCCAGCGAGCGCAGCGGATCGGTCAGCCGTGCGGCTACCCAGTAGGCAACGACCGCGGCGGCGACGGCGAGCAGCCCGCCAATCGTCCAAACCCAGCGGTTCAAGCCATCAACCTCGGCCAACATCGGCGCCGTCGGAATCGCAGCGCGGACGACGCCGATCGGCTCGCCGTCGCGGTCGACCCGTTTGGCGTAGTACCGATAGCGAGCGCCAATCGTGGGGCTCGTCCGCCGCGCGATCCCATCGCCATTCTTGAGCGCCGCGACGATCTCGGTCCGATCGGCGTGGTTCTCCAACGCCTCGACCGCGGGAACGTCCTTGAGTTCCGAATCGGCCAGCACGACGCCGTCGGGCGCGACGAGCGTCAGCCGCACCCCGGTCGCGGCGCCGAGGCGCCGCAATTCCGCTTGAATCGTCGCGTCGGGAGCAGTCGGCCAGCGCGGCGCCAACAGCTCGGCCGCGGCCGTGGCGGACGATTCAATCCGCTCCGATTGCTCGCGTTCGAGGAGCGCTTCGTAAGCGTTCGAGAAGAGCCACGTCAGCAGCAAGATGGCCGTGACGCTCAGCAGGGCGAAGGCGAGCAGCAGCTTCCAAAACAGCCCCGAACGCGGGAACGGCGGCTGAACTTCGCGTTGAGGGCTGGTCGGTTCCAATCGAGATGCGCGCCGGGCGGGGTCAATGTGACGAACATTCCGCGGCCCGTCGCCGCAGATTCGTGACATTGTGAATCATCGCCCCGAATAAGCAATGCCGGCTTTAGGTGTAGCGCACGTCGCGGAATTGGGGTTCGAAGAAGGCGGGCAGCAGGCCGTCGACCCGCAGCAGCCCCGCGCGGGTCAAATCGACGCGGTTCTCGCTAAGGACTGCGTAGCCGTCGCCGACGTACTCGTTCCAGGCGTCACGCCACTCGTCGAAAATGTCGACGCCGTACTTCTGCTGGAAGTACGCCCCGTCGAGGTAGCCCTTCTTCAACTGCAGAATCAGCTCACGGATGAGCGCCTGCCGCGGTGAGATCCGCAGGGCGCGATTAAGCGGCAACTTCCCTTCTTCGAGCGAACCGCAATACTGCTCCCACTCGGCGAGATTCTGATAGTGGACGCCCGAGATATGACCGAAGCTGGCGATACCCGTTGCCAGCAGATCGCTGCCGCGCCACAGGTTATCGCGGTAGCTGAAGTTCACCCGCTCGGGATGTTTGACCAGCGTGTAGGCGCTGGAGACCGAGTAGCCCGCCGCCATGAATTGGTCGAAGGCGTAATCGACCCAGCCGCGCTTCGTCGGCCAATCGGCGACCGGCGTCTCGATCTGATTGCCCAAAATGTCCTTCGAGTAAACCGTGTTGAACGGCAACTCCATCTGGTAGATCGTGACGCTGTCGGGTTCGAGTTCGAGCGCCTTGCTCACCGTCTCGCGCCACGTCTCGTCGCTATCGCCGACCATGCCGGAGATGAGGTCGATGTTTACATTCGGGAAACCGGCCGCCTTGATCCACGGCCACGCGCGGTAGATCTCATGCGACTCGTGGGCGCGCCCATTCTCGCGGAGGATCGCGTCGTCGAAATGTTCCACGCCGAGACTCAAACGCGTCACGCCGAGTTCCCGCAATGCGTGAACCTTCGGCTCGCTGAGCGTGCCGGGCTCGCACTCGAAGGTGACCTCTTCCGCTTTGTCCCAACGAATGTTCGCTTGCAGGCGATCGACCAACCGCCGGAGTTGCTTTTCACTGAGGAACGAGGGCGTGCCGCCGCCGAAGTAGACGAAGCGGAACGGCCGGTCGCCCATCGCGGGGACTTTGCTGACGAGCTCGATCTCGCGCGACAGGGCGGAGACGTAACGCTCGATTTGGTCGGCGTGCTTGTCGGTGAAGACCTTGAAGTAGCAGAACTTGCACCGCTTCCGGCAGAACGGAATGTGCAAGTAAAGTCCTAGCGGCACATCTGCCGGAGGGGCCTCAAGCGCAGCCCGCACCTCGCCCACTTGGTCGGTCGACCATTGCGAGAAGGGTGGGTAGTTGCTGATGAAGTAGCTGCCGACTTCGGTCTTGGTGGCTTCAGCGGTCATTGAATTATTGTAGCAGGGTTCGGGCGGAGGCGAGGGAGCGTCAGTTGTCAGTGGTCCGTTGTCAGTTGCTAAAAAAGTGGGAAACCGAACGAGCGGCAGCAGCAACTGACTGCTGACAACGGACCACTGACGCACTCATTCAACCCCACCAATACAGTAGAGGGTGCCGTCATCGTTGCCGATGACGAGTTTTCCATCGCTCACAGCGGGCGAGGCCGTAAAACGGCCGCCGACTTCGGCATTCCAAACTTCCTTGCCGCTCGACAGTTCGACGGCCTGCAGGCGGCCGCGAACGGTTCCGAAGAACACAACATCGCCCGCGATGATTGGCGAACTTTCGGCGCGGCTCTTCAGCGGCACGTCCCACTGCGGCTTTCCGGTGGCGGGGTCGAGCGCGACCATTCGTTTGTCGTGCGTGCCGAGGACGATCGATTTGTCGGTCGCCGCGGCCGCGTGGATCTCTTCGCCTTGCCCTTTATGGCCGTATGTCCACAGGCTTTCGAGCGGCTTGATCGTCATCCCATGAAAGACGCCGCCCGCGGTACAGAAGAAGACGCGATCGCCAACGACCGCCGGCATTCCGTCCGCTGGACCGCCGATGTCGATGTTATCCACTCCTTCACCGCTGTTGACGTCGACGAGATGGAGCTTGCCGTCGCAGCCAGCCACAAGGACGCGCTCCGCGACGACCGTTGGCCAACAGCGCAGCGGCTGGTCGATGGTAAACCGCCAACGGACTTCGCCGTTCACTGCATCGACTGCGATCAGCTCGCCCGAGTCGCCGGCAATCAGCACCAAGCCCTTATAGACATTTGGCGCCGCGTAGAGCGAGGTGTCGCTGTTGAACTCCCAGACTTGCGAGCCATCTTCGATCTTCAAACAGCGGACGATGCCGTTGTAGTCGACGCAGTAGATCTTGCCGTCGACCACCGCGGAGCCGGCCACGAAGCCGGTGTCTTCAAACTTCTTTTTCCAGACGCTGGAGCCGTCGCTCAGCTTCACCGCGTGGAACATTCCGTCGACATCGCCGACATAAACGACGCCGTCGACAATCGACGCGGTGGCTTCGAATCCCGAATCCTCAGCGTTGTAAGTCCAGGCAACGTCAAATTTAGAGGGCAGGGGAGTGGCCGATACGCCTGTGGCCTGCGCGTCGCCGCGGATGAGCGGCCAATCGGCGTGCGTCTTTTCCGCTCCCCACGTGAGCAGCGTCAGCAGTACCGCCGACATTGCCCGCCGGGTGTGCGTCACGCACTGCTGTTCAATACGCTTGCTCATACAACCGCCTAAAATCGTCGGTCGACATCGCGACGGGATTGAACGTGCCGGTCCACTGCTTCGTCGCATCGGCGGCGAGTTCGGGCAGCCGGCTGAAGTCGACGCCTTGGTCTTGCAGTCGCGTCGCCAGACCCGCCTGCGCCGCCGCATCGGCGAGGAACAGCGCGAGGCCGTCGGCCCCGGCCCGTTGGTCGGGCGTGTTCCGATCGAATGCCGTGGCCAACACGAGATCGTGATACTGCGGCTCGACCTCGGGATCGGCGCCATTGTGCCGCACCACATGCGGCAACATTAGCGCCACCGCATCGCCGTGCGTCACGCCGTACTCAGCGGTGAGCGGATTCGCGAGTGCGTGAGCGGCGCCGAGCATCGAGTTCTCGATCGCGAGTCCCGCCAGGCAGGCGCCGAGTTGCATCTCGCCGCGAGCTTCAAGGTTGTCGGGTTCTGAGATTGTGCGCAGAAAGTTGGGCGCCAAGTGCCGCCAAGCTTCACGGCTAAACGCCTGCGACAGCGGCGTGCGAACCTTGGTGACGGCCGTTTCGACGGCGTGGGCGAGGGCGTCGAAGCCGGTGAGCGCCGTCACGCGCGACGGTTGAGTCGTGGTGAGCGAAGGATCAAGCAGCGCGATCCGAAACGCCGCCCGTTTATCACCGCACGCCATCTTCACGTGCGTCTCGGCGTCGGAAATGAGGGCGAACGATTGCGTTTCGCTGCCCGTCCCCGCGGTGGTCGGCACGGCGATCATCGGCAGAAGCGGGCTGGTCGCTTTGCCGACGCCCCAATAATCTTGCATCCGCCCGCCGCACGAGTAGATGAAGTTGATCCCCTTGGCGCAGTCCATGCTGCTGCCGCCGCCGAGGCCGATGATGCAATTGGGCTTGAACTGCTGCGCGATTGCTACGCCGTCCGCAACATGGTTGGTGTTCGGGTTCTCCGCGAAACCTTCGAAGACGCACGTCTGCAAGCCGGCCGCATGGAGCGCGTCGACGCCGCGTTGGGTATGGCCGGCGCTGACGACGCCGGGATCGCTGACGACCAGCACGCGCGACGCCGCGAGCGACTTGGTCAACTCGCCCAGCTCGTCGATGCGACCAGCGCCAAAGACGATCCGCGTCGGCAGGCGGAAATCAAACGGCGTCATGAACTAACCACACGGGTGGGAGCGGACTAGCGAACTTGCAACGCGCGGTTGCGGTACAAGAACTCCACGAGGTTCCCCTCGTGAGGTTGCAGCCAGTCGACTTGCGGGGTGGGAATCGGGCCGAGGTTCAAGCGATCGATGTGCGTGGCAGCCATCAGATCGCTGCGGAATTGTTCGTTCTTCGTGATTGCGGTACAAACGAGCGTCGGCCCGATTTCGGCGAGCATCCGCTCTTGCGGGCAATCGACGACGCTAACCGCGGGGAACATATATTCCTTGTTGGCGCCGGGACACTCCGTCGATTGGCAATGCCAAACCGTGGGCCGCAAGTAGGCGCACGTTTCCTGTTCGACGAGCCGCGGGCCGTAGTCGGCAGTAGCGTGCGTAGTGCGCGAGTCGGCCAGGTCGCGTTCGATGGCGCCCCAAATCGCTGCGGCGGCGCCGGGGGTGGTGAACGCCGCGAGACCTGCTTTCGGATCGTCGGGCGGCAGCGCCTCAATAGGGCCGAGCCGTTCTGCGAGCGCCGCGGCGATCTCTTTGCCATGCCGCGGCGTGTAGATGCTTGAGGCGTTGATGCAGCTACGGCCGCCGTTGCGGTAAACGCTTTCGACCATCAGATCGAGGTACTCGCGCCAGTTATCGGCCTCGTCGTCGCCAAGCAGGATCTTGCTGTAGCCGGGCCCGTGCACTTGGACGCGCTCGTTGCCGGCGTACTGCTGAATCGTTTGCGGGCCGCCAAAGATCATTGCGCGGCGGTAGTTAGAAAGAATCGAACCGCCGATGTCGCCACCAGCGCCGGGGTAGATTGAAATTGCCTCAACGGGGATGCCGGCTTCTTTCATCGCGGCCGCCACACGATACGGCGTCCACGGCTCTTGCGAACCAGGCTTCAGCGCGAGACCGATTTGCATCGCGACCACCGGCAGCCACAGCGTGTGAACGCCAGGCGAGTTCGACGGCAGCACGGCGCCGAGGACGTCGGTCTGCGCCTGATAGCTCACCGTGACGCCGCGGCCTTCGTCGCCGTAGCCACGGGCGAGAATGTTGAGATCGAGCCCGCGGGTGAGGCAGTCGAGAATCTTGTCGATGTTCTTCAGCACGAACGCGTTCTTCACCACGTTCGCCTTGCACATCGCCACCGGCATGCCGGTGGTGGCGGAGGTTTGCTCGGCGAAATCGGTCGCTGATTGCTGCGCGTCGCCGACGGCAAGCGTCCCCGACTCGAACAACTCACCCGCCCGCTTGTAGGCGTCGATCAGTTGCGCGGGCGTCATCGACTGCAGCGCCTGCCGCGCTCGCCGCGACTTCTTCGCATCGCGAGCCACGATGCCGGAACCAACGGTGTTCACCCGCGCCACCGGCTCGCCGGTGAGGAAGTGCTTGATTTCATCAACTTCTAGCGATTCGTAAGGCTCGCCCCAACGAATGGCAGGTAATGTGATCATCGCAGTCGTCAGCTCGCAGTAATCGGTCTAGTAAACGCCCACCGTCGTCGCGTCGGCCAGTTCGTGGAATGGTCGCACGCCGCTGACGCCGTCCCAGGGGTACTTGGCAAACGGTTGCTCGCGTTCGCCTTCGTCGCGTTCGAGGAAGCCGGGGACGAAGAACTCCTTCGTCAACGTCGTCAGCTTCACGCGGCCGGTGCCGCCGTAGGGAACAACTTGGTTGTAGTCATCAAACTCCACAACTTCGACAACGGCTCGCGGCTGCGGGGCGTAATAGCTGATTTTGTAGCCGTCGTCCTTCGTGACTGGCTTCGAGCAGGCGAGCCCCATCAGCGTGTTGCCGTAGGTGGGGGTCATGTAGATGCCGCTCTTTTCGGGCGAGCCGCCGAAGAGTTCCTCAACGCAGAAGCGGGTCCACTGCGGCGTGAACTCGGTGCCGCCGGAGAAGATGCCGGTGATCCCTTGCTCGGCGAGGCTCGTGCCGCGCTCTTCGAGTTCCAGGCAGAGCGCTTCGATCAACTTCGGCGTGCCGAACATGCACTTCACGTCGTGTCCGGCGCCGAGGATCGTGATCGCCTGCTCGATGCAGTGCTTCTTGTACGCTTCGAGGTGTTCCATCCACCCCTTTTTGATGAGCTTGATCACCCAGCGGGGATCGAGGTCGATGCAGAAGCAGATGCCGCCGCGATGTTGGGCGAGGTGCTCGACCGCCAATCGCAGGCGCCGCGGGCCGCTCGGGCCGAGCATCAGCCAGTTCGAGCCCTTCGGAAAATACTTGTCGGGCAGCGTGTCGCTGAAGTTCGAATAGTCCGTGCGAAAGTCGTCGATCGCGATGCGGCTCTTCGGCACGCCCGTGGTGCCGCCGGTCTCGAAGACATAGACCGGTTGATCAGCCAAGCCCTTCGGTACCCAACGCCGCACTGGTCCGCCGCGGAGCCATTCGTCTTCGAACGCGGGGAACTTCTTGAGGTCGTCGTACGACTTGACCTCGGTGAGCGGATCGAACTTCAGCTCGCGTTTCTTATCGAGCCAGAACGGGCAACCCGTCGACTCGTGGAAGTGCCACGCCACGGTTTCGACCGTGTGGGCGTCGAGCGCCTCGCGTGCAGCGCTCGCTGCGGCCGAGAGTTCTCCGTCGGATGCCATGCTCGTCAGACTCCAAGATCGTTCGGCTGGTCACTCGCTCGCTGCACGCATCGCCCGTCGAACGGGGGCGATGTGCTAGCGGGATTCATCTGACCATACCGGAACGATGTTGGCGCGACAACCGGCTACGCATGCCGGGCGACCTGCGGAAGTCCGCGGGCGCAGCAACGAACTGCGTAAGCGCTACGCGGAATCAGGCTTAGCCCTAGTTCCCTTGCGGGCTGCTGCCCAACTGGGCCAGCACCTGGATCACGCCGTTGAGATGGGCCAGACGCGGCCCGTACTTGTCAACGAATTCGTTCATGACAAATTCGCCGTAAGCCATTTCTTCGCCCGATTCGTTGACCTCGTCGGTCAGCCGTTCGAGATACTCGACCTGCACGCGGCTGAGCGACTCGGCCGCTTCACGGCACGAGTGAGCGAGACGCGGGTTCGCCGTCTTCCACTGATGCAACTCTTGCTGACGCTGCTTGTGCGAGGTCGCGAGCAGGTTGCACAACTCTTCGAGGATCTCGTTGGTGCGATCCTGCGCGGCCAACACTTCACGCAACAGTTCGGTCTGCTCGGTCGCCGTGTGAGCTGCGGAACGCGAATGATTCGCAGCCGCAGTGACGTCAACCTGAGTATAGATCGCTGGCGCAGAAGAATGGCTGTTCGACATCGTCGAGTTGTTTCCTTTCTGGACGCCGACCTGAGACGAGCGGCGTCGAGTGAATCATCCTGACAAGACGGGGAGTTCTTGGCGCCGGCACACCCTCCGCTGCCGACGCGATCGCTCTTCCGAACGATCCCTACAGTGTAATGGGACTTAAATATTTTTCTAGCGATCGGCGCCACTTACCAGACAAAATGCGCGGCCTAAAGTCACCCCCGTGCCAATCCCGATGGGTTAGTTACCTTGATTGACCGCTTGGCCACTAGGCCACGGCCGCCGCATGGATGCCGGCCGAATTGACGCCCGCCCCCGCCTGCCCGCCCTCGGACCCGCCCGGCATGGATGCCGCTTCCACCAAAGCGTTGGCCGCTTTTGGGTTTTTGACGGTGCTGGAAAGCCCCGATCATGGACTCTTTGGCGGGTACCTCGTGCTATCGCCCCAGGGGCGACCGCTCGAGTTCCGTTGCAGCACCCCGGTGACTGCAAGTCGTGCGCAAGAGATACTGTATGGGCCGACTTTGCGGCCGTACCTTTTCGCCGAGGTAATCGGCCGCGCTTTGATTGCTGGCGCCGAGCTGCACGCTACGGCGATCCTCACCGACCAGCGCGACATGCTGCCGCTGTCGCTGCTGCGTCCTGAAGAAATTTTGCTGGTGCGATCGTTGACCTCCGAGAGCGCGTTGCCGGAGATCGCGACGACGCTGTCGATCTCGGCTAAGTATCCGCTTCCCGAGGATGGAGCCGTTTCCGTTTCGCCGAGCGCGTCGGGAGCGGCGGCGGGATTAATCATCAACGGTTGTGAGATCATTGCTTCCTCCACATCGTCGCGCACGGTAGACGAACTCGCGCGGATGTTGGAGCCGCTCGCCTGCAACGTGTTTCTCGCTGAACCGTTCCAGCGCATCCGCGCTGCATTGACGGAAGCGCAACTTGCCTCGCACGACGCCGCGGAGTATCCCCATGACCGCGCCGCTGCGTAACGTCGCCATCGAGGTCTTGCGATTCCCGCTCGACGCGATCGAGATTCCCGCGACGGCCGGCATCGAGTGCGAGCCGGCCGACGCCGATGCGTTTGCGTTGCCGCTGGCGCCGTTGAAGGTCCGCACCTTTGGCCGCGTGCTGCCGGAAGGGAGTGACGTGCGCCGGCACGGCGGAATCTTTGGCGCCGCGCGGCCGATGGCATCTGCAGCTGCAGCGACGCGATCGCCGATTGTTGGCAGCGTAGCGCCGCGACTGCCGCAACCGACTGCGACGCGAATTCGCCCGCCGCGCGACGTGGTGAAACTCGAAGACCGCCTCGCGTACCTGCTGCAACCGCCGCTGGAGAATTTGCTCGCGTCGGAAGCGCTCGACTTCCCATTCAAGCCGTTCCCCTATCAGCTCGACGGCATCGCCTACCTCTACCCGCGGCACGAAGCGGTCCTCGCGGACGAGATGGGGCTCGGCAAGACGATGCAAACCGTGGTCACGCTGCGGCTGCTAGCTCATCAGGGTCTCGTACGCCGCGCACTGCTTGTCTGCCCGAAGCCGCTGGTGACGAACTGGCGGCGGGAGTTCACGCAATGGGCGCCCGAACTGCCGGTCACGATTGTCGAGGGTTCGCAAACGCAGCGGCAGTGGATTTGGAATCGGGCGGAGCAGGGGGTGCTGATCGCGAACTACGAAGTCGTCGTGCGTGATCGCGAACTGGCGCTCAACGTACCGACGCCGTTTGACCTCATGATTGTCGACGAAGCTCAGCGGATTAAGAACCGCGCCGGCGCCACACACGAGTCGGTCTGTGCGATCCCACGCTCGCGGAGTTGGGCGCTTACCGGCACGCCGATCGAAAACAGCGCCGACGATCTGGTCGGCATCTTCGAGTTCGTTTCGCCCGGCCGGTTGCGGCCGCAAATGAAGACGGGGCAGATTCGCTCCGCCGTTGGCGATCATGTGCTGCGCCGCACCAAAGATAACGTCCTCACGCAGTTGCCGCCGAAGCTGATCCGCGACGCCGACGTGCAACTCACGCCGGAACAGTGGTCGACCTATCAACGCGCTGAGGCGGATGGCGTGGTGAGGCTCAACGACATCGGCGCCGAGCTGACGATTCAGCATGTGTTCGAGCTCGTGCTGCGACTGAAGCAGATCTGCAACTTCGACCCGGCGACCGGTTCGAGCGCGAAGCTCGATCGACTCGAGGCCGATCTCGAAGAATGCACCGCTAGCGGGCGGAAGGCGATCGTCTTCAGCCAGTGGGTCAATTCGATCGACAAGCTGCGCGAGCCGCTCAGCCGGTTTGGTCCGCTCGAATATCATGGTCGCATCCCCTCCCATCGCCGCGACGGCGTCATCGAACAGTTCCGCAACGATCCGCGTAGCAACGTCCTGCTGATGAGCTACGGCGCTGGCAGCGTCGGGCTCAACCTGCAGTTCGCGAGCTACGTGTTTCTATTCGACCGCTGGTGGAATCCGGCGGTCGAAGATCAGGCGATCAACCGCGCCCACCGCATCGGCGCCGCTGGTCCGGTGACCGTGACGCGATTCCTGGCGAGCGGCACGATCGAGGAACGGATCGACCGGGTGCTGGCCGAGAAACGCGATCTTTTCAATGCCGTGTTCGATGAAGAACACGCGACGCGCAAGCTACGGCTGTCGCGCGACGAAATCTTTGGACTGTTTAATTTGCGGTTTCCGGAGCCGAAGGCTGAATCTGCTGCGGCTTAGTTGCTGCTGTTTTCTCTTATCTGAAAAGAGAATTGAACCACGACGGCACTACGGGCACGACGATGAGGGTCGTACTGCAAAGTGAGTTGTCGCAGGTGTCGCATTTCGCGTTTTTGGCGACACTAATCGTAAGTTGTTGTTTGGCTGAGTCTTAACCAGCGACACTAGCGCAATGCAGTGTCGCCTAGCGGTGTGAATCGAACTCACATGCGTCGCTTCTTGCGACCGCGCCGTCCCAAATCGAGACCTGATACCCGTCTCGCGGCTCAGTTTGTCATTTCTGTCGCTTGTCATTTTTGTCGCGTCAACGCGTTTTTGGCGACAGAATTCGCAAGTCTCTACGTCGTTGCGACTTGAGACGCGACGCAACTGACGCTTCTCATTTCACGACGACTGGCAGGTAGTCGAGAAGCGTCGACATGGTCAATCACTGCGTAACATTTATCGCTTGCAGCATGCTCGCGCCCTCGGGCGAGAGCATGCCGCCCGACGCAATGCAGAGCGGCCCATCGCCGCGATGGCGAGCGCTCGCCATTGCGTTTTCATAAATTCAGACTAGCAAATTGAGCGGCAGTTTTGGAGTAGGGATTTTCTGCCACCTGGCGACCTGTTGCAGCCCCGACCTAGCTAGGTCGGGGCTAGAGGGTGCTTGGGAATGCAGCGCGACGGATGGCTGTTGTCGCGAAGCGTCGACTTACTCCTCTTCGCCGTCACCGTCATTGAAAACGGCGACGTAAAGAAACGTTCCTTGAGTGATGTTCACTTCCAGCGAGTGATGAAGCCGCTTGCTGGACGTGGGAAACTCCGTCATCGTGTCCCCGCTGCGTTGGAATAAATGAGGAAGACCGACGCGCTTAAGTAAGGCTTCGTCTTTGAACCAGGCGTCGTAAGCCTTATCGCTATCCGCTTGCCATGTCTCCCAATGAGGCGGGTAATGCTGCTTCGTCCAAACATCAAAAGCGGCGGGATCAACCCTCCCGGCCAACACACGCTTTCCAAACCTTAAGACATAAGTGCGGCAGGCGATCGGTCCGTTCGTCGGGAAGTCTGGAAAAGCGTTCTCCATGCCGCTGGAGTCGTCAGCGAATGACGTTAGCACTTCGTACTTGCCGACTGCACCAGCCCATAGCAGCCACGCGAGCGCGACGAAGAGTACAGCGAAGAATAAGCACCCGATTTGGCAGCCATTCCGTTTGGGCATGCAGGCACTTCGATGGGATTGCATTTTGGTCGTTGAGCAGGCGTGACTATACCAGACGGGGGCATCATTTTGGTCCAACTCAATTGAAACTCTGAGGAGAACCTAACGCACTGCACGAGCTTCGTACTTGCCAGGATCTCTGGCAATTTGGTCGGCAAGCGTACCGACGAATTCTTCTCCTTCGTCGCGATACCCTGCAACTTCCGTCGCGTTAAGTCGTACTCGCATTTCGTACATCGCGATTCCACCGACCATCACGCTTAATACGTAGGCGCCGCCATCTTCAAATAAGATGTACATTCCGCCACAATTGCGTAAGACTTCTTTCATAGTCCGATTGCCACATGCTATTATGCCCCTCCGTCAGCGGAAATTTGGGATAGAGGCTTGAAGGGCCAATATAACGAATCGGTCCTTCGTTCAACGGCGGAGCCGCTGGCCTTTATTAATCTTGCTACCACTCGCTCTTAAGGGTCGCCGCCTTCACTGAGAATCTCGAATCACCTCAATACGAAACGCTTGAGCAACGCATCGCCGCGGAACTGTGGCGGTGGCGAGCGCTGCCAGACGCCGAGCGGGCGATTGTTGGCTCTAACCAGTCGGCGCTGGCAGGCGCGATCGAGTTCTATCTTTGTCGACTGTTCGAGCTCAAGAACTCATCGGCCTCGTCGAGTTGGTGGTGCGATGGAGTCTTCGAACTCGATGTGAGCCAGCGGGCCGAGCGGCAGTTCCTTCTCTTCGGGGCGGCGTACTGGGCTGAGAAGGGCGCGGGGCCGTTCTATTTGGCGCCATTTGAGCTTGAGTTCGAATTCGCCGTAGACGAATCGCGAACCGCGACGCGGATCGTGGCGAGATTTGGGCGGTTGGACGAGCGTGATCGCATTGGGAAGACGCCGAGATCGGCGGGACCTGGGTCATTGGTCGCACGACGTCCGACTCGCGATAAAGATTGGGCGTTTGCAGTGGAGCTGTCGTAGCTCGGCAAACGGCAAGCGACGTGTCGTCGCTGGGCGAGAGCATACCGCCCTGGAGCGTCACTCGACTTTCGGCTCTCAAAACTTCTCCTGTGGCCAAATGCATCTGCTTCGGCCAGAATGCGGCCTTCTCCGCCGGAGGCGTTCGCTGCCGGCGTCTAAGGAGTCAATTCGATGTCCAAATCTTCCGCATCGCCCAATGCGCCGGGGTTCGCCAAGACGTTCGTCTACCCGGCGCTGTTGATCTTCGCCGTGCCATTGGGTTCGCTGCTGTTCTTTCTGCACGTCCAAGCAAGCTTCGACGCTGACTTGCTCGCTTCGATCACGCAGCAGATTAACCAAGACGCGGAGATGCCTGCGGCGGAGAAGGCCGAGGCGATTCAGTTCTTTACCGATCATCCGGCGTCGGAGTTGGTCGCGAGCGGGGACGCCGATCTGGGGCTCACCCCCGAGGCGACGGGCTACTACGCGATGTTCCGTTGGTTGATTCGGCTGTCGCTCTGGTCGTTGCTGGCGGGGTTGGCTGTGCTGGCGCTCGTGGGGGCTTGCATTCCGATTTCGATGCGATCGCATCACGCTCAGTATTTGTGTCTGTCGATCGGCTGGCATGTGTTGCGAATTTACGGCGCGCTGCAAACGATCGTGATCGGCGTGTTGCTCGTGGCGCTGTCGTTTTGGGTGACGGCTTTTTGGTTCGAAATCTATTTCGTCAAGCTGATCTTTATCGCTGGCGCCATGGCGCTGCTGGGGATTGCCGCCGTATTGAAGGGCATCTTCAAGAGCACGCCGAACGAGAATCATATCGTCGGCGAACCTGCCGATCCCGTCGCCAACGCTGCGCTGTTCAACCGTTTGAAGGAGATTTGCGCGAAAGTGGGGACGACTCCTCCCGACAACGTCATCCTGGGCATCGACAACAATTTCTTCGTGACCGAGATGCCGGTGATTGTGAAGGGGAAGCAGTATACGGGTCGTACGTTGTTCGTCAGCCTGTCGCTGTTGAAGCAGTTGCATGAAGAGGAGGCCGACGCGATCTTGGCGCACGAAATGGCGCATTTCAGCGGCCAAGACACGCTCTACTCAAAGAAAATTTCTCCGCTGCTCACTCGCTATGGCCATTACCTGGGGGCGTTGCAGGAGGGAGGGGCGTCGCTGCCGGTGTTCTACTTTATGAACTTCTTTCGGGCGCTGTTTGAGTTGTCGCTCTCGAAGCTGCGGCGCGAGCGGGAGTTCCGCGCCGATCAAATTGCCAAGCAGACGACCTCGACGCCGGCGATGGCGGGAGCGCTGTCGCGGGTGATCGCCTACAGCGCCTACCGCGAGGAGGTCCAGCGGCAACTATTCAGCGAAGAGGTGGCCCTGGAGCAGGCGAACGTTGCGGAGCGCGTTGAGCAAGGATTCCCGGAATATGCCGCGACGTTTTTCTCGCAACCCGACGTCGGCGAGTTGGAGTCGGCGCATCCGTTCGACTCGCACCCTCCGCTGGCGCATCGGCTGGAGGCGGTTGGCCTGCGCATTGAACTGCCGGAAATGCAGGCGCTGCTCGCCCAAACGGGCAACGGCCGGTGGTACGAGCGAATTGCCGACGCCGCCGGTTTGGAGCGGGCGCAGTGGGATGAGTTTGAAGCGGAGTTTCGCCAGTACCACGAGCAATCGCTGCCGTACCGGTATCTGCCCGCGACGGATCAGGAGCGGGAAGTGGTCGTGCGACATTTTCCCGGCGTCTCGTTCACCGGCAAAGAAGGGGAGCTGCGGATTGATTTCGAGAAGATGGCCTTCACCAAATGGGAGGAGCCGATTTACTTCCGCGAAATTTTGCAGCTGCAAATGACCGAGGGGGGCGAGTTGCAGATTAAGTTGCAGCGCGGCAGCGCGAAGCAGAAGGCTTCGATCAAGCTGCAGAAGTTTCCCAATCAGCAGGAAGTGCTCGACGCGCTGAATAGGTTTTGGGGAAGATATCAAACCGCCGTCGCTTACCAAAGCGAGCGAGCGGAGAAGACCAGCTAGAAGACGACGGCTGTTAGGTTCTCGCTGCAAGCGTGGCTGGGGTTGCTTCGCCCCAGAGAAGATACAGGCAGTCGCTCGCAAGCAGCGATCGTGACGGTTTCACCCGAGAGATGAAGCGAATCCCCTAAGACACCGACGCCTTTTGCCTCGGTTTATCGCCAATTCTCGCATGCTGCGACGTTGGCGTGTAACTTATCTCGTGCGTACCGCCGACAGCGGACCTTTGCACGCCCGTCCGTCGCTATGGACCGTTGCACGCTGTGAATTTGGAGGACTACCGCCGTGGCAGACAGCGAACCTGAATCGGAATCGTCATCTGGCAAGCCGGTGGGAATCGGCGTCCTCGTGGTCATTTTGTTGATTGGCGCGAAGGCATTTTTTAGGGCGCAGCCGCACTTGGAGAAGGCGGAGCAGAAGCGCGCAGCTAGCCAAGCACGCGCCGATGCCGCCGCGGCGTTGACGAAGCCCGATCTCGACGCCTATCTGGAGCAGCAGGAAGACTACAACGCAGTCGCCGACTTGCAGCGGGAGTTTCAGCTAAGCGACGAGGAGTTTGAAGACGTTCTTCGCACCGCGTGGTCGTCGAATCATCCCGATGCCGCGATGAATCCCTGGCAGATCCGGATCGGCAACATCAGCGATCCCTACTGGTGGCGGGCACAGCAGAAATGGGAGTTGGAGGAAATTCGCAACGCCTGCCAGCGACGCACCGCTGCGGTTGATTCAGCGGTTGATGCAACGGCAACGCCTGCGGCGCCGGAGCAGAACTGAATGGCTGCTCGCGCGGGCACTTGCAAGCCGCCGCCTATTTCCTCCGTGCAACGCGCCACGACTGTCGGTTCGCGCAGCTGGCTTGTCGATTTTTTCGCCGATCGCTTGCTTTTGGTTCTCACGACTCGCCAGAATGCATGACGGCAGCATGCGGCGCCGCATGACGGAGTCGCATCGCTTGCCTCTCTCCCCGGAACAGAACTCAAGCCACCGCCGTCGCGTGATGCGAACCAACGCAGCCGCCGTCGACTCTGCGCGCCCCGAGCGAGCCTCGGTATTTGATTTGGAGCTGGTTCCGCCGTGGTTGGCGTCGCTCGTCATCCACATGTGTCTCACACTGGTGATGGGGCTGCTCGTGCAGCGGGCGGTCACCGAACCGGGGCTCGACATTACGCTGAGCAGCGGCGGCGATTTGGGGCTGTCAGAATTTGACGCGGGCGGCGGCGGGAGCGGCGATCCGTTGGGCGATTCAACCGGCTTGCCGGCGATCGACGATCCGCTGACGACGGCAAATGCGGCCGCAGCGGCTCCACTCGAAGGGATCATTGAAGAGAGCATCGACGGCGTCGCGACTGGCGAGGCTACGGAGTATGCGTTCGCCGAGGAAGCGGCGGCGCTGTTCGCCGCGAGCACGACGACTGGCAGTTCGGCCCGCAGTGCGGGTGACGGCGGCGCCGGTTCCGGATCGGGCGGCGGCGACGGCGCTGGCGCGGGGACGGGCCGCGGCAATGGTCGCGGGCCGGGTCAGGCGATTACCAGCATGTTCGGACTGGCGGGCGAAGGGGGCGACTTCGTCTATGTGTTCGATCGCTCGGACAGCATGAACTACGTCTACACGCTGGGAGCAGACGACGGGATCACGATGACAGTGACGCCGCTTGAAGCGGCGAAGAAGGAACTGCAGCGAAGTCTCGGCGATTTGAAAGCAGACTGTCGATTTCAGGTCGTGTTTTACAACGACGGCGCGGTGGCGTTCGATAACTCTTCGGAGTTGTTCGGGGCGACGCCCGCCAACATCGGCCGCGTGCGCGACTTCATTCGCAACATGACGGCCGATTCCGGGACGAATCATCTGTCGGGGCTGGAGCAGGCGATCAAAACTAGGCCGCAGGTGATTTTCGTGCTCACCGACGCCGAACAGAAGGACGATCCGCCGATGGAGGAGATTCGCCGACTTGCCGTCGAATGCAAACGGGCGAAGATTCAGATCAATATCGTCCATTTTTGCTCGCAGGCCCGCAGCGACAGCACGCTGCGGCAGTTGGCGCGGCTCACCAAGGGGCAGCATCGGTTCATCACGTTGCGCGAACTGGCGATTGCGAAGTTAAAAGCGAACTATGGGGGCGATCGACGACGGCTGCGGCAGGCAATCTCGGCGCTCGATTAGCGAGCTAATTCCGCTTCACTGCGCGAGTGAGTTGCTTGGCGGCGGCAGCCTTGATTTTGGCGCTGGCCCCGACCTAGCTAGGTCGGGGTTATTGCGGTGCGTGCACGCAAGCGTTTCGCGCGGCGATCACTTGGGGAGCCGTTCAAAGCGGCGCAGGACGTTGTCGAGCGATTGATCGAGCGCCGACGCGAGATCTGGCGGCAGTTCCCAGACGGGCGAGCCGTCGCTGGCGTCGACAAAGCCTCCCCACTGCAGGCGGATCGGCCAGGCGGCGAGTTCGGCGGTTTGGTTGATGCGCTGCATCACGCGCAAGGCCCAAAAGGAACCCCAATGGTCTCGAAAGGCGAGCCAGCGGGCCGCCTGCGCCTCGTGCGGCGCTGAGCAGCGCGGACGACGGGCAATTTCTCCGGCGAGCCATGCGGCGTGGAACAATGCGAGAGCGATGGCGACGCTCGTCGCGGCGTCGAGTTGCTGGAACTGGTTCGTCGTCTGGCTGAAGAGGACGATCTGCCCGGCGGCGACGAGGAACGCCGAGAGGGCGAAGCGGGTCGGCAGGTAATTCAGCAGCCCCATCGCGGCGAGTCCCCACAGAAGGAGTCGCCAGGCGCCGAATAGTTCGAGCCGATGGCCGGTTGGCGCCGCGAGGGCTTGGCCTGCGGGGGCGAGCAGGACTAGCCACAAGGCGACGACGACCCATTGCCAACCGCGGTCTTGGGGCCGTTTGGCGCCTAGGACGGCGATGAGCGGGCAGAAGCTTCCGACGGCGGCCGCGTACCGCCACAGGGAACCGCCGAGCGAGGCGGGGGCGAGGCGCCCCGTGGCCACGGCGGCTTCGACTGCGGCGAGCGCAAGGGCGGCGGCAATCCACCAGAGGGTAGGGGCCGTGAGGGTTGTGCCGCGGACGCGGCGGAGGAGTGCGACGCCGGCAAGCGCGAGGGCGACGGCGAGTGCGGAGGCGAGCCACCCTGGAGAACCATCGAGCGTGGCGGCGGCAATCAGCGTCACTTGCGGCGGCTTCTTAGGGCTTGCTGGCGGGGCAACGCGCAATTTGCGTGGTGAGCGAAATCGGCGTCGGAGACGACTCCCACAATCCTAGTGGGCTCGCACCTTACTGGACGAGCCGCAAATCGCGGGGATTTTGGCCTCGGTCCGATTGTAGCGGTCGGGCAGAGCTGAAAGCATCGGCAAACTTGCCGGTTCAAGTTGCCGGCGCCGCTGGCGTAACGCATGATTCGGCAGCGAAAGATCACCGACGAATCGCCCCCAGCGACGCGGAATCTTGTTCGCTGTGACCGCACATTTGAATGCTTCGGACGCGACGGCGCCAACTGGGGAGTGAGGCGTAGCCGCGGTCGGGGCAAAAGCGAGGGTGGGCGGGGCTCGGCAACGAGCCTCGCCCGCTCTTTTTGCGTTTCTAGCCCGGGCTTCGCCCGGGGGTGGCAGTCCGCGCGACGACGCCAATCGGAATGGTTGCCGGCCCCCGGGCGGAGCCCGGGGCTAGATCAAGGCGGCGATCAGCTGTCAGCCGAACGCTGGCGGTGAAGGCGTCGATTGGCGGCTTACAATCGTTACGACGTAGCGGTCGTGAATCTCTCCCCTAGCCCGTCTCTTCGCGGGAGGGGAATCTTTCGCCAGAATCGGCTTCAGGCGATCTACCGGCTTCGCCGATACATTCAGTATCAAGAGACGGGAGGGCGAAACACTAGTTGTGTTTTGCTTCAGGATAAAGGTAGCGGCAAGTCGACGGATCGACTTGCCGCTACCTTTTTTCATTGTGCTCAGGTTACGCCGCTCAATCAACGGCGGCAAGCTTACTTAGGGGCGCTGGGCGTTGCCACGGGCAACGTCGTTCCCGTCCCGGCCGCGGGAGCGGCAGCCGGCGCCGTACCGCCGGCTGCGGGCGTCGCGGCGCCTGGAGCTCCAGCAGCCGGCAACGTGCCGCCGAGTTCTTTGACGAGCGCTTCGGCTTCTTTGCGGTACATAAACATGCCGTTGCCCGCTTGTTCCAGGACCTGCTCAAGCGCCTTCAGCGCGTTGTCCTTCTGGCCCTTCTGTACCAGGATCTTGGCGACGAGGTAGGCCGAATCGGCGTTGAGCTGACCGCCTTGCACCGCCTTTTGCAGGAACTGGTCGGCGTCGGCCGAGCGGCCGAGCTTCTGTAGGATCCACGCGAGCGTGATGTTCGCTTGCGAGTTGTTGCCGAAGCGTTCGGCGTTCATCTGAGCGTAGCGCAGAGCCTTCTCTTGCTGAGCGAGGTTCGGGCTTTCCGACAGGATGAGCGCGAGGAGGTTGATCGCACCGGCGTTCGACGGGTTGATGCTAAGGACTTGCGTGAGGGCCTCTTCGGCGCCGGCGGCGTCGTTGCGCATCTTGGCGACGAGGCCGTCGAGCATCAACGCGTTTTCCGACGTCGGGGCGTTCTTGCGCATTTCCTCGGCAACGACTTGCGCCTTGTCGAGTTGATCTTGCTGGATCAACCATTCGGCGTAGGCGCGGGCCGTGGCTTCGTTCTTGCCATCTTCCTTAAAAGCTTGCTCGAACGCCTTACGAGCTTCGTCGATCTTGTTGTCTTGGGTGAAGAGCTGACCGAGGACGATGTACGGGTGGCTCGACTGTGTGTTGAGTTCACGGGCCTTCTTGAATTCGTTGAAGGCGTCGGCCGGCTTCTTTAGGCGGAACATCGTTTCGCCGAGGCGGGTGTGAGCGGCAGCGCTATCGGGATCGAGCTCGACCCACTTCACGAGGAGCGCGTTGGCCGGCTCCCACTGCTGACGGCGTTGGTGCACCGCGGCGAGTCCGGCTAGCACGCGGATTTGGAAGTTCTGCTGACGCTTCGCGTTGTCGCTGAACTTGTCGACAAGCGACTTCGCCTTCTCGAACAGGGCATGCGACTCGGTCGTGCGGCCTTCGGCAAACGCGAGGTCGGCAAGCAGCAGGTAGGCTTCCGGGTCGTCGGGGTAGTTGGTGACGGTCGATTCAAGGGCGGCGCGGGCTTGTTCGCCGTTGCGAGCAAACACGAACAACTTCGCCAGCATCAGGTCGACCGGGGGCAGCTTCGGGTACTTTTGCTTCGCGAGCTCAAGATATTCCTTGGCGCCTTTGACGTCGCCGTTTTTGAACCGTTGCAGCGCGCTGTCGATTTCTGGGTAAGACTGGTTGGAGAGCGAAACCGAATCGCCGATCAGGTTCTCGACGGTGAAGGGATCTTGCGGAGCGGCAACGCCGCCAGGAGCGGCAGCCGGGGCGCCAGGAGCGCCGGCGGCCGGAGCCGCGGGCGTGGTTGCCTGGGCGTGAGCGTCCCCTGGCTGAATGCCGATCACCGCGGCGACCAGAGCGGCGGAGCTCAGGCCAAGAGCGCCGCGAAACGTGCGCGAAGTCATGATCAACCTTTCTGAGTAGTTGCCCTCCGACGCGCGGTCATCGCGCGTCGAAGTTTGAATTGTTGTGCTTTGCCTGGGCAGGGAGGGACGCCGCTGACGGCGCTTCCCAGCATTCTAGACGAAGTCGACGGGTCGGCGACACTAGATTCTAGGGACTCCGGGCTCCGGGACCATGGGTGAGGGACGAGTTGCAGAACTGTAGCGATCGTACTGATTGGGCGACTTTCCGCGGGAGTCGCGGGGCCAGCCGTGACGGGAGCTCGGCGGGGCTTTGAGAGGTCGTCAGGAAACGAAGCCAAGCGGCGGCGGAGGTCGCTTGCTCGACTCTGCGGGCCCCTCCGCCTATATTGAGGTTCTTCCAGGCGGTCTGCGGTGCGTTCTAGAGGACTGGAACGCAGCTCGCCCGCCGTCTCTGTCGCTTCCGCGAAGGAACCTCAAGCTTTGTTGGTCGGGCCCGTCTTTACCCGAGAGTTGGCGACGGCCCCGCGGTCTTGGCGGCTCTACCTCTCGCGAGCCATCTATATCGCCGCCCTCTTTGGGCTGGTTTGTACGGCGTGGCTGATCCTGTTCGGGTCGCAGCCGGTTCGAACGCTCGGCGATTTGTCTCGCTTCGGCGCCGCCGTGTTCGCCCTGTTGGCGCCGGTGCAGCTCGCGATGGCGATTGGCTTCTCGGCGCTGCTCACGGCGGCGGCGGTCGCCCAGGAAAAAGATCGTCGTACGCTCGACCTGCTGCTGATGACGCGGATGACCAACTCGGAATTGGTCGTGGGCAAGCTGCTGGCGAGCATGCTGACGGTGCTCGTGCTGATTCTTGCCGCCGTACCGTTGTTTATGCTGCTCGCGTTGTTGGGAGGCGTGTCGCACGCGCAGATCTTGCGCGTGATGGGCGTGACGCTCGCCGCCGCCGCAGCCGCGGGAAGTCTCGGTTCGACGATCGCGCTGTGGCGTGAGAAAACGTTCCAAACCCTCGCGATGACGGCGCTCGCGCTGATGTTGTGGCTGCTGGCGGGCGAGGGAATCGCGGCCATGGCGAGCGACGAGCCGCTGGCGCTCGGCGTTGATGCATCGCACTGGGCGATCGCCGTCAGTCCGTTGCGGGCGATCTTCGCGGCGGCGGCGCCGCGGACGGAGTTTACGCCGATGTTCGCCGACGCGCCGTGGCTGGGGGCGTCGTCCGATGTGTTCACGATCGCCGCTGCGGGGATGGCGCTCGCGCTCAACCTGCTGGCGATTCTGCTGGTGCGGGTTTGGAATCCGACGCGCGAAGCGCGTCCGCAAACGGCCGACGAAACGCACAACGAAATCGACGAGTCGGCCGCGCCGCGCGACGTGCATGCCGCGCCTGGGCGGACGAAGGAAGTGTGGGACAACCCGATTTTGTGGCGGGAGGTCTGCACCTGGGCCTACGGCAAGAAGGTCGTCGTCGTGCGGCTCGCGTACCTCGCCATCTTCGCGGCGTGCGCTTGGGGCGTGTACGGCATTTTGAAAACAGAGCCCGTGAACGCCGCCGGCGGCGCGATGCCCGACGCTTCACGGCCGCTCGTGCCGCTACTGGTGCTCGGCCTTGTGCTGGTCAACGCGCTGGCAGTGACGTCGATCACCAACGAGCGCGACTCGGGGGCGCTCGACCTGCTGTTGGTGACCGACCTCACGCCGAAGGAAATCATCTTCGGCAAGTTGTGGGGCGTGCTGTTCAACGCGAAAGAGATGATCGTGCTGCCGGCGCTATTGTGCGTCGTCTGCTGGTGGTACGAACGGATTTCGACCGAGAACCTGCTGTTCATGCTGGGCAGCCTGGCGGTGCTCAACGCGTTTGTCGCCATGCTGGGCGTGCACTCGGGGATGACTTATCCGAACTCGCGGTCGGCCGTCGGGGTGAGCATCGGCACGCTGTTGTTCTTGCTGCTGGGCGTCGCGGTGTGCATGCGGATGATGGTGGCGTTCCAGGCGAACTTTGAGAATCAGCTGCTGTCGTTTGTGGCATTCATGCTCGGCGGCGGGGCGGGGTTGTTCTTCGCGCTGGGGCGGCGGAATCCGTCGCCGGCGATTTGGTGGGCGTCGATGCTCGCGCCGTTCGCGACGTTTTACGTGATCTCGACGTTCTTACAGCTGAGCTACGGCGCTGCGGCGCTCGTGACCATTTTGATGTACGGCTTCGCGACCGCGACGCTGCTGATTCCCGCCATCTTTGAATTCGACGTCGCCACCGGGCGAACTACGGCGCGAGATATTTAGCTGCCCGCTCACGCGGCATGGCGCGCTATGATCCAAGAATTCGGCTTCCACTTTATCGCGATGCTCGTGCTGACGGCCCTCTCGGCCTTCTGCTCCTGCTCGGAGGCCGCCATCTTCTCGCTGCAGCCCGACGACCGTCGGAGGCTGCAAAAGGGAAACGCGGCGCAGCGAACTGCGGTGGAGCTACTCGGCCGGCCTGATCGGCTGCTGACGGCGATCTTGTTTTGGAATCTGCTGTTCAGCTTTGGATTCTTCGTTGTCGGCGCCGACGTCGAGCATCGCCTCAGCGCGAGCAACCGCACGACGGAAAATAGCGTGCTGATGGTCGGATCGTTGCTCGCGATGATCGTCTTCGGCGAAATGCTTCCGAAGACGATCGGCGTCCAGCAGCCGCGCGTCTTCGCGAGCCTGTGCAGTTTGCCGCTCGCGGCGATGGTCCGCGTCATCGACCCGATGATGCCGGTCTTCGCCGCCGCGAACAACCTGCTGCAGCGGGTGTTTCTGCCGAACTTCGAGCGCGAGCCGTATCTTGAAATCAGCGATCTGGAGCGTGCGATCGAACTGTCGACGAGCGACGCGCAGTTGGCGGCGCTCGAGCAATCGGCGCTGCGCAACATCGTGCTCCTCTCGGAACTACCGGCCGAGGAACTGATGCGGCCGCGGAATCAGTATCAGTCTTACGCGGCGCCGGTGCACTTGGAGCATTTGCAGGGCGAACTGCCGCCGGCGGGCTACTTGCTGATTACCGAGGATGAAAGCGACGACGTCACGGCGGCGATTCCGCTGAAGCAACTCTCGACGATCCCGCGGCATCACCTCGAAAAGTTCGCCCAACCGGTCGTCTACGTGCCATGGTGCGCGACGGTCGCGGCGATTCTGGATGAACTGCGTCGGCAGCAGCGCGACGTCGCCGTCGTCGTCAACGAGTATGGCGAAACGATTGGCATCGTCACGATCGAAGACGTGCTGGAAACGATCTTTGAAGAGCAGTCGAGCCGCAGCGCGCGGTTGCTGGCGACTTCTTCGATCGTGCCGGTGGCGCCCGATCGCTGGCACGTGACCGGCATGACGAACCTGCGGCGGTTGAGTCGCCACTTTGACGTGCCGCTGGAGGCGAGCCGCAGCGTGACGGTGGCGGGCGTCATGCAGGAGGAGTTGCAGCGCATTCCGGTGGAAGGGGACGAGCTCGTGTGGAGCGGGTTCCACTTTCGCGTCCTCGAAGCGGGCGACGCCGGCGATGTGAAGATCGAACTGCAAATCCCGCCAGCTGGAGGGCCGTTGCCATGATCGCAGCCCTCGCGCTGTTCGTCGCCGCGCTGGCGATGAACGCCTTTTTTAGCGGCACGGAAACAGGCTTTTTTCGCCTCAGCCGACTGCGGCTGGTGATGGAAGGCGTTGCCGGCGACCGGATGTCGCGGATTCTGTTGTGGTTCGCGAATCAGCCGTCGATCTTCGTCGCAACGGCGCTCGTCGGCAACAACCTGGCGAACGACCTCACCTCGCAAGCGGTGATCCTGGCGACGACGTCGTTATGGCCCGCAGGCGGAATCTTGGCGAAGCTGCTGCCGCCGCTCATCGTGACGCCGTTCATGTTCATCTGCGGCGACTTGCTGCCGAAGAACGTCTTTTTTAACGCACCGAATCGCTTGATGCGACGCTCGACGCCGCTGGTGGTCGTCGCCGCGGTGATCTTCGCGCCGATCACTTTCGTGCTGTGGCTGCTGAGCCTTGTGCTGCAGTTGTTCACGAGCGAACGGCCGGAAGAACTGCGGCTGTCGCTCGCGCGGCGCGAGCTGACGGCGATGCTCGTCGAAGGGCACGAAGCGGGGCTGCTGCGACCGGTGCAGCGGACGCTGGCCCAAGCGATGCTGGCGGTCGCGGCGCAGCCGGTGAAGAACTACGCCACGCCAGTGAGCCGCATGGTGCGGGTGACGACGACGATGAGCCGCAGCGAGATGCTACGCTTGGCTCAGCGCTACAACCGCACATTGCTGCCGGTGGAAGACTTTCACCAGAAGCGACGGCTGATCGGCTTCATTCGCACGATCGATCTGTTTCTCGATGCGCCGGCGAGCGAACTGCATCCGGAGCCGTTCGTCGAGCTCAACGAGAACGAAACATTTTTGTCGGCGCTCGGGAAGTTGAGCGTGGCCGAGGATGCGCTCGGTCACGTGACCGGCGCTGGCGGCAAGACGGTCGGGTTTGTGACCGGTCGCGAGCTGCGGCAGGCGATGCTGCGCGAGCAATGATCTCGCCCCTACATCCCTCTGGCTCCCTCCCCCTTGAGGGGAGGGCTGGGGAGGGGGTAACGAATCCTGGTACCCGCTTCAGTCACCCCTCCCTAACCCTCCCCCTCAAGGGGAGGGGACCTCAGGGGTGGTCTTATGCGTTAGCGCGAGTAGCCGAGCGACTTGAAGATCGACAGCATCTCTTCGAAGTTGATGAACCGCCGGCGGTGACTCAGCTTGTAGGTGTCGATCGCGCGAGCCAGCTCGGCGGCGTCGGGCGACAGCTCGGTGTAGCTATTGGAGAATTGCCGGCGCTCGCGTCCTGGGCCATCGGCTTCCGAGAGCGGATTGCGACGGTCGATGAATGCCGGTTGCTCGGTGACCAAGGTGCTCGACATGACGGAACTCCGGTAGGGGAGGGGGTTGGCGGGCGACGGCCGTCGCCCAGGCGGGAGGAAGCCGCCGCAGCGAACTTCCGCGTAAATTTACCTCACATGGTGCGCGCCGCGGCTGGCCGAGGGTTTCGGCCGGGGATTCCGCATAGCCGGCGGGCGGTCGGCGCCGGTCGTACCGGTTGTGCGGGGCTAGCGGCGAATCGGCACGTCCACGCCGGGTACGCCCGCGCCCTCGAGCTGGGCCAGGAGCGCCTTGCTTTCCGGGTGTTCGGCGTTGAGCGCGAGCGCTTGCCGGACGGTTGTCGTCGCTTCGCCAGCGCGGCCGGCGTTGCTTTGCGCTAACGCCAGTTGGTAGAGAAGTTCCGGCGGCGGATTACCCTTCTGGCTGGCCGCGTAGAGATTCGAAACCGCCTCGTCGGGCCGGCCAACCGTACCGTAGGCCATCCCGGCAAGCCACAAGGCTTCCCGCGGCTCTTCGCCGGGGGGAGCAGCTTCGAACAAGTGGTGCAGCGTCGTCAGACAACGCTGCGGATGACCGGTCTGGTACTGTAGCTCGGCAGTAATCTGTAGCACGTTGCCGTTGTTGGGAGCGTAACGCAACGCCTGATGCATGTCAGCGAGCGCCTGATCGAACTCGCCGCGATGGCGATAGACGCGGCCGCGGAGTTCCCAGGCGCCAGCGAGCGTCGGGTCGAGCGCGATCGCTTCTTCAGCCTTGATCAACGCGCGATCCGCAAAGCCGAGACCGAGGAGCATTTCGCCGCAGCGGACGACCGTCGGAGCATGTTGCGAATCGAGGCCGACGGCGGCCTGCATTTGGATCGCCGCCTCTTCGCGTTCGCCCTTCTTCCACAGTATTTCCGAGTACTGGCGGCGAGCGTCGATGTCGCGGGGGCTGGCGGCGACGGCGTGCTCCAGCAGGCTGATGGCTTTCTCGGTGTCGCCCTGCTCGGCGGCGGCGACCGCGTCGACAGATAGCTGGCGGCAGGTCGCGACTGAATCGGGGACGATCTTCTGGCGGCCTCGCCACGACGCACACCCCGCGGAAGTTGCGAACAATCCCCAACCAACGCACCCGATGGCAGCCCACCGAGTCGTCTGTCGCGAGATTTGCTCGAACCGTCGGGGGTTGGGTTTCATCAAGCGCAAGCGCTCTCGCCAACGATGAGTTCGGCCACGCGGACGCAAAAATTGTCATTCAGCACCAGCACTTCGCCGCGGGCGATGAGCCGCCCGTTGACGTAAATATCGGCCGGATCGCCGGCCAGCTTGTCGAGCGGCACGACGGTCCCTTGGCGGAGTTTGAGGATCTCCTCGAGGTGCATGTGCGTGCGGCCGAGTTCGATCGTGAGATCGAGCTGCACGTCGCGCATCAGTTCGAGCGTCGCCGCTTCGGCGGTCGGCGGCGCGCCGGCGAACTCGTTGAATTTGAACGTCTGGATGCCGGCCGGCATCGTGTTGACGGGCTCGTCGACCGAAGCAAGCGCCATCTCCGCCTTGCGAAGCAGCAACTCGATGTCGTCTTGCGAGATCGAGTTGTCGGCCGAGGCGGCTGCGGGTTTTGGTTTTGCGGCGGCCGGCGGTGCGGCTGCTGGAGCCGACGGAGCGGCGGCGCTCGGCGGCGGACCTGCCGCGGCCATTCCCTCTTGAGCCTGCCTCAGCAGTTGCTCAATCTCATCCTGTTCGACTTGATGAGACTCTTCGGCCATGGCATCCATCCTTGGAAAAGTTCGGCGATGCGAGCGGATCCTTCCGCCAGCGTTGTCCGCCTATGTGTATCCATCGAACGTCGCCCAGACCGCGCTTCAGCGGCATCGGGCCTATCGCTCGATAAAGGCAAACTCGCTGAACACCGCCTCGCGCACCAGCGGCTTGCCTAGAGCGCGGTTGACTTTCTCCAAAACGACCCGTTTGATCAAGCCCAACCCTGGGTCGGTGAAGTCGGCCGACTCCATACCGCGGATGGCGATCGTCACCTGCTCGTTTAACCGCTTGGAATGGAGCCCGAAGCGTTCGCTGAACTCAGCTTCGTCGGCAGCTAGCACGACGCCGAAGAGTTCGAAGTCGACGCTCATGCTGGCGCCGGTGGCAGGGTTGAAGGCGATGACATGGTACAGCCCCATGCTCTGCTCAACCGTTGGTTGGTGAGCGGCTTCGGCATGGTCGCTGGGATCGGCGTGGACGCTTTCCTCGGCGGCTTCGGCCGATTCTGCGACAGCCCCGCGAGCAGCGGCGTTGAGTTGGACGCCGGTTTGGCGCGTGTCCTCAGCCGACGGCAGCAGGGCCGTAGCGGCAGCGACTTCGATCAGCACGATCACTGAAATGAACGCCAACGCTTTGATCAGCGTCATCACCCCCGGCCCGCGCTTGACGGGGGCTTCGGCGGGAGCGGCGGCGGCGTGATTAGCGGCGGACATGGCGGCGTTTCCTGGCGAATCGTCTGCGGCAAGCCGTACGTCGGCGCCGAGAAGTCGCGCAAGTGTAGCTCACAAAGTCCGCCTGGAGCGGCCTTACAATCGGCGCAGCCGGCTTTTAGCTCCGGGCTCCGCCCGGGGGTAGCATCACGCAGGGCGTACCCTTCCGGAATAGACGCCTACCCCCGGGCGGAGCCCGGGGCTTTAAAGCGCCTTACCAAGCCGCGAACCGTCTTACCGCCGCAGGGCGAGCAATTCGTCGAGCAGTTCTTGCACCGCGGTGATCACACGGGCGCCGCCGCGGTATTGCGTCGAGGCGAGGATCAGCTCGATGAGGTTCTGCCCGATGTCTGTGTTGGAGAGCTCGACGGCGCCCGTGCTGACGGCGCCCATGCCGCCGCCGCCCGGGTTGCCTTCGATCGGCAAGCCCGAGTTGACGCCGGCCGCGAACATATTGTCGCCGACTTGCTGCAGACCGCCATTGTTGGCGAAGCGGGCCATCCGCAATTGGCCAAGGTCGCGCGAGCTACCGTTGCTGAACACGCCCTGAATGCGGCCCGACTCGGTGATGATGAAGCTGGTGAGCGTACCGGAGGGAAAGCCGTCCTGCGACGCGGCGGCGAGCGTGTTGGTGTTCTCCGCGAGACCTGTCACTTGGTTGAAGTCGAGCTTAAATTCCAACGGCGAGTTGGCGGGCGACTGGCCGCGGCCGATGGCGATGCGGTCGTCGGTCGCCGAAACGAACTTGCCGTCGCCGTCGGTGGTGATGACGCCGGTGCCGACTTCGATGCTCACGCCGCTCTCTTCGGCGTTCTGCGGCGAGCTGGCAATCCAGCGGAAGCGGGCGCCGGTGGCGTCGATTGACTCGAGCACCGTCGTCACGCGAACGTTAATCGGGGTACCCAGGCTGTCGTAGACGACGAAGTCGGCCGTAGCGCCCTCGCCGTTGGCTTCTTGGATGGTCGAGAAGGGCATTTGCACGACTTCCGCCACGCCGTTGGCGGGTTTGAATTTGAACGCCGATAAGTCGATGCTCAGGGCGTTCTCGATGCCCATGTTGGAAGTGAACTGGAGACGGCTATCGACGATCGTGCCGCCGTACGCCACGGTGTCGGGGAAGGTCGTCTCGGGCGCCGACTTCAGCACGCCCATCGACTCGTCCATGAAGGTGAGCAAGTCCTGAACAGTCGTATTGGCGGTGATGTTGAGCGTGCGTTCCGCGAGTTGCCGGCCGCCTTTGTCGCCGGAGAAGGTCAACTCGCCGATGCCGAACAAGTTGTTGTAATCGGCGCCGTTGCGCGAGACGACATCGACCAGCTTCATGCCGAAGTTGATCGACGGGCCGTCCAGGTTGATCGTCGGATTGCCGACGATGTCGGCGTCGGGAACCGAGTCGATGAACGACTCGTTCTGATTGATCTCCGCGACTTCGTAGAACTGCGTCGGATTGTTGGCGACGTTGCGGTAGATCTTGATCTTGTCGTACTCGCCGCTGCCCGACGGTTGCGGGATGTCGTCGAGCCGAATGCGCGGCTGCGTGATCGAGTCGGCCGTCACCGGGCCGAAGCGGGCGGTGGGCCGGCTTTCGGCGCCGGTCGACGAATTGACGAACGTCACATAGTAGCTGTAACTATTGTTGCCGAGGACGTCGTCTTGCAGCAGGGCCGCCGACGCATTGGCGACCGGCGTCATGTTGTCGCTGTAAGTCGCCGCCGGGCCGCCGGGATTGGATGCAAACTGGGTGACCAGGCGATACTCGTTGTTCGTCGCCGGGTTGTTGCGATAGATGCGGATCTGAGTGAAGTCGGGGTTCGAAGGCTGAGCGATGCCGCTCAAGTCGATCGAGCCGACGCCGCCGATCAACCCGATGTCGGCAAGATTCGACGCCGGACCTTCGTTGCCCGAGCTATCGACGTAGGCGATACGGTACTGGTAGGTGCCAGCCGGGATGTTGGCGCCAGCCGTCGTTCCGAAGACAAGCGCGTCGCTGGGACGAGCCAGCGAGAGCGCTTCGGGAACGCCGGTCGGATGTTCGCGCGAACCATCGCTCAAAATACCGGACTGAATCACCTCCGGAATCGTACCGACGGTGCTGTTCGGGTTGAGGGCGCCTTTGAGCGTGACGTTCTCCGTCGCCTGGGCGACTGCCGCGGCGCCGAGCGGAATCTGAATGGGCGACAAGCCCGTGGGCTGAATCGTGAAGTTCGCGTCGACGCTGTAGCCCAGCACGCGATGGCCGGTGAGCGTGACGATTTCGTTGTTGCCGTTCGTTTTGAACTGGCCGTTACGGGTGTAGAGCTGTTCGCCCTGCGAGCCTTGCACGATGAAGAAGCCGTCGCCCTGAATCGCCAGGTCGAGCGGATTCGAGCTGATTTCGATCGTGCCCGAGGTGAAGTCGGGGGTGATTTCCGCCACTTTGGAGCCAAGGCCGATCTGGCGGGGGTTGGTACCGCCGCGGCTCGTCGTCGGTGCCGAACCGATACTTTGCGTCTGCAGAAACTGCGTCGCGAAGTTGACCGACGATTCCTTGAAGCCGACGGTGTTCGCGTTGGCGACGTTGTTGCCGGCGACGTCGATCGTCGTTTCGGCGGCCGTCATGCCGGTCAACGCGGTCGCGAGTGCTGATTGAAGACCCATGGTTCACTCTCCCCTAATATGGACGTGCGTCCCGATATGCAAACTGAGTCGCGGTTGGCGTCGGTCGCCCTGGGGCGGCGTGATGACGCGTCGGCGGTAAAAATTTGATCGCGGCGTTCCTACATGCTTGGCGGACGAATCTCGCCGACGTTCTTCAAACTGACGGTGAAGCTGCGCTTCGGTTCCATCATCTGCGGCGTCCCCGAGAGGACGAGGTTGGACAAATCGTCGGTCGCCAACGAATCGACGAACGTCGACACCGAGGGATCGGTGAGCTGACCGACGAGATTGAAATCGGTGGCCCCGACTTCGCGACGGAAGATTTGCTTTGTCGTTGTGGTCTCGGGGAGGTTGCTCAGCAAGACCGAGCTCTGGTCTTCCTCGACTTTTAGCTTTTTGCCGGCGGCAGCGGCGAGCGGATCGACGGCGAAGGTGCTGCCGTTCTCCTGCCACACGACGCGGTACTCGTATTCGCCAGCCTCAACTCCGCCTTCCACGTCGGAAACCGTCGCTTTCGGATTGAGGTCGAGATGCAGCTTGGGTTGCCCGTCGGCGACGCTCACGCGCTCGACGACGCCGGTAACGCGTTGGAGGTCGTCGGAAAGTGCGTCGATTTCGGCGCCAATCAAGCTCGTCGCGCTGGAGATATTCTGCCCCAACAGCACGGAGTCGAGCGTCGTGGTCATCTTGTCGGTCGCGGCGACGGACCTCATTTGGCTGATTTGAGAGATCAGCTCTGAATTGTCCATCGGATCCATCGGATCTTGATTCTGCAACTCCGCGATCATCATGTCCATGAAGTCCGACATGTCGAGGTCGTTGTAAGCATTGCCGACCTGCGCATTTTTCGCGCTGTTGCCAACGCTGCCGGTGCTGGGGATTGATGACATGGGACGACTCGTGATTAAATGTTGCGTGGAGTGAATCCGTTAGACGCGAACGTCCAGCCCAGCGGCGGCTGAGCTTCCCGTCGACAACGCGCGAGCCACGACGGGCGTGGCCGGGACGCGGCTATTGCCGGCGGGGCGGGGGCGATTTTGCTGCCGTTCGCCCGACTGATCAGCCGTCCGATCGTCGGTTTGGTTGCTGCCGGCGTTGCCCCCTTCTTGGCGGACGTCGACGTCGAACTTTTCAATGCGAATGTCTTGCTGCGCCAATTGGTCGCGAAGGGCGGGCAGGCTGTCGAGCAAGATATTGCGAGCGGCAGGCGTTTCGGCTTCGAGCTTCGCTGACAGCACGCCGTTCTGCATCGCTAGTTCGATCTTCACCGAACCAAGTTCCGGCGGGCTGAGCCGCACATGAATCTTCCCGTCGCGCTGATGCGCGGCTTTCATGGCGCCTTCGACCCGCTGCACGAAGCGAGCGCGGTCGACGCTCGGCATGCCGTTGGAGTCATTCGACTCGTTGGCCGCCTTGAGCGACCGGCTGCCCAACAAGCGATCGATCGCCTTCGTGCTGCGCGACGCTGAGTCGGCGCCCGCCGCCGCAACGTCGGACGTTGGGGCCGGGGCGTTGGCGGCGTCGCTCGCGGATGCCTCGCTGTCGCTGGCGGCATTAGCGCTTGCTGCCGCCGCCGTCTCCTCGGCGACCGCCTCCACCTTTGCCTCCGCAGTGACGCTCTGATCCGCCGACTCCGCCTCTTCTTCCGAAGCGTCGTCGTCGGAGCGTTCTTCCTGCGGCGACTCGGCTTGTTCCACGGCGACAAGCTTCTCGCCGCCCGGCTGCTCGGCGGTCGTCGCTGGAGCGTCCTCGGCGACCAGAACGACCGGTTGCTCGGGGTTCTCCACCGCAGTAGGTTTGACTTCCGCAGTTGCGACGACTTGGGCAGTGGAAGATTCTTGTTGAGACGGTTCCGTCTGCGCGTTGTCGAGGATCGCGAATTCGATCTCGGCTGAGGCAGCTTGCTCGCCGGCCTCGGCATCGCCTTCCTCGCCGGGAGACCCGCCAGTCTTTTCCGTCGCCGGCGCCTGAGGCGCGGCGACCGCGACGACTTGTTCGACCTTTTCGCCTTCGACGGCAATTGGCGTCGTCACCGGCTCAGCGGCGGGCGCCTCTTGCAGCGCGAGCATCGCAGCGGCGGCTTCGGCGGAGATCTCGGCCGCATCTTCGTCGTCGGTCGTTTCCTCGACGGCGACCTCGGCGGCCTCGGACGCGTCGCTGGCCGGCTGGCTGTTCGCGGCGGCCTGATCGGCCGGTTGTTTGGATTCGCGTTTCTCGCCTGTCGTCGGCGACTTCTCGGCAGGCTTCCGCTCCGCTGGCGCCGGCGCTGCTGGCTTCTGGGGCGCTTCGGCCTTGTCCTTGTAGGCGTGTTCGAGCGCAGGCTGGAACGGGCTGCCGTTCTCGGTGCGGGGCGCCGCATCGGCCGTGCGTTTGGGCGCGGCTTTCGGCATGATGGCGTCGATTGGCGAAAATGGCATCCGTGCGTCTCCCGCGTCTGCTTCCGGCTAGTTTTGCTGAGCTTTCAACTGCTCAAGCGCCTGCAACTGGGCATCGATAAACGGCTTGGCCGGTTCGCCGGCGAGCATCTTTCGCTGAATCCGGTACAGCATCTCCAGGTCTTCTTCCGAGTCGAAGGTCCGCAAGATCGCTTCCTGATCTCGCGGCTTCATGCTCCCCAGCAGCATGATCACGTCGTCGATGCGTTCGTCTTGGATGTACTTGATTAGGATCGGCTTTGCTTGCTTCTTCGGGATGAGAGATTCCAGTTGCTTTCGCACTTTTTGCATCTCTTCGCTGAGGAGCAAGTTGCCTTGCTGGACAAGATACTCCTCCACCTCCGCACGTAGCCGCGAGAACTGCTCCGTCGCCGCGCTGAGCCGCTTCAGTTGGTAGTCGAAATCGACGAGCGAGTCCGACAGTTGCTTCTCTTTCACGTCGAACTGCAGCGAGATCGTTTGATACTGCTTTCGCTGCTGTTCGTAGGAAGGTTCTTCGGGCGGCGTCCCGGGCTCTTCCGCGACTTCGCTTTCCTTCTCGATCTCTTCGAGATCGACGTCTTGGAGTATCGCAGTGATCCGGAAGATCTTCTCGTCGTCCAGTTTTCCGCTTTTCAGCAGATAGCCGTAGGCGATCGCCCCCGAGATCACGGTGGCGACGCAGAAGTAGCCGATCAGCGGGAACAGGATGCGAATGAGAGCTCCCATCAGTCATTCGCCTCCCAACGCACCGACGCCACTTCGTCGAGTTGTTTTGTTTCGGCCAAGGTCGCCGCGGCGCGATGGTTGGCTCGCTGGCGTTCTTCGAGCTTATCAAGCACGCGGACTTCTCGATCGGCCTCGACGAGCGCCACGCGGCGACGTTCGACTTCTTCCGCGAGTTTGGCCGCTTGCTCCGCAAGGACTTTGGCTTGTGCTTCGAGCGCTAGCTGATAGCGCTGCGTCGTGAGGAGCCAGGTGACGTCGACCGCGCCTTCGCGCATTGCTGCGCGTTGGCTCTCTAAGTGGTGGGCCGCCTCTGATGCAAGTTCGTCACGCTGTTGCTGCAAGATTCGTTCGGCTTCGAACGCGGTCGCGAGACGCCCGCGCTGCTCGTCGCGATGAATCTCGCGGAGGCGGCGTAGCGTCTTCAGTCGGAACTTGAATCTGGCCATGCTTGTTGCGCTGCTCCCCTCCCTGCTAGGGAGGGGCTATTGGCGTGCGTGTTTTTCTTTCTACTTACTCACTTAAACACTTACTCACTTCTTAATGACCGGTCCTTGCTGCCGCGGCGGTTGCATCGGCGGCATTTGCTGCTGCCCGCCCATGGCCGGCGCCGGGGCGTTCATGCGGGCGAGGCACTTCGCGGCAAGAGCGATAAGATCCTGCCGCACCTGGGCGATCTCGACCTTTTCTTCGACCTGCTGCTTCAGGAGGCGATGGATTTCTTCGCGCATCTCCACCGCTGCATCGAGCGTCTTGTTCGCGCCTTTGCGGTAGGCGCCGATCGTGATCAGGTCCTCGTTCTCGGAGTAGGCCGCCAAGAGTTCGCGGATGATTTGCCTCGCCTTTTTTTCGTCGGGCGTCGACAGCTCGTTCGCCAATCGGCTGATGCTGCGAAGGACGTCGATCGCCGGGTAGTGCCCCTTCTCGGCAATGCGGCGCGAGAGCCAAACGTGGCCGTCGAGTAAGCCGCGGACACAGTCGGCGATCGGCTCGTTTTCGTCGTCGCCTTCGACGAGCACCGAGTAGAAAGCGGTAATGCTGCCTTGCTCGGTGCGGCCGGCACGTTCGACGAGTCGCGGCAGCAGCGCAAACGTCGACGGCGGAAAGCCGCGGGTCGTCGGCGGTTCGCCGGCGGCGAGGCCGATCTCGCGTTGCGCGAGGGCGAACCGCGTGAGCGAGTCCATGACGAGCAGCACGTTCTTGCCGGCGTCGCGGAAGTACTCGGCGATGGTCGTCGCGGTGTAGGCGGCTTGCACCCGTAGCAGGGCCGGCTCGTTGCTCGTGGCGACGACGACTACGCTCCGGGCGAGACCTGTCGGCCCCAACTCGCGGTGAATAAATTCGTTGACTTCGCGGCCACGCTCGCCGATGAGGGCGATCACCGTGACGTCGGCTTCAGTGTAACGGGCCATCATCCCCATCACGACGCTCTTGCCGACGCCCGAGCCGGCGAAGATGCCCAAGCGTTGCCCGCGGCCGCACATCAGCATGCTGTCGATGCAGCGAACGCCGGTGCCGAGCGGCAGGTCGATGCGGGGGCGCTCGGTAGCGGTAACGCCGTCGTTTTGGATGCGGAAGCGATCGCGCACCATCGGCTGCGGGCGATTGTCGATGCAACGGCCACGCGCATCGACGACTCGACCGAGAAGCGCGGGCCCGACTTTGAGCATGCGGGAGGTGCGAATCAGCCGCACCGGGCTGCCGCGGCGGACGCCGTCGAGATCGGCGAGCGGCATCACCAACGTGCGATGATCGCGGAAGCCGATCACTTCAGCTTCGACTTCGCCGCCACCTTGACGGGCAATGCCGACCACGGCGCCGACCGGCGCAGGCATGCCGGCGACGGCGACGGTAAGGCCGGTCGTCTGCACAACGCTGCCGGTGATTCCGGCAGTCATCGCTTGCTCAAGTTGGGGGGCGTACGTCGACATGAAATCCTGCGTGAAATCGCTTGCGTGCGTATCGAACTACGCGAGCTCTTCCTTAATACGGGCGAGCTGCGTTTCAATTTGCTGATCGATCACGCCGAACTCGGTCACGAGTCGGCAGCCGCCGGGGGCAATCGCGGGGCTGGCCGTGACGGTGACGTTGGCGAGCGGCGCGAACACCGCGGCAATTTGCTGAACTTGTTTCTTGAGCGTCGATTGGTCGGCCGGCGACAGCTGAATCGACATGTCGCCGGTACCGGCGGCGAGTTGCAGCGACTCGCGAACCCACTCCAGCGTGATTTCCGGGCGCCGCGCGAGTTCACCGCGGATGATCCGCTCGGCCATCGCAGCGGCGAGTTCGATCGCGGTCCGCTCCCAATGCCGCAGCCACTCTTGCTTTGCGTCTTCGACCTGCTTCGCCGCCGCCTGCAGGGCAGGGGTGAGCGACCGCATTTGCTGGGCGACTTTTTCGTCGAGGATCCGCTCGATCGCCGCTTCCGCCGCTTGCTTACCGGCGGCCTCGGCCTGTTGCTTGACGGCGGCCGCTTCCTGGCGGGCCTGCTCGACGATCTTCACCGCCTCGGCGCGAATTTGCGCGAGGTACTGGTCGGCCTGAGCCGTCATATCGGTCAGATCGTACGCAGCGCTACGCAACGTCGGGCCCGACGCGCTCTGACCGCCATGTGTTTTGATGATCGTAGCCATTCGATTCCGTTACTCGCTTACGCTGCGACCTTGTGAGCCGTTTGCGCGGCGAGGTGGAGCAATTCGTGTTGTGCCGCCCGTAGTTCGATCAGCCGCGTCGGACCGATCGAGCGAACCGCCATCCGCAACCGAGCGGCCGCGGCCCGCGGCAACTTGGCCGCAACGCGGCGGAGGAACTTTTCGCTCGAACAGGCCAGCGCGAGTTGCACGGTCCGTTCGTCGGCGGCTTGCAGGGCTCGCAGCAATGCGGCGTCGTTCAGGCGTTCCAGATCGCGGGAGCGATCTTCGAGGAGCGCAGGGTCGAACGCGACTTCGGTTTCTTCGCCGTATTCGGGGCCGTCGGTCCAGGCTTCGAAGCCGCCTTCTTCGCCTTGGAGGTCGTCTTGAGCGGCGACTAGTTCGCGGGCTTGTTGGATTGCAAGCTCCAACTCACGCGTCTGCTGGACGCTCAGTGCGGGCGTTGCTCCGTTCGCAGCTACTGCCGTGTGAGCTGCGATATTAAGTGTCGAATCGCTCGGCGAGATTCTCGCGAGCAGCGAATCGCGCTGGCCTGGCGCCGTCTTGGCGACGATGCGGCGAGCCATTTCGGCGCCCGCGGCCGCTCGGTCGCGGCGTTGACGTTGCAGTTCGATGCGTTGCTGCAGTTCCGATTCAAGCTCGGTAACGGCCGACTCGTCGGTAACCTGCAGGTTGGCGAGGCGTTCGAAGACCTCGCCTTGCAGCGTCGGCAGCAATTGTGCGAAGACGGCGGCGCCACGGTCATGGGCCATTCGCGATAAGGCGACGGCGATGGTTTGCGGATGCTCGGCGTTGAGCAACTCGGCGACCAGCGCGGCTTCGGCCGCCGCGGCCGCTTCTTCGGCTGGCGTCGGCAGCGGCGCGACAGGCGGCGCTGGTTCAACGTTCACCGATGCTTGCGGCGCGGAATAGGTAAATTCGACGCCGCTGCTCGCTTCGGCTTCACGCCGGCCCGCGCGGCGGAACTCGGCCAGCACGTCTCGCTGCTCTTCAGGATCGATTTCGCCCAGGCGATCGTACTCGGCGAGAATCTTGGTCGCTTCCGACGGCGGCAGGCTGTCGAGCATCTGTTCGGCCAACGACTCGTCGATGCTGGCGACCAGGATCGCAGCGCGGCGGATTCGTTCGTTTTGGTCGTAGTTCATAGCATTCATGCGGCGTTACGTTGAGCGGCTATCAGCCGCTTCGCGAGCGAGACCAAAATCAACCGGCGTTTCCAATCCAAGTCCGCAGAATCGCCGCGGCGCCGTCGGGATCTTCCTTCACGAGCTCCGAAAGATCTTCCTTCAGCGACGGCCCGCGCTTCAGGCGTAGCTTCGGTCGGCCCGCTTCCGTCTCGCCTCCCTTGCCGCCCGCCTTCGCCGTTTCATTCTTCTTCGGCAAGATGTCGGGAAGCGAGAAGTCGACGCCTTTGTCGTTGGTGGGGATCGACTTGATCATCGAGCGGAGCATCAAGAGGCTCATCACCGCCATGCCGGCGATGATCAGCGAGCTGGTATTTTGCTGGGCCCAAACAACGCTCTCGCTGGCGACCGAGGGCTCGGGCGTCGGCGCCGGGGTAAGCGATTGGAAGATCGTGACTTCCACCTTCGAAAGTTGATCTTCGGCGATCTCCTTTGGGAACAGCTGCCCGACCGCCGCCTTGATCTTCGTCTTCACCTGATCTTCGATGTTCTGCAGCATCGCGGTGTCGGGGCGATCTTCCGGCTTCGCATCGGGCGTCGTTTCCCGCCAAACGCGGATCAAATACTCGCTCGGCACGGCGATCGCCGCGCGGACGTGCTTCGGCAACAGGCCGCTTTGCTTGCGAACTTCTTCAACATGCGGCACGAAATTGTCGGTCTGCGTTCGCTCGCTGGTTTGCGTGTTCTCGTTGCGGGCGACGGCGGCGTCGACGTTGTTGCGGCCGGGACCTTGAGCGCGGAGGCCGACGGCGCCGCGATCTTCGGTTTGGCGATTGACGCTTTCTTCGGTGTCTTTGCTTTCGCGAATCGGCGCCAGTTCGCCGTCAGGGCGAATGCTGCGCGACTCGGCGCTGAGCGTGTCGTCGAGTTCGGCGGTCACCTGCACTTGGACGTTAGGGCGAATGTTGCTGAGGAGCTGCTCGATCCGCGCCCGGGTCTGCTGTTCGTAGAGGGTCTTCGTACGGAAGTAGGGATCGTCATAGGCGTCGGCAATCACTTCGCCGCCGTTGCCGCCGAACTGGCCGCCGTTGCTACGATCGACGACCATCACCTTGTCGGACGTGAGTCCCGCAATCGAACGGGCGACCGCTTCGCGAATCAGCCGCATCCGCTGCGGATCGAGGACGGCGCCCGGCGAGGGCATGACGCTGACCGTGGCGGTAATTTCTTCCTTGCCGAACGCTCGCGGTTCGCGGATGTCGTAGAGCACCTTGGCGTCTTCCACCCCTTCCATCTCGCTGATCATCATCGAGAGCTGGCGTTCGCGAGCCGCCTTCCAGCGTTGGTCGCGCATCTTGCCGCTTTCGAAGATGCCAGTCTCAAGCGAATCTTCCAGCAGCATGTGGAAGTTGGCGGGCAGGGCGCCGGCGTTGGCGATCGCGGCCAGGTAGACCGCCTTCTTACCGCGAGGAACCATGACGCGGCCTTGCTCGAGCGGCAGCATCTCAAGGCCGGCCTGGCCGAGGGCGGTTTCGATGCGTTGCGTTTCGTGCGGCTGGAGTAGGGCGCCGCCGAACAGAGGTTCAGCGGAAGTGTTTTGAAAGCCTTGGAACAGGTAGCCCAGGCTGCAGACGATGACGCCGAGCAGCAGCGCCGAAGTGACCCGCGCCGCGGGGGTCATCGACGCGAAGAGTTCGCGGATCTGTGCGAGAGTTTGGTTTAGAAATCCCATCCCTGGTCCTCAGCTAGACGACGCATCCTTGCGTCGACGATGGCTCAAACGCCGCCCGACTCGATCGGCCGCTAAATCCGAATGTCTTTCACTTCTTGGTAAACCTGCATCATCTTGTTCCGCATCTGCATCATCATGCGGAAGGCGAGGTCGGCCTTTTGCACTGCCGTGAGCACCGCGGCCGGATCGGCGTCGCCGCCGGTCATTAGCGTTTCGACCGCTTTGTCGGCGTCCATTTGCATCGAGTTGACGTCGTCGATCGACTTCAGCAGCGCCGATTTGAACGAACCATTGGCCTCGCCGGCAGTCGGCGAGTTCATCGACGGCGACAGCAGCGGCGTGAACGATTGCGTGGTGCTTTGGATGCTTGTCATGGGACTTACTCGCTGAAGGCAGGCTTCGCTTCAGGTTTTCTTAAATCGCTCTAGGCCACGATTTGCAACGAACGGTTCGTTAAATCTTTGGTGATTTCGAGCACGCCGATGTTGGCTTCGTAGGCTCGCGTCGCTTCGAGGGCATCGACGAATTCGGTGGTCATGTCGACGTTCGGGTAAGCGACGTAGCCGTCGGCGTTCGCATCGGGGTGGCCCGGTTCGTACTTCATTAGCGGCGCTTCGTTCGAATATTCGACCGAGCCGACCTTCACGCCCATCCCGCCGCCGTTAGTGTGCAGATCTGCATCCGCCTGGAAGGTGACGTACCGCGGCGTGTAGGCCTCGGGTTGCCCGGCTTCGTTCCGCGTCGTCGAAATATTCGCAATGTTCGAGGAGATGGCATTCAGTCGCGTCCGCTGCGCCACCAACCCGCTCGTGCTCACATCGAAGATTGGAAACATGGGAAACTCCTGTCATCACTTGTCGATTAAAAGCCACCGGCTCTGCCGGTGGACGAACTAACGACTCGCTTTGCTTGCACTTCGTCCACCGGCAGAGCCGGTGGCTTCTATGAATTTCTCTTGCCTACGCTCGTTCGGTAATGGCCGATCTCAACAACCGGAATTGGGCGTTCATCAAGCTGAGCGCCATGTTGTGGACCTGTTGATTCTTCGTGATCTCGCTGATCTGCTCTTCCATGCTCGAGTTGTTGTCATCGTGTCGCAGCATGCCGTGAAAGTCGTCGCTGATTGCTGACATTTCACGCTCATGTCGCGTGGGGGAGTTTGCCGAAGAGGTAGACATGACCGGCGGCGACGCCGGGGTATACGGATACGGCGCTGGGGCCGCGGGCCGTCTCCGCTCATCAATCGCTTCTTGCAAACGACCTTGAAACGCCTCCGATGACAGATCTCGCGTCCGATAGCCGGGGGTATCGAGGTTGGCAATGTTGCCGGCCAAGACGCCATGCCGCGCTTCGGTGAAGTTGACGACCTGCTCAAGCAGGGGCAACGTCGACGCGTCGAACATCGAAGACATCATGGCGGATCAACCTTTCCGTTAGCGCGAAGCCGTGCGTCGCTGCCCACCATGGCAAGCGACGTGCCGTTGGCAAGCTGGGCGCTTGCCGCGACGTGGTCGCCGCCAACGCGGTCGACTTCAATCGCGTGAAAACGCCGTGCTCGACCGAAACGTCGGTGCGCACGCTTTCGCGAGAGACTGATTACGCAGTCTTGAGAGATTGATCAACGGCAATATTGGCCGGACCGATCGGCGGAAACTGCCGATGACTCGTCAGTCCCCCGGTTTCGCCAAATTCGCGCGTCCGCGGGGCGAAGCCGTAAGAGCGGAGCTTGCCGCTGAGCGTACGGACGCCGATGCCGAGAGCGGCGGCCGTTTGGCCCCGATTGCCGCCGAATCGCTGGAGGGTGGCGACGATCATCGCCCGCTCCATGTCGTCGAGATTTCCTGCCGCGGGCGTGGCTTCAGGAAACGACGGGAGTGTGGTCGCTGCGACGCCGCTCGCCGCGGCGTGGAGCCGAATGCCTTCAGGCTGCTGCAGCCAGGGGCGGATATCGCAGGCCGCGATCGGCGCCCCGCCGCTCAGCACGCAGGCTCGCGTGATGATGTTCTCCAATTCCCGCACATTGCCGGGCCAGTGATACGCGGCCAGCAGGTTGCGGCAATCTTCGGTCAGCTCCAACCGCGGGCGGCCAAGTCGCTTCGCGGCGCGATCGAGAAAGTGATCGGCCAGTAGTTGCACGTCGTCGCCGCGACTCCGGAGCGGCGGTAGCTCAAGCGGCACCACCGCGAGGCGGTAGTAAAGGTCTTCGCGAAAGCGGCCGCCGGCGATCTCCACCATCAGATCGCGATTGGTGCTGGCGATCACCCGTACGTCGGCTTGCCGCGTTTCGCTGGCGCCAACGAGTTCGAACGTCCGCTCCTGCAACACGCGCAGGAGCTTCGCCTGCAGCGGCAGGTCGATTTCAGTGATTTCGTCGAGGAGGATCGCGCCACCCTTGGCAAGCTCGAATCGGCCGACGCGATCGACGTCGGCCCCGGTGAACGCGCCGCGACGGTGGCCGAAGAGTTCGCTCTCCGCGAGCTGCGGCGACAGGCTAGGGCAGTTCAGGCTCACCAGCGGGCCCGCAGCGCGGCGGCTCACCGTGTGGACTGCCCGGGCGACCAGTTCCTTACCGGTGCCGCTTTCGCCGCAGATGAGGACTGTCTCGTCGGTCGGGCCCACCTGGCGGATCCGCTCCCGCAGCAGCCGCATGGCGGGGCTGTCGCCAATCATGCCCATTGCTTCGAGCGAATCGCTGCTGGATGAACGTGACGCTGTCACTCTCGCAGGCGTTACTGGCTCGCTATCGAGTGACGCGGAGGCGTCGTCGCCGCAGATCCGGCGGCGATCCATCGCTCGCGCGACCAATTCTTCCAAGCGCGTGACGTCGAACGGCTTTTCCAAATAATCGAACGCCCCGAACCGCATCGCTTCGACCGCCGAGGCGATTGTCGCGTGAGCGGTGATCATGATCACTTGCGTCGGCAGCCGCCGCAGCGACATCTGCCGAATAAACTCGAGCCCATCCATCGCCGGCATTTGCAGGTCGGTAACGACGACGTCGAACGCCGCTCGTTCCAACAGCGGCAGCGCTTCGACGGCGCTCGCCAAACCGCTCACCTCGTAACCGGCTTGGCGCAGCACGTCGATCACCGATTCCCGCACGGCGGCGTGGTCGTCGACGACCAACACCCGTCCGCGCGACTCCGGTTCGCCCTTCGCCGATGAATCTGGCTTCGTTCGCATGCTAGGCGGCCATCCCCATCGCACGACGCGGCGGTAGTTCGATCGTGAACGCGGCGCCACCCTCAGGGCAGTTCATCGCGGTGACGCGGCCGCCGTGGGCCTCGACGATGCGATTGACGATCGAGAGACCCAGGCCAGTGCCGGTCGCCTTGGTCGTGAAGAACGGGTCGAAAATTTTCCCCTGATTGTCTTCGGGGAGCCCCGGCCCGCTGTCGGCGATTTCGAGTTCTAACCCGCCGCGACGCAAGTACGAGGTGACTACGAGATCACCGCCGCGCGGCATCGCATCGACTGAGTTGAGCACCAAATTGAGAATCGCCCGCCGCATCATCTCGCGATCGGCCGTGACCAAGGTATTCGGCGGCACGTCGACGGAAGTTTCAATCCGCTGGGCGTCGAGCTGCGGCGCCAGGGAATCGAGCACCTCTTCCACCAAATCTTGCAAGATGAAGGAGCGCCACTGCGGTTCGCGATGGGCGGTGAAACTGAGGAGATCGTTCACGGTTGAATCCAGGGCCGTAAACCCTGCCTCCACTTTGGCCAATACATCGAGGCTGCCGGAGTCGTCCGACAACCTTCTTCTGAGCAAACTCATGTACAAGTTCACGGGTACTAAGCTGTTGCGCACCTCGTGAGCGACGTGCGACGCCATCCGGCCCAAGTCGGCCAGCCTCGTCTGCCGTGCGAGCTCTTGATCTTTCTTCGCCAACTCGTCGGTCAGCCGCGCGACTTCGCCTTGTAGCGTTTCGTGGGTTTGCTGCAACCTCAACGTGGCGTCGTTCCACGCTTCGAGGATTACGGCGAGACTTGGCTCTTCGGCGGATTCGGCGGCATTGTTGCTAGGCGAATCGTAGCGAGCGGAGTCGTCCGGCTCGTCGTCTTCGATGTGGAGTTTTAGGTTTGTCATCGTTGGGCTTCGGCTTTTTTTGAGCTGCTCCGGCCGGTCGTTGACCGGCGGCTACCTGGGGCGTGTTTTTTCAGCGAGATTGGGCTTGGTAGGCGTCGCGGACGCGGCTTCCTGTCGCGGCGGTTCGCAGTTGCGCGGCGACGAGGTCGCGGCGTTCGACCATTTGCTGTTCGCCGGCTTGTTCCATCGCCATCACTTCTTGAATCAGTATGCGGCATGCCTCGGCGTCGGCCGCGCAACGGGCGCGGGCCTCGCTCGATTCCCACTGCCGGCTCTCCGGGGCTTCCGCATGAAACGGTTGCAGTTGCTGCTCGATCGCCTGCAATGCGACGATCAGCTGCTGCTTGGCCGCTACCAGCCGCAGCAAGTCGGCCATTTCGCCAGCGGCGATCATTTGCATCTGCCGCGTCCCCAACTCGCGCAACTGCGTTAAGCATTTGCGACGCTTGGAGACCAAGTCGGCCAGCAGTTTTGTGGAATTGTTATGCATTGCAGCACGTCGACCGCTTAACGGTTTTTCTGTCGTTTGTCAGTGGTCCGTAGTCAGTTGTCAGTTGCGAAAGACCAGCAACTGACAACTGACCACGGACAACTGACGCCCCCTACCACAGACTCATCTGGTTCAACAAATATTCCCACTGCGTTCGCGTGAAGTTGGTTGCCGTGCGGAAGTCGGTCGTCGGCGGCATCTCTTTCAATACGAGCTTCGCCTGGTCAAGCGTCACGCGGGCTTTCACAGGTTGATCGAGCCGACGCCAGCACGCCGCCGCTTGGAGAAAGCTCTCCATCGCGATCGGGTCGCTTTGGTACGAAGTGATCACGTTGCCGTACGCCTTCAGTGCTTCCTCGAATCGCCGCAACTCGAACAATACCGAGCCTTGCAGCATGTAGCAGTTTCGCAACAGCGTCTGCTGCATCGGGTCGCTCGCGTCGCCGCCGCCGAGGGTGAGCGTTCGCTGCACGTTCAGATAGTTTTCGTGCGCCTTGATCAGCAGTTCGGTCATCTGCGTCCTGGCGTTCAGTCGCTCATTTTCCGTCTTCGACTCCGCCAACCGCTTCGCCGGCTCTTCGGCCGCGGCGTGGTATGCGCGGCCGATCGTGTAGCGCGCGAGCAGCGTCTCCTTCGAGTCGGGATAGCGTTTCACGGCTTCGTCGAGACGCTTGATCGATTCGTCGTAGCGCTTTTGCTGGTAGAGCAGCGTGCCCAATTCGAATAGCGAGTCGCGCCACTCGGGGCTCGCTGGCGTGAGCACGTCCTCCACAAGGTTAGTCACCAGCATCTTTTCAGCTTCGGCAGGCTTGTCGAGCTTCTCGTAAGCCCGCGCCGCCTCCAGACGAGCCTGGTAGGCGACCGGGTCGAGCGGATACATCTCGACGCATTCGCTGAGCGCTTCGACGGCCAAGTCGAACTTCCGCGCCGCCAGTTCCGATTGCCCCAGCCGCAGCAACGCCAGTGGATTGCGACGACGCGACTCGTGATGGAGGTACTCCGCGTAGACCCGTGCCGCATTCGTGTAGCTTTGGCCGTTGAAGTAACTCTCGGCCGCGTTCCACAAATCATCGACGAATTGCCGCGAGGCGAACCGCAACCGAGCCAGCGCTTCGTACGCGCGGCCGGCCTCGCGGAGTTGCTTGCGGCCTTCTTGCCGCAGCGTTTCTGTGCCGAGCGGATCTGCCGCCGCTTGCTCAAGTTGCCGCTGGCCCCACTGATCGTGCGTGCGGGCCCGCATTTCGGTCGTCAGCGTTTCGCCGAACACGGCGTGGAACAAATCGACCAGCGTCAGCGCCTCGGAGTAGAGCCGCTGCTCGATGCACTGATCGAACGCTTCTTTCATCCGGTCGCGGAGGTCTTCGAGCGGCAGCAGCGAATCGTCGTACCCCTCTTGAGAGTCGATTGCGTGGAGGACGAGCTTGTAATCGACGAGCGCCTTTTCCAGGCGACCGTTGCGGCGGTGGTAGTCGGCCGCGGCGAGCGCCGCCGTCAGTCCGGCTGCGGTGTCGGGGTAAACTTTGGCGACCTTCGCATACTCGGCTGCGGCGGCGTCGTGCTCGTTGCTGAGTTCGAAGTAGCGGGCGATCCAGAGCGCCGCCTGCCGCGTGGGCACGTCGTGGCTCACATCAAGCTGCGGCACTTGTTGCAGCTGCCGCTGGGCTCGCTGCAGCAAATCATTGCGATCTTGCGAAGCGACGGGAAGATCTTCGGCGTCGTCTAAGTCGATGCGAGCGAGCGTCAGCACGCGATTCGCCTCTTCGACGCCGTTGGCTTTGAGTTTCTGCAGCAGTTCACGCGCCGCGGAGCGACGGCCGAGCCGTAACATCGCCTCGGCGCTCACGAGCGTCGCATGCTGGCGCTTCTCGTCGCTAAGTTTTGGATCGGCGAGAACCTGCTCATTGTGGCGGAGAGCTGCAGGAAAGTCAGGCTCTTTACCGTCCAGGTGCGCGGTGACCAACAATGCGTGGATCTCGACGGTCGGCTGCTTCGGATCAAGCAGCGATTCCTCCAAGATGCGAACGGCGTCTTTCGTTTGGCCGCTGCGGACGAGGCTGCGTCCCAATAAGAAGTTCGCCTGGCCGTGGCGAGATTCGTCGAGGTCAAGTTTCAACGCCTTTTTCAAATAGCGCGCGGCAATCTCGTGCATCGCACGGCGACGGCTCGCGGCCGCTTCGAGGTCGGCCTCGTTCGCCTTCACGACGCCGAGCACGAAGAGAGCTGACGCGAGTTGCCGCGGACTGGCCGGCTGTTGCTGCATTCGGCCGATCATCGACTTCGCGTCGGCATACTTGCCTTCGTCGAGCGATTTGAGCGCGAGCTGCACGTAGTCGCGTTCGACGACTTCCTCGGCCCACTGCTCGAACAGACTAAACGCCGCGACGGAGCCGCCGAGCAACGTGAAGATCGTGAGCGCGGCGATCGCCTTTCGCAACTTCGAACCGGTCGCCCAGTGAAGCATGCGCGTGAGCCGACCTTCCGACGAGGCATGCTCATCGGCCGGCGGCGGCGTTGCGGCGTGTCCGTGCGGGGCTTCCATGCCAGGCTCGTGACGTGAGCGCGAAGGCGTCGCAGCGCGCAGCAGCGACGGTCCTTCGGCGAAACTTGAACGAAAATGCCGAGGGCTTGTACAGAAATCGTCGAATCGCTGTCAACCGACGTTCCGCTAGCAACGATTTCCGCTCACGCTGCGGAGCGGGATGATCCGATCCGAATTTGAGGGGCCCGACGGAAAGGAGGTTGTCGATGCGCACCACCATCATCACTCGCCGCGAAGCGCTGCTGGCATCGCTAGCGGCGGCTAGCGCCTTGCCTTGCGCACGGGCTCTCAGCCAAGAGCTGCTGCCGCCCGCCAACGCGGCTGCCTCGACTCGGCTCCTCTTCTACAACACCCACTTGCTGCCGACGATCGCCCAGAAAGTGGCTGGCCACCGCGGGCAGGACGACTATCGCACCGCGGCAATCGCCGCGAAGCTTTATCGCTACGACCTCGTCGGCCTGTGCGAAGTGTTTGAATCGCGCCGCCGCAAGGAAATCATCGAGGTCGTGCAGAGGGACTCGCGTGACGCCTTTCAGGTGATCGAGCAGCCGAAGCCGTGGGGCCGGCACCTGATCGGCAGCGGCCTAATGCTGCTGTCACGCTACCCGATCATTGGCGAGCCCCACTTCATCACCTATCGCCATGCGTCGCGCGTGGTGACGAACGGCTGGAAGGCCGACGGATTCGCAGCGAAAGGAGCGATTCACGCCCAACTGCGGGTGCGCGAGCAGCCGACCGCGCAGATCGACTGCTTTCTCACGCACCTGGAGAGCGTCTCGGCGAAGGCCCGCGGCGAACAGATTGCGGAACTGGCTACCTTCATTGCCAAGCACGCTAGCCCTGAACGGCCTGCAATTCTCATCGGCGACCTGAACGTCGCCGCCGACGCTCCCGGGATTCCGGCCGCAGAAGACTCGGAGTATCGACTGCTGACAAGCAAGCTTGCGTTTGGCGAACACCGCTTCGTCGACCTCTGGCCGGCGTTCCACGATACTACTGGCGGAACGAGCGACGCCCTCGCAAAGGAGCATTGCCGCCGCATCGATTATGCGTTCATCTCGCCGCCGCAACCGGTCGGGCTGACGCTTGAACCCACGGCGATTCGCGTCGAACCGTTTCTCGATGCGAAGGTTGAGCAGGGGTCGCTCTCCGACCACGCGGCCCTGGAATGCAACTTCGTGTTGCGCTAGCAGCAGTAGCCGCGGCTCAACGAGTTGTTTGTCGCGAGTACGCGAGCCGCCGGAGCGGTTCACGACAGGCATTGCGACTCATCAACAGCGCTATTGGCAATGTTACAAGAACGCTGCGAGCGACTGGCTCTGCAATCGATCTGGCGGCTCCAACGCACACCGCTCCGGCGGGGGCGTTGCCCCGCGGCTACCCTTAGGAAACCTTGGCGCCGGCGGTGGAAATCCGCTCCATGATCCAGCGGTCCATGTCTGCCAGCATCGCGGTGGTCAGTTCGTCGTCGCCGGGATACTGCCGCAGCGCGAGCGAGAAGCCGGCCGAGTGGAGCAACCGCAAATCGCTCACGACTTCCGCTTGTGGATAGACGTCGCTGTCGCGGCAGCTAGCAAGCAAGATCGGCAGGCCGCGAGCTTCCTTGACGCGATTCAGCGGGGCGTTGCTGCGAGGCATGGCGCCGCCGATCGAGATCACGCCGGCGAATTGCTCTGGATAGCGGAGAGCCAACCGCAGTGCCATTGTGCCGCCGCTACCCTGGCCGGCGATGAAGACGCGATTCGAGTGGACATTGAAGCGACGCTTGGCGGCTTCGATGCATTCGGTAACGCGTTCGGCGGCTTCACAAGTCGAATCCGCACAATGTTCCCAGGTGTGACCGTGGCGACCGGTGTCGGCGCCAACGCCGCGAGCCGCTGCGGCGACGTAGTTACGCACGCTCACATGCGGCATCAACTGGCGCAGTTCACGCTCGCTGCCGCCGTCGTCGTGCAGCCAGATGAGCAACGGGTAAGCGTAGCCGCGCTCGTAATGGAGCGGGGCGAACAACGCATAATGGGGAGCCGCTGCACGATCGCGTCGCCGCGGGGCGACCTTGGTCGACGTGCTGGGCTGATTGAAGTTGAGGTGGGTCTCGAACGGAGAGGAAAGCTGAAAACTCGACGCCTTGGAGGTTTGCAGGCGATTCATAAATCTCTGTCGTCGGGGTCTGGCTGGGACCGTATCGCGGCGAGGTTCCGATGAACGTCGCGGCCACACGACCAGGGTTTGTAAACGACCGGGCGGCGCGTGTCAATTCCGCCAATATCCGGCCAACGGCAAACCACGCGTGCTAGCGTGATTGATTCGGACTCGCGCGAATAGTTACTCGCACCGATGTGGTGCGAACAGACCATTCGCCATTCGAAGTCGAATCCTTCGACAGATAAATTCGACCTGAGAATCCTGGCCATTTTTGGCCGGGAAGGTAGATCATTCCGAGCGCAGCGAGGAATCTAGCGAGCCAGCTCAAGACGCTAAATTCTTCGCTACGCTCGGAAATGACAACCGTGTCGTTGCAACCGCGCGACTACACCAAGCCCGCCATCACCGTGACGAGCTCTTTCACCGCGTCGACGCTCTTTTGGAACGCCGCCTTCTCGGTTTCTTCGAGCTTCAGCTCCACAATCTTCTCGACGCCATTGGTGCCGAGGATCACCGGCACGCCGACGTAGTAGCCGCCGACGCCGTATTCCTTGTCGCAGTAGGCGGCGCAAGGAATGAGCCGCTTCTTGTCGCGGACGATCGCTTCGACCATCTGCGTCGTCGCAGCGGCCGGTGCGTAGTAAGCGCTGCCGGTCTTCAGCAGGCTGACGATTTCAGCGCCACCCTTGGCGGTCCGCTCGATGATTTCCTTCAAACGCTCTGGCTTGATGAGCTGCGTGACGGGGATGCCGCCGACGCTCGTGCAGCTCGGCAGTGGCACCATCGTGTCGCCGTGGCCACCCATCAGCAGGGCCGAGACGTCTTCGACGCTGACGCCGAGCTCCATCGCCAAGAAGGTGCGATAGCGAGCCGTGTCGAGGACGCCGGCCTGACCGACGACGCGCGACGGCGGGAAGCCGGTCACTTGCAGCGCCCGCTGCACCATCGCGTCGAGCGGGTTGCTGACGACGATGACGACGGCGTTGGGGCTCGTCTTTTTGATTTCGTTGCAGACAGCGGTCATGATCTTGGCGTTCGTGCCAAGCAGGTCGTCGCGGCTCATGCCTGGCTTGCGCGGCAGGCCGGCGGTGATGACGACGACGTCGCTGTCTTTGGTCGCTTCGTAGCTGGTCGTGCCGACGACGTTCGCATCGAACATCATCACAGGGGACGACTGCATCAGGTCAAGAGCCTTGCCCTTGGGCATATCTTCGGTTTGCGAAACATCGACCAGGACGATGTCGCCCAGTTCGGCCGCCGCACACCAGTGAGCCGTGGTGGCGCCGACGTTTCCGGCCCCGATGATGCTGATCTTCGCCCGTCGCATGACTCGAACTCCCCCAGTTTCACTAACTTGTGATGGCAATGAGCGGGGCAGCGTCGAAACGCCAACCGCCGACGCAAAGTATCGCGCCGCCAGCGTTTAGCCGCAAGGGGGCGAGGCGGGGAGCCGCGGGGCAACAAATTTTTTGTCGCGAGTACGCGAGCCGCCGGAGCGGAGATAAGTCGAATGCTGAAGGATGAATGCGGAATGCAGAGCTGGGAATTTGGGCGTAACTTCGCCGCGAAAAATGCTCCTTCAGCATTCCTCCTTCAGCATTCAGCATTTCCGGTCTCCGCTCCGGCCGGTCGTTGACCGGCGGCTACTTGCGCGGCTACCGGCGGAGGGGCTGCTCGAGCAGGGCGTAGCGCTGGAGGGCCGCTTGCAGCGAGTGGGCCAGGGCGGGGGCTTCTTGCCAGCCGGTGAGGCGGCCTAGCGACGATCCGGCCGGCGAAATGATCTCCAGCGTCGGGTAGCCGGCCAGCTGGAGCCGCTGGCAAAGCTGCGGCTCCTCGTCGGCGTCAACCAGCACGCAAATAAATTGCGTTGCCAGCTGGGCGACCGCTGGGTCGGTGAAGGTCGTCCCCTCCATCTTCCGGCAATAGGTGCACCAGTGGGCCGTGAAGAAAACGAGGCACGGCTTGCCCCGCTCCGCCGCCACTCGGCGACCCAGACCCCAACCCTTCACGAAGGTGATGGCCCCGCGCTGCGTCAGCATGCTGGCATCGAGCTGGATCGGCGCGGGCGCCGATTCGCCGCCGCTGCCGGAGCCGCCGATCGTTTCGATGCATCCCGCCGAGGTGCAAAGAATCGCCGCGGCCAGCCACCAGTGCGAACGTTGGGAACGAATCACAGCGTGCGGGATCCACGGGGCAGGGGAGGGGGTGATAGCAACGTGTATCGCCCTGGCGGGGTGGCGGGCATCAGCGCGGTGCTGGTCGTTCGTTTTGTGACGTGATGGGTGGCGTTGGGGTTTTGCTGATTGATATATGTTCGCGCGACGACGGTTGGCCGGAATGCCGCGACCGCCGGTCGCGGCTTTTTTTGGGGAGATTGGGCAATGCGGTTGCAGTCGCGCGGAACATTAACGTTTCTCAACGATCTGGACAGTTTCTGCACAGATTTCTACTCTCCGCCCCGCGACATCGCTGTGCCAGCATGGTCGCGACTCACACTCTGCGCGAAACGTAACCCCACGCATGGCCTCCGGACCGCTCGCCGCTGTTGACTGGCTGCATCGCCGGCAAGATCTCATCTTGCCGCTCGCGATCATCGCCAGCGTGTTGGTGATCCTGGTTCCGCTCCCGCCCGCGCTGCTCGACGTGTTGCTGTCGGCCAACATCGCCCTTTCGGTGATGGTGCTGCTGACGACCATCTACGTTCGCACGCCGCTCGAATTCAGCATCTTCCCGACCGTGCTGCTCGCGACAACGCTTGCACGGCTCGTGCTTAACATCGCCACGACGCGCCTCATCCTCACCCACGCCGCGACGCAAAAAGAAGACGCAGCCGGCGAGGTAATTATGGCGTTCGCCAACTTCGTCGCCGGCGAAGGTAGCATCGTCGTCGGCATTATCATCTTCATTATCATCGTCGTTATTCAGTTCGTCGTGATCACGAAAGGCGCCACGCGTATCAGCGAAGTCGGCGCCCGATTCGCGTTGGACGGTATGCCGGGCAAACAGATGGCGATCGACGCCGATCTGAACGCCGGCACGATCGACGAAAAAGAAGCCCAACGCCGGCGCGAAGAAATCACCCAGCAAGCCGACTTTTACGGCTCGATGGACGGCGCCAGTAAGTTCGTCCGCGGCGACGCCATCGCCGGCATTCTCATCACGCTGATCAATATCTTCGGCGGTCTCGCGATCGGCGTGCTGCAGTACGGCATGCCGTTCAGCGAAGCCGCCACGCTGTTCACGCGGCTAACGATCGGCGACGGCCTCGTGAGCCAAGTGCCGGCGTTCTTGATCTCGCTCGCCGCTGGTTTGCTCACGACTCGTAGCACGCAGAAGTCGAACCTGCCTGAGCTGTTTATCACGCAGCTCTTTTCGCGACCACAGGCGCTCGCCATTACCGGCGGCTTCTTGTTGATCTTGATCGTCACCGATCTGCCGCGAATGCCGCTCCTCATTCTCGCCGGGTCGTGCATCGGCATCGCGCGGATGATGACGCAAACGGAATCTCGCAACAAAGTCGCCGCCGCCCATACCGCCGCCACCGCCCCGAAGCCTGCCGCCGAAGAGCGGATCGAAGACTATCTCACGATCGACCCGATGGAGATCGAAGTCGGCGTCGGCCTCATCCGGCTCGCCGACCCGAAGCGCGGCGGCGATTTGCTCGAACGGATCCAACGCGTCCGCCAAAGCGTCGCTAGCGAAATTGGCATCATCATGCCGAAGGTTCGCATCCGCGATAACATGCGGCTAGATCCGAACGAATACCGCATCAAGATCGCCGACATGACGGTCGCGAACGATCGCGTCGAGCCGAACCAATACCTGGCGATCGACTCCGGCCTTACCACTGGCCCGATCGAAGGGATCGCCACGCGCGATCCGGCCTTCGGCGCCGACGCCCGTTGGATTCATCCGTCGCGCAAAGACGAAGCCGAAATGCGCGGCTACACGGTCGTCGAACCAGGCGCCGTCGTCGCGACCCACATGACCGAGGTCTGCCGCCGCCACGCCGACGAAATCCTCACCCGCGACGCGACGAAGCACCTCATCGACGAACTGAAGTCAACGCACCCGACAGTCGTCAGCGAACTGATCCCGGGCGCCATGTCGCTGGCCGAAGTCCAGTCGGTGCTCCACCATCTGCTCCGCGAGCAAGTGCCGATCCGGCAGCTCGGCCTCATTCTCGAAACGCTCGGCGACTACGCGACGCGGACGAAGGATCCGATTTTGCTTTCGGAATACGTTCGCCATCGTCTGGCTCGCCAGATTTGCACCCGCTATCGCAATGCCGAAGGGAAGCTCCACGTCATCGCGCTCGACCCGGCGATGGAAGAGCGGATTCGCGCCGGCTTCGATCACAACGAACGAGGCATGTTCATTCGCATGGCGCCGCAAGCGATCGAAGCGACGTGCCAAGCGATCGGCGCCCAGCTGCAAAAGCTGACCGTCGCGGGGCACACGCCGATCGTACTCGTCAGCCCGCAAATCAGAGCCGCCTTGAAACAAATCACGGAAAACCATATTCCCCAGCTCGTCGTCCTCAGCTTCAACGAAATCACCCGCGACACGCAGGTGATGACGCTGGGCCTCGCGTCCGACCACGCATGAAAGAAGGAGTGATCGGTGATCAGTGACTGGTGATCGGAAGAAAGCGAGATGCTTCCGACACTCCATTACGCTCACTAAGCACTCCCCCGATCACCGATCCCAGATCACCGATCACTAAATCGCCATGGACATCAAAACCTTCCGCGCGAAAACGATGCCGCAAGCGCTCGACCTGGTTCGCCAAGAACTTGGTCCCGAGGCGATGGTGCTCCACACGCGCGAGCGGCATGCAAGCTTGCTCGGCCGGCTCTTCATCGGTCGCAGCTACGAGATCGCCGCGACGCACGTGGAGCGCGAAACTTCCCCTCCCTCGCAGGGAGGGGCCAGGGGAGGTATTGCCGAAGCCACCACTCTCAAAGCATTTACAACCACTCGCCGCGAAGCCTCAGACACCTACGACCGCCCGCACTCCACTTCCTTCGACGCCGGCCTCGACCTCTCCGCCGGCCCCTCGCCACTACTCCATCCGCCGACCGCATCGCCGCAAATCGCCGAGCTCGAATCGCTCCTCACGCAACTCCGCGCCCGCCAAGGCCAGGCGCCGCGGCGGCAATCGCCTCCGGCATTGTTCAACTTGTTCACCGATCTGATCGAAGCCGAAGTCGAAGAGTCGGTCGCCCGTGAATTGGTCGATGGCCTCCGCAACGAACCGGCGTTCGAGCACGCCGACTCGCGGACTGCTCGCCATCGTCTCGCTCAACTTCTGCAAAGCGATCTCCGCGTGACGGGCCCAATCGATGCGTCGAGCGGATCCGGCCGCGTCGTGGCGCTCGTCGGCCCCACTGGCGTCGGCAAGACGACGACGATCGCGAAACTGGCGGCGAACTACCGCTTGAAAGAAGGACATCGCGTCGGGCTGATCACGGTCGACACCTACCGTATCGCCGCCGTCGAGCAGCTCCGCACCTACGCTGAAATCATCGACTTGCCGATGGAGGTGGTCAGCACGCCGCGCGAGATGCGCGAAGCTGTCGCGAAGATGCGCGACTTTGACCTCGTGCTGATGGATACCGCCGGCCGCAGCCCGCGCGACGAGGTGCGCATCCGTGAACTGCGGACGATGCTTGCCGAAGCGGAGCCCGATGAAGTTCACCTCGTGCTGAGCGCCGCCTCAAGCGCCCGCAGCCTCGTTGCGGCTGCGGAGAAGTTTATTCCGGTCGGCGTCACGGCGGCGATCGTCACGAAGATCGACGAGGCAACCGCGCTCGGCAACGTGCTGTCGCTCGCCCGACGCTGTGATCTGCCGTTCAGCTACCTCACCGACGGGCAAAACGTGCCGGACGACATTAGCGTGGCGGAAGCGCGGACGCTGGCGAACTTGATTTTGAATGTGCCGGCTGCGGCGTGACGCTGGCCCCCGGTTTGAAGAACCGGGGGCTAAAAATTTTGCAACTGACGACTGACCACGGACAACTGACTCCTTCTTAAATGCCTGACCAAGCCGCTCAACTTCGCAAGCTCGTTCGCGTTGCCGCGCAGGCCGATCCGTCGCTGGCGCCGGGCGGTCCGATCGTGGCGCTCACCGGCAGTCGCGGCGAGATGGGAGTCACCACGGTCGCTTGCCAACTTGCACGTGAACTCGCGCGGCTCGGCAAGCAGGTCGTTGTCATCGACGCCAACCTCATCGCTCCGGCAGTCGCACACCACTTCGGCGCCGATCCGCGGCCCGACCGCACGATCGACGCGCTGCTACGAGGTTCGCGCCGCGCCGCCGAAATTTTGCTCGACGTCGAAGAAAATATCCGCTTACTTCCCGGCGTTGCTCTCGGCGAACTTGCCCCGCCGCTCGATCGAACAGCCGTCGACCACTTCGCGAGCGAACTGTTGGCCTTGAGCCAACAGTCCGACGCGATCCTTATCGACGCCGGCAGCGGCATGAACCCCTGGGTCGATCGCCTCTGGCAACTCGCTCGGCAAGTGCTGCTCATCGCCACCCCCGAATCCGAAGCGTTCCTCGACGCCTACGCCGCGGTGAAGCTCTCGCAACATCATCGCCACAACGACAAGGTGCGACTGCTGCTCAACCGCACGGTCGACGACTGGGAACTCGGCCCGCTAGCAACGCGGTTCGAAGATACGTGCACGAAGTTCTTGCGGATCACCCCCAAACCAGCCATCGCACTGCCCGAGTTTCTCCGCAGCCGCAAGCAGCCGCCGGTCAACGACCGGCCGGAGCGAACCGAGCAAGACCACGCCCCCGCACTTCCAGACGAACCATTCCGCCGCGCCACGCGTTTATTAGCAGCAGACTTGGCGGCCGACTTCCGCGTCGCTGCGTTGCGATTGGTACGGCCCAAGCAGCAAGCTGCTAGCTCGTCGTTGTTTACAGACGGAAAAGGTCTCTCGCAAAGGCGCTGAGACGCAAAGACACGCAAAGAAGACGAGCAAAAAGAACTCAGCGATATTCCTCTTCCACAGAATCAACCAACATCCGTATTCTTCGCGACCGCTCCGCACTTTCGCGCCCCTGCGAGAGACAACTCAGAGACGCTGAAAGCACTCATCTTAAAATTCTTTTCTCGAAAACTAAACTCGAACGCTCCCCATGCCGATAACACCTGACAGTCGTCCTGACGGCAACCGCCTGTTAATTTGGCGCGATTGCACCGGCTTTAACGCCACCAGGAGCTTATCGAGTGGCTCGCAAATACGCCTGCATCATGGCCAGCTTGGGGATGACGATCGTCCTCATCCGCTGCCTCCGAGCAGGCGGCGCCTTTGAAACGGCGATCCTGTCAGCCATGTTTTGGACATTCGTCTACGGTTTTGTCGGCTACGTCATCGGATCCATCGCTCGCAACACGATCGACGAATCGGTCCGCCAGAAACTCGAACGCGAAATTACCGCGTACAAAAAACAACATGCGAAGGCGTAACGCCATGTAATACCGCGACCGCCGGTCGCGGCTTTACCGCAAAAACACCGAAAAAAGCCGCGACCGGTGGTCGCGCACGACACAAACAGCAACACGAGAACGGATTTCTCGCCCACAAATTAAGACTGACGCGGAAGTCGCCCTATCGAGGTGCGTCCCGCCCAAGTCATCACGGAGGATGGCATGTCGACGATGATGCTGACCGCGAAGAAGTGCGCCCCTGAGGATATCGCGGATCTATGGGACCAGTTCAAGAAAGATCCGGGCCGCAAGGAACTTCGCAATCGGCTCATTGAAAACTACCTGCCCCTCGTCAAGTACAACGGCGAACGCATCTGGCAGCGCCTGCCTGACGGCGTCGAGCTCGACGACCTGATCTCCGCCGGCGTCTTCGGCCTGATGGACGCGATCAACGCGTTCGACATGGGCCGCGGCGTCAAGTTCGAAACCTACTGCGTGCCTCGTATTCGCGGCGCCATGCTCGACGAGCTCCGCAGCATGGACTGGGTGCCGCGGCTGGTTCGCTCGAAGGCCAGCAAGCTGAACGAGTGCCTGAAGACCCTCGAAGCTTCCCTCGGCCGCGCTCCGAACGAAAACGAAATCGCCGAATACATGCAGCTCTCGCTGCAAGAAGTTGAGAAGCTGATCTCCGACGCCAACGCCGTCGGCCTCATCAGCCTCAACAAGAAGTGGTACGAAACCGACAGCTACAAGGACGTCCGCGAGATCGACATTCTCGAGGACAAGAAGGGCGAAGACCCGACCCGCCGCATCCAGAAGTCCGACCTGATGCGTCTCGTCACCAAGGGCCTCAACCGCAACGAGCGGCTGATCATCATCCTCTACTACTATGAGGAGATGACGATGAAGGAAATTGGCGCCACGCTCGATCTGAGCGAAAGCCGCGTCAGCCAAATGCACAGCGCCATCGTGCAGCGTCTGCAGGGCCAACTCGGCCGTCGCCGCCCTGAATTCGGCACCTAGCAAAAAAGCCGCGACCGGCGGTCGCGGTCCCATCCGCAAGACATCAAGCGGCGTGCGGAGCAATTCCGTACGCCGCTATTCTGCGTAACGGGCTAAACCATTGACGCCAGGCAGACGGAACGTGTGCCCGGCCACCATGCCGCCGAACGAAATGCCGTACTGGTCGTAGAGCTGGCTGTTGGTCTTGTTGAGCAATTCGTTCGGGATCATTCCCGCGGCGACGCTCGACGGGAATGGCACGAAGTTGGGCAGCTGCTCTTCATAGTACAAGTCGTACGCGATGCCGCCGGTGACGAGCCGCACGGAATCGTCGTCGTACAACGAAGTCACTCGTCTTAGCAAGAAGTCGTTGAAGTCGTACTTCCCGGACATGTAGACCGCGGTCGCCGTTCGACCTTGCAATTGCGAGGCGCTCAAGGCGCCAAAGTTGACGTTCACGATGGCTACGGACCGATCCGAGTCGTGCCCCTTTTCCACGAACACGCCTTGCACGGCGGCAATATAGCCGCCGTAAATGACCGTCGAGCGGCGTACGGGCGCATCGACGCCAATCTCAAATCCCGAGATGTAATTGTTGATCAGGGTCAGGTCGTGCACCATTGAGTTGGTCTGCACGCCCACGCCCGAGGCATTCGGCAAGAAGCCGAGCAGCTTCGAGTTGCTGACGGTGATTTGTCCGCTGTAGTGGATGTCGATGCCGGCATCGATGATGTTCCAAGCAGTGAAGTCATCGATCAGCGAAACGCCGTCCGTCATCTGCGCTTGAAGATGCCAAATTTCGAGCCCCACGCGCGCTGCAAAGGCCGTGTTGCCGGAGAACAGGCGAATCGGCGCCGCTCCGACCGGGATGGCGGCGCTACCGCCGGCAAGATTCGGATCAATCAGGTGCTCAGCTTCGATCAAGGCCTTCGAGGAAGCCGTGAAGTAGACGAACGCCGCGCCGCGACTACCCGCGGAAATGTTGTCGACGACCTCCACGTTCGGGCCCTGGAACCAGAAGCCATGCCCGCCGAAACCAAAATCGTGGATCTCCTTGCGTGCGAACGTTCCGCCCAGCGCTCCCGCCGCGTTGATCGACAGGTTGCGGCGCATGGCGCCCCGTTCGTTGCCGTCTTCCGTCACAAAGGACGCACCGTAGACGCCGAACGCAACGTTGTCTTCCATCACCACGTTGCTTTGATGATTGACGAAACCCCAGCCAGGGCTACCGACGACGACGCTGCCAGTGACGACCGCGGGCGCAACGCCGCTAGCTACGCCCGTGTGATGAAAGTGGAGAGCGTAACGCGCCCGTGGGTTCGTCCCTGTGCCTGGCTGGAGGACGCCGTTGATCACGACCGGATCGTTGATCGGTACGCTCTTGTCCGTCCGCCCGAACTCGTAGACGCCGATGTTGTGCAGTTCGACGTTTGGGTTGCTGGCGAACATGAGGTGGGGACGCTCGGCGATCACCGACGGGTCTTCGGCGACGAGAGCGACGTTGCGAGTGACGTTCGCCACGTAGACCGACATCCCCGCGCCGGCAGGCGTGCGGTGATCGACCCACAGGGGCGCCACCGTGACGACCGATCCGTTGATGGCCAGGATCGTCACCTCGTCCGTGAAGAAGTTCACGTAGGTCGCATTGGTCCCCGTGATCTTCAACTGATCGCCGACGCGCCAGTTGGTCGGGGGCGCGGACAAGTACAGCTTCGTGTCGCCGGCCGAAGGCTCGATGGCGAAGGTCGTATACTCCGTCTTCGCGGCGCCGACCATCTTGACTTCGCCCATGCTGATCAGCCCGCGGCTGAGGGCGTAGGGATCCCAGACTCTGTCGATGGGGCCGTTGTCGGCGATGAGGATTCGCGCCGTGAAATTGGCGCCGATCGGCGCCGCCGTGGTGCCGACGTGCAAGACGCCGGTCCCGGAGACGACGATCGTATCAGCCTTCAACTGCGTGTTGCGATTCGTCACGAAGGTGAGCTTGCCGTCGATTCGCAGCGTTTTAATCGCTTGCGTCATCGTCGCGTCGAATTGCACCGTGGTTCCCGCGGCGATCTGCACCTTGGCGCCCGCCGTCGGCACGACGCCATTGCGCCAGATCTTCGGATCGCTCCACAGTCCGCTGGCGATGGTCGAGTGGGTCACGGTGGACAGCGGGACCAACGCGAGGGCGCGCTGCGCCTCCGTCTCCATCCCACTGTGGTTTCCGCGATCCAACCACTCGTCCACGTCGGGCGGAGTCAGCGCCCCCCCGCTGAGCGTATACTCGGCCCAGTACACGGTCGGCATGCCGAGCAACTGCTCGCGAGTGAGCGCAGCCTGAGACTCGTTCGAGAGACTCCACAAGAAGGAGCCCGACGGAATCGACTGGATCTGAGCCACCGTCAACAACGGAATCTGTTCGGGCAGCAAGTAGACGAAGCTGTTGTAAGTCAACGACTGGACTTGCGCGTCCGACAGCCACGCGAGCTGCTGCGTCGTCAAGCGGGCGATCCACGTGTTCTGGACGTTCAGCGCCCGAACCTGCGTCGGAGTCAAGGCCGCGATGTTCGCCGCGCTCCAGCGTTCCAGCGAGCCGGCGTCAGGAATGCTGGCGATCTGAGCGGCGGTGAGCAGCGGCACTTGAGCCGGCGACAGCCGCTCGAACTCGTAGAACTTCAGCAGTTGAACCTGCCCCGTCGTGAGGTACGTCACCTGCGCCGGAGTCAGCAGAGCGACGCCCATCTTGCCGACGTTCAGCCATTGGACCTGCGTTTTGTTGAGCGCCGCACGCGTGGCCGCCGGCCACATCGAGAAGTAGTTGAAGCTTCCCTCGCTGATCAACGCGATTTGAGTCGTCGACAGGTAGGGAACTTGCACCGGCTGCAAGAAGCGGAAGTCGCGATCGTTCAGCGTCAGAATTTGGGCCGGCGTCAACCAGCCGACCTGTGCGTAGGTGAGCCGATGGATCCACACGTTTCGGACGTTCAACGCCTGAACCTGCGGCTGCGTCAGCGCGGCGACGTCCGCGTCGCTCCACCGCTCCAGTGCGCCGGGGTCGGGAATCGTGGCGATCTGCGCGGGCGTGAGCCACGGCACCTGCGCGGGCGTGAGCCGCGGAAAGTCGTAGAACTTGAGTTGCTGAACTTGCGAAGGAGCCAGCCAACTCACTTGAGTTTCAGTCAGCAAAGCCACGGTGATCTTGTCGACGTTCAGCACTTGGACTTGCATACGAGTGAGCGCCGCGCGATTGGCCGCGGGCCACATCGAGAAGTAATTCGCGGAGCCTTCCTTGATCGCAGCGGCTTGCAACAAGCTCAGAAACTGAACCTGATTCGTCAGCAAGAAGCGGAAGTCCGGGTCGTTGAGCGACTGAATCTGCGGGACCGTCAACCAGCCGACCTGATTCGGCGATAGGCGATTGATCCACACGTTTCGCACGTTCAACGCCTGGACCTGCGGCACCGTCAACGCGGCGACGTTCACGGCGCTCCACCGCTCCAACGAACCGGGGTCCGGAATCGTGGCGATTTGCGCAGGAGTCAACCAGGGGACTTGGCCCGGGGTCAGCCGTTCGAATTCGTAGAATTTCAGTTGCTGGACCTGCGGCTGCGTCAGCCAACTGACTTGCGTGTTCGTCAGCAGCCCGATGCCGACCTTGCTGATGTTGAGCGCCTGAACCTGCGTCTGCGTCATCGCCGCACGGGCGGCGGCAGAGATCGCCACAAACGACGCGACGTCGGGAATCGAGGCGACTTGTGCGGTCGACAAGTACGGCATCGTCTCTGGCGTGAGCAGGCCGAATTGCTCGTAGGTCAGCGTCGGCAGCCACGGCGGGACGACCACGGCCAGCAGCGCCGGAGCGGTGGCGACCGTCTCGCTGCCGTCGTATTCGTCGGTGGGAAGGATCGACGCCGCGCTCATCACCACGCGGCTCTCAAGCTGTTCGATCGTCGACTTGCGCGAAAATCCGAACTGCTTCTTCCCGTTAAAACTACCTCTGCCCATCATCGGCCGAACCTTTAGATCTATCGCCAAGCGACGTGTTGCTATGCATAGACGGCGGAATCATTCCACAGTTGTCTCGGTGCGAGCCGATGCGGGCGCACGACGAGACCGGTAGCCCGGACCGCGCGAAACCTGAATCGACTCGAACGCGTTCCCGTGCGTTCTGTTTAAACAGCTAGACCCAACGCAACGCGGCACGATCATCCGATCGCTGCCACGAACCGTAGGCGCCTGCGAGTGAGATGGAATGGCTCCAGGCATCCCCTAGCCTGGATACGATCTGCCAAAGCGAACGTGCTGCCAGTTGCCGACGACGCAATCGCTGCCTGGGTCCGTCCGTTGGCGCGAGATGAGAAGCGTGTCTGCTGGCGAGCGTTTTTTACTCGACTGCGTAACTATTTCCAAGCAAATTCCGCGAGGCAATACCTTTTTCGCGGTTTGCGGCAATTACGCCGATTTTAACTTAGACCTCCCCCTTTTTCTGGGATCGGCCGGAGGGGGCGTGAGGCTCCAGGAAAATGCTGGGCGACGGCCGGCTGGGGGGTGTGATGGGGTGAATCTGTGGAGGGCCGCAGGTCCGTTGTCGGTGGTCAGTTGTCAGTTGTCAGTTGTCAGTTGCTGGGGAGTGCCTTGGGGCTGGAGCCTGGGATGGAGCCGATGGTTTCCGCAACTGACTACTGACCATTGACCACGGACAATCCCTCCAATTTTGCTCCGGCGGCTCGTTAAGCCGCGGCTGCGGGGCGAGCGGGAGAGCGCAGTAAGTCAGCCTCTTTCTTGACTTTTTGCGCATTTCACGGTGCAATGGTGATAGCGAAAGCCGCATTTTTCAGGGGTCCGCGGTCTGTTCGCTACCGGTACAGAGCACCCGCATGACCAATCTTTTCGATCGCTTTCCGCTCAAACTGCGCGCGCTCCTCAGCCGCGGGTCAACGACCCGCCGGAGCGGTGATCGGCACACGCCCCTCGGAAGTCGCCCCGGCGGCTCGTTGAGCCGCGGCTACTTGCGCGGTCTGACCCTCATTGAAATGCTTGTCGCCCTGGCGGTGACGCTGGTGATGATGGCGGCGGTGGTCAACCTGTTCGCCAACATCAGCGGCAGCATCCGCAACCGCCGGGCGGCGATCGAAACTGGCGCCCAGCTCCGGCAAGTCCGGCAACGGCTGGCGATGGACCTCAACGGCGCCACCTGCCGCGGCACGACCTGGCAGCGGCCGGAGGCGAACCAGGGGTATATCGAGATTATCGAGGGGCAGTGGAACGATAAGAATCCGAGCATCCTCATCGACGGCAACACAGGCAACGGCGAACTCGACTACGCCGTTTCGATGGTGCCGAGCAGCCAGGGCTTCGACTCGGATACGGGCAATTCGGCTGATGGGCGAGCCCTAGGAGTCGGCGCCATCACCGACGCTCGGGCGCTTGGCGACTGGGACGATGTCTTAGCGCTCACGACGCAAGACGAGCGCAATCCATTTACTGGCAAGATTCCCTATCTCAATCCAACGACGAACGCGTGGGAAGCGCGGTTTGACGACTCGCCTCAGGCCGAGGTCATCTGGTTTGCGGAGCAAAATGGCCTCGGCGGCGGCGGGAACGCTGAACCCGGCATGCGGCGAATCTACCGCCGGGCCCTCCTTGTGAGACCGAGCACGCAATTCCCGCCGCTCAGCGCGTTTACCGGCACAACCAATCGCCAACTCTTAAACGACTACTACACCAAATACGACGTCTCCGCTCGGATCGAAGACGGCCGTTTGGTGGGCAACACGCTGAGTGATCTCACGAAGAGAGAGTATCGTTTCAATCACGCATTCGATCCAACGGTAGCACTCAGCGACTTTCCGCACGCGATGCTGAACTTGCCGAACGGCCAGCCCGACTGGCTCGTGCTGAACAATGCGTTGGCATTCGATCTTCGCATCTTCGATCCAGGAGCGCCTTTAGTCGGGTCTGCCGGAGCCGTGCTAGAGCCAAGCGACTTAGGCTGGGAAGCAGTGGTTAACGTCACCAATCCGCCTGTCGTTGGGTACGGCGCTTACTGCGACCTGGGTTGGGGAAAGAGACTCACTGCAGCCGGCTACGCCTACCCGCAAAACGCAGTGCCGGCACTTCCTCTCGGCGTCGCGCCCGCGGCGTGGTCGCCGATTGTTCCGCAGCCGACCTTGCATATGCCTCATCGAGTCGGCTGGCACCCCAATCCCAACACCCCGGCGACGTTCGTTGATTACCCCGCAGTCTACGATACGTGGTCCTACCACTACGAGAACGACGGCCTCAATCAGGACGCCTCAGCAACCGATGCTTGGCGTGCGAACACCTTCGACCAAGGGGCCAACGGCCTGGATGACGACGGCGCCAATGGCGTCGACGATCGTGGCGAACGCGAAACCTCGCCGCCGTACGACGTGCCGTTGCGGGGCATCAAGGCGATCCTCCGCGTCTACGAGCCCGATGCCCGCCAAGTCCGCGAGTCGTCGGTAACGCACAGCTTCCAGCAGTAGCCGCGTTCCCGCCAGTAGCCGCGGCTCAACGAGCCGCCGGAGCGAGTTCGGTTTGGCGCTGGCATTCTCTTGCGCAAGTTTGTGCGCAATTGAGTTGCGGCGTCAGTTGTCGGTTGTCAGTTGTCCGTGGCAGAATGCAGCAACTGACTACTGACCACTGACATTCCTCTGATTCGCTCCGGCGGGTCGTTGACCCGCGGCTACCTCCATGTTTCTTGCCCACTCCATTCGGCTGCGCGATCCCTGGCAATGTGCGGCGACGGAGCAGGGAGGAGTTTGCTGGTCGCGGCGGTTTCATCGGCCGACGGGGCTGGAGGCGGACGACCAGTTGCTGCTCGTCGTCAGCGGGCTGCCGGCTGGCGCGGCGGTTCGGGTGAATGGTTGCACTTTTAGCGGTCAGCAGTCAGCAATCAGCGATCAGCCAGAGAAAGTTGGCGATGGGCAGTTAGTCGCACCGCAGTTTGATCTCACGTCGATTCTGGCCGATGCGAATGAGATTGAGATCGAGATTCCTCACGATCCGCTCCGGCGGCTCGTTGAGCCACGGCTGGGGAACTCCTTTCCGTACGACGCGCGGTTGGCGGTGATGGGAAATTCTTAGCCGCCGGTCAACGACCGGCCGGAGCGAATACCGTTCGACGGCGGCGTCCGTTGTCAGTTGCTGGTTTTTGCGACCGACGACGGACAACGGACGACTGACATTCTTCTGTAATCGCTCCGGCGGCTCGTTGAGCCGCGGCTGCTGTCGCTTTGTGTCGCTTTTTCGATTTTTCGCGACACTAAGCGTAAGTGGTTGTCATGGTTTTGGTTACGCGCCGTTAGTTGGCGACATAATGTCGCGACTAAACGTGTGCTTCAAGATGACCGCTTCACATGGCGCGGAGCGGGGGCGCCAATCATTGCACGTTAGCATGAGTTCGGAACCGCGCGCAGTCGCGATTTTCGGCCACCCCCTCTACGGGTGATGCTCGCGCGAGAGACCAGCGGAGGAGCCCTCTTCCCTAGCCCCGGGCTTCGCCCGGGGGTTGCACCACGCGCGATGATGCGTGGCGGAATGGTTACTCACCCCCGGGCAGAGCCCGGGGCTAGGGATGGGGGCGAGACGTTCTTGCACTTCGTCCACCGGCGGAGCCGGTGGCTTTTCTTTTGGTGCAGCATTTCCGCGCTGCTTGGCCAGCGGCCAAGTTCAACGTAGCCTAGGGCAACGCCTTGGGTCTTTGCCGGCCATTCGATCGCTTTGGCTGAAGGCCATACTCACTCTCATCCATCCCCTCCGCTGTCCACTTGGACCAGAGCTTTCGATGACCTCTCCGAATTACGCTCGCCAAATCGTCGTGCTCGTCTTGCTGCTCGTTGCTCCATCGCTGACAGCCGCGGCGGAGAACTCCAAGTCGAATCAGCTGACGCCGCAGCAGATCGCCGAGGGGTGGATCAGCCTGTTCGACGGCGAGACGCTGTTCGGGTGGACGCCGACAGGCAAGGCGGATTGGAAGGTCGACGATGGCGCGATCGCGGTGGGCGAGGGGGACGAAGGGTTCCTCATGACGAACAGCGAGTTTGGGGACTACGAACTGCATGTGGAGTTCAAGGCGCCGGCGACGACCAATAGCGGCGTGTTCTTGCGGACGCCGTTGAAGCCGACCGATCCGACGAAGGATTGCATCGAGTTGAACATTGCTCCCAAAGACAACCCATTTCCGACGGCGTCGCTGGTAGGACGCTTGAAGGTGAGCACCGAGCCCGAGAGCTACCGCGTCGACGATCCCAATCAGACGGTCAAACGCCTCGGCGGACCGGGACGGGCCGTCGATCCCTGGAGCGACGGTTGGCATGCGTTCGATTTGGTTGTTGAAGGAAACAACGTGCAAATCAAACTCGACGGTGTGCTGCTGACGACTTACATCGCCAACAACGACTCTGTGCCGCCGCGCGGCCGCATCGGCCTACAGTTCCGCGAGGGGCCGGTCGCGTTCCGCAACGTTCGGTTGAAGCCGCTCGGGCTGAAGCCGATGCTCAACGGCAAAGATCTCGCCGGGTGGAATGACGATCAGAAGAAGACTAGTAAGTTTGAAATCGTCTCAGCGCAAGCTTCCTCTGGCTCCCTCCCCCTTGAGGGGAGGGCTGGGGAGGGGGGCGAAGCTGGTACACGCTCCACTCCCCCCTCCCTAACCCTCCCCTCCGGGGGGAGGGGACCAGAAGGGAACATCGAGGGCGATTTCGAACTCCGCGTCACCAATGGCAGCGGCCAGCTTGAGAGCGACGCGACCTACGCCGACTTCACGATGCAGTTCGACACCCGCGTCGACGGCGACGGGCTCAACTCGGGCGTCTTCTTTCGCTGCATCCCGCGCGAGTACATGAACGGCTACGAATGCCAGATCAATAACGTGATGAAGGAGGGCGATCCGACGAAGCCGAGCGACTTTGGCACCGGAGCCATCTACCGCCGCATCCCGGCCCGGCGGGTGAACGCCCGCGACCACGAGTGGTTCACGACGACGATCGTCGCCACCGGCCCCCATATCGCCGTGTGGGTGAACGGCCTGCAAGTGACTGACTGGACCGACCCCCGCCCGCCGCACGACAACCCCCGCAACGGCCTGCGGACAGCCGCGGGAACCATCTCGCTCCAGGGGCATGACCCGACGACCGATATCCGCTTCCGGAACATGCGGATCGGCGAATTGCCGGGAAATACGAACCACGACGGCACGAAGGACACGACGGAAGAAAAGGCGAAATGAGGGTAATTCGTCGTGCTCGTCGTGCCGTCGTGGTTCAATTCATTAATGCGGGTGAGTAGATCAAACAGGGGTCGGGCAATTACAATCGAACCCTTGGATTTCCTCGGTGCCCCCTTAGCGCCTTGGCGCCTTCGTGGTCAGCCCCCCCTCCCGAACCCTGAACCCCATACCCTGAACCCTCCTATGCCCAGTTGCGTGTTGGCTTACTCCGGCGGTCTCGATACCTCTGTCATTCTCGGTTGGCTTCAGGACGAGGGGTACGACGTCCATGCCGTGTACGTCGATCTCGGCCAGCCGTGCGAGGATCGCGAGGCGATTCTGAAGAAGGCCCGCGACAACGGGGCGAAGTCTTCGCGGCTGATCGACGTTCGTGAGGAACTGTGCCGCGACTTTGCGTTCCCGGTGCTGCAGTGGCAGGCGAAGTACGAGGGGATTTATCTGCTTGGCACGTCGATCGCCCGGCCGCTCATCTCGAAGGTCTGCTTGCAGGTCGCTCGCGAAGTCGGCGCCGAGGCCTACGCTCACGGCGCAACCGGCAAGGGCAACGACCAGTGCCGGTTCCAACTCGCCGCTGAAGCGCTCGATCCCAACGTAAAAATCATCGCGCCGTGGCGGATCAAGAAGTTCCAGGACCTGTTCGCAGGTCGCAGCGACATGATCGCCTACTGCGAGAAGAAGGGGATCCCGGTGAAGGCGTCGATCGCCAAGCCGTACAGCAGCGACGAGAACTGCCTCCACATCAGCTACGAAGCGGGCAACCTGGAAGACCCGACGGTCGACGGCGTGTCGATCATCGACTTCGGCATGACGGTGTCGCCGCAAGAAGCCCCCGATAAGATCGAGACGGTGAAGATCGGTTTCGAGTCGGGCGTGCCGGTAACGATCAACGGCGTGAAGAAGTCGCCGCTGCAAATGGTCGAGGAGCTGAACAAGATCGCTGGCCGGAACGGCGTGGGGCGGATCGACATCGTCGAGAACCGCTTCGTTGGCATGAAGAGCCGTGGCGTGTACGAGTCGCCCGGCATGACGACGCTGTACGCGGCGCACTTGGCGCTCGAGCAACTGACGATCGACCGCGAGACGGTCCACCTCCGCGATCGCATCAGCCCCGAAGTCGCCGAGATGGTGTACTACGGCTTCTGGTACGTGCCGAAGATGGACGCGCTCATGGCGTTCATGCGTGAGGTGCAGAAGCCGGTGACGGGCGAAGTGACCGTCGGCCTCTACAAGGGCAACGTCATGATTCAAAGCCGGACGAGCCCGTATAGCCTGTACGACGCGGCGATCGCCAGCATGGACGAGGCGGGCAACTACGACCAGACCGATGCGGAAGGGTTCCTGCGGATCCAGGGGCTGCCAAGCCGGGTGATGGGGCAGGTACGGCCGCGGAAGTACTAAGAGAGATTGCGAGTAGCGGGTTTCGAGTTGCGAGTTGGGTACGGGGAAAAATGCCGTGGCTAGTTATCGCGATTTGAAAGTTTGGCAGTTGGGCGTTGATATCGCTCTGGAGGTCTACCGAATAACTGGTAACTTTCCCAAAAGCGAGCAGTACGGCCTCACTAGCCAACTCCGCCGGGCGGCTGTGTCGATTGCTTCCAACATCGCGGAAGGGCACGCGCGCAAGACGCAAAAGGAACTGCACCGGTTCTGCAACATCGCGAAGGGATCGCTTGCGGAAACTTGAAACGCAGTTGATCATTGCTCGCGAGCTCGGCTTCGCAGACGGCAAGTCGATGGAAAGTTTGTTTTCCATGACCGACCAAGAAAGCAAAATGCTGAGCGGCTTGATGCGAACAGTAAAAGACACGCTGTAGTTCTTCCCGCATTTCACTCGCAACTCGCGACCCGAAACTCGCAACTCCCCATGCTCTTCCGCGAAAACCCCGTTCTGCAACGCGAGCTGATTTCGAATCTCCGCATGACGCGGGGGTTCTTGCTGTTGTTTGCGTACGTCGCCGGGCTGGGGATGCTCGTTTACGCGGCGTGGCCGGCGAATCAGACGCTTGATTTGGCTCGGCCGGAGGAAGCGCAGAAGCTCGTCAATCTGTTCTTCTTCGGGCAGTACATTCTCGTCTCGCTAATGACTCCGAGTTTTGCCGCGGGGGCGATCACCGGCGAACGGGAGCGCGAGAGTTACGAGATGCTGCTCGCCAGCCCGCTGCGGCCGGGATCGATTGTGCTCGGCAAGCTGCTGGCGTCGCTGACGCCGCTCGCGGAGTTGATGATTTGCTCGCTGCCGATCGTGATGCTGTGCCTGCCGCTGGGGGGCGTCTCGCTTTACGAAGTCCTCGTCGCTTACGTGGCGATGATCTGCTCGGTGGGGCTGTTCGGGATGATCAGCCTCTGGTGCAGCAGTTTCTTTCAGCGGACGAGCGCGTCGCTGGTGGCGTCGTACATGCTGATCTTGCCACTGGCGATGGCGGGGGTGCTGGTATGGCGGGCGCTGCAGCAGGCAGCCGAGCTGCGGATCATGGTCGTGCTGGCGATCGTGCCGATTGCGTGCCTTTCAGTCGGGGCGCTGCTGTGGGCGGACGTTTGCCGGCGGTTGATCAAGCCGCCCGACCTGGGGAGCGGCGGCAAGCAGGCGATCGATCTAGAGACCGAAGCGAAGGAAGCGGTCGGGCTGTACATCGAACGCGATCAGTTTCCCGATAAGCTGTTCGCCCCGCCGAAGCGAACGACGTTCCTCGATGACGACGCCAATCCGATCTACGACAAGGAGATGCGGAGCGAGATCTTCAGCCAGGGAACTCTCATGCTGCGACTGGTCATCCAGATCAGCATGGGCCTGGCCCTCCCCGTGATGGCGGTCTGCCTGTTCATGCAGCGGCAGTTGGCGCCGTGGTACATCGCCTACGTGCTGCTGTTCAATCTGTTGGTGGGGCCGGTCTTCTCGGCCGATAGTCTGACGAGCGAACGCGAGCGGTCGACGCTCGACCTCTTGCTGACAACGCTCATCACGCCGTGGCAGATGCTGTGGGGCAAATTGCTCTCGGGGCTGCGAGTGTCGAGCGTGCTGACGTCGTTCTTGCTGTGGCCGGTGTTTCTCGCGTGCCTGATGCCGGTAGGCTATTGGCCGAATTTGCTGACGATGGGGGGCTACTTTCTCATCGTGGGGATCACGGCGACGACGACGGCAATCACGGCACTGTTCTGCTCGACGGTGTTCAAGAAATCGTCGAGCAGCCTGATGTGCAGCTACCTGGTGCTCGCGACGCTGTTCCTGGCGCCGGTGGCGGCAAATGTGTTCGTACAGACATTCGCGGCGGCATCGAACGCGGCGGGCGTCGTGGCGGTGGCGCAGGCGACGAGCCCCTTCGCGGCAGCGTTCAACCTGCCGCTGACGCTCGACGAGTGGACGAACGTTGAACGAATCAACACGAACATCTTCTGGGGCTATCTCGGCTTCTCGGCGCTCTACGGCGGCGTTTTGCTGCTGGCGATGACGCAGTTGTTCAAGGTTCGTTGGCGGGTTTCTGAGTAACCAATTTTGGCCAAGCGATTTGGGACGAGGGTTCGAGGGAGAGAACGACGACGCGATGCTGATTTTGATTTCGCCGGCTAAGACGCTCGATTTTTCGCCGCAGCCCGCCCACGCCGCCACGAAGCCGCAGTTTCTCACGCAGGCCAATCGGCTCGCCAAGCACGCCCAGTCGCTCACGCCGGCGAAACTCGGCCGGTTGATGAGCATCAGCCCGAAGCTGGCCGAGACGGCCCGCGGTTACTTCGCCGCCTGGAAGGCGAAGTACGACGCCAAGGGAACCAAGGAGGCGGTGTTCGCGTTTCACGGCGACGTCTATATCGGACTCGACGCCGATACGCTCTCGACGGACGACCTCCAGTTCGCGCAGGAGCATCTCCGCATTCTGTCGGGCTTGTATGGCGTGCTGCGGCCGCTGGATCTCATTCAACCCTACCGACTGGAGATGAGCATCCGGCTCGCCGGCGACTACGGCAAGGATTTGTACGCTCACTGGGGCGATGCGGTCGCGAAGTCGCTGACGAAGGAAGCGAAGCAGGCGGGGGAGGGGGTGATCGTCAACTTGGCGTCGCAGGAGTATTTCGCCGTCGCCGATCGGCCGACGCTGAAGGGGCGGGTAATTACGCCAACGTTCCGCGAAAAGCACAACGGCAAGTATTCGGTGATCAGCTTTTTCGCCAAGAAAGCCCGCGGGATGATGGCCCGGCATCTCATCGAATCGCGGGCCGATTCGCCGGCGGCGATTCTCAAGTTTCGCGCAGGCGGGTATCGGTTCAACGCGGAGCTTTCTACCGAGGATGAACCAGTGTTCACGCGCGACAAACCGCCGGCAATGAAGGGGTGAGTTTTGTCGTCGAAACAAAACGCTACTTGTGTGGGAGGGGTCTCCGACCCCGACGCCGCGCTGCAAGGTGAAGCGGCCTGGAATGGTAAGCGAAATCGGCGTCGGAGACGCCTCCCACAATTGTCACTCGTGAGTCATTCAATCGACGGGCGCAGGGAGTCGCTTGACGCTCCTCCGATCGGTATGCGATGATCGTCGTTTATGCCCGACGACGCACCGATGACGCCCCCGCCGACGCAGGACGAACTCGACCTGCTTCATTACCAATCTCGCTTCGACCGGCCCATTCCGATGAAGGCGCCGGAGTTCAGCCGCGACGAGCGGCTGCGGCATGTCCTGTTCAGTCGGCAATTCTCCGTCGACATGCTGGAAGACCTCGCCGGCACGGCCGACATGATCCGCGATCTGTCGAAGGCCCGCTCGGGACAGGACTTCCTGATCAACCTACTGCATCACAAGCGGGCGATGCTGTACTTCACGCAGCCGTCGACGCGGACGTTCCTCAGCTTCATGGCCGCGTGCCAGATTCTGGGGATCACCTGCAACGAAGTGCGCGACGCCTCGACCTCGTCGGAAACGAAGGGCGAGACGCGGTTCGATTCAATCCGCATGTTTAGCAGCTACTTCGACCTGATCATCATGCGGAGCCCGGTCGCGCGGCTGGCTGAAGCGTGCGCCTACGTGATGAACGACTTGGCGGCGACGGGGAACCGGAGCGTACCGATCATCAACGCCGGATCGGGCGCCGACCAGCATCCGACGCAGGCGCTGCTCGACATTTACACGCTGCAGCGGTCGTTTCAGTTCGTCAGCCCTAAGGATTCGCCGCTCGGGACGCGCTACGAAGAAATCCGCCGCGAACATCCGTCGCTCACGCGCGGGCTGTCGCACAAAGTGTACGGATTCTGCGGAGACATCGGTCGCGGCCGCACGGTGCGTTCGCTGGCGGAGTTGCTGGCCGGGTACGAAGGCGTGACGCTGGCGTTTGTTGCGCCCGATCATCCAACGCTTTCCCTTGGCGACGACTTGCGCGAACGGCTGCTGGCCCGCGGCGTGCGGATCTTTGAAGTCGATTCGCTCGAGGCGCCGATCGACGGCAAGCCGCTCATCGAGCAAGTCGACGCGCTCTACATGACGCGGATTCAAAAAGAGCACAACGTCGCGGCCGACGTCGAGTCGTTCGCCAAGATCGACTTTGATCGGTACAAGCTCAACCGCGGCCTCGTCGCGCGGATGAAGAGCTACGCGCCGATTTTGCACCCATTCCCGCGCGATCAGCACTTTGGCGAGATTCCGCCGGAGATCGACGCCGACCCGCGGGCGATGTACTTCCGCCAGGCTCGCAACGGGATGTGGATTCGGGCGGCGCTGCTCGCGCATGTGTTCAACGTCGATCACCAGATCTCACGGTTTTATCACGAGCAGTTTGGGGCTTGGAAGCCGACTGGGCTGCAGCGGGTCTAACGTGGCTCCGTGGAATTGCACCACGACGACACGAAGGACGCGACGAAGGGTTCAGGTGTTAGGGTTCAGGGTTCAGAAGAATTGCTGAACCCCGAACCCTGAACCCTTTTTGCCTTACCCAGCGTTCATCGGCGGTTCCTTCTGTTTTCGTCGTGATCGTTGTGTCGTCGTGGTTCAATTCCTAGTACAGTAGCCGTCATGGCCCTGCTCATTGACGGCTACAACCTGCTCCATGTGACCGCGATTGTCGGGCATGGGGGGTTGCGCGGCTCGCGGGAGGGGTTGCTGCGGTTTTTGGCGTCTGCGATCGATCCACGGGAACGGCCGCAGACGACGATCGTGTTCGATGCGGCCGAAGCCCCGCCGAATTTGCCGCGGACGATCGTCTTCGAAGAAATGACGATTCACTTCTCGTCGGAGTACGACAACGCCGACGAGTTGATCGAAGAGTTGATCGAAGCCCACAGCGTGCCCAAGTCGCTGCTGGTGGTTTCGAGCGATCACCGCCTGCAGCGGGCGGCGCGGCGGCGGAAGGCGCCGTTCGTCGATAGCGACGTGTGGTTCGCCGAGGCGCTGCGGCGTCGCGCGGCGATGAAGGCGCCGGCGCCGATCATTGCGAAGCCGGCCGGGCCGTTGAGTAGTGATGAGATTTCCTACTGGCTCGCGGAGTTCGGCGACGTCGAAGAGCTGGAGATTTTACCACCTCCCGCGCGAAGACGACCGGTTCCCAAACCGCGTGCGACCGGCGATGCGAAACGAACGCCGGCTCAGCTGGCCGGGGAAGCAAAGCCGGCGAAGAAGAAGGCCACCCCGAAGCGGAAACGGCCGTCGCGCAAGCCGCCGCATGAGAAGGGGAATCTCGCGAATCCTTTCCCGCCGGGGTATGGGGAGGATTTGTTGGAGGGTGGTTCGTGACTGGCGCTCACGAGATGGGAACAGGTTCGGGTTTCGCTCCGGCGGGTCGTTGACCCGCGGCTACTGGGGGAGCGTCATCGTGAACGTCGCTCCGCCTGTCGGGGGAGAGTCGGCTGCGAGCGTGCCGTTGTGGAGTGCGACGATTCGCCAGGCTTTCGAGAGGCCGAAGCCGAGGCCGCGGCCCGCTTCTCGGCCCGAGTAAAACGGGTCGAAGATGTGGGGGCGGATTTCCGGCGCGATGCCGGGGCCGGTGTCGGCGATTACTAGTTGCGTGGCTCCTTCAGTCGAAGACCACGTCACAACGATCGCGCCGTCGCGGCCGATCGCATCGAGGGCGTTGTCGAGGAGTGCGCGAACGGCGACCTGCAAGTGCGTGGCGTCGGCTTCCACCACAGGCAGGGAAGTTGCGCTGTCGAAGCGGAGGGCGACGTTGCGGCGTGCAAGTTCGGGCGCTAAGCCGCGAGCTGCTTCGCTGACGACTTCGGCGAGATTCGTAAGTGCGAGCACCAACTGCGGCGGCCGCGCGAAGAGCATGAGATCAGAGATCATTTCATGCGCACGAAGCGCTTGCTGATTGATCGCCTCGATCGTCCGCCGCCGCTCGGGATCTCGCTCGTCGCGCAGCAGCGACTGCGCACGAGCGGAGATATTGGCGAGCGGGTTGTTGATCTCGTGGCTGGCGCCATAGGCCAGTTCCTTCATCGCATCGAGCTTCGCTTGCTCGAGGCGTGAATCAAAACTGGCGTCGGATGCGGTCATACGTACCTAGCCCCTGGCTCCGCCAGGGGGTGGCGTTACGCGCGACGACGCCAACCGGCATGGAAGCCCACCCCCGGGCAGAGCCCGAGGCTATAAACGCGGCGACGCCGTGAGCGCAACCTACTTCACGCCGATCGATTCCACGTCCAGCAACTGGCAAACGCGGGTCACGAGTTGATCCACGTCGAACGGCTTCTTCATGAACTCGTCGGCGCCAGCGTCGCGGAGTTCTTGAATCTTCTCCTGCTCGACCATGCCCGAGATGCAGATGATCCGGACGTCGTCCATCGTCGCGTCGCTGCGGACGAGGTTGCAGACTTCCTTGCCGTTGATATCTGGCAGCATCACGTCGAGAACGACCAGATCGGGGCGGAACTCCTTGATCAACATGCCGGCGCCGAAGCCGTTGTTGACGCTGCGGACGTCGAAGCGGCCGTCGGCGTTCAGGGCGTCGACGATCAGTTCGACCAACGATTCGTCGTCGTCGACGACCAAGATCTTCCGCTTGCCGCTATCGAGGGCGTCGGTCGGAATGCCATTGTCCCGCATGAAGGCGTACAGCTGGTCGCGCGGAATGCGGCGGAAGCGGCTGCCGGGGACGCGGAAGCCTTTGAGCTGTCCTGAGTCGAAGCAGCGGATGATCGTCTGCTGGCTGACCTTACAAATCTTCGCGGCTTCGCCGGTCGTGAATACGGTCTTCATGGTCGAACCACCTCTCTCCTTAGCCGTGGTTGTGCCGCGACCCGAGGGCCGTGACTTTATTGAAGGCGAGCGCGAACGGACGGTTACGCTTGAGTTAGCTCCGTCGAGCGTCCTTGCCGGTCCTTGTGTGTCTGGTAGGAAACCCTCTGCGATGCCCCCCGAAGTCCCCGTGTGCCCGGAGTCCCCAGTGATGCGTAGTCGCCTGAAGTTCCGGCCACCTACTTAAAGGTGCAAGGCTGTTTAGACGGCAACGTCATCCATGCCTGCCGAAGCTTCCTGGTTTGCCAACTGGGGGAATTATAACGGTCCGGCAAACTGAGTCAACATTGATTGAATTGACGCAAAATAAATTGGCACAACAACTTACGTCGTTGTGGCCGGAAACGAGGTTTCGTCCGTTGCCAGTAGTCCGTGGTCAGTTGCGGGACGATGGAGAGCCGTTTTCAACGACTGGCGACTGACTTTTAGACCACAGATAACCTCGCTAGCGGCTCCCTTTGCCTTCGAGGTGAACCATCACCAGCGCGATGTCGGCGGGGGTGATGCCGCTCACACGGCTCGCTTGCGAGAGATCGACCGGACGGATGCGTCCGAGCTTCTCGCGAGCTTCCGCTCGCAGTTGCGAAATGCGGCCGTAGTCGAAGCTGGCGGGGATCCGCTTCGCGGCGAGGCGGCGTTGCCGATCGACTTCGACTTCCTGCCGCGCGACATAGCCCGCGTACTTCAAGTCGACGAGCACCTGGCTGGCGACGTCTTCAGAAGTCGCGGCAAGTTCGGGCAGCCGCGCGACAATGTCTGGCCACTCGACTTCCGGCCGCCGCAACCGCTGGGCGAGCGATTGCCCCTCCTGCCGCGTCGTTTCGAGGAGTTGGGTAATCCGCGAAATCTCGGCGTACTTCGTTTCGAGCCGTGCGAAGCGATCGCCATCGGCAAGGCCGACCTCATGCGCGAGCGGCGTGAGCCGGCGGTCGGCGTTGTCTTGCCGCAGCAAGAGGCGGTATTCAGCGCGACTGGTGAACATGCGGTAAGGCTCATCGACGCCACGAGTGACGAGGTCGTCGATCAGCACGCCGATGTAGGCCTGGTCGCGGGTGAGGATGAGCGGCTCGCGCCCGGCGACGCCGAGCGCCGCGTTCGCCCCCGCCATCAGCCCCTGAGCCGCCGCCTCCTCGTAACCGGTGGTGCCGTTGATCTGCCCGGCTAAGAACAGCCCAGCCACCTGCTTCGATTCGAGCGTCGGCCGCAGCTGATCGGGCGGGGCGTAGTCATATTCCACCGCGTAGCCGTAACGCATGATCTCGGCCCGTTCGAGGCCGGGAATCAGCCGGAACATCGCGTCCTGCACGTCGCGCGGCAAGCTGGTGGAAACACCGTTCACGTAGACTTCGCGGGTGTTCCGACCCTCGGGTTCGAGGAACAGCTGATGCTGCGTCTTGTCGGCGAAGCGCACGATCTTGTCTTCGATCGACGGGCAGTAACGCGGCCCGCTGGTGGTGATCTGCCCGCTGTACATCGGCGCCCGCGAGAGGTTCGCGCGGATGATGTCGTGCACCTGCTCGTTCGTGTAGGTGATGTAGCAGGGAAGCTGCTCGACCTCGAGCCGATCGGTGAGGTACGAAAAGGGCTGCGGATGTTCGTCGCCCGGCTGCAGTTCGGTGCGCGAGTAGTCGATCGTACGGCCGTTCAGCCGCGGCGGCGTGCCGGTCTTGAAGCGTTCGAGTTTGACGCCGAGCCGATTGAGCGCGGCGCTAATGCCTGAGGAAGTTCCTTCGCCACCGCGTCCGCCGGGCGTCTTCGCCTCGCCGGTGTGCATCAGCGCTTGCAGAAAGGTGCCGGTGGTTAGCACCACCGCACGGGCGCGGTAGATTGCGTCGCCGCGAACGCGGACACCCACGATGCGGGGAGGGTTCAGGTGGCAGGGTTCAGGGTTCAGCGAAGAGGAATCTGTATTCCCTGAACCCTGAACCCCAACCTCTGAACCCTCCACGAGGATGTCTTCGACCACTTCCTGCCGCAGCGACAGGTTCTCCTGCTCCTCGCAAAGCCGTTTCACTTCGGCCTGGTAAAGCCGTTTGTCGGCCTGGGCCCGCGGGCTGTGCATCGCGGGGCCCTTGCGGAGATTGAGCATCCGGAACTGGATGCCAGTGGCGTCGATCACCCGCCCCATGGCCCCGCCGAGGGCGTCGATCTCGCGGACGATTTGCCCCTTGCCGACGCCGCCGATCGCCGGGTTGCAGCTCATTTGGCCGACGGTGTCGCAGTTGGTCGTCAGCAGGGCGGTGCGGGCCCCCAGCCTGGCGGCCGCGAGGGCGGCTTCGGTCCCCGCGTGGCCGGCGCCGATCACCAGAACGTCGAATTCGTACTCACTGTTTGCCATTCCTCCAAATTAGCCCAGGGCCGGCAGCTAGCCTAGCGGCGAGGCTTTTGCGGGCGCCGGCGGGGAATGCTGGTGCAGCTGTAACGAAACGGCCCGGAAAACGCTACAGCTTCCAGAACCGGCAGGCCGCCGGGGCCGTATGCAGGTTGGGCTGGCCCCGACCTGCGGTTAGAATCCGGCCGTACCTTTGGGCGGCGCCGACCGCGCTCCGGAGTCAGGGAGATTTTCGCATGCCACGTTCCATGAGCAGCCTCGCCATCGCCATCCTCGCGTTCATCGTCGTCGCTGCCGGCGCCTACGCGGCTCGCGCCCAAGAACGGGGCGGACTGTTCGCCAACGGCACGCCGACGCTCGGCGGCATCGCCGTTTGGTCGGACGAAGTCGTCGACCACAACTGGCGCATTCAAAAGCACGCGGTGATCGGTCACTACCGCCTGATCGATCCAAGCGACCGCCGGCAAGCCTTCGGCACATTCGATACGTGCCTCGCCAAGCTTAATGAAGTGAAGAAGGCGGAAAACTTTCCGCCGAATCCGAAGGAAGTCGTCATCGTCCTCCACGGTCTGGGCGCGAGCCGGCAGTTCATGGAAGGCTTGGCTCAGTACATCGAAGAGAACGGAAACCTCGCAACAATTAACGTCGGCTATCCGTCAACGATGGAAGACATCGACGCCTACGCGGCTTCGCTCGACAGCGTGATCCGCCATTTGGATGGCGTTGAGCAGGTGAGCTTCGTCGCGCACAGCATGGGCAATATTGTCATCCGTCGCCTGCTGGCCAACTACGAGCGTCTCGAACCCGCCATGCGGCCGCCGGTAGAGTTCAAACGAATGGTGATGATCTCGCCGCCGAATCATGGCGCTGAAATCGCCGACCAGTTTGCCGACAGCAAACTCGTGCAGATGGTGGCGGGCAAGCCGCTTGAGCAATTGGCGCCGTCGAAAGGTTGGCCTGAACTGGAAAAGCAGCTGGTGACGCCGAACTTTGAGTTTGGCATTATCGCCGGCGGCCAGGGCGACGGCGAAGGCTATCTCGACGCCATCCCCGGCGACGACGACGGGCTGCTCAGCATCGACACGATGAAGCTCGCGGGTGCGACCGACTTCATTCAGACCAACGGCATTCACCAGATGATGCCGAAGTTCAAAGAAGTACGGGCGGCGACGCTCAACTTCTTGCTGCATGGCTACTTCGTGTCGCCGCAGGCGATGCACCCGGTCGTCGCGGCGAAGTAGCTTCGCACCGCGTCAACTTTCGTAAACGCCAATAGCCCCGGGCAAGCTTGCCCGGGGCTATTTTTGGTTGCGATCGATTCGTTGTGATTACGCCGCCGGCTTCAGCTCGAGCTTCGCCGCTTGTGGCGGAACCGGCTTGGTCTGCTCGGCCTTCGCACACTCCGCACAGGCGGGGAACGCGACGCAGCAGAGGGCGTTCATGAACCGGCGGCTGCCGAGGTGGGGCTCGATGTAGTGGCTGCTGCCGACGTCGCTGGTGAGCGTTTGTTGGCAGAGCTTGTGGGCATTCTCGCCGAGGCAGTTCGCGTTGACGCCGGTCACGCCGACCGCTGGCTTGCAGCGATACGAAATGTTCGGCCAGCGACGCAGGGTGCTATCGGTGCGGTTGCGGGTGACGTAAATCTTCTCCGCCGCGACGAACGCCTGGCCGTAGCGACCGCCGACGTCGAGCGAGTCGTTGTCGAACGCCGCCGATACCAGGGCGACGCGGAAGTTCGGACGTTCGACGGCTTCGGCGCCAGCGAGCTTCAAGCCGCGGAGTTCGCCGCCGCCGATGAAGTGAGCGGACACGGCGCCGATGATGCCGCCGTAACTGTGACCGCCGACGGTAACGCGTTGGGTCATGCTCATCCGTTGGACAAGCTTCGCCATATAGTAGCCTTGGTATTCGGCGTAGGTGAACTTCGTGCGGAGGTTGCTGAGGATCAGCTGACGCGGACGGAGCAGCGGGCGGAGGTGATCAATCTGAGCTGGCCACGACCAGAACACGAGCCGCTTCTTGCCGGGACAGCAGCGCATCTTGCGGTAGACGTCCCAGCATTGGTCCATGGCGCCCTTGTGCTGCAGGGTGTTGCCATGCGCGAAGATCAGCGTCGGCATGCTCGCCTCTTCAGCAAGCAACTCTTCCCACGACGACTTCACAAACCGACGGCAGCTGGCGTCGTAGCGTTGGACGCTGATCCGCTCGAAGCCGGCGTCGAGGTTGTTGCACTTCGGCGCGCAGCGGGTGTTCACCAGCCACAGCTCCGGCAGTTCGTGGCAGCAATCGAGCTGGCAGTTGTTCAGGTCGCAGCCGTCGCATTGATCGGGCGTGCAGTATTGGGCCGACGCGGCGACGGCCATCGCAGCGACGATGATCGCCGCAGCGGCGATGCGCCAGAAGGCCCAGAGAGCGGTTTCGCGAACCAAAGCGGCGTTCATGGGGGAGTCGCTTTCTTGCTAGCAGAGGGAGTGGATCGGGCCGCGGAAGCGACCGGCTAGTTTTCGATGACCAGCGAAGATGCGGAACTTACGCAAACTTTGCGGCAACGCGAAAATTTACCCTCTGCGGCGGGAAAACAACGCCCCCTGTCGAAAAATGTGGCGAAAAAACCACACCCCAGGCCGGTCCCCGTCGCCCGACCCGCACGACCGCTCCGGCTACAGCAGGCCCCACACTACCGCCAAACGCCGGGAGAAAAAGGGTAGACTAGGGGGACTCTCCGCCTGGGGGAAACTGGACTTCGGATTCCCACGGTAACGGGTCGATGCTACCCGCATTGCCGGAACAATCGTCTCTGTCGTTCCAACCCGACCCGCTCGCCGACCGACCCAGCCGGCGCCGCGGGGGTGCGACACGCGACCTCAGGAATAGCCGCATGCGATCGCTTTTCACTCGTCCAGCCTCGGCGCGACTGCTGATAGCCGCGGCGTCGTTTTCCGTCGCCGCGCCCGCGCTCGGCCAAACGCCGCCGTCGCTTTCGGACACCATCCATCTCGCCAGCGGCGACATATGGTCGGAGAAGTCGACGCCGACGATCCTGGGAACGCCCGCCAATGCGGTGAAAACGGCGGCGAGTGAAGTCGCTATCTTGCCGGTCGCCGAGGAAGAGGACGGATTGCTTTCCGCCGGGGCGATCGACTCGACCTGCAACACGTGCAATGGCGGCGGCGGGGGCGGAGCGGGCAGTTTCTACAACCGCTGCGGCTGCGACCAGCCGCTGTTTCCGTACCTCACCGGTCCCGGCAGCTGCGACAACTGGTGCGTCGGCCCCCATTGGAACGTCGAAGTCGACGGCATGGCGCTGCGGCGCACCGGCGCCGATTGGGCCCGCGTGGTCGACTCAGTCGCGCTCAATCCAGAACTGCTCGACCAGTTCGATTACGGCCCTGGCGGACGAATCTTCGTCACCGGCTACAACGATTCCGACTTCGGCATCCAGGTCGGCTACGAGGGGATCAACAACTACAACGCCACAGCGATGTTCATCGACCCCAATGTCGACCCCAATGACCCTGGCGACGATAGCGTCCGCTCGTTCGACTACCAGACGACGTTCAACTCGATTGAACTGAACTTCATGCGGCGGACGACGGCGCCGACGAAAATCTTCGCCGGCTTCCGTTACGTGCAGGCCGACGAAGACTTTACGGACGCGCTCACCGTCGCGAAGATCGTGCCCGGGGCGTCTAACCCTGCGACCACCGACGTGTTCACCGACACCGATAACGTCTGGAAGCTTGAAAACCGGATGATCGGCTTTCAGCTGGGCGCCCTCCGCGACGCCTGGTCGCTCAACAAGTGGCTCACTGTCGAGCCGTACGGCAACGGCGGCGTCTACTACAACAACTTCAAACGCGAGCAGTTGCAAAATACGATCAATACGCTCGTCACCGGTCCTGACAACGTGACGCTCGCCCCCGCGACGAGCTCGTCGAGCTACACGCAGTTCGGCACGTCGCAAACCTTCTCCGAAATTGCTTACATCGGCGAAGTCGGCGTGACGGCCGTGTTCCGCATTAACCAGTGCGTCGCCATCCGCGGCGGCTATCAGGCGCTAGTGATGGACGGCGTGGGCACTGGTCTCGACGCGTACTTCGAACCGGGCCTCAACGGCACGACCGTGCTTTACCACGGGGCGCGGTTTGGGTTTGAGTACCAGCGGTAGGCCCGCAAATGACGAATGACGAAATCCGAGTGACGAATGGGAGACGCAAGCGTTCTTCCATTCGTCATTCGTCATTCGTCATTCTGGCTTCGTCATTTCTCCTAGATCGCTTCCAACGTTTCTTTCTCTTCGGTTACGTGCCGCCGGGCTCGCAGGTTGAGCATTTCAACCATCAGCGCGAAGGCCATCGAGAAGTAGATGTAGCCGCGCGGGACGTGCGTGTGGAGGCCTTCGGCCACGAGCACGACGCCGATCAAAATCAGGAACGCCAGCGCCAGCATTTTCACGCTCGGGTGCCGGTTCACGAAGTTCGCGATTGGCCCGCTGAAGGCGATCATCACCGCGATCGCCAACACGACGGCGGTGATCATGATCGCCAGTGCGACCCAGTGGTGCTGGTAATCTTCCGGCCGCACCATGCCGACGGCGGTCAGTACCGAATCGAGCGAGAAAACCATATCGATCGCGATGATCTGCACGAGCACCGCGGTGAGCGACGAGTAGACCTTCGTCCCGCCGCTGGCGTGGTGTGGTTCGAGTTGATGGCCAATCTCCCAGGTTGCTTTGCCGAGCAAAAACAACCCGCCGAGGATCAGCACGAGATCCTTCGCGGTGATCGGGGTGCCTCCCTCTTCGAGCGTCTCAACGACGGCGGGACTGTCGACTTCCGACGGATCGTCCGCCTTGATCGGCCTGACGTCGTCTTTCGCATCCTTCGGCTCCACTTCTGCCACCACGGGATGCGAGCCCGGCATGTGAAACGGCAGGTCGAAGAGCACCGTCTTATCGAGTGTGATCACCCACGAAATCGCGAACAGCAGCGTGATTCGTCCGACCGCGGCGAGTAGCAGGCCCAGCGTCCGGGCCTTCGGCTGATGCTCCGCCGGCAACTTGCCGGTGAGGATCGCGAGGAAGACGACGTTATCGATGCCGAGCACGATCTCCAAGATCGCGAGCGTCGCGAGGGCGGCCATCGAATTCAACGTGAACAACTCTTCCATGACTCTCTCTTTAATCCCGGACGTTGCCGGTTATTCGCGTTTAAAAATTGCACCACAACGGCACGGCGGACACAACGTAGGGAATGAATCCTCCCCCGTCGTGTCCGTTGTGCCGTCGTGGTAAATCCTGTTTTGGGCTCTGAGTGGCGGTTAATTCCTAAACCATCCCGCCCAATTTCGCAAGCAGAAGATCGCACTGTTCGTCGCTGCCGACGCTAATGCGGAGGCCTTCGCCCCACCCGGCGTAGTTCATGTAGCGAACCAGGACGCCGGCGTCCTTCAACTGCTGGTAGAGGTCGCGCGACTCCCGCTTGCCGTGCCGGCACCAGACAAAATTCGCCTGCGAGTCGATGCACTCGAAGCCGAGACCGCGCAGGGCCCCCGTCATTCGCTCGCGGGTGGCGATAATTGCGTCGCGCGTTTTGGCAAAGTACGCCTGATCGTCAATCGCCGCCGTCGCCCCGGCGATCGAGAGCGAATCGCAGTTGTAGGAGTCCTTCACCTTGATCAACTGCTCGATGATCTGCGGCTGGGCGACCGCGAAGCCGAACCGCAGCCCGGCGAGGCTGTACGACTTGCTGAGCGTCCGCGTCACGATTACCCGCTCGTTCTCGGCGACCAGGCCAAGGCAGTTCGTCGTCGCGAAGTCGGCGTACGCCTCGTCGACGATGAGTGGGCAGGGGAGAGCGGCAGCCAGTTTCGCCACCTTGTCGGGCGCGATCACCGTGCCGGTCGGGCTGTTGGGGTTCGGCAAGAAGGCGAGTTGCAGTCGCTCGTTCGCCGCGGTGAAGGCAGAACCGAGCGTCCAGTCGCTTTTAAAGTCGACCGTCTCTGACTCTGCCCCCTGAATCGCCGCCAGCGTGTTGTAGAGGATGTAGCTCGGGCGTGGAAAGCGAATCAGCCCCCCCGGCGCTACGAAGCTACGGGTGACGATCGTGAGAATGTCGTCGCTGCCGTTGCCGCACAAAATCCAGTCGGGCGTGATGCCGGGCACCTCGTGCTTGAACAGCTCCGCCGCCCGTTCGCGAAACGCGGTCGCCATCGGATCGGGATAGCGCTGCAATCCGCTCTGGCAGACACGACCAATCGCCGCCTTCACCGCCGGCGAGCAGGGGAAGGGATTTTCGTTCGTGTTGAGTTTGACAAACTCCATCCCCCGCGGCTGCTCGCCGGGAACGTAGCCTTGCATCGCGGTGATGTTGGGTCGGAACATTTGTTTTTAGCTTTTGTTGACTGCTGAAGCTTTACCACGACGGCACAAAGAGCACGACGGAAGAAGAGAAACAAGACTTCGAAGAATCCATCTTTTGAATTTTCGTCGTGTCCTTCGTGTCGTCGTGGTTCAATTCTTTTGAAGACGGATCGCCACGCTGTTTGCATGCCCGGTAAGGCCTTCCTTCGCGGCGAGGGTGAGGACGTCGTCGGCGATCGCGGCGAGGCCGGTCTCGGTGAAGTGGATCATGCTGTTGGTGCGGAGGAAGTCGTTCGCCGAGAGGCCGCTCGCGAAGCGGGCCGTCGCCCCGGTTGGCAAGACGTGCGACGGCCCGGCCGCGTAGTCGCCCACCGGCACCGGCGTGTAGGCGCCGAGGAAAATGGCGCCGGCGTAGCGAATGCGATCGGCCAGCTTTTCGGCAGCTGGTCCCGCGAGGTGGAGGTGCTCGGTGGCGAGTTCGTTCGCGAGCTTCACCGCTTCGTCGGCGTTCTTCACCAGCACTAGCGCGCCGAACGCCTCAAGCGACGGCCGCGTGAGCTCGCCCCGCTCGAGCGTCGCGAGCTGCTTTTCAAGTTCCGCCGCCACGGCGTCGATGAGCGGCGCGTGCCAGGTAATGAGAATCGCCGAGCCGGGCGAATGCTCCGCCTGGGCAATGAGGTCGGCCGCAGTGAAATCGGCCCGCGTCGTCTCGTCGGCGATGACGATCACCTCGCTCGGCCCGGCAATCGAATCGATGTCGACTTCGCCAAAGACATGCTTCTTGGCGAGGGCCACAAACAGGTTCCCCGGGCCAACAATCTTGTCGACTTTTTCAATTCCCCCTCCCTCGCAGGGAGGGGCTAGGAGAGGGATTCCCGACGCATCAGTCTTCGCCGTGTTGCCATTAGTCCCGTAAGCGAGCGCCGCCACCGCCTGCGCCCCGCCCGCGCGATAGACCTCGGTGACGCCCAGCTCATGGCAAGTCGCCAGCAAATCCTGGTTGTAAGACCCAAACGCCGTCGGCGGCGCCACCACGGCGATTTGCTCCACACCCGCCGCCTGCGCGGGGACGACCGTCATGAGCACCGTCGACGGATACGCCGCCGCGCCGCCCGGCACGCACACGCCGATTCGCCGCAGCGGCAAGTACCGCTGCGTGAGATAGCCGCCGTGCTCCGTCGGCACGGTCACCGTCTGATGGAGAATAGCCTGCTGGAACTTCAAAATGCGTTCGCGAATCCGCCGCACCGCATCGAGTAGCTTGGGATTGGCCGCCGCGTGGGCCGCCGCCAGTTCCGCCGCTGGCACGCGCAGGTCGCTCGCCGTGAGTTGCTTGCCATCAAGCTTGGCCGTGTACTCCAGCAGCGCGGGCAGCCCGCGCTCGCGGACGTCGCCGCAAATCCGCTCGACCACTTGCACCGGCGTCAGCGGTTCGCCAAATACCTCGATCGTCTTCCGCCGTCCCGCCTCGCTGACGACGTTCCCCTCGGGGGCCAGCTTCGCCCGCAGCGCGGCAATTTGCGCCGCCGAACCAGGATCGCGAGTGTCGATGCGTGGAATGGCGAGCGGCATGGCGGAGAAGCTTGAAGCTGGCTACGGGATGCAGGATAGTGAGGAACGCTCCAAGGTACCCCGCGGAGGCGGGCGTTTCACCCCCCGTTGAAAACGACGTGCTGTAAAAGCCACCGGCTCCGCCGGTGGACGAAGGAAACGTAAAGTCAGCCCCTGTAGAAGCTCGTCCACCGGCAGAGCCGGTGGCTTTCATTTCGAATTCCTGAACCCCGACACCTGAACCCTCTCCACTCCCTCATGATCGACCTCCGCAGCGACACGCTCACCCGCCCCACCCCCGCCATGCGGGCCGCCATCGCCGCCGCCGAGGTGGGTGACGACGTCTTCGGCGAGGATCCGACCGTCCGCCGCCTCGAGGAACAAACGGCCGACCTGCTGGGCAAGGAAGCGGCCCTGTTCGTCCCCAGCGGCACCATGGGGAACCAAATCGGCGTGCGGCTCCACTGCGGCGCCGGCGACGAATTCCTCTGCGAGGCCGAGTGCCACATCCTCAACCAGGAGCAGGCCGCCTCGGCCCAGTTCTTCGGCGTCTTCGGCCGCGGCATCGCCGCCGAAGGGCACCTGCTCACGCTCGGCCACCTCGAAGACAAGATCCGGCCTGACGACGTTCACTACGCCCGCACGCGGATGGTCTGCCTCGAAAACACCCACAACCGCGGCGGCGGGCGCGTGCTGCCGTTCGCCGAAGTCGAACAGATTTCCGCCTGGGCCGCCGCGAATGGTTTGGCCCGCCACCTCGACGGCGCCCGCCTCTTCAACGCCGTCGTCGCCAGTGGCATCGCGGCGAGGGAATGGGGCCGACTGTTCGATACCGTGAGCGTCTGCTTTAGCAAAGGCCTCGGCGCCCCGGTCGGCTCGGCGCTCGTCGGCACGCGCGACCACATCAAGGAGGTCCGCCGCCTACGCAAAGCCCTCGGCGGCGGCTGGCGGCAAGCCGGCCTCCTCGCCGCCGCGGCGAGCTTCGCCCTCGACCACCATGTCGACCGGCTCGCCGACGATCACGCGAATGCCCAAATCCTCGCCGACGCCGTACGGCAATCGCACACGCTGCGGCTCGCGCCGGCGCAAGTCGAGACGAACATCGTCATCTTCGATCTAGACCAACGCCTCGGCACGGCGGCCGACTTCTGCAAGCGGCTCGCCGAGCACGGGGTCGGCATGTATCCCTTCGGCAAATACCGCGTCCGCGCGGTAACGCATCTCGACGTGACGACGGAGCAGATCACCCAGGCGGCGGAAATCTTGCTAGAATTATCCGAGTAACCGAGCAAAGTAGCCGCCGGTCAACGACCGGCCGGAGCGGAGAGATCTATGATTGCTGATTGCTGATTGCTGATTTGGAAGGGTAACAGGTAGCTCGTCAGCACATCAGAAATCATCAATCCTAAATCATAAATTCTTTCGTCGCGATCCGGCGGCTCGTTGAGCCGCGGCTGCTGCAGTTGCGAGTCGCTACGCGACGCCAATCAGCGCCGTCGCCTTCGCGACGCGTTCGATGCCGACCATAAACGCTGCGGTCCGCAGACTCACCTTACGCTCACGGGACAGATTCCACACCGATTCAAACGCCTGCGACATCACTCGTTCGAGTTCTTGCCGCACGCGGTCGAGATTCCAGTGGTAGAACTGGCGGTTCTGCGCCCATTCGAAATAACTGACCGTCACGCCGCCCGCGTTGGCGAGCACGTCGGGCAGTAGCAGCGTCCCCTTTTTCGCGAGGACTTCGTCCGCTTCGGGGCGGACCGGCTCGTTGGCTGCTTCGATGATGATCGGCGCCTTGATGCGGTCGACGTTCGATTCGTTGATCACGCCGCCGAGCGCCGCGGGAATCAGCACGTCGACGTCGAGCTCCAACAGCTGATCGCCAGGAATCTTTTCGGCTTCCTTGTAACCGGCGAGGGAATTCTTGTTCTGGTTCGAGTAGCGAATGGCGCCAAGGATATCGATCCCTTCCGCGCGATAGTAGGCGCCGCTCACGTCGCTCACGGCCACCACTTTGCATTCAGCGTCGGCGAGGTATTTCGCCGCATGCGAACCGACGTTGCCGAAGCCTTGAATCGCAATTCGCGTCTGCTGAGGTTTGCGGCCCAAGCGGCCGAGGACCTTCAACGTGAGAATGCCGACGCCGCGACCCGTCGCCTCTTCGCGGCCGGGGATGCCGTAATACTCCACTGGCTTGCCGGTAACGACGCCGGGATTAAAGCCGTGGTACTTGTTGTACTGGCTCATGATCCACGCCATCGTCTCGGCGTCGGTGCCCATGTCGGGCGCCGGGATGTCGATATCCGGCCCAATGACGTCGTGAATCTGATCGATGAACTTGCGGGTGATCCGTTCCTTCTCGGTACGGCTCAGCGTCCGCGGGTCGACAGCGATACCACCTTTGGCGCCGCCGTAGGGAATGTTCACCACCGCGGTCTTCAGCGTCATCAGCGCGGCGAGGCTGCGGATCTCGTCGAGATCGACCTGCGGATGATAGCGGAAGCCCCCCTTCATGGGGCCGCGGGCGTTGTTGTGCTGCACGCGATAGCCAACATAGGTAGCGACTTCGCCCTTGTCGGTCTCGAAGGAGACCTGCACCTGGATTTCGCGGCGGGGAATGATCAGCCGCCGCCGCATGCTCTCTTTGAGCTCCAACTGGTCGGCCGCGCGGCTGAAATAGAACTGGGCCGCCTCAGAAGATTTCATCGTAAGTCCCGGTTGCGGTGCCTGGGTGGTGGGAACGTCGCCTGGGTGGATAATAAAGCGATTGCCGCGAGCGGGGAAGGCAAATGGGAAATGCGAAAGTGGAAAGGGGAGGGCGGTCAGCGTTTATTCCACTTTCCACTTTCCACTTTCGCATTTCACCTTTGGCGTTGCCCGGCGGCTCGTTGTGCCGCGGCTACTAATACTCGCCGCGGCTACGTGACTGCTACTCAAGTTTACGTTATTTAACATTACGAGCGGGCGGCCGCGACTGTTCTGCCGCCACGTACCAATATGCCGCCGGACGATCCGAACCACCTCGACGACATCCCCCGCAGTAGCCTGCGGCCCCGTCGCCCCAAACCCGATCGCCGCCGACTCTGGCTCGCAAGCAGCGTCGTTTCGGCCGTTGTAGCGGTCGCGTTCATCGCGTACCTGCTGATCAGTTCCTTCAGCGCAAACAATCCCCCTCTGCAACCGAGCGAGCCGGGGCGTCCCGCCCCCGGCGCTACAATTCCGAAAGCCTCGCCCGCCACGGCCCCCGCGGACGCAATTCCCCCCGCATCGGCAGCCCCTCTCGCCGCAGAACTCGTCGACGATCCGACCGGCCAACTCCTGTGGGGCGAGCCAACCAGCGGCCCGCCGATCTCGCTCGCCTACGTCCCCGCCGGCACGCAATGCCTCCTCTACTTCCGTCCGGCCGACATCGCACAGCACGCCGAAGGCGAGCGACTCCGCGCCGCGCTCGGCCCGTGGGGACAGGGCGCCGTCGCGGAACTCGAGTCGCTGCTCGGCGGAAAAGTGAGTGAAGTCACCGCGTTGCTCGTCGCCGTGACCGTGAGCGACGACAACAAGCTCGAAACGACGCTGCGCGTGGAGTTCGCGGAGCCGCTCGATAACGCGGCGCTTGTTGAGCGCACGGCGAAAGCAACTAATTCCCAAATTGACGGCGTCGCCGTTCGCACACAGAACGGTCGCACCTACTTTCTCGCGAACGAACCTACGCCCGCACTGATTGTCGCGCCCGCCGCGCTCGCCCAGGACCTCGTCGAATCCGCCGGCGAAGCGCCGCCGCTCGTGCGAGACATCGAAGCCCTCGCCGCACACTCCGATGCCGAGCGTGCGGCCACGCTCCTCGTCGCGCCGAAGTTCTTGCAAGCGAGCGGCAACGACCTGCTCACCGCCGAAGCGGCGCCGCTCCACGACGTCCTGCAGCGGCTGCTCGGCAACGAAGCGACCGCCGTCATGCTGAGCGCCGACTTGCGGGACGACTTGTTCCTCGAACTCCGCGCGACGCCGACGCTCAACGTGCCGGCGATTCGCCTCGCCGCGAAAATGCGCGAGCGGATCGCCGCGGCGCCGGCGGAGGTCGAGAACCTGATTGCGGACGCCACCTGGCATCCTTACGGCCGCAAGGTGATCGCCCGGCTCCCCGGCATGCTGCGGATTCTCGCCCGCTTTGCCCGCAGCGGCGTCGACGATCGGCAAGCCGTCGTCAATGCGTATCTGCCGGCAAGGGCAGGGCACAACCTGCTCACCGCGAGCGAGTTGCTGCTGACGCTGCCGCACGGCGACGACGGAGCAATCGCTAGCGCCGCACCGGCAGCTAAAGCGCCGACGACCACTGCCGACAAACTCGCCGCGAAAACTTCGCTCAGCTTCACGAAGGAGTCGCTCGAGCAAGCCGTCGCACTGCTTGCCGAAGACACGGGCCTGGAAATCACCATCGCCGGCGGCGATCTGCAGCTCGACGGCATCACGAAAAATCAGTCGCTGGGGCTCGATCTGCGCGATCGGCCAGCCGGCGAAATCTTGCTCGAAATCCTCCTCCGGGCGAATCCCGACCGCCAGGCAACCGGCCCCGCCGACCCGCGGCAGAAGCTGGTCTACGTCATCGAACCGACGACAACAGGCGCTGCGGAACGGATTATCGTCACGACGCGAACTGCCGCCGAAAAACGTGGCGATCGGCTGCCCGCAGCATTTCTTTCCCAGACCCGCTAACTGGGCACGGTTCGGGTACAATAAAAACCTGAGGGGAACTCGCTGATGACCGCTTGTGGGAGGGGTCTCCGACCCCGATGACGGTTCGTAGACCGCTCATCGATTGTAGTGGAGAGCGGTGTCGGCGTCGAAGACGCCTCCCACAGTTGCAGCGTCAAAGCTAAGCGAGAACCGGGAACAGAGTCGTTCGAGAGCACGCGTGGATCCATTCAAAGTCACCTGCGTCAGTTGCCGTGCCGTGCTGACGGTGCGCAAGGAGTCGATGATCGGCCAGATCATCGCCTGCCCGCGCTGCAACATGATGGTGCAGGTGATGGCTCCGGCGGGGTATGTGCCGTCGGCGCCCGCCGCGGCCGCGCCGAGTCCTGCTGCTACTGCTCCTACCACTACCCCGACGATCGCTACTCATACGGCCGACGCGCCAACCGCGACGCCGCCAACGGCGAGCCCCACCGCTCGCCCCGCAAAGACCGCCGCCGCTGCAGCCGCGGTGGCGACGACAATGTTCGATGCGAGCGACGCGCTCGCCGACGTTCCCGCCGCGACGCCTGCAGTGCAAACCGCGCCGCCGGCGACTTCGACCGTGGTGGCCTCGACGTTCGACGACGCCGTCGATGCGTTCAGCGATCCGCCGAGCGCAGGCGCTACTAGCTCCATCATTGAGAGCGCCGCGAACATCCCCTCCGCCAGCGCTACCGCGCCGCCGCCAGCGCCGACGACGCTGCCGCCCACGCCATCGTTGTGGAGCCATGTCAAGTTTCCGGCAATGGTTGCCGGCGGCGGACTTGCCGGAGCGGCCGTGATGGTCGGTGCGCTGTCGCTGATCATGGGAAGCGCTGACGATCCAACGCGGACGCTCGCTCCGCCCGCGCCGGTCGCCACGACTCAACCGAACGGCATCCCCGCGAATCCGACGGCGATTGCCGCGACCGAACCGGTGGCGCCTGCCGATCCCGCCACGGTCGAGCCAGCGCCCATAACCGACGAGCAGCAACCACCTGTCGAACCTGCGGCTGCAGCGCAAACTGAAGTTGCGCTCGCCGACGATCCCTTCGCCGCGTCGCCAGCAGCGCCAGCCGACAATCAACTCGCCGCGAACGTGCCGGCCGTTCCCGCCCCCGCCGAGTCAGCGGAACCCGCCGCGGCGCCTGCCGACGAAGCCGCAACCGCCGAGCCGGAAGCCGAGAAAGAAAAGGACGAGCCGCGGTTGCGGATCGATCCGCTCGACATCGATCCCGAGGGGCTCAGCCTCTCGACGCTCCGCAGCGGCCCGCCGAAGAACCCGATCGAGGAGAGCCAACTCCCTGAACAGGAGTCGGCCGCGCTCAGCGTCAACTCGGACGACGCCGCCGGCGCCGATCAACCCGCCGCCGAAGCGCCACCCGCCCCAGACGCCGTCCGCCGTGATCAGCAGGCGGGCGCCCCCACGGCCGAAAGCGTCGCCGTGCTGCTTGAGCGGAAGACGCCGCAGCTGAAGATTAACAACATGCCGCTCTGCCGGCTGCTCGACCTGTCGGTCCAGATGAGCGGCATTCCGATCAGCGTCGCGCCGGAGCAACTCCAACTTGCCGCCGTCTCCGCCGGCCAACCGGCGACCGCCGCCGTCGAAGACGCCACGATTCTCGACTTCCTCGCCGCCGCGCTGAAGCCGCTCCGCTTGCAGCCGGTGGTGGTCAATGACCAGATTATCCTTATTCGCGGCGGCAACAATCCGCGCCGCGACGTCACCTACGCCGTCGACGATCTCGCCGGCGACGAACAAGCGATCGCGCAGCTTGCCGAGAACATTCAAAAGCTGGTGGCGCCCGACACGTGGCAAGCCGCCGGCGGAACCGGAACGCTCGCCGTCGACGGCAAGCAACTGAAAGTCTCCGCGGGCGAAGCGGTGCAGTACGACATTCTCCTGCTGCTCGAACGGAGCCGCGCCGCCCTTGAAAAGCCAGCCCGCAGCAAGTATCCCTCCGCCCTCATCGGCGGCGTCGCCCCGGCGGTCGCCCTGCAAGAACGGCTTGGCGCCCCCGCAACGTTCACCTTCTCGCAGTACACGCCGCTGCGAGAAATCTTCCGCCACTGGCAGGAAGAGATGCAAGTCGCCGTGCTCGTCGATTGGCCGGCGCTCGCCGACGTGCGACTCTGGCCAAACACGCGCATTGCCTGCAGTTCGAGCGGTACCCCGTGGGAAGCGGCCCTCGACAAGGTGCTCGAACCGCTTGGCCTCGCCTGGCGACCGGTCGACAAGCGGACGATCGAAATCACGTCGCTCGACAAGGCGGCTGCGGAGCCGATGATTGCGGTCTATCGTTTGACTGCCGACCAACTTGGGACGGTCGAAGAGCTTGAGCAGCACCTCAAGACGTTCGCCGAATCGGCCGGCGTCAATGCGCCGGGAGTCGCGAACGTCGTCGATAGCGAGCACTCGCTGTTGCTCGCGCGGCAGCCGGCGCTTGTTCAACGCGAAATCGCTGCTTGGCTGGCGAATCACTAATTCGCCCGCACCTTGCTCGCCCGTATGAAACTCGCCTGTGTGGTCCCCTCCCCTTGAGGGGGAGGGTTAGGGAGGGATGAAGGCAGCGGGTACCATGGTTCATTACCCCCTCCCCAGCCGGTGCTGCGCACGGACTACCGCCTCCGCTCGATCGCCGCTGGCGACCGTGCTCGTTGCTCCCTCAAGGGGGAGGGAGCCAGACAGTTTTGTGGTGGAGTTGGTTAGTAACTCGGCGAATTCGCCAACCGCTCGAGCAACGCCTCCAGCTCCGCCCCCTCCGGCAAGCGAATCTGCATCAAGTCGCGCAGCGCCTCGCGCACTTCGTCCGCCGTCCGTAGCGTCCGCCGCTCCGTGTTCCCGCCGAGATGGTGAATCGCGAGCTCGTTGTTCCGCAGCGCATACCGCACGCCCGGCGCCGGCCGCGACGCCATGAGGTGGTTCACGAACAGCGACTCGGGATACGTCGACACATACCAGTTGCCGACCTCGTAGTCCGACGGCGCCTGCGGGTCGAGCGTGAAGCGATAGAGCGGAACCCATCCGCCGCGGATGCTCGCCTGCATGAGGTAATCGTTCTCCCAGCGAATCATGCGGAACGGTTCGTGCGGCGTCGACTGCTCGACGTCGACCGCCAACCGCAACGGTCCCGTTTGCACCATGCCGCCGAACCCAACGTCGGCGAGATACGACTCGTCGCCGAGGTCGACGCGGATGAGCATGTGCGTCCGCGGCGGAAACGCGTGCGGATCGCCGGTGTAAACCACCCGTGCCGCGAGCCGCGTGAGCCGAAAGCCGATCGCCTCGAGCACCGCGCTGAACAATCCGTTCTGCTCGAAGCAATACCCGCCGCGCTGCTCCTCGACCAACTTCCGCTGAATTGAATCGAGATCAATCCGCACCGGGCGGCGCAACAGCGAGTCGAGATTCTCAAACGGAATCGACTCGGCATGCCGCCGGTGCAACTCGCGCAGCGTTTCCAACGTCGGCGTCCGCTCGCCGGCATAGCCGATGCGGTGGAAGTAACGGTCGAGGTTGAGGTCAGGCATCGTGTCACTCCAGTGGACCGTGTGGGAGGCGTCTCCGACGCCGATTCCGGTGCGCCGACCGATGCACGTACGGATTGCAAAACGTTATCGGCGTCGGAGACGCCTCCCACAAGTCCGAAATCGGCGGTGCAACGCTACCCCAGCTTCCGATCCATCGCCTCGGCAATCCGCCCGCACTGCTTCATCATCTCGGCGAACTGATCGAAGTTCATCGACTGGTAGCCGTCGCTCATCGCCTTGTCGGGGTTCGGATGGACCTCGACGATAATCCCGTCGGCGCCCGCCGCGATCGCCGCCCGCGACATCGCCGTCACCAAGTGCGTGTGGCCGGTGCCGTGGCTCGGGTCGATCACGATCGGCAGGTGCGTCTTCGCCTGCACGTACGGCACTGAGGCGAGCGGCAGCGTGAACCGCGTGTGCGTTTCGAACGTGCGGATGCCCCGCTCACAGAGCATGACGTTCGGGTTGCCGGCGTCGAGAATGTATTCCGCGGCCAACAACCATTCATCGACGGTCGCGCTCGGGCCGCGCTTCAGCAGCACCGGCCGCGGCGATTTGCCGGCCGCCTCAAGCAACCGGTAGTTCTGCATGTTGCGCGCGCCAATCTGCAGCACATCGGCGTATTTGGAAACGAGATCGACGTCTTCGCTGGCGACGACTTCCGTCACCACAGCCAGCCCCGTCACGTCGCGGGCCGCGGCCATCAGCTTGAGGCCCTCTTCCTTCATCCCTTGGAAGCTGTACGGACTGGTGCGCGGCTTGAACGCCCCGCCGCGGAGGGCCGTCGCCCCCGCCGCCTTCACCGCCTTCGCCGAGGCGATGATCTGCTCCTCGCTCTCGACCGAGCAAGGCCCGGCCATGACGCCGATGTTGACGCCGCCGACCTTCATGCCGAGGGCCTGCACTACGGTCGGCTCCGACTTGAGCTCCCGGCTGGCAAGCTTGTAAGGCGCCAGAATCGGCAGCACTTCGTCGACCCCGGGCCCGCTTTCCAGCGACCCGATCCCAGCGATCCGCTCGTCGCCGACGACGGCGATGACGGTCCGCTCAGAACCACGAATAACGTTGGGCTTCAGCCCTTTCGATTCAACATGAGCAATCATGGCATTGATATCCGCTTCACTGGCTGAACGTTTCATCACAACAATCATCGGGATGAGCTCCAATACATGGTTTTTCTGCTTTCTGAATGCGAGCCCCCTGGTTCATCCAGGGGGGAATTTTGAATTGGCTACGCCCTTTTTCACCCCACCAACGAAAAAAGCCCCGGGCGTCCTAGGGCGCCCGGGGCTTCGGTTGGTTTGGTGCTTAGCGATGATTCGTCTACGCACAACCTCCGGCCACGACGCCCGTTCTAAAAAAGAACGCGTCGGTAAAGCTAAACCAGAAGTAGTACAGATACGTGGTCATCACGGTTGTATTGTCGGCAGGAGATCCGGTTCTAGCAAGAGATTTTTTGCCGGGATTTTTTCGATGAAGACCGAGAGACTTGTTCCAGCAGCAACGCCGCGTTAGTGACAGCACCAAAAATCTTCACGAAAACTCGCCCGAAATGCCACTACAGCGTTCGCGAAAACCGACGGTAGATCGCGACCGTCATCACGCCCGTGATCGCCAAGAATCCCGCCAGAATCCACCAGACTCCGCTGGAGAGTTCCACCGGTTGCGATTCGTTGGCCTTCACCACTAGCAGTTGCAACCCCAGGAAGTTGAGCGAGACCAGCCCGGCCATCACCAAGCCGTAGCTGCCGAGCGCCCGGCTCGTTTCGTCGCGTCGCTCGGGAGCGAGCCAATAGTCGCGGTTCGGCAAATTGACCATGCCCTTTGGCAAGTAACGGACCAGCGCGAACATCCCGGCGAGCAGCGCCGTGGTGAACGTCACGATGCCGACCATCGTCCACACGTACGAGTCGCGCGGCATCCACCCATTGGGAACGCCGTTGGCGTTGAAGTGCGATGCGACGACTTCCGGCAACCGGCTGTAAGTGGCGGCCATCGCAGCGAGGAATCCAAAATAGCCGACGACGGCGATGACTGGCGGGGCGAGTTTTCCCATGGCTGGCTTACCTGATTAGCGAAAAACTTCAGCGATCAAGTAGATGATTCGCTGCGTAGTGCATGATCTTGGAAGGCTGCAATCGCTGCAATATGGGAGAGAGTTTCAGCAGCGGAAGCCCGCTCGACTCACGCCGACATGGCCACGCCGCAGTGCCGTCGAGGCCATGCCACCTACCGCCGCCCGCAGCGCACGATCTCAATAGACCTACGTCCACCCAAACTTCAACAACTCGCGTCCGCACTGCGGGCAAGGGGTTCGCAACTTCGCGAGATCGACGCTAGCGATATGGCAGATCGGGCAGTAGACGCCGTCGTCGGGCAGCGGGATCGATTCTCTAATCGCCGACATCACTAACGCCGCACGATAAACCTCGTCTGCGTCGGCGCCCGGCGCGGGGAGCCCTGCCGCTTCGGGATTAGGAATTCTCGAGTTCAGCTGCGTCGTGGCAATCCACTCGTCCTTCCCGAGATTCTGATTGTCGTCGATGTTCTCGGTGATATCGAGCTGACTGAACGCGATCTCGTCCGTCGGCATCGTCTCGATTTTCCGCAGCCGCAGCGTCAGGGCGCCAGATTTCGCACACTCCGCGCGCGTCCGCGGTTCCGCATGCACGACCGACCAATCGGAATCGACCAAACGCAACGACGTCCTGATCGCAAACGTTTCGGGAAGATCGGCAGCCTCCATGCCGGCCGAGGCGAACGCCCCGCCGGTGGCGTCGTCGACGAACGTTACCTCGACTTTGTGATTAAACAAATCCATCAACGACCATCCCCCAGCCACGCAAAAAAACAAAGCCGCTCGTCGGCGAGCCAGCGACGTCGCAAATTTTAGCCGCCGCGCACGAGTACCGCAAAGAACGCCTGCAACGCTGTCGCCGCGCTAACGACCGCCGCAGAGCTGCGCATTCACCCGCGCAAGATCGCCTCGCCGGTCCGCGGGTTTGTCAGGGTCACGTTTTCGAGTGCGCGAATACGCCACGTTTCGCCCTGCTTGATCAGCACAGCAAGGATCAGCGTATCGACCTGCTGCGGCCCAGCCGGGTGAGCGACGCCCGCCGTGAGGCGACTCCAGAAATGGACGACCGCCGCTCCGTCAGCAATGTGCGCGACGTCGAGCAATTCGTTCGCAAGCGTCGAGTCGCGATAGATCGTTTCGTGGATCGGAGCGTGCAGCGCCACGATCGCATCGCTGCCCCGGACGAAGTGCCCAAAACGATTCACGAACGTCGCGTCCTCGGCAAACAGGCCGCCGAGCGCGGCCATGTCGTGAGCATTCCAAGCCGCTTGAAATGCAACGGGGGCGTCTTCTGGTCTATTCATGTTGGTCAGAGTTTGTGGCGCAGGTTACGCACGATCTCAATCGGGGGCGGCGCAGCCGCAGGACATCGTCGAGACGAATCTGAATCTCGGCGGCTGTCGAACGCAAGATGGATCCGCTTGTTGCTCCAACACGCCAGTTTGAGCCCTAGCGCCACCAGTTCATAAAAAAAGCGAGGCGCCCATTCGGACGCCTCGCTCGTTGATCTTTTTTAAATCCTGCGGAAACGCTCGCCGCTTTACGCCCGAGCCTTCGGGATATCCCGCACCCGCACCACGTCCCACGCCAGGCCGACCTTTTCCATCATCCAGATCGACCAGTAGGTGACGTCGACTTCCCACCAGCGGTGGCCCTGACGAGCGACGCGTTGGTAGGCGTGGTGGTTGTTGTGCCAGCCTTCGCCGAAGGCGAGGATGCCGACCCACCACAGGTTGCGGCTGTTGTCGGTCGTTTCGTAGTTACGGTAGCCCCACAGGTGCGTTGCCGAGTTGACGAACCAGGTGACGTGCAGGACGTAGACCATCCGCACGCCGAGGCCCCAGAGGACCATCGACCAGCCGGCCCAGTTGCCGCCGAGGCCCCAGCTTTCGGGACCGAAGTATCCCATCGCGTAGAGGATACCGGCGCAGACCGCATGCGATGGGAGGAAGAGGTAATGGAGCGCGACCATCACCTTGTCCTTCATCATGTCGGGGGCGTAGCGATTGAGAACTTCCGCGTGCCACTTGCGGCCAAAGTTCGGCATGAACCAGAACGCATGGCTCCACCACGCGCCGTCGGTCGGCGAGTGGGGGTCGCCTTCGTGATCGCTGAAGGCGTGATGCTTGCGGTGATTGGCGACCCAAGTGAGCGCCGAGCCTTCGCCCGACAGGCCGCCGAGGAAGGCGAGCAACCAGCGGACGGGGCGATACGTTTGAAAGCTCTTGTGCGTCAGCAACCGGTGGTAGCCCATGCAAACGCCGAAGCTACCGGTGATGAACGCCAGGACGACGCAAGTGATGAACGCCGGCCAGCTGAAGAAGAACAGCGCGGCGACGGCCATTACGTGGACCATGCCGATCCAAGAGACGATCGGCCAATTGAAGCCGAATTCCTTGAAGGGGCGCCGAGCGCGAATGTAAGAGGAAACCATTTTCAGCAGCGCGGCGTTGCTCATCGCCTCGCTGACGTCGATCGCCGTGCCGTTAGGGTCGACTGGCTCGCGCTTCGAGCGTTTCTGTAAACCCTTGGGGGTGACCGTGGACATCGGCTGTGATTCCTTTCGTATCGTGAATCAGGTGAGTTCGGCGCGACGCCAAGTCACCGATGGTCGAGGTGTGAAGCGGGCGATGCGGGCGGGACGAATTGGAAATTGGCGGGGAATGAAGCAGGGCGCTCGCCGAAGTTTTTCACGCCGCCATGGATTGCGCGATTGAGCGCGACGGCGCGCCCATTTTGGGCACGGCTGAACTACCTAATTTCGATTCCCTCCACAGATTCCGACTCCGTAAAGATAGGGAATTGCTCGCAACGACGCTAGAGCGTGCCAGAGATCTTGTTGCGACAGCGTCTCAATTACAGTTCATGAGCAACATGTTGCAGGGCGGGAACTTACTGCGAGCGGTAGGTCGAGACATCGAGTGCGGCTTGCCGCCGGACGACGCAACTGATGGCGCCATCCACGGCCGTGTGGCGCACGACGGCCCCCGCATGCTGATACGACTGCTGCGACAGCATGGTTCGGTCGCGTTCGCCGCCGCTGAAGATTACCCACTCGGGCGAGCACCACGCCGCGAAGCCGGGCGGGTCGCTGAGCGGGCTGCCGTGGTGGGGCGCCAGCAGAATGTCGCAGTCATACGCGGGGTCGGCGATCACCTGCTCGATGCCGGGCGACTCGAGATCGCCCGGCAGCAAAATGCGGCGGCCGTCGAACTCAATCGCCAGCAGCAAGCTGTTCGCATTGTCGCGGGCCATCAGCCCCTCGCGCGGAGGATGGTGGACTTCGATCGCGACATCGGCGTCGGCCGTTCGCAAGCGGTCGCCCATCCACACCTCGCGCAGCGGGATGCCGGCAGCGACGAGGCAATCGCGCAGGTAGTTCGGCGCCGTGAGATCGCCGCCGGTCGCGACCGGGTCGAACATCATCGGCGAGACGTAAACGACGTCGATCGGAAAGCGTTCGAGCAGTCCCGGCAGCGCGTTGTAGTGATCGATGTCGGCATGCGACAGGACGATGGCGTCGATCCGGTTGATGCCACGCGACCACAGAAAGGCGGCGATCGACTTGGTCGCCGCCTCAGGCGAACCGAGACTCCCCGCGTCGTAGAGCACCGTCTGCCCGCTCGGCAATTCGAGCACCGTACACGTGCCGTGTCCCATTGCCAGGAACGTGCACCGCAGCGTGTCGGGCGCCACGCGGCCGAAGCCAATCGCCGCGTAACCGATGGCGACCCACACGAGCGCGGCGAAAGTTTGCACCGGCCACTGCGGCCGCCAGCGGGGCAGGGCGATCCACAACCCAGCGACGCCATAAAACACGAGCGACCACCACCCCGGAAAGCCCGCCGTGTAGAAAAAGCTGCCGGGAATCTCGGCGGCGAATTGCACCAGCCACTCCGCCAAGTGCAGCGAGGTTCCGCACACCCACCCGAGCCCCCACGCCACCGGCGGCACGAACCAGCCGATCGTCACGACTCCTAGTCCCGCCCCCAGCGCGACCGCAATGAGCGGCCCCGCGAGCGGCGTCAGCAAAATCCCCGCCGGCGTCACGATGTGAAAGTGGTACGCCACCAGCGGAGCCATCGCGACGCCGACCACCAGCGACGACACGGTCATCGCCACCACCGCTTGCCGCGCACGCCGCACTACGCGCCGCGGCCAGGAGTAGTAAGAAACGATCATCCGTCGCAACGGATCGCGCGGCTCGCCCCGCCACTCCCAACGCGACAGGACGAACAATATCGCCACGGCCAGAAAACTAAACTGCGTCCCCGCGCGAAAGAGCTCGCACGGGTTGAGCGCGAGCACCGCGAGCGCCGCGAGCCCCAAAATGTTCCCCATCGACGGCGTCCGCCCGCTCACTAGTGCCACGACGGTCATCAGAGTGAGAATCGTCGCCCGCGTCACCGACGGCTGCAGCCCCACGACGAGCGCGTAAATCGCCACGGTGGCGAGCATCAGCGTCAGCCGCGACGCGTTGCCGAGCGGCACGCCTTGCACGATCCACCACACCATCCCGGCCAGCAGCGCCACATGGGCGCCCGACACGACGAGCAGGTGAATCGCCCCCGTGTTGAGAAACGCATCCTTCGTCGACTCGCTCAATCGCTCCTGATCGCCGAGTAACGTTGCGAGCACCAGCGGGGCGTCGCGCGTCGGCACGTTCGCCGTGAGCTGCTGCTCGCACCAATCGCGCACCGCGGCGAGCGGCGCATCGCGGCCGACCTGCGGGGCTGCGCTCGTCACCGTGACGCAGCGGGGATACTCGCAGTAAAGTTCGCTGTTCCGGCGGAAGCGACGTTCGTGGGCGGCCCAGTCGTACTCGCCCGGGTTGAGCGGCGGCGCCGGCCGCGCGAGCTGCGCGAACACGACGACGCGATCACCCGCACCAACGCCATGCAATTCGCCCGCCACCCGCAACCGCGTCAGCCCGCCCGCCGTCCGCCACCCGACGCCGTCTCGAATCTGCTCAACCTCCAGCGTCGTCTCGCTGATTAGCGGCGCGGGCATCGCCCGCAGCGGACTCCGATCCCCCGGCGGCGACACCTTTACTCTGTCGGCGAGTACACCGACAACGCACGCCGGAGCCGATTCTTCCCGCGCGAAGCGGCCGAGATCGCCGGCAGGGAACTCGTTCCAACACGCATGGTGCCAAGCCCCGCCGATCCAGCCGACCGCCACGAGCAGCGCCGCAGCAGCCGCACGCTCGCCCCCGCGGCGACCCGCGCAGACGGCACAAACGAGCGCGATCACGGCCCCAATCCACCACACGCCGAACAAACTCGCCTCGAGCCGCGAATGAAGTGCATGATCGGCGGCCACGCCGAGACCGCCCGCGACGGCCAGCCACGCCAACGGACGATAAGGCGTCCGCGGCAACGGCGATTCGGCTGTCGCGTCGAGTGATTCCAACCGCTTTTCAACACCGCTAAAGGCCACCTGCCAACTTGGCGTCAGTCTACTCGAAGCGCACCCACGATGCGAAATCTCGTTCGTGGGTTGCTGACCGCCCCGCTTGGCGGAACAATACGGGCGCACTGATCCCCATATCCAGCAAGGCTTTAGCATCGGAGGCGCGAGTTTGATGGGTCTTTTTCACCCGCACCAGTTCTCAGGAAAATTGACGAGCCGCCTATTGGCGGTCGTCGCCCTTGCCGCAGTCGTTGGCTGCAATCCCCCGCCGCGCGTCGAGGAATCGAAGGCAGCCGCCGACGAAGCCGCGACGCCTGCCGAAGGCGAAAAGGCCGCCGAGGCAACTCCCGCGGCGACCACCACCGACGCCCCGGCCGATCAGGGCGCCTCAGCGAAGGAGCAAAAGTTGATCCCCCGCAGCGTGTTGTTTGGCAATCCGCAGAAGGCCTCCGCTCGCATTAGCCCGAACGGCCAGTGGATGAGCTACCTCGCCCCCGTCGACGGCATTCTCAATGTCTTCGTCGCCCCGATCGACGATATGTCGGCCGCCAAGCAAGTGACCGACGACAAGACCCGCGACATCCGCGGCTACAGCTGGGCCTACACCGGCGAACACATCCTCTACACGCAAGACAAGGGCGGCGACGAAGATTGGCATCTGTACGCCACCGACGTTGCCACCGGCAAAACGACCGACCTCACGCCGCTCGACAACATCCACGCCACGATCGAAGGCGTGAGCGAGAAGTTCCCCGATGAAATCCTCGTCGGCCTGAACGATCGCAACCCGCAGCTCCACGACATCTACCGCGTCAACCTGAAGACCGGCGATCGCAAACTGATCCAAGAAAACCCTGGCTACGCCGCGTTCATTACCGACGACGACTACAACGTTCGCTTCGCCTTTACCTACACGGCCGACGGCGGCAACGAAGTCCTCGAACCGGCCGAGGGCGACGCCGGCAAGCCGGGCGACAAGGGCATCACCGACTGGGTCACCTTCATGAAGGTCGGCCCCGAAGACGCGATGTCGACCTCGCCCGCCGGCTTCAACAAGGACGGCACGGTGCTCTACCTGCTCGATAGCCGCGATCGCAACACGAGCGCCCTCTTCTCGATCGATCTCAAGACCGACGAGAAGAAGCTGATTGCCGAGAACCCCAAGGCCGACATCGGCGAGGTGCTGGTCCACCCGACTGAAAAGACGATCCAAGCGGTCGCCTTCACCTACGAGAAGACCGAGTGGGACATCCTCGACGAGTCGATCAAGAAAGATCTCGACTACCTGAAGACGGTCGAAGACGGCGAAGTGATCGTCACCAGCCGCACGCTCGACGATAAGCAATGGACCGTCGCGTTCATGCTCGACGACGGGCCGGTGAAGTTCTATCGCTACGATCGCGGCGAGGGGAAGGCCCACTTCCTCTTCAACAGCCGCGACGATCTCGAAGGCTACCCGCTCGTGAAGATGCACCCGGTGCTGATTCCAACGCGCGACGGCAAAGAGCTCGTTTCGTACCTCACGCTGCCGGCCGGCAGCGACCCTGACGGCGACGGCGTACCGAACACGCCGGTGCCGCTGGTGCTGAACGTCCACGGCGGCCCGTGGGCCCGCGATGCGTGGGGCTTTGATCCCGAGCATCAATGGCTCGCCGATCGTGGCTACGCCGTGCTCGCCGTGAATTACCGCGGTTCGACCGGCTTCGGCAAGTCATTCGTCAACGCGGCGAACGGCGAATGGGCCGGCAAGATGCACGACGACCTGATCGACGCCGTCAACTGGGCCGTCAAGAAGGGGATCGCTCAAAAGGACAAGGTCGCCATCATGGGCGGCAGCTACGGTGGTTACGCAACCCTGGTTGGTCTGACGTACACCCCCGACGTCTTCGCCGCCGGCGTCGACATCGTCGGCCCGTCGAGCCTCGTGACGCTGTTAGAAAACGTGCCGCCCTACTGGGCCTCGTTCATGCCCGTCATGAAGATCCGCGTCGGCGACGTCGACACGGAAGAAGGCAAGGCGGAGTTGCTCAAGCGGTCGCCGATGACGAAGGTCGACCAAATCAAGAAGCCGCTCCTCATCGGCCAAGGCGCCAACGACCCGCGGGTCACGCAGCTCGAGGCCGATCAAATCGTCAAATCGATGGAAGACAAGAAAATTCCGGTCACCTACGTCCTCTATCCCGACGAGGGCCACGGCTTCGCCCGCGAGCCGAACCGCAAGTCGTTCAACGCCGTCACCGAAGCGTTCCTCGCGGAACACCTCGGCGGCAAGTATGAGCCGGTTGGCAAAGATTTTGAAGGGGCGTCGATCCACGTCCCGAGCGGAGCGGCCCAAGTGCCGGGGCTCGATAAGGAGCTAAAGGCCGATCGGAAGCAAATGCCGCCGAAGCCAGAGGCGAAGGAAACTGAGAAGTAGAGTCGCGTCCGAAGGGGTCGGGGGCCTTTGGCCACTGGCGACTCGCTTCTGAATTGACGACTACCAGTGGCAAAAGGCCCCCGACCCCGTCAATCTCACCATCCCGCAGCGGCCCTCTCGAACCTTTCGAGAGGGCCGTTTTTTTGTTACCACGTGAGTCTTTGGCGCTGCGCATTGCGGAACGCTCTTTGGAATCGACACACGTGCGCAACGCGCCTACTTCTCGATTCAAAAGACGTTAACAGCAAATATGATCGCATTTAACGCGAAGCGTCGCTCTTGCCTCGCAGGCGTCACAGACTTAAGCACGCGTGAACACTCTGCCAATTCATCCCGCAGGCGCCGAATGAACGACAATGAAGCAGCCTGGTGGTCGGCCACTCGCGCCAAGGGCCAAAAACGCTACGTCATCTCGCGTAGCGTGCTGTTCTGCGGAGTCGCCATGGTTTTGGTAGCCGTCATGGACTTCCTCGGCTGGCAGCAACAACCGTCCGATTGGATTTGGTACCTCATTGGCTTTCTAGTCGGCGGCTATCTATTTAGCGTTTGGACGTGGAAAGGCTCAGAGCAGCAGTATCGCGCATGGCAGACGAGTCGCCTGCCAACGCCGACCTCCGCTCCTACGAAGCCTGCCGCCAGCGTTCGCCAGCCCACGACTCAATCCGGCAGCCCCGCAACGATTCCCCCGAGCGTAACCGACTTATTGCAGACTCCCTCGGAAGCACACGTTGCGGCGTTACTTGATGACGACGACGCCATCTTCCTCGTCGACTGGCGTGAAGAAGACGACGTCATTATCGAGTACTGCGAATCGATCCTCCGCACCGGCTCTCTCTCGGCCGCGATTATCGACGTCGACGCCGATCCCGGATTTGAACTCTACATCGAGTATTCGGGCAAACGGTCGAAAGTACCGCTTGTCGTCGGGCACGAAGATCGCCACATCACTCTCTATTCGCTCAATCAAGCCCTTGCTCCCGACTACGAGATCCGCGTCTGCGTCGACTCGCAAGGCAGCGACACGCTGGCATTTTTGCCGCTCCGCTCCGCACATTGGTCTACGCTCGAACAGACCTACGGTCGGCTGGTGGATAAGCATTTCCGCAAGATTACGCAGCAACCCAATCTCTTCACGGATCGGTGGTGATCGCCGAAGGCTCGCAACCCCGTCAATCTCACCACCACCGCGGCCCTCTCGAACCTTTCGAGAGGGCCGTTTTTCGTTGGCGGCCGCCACCCCAAGTGGCCGAAAATAGGGGTTCGGCAGCCAAGCGAATCGCCGCTAAAATGAAGAGAACCGGCTAGAGAAAGAGCCCGTTGCTCCCAGCGGTAAACGGCTCAGCGTCAACCGCAAGGCGGTCCCGAAGGGACCTCGCGACAATAGCCCAGCACTTCCAGTGCTGGGAACAGGCGACGCAACAGAATCGCTAGCCCCAGCGGGGCGACTGATGAGTTGACCGAAACGGACCGTGTCGCCTGAGACATACAAACCACGCGACACGACACCACTTAAAACGTTACCCACAAACAACTAACGATTAATGTCGCCAAAAACGCGAAACGCGACACAAAGCGACAGCAGCTCGGCCGCCAGGCCGCCGCAGCCAACCAAAATTCGTCCCAACTCCCCGCTACAGGTGCGGTTGCGTTCCCCGCAAGCATCTGTACATTAGTGGGGATCGTTACCAGTTTTTATCACAGTGTCTTGTTGTAGGAAGAGTTGTAGCAGTCTCGCCAGCATGAGTTTTGTGCTCGCGTCGCCGGAGGCGTCGCGAGAGGGGTCGCCTCCCGTCACCGGGGCAGCTGCGACCAACTCGGCCCAGGCCAGCGCTAGAGCGACAGAACACGCGGAAAGAACAGATGTCAGTCACGAAAGAACGCAAGAGCGAGTTGATCCAGGATTTTGGCCGTACGGGAAGCGACACCGGGTCGCCGGAGGTCCAGATTTCGATCCTGACCACCCGCATTGCGGAAATGACGACCCATCTGCAGCTTCACAAGAAAGACTTCGCCAGCCGTCGCGGCTTGCTCGGCATGGTCAGCCGGCGTCGTCGTCTGCTCGATTACGTGAAGCGGACCAATCCGCAAAAGTATCTCGATCTGTTGCAGCGTCTGGATATCCGCAAGTAACGCCTTCGCCGAACCAGTGAGCATCGCCCCCGGCAAGCTCGCCGGTCGGCCTCGCGAACTTCTCTGCGAACGCTCCCGCTGCGGGGGGCGCCGAGTCGGTACGTCGCCAACTTTGCGTGGCGCCGCGTCCCCTGCCGTCTTCATTCGGCCGCGCCGCTCATCATCGCGCTCAAGGCGCGGGTATGCTTGCGTGTTCGCGTCTCGCCCGCCGGCTGCCTGAGATTCTCAGGCCCTCGACGGGACACGGCGCTTCTGCGAACGACTCGCAACGACAAAAGTAGGAACCAAGAAATTGAAGCGTATCAAAGTTGAAAAGCAAATCGGTCAGTACACCTTCTCGATCGAAACGGGCGCCCTCGCCAAGCAAGCCGCCGGCGCCGTCACCGTTCAATATGGGGACACCGTCGTCCTCGTCGCCGCCGCGACCGACAAGCCTCGTCCCGGCATCGACTTCTTCCCGCTGACCTGCGACTACCGCGAGCGCGTCGCCGCCGCCGGTAAGTTCCCGGGCGGGTTCATCAAGCGTGAAGGTCGCCCCACGACCAAAGAAACCCTCACCGCCCGGTTGATGGATCGCCCGATCCGTCCGCTGTTCCCGGAAGGGTTCAACGACGAAGTTCAGATTCAAGCCTTCGTGATGTCGAGCGACCGTCAAACCGACGGCGACGTTCTCGCGATGAACGGCGCCGCCGCGGCCCTCGGCATTTCCGAACTGCCGTTCGAAGGCCCGCTCGGCTCGGTCCGCCTCGGCCAGATCGACGGCAAGTTCGTGCCGTTCCCGACGCAAGATGAACTTGAGGCGAGCACGCTCGACCTGATCATCTCCGGCACCAAAGACGCCGTGCTGATGATCGAAGGCTTCGGCCGTGAATTGCCCGAAGAAGAGATGACCCAGGCGATCCTCGTCGCCCACGGGTACGTCAAAGAACTCTGCGACTTGCAGCAAGAGCTGATCGACAAGATCGGCAAGCCGAAGAAGGCCTTCAGCCTGCCGGCGAACGACGGCTGCTACGACGCCCTGAAGAACGCCTTCTACGACCAAGCCCGCAAGGCGAAGCAAACGCCCGGCAAGCATGATCGCGCCGACGCGATGAAGGTCGTCAAGGAACAAGCCAAGGCCGCCCTTATTCCCGACGCTTCCGCCGAAGGCGCCTACAGCGACGCCTCGTTCTCGAAGGCTTGGCACGACCTCGAAGCGAAGATCGTCCGCGATCTGATCCTCGACGGCACCCGCGCCGACGGCCGCGATTACAAGACGCTGCGCGCCATCGAGTGCGAAGTCGATCTGCTCCCCCGCGTTCATGGTTCGGCCATGTTCCAACGCGGCGAAACGCAGGCCCTGATCACGATCACGCTCGGCACCGGCCGCGACGAGCAACGGGTCGACGGCCTGTTCGACGAGTTCTCGAAGCGGTTCATGCTCGACTACAACTTCCCGTCGTTCTCGGTCGGCGAATGCCGCCCGATTCGCGGCCCGGGTCGTCGTGAAATCGGCCACGGCGCCCTCGCCGAGCGGAGCGTCAATCCGATTCTCCCCGACCACGACGCGTTCCCCTACACGATCCGCGTGATCTCCGACATCCTCGAGTCGAACGGCTCGAGCTCGATGGCTTCGGTCTGCGGCGCCACCCTCGGCCTGATGGCTGCGGGCGTCCCGATCACGAACCCGGTCGCCGGCATCTCGGTCGGCTTGGTGAAGGACGGAGACAAGTGGGTCCTCCTCACCGACATCATCGGCGACGAAGATCACTACGGCGATATGGACTTCAAGATTGCCGGCACGCAAAACGGCATTACGGGCATCCAGCTCGACCTGAAGATCAACGGCATCAGCGAAGAAATCATCCGCGCCACGCTCGCCCAGTCGCGCGAGGCTCGGATTGAAATCCTCCGCAGCATGCTTTCAGCGATCCCGCGGCCTCGCGCCGGCGTCGCCGAGTCGGCCCCGCGTCTGTTCCGCACGCAGATCAACCCCGACAAGATCGGTCTGCTCATCGGTCCGGGCGGCAAGACGATCCGCGGCATTCAGGAAGACACGGGCGTCACGATCGACGTCGAAGAAGACGGCACCGTCACGATTGCCGGCGGCGACGAAGCCTCGGCCAAGGCTGGTCTCGCCCGCGTTGAAGCCCTCACCGCGAGCGTCCAAGTCGGCCGCATTTACGACGGCGTCGTCACCAGCGTTAAGGACTTCGGCGCCTTCGTCGAAATCCTGCCGGGCCGCGACGGCCTCTGCCACATCAGCGAACTGGCCGACGGTTACGTCGCGTCAGTCGGCGACGTTTGCAAGGTCGGCGATCACATGAAGGTGAAGGTGATCGCGGTCGACGAGCAAGACCGCGTCAAGCTGAGCCGCAAGGTCGCCATGCGTGAGCTGGCCGAGTCGGAAACCGAGACCGTCGAAGCCTAAGCTTCGCGGACTCGCTACAGTTGATGAAAAACACCTGCGGGGTCCCATTGGGACCCCGCAGCTTTGCGCTGACCAATCGCCATGACGACGCCACTCTCCACCGATGACGCCTACGAGCGGCTCATCGCCCAGTACGCCGAAATGGCGCAACTGGCCGGCGCGCTGGCCCACGAGATCAAGAACCCCCTCTCGACCATCCGGCTCAACATGGAGTTGCTCGCCGAGGATCTGGCCGAGGCCCAAACGCCCGCCCAGCGCCGCGCCGCGAAGCGGATCGACGTGATGCAGCGCGAATGCCAGCGACTGCAGGATCTGCTCGACGACTTCCTGAACTTCGCGAAGATCCGCCGACTCCATCGGCAGCCGACCGACCTGAACGCCGAGATCAACGAGACGCTCGACTTCTTCGCTCCCGAGGCCGAGGCGGCCCACGTCGAGATCGTTCGCTATCTCGATCCCGATCTGCCGCGGGTGATGCTCGACGCCGAGTCGTTTCGCAGCGCGCTGATCAACCTGCTGCTCAACGCGAAGCAAGCGATGCCGAAAGGGGGGCAGCTCGTCGTCCGCACAACGTCGGCCGGGGACTATGTCACGCTCCACCTGATCGACACCGGCGTCGGCATCGACGACAACACGGCCGCCCACATGTTCGAGGCGTTTTACTCGACGAAGCCTGGCGGCTCGGGCCTCGGCCTGCCGACGACGCTCAAGATCATCGAAGCCCACGGCGGCCGCGTGAACGTCCAAAGCCAAGTCGGCCGCGGCACGCAGTTCACGATCGAACTGCCGGCGCCGCCGCGATTGAGCGGTTAAGTTGCCTTCCCCTTTTTCAGCTACGCCGGCCCCCGTATCATCGTTAGCTATGTCGACTCCCACCGCCGCCAAAGCTGGTCCGCCGATTAAGGTGCTCGTCGTCGACGACGAGGCGGCGCACGCTGAAGCGGTCGCCGACAGCCTCGCGCGGGTCGGCTACGACTGCACCGTCGCCACGAGCGGCGCCGAGGGGATGGCGATGCTCGCCCGCGACGCCTTTGAGGTCGTCGTGACCGATCTGCGGATGAAGGACTCGACCGGCCTTGAGCTCCTCGCCAAGTCGAAGGAGCTCCTCCCCGACGCCGAGGTGATCCTCGTCACCGGCCATGGCTCGGTGCAATCGGCCGTCGAGGCGATGCAGCAAGGCGCCTTCAACTACCTGCTAAAGCCGCTCGACCTGAAGCAGCTCCGTTCGGTGGTCGACAGCGCCTCGCGAACGCAGCATCTGCGGCGAGCAAACGCCGAGCTCAATCGCCGACTCGACGAGAAGTTCGGCTTCGAAGGGGTCATCGGCAACAGCCCCCAGATGCACGACGTCGTCACCCGCCTGCAACGGATCGCCCCGACCGACGCCACCGTCCTCATTCAGGGCGAGACCGGCACCGGCAAGGAGCTAGTCGCCCAGGCGATCCACCAGAACAGCCCGCGGAAGAACCGTCCGTTCGTCGCGCTCAACTGCGCCGCGCTCAGCGAGAACATCCTCGAAAGCGAGCTGTTTGGCCACATCCGCGGGGCGTTCACCGACGCCAGCGCTGATCGCGTCGGCAAGTTCGAGTACGCCAGCGGCGGGACGCTGTTCCTCGACGAGGTCGGCGACATGCCGCTGCCGACGCAAATCAAACTGCTGCGGGTCCTCGAAAGCGGCGAGATCACTCGCGTCGGCTCGAACGAACCGGTCAAAGTCAATGTACGGATCCTCTCGGCCACCAATCGCGATCTTGAGGAAGCGATCAAAAGCGGCACGTTCCGCGAAGATCTCTACCATCGGTTGAAGGTGCTTACGGTCCGCCTGCCGCGGCTGAGCGAACGCTCGCAAGACATTCCGCTGCTGATCGAACACTTCATCCAGCTTCACAGCGCGCGGCATCACAAGAAGATCAAAAGCATGACGACCGCCGCGCGACGGCGGCTGATGGCGTTCAACTGGCCCGGCAACGTCCGGCAGCTGAAGAACGCGATCGAGAGCATGGTGGTGGTCGACTTCGACGAAGTGCTCGACGTGGACGACTTACCGCCGGAACTACTCACGCCGGGCGAACAACCCGAACCGGTTGGCGCGAGCGCCGGCCTCGGCGAACTCGTCGGCCGGCCGATGGCCGAGATCGAAGGGCTGTTCATCGCCGAGACGCTCAAGTCGACCGGCGGCAACCGCGAGGAAGCGGCCGAGATGCTCGGAATTGGCGAGCGGACGCTCTATCGGAAGATTAAAGAATACGGACTGAATTAAGGAAGCCAGTCAGTTGCCCGTGGTCCGTTGTCAGTTGCAAAAAGGCTGGTGACATTCCCCAGCAACTGACAACGGACCACTGACCACGGACGAAGTTCAATGCCAACCATTCGCCAACTGCCGCCGAGCGTCGTCAACAAGATCGCCGCGGGCGAGGTGATCGAACGGCCGGCGAGCGTGGTGAAGGAACTCGTCGAGAACTCGCTCGACGCCGGCTCGCGGCGGGTCGACGTCACGGTAGAGCAGGGGGGAACCGAGCTGATCCGCGTCGTCGACGACGGCTGCGGCGTGGCGCCCGAGCAGCTTGAACTCGCCCTCGCCAGCCACGCGACGAGCAAGATCATCGACGCCGACGATCTGTTCCGCGTCGCCACGCTAGGCTTCCGCGGCGAAGCACTCGCCTCGATCGCGGCGGTGAGCCGGCTGACGTTTCGCAGCCGCCCCGTCGATGCGCCGCTGGCGACGGAGCTCGAAGTCGTCGGCGGAGCCGCGGAACCGCTCCGCCCGACCGGCGGTCCCTGCGGCACGACCGTAGAGGTCCGGAACCTGTTCTTCAACACGCCGGTGCGGCAGAAGTTCTTGCGAACGACGCAGACCGAGATGGGCCATCTCACCGAGGCGCTCACGCGGCTCGCACTCGCTCATCCGCACGTCCACTTCACGCTCAACCATGGCGGCCGGCTCATTCACGACCTCCCGCCGGGCGACGCGAGGCAACGGATCGCGGCGCTGTTGGGGCAAGATCTGGCCGACAGCTTGATCTCGATCGAGAGCGCCGAAGACGACATCTCGCTGCAAGGCTTCGTCGCGAACCCGACCCACAGCCGGCCGAACAATCGCCTGCAGTACCTCTTCCTCAATGGCCGCTTCATTCGCGACCGCTCGCTGCAGCACGCCCTCGGCGAGGCGTATCGCGGCCTGCTGCTAACGGGCCGCTTCCCTGTCTGCTTTCTCCATCTGCAAATGCCGGCGGCGGCGGTCGACGTCAACGTTCACCCGACGAAGCTTGAGGTTCGCTTCCAGGATGGCGGCCGCGTCTACAGCCAGCTGCTCGGCACGCTCCGCACTAAGTTCTTGTCGACTGACTTAATCGCCCGCGCGTCGAGTCCATCAAGCGGTAGCGCCGACGACGATGAGATCATGGCCGCCACACCCGCGGCGTCGCAGGGGCTGTGGGATTGGGCGAAACGGCAACTCGGTCCCGCCACGGGCGACGGCCAAGTGCCGGAGTTCGTCCCCTTCGCCGATCGCGACCAGCGCAACGCGTTGCAACTCCATCGCGTCGCGCCCATGCCGTTCGGCGGGCGCTCGCCGGCGCCGCACGGTTCCGCGTCGCCGCTGGCGGCAGACGAAGCCAACCGCAACCTCGCAGACAACGCAGCAGCAACCGACGAAAACCCCTTCCGCGCCGAGTACGCCCGCTCCACCGGCGAGCGGTTCGACGAACCGCACGCCGGCGTCGAGTCGCTCCGCGCTCCGCGGGCCCTGCAGATCCACAACCGCTACCTCGTCACCGAGACTGAAGAAGGGCTCGAGGTGATTGACCAGCACGCCCTCCACGAGCGGATCCTCTACGAAGCCCTCCGCGAGCGGGTCCTCGCCGGCGCCGTCGAGAGCCAGCGGCTGCTCGTCCCCGAACCGGTCGACCTCGCCGCCAGCGAAGCGGCCGCCGCCGTCGAGAACCGCGAGGTACTGGCCAAGCTCGGCATGGAGGTCGAGGGGTTTGGCGGCGAGACGGTACTCGTTTCCTCCTATCCGGCGATGCTCGCGAACCTCGCCCCTGCGGAGGTTCTCCGCACGTTGGTGGAGCAGATTCTGGCAGGCGGAAAAACGCCCGATTCCCGCGACGTGCTCGACGAACTCCTCCACATGATCGCCTGCAAGGCGGCCGTCAAATACGGCGATCGCCTCACCCCGCAGGAAATCGAGGCCCTCCTGGAGCAGCGGGGGCTCGCCCAGGACCACCATCATTGCCCGCACGGCCGGCCCACCGCCCTAATTTTCACGCGCGAACAGCTCGACCGGCAATTCAAGCGGATTTGATCGATCGGGCCGATTGGTTCACAATGGACCGGCTATGGCCCGCCCCCGAGGGTCAAGCATCCTTCTTGCGAGTGTAGAGCCCCCATGATCTGCGTTGCCATTGGTCGTAGCCGCCACAAACATATCATGGCCGAGCATCAGCATCTGGCTGAGCAAGGCGCCAAGATGGTCGAGCTGCGCCTCGACTACGTCGCCGGCAAAGTAAACATCCGCCGGCTGATGGCAGGCCGCCCCGAGGGGTGCCAGGTGATCATCACCTGCCGCCGCAAAGAGGACGGCGGCAAGTGGCCCGGCTCCGAGGAAGCGCGGCTGCTCCTGCTGCGCGAGGCGATCGCCGAGGGGGTCGATTACGTTGACCTCGAAGAAGACATTGCCGGGCAGATCCCGCGGTTCGGCCGGACGAAGCGGATCGTCAGCTACCACAACTTCCGTAAGACGCCTGACGACCTCCGCGACCTCCACGCGCGGATGACGCAGCTCAATCCCGACATCATCAAGCTCGCTACGATGGCGAACTCGCCGCACGACAACCTGCGGATGCTCGAGATGATGCAGGAGAGCGAGATTCCGACCGTCGGCATGTGCATGGGCGACATCGGTACGCCGTCGCGAATTCTGGCCGGCAAGTTTGGCGCTCCGTTCACCTACGCGACGTTCCACCACGAGCGGACGCTCGCTCCCGGTCAGCTCAGCTTCAAGCAGATGACCGACATCTACAACTACGAGCGGATCGGCGCCAACACCACCGTCTTCGGGGTCATCGCCGACCCGGTCGGTCATAGCCTAAGCCCGCACGTTCATAACGCGGCGTTCCAGGCAGCGGGGATCGACGCGGTCTACGTGCCGTTCCGCGTCCCGGCCGATGCGCTCGCGCTGTTCATGGAAGACGCGACCCGGCTCGGCATCAAAGGACTCAGCGTCACGATTCCGCACAAAGAACAGATCGCCCGCAGCCTCACCAAGGTCGACCCGGCGGTGAAGAGCATTGCCGCGGTGAACACGGCGATTTTCGACGGCCAGGAAATCATTGGCTACAACACCGACTACAACGCTGCAATGGACTGCCTGGAGCACGCTCTTGGCGAAGTCGGCTCCGATCCGAGTCCGCTCAAAGGCAAGCGCGTGCTGGTGCTCGGCGCCGGCGGGGTCGCGCGACCGATCGTGTTCGGGCTGCGGAAGCGGGGAGCGACGATCACCATCGCCTCGCGGACGATGCCGCGGGCCGAACGGCTGGCGAACACGTTCGAGGCGAAGGCGATCGACTGGGAAGCGCGGCATCGCGGCCCGTGCGACGTGATCGTCAATTGCACGCCGATCGGCATGCATCCCAACGTCGACGAATCGCCGATCCAAAAAACCTTCCTCAAGCCGAACATGCTGGTGTTCGACACGGTCTACAATCCCGAGTCGACGCTGCTGATCAAGGACGCCCGGTCGCGCAATTGCGCGACGGTCACCGGCGTCGAGATGTTCGTGCGACAGGCGATGCTGCAGTTCTTCCTGTTCACGCGGCAGGAAGCCCCCGCCGAGTTGATGCGGGAAGTCCTCAAGCGGGCGATCGGTCCCGTGAAGTACTTCCCGCCCGCAGCGGAGCGGCAAGAGCCGGAAGAGGAAATCGATTTGCCGATGGACGAGTCGGACGAAGGTTAGTCCGCCAATTCAAAAAAACAGAATACATTCAACACAGAGGACACGGAGAACACAGAGAAGAAGGCGAAACGTGGCATCACCTCTATGTCTTCTCTGTGTCCTCTGTGCTCTCTGTGTTGAAAACCTCATCAATATCTTTGCTTAGGGGTTTGAACCCTTTGCGTCGCCGTCTTATGAGCCCTCAATCCATCGCCTTGATCGGCTATCGCGGCAGCGGCAAGACGGCCGTCGCCCAGGCGCTCGCCGCGCGCCTCGGTTGGGAATGGGTCGACGCCGACGTCGAGGTCGAAGAGCGGGCGGGCAAGTCAATCGCCGCGATTTTTGCCGACGACGGCGAAACGTCGTTCCGCGATCTTGAGGCGATCGTCGTAGATCTCCTCTGCTTGCGGAAGCAAACTGTCGTCGCTCTTGGCGGCGGCGCGATCTTGCGGGAGGTGAATCGCAAGGCGATCCGCGGTTGCGGCGCCGTCGTCTGGCTGCAGGCTTCGGTCGAGACGCTGGAAGCCCGCATCACGGGCGATCCCGCCACCGCCGCGCGCCGCCCGAACCTGACCGCAGGCGGCGGCCGGGCCGAGATTTCTCGCCTTTTGACCGAGCGGACGCCCCATTATCGGGCATGTGCTACGCTTGAGGTCGATACCGAAGATAAGAGCCTGGCCGATATTGCCGACGAAATCGTCGCGGCGCTCGGTCAGGCATAACCTCTCGATAGAGTTCAAGAAAAACATTTAACACAGAGAGCACAGAGGACACAGAGAAGAAGTCATTGCGGTTGCTTGGCATTGCGTTTCTCTGTGCTCTCTGTGTCCTCTGTGTTGAAGCCTTTCTTCTGAACTTTCATTCGCACCGTTCACTCCAGCGACTGCATGATGCTCGCCCCGCCGCTTTGGATCGGACTCCTCATCGCCGCCGTCGCCGGCTTGGCCGCCGGCGCCTACGTCAATTGGGCGACCTACGCCCTCGCTTGGAACCGCCGGCTGATCTCGCCCTGGTCGCCCCCGCATGAACGGGCGCCCGCGCGGCGACTCAGCGATCGCATTCCGGTGTGGGGCTGGTTTGGATTGCGGCGCGAGGCGAAGGTGCATGGCGCCGGTTTTTGGCTGCGGCCGCTATGCGTCGAAATCACGACGGCAGGAATGTGGGCGGCCCTCTACTGGTGGGAAGTCGAACGGCAGGGGCTACTGCACCACCAATTCGAAGCGCTCGTCGGCGGCGCGCTGCAACCGGGCGTGCTCGTCGCCCCGGAGTCGATCACGCTGGCGACGTTCGTCTCGCATGCGCTGCTGATGACGCTGATGCTCGCCGCGAGCTTGATCGACTTCGATGAAAAAACGATCCCCGACGGCGTGACGACGCCCGGCACGTTGCTCGCGCTGCTGCTGGCGGCCGCACTGCCAATGTCGCTGCTGCCGCATGCCGCGGAGCGGAGCTTAACGCCAGTCGCAGGCGTCGAGATCGCCGTGCCGCTGCCACCGGAGGCGATGAAGGGCAGCGCGCTCTACGTCGAGCCGCTGTCGCTCGTCGCGCCGCATCCTTGGCCAACTTGGCTCGGCGGCGCGCCGCAAACGACAGGGCTGTGGATCGGTCTCGCCTGCTACGCCATTTGGTGGATTGCGCTGACGCCGCGGATCATGCGCTGGCGCCGCGGGCTGGTATTCGGGCTGCGCGTGCTCACGGCCCGTTCGCTGCGAGAGCTCCTGCGGCCCGATTCGGCGCTCATCGGCGTCTGCGGATTCGCCGGCATCGCGGCCATTTGGTACCGCGGCGGGGCAGGGTGGCTGGGGCTGCTTACGGCGCTCGTCGGCATGATCGGCGGCAGCGCCATGGTGTGGGCCGTGCGCATCGTCGGCCGCGTCGCGCTCCGCAAAGAAGCGATGGGCTTCGGCGACGTCACGCTCATGATGATGATCGGCGCCTTCCTCGGCTGGCAGCCCACGATCTTCATTTTCTTCATCGCGCCGTTTGCGGGGCTCGTCATCGGCTTCACGAAGTTCATCTTCCGCCGCGACGACATGATTCCCTACGGCCCATTCCTGTGCCTCGCCACGGCCGTGGTGACGGTGTGGTGGGCCTGGTTCTGGAACCAGGAGCCAGGGAGCTATCAATCGATCTTCGAACTTGGCTGGCTGCTGCCGTCGGTACTGGCGATCGGCGTCGTCATGCTAGGCGCGATGCTGGTCATTTGGCGAAATATCAAGGAAGCGATTTGGGGCGTGGAAGAGGAGTGGGCCGAGTAGCCCTTCAACCATGCGTCGATTGTTCGAGACGATTACTGAGTTCGATACAGACGCCGCCCGCGAGGCGCTGCGTCGGCACCGCTACGGCGTCATCGAAGCCACCGGCGGCCGCGTAACGGCGATCCACCTACGTCCCTGGCCGAAGCTCCTGTCGTGGTCGGAGTTCTGGCCCACCAGCAGCCGCTACCACGCGCGCGGCGAGGGGGATCGCTGCCTGATCTACTACAACCAGCCGCTGGGGCACTCGAATTACCTCGCGCTGAAGTACATCGTCTCGACCGCTGGCTCCTCTTACGCGACGTTTTGTGCGGCGGTGAACGAGCTCGACCGCATTGCCGAGCTGAAGCGGAGCGACGCCCTCTTGTGCGACGCGGCGAACGTGCGGCTCAGCGATCGCTTGTTCGCCCGCTTCGGCTGGGAACCGCATGCCGCCTCACGCTGGCATCGCAATTTTATCAAGCGGTTTTATGGGGCGTATCCGGCAGGACGTGGCGGCTGAGCGGGTGGCTGTCAGTCGTCCGTGGTCAGTCGTCAGTTGCTGAATGCGGGGAAAATGAACCCGGCAGCAGCCGCAACTGACCACGGACCACTGACAACGGACAGCTAGCATCTATTACAACCGCCCTTGCTCCATGCTCGCGGCGATGCTACCGTTCGCCCGCTTCGAGACCCCACCCATCACGCCGCCTGTCACTCGCGCCGTGCACCGCACCGTTCTTACCATCGCGACGCTCGCCTTCCTTGCCGGTTGCGGCAAGCTGTCGATTGCGCCCAATCAGCAGCAAGCGCAGCTCGCGATGCAGCAGCAGGTCACGACCCTGGCTCAGCAGAACACCGAGTATCAAGCGCGGGCCGCCTCGCTCGACAAGAACAATCAAGAGCTTGAGTCGCTGCTTGCCCAGTCGCGGCAGCAGGTGCAGTTGTTGACCGATGAAGTTGGCGCCACGCGGACACAGTTGCAAACGACGACCGATCAACTGCTCGCGATGCGGACAAGCAACGAAGAGCTCAATAAGATGAGCACGCAGTTGGTCGCCACGTCGAACAAACGGGCCGGCGCCGAGATCCGTCCGAACAACACGCTGCTGAAGAATCTTTCCGTCAAGCAGATCCCCGGCGTCGAAGTGCGGCAAGACGGCGACGTCGTGCGGGTCGAGATTCCCGCCGATCGCGTCTTCATGCCGGGCAGCAATTACTTTCAGAACGGCGGCGAGCAACTGCTTGACAACGTCGCCGCCGATCTGCGGCAGAACTTCCCCGATAACCTGATCGGCATCGAGGGTCACACCGACGACGGCGCGACCCACTCGCAGCAATTCCCGACAAACCACCATCTGTCGGCCGCCCAGGCGCTGGCCGTCTACAACTCGCTGGCTCAGAAGCAAGTCATGGCGCCGAACCAGCTCTTCGTCATCGGCCACGGCGGGAATCACCCGGTCGTGTCGAATTCGAGCGACGCCGGCAAAGCGCGGAATCGCCGCGTCGAGTTCGTGATCTATCCGGAACGGCTTGCCTCTCGCTAGCAGCCCCGGGTCAACGACCCGCCGGAGCGAACTCGTCGATGCGTTGCCTACCGCTGCTTCCGACACATGCGAACTGAAGCGATTTAGCTGTTAACTCCAACGATCAACGCTCCGGCGGGTCGTTGACTCGCGGCTACTGTTCGGCGGCGAGGATTGCGTCGACGACGCCGGCCGTTGTGTAGGGATCGGCGATGGCTGAAACCTCGTAACCGGCGTCGGTGAGGACGCCCGCCGTCAGCGGGCTGATCGCGACGAGCTTTGTTTGCTTGAGATCAGCGCCGAACATCGCGATCAGCGACCGAGCGATCGCCGAGCTCGTGACGGTCGTCCACTCGATGCGGCCCTCCCGCAACGCGTCGGCGATCTCGGGATCTGGCGTCGTGACGTCGCGGCTTTGGTAGACGACCGCTTGCCGCACGGTCGCTCCGGCCGCTGTAAGCGTTTCGGCCAACACTTCGCGGCCACGGCTCGCCCGCAGCAACAAGATGTTCGCCCCTTTCGCTGCCGGCGCGAGGGCCTCCGCCAGCGATTCGGCTCGGTATTCCTCCGGCAGCAAGTCGGCGTGTAAGTGATACTCACGCAGCGCCTCGGCCGTGCCGGGCCCGATCGCCGCGATCTTGCAGCCGCCAAGCGCCCGCAGGTCGAGCTTGTGGGTCGCCAATCGATCGAGGAAGTAACGGACGCCGTTGGAACTGGAAAAGACGAGCCATTCGAACGACGCCAACTCGCGAATCGCGGCGTCGGCGGCCAACCAATCGGCGGGCGGGCCGATCTCGATTGCCGGCTGGTAGTAGACAGCGGCGCCGAGTTCGGTGAGCGCTTCGACCAACCCCTCGGATTGCCCAGCGGGCCGCGTTACTAAGATCGACCGCCCCACGAGCGGCCGCGCGGCGAACCAGTCGGAAGCCGACCGCGCCGCGACCGCTTCGCCCACGATCACGATCGCCGGCGGCCGCACCTTGCCTGGCGCGAGCACCGTCGCGAGTTCGCCAAGCGTCGTCGTCAGCGCCTGCTGCTGCGGCCAACTCGCGCGGCGGACGATCGCCACCGGCGTATCGCGGGGCTTGCCATGGGCGATCAGCTCGGCCGACCACTGCGGCGCCGAAGTCACTCCCATGTAGAAGACGAGCGTACCGGGAAAGCGGGCGAGCCCCGCCATGTCGAACGAGTCTTCACGGTCGCGCGACTGCTGGCCAGTCACCAGCGCGACGCATGACGCCGAGTCGCGATGCGTGAGTGGGATGCCGGTATAGCTGCTGGCCGCTTGGGCGGAGGAGATGCCAGGGATGACTTCGTACGGCACGCCCGCCGCGTCGAGCGCCGCCAGTTCTTCCGCGGTGCGGCCGAAGATCGCGGGATCGCCACCCTTGAGCCGAGCGACAATCTTGCCAGCCCGCGCGGCGGCGATCATTTGCTCGTGAATCTCGTCCTGCGTCACCAGCCGCCCGTGGCCATGGCGGCCGAGGCAACAAAGTTCGGCGTCGGGGCGAGCGTATTGGAGGATCCTGGGGTTCACCAGGTAGTCGTAGAGCACCACCTCGGCCTCGCCGAGCCGCTGGCGGCCGCGCAAGGTGAGCAGCCCTGGATCCCCAGGACCGGCTCCGATGAGGTATGCTTTACCGGTGGATTTTGCCATTTATGAGGTTGGTACGGCGTTGCGGCGGGTAAAGCGGCCACAACATTGCTGGGGCCTGGGCTGCTGTTAGAATAGCAACCAGAGGCCCGGCTTGCGCATCAGCGCGAGCCGAAGATTCGTTTCGCTTTTCAGTGCACGCCCGGAACCGGCACGGCTTACATGGCGACGGATTCGCAAACTGCTCCGCTCTCCGCCCCGCGCGGACCTGCTCCCCTCGCGCCGAGCGTACGTCATCGCCTCACCAAGACGTACGAGCACGCCCAGCGCTGCGTCGAGAAGGGGGACCACGAGTACGCCAACGAGCTCTACACGCAGTGCGTATCAGAGGATCCGGCGAACGTCGTCTACTTGCAGGCGTTTCTGACGAACCTCCACAAGAAATACAACAACAATAAAAAGGGCGCCAAGCTCGCCGCCCTGAAGGTGAAGTCCTACCGCTCGGCGATGGCGAAGGCGGCTCAGCAAGGACTGTGGCTGCAAGCGTTCACCGCCGGCTGCGGGGCGCTCGCCCTCAACCCGTGGGACATCCAATCGCTGCTGGCGATGGCTTCAGCCTGCAACGAACTGCATGTCGACGAAGCGCAGCTCAGCTACCTCCGCCGGGCGCTCGACGTCGACGGCAAAGACCCGGTGGTGAACCGGCAAGCCGCGCTCGCGCTGCAGCGGATGGGGCAGTTCGACCAATCGATCGCCTGTTGGCATCGCGTCGAACAGGCCAAGCCGCACGACGAGGAAGCGCAGCAGGCGATTCGCAATCTATCTGTTGAGAGAACCATCCATCGGGGCGGATACGATCCGGCGCTACTCGGCGGGAAGCAGGCGAGCGACGGCTCTGTTTCAACGGGATCGATGACTGTCGCGCGACTGTCGAAGTCGGGCGAGGAGACCGAGGAAGAGGCGGCCGAGCGAGCCCTCGCTCCGGAGGAACGCTACAAGGCTCAAATCGCCAAAGATCCCTCGTCGATCGAAGCTTACTTTCGGTTGGCAGACCTATACCTGCACGACGGCCGACTCGACGACGCCCAGCAGGCGCTCGACCTCGCCAATCAAGCGAGCGGCGGCGGCCAGCTGTCGGTCCGCGAGCGGCTGGAAGACCTGCAAGTCCGCCGCGCTGCCAGCCAACTCGCGTCGGCTCAGAAGTTCTTCGAATCGCAAAACACCCCGGAAGCGAAGCAGCTCTTTGACCGGGCCCGCGCCCAGGCGAACCAGGTCGAACTGGAGGTCTTCGCCGCCCGGGTCGACCGCGATCCGCACAATCCGCGGCTGCAGTTCGAGCTGGGCCAGCGGCTGAAACGAGCCGGCAAGACGAAGCAGGCGATCACCGCCCTCCAGGCCGCCCGCAGCGAACCGAAGCGGAAGGCCCTCGTCCTGCTCGAATTGGGCGAATGTTTCCAAAAAATCGAGCAGTACAAGCTCGCCCTGTCCCACTACGAACAGGCCCTCGAGGCTGTCGAGCCGGGCGACCAGGAAGTGCGGAAACTGGCCCTTTACCGGGCCGGCGTGCTCGCCACGGGCCTCCGGGAGCTCGACCGGGCGGAGCGGCATTTGGCCGATTTGGCCGGTATGGATTATGGCTACCGGGATGTGTCAGACCGGCTAGACAAGATCGCCTCGTTACGCGATAGTGGTTGATTCGCCAGACGGCCGTAGGCCGATCATGGGTGTGTGCGGCGTACGAGGCGCCGCCAGCCGATCCGAATTCTCAGACCCCACATCGCAAAAACACGATGCCCAGTTCACCGAGTGCCAAGAAGCGTCTCCGTCAGAGTATCGACCGCCGTGCCCGCAACCGCGTGGTGCGCTCGACCCTCCGGACCCAAATCAAGAAGGTTCGCACCGCCATCGCCGCCGGCGACGTCGCTGCCGCCGAAACCGAATTCCGCAACGCCGTCGTGAAGCTCGACAAGGCCGCTGCGAAGAACATCCTGCACGCCAACGCCGCCGCTCGTCTGAAGTCGCGGTTGTCGAAGGCGGTGAAGGGACTGAAGACGAAGGCCACCGCCTAGTCTGGTCGCTGCAGAATCGGATCACAGGAAAGACCCTGGTCGGGATCGGCCGGGGTCTTTCTGCGCGCCTGCGGCGCGGGTGAGTAGGTGTTTGGGTGAGTGCGTTGCAAGCGGGATGGCGATGCGCGAGTGGTGACGCACTCGCCGCTGCTAGCCTGAGGCAAGCTTGCCTCAGGTTAATGCCCGTGGCGTGGCGGCCCCACTCTCACCACTCGATCTTCTCCGCCGCGAAGATAGGGCCTTCGACGCAGGTCCGTTTGTAGTCCCACTCGCCGTCGGGCTGGCGGACTTTCACGACGCAGCTAAAGCAGATGCCGATGCCGCAGGCCATCGGGGTCTCGAGTGAAAGCTCGCACGCGACGCCACGCTCGATCGCCAGATGGGCAACCGCTTCCATCATCCGCTCCGGCCCGCAGCAGGCGATGCGAATCGAGGTTTCGCCATTGGCGGCAGCTTCGTCGAGTAGCTCGCCCAGCGTCGCCGTGACGAGCCCCTGACGGCCGACGCTGCCGTCGTCGCTGCTGACGCGGACGTCGATCCCGGCGCCGCGGAAATCGTTGACTCCCGCCAGCAAGTCCGCTGTCCGCACGCCGTAACAGAGCGTCGCGCGGCCCGCACGGAGCGGTTGCCGCGACGGATCGCCGTAATGGCGGCCGCCGAGGGCTTCACGCCCCAGGGCGAGGAAGGGCGTCTGGCCAATGCCGCCGGCCACCATGATCAGATGATCGACCGGCTCATTTGAAAAGCCGTTGCCGAGCGGGCCCCAGGTTTCGATCGCGTCGCCCGCCTTCACCTGGGCGAGCCGGCCCGTCATCCGGCCGACCACGAGGTAAACGACATCTACCCCCTGCGGCGTGCCGTCGGGGCCGAGCCAAGTGTCGTAGAGGGCCAGCGGCCGCCCCAGCAGAGGGTCGCTGCCGCCGGCCAGCCGCAACATGAGAAACTGCCCCGGCGTCACCCGAGCAGCGATCTCCGGGGCTTCCAGGCGGATGCGGTAGGTGCCGCTCGCCAGTAGCACGTTCTCGACGACGCGGGCCGTCGTCTGGACCGCCTGGTCGGCGTAGTGGGCCGCTCCGAGCGGGTTGGCTTCCTTGCTACAAGTTCCTCCGCTCACCGATTGCCTCCCGGCTTAGGCTTCCGATGGCCCTTTTGCGGGCCGCTCTTACGCTGGAACGCACCGGGACGCCCCGGCTTCTTGCCGCCAGCTGCCTTTTGCGGCGGCTTCCCGGCAGGCTTGCGAGGAGCGACCGCCGACGAGCCGTCGTCGCCGATGAGGCTGCGAGTTGGTTCCATCCCGCCGATCACGCGGGGGGGCTTCGCTGGGGCCTTGCGGCCACCAGCAGGCTTGTTGCCTACCGGCTTGCGACCGCCCGGTTTGCGATCGCCTGCCGGACCGCCGCCGCCAGGGCGTTGGGTCCGCGTCGTCGCTCGCTTGGGGCCGCCCGCTCCGCGTCGCGGCGGACGCCCAGCGGCTGCTTGCTCGGCTTCTTCCTTCGGGCCGGCTGCGGCCGCTTCGCGCAGCTTCTTGACTTCATCAGGAGTCAGCATCCGCACGGCGCCGCGCGGCATTTCGCCTAAGCGAATCGGGCCGACGGCGACGCGAATCAGCCGCTGCACCTTGTGGCCCAGCCGGGCCAGCAGCCGCCGCACTTCGCGGTTGCGGCCTTCGTCGAGCGTCATCTCAAGCTGCGTCGCCCCCTTCTTGGAGGACTTCACGCGAACGTCGACGGCGTGGACGAACCCATCCGACAGGTGGACGCCGCGCTTCACTTGGTCGAGCACGTCCTGAGCCGGCTGGCCAGCGACGAGCACGTCGTAGATCTTCTCGACGCCATGCCGCGGGTGGGTGAGTTGATCGGCCAGCGGCCCGTCGTTGGTCACGAGGATCAGCCCCTCGCTCGCCATGTCGAGGCGGCCCACGGCGAACATGCGGCCGACCCCAGGGGGAAGCAGGTCGATCACACGCGGCCGACCGCTGGGGTCGCGACTCGTCGAGACAACGCCCGGCGGCTTGTGGACCGCAAAGTACTGCAAGCGAATGCGCGGCAGCGGCTCGCCGTCGACCTTGATTTCCTGGCGAGCGCGATCGACGCGAACGCCGAGCTCGGTCACGATCTCGCCATCAATCTGCACACGACCGGCCGAGATGTATTCTTCGCAATCGCGACGGCTCGCGAGGCCCGCAGCGGCGAGCACCTTCTGCAGCCGTTCGCCTTCGCGCGGTTCGCTGGATGAGCGCGGGCCGGCCAAACTGGGCCGACGCTTCGGCGGTCCGCCCGCGAGCGGCTTCTTACCCACAGGGCGGCGTTCGCCCGCTGGCTTGCCGCCGGCCACAGGTTTGCCACCCGCCGATTTGGCGCCGATCGGCTTCCGTCCGGCTGGTTTACCGGGGCGACCACTCCCACTATTTGATTTGCCAGCGCGGGGCTTACCGGGGCCGCGCTTTCCGGGAGGGGACGCCATGGGTGACTGCTTCTGCTAACTGCCTGGATACGAATGAAACAACATCCTGCATGATAGCTTGCAGCGTCCGCCGACCCCAGTGGCGCCGCTCGTTCCGGGTGGAGGAGCCCTTCGCATTCCTAGCCCCGGGCTCCGCCCGGGGGTCGGCGTGAAATAGGGGCAACGTTCCACGGCGTGGTGCGCGACCCCCGGGCGGAGCCCGGGGCTAGTGGCAAACCGACGAGAGCGGATCAGTAGCGAATGCCGGGCTGGCCGACGGGCGCACTGTAGCTGGGCGTGGTCGGAATCGTCGGATAGCTCGGCACGCTGGTCGCGGCAGGCGGCGAGTAGACCGGGGCCGAGGGAGTGTATGACGGCACGCTGGGAGTCGTTGGCGTGAACGCCGGGGCGGTCGTGCTGGGAATCGTCATGGGGACCGACGAACCGCCCACGAACGGCACGGCCGGCGCCTGCGTCGTCAGCGAGTTGCGGCGCGCCGCTTGAACGATCGAGTAGTCCTGGGCCCGCTCGACTTCGTTCCGCGGGATACCGAACTCGCGAGGCCGGCCGCCGTCGATCTCCGGCCCCAAGTCGGGAAGCGGGTAAGGGTCGAACGCCTCGGCATTGGCGCGTTGGTATTTGGCCGGGCCAGGACTGCGCAATTGCGGACGATGGATCGTCGACGAACACCCAAGCGCCGACGCGGCGGCGAGGATCAGCAAGGTTCTGCCATGGAGTTGGCGGGCCATCGAACAATCCGGGAGCGGGTGCGCAGTGCGGGGAGCGACGCGCGGGGATTGTAAGAAGCTCGGCGATTTCGGCAAAGAGGAGCTGGCGCCCGGTTGCTAGCGTTGGCGCATGCTAACCGGGGAGCGAGATATCAAGCAGCAACGCATCTTCTCGGGCGAACACCGTGGCAGTTTCCACCGCTGCGGGCAGGAGCGCCGTTTCGCCTGCTTTCAGAACTTCCTTGTGACCGCCAGCGCTGACTTCGACTGCTCCCGCGAGAACTGCCAGCAAGTGAAACGAATCGCCGCCGCCTAGCGCCGCGTCCGATCCGGCGGCAATCGACACTCGGTCGAGCAGAAACTTGTCGCACTCAACGAGCCGCTCCCGTCCCGCTTCCTGAGCCGCAGGGTGCTGCGGCGCCACGGCCCCGCGCGTGTAGTCGATCGTCGCGAGCGATTCGTGGACGTGCAGTTGCCGTGGGTTGCCGGCGGCGTCGACGCGGTTCCAATCGTGGAGGCGGAACGTCGTGTCGCTCGCCTGCTGGATCTCTGCGATCACCAGCCCCGCGCCGAGCGCGTGGACCGTTCCCGCCGGAATGAAGACGCAGTCGCCGACGCGGGCCTCGAACTCGTGAAGGCAGGTTTCGCAGTGGCCGGCGGCGATCGCAGCCGCTAGTTGTTCCGCCGTGACGCCCGGCTTCAGTCCTGCGTAAATCTTGCTGCCGGGATCGGCGGCGATGACGACCCACGCTTCGGTCTTGCCAAGGTCAGGAGGTTCGAGCTGGGCGCCTTGCTCGTCGTTTGGATGGACCTGCACCGACAGCGTGCGGTTGCAGTCGAGAAACTTAAACAGCAGCGGAAAGCTCTCCGTCGAGACGCCGCCCCCAAGAAGGGCTGTGGGCTGCTCGCGCACCAACTCGCCCAATGTCCACCCCGCCAGCGGGCCGTTGAGGATCACGCTCTGGTCGGCGCCGTGATCGACAATTTCCCAACTTTCGGCATAGTCGTCCCCAGCGCCAATCACCTTGCCGAGCATCGTTCCGAGTCGGCGTCCTCCCCACAAGTAACGGCGGAAAAGGGGCTCGAACCGGAGCAAATAGTCGCAGCGGGGAGTCATGGCGTCGGTCGGAAACCTAGGCTTGGGTGCGAGTTAGGACGCGGCAACGGCCGGCGGCGTGCGTTGTCGCCGCAGCAGGTCGTTTGTAACATGGAAGCTGCGAGTTGCGAGCGCCGAGTTGGCAGTTTTCTATCCGAGTCGCCTTCGCTAGTCCCCCTCAGTTCAACCGTCTCGACTCTCCGCCTGCCATGCCGATGCGACCTGAAGATGAAGCCCGGCTCGAAGAGTCGAAGATGTCGTTCGGCGCTCACCTCGAAGAACTGCGGCGGGCGCTGTTCAAGTCGATCGCCGCGCTGTTCATCGGCTTCTTGTTTGGCCTGCTGTTCGCCAACGACATCGTTGCCTATGTCCAGACGCCCGTACGCGATTCGCTGCAGCGTTTTTACGAACGGCAGGCCGAACGGCAACAGCAAGAGTTAGCGGCGGAACTAGCGGCGAGTGGTCACGCCGATCATGGCGGCGCCGTCGTCACGGCTGAGGAAATGCAAAAGTCGGGGCTGATCGTCTCGCAGTACCTGATCGCCCCCGACGACTTGCGGCGGCTGATCGAAGAGCAGTATCCGCAGCTGAAACAAGCCACGCCGCCCGTGGCCGCGGCCGCCGCAGGTGAAGAGAGGGGAGCCGACGCCGCGGCTGCTCCTGCCCAAACGCTAAATCGCGATGAGCTAATTCAGCTCCGCCTATTCCAACCGGCCGATCAAGACCAGCGGTTGCGGGTGGTCGGGCACAGCACGATGGAACCGTTCTCGATCTACATCAAAGCGGCGTTCATCGCGGGGATCGTGTTTGCCAGCCCGTTCATCTTCTATTTCATCTGGGAGTTTATTGCGGCGGGGCTGTATCGCCACGAACAGAGCTACGTCTATACGTACCTGCCCATTAGCTTGGGCCTGTTCATCGGCGGGGCGCTCTTGGCGTTCTTTTTCGCCTTCCAACCAATGCTCGACTTCATGCTGTGGTACTTCGAGAAGACCGAGACGCAGCCTGATTTGCAGTTGAGCGATTGGGTGAGCTTTGTGTTGATGATGCCGCTCGGCTTCGGCTTTAGCTTCCAACTGCCGCTGGTGATGCTGCTGCTCGAACGGATCGGCATCTTCACCGTAGAGAGTTATTGGTCGAAGTGGAAGTTCGCGATCATCGTGATCATGGTCTTGGCGATGGTCCTCACGCCGTCGACCGATCCCTACAGCATGCTGCTGATGGGCGTGCCGCTGGTTGGCCTATACTTCGGCGGGATCTGGCTCTGCAAGGTGGCGCCAGGCAAACGGCTTGATTCGCCGGGCGATTTGCTGGCGCGCGGAGTTTAAACGCCGACGTCGATTGCCGTCGCGGGATAGTCTCCCGCCAGAATCGGCGGCAAGAGCGCCGGCAGACGGCGTGGCGCGAACAAGGCGTCCGACTCCGCGAGTTCCTCCAGGCTCCACCAGCGGTGGCTAAGGATGTACGAGTCGGCATTGGCCCCGTTGACCGCTTCCTGCGCGGTGCGGGCCACAAAAAAATGTTCGCTTTGCCGGCACTCAGCGTCACCCCACAGATAGACGTGACGCCGGGTCCAAATCTGCGGCCCAATCTCAAGGAGCTGCCCCGTCTCTTCCCACAGCTCGCGGCGAGCGGCGTCCTCGAACGTCTCTCCAGGCTCCAGTCCGCCCCCGGGCGTTAGCCAAAAGTGCTCGCCGCGATGGCCCTTTGCTTCGAAGAGCAAAATTCGATCGGACGTGGAGATCAGCACGATCCGCGCCGCGTCGCGACTTATTTCTCGCTTCTCCGGCATCGCTAAGCCAGCCCGCCGAGCGCGGCTTCCGAGCGTTCGACCGTGCGCCCCGCTCGTCGATCGAACGAGTGCGCCAAGTCGGACGCCAGCAACAGGTTGGCGAATGCGTAGAAGATAATGCCGGCAATGTAGGCGACTGCGAACTCCGACTCGCCGCGAAGATTCATGTCTTCCATGAAGTAAATCACCGGCGCGACGAGCAAGTAGGGAATGCAAGGCGCCATGCCGATGGCCGCCGCTTCGTCGTCCATCCCGTTGTGAGCGCCCACCGCCGCGACGCTGCAGCAGCAAAACAGGTAGCCGCCGCCGACGAAGAACACCGTTGCGAGCGTGTACCCCATGGCCCGCAAACTTGTCGACGAAACGAGCGAATAGTGCAAACCGACCTGCGAGACGAACAGTGCGGCGAGCGTGAAGCTAAGCGCCAGCAGCGGTAACATCAGCAGGAAACGAACATCGAAGGTCGCGGCCAACGCCCAGACCACCATCAGCAGCGCAAAGCCCCACCGCGCCGAATAGAGATTGCCAAGCAGTTTGGCGCGCATGATCTCCGCTCCGGTGAGCGGAGTCGACAATAGCGAGATCCAGCAGTCGCGTTCTTTTTCCAAGGTCACCAGCCCCGCGCTCCGCCCCGCCAACGTGAGCAGCAGACCGGTGCCGAGCAATCCCGTCGTCATCGCCATGAAGATGTAATACGCCTCGGGGTTGAAATCGAGGATTTCGAATTTAGCGCAAATGAAGAAGTACGCCGTCAACCCGAGGGCAATGACGACGATGATGGCGTTCGCGAACGAGCCGAGAACGCCAAGCTTCGTCTTGGCCGAAGGGGCAAAGGCTTCCTTCCACAGCATGCCGTTCTCTGAGAGTTCGGGACGCCAACGGAATGTTTCCATGCCGCGCCGGCGTTCGAGCTTCCGCTGCTGCTTGGCGTCGCCGCGACCGGCGTCCCGGAGGTGGACGCGGCGGACGGCGTGAGTGGCGAGGGCGATCAGCGCGACGGAGAATCCCACCTGCCAGGCCGCCATCTTCAGCACCGGCTCGAAATCGAACGCAACGCCGGCGGCGAAAACGCTGCGCATCGATTGGCCGAGAACGACCACCGGATTCAGCGAAAGCACGAATGTTAGCCCAGCTTGAAGCCCCTCAATCACCGCCGAGCGTTGCTGAAGTTGCACCTGCACCATCAATAGCATGGCTGAGAGGATGCCCGGCACGATCAGCAGCACGGCCAGGAGGCGGTAGACGCGCATCACCGCGTCGCGGGAACGGGGCGACCAAACCGAGACGCACACGCTCAGAGCGGTCAAAAACAACGCCGTGCTGGCGGCCGAGATGAACGAACCAGCCAGCAAGTTAGCCGGGATGCCGCCGAGCAAGCGAAAAATGAACAGAATCGGCAGGCTGACGAGCACCAACTGCCCCACGATCAGCAGCCGTGCGAACGTCTTGCCGACGACGATCTCGAAGTTCGACAGGTCGGTGGCGAACAAATATTCGATGGTCCGCCGCTCGCGCTCCGTCGCGATCGTGCCGACGGCCATCGCCGGCGCAATGGCGATGATGCCGAGCAATTGCACCCAACTGAAGGCAACAAAGAACGTCGTTGCCATCTGGGCGACTTCACTGATCGAGGGCGCATCGCCGCCCGAAATTCGCTGCATCTGGCTCATCGAGGAGTACGAAACCCACAAGACGAACAGAATGATCAGCGCGTAGATCACCCGCACCAGGTATTGCCGGCCTTGGCGGGCGGCGGCGACGAGTTCAACTTGAAAGATCGGTCCCAGCAGCATTGCTACGTTCGCAGGCGGCGTGAAAGGGGTGCGCGGCGTGCGATATGGTAGCAGTCGGGATGCGCGGGGGCAAAGAGCGCGCGGCTCCGGCCGGTCGTTGACCGGCGGCTACGGTACGGGCGACCTTAGATTTGGTAGTTCAACTCGGGGCGCATGTCGTCGGGCGTGTCGTGGCGGAGGCGGAGCTTCGGCGCCTCAAGCACCACGGTCGTGTGCGGCTCGACGCTGCGAGTGAGCCAAACGCTCGAACCGATGACCGAGTGATGTCCCACCACCGTGCGGCCGCCGAGGATCGTCGCGTTAGCGTAGACGACGACGCCGTCTTGTAGAGTCGGATGCCGTTTTTGGCCGCGGACGAGTTGACCGTCTTCGTCGGTCGGAAAGCTGAGGGCGCCCAGCGTGACGCCTTGGTACAGCTTCACATGATCGCCGATGTGGCTCGTCTCGCCGACGACGACGCCCGTGCCGTGGTCGATGAAAAAGTGCCGCCCGATCGTCGCGCCCGGATGGATATCGATGCCCGTGCGGCTGTGAGCCCACTCGCTCATCATCCGCGGGATGAACGGGATCGACAGCTCGTACAGCAGGTGGGCAAGCCGGTAAACGGTGATCGCCTCCAAGCCCGGATAGCAAAAGATCACTTCGGCCGGCGTCTTGCAGGCGGGGTCGCCGTCGTAGGCGGCCTGCACGTCGGTGGCGAGGATTTCGCGCAATTCCGGCAGCTGATCGAGAAACTGAATCGTCTTCGCTTGGCCGAGGGCTTCATAGTCCTCGGGGCCGTCGCAAATGCTCGTCGCGCCGGCTTCGTGGCGGAGCGCGCGGCCAATCTGCGTCGTCAGGCGATCGTGCAGCCGATCGACGAGATCGCCAACGTAATAGCCGATGTTGCCGTGATGGAGTCCCTCGCGGCGACGGTAGCCCGGGAACATGATTTCGTTCAGCTCGTTGATCGCGGCGACGATCTCGTCGTAGCGCGGCAGCGGGCAGTGATCGAGATGGTTCATCTTGCCGGCGCGATCGTACGTGGCGACGATCCGCTCGGTGATGTCGGGCAATTGATCTTTCAGACGGAAATCGGTGGCCATGGCAGTTCGCCTCTGGTGGCGGAGTCGGCGAGCGGAGGGACGTGCGAAGGGCGTGAGCTTCGAACGGATGATCGGAGGGTGCGGCGCCACGATCGGCGACGCGACGAAGAAGATCCCGCGTTACGCGGGGCAAGTACAGCGGCAACCGGCAGCGATCATCGGATGCGGTCCTGGCGACTTGGGTGAGGATCGGGAGCTAGGACACGGCCTGCCCCTTGGAGGTTCTTTTCGGCGCGGCGGACGCGGCAAGTTTAGCTATTTTACCGCTTGCAGCGGTCGGAGGGGAAGATCGCTCGGGCCAGGGTTAGACGCCGCTAGCGTCGCGAGGGCTCCGCAGCGACGACGCCGACGGTCGACCCCGCCGGCATTTCGCCCACCGGAACGAGCACGGCAAGTCGCGCGAGTTTGTCGAAAAAACTGACGCGTGTGGTCAAAACGCCTCGCAAATCATGTTAGGGTTCGAGTAGGGCGCCGACGCTGGATTGATTGTCACCTAGGCGGGGGACAACCGTGGGCCCTTCGTTAGCTGAGTATGATGCTCTCTGGATGCTGGCGGCGCTCGTGCCGGTGGCGCTGGCGGCGGCCGCTTGGGCGCTGCAGATGTCGTGCGGCTTCTGTTCCGTCGAGCCGCCTGAGTTCACCCATGCGGTCAGCATGGTGGTGATGATCGCGATCGCGAATGCCATCTTACGGCTTGCGCTGCAAATCACCGGTTCGGCCTACGGCATGGCGCCGCAGTATCTCATTCCCGCGCTCGTGACGAGCGCTGTGATCGCCGTGGCGCTGCCGACGACGCCGTTCTCGGCGCTGACGATCACCATCGTGCAGATCGTGCTTTGCGCGCTGATTTACGTCGCGTTCACCTGGGTGCAAGAAGCGGCGATCGCGTCGTTCATGCTGCTCTGAGACGTGCGTCTTCGCATACAGCCGAACAAGACGGTCGCGGCAGAAAGCGCCAGTGCGGCGCCGGTCGGCTCCGGAACGCTCGCCCCCGCCACTGCGCCGAGCGGGAATTCGGCGTCGATCGCGCCGAAATTCTGTTGCAAGATCCACACGTCGTAATCGTCGACCAGGCCGTCGCCGTTCGCGTCGGCTGGTTGAACGCCAGACATGCCGAAATCTCGCTGCCAGAGGAGGAAGTCGGCGCCATCGACGATGTGATCGCTGTTGAAGTCGGCCGGCAGCTGCAACAACTCACTGGGAACTTGCCAGCCGACGTCGGCGAGCGCCGCATAATCGAGCGGCGTGAAAAACCGACGCTCCCCGCGGGGCAGCGTCGGACCGAGCGAAGGTTTAGGCTGCGTCCCTGGCATGTAGGGGGGACTGGTGACTCCCGACGCCCAATGCTGTCCCGCCAACAGCGGCACGGGACCGCCGTAAAGTGCCTGCGAATTGGCCCCCGCGAACATGTTGTTGGAAATATCCGCGCTGAAAGCCGCCGAGGTGCCGAAGCCAAGCATGTGAGCCAACTCGTGCGTGACGACGGTGTAGAAGTCGTACTCGCCCTCGTCAGGGATGGTCGAGAGATCGTAATGCCAACTACGCGCTGCGCCAGACGTGTCGAGGGTGTCGACGGCGATCACGCCTCCCCACGGTGCGAAGTCGTTGCTCGCGTTGCCTTGGTTGCGATTCGTCACCGCGTTGCTGAATGAAACGGACGGCGTCCCGATAAACGTGTAGATGCCGGGGCTGGCCTGCCCTAGCGTCGACCCCGCGAGATCGAGCGGCATGGCGTAGACGATCAGCGTGTCCTGCGGCACCGCCAGGTTCGACGCCAACTTGTAGGTGTTCGTGGACGGGTCGACGTAACGAGCGATCCACTGGTTCCCACCACCGGGCTGAATCGCCGCCAGCGTATCGGTGAACGACGTGAAGGTCTTCGCGGCGAACTCCAACGTCGTCCGCGCGGCGGTTGGGTTCTCCGCCGTGCCGAAGAAGCCGATGCCCTGGTCGTGCGTGTAGTCGAACTGGATCGTGATCGCCGCGGCCGGCGCGAGCGAGAATATCCCGCAGAGCGCCATGACGCAGCATGCCGTTGCAAGTCGCCAATTCGCGCGTCGGCGCGCAGCTCCTCCAGCTTTCACAAAACTGGCGGCGGCGGTGCGGCGAGGCATGGCGACCAAGGGGCAGGGCGTCGGTGAGCGTCAGCTTCCAGGGTAGTCGCCCCGCCCCATTTCGTCGAGAAACGGGCTGACGCCTGCGGCCAGTTCGACGGCTAGCCGCAGGCGCGAGGCCCCATTTTCCGGCTCAATCTTCCTCTTCTTTGAGCTTCGCCTTGCTCAGCACGTCATGCTGGACGTTCCCCGGCACGACGTCGTAGTGGGAGAAATCCATCGTGAAGCTCCCCTGGCCGCCAGTCATCGAGGAGAGGGTGCGGGCGTAGGTCGTCACCTCGGAGAGGGGCGCCTTCGCCTCGATCGTCGTCATGTTCCCGCCCGAGGATTCCATCCCTACCATCTGGCCGCGGCGACCGGGCAGATCACTAGACACGTCGCCAACATTCGTGGCCGGCACGCTGATGTGAAGGTTCACCACCGGTTCCAATAGCGCCGGCTTCGCCTTTTTAAAAATCTCCGCCAGGACCTTACTCGCCGCGATCCGGAACGCGGTTTCGTTGCTGTCGACCGGGTGATCCTTACCGTAGTAAACCTCGACGCAGACGTTCTGCACCGGGAAGCCGGCGATGACGCCGCTCTTCACGCGTTCGAGAAACCCCTTCTCGATCGCCGGCATGAAGTTGCCGGGGATCGAGCCGCCGACCACTGTATCGACCCAGAGAAAGTTGCTCGCCTTGTGGTAGTGCGTGTTCTTCAGCTGCGGAAACCGCTCTTTGCTGGCAAACGCCACCGGATCGGCGCCTTCGGGGAAGGGATAGATGCGGGCGTGGACTTCTGCAAATTGCCCGCTGCCGCCAGACTGCTTCTTGTGACGGTAGCTGCCGTCGGCTTCGATCTGCACCGTTTCGCGGTAAGGAATCTTCGGCTCGTGCGTTTCGATTTCGACATGATCGCGTCGCTTGAGCCGTTCTTTCGTGAGCAGCAGGTGAAGCTCGCTCATCCCGGTGATGACCATCTCTTTCGTCTCGGGGTCGTGCTCCAGGTGAATCGTCCGATCTTCCTCGGTGATCTTGTGGAGCGCGCCCGACAGCTTCACTTCGTCGCCCCGATTCTTCGGCGCCACGGCGAGGCCGACCATCGGCGTGGGGAAGCTGATCGGCGGGAGTTCAACGTCGCCGACGGTGGTGCCGGTGTGGAGGTCTTCGCACTTGGCGACCGCGACGATGTCGCCGGGGCCGGCTTCGTCGACGGCGTGCGTGGCGCCACCTTGCACTTCGAGTAAGGCGCCAAGCTTCACGCCCTTGCGGGCATCGCCGGCGTGAACGATCGCGTCGCGGCGGAGCGTGCCCGCGTAAACGCGCAGGAAGCTGAGCCGTTGGACGAACGGATCGATGCGAGTTTTGAAAACTTGCGCCGCCAAGGGGGCCGAAGGATCGGGCTTCAGCGTCACATCGTCGCCGTTGACCAGCGCATGGCGAGCGATCGCGGTCGGCGCGAGGGCGGCGAGCGTCAGCAGATCGAGTAGCTCGGCGATGCCGACGTGCTTCTTGGCCGAAACGCACACGATTGGCGTGAGCGTCCCCGCCGCGACGGCGTTGGCCATCAGTTGCGATAGCTCTTCGTCCGACGGCATTTCACCGGCGAAATAGCGTTCCATCAGCTGCTCATCGACTTCGATGATCGACTCGACGAGCGCTTCGTGGATCGGCCGCGGATCGACGACGGCGCCTTCGACGTTCGCCGGGATCATCAGCGTATTGACGACGCCGCTGAGCGAATCGCCCGTGCCGATGGGAACGTTGAGCGGAATGCAGCCGTTGCCGAACGCTTCCTTGATCGAGGCCACTAGGGCAGGGAAGTCGACGTTCTCGGCGTCGAGCTTCGTGAGGACGATGATTCGCCCGCAGCCGGCGCTGCCAGCTTCAGCCCAGGCGCGGCGAGTGTTGACTTTGACGCCGGCGTGGGCGTCGACCGCGATGAGGGCGGTTTCGACGGCGCGGAGGGCGCCGATCATTTGACCAACCAGGTCGGGATAGCCGGGCGTGTCGAGAAAGTTGAAGTGGCGGCCGGCGTGATCGAGGTGAACGAGCGAGGCCTCGATGGAATGTTTGTGCTGTTTTTCTTCGTCGTCGAAATCGCAGACGCTCGTGCCGGCGTCGACGCTCGGGTTTCCTTTGACGGCGCCGGTTTCGACGAGCAGCTGATCAATCAGCGTCGTCTTGCCGGCGCTACCGTGGCCGCAGATGGCAAGGTTCCTAATGTCCGCAATGTTCTTAACCATGATTCGATCCCCGTTCCTCGAAAAGAGAAGGTGAGTGTCCGGTGACTGCGAATGATCAAGCGATTAAGCGGCGGGCTGGCTCCTATGAGATTGAAAGGTTAGTAATGAGGAGGCGTTTGAATGCGGGGATTTTTACCACGAAACACACGAAAGAAACGAAAAGTAAAAGGGAGTTATTGAATAACAGCTGGCGTTGGACGAAGCATGCGCCAGTTAAACCTGAACTCCATATTTTTTTGAATTCTTAATTCCCTTTCGTATGTTTCGTGTGTTTCGTGGTTAAAAACTCCCCGTATTTGTATTCTACGTCGCACCAGCAACTGGCGTTTTCGACGCGATTAGGGCATCTTTCAGCGTCAGCGTGCCGGCGTATAGCGCGCGGCCGATGATGGCGCTGTGGAGGCCCGCGGCGGCGAGGTCGGCGACGTCTTGCGCCGTCGTGACGCCGCCTGAGGCGACCACCGGCAGCTTTACCGCGGCCTGCATCTCGCTCATCGCCGCGACGTTCGGGCCTTGCAGCATGCCGTCGGTCGCGATGTCTGTATAAATGATGGCAGCGAGCGGGTCGTTCGCAAAGAGTTGCACGAATTCCACCGCTTGGACGCTGCTCGTTTCCAGCCAACCGTGCGTAGCGACGAAGCCGTCGCGGGCGTCGAGCCCCAACACGAGCTTGCCAGGGTACTTGGCGACCATGTCGCGAAACCACTCGGGCTGCTTGAGCGCCGAGGTGCCGAGAACCACGCGCGACAGGCCGAGATCGAGCAGCGACTCGATCGTCGCTTCGTCGCGGATGCCGCCGCCGAGTTCGCACTCCATGTCGACCGTGGCGAGGATCTTGCGGACCGCGTCGAGATTCATCGGCTTGCCCGAGCGGGCGCCGTCGAGATCGACGAGGTGAAGATGCTTGGCGCCATCGCGCTCAAAGCCCGCGGCAACGCTCGCCGGGTCGTCGGAGAAAACCGTCTCGCGGGCGTAATCGCCCTGCTGCAGCCGAACGCAGCGGCCCCCTAACAGATCAATCGCGGGCCAAACCTGCATAGCAAACAACCCCGAAGCGAGGGGTGAAAACGGACGGGCGAACTACTGAAATCATCGCAGAGTGAGTGGCCGAATTCAAGCGGCGACGCGAAGGGTGTCGAGGGCCTTTTGCCACTAGCCGCGTTGACTCGAGTGGTGCGCCGCCAGTGGCAAAAAGGCCCCCGACACCTTGGCTCAGAGTTCAGCAAAGTTCTTCAGCATCTGTAGTCCCACGCCCTGACTCTTCTCCGGGTGGAATTGCGTGGCGAAGAGGTTGTCGCGCCATATCGCGGCGCAGAACGGGTTCGGGTACGACGCCTCGCCGGCGATCACTCCTTCGTCCTTCGGCACAACGTAGTACGAGTGCACAAAGTAAAAGTGGGCGTTGTCGTCGATCCCTTTGAAGATCGGCGCCGGGCGGCGTTGGGCGACGTGGTTCCACCCCATGTGGGGGACTTTGTACTCGGCCGGGACGTCGAAACGGCGGACCTCGCCGGGGATGACGCCGAGCCCTTCGTGGACGCCGTCTTCGTAGCCGACGTCGAACAGCATCTGCAGCCCGAGGCAAATGCCCAGAAACGGCTTGCCCGAGTTGATCGCCCCCAGAATCGGTTCGACCAACTCACGGCGGCGAATCTCGGCGATCGCATCGGCAAACGCGCCGACGCCGGGAAGCACAATGTGGTCGGCCCGCTCCAACACCTGCGGATCGGCGGTGATCGCGGCCGCATGCCCGACGCGTTCAAACGCCTTTTGAACGCTGCGGAGGTTCCCCATTTGGTAGTCGATGATGGCAATCATTTGCGGGGAGAGGCTAGGGGCGGGAGTTCGAAATGGGGCAGGGCGCCGTTACAGCTTACCGGACCGGTTACGGACGGCGGCGGTTCGCGGATCCGCCATTCTAACTGGCCGCGGGGCGTTTATGTAGCGGCGACAAAGTAGCCGCGGCTCAACGAGCCGCCGGAGCGGGCCAGAAAATGGCGAATGTGGAATGAGGAATGGGGAGAAATTCTCCTATGGCCCCATTCCCCATTCAGCATTCCCCATTCGGTACCCGCTCCGGCGGCTCGTTGACCCGCGGCTACCAGTTGTACCGCTTAGCGAAGCTGGTGGGGGAAACGTCTGACGTTTGATGCAACGCCAGCTATCCGTTCGATGAACATTCCTGGAGACGCCAGCGACAAGGATGCCGCCATGCACAGACGACTAGCGCCGAAAGTGAGAGCCACGCTCTACCTCCCCGAGGATCTGCTCGACGAGGCCCGCGACGCCGCTGTGTTCCTGGCTGGGTACCCCGCTCGGCTGACGCTCACCGGATTGGCGGAGAACGCGTTTCGAGCCGAGCTCGAGCGTTTGAAATTGCTCTACAACGGCGGCCGAGACTTCCCGCCCCGCGACGCAGACCTCCGCGGCGGGCGTCCGATTGCTGCGTAAGGAGTTGGCCATGGATTCCGCCACGCCGATCATCCCATCCCCCTCGACGGGCTGGGGCAGGTTGGCCGCGACGCATGGAGAGCCGTCCGCCATCGCCGGCGGCTCGAACGGCGCCAAACAGTTTCGCCGCGAGGATGACGCTGCCCAATTGAAGGCGCGGCTGTTGCGGATGATCGTCGCGAACGAAGAGACTCGCAAAGCAGCTGCCGACGAAGCTCGCAACGGGCGGTAGTTCGGTCGCTTTCCCACCAACCTGCCGCGCGTCGATTGACGACGCCGTTCGTCCCCTCTCCAGCGCCGCCCGGCAATGTTCTCGACGATGCGAATGGCGATGCTACGGCCTATCGCCATGCTCGCGATGGCGTGGTTGACGCTGTCTGCATCGGCGCTGGCGAACTCACTCGGTGCGCCACAGGCGATTGAACCAGGCGCCTTTACGCCCGTGGGCTCGCCGCGGTCGGCGGTCGACTTCACTAGTCAGCAGCCACACCCGGCCGTGGCACGGATCGTCGTCCCGGAAGGAGATGCGACCTCGTACGGCAGCGGTACGCTCGTCGATGTCCGCGATCAATACGGACTGGTCGTCACCAACTGGCACGTCGTCCGCGACGGCAATGGGGAAGTGGAAGTCATCTTCCCCGACGGGTTCCGCTCGAAGGCGCGGCCGCTCAAGGTCGATGCCGATTGGGATCTGGCGGCGCTCGTCATCTGGCGACCGAACGCAGCGCCGGTAAAGCTGGCCGCCACGGCGCCGCAAGCGGGCGAGCAACTAACGATCTGCGGCTACGGCTCGGGGAATTACCGTGCCGCGACCGGCCGTTGCACGCAGTACTACGCCCCTGCCGAGAACCTGCCGCAGCATATGGTGGAACTCGACGTCGAGGCCCGCCAAGGCGATTCGGGCGGGCCGATCTTCAACTCGCGCGGCGAACTCGCGGGCGTGCTGTTCGGGGCAGGGCAGGGAACGACGCTCGGCAGCTTCGGCGGCCGCGTGGAACACTTCCTGGCGAGCCTGGCGCCGAACATCGGCACGGGAACGCAAGGCGCCGCGGCGATTGCGCATGCCGAGCCGCCGCAATCGCAGCTGGAGGCCGATAACATCAACCGCGGTGCGAGCGCGATGCTAGTGGGAATGCACTCGCCAAGCCGCGGCGCTGATGCATCGGCAATGAAGCATAGTCACTCAAGCGAAGCAGAATCGGCCTTTAGCTTCGCAGCGACGACGAGCCACGGCGATTGGCAGGCAGTCGACGAACATTCAGCAGCGGGCGCGACGCTGCCGGCCGCGACGAATGCAACGATGATGCATGTGGCGGATGGCGGAGCGGTGCGCGGCGGCGGCTTCAGTTGGTTCGAATCGACGAAGAACCTCCTCGCGCTCGTCGGCATTGCGGCGATCGTCGTGCAATCGCTGCGGCTGATTCGCTAAGAGCTCTCCCAGTTAAGTCTGTTGTCAGAGCAAGTCCTTTGTGGGAGGCGTCTCCGACGCCGATGCCGGTCACAACACCATGAACGAATGCGGTAGCGCAATGCTGCGTCGGGGTCGGAGACCCCTCCCACAGAATTTTAGAGCAAGGCCTGAGGTAGGTGTGCCTGCTACAAAGTGCAAGCATTCTTGTAAGAGCTACAACGTTGCGAGCTGACGCTGCGATCTTCTCTCGTGAAACTTGCTGCGCGATGATCACACAGCGATTGGCACGCGAGCTGCATTAGTCGCTCTCGTCCAACACGGCACGTCACTCGTCAGCGAAGCCCGCAACCTTCGCTCTCCTAGACGATCCAGACGTGTCTGACTCTCGCACGGGCGCCGACGCATGGCGCAGTAACTCTTCCCGCTACGGGGCAGTTGCGAGTCGGGACGCACGCCGAAGGGCTCCACTTGGCATCCTCGCAGGGCCAAGTGGGGCCCTTTTTTTTCGCTGAAAGCCACCGGCTCTGCCGGTGGACGAACTTCTGGTAGGCGCTGCCGCTAACAAAACGCAGAGTTGCCCGTGGCGCGTCCACCGGCGGAGCCGGTGGCTTTTACTATTTGGTGGAACGCGTGAGCAGCCAATCGCCCCAACTGGCGGAGAGTTGGCTGAGCGCGCAGAGGATGCGGACCTTCGCGGGGATCACCAAATCGGCGCGGCGCTGTTCGCAAGCCTTCAAAATTCGTTCCGCAACGTAGTCGGGATCGAGCGTCTTCAAATGCGCGCCCGCCCCCGGCGCTTGGGCCGCGGCTGGCACGCCGACGCCGTCGGCGGCGTATCGCTTGCCGTTGTCTTCGCGGGTGAACGGCCCCGGGCAGACGAGCATCGCGTGGACGCCCTGGTCACCGAGTTCCAATCGCAACTGCTGCGTGTAGGCGGCGATAGCGAACTTGCTCGCCGGGTAAGCGCCGGTGTAACGGGGCGCCACCTTGCTGGCGAGCGAGCCAATGTTCACTAGGTGGCCGCGGCTCTTGAGCAACAGCGGCGCGAAGGCGCGCGTCGCGCGAACCATCGTGTAGAAGTTCGCTTCGAACAATTGTTGAAAATCTTCAGGCGCGGCATCGAGCACCTTGCCGCGGGTCGAGCGGCCCGCGCAGTTGCAAAGCATCTCAACGCGACCGAACTTTTCCGTCACCTCAGCGGCGACGCGGTCGACGTCTTCCTGCCAGGCCATGTCGCCGGCAATCGGAGTAACGTTGCCGCCGGCGCGTTGCAACTCGCCTGCCGCGGCGTCGAGCGCGTCTTGCCGACGGCCGATGAGCACCACGCGAGCATTACGTTTTGCTAAGGCGCGGCCAATCGCCAGCCCCAAACCGGCAGATCCGCCGGCAACGACGCAGACTTTGTCTTGCCAATACGACATGTAGTGTAGGACGGCCCATTGCGGGTCGCCGGAGTGGACGTGCGGATGGAAGAAAAGGCTGCGTACGGCCCTCCGCAGCGGGGCGATGGGGTGAGTTGACCGTATTCCCATTCCGCCGTCCAGTAGGCACAATACACGCCAATTCACCTTCCCCCCTCTCCCCGCCGCACGACCCCCGCGGGTCGCTGAAACACGCCATGGACGGAAATCCGCTCTCAGCCCCCCGCGCTCAATGGGCCCGCACGAAGATCGTGGCCACCGTCGGCCCCGCCTGCGGCGAAGTCGAGCAACTCACTGGACTCGTACTCGCCGGCGCCGACGTCTTCCGCCTGAACATGGCCCACGGCGGGCCGGAGCAGCAGCAGGTCTTCGTTGATCGCATTCGGCAAGTGAGCCGCGATCTCAATCAGCCGCTCGCGATCCTCGCCGACCTCGGCGGCCCGAAGATCCGCCTCGGCGAGATTCCGGGCGAAAGCATCTTTTGCCGCCTGGGCGACGAGTTCTTCTTTGTCGACGACGAATCGAAGGCGCCGAACGAACTGACCGCCACCTACGAACCGCTGCTCGAAGAACTCTCGGTCGGCGATATCGTGATGCTCGCCGACGGCACGGTGAGCATGAAAGTCGAAGAGGTAAAACCGGGCCGCGTGCGGACCTCGGTGGTGCAGCGCGGCACGATCCGCAGCCGGCAGGGAATCAACCTGCCTGATGTGAAGCTAAGCGCTCCGGCCATCAGCGTCGAGGATTATCAGCATGCCATTTGGGCGGCGAAGGCCGGCGTCGATTACATCAGCCTTAGCTTCGTGCGGTCGCCGGACGAAGTGCGGACGCTGAAGGACATCGTGCGTTCGAGCAGTTCGAAGGCAGGCGTCATCGCGAAGATCGAGAAGCGTGAAGCATTGCTGCGGCTCGAAGAGATCGTCGCCGAAGCGGATGGCGTCATGGTGGCCCGCGGCGATCTGGGCGTCGAGATCGACGTCGCCCGCGTGCCAGTAGAGCAAAAGCGCATCGTTCGCGTCTGCCAGGAACTGCAGAAGCCGTCGATCATCGCCACGCAGATGCTCGACAGCATGCACGATTCGCCCCGGCCGACGCGGGCCGAAGCAACCGACGTGGCCAATGCGATTCTCGACGGCGCCGATGCGTGCATGCTTTCGGGCGAGACGGCGATCGGCAAGTTCTCGCGGGAAGCGGTCGAGATGATGAACCGCATCGCGCAGGTCACCGAGGAAAGCATGGCGGGCCGGCCGCCGCGCGAGATGACGCGGCCGCGGGCCGATAACTTGCAGGAGATCACTCGCGCGGTCGTTCGCGGGGCAGGCACCATGGCTCACTCGCTTGGCGCCAAGCTGGTGGTCGTCGCCAGCCACTCAGGCCGGACGGCGCTGGGGCTGTCGCAGCAGCGGAGTTTTGTGCCGACGATCGGCGTCAGCACGAGCGAAACGACGCTGCGGAAGATGTGCCTCTACTGGGGCGTGACGCCGCTGCGCGGGGCGCCGGCAACCAACGTGGAGCAGCTGATTCGCCATGCCGACGACTGGGCCTGCGACGCCGGGCTGGCCGCGAAGGGAGATCGCCTCATCATCGTCGGCGGCTCGCACTTGGCCGCGGGCCCGGACAACCCGAACGCGACTGGCGTGCATGACATTGTGATTGTGCACGAGGTCGAAGGCGTGCCGGCGAAGGACGCGACGACGGAAGCGAAAGCTTAGCTGCACCGCACGATGTCTGGCGTCTTTAAGAAGCTTGTTCAACAGCAAGCTGTGGAAGCCTCACAGACACCTCAACCTTGAGGTTCCCTCCCCTTGATGGGGAGGGTTAGGGAGGGGTGATTGAAGCTGGTACCAGCGATCTACCCCCTCCCCAGCCCTCCCCTCAAGGGGGAGGGAGCCACAATCTCCAAGTCATCATAGATGTCGCATCGCTTCGCGAGCGAAATGCGATTTTAGGCGACAGAAGCGACGCTCTGTAAATCGTTGCAGAGCGGTACGTTACGCTTCATGTCGCTTTTTAGATGTCGCATTTGGGGCGACATCAAGCTGGCTGGCGACGCTTCGTGCGTCGTTGGCATGGGACGCGGAATCGGCGTCGGAGACGCCTCCCACGTCGTTGGAGATTGCGCCCTGCGGTTGGACTGAGCGGGATGTCAAAGAGCGGTCGGCGCGCAGCATCGCCTTGGTGAGTTCACGTTAGCAGATGCGCGGCGGGGCGCTGAGTGGCGATTTTCGGCCACCCGGGAGCCATGCGAAGAGGCGGCGTCGCTGGGGATGGAAGCCGCATTGGACTGGTCGCTTAAGCGACCAGTCCGAAGGGCGAGAGGAGATTCCGTGCGGGGGGGATTCCTGGCGGCGAGTTAGAACCAGGACTTCTTTTCGACGATGTACGTCTCGTAGAAATCGTCGTCGGACTTCGTGAGGTAGATGATTCCCTCGATGAAGCCGATCGTTCCCATAATCACCGAGCCGATGCCGCAGGTGCAGATCGTCGTGGCGGCCATGATGATGCCGGCCGTGTTCAAGCCCAGCACGAACTTGTGGATGCCAAACGAACCAAGCATGATGCCGCAGATGCCGGCGGTGATCTTCTTCGACGCCGCGTCGCGAATCGCCGGATCGACTTGCAGCTTGCCGACCGAGCGCGTCGCCTCGCCCAGATAGGTCGGTTGAATGGCGCCGCACTTGGGGCACATCTGCGAGTTCGCGGCGATTTGCGCGCCGCAGGTCGGGCAGTACTTGAGCGTTTGGGAACTCATCGGCAAGGCTCGCGCGGCGTTTGGTCGGGCGTGGGATGAGGCGGGCGGGAGCGTCGGGCGCTACTTCTCGTCCGGCCGACGCGTCAAGGCAAAGTATACGACGTAAAACCAGCTGAAAAATCCGGCCACGATCGCCAGCAAAATCGACTTATTGCGCTGCCAGGAGCAGACAATGGCGATGGCTGTGCCGAAGGTGATGCCTGAATGGACGACCGTTTCGACGACGTCGACTTCTGCCAAAAGCATGCGATTCTCGTTCTGCTTGAGGGGACGAGACTGAGTTGTGCGTGATTGTGGGAGGGGTCTCTGACCCCGAAGCGGCATTGAGCCACCGCAACGGTTTGTATTGGCGAGCGGAATCGGCGTCGGAGACGCCTCCCACAGAAACTTGCAAGTGGCGACTACTTCTTCGCCGCGGGCTTCGTCTCGATCACCGCCGACGCTTGTTGGACCTCGCTCTTCACTTCCTTTACTTCGCTCGGCAGCAGCCGTTCTTGGAGCTTCGAAACGAAGTGCAGGCTGCTCGCCTTACTGCTGTGGCCGAGGATGCGCTTATCGACGTTGTGCTCCTGGGCGATGATGCGGCCCTTGGCGACGTCGAAGCGGACCGTGCCGTCGGTGAGTCGGTCGACGAGCTGCGAGCGGGCGTACGAATCGACCGGCGTGAGGATCTGGTACTCGACGTCGATGACGGCGACGCCGTTCTTCACGTCGCGTAGTTTGCAGATGCGGCGGGTTTGGATTTGCAGGCTGGCGCCCCCCTTGCGCAGGACAGTGACGTTGTAGGGGTGGCTCCACTTTTCGCCGACGGCGATTTCCGCTTCCGGCAGCCCGAGCGTGATCGGCATGTCTTCCTGAGGTTTTTGCTGCGGATGCTTCTGTTCGCGGAACGTCACTTTGCCGTCCGGAGCGATGCGGAGCACCGACAGCGGAATCCCGATGGCGCGAGCCGCCGTCTGGAAGCCCGTCGGCACGGGGTCGTTCGTGCGGCTGTCGAACTTGTTCGGCGGCAAGCCGGGCGATTGATTCGACATCTTCACCCACTCGACGACGTGCATGAATTGCATTTCGCCGTTAGGGAGGACGTCGGTCACCTTCCACGACTTGACTGATTCAGTTTCGGTTTCGACTTCCTCGCTCCGTCCGTCTTGGTTGTTGCGGAGCTTGCTCACCAGCTTCACGTCGTAGCGGAGCTCTTCGCCCATGGCGAACTTGTAGCGGAGGAGATACTTTTCGCCGCTGGCGGTGGCTGCGGCGGCAGCCGGAGCGGGGGTCGACGTCGTTGCCGCGGTTTCGGCGGCGAGGGCCAACGGCGCGAATGAAGAGAACAACAGAGCGACGTAACAGCTCGTGCGAGCTAGGTAGGTGTTCATCGACCACGCCTCCATGCGGGTTTGATAGTTCGATTTGGTCCGAATCCTAGGACCGTTTTCTTGTATGGGTGCCACTGGCGTGTCGCCAGTGTTTTTTTCTGCCTGCGGGGCGGTGCATCCACCCTTGTTAACGTTTGAATTGTCGCGTCAGGCCAGACGAGCCTGTTTTGCGATCGACCGAATTGAAACCAACGAACGCCTCTCACTGGCGACACGCCAGTGGCACCCGAAGCCGGGGCTAGGGGACGCTGAGCCGCTACGACTCCTTCAGCTTGAGGCGTCCGCCCCAGCCGAGTTTCTCTCGCAGCGTCCGGTAGTATCCACGTCCGCGGACTTCGATCAACTGGAATTCTGCGCTGGAGCGCTCGATTCGAATGCGGTCGTCCGCCAAGACCTGGCCGATTGGCTTGCCATCGACCAGCAACGTCGTCCCCTCGTTCGGCTTGGGGACGGCGAGTTCGTAGACGTGGTCGGCCGAGTCGATGACCGGGCGGTTGGTGAGCGTGTGGGGGCAGATCGGCGAAACGACCAGCGTTTGCAGGCTTTTTTCCATGATCGGGCCGCCTGCTGCGAGGTTGTAGGCGGTCGAGCCGACGGGGGTGCTGACGATCAGGCCGTCGCAGCTGTAGGTGGTCGCGAGGTGGTCGTCGACGAACAGTTGGATCTCGACCATCGAGAACGACGGGCCTGCTAGCACTACGGCTTCGTTGAGGCCGAGGGTGCGAGATTCTTCATGGCCGCTGCGATGGACGCTGCACTCGAACATGAGGTGCTTCACGACCCGATACTGGCCGGCGACGATCTGCGGCAGGATTTCGTCGAGGTCTTCGGGCTGGATTTCGGCGAGGAAGCCGAGGCGGCCGAGGTTGACGCCGAGGACTGGCAGCTGGGTGAAGCCCATTTGCCGCGCGGCGCGAAGGATCGAGCCGTCGCCGCCGAAGACGACCACCAGGTCGGCGTCGACTTCGGGGAAGGGGTCGTGAAAGTTGTCGAGCGAGGCGGCGACGTCGAGGTGACGTTCGATGATCGAACGGAGGTTCGCGGCCTGATCGGCGAGGGCCTGGCGGCTGCCGTCGACGAGGAGGATGGCGCGGAGGCGGCGGGGGGATTTCGATGATGCTGGTGCGGTCATACCGCAGAGCATAGCGTTGGGAGATTGGGGGAGGTAGCCCGGGATGAATTGAACCACGAAGGCAGTAAGGGCACGACGAGGACGCAAAGAAAGAGAAGAAGCAGAGCCCCCGCCCCCGTAGACCTCTACGGTACGACCATTTCTGTCGTCCATTGCTCGACCAAATCTCGCAATCGCTTCCGAGACTCAGCCGAAGCCCCACACACATCGATCATCTGCGTAATTTTTTCTTCCAGCAACTGGATAACGAGTACATCATCTTCGACTGGGTATCGGCTGCGGAAGTCGTACCCAACGTGGACTAAGAATACCTCCTGATCGCCCGAGACAATTTGCAGCCAACTTTCGTCCCGATCCACGAAAGCCAGCAACAAAATCTCGTGCGGGCAGGGATCCACACGCATTTCTTCAAAACGCTTCTGAAGATCGGCGATCGCCTGAGACTGTCGGCGTAGGGCTTTTACAAATGTGCGATTAGCAGTTATTGAACACACAGAAAGCTTCATGCGCGGTATTTACCTACCGGATTGCGAAGCAATTGGGACGCGTGACTAACGCATGGGGATGCCCGCGGCCAGGCGTTGGCAGGTGGCGACGATGCCGGGGACGTCCATGCTGAGGTCGGCCAGCAGTTCGTCGCGTTCGCCGTGTTCGACGTAGTGGTCGGGGATGCCGAGGCGGCGGACGCGGCTGGCGTCGACGCCGGCGTCGGCGGCGGCTTCGAGGACCGCGCTGCCGAAACCGCCCATGAGCGTCGCTTCTTCCATCGTGACGACCCACGGCAGGTCGCGGATGGCGCCGACGATCGCTTCGGTATCAAGCGGCTTGAGGAAGCGGGCGTTGATGACGCCGACATCGAGGCCTTCCGCGCGGAGGCGATCGCTCGCTTCGAGGGCGCGGCGGACCAGGGCGCCGCAAACGACGATGCAGCCGTCGGCGCCGGTGCGGATCGTTTCGCTGCGGCCGAGTTCGATCGGCGCCTGTTCGCGTTCGATCGTGACGGCGCTGGCCTTCGGGTAGCGGAGGCTGCAGGGGCCGTCGAACTTCAGCGCGAAGTCGAGCATCGCCGGCAGGTCGGCCGCGTCGCCGGGGGCCATGAGGACCATGTTCGGGAAGACCCGCATGTAGCCGAAGTCGAAGACGCCGTGATGGGTCGGGCCGTCGGGGCCGGCGAGGCCGCCGCGATCGAGCATGAACGTGACCGGCAGGTTCTGCAGGGCGACTTCCTGGAAGATGTGATCGTAGGCCCGCTGCAGGAACGTGCTGTAGATGTCGACGATCGGCCGCATGCCGACCTTTGCTTGGCCGGCGGCGAACGCGACGGTGTGGGCTTCGCAAATACCGGTGTCGAAAAAGCGGTCGGGGAATTCCTCGCGGACCTTTTCGAGCTTATTCCCTTGGCACATCGCGGCGGTAAGGACCGTGACCTTCGGGTTCGCGCGCATTTGGTCGAAGATCGCCTGCGAGGCGACGTTCGTGTACGCGGGCGCCGCGGGGCCCTTCTTCGCGATGACGTATTTGTCTTGCTGCCGTTCAAACTGCGGCGGCGCGTGGTAGGTGACAGGATCCGCGGCGGCCGGGTGGAAGCCGTGGCCCTTCTCGGTGACGACGTGGAGCAGCACCGGCCCGTCGATCCGCTGCACCATCTTGAAGTATTTGCGGAGCAGGCCGATGTTGTGGCCGTCGATGGGGCCGATGTAGCGGAAGCCCATGTCTTCGAACATCATCCCGCCGCTGAGGCCCGCCTTCGCGGCTTCCTTCAGCTGCACCAGGAACCGCTCGGCCGGATCGCCGAGGAGCGGCACACGGTTGAGCATCTTGGCGATCTCGCCCTTGAGCCCCGCATAGGCAGGATTCATGCGGAGGCGATCGAGATAGTCGGAGACACTGCCGACCGGCGGGCAGATCGACATCCGGTTGTCGTTGAGAATCACCAGCAGCTTCTTGCTTTGCCGGCGGCCGTTGTTGAGGGCTTCGAACACGACGCCGGAGGGGAAGGCGCCGTCGCCGATCACCGCGACCGTGTGTCGGTTCTCTTCCGGGCGGAGGAAGGCGTCGCCGCTGGCGAGGCCGAGCGCGGTCGAGACGCTCGCCCCAGCGTGGCCCGTCATGAACAGGTCGTACTCGCTCTCGGCCGGGTTGGGGTAGCCCATGAGGCCCCCCTTGGTGCGCATCGACTGGAACTGTTCGTAGCGGCCGGTGAGGAGCTTGTGGGGGTAAATCTGGTGGCCGGTATCCCAAATCAGGCGGTCGCGTTTAAAGTCGAACGCCTGGTGGAGACTGATGGCAAGTTCCACGACGCCAAGGTTTGAGGCGAAGTGCGCGCTGCGGCAGGCGATCAGCCCGCAGAGGACCTCGCGGATTTCGCCGGCGAGTTGCTCAAGTTGCGGAAGGGTCATTCCGCGGAGATCGGCCGGGTCGCGAATCGTTTCCAGCAGCGTTGTCATGGCTTTGCCTGCAAAGTCTGTGGGAGGGGTTTCTGACCCCGAAGCGACTTGGTGAAACCACGACGGCTTGTGGTTGTGAACGAAATCGGCGTCGGAGACGCCTCCCACAAGAGAGTTTCTCGCTCAGGCAGCGTTGTCATCAACGGCTCCTACGCCCCACGAATTCCGCCAGTTCGCGAAGCGGCTGCGCCGCCGCTCCGAATGAATCGATTGCCTGACACGCTTCTTCGATGAGTTCCGCGGCACGGCGGCGGCTTGGTTCGACGCCGAGCAGGGAGGGGTACGTCACCTTGCCACGATGCCGATCTTTGCCGATCCGCTTGCCGACGTTCGCTTCGTTGCCGCTGACGTCGAGCAGGTCGTCGACGATTTGGAACGCGTGTCCCAGTTTTTCGCCGAAGAGGACCAAAGCTTGCCGCTGCTCTGCGGAACCGTCGGCGGCGACGGCGCCGAGTTCCAGCGAGGCGCGGAACAAGGCGCCGGTCTTCCGCCGATGAATTGATTGTAGTCGTTCGAGGCCGATGTGACGAAATTCGGCCGCCAAATCGTCGGCCTGGCCGCCGACGAGGGCCTCGGGCCCGGCGGCTTTGGCGAGCAGGGCACAGCAGCGGGCGGCCCGTTCGCCGGGCTGGATACCGGTGGCCAGCACCTCGAACGCCCGGGTAAGGAGGGCATCGCCGACCAGGATGGCGGTCGCCTCGTCGAATTGCTTGTGGCAGGTGGGGCGGCCGCGGCGGAGGTCGTCGTCGTCCATCGCCGGCAGGTCGTCGTGAACCAGCGAATAGGCGTGGATCATTTCGACCGCGACGGCGGCGGGAAGGGCCTGTTCGACGGCGGCCGCGCCACCGCAGGCTTCGGCGGCGAGCAGCACCAGGTGCGGCCGCAGCCGCTTGCCCGGGGCGAGCAGACTGTAACGGATCGCCTCGCCGAGTTGGGCAGGGCAATTGGCGTCGAACTGCGCCCAACGGCGGAGCGCGGTTTCGATCTGCTCGCTACGCTGGGCGTCGAGCGGGGGAGAATCTGAGGTGGGAGCGGCGGCCATGGGCGTCGAGCAGCAGGTCACGGGGGAGGCTTCCTCGCGCTCCCGGCAAGCCGCCATGCTAGAACAAACTGGCCTCATCGTCCACGCGGGCGGCGTCCGATCCGGCCGGCCGGGCGGTCCGCCGGCGGCTGCGGGAGGCCGATTTCTCGGATAAATCCTCATCATCGGCGTCGTCGAGGGGGACCGTCTTGGCCCGGCCCTCGGCGTCGAGCGACTGGACGAGTTCGATCCGACGCTCGGCATGGCGGAGGAGCTGGTAACAGCCGTTGAGCCGGCTGACCCCTTGCTCGTAGGCGGCCAGGGAATCGCCGAGGCCGAGCTTGCCCCCCTCGAGCTTGGCGACGATTTGCTCAAGCTCGGCGAGCGATTGCTCGAAGGTGAGTTGTTCGGCTTCGGCTTCTGGTTTCTTCTTGGCCACTGCTGGTCGCTCCGTCTGGCTCAATATCTTAAATGCGGAATGCTGTTTAACACAGAGAGCACAGAGGACACGGAGAAATGCCGAAGGAGCATCACTCTGCCTTTCACTTACTGTTTTTCTCTGTGAACTCTGTGCTCTCTGTGTTGAATGTATTTTTAGTCGTTCTCACGCTCAACATGGTCGACCACGCTAACGACGGCGCCTTGCTGGAAGCGAGTGACGAGGCGTTGGCCTGGTTTCAGCTTTTCGGCGGAGGTGATCAGCTTCGACTCGCCTTCGCGGAAGGTGAGGCTGTAGCCGCGGCCGAGGACGCCGAGCGGGCTGAGCGTTTCGAGTTTCGCGGCCATCGTTTCGACGGCGCCGCGGCGATCGCGGAGGAGCGTTTGCGAGGCGGCCCGCAGGCGGAGCGCGAGTTCGTCGAGCCGGCGGCCGCGGAGGTGGATTGCTTCGAGCGGCCGGCTGAGCGACGGGCGGCTGGCGATCGCGTCGAGGCGATGCCGGTAGTGCGTCGCGCGGGTGGTGAGTGCGGTGCGGAGGCGGTGTTCGAGACTGCGGATCGCATCGTTCAAGTCGGCGGCGGAGGGGACGACGCGCTCGGCCGCTTCGCTGGGGGTGAGGGCTCGCACGTCGGCAGCGAGGTCGGCGAGCGTGACGTCGATCTCGTGGCCGATGCCGGAGATCGTGGGGATCTTCGACGCGGCGATCGCACGGACGACGGCTTCTTCGTTAAAGCACCAGAGGTCTTCGAGACTGCCGCCGCCGCGGGTGACGACGAGCACGTCGATCTTCGGCTGCACCTTATTCGCGGCGCGGATGCCGGCGACGATTTCCTCTGCGGCGCCGTCGCCCTGCACGCGGGCCGGGAAGACGAGGACCTCGACGCCGCGCCACCGACGGTGCATCACCTGCAGGAAGTCGCGGATCGCGGCGCCAGTGGGGCTGGTAACGACGCCGATGCGGCGGGGGAACGTCGGCAGGCGCCGCTTGCGGGCCGAGTCGAACAGCCCTTCGGCGGCGAGTTTGTCGCGGCGCTGGCGGAGGGCGAGTTCGAGGGCGCCCATCCCTTTCGGTTGAAGTTCGTCGACGACGAGCTGGTAGCTGCCGCGCGGCGGGTAGAGATCGAGCCGGCCGCGGCAGACGACTTCGATGCCGTCGTGCAGGGCGAGTTTTAAACGGGCCGCGGTGTTCCGCCACATGACGGCGCGGAGTTGGGCGCCGTCGTCCTTGAGCGTGAAGTAGCAGTGGCCCGACTGCGGTTGCGAGTAGTTGGAGATTTCGCCGGCGACCCACACCGAGGGGAAGTTTTCCTCCATCACCCCCTTCAGCCGCGCGGAGAGCTGCGTGACGGAAAGGATTTCGTTGGGGTCGGGCTGTTGGCGGGCGGGGGGCATGCTTTGCGAGGCGTTAGTGGTCCGTTGTCAGTGGTCCGTTGCTGGGCAACGTAGCAGATTGAGTGGGGGGAGGGGAACCGCCGATGAACGCAGATAAACGCAAATGAAGTGGATGATGCAGATCCCTGCTATCTGCGTTCATCGACGTTTATCTGCGGTTCCGAATTGCATTCCCTTGGTGCTCTTGGCGTCCTTGGCGGTTAATGCATTCGTATTACTCAGGTTCGCCGTACACTGAATTGTCAGGCGAGAGGAAACCGGTGCCGGTGGCGATTTGCTTGGCTCCTTGGTAGTCGTCTGTTTCTGTAAAACGTTCAGCGCGGACTTCGGCGTGGCCGTCGCAGAAGGCGACGCAGGTCGTGTCGAGATGCCGGTAGCCTTGCGTGCCGGCGTAGCGGCCGTTGAAGGTGTCGTCGCCTTCGCTGTCGAAGGGCGCCCGCATGAATTTGTTGGCGCCGGCGGCGTACTGGCCGTCGCCGAAGATGGCGGTGCGGGTTGGGGCTTGAATCGACTTTTGCGTCGCGGGCTCGAGAATGTTCTCGCTTTCGCCGTGACCGATGTAGCTCGTGTTGTAGTTGTAGCCGGTGTAGGGATCGATGGCCCAATTCGCGGCGCCGTCGAACGACGGGCACTGCTGAATCTCCAGCGGCCCGGCGTCCTCCCACAGAATGCCGGGGACGACATACGCCGCGGCGGCGGGCGGCTTGATCGTGGTGAGGTCCCAACAGTAGGAGTAGTGGACGCCGTCGCGCTGCGCCGTGTAGTAGGCGATCGGATATCGCCCCGCGTGGCGGTCGGCGTGCATGTGGGCGGCGAGGGCCATTTGGCGGAGATTGCTCAGGCACTGCGTCCGCCGCGCGGCCTCGCGGGAGTTGCTCACCGCGGGGAGGAGCAGGCCGAGGAGGATCGCGATGATAGCGATGACGACGAGGAGTTCGACGAGGGTGAATGCCGGGCGGGCGGCGGGGTGAGTTCGGCGGTAGTTCATGGATTGAGTTACCGACGAGGTTTGCGGCGCCGATTCGCACCAACCAATCAAATGTGTGGTTCCCTCCCCTTGAGGGGGAGGGTTAGGGAGGGGTGATTGATGCGGGCACCAGCTTCAGCCCCCCTCCCCAGCCCTCCCTCCAGGGGGAGGGGGCAAGAAGGAGTTATTTGTGTGAGAGCCGAAACTTGCGGCGTGAGCATGCGACGATGCCTAGCACCGCAAGCGTGACGGCGCTCGGCTCTGGAACTTGCACAACCGCCTGGCTCGCGGCGCCGCTCGCTCCAAAATGCTGCTTCCACACATTCAGGTCCTCGGCATCGACAATCCCCGGCGAGGCGGTTTCGTTGGGGAGCGGCATGCTCCCGCCGTAGGCGCGTTGCCAGGCGAGGAAATCGGCGCCGTCGACGAGGCCGTTGTCGTCGTAGTCGCCGGGCAGGGGCGCGGCGGCGGTTTGGACGATCGCGAGCCACGCTTCGCCGGCGGTCCAATCTTCGAGAAGCGCCATGCCGGCGGTCGCGTCAAAGGTGAACGACGTTTCGCTCCAAGCATCATCGCTCCACGACAATATCTGCAGATCGCTGCCGTCGCCGGCGTAGTCGCTGCTCACGCCGAGGCGGTAGTCGGCGGCGAACGCGACCGGCGCGTCGCCGACGAGAGTGGTTACTTCGAGTGCAAAGTTGGTGAGCACGTTCTTGCCGGCGAGCGCGGCGAGGGCCGTTTCATCGGCAAGCGGAGCGGTGGTCAGCTTGGCCAAGTCGGCGACGGCGGAGAAATCAGCGATCACCGCCGACTTCGCAAGGTCCGCGCCCTGCTGAAAGAAGAGCCTCGTCCCTGCGTCGACGTTATCCGGGGTGATCGACAGCGAATCGCCGAGCGTCATCGGCCGCACGTCGGCAAAGCCGTCAATCTCGCCATCGCGGAACTGGGCGGTCGCCTCGACGCGCACGTACTGAATCGACGAGAAGCCGGTGGGGGCGAGGTCGATCCCCGTGCCGCCGCCGGAGTTGAGATACATGCCGATCGCGTTGGCCGCTGAAAGTTGCTGGCCCTGAACGCCGAGCACCGCGTCGAGCGTCGGGTTCACCGGCTTCGTAAAATCGGTTGGCGTCGAGGTCCAGCCGTTGCCGGTGGCGTCGTGCTGCGCGCCGCTCCACTGCGTTCCCTGCGTCGGAAACGCGGTGTCGCCGTACGGACCGTTCGCATAGGTGTACCAATTGACGTTGTCGGGGCTCACCGAGATGACGACCGGCTCGGCGAACAGGCCGCCGACCAGGTTGTACGCCCGCATGTCGCTTGAATCGCTGACAAAGCCGTTGCCGACGTAAAACGAGTTGCCGAAGACGTTCAGATCGATGCCGTACGGGTTAGTCGGATCATCGACGATCGGCTGATCGAATTTAACGGTAATGAAACCGTAGTCGTAGCCGCCGCCGTTCGACTTGCGGCTGAGCGTCGTGATGATTTTGTTGCCGGCGAGATCGCGGTTGTACGCGGGCTCGACGATTTTGATGTGATAAGGCGCCGTGCCAATGACGGGGTCGTTGTTGTTGGCAACGCGGGTTGGCTCGCCAAGGACAGCGAGCGGATCGTTGTAGAGGGCCGCGCCGCCGAAGGCGCCATTGTGGGCGACGAGCGTCGTGGCGTAGGGACTTTGGGCGGCCGCGGTCGAAGCAAGCGCGGCCGCCAGAGTCAGTGCGAGGAAGAACCGCCCTGCCGGCAATCGCCGGCAAGACGGGGTCGTAGAAACTTGCATGGGACTTCCTTGATTGGTTTTGTCCGTGGTCAGTCGTCCGTTGTCAGTTGCTGAGGAAATGCCGCAGCTGGATTGAAATTGTGGGAGGCGTCTCCGACGCCGATTTCGCGCACCACGCCGAAGCGTTCCAGCCGCGCCGCATCGGCGTCGGAGACGCCTCCCACAGAATTGTCGCTACTTGCGTCGGCGAATGGTGAACATCGCCAAGGCGACGGAGGCGGCGAGCGCGAACGCGGCTGGCTCGGGGACTTGGGCGGGCGTCGGCACGGCCGGCGTTCCGCTGTCGCCGGTTGTGAAATCGACGTAGCTCCAGCCATCCCACGAACCGTTGGTCAGTTCGCGACCCGAGAAGCCAAGGCCCGAATAGCCCCACGCCGGGGCGGAGGGGTCGGAGATCCAGTAGCTCCAGTAACCGGTGAACCAACCTTCGCGGTAGTAGTCGTCGCTGTCGGTCGCGGCGCCCGTCTCGACGCCTTCGAAACTCGAAACGAACGAGCCGCCGTCGCCGTCGACGTCGTAGCCGATGCCGAAGGTCGAGTTGCCGAGGCCGCCGCCGAAGGAACTCGCCCGCAGGTAGAGGCGACTATCGCTCCCTGAGTACGTGCCCAACTCTGAGCCGCCGTCGCGTTCACGCACGAGGGTCGTGCCGGCGATCGCGCGAAACATCTGCTCGCCTGTCGCCGTGCCGTCCCATTGGTAGCCCCAGACGTAGCTCGCATTGCCCGTGGGGTAATAGAAGTCGACGACCAGCGCTGCGCGGTTGCTGCCCGTGCCGACCCAGTAGTCGACGTCGCTGAAATCGAACGCGTCGTAAGGGGAGGCCTCGACCGCCATCGGGGCAGCCGTCAGCACCAACAGGGCGATCGCCAAGCAACGCGACCGGCGACGCATCAGCAAACCAAAGGTCCCGGCCGCGGCCACGAGTAGCAGTGTCGCGGGCTCCGGCACGGCGTAGGCAGTTACCGCACCGTTCTGGTAGTAGCCGAGAAGCAACTCGCCGGTGCCGGCGTTGTAATTCCACGTCGGCGGTTGGAGCGAATCGAGCGTCTCCTGCGGGCTGGCGATCTTACGCAGCACGCTTGCCGGCGAGTTCCCATTGATCGGCGGCGCGGCTTGCGGATTGGCCAATGCGTCGGCGACGGCGCTCGCGCTGATCAGTGCTGCGTAGCCTTTGTCGTTCGAACCGCCGAAGAAATCGGCGCCGCCGACGAACATGTTGCCCGAGCCATCGAAACCGAAGGGGTAGGCCGAGAGCAAGTCAGCGACCGGCGTGCCGGTGGCTTCGAAGTTGAGCGGGGTGTTCGTCGCGAGGGCGTTTTGCCAATCGCCGGCGGCGAAGGCTTTGATCCACCCGGTCGAACTGCCGCCCGTGTTGTAACCATAGCCGTTGCCGGTGTAGAGGTTGCCGGCCGCGTCGATCGCAACGCCGGCCGAGGCGCCGCCGATGTTGGTAATCACCGGGGTCATCGTGGCGGTTTGCGTGTCGAGGATCTCGACCCGCGGGCCCGACATGCCATTGGCGATGGCGAGGTAGCGGTTGTCGATCCACTCGCCAGCGAAGTCATCGCCGTTGAAAATGGTGACGCTCGCGGGATTAGCGGTTTCGAAGACGGCAATCGTACCGCCCGCGTTGCTGCCGGCTGCGGCGCGGGTTCCATCAGGCGACACGGCGAGGAAGCCGGGGCCCCAGGACATCAACGAAAAGCCGGGGATGTCGCCGAGCGCGTTGAAGGCGCCGCTCTTGGGAGCCGTCTCGACGGAGACGTTCACGCCATTGAGCAACAGGAGCCGGCCGTCGGGAAGGGCGTCGAACAGGACGTTGCCGCCCGAACTGTCGCCGCCGGCGGGGAGGGTGAAGTTGCGCGTCGGCTGGTAGGCGTCGATGCCGACGGCCTTCGCTTGCGGAGCGGCGTAGCTCGCCGCGAGCGTGAGGGCGCATGCGAGCGCCGCACTGAATCGTAGAAGTCTCGTCATTAGCTGAATTCCAGCTGCGGCTGTGATCGCCGCATGGCCTAATCGCGAGGCCGAGGTGGGCAGGAGCCTGCGCGGGAAGTTCGCTCACGACGAACAGCCAGAAGGGCAAGAACTGGCGAAACGACGTCGACCATCGCCCGCACACAGCGGCACGATGCGACAACAGCGAGTGAAGCCAGGTCCGGCCCGTCCTAAACGCGAAGACGGAAAACGGGCGCCCGACGCCGTAGCGTCGAACGTTTGCTCCCAGGCCGGTCTTCTGGCTTCAGACATCTCGGCCGATCGCCTTCCCATTTCGACAGCAGTCGAAACAGTGGCTTGTTGATCGGCCAATCAAACGTCCATCACAGCGGCGCGTCCGCGTCGGATTCTCACCGACTTCCCTTCGCGGCGACTGGGGAGTCGCCACGGGCTTTCGCCGCCCGAGAGCAGTGGGACAAGATAGCTGGCCGCGGTGGGCTGTGCAAACGGGTGCGGAAGAAGACTAACCGCCAAGGACGCCAAGAGCGCCAAGGAAAATGCAAAAGACTTTCCCGCGAATCACGCGAATGGTCGCGAATAGGAAGAAGGAATCACGATGAATTGAATTCATGCATTATTCGCGCTAATTCGCGGGGACTATTTCACCCCGTATTCCCTTGGCGCTCTTGGCGTCCTTGGCGGTTGCCTTTGCATTTTCCCGCGATCACTCAGCCACGCCGAAGTCGTGGTTGAGGCTCCGCCACACCGAGTGGATGTGGTTCGCGGGGTTGCCGGCGGGGTCGGCTTGGATGTTCACCAGTTCGAGCAGGAACGTCGGGCCCTGGATGCGGTAGGCGTGGCCGACGCCCGGTTTGTCGGCGCCTTGCCAGGCGAAGTGGACGCGGTCGAAGCCCGAGGCGTCGATCTCGGCGAGGCGGGCGGCAGCGAGTTCGGGCGCCTGGTTGTTGCAAAACGCGGCGAGCAGCGAGCGGAGCGTTTCTTTTTGGAGATCGGTGAGCTGCTTGGCGGGAATCCCCTCGGGGGCGGAGCGGGGCGGTTCGGGTTGGCCGGCGGCGCGGTAGTCGGCGGGCGGCTTGTCGGCGATGATCGCCTCGGCACGCTGCGATTGGTCGAGGCTCGTCAGTAAATCGAAGGCGAGTTGCTCTTCTTGGGCCAGCGTTCGCGTACCGACTTCGGGCCCTCCTTCGACGAACGTGATCAGCGTGGCGGGGTTGGCGCCCCAGAAGCTCGGCGTGTCGCCGACGATCGTGCCATCTTGCACTGCGATGTTCTGCGAGAAGTGGTGACCCTCGAAACTCCACCCCCAGGCGCCCACGCCGGCTGGCTCGCCGAAGATGGTGATGAAGTACCGCTCGGGATCGCGGAGCGGCGCGCCCTGCACGTTCTTCTCGCCTTCGCGGAGGTTGTTTTCGAGCGACATGATCTTGAGCGCTTTGTCGTAGCCGTCGTCGCTGAGGCCGGAGTGGAGCAGGGCGAGGGCGAGTTGGCGCTGTTCGGGCGAGAGGACGGCAAACTCGACGCCCTTGCGATCATCCTTCGGAATGTTGTGCCAATCGCGGCGCTGGGGCGAATCGAACGCGACGACGGCTTCGGTGCGCTGCTCAGGCGTGAGCGCGGCGAGAAAGGCGTTGGCGGCGGCGGCCATTCCCTCAGCGCGAGACTGTGCGAGTACGGGGGCAGCGTGGAGTAGCAGAACGACGACGCAGGCGAACTTGGCGGCGAGGTGAACCATGAGGCGATTGCTCGCGAGAATGGAAAAGGGATGACGCGACGCCGGTCAGTGTAACCGGCTGGGGTGGGCGATGCGAACGGCGCAGCAGAGAAGGATGGCAGATACGACAGCTCGTGGATGCGCGCTAATCGCGGGCGGAGAGGCCTATTCAACGACAAGCTACTGAAGCCTCAGAGAAAACAAAACAATGAGGTCCCCTCCCCTTGAGGGGGAGGGTTAGGGAGGGGTGACGGAAGCGGGTACCAGGGTTCCACCCCCTCCCCAGCCCTCCCCAGCCCTCCCCTCAAGGGGGAGGGAGCCACAACATTTCTCTTAACAAGGAGCTCGCTGTTGAATCGGCTTCGAAAGACGGAGCTAGAAGCGCAGCGCGGCGAGCGACTTGATCGGCGGCAGGTCGGCGGCTTGGAACTCGCCGGTTTCTTTGGCTTGCCAAATGCGGCCGGTGGTGACGTCGAAGCCGGTCAGCCAGCCGCCGCCGTGGCAGTAGGTGTCGATGCAGACGAGATGGCCGAGGTTGAGAATCTCGGCCTGCTTGTTCGCCGTGTGGCCGACGACGGCAGTCTTGCCCGAGAGGTGGGCTTCGGGCGTGTGCCACTTCAGCGATTGCCAGCGGAGGTCGCGCCACGGCTGGCGCGTGAGCGGGCGGCTCGCCAGGTAGTTGCCATGGGCGAAGAAGTGGGTGGGGCGTTCGACGACGTCGCCCCAGGTGCGGAGGAACTCGACGTGGTCGGGCTTGATGCCGCCGACGCCGAAGTTCTTGCCGTACGAGTCGAGTGTTTCAGCGCCGCCGTGGACGAGCCACTCTTGGATCGGCATCGTGCCGTCGATTGCGTCGAGCATCATTTGCTCGTGGTTCCCCTGGATGCACTCGACTCGACAGCGCTGACCGAGCGCGATGATCTGGTCGATGCAATCGCGGCTATCGGGGCCGCGGTCGACGACGTCGCCGAGGAAGATCACCGTGTCGTGCGGGGTGAGTTGCAGGCCGTCGAGCAGCGTCTTCAAGGCTGTGTTGCAGCCATGAACGTCGCCGACGGCGATAGTGCGGGGAGCGGGCTTCACGATGGGGCGGGACACGATAGTTATTTGAACGGCGAACGGGAGGGCGGCGTTAGGATCGGAACCGCCGAGGGACGCAAATGAACACAGATTTCAAATGCGGGAGATCTTCACGAAGCAGCGACGCTAGGTGGATTCGCGACGTGCATCCTTGCAGTGTGCGGAGCGAGGTGTCAGGGGAGATAGGTCCATTGTTGCCGGGGGACAGGCGACGGGCAATGTCAGCAATCCCCTGGAAAGATTACGTTTCGGCGCAGCTAGGCAGGGATTGGACCGCTGCTCTAAAGGCGAGGCGAGGCTCTTGGCCCGGAATCGCTCGGCGGTTGGAACCTACCATCGCTGGCAGATTGACATTCGAATTGAGCCCGATAGGATGAACTGATAATTCGGCCCCAAGTGCAAGGGCCGCTTGACTTTCCAGCATTTTCCTCGCTGCTGCCGCGGTCTCGTCGGCGGGGCGACTGACCTTAGAGGATCGCCCTTCGATGGCTGAACCGATCACCCAGTTCGAGCATGCCCGCGCCGGCAACATCACCCGCGAGATGAACTACGTCGCCGAGCGCGAGTCGCTGCCGGCCGAAACCATTCGCGAGGAATTGGCGGCGGGCCGGATGGTGATTCCGGCGAACATCGTCCACGCGGCTGGCCGGCTCGAACCGATGGCGATCGGCATCGCCGCCCGCTGCAAGGTGAACGCTAACATCGGCAACTCGGCCGTTACGAGCGACATCGACGGCGAGCTCGAAAAACTCCACACCGCGGTCCACTACGGCGCCGACACGGTGATGGATCTGTCGACCGGAAAGAACATCGACGGCATTCGCAAGGCGATTATCGAAGCCTCGCCGGTGCCGATTGGCACGGTGCCGATTTACCAGATGCTCGAGCAGCTGGGCGGCGACATCGAAGAGATGCGGCCGCAGCACTTCCTCGACATGGTCGAGCATCAGGCGAAGCAGGGCGTCGACTACATGACGGTCCACTGCGGCGTGAAGATGGAACACCTCCACCTGACGATGGGCCGCACCACCGGCATCGTGAGCCGCGGCGGTTCGCTGATCGCCAAGTGGATGATGGCCCACAAGAAGCAGAACCCGCTGTACGAGCACTTCGAAGACTTGTGCGACATCATGCGGCAGTACGACGTGACCTGGAGCCTCGGCGACGGCCTGCGGCCGGGGTCGCTGGCCGACGCGAGCGACAAGGCGCAGTTCGCGGAGCTCGACGTGCTGGGCGAACTGACCCGCCGCGGCTGGGCCCGCGGCACGCAGGTGATGGTCGAAGGGCCAGGCCATATCCCGATGGACGAAGTGGCGATGAACGTCGAACGGCAAATCGAAGTCTGCGACGGCGCGCCGTTCTACGTGCTCGGGCCGCTGGTGACTGACTTCGCGCCGGGTTACGACCACATCACCAGCTGCATTGGCGCGGCCCTGGCCGGTTGGGCAGGGGCGGCGATGCTTTGCTACGTGACGCCGAAGGAACATCTTGGCCTGCCGGAGCAGGAAGACGTCAAGCAGGGGATGATCGCTTACAAGATTGCGGCGCACGCGGCCGACATCGCCCGGAAGCGCAAGGGCGCCCGCGATCGCGACGACGCGCTGTCGAAGGCGCGGTTCGAATTTGACTGGAACAAGCAGTTCGAGCTGTCGCTCGATCCGGAAACGGCCCGCCGCTACCACGACGAGACGCTGCCGCAGGATACGTTCAAGAGCGCGCACTTCTGCAGCATGTGCGGGCCGAAGTATTGCTCGATGAAGATTACGCAGGATATTCGCGAGATGGCGAAGAAGGGCGAGTTGGTCGAGCTTTCGGAGCCCGTGGCGAAGTAGCGGTTTTTTCTTTCGGAACCGCAGATGAAAAGCATTTTGTGGGAGGCGTCTCCGACGCCGATGACGCGTAACAGTTCAAGCGATGTGCGGACGGCAATCCAGCATCGGGGTCGGAGACCCCTCCCACAAAGAGTTAAAGGAGCATGCCATGAAACGGTTAGCTTGGTTGGGTGCGGCGCTGTTGGCAGTTGGTTGCGGCACGTCGTCGGTTGACGTAGCGAAGACTGGCGACGAGAGCGCGACCGTTGTGACAGTGGCCAAGTTTAATGAAGCAGGAGCGCCGACCGTCGACTTCAGCGTGCCGGGGATGCACTGCGAATCGTGCGTTGCCCATGTCGAGGGCATTCTGGCTGCTCAACCGGGCGTGAAAGACGTCGAGGTCGATCTCGATTCGCTGACCGCGAAGGTGGCGGTCGACGACAAGGCGTTCGACGGCGACAAGGCCGTCGCGGCGCTCGTCGACATGCAGTTCGACGACGCGAAGGTGATCACCGCCGACGCGGCGGCCGCTGCAAAGGCCAAGGCGAAGGAGCAAGCGACGGCTCCTGCCGAGGAAGCGCCGGCTACGCCAGCTGAAGAAGCGGCGAAAAGCTAACGGCTTCTACTGCGAGGGCGCGGCGGCCGCGACCGGCGGTCGCGGCTTTATGATCCGGGGCTTGGCGTGCTCAGGGTGCAGCAGTCGCTGACGATTCGTGCTTCGGGTGGTAGAAGAGCGCGATCGGCAGCGTTAGCGCCGCGATGAACAGGAACATGGTGGCTCGCGGCCAGCCGGCGGTTTCGACGCCGCGGGAGATCGCCCAGTAGAGCGCCGCCGAGACGAGCACGCCGACCCAATTAGCTTGGTTCATCACGGCGATCATGCGGCCCTTCTTGTCTTCCGGGGGGCGCGACTGCATGAAGACTTGCAGCGGCACGGCGAACAGGCCGGTGAACGCGCCGAGCAGCAGCATCACGGGCAGGCTCCCCCAAAAGCCGAGCCACTGGCGGCCTTCGCCAATCCCGGGGAGATTCGAGAAGTTTCCAGCCGCATCGACGACGCCGACGGCGTCGCCGCCGCCGGGGATACCGGCGATCACCAAGCAAACGAGCATGCCGATGCAGCCGATGCGGAGGAGGCGGAAGTCGACGCTCCCTTTCGACACGATGCCGCCGATGACGCAGCCAATGGCGATGCCCACGCCGATCAAACCAGCCAACACGCTGGTGTAAGCATCGCCGACGCCCAATTCGATTTTGCCGACGGCGTTCACCGCCGAGGGAACCATGCCGGCCAGCAACCAGAAGACGCTGGAGACCAAGAGCGCGGCAAGCAACGGCCGATCGGCGGCGAGCATCGCTCGCATATCTGGCGGGACGGTGAGCGCCGAGGCCTGGAACTTCAAGTTCGGATTGGCGGCAGGGACGCGGCGAACGCCGAACGAGGTGATCGTACCGATGACGGCAATCACCACGCACGCCGTCGAGGCGGCCCACAGCCGGCCGGTCGCCAACAACATTCCGGCGACGACGGTGCCGAAGATGATCGCCAGGAAGGTCGTCATCAGCATGAAGCCGTTCGCGCGCGGTAGATCTCGCTCACGAAGCATCTCCGGCAGGATGCCGTACTTGCCGGGGCCGAAGAAAGCGCTGTGCGTCCCCATCAGAAACAGCACGAAGTACAGGAACGTCAGCGAGCCCGATTTCCAGTAAATGTAGAAGCCGAGTCCGCCGAGCGCCATGATGATCACTTCGGCGAACTTGCAGAGAATGATGATCCCGCGCTTGCCGAACTTATCGGAGAGATATCCCGCGTAGCCGGTGAAGGCAAGGAACGGCGCGGCGAAGACGAACATGGCGAGCGACTGATCGTCCTTCGCTTCGCCGCCGACGACGCTGACCGCGGCGATCGACAGCAGCAGGACCAACTGCTTGTAGAGGTTGTCGTTGAACGCCCCCATGAACTGGGTGGCGGTCATGCACCAGAAACTGCTGTCGTTGTAAAACGTCGGCAGTTTGTCGAAGTCGATGTGACGACCAGTCGACGGAGGAATGGACTGATCGATCGCTGCCGCGGCATGTTCTGGTGAGCTCATGCCGGGGATTATGGGGCCGGCGGGGCAGGGCGGCAAGGCGGATCGTCCGACGTGGGAGGATTAACCACGAAGGCGCGAAGGCTTGAAGGACGCGCGAAGGAGGTAAGTGAAGAAACCGCGAATCGCGTCACACGACCTTGATCTGGTCGAGGCCTGCCTCCTCGGCGGGGAACTGCGGGTTCATCTTTTCCAGCGTCTCGCGCAGTAGGTTGCTCACCACGAGATTGCGATACCACTTGCGGTCGCCAGGAATGATATGCCAGGGGGCGTGCTCGGTGTTGCAGCGGGTGAGGGCGTCGGCGTACGCATCTTGGTAGTCGTCCCACAGCTTCCGTTCGTCGAGATCGGCCTTGGCGAACTTCCAACGCTTCGTGGGATCGGCAAGGCGGGCTTCCAGTCGTTCGCGCTGTTCGTCTTTGCTGATATGAAGGAAGCACTTCACGACCGTCGTGCCGTTCGCGGCGAGGTGACGTTCGAAGCCATTGATCGCTTCGTAGCGGCCGCGCCAGACCGACTTGGGGACTAGCTTGTGAACGCGAACGATCAGCACGTCTTCATAGTGCGAACGGTTGAAGATGCCGATGTGCCCGCGCGCGGGCGTCGCTTTGTGGATCCGCCAGAGGAAGTCGTGTTCGAGTTCCTCGACGCTTGGCTGCTTGAACGCGGTGATGGCGAAGCTAAGCGGATTGATGCCGGTGGTGGCGGCGCGGATCGTGCCGTCTTTGCCCGAGGTGTCCATTCCCTGGAGGACGAGCAGGACCGAACGTTTGTTTTCCGCATACAGGCGGTAGGCGAGTTCGCCGGAGATCGCGGTGTTCTCAGCGATCCGCTCGGCGGCGGTCTGCTTGTTCCACTGGCCGTCGATGTGGCGCGGATCGAAGTCAGCGAGTTTGACCGGCGCGTGGCGGTGGGGAATCAGCGGTTGCGTCATGGAAGTCTGGTCGCGGGCGAGGTGCAGCTGTCGCGGATTTCGACACATAAGTTCAGCCGCTGAATTGTAGTCGACGGAATGTGCACACGCTTGGTCCGAGATCGGCACAATCGTTAGAAGCGGCGCCAAGCGACGTGAAAAATCGACTGGGGATATGCGCACGGCAGGTGGATCGCCACGGGGACGAACCTACATTTTTCCGTTGACTTCCCCACGTAGGCGGCGTGGTTGCGAAGTCCTCCCATGGCTCGAGCAGCGTGACCACCTATGTCAGCGACCATTCTCACCGACAAATCGACTGCCGCCGTCGCCGGCGATCAAGCGGAAGCTTGCCGCGAGCGCTCGTTCTCCGAGCTATTGGGAGACCTGTCGAACTCGCTCGACGCGGCGATCGGCGAGATTCGCGACATCAATACGAACACGAAGCTGCTGTCGCTGAACGCTCGCATCGAAGCCGCCCGCGCTGGGCTGGCGGGCGCAGCGTTTGGCGTCGTTGCCCAGGAGATGCAAGATCTCTCGGCGAAGACTGCCCAAGCGGCCGATTCGCTCGCCAACCAGACGAAGCGCGTCATCGAAGAGTTGGTCGACGTGCTCGGCACCAAAGTCCGCGGCACGCGGTTGAGCGACATCGCGCTCACCAATATCGACCTGATCGATCGCTGCCTGTACGAGCGGACGTGCGACGTGCGGTGGTGGGCGACCGACCAAAGCGTCGTCGACGCGCTCACTGCTCCGACGCCCGAAGCCCTACGGCACGCGAGCCAGCGGATGGGAGTCATCCTCAGCGCGTACACCGTCTACTACGATCTGGTGCTGTGCGATTTGCATGGCCAAGTGGTGGCCAACGGTCGGCCGCATGAATACAAGTCGACAGGCATGAGCCAGGCGAGCGAGACGTGGTTCCGCGAAGCCGCGGCGAGCAGCTCGGGGGACGAGTTCGGTTTCCAAACGGCCAACCGGTCGCCGCTCGTCGACGGCAAGTTGTCGCTGATCTACTCGTGCGGCGTGCGGCAGGAAGGGAAAGCCGACGGCAAGCTGCTCGGCGTGCTCGGCATCGTCTTCAACTGGGAAGCGCTCGCGCAGACCATCATGACGAGCGCACCCGTCGCCGAAGAGGAGCGGGCCGCGACGCGGTGCGTGATCACCGACGGCGACGGCACGATTCTGGCCGACTCATGGGGCAAGCAACTGCAGGAACGCCTGAGCCTGCCTGATCTCTCGAGCATTCTTGCCGAGCGGAAGAATTTCACGACCGGCGACTATCGCGGGCAGGCTTGCTGCATCGCCCACGCGCAGGCGCCCGGGTTTGAGACCTATTCGACTGGCTGGCATTCGCTGGTGATTCAGCCGGTGGACTGAGCGCTTGCATGGTGCAGCCGCAGGCGAGAGATTGGAATGGCGATCCATTCCCCGTCTCTTGCGAGGTTGCGCCATGAGCGTCGAACACAAAAGCGTCATTGTCACCGGAGCGTCGCGCGGCATTGGGCGGGCGATCGCAGAGCGGCTCGCGGCGGATGGGTACGCCGTGGTCGTCAACTACGCCGGCAACCGGGCGGCGGCCGATGAAGCGCTAGCCGCCATCAAGGCCAGCGGCGGCAAGGCGATCGCGGTACAGGCCGACGTTGCGAAGTCGGCCGACGTGGTGCGGCTCTTCGACGAAACTGAAAAGGCCTTCGGCGGCGTCGACGCGCTCGTGAACAACGCTGGCGTGATGAGCATGATTCCGATCGCCGAGACGGAAGAGGCGGCGTTTGAGCGGATGTTCGACGTCAATGTCCGCGGCACGTTCCTCACGCTAAGGGAAGCCTGCAAGCGGATGCGCGACGGCGGGGCGATCGTCAACTTCTCGACGAGCGCAACGCTGCTGCAGTTGCCAGGCTACGCGACGTACTGCGCCACGAAGGCGGCGGTCGACGTCTACACGACGATTCTGGCAAAGGAAATGCGCGGGCGTTCCATCCGCGTGAACGCGGTGGCCCCGGGGCCGGTGGCCACGGAATTGTTTCTCGACGGCAAGTCGCCAGAGACCGTCAGCCGATTGGCGAACCTCAATCCCTTTGCCCGGCTGGGCGAGCCGGAAGATATTGCCCGCGTCGTGGCGTTTCTGCTGAGCCCCGAGGCGGGTTGGATTAACGGGCAAACGGTTCGTGCGAATGGCGGGATGAATTAGTCAATACTTGCCCCGGCGGGGCAACGTGATGTAGCCAGGGGCGCAAGCCCCTGGTTGAAGCCCGCAATGATCATCGTAGCCCCGATAGGGGCGACATCGTTCGCAATCGGCGCCATCGATGAGAATGAGGTCGCCCCTCCGGGGCTCAAAACACAGAAGAGTTTCAACAGGCTGCGCGGCTCACTCCGCCTCGCCCCAAGCGTTCGCGTCGCCGTCGTCATCGAGTTCGATGTGAATCACCTGCGGATGGCAGCAGACGGGGCAATCCTCGACGTACGACTGCGAGTGTCCGGCGGCGACGTCGACCGGGATGACGATTTCTTCGCCGCAGTTGTCGCAGATATAGGTGGCTTCGTCGTGCATCGACTTCGTGCCTGCGGGAGTGGATTCAGAGAACAGTGAGCTTGGAATGCCCGGACGGAAGATTACGCAATCTTAAGGCCCACCCAAGGCAGTGCAATCATCCGCCGTGAATTGGGGTGTTCCCTTGCAATTCGCAGGTGAATTGCTCGGCTTTTCTCGCAACATTCGCCGCCAGCAACTGCTGTCTGTTTGCACAGGTCGAAATGGCTGCCTACAATCGGTGTTCGGGCAACGTGCGGCAAAATTCCGCAACCGGCCCACGCCGAACCCATTGAATAGCACCCCGGCCGCACAACGAGGAACAGCGACTAATGGTCAAGACGAGACACTTCTCTCGGTGGAGCGCGCTCGCGCTGATTCTGGCGATCTGCTCGACGGCGTCTCTGCAAGCCGCCTCGGTCAACTACGGTAACTTCGGTCCGGTCGCTCCGGGCATCACTTTTCTGAACGTCGTCGAATCCTCGGGCACCGACGGGGTTCCGCTCTATAACTCGCCCTCGCCGTTCGCAACGGGCCTCAACTTCACGCCGACGGTGTTCAAGTCGACCTCGACTGGCGGCGCTGCGGACATCACCGACGGCCAGTTGAACTTCACGATTCACGGCCAAGACGGCAACGGCAACAACGTCGCCATCAGCTCGATCAACCTCTCGGAAAACGGCGCCTACACCTTGTCTGGCGTCGGCACGGCGGCCACCCAAATTTCGGTCGGCGCGATCATGAACGTCAAGATCACCGAGATCGACGGCGTCGCCGTGGCGCCGATCACCGTGATTGGCAACGCCTCGCTGGCGAAGAACTTGGTGGCCAATGCGGGCGTGGCCTCGCCCTGGGCGCTGAACGTGTTCATCGACGTGCAAAACCAGCTGACGACGCTCGGCGTGCCGTTCGTCACGGGCGCCACGCGGGCCGACGTCGTGCTGAACAACACGCTGGTCAGCATCAGCCAGGCGGGAAGCGCCGCCTCGGTGTCTAAGGACAATTTCCAGATTTCGATCGTCCCGCAAGTGGACGTTCTGCCGGAACCGAGCACCCTGGCGATGGCTGGTTTGGCGCTGTGCGGCGCTGGCTTGGCCGGCCGCCGGAAGCGGTCGTAAGCGGCTGGCGACGACTGTCGGCAGTTCAAATTTGAAAAGGCCCCGTTCGCAGGAACGGGGCCTTTTTTTGTGCCTGCTCCCTAACAAAAGCATTCCTGAGAGGCCCGCATTCTAGCCCCGGGCTCCGCCCGGGGGGTCGCCATACGCACGACGTTGCCCACCGGAATGGATAGCCACCCCCGGGCGGAGCCCGGGGCTACAACTGGCGCTGCGCCGATTGGTGCGCCCCGCGACCACCAGACGGACGCCCGAGGCGAATCCGTCGGAATCACCGCTAATCTGGTGAAAAATTAGCCAGACTCGGCCGTTTTGATCGTTACTAGCGAACCCCCAATTTCGGCGTCCGTAGTGGACTAAATGGGTCAGCCAGAGAATATTGAAAGAGACTGCTGCTCCGTCTGGCGACTTTTTGCGGGCCGCCGGCGAGCTTCCTGCCTGCCGGGCATGCCCGCTTCGCCTCCTTGGGCGCCGCCGAAAACTCAGACGCCGTGACGGCGTCTCCCTATTCATCGTAAGGAATCAAGCATGAGGGCTATTGGATTGGTCGAGCGACTCCGACGCGGAGGATTGCTGTCTCTCTCCTTACTGGCTGTCGCGGTTGCAGGAGCAATCGCCGGTCCTTCCGCGCAGGCCGCTGAATCTGCGCCGGCTCGTCCATCGAAGTTCAAAGACTTCGCCGAGGTGACGAAGGACGCCAAGAAGATCGAAGGCTTGTTCGATCTCTACCAAGATGAAGAACACCTCTACGGGGTAATCAAGGGGGGCGACTTCAATCAGCCGTTCTTGGCCCCGATGTCGATCGCCCGCGGCGCCGCGTCGGCGGGCACCGCGCTCAACTTCGGCGAGCAGTGGGTCGTCTCATTCAAGCGCGTCGGCGATCGCGTTCAGCTGATTCGCAAGAACCTGCGCTACGAAGCTCCCAAGGGAACGCCGCTCGAAAAGGCCGTCCAGCAGAACTACACCGACTCGGTGTTGATGGCTCTGCCGATCGTCAGCGACAACGCCCCCGGCGGCGGCGTGCTGATCGACTTCGGCGACATCTTCCTCACCAACTTCGCCAACCTGCCGGTCGGCGGGCTCGATCGGAGCCGTTCGAGCTGGCACAAGGTGAAGGGTTACCCGAACAACGTTGAATTGCAGGTAATGGTGACCTTCGCCGGCAGCGGCATGGGCCGCTCGTCGATGGCCGGCGATTCGGGAACGATCGATCCGCGCGGCGTGACGATGGTGCTGCACTACAGCCTCGTGAAGATGCCCGACGGCGGGTACCGCCCGCGCTTCGCCGACCAACGCGTCGGCCACTTCCTGAGCGCGACCAAGGACTTTGGTTCGGAAGATCCTGACACGCAGTTCGTGCGGCGGATTAACCGTTGGCGCCTGGAGAAGGCGAACCCCGAGGCCGAGCTCTCGGCCCCGAAGAAGCAAATCGTCTGGTGGGTTGAAGACACCGTTCCGCACGAGTATCGGCCCTTCGTCGAAGAGGGCATCCTGGAGTGGAACAAGGCATTCGAGAAGGTTGGCTTCCGCAACGCCCTGAGCGTCCGCTGGCAAAACGACCGCGACGAGTTTGATCCGGAAGACGTGAACTACTGCACGTTCCGCTGGATCACGACGCCGATGACGTTTGCAATGTCGAACCTCCGCTCGAATCCAATCACTGGCGAAATGATCGACGGCGACGTCATCTTCGACGCCAGCTGGATTCGGTTCTGGAAGCAAAATCACGCTTACCTGGTCGGGAGCCGCGGTTCGGATGGCGGCGACGACAAGGACGACGACGCGATTGTCGCGGTTGGCGAAATCGTGAGCCCGATCATGGCGGCTCGCTACGGCTACGGCCTGCCGGCTTCGCAACAGCGGATGTTGCATGCCCATGGCCCGAACCACAGCCACGGCGGTAAGAAGTCGATGGAAGTGGTGCCGGAATCGTTCAGCTCGTTCCAAGCCGCGCTCAACGAGCAAGCAGCGGCGAATGGCGGCTGTGCGGCGTGCCAGTACTCGAACTCGATGCAGGATCAGTTCCGCATGGCGGCGATCGCCCTTGCCGGACGCGCCAGCAACAAAGACGGCAAGGTGCCGGATGAGCTGATTGGCCAAGTGATCAAGTCGATTGTCATGCACGAAGTCGGCCACTCGCTCGGCCTGCGGCACAACTTCCGCGCTAGTGCGATGCTCGACCTTGACGAAGTTCACGACACGGCGATCACCCACGAGAAGGGTCTCGTCGGCAGCGTGATGGATTACACGCCAGTGAACATCGCCCTCGAAGGGCAGAAGCAAGGCGATTACGCGACGACGACGCTCGGCCCATACGATTACTGGGCCATCGAGTACGCCTACAAGCAATTCTCGGGAAGTGAGAAGGACGAGTTGAAGAAGGTCGCAGCGCGGTCGCCGGAAACGGGACTCGAGTATGCAACCGACGAAGACCTCTACATGTCGAACGATCCGCGGGTCAATGTTTATGACCTCGGTTCCGACACGTTGGAATACGCCAAGCAGCGGATTCAGCTTTCGAACGAAGTCCTCAAGGAGATGGAAAAGAATCTCGTGAAGGACGGCGATTCGTGGGCGCGGCTGCGGCCGGCGTTCCTCACGGTGCTCAATCAGTACGGCGACGCCGCGTTCCTGGCGACGCAGTACATCGGCGGTCGCGAGATTTCGCGCGACGCCCGCGGCGGCGAGAATGCCCACGACCCGATCACTCCGGTGAGCGGCAAGAAGCAACGCGACGCCCTGAAGTTCATCGCGAAGAACATTCTGATCGATGAGCCGATCCCGATGCGGCCCGAGCTGCTCCGTCGCGTGACGACCGAGCATTGGTATCACTGGGGCGCCGACATGGAAATGTACGCCGGCAAGGTTGGCATCCCGTACTACGCTCAGGTCGAAGCGATCCAAAACATTCCGCTGTCGGAAATGTTCGGCTCGTCGGCTCGGCTCGAACTGATCGAAAGCAACGAAGCGATGGTCGACCCCGACCAGAAGCCGTTGCAAACGGCCGAGGTCTTCCGGACCTTCACCGATGCGATCTGGTCGGATCTGAAGAAGATCGAAGAGCCTGAAGAGGGCGAAGACGCGGTCGAGGTGAAGCTGTCGAAGGTTCGCCGCAACTTGCAACGTCGCCACCTGCAGTACCTGGTCGACATCACGCTCGGCCCGAAGGGGTACGGCGGGATGCCGCTCGCGTACGCGATGTTCATGGGCGGCGGCGACCAGTTCCCGGCCGAGTCCCGCAGTCTGGCCCGGCAGCACCTGAAAGAGATTCACCGCGTCGTGGGCGACACGCTCAAGAACGACGAAGTGAAGCTCGATGAACTCTCGCGGGCCCATCTAGAGGAGATCAACGATCAACTGCAGAAGGTGCTCGACGCGAAGTTCGAAGCGGGCGGCGTGTAAAGCGCGCTGCACGTCATCGCTAAGTAACGCGAAACGCCGGCAGTCGTCACGAGACGATTGCCGGCGTTTTTTGTTTTGCAATGAGCTCTCGCGAACGCATGCTGAACACATTCTAGCCCTGGGCTTCGCCCGGGGGTCGCACCACAACGGGCATTCTCAATCGGAACAGAAAACTACCCCCGGGCGGAGCCCGGGGCTAGGGATTCGTCGGTCGCGAATTCTCGCGCCCGATCTGATCAGGCAGCGTTGATCGCGCCCGCAATGCGAACCGGGCTGACTGCCTCCCGGCGTCGCGGCTGCGTGGCGGCGACGATCGCATTGGCAAAGTCTTGCGCCGGACTTAGGCTGTGGCGCTTCCGCACCGCCTTCGCGGCGTTCGCGCCGATTTCTTGCCATTCGTGGCGACGTTGCCACGCACGTTCCAGGGCATCGTCGACGAGTTCGACGGTCGCTGCGGCGGCGATGAAGCCGCTATGGTTGTCGTCGATCAGTTCGGCCGCACGACCGACGTTGGTAACGATTGGCATTCGGCCGCACATCATCGCTTCGATCATCGCGAGCGGGTTGCCCTCGTAGCGTGATGGAAGAATGAGGCCGTGGTTGCGGGCCCAAACGGTTTCGATGTTATCGACGAAGCCGCCGAGCTTCACGGTCTTCTGCAGATCGTAGAGCTTCACGAGCGACTTGAATTGCTTCAGGCTGCCGCCGTCGCTGCCGTGGAGCGTCAGTTCCAGCGGACGTTGACGCCACTTCGATTGCCGCATCACCTGCAGCAGGACGTCTTGCGCCTTCGATTGGAAGTGGACGCGGGCGACGCACGCCAGCTTCCAGGGGTTCGTCGCCACGGGCCAGGCGGGCGCGGCGTCGACGCACACGTTGAATGGGTTATCGACGATCTCGGCGTCGGAAAGATCAACGCCCAGGTTCGCTTCGAGAATGTCGCGGTTTTGCGCGGAGACGAAATAGCAGCGGGTCGCGTTGGCGTAAGCAGTCCGTTGCGATTCGGCGTTCCACGGATCGGTCCACTGGTAGGGGCTCGCCGCTTGGACCAGGATACCGTAGGGAATGCCCGCTTCTTTACAGGCGTGGGCGACTTGCAGATCGTCCATGTGGTACGAGACGGAGATCAGCACGAAGTCGGGCTGAGCCGCGCGGAACCACTTCAGCAAGTTGTAATTCGGCGACCGCATCTTCCGGAGCAGCTTCCGAATCCGCCCGCCAAAAAACGGACCGCGACGGGGAGTGACTTCAGCGCCCATATCGAGCAGCGGCCGCAGTTGCTGCGGCACGTAGCGACGCTGCCGGAACTGGAGACAGGCCTGGTGTCCATCGCGCAGCAGCGCCTCGGCGGCGGCGCTCCAAAGTTCTTCGCTGCCGCCCCACGACATACCTTGTAGGGTGGAATAGAAAGCGATACGCATGCGATAGATTCCTGAAGTCTGTCTTCCTGATTTCTTCAGACGATGCCGATGGGAGGCGCGCCAACGAGGCGATCCGCCTTCATCCATCTCTCATTTCACCCCGCAGCCGCCAAACGCATTTTCGTCCGCTTGCGAAGCACGACGACCGTTTGGAAACCATGGTGGGCGCCGGGCGCGATTTCGACGATGTCGAACCATTTGCCCCAGCAGCGGCGAATGTAGTCGGTGTGAGCGAACACGTTGCAGTTGTGTTCGATCGAGTCTTCGTTGTAGGTAAACACCATCCGCTCGGCGGGCATCGGCTTGCCGCGTTCCCAAGCCGAGGCGAAGCTGGGGCAGTTGGCAAGCGTGCGGCGGACGCCGGTGTGCTCGTCGAGGACGCCCCAGGTGTGTTCGGAATGAATCGTCAGGAAGGCGTAGCCGCCTTCATCGAGGACGCGGTGGATTTCCGCGAGCCAGCCCGTTTCGTAGCTGTCGATGTGGGTGAACACCGACATGCCGACGCACAGCGTCATGCTGTTGTCGGCGACTGGGCAATATGGGTAGGGGCTAACCTTCACCGCCCGCACCGACGGCCCGAAGTGCTGGTCGACCCAAGCGACGTGATTGACGTTCAGTTCGGCGATCGTGACGCTAGCAGCGCGATCGGCCAAGATGACGTGACGCGCAAAGCGACCGCTGGCGCCGCCGAAATCCAGGACGCGGCTCAGCGCGCTGTCCGGGATCATTTGGCGGATGACCTGCATGTCCTCGTAGCCCGAGAGCCAGTACGAGAGGTGGCGATCGTCGAAGTAGCCTTCGCGATCGTCGGTTGCGGGAATCGGCACCTCGTCGCGCATCATCGCGTCGCGCACGGCAGGGTTCTTCAGCAGCGGCGAGAAGTGCTTCTCCACGGCGTTGACTTGCGCAGCGTTGTGGAGCAGGTCGCGCGGGAGGCCGACCGGGTCGAGATGTTGTCGGCGAGTTTCGAACCAGCTGGGCGAGTGGGCGCCTGCCATAGGTGTTCCGTCAGTTGAAGCAGGAGGTGGGCACAGGTGCTTGGCGAGCATGCCCAAATAGATTGCCTGGAGGGCAGGGGGGAATATGCCGAAAAGTAGTCGGATAGACAAGATCATTGGCTCGAAAACGACGAGCTAGCGTGTAAAAAACTGATCCGTATTGCTCGTCGAAAACATCTCCGTTACGTTACTCGCCGCATTCGGCCTTTAGCGTTTTCTCCTTAGCAGCCAGCAACTTACGCCATGTCGCGCCGCACGCCGCACTTCGCCGAGCCGCTTCACGTCGGGCGCCCGAACATCGGCGACCGCGAGCGACTACTAGAGCGATTTATCGACTTATTGGACCGTCGTTGGCTGACCAACGACGGACCCTATTTGCAAGAGTTCGAACAGCGGCTTGCCGAGTATCTAGGAGTGCGTCATTGCGTCGCCGTGTGCAATGCAACGATCGGCCTGGAACTGGCGATCCGGGCGCTCGATATGACGGGCGAAGTGATCGTCCCCTCATTCACCTTTCCGGCGACGGCCCATGCGCTGGCTTGGCTCGGAGTGACGCCGGTGTTCGCCGACGTCGATCCGACGACCCACACGCTCGATCCGGCCGCAGTGGAACGGCTGGTGACGCCGCGGACGACCGGTATCCTCGGAGTTCATGTTTGGGGTCGGTCTTGCGACATCGCGGGACTCGACGACGTCGCCGAGCGGCACGGATTGAAGGTGCTGTACGACGCGGCTCACGCCCTCGGCTGCACGCAGCGTGGGCAGATGCTGGGCAACTTCGGCGACGCCGAGGTGTTCAGCTTCCATGCAACGAAGTTCGTCAACGCCGCCGAAGGGGGCGCCATCACGACCAACGACGATGAGCTAGCCGCACGGTTGCGGCGGATGCGGGCGTTCGGCCTCGAACGGGGCGAAGTATGCGACGTCGGCACCAACGCGAAGATGAACGAACTCTCGGCGGCGATGGGGCTGACCTCGCTGGAGAGCGTCAACGACTTCATCGCCCGCAATCGGACCAATCTCGCCGCCTACGAGCGGGCGCTGGCGGGCATCCCGGGCGTCAAACTGCTGTCGCCGCCGCCGTTTGAACAGAGCAACTGTCAGTACGTCGTCGTCGAGGTCGAAGCCCGCGACGCCGGGCAGACCCGCGATCAGTTGGTCGCGAAGCTGCACGAAGAGAACGTGCTCGCCAAGAAGTACTTTTCACCGGGCTGCCATCGGATGGAACCATACCGCGCGGCGCACGAAGCAACGGGGAGGCGCCTCCCGCATACTGATCGGCTGTGCGATCGCTTGCTTCAACTGCCGACTGGCACGGCGGTGGACGAGTCAATGATCGCGAGCATCGGCACGATACTCGGCAACCTGGCGATTGGACGGCGGAGGGCGGCGTGAGCGAGCAAGCAGGCGGAGAAATCAAAGTCAGCGTGTGCATGGTGACGTACAACCATGAACGCTACATCGCGCAAGCGATCGAGAGCGCGCTGGCTCAGCGGGTCGACTTTCCGCTGGAGATCGTCATTGGCGAAGATTGCTCGACCGACCGCACCCGCGAGATCGTCCGCGATTTCGCCCGCCGTTATCCGGAGACCATCCGCCCGCGGTTGCCATCCAAGAACCAAGGGGGCTCGCCGAATTTCGTCAACACGTTCGCTGAATGCCGCGGTAAGTACGTCGTGATCCTGGAGGGTGACGATTACTTTCTCAACCCGAACAAGTTGCAGATTCAGGCCGATAAGCTCGACGAGCGGCCCGACTGGGCGATCCACTTCCATCCCGTGAAGTGCATCTATTCGGACGGAATCACCGGCGCCGACGTGTGGCCCGACAACTTCGATCGCGAAGAAGCAACGATCCACGATCTGCTGGAGGATAACTTTATCCCGACCAGCGGCTGCATGTTCCGGAACCGCCTGTTCGATCGGCTGCCGGACTGGTTCACGCAGACCAATCTCGGCGACTGGCCGCTGAACATCCTAAACGCCGCCCACGGCAACATCGGGTTCACGAAGGAGCCGATGTCGGCCTACCGCAAGCATGCCGGCGGACTGTGGACCGGGATGGACCGAGGGCGGCAGCTGATGCTGACGTTCCGGATGTTCTCGATGATCGACCACCACTTCGGCGGCAAGTACCGCGATGAAATCTACAAACATCGCTATAATACGCTCCACTGGCTGATGCACGAGGTCGACCAGGCGCGCGTCGTTAATCAGTACGTCGAGGGCCTGGAGAGTGAAAACCGTCAGCTGACCGAGCTGAATGAACGCTACGAAGCGATGGTCGACATGACCTCGTATCGCGTCGTGCGGGAGATCATGCGGCCCTGGAAGCAGTTCCGCAGCCGGCTCGACAAGTTCCTGGGCCGCGAAGTTCCGGAAGAAGCGCCCCAGGATTTAGCGACGCGGCTGAAGCGGGCCGCCTAAACTTCGATTGGCAGGCCCCGACGGCTGGAGTGCATGACTCGAACCTACCTCATCACCGGCGGCGCCGGCTTCATCGGCAGTTGCCTGGTTCGACAGATCATCGCCGAGGAACCGGCGACGCGCGTTGTCACGCTCGACAAGTTGACGTATGCGGGGAATCTCGATTCGCTGCAGCCGGTCATCGACGAGCCGCGGCATCGCTTCGTACAGGGCGATATCGCCGACGAAGCGCTCGTCGCCGAGTTGCTGAAGACCGAGCAGCCGACCGCGGTGATTCACCTCGCGGCTGAGTCGCACGTCGACCGCTCAATCGACGGCCCGGCGGCCTTCGTGCAGACGAACGTCGTGGGGACGTTTACGCTGCTGCACGCGGCGCGCGACTACTGGCGAGCGATCCCCAGCGAACGGCAACAAGCGTTTCGCTTTCTGCATGTGTCGACGGACGAAGTCTTCGGCTCGCTCGGCGACGACGGGGCCTTCGTCGAGACGACCCCCTACTCGCCGCGGTCGCCTTACTCGGCGTCCAAGGCGGCGTCCGATCATCTCGCGCGGGCCTATCACCACACCTACGGCCTGCCGACGCTGGTGACGAACTGCTCGAACAACTACGGGCCCTACCAGTTTCCCGAGAAGCTGATCCCGCTGATGATCCTCAACGCGCTCGAGGGGAAGCCGCTGCCGGTGTACGGCGACGGGCTGAACGTGCGTGACTGGCTGTATGTGGACGACCACTGCCGGGCGTTGCGAGCCGCGGCAGAGCGCGGCGTGCCGGGCGAGACCTACAACATCGGCGGCAACAGCGAACGGGCCAACCTCGACGTCGTGCGTCTAATCTGCCGGCTGATCGATCACTTGCGGCCCGATTTGCCCCATTTTCCATGCGACTCCTTGGTCAATTTCGTCAAGGACCGCCCGGGCCACGATCGCCGCTACGCGATCGACGCCACGAAGATTCGTCGGGAGTTGGGCTGGGAACCGCAGCGGACGTTTGAGGAAGGCCTCGCAACGACGGTCGCTTGGTACCTTGAAAACGGCGAGTGGGTCGGCCGAATCTCGAGCGGAGACTATCAGCGCGAGCGGCTGGGGCTGGCGGGCGAATCGCGGTAGACTGTGGGCGCTCCGGACCGCGTGGCGGTCCGGCTAAGGGCGAATGATCGCGCCGCACTGTTGAATATTTCGCCGCCTCGAAAAATCGATCCGCCGCCATGTCGCACGCCACGTATTTCAAGAAGGGAATCATCCTCGCCGGCGGGGCGGGGACGCGGCTCTATCCGCTCACGCGGGCGGCGAGCAAGCAGTTGCTGCCGGTTTACGACAAGCCGATGGTTTACTACCCGCTGTCGGTACTGATGCTCGCGGGCATCCGCGAGGTGCTGCTCATCTCGACGCCCGAGGACATCGGCGGCTTCCAACGGTTGCTCGGCGACGGCCGCGAGATCGGCCTCTCGATTCAATACGCCGTCCAGCCGCGCCCTGAAGGTTTGGCTCAGGCGTTCATCATCGGCCGCGAGTTCGTCGGCAACGACCACTGCGCGCTCGTGCTGGGCGACAACCTCTTCTACGGTCAAAGCTTCCACGCGATGCTGATGGACGCCGCGGGGCGCAAGGAGGGAGCGACGATCTTCGGCTACCCGGTGAAAGATCCGCAGCGCTACGGCGTCGTGGAGTTCGACGGCGACGGCCGGGTTTTGTCGCTCGAAGAAAAGCCAACGGCGCCAAAGTCGAACTACGCCGTCCCGGGGCTCTACTTTTACGACAACACGGTCGTCGACATTGCGGCGAACCTCAAACCCTCGCCGCGCGGCGAACTCGAAATCACCGACGTGAACCGCGTCTATCTGGAGCGCGGGGCCCTGCGGGTCGAACGGTTCAGCCGCGGCTTCGCGTGGCTCGACACTGGTTCGCACGAGACGCTGCTGCAAGCGGCCCAGTATGTGCAAACAATCGAAGCCCGCCAGGGCCTGAAGATCGCGTGCATCGAAGAGATCGCGTTCCGCAAAGGGTTCATCGACGCGCAGCAGCTTGAACGGCTCGGCAGCGCGATCAACAACGACTACGGCCGCTACTTGCTCGATGTGCTCAAGGAGCCGCTGAACCCGGATCACATCGTCGGCGGTTCGGCATGAGCGCGGCGGCCGGCTACGCGAGCCGGGCGTATGCGGAGTCGCTCAGCGAGTTCGGCGAAGTGATCGAGTTGCCGCGAGCGGGCGGATTCTTGCTCGGACAAGCGATTCCCGGCGCCGCTGGGCAAGACGCCGTTGGCCCTTATCCGCTGCTCGCGTGCCGCGACTGGAATGAGTTGAGCGGCGATCTCGCAGCGCTCGCGCAGCGGTTCATTTGCGTTTATGGCGTGACCGATTCGTTTGCGGAAGCGTCGCCCGAATTGCTCGCGGCAACGTTTCCAGATGTGTGCTACGTCTACAAGCAACACTTCGCGACCGACCTCAGTCGGCCGCTTGATGAGATCGTCGACAGCCACCATCGCCGCAACATTCGCAAAGGGCTGAGGAACGTCGAGGTGCGGAACGTCGTCCCCGACGACGCGGCGGCGTTGCAAGCCTGGCAAGGGCTCTACGATTGTCTCATCGAGCGGCATGGCATCCAGGGAATTGCTCGTTTCTCTCCCACGTCATTCGCCAAGCAATTCGCCGTGCCGGGGTTCCAGGCGTTCGCGGCCGTCGACGCGGAGGGGATTTGCGGGATGACGCTCTGGTATGTCGACCGCGGAGTCGCCTACTACCACCTCGGCGCCTACAACGAGCGGGGCTACGGCCTGGCGGCGTCGTTCGCGATTTTTTCGACGGCGCTGCAGCAATTCGCTGAGCAGGGCGTCCGCTGGGCGGCCCTCGGCGCCGGCGCCGGGACGAGTGCCAGCGACTCGGGCCTGACGCGGTTCAAGCAAGGATGGTCGACCGAAACGCGGCCCGTTTACCTCTGCGGGCGGATCTTGCAGCATGACGCCCACGAGCGGCTTGCTGCCACAGCGCCAGTGGGGACAAAATTCTTTCCCGCCTACCGCGCGCCGCGGGCGTAGTTCGTAGAAATTGCTTGGATGGGTGCCACTGGCATCCTGCCAGTGAGAACTGCCGAACGGGTCTGCACTTCAGCACTGGCAGGATGCCAGTGGCACCCCAGTTATCAAGCTGGTACGGCCTCGAAAAACTTTGCCGGTTGTCAAATGCCCGCCACTTTGGGAAAACGCTACGGATGGAGCAGGTCGACTATCAATCGCTGATCGAGCATTACGAAGGGTGCCTGGAGCGGCATGGCGACACCCATTTGGGAGTCGATTGGCCAAACCCGCACGACGCCGCGACCCGCTATCGCGTGATGCTTGAACTCCTCGGCGCCGACGCCCAGCAACCGGGCGTGAGCTTGCTCGACTTTGGCTGTGGGACGGCCCACCTCTGGCAGTACATGCAAGAGCAGGGCAGCAGCGACCTGCGGTACATCGGGCTCGATGCGTCGTCGAAGTTCGTGGAACTCTCGCAGCAGAAGTTTCCCGGCGTCGAGTTCCACTGCCTCGACGCGCTCGCCGACGCCGCGCCGCTCCCCGAGGTCGATTACATCGTGATGAACGGCGTCCTCACCGAGAAACGGGGGATGACGTTCGATGCCATGTGGGAGTACACGCAGCGGCTGCTCGAGCGCGTCTTTCCCGCCGCTCGACGCGGGCTGGCGTTCAACGTGATGTCGAAGCACGTCGATTGGGAGCGAGACGACCTGTTTCACCTGCCGTTCGACCAACTCGCGGCCTTCCTGCGGCAACGGCTGAGCCGGCACATCCGCTTCCGCGCCGACTACGGACTCTACGAATACACCACGTACGTTTATCGGGAACCGAGGTGAACCATGGCCGACGTCGTCATCTTCGGCGTGAAGGATTTTGCCTCGCTCGCCCATTTTTATTTGCGGCATGATAGCCCGCACCGCGTCGTGGCGTTTACGGTCCATCGCGAGTTCTTGCCGGCCGAGGTAGAATTTGAGGGGCTGCCGATCGTGGCGCTCGAGGATCTCGAACAGCGTTACCCGTCGAGCCAAGTGAGCGCCTTCGCGCCGATGTCGCATCGCAAGATGAACCGGCTACGCGAGGGAATTTACAACGATCTCAAGTCGCGAGGCTACGAGTTGATCTCGTACGTCAGCAGCCGGGCGACGACATTCCCCGAGCAGCAGATTGGTGACAACTGTTTTATTTTGGAAGATAATACGATTCAGCCTTTTGCAGCGATCGGCGACAACGTCGTTATTTGGAGTGGCAACCACATCGGCCACCATTCGACGGTTGAAAGCCACACGTTCATCACGTCGCACGTCGTGATCAGCGGGCACTGCCGCATCGGCAAGTATTCGTTCCTCGGCGTTAACGCGACGCTGAAGGATCAGATCACGCTCGGCGAGGGAACGCTCATTGGCATGGGGGCGAACATCACCAAAGACACCGAGGCGTGGTCGCTCTATAAGGCCGATGCGACGAAGGCTTCGAAGGTGTCGAGCGCTGACATCGATTTCTAAGCGGGCGATATTGAATGCGGCGCCTTTCGCGAATCGAAGCGCTGCAAACGGATTGGATGCACACCATGGAATGGGAAAAGCTCGGCGTTGTGTGGCAGCCGGCAGGTGAAGCGGAGTGGGCGCACACGCATGCGACGCTCCCCGTCGTCGACGCCAGCCGGCCAGGAGAGTGGCGCGTCTATGTGAGCACGCGCGACGCTGCGGGAAAGTCGCGGATCGCGCGGCTGCGCGTCGATCTCGCCGGCTTGAGTGAGAACCAGCCGCCGCAGGTGATAGCATTCGATCCGCAGCCGGTGCTTGAGCTTGGACCCGCCGGTTCGTTCGACGACAGCGGCGTCATGCCGTCGTGGCTCGTCAACAACGGCGCTGAGCAGCGGCTCTACTACATTGGCTGGAACGTCGTCGGCACGGTGCCGTATCGACTGTCGATCGGCATGGCCGTCAGTCGCGACGGCGGCGAGTCGTTCGAACGCTACGCGACCGGGCCGCTCATCGATCGCAGCCTCGACGAACCCTTCTTCGCGACGGCGCCTTGCGTGCTGCAAGATGGCGGCCAGTGGCGGATGTGGTACATCTCGTGCACCGGCTGGCAGCTGATTCACGACCGTTGGGAGCCGAGCTACCACGTGAAGTACGCCGAATCGCCCGACGGCATCCGCTGGCGGATCACTGGCCGCTCGTGCGTCGAGGCGGCCCACGGCGAGGCGATCGGCCGGCCCTGCGTCTTTCGCCGCGGCGCCGGCTACGGAATGTTTTACTCGTACCGCTCAACGACCGACTACCGCACGCGGCCGCAGCAGGCCTATCGGCTTGGCTACGCAGAATCGAACGACGGCCTCGAGTGGACCCGCCGCGACGATGCGGTCGGCATCTCGATGGGCGATGCGGGGTGGGACGCCGAGATGATGGAGTACTGCTGGGTGCAGCAGCAAGGTGCGGAGACCTACTTGCTCTACAACGGCAATGGGTTCGGCAAGTCGGGGTTTGGCATCTCACGGTTGAAACAGGCGTAAGCCTTGCTTGCCCCTAGCCCCTGGCTCCGCCAGGGGGTCGGCTTGCCTACCGCTACGCGTCGTCCTGCGTAGAGGCGCCCCCGGGCGGAGCCCGGGGCTAGAAATACAGCAACCTACGCCGCACGAGATTCGTGCTTCACTTGTTCGATCTTGCCGTACTCCACCCGCACCACCTTGTCGGCGAGCGACAGCGTGCTTTCGCGGTGGGTGATCATGATCATCGTCTTCTCGCGGCCGTAGTCGTCGAGGGCGTCGTGAATCAGCCGTTCGCTGTCGACGTCGATCTGGCTCGTCGCTTCGTCGAGAATGAGGATGTCGGCGTTCTTCAAGAAGGCGCGGGCAAGCGAGATCCGCTGCCGCTGGCCGCCGCTGAGGCGTTGGCCGTTGGCGCCGACGACGGTTTGATAGCCGTCGGTGAAGCCGCTGATGAATTCATGGGCCCGCGCGAGTTCCGCGGCGGCGATCACTTCCGCTTCGGTCGCATCCCAGCGGCCGTAGCGAATGTTGTGGAGGATCGTTTCGTTGAAGAGCTCGGTCTGCTGCGTGACGAGGGCGATCTTGCGGCGAACTTCGCTCAGCGGCAAGTCGCGGAGCGAGACGCCGTCGATGAGCACCTCGCCCTCCTGCGGATCGTAGAAACGGCACAACAGGCTGATGAGCGTGCTCTTGCCGCCGCCGTTCGGGCCGACGATCGCCAGATGTTCGCCCCGTTTCACGGTGAGGGTTACGTCGTCGAGGACCTGCTGCAGACCGTCGTAGCTGAAGCTGATGTTGCGAAACTCGACCTGTTTGTGAGCCGAGGGAAGCTGCTTAGGAACGGACGGTTCTTTGAGACCTGATTCCATCTCCAGCATCGGATAGAGCAAATTCGCGGCGGCCATACCGGTATTAAGACCGGTAATGACGGCCGACAGCTTTCGCAGTGGATCGGCCGCCGCGATGAGAGCGCCGAAGAAGACGGTGATGATCGCCGGCTCGAACGGCGTGTCGGTCATCGGGATGCCGAAGATCGACGTCGCACGGAAGATGACGAGGTATGACGAGACGCACAGGCCGGTGCAGAGCATGCCGATGCCGAGCAGTTCGGTAATCGGGCTCGACAGGGTGTTGTAGAACGTCGCCATGAGCGCGGTCCGCTTGATGGCGCCGGTCGCTTCGCGGAAGCGTTTGCGCTCGAAGTCTTCCATCGAGTAGGCCTGCACCGTGTTGAGGCTGTTGAAGACCTCGATCATGATGTGGTGGAAGCCGAGCGAGCGGTCGAGCACGCGGTACGAGAGCGAGCGAATGCGGCGATTGAGGTGCAGCATCAGGAACGCCGCGAGGGGCGCGAAAATCAGCGAGGCCAGCGTCAGCCGCCACGAAATAAACGCGGCGAGGATGAGGCAGGTGATGATCCGCAACGGCTCGGTGACGGCGCCGCCGTAGAAGGCGGTGATCCCCTGCGCCAGCATGTCGGTCGTGTGCGTGATGTGGGCGGTGAAGCCGCTGACGCCCTGCTTGTTGAACTGCGGTCGATCAAGCGCCAGCGCTTTGTTGAACACGCGGCTCCGCACGTCGCGGGCGATGCTCTGCGAAACGTACGCCACGAGCATCTGATTCATTACGGCCAACAGTTGCTTGACCGCCGTGGCGGCCACAATGACGCAGACGACGAGCACAACCGTTGAGAATGGCGTGGACGGCATCCAGCGCTCAAAAATTGGCTGGATGCGGCCGGCCCACTCGGCCGTGAGCCTATCGCGCGTGACAAGCGCATTCGTTTTACTGCGCTCAATTTCGAGCGTTTGCCGCTGAGCAGGATTCGCGGCCAGCAGCTGCCTTTCGATATCGGCGAGTTCAGCTTCGTGCGTCGCGAGATCGGTTTCGGCGCGATCGATTCGCTCCTGATTCCACGACTGGAGCGACTCGCCGTTCAGCGTCGTCTGAATGATCGGAAAGAGGGCCGCGATGTTCAGGCTCCACAACACCGCCACGGCCAGCGAGCATGCGATTGCCGCGGCCAGCACCGTTTTGTGTCGCGATGCATCTCTCAGCGCCTGCGCAAAATACTTCATCTCAACGACGGCCTCCGTGCCTCGCCGCGTCGTCATGACGCGACATTCGTACCTGCAATTTGCGCAACGTGTGAAGTCGACCTCTCAGGCGGCGCGGGGGTAGCTTAGCGTGAGGGGGGTGAACGGCCAAGCGCGAAATACCGTGAGGATTGCTCGACAAGCCTTCATGAACGGAGAATACGCTGACAAACGCGTGCAGGCCGCGAGAGGCGAACCGAGAATGCCGCCCAAATTGCGCACATCGCCCTACTTCAGCAGTTGCAAACGGGCAATCATAATAGATGTGGCGACGGCGGCCGGCCTCGCTAGCATCACCCATCGAACTGATTCGAGAACCCTAGCTGATGGATACGCGACGAGAGTTCTTCAAGAAGGCAGCCTTCCTGTCTGGCGCCGGGATGTGGGCGGCGCTGCATGGCTCGATTGAGAAGGCGCTGGCGATCGGGCCGGAGCCGGGGAGCACCTACCTCGACGCTGAGCACGTGGTGATCCTGATGCAGGAGAACCGGTCGTTCGACCACGCTTTCGGTACGCTCCGCGGCGTGCGGGGCTATAACGACCCGCGAGCGCTGACGCTAGCTAACGGCAACCCGGTGTGGGTGCAGACGAACAACGCTGGCGCCAGCTACGTGCCGTTTCGGCTGAACATCAAGGAGACGAACGCCACTTGGATGGGCTCGCTGCCGCATAGCTGGACCGATCAGGTCGACGCCCGCAACGGCGGCCAGTGTAACCAGTGGCTGCCGGCAAAGGCGTCGGGTCACGAAGAGTTCCGCGACATGCCGCTCACGATGGGGCACTACAATCGGGAAGACATCCCGTTCTATTACGCCCTGGCCGACGCCTTCACGGTCTGCGATCAGAACTTCTGCTCGTCGTTGACCGGGACGACGCCCAACCGGCTCCACCTGTGGACCGGCACGATCCGCGAGCAACCGTCGCCCGACTCGTGGGCCTGCGTACAGAACTCCGACGTCAACTACGATCGCGAGGCAAGCTGGAAGACGTACCCCGAGCGTCTCGAAGCGGCGGGAGTGCCATGGAAGATCTATCAGAACGAGATCAGCGTCTCGACCGGCCTGCATGGCGAAGCGGAAGCGTGGCTCGCTAACTTTACGGACAATCCGATCGAGTGGTTCACGCAGTACGGCGTGCGGTTCTCGCCGGCCCATCGACAATATCTGCGGCTACGAGCCGAGAAACTTCGGCAAAGGATCGCCCGCTACGAGCAGGCGCAGATCGAGGCGAAGATCAGCGTAAAGGAATGGTTCAAGCTGGGCGTCGATAAGAGCAAGCTCTTGGCGATTGAAGCAGAGCTTGAGCAGTGGAACGAGGAAAACTTCAAGTTGCTCTCGCCCGAATGTCAGCAAATCCACGAGCGAGCCTTCACTACCAATAGCGGCGATCCAGACTACCACTCGGTCGTCGAGATGGCGTACGACGACCAAGGGACGCCGCGGACGATGGAAGTCCCCAAGGGCGACGTCCTCCATCAATTCCGGCATGACGTCGACAACGACAAGCTGCCGACCGTCTCTTGGCTGGTGGCGCCGGAGCGATTTTCAGATCATCCAGGCTCGCCGTGGTACGGGGCGTGGTATCTGGCCGAGGTGCTGGAGATTCTCACGCGGCGGCCCGAGGTGTGGAAGAAAACCGTGTTCGTCCTCACCTACGACGAGAACGACGGCTACTTCGATCATGTGCCGCCGTTCGTGCCGCCTACTCCGGGCAAGGCTGACGCGGGCAAGGTCTCCGACGGCATCGATGCGGCCGTCGAGTACGTCACGCGCGAGCAGGAGTCGAAGCGGAAGGGTCTGGATGATTGCCGCGACAGCCCCATCGGGCTTGGCTACCGCGTACCGATGGTCATTGCGTCGCCCTGGAGTCGGGGCGGAGCCGTTTGCTCGGAGGTGTTCGACCACACGTCGGTGCTGCAGTTCCTCGAACATCTGCTCGAGCACCGTACGGGGAAGCCGGTCAAGGAAACGAACATCAGCGAGTGGCGGCGCACCGTGTGCGGCGACCTCACGTCCGCGTTCAAGCCGGAGCCGCCGACCGGCGCGGTCGAGCTGCCGTATCCCGACCGCGATCAGTTCTTGGAGGGGATCCATCAGGCGCAGTTCAAGGCGCCGCCGGCGGACTTCCATGCGTTGTCGGCCGACGAGATCGCAGCGATGCGGAAGGCGCCAAACAGCAGCGATGTGATGCCGCGGCAAGAAGCAGGGCAGCGGCCTGCGGCGCCGCTGCCGTATGAACTCGCCGTCAACGGCGCCGTCGATTCACAGACCGGGGAGCTGAGCATTCGCTTCGCGGCTGGGAACGAGCGGTTTGGCGAGCGCTCGGCCGGCGCGCCGTTCATCGCCTACAGCCGGCACGACGACGAGTTGCGGGTGCGCAACTATGCCGTAAAGGCTGGCGACAAACTGGCCGACTCGTGGAAGGTCGGCAGCTTTCCGAAAGAGCAGTACGACGTCGAGGTGCATGGCCCCAACGGCTTCTTCCGCCGGTTCCGCGGCGAGGGCGCCCAATCGCCGGTGGAAGTGACTCTCGGTGAGCCGACGAACTCGCGCAGTTCGAAGCAGGCGTCGGGGGCGATCGAGCTGACGCTGCGCAACGTCGGCGATCGGCCGGCGATGGTGAGCATTATCGACCACGCGTATGGCGCGCCGCCGGAGGCGTTGCAACTTCCTGCGGGGAAGGCGACGACGATTGCGATCGATCTGACGGACAGCGATCGGTGGTACGATCTCTCGGTGTTCGTCGACGGCGATGCAGGGTTTGAACGGCGATTTGCCGGGTGCGTCGAAACGGGGCAGTGGGGGCTCAGCGATCCGGCGTTAGGTTAGCTTGGGACGCGGGACGAACCACGCGGCGAGGCCGAGGATCAGCACCGCCGGGGCCAGCGTGTAAAACATCGCGTTGTACGAGGCCGTACGGGCGAAGCACTCGGCGAAGAGCAGCGGGCCAACCGCAGAAGCGAGTACGGTGAGGAGCTGCGCGGCGCCTTGGATGAGGCCGAGGTGGCGGCGGCCAAACAGCTCGGGCCAGATGGCGAAGAAGACGACCGTCACCATGCCGCCGGCGGCGCCCATCAGCACGGCATTCGAAAAGAGCTCCGAACGTCCCGTGACCGAAGGGAGCCACAGCAGCGACGCGCCGTAGAGGCCCATTGCGAGCATCATCAGTCCGCGGAGCGACCACTTCCAACCAAGCCAACCGCCGACCAGTTGCGTGGCGAGTCCAACGAACGTCGCGATGATCAACGTCTTGTGGTAGTCCTCCGCGGTGAAGCCGAGTTGCTCGACGATCGATTGGTTGAACAGTCCAAAGCCTGAATAAACGAGTCCGTAGATCGACGTGGCGAGTGCGAAGATCCAGAAGGCGGGCGTTCGCAGCGACTCTGAGAGAGTCAGGCCTGTAGGAACGGCTTCGACCGTGCTCGCATCGTCAGACTTCACGCCGACGCTTTCCGGCGTGCTGCGAACCAGCAACCACGCCGCGGGGGCGAACCCCGCCAACAGGACGATGCCGATTTCTCCCCAGGCGGTCCGCCAGCCTTGCGTCTGCACGGCATACCCGACGAGCCCAAACGCAATCACGAACATGAAGCCGACGAGCAGCGCGTAAAAACCCATCGCGATGCTGATGCGACGCTGGAACCATTTGCCGACCAGCGCGATGCTCGCCACCGAGAGGGCGCTCTGGCCGATGGCGCGGGTTGCGGTGATCAGCAGAAAGAGCATAAGGGTCGTTTCAACGCGGCTGATGCCGAGGACGACGGCGCCGAGTCCGAACACGAGGACGACGAGCACCAGTCGCGCTCCGCTGCGATCGAGCCAGCGTCCCACCGGCAAACAAAAGAGGGCGCCGATGAGCGTCGCCCAAAGATTGATCTGAGCAAACGTGGTCGGCTTGAGTTGAAGATCGGCCAGCAGCGGTTCAGTGATGAGGCCGAGCCCCTGCGTGCGTCCGGGCAGCGTCGCGAGCATCATCAGCGCGGCGGCGAAGACGTTTACCCAGCCGTAGTAAAACGGCGTCCACGCCACGAGGCCGGAGCTTGACGGAGCGGCAAGGGCCGACGGTTCGGCGTTCGAGGCGGTCATACGGCGTGATCCAGGCGGGGGCGTCGGCTCAGCAGCCACGCGGCGGGGAGGGCGATGAACAGCACGACGCCGGCCCAGCGAATCGTTCCCGATTCGAAGACGACCATGCCGTTGAACACGATGAACAACATAAACAGGTGGAGCGTGCGACCGATCCACGCGGGCCTGTCAGCATACCAGCGGGGGGCCGCCCACCATACCGCTGCGTCGAACGTCCACCAAAGCGTGAAGAAGTAGGAGACGAAGACGCCCTCGCCGACGCCGCTCGCCTGGCGGGTCGTTTCGAACGCATGGGCGTGCGACCAGCCGTGAAAGTAGTGAAACGCCATCGCCAGATGGACGAGGAACACGACGACGCCCCAGGTCCAGCACCAACGGGCGACTTGGCCTAAGCGCGTGCGAATGGCCCAGTCGTCGCGCTGCATCCGCATCATCATGAAGAGCGCTGCGGCATACCACGCGAGCGAGAGCCGCACCGTGTTGCGGGTGAGTGCATCGGCCACGTCGGTTGCCGCGAGCCGCGTGAGGCCAAGCGTCGCCGTCAGCGCGACGGCGCCGCCGATCGCCAGCAGACAGTCGACGCGACCGCTGCGCGCAGGCCGTTCCGTCGGCGCGGCGTTCACGTTCATCGCCCCGTCGCCGTGAGGAGGAAGTGCTCGAAGTCGCGGACTTCGGCGTCGTCCTCGTAGAGCACGCTGCACTTGGCGAGAATCTCCGCGCGGATCGCTTGCCGTAGCTTCGCGTTCGTGCCGAGCTCCACCGCGCGGGCGATATAGGCCTCGCCCGAGTCGACGGTGAGCGAATTGATCCCCATCTTCGCGTAGAGGGCGTGCGTAATGCGGCTGCGCATCAGTTCGCCGGGCCAGGTGACGATCGGCGTGCCAACGGCGAAGGCTTCGTAGCTGGTGTTGCCGCCGCCGAACTGCGGCGGGTCGAGCATCAGGTCGGCGAGGGCGAGTAGCTGCAAGAAGTCTTCGTTCGGCAAGGCCGGCAAGAACTTGATGCGATCGATCACGTCGGGCATGCTCCGTGCGAAGCGCTCGCGCAGCAGCCGCGTCCAATTCGCGGTGCGGCCTTCGATGAGGGCCAACTCGCCGCGGGGGTCGCGCCGCAAGATGCCGGCAAGCTGTTCGTCGAACGCCGGGTGGAACTTGAAGAGCGTCTGCGGGCAGATGTAAAGGTTCGCATCGGGCGAGAGGCCGAGATCGGCGCGGCTCTTCGCGGGCGAGGCTAACTGCGGACGGAAGTAATAGGTGGCGAGGTTCGGTAAGCGCACCAAGCGTTCCGTGTAGTGCCCCTCGCCGTCGGGGCCGTCGAGTTCCTTTCCCGAGAGAAAAAAGTCCATCGTCGAGCTGCCGGTGGTGACGGGATGCCCCCACGTGACGGCCTGCACGGGCGCCATTCGCGAGAAGGCGAGCGTGTAGCTGAGCGCGTCCATGCCGACGTCGGCGAAGAACAGCAGATCGAGCCCTTGGTCGGCGATCAACTGGCGGGCCGCAGCGACGTCGCGGTTGATCTCGACATACTTGTCGGCCGCCTGGCGGAAGCGATCGGCGAGCGCGTCTTGATGCCGGCCGACAGAAAGGACGACCGTTTCAAACTTGTCGCGGTTGAGGCGCTCGAGGCGCCCGATGTTGAGCCGGCCGATCGTGTGGTCGCGAAAATAGGCCGAAAGAAAACCGATCCGCGGACGGGGGCGTGACTTGTCGATCGTTCGCCCCTTGGTGAGATCGACGCCGCGATAGATGCGGCCGAGGTTTGCGTGAAGGTCGCGATCGTTCTCGCCTTGGTACGCGGCGAAGAAGTTTGTCGGAACGAGCGTCGCGGTGGTGTCGATCGTGACGCCGTCATCGACGACTTTCTGTACGCGAGCGAGAAGACTCTCGCGGCGCTCACGAACGTCTTCGATTGATTCGTACACTACCGGCAGCGCCGTCGCGATGAGGACGTGATTCACCGGCGCCGGCTGGACTCGCTGGGCTTCTTCGAGACGCTGGCGACCTTCGTCGACGCGGCCTTGCGCGACGAGGAGATAACCAAAGTTTTGCAGGGCAGGGCCGAACGTCGGGTTCGCCTCGGCCGCCAGGCGGTAGCACTCAAGGGCTTGCTCTTGCTGACCGGCGTCTTGCAGCGCGTTGCCGAGATGGTTCCAGGCTTCGGCCGATTGCGGCCGGGCAGCCGTGGCGCGTTGGAAGAGCTCGATCGCCTCGCCGATGTGACGTTCGCGCTGCAGGCGGAGGGCCTGATTGAGCACCATTTGGAATTGGGCGTCGCTGAGCGTGACGTCGCTGCCGCCGAAGGCATGGGCTTCAGCCGTGGGAAATGCAGGACCGCGATTGCCGCCCGCCGCGGCGCGACCGCCGACCGTAGAAGTCGCTGCGAGTTGCTCGACTTGGTCGGGGCGCGGGACGAGCCAAATATCTTGAGCGCCGTCTTGATCGGGCCGCGGGCCGCAGAGCGAGGCGCAAACGGTGTTCTCAAGCACTTGGACGTCGAAGATTTCTTCGACGCCGCTTTCGAATTCGAGCGAAGCGACTGGCTTGCCGGTGCGGAGGTCGACGACGCCGACGCCGCACTTGAGTTCGTGGCGATGCTCGGCGATCGGCACGCCGCCGAAGACGGCCGTCTCACGAATTTTTGAGAGACCGATGAACGCGAACGGGCCGCTGAAGCCGAGGCCGCGAGTGTAGCCGGGCATGCCGGCGACTGCGTCGCGACGACCGCTCGCGGGGTCGACGACTTCGAGCGTGCCGAAGCCCGAGTTAAGCACCCACAGCCGCTCGCCATACCAGCGCGGCGAGTGGGGCATCGCGAGGCCGTGCGTGACGGGCTGGCCGCTGGCGACATCGAGAATGACGCCGCTCGTGCTTTTCGTCGGCCGCCAGCCGGCGGCGGTGTCCGTCTGCGACATCATCGAGACGAAGCGCGGTCGGCCGCGATCCATCGCGAGGCCGTTCATGTGGCAGCGATCTTCGCCGGCGAGGTTCGTAATGAACGACGGTCGCCAGCGGGGAACGAAACTGAAGTCGCCGTGAAGCGTCGACAGGCACGAGAAAAGCGTGTTGACGACCCACAGTTCGTCGCCGCGTTCGCCGCCCCAGCCCATCTCATGGCAGTGGATGCCGCCGGTGACGTGCGCGGTGCGGGCGAGGTAACAGCCATCGTACCGGCCGGCCGGTTCAATGCTGGGGGCGAGCTGCGAGTTGTTTTGCAGGAACCAGATTTGTCCCTTCGCGCCGACCGCCAATTGCCGCGGCGAGACAGCGACGCCCATCGCCTGATCGAAGTTGTGGAACGAGAAGTGAAGCTTGCCGTCGGCGAGGCCGATCGACAGGAGCTTGCCGGCCTGATAGGTCGACACGAGGAGCGAGCAGCGGGCCTCGCGGAGCACGTCGACGAACGACGGCGAGTGGCGAAAGCGGACTTCCCGCCAGCGGTCGGGAGCGTCGTTATCGGCGGGAGCAGAACTGGAGTCGGGATTCGCCATGGCGGAGGATTTTGAGTGTCGGGTCGCTTGGTGTCGGGTCGCTTGATGTCGTGTCGCTTGATGTCGTGTCGCTTGTCGCCTCGTGTCGCAAAGTCGATTTTACGCGACACGAGCTGGCAATTTAGGCAATTTATCGCTGTAAGTCTACTTCACCGTTAGGGTTGCGACGCGGCTATTTGCGGCCCTAATGTCGCATCGTTTGTCGCTTCCAGTAGCTTGCTCCATCGCACCGTCGGTCGCGTACTAGCTCTGTACAGCTAGACGCAGCAGCTGCGCCACGGATCGCCCAACGGCGTTGCGGCGAACCTGCAACCTAGCAAAGTGAGTGGCCGTTTTCAGCAACGAAGTTTTTGTTTTTTGACGCGGCCAATTCCGCCGCTTGAGGGGCGAAGATCGTGCGGACGATCGCGACAGCGTACAATCGGCGGCATCATTCCAAGCCGACTTTTACCACGGCCGCACGACGAGAATTTTTTCGATGCTACCTTCTTCGAGAACGCCCGAGGGTGATTGCGGTCGCTGCGAAGTATGCGGGAGCCGCTTTCGGATTGAGCCGTCGCTGACGCGTGATGCGCCGTGTCCTTGTTGCGGGGGTTTGGTGTGGTTTCGCCGGCGATCGGACTCGCGGCATTCGTCGAATCTTTCCACCCACGCCTTCGTAATCGCTCGCAAGTCTGCAACTCAAGGGCCGAAAGCGGCCGCCAGTTCCAAGCATGCGGCGAGCGGTCCCGCAAATCGATGCGCCCAGTTCATCGGATTAGCGTTGATGCTTGCGGGATCGCTTTCGCTCGCTGGAGCAGCCGTCGCCACATCGACGTTCCATTCGCCGACGCTTGGGAACGTGCTTGGCGGGACGGGATTGGCCGCGCTTGTCGGCTGCTCGTTGCCGCTGCTGCACGCCTACGACCGATGGAGCCAACTGAAGCGGGCGCTGGTGCAAACGTTTCGGATGGAAGTGCGTCTGCCGCGTCGGTTGACTGTTTGGGAGCGGGCCGGTGCGGTCGTTCCCGCCCGCCGCGAGCGGCGAGGCTAAATGGGCGTTGCGGCTTGGTTCGCCAGCTGTTGCTTCGGTGAGCGCTTTGTGATGGGCCGGGATATGCGGGTTGTGCCGATGAATCGCGTGTGCTCGCGAGCGATTCTCGGCAAACCATGAGCGACCTAGCCAATGTGCTATGTTTCCCCTGAGCGTAGTCCACTTTCACCGCAAATTCGTCTTTCTAGGGGCCGCACGATGGGGCGCGATTCTTCTTTGTTCACCAGGAATCGGCGTGGGTTTCTCGGTTGTTGCGGCGCCGTCGCTGCGGCCGGAACCGTGGGCGCCACGGCTGCGCCGGCGATGGCCTACGACGCGCTCACCCGCGAGCAACGCGATAAAATGACGCCCGATGACGTCATCGCCCTGGTGAAGGCGGGGAACATGCGGTTCCGCACGGGCGAGCGGCAAGAAAGAAACTTTCTGCGGGAGCAGATCTCGAGCTCGACGGGGCAGTTCCCGGCGGCGGTGTTGCTCAGCTGCATCGACTCGCGGGCGCCGGCCGAGATTATTTTGGACATGGGGATTGGCGACACGTTCAACGCGCGGATCGCAGGGAACGTGATCAATGACGACATCCTCGGCAGCATGGAGTTTTCTTGCGCCGTCGTCGGCGCGAAACTTGTGCTCGTGATGGGGCACACCTCATGCGGCGCCGTCGCGGGGGCGATCGACGACGTGGAGCTTGGTTACCTCACCGGGTTGCTCGGACGGATCAAACCGGCCGTGGCGAAGACCGAATTCACTGGTGAGCGGACGGGGAAGAATCCGGCGTTCGTCGATGCGGTCGCGCGGACGAACGTGCTGCGCGAGGTCGCTCAGATTCGGGCGCAGAGCGAAATCCTGCACGACTTGGAACAGGCCGGGAAGATTAAGATCGTCGGGTCGATGTATGACATCAAGACCGGGGCGGTGGAGTTCTTGGGGTAAGGGATTGCTGGAATACGCGCTGCGCGCCTTCCTGTGCGGGTGAGAAATAAAATCCTGAGGTCCCCTCCCCTTGAAGGGGAGGGTTAGGGAGGGGTGGCGGCAGCGGGTACCAGGGTTCTTCCCCCCTCTCCAGCCCTCCCCTCAAGGGGGAGGGAGCCACAAACTTCAATATGGCAGCGTCGGCTGTTAACCGGCAGCGCGTGCGTCGTCGGGGGTCACTTTGAGCGTGGGCGTCGCGGAGTGCTCTGCCGCGGCGACGGGCAGCTGGCTCGGTTCGCTCCGGCGCTGGGCCGCGATTTGTGGATCGATGCCTTGGCGGACCACGGCGACGGCGCCTTCGCGGCGTTCGCCGGTGGTGGCCCAATCCTCGGCCTCGACGCAAAGCTGCGTGAGCAGCGTCTCGACGCCAACGCGGCGTTCTTCGAGTTCGGGACGACTCAGCCCCGGCGGAATGTAGATCTCCGGCCCGACGACAGCGCGGGCGCGTGAACCGGGGCGCGGGACGGCGAAGCGATCCCAGCTCTTCGCGCGCCAGGGGCGGTCGAGTCCCATCCCGAAGGGGACGATTGGCAGGCCGAGCTTCGAAGCGAGGTAGATGGGGCCTTGGGCGAGCTTGCGGCGCGGGCCGCGCGGGCCGTCGGGCGTGATCGCCAGGTGCATATGCTGGCCGCGGCGCGAGAGTTCGAGCAGCGCTTCGGCGGCGCCGCCGTGCGTCGAGCCGCGGACGCACTCGAAACCCAGATGGTGCGCCACCCGATAGAGGATGTCGGCATCGCGATGCTTACTGAGCAGCATCGTGAGGTTGCAGTGACCGCGCATGTAGAGCGGGATGAGAATGTATTCGTGCCAGAAGACGTAAATCCGCTGGCCACCGACGCCGTGGATGGGATCGACGTTCGGGTCGTAGAAGAGGGCCTGATACTCGAGGGTGCTCATCCAGGCGCGAACGCCGCCGGCGGCGAGGAGGCCGGCGGCACGCATCCAGAGCGGGGTGCGATCGAGTGGTTTGGGGGAGGGGTCCATCCTTGGAGCCGATCTTAAGTGGGCAGTGGGCAGTGGGCAGTGATGATTCTTACGCGGGCCAGTCGCCGGTGAAGATTTCGGCGGCGGGGCCGGTCATGTAGACGTGATTCGTGGCTTCATCCCACTCGAGTTGCAGGTCGCCGCCGAGAAGCTTCGACGTGATGCGGCGTTCGGTGCGGCCGGTGAGGACGCCGGCGACGCAGACGGCGCAGGCGCCGGTGCCGCAGGCGAGCGTTTCGCCCGAGCCGCGTTCCCACGTGCGCTGGCGAACTGTTTCGCGATTGAGGACTTCGATGAACTCGACGTTCGTGCGGCGGGGGAAGCGGGGGTCGGTTTCGATTTGCGGGCCGACGCCAAGGACGAGCTCGTCGGTCGCGCTGTCGACGTACGTGACGCAGTGGGGGTTGCCCATCGAAACGCAGGTGACGGCGAGCGTGCGGCCGGCGATTTCAAACGGGGCGTCGACCGGCGGATCGCCGGCGAGCGTCGTCGGGATGTCGCGGGCGGTGAGGATCGGTTCGCCCATGTCGACGCGAACGCGTTCGACCTTTCCACTGCGGGTTTCGAGATCGAGCAGGAACTGCTTGCCGGCAGAGGTGATGCGGAGCTGATCGCGGACGGCGATGCCGTGGTCATGGACGAACTTCGCGACGCAGCGGATGCCGTTGCCGCACATTTCAGAGTACGAGCCGTCGGCGTTGAACATCCGCATCTCGGCATCGGCGCCGTCGGCCGGGCAGATGAGGATCAGGCCGTCGGCGCCGACGCCAAAGTGACGGTTGGAGACCGCGCGGGCAAGCGCGGCGGGATCGGCGGGCGTCGGCTGGCGGAAGCAATCGACATAGATATAGTCGTTGCCGGCGCCGTGCATTTTGGTGAACTGCATGGGGAGCTGAGTCAGATGGCTGAGTGGGCAGTGGGGAAGATATTGCTTGCGGCCGGGTTATTCTATCGGGTTGGTTGGGGAATTGTAGTTGGCGTGGTGCGATGCTTGGCGGCTGCGGTGTGGTTGCGTCGGGAATCCCTCCCCTGGCCCCTCCCTTCTAGGGAGGGGAAATGAAGAGATCAGCCTGTCAGGTCTAACGCGTTGCCGGCGATGCCGGTGGGGTCCTTCACTTGGTGGTGTTCGATCGGCGGCAAGGGTTCCGCGCTAAGGCGGCCGGCTTCGGGGGGTAGTTCCCACAGGCGGCGGCCGTCGGCGTCACGTTCGGATGTTCCTTGATCTTGCTCCGTCTCGCCGATGCCGGCGGCGGCTTCGGACTTGGCGTCCGACTTGGCTTGCCGCTGCTGCACCGACGCATCTTTCGAGGCTCGTTCCGTCTCCGCCCCCGCGAGCTGCGAGAGGGGGGCGCCCGCCGCGCTGGCGAAGGCTCCTGTGGTTGCGCTGACATTCATGATCTGCGCCTCCGGTGAGGGATTGAGGATCGGGGCTGTTCGTTGGGTGTTAAAGGATAGGCTTTTTTGAGGGGGCAGGGTTCGGGGTTCAGCGAATGCGGGAAACTTCGCACCGCTCGTTTGGTCATTTGCCAATCGGCCTGCCAAACGGGTCGGTTCGCGTTGCTTGTCTGGGCGCCGCGCCGTTGCCATTCTCAAAATCGGTGCGGATTTGCTGGATCATTTGATTGAAGCCGGGGAAGGCTTCGGTGGTAACTTTCGGATCGGTGAGCGTGCCGTCGACGTAGAGCTGCATCAGGTTGCCGCTCGTTTGGCCGACGATGTGTTTCACCATCGGTAGGGCGTACTCGCGCGGGCCGAGTTCGGCGCGGAACAGCAGTTTCACGTGTTCGTCGAAGCCGGTCTCGCCGTAGCCGTAGAGGTCGACGACGTCGCCGAGGAAGTCGATGCGGCTGAGCGTGATGTGGGGGCCCTGGATGCGGAACTCGATGTCGCTTTGGTTGAACGCGGTGCTGTCGGGGGCGCCGTGGCGGAGGATTTTCAGCAGGCTGACCAGGATCGGCAGTTCGTAGATGTTGGCTTCGCGGATGTGGACTTTTCCATCGCCGGTGAGACGGGCGAGCGACGGGCCTTCGCCAGCGATGGCGACGTTGCCGTCGATCTTGCCCGAGAACGACTGCCGCGCGCCGAAGCGCTCGACCATCATGCGGTTCAGATCGGCGCCGGCGATCGCGACTTCGGCGCTATACTGCGGGGTGTGGGCGAAGCGGACCCAGGCGTTGCTGACCATCGTGCCGCCGTAGACGTTGCCGGAGACGCGGCGTTCGGGTTGGCCTGTTTGTTCGGTCGCCCACTTGCCGAAGAGGGCGCGACTTTCATCGACCCACATCGGGCCCTTCACGTTGGTGAGCTGAATTCCCTGGTAGGCGACGCTTTCGAGATCGAGTTCGCCTTCGCTGAAGCTTTGCTGTTGGTTCGAACGACCGCGGAGGTGGACCGAGCCCGAGGCGCTTTCGACGTCGATGCCACAGTGGAGATCCGTCTGATGGCATTCGAGGTTCAGATCCCACGTCGTCTCCAGCGGCGAGATCGCAGAAGCGGCCTGGCGGAAGGCTAGCTCGCTGCCGTGCAAGGCGAACGTGCCGCTGGGGCGGAGCGAATCGATCAGCCGGCGGAGATTCTCGGGCATCGCGGTCATCAGCGCGGGGCGGACTTTGATGCCATCGGCCCAGAGTCCGCTGAGGATGAACTCCCAGCCGCGGTCGCTCGTGAACGTTCCGCGTCCCTTGGTGCCCAGCGTCACGCCATCCTGGTGACGTGCGGTAAGGTTGTCGATGGTCACCGTACCGTCGTAGTACGAAATGGTCCCCGTCACGTCTTCCATGTAGTATTCGAAGAATTGCGGCCGCAGCGTCGACTTAGCTTGCGGCTCGACGACGACGCTGAACGTCGGCGCCCCTTGGCCCATGCGATGGCGCACGTCGGCGGTGACGTTGATTGAGCCGTTCGGCTGAAGCATCTTCCAGCCGTTGCGGACTGGTTCGGGTAGCGCTTCGAATAGGCTGAGGTCGAGCGGCACCTGCTGACCTTCGAAGTGGAGCCAAAGTTCGTGCGGGCCGCCGGGTTGGACCGGCATCAGTTGGCCGCGGGCGTTGATCGTTTGGCGGCCGCCCGATTGGAAATTCGAAAAGGTAAACTGATCGCCTTGCGCGGAGATCACGCCTTGGATCTTCTGCAGCGGGTAGGGGAAGGCGTCGTAGTTCACGCGACCATCGGTGACGCTGATCTGCATCGAGATCTGCGGCTTGTCGCCAGGGTTCGGCCGTTGAATCTGCCAATAGTCGAGATTGAATTTGCCGGCGGGGTGGATCGACGCGATCACGTTGCGCGGGGCGCCGTCGGCGGTTTCGGCAATGCGCTGATCGACGGCGGCGATGACGCGATCGTCGACTTCGAGATTTTGTCCGGAGATCTTCGCCCAACCGGCGGCGCCAGGTTTGGGGTCGGTCACTTGGGCGACGATGTTCACGCGTTGCCCGCCCGCCGTCAGGCCAAACAGGTTGACGTCGAGGAGCGCCGGCGCGCCGCGTTGGTCGTCGCGGGGCTTGAACGAGATCGTGCCGGCGCCGCCGTTGAGGCGATAAGCGAACTTTTCGGATTCGAACGACAACTCGCGTCCGGTGAGCGTCGCCGCGGGCGACCACTTCAAGCCGTCGAAGCGGGCGGCGAGGGCTCCGTCGACGACGCCGTGCGGCGAGTAGTTGTCCCACTCTTCGCCTAGGACGCCGGCAATTTTCATCGGCGGACCATGCTGCGGATCGGCGGCGGCCGCTAAGGTACGACGAAGTTCCGCATCGAGCGGCACGTTGTCGAGTCGCGCGGTCAGCGCGACGCCCGCGTTCGGCGCCCAGCCGCGACGGTTGAGCGCGACGGCCAAGATCGCAGCGCCCCACTTGGCGCGAAGGTCGTCGACTTTCAATTCTTGCGGATCGAGCTGAATCCGTGCGGTGAGTTCGGTGATCGGTCGAGCCAAACGCGGGTCTTCGACGCGGCCGCCGCGAACAAGCAATGTCGCGTTTCCCGTCGGCAGGGCGCCGCTCGAGCGCTGCCAAGCGCCGTTCAGCGTGCCGTCGACCGTCGCGCTGATTCGAGTTCCCGCGACCGCCGGCGGAAGGGCAGGGCGGATCCAAGCGATAAGTTGCTCGTCGAGTTGAATCCCTTTCAACTGCGCTGTCGCCGCGACCGCTTGCTGCGGTCCATCGACCGTGCCCTGTAGTTCGAATTGCTTGAGTTGCGGGCCGATCCCGGTCGCTTCGATTTTGAGCGAGGGCCAACCGCCGGTTGCCGGCGCCTGCGCCGTCGGCGTGACCGTGAGATCGATGTCGCGAAGCAGAATCGGTTGGCTGTCGGGAGCGCCTTCGTTGGCGAGCGTTGCTTCCGCTTTCCGAATGACGATCGGCGGGATGGGCATCCCGCTCGGGTGACGCGGAATGAGTTGATCGAAGTTCCAAACGCCCGCGGCGTTGCGGAACAACGAGATCCGCGGACGGCTGACTTCGACGCGTTGGATCGGCGGCGTGCCGTGCATGAGCGTCGTGATCTCGACGTCGCACACGATAAGGAGTTCGTCGACGACGAGCAGTTCATCGCGGAGTTGGCGGTCGCCCTTGGGCACGAACTCAACGTCGTAGACGACGATGCCGCGACCTTCCATCAACCGCGCACCGCCAACGGTAACGTCGAGGTGCGGGTAGCGCTCGCCGATGAACGCCTCGACGTGGCGGCGGATCTCGTCATCCATCCGCACGTACATGTAGAGACCGATCGTCACCACGCCGACGAGCGCGAGCCCGACGCCGAACTTGAAGACCGACCAACAGACGTTGACGATGCGGCTAACGATGGCGGCAGCTTCCTTGCTTTGGCCACGATGGATCTGTTTTGTCACGCGCTGCCCGACCGCGCGTCGTCATGAGCGCGGAATGGGCGGCGATATTTGCGCAAACTAAGCTACGGATAGTAGATGCGGCGGCGCCTGGCGGTCAAGACAACGTCTCGCAACGCAGTGATAGCACGCCTGGCGCGGAACGGCTCGCGCGGATGTCGCCGGGAAGATTGAGAGGCGGAGCGCCTTCCGGCGACTGAGCAAACTGGGCAAGCTGTCGCCACCAGCTGTAGGTCATCGATTGCTCAGGCCATGCCGCCGAGCGCCACGCTTGGCGGAGGGCTTCGCTCACCAGGAGCGGCGGAGCGACGGCGAGCGGTTTCGTCTGCAGTTCGATGCCGATGACAAGTCCGCTTGCGGAGCGCTCGTCAGTGAGCTGGCATGCTGCTAGCAACGCAGCGGCTTGCTCGTCGATGAACGCTTGCGCTGCAGCGGCTTGCTCGGCGGCGCGCAAGATGGCTCCCTCGGCATTTTTACCGAAACGCTCGCGAATGGGAGGGAGCAGCTCGTGACGCACGGCGTTGCGGGCGGCGACTTCGGCGTCTTGGTTCGTTTCGTCCTCACGCGACGCCTGGCCGATGGCGGCCAGGTAGTCGGTGATTTCGCTACGGCCGATGCCGAGCAGCGGGCGAATGGCGACGACGCTGGGCGACAATGGCCGGCTGGCGGGCATGCCGGCCAAACCGCGAAGGCCCGAACCGCGCAGCAAGCGGAACAGAATCGTTTCGAGTTGATCGTCGCGATGATGACCCAGCGCGACGAAGCGGGCGCCGAGCGTCTCCGCCATGCGGGTGAGAATTGCGTAGCGGGTCGTTCGCGCCGCTTCTTCCATGCCGTCGCCGCGGACTTCGGCGACTTCGCCGACGTTCGCTTTTTCGATGAACAGCGGCACGCCGAGCCGGCGGCACTCAAACGCTAACCACTCGGCGTCGGCAGTGGATTGGTCGCCGCGCAGTGAATGGTCAACGTGTCCGGCAAAGAGCTTCCCGGCGCCGCCGACTTGCTGCTTGGCGGCAAGGAGCGCGCAAAGGAGCGCCACGCTGTCAGGCCCGCCCGAGAGGGCGACGAGCACATGGATGTCGCACCACGCCGTCGCTGGCCAAGCGGCAAGCAAGCGGGCAGGCAAATCAGTGGTGGGCGGCAATGGCGGCATGCGATCCAGCATATCGCAGCAGCCGCGGGTCAACGACCCGCCGGAGCGGTGAAACAAAGGCCCCAAACACCAAATGCAACCGCCAAGGACGCCAAGAGCGCCAAGGAAGAAATCAGGAACCACCGATAAATGCGAATGAACGCAAATGAGAAGCAGAGATCGATAAGTAACGCCCCAGCCAGCGGCTGCGCTACTTATCTCATATTCACTCACCTGTGGCCGTCGACGGTTTCAAACTTCCCGCTTTTCCCTGGCGTCCTTGGCGGTTAATCTTCTTTTGTTTCGCTCCGGCGGCCCGCGTACTCGCGGCAAGAAACTCGTTGACCCGCGGTTACTGCTAGCGGTTGTTGCTGGCATTGACTTGAAATCTGGCGATTTCTATTAAAGTCGCGCGGCCTCTTCGTCCGACGAGGTCGAACTTTGCGCTCTGCGCTACTCCAGCCGATGGCTGAGCTGCTATGGAACTCGCTGCCAAACGACAACTGCGCATGATGCTTCGCCGACAGGCGCCGATGCTCGCTGCGCTGGTCGCCGCCATCGTCTGCATGAGCGGGGAGGCGGCCGCGCAAGTGATGATGGGCGCCGACGGCGCCGTGCATCTCGATGCAATTGGCGACGTCCCCGCGACGCCGCCAATTATTGTGCAGCAACAGCCGCAACTGGTCGGCCCGGCGATGGCGGGCGGGCCGATGATTGGCGGAACTCCAACGGTTGCGGGCGGCGTGCCGTGGCAGACGGCCATCGGCGGCACAGCTCAACCCTATGGGGCGTGCAGCGTCCCGTTCGCGCCGTGTGCACCAGTCGCGATGCAAGTCGTCGAGCAGCCACCGCCGATCTTATTCTCGTTCTTCGGCGAGTTTCTGTACCTCAATCCAACGGGCGTCGACGTCGCTCACGCCCAACAGGTCCGCACTCCGGGCGTGCCGCTGGGGCAGATCGCTCAGACCGACATCGGCTACAATCCCGGTTTCCGCATCGGCGGCGACATGGCGATGAGCCAACATTCGAGCATTGCCGCTTCGTACACCTACTTCGAGAGCGATGCATCGAACTCGATCGGCCCGCCCACGATTAACGGCATTCCGGGCTCCGTCGATTCGTTAGTCCACTTTCCGGGACTCAACCTCGGCGCATCGGCAACCGGGCTGACTGCTAGGAGCGAGTTCGACTTCCAACTCGCCGATATCGAGTACCGCACGCGGCTGCGGCAAGGCGAGCGCTACTGGATCAACGGCGGCCTGGGTCTGCGGTACGGCAAGCTCGAACAATCCTTCGGCCAGACCGGCGAGTTCTTGTCGGGCCAGATCGATACGCAATCAGACGTCGACTTCGACGGCGGCGGCATGAAGCTGGCTCTCGACGGCGGTCGCAACATCGGCAGCCGCGGCTTCTCGCTCTACGGCCGCACAAGCCTATCGCCGATGGCGGGCAGCTTTCGCTCGACTTATTCGATGACGAACGTCGACCTCGATTCGACGTTTGTGCAGGCGAACTGGAACGATCAGCGGATCACGACGCTGCTCGACTACGAAGTCGGCGTCGCCTGGACTGGTCCCCGCGGCCGCTGGCGGTTCGCCGCCGGGTACACGCAGTCGTTCTGGTTCAATGCCGTGACGACCAGCGACTACATCGACGCCGTGCAGTCGAGCAACTACGGCGGCGTGTCGGATACGATCATGCTGAACGGACTGACGGCGCGGGTGGAGCACTTGTGGTAGGGCGGGCTTTCATCGATCAAGCCTCCAGCCCATCCGGCTAGCCTCGCCCCGCCTTGATCTCATCGCCTGGCGAAGCTGTCTGCCCAGATGACGGCGGGCGCCGATTTTTCTGGCTGCTCCGCCGGAATTCAGCCCAAAAACCGGCGTCGACGCCGGCAATTAAGCCCGAGGCAATTGACGCCGAGCCAAATCGACGTAGGTTATTGGGATGCCTGCCGGCCTTGGTCGGTAACTCATGCCGGAGTGGCGGAATTGGCAGACGCGCTGGACTCAAAATCCAGTGCCCGCAAGGGCGTGCCGGTTCAAGTCCGGCCTCCGGTACTCCGTTGGTGAAAAGGACTTGGAGCGATATTGCTCCAAGTCCTTTTCTCATTTCTGAAACGAATTCTGACGCAAATCTGACGCAGCCCGGTTCTATCGGGACGATGCGGCGATAGTCTCTGATGATGCCGCCCCCTAGCATTGGCCAACACCAATCTAGGGGATAGCTCAAAGTGGCATGGCTCGAATTCGATGACGCAGCAGAGCGCTACCGCATCCGTTTTCGTTTCGACGGACGGCAATACAAGCGATCGCTCAAGACCGCCGACGGCAGGGAAGCCAGGGCCATGCTTGGCCGGATCGAAGAGACGATCCTTCTGATTGAGCGGGGAAGAATTACGCTCCCTGAAAACGCTGATCCTGCAACTTTCATCCTGTCGGATGGAAAGAGAACGGGGGAAAAGCCCGAGCGTGACGCGCTGACCCTTAAGACACTCTTCACCACCTACACGGATGAGCTTCCCAAAGGCGTGAAGGAAGAATCGACTCTCCAGGGCGAGGGGATTCACATCAAGCATCTCCTGAAACATTTAAGGAGCAGCGCGACGGTTCAAAACCTAAGCGTCTCTGAAGTTCAGGGGTATGTGAAGAGTCGAGCGAAGGACAAGTGGCGGGGGAAGCCTATTCGCTCAGAGACGATCAAGAAAGAACTCACAACGCTTCGTCTCATCTGGAACTGGGCGGTTGAGCAGGGATATCTCACCGGACCGTCGCCGGTCCGAGGAATCAAATACCCAAAGCTAAACGAGAAGCAGATCTTTCGAACGACTCAGGAGATTCAGCAGATCGTTTCTCGCGGGGGAATCTCTGAGGACGAGGAACGGGAGCTGTGGGACGGGCTCTATCTCACGCGGGTCGAGACAGGCGAGCTGCTGGCCCACGTTGAAGCGCAGTGCTGCCAGAGCTTTGTCTATCCCATGTTTCTCTTCGCCGCTCACACAGGAGCGAGACGTAGCGAGATTCTTCGCTCTAGAATCGATGACATCGATTTTATGTCGATGACCGTTCAGATTAGGGAAAAGAAAAAGAGTCGCTCGAAAGCCATGACCTTTCGCCGGGTTGATCTCACGACCTCCCTCGCACGGATACTGAAGAGCTGGTTCAACGAGCATCCGGGCGGACAGTACACGATCTCAGCCGACGGACTTAATCCGCTGACGGTTCACACGGCACACGACAAGTTTAAGCGGGCACTGAAAGGCACGAAGTGGGGCAAGGTTCGAGGCTTCCACGTTCTACGGCACTCCTTCGCCTCCAACCTCGCCGCTGGCGGCGTTGACGGGCGAATCATCTCGGAGTTTATGGGCCACACAACTCTTGAGATGGAGCGGAGGTATCGCCACCTGATGCCCGACATCAGAAAGCGAGCAATCGAACTACTCGTTTCGTAGCTCAATCACTCAGTGAGTGGACGACAAAATAAAAGAAACCCGCGAAGGACGCATCACGCGGCTCTTCGAGGGTTTCGCGTCGTTTAAACTTTCGATTCCTAGCTATAGGACGGCTCGGCGCCATCCAGATATTCAGTATTCTTCTTAGGCTTGGGCGGTACCTGCCTCTTATGGTCAGGTTTGTACGCTCTAGCCTCACGCGCTTCGCGGTTCTTCTTGGCTTGGGCCGCACTGTGCAATCCCTCCGCGACGTAGCGAAGGTACTCGTCATGCGTGATACGCCACTCGTTGTGCACTCCGCGCCCTCCGGCCGTCTTAACGGCACGAAGTTTACCTACGAGACAGTAGTGGGCAACGGTTTCCGCAATTAGACGGCCCTCTAACACCGGGGGGAAAGTTTTACTGGTGTAGTAAGTTCGGACCGGAGCCACCACGGGCTTATCGCCGAGGTCTTTCTCAATAGAGGCGAGCCTCTCAATGATCGCGACGAGCTTTGCCGCTAGATCAACGACCGTTCCCCAGATACTGATCAGCAAGCTGAAGATCCACTGAATCGCGTTTGACTCGAGGAAGCTTTGAAACAGCGATATCGGACTCTCTTCGGCGTTCTCTGTTCTCGCTTCACTCCATTCCTCGCGGTGTCGACTGGCGTATTCGTCGTCGTCTTCCTCTGCACTACTGGCGACCGTTGCCATTTCGTTTCCTTTCCCTGCTATAGACCGGTGTCAGGCGGCGAAGTGCTCCACGGGACATCACACTTGCGGTACAAGCTTGTTAGTTACGCAGCTCGTGCAATTTCGGTCGGAATTCTTTGGAAAAAGTTCGAACTTTCAAAATAGGTAGGGGAGGGAAGACTTTCCGCATCCTTGTCCGCTGATTTCTAGCCGGAGCGCTTCAAGTCAGAAATCAACTGGCCCAAGGGATCGGGCTTCGCCCTCAGCAGCCTTTTCCGGCTCACCTTCCTCACTGTGAGCCCTCCGCGACAGCAACCTTGTGCCAGACGGGAAGTCTGTCACGGCGCTTGCTCTGCCGCTCCGGTTCACGCTCTTCGTCAGGATGAGCCGTCTACAAGGCGGTCCGGCCTTCGGCCGGGCAATGTTTCTGTTTCCTCTCCGTAAGGGCCGCCTTCTTGTTTGCCATGCAGGGGCGAACAAACAAGAACGCGGCCCTCACTGCGAGGAAAACTTCTCCGGGGAGATTCCAGGCGGATTATCTCGGCTGACTACTGAGGGCCAAGTCAGTCGCTTTAGATAAAGGAAAAAACAACATGGCATGGAGACCACACAAACAACTAATCGAAGGCTTTCTCGACAACACCACCGCAGGGAAGGTGACCGGGTGGCTGAGATTTGCCGGGTTACCTGAGAAGGTGACCTTGGACCTTGAAGGACACTTCCACCGGGATATCAGGGGTGCCGCACTGAAACTCCTTCCACCACCACCGCTAGACGACGGCGACAGCTACATGGAGGGCTTCAACGTGCTTCAGACGGGGAGTGCGGGCGACATTACAGCAGGACTCGAACCGGCTGATTATGTTCGCTACCCCTACATCGAATGGTACTCGGCCACGAATGGGCGCGTCGTTATTGAGCTGAACCCCGAAGACATCGAGGTGATAGGCACTCCACGATCCCACGCGGAAGAGCAGCCAGTCGATCGCGAACAGCAAGACCAGAACATGGAACGGTTCTTGTCGGGCGTCTGCGAAAACCTCGCTACTTCCAACAGTAAATAGATTAACGAGCGGGCGGGTAACTCCGCCCGCTTCAAGGAGACTACACCATGACCACCACGAAATTTAGCACAGGTAACATCTTCACCACTCCGGGCGTCGCTCGACATGTACTCCTTGGGGAAATCGCTTCGGCACTCACCCGGCACTCACGAGGAGACTGGGGAACCGTCGGCAAAGAGGACTGGGAAGAGAACGAACTTTCTCTTACTCACGGCTATCGCCTCTTCTCCGTTTACCAGACAACCTCCGGACAAAAGTTCTGGATAATTACTGAGGCCGATAGATCATCGACTACTGTTCTCCTTCCTGAAGAATACTAGCCGCATTCACTAATTCCGCTGCCTCAGCCATGACAACTGAGGCAGCTTCACCGGATTCTACCCGGACGACACGGCCATAGCGACCTTCCTGGACACACGCGATCATTCGCTCATCAGCCATTGAGCACTGGTACACCTCAAGCCGCACCTCAGTCGGCTGTCCGTCACCGAACTCGTTACGCCAACTGACCTTCTGATTTCTGCCCGGTTCGCCCTCCCACTGATTCAAGATGCTGGGCAAATGTTCGGGAGAATGTTCCGCCGCCGATTTCGCCAATGCCGCCACACCTGACTCACCGAGACGAGGAAGTTTTGAGGACGTTAGTCTTACGCGTCCGCTGCATCACCGCGTCGATCGTCGCAGCTTACTTCTGGCCGTCGCTTGCTAGTGGGACCAAGCAAGCAGAAAGGCGCATGTCGGCGCTTGAGGTAGCGGGTTGGTTAAGAAGTGAGAGGCGGTTCGCGAAGCGACTTCCGCGACTCAATATGCCGATCGCCACTTGGTCACCGGGCGACCCAGTGATTGAATTCGGAAAGATCTCCTACCTCCTGAAGCACCGCTTTAATTTTCCGGCAACTACCTGCCGGATCTACATCGCATCCATGAAGGCAGCCAATCGATACGGTGGTGTGGGGGACCGGCCACCTAGAAACTCAGAAACGAGTCACGATCTTGGGCTCGCCCAGGTATATCTCGAACTGAGAATGAAAGGAGTAATCGGCGATGCCGAATGGGTTTCAGAAGGAAACATGAAGGTGAAGTCCGGTGAGAAGGTTCCCGATGCACTCATACGGACTCGCGACGGCAGAGCAACTGTGATCGAGTTTGGAGGCGAGTATTCAAAGATGAAATTACGCGACTTCCACCTCTACTGCGAAGCACTCTGCCTGAGGTACGAAATATGGTAACGCCCGTTCAGAAGGCAATCCTGCGACACATCGCCAGATACCAGGTATCCCTCCGCCCTGTGATAGATCGGAAGTTCTTCAACGGTAAGTCCGGCGGCTGCGGGAAGGCAATTGCCGACCTCAAAACGCAAAAACTTATCGAGTCAAAGGAACACGGAATCGCAGATGCCAAGAATTCGAAAGCGAACTTCACGCTCTACCATCTCTCGCTGTCCGCGACCCGTTTAGTGGGGGCTACCGCGCGTCGAGCAAATGCTCCCGGACCTACCGCCATACCCCGAAGTCTGGCGATCCTTTGGTACTGCTGTATGCGTAAGACGCCAAGTTACCGGCTCGAAGCCCGCGAGGTGAAGCAAGTATTCCTTCCGGGGGTAGGAGGTTCAACTCGTAAGGACGGAAAGATTCCCGGATTCCACTGCCTCTCCCCCGGACCCGAATTCCACATTTCGAACGTTTCCGTGCCGAAGGCTTCGCTGGCCGAAACAGTCAGCGAGCTGAAAAAGAATGTCCGCAACGCCAGAGAAATCCCTGAATTGGCGGAGGCCATTGCCTTGAAGCGGTACCGTTATCTGGTATTAGTCGAGTCCTCTGAAATGTGTGACCAATTACGAGTCGCACTCAGTCAGACGATTGGCCAGCAGGGAGTGGCATTTTTCGTCACTCGTGCGCCAGGTTCCTGGGGAGTGAGCAGTGGAGAAGTGGGACTTAGAGGACGACGATCTCGGCAAGATTCAAAAGCCTAAGCCGCTCACGACCCCACGTGACAAGACTGGAGGATTTCCCCTCCTATACATCTGGCCAAACGTCCCGCTTCTTGGCCGCGCGTTCATTCTTCATGTCCAAGTAGCTCTGGCGATTCCGCTAGTTCTTGCCACAAGTCTGACTCTTTATCGTTCCGGAACTCTTCCGATTGCCGTCATCGGAAGCTTTCCAGTCACCTTTCTAATCTGTACTTGGAACTACATCCGTCTATTACGGTTAAGGAAAAGACAGCTGGAATCTCCGTTTCCACCACACCCGCTGCTCATTCAACGCGAACCAGATGTTATCTGGTATCTGATCGCACCCACGCTGTATGTTCCGATTGGCCTGTTAGTTGGATCGATTCTGAGCATCTGGTTTGGAAACCGCTTCGTTGCGACGTTTATTCCCGCGCTCATCTCGTTTGCTGCCTTCTATAAATTCGGAGGAAGACCGATTGAGTTCTACTTCGAACACATGATCTGCCAACCGTTCATGCCCGCCGAGTACCGTCACGAGAAGCCCTCTAAAGACGGCCAACCAAACATGCTGCTACTGGGAGGCCTCTTGGTTGCGATCGTGACACTCCCAATTCTCATCTCTACAAGTGTCGCGATAGCAGCGGTTGCTGGATTTGTCGGGTGGTTTCTCTGGGTCCGATCGAAGCGAGTTCGGGACGGCAACGATAGTCAGATCGTTCTCTACTTCGTCGTTCAGGCGTACCGTGTCGCACGAACGTACGTCGATTATCCGACCGTCTTCGAATCAGCCAGATCGCTCGACGATGCAAATCAGTGGCTCCCGCCTTCAACTCAGCTAGTACGGCGTTGCATCTTTTTCGGTCTAATTGGCAGTCTCTACGCCGCATTGATCTTGGGCCTCACATACTACTGCCCGTGGGACATCTTCGCTTCGCTGTTCGTAATGCCAAACGAATCCGCTTTGGTAACCGGCGATGACTTGCTGCACGGCTACAGTTGGCTCTTCGCTCCTTTCCTCCACATACCACTGGCCTCGCCACTCGCGCCTTACCTTCTCTGCTTTGGCATCGCAGTCATTCTCTTCCTGACCCTTCCCCCCGCAATTCTCCTTGCAATCTACTATCCGCGACTGGTCGAACTCGAACGGCTCCATCAAGAGCTGAAGAGAAACGTGAAGCATACCGAAATGTGAGGTCCGCAATGTTGTACCGCGAAACTCTGGCACCCGAGCAAACCCTTTGGCAGAGGATTCAATCTCACAAGGAATCTTCGACACGCATCGATCAGCGACGTAGCATCACGTTCGGTATCGATCCGAAAACAAACGCGGTGATATCTGTTCCGGCGCAGCTTTTCTATAATGGCCACGCCGTGATCTTCGGCAGCACCGGCTCTGGCAAAACAACCGGAACACTCTTGCCCGCGGTGCTCCAGTTCATCCGCGGCCACCGTGACATTACTGGCGCATGGGCACCGAAGAACCCGGTTTTCGTTTTTGATTTGAAAGGAGATAACGGCTTTTTTCACGCCGTGAAGCGAGCCGCAGAGAACGACAACCGATCGTTCCGCCATCTCTCCTGCGAGCCAGGCAATGGTTACTACTTTCTCGACCCATTCGAGTTTATATCGCCGAAATCCACGTCTGCACTTACGCTAGCGTCCGACTGGATTCGCTCACTCGGCTTAGACAACGGAATCGTCTACGGCGGTCAGTATTTTACTGCGCAGAACTTCGTACTTCTGAAGCAAGCCTTCAAGGACATGCTCAGGGTGGGCGGACAGCTTTCTATCGGCACTCTCGCCATTCAGCTCGCACGCCGCGCCAGAGAAAAAGGCAACGCCGACGCCAAACACATTTCTTTGTGCCTGGATACGCTCGCGGAATACCCGCAGATCAATCTAAGCGCCCACGCTGCGATGCCTTCACAGCGAATTGATTTCGCTGACGCAATCGAGAAGGGCGACGTAGTCTACTTTCACCTTGAACTGAACCAGACTGCCACAAGTCTTCGCGAGGTAGCGGCAATCGCGCTCACGACTCTAATTCAAGCGGCGAAACTTCGACGCAGGAAAGGACTTCCAAAGAAATCGATTCATGTCGTAGTGGACGAATTTTTTCACATCGCAGGCAAAGCGTTCGGTGATCTGCTCTCCACATGCCGCGCTTGGGGCATTCAATTCGTACTTGCAACTCAATACCTGACGCAACTTAAGACACATGACCGCGATCTGCCGGATGGCGTATTAACAAACACCGCGATTAAGCAGTTCTACTCAGGAGCCACCCCCGAGGAGATCGAGTTTCTTCGAGATGAGTCGGGCAAAGCTCGCGACTTGAAATACGGCAAAACAACATCAAGAAAAGGTGATGGATACTCGACTTCCGAAACTGACGGTTGGTTCCTAGATGAGGACGCAATACGCGCCGTCAGTGATGAGAAGATGCATTCGGTCCTTCTCGTCAACGATGGGCTCACGTACGGCCCCGGCACGAGAACTCGAATTTGCCGGGCACTCTATCCAATACTTATAATCGAGCACCTCCGCTTCGACAATGAGCCACTACCGAACTATCCGAACGGTGATCTTGCGGACCTAAGGCCTTGGAACACTGCCGACGCCTCGCCCCCCAGTTCTGCTAAAAGCAAAGCGAGTAAGCGAACGTTCACAGACGAAGAGCTGCTGAGAGATGATGAACTTCAGTCCCGAATGGAATCGCTACACACCGCACTTACAGCGTGAGCAGATGTATGTCTACAAAAGACAAAAGGCCCCCATGGGCCATTTTGTCTCGCACATCAAATGAATGTGCTTCATATATCCTCCGTGACATATTCCCCGAGCAACGCTCAGGTACGTTTCCTAAAGTGCCGCCAAATTAGGCCCTAGGCGGCAAGGGTAAAAAAAGTTTTTGAGTAGCACCGATCGGGATGTTAATCTCGCAGGCATGCAACGCAAACACAAAGACATCGTATGGGGCTTTAGCTGGCTGGTTCCTAAAGACGTGCCACCGGACTTTATCGCTTCAGTCGAAAGCGCACTCGGGCCCATCTGCGGGTGGCAAGGGTACGTAACGCTGGCACTTGTGCTCAGCACACTCGTTGTTATACCAGCCGTCCTTTTCTATCTCTGGCTACCCATGCTAGCCCTCGCAGGACAAGTATCGGCGATAGTCTATTGGTGCAGTCTGCTGTACCGCGAGATGTTGAACAATGAAAACAACATCCCGAAGAATGATAAGTCAAAATAGCGCAAATCTATTGCTGCTATCGCAGGTGACCACGATAGGTAACTGCTAAAAACCATCCCGAAGGATGGCCGGCCACAAAATTGGCCTACTGACTTAGAACCGACGTGTCGTAGCAAGAATGCAAGACATCCAGCCGATTCCAATGAGAGAAGGAACCAGAAGCGCGAGCATTATAAATGCTAAGCGTCTCCAGAACCTCTCCCACATGCCTGGCTCCTGATGTAGTTCAATCTTCACCACATTTCCGTCGCGATCCAAAGTCACTATCCGTTTCTCAGTCATGGTTGTCTCCTCATATTAGTTGTCATTCACAATTGAACGAACCGAAGTACGCTCAACGGTGGAAGACGAAAGGAAGTACCATGAGTGACCGACGGACATGGAAGAGCATCCATTGCTCAGGAAAGGCCATCCTTGAATCGATGGTTGCGAATATGGGCAAACGCATCGAAGAAAAACGGGGATAGATGTCAGAGGGTAGTTGTTTCCTATGTGGAAATTCTACCCGGGTAAGCTTTTACGACCATACGCGTGGCATCCGGGTACCGTCCGGGAACAATTTCACCCGCTCGCCAAAAAACCACTATATTGATCGACTGCCGCATCGATCGCGGATACCTGAAAGGATTACTCTCGAAAGGAAAATCCAGCCGTGTCTTACTACGACGATCTGGGTGTCTCGTCAGTCGCTTCAAGCGACGATATTGATAAGGCTTACCGAGCACTCGCACAGAAGCTCCATCCAGATCGCAACCCTGCAAATAAGAGTCAGGCGGAACTTCAGTTCAAACGAGTGCAGGAGGCGTACGAAGTCCTGTCAGATCCACACAAGCGACAGGCGTACGACTCAATTTTTGCATCACGGAAGTCAACTCCTGAGCCTCCGCCAGCAGCTCCCAAGAATCCGATCGCTCGACCGACTTCGCCAAAGTCGACGCCTCCACCGGCGCCGCCACGCGCCGCACTCCAGGAGAAATCAAAATCCCTCTGGAGTAAGCCTGTCGTCGGCGTCGGAATTGCTGCGACGCTATTACTAGTTGCCGCCGCTGCAACTGTTGCCAGTAGGCCGCCAACTGAAGTTACGCCGGAGACAGTATCGCAAGACGAGATCGAAGAGCGTGCAGAACACCTGAAGAATCAGCAGAAGCTTGCTGAGATTGAAGAGGAAGAAAGGAAGCGGGTTATCCAGATCGCCCTCGCTACTGCCAAGCTCAAGAAAGTAAGAACCGAAGGCGACCGGGCATTAGCACTCGTAAACGAGCTGAATTCAGAACTCGCAGCTTGGGACAAAGAGGTGGTGCCGCTAATGAATAACGATCGCGGAAAGTACATAGCGGCCAGTGAAGAGGGGACTCGCACATTCGCAGCCAGGTTTGAAGTCAAGCGTCCCACAAGTTCGGACGCGGCAGCAGCCGCAGATCGCATCAACCTCCTTCTTACACCAGTCTCAGCGGAACTCGCGAAGACTTCTCCTACGTGGGAACCTGATGCAACGCTCACAGAAGCAATTCTAGAAGAAATGAACGCAACCGAAGCCATGCTTCGGCAGGCGAGGGAGCCAAGGCAACAGATCATTGCGCTAATTGAGGTAGGCAAGCGAAGTGGCAAGCCAAGTGATATCAGTCTAGAAGATGCGATCGCTCAACTAAAAGCAAAAGAGCAGGCTTCGCTCGCTGCGATCGAAAGTGCAAATCAAAAGAAGATCGCCGAGAAAAAAGCTGAACAGATGGCAGCGGCGGGAGTAGAGGCCGTTAACGACATCGAGAAAGATACCGCTGCATCAAGAGAAGCGGCTCAAGCTGAAGCCGAGAATAAAAAGCTCCTCGTGAAAGCGGGTAGCGGGAAAACCAAAGCTCTCCTTAGCTTCTTCCTTATGAAGGGGCACCTTCAAGCAGATCTTACCGAGACTGCTGAGAAGAGACCGTTCTCGCTCGCGAGACTTGAAGGACGAGGCTGCCTCGACAAGACTCCTGAAGGACAAACCCGGCTGCTTCATTGCCTATGCACAAGTTACGAAAAAGAACGCCCGACTTGGAAAACAACTCCGTACTTGAGCGACCTGACAGATACTCAACGGCAAAAGCTTGAGCGGATGCAGGACGCTTTGATTGAGCTCGGTCCAGCGCTCGTTGAACTTCAACTGCTCGATCCTTGAAGCAGTCGATCTTCTCAATTGCGAATACGTTTCACCGGTAGACAGCCCATCGGTAAAAGCTGTCGGCGGTATATCGCCGCGTGACTACCGTTAAACGTCGTTTCCTCGATTGCAATTCCCAAGGTAGTGTGTGCATCATAAAGGACGTTATGATGCATTGTCGGGGAACCGACGACTTCAGCAAAATCGGGTTTAGATAGCCCGTCCTGAACGTTGGAGAGAATGGCAAAGAGAGACGCCCCCGCAATAATTTCTAAGCCGAACGATTTGGCACGTGGTGGCTTTGATCGACTGCCGCCCATTGTTTCGAACTCCGGTGCTGCCGCATCGGTAAAGTTCATTGAGTTTTTCGCAGTTACGATTCGTAATCGAAATACTCGGGCTGCGTACGTTCAAGCAGTGCTTCAATTTCTGTCTTGGTGCGAAGCACGGAATATACGGTCGCTCCGAGACGTGCAACCTGTAACCATTGCACTCTACATTGAGAAGCACGAACTTTCGGTTCCCACAATCAAGCAGCATTTGGCCGCAATCCGGAAGCTATTCGACTGGCTCGTCACCGGCCAAATCATTCCCTATAGTCCTGCGACTTCGGTTCGCGGACCGCGACACGTGGTGACACGCGGCAAGACGCCGATTCTGTCCGTGGATCAGGCGCGCTCATTGTTGGATTCAATCGACACTTCAACGATAGTTGGTCTTCGCGACCGCGCGTTGATTGGGATCATGGTGTATAGCTTTGCTCGGGTCACCGCCGTAATCAAAATGCGAAGACGCGATTACTTTCAAGATCGCAAACGCTGGAAGTTTCGCCTTCACGAGAAAGGCGGAAAGCGTCACGACGTCCCCGCTCATCACAACGCTGAGGAATATCTGGACGCCTATCTCGATGCCGCTACTTTTGAGAAGGACGCGAAGGCCCTGCTCTTCCGAACGATTGACCGCAAAGGGATGATGACTAATCGGGGAATGTCTCGAACTGACGTTTTAAAAATGGTTAAGCGTCGCGCAAAGAAAGCTGGACTTCCTTTCTCGACCTGTTGCCACACCTTTCGAGGAACTGGCATCACAGCCTACCTGGAAAATGGCGGCACGATCGAGAACGCTCAGGCAATCGCCGCACACGCCAGTCCAAAGACTACGAAGCTCTACGACCGAACGAGCGACGAAATCACTTTGGATGAGATTGAGCGGATCGTAATCTGAATCGCTAGATCTGAACTCTGATCTCGGCTTCAGTTCTAACACGAATTGGTGCGAGTGCTGGGTACTTGTGCCTAATCTCAGCGTACAGGTCGCCTTTGAATTTTTCTGCCGTGATCGTGAGGACGACAGCATAATCAAACCGCGCTGATGCACCATTACGACCGATCGCATGCAGCGTCATGAATGGCTCAAAAATACTCGATGCCATTTTCGATTTCGTTCGACGCACCAAAGGCTCCCACTTGCAATCGAGAGCTCGCTTGGCGAGTTCGTCCTTATACTCATTCCCAGATTCAGTCAGGGGGAATGTCGATTGCGTCCAGCGCTCTTTCAAGAGTTCCTTGACTTCCGCTTTGTCATTTATCAGATGGAGCTTCTTCGGTCTGGCACTCAGGCCTTTCGGTGGCGAGAAATTGAATCGCTGACTATGCGGGTAAAACGTTTCTTCCAAACAGCATGACGTGTAGTCACTCGGATGCATCGGATCCACGGGAGCAAGTGAAGCGACAGTCCACGTTACTTGCAGTTTTCCTGGAATGGCAACTCGGTCGGGCCACGGTATGGGGAGACGAACAACCTTGGTCGGCAGAATGACGCCCTGAAATACAACCGTCACGCTCTTGTCCGTGCAGAACAATAAGTCATCGATTCCGTCAGCGATGCAACCATGCCCAAGTAAGTGATCGGGAGTCTTGCTCGGATGGCGCGCAGTATGAGCCAGTAACGCTCGACCAAGTAGTGCCGAACTTCGCTCAAAACTTGCGGTGGCCTGTCCGCACAGGCGCGCCGCGTTCGGTGACGCGAAGCTCGTTCCCCACTGAAGCAGCTTTTGCCCAGCGGTAGTCGAAACGAGATGCATTGGCGAATTGTCACAACCTCCAAACGCCGCGACATCAGGCTTTACCTTGCCGCATTCCCGACCGGGACCTTTACAGGAATACGGAGCATGAACTCTATCCGTTCCGGACAGCGTGTACGCCCCCACTCCGATTCCGTGGACGACATCCGAAGGAGCTTGAATTCGGTCGTAGCCTGAGACAGTTCCGTCGTTGCCCACAGCAATGACGAAGGCAACCTTGTGCCGATGCGCGAGATCATCCAGGACATATGTGAACCGTGAGATCGGATCATCTTCGACCGGTCCGCGTGGGCCGAAACTCAGATTGAAAACCTTGATATCGGGCCTCGCGGGAACCGCTCGCTCGATTACGTCGATCGATTCGAATAAGTCCTCATCAAGGCGGTCGGAAGTCGGTAATGCTCTAATGCTCACGACGTAGACTGGGGGCGTAGGCGTGCGTCCCGTCATGCCGTTCAGAGGCCCATGAAGTATCGCACCCGCAACGGCAGTGCCGTGAGCGACGCAATCAACATCCGGTGGCGTCGCGATCCCCAGCGACAGGTCCTCCTCGACATGCCCCAGGAGCAACGGGACCGTTGGATCGAGGCCTCCATCGAACATGCCAACCTTAATCGTCGATCGAGTCGTCGACGTAGGCGGCAGTGGCGCGACAGATGATGGAGCGTTGCGAAGATTCGGCAAGCCGCCAAAGCTGAGCGGATGAGCGGCTCTAAGAGGGTTCGTCCCAGCTAATGCATTTAGCATTTGTCGAGTGGCCCGGCACGAAACAAACGTTGGACCGTTTGGGTAAGGTCGTATCGTGCTGCGCTCCGGGTCTACCCCCGCCTCTTCGAACAGTTGAAAGAGGAACTCTTTCTGCCGCCCCGAATCTACTCGACTGGGATGAAGGGTGAGTTCAATCCGACCCTCACGCCACTCCTTGCTGAATCCATGAATCTGTTCTGCGGGATCAAGCAGATCGAACTTCTCGACCCGGCGCACTGCGTCGCGAAATTGTTTCGTAAGCTGGTTCTCAGTGCGATCTAGGTGTCGCACGAGGCGCTTGAAACCCTCCTCGGGACCTTGCACGAAAACAAGCCGTCCCGTTATTTCTTTCTCCTCCTCCTGGATTTTCTTCGTCACACGCTTAGTTGGAGCAACGTCTTCAATCTTCGAGCGGTAACTGCGCGATCCGACGTTACGCAGTTCAGGGACTTCTGAAAAGATCGCTGTGGGCTCGTAAGATTTTGCGATCGCGTCGGGATGAAGTCTTAGACAGAAGACCGCTTCTTCCTCCAACCTTTTCTCGACCGGCAACGAGTTAAATAGATCGAGCGTCGTAGCAACGCCCGATTTGAGTAGCGTGCGCGCCTCGTCGTAGGTTCTCGGGGGCTCTGGAGATCGGCCGCGGAACGCTTTTTCAACGCCCTCGACGTACTTTTCGCCGCTTCCAAGAATGAGTCGTCGCTGCCCGTCAGCCATCGATAACTTCCTTACCTAAGTGGTGCTGGATCGTTGACGGACTCTTACCAAAAATCTCTGCAAGTTCACGCACAGTAAAGGGGCGGTCGTCGCCGCTTTGAATTTTTCTCAAAAGCGGTCCGAGCGATTTACTATCCAGTGTGTTTTCCATCCTCGTCTGGAACTCGTGCATGACGCTCTTCTGTAGCGGAACCTGCCAAGATAAGTGATGACGAACCGCTGCTTGCATCAGCCCTTGAACGTCCGCCGCAGTGGATCCCTCCATTGCATTTGCAAAGGCACTGATAAGCTTATCCGAAAGCTCCGATGAAAAGCGACCCGCTGCGCGTTCTAAAATCGCACGACGTTCGTCTTTTCCGGGCAGAGGTAAGGCGAGAACTATATCGAATCGGCGCCGTATCGCAGGATCTAGAAGGCCCGGATGATTAGTTGCCGCAATCAATACAGACTGCAAGGGCCAGTCTTCCAGCTCCTTAAGCAATACATTCACGATACGCTTTAGCTCTCCCATCTCCGTCGAATCGTCTCGCCGCTTTGCAATTGCGTCAAATTCATCAAGTAGCAAAACGCATTTACGCGAGCGAGCGTAATCCAAAACACGGCGAATATTGAAGCCGGTCTTACCGAGAAAACTTGAAATGGATGTTGCGAGATCAAGGGAAACCAATGGCAGCTTCAACTTGAAGGCGAGCCATGAGGCGAGCATCGTCTTGCCAGTACCCGGCTCCCCCACAAGAAGGACTGATCTTGGGGGTGAGAACCCCTCGACGAGCAGTCGCTCCTGATCGTTCCGCTCCATCAAGAACTGCTCCACCTGACGATTGAGGGCTTCAGGCAAAATAGGCGGAGCGGAATCCTCGGTTGAATCGAGGCGTACGAGTGGCAGACCTTCTTCCGCGTCAGTCGGCGGAGGTCCAGATTCTTTCCAGCGAAGCCCGGAAGGGTTGCTTGAGTACTGGGAGAGAATTGCACCAAGTTCACTTCCAAGTTCAGGGTTCTCGCGTTTGAGTGCTCGAATCACTTTCAGCAGAATCAATTCCAGACGCTGAGTGTCGCCAGCTAACCCAGCTTCCGCAATTTTTCCAATCCACTGCTGCCACAGTTCTGTTCGAGCCACGCGATATCCTTTTCGAAAGTCGAACGCTGATTTCAGGCCGTTTTCCAGCGATTGCTGAGCGGCTGTTCGATGACATCGAAAAGTATCGCCAAAATCGAACATGAACTCAAGCGTTTATTGCCGACGATGGTGAGGCTCGGTCCGACGTGATCACGACCTTTTCACCTTCAAGAAAGCTCGCTTCTCCCAATGTCTCGGTAGTCCAACGTTTCGAAATGGGCGGGCTGCGTCTCCCCACCCAACATGTTTCGAGCAGTTGCACAGCGCCCTTTGCGAACGTGGCTCTGCTACAAATCCAAAACGTTGCTGACCGATGTCAAACTGCATCGTTGAATGAGGCATCTCGAACGCGCCAGTCAACATTCCCATCGCGTATCCAGCTGCCATCGAGCCAGCGGTAGAAGTTAGATAGCCGACCGTGTGTAGCTGTCGTTGATTACCACGCCAGTACTGGTCAGGGTCATCACCTCTCTTCACGGCCTCGCGGGCCTGTTCCTCGCGTGTAGCGCGCTCTTCATCGCTCATCAGTTCATAGCTCAAACCGGCCGCATCGATTCGGCCCTGACAGAAAGCACAAGGGAGGTCGGGGCTGTAAAGCGTGAACTCGATCAACTGTTCCGTGATCCGTCCACTCTTGCCATCCATCCCTACCCCCACGTCGAGGCAGGGGAGCAAGTAGTGTCGTGAAAAATCGCTGAACGCGACTCGGCCGTGCAATGAGTCGGTGCAGCCAAGCACAATGTCACACCGAAGAAGTTCGTCTAACGCATTTTCGTGAAGGATGTTCCCAACTAGACCTGTGACAGCCGTAGTTGGATCGATTGCCCTGACCAACTCGTCAAGAACGTCTACCTTGAAAGGCAGCGGACTTGACTCCAAATGTTTCCTGTACAGTCCGTGAAATCTTTCGTGATTCGAATTCGCCACGCGCTGTGGTTCAACTAACACCAACTCACCCGCGCGCGCGCGTGTCAGGACGTGTGTGGCAGGCGACCCCGTTCCACTGCAACCCACCACGCCGATGACGCTTCGGCGGAGGCGTGTAACAGAGGGTGCTCCGATCAGTTGTTCGAGTCGCCGAGAGGTTGATTCCTCCCCGTTTGCAGAATCGTCTTGATGTGGCAGAAGTTCAGATCGAATCCGCTCGATTGACGAACCGACAGTCAGCATGTCGACCAGCGGCAGCCAGGTCCCACGGTAGTAAACACGTCCCGAGAAAGTGAGCCCCGATGCCTCGCTGCGTTGAAGAATGAAGCTCAAATAGGGCGCACCGTTAGTTCTCGCGGCGAATTCCTTCGCAAAGTATTCGTCCATGTCGTCGTCTAGCGGACTTGGGTACGTGCCGTATCCCTCCGGGTGCGAATGCACCACACCCACTCCCAACTCCTTCGCGCTCTCGGCGCTTTGGAGGGCGCGAAGACTGTACTGATCCTTAAACGTCGTAAGCGGCGTTTGACGATCGAGGTCGCCCGCCCCCGGCCAAAGACCATCGAGGTAGCTGAGCGCCAGCCCCCAGCTCGTCTTGCGCCACCCAAACCGGAAGAAGGTCCCCCACTCCCGATCCGGATAGCGTTGAAAAATGAATTTCTCAAGGGCGCGCCGATCCGCTTCGCGAATCCTTAGAAGCGCGTAGCCGAAGTCGACACCGAGCGTGATTCGACTTACTGAAGATCGTGCAACCATGACATCACCTCCACAACGTAAGTATGAAATCCGTGCACGGTCGGGTCCCACGCGGGGCCACCACCCCCGTTATGTGGGTGATAACTGATCTGTCGCCAAGTGCATCCCAGCGCTGTGGTGAGAACCTCCTGCGGCTGACCCTTTACCTTGCCGATTAACGGCGAATCAGTCCGCAGATAGGCAAGATCGAGCATCTGCGCCGGATAACCTCCCGGCACTGGCACGAGCACGTCGGTTGTGCCGAAGTTTCGTCCCGGATGAGTGCGCAAGTCGTGGAAGATGACGACATCGGGCCCGGTCAGCACGGTGACGCGCTGTCCCGACGAAGCCAGCAGGTCGATTTCACGGTCAATGCGCGACCTCTCGAAACCACCAGTCACTTCTTTCCGAACTACGTCAAAGACTTCGCAGCCTTTGATGCAAACCGTTTCGTCCAGCGCAACTTCTCGATTTCCGTCAGAGACGAACCAGACACGCGTGTCGCCCGGCTTGTCCGGGTAGACGAGAGCAGCGATCTCAAGTCCAGTCATCCGGCTCTTCACGCCCTGAGCCTCACTGAAGATCCGGGAGCTTACCGTGATCTTCAGCTCTGCGTGAACTTCACGAGAAATGAAAACCGGCCCATCTTCGAAGAGGGCGGTCGCATCGATCGCTATCGGCACGTCATGTGTTCCGTCCACATCTCGCAACACGTCCGAATGTGTCGAGAGGCTAAACAGCGAGCGCAACGTTTCACCGCTTAGCTCCGGGCGGATCGTAATCTCAGAAACGTCGTTAAGGAACCATGCGCGCTTGGCGATCTCCTGGCACGCGCCACGCCCGGTCACTTCGCATCGCTTCAACCGGTAGAAAACGTTTCCTTCGGCCAAGTCGATCATGTCTCCGTCATCAAAGACCACGTCATTGGGCGAGTTGTGGTCGCGAACGAGCACGTAATCGGACGGCACGCTGGCAAGTTCCTTGGCAAGAGCGACCGGCACTCGCCGCTGCGGCATGGGCACGGTGACATCATCAATCGAGGCGGCCCACTTTCCGGTTGCCCGGTTATGCGAGCCGCCTTTAACAGGCCCTACAGCGTTCAATACAGCTTCTTTCTTCATGGGGAGTACTCCAAAAACTAAATGGTTTACACGCGGCGACCGCAACATGCTGGCCACCTGTGCTCATTATACCAAATTTGCTAAGTTTGACAAGCAGAAACTTATATTGCTTGATTCACTTAGCAGGAAGGCGTATCCTAGGAGCTGGAATTCACCACAAAGGCAAAGACCATGGCCAAGAAACCAGAGCCCAAGACCAACCCTGAGAAACCCGTCGAAGCAACCAGCCCCCAAACGTTAGGCGACTATCTCGCCAGCATTCGCGCGATTCGGAAACTGAAACTCCGTGATGTCGAGGAAGCGACAAATAAAGAGGTATCCAACGGATACTTGTCGCAACTCGAAACCAACAAAATCACCAAGCCGTCGCCGCACGTGCTGCACGCGTTGGCAAAGGCCTATGTGATTCCTTACGAAACACTGATGCAGAAGGCGGGCTACCTTCCCGCTTCCACATCTCCCGCGCCACAGGTGTTGCGATCGGCCTCAACCCCGCAGCACGGCCGCGTCCCAACATTCGCAAATGAGCCCCTGACGCAGGAAGAAGAGGAAAGTCTGCTTGAGTATTTAGCGTTTCTTCGATCTAGGAGGGGTAAGAGTGGCAAAAGCCAATGATTATTTGCTTCCCGACGCTCAGCGCGCTCTGATTCAGAAGCATGCGAAGCTGGCCTTGGAAAGAGCCGGAGCATTTGGAGTTTTTCCAACTCCTATCGACGAAATTCTGGACGCGTCAAAACTCGTCGTTTCGGATGATGATTTAGCGGACGAGGGACTGATCGCGCACTTTCGCCGTAAGGCCAAAGCTGCCGGGCAGAGTCTCCGTCGAGCGATAAATAAAGTGATGGGCGCGCTTGATGCGGTAGCGAAGATTATATATCTCGACCGCACCCTTCACGTCGCCAAGATTGCATTCATCAAACTCCATGAAGCGGGACATGCAGTACTGCCATGGCAACGTGACATTTACAGTCACACTGAGGACTGCGAAGTTACCCTTGCCCCAGAAATCGCAGAGGAATTCGAACGCGAAGCAAATACTTTCGCGGCTGATGTGATTTTTCAGATCAATAAGTTTACCGAAGAAGCTAATCAGTACCCGTTCGGCATTCTCGTGCCGGTGCGATTGTCAAAACGCTATGGAGCCTCAATTTACATGTCTGTGCGTCGCTACGTGACTGAAAGTCATAGAGCGTGCATGGTCTTAGTTCTGGAGCCACCGAAAATTGCGCCTGGAGGTTTTTCAGCAGAAATGCGGCGCGAGGTCGCGTCGCCATCCTTCCTTCAGCAATTCGGACCGCTGTCATGGCCAGCGTCTTTCGGTCCAGATGACGAGATCGGGCGAATCGTCCCGCTCTACGGCCGAAAGATGTCACGACCGCGCGAGATCACCCTCGTTGATCGCAATAAGGTTCAACACAAATGCGTCGCCGAAGCCTTCACCCAGACACATCAGGTATTCATCCTAATTCACTCTGTCGCGACTCTAAAACGCCTCACTGTCTCAATGACTGGATAGTCCCCTAAGCGGAACAGGTTTGGGCTATATCGGCTATATGCGGTTGGTCTCGGCCTTTGTTCACGCGGCTAACGGTAATTGCATCGAACGGCTTCACGATCTTGCGTTGGTATCGCAGCACCTCTGGTGACACTCGGGCAAGATTACCTGCATGACGCGCTTGATTGATCAGTCTCAGAAGGTTTAACAATTGCTGCCGCACAGGGGCGTACGGCTCGTAAGGTAGACAGAAAAGTTCCCTCGCAAGTGTCTCAGCGGAACGTTTGCACGCGTTCTCTTTGAAATAGGCCTTAAGTTCTGCGTACCGTTCACGATCAACCTGTACCCTGGAATGCCATCCAGAATCCGGTTCCGCCGGAGCATCCGCTTCCTTTCTCAGGAAGCCACCCGGCTTGTAACTTATCGAGTGGCCAGCGAACTTGATCGGAACTTTTCTGACATCTCGTATTGTCGCTGCCTCCTCCGCAAAGAAGTGATGCTTGCCGTGCGTTGCGAGTAGGAGAAAGAATCTCTCGTACCTCAAGTACTGAAGGTTTGCGAACCCTGCCGCCTTACGCCGCCACCGGCTCTGGCGTGACATCGAGATTCCGTACTTAACAAGAAGCTTCTCGTCCAGCGTTCTTGGATCTTTACCCTCGGGCAACCACCCCGACACGTAGAACCAATACCCGTGCGGCAAGTAATTACTTGCCAACTGCTGAATAAATCCTTCGACTGAAGTTGCTGCGTACCTGTACTGCATACGATCACATGCTTCTCTACGAATTAAAAATGAGGGCTAGTTAACGGCCAGCCCTCGATGCCAAAATCTTTCAGTGAAACAGCTGCGAAAGAAGCTCGGGTGGAGTTCTTTCACGGAAGTTTGAATAAGCACTTCCGATTGCAGCTGTCGCGTAACGCCAGCAAAAGCCCGCAGACTTGAGTTCTCTGCGAGAACCTCCTTTCTCGGCGCCCATTCGGGGCGGCCGAACTGTATTCCAAGTTCGACCGCCCCAATTTATAGGCGTACCGCAAGAACTAACCTTCGGTGGCACTCGTCGTGCTGAACATACACGTCGACTGTCCACCGCCAATTGCTGCCACAGGACGCTCCTTCTCCCGAAGAAGCCTCGTGAAGCCGCTATACCTCCGACCACGGAAAACAGCAGCCGCAGGCTGTCCGCATGGGACCGCCTTAAGCCACCTTGATCTTCTGTCTGGCACCATGCCAGTCAGCCCTTTCGTCGTCGCTAATGTGCCCGGCACCACCCGTATGCACGCGAGCGGGCTTCGACTGCCTTGCCGAAGACACCGTCCGAAACAGACGAGGCTCCCGCCTCGACCGCTTTCGGCTTTCTACTCAGGCCACACTCCCTCACTACGGCGTTTCAATCACCTGACTGATCAAGGCCAGGCACCGGGAACCACCCCGGCAGCCGCAGCGATTCCTGCGTTAGTCATGCACTTCGATTCTCAAGTCACGTGGCTATCGGGTGTTATCCCGAGGGCTCACTTAGCTCTATGGCCGGGCTTCCGCCACGGCATAGTTTCCGTAGTCCGACGACTACGATTTCAGGGGGCAGAACACAGAAGCTCCTCCCTTACCCATGAGCTAAGGCTCTTCGCCGTCAGCGATTCCCGATCGGGAATTTGTCTGACCTATTCGGCGACGTCTCTTGAGACTCTGACCGGTAAGCCCTCTCGGGCCTTTCATGGTAGAGCTATTCACCGTGGGTTTTTTCGACCCATCGCCGGACGCGATCAAACGTCCGATCCCGTTTATTGCTAAACGAGAGCTCCCCACACCGGCGCATGTTGAACGAACCCTTTCAGGTCACGAACCCCATGGGCGGATTTGCGGTTCATAAGACCGCTCACCAGCTTTGAAACATGACAGCTCCAACGGGACTTTCCCGTCGGAACAATTTCCGCATCGCCCTCATTCCGAAGACTACGCTATTGGATAGAACGCTGAGATTACTCCACTGCGATACAAAGGCAGTGGGATTAATTCAGTGAGCCTCCATCGAACGAAGCGAGCGTGTCTCCACGCACTTCGCTCTACTGGCGAAGCGTTTGACAGGCGGTTAACCCTGTCCCCTTAGCGAGCTGGTAGGCTCGTTTACCGGGTACGCTTCCCAAACAGAAGATCTCAAGTCAAAGCGTTTGCATCGTTGACGATCGCGGGACCTATCCACCGTCCCACATGGGGCGAGTCTAGCGCAGTTCAAAACGCTACTGAATCTTTAGGTGAGGCGAGATGGAGGTTTTCAGAGCCCTCGTCGACTCAGAACTCTCATACATCATCTCCTCCGCCATCTAATTGGCTCCCTCGCACCATGCGACTGCCTCAATAGTTCACCCAACTTTACAATGCGGTTCCGGCATGCTACTCGACCGAAGTTCATTTTAACTCCAAAGATCGACATGCCATTTAGTTCACCTTTTGGGCCATGGCGACCCGCCGCTAGGGTCAACTATGCGTGCTTCAGCTGGACTGGCCCTAAAAAGCACTTCGATTCTCCAGCAAGAGAGCGCCTATTTTGGTTGTGCAGGATTCGCTGGGGCGCATTTGCCGGTCATTTCCTGTTCATCGCCGTTGCATTTTACATTCTGAATCTCTCTTTGAGATTGACTCCGTTCATTCTCGTCCAGGCCGCACTCGCTTTGACGAATCTCGGACTCCATCTCTCACTTCGCCACCATATTGCACATCTAGAACGGCTAAGCGCCTGCATCCTGACTCTCGATGTCTTGTTGCTAACTGTTCTGCTTACGTCATACGGGGGCTATGCGAATCCCTTCAGCATGATGTACTTGGTGCACGTGGTCTTAGCCTCGCTACTTCTTGGAAACGTCGGTACGTGGGGCATTGCGACCCTCTCCGGTATCTCGTACGGAAGTCTCTTTATGTGGTATCTCCCCCTCCCTGGGATGCATATGCATCACGCCGAGAGTTCGACCACCTTTGATCTTCATCTTCATGGCATGCTCGTAGCATTCATACTGATCGCGTGCCTCATCGCTGGATTTATTTCGCGCATGCGCCGCTCAGTCGAACAGAGTGAAAGAGAACTCACCGCGATGCGAAGCAACGAGGAGCGGTTAATCGCACTGACGCAGCTAGCAGCAGGCGTTGCACACGAGCTTGGCACGCCGCTGGGGTCCGCCATGATAGTTGCATCCGAATTGAGAGCTTCAATTGATCAGATGAGCAGCCGTGATGTCGCCGACGAACTCGACATCATGTTGACAGAGTTAACACGTTGTCGAACTATTTTAGGCAGAATGCGTGCTGAGTCAGGCACTCTCGCCTCTCAGTCCAATACGGATTGCACAGTCGAAGACCTTTTGAAATCCGCCAAAGCCCTCTTTCCCACTCGTCCAATTTCGCTATCTAGCCCAGACCGCACCGCCATTGTCTCAATCCCTTTCGATTCCGTCTTACGGTCGCTATCAGCTTTGATCTCAAACGCCATAGATGCGACAAGTTCCGGAGGTCGAGTCTCGCTCACAGTTTTCGCACGACCGAGATGGATGGAGATCCTGGTTGCCGACGATGGTCCGGGAATGGACCACTTAACTCTGAAGCGCGCCGGAGAACCGTTCTTCACCACCAAAGACCCAGGACGTGGTACCGGACTGGGACTTTTCCTATGCCGAATGTTTGCTACCCGTGCGGGAGGGAATCTTCAGCTTTCCTCGAAACCAGGTCACGGCACGGTCGCGATCCTAACTATTCCGCAATAGTCTATGGAACACCGGAAACAATTCGACCTGCTGATCGTTGATGACGATGATCCATTCCGCGAACTAATGATTAAAGCATTTACTCGACGGGGACTTTCAGCGATCGGCGCAAATTGCGTAACGCATGCCATCGCTTTGTGTGATGACATAATTCCGAGTAAGGCGATTCTCGACCTTCGAATGCCAGGTCCGTCAGGACTTGTGCTTGTCGAGTTCCTAAAGAACAAGTTCCCAGAAATTCAGATCGTGATCCTTACGGCATTTGGAAGCATCGTGTCGACTGAAGCCGCCATTAAGCAGGGAGCTTCTGCCTATCTCATAAAACCGTGCAATATATCTGACGTATTGGCCGCGTTTGAGCCATCCTCTCAACAAAGCGATGTCCCGGTTGACTTTCCATCAATCGCACAAGTTGAGTGGGATTACATACAGCGTGTACTCCGCGACTGCGGCGGTAACGTGACTCGAACTGCGCAAGTCTTGAATCTCGACCGAAGATCGCTCCAGCGACGGCTCGCTAACCCACCGAATCTAAAGTGAACCATCGCGGCATTTTTGCCGCATTGATTACTGTGCCTCACTTTGCTTGATTACAAGCTGCTAAGGTTTTCATCTTGTTCTCTTGCGTAAAGGAGGTGTTACGTGTGTCCGATGTGTTGGGCAACAGCGTTGGCGACTTTCGCGTGTTTTTTCGGCATTTCTCTTGTGTTGGTGGCTGGGAGCGATCTGTTCGTCCTTGTCATCGCGGGTGTGCTATCCGGCACCGCACTGCTTCACAAATTAGAAGAGACAGTGTGGTTGCCGTGGTGGTGGTACGTCGTAGTCGCTTCGATACTGACGCTACGCGTCCTGTATATCGGCTTTGTTCACAGGGATCGTCTGCTCGTTGTACATGCCTGGAATAAAGCTAAGGCGGTTTCGAGATCACGTTGCAAGACAGTACCGATTAAGCAGTGAGCGTTCTACAAAAGGTTCTGACCCTCCTATTCAGGGTTTGTCTCCCCCACTTCGAATGATAGGATTCGAAGTACTTTTATCTGGTCCATCGGGGCCGGACATATATGCACCCGTAAATGAGGTGAATCACAATATTAAGGAGCAATGACATATGTGCGTAGATAACAAGGGATATCCATGGGAACGACCAGCGACAGAGGCTGACGCAGCGACAATCGGGGAACATTTTCCGAACATCGATTTCGCGGAGTTGTTGGCGGTTATGTCCCAGGACATGGCGAAGCCCCTCACAACCGACCTTGTCCTGATTGGAGCGATGCTTTCTTCCTGCTCCGATGATCTCGGAATGTGCTATGTGCCATTCACCGGCCTGGAAGCAGGGAGCAAGAATATGGTTAAGCTGCCTGTAATGGATCAGGTTGTTGATTGGTTCGAGAATTCTGCACTCGGCACTGACATGTGGCACCATGCATCCGACTGGTGCGAGAAACGGCATGGTGGCCGATTTCATTTCTGTATGAATTGTGGATGCGGATTTGTCTCTCTTGAAGCGCACCAGGATTCTCGTTGGAAGTCATGGCAAGTGCGATTCAACCTAAGCAGAGCATCTGTCTTCGGTGCAACAAGCGTCGTGCGCCGTGATTTGAATTCGATTCTGAACACTGACATTACCGATGCGCAGCTTGCAATGTGGCATCGCATCCGAACGTGCTTGGAATCGCTTCCGAGCTATCAACACGTGAATTTGGACCGCGCTGCCTAAGCGGCCCGTGTTTCAAAAAGCTGGGATCGGTGTAATGCGCCGGTCCCGTCTTCTGACCTTCCTCCAGCCAGCTCCGACCTACCCAACTACGACCCTTGACCCAATACCTAAGACACACACAGCATTCGATCCAGCTCCTGATCGATAATTGTGTTTCGGTAGCCCGTAGTTAGAGCTTCAGAACCGGATTCAAGCGCCCGCTCCCATCCACTAAGGACAAATGAATCAGCGTGCTCGAAGGCAAGCTTCTCGATTGCTGCCTTCTCTGAAACTGATAGTCCCTTCCAATAGGCTCGTCGCGACTCGCGTTTTCTGTCTTCAACAGTCAGTTGGATCTCGCGAGGCTTTAAGACTTCCTTCGCTTCTAGTTTCGATGCCGGGCTGACGGAGTAGTCGGCCCTGATCGCTCTCACCAAGTACCCGCCACCATTTTTGATGGCCAAGCGCTTCTCTTTTGGAAGCTGGTCGAAAGCCGCAATCTGCCTTTCAATCTGACCAGCGGAAAACTCAGTCGCGATTTCCTCAGCGACTGTTCGCGTAACACCACGCTCAACTAACTTCGCTGCTGATCTACCTAGTCCCTTTTCTTCGGCCACCGCGATTTGCTTTTCACTTTTCTCTGCGATGACGATCCAATTTCCTGGACCACGTTTCACGAACCGCTCGTGGCGTGACATTGGCTTAATGAAATGGATTCGCTCCAACTCCTGAAATGCGGGTTCAAGCTTCCGCTTTAGCTGGCCTGTATCGTAGCTCCGGCTGAGGCCTAGATGCTCACAGGCGAACACGCGGATATCAAACTCCCATCGTCGCTTGTGATAGAAGCGTTTATCGAGAAATCGATAGGCTTGTCGCGCCGCAGCGCCGTCTAACTGGAAATAGACTTCGAGGTTCAACTTCTTGATGTAGTTTGCCGCAAAGCTCGCGAAGATTGTTCCGTTCCAAGTGAGGGACGAAAGTGGTTGCTCTCCCGCCCCAACCGACTCCCTCCCGCGAAGATCGACCGATTCCAAAATGTGAAACGTGCGATTGCGCCAGCTCTTGCCTTTTAGATCCCACCACGCGCGATTGTAGAAAAGCGTGACGCTCGCAAGCACGTTCAGCGAATGTTCGAGCCGCCGATACGATTTCCCGCCGTCATCCCATTTCAAAAACTTCACCAGCTCATATCGCGTGAAGTGGACAGTCGGTTCGCGAAACGAATTTCGGCATTTCGTTAGATGGATGAGGGCCAGCAGCACATCGTTGTCGCGTGCAGTCGGCAGTCCGAATTGATCTGAGCCTGAGATCGTGAGCTTGCGATTGACTTTCTGCTTCGCTCCCTCGTCCCAGACCTGGTCTTCAAATGAAAATGTTTTCTGTCCCTGAGGCACTCGATTCGCAATTGCGGCAAGCGGGAACTCGGCAAGGTTCAACTCGTCGCGACCATCGGTCAGATCGAAATTCCACAGCGGCTTCCAAGTCTCTTCTCTTAGCTGCTCTTCCATCCCCTTTCCCGCTTCGTAAATAAAACACCACCAGCTTGGCCCGTGTTGTTGATCTTTTCTTATAGTTAATAACAAGAGTTACCTCTCGCTAACCTCGCGCTAGTGCTGGCGAATCGCTTCGCTTTCCTGTCTCGGTTCCCGGTACTTTGCAGGATTCCCTGCCTCAGTTCCCGGTAAACTCCTGTCTCACGTCCCGGTGCTTAGCTGCCCCGAAACCCAGTAGTTCTGTCTCAAATCCCGGTACCCCGAGATAAGGGCTAGTGACACTCAAGAAATTGATTGAAAAATCTGCCTCAGTTCCCGGTAAGCGAATTTGCCTACGGGAATGAGATCGCTGAACGCTAGATACAAAAAGTCTGTTGACAGGAACAAAGTGGCGGGAATAGAGTTCGTGTGTCACCAACGATTCCTATTCCTGCCCGCTCCTACCAAGGCGTGCAGCTAGCAAAGAAGCCGACTTACCAGGTCGGTTTTTTTGCGTCTTCAATCTGATTCACCGGACTCATCACAGCCAGAAGGCAAACGGAAGGTCCGGCATTTTAACCGTCTTAAAGTTACCTCTCCAATTCAAGATCTGACAAGGATCTTTTTGAGAGATCCGCGATCACTCGCGAGCGAGAATCGCGTCGCTTCGGCATGATTCTATGTCAGCATGTTTGCAAGTTGGTTTGCTTGATGGCTGGTTTGCTGACAAGGCCGCAAGCGTGTGTGCAGGTCAGTAAGTAAGGCCGCACGTCAGATGGTCTGCACGTATGCCTGTCCGTAACTAAGCAAGTAATCTTGTTTGCATAAATACTATCTTGTCAGCACGTCTGCATGCGGGCTAGCGTTGTCCGCATGATGATTGTCTTTGCAAACACGAAGGGCGGAGTAGGGAAGTCGACCCTCGCCGTCCACCTCGCCGTCTGGCTTTTCGACCGTGGGGCCAAGGTCGCACTTCTCGACGTTGACCGGCAGCTCTCGGCACGGCAGTGGATCGAAGAAGTTGAGCCTCAAATTACAGCGCGCACAGCGGGCACGCCCGAAGATGTCCTCTCAGAAGCCCAGAGTTTGGCTGAGTCGCACGATTTCGTCATCGCCGATGGTCCGGGTGGTCTGAACGATTCGAGCCGCACACTTCTCATTCTGGCCGATCTCGCGATCTTTCCGATCTCGCCCTCGATACTCGATTTGCGGTCGGTAGCCGAAGCGACTCAGGCGCTGAAATATGCCCAGTCGATCAACGGTGGAAAAGTTCAAGGGCGACTCGTCCTGAACCGCATGCGAACGCGGGACAAAATCTCTCGCGAGATGGCAGAAGCGGCGCCGAGCCTCGGGCTCCAAGTGACGAAATCACACATCCGCGACCTGCAACCGTACCGCGACGCCGCGCAACAAGGCACGGTCGTGACACGAATGGGGTACAAGGCAAAGGAAGCTGCCGCCGAACTGACGCAGCTCTTCGTTGAACTAATGACCGACAAACTTGCGTTCCTCGGAACAGAGGAACAGCCGAAAACAGGAAAGGTAGCAGCCAATGAATGATCGACGTTCCATGGGAAGCGCTCTTAAGATGACGCCCGAAGTTAGTAAGCTCGGCCCTGAAGCGCTCGCCTTCATCAAAAGCGGCGTTCCTGCGAAGGAGCCCAATCCTCCCGTTCATACCGTTGAGCTGAAGACTGAGACGGTCACCGCACCAGCTCCAGTGGATACTGCTGCTGAAGTAGTCCCAGAATCAAAAGAGCCGAAGGCCAAGAGAACGCAGAAGGTTCAGGCCCCTCAGTACCTCACCAACCGCATTACGGTCTCCATTACCACCCGACTGGAACAGCGCACCGCCGACGCCTTGCGTCGTGCCCACCTGGAACAGAAACTCAAGAATGTCCGGCCCGCCACCCAGCAGGAGATCATGGAACTCGCCGTTCAGGGTTGGCTAAAGGACAACGGTTACCTCGATTAGCCCTTGTAAGTGCAGCAAGTCAGCCGCCCTCCAGGGAATCATTCTTTGGCTGCGGTTTTTCTTAGTCCGTGCTATAATTTAGACATGCTACAGATTCCACTACCTCCAGCGACCGAAGAGATGCTTCGGGAACGGGCGAAGGCCAACGGCGAAGACGTTTCGGCGTACGCTGCCCGCTTGCTTCACGACGCCTTAAGTGCGCCGTCTGTGGATGAACTCCTTGCGCCATTTCGCAAGCAGGTTGAAGAAAGCGGAATGTCTGACGGAGATCTCGACCAACTGGGCGAGGAACTCCGAACTGACGTGTGGCAGGAGCAGCAAGCCAGGAAAGCCAAAAGCGCGTGAGTACGCTTGCCGTCTATGACTGCATGCTCTTTCTGCGAGCGGCAGCCCGCCCTCGTCTCGCACGGCCCCTTTTCGATTTAGTTTATCAGGGTGACGTGACGCTCTGTCTCGGACCAGAAACGCTGGCCGAGATTCGCGACGTTCTTACCCGACCAAAACTTCTCGCGAAGTTCCCAGCCCTGACCCCTGAAGCAGTTGATGCCTTTCTCGCTCGCCATCTTCGCATGGCGACTTGGATTAACAACGTGCCGGAGCACTACGTTCTTGCCCGCGATCCCAAAGACAGCAAGTACATTAACCTCGCTGTTGCCGCTAACGCTCCCTTCCTCGTCACTGACGATCAGGATCTGCTGGAGTTGATGGACTCTTCATCGGTGGTGGGAACGGAGTTTCGCAACCGCTTTCCAAGCCTTCGGATTGTCAGCGCTGCTGAGTTTGAGGGAATTGCAACGCCTCCTTCTCCTTAAGGCCCGCCATCGCGGCGATCCTGTCTTCGGCTGCACTCTTGCCGCCTCCCCGCTCGCGTCTCCAGCGGACGATTCCCGGACGCTGCCGGGAAGTTACGGCAATAGTAGTGCTGATCCTGCGCGGCAATGATGCATTCAGCCGCCATATCACCGCCCAAACTTTTTTTTGAGTAGCGATTTCGACGGTGGCACTATGACCAAACCTTTTGATGTTTAGGAGGTCCTCGCCATGAATGAATCGAAGCAAGAACTAAAGTCCGACGCGAAGAAAAAGAGCGCAGCAGCGGAACCTGAGACTGCCGAGCCAGTCCACATGATTAGAGAAGGCGCCGTCGCGGCATCGATCTGGCAGCGTCAATCGCTGTCAGGTTACGCCTACTATGACTTCTCGCTTTCCCGCTCCTGGAAAAGCATGAGCAGCAGCAAGACAGGCTACTCACGGAACTTCTTCTCTCGTAATCGTGAAGAAGTGCAGCTGGTCGTTGAGAAAGCGTGCGACTGGATCTCCCAGCGCGAACGCCAGGATGAAGCGTCTGAACCCGCTGCATCAAGTGACGCGAACAGCGCCGCACTCTGATCCGTTTGTTATTGATCCGTCCCGATTTGCTCTTTGTAGTTACGTGGTGAGTAGAAGCCTAATCACCGAGCTCTCATGGAAGGAACGCAAGCGCGCTTCCTGCATGAGAGACCGGTGGTGCAACAAAGGTTTCAATCGTGGTTGTGTATCTAGGGAATAGCACCGTGCTATTCCGACTCAATCGCCACTTCTACAAGGAGCTTTTCCATGGAAAAGCAAAACCTGACTCGTGCTTCGCAGGAACTGTTCCGGCGAAGTCCAGACGAGTCGTTCGAATCCCTCGGAGCCCTTTCAACTTATTGCAGCGCGAAGCGTGAGCAATCAGTTGACGTCTGGCATCCGCCAAGTCAGATCACGCCGGAACTTGTCGGCGAAGACTTCGGCGTCAGGCTCGGCTCCGACGGAGCGTTTCTCCTAAATGACTGGAGCTTTTCGCAGCTCTGTAAGTGCGCCGCAGTCGGTAAAGAGACCATCAATCGTCTCTCTCCCCACACGGCGGCTTCGGCATTGAAAGAAACGTTGCCGCGCAGCAACAAGCCGCTTCAGTTCTATCACAGGGATCAGGTAATTCGATCGATTCACGGAACGGGATACACCCGGCTCCATGATTCGGACGTGGTTGCCATGCTGCAAGAGTTCGCAGTCGACTTCCAGCCACCCCAGGTCGGGATGAATGGAGCGACGGGCCTCTACGCAGGAGAGCAGGATCTATTCTGCTTTCTGATTGATCCCCAAGGCTGGACTGAAATCGAAGGCGAAGCTTTCGCTCCCGGATTCTTCATCTGGAATTCGGAGGTCGGCAAGCGTTCGATCGGCATCGAGACGTTCTGGTTCCAGGCAGTGTGTCAGAACCACATCGTCTGGGACGCGACAGAGGTCGTTGAGTTCACCCGCAAGCATACCTCAAGCGTTCACTCAGCACTCACTGAGATGAAACGAATCATTGAGGCACTTGTCGCGAAGCGCGACGAGCGGCGTGCGGGATTCATCGAAGTCATTGGCAGAGCAATGCGCACGAAGCTCGGCGATGACGCCGACGAAGTGCTAAAGACGCTGACGAAAAACGGCATTGGCCGTAGCGTTGCAAAGCAAGCGATGGCAATTGCCGAGCAGCAGGGTCGTTTCACGATCTTCGCTCTCGTCGACGCCCTCACTCGCATGTCGGGTGAGATCGTTAACGCCGGTGACCGTACCGACGCTGACGAAAGGGCAGGGGCTCTTCTGGCCTTAGCCCAATAGCTTCGAAGTTTCTCTTTCCAATTGGTTTTTCATCAGTTCTCACAAATAAGGAAGTCATCAATGGCTACTTCTTCGCAACAACAATCCGAGAAGGCTCGCCCCGTCCACGAAATTCGTCTTGGACGCATTAAGGCCGCCATCTGGGAAAATGAAGTCAGTACCGGCATTCGTCACAACGTCACCTTCCAAAGAATCTACAAGGACGGAACGCAGTGGCGACAAAGCGACAGCTTCGGCCGCGACGACTTGCATCTCGTGATGAAGGTCGCTGATCTCGCCCACACTTGGATCTACGAGCAGGGACAAGACAGCGGCGCGAATGATCGAGCAGCGTAGAAATTGAGAGGTTCTTACCGATGCATTGCACCACCGGCCCTCTCTTTTCTTTCTAGAGGCATCGTATGCAACATGACCTTCTCTTAAACAGTCTGCGTCACCAGAAACGAAAACGCATGACAAAGCTCCTGCGGATCGTTATCGCGGCGACTCCATTGGCTGCTCTCTGGCTTCTCGGCAAGTGAAGCCATTCACATCCGACACCACGCCATATTTCTGAGGCCGACTACTCGGCGGGCACGTTCACGACAGCAGCGAAGTCTCGCAATCGTCGTTTTTGAACGTGGGAAGCTCTCCGGCTGGAGAGGCTGTGTCTTCTGACATTGGACGGTCTTTGAAAGCGGGCAATTGCTTCACACAACATCAACGCGGTAATTCACTCGATGACAATTAACTACTGGTACTCTGTCTGTATCGATTGCAATGCGAAGTGGTTCGCCCAATCTACGATGGCAGCGTGTCCGCGCTGCGAAATCGAGCATCAGTCGAATGAGTGCATTCATCCGCCGTGGCAGAATTCAAATTCCAAGAACCCCTCAGACTCCGACCAACAAAGGCAGGGTGGGGAGGCTGAAAGAGTGATTGCTGAGGAGAACGCCTTCATCGCCCTATCATCATCGGGGCCAAGGGCCTCGCGGCCTCAGCGGGGCGAGCCCCGACGATGATAGGACGACGAAGGCAGGTAGAGATGCAGGTGAAGACGCTTCGCTTAGCAGTTGCAGCCAGCGACTCCCACCGCTTCGATCACGGAATGGCCGAATCAGTTGCGGCGGCCAGACGATTGAGCAACATTTCATTCGTTACCATTCACAGCCAGACGTCGAAATCGCCACAAGCCGCATAAATTCAGCCCCAGAAGAACGAGTGTAGACGGTTCAGGAATGGGCGATACCGAAGTTGTGGTGACCCTTCCGAAGTTCTCTTTCCACAAGGTGAGGTCATCCGCATCTATTACGCCGTTCAACGAGCCATCGGCCTCAAGTTCGGTCGTGGAATGAAGGGTGCGTTGCCAGAGGAGAAAGTCGCCTCCATCGACAACGTCATTGTTGTCATAGTCCCCGGGGAGCTTCGCCGCAGCATTGATTTCTTTTGCAGCGATCTGGAAGTCCTCAACCGACAGGTTGTAATTCAAGGCAATTAAGAACGGCTCTGACGATCCATAGCTCGGCGACGTTAGCCGGGCGAATAAACCGTAAGCACCAAACTTCGCCGCTGGGGCATCGTCCAACAAATACAGAATCGGATGTTGGTGCGTCCCTAGGTCAGTGGATAGTGGCTGCAACACTTGCATCGACGCCCCCGTAGTCGGTGCATCGAATTGCGTTAGTACGACGTTTCCCAACAGCCGCTGAGAGGCCATTTCAAGAGTTGGGTTACTCGGAGCGATATCAAGCTGCTGCGATTCCTTATCCCAAAACCACATCCACCGCAGCGGTCCGTTCGGGAGGGTGAAATCCGGTCTCGCAATGACCTCGATATTCAGCTGGCTCTCTGCTTCCATTCCATTCACATCGTACCCCGGCAGCGTAGAACCGAGAGTGAAGCCCGGCGCAACATCCAGGTAGGCATCCTCGTGGTCATCGAAAGCCATGCTGACGAAACCACCGGGCGTACTAAGACCGCCGCTAACAACGAGTCGACCATTCGTGACATTGACATGTATCGGGTTCCCGTGGCCGTAACAGATTCCTGCCGCCAGCGCGAAAACCATCGCGAGCGTGTATTTCATAGTTAACCTCCTAGCCTACTGAGGCTTGGAAAAATCAAATCCCTCATCGACCCACTGCTTTATTTGATCGGAGCTTATCGTCTCAACGTGGGCGTCAAGGAAAAGGTAATTTGAGGCGCTAAAATGTCTCTCTAGATGAATGTCCTGCTCTATTGCCCAGGTCACAAAACCACGCTGGATGTTAAGTGGCGTGAACCAGTTCGATGCGTGGGCGTGCTCGACGATTTTCTTAGGGTCGGCTCCCCATTTGTCTGCAATTTCAAATCCAACCATCGTCCGATGGGTGCTTTCGATCTGACGTAGGAATCGCACTTTGTCGGAGACCTGGTTGGCAGCAATGTCATTAATGATGAAATCATTGGCGACGTAGCTACTACCCTTGATAGCCAGGCGCTCGTCAGCAATCGGGTCTTCCGGACAGATCCGAATGGCATCAACACTCTCCATGTATGGAGCAAGGGTATCGACCCAACTAAGCGTCTCGCCGAAGTGGACGTTGTGTGGAAATTGCCCTTCGTTTGAATCGCAAAAGCCGATGATCGCAAAACCAATCTGTCGTAGTTGGTTCTTGCAAGCGGCAGAGCGCGCGGAAGCCCGCGCGCTCTGTACCGCCGGTAAGAGCAATGCAACCATCGCGCCGATAATTGCGATAACCACTAATAGTTCGACTAGTGTCATCGCCCTTCGGGCTACGTGCATTGGATCAGCCTTATCGCTTTCGACGCAGCATTGCACAACTGCCCAAAGCAAGAGCCGCAAGGCCCAGGCTCGCAGGCTCAGGGATGGCCGTCATGGCCTGGATGGCTCCTGCGCCAATTCCCTGTTGCTGCGCAAATGCAAACGTCGCCGCACCGGCTTCCGTGGATGTGACTCCCTTTGGCAGCACGAAATAAAACGGGTCCGACTCAGTGAGCGTCTCGTTCGACACTTTGAGGCTGAGAAGGTAAACGCCGTCCGCTAATGTGCTGGTATTCGAGACGCCATCGCCTAGAAACCGGAAACCCATGCCTGTGTGAGCTTCGTCGCTGGTCACCGTCAAAGGATAGGTGAGCGATGCAAAAGGCCCGCTATCAGTCGTCGTCGCAGTCAGCGGATTTCCGCTCACCGTCTTATACAACTGCAATTGCGAATCACCCGTATCGACGAAGCTCGTTCCATTCCACTTCTTCAACCCGTCCACGATGCTCGTCGTGTAGTTCCCTGTCTTAAACGGATGGGAAGCTGCATCAACGAACCCAACTCCAGGAGCGATGCCGGGACCGGAACCCGTGGTTCCGGGTGGCTGCACAACCCAGATATTGGAAACGCTCGTCACCGGCAAAACGTAAATCGACGTTGCCGGGCTCACGGGCGTGTAGTCGTCGATCATCACTTGTCGTGTGATGATCTTCCCGCTTTCGGCGGTGAGTTGAATCTGCGGACCGTGCCCCCAGGCGGGAGCAACGGACGTGGCTAGGGAAGCCAAAGCAATAAGACACCAATTTAGACGCATTAGACTTATACTCCATAGTTGCTGAATCATGCGCGCACGATCTGCGCTAACGCTAGAAGTAGCGTTTCAAAAACACACAAACGTGGGCGCCATCAAAACAATTCGTGACAGCAAAAGACGAACGCTATGCAGCGTCCGGTGGTGGAGTCGCCACGTCATAACTTGGCGATAGGTAGAGATCAGACCGAGTGCCCGGCAACTCGCTAACTTCGAGAGCGGGAGGACCGAACGCGTAGTGAAGCGGTGGAAGTGCAGGAGGTAACATCCCCACTGATACGCTGATGCCGCGACACTTCAAAGCGGTGACGAGCAATACGATCTTGCTATCGGATGGCTCACGTTCGGAGCAAGCACCATCGCTACAGCATGCGTTGCGATGTTCGCAGCAAGTCGGTTTCGCTGACAACTCTCTGCGGGCTGCTGCGACCACAAAAATAGGGACTTTTACCCCGTTTTTCTCGGCCCATTCGATTTTTTGGGTATTCGTGAAGCAACAACAATCACGCCAGCAAGTTTCAGCGTCCGTGCAGCCACAGGGGCAATTCTGACAGGGGAATGGGTCGCCAGCATGCTGGGTAGAGCCAGTAGGCAGAGGTACGCCGATTGCGCCGATAATCATCGCCAATGAGGCGATAGCTGCAATCAATCGATGCTTACGACGCACGGACCACCCCCGAACCCTCGCGATTAGACAGCGAGGCAAGGGTGATAGTTTACGTTGTGCGGAGAGCAGCGACAACCATTTACTGAGATTTAACCTGTCAGCAACCACCGATGCCGGGAGTCGAGGTCACGCACCGTAGGTAGCGCCGTGGCCATCTGGATTTCCATTCCACTCTCTACCGATCCGGCATCATATGGTGCTTTCTGCCACACAACTATGGAGCCAGAACGGTACGCCTCTCGATACTCTCTCATGAACGACGCTCAGTTCTCAGCGGACCACGTTTCCTCGTTCGGCTCGGGGTATCACACAGAATCCGCATGCGTGACAATCCACTCGGGCTTGTACAAGGATAAGGGCATCCCCAAAAAGGCAAGGCAACTGGATTCCAGCGCCCAACAACACCAACTATCCCGTCATGCGGCTCTACTGTCCGAGAACGGAAGCTCCTTCAATCCTTCCAGCGGAGGAAGGTTTGTGGAAACCACCCGACATCCTGCTAAGTGGGTAACGATTGCTGCGCTACTACTCAGGACGTGCGCACTCAAGCGAGTTGCGTTTCTCAAGACGGCAAGGTTACGTTCACTCGTCAGAATAGCGCCGAGCGACGGCAACCCAGACGTAATATACCGGCACACCGAAAGCGATAGTGAGCAGGGAAATGGACGAGATAACTGGACGTTCGTAAATAACGGCTCCAGTTAGCAGCGTGGTCCCCACTAGAAAGACCGCCGGTACAAGAGGATAACCAGGCGTCTTGAATGGCCGTGGAAGATCAGGCCTTCTGCGGCGTAATACGTACACCGCATTCACTGTTAGCATTGAAAATGCCGCCAGGCCTACGCCTGAATAGAGTAAGATCCACTCGAACGAAGTGGTCCAGAGTAGTATCAGCGACCAGGCGCCCTGCAATACGGTAGCGATCACTGGAGTACCACGAGTCGAGATTTTACCTGCCCCTGCGGGGAAATGCCCCGCACAGGCCATCGCATAGATGACTCGTGGGCCCGTTAGAATGTAGGCGCTCACGGAAGCAAGCAGCGTCAGCCCAATCGCCACTGATAACCAATCGGCGATCCGCTGACCATACAACCGTTCTGCCGCAATCTGTGCGATCGGTGCGATCGCGTCGATGTTGTCTGGCGTGCCGACGATCGCTCGAACGTCGACGGCCGAAAGTGCCAATCCATACGTCGTGTTCAACATGAGGTAGAGGACGATCACTAAGCCTGTGCCTATCAAGATCGCGCGAGGCATCTGCTCCTGCGGCCGGTCGACCTCACCGGCTACGTACGCCGCAGCGTTCCAGCCAGTATAGGCGTAAGAAATGTAGACCAATGACGACGCCATCGTGATTAATACACTTGGCGTCAGTGGCGGTCGGTCGACGAGATTTTCCCATCCGCCCCGACCTGCCACCAGTCCGGCAATCGCCATCGCGACGAGTATCGCGATTTTCACGGCGGTCATCGCGCCCTGCGTCAGCATTGCCGAACTACGGCCTCGGCAGTGCACTAGCCCTAGACTGATGATCATCACCGAGGCGACCGCCTGTTGAGGAACTCCCGTCGCGTTGTCTAATCCTAGAGGGGCGAGTAGGTACTCGGCCGCTGCCCACGCCGACGCGGCGATCGGACCGCCGAAGCCAATCAGGAAGGACACCCAACCCGAGAGAAACGCCGCCAAAGGGCCATACGCCTCGTAAAGGAACACATAATCACCGCCGGTGCGCGGCAAAGAGGCGGATAGTTCGCAAAGCGTCAGTGCTCCGCACATCGCCAGCACCCCGCCGATTACCCATAGGGCTAGCATTAGTTGATTGCTGCCGACGAAGTAAACCGTGAGTCCCGATGTCGTCATCACTCCTGTGCCGATGGTGCTTGAGACGACAATGAAGATTGTCGTCATGAGGCCGAACTGCGGACCAGATTGCGGCGATTCTCTTAGAGACCCCATTACGATTACGGATTCCTTCGCGCATCTTCTTTATCCGAACCCAGCAACTCAGCCAGGTTTTGAATACGCCGCTAATTCTTGGTGCCAACGACGATGTAATGCCGTGGCATTGATTCGCGAATGGTTTTGACTTCAAAGCCAGCCTCTTCGAGTTGCTTGGTCACTTGGTCCGGCGTGATCCGCATCGCTTTCGGCGGCCCGACTTCCGCGTCGACGGCATAATCCACCACCACAAACCTTCCGCCCTGCTTCAGGCCGTCGTACACCTTCTTGGCGTATGCCTCTCGACCGTCGAGGTGATGCCAAGTGTCGAGAGTCAACACTGCGTCCATGGATGCGGCGTCCAACTCCGGATCGTTCGCGTCCACTTTGCGAGGCACAATATTCGCCGGACCTAGTTCAGCTTTTCGTTCGGCCAGATACTTGACCATCTCCGGCGACGAATCGATGGCTACGACTGTTCCATCTTGCCCTACTGCCTTACTCAAGGGAGCCACCATGTAGCCCGTCCCCGCGCCGATGTCGGCGACGGCGTCGCCGGGCTTCAAGGCTAGGGCTTTGACGATCGTGTTCGGCTGTTGCCACTTGTCACGTTCTGGATCGTTCCACTTCTTCTGCATTTCAGCAGGATCTGCAAAAGGGTGTCGATGTTGGTGATGGTTATGCATACGATGTTCCTCCTGTTGAGCTTCTTGTTGAGCGGTCGTCTTCCCGTTGGTCTCAGCCGCAGCGACTTCCTTCCATTCACTGACCCATGCGATGCTGACTGCAATTGCAAGCACGACCACAGGGTTGGAACTGATATTCATAACTACGTCTCCTAGTACGAGTTGTTAGCTGCCCACGCGCAACCAGTTCGCGCGTATTGTAATTCTTCACGTCGATTCCATGGGCGCATTGGGCGCGTAGGCCACCCACCCGCGAAAGGCGAATCCGGCGTAGAACAAGCTGACGTTTGTGAATCCCGTATCACGCAAGATGGCTTCATCCTGTTCTGGTGAGAGAACGGTCAAATACAATTCGAGTGCGGTCCGAGCCCTCTGCGCGTCGGCGACGCTGAGGCCGGAAGACATGGCGAACGCGGCGAAACGCGACGCCCAAATCGACCGCTGAGTTGCACCCTCTGGAATGCTGAAGTGAACCACCACAAAGGGTGCGCCAGGTTTCAGTCGGCGAAACACCTCGGCCGCCATTTCCCGCCGCTCTTCAATTGATGCAAAATGCATGGTCAAAAGACAGGTCGCCGCGTCGTACGGTCCTTCGGGCGCGACGTTGATGAAGCCATGGTGAAGTTGAACTCGTGATGGGCACGATTCGAGGTATTTCTTAGCGAGATCTAGCATTTCCATGGATGGGTCGATCCCATCGATCACCCAGCTAGGAGACGCTTGTGCGAACGTCTTCAGCTCCAGTCCTCCTCCCGCCCCCACGATGAGCACACTACCTTTTTCGGGAACTCGTTCGGCAAGCAGGAGCGCCGCCATCCGGTGCATGTCGGCAAAGCCTGGCACTAGGCGCGGTGGTCCTTCTGCGTAGCGGGCGACGGCTTCCGGATCCGAGAAAGCAGCAGAAGGCTTTTGCAACTCAGGTGGCATGAGCGTCCTTGCGAACACCACGATGTTTGCCGCGCGCCTTCATTCGCGATTGAACGTCCGCTTTCAGCATGGAGAGCGTCACTTCACCGAAGCGATTGAGAAGCATTTCCTCTGCATCGTTAAATGCTGGTTGCAGCGCAGCGTTTACAGCCTCCTCGACGAGGCAGCCAGGTTCTTCGGTGCGATTGCCAATGGCGAGAAGTGAGGGACTGCCTAACGCGCTGTAAATGTCTCGCAAGGTCACCTTCGACAGGTCGCAAACCAGCGTCCAACCGCCGCCATGGCCTTTTTCCGACTGCACATATCCCTGCCTCCGAAGCCCAGCCATGATGCGCCTAATGACCACTGGGTTGGTCGCCATCATCTTGGAAAGCTCCTCAGATGTGACACGCTCCGCCCGATCCGCCATATGCAGCAAGATGTGAAGTACGCCCGATAAACGACTGTCTCGTTTCATGTAACTTATGATATTACATGAGTGTGGGGGCGTCAAGCCCGTGAGTCGAGTACGCGATAGGGGCGCTCTTGAAGCAGCATTCCGCGTTGGGCATTAGAGCCCTTGGCTCGACCAATGATATCGCTGCACTCTCACCGCTCATCTGGCGAGAGATCGCCTAACGACTTCTGATCGGCCCGAAGGGATTAGGAATTCGCCTGATCGCTAGGTGCACCTTCCTGAAGGATCGCTCACGCAATCGGCTGGCTACGCACCTCTTAGAATCTGACGCAAATCTGACGCAGATCTGCCCGTTCACCTTCCAGATACCACCCGGGTTGGATCGGTGCGAAGTGTGACGAAAGGACCGAGATTTCGCGTGCCATCCGAGTAGTGTCCAGGCATCTTTCGGACACTTCGTAACATCTTTTCTCGGACTCAAAATCCAGTGCCCGCAAGGGCGTGCCGGTTCAAGTCCGGCCTCCGGTACTACTCAAATTTGCCTTATTTTCCAGGGTTTTCAAGCTAGTTCGGATCGAATCGGTTGTGCTGCCGGCGATGACATACACGCCTGGTACCACGCCTCCTACCCGACCTAGACTTGAACATGGCTAAGGCAAAACCCCAGAAGCCGTACGCGGCTTACCCTCTCTACGCGCACTCTCGCGGATCATGGGCCGCTCGAATTGGCGGCAAGGTCCGCTACTTCGGTCCGTGGCGCGACCCCAAAGCCGCGCTCGACAAGTATCTGGCGTACATGAACGGCTCGACCGTCGTCGACCGGAAAACTGTCGGTAGCCTGACCGATGCCTTCCTCGCCGACAAACAGGCCCAACTGGCGACCGGCGACATCACCCCGGTCACCTTCGCCGAATACAAGCGGACCTGCGAAGTAATCGAAGCCCACTACGGGCGAGGCCGTTCGGCCGATTCGCTGGAGTTTAACAGCCTGCGAATCGCGCTAGCCAAGGGAAAGAAGATAAAGACGCTTGGGCCGGTGACGCTCAAGCGCCGGCTGGTCATCGCGCGGATGATCTTCCCGAACGCCGGCAAACCACTGAAGTCCCCCGCGCAACGTGTCTTACGAGCTGCGAAGGAAGCTGCGGGCGTTCGCCTTTACGAAGCGGCCGATCTTCGCAAGCTGGTCGCCACGGCCGACGACAGCTTCAAGTGGATTCTGCTGCTTGGAATCAATTGTGCATTCGGACCGAAAGACTGCTCGCTCTTCCCCGGTCCTGATGGCGAATGGCACAACTTCGCCCGACCGAAGACGGGTATCTCGCGCCGGTGCTGGCTCTGGCCGGAGACCGTCGAAGCCCTGAAGCATCAAAGCGTTGGCTGGAATCGACACAACGTCGCCCACACGTTCGTGGACCTTTGCGGGCAATGCGAGGTCACCAACCACGGCTTCTACTCACTTCGCCGAACGTTCGTCACGGTCGCAGAAGGCTCGCAAGCGGTCATTGACCGCATCTGCGGCTGGTCGCGGAATGACATGGCGACCCAGTACCGCCAGAAGACGTTCGACGACAAGCTACGGGCGTGCTCGGAAGGCGTTCGCGCGTGGTACTTGGCGTGAGGTTAGGAAGTCGTCGAGATCGGCCGGCTTCACCATGTAGCGTGGGCGCTGTCCCGTTGCGAGGTTCGACGCCTTCAGGAAGCCGGTTTTGATCCATTCGATGACCGTCTCTGGCGCTGAGCCAGTCAGCTCAGCAACTTCCGGCGGTGACAACAGCGGTTCCGGCCCTGGCTCTGGCTTCTCAGCCGTCGCCGCGATTGCCATCGCGAGATACTTCCGTACTTCGATCGGCTGAGCGGCTGGCGTCCATTCCCTTACAAGTTCCGGGTGGCCATGCTTCGCCGCCCATTCGCTGACCTCGTTGGCGATGCCGGCGGCGACGGTCTCGGCGCACCGGTCGTCAACGTCGTCGAGCTGGGTTAAAAGCTTTTGGAAGTTCATGCCGCTCTCCCGCGCACTTCATTCGCGGTCAACCGACTAACGAGCCACGTTATCCAGGCCCCAAGCTCGGCCTTCGCCGGGTCGAACTGATTGGCAAATTGAAAGATGCGGGTGAACACCCGGTCGGCGACAGCCTCCGCGGCGGCTTGATCCAGCTTGCGAGCGGCGGCGCGAACCACCCGAGGCCGGTGGCGATCGATGATGGCGGCCTTGGCGGATTCGTCGCCAGCGGCGACGGCGAACATCAATTCGGTGTCTGACATAGATGAGGTCTCCGGGTGAAAAGTGGACACTACCTCCATTCTGCTCGGTATCTGGAGCTGTCAACGTTTGTGTCAACGGTTACGCGGTGTTGCATAACCTCTAACGTCCCGGCACGATCGGGCGAAACGTTACGACACGCCGTGGCAAATTGGGCAAGGTATCGCGAGAATCCTCCGACTTTTTGAAACCCGGGATTGACATCCACATTAAACCGAGAGATAAACACGCACTGACAACCCTAGTCCTTCACGCACAGGTAGTTGTCACCTGTTGCCTTGCTCGGCCGCTTGGAGCTGAGAAGGCCTGAAACGGTGTCTAGTACACCGGCGACCGTTCCTGGCACGTCCGGGATAGTCTCGTTGCGCAGCGACCAGCCTGCTGGTGTTGCACGGCAGCGAGATGCAAGTGGTTTCTGAGAGGAGATTCTATCCGCGTGGGTAGCGTCGAGTCTCATGTTTTAATCAGTGGGGGATGCCGCGATGCATAATCGCATTGACGGGTTGTCAACGGAGGAAGCGCTTGCGCTGCAACATCGAATAGATCGCATCGTTGCGTTCTGGGGGTGGTTGCGGGTGGGCGATGATCCCGGCCAAACATCTTGGGAAGAATTGGATTCGTTGGAGCGCGAGGTGACGGAATGCCTGCAAAGTGGGACGCCGGCCGACATCAGTCGGGCGGAGTCGTTGACGGCGCAAGCGAGTTTCCTAATGACCGGGCAGTACAACCTCTAAACTTCCCAAAACCATCTATTAAAGGCTGAAGCCTTGGACATATATCTCGGCCAGACTGCAAGAAAACTTCGCGATTCGTTGGGGTTAACTCAACGCGCGGCGGCCGACGCTCTGGACATTTCGTTCGTCCATCTGTGCAACATCGAGAAAAATCGAGCAGCGCCGTCACAGGCCTTGATCGATAAGTACCGCGAGCTTTGGGGCGTCGATCTGTACGTTCTCGCTTGGTGCTCAATGGGCGACAACGAGAAACTGCCGCAGGCAGTGAGGAAGTCGGCGGGTGAACTGGCGAAGGGATGGCAGCAGCACGTTGACTCGCTGATTAAGCAGCAACGATCGAAGGCCCATGGTTGATGCTCAAGATACGACAGGTTAAGCATCTGGCCAGCGCGCTCAGCACGACGCCGGCTGAGATGGCTGCGGTGCTGAAATCTCCGGCCGACTTTTATGAAGAGTTAGAGCTGAGAGACCCCTCTCGGCCGGATAAACCACGCATCGTGGTGAACGTGACCGGCGCGCTTCGGGCGCTCCAATCAAAACTCTACCGCCGCATTCTTTTGCCGAAGCTATCGCAATCAGCCCATAGTCACGGTGGTGTCAGCGGCCGTAGCATCAAGACCAACGTTGAACCCCACTTGGGTTCCAAGTTCGTGTTCAAGACGGACATCGCAAACTTTTATCCGAGCATTCACTTCAGGCGGGTCTACAAGCTGTTCGTCGAAGACTTCGAGTGCTCCCCCGACGTTGCGAGCGTATGCACGAAGATTTCCACTTATCGGCACCACCTTGCGCTCGGCTTGATTTGCAGCCCCATGCTCGCAGATCAAGTGCTGAGGCGCGTCGATCGGCGGATCGGCGGTGCCTGCGCGGGTCTAGGACTTGTCTACACTCGCTACGTCGACGACGTTGCTATCTCCGGTCCATTCAACATCGAGACAAGCGGACTTCCCCGTCTAGTTGAAGACATCTTGGCGAAAGATGGGTTCAAGGCGAACGCCGACAAGCACCTGTTCGGGAGTTTGGCCGAGGACCTGTCAATCACGAGTCTCCGTGAGGTTCGGGGACATTTAGATGTTCGTCGCGAATACTTAGACGAGCTTGAACGGCAGATTGATGATGCCGCGAGCTTAGCTCGCGATGGTGAATTCATCGGTCCGTACTTCACATCGGAGCAAATTCTCGGCAGGGTTCGCTTTGTTTGCTGGGTGAATCCCGGCCGCCGCCGAAGTCTGATAAGTCGCTTCCGCACAGTGAAGTGGAAGAAGGCGAGGAAAGTCGCCAAGAGACGTGGTTACGAAGTCACCCGAAAGACGCTGACAAAACTTCCGCGAAGGGAAGAGCCAAGCTAATGGCCAAGTACCTCCGCTACACGCTGGCTGCTCTGTGCCTCGCGGCAAGCGTGGGGTGTCTGGGGCTCTGGTGGCGGAACCACTCGCGTCACGATCAGTTCTTAGGACCAAATCACCTAAGTCCGTCTAGTTCAATCTATGTAGAATTTGGGGAGGGCATGGCCATCGTCGCGATTGTGAACAGCCCTGCGACGCAAGCCCCGACTTTCCAACGGACGAGATTTCGACTTTTCCCATCTCCGCTGAGATCAGCGAACACGCATAGATTTGGCGCGAGTGACAACGAGATTTACTTCCCCCTCTGGTATCCGGCCCTAGTCTTCGCGCTCGCTGGCGTCGGCATCCTGCGAATTGGACGCTTCACGATTCGCTCGGCGTTGGTGGGGATGACGATCGTGGCGGTGCTGTTGGGGATGGTCGTTGTTTTATAGCATGGCTAGCTAGCATGTCAGGCTAGCTAGCTTGACAAGCTAGCTAGCTGTACCACATAAGAGCAAAAACTCTTCTTTAGCTGGCGACGCGGCAAACCCCACCGCCAAACCTAAAGCCAGTGGATAGGGCTGAAAATCCCGTGCCAAAAAGTGCCCGTTTCACCGCGGGATTTTGACCCCGCCCGGCTCCGCCTCGCTCGGCTCGCCGCTCGATTCACGTCGCTCACACTCTGCTGCTGATCACGTCGATCACCGCCGTGGGGTGTAGATGCTTGACATATCGCTCAGTCGTGGCAACGTGAGCGTGGCCTAGCTGCCCTCCGATGATGTTCATCGGGACGCCTTCGTTGACCAGCTCAAAGGCGTGCGTGTGACGTAGACCGTGGGGATGTACCCGCTTGGCGATCCCAACCGCAGCGGCTAGCCGCTTCATCAGGGCACGCACGTAGGCCGTCTTCACCGGCTCGCCGCGTAGGGTGCAGAACAGCTCCGCCTTAGCGCTAAGCCCCAGCGCCTTCCGCTCCGCCAGCCACAAGTCGAGCAGCGCCCGCGCGACTGTATCGAGGCCCACCACGCGGGCAACGTCGCCCTTGCCGTGGAGAATGCGAAGCGAGTTCGTCTCCAAGTCGCACGGCCGCAGGGCTAGGGCCTCTGACACTCGGAGGCCGCTCCGCCAGAGGATTCCGATCAACGCCCGGTTCCGGGTTCCCGTTGCCCCGCGGGAGCAGGCTTGGAGCAATCGCTCGACCTCGGAGCGGCTCAGCGGCTCGACGGGGTATTTCGTCCCCTTTTTCATCCCAGTATCACCTTTAGATGAGAAGTGTAACTCTATTCCAAGTCTAACCTCTGGTTGTGAGGGCGGACGGGTGATTCGCGCAAGAATGATACTCTTTTGGAGATTTCCGTGTCTAATTGTGAGGGCAACCAACCGAGCCATCGCGTCTGGGAATTCAAGGGCGACGGCCGCACCTGGATCGCATGGGCGGTCGGCCACGACCCACCCGAACCCACACCCGGCTCAGCCGCCTCGCGGGCGTTCGACTCGCTGACGCCGTGCAACGAGCTGGCCCCGAGTTCGATGCTCGACAAGGCCGCGGCGATCGCCTTGGCGAGGCTGATCAAGGGCATTCGACGCGGTCAGGGCTTGGAGGTCTTGGCCGGCCGGGCGTTTGGCGGAAGCGGCCCGATCCGACCGGCCGGCGGCTGCCGAAGCCTCAGGGCCTTGGCTCGAATGCTCGGCTGTTCGAGGCGGCAGGCGTCCAAATATGCCGGCTTTGACGATTATGACGGTCGCAGCGGTCGTAGTGGGTCTGATTATGACGATCGCCCCTAAAATTGGCCCGGCCTGAACAAATCCGTCAACCGCGCGTGAGACAGTACGCGGCTAGTAGCCTCAGGAAGGCCTCTGGCAGGCCCGTACGTACGTTCCGATAGCGAACGCGACTCAGGGAGGGGTGTTTTGCTACAGGCCATGCAAAACAGGATTACTCTCAATTCTTTTCCCATTTCGTGCAGCCAACTTGGGTTTTCAATCGCAATAAATGCGCCCCTGCTCTCCCGTGTGCGCCGTATTAACGGTGTCCCGAAACTAATTGCACCTAGAGAACTACATGAATGCTGACCCTAGATGATCCCTGGACTGTCTACAGAAGCTATCGCGACTGCCCATGTCGATCGAATCGCCGCGCCCTCGTTGAGTCGATTGCCAGCAAGTGGCTGCCGGCGACCGCGGGCAAGTTCCTAGCCAAGACGGGTTCGCTCGCGACGCCGGATCGATTCGAGGAACTGCTCGCGGCATCAATCCTGGCCGTCGTCGAGGGCGTCGACAAGCTCACGAGAGCCTATGACGAGGTCCGCCATTTAAGGGCTGACGTTAATACGCTCGCCACGAAAGCAATGATCACGGCCGACGACGACGCGCGGCCAAGCGGTCTTGGGCCGACTGCGGCCGCGAAATACCAGCGGCGTCGCCGAGGGACCGAGGAAGCTAGGTCGACCGATCCTAAGGCGGTCAGCATCGATCCCGGCAATGAACCGCGCGATCGATCGCGCGGGAAGTCGAACGAGGAGTACGACTTTGCGCAGTGGGTTGAGGTCACTGCCGACGAGCAGGTCGAAAGTTGGAAGGAATGGGAAGCATTGGCGTATTTATCCCACCCCTTGTTCGCGACGGGCAAGCGAGGGCGGCCGAATATCGCCGCGATCGCACGACATCTGGGAACGAACCCGGACACGCTCCGCGACCGCCTTAAGCGGCTCGGCCAGCGAGTCGCCGCGGCGTGCAACGATCCCGACCACCGAGAAATCTTGGAAAAGTTGCTGGAATTCTGACCGTGTTTTGCATGGTTGTCAGAAGGAAGGTAGTAGGAGAGGTTCCGTCTCCTATGCCGCATGGCAGCACTCACCGCGTCAAACAGCCAAACAGTTATGCGCGCGCCTATATATAGTGCGCGCATCTAAGTTAGTAGCTAAGCAGGGTTGTTCGGAAGAGAGGGGACTAACGTCTCCCCTCTCTCCCTCCCTCGCGTTGCTCACCACCCGGCTAAGCGACTACCTGACCGAAAACGCTCCGAAGTTCCCGCCGCGCGCAAACAACTGCGCGCCCATCCGATCGGCCTCGCATCTTGGCCGATCGGACCTTATCAACCGAAGGTGCAAAAGGTCTATCAGTGAACTACGAAACGCTGGCCGCCCGCATTATCGAGGCGGCCGCAGCTAAGAACATCGACGCCAAAGTTACCCAGCAAGTCGGCGTAGACCGCGTCATTAGCCTTTCCCGCTGTCCATGCGAAACCTACGGCGACTCTGACCACTGCGAGCTGTCCCAGCCGTCAATTACCCTGCTGGGCGGCCAAATCACTTACACCTGCGGCCACCCCCGGTGCTCCCACCGTCCTATTGAGGAAGTCGCCGACAAGCTCGGCGTGACGCTCCCCTTTCGGGGGAAGACCCTGACAGTCTTCGATATCGATGAGCTGGCGGAAGTGTTCAAAGAGGACAGACCTACCTACATCGAAGGTCTGCTCCGCCGCGAGGACGTGATGAACGTCGTGGGTCCATCGAAAGCGAGGAAGACTCTGTTCGCGACGCAGCTCGCGCTGACGCTCGCCATGGGCGGCAAGTTCCTGGGCAAGTACCAGACCTACTATCCCGGCGCGCCGGTGCTCTATCTCGACTATGAATTGTGCGGCGACTCGATCCGCCGTCGCGTTCTTCAGCAATGCGACGCCCTGGAAGGGTTCGAGAAACAGCATCGGAAGCGGGTGAAGTTCGCCAAAATGCGGGGGAAGCAACACATGAAGCTCGACGAGCTTTGCAAGTGGCTCGCGTCGCTCCCGCCGAAGACTTACAGCGTCATCGTCGTCGACGCGCTTTACAAATGCTACCCAGACGGGATGGACGAAAACAGCAACTCGCACATGACAACGCTATACAACATGCTGGCCATTGCGGCCGACGTGCATCAGGCCGCAATCATCGTGATTCATCACTTCTCAAAGGGGAAGCCGCTCAATAGCCGCATCGCTGACCTTGGAGCTGGAGCCGGTTCGCAGTCGCGTTCGGCCGACGCTCACGTTGTACTGAAGGAACACTCACGCAAAGACACAATCGAAATGCACGGTATCGTCCGCGACTTCGCGCCGCTTAATCCGATCCTGCTGCAATGCGATTGGCCATTGTGGGTCTACCTCCCCGGCGACGTAGACGCGGAGTCAATCAATATCGAGTTGGCCGCCATTGCGAACGATCTTGTTGCCACGGCCGACGAGCCGCAACCGAAAGCCAAGTTCGTCACCCTCCAAACGAATCGTAAAGATGAATACTTCGGGGAACCGTTGTCGTCGCGCCGCGCGAAAGCGCTCATCGAGAAGGCAATCGCCGAAAAATGGATCACCGAGGACACGAAGCATCGGCCCCATACCGTCTGGCTGACGCCAGAGCAACGCGCAAAGGTCAACCAAACCTTGCTCAACGTCGCGAACACACTGATTGCGGAGGCCGCCTAACATGCGATGGAAGAGAACCACGCCGTTCCCGAACTTCACTGCCGTCGCGGCCGCAATCCCAAACTTCATCGCGCCGCCAATCCGTGACCGTTCAGTGCGGGTCGGCCTCACGCGCACCGGCATCCGTTGCTATCTGCGATCGGACGCCGATGTACCAGGGTGGAAATTTGGCTGGACGGATCAAGCCGGGGTGATGGGCAAGGGTCGAGCGCCTATCTGGGTGCTCGACATTGTTCCCGACTTCGAGGAAATCCACGAAGGCCTTCGACTCTGGCGCGTACCAGACGCAATCGAATCTGGCCATCGGTTTGGCTACATGCTCGACGCCAACGGCGTCTGGGTCCACGTCGCGCCGACTGCTGCTGAAGCTTACTTAGAGTCGCAGGGGATTGCCCGACCCCACGACTACCTTAAATCAATTCGGGCGACTTACGAGGCCGCATGATGGCAAAGTACGCATTTAACATCAACGAGTTTCAGTGCGTTCAATACTTCGGGCGCGTCGTCGGCGAGACGAACGACACCCTCACCGTGAACGCCTACGACGCAATCAGCTTACTGATGATCGGTTTCTTAGATGAAACCGGCGAGGCTCATACCATTGCGAAGGAAAGCGCTCGCGTCTTCAGCAACCGGAAGGCGGCGATGAAAGCATTCGGCGAAACGATGACAGCCTACTATCGTCGCACTGGAACCGGACCATGTCACCCACGAAGGGCAGCATGACAATTCACTTTTTCCCACTCACACAACGCTTCGAGATCACCGCTGAGAGAACATGGTCGGGCCTCACCAAGGCCGATGCCAAACTCTTGTTGCTCGGATTCAATCTCGGCCGCGCGAAGATAGCCGAGTTGCTCGCCTTATCGACCGCGCTGGGTTACTTCTGCGGCCGTCCACTCACAATTTCGTAAACGCGACTGTTCGCAGTCGCGGGCCGCCGTCTTCGCGCCTAGTCTTCTCGAAGATGACGGCCACAATTCACCCGCTCCGCGCGTAAGCTAGCGCGCGAGCCGGCGGCGAGTACCAGGGTGACAAGGTACTCGTCGCCAAATATACGCTCGCCCTTCCAAGGGCTGAGCGCTCGCCAGTCGCGTGTACGCAAGAAACGGGGCGCGCGGCTGGCAACTTACTTCGCTCCCGCGCAAGCGGTCGAGCGCCGGTCCACGTGGGGACGGGGTCTCTACGTGGGCCGGCCTTCTCTTACACCACAAGGATTCCCATGCCCTACGAAAAGCCAACACTCCAACAAATTCAAGACGCCGTCGAGGCGTCCGCGTGCCTCCGCAAGTTCCAGCCGGTGCTGGCGAACATCATCGCGACGGTCTCGCTCTACGAATCTCCGCCCATCGGCCAATTGATTGACCTCTGGCGGCTTAGAAAAAGTGAGTGGTTCTACTCATGAGCAAACCATGGCACGCGCTTAGAGGTTCGGCGAGAGTCGCCGCGAAGGCAATCGACTCGCAGAAAAACAAACTCGACGATGCAGGCACTGCCACTTATGCGCGCCTATGTCGTGCTTATGGAATCGCCTACAGCGATCTCGTCGCCGCCCGAATCGAGGACGGCAAACTCGTCCTCTCTTGCGGCGCGGTCGAGCTTCCAATGTCCTTGAATCTAGTCGACAGGAAGTGGCTTGCACTCTGTCACAAACAACTTCTCAAACCAGAGGAACCAAAATGCCCATCGACCCCCGTGTCGCCGTCGTGCGAACCCAAGACGCCATCGTCGCCCTCGGAATGCGATTCAGCAACGAAGAAGACCTGATGCAAGAGGTCCGACGCAGAGACGCTGCTGCCGGCAGCTATAAGCTGAATCCAGTCGACTTATATGCTGGCGTCCCCCGAGGACGTTTTCGAGACGATCGCTCAGAGTATGAGAGAGTCAGCCAGAATGCCTGGTCGCCGGTGTTCGACACGTCGGATAACGACGGAGATAGCAACCCCTGGCGAAGGGACGACATTGGTCAGATCAAGGCGGCTGCGGGCCTCTCGACTGACGCCGAATCACGCCGAGCTTTTTTCAAGCGAAGCGAGCGCGAAGTCGACGAGAAGGAAGAGCGTGAAGCCTTTCTGGCAGCCGACAAGGCTAGTCCCGAGCGAGCTGCGGCGATTGAGTATGCGACAAATCACTGGCGATCAGTGGCTTTCGATATCAACCAACCGCTCTCGGCGGTTATTCTCAGCGAGCAGATGCTAGCGCAGGCGTCTACAAACGGCGCGAGCTTGACCGCGCTCAAAGAGATGAGCGTCAAAGCCGTCGAGCAACAGAAAACGATCCTCGCCGAGAGACGAGATAGGGCTTCACTCGCCCGGTTGGCTGCTCAACAAGCGTTCAACGCTGCGGGCGTCGAGCCTACGAGCTTCGGTGGTACACCCGGCATTTCACCTGGTGACACTGTCACCAAGATGCGAAGCGCCGACGGTGTTGTCTCTTTTGACGTGGTTAGTGCTGAAGGCGTTCTTCGCGCGTCGTATACCCCCGAAACCGTGCCGGCCGCCATCCAGGCAGCCGCGGACCAATAAACAAGGAACAAAATCAATGAGCTACACAGACAAAGAACTGTCGCCGCAAAGCACCTTAAGCACCACTTTCCGTTGTCCCATTTCAGGCCGTGCTTTCCATGCCCGCTGGGATGATGAGATCGACGCTATGCAAGCCGCTCAACTCGCATTTACCAAAGCGTTGATTGTCCAGCAAAACAAGCACGAACCAATCGGCGATCGTGAACTGACGCTCGCCGAACGGTCCGCCTACTACCACCACCGTATGTTCCCTAGCGCTCGCTAGGCCAGCAAGGCTAGACCGGCAACTTCGCCGACTAGCGTTCACTCTTTTTAGGAGATTCCTGTCTTGAATCCATTCTCAGCGGCCTTAGCAGGCCTGTCCCCCGGCAGCGCAGAAACGAAGGGCATGCTCTGGGCATATCTGCGATCCCGCGAAGCATCGTACAGCAGCGGTTATACGGCCGCGGCGGGCAACCCATTCGACTGGGTTTGCGCAGATGCAAAAGCGCTCATGGGCGACTCATGGGCTACGACGTACATCCTCCAGCAATTCGGCCACCAGCGAGTCTACAAGTGATTTACAACCAGACATTCGTCAAAACCATCCATCTCGAAAAGCCCGTGTTTATCGAGCAGATCACAGGCGTCGAGTACCCAAGTCGAGCAGCGGCTGAAGCCGCTTGCCACGCCATCATGTTCGACCTTAATTGCTCAATCCCCGGCGACGCTACCACTCACGTCCGCGTGACTCGCACGTTGGCGGCTTGGCAGGAGCTGTGCCAGCTCAGGATGGCGCAAGCATGAGCAACCCCCTCATCCCAGTGAAAATATCCCGCTTCATTGGCGAATCCTTCCTGATCGGCGACATCGAGGTCGTTATTAAAAACGTTCGGGGCAAGCGTGTACTTATGACAGTCTTTGTCCCGCCAGAGGTTCGCGTCGTGAAGCCGGAGAAGAAATCTTGATCATCACATTTCGGCACAGCGGGGAAGACCTCTATAGCGCCGCCGTAGCGGGTGGCCTTATCTGCTACCGATTGCCAAAATCGGCAGCGGCCGCTGCTATCTGCGAAAAAGTCGAAGGCATCAGTCTAGCTCGCGCGACAGCGATGTTGGAGAAGCCAGCATCGTCGGCTGAGTGGCGGGCAACGTGGGCTTGCGCTATTAGCGCCGACTTAGACGGACTCAACAGAGAAGTAGCCGACATTGGCGACCAGCAACGGGCCTATCAGCTCGCTGTGAGGATTGAGCAAGTAATGACGATGCTCGCGCAGGTTCACCAGGAGCTGGCCGAAGAGAATAAGCTCGCAGCCGAAGCGAACGAACTTGAAAGCAAGCGCGTTGGCATCGCTGCCGCCGAAGCCAAACGAAACGCTCAGCAGCTAGTCGTTGCCAAACAAGCAGCTGCCGCGCGGAAAGACGCCACGAAATGGCTTGACCTGCGCGTTGTTCGCGATGGCGATGAGATCGTCGTTTGGCGAGACGTGCGGGAGTTCTCGCATGTCGAAGGCCCAAACCACGTTCAGCAGTTTCGCAACTATAGCGTCAAAGTCGCTAGCTACCCCTCCTCTGAAGCCCCGCCCGAAGTGCTTGCCAGAATCGGCATGCCTGTCACGCGGTCGAAAGTAAACATCCCCTATTGGGCGCAATGAGAAAAAAACGATTCAGATACGTTGGCGAGTATCGAGAGGGCATGAAGTTAGAGGTAGGTGACATCTATCGCGACGCGAGCGGTGTGGGGTTCGTCGTGACCACTGACCGAATCCAACCGGTTGCCGCCACCCCCGATGAATCCGACACCCCAAAAAATGGCAAAGACGGCGTCGATGGCCGTGACGGGAAAGATGGTCGCGACGGCAGCCCCGGCGAAGTGAAGGCGTGGAATCACCGGGGGGAATACAAGCGGCAACAGTACAGCGAAGGCGACGTTTGCGAAAGCGCCGGCTCGTCATTTCTATGTATTGCGCCGACGAAATCGGAACCTCCAAGTCGCGCATGGAAACTTCTCGCCGCCAAAGGTGAGGACGGCGCTATCTATCACACCAGCTCGCACCACACCAGGACTGAAACAGTCATTGGCGGGCCTGAGAAGATCACGGCCATTTGCGACAGCGATACGCCGAAGGGCGCAGTCCTCTACGTTTCTAGTGGCGGACATGTTGACTTGGCGTGCGCCAACGGCCGTCCGCAGACTCGCGCAATCGGCATTGCCACGGCGGCCGCCAGTGCGGGTCAGCCCGTTGAGTACATCACCGTTGGCCCGGTGTCGTGCGAAACGTGGTCACTTACGCCGGGCATCGTTCACTACTTGGACCCTGCCATCCCCGGCGGAATAACCGCCGTCTATCCGACAACAGTGGGCCAGTTCGTTGTAGTTTTGGGCGTGGCAACAACGACTACTTCCCTAAACCTCTCCATTCACTACCATTTGGAACAATCATGACCATCGACGAACAATTTGCGCGGATGGGTCCGGCGCAAAAGAACTTAACATTGGCCCTAAGCCAATATTTCAAAGCACTGAGCGCGGAAAGAGACGCAATCCTGATTGAACGACTTAAGAAGCGATTCACCACCGATCCCGCGGTAATCAAGAAGCTACTGGAGCTGTTGCGTGGAGAGTAGCCCCCTCACTCCAGACGAATTTTCGTTAGTGGAGGAAATCCGTCTCTTACGCCGTTTGATCGAAGAGGCTACGTCACCAAATCTCAAGATGAGCTTGACGCTCGCGCTCGCAAAGTGCCTCTCGCAAGAAGCGGAAAGAACCATCAAGTCTAATGAGATGCTCAGCGCCGGAGCGGTCCACCTATATGTGGACAAATGTATGGAGACGATCGCTCGCGTTCTTCAGGATCAATTGCCGGAAGAGCAGATGTTCCTAATCGTCGATCTCATCTCAGAAGGGCTAGCCGCGCTGACACCGAGGAACACGGCCGCTGACTTAAAGCTGCTAAAGTAGGATCGCGAGCAGCGCGAAGAACAGAATGGCAGCGACCTGCCAGAAGCAGCCCTGATTGGGCGGCGGCGGTGGCGGCGGGTCTATGACCGTGGTGTAGAGCGTCGTGATGTCGTCCATTGCAGCTCAGCATCTAATCAGATATGATTGCCCGCGGTGACGGGGAATGTGTAAACTTCGCCCCCAGAACCAAACCAAAAGGCCCGGCATCACTGCCGGGCCTTTTGTCGTTTAGCGAGCATAAGGGTTGAACCCGCCGCCGTAGTAGATCACCGGCCGCTCGCGGCGGGCGGAGACGACGACAATCACCTTCGGGCCGCAGTACGTTGGCCGAGCGGGCGGCGGCACCTGCTGGAACATCCTAGGAGCTGCTTGCGCGGTCGACGCCATCAACAGCAGGCAGGCCATCGTGCGAAGGATGCGGACCCGCGGCCGGATCACTTCGAGGCGAGCGATGGCTCGAAGTTCGTGGCGACGTGCTTCGAGGAGTTCACGGATGCGGGCGACAAGTTGTGCTTTGCGTTCGTTCATGGGTGTCATCTCCGAAGAAAAGAGCAGGGCAGTGGATTTCGTATCGGAGTCCAGTTACGATGATTGCCATACACGCCTGACACGCCGATTCGACCGTTTCACGACGGTTCAGACCGGTTTGAAAGACTGAAAATCTCGGCAAAAAGCGTACTGTGTAGGACTTGAGTCACCACTCAAAATCCAGTGCCCGCAAGGGCGTGCCGGTTCAAGTCCGGCCTCCGGTACTCCGTTGGTGAAAAGGACTTGGAGCAATATCGCTTCAAGTCCTTTTCTCATTTCTAATACGAGTTCTGACGCAAATCTGACGCAGCCCGGTTCTATCCGGACGATGCGGCGATAGTCTCTGATGATGCCGCCCCATAGCATTGGCCAACACCAATCTAGGGGATAGCTCAACGTGGCATGGCTCGAATTCGATGACGCAGCAGAGCGCTACCGCATCCGTTTTCGTTTCGACGGACGGCAATACAAGCGATCGCTCAAGACCGCCGACGGCAGAGAAGCCAGAGCCATGCTTGGGCGGATCGAAGAGACGATCCTTCTTATCGAGCGGGGGAGAATCACTCTTCCTGAGAACGCCGATCCGGCAACCTTTATTCTGTCAGACGGCAAGCGAACGGGGGAAAAGCCTGAGCGTGACGCGCTTACCCTCAAGTCGCTATTCACCACCTACACGGACGAACTTCCCAAAGGCGTGAAGGAAGAATCAACTCTCCAGGGCGAGGGGATTCACATCAAGCACCTGCTGAAACATTTACGGAGCAGCGCGACTGTTCAAAACCTGACCGTGTCTGACCTGCCCCCGGTTAGTGAACCAATCGTTAAGTTAGAGTTGGCGTTGCCCCAACGCCAGCCTGCTTCGCTTGCTGAGGCGTAGCCGAAGCAAGCGAAGCAGGCTGAATCGCTTCCGGCGCCGGAGCCCGGTAGCCCAACGAACTGTGCGGTCGGACGGCGTTGAAGTGCCGGCGCCAGCGCTCGATGAGAACCTTGGCCTCCAGCAGCGTATCGAACTGCTCTCGCGCGAGCAGCTCGTCGCGCAGCTTGCCGTTGAAGCTTTCAACGTAGCCGTTCTCCCAAGGGCTGCCCGGCTCGATGAACAGCGTCTTAACGCCGACCCGAGCCAGCCACTCGCGCACCTTCGTCGCCGTGAACTCGGCGCCGTTGTCGCTGCGGATGTAGGTCGGCACGCCGCGACGGACGAACAGGTCGCTCAAGCGCTCCAGCACGTCCTCGCTCTTGAGGCTTCGGGCCACGTCGATCGCCAAGCACTCGCGGGTATGCTCGTCGATTAGGGTGAGCATCCGAATCGCCCGGCCGTCGCTCGTGCGATCGGCGACGAAGTCGTAGCTCCAGACGTGATCTTTGTAGGATGGGCGCAGCCGCACGCACGAGCCGTCGGCGAGCCACAGTCGCCTCCGTTTTGGTTGCTTCTGCGGCACTTTCAGGCCCTCCTGACGCCAAAGACGCTCGACGCGTTTGTGATTGACCGTCCAGCCGTCGCGCCGCAACAAGGCAGTCACCCGGCGATAGCCGTAGCGGCCGTAGTCGCTTGCCAGTTCCACGATCCGCTTGAGTAACCGCGGCTCGTCGCTGGGAACGCGCTGCTTCCGCCGCTGTGTGCTGCGATGTTGGCTCAGCACCTGGCAAGCCCGACGCTCCGACACTCGGGCGCGTCCGAGAGAATCTCGAACGTACTCGACCGCACAGCGTCGTTTCGTCGGGCTCAGAAGTTTCCCGACGCGGCTTCCTTCAAGATCGCCTTATCAAGCTCCGCGTCGGCGAGCAATCGCTTCAGTCGAGCGTTCTCTTTCTCAAGCTCTTTGAGACGCTTCGCTTGGTCCATCCGCAAGCCGCCGTACTCCTTCTTCCAGCGGTAGTACGTCTGCTCCGTCACGCCGATCTGCTTACAGACTTCGGGAATCTTCTTCCCACGAGCCAGTTCGACTTCCGCCTCGCGCAGCTTCGAAATGATCTCTTCCGGCTTGAACTTCGTTCCTCGCGGCATCGGAATGCTCTCCTTCGACTTCGCCCACAGCCTAGATTCTCTCCAAGCGTGGGCTCTTTTGAAGGGGGCACGTCACTGTAACGGGAGTTACGATGCATTCATCGGCTGAGGATGTCGGAACTCTTCGAAGCGATATACCAATGTCTGAGGGAACGTGCGCAGCTGGTCACGCGATCCTGATGCACGTACTCATCGGTAATGTTGAAGAACGAAGCGATCACATTAGCGCTACGAGACAACCAAGCCTACGGCGCCGCGCCAGCGGTCGGAGCGTCTTGAGGTTGCTTTAATCGCACCAGGAGCCATTGCTCCGTTTGATCTTTACCGATGTGAAGCAAACATGGCGCTTCTTCCTTCGTGAGGTTATACAGTCCTGTCTCAATCACGCTCGTTTTGTTGTCGCCGACAGTGAAGGCCACACGCTGCGTCTTCTTGTCGATGGAACCTTGGACTACTTGATTCTGCTTCGTCGCTGAATCTGTGTAGTTGCCTCGGATTACGCCCTCCTTGTTGACGGCCAGCTGGATGCTGATGTCGGAAGTCGTCTGATCGGGCTTCGTGAAAGCGAACACGCCCAACGGCAACCAGTCACTGTCTGGAGAGGCGGGTACCGCAGCGCCTGCCGCGGCAATCTGATCGGCCTGATCGTAGTACTGTTCGGACGTCCCAGCGTCATCGCCGTTGACATAGACGTTGCCGTCTTCGTAGGTGACGTTGTTGCCGTAGTCGTAGTACACGGGCGGTTCGTCCGAGTAACCGCAGTAGGCCGACGCGGAGTTCCATGTGCACGCGTTCCATGCAGCGCCCGCAGCCCAACCGGCGGCTAGCCAAGCTCCTGGATACTGCGCGTACCAACCTCGACCGTAGACTCCCCAGTGCGAGTAATTTGTTCTTACCGCAGCGCCAGCAACGTATCGACCTGATGGCGAAACGCGGGCAAATCCCGCCGCAGCGCCGCGTGGTCCCGCCGTCACTCCACGAACTGCGGCGCCGCCTTCTGGACCGCGAACGCCGCCAACGGCACCGACTTGGCCACCCGGGCCGACGCCAACCGCGCGGCCAGCGGCAGCGCCACCGGCTCCCTTAACTCCGCCCGCTGCCGCGACGCCCCCTTCAGATCCAACGCCAACGGCGCGACCGGCCGTGTTTCCGCCAGGTCCGGTTACGGCAATTCCCGCCGCTTGGCCGCCGCGAGGGCCTTCCGCCGTCCCCGTGTTCACGTCGAAGTTTCCGCCGCCTCCCGATTGCAGCTGACCGGCAGAACGGTTGGAGCTGGCGCTTAGTCCATGCATTCCTTCGTCCGACGGAAGCCCCAGAAAGCTACTGAGTTGATTTCGGCTGGGCGCCGAGTATCGATTGCCTGCGGCTCCGGCTCCGTTGAACTCTCGGCCACCTGCACCTGCCACTCCGCGTTGACCTGGCGATCCAATATTGGCAGCCCCCCGATTTAGTTGGCCTGCGCCCGACGGACTGGCGAGTCGGCCCGGCGAAGGCATCTGTCCCCCGCCAAAATTAGATCCACCTGGTCTGCCGCCCCCGTAACCGCCACCGCCCCCGCCGTAACCTCCGCCACCGTACCCGCCGCCGCTAGGCCGCGCTCCGCCGGAGAACCCGCCGCCTCCGCCGCGACTCATGCCTCCTCCGCCTCCCCCTCGACCACCACCCCCGCCGCCAAAGCCACGACCCCAGGTAAGGTCGGTAGGGAGCAAGGAAAGCGCAATGCAAACGAGGGTCATCACAAATCGAGAGGTCATAGCACGATCCCTAGGTAACTTGTGGGGCACTTGGCAGGCGGTTTACTTCGCAAGCTGGCGTCGCATGATCACTTCGTCGCTATCAGGAAGCTGCGTGCCGTCGAGTGACCGATTCACCGATTGCCAAACGTAGGCATTATCGTCGAGGCGATGGAGGCGATTGACGGCAGTCGTCGCCGCTCCATCGAGAGTCACGCCAGTGATTGACGCTTGCCATCCGCCCTCGGTAGGCGTCCAGATTCCGACGGCGAAGGAGCCATCTGCGCTAAAGCTCCATGACTGAACATGGCCCGCTTGAGCATTCCAGCCGATGATTTGGACGCCGCTTGTCTCGACTCCGTCGGCGGCCTTCGTCGTATACCTTCTCTCCACAAAGCTCTTCTCGCCAATCCATTTGCAAACTGACTCTGTCGTGACGCCCTGCTCCTCGGCAGTCCAAGTTCCGATGAGCCACTCAAGATCTGCGATGTGCTCATGAGCGGTTCCGCCGTCGGCCTGTGCGTCACGCACGGACGCCATGAGCCAACGCCCATCGACTTTGACGTGGACGACCGAATAGGCACTGGCGGTCGATTCACCCGCCGGGGGGAGCGTCAAGACGGCGTGCCCGTCTTCGATGGCGGCATCAGGACTTACTGATCGCACCGAGTCGACTTCGAGTGCGATTGCGGCTCCCGGATTGGCTTTGAAGAAATCGGCGTAGCGTTTTTCGATGGCTTCCTGGCCAGCGTACTCGGCGCCAGATTCATCTATGTACTCGCCACTCGCCGTCCAAAGCCCCGCAATCGCCTTCGCATCTCCACGGTTGAATGCTTCGGCAAACGCGATAGCTGTTTTCTGGATAGCCGCCGTGTTTTCATCGGCGGCCTCGGCGCTCTTCGCACCCTCGCCGTTCGACTTGGGTTGCTGAGCTTGAGCCAACGGCAAAACAGCTGAGAACGCGAGAACCAACGCGGCCGTGGCCACGGTCCGGAGTTTCATAGAAGTGCCTGGGAGAAGAGCGAGCGGATAATCGTGGTCGACTTCGACTGATCGATTTCAGAAATCTAAGAGCTTGTCAGATTCAAGCTGTGTTCACCCTAGCCGAGGGCCGCATGGAATACAATAAACCGCCCATTCAGCCCCAGGTGCGCGATGCGTGAGCTTCCCGAGTAAAGACCCTCGCAAAAGGTGATTGAAGGCCAACATCTTCAACGTTTTACGCAGCGAAACCCGACGTGGTTACTTGCAGTCGTCTCGTGGATTTATCACTCTTGCTGTTGGATGGGCGAAGGCAATGAGTTCCCTGGTAGCATCGCGGGCCGCCTCGTAGGAGACGGCCCGCGTGCTTCTCGACCGAGTTTGCCGTCGCTTACTCGCGGCCAGCGGCGGCTTTCTTCATGCCCTCTTCAAGAGTTTTGATGTCATTAGGCGAAAGTTGTGGGCGGTCCACGTTCAGCGTCAACTTGTGAAGCTTGCCGGTGAACGCGAACGGCGGCTGATAATCCGCATCGTTCACGCCAGTTAGCGTGTCGGAGCCAATGTCGAAGCTCTCGTCCCACTGGAGAATCATCGGTAGCGTCTTCTCCATGCGCTTCGTCGCGACCACCTTGCCATCCACCTTCAGTGTGCCGATGCCGGGTTGGCCGAGTCCGCTGAAGCTGTTGTAGACAAGCGTGCCAACGCCGATCCCCTCGTATTTGAAGTCGAACTCGACCGTGTGCTTGCCGGGCGCGAGCGCGTCAGGGCCTTCCCACTTGAGGCGTTCGAGGTCGAGCAAGTTCCAGAGGAATACCGGTTTCCCCTTAAGCAGGTAGAAGCCATAACCCGCAAAGCGCCCGCCCGAGGTCAGCAACATCCCTTCGGCGCCGCCAGCCGGTACCTCGACGTCGGCGGAGATAGTGTAGCTGGTATTCAGCAGCACCGGCGAATCGCCCTGAGGCAGACCTACCATCGGGCGCGTATAGACGAACTCAGAGCGCCCGGCGGTGATGTTCGGCCGTGGCGCGATAATGCGCGCTGCCACTGACGCATCCAGCGGGAATACCTGATATTTCTTCGCCTCGGCGAGGAACTTGGCTTTGAGTTCTTTGACTTTGTCCGGGTATTTTGCCGCTAAGTCCTCCGACTGGGTGAAGTCCTTGTCCAGGTTGTAAAGTTGAAACTCTTGGTTATTGAGCGGGTCCGGGTTGGCCGCGCCAAACGCTTCCCATGGCGCCCGATCGACCTTCGTACTCATGAACCAGCCGTCGTCATACAACGCATACTGGCCCATCATTTCGAAATACTGGGTCTTGTGTTGCGATGGAGCCTTGGCGTTGGCCGCGTCGAAGGTGTAGAGGAAGCTCGTCCCCTCGATCGGCTTTTGCTTGATGCCGTCAACCACATCGGGCGCGGTGATTCCTGCGGCCTCAAGGATCGTCGGCGCCACGTCGATGACGTGCATGAACTGAGTGCGGAGGCCGCCCTTGTCCTTGATGCGCGCCGGCCACGACACGACCATGTTCTGGTTGACGCCGCCAAGTTGCGATGCATTCTGCTTGAACCAGGAGAACGGCGCATCGAACATCCAGGACCAGCCGGCCGACATATGATTGTAGGTCTGCTCGGTGCCCCACACGTCATACCACTTCATTTGCACTTCGACCGCCATGTCGCTGACGCCGTTGAACCACGCGACTTCGTTCGGCGTGCCCATCGGGCCGCCCTCAGCGCTCGTGCCGTTGTCGCCATTGATGTAGATAATGAGCGTGTTGTCGAGCTTGCCCAAGTCCTCGAAGGCCTGGACCACGCGTCCGATTTCGTGGTCGTTGTAGGCGACGTAGGCGGCGAAGACTTCGACTTGCTTGAGGTAGAGTTTCTGCTCCGCGGCCGTCAGTTGGTCCCACTCCTTGAGCACGTCCTTCGGCCAAGGCGGCAGCACGGAGTCCTGCGGGATCACGCCCAGGCGCTTCTGGTTCTCGAAGATGCGTTCACGCACCTTGTTCCAGCCTTCGTCGAACAGCTTCATCTTGGTGATCTTGTCCACCCATTCCTTCGTCGGATGGTGCGGAGCATGCGAGGCGCCCGGCGCGTATTTGATGAAGACCGGTTTGCTTGGATCGATCTGATGCATTCGCGTCATCCAGTCGATCGCTTCGTCCGCCATGCCGGTGATCAAGTTCCAGTCTTTCTTGCCCTTAAACGGATAAATTTGAGTCGTATTCCGGAAAAGGTTTGGCTGCCACTGGTTGGCGTCGCCGCCGACGAACCCGTAGAAGTACTCGAAGCCCATGCCAGTCGGCCACTGGGTGAATGGGCCGGACTGGCTCGCCTGAAAAGCAGGCGTGTTGTGGTTTTTGCCGAACCACGACGTGTTGTAACCGTTCTCGAGCAGGATGCGGCCGATCGTGGCGTTGTCGACGCCAATGACGCTGTCGTAACCAGGGAAGCCCGTGGACTGCTCAGAGACCACGCCAAAACCGACCGAGTGATGGTTGCGGCCGGTGATCAGTGCGGCTCGCGTCGGCGAGCAGAGCGCCGTGGAGCACATGCGGTTGTACCGCAGCCCCTCCTTGGCCAAACGGTCCATCGTGGGCGTCGGAATCACGCCGCCGAACGTGCTGGGCACACCGAAGCCGGCATCATCGGTGATGATCAGCAGCACATTGGGCGCGTCCTTCGGCGGCGCCACGCGTGGCGCCCACCAGGGCGTCGATTGCAAAGCGTCGTCCTTGATCACTCCGCCAAACTTGGGCGCTGGCGGCGGAAGCTGTTGGCCGTCAATGGTGGTCGTGGCACCCGGCGCGCCGAGCGTGCCGCTTGTTTCAATCGCTGCCTTCTCGCCGCGACTCAATTCCGAAAGCCCGCAAAATGCGGCCAAGAAAGCGGCCGCCCAAGATAGTTGACGCATCGCCGTTGCCCCGTCAGGAAATGAGAGTCGTACGCTGAGATAAAACGCCGCGACTGCAAGTTCCACATTGCCAAGACGTATTGTACTGAATCAAGGCCCGGGCAAAACCAAATTGCGCGAGACCCCGCGGCACGGGTTGAAATACTGCCAAATGCGAAAGACATGCCGAAGATCGGGAACTTGTCTGGGGAATGTGGGCTAATGCCTGCGTTCGTGGCGGTCCTCTCGTTGGCCGCACTCTCGCCGCCGCCTCGCTTGCATCTCAAGCGGACGATTTCTGGACGCTGCCGGGAAGTTGCGGCAATAGTAGTGCAGATCCTGCGCAGCAATGATGCGTTCAGCCGCCATATCACCGCCCAAATATTTATTTGAGTAGCGAATTCGACGGTGGCACTATGACCAAACCTTTTGATGTTTAGGAGGTCCTCGCCATGAATGAATCGAAGCAAGAACTAAAGTCCGACGCGAAGAAAAAGAGCGCAGCAGCGGAACCAGAGACTGCCGAGCCAGTCCACACGATCAGAGAAGGAGCCGTCGCGGCATCGATCTGGCAGCGTCAATCGCTGTCAGGTTATGCCTACTATGACTTCTCTCTGTCCCGCTCCTGGAAAAGCATGAGCAGCAGCAAGACAGGCTACTCCCGAAACTTCTTCTCTCGCAATCGTGAAGAAGTGCAGCTGGTCGTTGAGAAGGCGTGCGACTGGATCTCCCAGCGCGAACGCCAGAATGAAGCGTCTGAACCCGCTGCATCAAGTGACGCGAATAACGCCGCACTCTGATCCGTTTGTTTTGATCCGTCCCGATTTGCTCTTTGTAGTTACGTGGTGAGTAGAAGCCTAATCACCGAGCTCTCATGGAAGGAACGCGAGTGCGCTTCCTGCATGAGAGACCGGTGGTGCAACAAAGGTTTCAATCGTGGTTGTGTATCTAAGGAACAGCACTGTGCTGTTCCGACTCAATCGCCACTTCTACAAGGAGCTTTTCCATGGAAAAGCAAAACTTGACTCGTGCTTCGCAGGAACTGTTCCAGCGAACTCCAGACGAGTCGTTCGAGTCCCTCAGAGCCCTTTCAACTTATTGCCGCGCGAAGCGTGAGCAATCAGTTGACGTCTGGCATCCTCCAAGTCAGATCACGCCGGAACTTATCGGCGAAGACTTTGGCGTCAGGCTCGGCTCCGACGGAGCGTTTCTTCTCAATGACTGGAGCTTTTCGCAGCTCTGTAAGTGCGCCGCAGTCGGTAAAGAGACGATCAACCGTCTCTCTCCCCACACGGCGGCTTCGGCATTAAAAGAAACGTTGCCACGCAGCAACAAGCCGCTTCAGTTCTATCACAGAGATCAGGTAATCCGGTCGATTCACGGAACGGGCTACACCCGGCTCCATGATTCGGACGTTGTTGCCATGCTGCAAGAGTTCGCAGTCGACTTCCAGCCACCCCAGGTCGGGATGAATGGAGCGACGGGCCTCTACGCAGGGGAGCAGGACCTATTCTGCTTTCTGATCGATCCGCAAGGCTGGACTGAAATCGAAGGCGAAGCTTTCGCCCCCGGATTCTTCATCTGGAATTCGGAGGTCGGCAAGCGTTCGATCGGCATCGAGACGTTCTGGTTCCAGGCAGTGTGTCAGAACCACATCGTCTGGGACGCGACAGAGGTCGTTGAGTTCACCCGCAAGCATACCTCAAGCGTTCACTCAGCACTCACTGAGATGAAACGCATCATTGAGGCACTTGTCGCGAAGCGCGACGAGCGGCGTGCGGGATTCATCGAGGTGATTGGCAGAGCAATGCGCACCAAACTCGGCGATGACGCCGACGAAGTGCTAAAGACGCTGACGAAAAACGGCATTGGCCGTAGCGTCGCGAAGCAAGCGATGGCGATTGCCGAGCAGCAGGGTCGTTTCACGATCTTCGCTCTCGTCGACGCCCTCACTCGGCTGTCGGGTGAGATCGTTAACGCCGGTGACCGCACCGACGCTGACGAAAGGGCAGGGGCCCTTTTAGCTTTAGCCCAATAGCTTCGGAGTTTCTCTTTCCAGGTTTTCCATCAGTTCTCACAAATAAGGAAGTCATCAATGGCTACTTCTTCGCAACAACAATCCGAGAAGGCTCGCCCTGTCCACGAAATTCGTCTTGGACGCATTAAGGCCGCCATCTGGGAAAATGAAGTCAGTACCGGCATTCGTCACAATGTCACCTTCCAAAGAATCTTCAAGGACGGAACGCAGTGGCGACAAAGCGACAGCTTCGGCCGCGACGACTTGCATCTCGTGATGAAGGTCGCTGATCTCGCCCACACTTGGATCTACGAGCAAGGGCAAGACAGCGGCGCGAATGATCGAGCAGCGTAGAAATTGAGAGGTTCTTACCGATGCTTTGCACCACCGGCCCTCTCTTTTTTTCTAGAGGCATCGTATGCAACATGACCTTCTCTTAAACAGTCTGCGTCACCGCCAGCGAAAACGCATGACCAAGCTCGTGCGGATCGTGATCGCGGCGACTCCATTTGTTGCTCTCTGGCTTCTGAGCAAGTGATGCCAATCGCATCCGACACCACGCCATATTTCTGAAGCCGACTACTCGGCGGGCACGTTCGCGACAGCAGTGAAGTCTCGCCGCTATCGTTTTCGAACGTGGGAAGCTCTCCGCTGGAGAGGCTGTGTTTTCTTAGAGCAAGATAGGCTTTGAAAGCGGGCAATTGCTTCACTCAACATCAACCCAGTAAATCACTCAATGACAATTAGCTACTGGTACTTTGTCTGTATCGATTGCAATGCGAAGTGGTTCAGTCTATCTACGATGGCCGTGTGTCCGCGCTGCGGAGTCGAGCATCATTCGAATGAGTGTGCTGAACCGCCGTGGCACAGTTCACATTCCAAGAACCCCTCAGAATCCGACCAACAAAGGCAGGGTGGGGAGGATGAAAACGGGACTGTCGCGGAGAACGCCTTCGTCGCCCTAACATCATCGGGGCCAAGGGCCTCGCGGCCTCAGCGGGGCGAGCCCCGACGATGACAGGACGACGAAGGCAGGCAATGATTAGAGCAGACGCTAAGATTTAGGTCGTCCTACAATCACATTCGAACTTTCCGATTTGGCGGGCAGTCTTTTGGGACGCGTCCCTGGGCATAGGGACAAGTGCTTCCGCGTTTTATGCTGATGGTGCCGGATAGTCAGCGGAGGTACCGTCCGACAAAGGTTTCGTTAAAGTCAATCTAGCGATTGACCCTCCACTCGCAGCGAATTTGCGGAAAATTGGCCACTTGTAGCATCACGAATTTGGCGAAGGTAGAATCTGGGCGACGGTGCTCACCGCCGCCCTGCTGGATTGGGCTACGCTTCAGTTGGGGCTTTCTAGTCTCGGCCGACGATTCTTTTTTCCCGGAGGCATCACTGATGCAACGCTGGCTCTTCACATTGTCCGCGGCATGGTTGCTGCTGGCGCAGACGGCACTCGCTCAAGAGGGCAAGAAGCCGAACATCCTCTTCATCATGGGCGACGACATCGGCTGGATGCAGCCGAGCTGTTATCACCGCGGGTTGATGGTCGGCGAAACGCCGAACATCGATCGCCTCGCCCGCGAAGGGGGGATGTTCATGACCTATTACGCGGAGTCGAGTTGCACGGCGGGCCGCTGTGCGTTCGTTACTGGCATGCATCCCTATCGCGCGGGCATGGTCCTGCCGCAGTTGCCGGGCGCGATTTCGTATCTGCGCCCCGGCACGCCTTGCATTGCCAAGTTCCTGTATGACCTCGGCTACAGCACAGGCGAGTTTGGTAAGAATCACCTCGGCGATCATCCCGATTCGCTGCCGACGGCGCACGGCTTCCAGGAGTTCTGGGGCTACCTCTATCACTTGGATGCGATGCAGCAAGTGAGCTTCCCGGACATCAATAGCAGCCCGGATAAGCAGGCCGTTGTGCCGCCCATGAAGATGATCCCAATTCCTGGCATTCCGCCGCATCCAGGTGAAATCGACCCGAAAGACGGCGTCTGTATGGCGGCCCCACGACCGGTGCTCTGGATGAAGTCGTCCGACGGGACGGCAAAGAATCAAAAAGGGACCGACGAAGGTCCGCTCACCCTGGAACGCTCCAAGACGGTCGACGAGGAGATCTCATCTCACGTCATCGACTGGCTTGATCGCAACGACCCCGAAAAGACCCAAAAGCCCTTCTTTTGCTATTACAATCCCGCCCGCATGCACGTCACCACCGTGCTGTCGAAAAAGTATGAAGACATGATCGGCACCGTCGGCGGCAAAGACTGGGGCGCCAATGAAGCCGGCATGAAGCAGATGGACGACAACATCGGCTACGTCCTCAAGAAGCTCGAAGACATGGGCGAACTCGACAACACCATCGTCGTGTTCACCACCGACAACGGCGCCGAGGTTCAGACCTTCCCGGACGGGGGCGTCACGCCGTTCAAAGCCGGGAAGTTGAGTACGTGGGAAGGCGGCATGCGCGCTCCGTGCGTCATTCGCTGGCCTGGGGTCGTCAAGCCAGGCACGATCTTCAAGGAGATGTTTTCGTCGCTAGACTGGCTGCCCACGTTGGTAGAACTAGCTGGCGGCCCCAAAGGGGAGGAACTGAACAAGCAGATCATGGAGGGCAAGTACGAAGGCATCGTGAAGACCAAGCTCGATGGCTTTAACCAGATCGACTATCTCACCGGAAAGGCTGAAAAATCGAATCGCGACACCTTCTTCTACTACCAGGGCCGCCTCCCTTCGGCCGTACGCTACAAGAACTGGAAGTTCTACTACACCATGATGGGGTCCATGGGCACCGATGCTCTCAACGCCCCCGTGACGTATCACTGGACGCAACTCCAGAACATCATGCGTGATCCGTTCGAGAACAACGTTGGGGCCGAGCAGAAAGGCGCGTTCTCAGTAGCAGGAGCCTTAGCTTCTCCAAGCACCGCGTATATTTATGACTGGAACCTCCTGCCCATCGGCCAGCTCCTTTGGGAAAAGGAACTCATGTCCTATGTCGACTTCCCGCCCCTCCAGATGGCGGCGAGCTATAACCTCGAACAGGTCCTCCAGCAGGTGCGTGAGATGGGAGCGAAGCACCCAAGCGAGTAATCGACGGGTGAGCGAGACGAACGCGGCGGGCGGTCCTTCGAGGCCGCCCGCCTTTTTTCTGCCCAAATAACCTCAGAAGAGGCAATCATGTCGCAACAGAAGAAGCCCGCCATCGCGACGCTGGCCATCCTGTGGATTCTTTGCGGCGCCAATGTTACTCAAGCGCAAGACGCGCTTCCCTCATGGAACGACGGCGCCGCCAAGCAGGCGATCGTCGCCTTCGTGACGTCCACGACGACCGAAGGCAAGGCCGATTTCGTCCCCCCTGCCGAACGGATCGCCACCTTCGATCAAGACGGCACGCTGTGGGTCGAGCACCCCATGTACTCGTTCGTGATGTACGCGCTCGATCGCGTCCATACAGTCGCCAAAGAGCGGCCCGAACTGGCGCAGGTCGAACCCTTCAAGACGGTTCTCTCCGGCGACCGGGCCGCCATGGCCAAGCTGACGCTCCCTGATCTCGAAAAGATCATCGCCGTCACCTACACGGGAATGACGGTCGAAGATTTCGCCGACGAACTTTCTCGCTGGCTGGCCGAAGCGCGCGATCCCCGCTGGAAACGGCCCTACACCGAACTAACGTATCAACCGATGCAGGAGTTGCTGAAGTACCTCCGCGACCACGGCTACAAGACCTACATCGTCACCGGCGGCGGGCAGGACTTCGTGCGAGTCTATTCCGAGCGAGTGTACGGCATTCCGCCTGAACAAGTCGTCGGCACCGCGGGCGAGACTAAGTTCACCTACGCAGCAAATGGAAAGCCGGAACTCGTCAAGGAGCCAAAACTCCTGCTGAACGACAACGGCGTCGGCAAACCGGAAGGCATTCAGCTCGTCATCGGCCGCCGCCCACGCGCTGCGTTCGGCAACTCGACGGGCGATCAGCAAATGCTCGAGTACGCAACGGCCGGTGAAGGCGCGCAGTTGGCGATGCTCGTCCTGCACGACGATGCAAAGCGCGAATACGCCTACGGCCCCGCCACTGGCCTTCCCGACACGAAGGTCGGCGCGTTCACTCAGGCGCTATACGACGAAGCGACTGCCAAGAGCTGGACCGTCGTCAGCATGAAGAACGACTGGCGGAAGATATTTACGTTCGACGAATAACGCCTTCTAACACGGGGCGGCGAGACGTGCGTCAAGCTTCGGGAACGAGTAGCGTCAGCCCTAGAAAGAGGGTCCAACCCGAATTGCTTTCATCACGGGCAAAGTTGTACTGCGGATTGACGAAGAGTTGCAGCTTCTGTCCCCACACGTCGACAATCTTGTCGAGTTCGATTCCCAATGGCAGTTGGCTCCAGCGATCGCTGCCCCAGTCGTAGCGAAACTCGCTTTCGCCAATTCCAACGCTCCACGCATCGTCAAACTTGTACGCCAGAATCGGCTGGATTCGCGATTGTGAGGCGTCGTCATTGAGAAAGTTCTGCGACAACACGCCAACAGTCCAGTGACGATTCTTCGTCACGGCAGCGGCAGCTGGTCCGGCTTGTAGGGAATCGTCGTTGGCGTCGGTAAGTAATCGAAACGAAGGACCGACGCCCCAGCGGCCCCAGCTTTCTTGAACCACGAGCAGGTCGAAAATTTCCACGTCACCGATCCCTGCGCCATCATCGCTTTGCACGTCATAAGGCACGGTGACTCGTAATATATTGATCGTCCCCCACGCTTGAAACGGAATCGTTGGACGAAACTGGACCGATTGCGAATCGCCGTCTCCAGTGCTCGTCGGCCAACTCCAATTCTGCCGCATCCTCAGGTCCATCAGCCACGAAGTCGGATCAGTGACGCGGTCGATGAGTCGTTCGCCGCGGCGTCTGGCGATCTCCTCGTGAATCCCAGAGGAGAAAGTCTCATCGACGGCGGGCATCCCAGTCTCGTCTTCCGAGACGATTCTTGGAGGCGTCCAGTTTCCGTCGCGCACCGCCGAATCGAGCGACATATCTTCAGCCAACCGCTCGTCGGTTAGCAGAAGAGTTTCCGCCGCTACGCAGTCAGCGCGCGACACGACTAACGCCGTAGCGAAAAGCAGAATTGCTGTGAGAAAACGCAGCGGATGGATTCGAAGCTTCCTCATCGTCGCCTTGACATCACGGGGGTAGTCGTAACGACCGTGCTATTCTGCGACACACGCCCCGCGCCCGAAGCGCCAAGTAATTCCCATCCCGGCCCAGTAACTCTCTAGATTGACCGCGGTGTTAGCGCCGAGCTGTTCTGAGGCCGGGAACATGCCGCCAGCCATCACGTCGAAGTCGACGCCGGGCAGCACATCGCTGAACCCGACCCCTCCCGAAATGCGGTGCTCGCCGACGACTGCGAGTTGCGCCTGTAAATACTTCACAGCCGGGACGCCGCCGGGGACGGGGATACCGGCCACCGAAGTGCCTGTCGAGGAATCAATCGGATTCTGCGCCAGCGCGTATCCCGCGCGAAGCTTGCAGCGTTTGGTGAGCTGATACTGCGAGCCGAGTTGCAGCACCCACTGATCGCGATAAACGTCGCGGAATAAATCCGCGTCATCCCAGTTCATGTACAAGACGTCTGCGGCGAGCAACAGATCGCCGCCCATCAAGCTCGAATTCGCAATTCCCAAGCCAACGTTTCTTGGCAACTCAAGTTCCACGTCCCGCGACGCTTCAAATTGGCCATTGAGAAGCTCCAGGCGTACGGCGTCCTCAAAGCGAAAGTGCTGCCGAGTTTGATAGTACGCTCCGAGCGTGGTGGCGTCGCTGATGGCATAGCTCATCCCAAGGCTCGCTCGCAGGCCGTATGCGTTAGTCATCGCCCCGTCGCCCACGAATGGCCCATCAAGGTAGCCCGAGCCCACGAAGATGGTGGAGCCTAGGGAAAGCCGATCGGTCAACTGAACGGCCGCCGAAGGAGCGAATTCCAAGATGCTCAGGTACATTGAGGTCCCGTTGCTCGCGGGGACCTGCCGGAAATCGGTTCCCGCTCCTGCCGCGCCAACTAGCGCCATACCGAGCGTCACTGGGAGGCCGTAAGCCGTGAGTTCTTGAGTGACGCCAACGTTCGGCACCGCGGTACCTGGAGTTTGTGATTTCGCCGCAAAGGGGGTAACGCCAGGTAGAGGTACGTTTCCGGTTTGATCAATGTCGAACGTCGCTTCGGCCCAAGCGCTGCCAACAGTGAAATTCGTGCCCCGATATTGGGTAAGCGTCGCCGCATTGCCGTTAATGCCGGAGATGAAATCTTGCGGCCGCGCAACGCTCGTGCCACCCATAGCGCCCGACGCGGGCATCAACGTGTTCCTCAGGTCGACGCCGTATGACTGTGCATGAGCGGAATCGAATGGGGTCAGAGCGATGAGCCAGCAGAGCACGAGTGACGGGAAGAATTGGCGAGTTCGCATGGCATCCCACTCAAGTCGACGACGGCCGTGACGCGGGAGCAATCAATGAGTTGCTCACTTGCATTCACCTTCGACTTCGTGGCGACTACTAGCACGCGGCAAAAACTGTATCGACAGGAACTTCCGGCATAATCGGGACTGTCGCGTTTGATACAACCGCTACAGGCCGACCTTGGCTTGGCAAATCATCGCGAGGCAGAGCCACGGACTACCGCCGCCGCTTCCCCTATATCCGTTCAGGTACCACAGCCACTCCCGGAAGCCGCCCGGACAACAGATGGGCAATCGGCCGCGTTGTGCTGAAATGCGCGAGAACTATGCGAAGCATGGCGACAATTGGCACGGCAAGGATCATCCCGACGACTCCCCACAGCAGTCCCCAGAACGCGAGTGCAAGGAGCACTGTTACTGGATGTAGGTCAAGTCCGCTGCCCATCAATTTTGGCGTCACCAAATTGCCGATCGTCATATGTATAAAGCCGGGGATCGCGATAACTGCGAATATCGTCCAAGGGTCGTGAAACTGAGTCACCGCTACCGGCAACGGCAGGGCGGTGGCGATAATCGGGCCTATGCTCGGGATATAGGTCAGCATGAAGACGAGCAACGCAAACACCCATGCCATGTGTAGTCCGAACGCCCAAAGCACCGATCCGACAAGCAAACTCGTTATCGCTGAGATCGTAGTCATCGTCGTCACGTAGCTGCGAATAGTGGTTTCTATCTCTGCGTACATTCCCGTGTGCCGCGTATTGGAATTTCGCCCAATCAGCAAGAACACGACAAAGAACGTAATCAACACCCCGTGCGAAATGACATCTTTCGCTGTGCCAGCCGTTTCCGTAATTAACCCCGGCAGGTAACCCTCTAACTCAGAGGCAATCCGAGCTTCGTCGACGGCAATATGCCTTGCATGAAGTTGGGCGAAGATCCGCGCCGTAAGGTCGGCTACTTGTGAACTGTATTCGTCGGCGGATTGGACCATTGACTGCACCGCTGCAATCAGGCCGACGCCCATCAATGCGAGAAATGCCAGGACAACCAAGAGAGTCGTCAGCACCGCGAACCATTTGGGAAGTCGCCATCGGTTGACTTGATAGTCTACGACCGGCGCTACGACCGCCGTGATAAAGATGGCCAAGACAAAGGGGACCATCACGGCGCGAGTATAAGCCAATGCAATAGCTAACATTCCGGTCGCGAGAATCATCATCGAGCCAACGACTAGCCAGATCTGTTCGTTGCGAACTTCGGCGTTTTTCATGATTGAGAGCCTTGTTGCCACGAAGAGTGATCCGAAATTGGAAACAGAAACTGCCAACGAGGAAGAATCGCCGATTCGCCGCCGCTGCGAGCGCCTGTTCGGTAAACAGTTTTCTCGGTAAACGACCTGAAGCGATATAGACCTTCAACCGCGCAGTGACCAGAATTAGACGGTGAGCACTGCATCAAGAATACCTCAGTGGCGTTTCTTTACCACGCGATACACGCCTGATTCGACGCTCAGCACATTTTTATCGCGAGCCCAGACTCAGGAGAACGCTAACGCCCATATCACTGTTAGCGTGCTTGACGCTGCCGAAAGTGCAAGATACTTCGGCGTATCGCTGGCACGGCGAGGCATCCAGCCCGTCCATATCCGCATCTCCAATCGATCACAGTCGCTGCTTCGTTTGCGTCTCGTTCGAATTGATCCTAACTACTACACGCCGCTTGAAGCGGCTGCGCGGAATCACTTTTCGTTTGTTAAACGATTGTCTGCCTTCGGGCTCATAGGTTGGATTTTCCTTCCGCTGCTCGTGCTGATTCCACTGAAGCTGATCACCGCATATCGCGCAAATCGGCGAATGGATCAATTCTTCAGTGAGCATGCTTTCCACATGCGACCAATCCCGCCCGGTGGCGTCTCGGAAGGCTTCGTGTTCACCTCGATCGATGCGGGAATGAAGGTGGTTCCAATCTCGCTTCATTCGGAAAGTGACTTACTAGGGGTTGCGGGTAAATCTGATGAGGCAGATGACGCAACCAACGAATTTGTTTTTTCAATTCCGGTGCCTGGTATTTCCGTTGATTTTCTAAGACGCGACTTCAGCGATTTGATCAGTCCCGGCTCAAGTGTAACCTGCGACGTTGTTGCGTTAAGCGCGCATTTGACGGAAATGCCCGCTGCAACATCGAACGCCGACCGGACCCGAACGGGCGATCCCCTAAACCTGGTCGTTATTGGTGACTTTGACACCATGCTCAGAGCATTCGTCGCGAGGTGGGATGAGAGTGAAGTGATTACTCTGGCCACCTGCTGGAAGACGGCCCGATCTTTCTTGCTCAGTAGTCACTATCGCTATTCTCCCGTCAGCGCTCTCTATCTCTTTGGGAGAAGTCAAGACATTGCATTGCAGCGGAGTCGTAAGTCAATCAATGAACGACTTCATTTGCGACTCTGGCTCACTCCGCTGCTGTTCGAAGGCGAGAACGTTTGGCTAGGTCAAGTCAGCCGGGATATTGGCGTTCGCTTCACCTACAAGACTTGGAACTTGACGACACATCGAGTTGACCCCGATGTCGACGAGGCGCGGGACTATGTCATTGAAGACCTGACTCAGGCAGGCCGGGTCGACGCCACGAGCTACGTTGATGGCGTAGGCAGTTGCTCAAGTACGGTGCCGCGGCGAAACTTGACCGGAGATCCGTACTTCACCGACGGCAAAAGAGCCGTCATTTTACTTTCGAAACAGCGAAATCAGCAGGACGCCATTTAAGGCTGAAGGCGTCGAATTGATGCAAAATGAGCTACCGCGCCATGAGGGACGCCGACGGCTTTCCGCAGCACGCTTACTCGGTGCCATTGTCGGGCTCTTTATTGTCATGCCGCTCGTCGACAGATGGCGATTCGGACGTTTCGTCGAGTCAGCAGCCTTCACAGTCGTCCTGCTTGCAGCAGTAGCTGCGGTAGGTAGTCAACGGAAGACTCTCTTACTCGCAGCGACAATGGCAATTCCCGCACTTGTCGGCCGTTGGCTGAGTCATGTGTGGTCAGACCCCCTGGTGTTGCAGCTCGGTCTCGCAGCGGCAATCGTGTTTGTCGCCTTCATCATTTGGAACTTGCTGCGATTTGTAATGTCTTCGCCCGTGGTGGATTCGGAAGTCTTATGTACCGCTATTTCTTCTTATTTGCTGCTGGCCGTCGCATGGGGTTTCTCCTACGAGCTGGTCTCCAGTTGGGATCCAAGTGAATTTGCAATCACTGAGCCTACGCACGGTAATGTTAAGCTCACGAGCTTCACGTCGCTGTATTTTAGCGTTCAGGTACTTACCACTATCACATTTGGTGACATCCTCCCCGTATCAAATATCGCGAGGATGATGGCGATCGTTGAAGCGGCTGCGGGAGTATTTTACATGGCCATTCTCATTGCGAGGCTAGTTGGACTTTACATGGGTCAATCGCAGTCGGGGGCAGGTCGACAGTAACGACACGGTGCAAGTTAGGGAAAAATAGCTTTATGTTGTGGCAGTATCCGTCGCCGCAGCTATCGCGAACTGCCCCGGCTAGTTTCCCGGTACGCAAACAGCCAAGCGTCGGGAAGAATTGTCAGGAAGTAGAACCCCTCAGACTCCGACCAACAAAGGCAGGGTGGTGAGACTGAGAAACTGAGAAAGTGATCGCTGAAGACGCCTTCGTCGTCCTATCATCGTCGGGGCCAAGGGCCTCGGGGCCTCAGCGGGGCGAGCCCCGACGATGATAGGACGACGAAGGCAGGCAGAGAATTCAGAGACAAAGAGTGAGTTTCGCTTTCGGTTCCTAGTTTAGACCGAAAAACCCCAGAGTTTCACTTGCGTGCAGGGATGTGGGTTCTGTGATGATCAAGGACGCGTGTCGAATTGCAAACTGATAGGCTCGATCTGCTAGCGTCCCCCGGGACGACCGCACAGAACTCACGAAGCCCCGAGAACTTATAAAAAAGAAGGACAATCATGAAGCGGCAGAATCGAACCATCGCGCACCTTTTACTGGCAAGCACTGTTTCATTTACTCTTTTCGCGGGCTGCGAGAAAGAAACCGATCCAGTGTCACGCGCCGCCAAGGTCGACGAAAAAGAGGGAATTGCCGTGCCTAGCCTAGAGGAAACGAAGGCGATCGCCGAAGAGGCGTTTATCTTCGGACTGCCACTCGTGATGAATTACGCGGTGATGCAGGAATTTGCAGTTGATAAGAACTCCGGGCAGTTCAAAGCGCCGTTCAACCAGATCAAGAATGAACGCCGCGTTGCAACTCCAGAGGATACAGCGGTCATCACCCCCAACAGCGACACCCCTTATTCTATTTGCTGGCTCGACTTACGCGCTGAGCCGATGGTAATCTCCGTCCCTTCGGTTGAAAAAGAACGCTACTATGCTGTGCAACTAATCGACAGCAACACCTACAACTATGGTTACATCGGCAGCCGTGCAACGGGTTCCGAGCCCGGTGACTATCTCGTCGTCGGGCCGGACTGGAAGGGTGAGAAGCCAGCAGGCATCAAGCAAGTATTCTCATCGACCACTCCCTTTTCGCTCGCCCTGATTCGCACTCAGCTCTTCAATGCCGGAGACATGCCGGGCGTCGAGAGAGTCCAGGCTGGCTACAAGGTTCAGCCGCTTTCCGCGTTTCTAGAAACACCTGCCCCCCCCGCTGCACCAACAATCAACTTTGTTCCGGCCACGACGGCAGGGATCAAAGCGAACTTCTACGAATATCTAGATGCCTCGCTAGAGTTCGTACCCGTCATGCCGGTCGATAAAGAGATTCGAACCAAACTGGCGACAATCGGTATCGGTCCAGGCAAGAAATTTAGTTTCAAAGATCTCTCGGCCGAACATAAGGCCGCAGTCATCCTCGCAATGAAGGAGGGTGATGCGAAAGTTGACAAGTTCTTAAGCACCGGGATGAAGAACATCAACGGCTGGAACGTGGGCGCATTCTTTGGCGATGCCGCTTTCTACAAGGGTGATTGGCTTATGCGGGCTGGCTCGGCCAAGGGCGGGCTTCTCGGAAATGATCCAGTCGAAGCCATGTATCCCTACACCCGAGTGGATGCTGCGGGTGAGCCGCTCGATGGCAGTAAACACAACTACACGCTCACGTTCGCCGCAGGGCAGCTTCCGCCGGTGAATGCTTTCTGGTCCGTGACGATGTATGACGGCAAGAGTCAGTTATTGGTCGCGAACCCGATCAACCGTTACCTCATCAATTCACCGATGCTGCCCACGTTGAAAAAGAATGCCGACGGCTCGGTCACTCTTTACATCCAAAAGGACAATCCTGGCGCAGACAAGGAAAGTAACTGGCTTCCAGCGCCTAATGACACCATCTATCTCGTGATGCGGCTCTACTGGCCGAAAACGGAAGCGCCTTCGATTCTTCCAGCGGGCGAAGGTTCGTGGAAACCACCCGGCATCCTGCAAGCTAAGTAGGGACGCGTGTTGCCGCCACGGCCGACCTCTTCGCAGCGCAATGAGATCTGCTGCTTGTCGCTCTCTAGGTTCGTTTAGCTGCGTTGCGGCTCAGAGTCGCGCTTCTTCCAGAAGCGTGAGGGGCCGCAGGTCGATCGCTCGGATAAGCGGGATAACGCACTCGAATAAACTACTAGAATGTCGGTTGTGCTGAAATTGGAGTCCCTGGAGTGCTGCGAATGAACAAAAGAGCGTCGCACAACTGCATGTTATGCGACGCCCTTTAAACCCCTCGCCAGTAGCCGCGGGCTTCGGAAGCAAGCCTAGGCGTTTGCTCCTGCGATGAAGGGGGAAGACTTAGCTTATGTACAATCAGTCGGACGATCGCCGCTCACTCCATTGCAACAGGTTACTTTTACGCGATTCTCGATCCTTTGAATGCTGGGCAAATCGCCAATCAGTTGCTGCAACAATTGTTTCAAGTAATAAGTCGGTAACACCCCGTCAATGACGAGGAGATCGTCAACGCAGGTAAACGTAAAGCCATCGACTCGACCCGCAAAGTGAACTGATTTGGACAAGTGTTCGCGTACATTATCTTCAACCTGGCGCGGCCCAGGCACAGTAGCTTGGCTTGGAGTCGCTCTGTTTGTTTTCACCATTACTCCGGTTCAAGTGTTCTGGCGAGCGTGAGCAACTTCCTCGGGCGACAGACGAAAGCTATGCCCGGGACTATGACACGTCCCTCGATTCCTACTAGTTGACGGGTCTCCTGCCCTAAAAAAGTGCGATTGGAAACCTTGATAATTGCTGATTTAGTTTTGATCGGCAGGCCACTACGGACTTCCATGCTTGCCCGTAGCCTTTTCCTTGCCGAGCTTCATCTACTCGCCACAGCAGATCTCCGAATGCGGGCTGCCTTCCGGACAGGGACAAGCCTTCTCATAGACGAGCTGGGCTCTGCAGTTCTCGCAAACATAACGATCTCCGACTTTTCGTGACCTTTTCCTCTCTTATTCGCATATAGAGATAAGGCCGTTGGAGAGCGTGTAGCCCTCTGAACGGTATAAGCTATAGACGCCCACAAACTGGCTCGACTGCTCGTTCACCGATCGCGTTGCGAAGTCCCCGTCGATTTCGCAAACGCGGCAACAAAATCCTTCTGGAATGCGTCTTTGATCTCAGCTGTCTTATCCGCGCCGCACAGGTAATTCCTTACGGGCTAGCTCCTGACCGGCCCGCGTCATCTGACAGCCGCAACGGCATCCTCAACCTTGCGCTGGCAAAAATACCAATCCGTACAGCCGGCATCCTCACGGCCACGCCGGTCGGCCTCGGCAACTGTTTTGGGAGGCGGGACCATGACTTTAGCGCCAGGCGTCCAACCTTCGGGGGTGGCGACTTTGTGCCGGTCAGTGGTTTGCAATGCCTGCACAAGCCGGAGGATCTCTGCGACGGAGCGTCCGTTCGACATCGGGTAATAGAGCATCGCCCTCACCTTGCTTTCCGTGTCAATGACGAACACGGCTCGAACCGCAGACGTGTCGCTCGCTCCCGGCTGGACCATGCCGTAGGCGTGGGCAACTTGCATTGTCAAGTCTTCAATAATCGGGAACGGAATCGCGACGTCAAACTTCTCTTTGATGTTCCGTACCCAGGCAATATGCGAAGACACGCTGTCGATCGAGAGGCCCAGCAGATCGCATTCGATCGCCTGGAAGCGTGGATGAGCTTTGGCAAATGCGATGAACTCAGTAGTGCAGACCGGCGTAAAATCCGATGGATGGGAGAACAGCACAAGCCACCTGCCGAGATAATCGGCCAGCTTTGCGCTGCCTTGCGTCGTTACCGCCTGAAAATCCGGAGCCGGTTCATTCAAGCGAGGGAAGCTTGTCGGCTTCGGATAGGCGGAATCTAAATTGTGCCCATTTGAGGCCGACGATTGCCTGGGAGCGACTCGGTTATTGTCGCAGTTCTGATCGGCCATCGGTTGTACCTTTCCAAGCTTTGGGGATTTGAATATCGCAGCGAGTACTCTGGCAGCGACCCCGAGAGGAATCTCGGGGGGATAGTGGTTGGACGGCGTGCAAAGTCCTGTAACATGGGAATCAGGAACCGGCCAGTTACTTACTCCAACCTGCGCCCGATTTGAACGACCGGGACCGGCGGCGATACTGATGCCGCTAGCTTCCGGTGAAGTGCCGGGCGCAGGAAAGAGAAAGATCGCGGGTTACTCTCGTGTGACTAGACTCGAGCCGGATCGGTGACTGCTGCCAGCTTGACGTTGACGTGGTACTCCACGATTTTGCCGTCTCGAATCACTGCGGTGCTGTGCAAGACGTCGAGCCCAGTGATGTTTTTGTTGGTTTCAGAGGCCCGTTCGACTGCCTGCCGAGCAGCGTCGCTCCAACTTACTTTTGATTCGCCAACCATTTCGATCACTTGGATGGTAGCCGGGGCCTTTGCGTTTTTTATCGTAGTAGACATGATTCATACCTCAACAAGGACTGGAAGGTAAACTTACGGGCCAACTGCACACGGGAGCACTACCGAGATTCTTGCGAATGCCGGAAACGCCCCCAGTCGTGGCTTAGTAAGAAACGGCGAGGTTGTTTTGGACCTCGGTCACGCCGGGAGTGCCCCACGCGGCCGAGCTGGCCTCTCCTCGTTCGTCCCATGAGTTGACCGTGCCGGCAAGCGTTACCTTGCCCCCATCGGCAGAGACTTCGATGCGTTCGGCGTCGATCTCGGCGTCACGCTTGAGCGCCTTCTCGATTGCATCCTTGACCGCAGCTGGTTGGACGCTCGGCTTGAGGGTGATGTTGTTCGAAACGCCCTTGACCCCAGACTGGTACCGTACGGAATCCTCAGCAGCGGTGCGTTGGAATCCCCAGGTGACCGTACCGGTTAACGTCACCCAGCCGTTCTCAACAGTTGCCTGGACGTGGCTCGGCACCCAAACGTGCCACCCGAGAGCCTCCACGACAGATTGGGCAATCTCTGAATCCTTACGCTTATGGATTCCGCTGAGATTTACTTCCATTTCTTCTACGATTGCCTTGACGCCTTCCACGCGTTGCGTCGCGCGTTCAGCAGCGCGCTTTTCGGCAAAATGCGGCACGCTGCCGCTGAGCGTCACGACCCCATCCTTGACAGAAACGCTGATGTCGGTCGCGGTCACTGTGGGTTCCCAGCGCAGTTCTTCAATCACGTCGTACTTCAGCTTTTCATCCTTTGCCATCTCAACGCCATTCTTCGCCAAAGGCGATAAAAAAAGCCGACGTGATTGAACGCCAAAATGGCGTGCAATCACGTCGGCTTACTCTGTAACTGGTCGCCCGGCGAACCGGGATACCCTTCACTTGGTCTTCCGACGACCTGTATTGTTCTGCTCGACTGGAAAAGCGTTGCGAATGCGATGCCGAACTAAAATGGCCGATGGCTTCGCATGTTCGCAGCGGCACATTATTGTCGTCGCGTTCGCAAAACGGGCTTCCCACCAAGAAAATGAAATCTGAATTGCTGCTCACACCGAACTCCGAACGCACATCGAGGGCGCTTTTGATGCGCGTGCTCGGCCTGCGAACCCTCCCGGGCGTGGGTCACAGGAAACGCCGTGGTTCGTCGCGCACCGGCTTTTCAATCTGCTCGCGTTCGCCACGAGCGCACTCGATGCAGTAAGCCGTATAAGGCACCGCCTGCAGGCGTTCTGCGTCAATCTCGTGCCCACACTTTTGACAAATGCCAAACGCTCCCGCCCTGATCCGCTCAATCGCTCCTTCCACCTGCTCAAGCAGCCGCGATTCGTTCTGCGAGATCGCAATCTCGCTGTCGAGGCCCTCCACATCTTCATCCGCCGGATGCGTCGGCAGATTCGTAATTCGGCCAGGTTTGAACACGTCCTCGCGCAGGGCCCTTTCAGACGAATCGATTTCGCGAGTCAAACGCTGACGTAATGCGATCAACTGCACTTCAAAGCCGGCCTGTACTTTCTTCTCCATGAGACGATTACTCCAGCGTGGTGACGTGCGGCCTGTTCCGATCGTCGATGTCACATTGGCCTTCTATCGGCGCGCGGAACATGTAGTCCAATTGAGTGCCTTACGCGTTAACGGAAGCAGACGCATCAATAACTCGGTATTCGTCAACGACTCGTTCGCGAGCATGTGCAATAGTCGTCTCCAACAACGACAGTACACACGGTTTGGTAATGACGGCGAAAGCGCCTTCTTCTTTGGCTTTCCACAGAGGGTAGTCGTAACCCGAGAGAATAATCACTTGCAGATTAGGCCGAATTCGCTTCATCCGTCTCATCAGTTCAATCCCATCCATCCCCGCGAGACTGAGATCAAGTAGGACGACCTGGAACTCTTGCCGACTCAATGCCGCTAAGGCCAGTTGCGTAGTCGATGCCCCCGCGACTCGATAGCCCCGTCGCTGAAGGAGCTGCGTCATTGCGATCAACAGATCGGGCTCGTCTTCCACGACCAATAGTGAACAGTACATTCGATGCTCCCTTCGAAAATCTGCAACGTGACTAAAAGCAGTTGTTGTGCACCTCTTCAACGATCAGTTCCTTGAGTCGATTGATGTTCGCTTGCTCTTGCGCCTTCATATCGATCCAGAACTGTTTCAATCCCACTCGCCATTCGGCGTCGGCGGCATACTGATCGTACCGCCAAATGGAATCGAGACGACGACTCAGTTCGTGAATGATGTCGTGGTCGTGGTTGTGGTCTGGGCGACTGCATGACTCTTCCAAATGGATAGGTCGTCGCTCCGTGGCATCTGCCATGGCATGGGCCTCAGCTATTTCCTTGTCCGCGATAGATCGATATCTGTAGACCGACCTGCGTTGCCGCCGACGCCGTGAAATTGACGGCGCCGGGCGACATGCAGACCGATCGCCGGCAATGCTCATTCTTTGACGACCACTGAACCTTCAGTATTCGTTATGGGGGCTGCCACGCCTTGAGACTTCATAATCGACTCGTGGGCATCGTTGGCAGTGCCGACTGCCTTTTGCACCGCCGCACTATGCTAGGCGACTTTAGCTGGTGCGGGAGTCGCTTTGGCCGCTTCGGCATTCAACTCAGCCGCCTGTTTAGCAGCTTCGGCTTGCTGGGTGTGAACGATCGCTAGTTTCGCGTCCGCTTCCTTCTTCTCAATCGCCGTCAGCGACGCCTCTAGCTCCTTAAGTTGCACCGCTGCGGCGTCGAGTTGGCGACGAATCTCAGCTGAATGAATCTGTGCCGACTTTTGATCGATCGCTGTTTGTTGGGTGGCGTGATGCATTGCGTGCTGGTGTAGCATGCGAGTATGGTCCATCACATGTCGGTGGTTCAGGTAGATCATATGATGCTGCGCTTCCCGATGGCTGCCGGGAGCAATCTGTGACGGCTTTTGGAGCGGATCGGCGTAACTCCCGCTTGCTAAGACACACACGATGGCTGCTGCTAGGACGATCTGGTAACGCATTTCAATTCTCTCCATTGAGTCGATCGACTTCATGTCGTCGGTATTTTGCGGCGACGCCGCAGTCACAGTGCCGATGTCTAATGTTGAAGTCTGTTTTCGCTTGTCTTAGTTTGTTAGTCGCTACTGAGCCGGGGGAAACCCCATGGTGGCTTAATTGATAACGGTCGTGCCAATTGCTCGTCCTTGCTGCGGTAAGCTGCGATGGGTCAGATCGGGGACGGGCTCCCCCAGTGCAGTCGCCAACGCCACTTGATGATCTTGCTCCTGCACCAGAATCTCGCGAATCAGTTCAGCGACGGCGTACTCTCCCAGGGCCTCGCATTGAACGACGCGCTGCCGATAGCGAACGATCGTTTCGTTCTCATTTTCTAAGTCGAATCGCAGCATCTCGTCGGCCTTAGCGGACGTCTTCACGAGGTTAGGCATCGTTTCAGGACTTCCGCCCAGATAATCGATCTGGGCTGCGATCGTCAGTGCGTGCGCAAGCTCTTCAGCAGCGTGTTTTTCCAGTTCTGCAGCAATGGCCATGTAGGCAGCACCTTTAAGCGTCTGTGAATAGACGACGTACGAAATAATCGCCTGATACTCGCCGGCTAGATCTTCGTTCAGAAGCGCGATTAAGTCCGTTCGCGTCAGGGGAGAGTCCTCACCCATTTCCAACAGTTGCCTGATCATTGCTCTTTTCCGATTGGACCTAGAATGACTTGGGGCTCGGTACTCTAATGCTTTTGTTTGCGTCGTATCATGCCTGAAGTTCAGCATCAGGGCGCAACTCGTGGTCTTCATCTGCAGCGCGACCGAGAGGCTGTTGCGATTCGCTGCCATGCTCCGTATCCGCGGTCGTCTGCGAGGCCAGCAGGTAGACTTGCACCATGGCGCCCGATGTGAATGCGTGAACAACGGTACCGGTCGACGTTTCGATCTCTGCGGCCGACTCTCGAACTTGTCGTCCAGTGATGCGAGCAATCTCGCGTCGCATCTCATCATTGGAACCGCTAAAAAGTCGACGGTGATACTCTTGCACCTGCGCCATTCCCTCCGGGCTTCGAACGAGCGCCCGTTCGGCTGGCGAGAGTGCATCAAGTAACGTGACCACGAGCGTATCGTCGCCGAGTACGACCGTGACCGCCCTGGGGGCGTGGCCGGTACGCTGCTGCTGCATAGCTTTGGCCAGTTGAGCGATTTGCTCAACAGCCGACGGCGCGGAAGATGGCACGGTGGGTGGTCCTTTGTCGTCGCCGCATCACTGCGGACAACAACGAAAAAAGCCGACGTGCAAAACGCCTTGATGGCGTTCCAACACGTCGGCTTACTTACTAACGAGCCCTCCAGCGTTGGCTGGACTGCTCCTTATTATGTCTTCCGAATGCTTAAGTCATTCAGCTTGCAGATTACTCGCTTTAAGCGATTTCGCTGCACTTGTGACTGACTCAGCAGATGAACTGTAGGCTAGCCCCCTGATAATAGATACTCCCTATTTGTTTTACTTCTTCGTAATTTGGCGTTTCGGTTAGGGCGCCTTGGGATGTAGTCTTCAGCAAGCAGACCGTGCTCAAATTCGCTCAATAGACTCGAATCGGCGGTATGATGGGGGTTGAAACATGAAGTCGGTCGGCGAGATCGAAGCAGGAATCTGTGAAGGAGTTTCTCGATTCGAGTTGGAGTACATGGGCCGCGGTCCGAAGGACATTCGCGCTCATCTGCTGGGCGATATGGTTGTTGTTAGACTCCAAGGAGTGCTCACGGGCGCGGAACAGCATTTAGTTGCGTCCCTTCCGGCCGACAAAGGGCGGGATCTTCTCAAGCAAGTTCGCACCCATTTGATCGAGACGGCGCGGCCGCTAATGGAGGCGATGATTGAAGCGGTCACCGAAGTCAAAGTGGTATCTCTCCACCACGATATCAGCACGACAACGGCGGAAGAGATCCTTGTGTTCACCTTGGCGGCCATCCCCCAGTGTCGTGAGGCGAAAAAGCGATAGCAAATGTGTCTCTCGCCAGCATATTGGGAACGCTAAATGCAACGTCGACTTTGAACCACTACGACGTGTGAATCATGCGTGACGTTGATCAGTGTCGCGCAATCTCAGTATTGAGGTTCGTTGGCATGCATCAGTTTCCGGCAGTTCGCCCCGCCGATCAATTCAACGTCTCCCTGTCCGGCGAAATGGTCGCATGCAGCTGTCGTGAAGACGCCGCGGCGGTGAGAGTAGCAGACGCAATTCTTTCGGGACACGACAGATCGACGCATCAGCCGATCTATCTAAAACGCCTTGTCCGCCTCCTCCTGAGATATGGCCGTATACGCGCCGCGTGCCTATTAAGCGGCAGTGTCGTTGGTCTACTTTCTCACTGTCTCGCTTCGTTAGAGGATGATAAAGAGAGCGCCGCCGAGCATCGGCCGTTAAAGGCGCAGATTGTCGAGTTTCACTTCCATCAATTAAACGATTGAGCGTTGTGAGTTCAGGCCGACTCGCTTCACATCACATCGCGACGCACAATCACGTCAGTCTCGCTGTTCGTATCGTGAAATCGGTTGTCGGCTCCATCTGCGTTGAGAATCCGAGTAGGCACGTGCATTGCACGCGTCTATGCCTCGCGATTGTTCGTCTCGCATCGCAACCGTCTCGGTAAGGGGGCAGCTTCTTATGCCCTCCTTAGAAAGAACGCGGTGCAACTGGGAAGGAGTGGCTGCAAGGCGTGAGATCGCAGATTGCTACGAAACAACCTGTTAAGAAAGCAAAGAGTCATCGAAAATGAAAGTCACCATTAACACAGTGTTAGGATGCTTGCTGTGCCTTGCCGGTGCATCCAGGGTAGCCGGAGCTGCGGAAGAGGCAGGCCACGAAGGACTGACCCACGAAATTGCCGCTTGCATGTTGCTCGGCAATCAGGAAGAAATTGCCCTTGCACAGTTTGCGGAACAGCATGCGGAGCATGCTGATGTGAAGGAATTCGCCAAGGCATTGGTCGCTGCCCACACGAATGCCGTCGCAAGCATTAAGAAGGCAGCCCCAGAAGTCGCCGATCTTCAGCTGACGGCCGGTAAAGGCGTCACTTCGGATTTAAAATCGCAACACCATCAGGCGCTCGCGATGTTGCAGCAGGTCAAGAGTGAATGCCTGGCGCTCACCGAGAAGGAACTCGGCGAGTACAAGGGGAATGAATTCGACCAGGCCTTTATCGGCCAACAGGTCGGCGCTCATATTGGAATGCTCGCTCAGCTGCGGGGGAGCAAGAATTTTGCCTCTCCGGAACTCCAAAAGGTGATTTCCGAAGGCGAGAAGACGACGGAGGCCCACATGGCCGCAGCAAAGAAGATTATGAGTCAGCTCAAGACGAACGCATCAACCACGGCTCGCGTGGGACAGCGTCCGGCAGCGGGGACTCGCTAGACTTAAGTGACGGAATTCAGTCCCGACGTGGCGGTTCATCGCCACGTCGGGATTTCCTTCACATTATCGATTCTTTCCTCTGCAGAGTTCCGTCATTAATTCGACCTCCATTTGCTGAATCTCCATCATTCGCTCCCATTGATGAGACATTAGTTCATCAAGCTTCACGTGAAGGTGTCGAATTTCCAGCTCTGCTTTGAGATTGATGCGGTAGTCGTGTTCAGCACGCATCCGATCTCTCGCCTCCAGTCGGTTCTGGCTCATCATGATCACTGGCGCTTGGATCGCGGCGATGAAGGACAAAACAAGGTTTAATAAGATGAACGGGTAAGCGTCGAATGCCGACGTGCGAAGCACAATTGCATTAACGCCGATCCACATCGCCATGCCGCCAGTAAATAGAATTAAGAACGACCAACTGCCTCCGAAAGCAGCGAGCCGATCGGAGAGCCTGTCGCCCAGCGTTCGCTGTCCGATAAATTCGTCATCCACGTTCGCTGAAAGCAGTTCATGCTCACGCAGGCTATCGACCACCTCCCGTTCCAGCGATGACAATTCGCCCCGTTCCGCGATTAGTGATTTTTCAATGTGCAGCGCTCGGTAAGTATTCAAATCTTCCAGGCAGATGAACTGATCGGCACTCCATTGCGGATGCTCGACCTCAATAAGCGACGCAATGGGCGCTCTCACGAGATCTCCAGGCATCATCTGGGAAGACGGTTTCATCAGGCCGCACACGCCGCATTTCTTAAGCGAAGGGTAAGTCATAGCTGAGGCTTTCGGTTCGAGAAAGGAAGCGTGCGGCAGCAACGCAGGAGACTGATATGGTTAGATGTCCAAGTAGGATGACGGGCCTTCGCACTTTGACGTAACGACGCCAATGAATCACAAATGCGATCAAGCGGGGCCACTTTCAAAGCGTAAGCTTGCAGTCATTCTGACGAAAGGCACAGTAGCGCTCATCGTAATAATTGTCGGCGAACGCTTTGCATCCGCCGGTGATTCACGTGATCAATTATGTCATTTGTCGGAGGCGTCCTGGGTTCTTATAACTCCGGCGGGGCGCTCGCTCACGGCCGCGCTCGATCAACTTGATGTCGAACATCGGTGGTTACGAAGCGACTTGCGAATCGCTTGGCGCTCGGGCGAGCCAATAACTGGCCCTCTTGAGAAGCGCCGGGCGCCCCGGACGGCAGCTGAAACCCATTGCAGCGCTTTCGCCGCTGCGGTCGCTAGCCACTTTGGAGTTTATCTCCTTCGCCCGCCTGAGCACTCGCACGTCCTTTTGGCCGATGCTCAATTTGATTGGCTGTCGAGCCCTAGCGGTCGACAAGCAGGCTGGAAGTCTGTGAAGGGACCGCTTGATGCACAGAAACGAGCAAATTCTGGTATGCTCGTCGTCGCCGTAGTCAAGAACTCAGACGCCAGACTTCCCGGGCACATTGCTGTGGTGAGACCAAGCGATAAGCGTGTCATATGCATCACACGTTGCGGACCGCAGATCCTTCAGGCGGGTTTTACCAACTATCGCTCCGCCGATCTGATCCTGGGCTTCGAACGTCACTCCGGTGCCTGGCTGCCTGCGGGAAAGGGATCGGTTCGATTCTTCTCACACACGGTTGATTTGTGTCTGGGGCGCTGTTCAGCTTCGGAGTGCAGCCGATCCAGAAACTTTAACTGCGAGCGGCCAGATTGAATTGATGGTCGTTGCCAGAACGTCAACGAATGTGCCCCGACTCGACGGCGAAAGGAAACCGGCCATGGGATGCGACGGTCCTACCAACGAGCTACTGCTTAAGTTGGACGCCTACTGGCGCGCCGCAAATTACCTTTCGGTGGGCCAAATTTATCTGCGCAGTAACCCGCTATTGCGTGAGCCGCTGGCGCTCAAGCATATCAAAGCGCGACTGCTTGGCCATTGGGGAACAACGCCCGGGCAGAACTTTATATACGTCCATCTCAACCGGGTGATCAAGAAGTACGATCTGAACATGATCTACATTTCAGGCCCGGGACATGGCGGGCCTGCGCTGGTCGCCAACACTTATTTAGAGGGTACCTATTCAGAGTTTTATCCTGACGTGACTCAGGATGAGGCGGGAATGGCGAAGTTATTCAAACAATTCTCGTTTCCTGGCGGCATTCCTAGTCACGTGGCTCCCGAAACTCCGGGATCGATCCACGAAGGAGGCGAGTTGGGCTACTCGCTGAGCCATGCGTTTGGAGCCGTGTTCGACAATCCAGAGTTGATCGTGGCCTGCGTAATTGGCGATGGCGAGGCAGAGACTGGCCCGCTGGCCACTGCCTGGCACTCCAACAAATTCCTCAACCCCGCGTCTGATGGGGCCGTCTTGCCGATCTTGCATCTTAACGGTTTCAAGATCGCCAATCCCACCGTGCTGGCTCGAATCGGATCTGATCAGTTGGCGGAGTTAATGAGGGGATACGGCTACGAGCCGTTTTTCGTTGAGGGCGACGATCCGGAGGCGATGCATCTCCTCATGGCAACCACGCTTGATACTGTCGTTGGCAGGATTAAGGAAATTCAGCACGCGGCGCGAACCCATGGTTTTTCAGGCGTGCCGGTGTGGCCGATGATCATCTTGCGATCTCCCAAAGGTTGGACAGGTCCCAAGGTAGTCGACGGCGTCCAGATCGAAGGGACCTGTCGATCCCACCAAGTGCCGCTTACCGAAGGGCCCGAGACGCCCAGTCATATACCGCTCCTAGAAGCATGGATGAAGAGTTATCGACCGGACGAGTTGTTCAACGAATCGGGCTGTCTTGTCGCCGAGTTGGCCGAATTGGCGCCTCACGGTGAGCGGAGAATGGGGGCCAATCCCCATGCCAACGGCGGGATCCTCTTGAAGGCGCTGCGGATGCCCGACTTCCGCGAGTATGGCGTTAGCTTTGCGTCGCCCGGCTCCGTCGATCGGTCAGATACGCAGGTGCTTGGGCAATTTCTAAGGGATGTAATCAAACTAAATCAGTCGCAACGCAATTTTCGCATCTTCTCCCCCGATGAAACTGCGTCGAACCGGCTTTCCGCCGTCTTCGAGGCTACTTCAAAGCAGTGGCTCGCCCCCATCGAAGCGAATGACGAGCATCTGGCCGCCGAAGGTCGAGTGATCGAGATGCTCAGCGAGCACCAGTGCGAGGGATGGCTAGAGGGTTATTTGTTGACTGGTCGGCACGGACTACTTAACTCATACGAGGCCTTCATTCACATCGTCGACTCGATGTTCAACCAGCATGCCAAATGGTTGAAGGTAACGCGCGACATCCCCTGGCGGCGGCCAATCGCCTCTCTGAACTATCTGCTCGCCTCGCACGTCTGGCGCCAGGATCACAACGGGTTTACGCATCAAGATCCCGGGTTCATCGACCACGTCGCTAACAAAAAAGCCGAAATTGTTCGCGTCTACTTGCCGCCGGATGCAAACAGCCTTCTCTCGGTGATGGACCATTGCTTGCGTAGCACGCACTACGTCAACGTCGTCGTCGCAGGCAAGCATCCGGCTCCGCAATGGCTTGGCATCGACGCCGCTGTCGCACATTGTTCCGCAGGAATCGGGATGTGGGAGTGGGCCAGCAACGACCAGGATGGTGAGCCTGACGTAGTGATGGCCTGCGCCGGGGACGTGCCGACGCTCGAAACGCTCGCGGCTGTCCAGTATCTACGACAATCATTGCCCGAACTCAAGATTCGCGTCGTCAATGTCGTCGACCTCATGAAGCTCCAACCTGCGAGCGAACATCCTCATGGTTTGAGCGATTATGACTTTGATACGCTCTTCACGAAGAACAAGCACGTGATCTTCGCATTCCACGGATATCCGTGGCTGATCCACCGACTGACCTACCGTCGTACGAATCACGCTAATTTGCACGTTCGCGGCTATAAAGAAGAAGGGACGATCACGACTCCGTTCGATATGGCAGTGCTGAATGACTTAGATCGTTTTCACTTAGCGACTGACGTCATCGATCGATTGCCCCAGCTTGGTTCGCGGGGAGCGCACCTGAAGCAGGCCCTCCGAGACAAGCTCTTTGAGCATCGACAGTACATCAATGAGCAGGGCGAAGACATGCCCGAGATTCTGAATTGGAAGTGGGACCTAAGCTAAGCCTCGATCCATAGCGAGCCGAAGGATTCGAACGTGTCCCAACCATTATCTCCATCGGGCAAGCACAATTTGATCCTTGCCGTCAACGCTGGTTCTTCGAGTCTCAAGGTCGCCGTATTTAAGGCGAATTCACCTCCCGTTCGAGTTGCATCGGCCAAGGTCGAGCGAATTGGCGCGCGTGACACTCAAATCACCTTTATGGTCGGCGGTGAGGCGTCTCGCTCAGAAGCAGTGCTCGCCAGCTCTCACGATGACGCACTTGCTGCGATCATGTATCGCGTACAGGAGAGGATATGCGCTTCCTCTCTAATTGGCGTCGGTCACCGTCTTGTTCATGGCGGGCCTAACCATTCGGCGTCGGAGGTGATCACGCCAGAGTTGCTGGACGATATCCGCCAGCTTGAAATCTACGACCCAGAGCATTTGCCGTCCGAGTTGCAGGTGATCGAATCGCTGCAACGACGGCTGTCAGGTATCCCTCATGTCGCTTGTTTTGACACAGCCTTCCATCACGATCTTCCAGCGGTCGCGCGACGGCTACCGCTGCCGCGGCGACTCGACGCACTCGGCATCCGGCGCTATGGATTTCACGGGCTTTCCTACGCCTACCTGATGGACCATTTAGCGCGATTAGATTACGGGGAATCACGGGGCCGAATCGTCCTTGCGCACTTGGGGAACGGCGCAAGCTTGGCGGCGGTGCGAGATGGCAAACCCATCGACACCAGCATGGCGTTCACACCTGCCGCCGGCATTCCCATGAGCACCCGATCGGGAGACATCGATCCCGGATTGATTGAATACCTCCTGCGAGCTGCGGGCATGACGGTTCAAGAATTTAATCGCATAGTCCACCTAGAGTCAGGACTTCTCGGCGTCTCCGAGACTTCTGGCGACATGGAGCTACTTCTGGAACGCGAACATGAGGACGCGAGGGCAGGGGAGGCAGTGGCAATATTTTGCTACCATGTCCGCAAGTATATTGGCGCGTACGCTGCGGCAATGGGAGGACTTGATACGCTCGTCTTTGCCGGAGGAATCGGTGAGCGCGCGGCAGAGGTTCGATTTCAGATCTGTACAGAGCTTCGATTCCTGGGCATTGAATTGGACGCGACGTCAAACAGGGACAATGCCGATCTAATATCAAGCGGCGTTCTTCCCGTGAATGTGAGAGTCATTGCCACAGACGAGGAACTGATGATTGCGAGGGATGTGATCAACGCCATTGGCTGAGCAAACACGGCGCTTCTGCTTTCGTGAGGTTGTACAGTCCAGTCTCGATCACGCCTGACGTGCCCCTTCAAAAGAGCCCGCGCTTGGAGCGAGAATCAAATAACGAGCACGCCGTCTTTTAGGAACGCGGCTGTAAAGCGACCAACGAAAGAGGCCCGGCCAGAAATTGACCGGGCCAATTGAGGTTACGACAACGCGATTATTCGCGGTTAGTTTCCACAACCGCAGGACGCAGCATCTAACTTCCAATTCTGTTCCGTCTCTTTCGAGTTCTTCGAAAGGTGAACGTGACGATCGACCCGCTCAACCCAAGCTACAGGAACGAAATGATGTTGGCCATCAGGGCTGTCATTCTTCGTGAGCTTGATTGCTCCACCTTCGACATGATCTACAACGCCCATCTTCTTTCCGCAGGACGCAATGACATCCATGTGGTCTGTGATCGCACCGACTCCACGATCAGTTCCCTCACCCGGACCACTCATTCCTGTCTTCTCCTTAACGAAGTCGACTGCATCCTCTGCACCAGTCGCGATCCTTTTACTAACGTCTTTCGCAGCATTTGCGACTGCATTCCCTGCGTCGGCAACGCCATTCTTCACTGTGCCGGCCATGATCGTCTCCTTAAAATAAGTTAAGCGGCGGTTCCGCTGCATCCTGTGTAGACATCCACACCTCACATACGGTGCAACTGTCATACCGTTGCGGGTTACAGAAACCGGGCGTGGGGGAGGTGATTGGAGCGCGACCACAAGGCGAGAAGGCGAAGTTAGGTGGTTCGTTCGGTAACGAAGCTTTCGCTTGGTAGGCCGCGATAAGCTGACGCAAATCTGACGCAGATCCGCCAATGCATCCTCTGGATATCGTCCGGATTTAGCACAGGCGTTATTGGACGAATTAGCCGTGCATTTGCGAGTCATCCGCGAAGTGTCCACCTACCGGTCCGGTACAATCAGGATGGCAGTTGTTAGACTCAAAATCCAGTGCCCGCAAGGGCGTGCCGGTTCAAGTCCGGCCTCCGGTACTTCTTTTGTCCCAACGACTTGCAACAAATAACTGCAAGTCGTCCTCAGTGGTCCGAACGACCACTGGGGACAATCTGGGGACAGGATTGCTTTTGCATTGCGATGCGTCGATGGTCTTCTCGCAACTCGCGAGGAAAATCGCATCATGGCATCGCTCGAAAAACGCGGAAGCGCTTACCGTGTCGTCTTCCGCTATGCTGGCATCAAGTACGCTCGTTCGCTCGAAACCAAAAGTGAGAAAGCTGCCCAAGCAGCGTTGGCTCGCCTGGAAGACAATCTCCATCGCCTGCAGCTCGGCACGTTGCAAGCGCCTGATCATGGCGACCTAGCCGGATTCCTGCTGGCCGACGGTCGCACTCATTCGATCGCTTTCTCAGTAGCCGTTCCATCGCAGACACCTGCTCCTACTGGACTGACGCTGGCTAGTCTCTTAGAACGATTTTGGACCAATCTTCCCGAAGGGAGCTTGGAGAAGTCAACAATTGCCGGGATGAAGATTCACCAAAGGCAGCTTGAAAAGCATTTTGGAAAAACTCTGTTCATTCAGTCACTCACCCTTTCGCAGCTCCAAGGCTACATCAAAGAGCGATCAAAAGACAAAGGTCTTCACGGCCGCCGAGTCAAATCTACGACGATTAAGAAAGCCATCGTCACGCTACGAACCGTCTGGAATTGGGGCCGCCAGCACGAATTGATTGAAAAGGAGTTTCCTTCGAGGGGGCTGAAGTATCCGAAAGGCGAAGAGAAATTGCCTTTCATGACGTTTGCTGAAGTTCAGAAACGCGTACTCAATGCATCTGTCGCCGAGGCTGCCGAACTTTGGGAATGCGCCTTTCTATCGACACGCGAAATCAACGAGCTCTTGGAAAGAGTCAAGGCCTTTGGCAAGCAACCGGCGGTATACCCCATGTTTATGTTTGCGGCCCACACCGGCGCCAGACGATCGGAGATGATTCGCTCGAAACTGACGGATATTGATTTTGTAGAAAACGTCATCACGATTCACGAGCGGAAGAGATCGCACGATAAAGTAACGACTCGCCGCGTTCCGATGTCTCCACCGCTCCGCGACGCTATGAAGAGTCTCGTGTCGTCGCACCCGGGGACAGGTTCGACATTCTGGCATCAGGCGTCGGCAACTCGCGGACACCGAATGGTCGCTCCCCAGCCGCTCGATGCCGATACCGCGCACGACTACTTTAAGCAAACACTAAGCGATACCAAATGGACTAAGCTGAGAGGTTGGCACGTTTTTCGCCACTCATTCTGCAGCAATGCAGCCGCAGCTGGCATTGATCAGCGAATCATTAATAGTTGGGTTGGCCACCAGACGGAAGAAATGGTTCAGCGTTATCGACACATGCTGCCCAACCATGAGCAGGCTGCCATTGCTCTGGTGTTTTCTGCCGCATCGTGACAGTCACCTCAGCGACTGCTGAGCGATACAAGTCAGTGAGTCTTGTACTGCGCCACGCTCATTCATCACCAGTGATTGCGTAGACAAACACCGGCAGCCTTCAGACCAGCGATACATCGCTTGAATTGGCGATCGCCCTTCACGCATCCAAAGTGCTTCGAATGTAGCGTGCCAAACCGAATGCGAGCACGCGGACCTGTTCTGGCGTCAGCCGCTGAGGTTCCTTCTGAGCCCAAGAGATGAAAGCCTTCGGGTTCAGAACCCACGTTTGAGCCTTGCCTTTCGACTCAACATACCACCCGGGAAAGAGGACTACGCCGCGCACTTCCGTTTCAAATCCGGCGTATTCCGTCAATACGTCTCGGATACGCGATGCTCCCGCGCGTGCCTGGACTACTGGGTCTCGGTCCGGTTCCATCCCGTTGACTAGCACCCGCTGACCGTCGTAAGTGACGCGAGCGTCACCAAGCGGCTTGGAACGAGTTTTAGTTTCGATAGCAAAAACGCCGCCCGGACCAATTGCCACATGATCAACATTGAAACCATCGAAACAACAATCGTGAAAGACTTCGTAGCCCACGGGCAGCAACTCGCTCTGCAACAACTGCCCTGTTGAGCGTTCTCCCTTGAGACCGGTTTTGATAAGTCTCGCCTCAGCTTTGACAGAGCGCCATTTCCACGACGCGATGCCAACGATAACGACGGCGATGAAGGTCAATGTTTTTGGAACTGGCGGGGAGACGAACCACCACCGCCACCATTCCATCCCAGCGGTCACGGCAGCCAAAATTGCCGTCATAAACCATGGGTACGCAACATCCAACAGCAAATCATCAAGCGATTCCCTCAGTGACTGGCCCGGATCTCGTAGTGGCGTATCGCGAATAGGGTCTTTCACCAGTCATTCCTTACGTGTGTGCAGGTCTGCAATCATTCAACCAAACGACGGGGTAGTTTGGGAGATTATTCCGCTCGGCGATTTCACCCAGAGACGACCACAATCCCCAATGCATCGCCACTGTAGCGATGATAGTTGCATGGCAGTGACTATCCAAGGCACCGCACGAATGCTGAAGCGAGTTATCGGATGGGAGCTTAGTATGAAAGCCCTATGCGATTTCAACAGTTAATCGGATCGCGACAATCGAACTGAACCAAGCCCATTAAGGCCACCGCCAAACAACCCAACTTCAGCATATTTATGCCTATTATTGCCGAAACCTGACCGATACTTTTGCAACTGGCCTTGCTCTGCCCAAACGACACTCGAGCCCTCCCGCCTAATCCCTATTACTTCCATACAGGTCAACGACGAGGCGCAGCTATGCAGCAGGCCTTTCTTGACGAATCGGGCTACACCGGACGCGACCTCCTGAACAAGGAACAACGATTCCTTGTGCTGTCAGCACTATTCATCAGCGAAGACGACGCGAAAGCCTTAAAAGCCCAATACTTCCCTAGCTTGCAGTCCCCCGAGTTGAAGCACCAGACGCTCACTAGGCGCTCGCAGAATTGGTCGGCAATGCTGGCAGTACAGCGAGAATGCCTTCAGACTCATCGTGGAATCTCGTTTGTAGCGGACAAGCAGTACCTCTGCGTCTTGAAGTTCCTGGATGATTGCATCGAGCCCTCTTTTTGCGCGAGAGGATTTGACTTTTATAAGGACGGATTCAACCACGCGATGGCAAGCGTTCTGTGCCGAACTGGGCCAACGATTTTTGGCGCCCAGGAGTTCGAATCCTTGATGCGTCTCTATATCAGAGCATCTGCAACCAAGGAGTCGGTTGACATTGACGCCCTCTGTAGCCATGCACGCACGCTCAGAAGCAACGAACATCTTGGCGATCTTTTGACACCGGTAGCGGACAATCACCCCGAATTTCGACGTGAGATATCAAGCCCAAATACAAGTACCAACGTCGCATCCTCGTTGCTATTCGGCTTAGTGAGCCAGCTGGAATCTCGCTCCGGAGGTGAATATACATTGACGCATGACGCATCGCCCGCGATGCGAAAGTATCATGATGCAATCGTCAGCATGATGCACACCGATGTCGCCGACTTTCGCATCTCGGATGTAGCCAGCATTTCCTTTCCGCTCCAACTAAAACAGATTGTTGAGGCAGACTCGAAAGCCTCGACCTCCCTGCAACTTGCAGACTTATTGGCAGGCGGCGTGCACACAGTGGCAAAATCGCTTTTTGATGCGGCTGCTCAAAGCGATTACAGCACTTCGGTGCTCGAACTGTATTCGGACGATAACTTCATGTTCATGTTTCCGAGCAGCGACTGCACTGACATCCGCGATCGCTTCGCCAACACAGAAACGGCGCAAATGATCGATTTCATCGGGCGTGTGATTGACTGACCCAAGCAGATCAGGCTTGCGAGGGCGGTGCCTTTCTGCTTAAGAGCCTGGCGAGACGCCATTCCAGAGATGCGATTTGTCGCACATTCTAGTCCACAGGAGATAGTGATGGCCATCAATGCGCAAGAGTTAGCGTGGTTTGTCGCCAACTATACGGCAGTCACAGGCAAGGCAGTACAGAGGTTCGTTTGCCCAATCACGCTCCGCGATGATGAGAACGCAGAACTCTCCAACGGCCACGTGTTGAATGCAGCTCTGCACACTGCCTCACGCAAAACAGTCATTCAGCGCAAAGACGTCGATGGGTATTTCGGAAGAACGATTGAGCCGCTGCTGATCGACCTGCTGAATCTTCCGATGACCACTCCGCAAGAACTTCTTCGACGAGTTCGAAATTGGCAACTTACCACCCCGCAAGGCGAACAAGTTGAGTTATTCTTCTCTGACAGGAGAGCTCAGCAAAGATTTCAGCAGGCCGGTGTTTTCGATGGAAACAGAAATCTCGTCGCCACACCATTTTTGAGAGAGCCAAAGCTCATCCCATCAGATATCCAACCAATGCGAGTGAGCGGTTCAACCTTCATACCCGACGGCGTAATCGAAGGCTGCCTACTCAAATCCGCTTATTTGGCGCTATTTCAAAGACTGGGGTACTCTTTTGTCTTCAATCCCTTAAGTAATGAAGTTCGCGTCGCACTTGCGAAGTTCTACCAAGATGGAGCCCCCCCGGCAGAAGCGAGAGGTTATTTCCAGGCCTTCAACGGGTGCTGGTCAGTCGCTAACACGGGTGAAGCGATCCCCGATACGCTAGAAGATGGCACGGTGCTCGTTCATACGACCGGCGAGAATACAAGCGAGAGTTTCCAATTTGCGATCAGTTGCCTTTTTCGAATTAACGGCAAACTGATTTCCGTAGCTTTGCCGCCTTGCCTCTCGCCAACTCCCTCTTCGGAGGCCCTTGATAGGTATAAGGCATATCTGGGAGATCAAACAATCTCGCAACAAACTCATTTGGTCCAACTGGCAGCCGTTGATTCGAATTAATCGAGATAGCCATATTTAGCTAGCCAGTCAGCGAGCGCTTCCTCGGCAATTTCTTGCTGTGTATCAGGCTTGGCGTCTTTCAATCTCTGTTCTAAGTGAGCTCGTCTCAGCGCCTGAGCAGTCCGGCGTGGGAGCCTAATCGTCACCGGCACAAGCATCTGATCGAGAACCTGAGTGGAACTTGGCGCCTCATGAGTGGAGCGCCTATTCCGCCGTTGTGGCCGCGGTGACGAGCCTTTATCAGCTTCTCCATTCTCGCTCGAAGGCGAAAGGTCTATCGTTTGGTTGGAAGCATCCTTTGCCGGAACCGGCGTCATTGAAACCCCTGGCGGCTTCGATTGCCCACTAATGAACGCCCTCTTCTCCGGCGTCATTTCCATCGCCGCTCCAATTGATCTTCTCTCAGCCATTGCCTACGCTCTGCCTCCCTGCATGTTGTTTCACTGCTACGATATCTCCCACAAGTTCGCGAAATAGTCCGTCGAGATCGGCGGCTGCCTGCGCACCTTTGCGGCCAAACCTTGCCACCACCGTCCCTTGTTGCGCCGCATCGCGATACGCTTGCAAATCGCGAACGACGTGCTGAGCGACCTGAAGTCCAAGCTGCGGAGCGCCCTCCTTCAGTTCTTGGCTAATCGTGTCCCGGGTCTTCATCTTGTTGAGCACAAGGCGTCCGTCGGGTTTGCCGCCGTTGATTCCCTGGGCGTATCGAAGGACCGTGGTCGCCCCAGCGACCGACCTCACATCGAGAATCGAAGGCGAAATCGGGAAAATGGCCAGATCCGCGAGGATGAGCAAGGTACGACTCAAATCTTCCAGCCCACCTGGAGCGTCCCCTATCAAGAAATCGTGGCTAGAAACGAGTTCTTGGACGTTTACAAGGCATTCCTCAGGAGTGTCAGCGACGCGAACCGTGATTTTGGGCTCCGCTTCGACGATCCATTGCGAACTCGAACGCTGTTTGTCGGTGTCGAGTAACGCCGTTTGAAAGCCAAGGTCGAAGAGCCACACGGCAAGGTGCGTCGCGAGGGTGCTCTTGCCCACGCCGCCTTTGGAATTTGCGCAAACGATCATCATGTTTCGACCCTAGCGCGAAAACATCCTGACTGACAAGCATGTTTTTTTGCTGCGATGCTTTATTTCTTCCAGGCATCCAAGCTGACCATTCAGGATGCTTCACAACTGCGCATGAACGATGCAGTAATCACGACTTTAAATACGGCAAGTCAGCAAGAAAGTCAGCAAGCATGCTTGCATTGAATCAATCTCCGACTCATCTCCGGCGTTAGATCATCATTAAGACTTGCCGAAAACGTACGTCAATCCCTTAGAGGGAAGGCGTGCAGAAATCCCTTGTGAGGTGCAGGGAAATGGAGCAGGGTTTCACCGCCGCGTGATCGTCTGATCCAGCCAACTAGAGTGAAGCGAGACAGGAATTGCCTACAAACTCAGGCAATGGACGTTTGGGCACACTACGGTGAAGTGAGACAGGGAGCTACGGTGAATCGAGACAGGGAATCTCCACTGGCTAGAGGGAAATGAAACAGGGAACTAGCGTGAAATGAAGCAGGGACTGAAGGGAAACGAGACAGGGAATCTTCTCGCTCTAAGGTGAAATGAGACAGAAAAAACGAGCGTAAGTGTTGGATAAAAAAAGGCTTTTCAAGGGTGTAACTCTTGTGTTAATAACTTTAAATAACTTGCAACAACAGAGGACTGTTGCTGCTTGCTTTTAAAAGAAATGATGGAAGATGCTCATCGCACTGAATCACTAGTCGCCAAGTCGCCGCTGCCATTCGACCTCGATGATGGACGTGATGAACTGAATCTCGCTGAATTCCCGCTGGCGGCAATCGCCGACCGCGTTCCCGACAATCAAAAAACGCTCGTCTTCGAAGATCGCATTTTCGATTCTGGTCGATCAGAAATGATCACGCGGCGGCTCACAATCTCAGCGTCCGACAAGTTCGGACTGCCGACTTCACTCGATGACGAAGTGATCCTCGGGCTCATTCAACTTACGAAGCAAAATCGCTTCACCGAACGAAAAGTGAACTTCAGTCGCTACCAACTCATCCAAATCTTGGGTTGGCGCCATGAAGGTCGGAGTTACGATCGCCTGGAGAAGTCGCTCAAGCGCTGGCTTGGCGTTACGCTCTACTACGACAAGGCATGGTGGGATAAAGACGAGCAAACATGGGTTGACGAAAACTTTCACATCCTGGAGCAAGTCACGCTCTACGACCAGGAACGAAGGTTGAAGCGCTTACGCAGCAGCAACTCTGAGCCGCCACTTTCCTCATTCGCCTGGAACGAAGTTGTCTTTCGCAGTTTCAAGTCAGGATACTTGAAGGCGATCGACCTCGGGCTCTTTCGACAGCTTGAATACGCCGCGTCGAAACGGATGTACCGTTTTCTAGACAAGCGGTTCTATCACAAGTCCCGTTGGGAGTTCGATCTCGCAGAGTTTGCCTGCGAGCACATTGGCGTCAGCCGCAACTACGACACGGGGCAACTGAAGCGTCGACTTCAGCCAGCGATCGATGAATTGGAAGCGGTGGGTTTCCTCGAAGCGATGCCGATAGCACAACGATACGTGAAGATCAGTCGCGGCCAATGGAAGATTGTCTTCATCAAGAAATCAGTTCCGCAAGTTGAGCTACTCGGCAAAGAAGAATCTCAATTGATTAAGAGACTAGCGGATCGCGGCGTGACGCCATCCGTCGCGGCTGAACTTGTGCGAGAGTTTCCGGCCGAGTTGATCGAGATGCAGATGGAGGTGCTCGACCGCTTGCTTGAAAAGAAAGACCGCGATTCGATCCGAAATCCGGCTGGGTACTTGGTCAAGTCGATTCGAGAAGGGTATGCTCCGCCCAAGAAGCAACTGCAAACGAAGCCTGTTGTCCTCACCGAGACACCAAAAAATAGTTCGCCCATTGAGAAGGCGGCGCCTGATCAATCGGCAGTCGATGCTTACCTCATGGCATTAACGCCCACTGAACTCGCCCACCTCGAAGAGACGATGCTTGAGCATGTCGGAGCAACTCTTGCGGAAGGCTACCTAAGGTCCAAACAAGCGAAGAGCTCTGCCTTCTCGGTCTACCGCCGCATGGTATTGGAGCGAGGCGCTAGGCAATTTCTTTCCACTCAGTGCAAAGCAGAAAAGTCCGCTGCATAGCCACTTTTTTCTTCCTTCGTCGGCCTATTATCGTTTGGGGTGTCACCCTACCGGGGCCCTAAATGATGGTAGGTCGCGAGAAGGAAAGCTCTAAAATCCCCGATTCCCTCACAGTCCCAAAATCTTCCTTTGTTGGTCCGATTCGTCTTGGGGTGTTCTTGTCGCAAAAGTCGACAAAGCATCATTTCCACAAAATGAATGTGGCATTAGGTACTAACATTGCTGGCGCCCAGCTACTAAATTGGGAACACGTATCTCAATTGACCAACGTGGCTTCCTGACTATGGAAAAGACACTGCCGGAATTGCTGTCGCGGTCGGAAGCCGACCTCCGAACCATTGCCAAGGCTCTCGCTCTCGCGGGATTCCATGCCGATGCCTGCCGGATGTTGGGAATGGCATCCATCGTAACTCACGATGTGCGGGAAAAACTCGCCGCCGCCGAAGCCGTGTTGCGAGTTGCTCAGTCTGATGCTGTCGACGAATGCCCGATAATTCCAGAAGCTCCGAAGCTGACGCTTCTTGCATCCACCAGCGAAGATAAGAAAAAGCGGGCGAGGACGAAGCGCCCCGCCCGCCGACCGGCTTACTTGCCGGTATCAGGGTAGTTGGCTGCGAACCAAGCCTGAAGACCCGAGACGACTGCCGCCAACTCATTAAGATGTCGTCCGCCGTAGCTCGACGAGTCTTTGAAACCGCCCTCGGTCTTGTAAGACCGGCGGATGATTGCCGACGGGAACTTCGCGCCGTCCTTCCCATCATTGAGAAACACGCTCGCCGACACAGCTCCGATGCGGACGGTGTGAACGGGTTTGTTCGTTGTCTTGCTGCTTTGCTTTTTCATTTTTCTTTTCTCCATAAGTTAAAGGTAAATTGCGTTTCCGCACCCGGCGGATGAAATGCAAATTGCCTGCGTTGGAGGAGTGACAGTCGCTGCGGCATCAATAAACGCCGCGCTGCCTCGACCGGCAAAGAGAGTGACAGTTCCGCAAGGTCTGGCCGCGAACTTTGCAGAGCAGCTCCGAGCGTGATGCCTCTCGACGGGAACTTGAAAAACAAAGCAGATGCAAGGAATCGGTTGTCATCCAGATCGGAAAGAATCCTGTGTCGTCGAAGATGATTCAGTGAATTCCGGCGCGATACCGTGTGGAAATTGTCGAAAGGCTCACCGCCGACAAGTTGACGCGAGGCGTCGTCGACCTGCATCGGCGAATGAGCCTGTGCGAACTAGTCGCGAGAACCGGACTGGTCACTCGTCCCCTTGGCGTGTCCGCTCGGAGGCGACGTCGAAAGAACTTTCTTCTGCAGTTCGGGCAATTCGCCAGAGACTAGCTCGGTAACGTTCTTCCATAGTTCCCGAATCTGGAGAGGTGAAGTACTCAGCCAAACCGTATCCAGGAGCGCTTCTTGCTCGCCGCGAAGCTTGAGAACCTGTTGGCCCAGAGCGTCTTTGGACAGCAGTTCCCTTTCAGAAATCGCTTGTCGCGTTGCCACAGCTTTCTCCCACGTCTCGATGTTGTCGCGAGAACCGTAGTAGCGGGCTACAGCTTTGATGCCTGCTCGCTTTGCCAAGTCGGCAAGCTTTTGCTGCGTGTTCTCGATCTCCTTTTGGACGGCGTCTTCCTGCTCACTAAGTGCGTTGAGATCGCTCAAGAGTTGCGTTCCCCCAAGCGCCTCGATAGCTTTCTCACGCGCCTGGAGCGAGACTTGCTCCATGTACCGCGGGTCGCTCTTTTCAAGCAGCTCGGTGATGGCTCGCTCAATCTTTTGCGCGATACGTTCTTTCCAATGCTCCTTTTCTTTCACAGTAATGCTCATTAATTCCTCCACATTATTTATACGTTAAATGAACCGAGAATCGGCTCTGCGTGCCGCCATCCGCGGCGAGTCAAGGTGGAGCCTTTGCGCAGCAAAGCAGCAGCGAGACTTCCCGGTGCGCTCCGACGAGCGGACCTTGACCGCTGCGGCACAATCAAAACAGAGCCGAAGAAGGTTTGACTAGCCGGAGAAGCGACTGCCTGGGAGGATTTGATTAGGGGCAGTTTGCGTGTTATACGGACACTCAGGGAAACCAGGATAGGTTTTCCCGACTGTCGATGTTCGTAAACGCTTTGGCAGCAGTTATCCGTCTGGAGAACGCATCCGTTTAGCCTGGTCACCAACCAGGCCAAGGAGAGGGGATTTACCATCCCTCACGCGTTCTGCCGGTAGCGCTGAGTGCATGGAGACATGCTCGCTCAGTGCGAAGGAGGCTTGATGAAGTAATCTCGAAATCGCTCGCTGCCTTTGTATGGCAGCGATGACGCTCGAAGTAATCTCATCATTCTATCCTATAGTTCAATGTTCTTTTCTCGCCCCGATGCGGGGCGATACGGAAATTCTCTGACAGAAGTTCTGGTCAGAGCCGTCAGTATTCAAAGTCGGTGCGGCTGCATTGTTGCAGCCAAATCCACACGCGGGGTTCGCTTCCTCTAGGAAGGGGCGTTCAACGTTGTCCGGCGTCGGGAGCCACGAGCCTCGCAAGAGGCCGTGTCGGGGGAGTGACGTCCTTCGAGTACACCAGTAAGTCTGGTGACGTGAAAAGCTCAACGATGAAAGGCGGGTAACCGCTTGCCGGTAAATGTTTCGAAAGTCGATTGCCGAGATTCTCGGTCACTCGCGATAGCGAAGGGCCGAGGGGGACAAGTGGATGATTCACACGGTAGGGGGAGCTTCTAGACTCGTACCCCGGAAATCGCCGGGCACGAAAGTGCCAGGTGGAAAGTAGGACGGCCTGGCGGCCGCACCTAGAATCGTTCGCCATGAGGGTCACACCTCTCACCCACGAGATTCGAAACATGAAGGTACTGACTAACGTAGGAATCGCCGTCGAGGCCGGTTGGTAACCGGTGCCAAGGCTCGTCGCCTTGGTGCTTCAAATTCGACGGCGAGGGAGCGGGTCGCAAGTAGAGAGCCGGAGGCTCAAGCACGCGGGAGCGTGCGAGAGGTCCAGGCGGTGGTCGAGACGAAGGTCTCGAGCTGTCAGTCGGTGGAACCGACTGGCGGTCATGGCAAGGCAGTCATGACCCGTGCTCGCTTGGGGGTGGTACCCCAAGCATGAGAGCCGACGAAAGCGACGACTGGCTTACTAAGCCAGACGGATAACTGTGCCGGAGGACCTCCATGTGGAGGCCTCCGGCGGTCCTTGGTTGGAAGCATGGTGGTCAAACGAGTTCTCTTCGGGAGAAGAGAAGTCTTTTGGCAGCGAATTGGCGGTGGACAGGCGACGTGTGCTTTGCACACGACGGTTTTTCACCGAGGTGTTTAGCAACACGGTTAGCATGAAATTGGGCGGGCTGCTGCTAAGAGTTTAGTAGCAGCCCGCGAATCGAATGCGGCTGCGTGGCATGGAAGGTTCGCAAAAATCGAAGGCAAGGTTTTAGCTTCGAGGTTTTGCGAAGTCACCTACTTGGCGTGAGGCGAGAACGATGGACAGTTCCGCAGCATTCGCCAAGCTGATTTTCGCATGAGTGTTTTTCTCCGGGCAAGCAAGAAGCTTGCCCCTTTTTATGACGGCTTGCAGTTTGAGTCGTCATGAAAAGGGGGACTAGAAATGAGGAAGGAACCATACAAGTACGAGACGACTTCGGTCACGGGATTCGTGCAACGAATCGCGACGTGCCTGCTGAGGCATGGATACGTTCACTACGTTCAAGGGACGGTCGGCGAAGGGAAGGATTCTCGGGCAATCGACAAGAAGCTGCTTGAGAAGTACGACGTCATACAGAGCGAGTGGACTCGAGCCCGCCGCAAAGAGAGGGGGCTCGCAAACCTTCAGTACGTCAGGTTCGACCGAACTTGGGTGCTGATGGCCACCGAGGGGAGTCACCCAATGAAGTCGGCTGAGCAGTCTCAGCTTCGCGACATCCGCGAAGCTCCGATTCAGATTGAGGGATATTCCATCTATCTGAAGAGGGGGGATTTCAAAAAGAGAAGGTCGAAGGACGACGCTCCGGTGCGTGACGACAAGTTTCACGCCCGCGTGCTCATCTCCCGGGAGCGGTACGCAGAACTGCGGGCTTACTTTCTGTCCATTGCGTGTCACCGGACAGCCGCGCGGCTGGCAGTAGAAATAAACGGCTTGCCGTTTGAACCTTACAAGCCGGTCTGGCGTCAGCTCAGAAAGATTGTTCGCTTGGTAAATAAGAGGCGAAAGGCAGCCGGTTTCGACCAGGTGCTGATGGACTCGGTCCGCTGGAGGAGGAATATCGTGAAGGCGTTTGAACCACTAGAGGTTGACCGGGCGGCTTAGCATCTAGTCTGGTCGACTCCGGTGAATTTTCAGAATCAACTTTGAGTGATCAATCATTCTTTTTGCCAGTTCAGGCATGTCGCTAGGGACTGGTTGACCACAATACTCCTTCACAGCGTCAAAGATTTCACGAGAGTGAGTTCCATGGCAGCGAAGTTGGTGGTCTGTCCACGCTTGATTTGCAGATTCTGTAATGTCTTTCCATTCTTCCTTCACGAACTTAAAGAACATCGCGTCCATAGCAAGATCCGTAATTGTGAACGGTTGGCAATCAATGCACCAAAGTATACCGAAGACGGTAGTGCCTGCGAGTATGGTCTCGCTTCTATGCGAACGATTCCGCTAAGAAGTTCTCCGGCGTGCCGATGCGCAGGCGGGGGTAGAGGGCCTTGAACTCCTGGCCGACGGCAGAATCAGAACGGCTCAGTTCGAGCAGATCTTTGTCCCATGTGACCAACCAATCCGCTCCTGACGCGAGAGCGAGATTTATGTACTTACTGTCTTTAGGATCTCGCTTCAATTCGTATTGCTCCGGCACAGCGTCAATCCAGAAGCTGGTGCGGAGGAAGTGCTGCAGAAAGAGAGTGACCGCCTCAGGCGTCAGGGCAGGGAATTTGCTCTGGTGTTCGGTGCGATTTAGCACGTCATGGATTTCGGCAAGTACTTCAGCCCCTAGGGCGAGCGTTACTTTCCCGGAATCGACCAATTCAAAAAGCCTGGAAACTCGCTCGGGACGAGCGGCAGAGCGAAAGAAAAGCATGCAATCGTAAACGACTATCACGCACTCGTCTTCGGCTTGCGGTCATTGAACACTTGGTCCCGCAAACTTTCGTAGAAGGAGTCGAGGCCATCGTCAGAGGTGCCACTTGCGGCAACCTCTTTGCGGAAGGAAGCGAGAACCTCATCCAGTGACGGCGCTAATACAGTTCCGCTTAAGACACGCTCAGCGTGACGCTCCAACTCTTCGCCGCAGGCAGTAGCCTGGGCCCGCAGGCGGGCTTCTACGTCAGGAGAAAGTGAGATCTGAAGTTGAGTTGACATAGTATCATTTTACTACATTCCGCACGGTAACGCCAGAAATATCAGACCACGCAAATGGCTGAATCTAGACGGGAGAAGGGAAAACCTCTGCGGCCACTTTCGGCCGCAGACCTGCAAGCTTAGAGTCTTCCCCCTTCAACTACGCGGCCAAAGGCTCGGCTTGAACTAGCTGAGCTTCATTCTCGGCAATCCAAGTACACGCTTGCTGAATCACGTTCAACAGCTGGGCTTGGTTTTTTGCGAAGTAGTTAGACGAGTAGCCGGTTTTTCCGGTAGATGCTTTCCACGAGCGACTGATTGAGTACTCGTAGTAGGGGAAGCCGGTTGATGATTCCCGTTTCCAAATCATCGCGGAAATTCCGCCGTCACGAAATGATTTGACGGGCTTTGTTTCCCCTTTGCCGCTGCCGACTTTCTGCTTCTTAGTTTCTGTTTCTAATTCATTGGTCATACATCCTCCAAATAAACGTTTCTGGAGAAATAATGCGGCCAAATTGATTCTTAAGCAAATTTATTTTGATTCTTGCCGGGCACTGAGTTAGCAGTAAGCATATCGTGAGAGATTTTCGGAAGATAGATGAGGAGCTGCACTCGGCCGCTCGTGACAGTCTGCCGACCAATACGGACAAGACAATCCTGCACTGTGTCGATTCGTGGTCCCATATCATCGGCTAGTTCTTGGTCGCCGCGGTCATGTAGGACTAATTCAAAGATCAAGGCAGAGACGGATCCAGTGTCAGGAATAGGTCACTTCCGCGTAGTCACTTCCGGACCTCGAGTCCAGGGGCCTAAAATCGGTAAACCCCGCGACTTAGAAAATGGAGGCCAGTGGCGTGCGTGCTACGAACCTCAATCTAAGCGATCGCCAGCACAACAGAGCGGACGCAATTCATGTCAGGCTCATCGATGTCCGTCGACGCGACGACAGAGATGATCTGCATGGAAACCCGCTGAATGTGATCGAGCGATTGCATGAGTAGTTCCCTATCACCGGAGTAGAGCTGGATGTAGTCGGCCGAATGGCTGACGGCATCAAGCCCTGCAGTGCGGCAGACGATGAATGCGACTGCTTCTGCTTCCAGTTCACGAACCTTCCGAGTCGTTTCCTTTCGTCGTTCGCCGCGGTGGAGCAGTTCGTGAGCGAGTTCGTGGGCAGTGACCAAGAATTCTTCGGCTGGTTCCAGACCGTTTAGAATTTCAATCTTGCCTCCATGGGAAGCGCCGTGAGCCCCGCCGAGTGAATCGGCGAACTCCAAGGCGATCTCCAAGTCACTTACGTAGCGCTGGAGCCTCCTGAGCTTTTCACCGGGCTGGCCGTGAATTCGGCTAAACTCCGGCAACTCAGCTCCCTCTGTTTGAGCCACGTCAAAGACGTGTGCGACCCGAAAGCCGCGAACGATAGGGGATGATTGCTCGTCGTCGTTGTCAACATCTTTCTTTTGCCGATAGACAAGCGGAGCCAAAATCATCAGCCCTTTTTCGCCCTTTTTGACGTACCTGCCGAGCTGCTTCCAGCGAGCGAAGCCAGCAACTATTCTTGCCGTGGGTTTTTGCATCGCAATTAATAAGCAGTTCCGAAAGCTGTAGTGGTAAAAGCGGGCTTGAAATTCAAGGAACTGAATCAACGTGTCGCTGCGACCTTGTTCAAGGGCCTTGATCAACTCGTCGATCCCCACCTCTACATGTTTCAACGCTTCATCACTTTTCATTTGATACTTCCTCCATCAGTTAGGGTTTGCCTGTGTTCGCTCGCAAGAAGGCGAACCAGCAAATCCTGCCGGTCATGGGAAAATCGCGTCCAAGAAGCGGATGCGACCGTAAGGAATGCAGCCGAAAAGGCTGCGGTAAAAAACCGTGATTGCACGCCACCGGTCTCGCGACGCAGCCTGATGGCTAAGTCGCGAGAAGGTGGTTGCGTTTGCGTCTACCCAGATGAGGTTCTTGAAGAGAACAGCAGAGAATACTGCAGAAATAGTTCTTACTCAAATCCTGTAACGGGAGCTTCGCGAAGTGTAAACGAGCCCAATACCTTGCCGCGATTTGCAGCGAAGGGAGGCTGAATGTGAATCCTACGGTTCTAGTTGCGAATTCGTAGAGGCCGCAGCGTTGGGAGGGCAGGGCAGGGAAGGGGGTGCGTGTCGCTGAGGGCGCGGCAGACAAGATGCGAGTGGATCATTCATTGCTTCCGACGCCACCGACTTGGTTATTGCTTTGTCGCGACCTGCTTCGAATCGCCTGAAACAGCTGCACCGTGGCGAGCGCATCGGCCAGCGCTTCGTGCGCTTCAGCTGCATGAAAGGGAATGCCGAAGAACTGACAAAGCGTAGCTAATCGATAATTTGTCGGCGAATCAGCATTGGCGAGCGCACAGTGCCAAAGTGACATCTGCAGCGTGCACAGAATTTGGCGGCGAGCAGGCAGGTACAAGCCGAGCTTGTCATACCAAGCGGTTAAGAAGGGACCGTCGAATGCGGCGTTATGAGCCGCCAACTGAGCTACGTGAAATGATTCGCCTTCCGCGGACACTACCGGCGTGGTTGCATGTTTCCGTAGAAAGGAAGCGAAATCCTTCGCTGCCATGACTGGTTCGCGCGCCAAGTTGGCCCACAGTCCGGGATGGTAATGATTCTTCCTAAGAGATAGAGACTTTGCTTTTCTGAAGTCGAACTTGAGCTTGACCTCGAACGTATCCAGGACGCCCCCAGCGGCATCAACTGCGACGGCTGCAAGTTGAATAATTGGATGTCGCTTTGGGTCGCCGCCTCCTGTTTCCAAGTCAATAAATACGAATCGCTGTCTCATAGCACACTGTGCCACAACACAGAGTCTTACTCAAATTGCCCATCTCAAGCATTCGCCGCTAGACGAGTGCGGCATTGCGTTGGTTGTCGCTCGTCTTGATTGACAGACTCTCGCTGTAACGAAGCTTCGACAAACGGCCGCTTCCCCTGCCCGAAAATGCCTTGTTGCTCGTTAATGATAAAATCTGTTATCCTCGGCAAAAAGGGGATTGAGATGGAGTTTGAATAAGGCTCACCCGGACCGACTTTTGCCTGGTCCGGTGCAAGTTGCCACGGGGCGCATGACGAAGGAGAAAGAGGAACTCATCAGATTGATCGACGCCGGAACGCTGGTCGTTCCCGGCAGTGAGTTGGATCCTGAGCGGCTGCCGCCGATTCTCATTGGCCAGTTGACTCCGGCGACGCAGCGACGCGTCGAACAATTTTATTTTTCGGTGGCGTCGATCCTGGAGGCATGGATCAAGCGCCGCACAAGTCGGCATACGCAGCGGGCTTACCGGCAAGATCTCGATGCTTTTATTGAGCGTCTGAAACTTGACTGGCCACGGCACGCCACAGAGCTGCTGACTGTCTCGGTCGCAGATGTCCGCGCGTGGCGAGATGATCTTATGACGCAAGGCATGGCGCCCAAAACGCTCAATCGGCGTATCTCGTCGGTTTCAAGCTTCTACAGGTACCTCCAAGCGGTCGCCGCCGAAATGCGTCTGCCCATCGTTGTTCCTAATCCGGCGCATGCTCAGTTCATTGGCCGCGGCTCACAGGATCCGGTCGATGAGACCAAAGCCCTTACGGCGACGCGAGCCAGGCAGTTGATGGGGCTGCCGCAGGGCGACGAGGTCATCGCTTATCGCGACCGGGCGATTTTGAGGTTTTGTCTTTATGCGGGCGTTCGCATCGGGACGGTGTGCCGGGTACGGGCTCAGGACTTTCAGATTGAGGGCGATGAGGCGACGATTCGGATTGCCGAGAAAGGCGACAAGCGCCGGACGATCGGGATTCACTTTGCTGCAGCAGAGGCGATTGGCGAGTACATGAAGAAAGCCGGTATCGAATCGGGGCCCCTCTTTCGACCCCGTAATGGCCCGACAAGCTTGACTCTAGCGACTCGGTCGATGAACGAATCGTCAATGTATCTGCTCATCAGGAGTTACCTAGAGCGGCTGCCGGGCGCGATGCGCACCGAAGCTGACGGCAAGAAACATTGTCTTTACTCCCCTCACTCGCTCAGGGCAACGACTGCCACGCTGCTGCTAGAAGCAGGCGTCGACATTCGCAAGGTTCAAGAGTTGCTTGGGCATCGGCATGTGACGACGACTCAGGTTTACGACAAACGACGCCGGACGACGAAGGAGTCTGCGAGCCATGACGTGCCGATTTAGATCTTCAGGGTAGGACGGAATGCGCAGCTCTCTTCCCTCACCTACCCTCTGGGCTGCAATCTCGCACTGGCGCGGAGCGATTAGAAAGTTGGGCGCAAAGTTCAATCGCGGTATACTCATTTCCAGCCTTGCATCTCTTACCCCTCCTCTCCGTTCAAGCTAAAAACATGCCTAAAGTCGACGCAACGAATGACGACCCACCGCTACAACGGCGTAGCGTCTTCTTCGTTCGCCTACTCCTTACAGGCCTTCTCCTGACGACGGCTGCGCTCAAAGTCCTCTCGCCCGCCGAATCGGCAGCGATGGCCATCGCCTACAATATTCCTCCCTTCTTGACGGCCATGGTCGTGCAAGCGGAATTGGCGCTCGCTGCGCTCCTGCTCTTCGGCTGTCGGCCGAGGCAGACGCTGTTTGCCGCCGCCGTTATGTTCGCTCTCTTCGGAGCATTCTCGAGTTATCGAGGCTGGGCTGGCTACGAATCGTGCGGCTGCTTTGGATCGTTTCAAGTAAATCCCTGGATCACCGCCGCTTTGGACGGGGCGATGTTCCTTCTCGCCGCCTGGGGGGCCTGGAAATCCCCCGTCGACCAGCATCATGAGCTAAAGCGATTTTACTATGCTGGCGGCCTTTACGCTGTGGCCGGTCTCTGGGCTGCGGCGGGAATGATTTCGAGTGCATCTTCGTCGCATGAAGACGCTACTATCGGTGACACTAGTGGGTTGGTCGTTCTGGAACCAGGAACGTGGATAGGAAAGCCGTTTCCGCTCATGTCGCATCTGTCGCCCGTAGTCCCGCTCCACGAAGGTCGCTGGACGATCCTCATTCACCATCACGATTGTCCTCGCTGCCAAGAGGCGGTTCCGCAATACGAACGGCTGGCAGAAGCAGGGAACGATCGTCGCATCGCCCTCGTCGAGACGCCGCCGTACGGGGAGATCGCCTTATCGGAGCAAGGAGCGCTGCGAACTCGGCTCTCAGAAGACCACGAGTGGTTCGTCCAGACGCCAGTCGAGATTCAAATCGACGCTGGCGTCGTCGTCGGCGCATCGCTTGATCTGCCGGCAATTGCCGCCGAGCCGTTGCTTGTTTCCCAGCGAGGTTCAGGCAGCGAATCGTCAAGTTCCCTGTCCACTGATTGAACGTACTGGCGCGAATGGCGGGACCAAACAGCGAGCAGGTTGTAACGCAAGATGTAGTAGATCGCCCACAGGCCGTCCGTGAAACGGATCTTCTTCCCCTCGCTCACATCTCGGGGCGCGTAGCTGATCGGCAGTTCCAAAAAGCGGCCCTTAGTGCGACTCGCCATCGCCGTGATTTCGATTTCCATGCCAAAACGCTTACTGGTGAGCGAGAGTTCTTTGAGGATCGGCGCTCGGAAGGCTTTGTAGCAAGTTTCAACGTCGGTTAGCTTCCAATGCATGAAGCAATTGCTGAGCGCCGTGACGACGCGATTTCCCCAGTAGTGCCAGAATGGCCAACTCCCCCGAGTCGGCCGTCCGAGCAGGCGGCTGCCGTAGACGATGTCCGCACTGCCGTTGAAGATCGGCTCGATGAGACGAGTAATCTCCGACGCGTCGTATTCGAGATCGGCGTCTTGAATAATTATTGCGTCGCCCTGGACCGCTTCCACGCCTCGACGCACAGCCGCTGTTTTTCCGGCGTTAGCGTTCAAGCGAATCATGCGAATTCGCTGGTCGGCGCGGGCCGCTTCGGCGATAATACTCGGCGTTCGGTCGGTCGAGCCGTCGTCGACGACGATCACCTCCAATCGCTCGATCGGCAGCGATAAGAGCTCTTTCAGCACGACGCCAAGGGTCGCTTCTTCATTGTAGACTGGAACGATGACCGATAACTCGATCGAGCCGCACGCGGAACCGGACGTTGTGGAATCAAATGGCATGAAGAACGAAACCGTCGACTGGCGCGAGACACTGCCGGCGGCGGAGTTTTGCTGCTGGGTCGTCGTGCTGCTGGCACCGCTACTGCGTTGGATCAACGGGGCCGCGGTGACGGACGACCAGTTCCTAATTCACGTTGCCATCGTCACGGTAGCGGTAGCGGGAGCTCTCGTACTACGCATTTGGAATTGGAAACAGCCAAGGAACCTTTAGCACACAGCTAGACCCAGTGCCCTGAAAGCGGTGAGCGCATCACATTCGCTTGCACCAATACTTTCTCAGGCGTCCCATATTTAGCTCGCCTTAAACACATTGCGCAATCGCATCACGAGTGTTACCGCCCCGAGGCCCAGTTCTATCTCTCGACTGTAGGCTCACCGCCATTTGTAGTGCAAAGAGCCAAAAACGTAACCGGATCGATGTTCTCGCTGATAAACCGAACAGACGCGTCACAGAACACAAAATTCGCGCCGCCCGGGTGCCGACTCCCGAAAGTACTATCATCTCCTGGAGGAATTGCTTCAGCGGTGCCGGGAAGTATCCAAGCCTGCTCTGCCAGCGTCTCTCCCATTGCGATAGTTTCGCTCTTACTATCGCGTATCACTGTCTGAGGAAGATTCCATGGAAACAGGTCCCTATTTCCCAGATAACTGGCACGACCAAGTTTAAGAACTGTTTGCCTTCGACTCTCCATCGTCGGACAGAGAAACGTTGCGATGGCCGTGCCACCTAAGCTGGCATTGGATGCTATGGCTGGCCGCTCCGATTCCGTTGGCTTCAATTGCGCATACAAAGCCTGCTGTTCCACATAGGGCAAGAGAAATGCACACGCCCCATATCCGTTTTTACCATCAACAGGATAGCGCCCCAGATGGCCTAAGTGCTCCTCCAATCCAATTCCGATTTGCCTCAAATTGTTTTTGCAGGTAACTCCCTTGCTCGATGCACGCGCAGCGCGGACGGCGGGGATCAGCAATCCCATCAACGTGCCAATAATCGCAATGACAACCAGTAGCTCTACCAGCGTCATCGCACGACGAAGTATTGGCTGGCCACAAGCCGAACCGCGGTGAAATCCTGCACGATGAGGGCTAACATGATTAACTACGCGTTTGATCTCAACTAAACAATCCATCATGCAGCCAGTTGCGGTAGCAACCCCTCACCACTCCCCGATGGCCTCACGGCCGTCGATCGTACTGAGTGCAGTGAAAACGTTAGGATCAACGTCTTCCTGAATAAAATGAACTGAACCATCGCAAAAGACGAAGTTCGCGCCCCCCCCATGCCGACTGCTGTATGCTCCGGCTTCGCTCGGTGGTGACGAGCCTGCGAGCCCCGGCTTGGCCCAAGCATGGTTATTAACCGTTTCCCCCATGGCAATGGTATTGCTTTCGCCATCAACGATGTCGTCATAGATCGTCACCTTGGAGAACACGAAGCTGTTACCGATATAATTGCTTGGTCCGAGGGACGAACTCTCGCCCTTTTGAGGCCTCAAGAATGATGGGCAAACAAACACTTCAATCGTTGAGTTGATGAGATTGTCGCCAATTGAGCCGACATTCGCAGTCTTTTTTTCGCGAGGTTTCAATTGATCGTAAAGCGCTTTCTGCTCAAGGTATGGCAGCAGGAATGCGCCTACGCCAAATCCGTTTTCTCCATCTACGGGATAACAACCGTGCGTCCCATTGTGAAGGTCAAGTGCGATTCCCATCTGTCGGAGATTATTCTTACACGCTGCGTTCTTGCTTGACGCCCTGGCGGCCCGAACCGCGGGAACCAATAGGCCAGCTAGCGCACCAATAATGGCGATTACTACGAGTAGTTCAACTAAGGTGAACCCCCATGCCTTGGACCGGGGTGCTTCGCCAGGCATTCCCTGAAGAGTTCTACCGGTCAAGCGACAACTTAGACTGGGTTCGTGAGATGCAATTGGATGTAGCATATAACATAAACTGCTTTCTCTAGGCCGGCCCTGCGGGCCGTAACAATCGCTTCCTCAGTATGATCGCGCACAGGACGACCACCGCCAGAAGGTTTCCAAATATCATTACTGTACGGGCAGAGCCCCTTTTCGACGTGAGCAGTTCGGCGCCTTCTGGAGAAGTATTTCCCATATCGTCAATGCGTACGCGAGCTTGCCGAATCGGCTCCCCCAGCCACTCATGCCCAGGATGCTTTTTCTCAAATTGCTCTACCCAGGCGGCTTTACCCTCTCGTGTGCCGGGCCCGCAAGACACTTTATGCATCAAAAGGTCTACGGATCGCGATTGAAGCGACTTCAGCATCTTCTCTTCCAAGGGATTCATCGCAGGAAGAGTCTGCCGGTCGTCATAGCCTAAAAGCCTGCTGCAGTGTCTTTCTGCTCCGGTAGAATTGTCTTCCACGATGCATTGCATCATCAATTCAAACTCAACGCTGACCAGGACAGCAATTTGATTTGTATTATTCGCGGCGACCTCTTCAACCAGAACACGTGCCTCACGAACTGCTTGAGGGTTATCAGTCATCCATCGCAATTGACCTGCCAAACCGATTCTGGCCTTACTCCACACCCAGCTATTCTCTGCGCTCCTCGCAATTGCTTCACGAAACCAATAAATCGCCTTTTGCTTACTAATGCCCTTTGACCGGTAGTAGCGGGCAAGGTGGTACATCGCCTCGGTGACTTCTGGAGCTTCCGAGAAATTTGCGATGAGCTGCTCATAGCGTTTGATGGTGTGCGTGGGATTCGAGTCTTGGTAATGCAACTCCTTTAACTCTTGAAGCTGCGAACGGAAGATCACGAGTTCTCGTGAGGGCCGTTGGCCACACGCTGATTGTGCGAACACACCAGCCATCACAAAGATGAAAGTCACCGCCAGCGATGCCCTAGAGACACCTTGGTGCCGGCAATTGCGGTGGGATATCATCTTCGTTTGCTCGTCTCTAAAGGCGATTGAAGCGTCAGGTGCCGCCGGCGGAACTTAGCAACTCCGACACAGCTTGGCGAAGTGCGGGGCCTCGTTTGTCAATGGCGACTACCTTACCCGAGCCGTCGATAAGAACTACGCTGGGTATCGCTCTAACCTTATATCGCTTGGCGAATGCCAACCCCATTCCATCATCTTTGGAGACAATGGTGTCCCAGGGAAGCGACATCTCATTTAGATATTGCTGCCGATTCTCCACAGACTTATCGAGACTGACCCCCAGAACCTGAAATCCTGCTTCGTGATAATCGGCGTGCAATTGCTTCAGCTGACTCAGTTCCCCCTTGCAAGCGTTACATGTGCTTGCCCAAAAAATCACCGCAGTTGGCTTGCCAGTGAACTTGGTCAAGGATATTGGAGCTCCGGCTAAGTCGACCCCCTCGAGTTCCAGCGTCTCACCAACTTTCGCGTCTAAGGTGGGCCCCGCCATGCCTGGCGGCAAGGCAGACGAACCGACGCCATTACTGCTTGCCAATTGCGCGGATGTTAGAATGGGGATATTGATTTCCTTGTACTCGCCCGGATGATCCGTCATAAGCTTCACCCAGCGCTGCGATTCCGCGGCTTCCTGCTGAGGCTTAACTTTCACCTTTACCAAATAACGCTTACCCTCCTCCACGGCTTCTAGCTCGGCTTCGACGTTGTCGCCGCTCGTTCGCGTCTGCTCCACATTCAGCGCATCGATTCCTTTGCCGGCGGTGACAGTCACTATGCCGGAAAATGGCTCGCTGCCTTTAGTATCGCCAAGCGCCAAGTGAGGAGGACTCAAGTCGACGTGGTAAATCGAATTGCCCTTCAGATCAAGCTGAAGAGCCGGCGTGCGAGGGTCGTTGCTTTGTACCAACACGGATCGATTCTGCGGTCCTCGCAGTAAATGTAGGTCCAGCTTCACATTTAGTGTAGTCGAACCGCCTGGCGGGATGCTCTTCGACCCGACTTCTGCCGTTGTGCAACTGCAGCTTGTTAGGACACGGTTGATCAAGAGCGTCTCTTGACCACTATTGGTCAACTTAAACGCGTGCTCGACAACATCCCCGGCATCACGCTCGCCGAAATCGAAAATCCGATCATCGATTTCGACTCGCGGCGAAGAAGGCAATGATCGCGAGTTTTCTTGCCTGCGAACGTTGTCCAATTCAGAATCTTCGATGGTTGATCCGGCTGCATCGCTTCGGCGTCCAGCGTGATCGTCCGTCGCATTTACAGAAGCCATCGCAGACTGCTTAAAGTGGCTCAGCATATGCGACTCGACGAAAACACCGGCCAAAAGGCCAGCAGCAAATAGCAGAGCAAACTGTGCCTTTAGCGACATGACTTAAAATTCCTTTCGTTGCTTACCCGGGAAAGGTAAACCATCAGCAAACTGATGGCACTAGGAAAACCCTCCAGAGATCGCATGGGTACGGATCGCTTATGTACGCACGAACGGCCTCGTCCGTTGCTTTCCTAACTTTAAATGCCCAAGCTGATCTGCCCTCGACGTCTAACACTTCACGTGCGATTGATTTTTTCGACCCCTCGGCGATAGCTTCCTACGTCCCCTGCGAAAACTGTCTTCAGAAAGAATGTGTTTACGCGCTCACGAAACGGCGAATGATGGCTCACCCTCCAGGATCGCACCGCAGGTACTAAGCCTTGCGCCGCAGCCTGATCGAGCACATCCCCAGCCCTATTGCTTGCCTTCGGTAGGCGACACAAGCAATTTCATCAACTGCTTCCTTAAGGTCGCATCCTTTATTTCCTCTTCCACGGATCTTTTTATACCCTCCCGCTCCCCTGCAATATCGGTAAAGTTTGCACTCGCATATTTGGAGATTTTGCTGCGTAGTACCTCGCCAGACTTCTGGAGTTCCCTTTGCAGGATATGCCGTTCGGCTTTTTCTGAATTGGCGAGAATCGCTTCTTCGTACTGCTTACGAAGCTTTGGGTCCTCAATCGCAGATGGGTCAACACCAGAAAAGCTTTGGCTATCTGGAGGAGGCATCACGTTCAATTCCGGAGAATCCTTCGGGTCCCATTCGGGGTCGATGCTTTGGTTCACTGCATCTATCAATCGCAACCATAATCGCAGCTTCTGAGTTCTCTGTTGGCTCCAGGCGGCAGGGTCTTGTTGTTTCGAGGCAATTTCTATCTGACTAACTTCCTGGCTGATTTTCCTAAATCGCGCCAACTCGCCCTTGTTCTCGACAGGCTTGATTTGCTCAGCAAGTTCTTTGAATGTTTTGTCCGTCAGCATTTTCTTATCGTTAGGCGCGCCGGCTCCATTAAGGCGATGTGGCCCGCAAGTGAATAAGGCCACGATCAAAATCAGCCATGCAGGTTTAACTCGCCTTGAAGTCATATTGATCCTCCTATTAAACGAAGCTAGATGCTAGTAGCTCGATGCGGCATCGCCGTAACTCTTGGTTTCCGTATGGCCCCCCTTACTCTGAGTGCATCGCCCATCGTTGCCGTTTACGGGATTTGCACCATCTCCTTCAATAACCGAAAGGTGAGTAACCACCGCAAACTGCTTTGGAGTACCAGTTCCTACTCTAAACTCCCAAGGAATTGGCCAGCTTAAGCTGCCTGCAGAAAATGGAGTTGTCGTAAATGCTCCCATCGAAATCGTATCGACGCCGTCGACTTTACTGCCTTTTCCGACAACTACAGGCAGGACGTTAACCCATCCGCCAACAGCGTGCATCAAACCGTTGTACGAGGCAAAATATCCATTGGCAACAGCCGCAACAGCACCTTCGCGAACTTCGATGTTTGCGAATGATACATTCGCAGCTGTTATATACGGCCTTCCTTTGAACCCCACACTACCCGTGTTGTGAACGTGCCAAACACCAGTACCAGCTTCCTTTTCAATCGTTACGCCGCTGGGTTCGACAATTTTCAGCGTCTTACACTGCTTACAGCCATTAGCCTCCGCACACAATTGCGCCGAGCAGGCTCGGTCGCCTGCAGTCCAGTCATCACCACTTACGGCGACGCAGGTGGCATCGCTGGTGGTATAGGTGACAGCGCCCATAGTCTGCCCATCCGCTTGAATTGCTACAATTTCACCCGATTCACCTACTCCTGCGCTACTCCTACTTCTTCCCTGAAAATCGTTATCAAATTCCAGTTCCAACCGGAACGTCGGACAGCAGCTGTCTTTCGTGCCGTCGCTATCGGTGTCGTACCCGTAACAGTCGTCATTCTTTCCATCCTTACCCGGTGTGCCATCGGCCTTTTTGACATCGCAGCGATAGCAGTCATCGTTTTGGGTTCCAGCAATCTTGTTCATGCAAAGATAGCAGGAATTGTTCTTGCCCTCTTGGTTTGTCGGATCCGTTGCATGGTACGGATCGTCACATAGCATGCAGCTATCGTTTACATTGTGGGCACCATCGGGAGTGCTGTCGCACAGGTAGCAGGAATTTGTATCGTTGTCGTCGTCATCCGGGTCGCTTGAGTGCGTCGGGTCGTCGCACAGCCAGCACGCATCGTTGACGTTGTTGGCGTCTGTAGGCGTGGAGTCGCATAGATAGCAGGAATCGCTCGTTCCATCTCCATCGGAATCACAAAGCAAGCACGAGTCGTTTTGCCCATTACCGTCAGTAGGCGTGCTGTCACACAGACTGCAAAACAGATAGCCTGACCAACCAGGGTATTCACACCGTCCGCAATCGTTGTACTCTTGGTCGTCGTCCTCGTCGCAGCACCAATAGCTCTCCGGATCGCAGCAATTACCGTTACAGCCGACTTCGCCCGGATCGCAGCATGTGCCTCCCGTCGCAACTTTCCCGTCGGTGCAGCACTGGTAGACGTAGCTATCTCCATCCCAACGCGTAGCGCACTGATTGCTCTCGCAGCACGCGCCGTCGCAGCATCCGGCACCCACGCCGCATGAAGTGTAGCTCCAGCTGCTGCCGTTCCAGCGCGCACAGCAGGTGCGGTTGGCTGCGATGCAGGAATTACCACAGCACTGCCCCGTGCAGGGATTCTCGGGGTTGGTGCAAGACCCCGATTGCCCTTGGGCCTCCTGCACGAGCGCGGGCGCGATCAGCAAGCCAACTGACATGACCACCAATAGGCTCACTGAGGTGATGGCGCTCCCCATCCGGCTAAGCATCGTCACCAGTTTCGAACGGACATCGCGAGCGTCCATACGCCGAGTTCCTGTAGTTGAAATGAGTGAGTGATTCAGCGGAAAACCCAGAGCGAATAGCCCGCAAAGGCTGTCGGTTTTAGGCCGCGAGCTTGGTGGAAGCTCGGATGGGAATTGCTGTCAAGCGATGCAGACCCGTCGCGCGCCGCCCAGCTAGCCCCGTGCAAAAAGTTCACGCTGAGGACGTAACAAGCGGGATTTAACTTCGGATTTTCGCCTTGCTCGCCATTCGCAGCACTGTTAGCCGATGGCAATTGTTCCGGCCAGGGAAGCGTCTTATCGAGGCCAAAGTAAGTGGGATCTAAATTGCCATGAAATGCCAGATGAACCGGTTCACTAGTCGGACGCTTATTCAGCCAATCTCTGAGGTACAAGAAATCTTGCCCCCAATCGACATTACTTCCGAGCAAGTACTTCGGTCCGTTCAACGGTCCTCCGATCAACTCATTGAAGTAACTTAAGCTGTGTGGATAAATCCATAGGCTGCTTATACCGGACCAAATAAGCAGTGTTAGCGCGGACGCAGCGACGATCGTTCGCAACGACTGTCGCTGGAGTTGTGGGAAACCTATCGCGGCATGATGCTCCCTGTCAAGAAAATTCCTAAATATTCCAGATAACCATACAAACAAAAAAGGAAAGCAGGGCAGTGCATAACGAAAGTGACGTGCCCCCTTCAAAAGAGCCCACGCTTGGAGAGAATCTAGGCTGTGGGCGAAGTCGAAGGAGAGCATTCCGATGCCGCGAGGAACGAAGTTCAAGCCGGAAGAGATCATTTCGAAGCTGCGCGAGGCGGAAGTCGAACTGGCTCGTGGGAAGAAGATTCCCGAAGTCTGTAAGCAGATCGGCGTGACGGAGCAGACGTACTACCGCTGGAAGAAGGAGTACGGCGGCTTGCGGATGGACCAAGCGAAGCGTCTCAAAGAGCTTGAGAAAGAGAACGCTCGACTGAAGCGATTGCTCGCCGACGCGGAGCTTGATAAGGCGATCTTGAAGGAAGCCGCGTCGGGAAACTTCTGAGCCCGACGAAACGACGCTGTGCGGTCGAGTACGTTCGAGATTCTCTCGGACGCGCCCGAGTGTCGGAGCGTCGGGCTTGCCAGGTGCTGAGCCAACATCGCAGCACACAGCGGCGGAAGCAGCGCGTTCCCAGCGACGAGCCGCGGTTACTCAAGCGGATCGTGGAACTGGCAAGCGACTACGGCCGCTACGGCTATCGCCGGGTGACTGCCTTGTTGCGGCGCGACGGCTGGACGGTCAATCACAAACGCGTCGAGCGTCTTTGGCGTCAGGAGGGCCTGAAAGTGCCGCAGAAGCAACCAAAACGGAGGCGACTGTGGCTCGCCGACGGCTCGTGCGTGCGGCTGCGCCCATCCTACAAAGATCACGTCTGGAGCTACGACTTCGTCGCCGATCGCACGAGCGACGGCCGGGCGATTCGGATGCTCACCCTAATCGACGAGCATACCCGCGAGTGCTTGGCGATCGACGTGGCCCGAAGCCTCAAGAGCGAGGACGTGCTGGAGCGCTTGAGCGACCTGTTCGTCCGTCGCGGCGTGCCGACCTACATCCGCAGCGACAACGGCGCCGAGTTCACGGCGACGAAGGTGCGCGAGTGGCTGGCTCGGGTCGGCGTTAAGACGCTGTTCATCGAGCCGGGCAGCCCTTGGGAGAACGGCTACGTTGAAAGCTTCAACGGCAAGCTGCGCGACGAGCTGCTCGCGCGAGAGCAGTTCGATACGCTGCTGGAGGCCAAGGTTCTCATCGAGCGCTGGCGCCGGCACTTCAACGCCGTCCGACCGCACAGTTCGTTGGGCTACCGGGCTCCGGCGCCGGAAGCGATTCAGCCTGCTTCGCTTGCTTCGGCTACGCCTCAGCAAGCGAAGCAGGCTGGCGTTGGGGCAACGCCAACTCTAACTTAACGATTGGTTCACTAACCGGGGGCAGGTCACGAGGCGCCGCCAAAGAATGGATTGTTAGCCACGAGGAATTACTGCGATTACAGGCAGAGGGCCTGCTGGCGGACTCGGTGCGATATCGCCATCTTCGCTGAAACCATAGAAACGCTAATCGCACTTACTCCAGCGTCGACTCGCTCACTTCGAGCGATTGCAGCACTGCCGACAAATCCTTCCCAGCGGTCAGCATCGCATCCGCGTCACGCGACTTACGGACAATCTGCTTCGGCGAATGACGACGACGTTTCGTACTCATCTGCGGGTCTCCTCGCCCCAAGGGCTGATTCGACCTTCACAACGCATGGATCAGGAAATCGATAGCAGGGCAGGATCAGGTAGCCATGACATGCCGAATATGACTAGTCCCGTAGGGCGTGTATCGCAGTGAATCTAGCTGCGATTCGCCGGTCGAAGTCAGGCTACTGATTACGCGCAAGACACCCGGCACTCAGCGATCCGCGCCGTTTGCTTAGCGTATAGGAGCGTGCTAACATGCACTCAACTGCTGGCAGTCGCGGTTCAGCGAGCGGTCCTCAGGTACGCTGGCTGAACCCTAACGGTGCATCCCGTAAGGTTTTATTTTCTTTGGATGCGTCTAGGAGACTCCAGTCATGGCTAGGAAGATCGACAGTGCAGTCGACATGATGCGGAAAGAAATTTTCCAAATCTACGATTACGCAGTTCACAGTGAGAGAGTTGGCCGTCTTGATGTTGTTGTCTATCAATGGGCTGATGCAAAAGATGGAAAGCCCCAATTTGCATGCTCGCTCAAAATGGCCACCGACCGCCGAGTTCTACCTCCATGCGCATATAAAGGTAGCTACATTCCTTTCGGTCAGCACATGAGAGATGCAAAGCGTGCTCTCACCGTTGCGCACGAATGGATCAGTAGCCGAAGGAAAGAACTAGGTTTGGACTAGGGTTATCAATTCCCGGGTTAATGGTCGTGCACCGTTCCCGGGTTCTTTCACTTGTCGCAATGATCTACTACGTTTAAGTGAATCGCTAGACTTGACTGCTGGTCCGAGAACTGCTTGGCCGCCAACGCCAGTCAACACGATCGAGCTGTCCTCGTACCGCATCAGATGACTCCGGAAGACCACACCGGAGGCGTATAGCATGCCACTGAGATGTTTCGATTTCATACTTGACTACATCGGCCTCGATCTTATCGAAAAGTCGGCGCAGAATAAGCCGAATGTCAGAATCGTATCCACTGTTAGTCAAACCTTCAGTTGCATGTGATACCGCCGCCTCCAGGACCCCCAGAGACACAGCACTTTTCCCCTTCGCGTCATAGTTGAGAACAAATTTCTGGTAATGAGCAGCAGCTGATAGGTAATAAAAGTAAACTCGCCATTTACTCTCGACCCTTCCCCTCGCAAGAATTGATTCCGCTTGCTCCAGATAGCGTATGATCTCTGTAAGGGATGCGTATGCCGCGTCGTCAACGCCACCATCCAGGAACTTATCTCTGGAATTCATCCACTTAAGCAATCTCCACTCAGCGTCCATTAACATTGCAGTGGACTCCAGCGTCATGTCGTCCGGACAGAACGGTTGATGTAAGCAAGCCCTGGCCCTGGAAAATTCGACAGCCGAAAAGCATCCGACGTCACCGCCACCTCCGCTAAGTTCACGAGAATTCTGATGCCTCGTGGGAGAAACGAAGTCGTCGGCACCGTCGAGCTCGAGATAAGCAATCGCGACGCCATGCAAAGTGTGTAAATAGCTACGGACTCGCCTGGCACGCTGCTGTGATGAGAAAGTGCCTAGCAAACGTCCTAACTCATCGCAATCCCTTGCAATTCTCACCACCTCCCTCTGTGAGCTAAGCGATTTTGACTGCAATGGGGTACCGCAAAGCCAACCATAACGCGGATTTGCCACATGGACTTCTAATGCCAAGTGTAATTCCCTGGCTTTTATGTACATGCCAGCTAAGTCCATATCGCGTGATCCATTACGCGATTCGCGACCGACTGCCCCTTTGGCAGCATTGAGCACTACTTTCTCTGCAGCTCGTCGTCTGCGACGACACTCAATGCTATTAATCCAGACATACTTGGATCTCTTTTTGATCCAACAATTTTCAACCGCACCTGCTAGAAGAAACGGCTCGTGTAATGCGACTGTCGACTTGACCAAGCACCACAGTGTGCGCTCTGCAGTTTTGCGATTCGCCGCATCGCCAGAACTCAATCCATCGCGCACCAGCTGTATTAGTTGCTTTGCAACCTTTTTGTGTGCGGCAGACATCGTGCACGAGTGGCATGCACAAGTACGGCGGTTATTCGCAGGCCGCGCGTCCTCCAGCTTGAGCGTTGTTATAAACAACTCATCAAACGTGCTTAAATTCCCGCTTAGTTCCGAGCACGCTGAACTGAGTTCCACAAAAAGGTAGCGGAGAGCGTAGCGAGAGTGCCCCGCTGTTAGGAGCATTTGTGAATAATGTGCTAGTAAATCCCTCAGGGATTCTCTCACTTCAACATGCAGCGGCTGAAGGTCGCCTAAATCTTTGAACCGATTATATAGACTACTGTCGATGGTTCTAAGAATTCTTATTGCTTGCCCCAATTCGCAGAGCAACTCGGCAACTTTTCCATGTGAATGTAAGTGGTCGCTTTCCGCCTTCAGAGAACTAAGCAGTGCTCGCAGCGGACCGAGATAGTTCGTTTCCGGCGCCTCCTCGACTTCTTCAATATCCCACTCTTCTTTTTCCTTAGCACGCTCGAACGCCCAAGCAATCGAAGCTACGCTGTAGTATACAAACTCGCAAAACGCCGCGGTATCACGTGACTTATCGTAGACGTCTTCTTTTGCAAAACGTGCTATCTCGAGCGCGAGGCGAATTTTCTGCGGCGCTAACAGATCCCTCACAGCTTTCGCTTTTGAGAGTGCCGCCTTCTCAGAGGTATGATTTGTTGCCCCAAAGAAATAGTTGTAGATGCTCGCCTTCGTGCTCGCATGCATCCAATAAAATCCGCCTTCCAGTCGCGACAAAAGATGCCAGTCATTGTGCATACAACCTTCGGCTACGCTTAGGCCCATCGCTGCACTTGCGAAATACCTCTGCCCGAAAGTCGCTTCTAGCTGACGGTCTCCGTCTGCTCTCACGTCCCTACATGCTCTGCCACCAGCAAAGTCCTGCCAATCCGCTTGCCGCAACACTGTGACGGCAACTACTAGCAACGCGGTACGGCTACGCGGCCTGCGAAACAAACTGGCAAGGACGAGAATAAGCCCTGCAACAGGGCAATCTGACTCAAGCTGTTCATTTACAATTTTTAGTGCCGTTTCTCCCCGCGATTCCTCCTCGCGATCCCTGTCTGAGATCATGGTGACATGTGTAGAAAGGGACGGACCACAGATGCGACTGAGCATTGCGTACAGGGCTGATGGATCTGCGCTTGGATCGTCGCTACGAATCAGATTAGTATCACTCGAACTACCACCCTGGCCGGTGGAATTGCTTGCCTTGGTGAACGGCGTAATTGCACAAGCAACAATTGACGTACCGAACGTATGCGACTCTTGCCTGATGCGGCTAAGTAGATTCAGAAGCCGCGATCGCTGTACGTCAATGCGACATTCACTTACCCTCATTAACGGCAGGTAGCGAGGAAAGGCGAACTCACCGATCGAATCAATGCTCAGCAGCACATTACTTCGGCGTAGTGCTCGTGCTAGCCACCGAACGGCTATTGTGCTTTCCCACCCCTCCTCTTCCTCCAAAAGCTTTTCATGGTCTACGGTAACATGCGTCCACTCCTCCTCCACTGCGCTCGCTTCGTCCAACGCGCGCTCCTTACAAACCATTTCTTTTCTTTCGATCGCCTCGATTTCAAACATGTCAACGTCACGCAGCATAAGCGGTCGGTGAAGAGAGTGTATCCCTCTGTCTGTTCGGGATAGATCGTCGACAATCCGCGATAGCAACGCGGCCCGAGTAGCTATATCTGACGCATCAATCCATACGCTTTCGTGCGATTTAAACTCGTCTGTATCATTAGCGTTCACATTCAAAGCAGTGGATGTCCCCCGACCTTCCTGCACAGCTGCGAAAATTCTAAAGCGTGATAGGAGGATGGTCTTGAACGATCTGTTCTTGATGTCTTCTACAATGTGACGCTCTAGGGAACGCGGGGCGGTAGGTAGTGCTCTGTACGAAGTGCGGCTAACGGCATACTCATGTGAGAGATACTGATACAATTCTTGAAAGAATAACTGAGCATCACGATACTGAACGCTAGCCGCTGGTTTTGGAGCGGTCGCATTATCGCTATGCCCTGTCGACATTAGCGGTTGCACGGCGTCCCGCAGCTGATTGGGAATGCTTCCGCTTCGAGTAACCCATAAAACCCTGGTAGGATCGCCCAATGGGCTATCCCGCCAGCGGGAGATATGATCTGAAATGACGTCCATTACGCGCCGATCACTTCCACTGTAGCCAACGACGACTACCAATGCCCCAGTCTCGCCGCCCTTAACACCATCAATAAAACGATCTTCCAAGCATCCTCTCATCGTATCCATTGCCGCGATAGGAAGCGGTTCATCGAGGTCATACCCGGTTCGGAGGCCGTGTGTCCCACCGTGCAGTTTCATTAGTGAGAGCGCTTGACTTCGCACTAATCGCGGGCTCGGCAATGAGCCTTCCCTGCTAACCTCGTAAACAGTTGGTGACAGGCCCTCCGCGCGTAACGCTTCTTCAATTAGCGGATCGAAGTTCGTCGTAAGGATCAGATCGATGCCGAGCTTCTCAACAACGAAGCAGATAAACTGGTGAGTCGCTGACGGGCGGCGCCCCCTTACAAAATGGTCGAAGAAAGCGTCGACAAGTGAATCATCATAACTGGCTGCTGAGTTGAGAAGAGAGCGGTAGTCGGTGTAACTAACTTTGGAGAAATCCAAGCCTTTTATGTAAGCTTCGGACATCCGTGCATATAATGGCGCCACGCGAACCAACTCTGCGCCGATACCCTCGGCATACGCCTTTGCCCGTTCCTCATTCATGGCCAATCGCATCGACTCGAGACCTCCGCCCGCCTGCTGCGAGATCCACTCTGCCCATACATCATGGCGATGCGGCCATCCAAACGTACGTACGAATTCTCGTAGGTTTTCGAACCCCCTACGCCGTGATACAACTCGCAAAGCGACAAGATAGTCGCAAAGAGTTATCGAAATTGGTATGCCGGCGTCAATCGAGATCCCCGATCCAAGGAGAAGTACGACTCGCTGCTTGCGGGCTCTAGCATTCTCGATCATCCTAAATGCTTCTTCGGGAGTATACGATATGACCGTTTCCATATTGCCATCCTGCATCGCGCGTCAACAGCCCCTCTTCCCTTCGGGCCTTCAATCGCACGAACGCTTCTAAAGTGCAAATTTGCGCGACGTTCCGGGATCTAGATGTGTGGGAAAAGTAAAGGCGGACCAGCGTGGAGCAATGTGTAGCGTTTGCACGTCAAGCCTGTAAACCCAAGCACTTCCTCAAATGCACTTTTTATGACACTACTGTACGCTGTTGCCTAAAGAGACCTCCGGCTCACCGCCTTATATCGACACTACAGTCGTGTTTTTCAGTGAGTGCATTTTTTCGCGGGATTTCTAGTTCGGTGGCAACAACCCTACGGCTATCGATCCTAAAACTCCTGGCACTGCACTGGTGTACAGCGGGGTGCCGCGCGCTAGTAGAAAAGTATCGTTGAACAATTGAAGTAGGGGCACCCATTCATGCTAATGCCGCCCGCTTCAAACTACGCGCCACACTGTGACTGATACCAGGTGGTTCACTTGGAAGCGAACGGCTGGACTGCAAACGAGCGGCTAGATTTTTATTTCTCGCGACAAGGTTCTCAGCTAGTTCCCTACAGTTGGTTTCTCAGCCTTGAAAAAGCTGACAGTGAGGAACTATTTTCGGGTGACGCTCACATACGAAAACTTGGCTTCATTCCACATGAGCGCCATCCTGTCCGCAACCCTGATGGTCTGCCGATCGGATTTGTACTCGACTCAAGCGCGCCGCCCGTCGAAGTCAAGAAGGGATTTCTTGGTCCCGACTATTCGATGGACCACTATCCGACGGGCGACTGGCTCGGCCTCACCTGCGCCGCTTGCCACACATCAGAGCTGACCTTCAAAGGAGAGACCTACCGCATCGATGGCGGTGCCGCGATGGCGGATGTGGAGTCGTTGCTAAGCGAGCTGGCGAGGGCACTGCGAGCAACCGCCGAGGATGACAACAAATACGGTCGCTTCGAGCAACGAATCCGACAGGCTGCGGCGGGAGACATCGACACCACGGGGCTGCGCGAAGAATTGACGGCATACACACCCGTAATGGAGAAATTGGTGGCGCGCAATAAAGCGACCCACCCTTACGGACTGGGCCGTCTGGATGCATTCGGAGCAATATTGAATCAGATTTGTGAGGCGTCTCTCGGGATTCCTGAAAATCACCGCGAAGCCAATGCACCGGTCAGTTATCCCTTCCTTTGGGATACGCCCATGCTTGATTGGGTGCAATGGAACAGTAGCGTGGAGAAGCCCATTTTTCGCAACGTTGGCGAGGTGCTTGGGGTCTTCGCTCACGCGCAACTCACCGGAAAGCCGGAGAGCGGCCAGTTCGAATCGTCCGCGCGCCTCAACTATCTGCATCGCTTGGAATTGCAAATGCGCCGCTTGCAATCTCCCAAATGGCCGTCACCCCTTGGAGAAATTGACATCACAAAGGCAGCACGTGGTAGAGAACTATTTGCGCAAAACTGCGCGCAGTGCCACAACATGCGAGATGACCAAGGCCAATTTGAAATGACATCCCCTAACAGCCTTGGTCACACCTTTATACGAACTACGGCTGTTCCGTTTCAGAAAATCGGAACGGACCAACAAATGATAGTTAATTTCATTACGCGAACCGCCAAGCCTGGCGATCTTGCTGGAGTACTTGCGCTGGACTCGAATGAGACAAAAGCAAAGCTCAGCGCGTTTCAGGACACCGTGAGCAAATTTGGCTTGCCCCCCTTGGAAATAGAGGGAAAGGTCCCAGCGGCCATGCTATTGGGAGCTGCCGTCAGCGGCGTGATTGAGAGAGACTTGGCAGGGGAGCTGCGAAACCGAAGCGAAGCGGAAAAACGGGAAATTCGCGAAGATCTCGAAGGTCATCGTGACGGCGGCTTCCCGCCGCTATTAGGAGCGGGGTATAAAGCCCGTCCTTTGAATGGTGTGTGGGCGACCGCTCCATATGGTCATGCGGGCGCCGTACCCAATCTTTATCAATGGCTCCTGCCTGAAGAGAAACGTGCCGACAATTTCTTTGTCGGCAGTCGGGAATTCGATCCTATTCATGTGGGCTTCTCAACAGAGCCACACGGGGACGCATTCCATTTTCGCACACACGACGATCAAGGTAACCCAATCCCAGGCAATTCCAACCGAGGGCACTCGGGGCCAGGCAAAACAGATTTTAGTGACGAGCAGCGGTGGCAAATTATTGAGTACTTAAAATCCCAGTGAGCCAAGAATTAGCCAATTCAAAAAAGCGCCGTGTCGCTTTACTGAACCGCTTCGAATAGCGCCCGCTCGCTACTGTGGATGAGCTCAGTGACCCAAGGCCTGTTACGATATTACTTAAATCCTTTAACTATTCGATGGACTTTCCGAATATCGACTTTGGGGCGAATTGCAGTATGGGTGGCAGTAACCCACCTAAGGTCGAAACGACCTAGGTACGCGACTGCCCCTCGCTGCGCTGAGGTGAGACACACCGAAGCTACGAAACCGTCAGAAGATGCCCCCATGAACAATTGAGCCCCCCGTCATCGACTGAACCGGGCAGCAAAAGTGGGGACAAAATGGGGACAATGTTGGCGATGCGACACAACATGGGTACAATGCAATCGCAACATCACCCCCTTCATCATCTCTGTTACTGAGAAGACTTTACGACTCATTTGCAACGCAGGACAATTCAATAGAAGCTTCCGGCGAGCGCGACTCAAAATCCAGTGCCCGCAAGGGCGTGTCGGTTCAAGTCCGACCTCCGGTACTCTTCAAATTTGCCTTGTTTTCTAGGGTTTTTCAAGCTAGTTCGGATCGAATCGGTTGTGCTGCCGGCGATGACATACACGCCTGGTACCACGCCTCCTACCCGACCTAGACTTGAACATGGCAAAGGCAAAACCCAAGAAGCCGTATGCTGCTTTCCCTCTCTACGCGCACTCCCGCGGATCGTGGGCCGCGCGAATCGGCGGCAAGGTCCGCTACTTCGGCCCCTGGCGCGATCCCAAAGCCGCGCTCGACAAGTACCTCGCGTACATGAACGGCTCGGCCGTCGTCGACCGGAAGACTGTTGGCAGCCTGACCGACGCCTTCCTCGCCGATAAACAGGCCCAACTAGCCACTGGGGACATCACCCCAATCACCTACGCCGAGTACCGGCGGACGTGCGAAGTCATCGAATCGCACTACGGCCGGGGGCGATGCGTCGAATCGCTCGAATTCAACAGCCTGAGAATCGCGCTGGCGAAGGGCAAAAAGGTACCAACGCTCGGACCGGTGACTTTGAAGCGCCGGCTGGTCATCGCCCGGATGATCTTCCCCAATGCCGGCAAGCCGCTGAAGTCGCCCGCGCAACGGCTCTTACGCGCGGCGAAGGAAGCCGCAGGCATTCGCCTCTACGAAGCCGCCGACCTCCGCCAGCTGGTGAAGGCGGCCGGCGACGATTTCAAGTGGCTGTTGTTGCTGGGAATCAACTGCGCATTCGGACCGAAAGATTGCTCGCTCTTCCCCGGCCCTGATGGCGAATGGCACAACTTCGCACGGCCGAAGACGGGCATCTCGCGCCGCTGCTGGCTCTGGCCGGAGACGGTCGAGGCACTGGAGCACCATAGCAGCGGGTGGAATCGGCACAACGTTGCCCACACGTTCGTGGAGCTTTGCGAGCAATGCGGCGTCACGAACCATGGCTTCTACTCGCTCCGCCGGACGTTTGTCACGGTGGCGGAAGGCTCGCAAGCTGTCATCGATCGCATCTGCGGCTGGTCGCGCAATGACATGGCGACTCAGTACCGCCAGAAGACATTCGACGACAAGCTACGGGCGTGCTCGGAAGGCGTTCGCGCGTGGTACTTGGCGTGACGCGAGGAAGTCGTCTAGATCGGCTGGCTTCACCATGTAGCGCGGGCGTTGCCCTGTCGCGAGGTTCGACGCCTTCAGGAAGCCGGTCTTGATCCATTCGATGACCGTTTCCGGCGCTGAGCCGGTCAGCTCGGCAACTTTCGGCGGCGACAACAGCGGCTCCGGTCCTGGCTCCGGCGGCGGTGTTGTCGCCGCGATGCATTCAGCCAAGTAGCGGCGCACTTCAACTACCTGGGCGGCGGGAGTCCATTCCCGCACCAGGGTAGGGTGGCCATTCTTAGCCGCCCACTCGCTGACCTCGTTGACGATGCCGGCGGCGACGGTCTCCGCTACGCGATCGTCGAGGTCTTCGAGTTTGGCTAGAAGCTTCTGGAAGTTCATTCGGAGGCTCATTTGTAGTAATGTGGCCCGGTCAACTGAGTGCTGACCGGGCCACGATTTCTAAGCGGCGACATCGTCGAACACGAAGTCGTCTTCCTCGTCGTCGTAGTATCCATCCTCGCCCAACTCCGCCTTGATGTACGTTGCCGTCTCCCTCAACTCTGCCGGCTCCATCTTATCGACGAGCAAGAATAGCTCGTCCGTTTCATGCCCGATGGGCTTGAACGCGACGCCCCGGACGTTGTGAAATACGGCGACGCCGCGGAAGCCAGCGTAGACGCCGGCCGTCCATACTTCCTCGAAGTGGCCGGCTTGAATCAGACGATCGACTAACGCTTTCATGACGAGACTCCAAAGGGTGAAAAATCGGACATATTTTCATCCTTTACGGCGTCAGCGAACCGTCAATGGAATTGTTAAAGGCCCACGCTGATTTCGTCCGTTGCATAACCTCCAACGTGGCGGCACGATCGGGCGAAGCCTTACAGGGCGACACGGTTTTTGGGCAGTAGACGGGGCGAATACCTCGTGGCACACTATTGATTCCAAGTTCCCGCACCACTCTACCGCGATGCCCATCTTCAAATACCTTATCGGCCTCAGTCGCAACTACGACACGGGACAGCTGAAGCGGCGATTACAACCGGCGATCGAAGAGTTGGAGGCAGCGGGTTACCTGAAACCTCTCTCCTCGGCGGAACGGTATGTCAAGGTTTCCCGAGGACACTGGGAAATCGTCTTCGTGCGTCAAGCTGACGCGTCGGCCGCAAAACTCCTCGGCAGTGCAGCAACATTAGCTGACCGCCTGGTGAACGCTGGCGTCACTCGCTCGGTCGCCATGGAGCTCGCTCGCGACTATCCGCAAGAAGTTATCGAACTGCAGCTGGAGGTGCTCGACCGCTTGCTACGAAACAAGGGACAGAAACAGCTTCGAAATCCGGCAGGCTATCTAGTGAAGGCAATTCGGGAAGGCTATGCGGCTCCGCAACAGGAGGCTGCTCCCCGCAACAGATCCTATTCCGCCGCAGCTCGCCACCTCAACAAAGAACCTCTTACTGACCCGCTGAAAGTTCAACTTGAGAAGTACCTCAAGTCACTCTCCTCCGTAGAAACAAAGGAGCTTGAGAGGCTCGCCCTCGCGACCGCGACCGCGACTCTTGCCAACGGCTATCATCGTTCGCAGCTTACAGGAGGTCCGGCGTTCGCCTTCTACAAGCGTATGGTGTTGGAGCATGGAGCGCGGCTGCGGTTGCACGAACTTTCATCTGCAGACGAAAGACAAGTCGCTTAATTCTTCGTACTCCCAGTCGATACTTCTTCGCCGAATGCGGGAGGAGCCTCATCGCTCCTCCCGCAGACGTCCGATCACTTGGCAGCATCCGGATAGTTAGAACTGATCCAGGCTCGCACATCTGCGATGACGGCTGCCAGCTCACCGAGGTGTCTGGAGCCATAGCTAGACGTGTCCTTGAAGCCGCCCTCCGTCTTGTACGATCTACGGATCACAGCCGACGGAAACTTAACGCCGTCGTTGCCTTCATTGAGAAACACGCTCGCCGACACCATGCCGATGCGAACGGTGTGAACGGGCTTGTTAGCGGGTTGGTTGCTTTGCTTTTTCATATTTTTCTCCATTGGTTAAAGGTAAAGTGCGTTTCCGCACCCAGCGGACGAAACGCATTTTGCCGATCAATGGAGGCGTGATGGTCGACCGTGAAAAATCAACGCAGCCACTCAAGCACGTTCTCCAGGCCAACGAAAATGGGGGATGTCGTCGATGCTTCGACGAAGGAACGGCAGGCGAAGATTTTTTGCTTAGCAATGCGGACGTGATACTATCGACGCATCTGGCCTCGACGCTGGCCTTGCGGCTCGCCACTGGCATGGCGGACGGCAAGCCCAATGCGATGCACGCGGCGAAGGGTTTTACGATTGGTTTTGCGTGCGCTCAAATTTGAAGGAGTCGATGATGACGACTGCTGCAAAAAGTCAGGAGAGTTCGAACCGCGGAAATGAACAAGGCCGTCGCCAACGACCGGCGTGGAGCAAGACGAGCTTCCCGCTGACGGTGGCGGTCTTCGAGTTCCCCAACGATAACGGCTCGCCCAACTTCAGCGTGAAGTTAACGCGAGCGTTTCGACGTGACGAGAGCTCCGAATGGGAGAACACGGAATATCTCGGCGGCGGCGGCGATTTGCTGAGAGCGGCCAAGATGCTTGAATCGGCTGATGCCTTTGTGCAGAGCCGATTGCAAGCCGACTACCGCGCACGAAAGGAGGATGGAGACGGATTCTAATCCGCCTGGTTTCGCCCCACGATTGCTGTGCATCGCTGGGGCTCTTTTTTTATGCAGCCGTCTGTGCGCACTTTCTCAGTTATTTTTTCTTTTTCCCGCCATTCTTCGATCCTTTCGTCGGCGGTGAATTCTTGTCGGGCAGCAACGTCACCTGCCCGCGTAGATCCATCATGAACTTGTGGATCGTTAGCGGCCAGTTGTTCGCCTGCGACCATTGGTTGATATCCTTTTCCAGTAGGGTCGCGTAGTAGGCGTGCCAGTCGAGCTCAACCTCCGGTGAAGCGTCTAAGTCGTGAATATGGAATTTCTTCGTGTAGGCTCCACAAGCCCGGTGCTCCAAAATGTACACATCCTTTACTTCGTGCAATTCCTTGGCGGCGTCGAGGTGAGCGATAAAGGTTTTGTACCATTCATCCAATGTTCGGGCGCTACCCTTCTTCACTCCCGTGGCGCCTAGAGCAGCGCCTGCAAACACTAGGTGATCGTAGCGATTGCAGAGGTTGTCGCCGTTCATAAACGTGACGATGTCGTCAAGCAATCGCAGGTCCATGCAAGAGATGAGCAGAACGTTTTCATGCGGCGGTTCGTAATCTAGCATCGTTTTGCTCTTCGATGATGAAGCCATAGCGGGCGTCTCCGGAGCGGAATGGAAAAGATGGAGTCGCGGTCACTATAGCGATGCGCGAAACGAATAGCGATATTTTCCCCATCGAAATGTCTCAAACGATCTTTACTTAGCCGAACGCCTCCTCTATTTCCCAGGATAGCCTCCGATTAGCCCCTTCCGCCGTCGCCGTCGCATCGGCCCTCACCCTGGCTGGGGCCGATGCGATGGCAGAGGCGGCAGGGGCGCGCCCCTTTTGTCGAACCCGAGTGGAGGTTCTCAGCACGTCAAACTGCATTTGTTTAGTGCGTAAAACCATGATATAGATCCGCTCTTAGAGAAGCGGTCGGATCGCTTCCCGGTCGTTAAACGTTCATGTAGCTTTGATTGCCCCTTCCGTTTTGCAGACGCTCCCGTTTAATCAGCCTCACCAGCTGATTAAGGAGACGGACCTTACCAGTCGTCGCGAGTCTGAGCTGTAGAGCTGGGTTGCATCGAGAGGTGCTCGCCCTGTTCGACGGAGGCTCCTCCGAGTAATCTCGAATTGTCGACGCTGCCTTTGTATGGCAGCGACCGACGTCGAAGTAATCCGGTAGGTTCTATCCGATAGAGACGAAAGTCTTATCTTTCTGTCGCCCAAACTGTGGGCGATGCGGAAAACCCTTGGAAGAAGTTCTGTCCAAGGCCGTCATGTTTCAAAGTCGGTGCGGTTGCAGTCTCCTGCGTAGGAGACTTGCGACTTAATCCGCCCACGGGGTTCGGGCCTCTCTTGAGGTTCGCTCAACGTGCGCCGCCGTAGGGAGCCGGCATGTCCGCGAGGGCAGCCGCCGGTCGGTGACTCGACCGGGGACTTGGGGCAAATCCTCAAGCCGCGAATAGCTCAACTACGAAAGGCCCATCAGAAGGGCTTGGCGGTCAGTCGATGAGGGAGTCGTTGCCAAGCATGTCAGCAAGTTTCGATAGAAACTCGCTTATGACGAACGATCCTGGCTTATGGGTAAGGGGAAGTTTCTACGTTTTGTCCCCTGAAATGAGGAACGACGAGTTCCTTGAAACTATGCTCGCCTGACGGCGAGACATAAAGCCTTTGTTGATCTAGCAGGCTAATCCCTGCTAGTCACGAGACCCTCGTTGAAGAGGAACATGGCTAACGCAGGATCTGCTCTGGCCGCCGGGTTGGTATCCGGTGCGCAGCTTCGTCGGCTGCGTGATTGAAACGCCAGTGCAGGGGAGTGTGGCCTCAGTAGGAGTTTGCAACGCTAGTCGCGGGAGCGACCAGCGGAGCAGAGCGAGTGTTCGGGCAAGGCAGTCCGAGCTCGTTCAAGCGCATCCGGGTGGTGCCGAGCGCGATGACTTTGAGCGAGACTGGCTGATCGTGGCGACTCACGGGACGCATCGATTCTTCCTGGAAGAAGGAACAGCAGTGAAGGATGTGCGGAAGCACCCCATCCACTTTGCCGGTTACTCGCTGACTATGAGGCGAGGGGAGTTCTTGAAGAAGGAGTCGGGAGCTGCCGAGGCTGAGCCTGACGGTAGGTATCGCGTTCGAGTTCAAATCGCTCGCGAACAACTGCGAATGCTGAAGCCCTATCTCATCGAGCTCTCGACAAGACGAAGCGCTGAATGGATTGCCAGGGGGCTTTGGAATCTCCCCTTTGAACCCTACGCGCCTGTTAGGAAGCAACTATTGGCGTTGTTGCGGATGATCAATTCACGGCGTCAGGCAGCAGGTCAGTCAAAACTGCCGGCGAGCGTTCTTCGCATGAAGCGGGACATCGTCAAGCCGTTCGGGGAAGGTGATGAGGCTTTGGCCGCCTGAAGATCGAAGAAGAAATGGCGGAGTGGGCGCTGCGGGGACGAGGCCTAGTCGCTAGTTCTGAGACGGGCAATGAGAATGTTGGGTGGCTGTGGATTGTACCGCGAGTGTTCGCAATCAGAGAAATCCGCGTAGAAGTCTTCGGAGGCCATCAATGGGACGTCCGTTATCAACGAACTCAGGCCGGCTATTTCTATGTGCCCTGGAAGCATTTGGTAGAAGAACGAAAGATCGTGGGTGCAGAGATTCCAAACGGGATGTTGCATCCCGTCGAAGTCGCACCGCGTCGCCTCTTCGTGCCGATCCCGTATTGCTTCGTGAATTGTGTCGAACAAGTCCGTCTCGCAGCGGTCAAGGCGGTCCGCGAATGCGTCAAACTGAGGCTCTGTAATTATATGGACCCATTCAGAGTCCGTTCGCAGCGTGCTGATTCGCTTAATCATCTTTTCCTCCTGAAATAGTCGTCTGTTGCGTTTCCGCACAAAAAGTGGAAACCAACAAACGGCATTTTTCAGGAAGGCGTTCGCAGAAGGATCAAGTTTTGATCCAAGTGGTCTGACGGAGAGGCCAGTTATGTCATTTGCTAGCCGCGATCGATGGAGGTGCGAGTACTCGATTCGATGGGCGCGTACAGGAGCTATTTATTATTCCCGGCGTTAAACAACAGAATCGCAAGGAGGACTCCACAATGGCGGCGCAGTTAAGATTCGGACCTGCGGCGAGTTGTCGTTCGATCGCTCGTACCCTGACGTACGCGGGTCATGAACCCTTCCGCCGCCGGCCCAACGGGCCGACGAGCATCAGCGGATAGCCTGGCACTTGCTGCTGGTATTGCCGATACTCCTCCCCCATGTAGTAAGCCAAGCGTTCGTCTTTCAAATAACTGCCGATAGCGAGGTACAGGGTCCACACCCCGGTGAGTATGGCGTGGTCGAACGTCATCCTGGGCGTAAACCAGATCAACCCGGCAAAACTGAGGTAAACGGGATGTCGCAGCCAAAGATAAGCGCCCGTCGGCGTGAACCGACGGCGCGGCAGCGGCTGCCGCCGAGCCCAGCGGCTCCACTCGGTGTATCCCGTTTGATAGCCCAGGCCGGTGAGCAGCAGACTGTAGCCGAGAGCGATCCATGAGAGGTGGAACGCCGAGACGACGAGCCTGCGAGGCCAACCATGAAGTTCCCAAATGACGTTGTCGCTTCCTCGCCAACCCAAGAACACGCACCACAGCGAGAGGCAAGTGACGATGCAGTAAAAGACGCCGAAAAACTCTCGACCAATCGCGCGACCAATCGCCGATTGCACCTGCGGAAGACGAAGGAGGCTGTGCGGAATGGCGAAGAGAAGCGCCAGACCAATGTTCCCCAATAGCATCATGAGGAACGCCGACGGCACGACAAGACTGCCGGCCGTATTGGAAAGAAACGCATAGAGCCACACGACGGTGATCGCGAACATCAATTGCGCCGTCGCGCCGACGACGAGTCCGACGGCGCGGCGCCAGACTGAGGTCGAATCAGAGCAGGCTGCGTCCATGCCGGAGTTCCGCGAGAGTGTGATCGTATCGTTAGGCGACGTTTCTAATCGATTGGGCGCAAGTGCGAGCGTTGAACGTTACTTCACCGCGTTGGCCACGATAATGTCGCCGTGCACGGCTAGTTCGTCGGCCACGCCGACGGCGCCGAGTGCTTTGCGGAGCGGTTTGATGCCGTACTCCGATTGTCGGAGCGGAAACTGGCCGCGGATGCGGAGGAATTCGCCGCGGTTCTGGACCTCGGCCTGAAACCTTAGCGGTCGCTTCACGCCATGCAGGGTGAATTCGCCGATGAATTCGTAGACCGGCAGTCCCTGGCGACTTGGCTGAGGCGTCTTGCGCGTCGAAGCGATATCGAACGTGGCGGTCGGAAATTGCTTCACGTCGAGCACTTCGGCGCTAAGCATGTTGGCAGTTACTTCGCGTTGCGTCTCGCCGGGAACTTCGCCTTCGACGGCGAGATACTTACGGGCATACGCGACGTCGACTAGAAAGCTGGTGGTATCGAATACGAGTTGCCCTGCTCCCTGGTCGGCATCAAGCGTGACGCGTCCCGAACGCAGCATGCCGACGACGCCGTGAACGTGCCCGAAGCCTGTCTTTTCGACGCGGATGTAAACGCGAGAATTCGTCGCATCAACTTCGCCGGGCGCTAGAGGCTTTGGGGGAACATCAGCGGCGCCAGCGACCTCGCCGACGATGACACTGAGACACATTATCAGTAAAGCGAAAACAGCGCAGAGGCGTATCGATTCAGCACACTTTTGAGCGTTCTCGTCCATCATCGACCTGGTTTCCTTTCGATGTCGTAAGAGTTCTAGTGAGCGTGGTTGATGCAATTGACACGCACGTCCTACTCGTCGCACCATAGCCTCTCGCTCGACGCCGACATGGTATAAATCGCTGCGTCGATAAGAGTCGAGAGCAACTTGCGAACTTCCCGCAAGACCGCCCCGCGACTTACGGACAACCACGTCATCAATTTCGGACGACGGCGCTTCGCGAAGAGGCGACGCGCGTCGCGCACCTTGCTGTCGCGGCGCGAAGCTGAAAGGAATCAGCGATGATGCGAAGCACGGCAACGGCCGCTACCTACGGTCCGAATCTCGGCGCTCGCCAGCGCGTGCCGGAGCTAATGGACGAACCGGGGATCGCCCCCGCCGCGCTCGAAGATGCGCTCCGCGGGATCGCGCGAATCAATGCGTTCAGCCTCACCGCCGGTCATTTGTGGCGACGGTTGCAACGGATCGCTCGAGAACGAAAGCTCGATCGGCTTCGCATTCTCCACGTCGGCTGCGGCAACGCCGACGTCACGCTGGGCGTCGCGCGACGGGCACGGCGCTCGGGCGTTAAGGCGGAGCTATTCGGCTGCGATCGAACCGCGGTGGCCGTCGAGGCGGCGCGAGAACGCGCGCGACGCCTCGGGCTGCAAGAAGTGCTGTTCTTTCAAGCCGACGCGTTGACCGACGATTTGCACGGCAGGTACGACGTCATCGTCAGCTCGCTTTTTCTGCATCATCTCGACGAAGCAGAAGCGGTCGTCCTTCTCCGTCGCCTGAGCCGCATGACGCGACACGCGATCGTAATGGACGACCTCCGCCGTTCGGCTTTCGGCTACTGGCTCGCATGTTGGGGTTGTCGATTGCTGACGCGCTCGCCTGTGGTCCGCTTCGACGGCCCCGCGTCGGTGCGGAGCGCTCTGACTGCCGCCGAATTTCTGAAGCTAGCGCACGCCGCCGGACTGGAGGGAGTGACGATCGAGCGACGCTGGCCGGAGCGATTGACGCTGGTTTGGGAGAATTGCGCCGTCTCCGTTCCGGAGTTCGTACGATGAGCGCTCCCACGCCCTGGAATGTGGCCGTCATCGGCGCCGGACCGGCCGGATCGGTGGCAGCCTCTCAGCTGGCTCGCGCGGGGCTGCGGGTCGCGCTCCTCGAGCGCACCGTCGGACCGCGCTACAAAGTTTGCGGCGGCTGCCTCAACGAGCGCGGCCTTTCGGTGCTTCGGCACTGTGGTCTCGACGTCGCCCTGCGTGACGAACTTTCGGCGCCGTTAAGGCAGATCACGTTCCATCGCGACGCCCGGCAAGTGACCATCAACGACCAAGCCGGAACCATCGTCAATCGCGCGACGTTCGACGCCGCGCTGGCCGTAGCGGCCGTGCAGGTTGGCGTCGAACTTTTCGCCGGCGTGAAAGCAACCGTCGAACCGCTCGACGCTGCCAGCGCTGCGCGCGAAATAGCGACGCGAACGATTTCTCTGCAACGGGCCGATGGAACTGCCGACCGCTTGAGGGCGGAGCTTGTCGTCGTCGCCGACGGATTGGGTCGACCTTCGCTGCAGCGTCTTTCAGAGTTCGCCGCGATCGCGGCCCCGAACTCGCGGCTCGGCCTGGGCATTGCTCCGAGCGAGACGCTGACGAGCGCCGGCTACGAGCCAGCGACGCTTAGCATGGCGATTGTCGATGACGGTTATCTTGGCGTCGCCCGACTTGTCGACAGGCGGCTCTGCATTGGCGCCGCCTTCGACGCCGCTGTCGCTCGTCGCGGGGCCTTCGACCGTTGGATCGGCGAAGCGCTTACCCGCTGCGGGCTGCCCGCGATCGACGGTCTCTCGACGGCGTCGATCCGCGGCACGCGTCCCCTTACGCAACGCCCAGCGTGCGTCGCTAGTCACCGCATAATCCTCATTGGCGACGCCGCCGGATACACCGAACCCATCACGGGCGAAGGAATGGCATGGGGACTAGCCGCGGCGGCGGCCGTGCCGTCCTTCGCGCTGCAGGCATGCCATGAGTGGCATTCCGAGCTTCCCGCCGCCTGGGAACGAACGCTTCGCCGCGATGTTCACGGCGGCCAGTTCTTCAACCGGATCCTCGCCGCTGCGCTTCGCCAGCCGCGTTACGCCCGCCGTGTGTTCGCCGTCGCGGCGGCGCTGCCGAGTTTCGCCGCCCCGATTGTTCGCCGCCTGAACCGACCTCAAGCCGTTGCAAGGATCGCCGCATGAGCCCTCTGACGAAAACCTCCGCTCGCATCACGCCGGTTGGCGCCCCTGTGCGCACGATGACGCATCGCATCACGCGGACGCCGTCCGCCCCCGTCATTCGCGGCCTCGGCGTCGCCGTGCCGGAGCACTCAATCCGGCAGCATGAAGCCGCCGAGATCGCCGCTGACCTGATCGCGTCGGAAGAACGCAGTAAGCGAGCAATCGCCACCCTGTATCGGCGTTCCGGCGTTGCCTCGCGGCATTGCGCGATCCTCGAAGCGCCCGTTGACGGCCCGCCGGCTACGCAAGACTTCTTTCGACCTCGGACCTCGCCTGCCGACGGCGGCCCATCGACCGGTCGGCGAATGGCGCTCTATGAGCAATCGGCGACGCGACTGGCCGTCGCAGCGGCGCGCCGCGCCCTCGCCGAGTCGGACCTCGCCGTGGATCGGATCACTCACATCGTGACGGCAACTTGCACCGGCTTCTCGGCGCCAGGGTTCGACCTAGGCCTCATCGAGCAGCTCCCTCTCCCGCGCGGCGTGCAGCGAACGCAGGTCGGTTTCATGGGGTGTCACGCAGCGCTGAATGCGTTGCGCGTCGCTCAGGCGTACTGCAAAGCCGACCCCCGCGCGAATGTACTCGTTTGCGTGACCGAAATCTGCAGCCTGCACTTTCAATACAACGAACAACCGCAGACGATTGTCTCTAACGCCCTCTTCGCCGATGGCGCCGCGGCCGCTGTGGTATCGTCCGATCACAGTGAACGTTCGAGTTGCGTTAACGGCGACGCCTGGAGACTCGGTGATCACGCTTCATTCGTCGTACCGAATTCGGCCGACTTGATGAGTTGGCGGATCGGCGACCACGGTTTTGAGATGACTCTTTCGCCGCGGTTGCCCGATCTGATTGCAGAGCGGCTGGCGCCTTGGGTCGACGCTTGGCTCGCCCGCCAAGGCCTCGCTCGCCAGGAAGTGCGTTCGTGGGCGATCCATCCCGGCGGCCGCCGCATCCTTGCCGCCGCCGCGGAATCGCTGGCGCTCACTTCAGAGCAAATGGCTCCGTCCGAACAAATTTTGCGAGACTTTGGCAACATGTCGTCGCCGACGGTGCTGTTTATCTTGCGCGAACTGCAGCGGCGCCGCGCGGGACTGCCGGCCGTGATGCTGGCGTTCGGGCCCGGCGTCACAATTGAAGCGGCGCTCGTCCGGTGACGTGTTGATGGGACCTTCCCATGGGAAGGTGTGAAGAATTCACACCGGCGTGACGTAGCTACTACCGTTTCCCGGGAGGGAGCAAGAATAGCGAGAGAATGCCGCCGCAAATAAGGAATATCGCGAAGCCAACGATGAACGCTTCGTATCCGCTACCTAAAAGGAGCGTCCTGCTGAGAAGAAAGCTCGCCGCCGCCGCGATCACCGAAGAAATGCCGGTAATCAGAATGATTTTGGAAGCGATGCGCATAGTTTCCAGCCGGTTTAAAGAACGACCGCGTGGCGATTGGCGTTAACCGCCCGATAGGGATCAACGGTTCGTTGGCGGCTCTACTTGAGCTTTTGAGAAATCCGAGAGCTTTTTCGGCGGAAGTGCAGCACGTAAGGCGTTCAGTATTGCGAGCACATCAATGATCTCTTGGGTCACCGCGCCAGCCACCGGAAGTAGCAGACCGCCGCTAGCCAACGCCATTCCCGCGACGCTCAGTGACATCCCGCCAATCGCGCTCTGAAGCGCGATGCGTCTCATGCGACTGCTGATGTGCATGAACTCGTCGACCTTTTCCAGCGAACTGTCCATGACGACGACGCCCGCTGATTCAGTGGTAATGTCACTGTTTTGACCAATAGCTATTCCCACCGTCGCGGAGAGAAGTGCGGGCGCATCGTTGATGCCATCCCCGACATACAACGTTCTGGCTTTCAGCGTTTCCGCACGTACTATGGCGACTTTTTCCTCCGGCGTCTTCTCAGCGTAGACTTCGCGGATGCCTATCTGCTCGGCTAAGTAGCGCACCTCGGATTCACGATCTCCTGAAACAATCAGAAGCCTCGTGAAGCCATGGTAGGGATGTAAGTGCTTGACGAACGAAGCGCCCTCGCTGCGAGGTTCGTCGCGAAACCTGTAGGTCGCTGTATAACACTGGTCAATAACTACGCAACACTCAAGGCCGCCGGCGTGGGGTGGTAACTGGTCTCCTCGATCGAGTTGATCTCTAGCAATCACGCCACGGCTTGTAATCTGCACCGTATGTCCGGCGACAATGCCGCGCAGGCCTTGGCCGGGCGGTTCGCTTATCTCGCTCACTTCTTGCAAAGCGACTCCAGCTGACTTGGCAGCGGCGAGAACTGCACGGGCAAGCGGATGTTTTGAATAGCGCTCAAGGCTTGCCACTAAAGTCAGCACTTCTGCGGCTTCAGCATCTGAGACCACAAGTTGGTCCGTCAATCGTGGACGTCCATAGGTCAGCGTGCCCGTTTTATCGAAAATCGCCGTGGTGCACGTAGCAATCGTTTCGAGAACAACCGTATCTTTTACGATGATGCCGCGGCGAGCGCACAAAGAAATCGCGCCGATAATGGCGACGGGAATTGCAATTAGAAGCGGGCAAGGCGTTGCGACTACGAGCACCGCTAAAAATCGGTGCGGTTGTCCGCTGATCCACCAAGCAAGTGAAGCGATTGCAAGCGCCAGGGGGGTGTAGTAAGCGCCAAGAGTGTCTCCCAACCGTCGCATTCGAGGGCGATGCTGCTCAGCAGATAGCATGATTTGCATGATCTTCGAATACCGAGAGTCAGCTGCGGGGCGACTTGCACGAATGACGATCGCCGATTCGCCGTTAATTGCTCCAGAGATGACTTCTGAGCCAGGCGTCTTTGACATCTGAAAAGGTTCGCCGGTCAGAAACGACTCGTCCATTGAGCCGCGGCCCTCGATCACGACGCCATCGACCGGACAAATGTCATGCGGAAAGATGACGAGCACATCGTCAACGGCTACATCGCTCAGCGGTACGTCCACTACCACGCCACCTCGCCGTTGATGCGCTAACGATGGCATTCGCTTCGCGAGCGCGCTTAGAACTGACGAGGCGCTTCGAATAGCGTAACTCTCCAGTGCCTCTCCCCCCGAAAGCATCAGCACCACAAGGGCTCCGGCGAGATACTCGCCTAAGATAATCGCCGTCACGATGGAGATGCCGGCCAGTAGATCGGATCCAAATTCGGCCCTTAAAACTTTCGCGGACAATTCGAAAACAAGGGGAACTCCGCCCAACAATAGGACGGACCAGAGCGGCAACTCAATGATGAATATGGAAGTGCTGGTGGCATACCGAAGCACCAAATGTAGGGTGATGCCGGCGATCGCTGCGGCGGCAATTGCTGTCATTCGGCGGTTGGACCAGAATTCAACGAACGACGATTTTTCTGGAGCTGGAGTTTCCAAGCTAATCCACCTGAACGAAGCCGACAGAGCGAGGC